>OZ223249.1:0-942500 GCA_965140485.1 uncultured Methylophaga sp.
ACTTCGAACAAATAAGTGCAACTGGATTCATTTACTTAATTAAAATTACAATAATAATTAAATTTTTACAATCACGCGTAATACTATAAATTGCATATAAATTAGCTTCATAGAAAGTCCATTCAGCTGAATTTTATGCAATAAGTTTGTCTATTAATTGTTAAATATTTTGGGCAATAATAGCCATTAGATTTTCAAAACTTAGTAAAGAGCAAAGATCTTATAATAGTAATTTTAATTCGTATCTTAATCTAAAAACAAAAAACTAAAAATAATATTTATTAAAAACTAATTTTTTTCTTTGAAATCCTCATTTTCTTCAGAATCATCATTATCAAATTCAGAATTATAAAATTAAAAATGTTCCTTTGACAATCTAAGTTTTTAGCAAATTAGATTTATCAATGTTGAAAATTAATTTGAATATTAGAGAATTTTTTCTTATTAGATTTATTTATTAGATATAATTTTCAATTATTTAACGAATCTTACCCAAAAATTAATTATTCTGTAAATTTCTATAATTAACATTAGTATTTGCTTTTTAAAATTTACCATCAAAATTAGTATTTCCCATAATTGTATTTAAAATTTCAATTATTTACATAGCTACATTTTATAAATTAAAAATTAATTCATTAGAAAATTTCATTCCAAATTTGGTCAATACTCTAACATATTATTCTACTTGATCCATTAATTCATCTGTCAAGCATTCTTTGCAACTAAAAAAAACAATTAATAAAATTTTTAAACTTTTTCTCTAAACTACAAACATTATTCAATATAAAATTAAATAAATCCTAACATTATGAAACATTTTTCATAACATTTAATGTGGCGGCAATAATATCTCCTGCCTTTTCTGTTAGTTCTGCACTTTGTAAATAATAAAAGGATTTTTGGAATAAAGAATGGTTATGCAAATTTTGAAAGACAGTAATATTTTCACCTGTGAGCTGTTTTTATTAATTTAAATAGAAAAATTACCTAATTCAAGCCAATTCCTTAAACATTTAAATAACTTTAAAATATATTTTATTTTAAGAAATTATAAATATTTACTCTGTAAATTTTTTTTTCATTCAATTCTTATAATCCATAAAGATGCAATTATTAAATAATTAAGGGTTATTATGAATTCATTAAAAATTATTTATATTCTTATCTCTTAGCTTCTTCAATAACAATATGACTATTATCAGTTTCCTCAGGCAGTTACTACAATTTTAAATAATAATAATTTTTATTTATTTTTTGTTTTATTATTACTTCCAAAATTTATAAAATTGTTTTTTCACCAAAGGACTCTTGACCCTACTTTAAGAAATTTTACTGAAGAAAATTCAATAAATCCCCACAAATTGACCACTTGAAAAAATTTTATAACTAAAAAAAATAATTACTGCTTGCATATAAAAATAAATAAAGGATAATCCTAATTCAGAAAGTATTCCTTTACTTTCTGTTTAATGTCTTGAAAAATAATCTTCCAAAAATTGTTTAAAAATATAATTTAAGCAAAATACTTATAATATTTCCAAGGATGATTGGTTTATCCTGTTCCTTGACTTAATGGAAATCAAATTACAACTTTTATTTTAAAAATTTAGCTCCAAAAAAATATATCTATTAAAAACTCTTTAAAAACAAAATAAACTTCTTTAGAAAGTCCTTCTTTCATTAAAATTTGATGTGATTATAGCCAAATAATTTCGGATCTAATAAACATTAATAAATTGATTAAATAAATTACTTTTAAATTGTAGATAAATATCGATCAGCTTCTTCAATTTCTTGTTTACTTTTTTTGCTTGGATGAACTAATGCTTCAATATTATTAATTAATTCATCTAAATTTTTATCTTATGCTTCCATTACTAGAATTAAATTAATTTATGAAAAAATGAATCCAATAAAATTTTTATATTTTTTTATTTTCCTAAACAAAAATTAAATTTTTTTTTAATTATTCGAAATAAAATAAAGTTCATAAAAATTAATTATAATTAAACTTGATTTCAAATTCTAATCATTTTAAATCTTTAAAATGTATTTTTGTTATTTAAATATAATAAAAAATACAATTTTTGGTTTTATTGTTTGTTTTACATTAAAAAACAAAGCAATAATTTAAATTTAAATTTTAAATACTAGGAAATTATTATAATAATTTGATTTATCAATTTCTACTTTATTAAAAAAATAATAAATTTTATTAATAATTTATGAGCATTTTCGATATTTAAAATAAATAAATAAAAAAAAAACTAATAAATTATAAAAACTAACTAATATGTCAAAGGAGAATTTTTTTCATTCATTTAAAGAAAAACTCTTAGAAAAATAAAAAAACTCTTAACTTTTTAATCAAATGAACTTTAATTCCATTTCAGCATTTTAAAGACAAATGCTCAAAAAAATTAATAGTAAGTTCAATGATGAAAAAACAAAATATTTTTGTTTCCTAAAACTTGAAAAATAACTTACTCTAAAAGATTAAATTACCCGTTCTGAATTATTTTTGAAACAATTTCCTTAAAATAATGAATCAAATACTAAAGTAGAAAGGATTAAATAAGCAAATTTATAAAAATTAATTCATTGTGTTTCAGCTGGTAAAAAAGGATATTTAGAGTAAATTCCGTAAAATATAAATATAAAACCAAACTTTGATAGAGAATTATTTTCTAATTTATTGAATTCAGAAAAAGGAGATTATTATAAGTAGCAAATAACTTTATTGAAAGAAAAAACCAAAAATTATCTAAAAATACCTTCTTTGAAGGAAATTAATAAACATTAATAAAGCTTAATTAGCCGCTTTATGAATCCAAGAACAAAATCTGTGATTTACAGATAATAAAATTCAATTTTTCCTTCATCTTGCTAATCAAGTACAATTTAAAATAATGATGAAGATTAAAATTAAGGAATTAAAGATTAAAAACCTTCTAAATAATTTTTAGAAAAAATTACAAAACATTTTGGCATTGCTATGATACCTAATACTTTTTAAAAGGATAGTATAGAGCAAATTAATGCACTTGTAAACTTTTCTTTCATTATTTTAATAAGGAATATTAAATTGGTAAGAAAAATAATAAACGAATTAATTTAGAAAATAAAAATATTTATAGAACTGATATAAATACAATTAATAAAATAAATGAAGAAATTAAACCTAATAATTTAGCTTAAAAATTACTAACTATTTTTAATAAATAAAAATAAAATATAAATTAAGATTCTTAAATTCAGGGAAAAAGCAATTTATCAATTTTACATAATATTAAGACAAATAAATAAATTAGTTTATTAAAAAATACAGAATTTATTAATAAAAGTAATAAAATTTTAGGAAAAAAACCTTTGAAAAAAGTTTAATCTTAACATTCACCTTTTAATTAAGACAATACAAATTTAAAATCTTAAAAAACTGATTTTTTTTTAAAATTAGAAAAAAACTATTCAATTTTTAAGTAAAATTCTTTATTCTTGAATAAAAAGCTAAATTAATTTTCAAATAAAATTAATAAATAATTAAATTCTGTTTAAAAATAAATCTAACATATTCCAAAAACTTCTTAAGAATTTAGGGAAGAAGTGTATATATATATTTTTAATTATTAAATTTTGTTTTTTAAGTTTGAAAAGTATTCTTACAAAAAGAGACAAAATTTCATTTACTAATAAAATTCTTCTTAGTCCAGAATAAATATAAAAATACTTATGAATTGTTTTTTAGTTACTTCAAAATCATTTATAATTACATTTATTTATAAACTTAACACAAATATTATTTTTGATTATGAAATTATTTTTATTTATTGATTTATTTATTTAAAGATCTAAGACTACTGTGTTATGTCATTTCTTTTACAATCACTTTAAAAATTAATTAAAATTAAAAATATATAACTCTTCTTCTATTTTATTAACGTTGATCCTTCTTTTCATACTAGAATAAATGATCCATGTGAACATTTCTAAATAATTTTCAATTAATTATTAAATCAACCTGAGCATTTATTTAGTATCTTCAGTCATAAAAACGCCTCCTTCAATATTAATATTTGATTGCTCTGGAATTTGCTCCATTCTTCTTTCCCTTTCCTAAAAATTATATAATAAATTTCAAGCAAATACCATTTCTTGTAACTTTAAAGAGATTCCTCTTACATTGCCTCTTTGAATTCTCTTCATGATATGAGTAGCATATCCAGCAATTTTGTTTTTAATTCTTTTTGAGGGGACTTAGCCAACTTCTTCAAGGATCTTTTTGTTAATATGGAAGTCATAAGTCATTTTTCCAAAATATTTCTCAATTAATTATTTTGCAGCTTTTTTTACTGTTTTTGTACGAACGCGACCCTTATTTGGTAAAAAAAATTGGTTTATTAAATTAAAAATGAAAAAAATGTGACCATTTTAATTTATTTTAATTTTTCAGCCTATAATATTAAGTTTTTTTTTTAAATTTTATAGAATATTTAATTATTTAAAATTATATTTGGTTGAAATTGGGCAAAGAATTCAATTAAAAAAGCCACAAAAAAAGAATAAGGTCTTTTAAAATAACAATGACAAAAAAATGAAAGAATTAATAACAAATGAATAAAATCAATTATTGATATTATTATTATTATTATGTTAAATCATTTCCAAATCATCAAATACATTTTATGATTATCTTTTTGGTTAATTATATGTCAAACGATTGCCTCTACTACGAATATTAATAGTCTAAGGTGCTAGATCATCATCTCTTACTGAAATTGTTTATATTTCTTCAATATTAGGTTCAATATTATCATCTTAAATTTATTTACGTGGAAATTGTTTGGGATGCAATACACTGTCTTTAAGGTCCCTTACACTTAACGAACTCCTACAATAAGGGCAATTCTTTAGAAAAATAAAATTTAAATTTAAATAAAGTACTTCATGTTTCATAAGCCAGGAATCCAGGCAATCTTTATGGAAAATATGCCAGCAAATAGTTTCTCTGCATTCAGAATTTGGTTCAAATTCAATTAAGCATACAGCGCAACTAAAAATTTTATAGAAACAATTTTTATATTTGTTTGGTTTACTTGTCTTTTTAATTTTTTTAAAGATTTTCATTATTTTTTCTAAATTCATATTAGATTACAGGCATATATTAATTAATTATTTCATCAGTTAATTTCTCTCCCCCCTAAAATTAAATTATTTATGAAAAAATAATTTAAACCTACAAATTATTATTATTAAAGCCATTTATATTAAATTATAATTATCTTCTTCTATTTCTTACTATAATTATTGTTTTTTATATTAATTATTTGATAACCTCGACAATAAGTGATAACTCCCCAAATAACAAAGAGAAAAATTGAAATAGCAATTATTGAATAAATTATGACTACTGATGATGACGAAGATTCATCTGAATCTGAACCTAAAAAGTTTGAAAAAAAGAATAAATATAACTAGGCTTGCTTTAATTTACTACAATTTATACAATTAAAGAAGTTTTTTCTTAATTATAAATCCCTTTTATAAAAATAATCTAAAAACTAAAAAATGTAACCAATAATAAATTTTGTATTAGCTTCACCAATATATTTTTCTAAATACTTGGTTGGAATAGAATATATTTAAGTATTTAAAGCATACGGGATATCATAAACATATGAGTACTATTCTTTATCTGGATAAGGCAATGTGTGGCTTTCTATACTTGTTACACCCATCACTACTTTTAAAGCTCCTTACTACTCTCCTTCCTTTTTTATTGTTAACATTATTTCATTATTAAAATCTATTATTAATTCAATTTTTTTATAAAAAATTACCTATTAAATCAATATAATAATATTACGAGTCACTTGCATCAATTATACTGTATTATTCTGATTCAAGTGAAAGAACATCACTTCCTAATTTGAATTGTTTATTTTTTATTTATAATTTTTAACTTCTTGAACAATCCTCATCGATATAATTAGTATAGCAATAACAATTTCCTGATTTACATTGTCCACGTCCTAAGCAATTTTATGGGCAAAATAAACTTTCTTATAAACAAAAATTTAAAAATAAAACAAAAAATGAACAAGTTTTGGTAAAAGTTATTTTATAATTAAAATACAATTTCATTTAAGAAGCAAGACCTAATTAGCTTTAATCAAATAGTGAAATATATCATTTTTCTCCTTAAATCATTATATCATTTTAAGCTTTTAATTATAGATAATGATAGGACTTTTTTTGCAAAAAATCTTTTAAATAGTTATGAATATTTATTAATAACTATTGAAATCTCGTTTATCCGAATTCAAACCAGATAGTTAAGAAATCTCTGAAACACTATTTTGATTTGCAACAAGAATTGGACGAATTGAAGTTCCATCTGAATATAAGGTACTGAAAGAAACTTCAACCATTATACTTAATAAAGGATTATCGATTTAAATTGCATAAGTAATTGCGGGGACAACCTTAAATAAATTTAATGGTTTTTATTAAATTTTGAGTTTAAGGAAAAGTAACTGAATTTTCGGTAATAGTTATTTCATTCTTGGTACCGAAATCTAAATTTTGTATTTCACTGTCTGCAAGGAGTCTGGTTAGTTATTTTGAGTTAAAATTATTGATTTCTTAAGGATTAAGCGAGAATAATAGGGAAAGTAATATTGTAATTGTTTTCATCATGTTGAAAAAATGAAATTATTCAATTTAATACTTTTATAACATAAGTGAGTAAATTATTATATTTAAATTATATTAATTCTTACAAATAAATTAAAATAATTTTTCAAAACAAAAAATTATTCCTTTTTATTTGAATATTTATTAATTATAGAAAAATTAATGATTTGAAAATAAATTTTTTGCAAAAATTTGAAATAAAATAAATTTTATTTTTTTTTTCTCTCAAACTTAAAATTTAGCATAAGGGGAAGAAAATGGCAAATCAAATTCCTATTTTCCGTTAAATTCTTTAACCTTAGGCAGATTCATAAAGTTTTCATGGTATTTTTTAATATTAGCATATTTATCAAAAATGCTTTCCTAATTTTATTAAATAAATAAATAATAATAATAAAAATTAACCTTTAAGACTTTCTTAGCAAAGGCATTAATATATTCAAGTTGAATATTAATTGTAAAGTCAGCAAAAGTTAAATAATCTCCAACAATGAACTAACGATCTCCCAAGAATTTGTTCAAATCTTCAAATTTAGGGAGCACTTTATCAGTAAAAGCCTTTTCAAATTCCTTAATATCATCAGTTTAATATGAAGGCCTTCCCAAAGCCATTGTACAATCCCCAGTAACTCCTAAGAGTTGCTCGATTAACAGTTTATCCTTATTGGTTTTTCCAAGCATTTCTTCCTTTTAGGCTTTCATGCAGAGATATAACATTATTGCTTTGCTTTCAGACAATTTATAATCTCCATCAACTAGCAAAGGAAGATTTGGGAACAACATGTTAGTTTCTTGCTTATCCTTCTTAAACCAATCATCAATATTGGTATAACGGGTTTCTTTGAAATCAAAACCAAAATAATATGCAAGACATCTAATATGGTGGGCAAGTCCTCTAATTGGGTCTAAAAATAAGTTTATAAAGGAGTTATTAATTTACAATAAGAAATTTGCATTGCTTTTGAGAGCTTTCTTAAAGATTTTTTTTTAGTTTTAAATTTTATTTTTTATCAAAATTAAAAGTTTTTCCTTAAATACTATTATTTATATCAGATAGCTACAATTATATGAAAATATTTAAAAATTGTAGTTTTCTGATCATAATTTTATAAATTTATTAAATATGAAAAAAATTAAACAATGGAAGATGAAATATATATATTAAAAATATAAAGTGAATCTTGTCAAAATTGATGAAAATTGTGTTTAGACTTAGAAAAAAACAGGCAGGACTTATTTTTTACTTGGTATATTGTGCATATTCTCAGTTTATGCAGTTTATAATTCCTCAAAATAAATTTGAATTTTTTTGATGGAATGAATTATAAATTTTAAGTTTTTTAATTACATTTGGTTAATTATCTTTGAAGTACTTTTGAAAATTAGTGTACAATAAAAAGTAAAAGTATAACAAATATTTATTGACAAAATAAAAATTACAATAAAAAAAAACTCAAATAATTCTAAAAAATCTGTTAAAAATTTAAAATAATTTTAAAAATAATCAATTTTTATTATTAATTAAATTCTCAATAAAGTTTCGATAAAGATCAGAATGATATTTGCTTGAACCATTTAGTTCTGATGTCAAAACTTTACTATTTGGGGGTTGATACCCATTTTGCCTGACTCGCCATTCAACAAGTAATGAAAATTAGTTTGTAATTTTCTATCTCTAAAAATAATTTTAAATAATATTTATACCATTATTTATAAAATTTTTGCTACTATATCTCCTTTTTCGATGTTTCCATCATAATCAATTTAATTTTGCTGAACTTATAATTTTCTATGAGGTTTTAATATTATAATAGGCTAAAAGATTTACTTATTTGAATTAATTTTATTAGTATTATGCTTTTTTATTTTTTTATTGATAATTTTATCATTTGATTAGGTTTTTTAGGTTTGGGAGCTTTCAAATTATGATTGATTTTATTTTATTGTTTCTTTAATTCATTCTTTTATTTCTTCAATTTATTTTAACTTTTCTTAAATTAAATTAAATTTTCCTTCAAAATCTTATAAAATCATTTAGCATCCTTTTAAATTTTCTAAAGGCTCCCAAGTTGCTTCATTAATAGAATAACCGCTATAATTAATTTAAAAAAAGTTATTATTTAAACATCCATTTGATCAAATAAAATGGTTTCTCATCAATTATTTATTTATTTAATATTTATTCAACTTGATAATCTCCATTCATTTTTCAACAAATTTTTGACATATAATTATAAAAAAATTAATTAAATAGTTTTTTAAAAATTTAATAATAATTTTAGGAAATATTATTTCTTAAGAAAGACTAAAAACATAAAAAAATAATTAATAAACTATTAAAAAACTATTGTTTTTAATTAAACAATAAAAAAAAGCTATTAAAAAATAAAACGCAGGATTTGTACTTTATGTATTTAATCAAAAATCTCATTTTATTCAAATAAATTTAGGTCTCACCTTTTAAGGATTATAAATAACTTTCTATAAAATAACAATTTATTTAAATTATTAATATTAGAATTGATCTTTGAATTTTTAATATGATGTAGTATAAATGTCCTTCCACAAAATTATTTTCATTATTGTTATATGTTTTTTCTATATTTAATCAAATAAAAAAGTTTTTCATCAATTATCTTTTTATTTAATATTTTTTCAACTTAATAACCTCCATTTCTTTTTCAAAAAAATATTTGACATAAAATTTATAATAAATTTGATTAAAAACATAATTTTAGTAAAATTTTAAATCTAATTATATCACAACAGAAAAAAAAATAATTAAAAAAAATAAAACGCAATAAAAAAAAAAAAAAAACTCACTAACTAAGACTAACTAAAACTAACTAATTAACTCACGAATATGAAAATTGAGATTATTTAAATAAAAAAATTGTTTTCCCTTTTAATTTACTAAAAATAGTTTCAATTGTTTATATTTTTTCAAAATAAATAATATTTATATGTTTGATAAAAAAATTCAATAAATTCTCATTTATTCAAATAAATTTTGGTCGTATCCTTTAAGAATTCTAGATAACTTTCTTTAAAATGCCAATTTCTTTGAAATATTATTGTTAATATTAAGAATTAATCTTTAATTTTTTAATATGGTGTAGTATAAATGACCTTCCAAAAAATTATTTACATTATTGTTATATATGTTTTCCATATTCCTCATGGCTTAATAATGCTTTCCATCCTTTAAAATTTCTTAAATTATATGTTTTTTGATCTTTTATTAATTCTAAAACACGATCGCCAAGAATGCTCTTTGATAAAGAATTATTAATAGCTAAATTGATTCTCCTTTTCAATTTTTTGAATTCTAAAAAGTCTTGTAATCCTTTAGCAATAGTAATTCTTATTTTTTTTTTAGATAAAGCTTTGTTATCCTTGCATTATATAGAGCAATTGTTTTCGTAGCTATTTTCTTAGGAAGGATTTTAAAATGAATTTAAAGGAGGTTAATACAGTAATGCTGTTAAATTTGTGAAAGTAAATTATTCAAATTGATTTGTTTTTTCATTTAACTCCAAAAATAGTTGATATTCACTCATTTTGAAAAAAAACAGAGAAATTTAGTACAAAATTTTAATTTTACAATATGATTCTGTTAATTTTTTTGTTTTTTTATTTAATAAAATTCATCAAGATTTAAATTTTTTAATAATTTATTGAAATTTTGTTTAATTTGCTCATATTCAAAATTAATTGAGATAAAATACTTCATTATTCTAAGTTTAATTCTTATATAGGTTTCATATTAATTATTTTTACTTCAATAATAATAAATTTATAATTAATTAAAATTAAAAAATGCTTATAAGATCAACTTCATAGTCAACTTTCAAAAAGCCTTTTTCCTCAAGCAACAACATTGTAACTCTTTTTCATTAAAATAAGTAAAGACTCTTAATTTTTTTATATTATTTAGAGAATTCTTAAGACATAAATAAAAAATAAAAGAAATAGTTTCAGAATCTAAATTAAATAGAAAAAAAGGGTTATCTGGCTTTACAAAAAAAGAAAATAAGCATTCTCAATGAAGAAAATAATAATTAAATGGTTTGTTTTAAAACATAATAAATAAACATTTTTATAAAGTCAAAGAAGAGTAATTAGCAAGATCAAATGAAAAATTATTATCAGAACTTTTAAAAATTTCAAAGCGCAAGACCAATTTTTCTGTTAATTTTGTTTCTAAATTTAAATTAATTTTTCTAGTAAAATGAAACATTTACAGAATCCAAAGCAAAAATTGATAAGTCAAAACATATAATGAGAAATTTTGAAAATTCCAAATTATAAGAAGAAAATGTTTAATTTGCAAAAAGAATGATTTAAAAATTAGAAAAGTATTATTATTATTATTAAGTAAAACTTAAAATATTAGATATACAATAGAAAAAAGCAATCATGATAATCGAAATCTTAATCAATATTTAAATTAAAAAGAAATTTTGAAGAAACATAAGGAATAAGTTTAATAATATTAATTTAACAGATAGTAACTTTTTATTAATTATAATAATTTTACTATTATTAAAAGATTTCTTCATTAATCCCTTGATATGAGTAATACATAACTAAATAATTCAAAATATTAAGAAATAAAGTCAAATGAAATCTAAAATTAATGACTTATAAAAATTATATATTACTATTTTTAAAATTTTTAATTTAATTAACTCTTTTTAACATTATTTTTATATATAAAAATTAATTAAAATAAAAAACGATTAGCAATGAAAATAATCCTATTTTTGCTAATTTTTACCAAAATTGCTTATCTTTAACAAGATGCAACATTTTACAATGTAATGTCTGTTTAAGAGAATTAAGGTTAATAATAATAACAGTAAGAAATTAACCAAAACGAAAGCCCAAAATAAAAAATCGAAGGAAAAATTCGCATAAATGGTTAATTGTATGAAACGATATGTGAATGTATAACTGGTTAATAATAATTTTTTAATATTTATTTTTTTAATTGATTTGTTTCATAGGAGATGAAGAATAAAAAACTGATCTAGCTCATTGTGATCCTTCAAAATTAAAATTAATTTAAGTAAATTTTAAAAAAACAAAAATTTATTTTACCAAAGGATAAAAAAGGAATTTCAGGATTTTCTAAGGATGAACTTGCATCATTTATTGGAAACCCAAGAGAACTAACCTTTGCAAATATTGCAAGCACTCCTTTTACTTGTCTAGATGGTAGACATACGTAATAAGTAATAGCAACCCCTGGCGGCGATGCAGGAGAATTTATTCTAGGGCTTTTTGTGTTTACTTTTTTTTTCCACTCAATATTTCTCTATATAATATTTAGATATGAAGGAATGCTCGGATTTGGTAAGTAATTAACTTAAGAAGAAATAGATTTAGCGTTTTCTAAATATTTAAGCCAAATGTAACCATAGAAATTTAGTATGTGCACTGACGATATTGCACTTGAGCACTTGGAACGTGATACAGGAATATCTATTTCAATAGACGTGTAATATAAATATTAACAATAAATTTTTTATATTATTTGTTTTTAGGTTGAGAAATGCACCATAAACAATATAACAAACACTTCTCGAAGCCTTGATGTCATCTTAAAATCACGGTTGTGAACATATAAAACATTTATTACGTAATCCTGAGTACTATTCACTTCGTCTTCCACTTGTTTAAATGTTTTTAAAATCATTTTTCAAACTTCTATGAGACCGAAAAAACCCTTTACGATAAAAACTTGATTTATAAAATTTACTAGGCACTCATGATGAATAAGCATTTGTAGAAGTGAAATCAAATGAAGCTTGCAATTCAGCTGGAATTGCTCCTTTAATTCTTACAAAAAAGAGTAATAATAAAAGCATTCTTGTTAATCACTTGGATGCTTAGAATATTAGGAGATAATAAATTGCATCATTTTTTGCATAGAAATTTGCTCATCATTTGGAACAACCAATTGATTAAGAAGTGTTTCTGAATAGAATGAATAAATTTGGATTGGCCTATTTAGCAGTAACTGGGACTTATATGGCAAAAAATCTTCCTTTTTTTACGATTTGCCCTGAATGAAATTGTAGCTGTCCTTTAATTTTTATTTTTTATTCATTATTTTAATAAATATTAATAATTCTTTAAATATATTGTTATATTTTTAAGCCTTTGTAAATTGAAAAGATTTAATATTAGAATTTTATTATTAAATAATTAAATGTAAAAAATAAAAGATGAAGAATATTGCAGTGAAGCAGCTTAATAAGCAAAATCAATGACTTGTGAGAATTTTTCGTCTTTTATTATTACTTTTTTTATAAAAATAATAACAATTTTTTATAAAGATAAAAAATTGAAGCTACTTTTATTGTTCTCTCAAAATTAAGCAAAAATTTCTTTAAAAGATTTGATAACTAAGAGGAAAGAATCTTTCATGAGGCTTATTTTATAACAGAATTTTAAAATTTTTGCTTGATTTACGAGATTTGTGTTATTGAGATTTGTGATACCTTGAAATTAGCTAGTTTTGATTATTTCAGTATTTTATTTTTGCAACTCTTCCATCATATGAAATTTTAAATTTAATTTCTATTGAAACTTAATCTTGCTTATTTTAGATAAATAAATGAAGAAAATGAAAGTGATACTATTATCATATTTTTTTGCTAATTATTTTTATTTTTAAAGAAAAATTCCGATAAAATAAAAATATTTAACCAGAGTAAAACTTAAAATAATCAAGTATTAATATTTTTGGAATGCAAGGAGGTCAATAAGAATAAGATATGGACGAATACGAAATTAAAGAAAAAGCTCATTTTATAATAGACTAGAAAAGCTAATAAGCTCAGGAATTAATGAGATAATCTCAATAGACTCTTGATATAATTAATTAGTTTTTATTATTTATTATTTAAATTTTCTTATTTTTTTAGGCATTTAAAGCATAAAGTCAATACATAAAAAATTTACCCTTCAGATGTCATGAATAATCTTAAAAAAATTATTATTAGTAATAATTAATGTAAGGAGAATGTTCTTCAATTAGTTGCTGAAGGTAATTTTTAATTCTTTTAATTTTATTGTTTTTTACAATAATTTTATTTTTTGCATAATAATTTAATATTAATATTAGTTGAATCATCACTAGGCTTAGTGCAATCCTCTTAAAAGAAATCAAGTAATTCATATGCAGTTTGTGAAAGTGTTAGAACAGATTTACTAGATAAATTTAAAAATAAATAAACCTAAATGGTGTCAAATATTTTAAATTATTGTTAGAAATAAAAAATTGTTAAACCTGTAAAAAGTTCAGGATGTTAAGTTAATTTTTTTTATTTTGAAAAGTTGTTATTTGGTTTTTAGTGTGATTTAGTTTAAGGAGAAATAAAAAAATATAAATAATATGAAGCGTAGTTGGAAAAATAAATTATTGAATTAAAAAAATAAATTGCAATGAATAATTGTCTTTCTTCAATTTATATAATAATTAAATAGATAAATGCAATAATTAAAAAAAAAATAAAAATAAAGAAGAATAAGAAATAATTTCATAACCTAATACTTTTAGCTTTGAAAATAGTGAATTAGATTAAAAATTAGTAGAATTAACTCTGGAAATTGATAAATTGAAGAAAGAACTTGAAGTAAAATAAGAAAAAATAGAAAATTAGAATGAAAAAATCAAAAGTCTCTCTAATGATTATAAAGAACTATAATTTTAATAATCAAATTTAAAAAGAGATTTAAGCAAGTTTTTTTATTTATTTTAAATTACTTTATAATTTTTTTGTTTTTTTTTAATAGAAAAATAGAATTAATAGAAAAAAAAACAGAAATTATCTAAACAATCGAAGAAACAGTCTAGCTCTAAACAAATTTCCTCACAGAAAAAAACAATCTCATCAACACCTTATCGCAAAAATCTGAAAATTCTTAACAACTAATAAAATTACTCCGCAGCTATTTCAATACAAAAAAATTTATTAAATACAATAATAAATTATCAAAATCCTTTACAGAGGATCCCATAGAAATAGACTATTAAATCCTGACAAGTGGGATTTATAAGAATTATAAAGCAATTGAAAGTTTTTAAAATGATTAGAAAGTGTTTGAAAAGATATGGGAGATTTCAGAGGATGTATTTTAGGAAAAATTGGAGATTTAAAAGGAGAAAATTATTTAAAAGTTTATTAATTTAAATGAAGTTGAAGTTGAAGTAAATAATGAAGTCAAAGATAAAGATTAATAAAAAGAAGAAAATAATTTGGTAATTAAGAAGGAAGAAAATAGTGAAAATATATTAATAAACTAATTACTAAAACTATTATTTAAATAACCCAAAGAAATGAAATAAGATTTTCTAAAGAAAGTTCTAGAAAATTCTGAATTTTCTGAAGTATTTTAAGAAACGACTATCCAGCCTGCATAAATAGAACTAATGAAAAAAATGTAAAATTTATCAAAAAACTATAATACTCAACAAAAAATGCAAAAATAAATGTTTAAAAATAGCTCAACATCAAATCTCTAGAAAATTATTATGAAGCCAAGAACAGGTGAATAAAGTGAGCTTGAAGGATGGCCCTTGTCTAAGCCAAATTCAAAAAATTAAACTAATAATTAATCTATTTCAAGTTAAAAAAGAACAATTATTTTTGATTTTAAGATTTATTTTATAGCTGTTTTAAATAGTTAAGAAAATTAAAGATTATTATAACATTCTTAATCTAACCGATATGCATTAACCTCTGACAGATGAACCCATAACTTAGAAGCAAAATACCCTTCAAACTCTCCAGAAAAATCCCGTTCAAAAATATTTACAAAATAAATACCATATTGGTATTAAGTATAATAAAATATGATGAGTGGTAATAGTTTTAGTCTTCTCTGAAGTAAGTAGTAGTAGTAGTAATAATAACATGAAGATTAGTAAAGTTGAATAAAATAGTTTTATAAATAATTTTTTTGTGGTAGATAATAATAATCAACCTGAGGATGAAGATGAATAAGTGAATACTGAATTAATTGAGGATATGTATTAGTATATTGAAAGATTAAAGACTAAAGATTTAAAGTAATATTAGAAAATAGTTCATATGATCTAATACTCTTGTAAAAATATTGAATAAAGATAAAGTTAAAAGCCAAATTTTAATTCTGAGAAATAGTTAATAAGATCTTAATCATATCAAGCTAAATTTAATTTAACTTTTGAATTCTTTTCAGCATTTTATAAATAGTTTCGTTTTTTTTTTCTTAAGCAAAGAAACAATTTAAATAGATTTTGCTCATTGCATAATTTAGCTTGCGGTTCAAGATGCATTCATATAAATAGATTTTATTAAAGATTGGGGTATTTCCCTTAAACGAAAATAAGAAAATAATTATCTTAAGCTAATAAAGTTGTAATTTAAACGTTTCCTTTACTTTGAATATTAAATTTATTTGTTTTTTTTCAATGTTATAAAAAATTATTATTATTGACTCACTAAATTTAAATTAAACTATTTAAATTTTCTAATTTTTACATAAAAATATTGTTTTTAATACAAACTTTCATTTGATAAATTTTTCAAACTTCTCTTACAACTTTTCATACCTCTCCAACTCCTTTAAACTAATCGACGGCCTACTCTTCTCTAACGCACTCACAAAATGCCTTTCCCTCAACATATCTGACTTTTCCAAAATTGCCTTTAAATTAATAAATTTACAATCAAATTACCTGCATCCCAGCCTCCCTTACCAACGCAGCTAAATCAGCTCCACTGAATCTTTCTACTCTCTCACTACTGGCAATCTTATCCACCTTTATTTCTTCCCAGCACACTGGGACTTTTCTGAGCAATGTTCGGAGTATATCTTCTCTTTCCTTTTAATTAGGCACACCAACATACATTTTTTCTCCTAATCTGCCTTGTCTTAGAACAGCTTCATCAATTATTTCTGGACGATTTGTAGCCGCAATTACATATACATCCGTTCTTAACTCCCAACCATCAAGTTCAACAAGAAGTTAATTAACTAATCGTTTTCCAAAGGCTTCCGCACGTTCATCACGTTTTTAGCAAATAGCATCAACTTCATCAAAGAAAATTACACAGGGCTTTTACATCCTTGCTCGATTGAAAACTTAGCGAATTGCACGCTCAGTTTCACCAACGAATTTGTCGATAAGTTCAGGGCCTCGAATGCTTATAAAATGAGCATGCGATTCATTAGCAATAGCCTTAGCAATAAGTGTTTTTCCACACCCAGGTGGACCATATAAAAGCACTCCAGCACTCCTATTCATATTAAATCTGGTAAAATCTAAAGGTGTTTTTATTGGTAGAATTATTGAATTATATAAAGCGGTGCGAATGCCTTCTAATGCACCAATATCATCAAATGTTACATCTGGAATCGTAGCAAACCCTTCACGGAGACCTGTAGGTTGTACTTGTTTTGTTCCTTTTATGAAATCTTCTTTGCAGAATGTTATATTATCTACAATTTTTTATTCCACTATCCTCTTCGTTGCAATAAACCCAGCTTCTCTTATCAAACTTGTCAGATCACTAGCAACATACCCACTAGTCTTCTTCGCAAGTTCCCCCATAAGATCTTCCTTTTCAGGGATAGGCAAGGAATTTAAAAGCTTTTCAAGGATTTCTAGTCTCTCTGGTTCATCAGGAATGCTTATAGTTAATTCGCGGTCAAATCTTCCTGAACGACGTAATTATGTTGAAAGATTTTCAGGCTTACTGGTTCTAGTAAAAGGGTTATATTCATTAGAAAAAACAAATTTTTTTTTACGCTCCAATTACAAAGACTGTTGAAGGCAAATTATCTAAAGATTAAGATAATTAGCAAGTCATTCGTTTAAGCATATCCTTTGAACCACTAAGACCAGTTTCTCCGCCTCCTATTTAATCAATATCATCCAGAAATACACTAAAAAATATAATTAAATTTAATTTTTTGAGTTGAAACATTGAGGGCGCATTTTTGCAAGCATCGTTGAAAAATGTACGAATATTATTTTCGCTTTCACCTGATATACCCCCTATTATTTCCGTACTGCTTTTATAAAAAAATGATATTCCATATTATTTATTCATATATTTGCAAATCGACAATGCCTTGAAAAAAATAATTATCATTAAAAATAAAGCAAAAACTATTGTAGTTTTGCCACTACCAGGCAATCCTGTTAACAAAATACCTCTTCTCCAAGTGATATTTAATTAACTGACAATATTGCTTGATTAAAGTGGAAGTTCTATGAAATCAAGAAGTTCGCTTACTAGATTTTTTATTCCGCCAAGTTCTGATAGATTAGGAACAGAATTTAATAATTCTTCATTATTTAGTTTCACTTTTTTATAAATATTGCTTTCATTGTCTTTATCTTCTTCTTATTATTTAGCAATGTTTTTTTCATGCTATTTCATAAATGGTAAGGATTTATTCATGAAATTTAGCTAGACAGGAGCTACAAATATCAATTAATTATAAATTATTAATACCTTATTTTTCTACTTATTTTTTCTAATTTTACTTAATTAAAAATTCATTGATTTCTTTAAGTAGTATTCCTTCAGGCAATCTGCCAAAAGGTGGTTCTTTTTTAAGAGCAGATAGCACTTAATCTGCTTTTATATCTTCACGGCTATCTTGGGTTGCTAAATTACTGCAAATGTCTAAAATTTTTTTTCTCAGTTTTTTTTAATTTTTTGAACTCATTTTTAATATTATTTCTTTCCAAATTAATTGGTATAAATTTATTATATGCTAATTTAACTATATTATTGAAAAAAAATAATTATAATTATTTTATTTAAAAGTTAATTTTTTGAATTTAAATAATATAGGAGTTAATTTATTTTATCTTTATTGTTTTGCAAAATAATATTTTTAATTTTTATTAAAAATTTATAAATTTAAATTGCAACCATCATAAATAGTTGTTATTAACTATTTTATTTATATCAAATTTTACTTATTATTGATTTCAAATTAAAAAACAAAATCAAACTATTTAAATAGAAATTTATTTATGGAACCATTTTTTAAATGCAATAAGGAATTGAATAAAACTGAGTATTTTAAATAAGAGAAAAGTTATGATTAACATCATTAAATTTTGGCAAATATTTTTTTTCAAACTTAATTTTAATATTTGTATTAAAATTTATTTCTGGAGTAAGCTTTTATTTAATAATGACTAAATATATAAAATTATTTAAATAATTTTTTTATTAAAAAATAAAACAAAAATTGATTTCAATAATACATTTCATGATTTAGACTCATATAAATTTTATAAGGTTTGATAAATATCTTTGTATTGAATAATTTTTTCTGATAAATTGTTCTAAAAATCTACTTATTCTGTTATTTAAAATTACCTCTTATTATAAACTATTTATTTTTTCACCTAATTTTTCTAATTCTTATTTCTTTTAATTAATGGATTCCTCAATTTATTTTTCATAATTTTACATTTCTTAAACTTCTTCATTAGTTGCTTTCCATGTTTCTTAAATTTTATTATATTCTAATAAACATTAATTTTTTTCTTTTTCTTCTTTTATTAATTGTTCATCTGTTAAGCAAATCTATTTTTCCTTAAATATTTTATTTTTTTCTAATTTTTCAATTTATTGTTTATTTTCTTCTTCTTGCTTTACAAACTATTAATTTTATTAAAAATAATTAATTTTTTATTAATATTACTTCTTATTATAATTATTTAATTTTTTGCTTATGCTCTTTTGTGAGTTAAATCTCTGAATCTATAAGCTCATCTTCATTCACTATTTTTTCATCAATTTCTTTTAGCAGCAATACTTATTCTGAAATTCACTAATAATGAACAAAATAATTATATTACAATAAAATATAAAAACAGCTTTTTTACAAATCTTTACAAAACAAAGATCACATATTCTAGCTGATTATATTCTATTAGACTTGGAGCATTCTCCACAAATTTCTTATCCACAAGCTCGACTTATGTTGAATAAAAATTTTAATAATTTTAAGATAAAATTACCAATGATGTCTCATAATTAAAGCAGTTGTCTCAAATTTTCTTTTACAAATATTGCAAAAATCAGAATAATCCCATTCTTTTTTTTATTCCTTCAATTATATTTAAGAATCTATTTCCTCTTTAGCAAAAATAAAATGAAAAAAAAATAATTGTGTTAATGTAATTTAACATTCATCCTCATCTTATGGCTAATTAATATCATAATTAATCGTATCATATTTTGAAAGATCTATATAATTTTATTAATTTCATTTTTAACCTTTAAAATTTGCAAGTGTTTCTTCATGAATTAATAATTGATTTTCGGATTTTTAAATTTATGACATTTAAAAAATTGAAAAAATAATTTATATTTATTTAATAAAGCAATTTGTTTTTAAGTTAAAAAGCTAGTCAAATTTAATATCAAAAAAGATAAATAATTTCACTCAAAACATTAATTACATTCTAGTGAATAAAAATTTTTTTCTACAATTTCCTCAAAAAAATAATTATTTATTTATTATCATTATAAAATTTATTTTATAAAGTTACTTATTTATAAAATCAAAAGAAAATGTCAGTTTCTAATAATATTGTTACTCTTTTTCATGAAAATAAGCAACAATTATTTTATAATATAAATATTTTTTTAAAGAGAATTCCTAAGACATAAATAAAAAATTCAAGCTATTCTTTCAGAGTAAAGATTTCAAAAATTTTTGCCAAATTACAAAAAATTAGAAAATTAGCATACTTAATGAAGGCAAAAACAACTGAAAGTATAATAAGGAGCAATTGCATAATAAAATGAAAGAATATTATCAGAACTTTTAAAAATTTCTCAAAGAAAATCAAATTTTTCTGTTTTCATAAATTTTCAAATTATATTTATTTTAGTAAAATTAAGAGTTTGTTCAGTCTAAAGCTAAAATGGAGAAATCAAAGTCAGAAGTGAGAAAATTTTAAAATTTAAAATTATAAGAAGAAAATTTTTTTTTTGCTAAAAGAATGGTGTCAAAATTATAAAAGTAATTTTATTTTAAGCTAAAAATTATTAGTTACACTAAAGAAAAAAGTAATCATGATAATCGTAAAATTAATTTGTATTTTAATTAAAAAGAAATATTGAAAAAACATAAAAACTAAGTGCAATAATATTAATTTAACAGAAAGTTATTAAATTTAATAAAAAAATTTTAAAAAGGTTTCTTCATCACTCTAATCCAGATTTCGGGTTATAAAATTCTAAATTAAATTTAATAACTGAAGTCAAATGAATTAATAAAATATTTCAATTTTTTATTAATAAATTTATTATTTTTCATTTATAAATATAATATTTTTTTCGTATACCTTTATTTGTTAAATTTTATTTTATTTATTAAATAATTGTTTCATATAAAATAATAAAAACCAAAATTAATTTAAAAAATCATAAAAGCCTTATGGAAAGCGGAATTGTTTTAAAAAAATAATGGTTCATAACAAACAAGCCCAAGAAGATTGACAAATGCTATTCAATGGATACAAAGCAAGTCTTTCTAAAAATATTTTTATAGTTAAATAAAGCTTCTTGGTGCTGGCAGTTATGGATAAGTAATTAAGGCTGTTTTGAAAAATACTAAGGAAGTAAGAGCTATTAAAATTATTCCTAAAAATAAAGTGACAAATTAATCAAAATTCAAATCTGAAATAGAAATATTGAGATAATTAGTTAAATATTTATTTAAAGGTAATTTAATTAATTTAGGATCATCCCAATGTTATTAAATTATATGAAATTTTTGAGGATTAACGTAATATTTATCTTGTTATGGAGTTTCTTTAATTTTAAAAATAAAATAAATTATTCTATAAGATTCTGCGAGGGAGGTGAATTATTTGATAGAATTATAGCAAAGGGCCATTTTTCAGAACACGAAGCTAGATTAGTATTTACTTAAATGATGAATGTATGAAAATTCGATTTATAATTATTTTTTTATTTTTTTTTATAGTCTCTTAACTATTGTCATTCAAAAAAAATATGCCATCGCGATTTAAAGCCTGAGAATTTCTTATATCTAACAAAATCAGAGGATTCACCAATAAAAGTTATTGATTTTGGTCTTTCTACAATGTTTTTTTTAAAAATTTAAAAAAATCATAAAAATAACTCAAAATAACTCGATTAGGTTTGATTAGCAAGCAATAATTTCAAAGGGCCAAAAAGGTAAAAAATTAACAATGACTACTAAAGCTGGAACAGTTCTTTTTTTTTTCCTTTATAATTTTAATTAACAAAAAGCCTTATTATATTTCACCTGAAGTTCTTGAAGGCGATTATGATGAAAGCTGTGATATTTGGTCAGCAGGAGTGCTTTTATATATATTACTTTCTGGAGTCCCTCCTTTTTACGGTGATGATGATTAAGAAATATTGGATTCAGTAAGGCTTGGAGAATATTCATTTGATAGTTTATTATTTTATTTTTTTTTAAAAATAAAAGTTCCGGAATTTTATGGTGTTTCTTCATCTGCAAAGGATTTGATTAATAAGATGCTAGTAAAGCCTAAGTTGCGGCTTACTCCTTAGCAAGTCCTTTAGCACCCATGGATGCTAGCAGATAAAGCTGAATTAACTTCATTGAAATAATTAAATTTCATTGCATTAAAGAATTTTTAAAACACACATAAATTAAAAAAAGCTGCTTTAACTTATATTGCTAGCTAATTGAATGAAAATGAAATTTAAGAATTAGGAAAATTATTTACAATTTTAGATAAAAATAGTGATGGAGTACTTACTGTTGAAGAAATGACTGCAGGAATATAAGGAAAGGAAAATTATAAGGAACTGTAAGAGGTTTTAAAAAGTATTGATACTGATGGAAATGGAAAAATTGATTATACAGGTTAAATTATTATAAGGTATATTAATACCTTTAGAATTTATTGCTGCGACTATGGAGAAAAATATTTATATGAAATCTGAGAAATTATACATGGCTTTCTGTATGTTTGATATCGATGGAAGTGGAAAAATTTCAGCTCATGAATTAGAGCAGATTCTAGGAAGTGAAATTTCTAAAATATTAATTTTATTTACTTTTTTATTAAGATGATAAACATTATTCTAAAATGCCGAAGGATTATTTTAAAAAAATGATTAAGGACGCTGATACAAATGGAGATGGAGAGGTAATTATTTAATATAAATTATATAATTTTAGATTGATTATAATGAATTTATTCAAATGATGTCAAAATGAGTAAAATTATTAAAAAATTCAAATTTAGAAAATTATTTAAAAATTGGATTTAAGTTTATTTTAATTTTTATTTTAATTATTTCATTACATTTAAAAATTTAAAAAAATATTACAAATTTTTATTAATAAAATAAATTCATTAGTCATACTCATCTAACTTTAATTCTTTTTTAGTTATTAATTCATAAATTTTTTTAATATTCATTGACTAACTTTCTAAATTTGGCTATTCATTAGAACAGTCAGTTAAATAAAAATTACTATTATTATTTGAATTATTAAATTAATTATAGACTGGAATAAAAATATCAGTTATTGTGATAAATTTCTAAACTATAGGTCCGATAATTTAATAAGCTAAACTTATTTCGGATTCAGGGTTTGCAGTTTCTATTAGTGTGGTTATTATAACCATATAAAACTATTTGGAGCAAACTAAATACTTTGGTGATAATTACTAAATATAAATATCAAATAATCTTCCACATTATTTTGCACTCAGAGTTACTAGCATTGAATTTAGCTTTTAATCTTATAATAAAATAGGAGATTTTGTAATACAAACTACTTTCAACATTTTTACACTTTATTATGAAATTGTTTCTTATTTAAAATCAATCCAATAATTTGGATCACATATAAAGTATTTACAACGAAGCAATGTCTAATTTTATTTAAGTTCTCAAAGCTTTTCTTTATCATTATAGAAAATATCTTTAATTTAAGCATTTAATCGAGGAGTCATTTAAAATTTACTTTTATTTTAATTAATTAATTCTTCAATAATAACACTTATTCCTTTTTCGGGATAGATTCAAGGTGATCTCTCGCAAGAATTCATAGAATACAAATAAATCTAAATTTTCTTTATTACAGCCGATGCAGGCAAAGCAAGAAAATCTTCACTTTTATAAAGAGCAATAGAATGTCCAATAAAATCAATAATATTCGCTTCAAGTTCAAATTGCTTAGCTAAAAAGGAAAAATTTATTTAATTTAAATCCATTCCTTAATGAGTTTCTTCTTTATTTCATGTATATTATCTTGCAAATTCAAGAAAAGAAAGGTATTTTCTTTATTAAAATACGGACATTAATTTTGATTACAAAATTTGATCCTTGTGGATTGGAATCTCATAAACTATTAATTTATCCTCAATAATTTTTTTAGATTTCTAATAAATACAATTACCTTCAATATTCATTCATTTAATTTTACTATAAATATTTAATCTTTTCAATAATTATTAAAAATCGCCATTAACTAGGACAAATTTAAGAAATATTTCTAAATTTCATTATTAACTAATTCCAAAAGAAGAGGGATATAAAAGAACATCAGGTAGATAATGCTGTCATAGTTAAGTAAAATTTAAACCAAGAGATTGACCACCATGCAAATTATTTTTGTCTAATTGAAGGACTTTTTTGCCTTCTTCTAAGAATAGAGAAGAAAAAATGCATTCTTATAATCCTGTGCCATAAATAATTATATCATATTCTTCAGTCATTAAAAAAAGGAATAAATTTTAACTTAACAAATTTTATTACTTTATTAAAAACAAAAACAATACATATTAATTTAAAAAAGTTTTTGTTTTTATTTTTATTTTTTTCTTTCAATTCTAAATTTCAATTATTTATGTTTTAAACATTCCAGAAGTGTAGGCAATGATCATTTCATTTTATAATTCTAAAACATCTGGAGACTATTTCCCTTCATTAAGAAGAGAAATAAATGTTCCATTTTATGACTATTTTTTTCCATTCAATTCTTCATAAATAAACCATTCATTAGTTTTATATTCCAATTAACAATGAAATCCAGAAATTTTTAAACTTTTTATTGAAAGATCACAAGAATCATATCTTCCAATATGAAAAATTGTGTTTTCTCCATTTGCGTTAAAAAAGCCATCAGTTTTTCTATAGAAAAATTACCAATTTTTAATAATTTAAAAAACCTTTCATTTTCAATTTATAAATATAATTTACTTTCACCCCCATTATTATCAATTTTTAAAATTTATATTTGAATAAATTTTCCTAAATTAAGCTAATATTAAGAATTTCCATTTAGAACAGTTTAATTTTATTACTTATCAATTAGATATCAACATTTATTACTATCGCATTTCCACTCTATTTTGTAATCATACTATTCAGGCTCTTTATCAGGAATATTTATATTTTAACCTTTTTTTTCAATAAAAAATATATTTTTCTCCTAGTTAGCTATTAGAATATATTAAGGCCTTTTATATAAATATAAATATTATTTCTTACATTGGTTCTTTTATTGATAGTTTCATCTTATTTTAATCTATTGGGCTATTCAAGTAATATTAAGCTAAAATATTTTTTTGATTTTCAGCAAATTAAGGAACAGTTAATTCAACTTCTTCTTCTTATTCTGTTTTTCCAATTTATACTTCTATGAATGCTTAATTACTTAAATTTATAATTGTTCCATTTTTTAATTTCAAGCCATATTTATCCACTTTCAATTGAGTCTGATCGTTTAGTACATTAAGGCATTATAACTAAAATTTTTTTGTCAATTTATCATATTGAATTCTACTGAGGACTTTTTAATTTTAACTATTTCCAGTTTTATTGACTTTAATTTCTTGATTTATAGTTTTGACAATCCAAGTTGGAGTTTAATCTTTATTAGAAATTTTTTCTTCTGAAATAATTTCGTAAGTACTTGAATTTTATACTTTTTCAAGAAATTGCAAAAGGAGAATAGCTTCATCTCCAATATAATAATTCCATTAACTTTCTTCAACTAATACTTCATAATATATTTAAGTTCAAAATTTATTCATAAAACTATCAATAACCTTTTAATTAATCTCATTAGGAATTTCAGATTCTATTAAGAAATTATTTACTGTATTTATTGAAAATCTGTTACAAAATTCAATCAATTTTTAATTAAATTCATCTTTTGTTATTATATTTTTTTATTGCACGAATTATATTCAAAAAAAATAAGCAATTTCATTTGTAAAATTTTGAGCTTTGGATTAATTTATTTTATCAATTTCATCTAAAAGGTTTTAAAGATTCTAATTTTTATCTAAAATTAAGGATTTATTGTATGGGAGGTTGTAAGATAGATATTTCTTTACAAGTTCATTTAAACTTTCCATAAGTTATCTCAAGTTTTTCAAAGAAGATTCTTAATTTTTATATCCAAAACTATTAAAAAATTCTTGAGGTAATTGATTCAACTATTTATCAATTTCTCTAAATAAATTTTAGAAATCATTTAGATTATTAAGGACATGTTTCTTATATTAGATATCCCCAAGAAGTTAAGGATTTTATAACAATTTAAGTTGGCTTTCTAATAATTGAAAAAAGCATTTCTTCTTGGGAAATTTATTAATGAAATTAATTAAATTATCTAAATTTTCATTAAATGTATCAAATATATTTTCCAATTATTCTTTCAAGAACATTGCTGAGAAATTTGATTTTCTATTTATTTGAAAATATTTAATCAATTAATATTAAAAAATAATTTAATATATTTTTATTATTATATTTAATATTTTTAATTTCCTATTAACAAAAATTTTCTATAAAAAAATAATAAGAAACTATTTGCTAATGACCTTATAATAAAAAAAAATTATTATTTTAATTAATTAAAACTCAATTACTCATTACTTAAAATTATGAATAACATAAATTGTAATTTCAAACTAAATTTTTCAGAAAATAAAACAAAAGAATAATTCCAATGATTTCGAAATTCATAACAGTACTAATATTAGTCCTAAGGATAAGGACTTCCTTAAGTCTTGAAAATTGTAGCGAAGAATTTGCGACTATAGCTTCATCCTAAATATCGGAATTGGCAAAACTTTTTTAAATTTATAATTATTGTTTTTTTTTCTAGACTTACATCTAAAATAAAAATTATTTGGCAGGAATTTTAAATGATACAATTATTGCGCTTTGAAATTGGTCAAATGTATCCTAAAATAGTATTTTTTTTAATTTACTCTTTTCTATTCAATATATTTATACTAAAAGTTAACATTACCTTTACTGAAACACTAAAACAAATTCTAAGTATTGAAGATTAAGAAGATTATTTAATAATTTATAAGAAAAACACTACCTCCTAAAAATACTATCTTACAAGTATTAATATTACAGAAATAATTAATAATAATATAAACACATCAGCTACAACTATTTTAACATATAAAGACAGTGTAGATGATTATAATATTGTTGGAATGTTATCAGTTGGCGATTATCTTTATTGAGCTGTAAATTCTAGCATTATTAGGAGAAATTATACAGAAAATACTAGTACTGAAACACCATATGATTTTACTAAGGATATTGAAGCAATTTCTTATTATAGTTATTTGGTATTTTTAATAATAATTAAAGATTCAACTTTTTTGGTTGGAGCATTAGATAATTTCTCAATTTACTTAATTCCAAATTTATTTGATAATACGCATATTCCAGAAATTTACAATACATCTGGGAATATCAAAAGATTGGTTTCAACAGATTCAGGATATATTGCAATATTGTTAGAGAATTCATTAAAGGTTTTATTTGTTTGTTTTTTTAATCCTTTTTTTTAAGATTATCGAATTTAACACTGAAAATAGCCAATGGGAACAAAAATTTTTATTAAATTAAATTATTTCAAAATTTATTACAACAAAATTTTCTAATATTCTTGCATTTGCTCAGTTTGATAAGTTTTTTTATTTTTTTGTTTTGTTTTCATTTAAAAACAAATTAGCTCAACTTTATACAAAATTGGTCTCTACAATGTTGCTCTCAATGAAACATATGAAACTGTCTACACCACTACTAATGAAATAACTTTCCTAATTTAAATACCTGAAAACAATTTTGGCTGGTGAGAGGGATAAACAATAAAAATTATGGATTAAAATCCTAATTGTACAGGATGTGCAGATATAAATAACCGGAATTTGGATGATAATGACGGAACAACTGAAAATAAATGCTTTTGTTAGAAAAGGTTTTATGATTTAGAAAATTTTTTATGTACTGCTTGTCATTATTCATGGTTTTTTTTATAATAAAAAATTAAAATAACAATAATTATTAGTTGAACTTGTGATGGAACTACTAATTCTTCTTGTCTAAGTTGCAATAATACAGACGATCATCGTACATTATCATCAAATGCTTGTTTATGCGATGATCATTATTTTGATAATAGTGTAAATGTATGTGATGCATGCGATTATACTTGGTTTTCTTCCCTCCTTGCATTATTTTTAAATTAATTTTTATCATTTTAGTTTAGAGTGCTCAAATACTAGTTATAATAATTGCACTTCCTGCAATTCCTCTGATTTTAGAGTTTTTAATGCATCATTAAAAACTTGTCCTTGTAAAGATGGCTACTATGATAATAGTACAAACTTATGTGAAAAATGTAACTATACTTGGTTAATAATACTTTTTTTAAAAAAATTATTTAGTGAATCATGTGATGCTGAATTTAATTGCCTTACCTGTAATTCTTCATATCATCGAACTAAAATATATGATAACTCCTTACTTGGTAATTAATGTCCATGTGATCAAAGGTATTTTGATAATTCGACTGAAATGTGTGCTGACTGTCATTATACTTGGTTTTTCTTTCCATAATATTTTTATATATAGTCTGGAATGTATAGCATTCGGCTAAAATCATTGTATTGCTTGTAATATCAGTGAAACAAATAGGAGGGATTACTCAGAGACTAATTATACTTGCCCTTGTAAACCCAATTTTTATGATATAGGAAATGAAATTTGTGTTAATTGTCATTATTCATGGTTTTTTATTTTATTTTTTGTATGAATTTTTAAGTTGGACATGTAATGGGATAAACTATAATTAATGCCTTACATGTAGTGCTGAAGAATATCATAGAAAGGATTTTTCAGGTTTAAATGGTACTTGTCCATGTGATTCGAAATTCTATGAAGGTTAGACACAAGTTTGTCCGCCTTGTCATTATTCTTGGTAAGATTAAAAAGTCTTATCAAAAATTATTTTATAGTTATGAATGCTGAGGAAATAAAAGTAATAATTGCTTCAAATGCAATGAAACAAATCTTCGTGAATTCAAAAACAATTAATGTTTATGTATTCCAGGCTACTATGATGATGGGATTGATGAATTATGCAAACCCTGTCACCATTCTTGGTTATTTTTTAAAAAAATTTAATTAATTTTTTTTTTTTTTTAATAGCCTAACTTGTTATAATGGAACAAGCAATAATTGCTTGACTTGCTAAGAATTTACACTAAGAACTTTTTACGAGGAATCAAATTCTTGTGATTGTCCTTTAAGATATTGGAGTCAATGGGGTGTTCCATTGTGTTAAATTTGTCACGTGACATGGTTTATTTGATAAATTTAGTTAATTAAAATTTAAGTTTAAATTGTAATGGATATTATGACTCAAATTGCACCGAATGTGATGAATCATAATTAAAAATATTGAAAGAAACTGAATGCAGATGCATTGATGGATATTATAGTGATGATTCACTTGTTTGTTAATTTTGTAATGAATCTATTAGTCATTGTAAAAAATGTTTAACAAAAAAAATATGTTTAGAATGCGATTATCCTTTTATTGTTGTTAATAATTATACAGAATGTGAATGCCCTCAAAGTCTTTATAAATTTATATTAAATAAAAGAACATTTTTAGATACTTTTCTTGTATAATTGGACGATACAAATATGACTACTTGCAAGGACTGCTTAGAGTAACATGAAAATTGCAAGACTTGTGATAAGACAGGACAATGCATAGAATATAATCCCTGTCCTTAATATACTTATCAGACTTTAGATAACTTATAATGCGTTAAAAGTTGTGAATTTTACTAAAAGGGTAAAAAATAAATTAAAAATTTTATTTTATTATTTTATAGGAACCTTTAATGACCCAACAAGTTACAAATGCAAAACATGTTTTTAATCCTGTCCATTTTGCATAGGCCCAAATGAGGATGATTGCATAAAAATGTAAATAAAATCTGAAGTTTAAGTTCTTGAAAATCCTATAAGTTTTCTCTTAAAAATAATAGTCAAAGAGGCAAAATAATCTTCAACTAGACTTCTTTCAGCTGAAAAATCTATAATCTTTGAAAAAATTGCAACAGAAATTGAAGGAAATATCTTAAAATATCTCTAAGTTTAAGTTCTAATAGGTAGTCTATAATAAAATAAGGATTACAATGCGTAATTTACTTAAAAAGCCTAACAACTACTCTTAATTTAAATAAATTATTTAAACACCTTTTCTTCATCACAGTTAGGAGGATTAAAAATAACAGCAAATTAAAGAAAAGATATTAGTGTTGATTCATCAAATTAAATGAATTCAGCTATAATAGGAGCAAGCTATTCGCCAATTAATATGGAATATTAAGGAGATTAGAATTCATCAGAAGTGGTTAAATTAGATGCTATTTAAAAGTGTGAAAAGAATAAGTGCTTTAATGTATTTAATGAAAAATGTTAAGATTTTGAGGATTTTGTGGAAATTGGTATTGAAAAAACTTTGGAGCCAGAGATTTTTAAACTGAAAATTAAAAAATTAAAAGAAAGTTAGTTTTAAATTACAGGTGATGTTGTTGATATGAAGAGTACATTTTATTTGAATGGAATGGATTTTCCTTATAGTTATAAGTTTACTTAATATTAAAGCAAGGATAGTGAAAATATGTAAGAAACATTTTAACTTGCAATCAACTTTACAGAATCAATTAAAGGAAATCCTATTATGAAACTTTAATTTACTTAGAGCTAATAATTTAATAGTTAAGGAACTAAAATTTGTTCAATTTATTTTTATCCTGAGTTTCTTGAAATTGATATTGATAATTATTATTATATGACTAATTAATAAAGGTAGTAACTTAAAAGTTAGGCTGATGCAGCTGAATAAACTTCTTCTGCTGTAAAATTTTTTCTGTTTAATTAAATATTTAATAGAGTGATAGTTTAAGTTTAGCATCTTTATTTGGGGGTAATTCTTAAGGCTATTAGAGTGCAATAGCTATTTAAGTTATTACTATAATAAAATTTATCAATGTTACTTACCCTAAAAATGTTCTTGCAATCTTGAATTCATCAAGCAGTAATTTAATAAATTACTAATTTAAGGAATCAGAAAAGGATAAAAACTAATTATAAGGAAAATTTTATGATTGGGAAGTTTCATCCTTTATGCTTAATAATCTTTTATATTTATTACTTAAAATTCTAACAGTTTGATGTATTTCTGCGAGCATAATGTATTTACATAATTATTTAGAAACAAAAAATTTGTTATAATAAAGAATTCTATTAAATCTATCATATAAAGAGAAAATATTAAATGTTGGAAAGGCAATTTTTTTAAGCATTTACAAATTATTTATCTGAAATTTTACAATAATTTTTTATTTGTTGAATTCATTTAAATTATCGTTGTACCTTTGGACTAATATTCGTTTTTAAACATTAACAACATCATTTTTAGGGGCTACGAACTTTCTTTTAGCATGCATTTTTAAAATTCTTTCAATAATAAGCTATTATATCTTATGGAAGATTATTTTTGAAACTAATAATAAACCTCAAATAAAAAGTACTTCTCAGAAATAATCCAATAAATTTTCTTTTTTATTTGAAGAATACAAAAATAATTCTCTGTATTAAAAATATTACCCATTATTTGACCTACTAAAATATGAATTAATAATCTTATTAATTGTATTTTGTTGGAAATATCCATTATTTTAGTTACTTTTCTCCATAATTCTAATTTTTCTCAATATGTGTTGCTAATATTTTCTTAATCCTTTCAAAAAATTTATTAAATTTAGTGTTTCGATTTTTAATGAAATTATAATTTTGCTTTATTTTTTAATGGTATACTATTTGGGAAGTATAGATAATACTTCTCTTGATGAAATATTTTCGATTGGAAAAACTCTATTCTTTATTAGTATAGTTTAAAAACTTGGAAATTCATTAATGTTGATACTAATTTTATATTTATAAGTAAAAAGACTTATAAAAAAATTTAAGAATAAAAAAGAATTAAAAATTGTTTCTAAAAATTCAAAGTATTATTATTTGCATAAACAGTTATTAAAACTTGAAAACGATATTGATGATAATTTAATTTTGTTAAATTAAAAAATTGATTTCATTGAAGTTTAAATTATTTTATAGTTTTAATCTTTATTAAAAAGGGCAAACAATAAAACTAATGTTTTTTCACTTCTATTAATTTATTAGGATAGATTAAAAATAAAAATAATAATAATAAAGATGTTAAATTATTATTTTCTTCTTAAAATTTTTTTTTTAGTAACCAAATTTTTAAACAACAATACAAAATGAAAAAAAATGAAAATTTAAAAAATTTATAATATTTTTGCTTTATAAATTTAAATAAATTATAATTTTTTCTGTCTATTATTTCATGGATAATGTCAATACCCAAACTTTTGCAAAAAATTTAAAATTACTCTTAAAACAATAATATGATGATACATCCTTATCTCCATCAAAATTACCTTATTATGAATCAGCAAAAGAATTTGGAACTAATTTTTTTGTAGATAAAGTCTTAATTATTAATTTTTTTAGACTTTTAACAGTGAATCAACACTCTAATAAACAAAACAATCATTTCCTTTACTAATAAATATGGATTCTCCTCTAGATATGATAAAGAGAAAGAATAACCCAAAATAAGCTTTAAATAACTTAATATAAAAATAATAAATTGAATAATATTTAATGAAGCATTAAAATGCATTAACTCGTACAACCTAAAATATCATGGGACTACTTAATAATGGTGAGATAATGTCTTTTATTAATGATAATAATAAACTAAATGAAACAATGTGATAACATATAAATTTTTTATTATTATTAGAAAAGTTACATAAAAATGAAGTGAAATGACAAGAGCGTAATAATTATGAAAAAAATTAGCTAATGCAGTAAAAGCACTTGCATTAATGAAGCACACTTAAGTGGATTAAATAGCTAAAGTTTTTTTTGAAAAATAATGATAATTTAATCCCATTTAATTATAGAATTAAAAGGAATAATAATTTTTTGAAGAAGATTTCGTTTAAACTTTCAAGGATATACCAGAATCTCCTGGGTTGAGCCCTGGGTTGAGCTGCAAATCTCCTTTGTTATATTTATTTTAAATTTAGTAAAAAATTTTAATTTAGTCAATCTCCTCGATATAATTTATCAAGTGATTTTTCAGAAATACGAAGATTAGAAATGTTTCATAAAGCCTGTGAATCCGGTTCTAAAAATGATCTAATCAGATTAAGAAAATTAATTGAAAATGATCCAAAAAAGTATTTTTATTAATTTATTTATAAAATTAGATATATGTGAAATACAAACAATACTGATCACTTATTAAATAAACCTTATTTAGGATAAACACCTTTATATACCGCTTGTAAGCATGGAAATTAACGAATAGTAATATTTCTTTTAGAAAATGGGTGCAATCCATTTTGCTTATCTACTATTTATTCATCTATAAGAAGTATTAAAAAAATTGAAGAGTTGCCAATAGAAGTAGCTATTCGATGGGAATATTCAGAAATTATTTAATTATTATTAAATGAATCAAGTAAAAATAAGATGAAATATAAAATAAAAGATTTAAAGAAGTGGGCATAAGAAACAGATAATTAAAAAATTAAAAAATTATTAGTAGGATTTGCTAAATAATAGTAATGATACTAATTAAAATAAACTAATAAGTATTAGTTAATATTTATTTTTTTTGCATATTTTAAATGTTTATTTAATTATATTTTTAATCTTTTTTTTGTTTAAAATTGGAATGTCCTTATCATTAAGCTCATTTTTTTTATTATTCGTATTTACAATTTTAATTAATTTTTAGAGATTCTATAACTTCTTGAAATTTTGTCAAATATTCTGAGGCATAATCAATTCCAATCATACAAAGCGAAGACCATTAATTATAATTATTATTTTGCTTTGACTATTATTATTCTTAATATTACATTGCTTAATTTCATTTTTTTTTATAGCTTTTTACTCCTGTGTTTTAAGGTTTTTCAACCGATGCCAATTAAATTTCAGGTATATTAATATATTTTTGTATATTATTATTCGACTAATTAATAGGAAAACTATTATTTTCCTTGACTTTAACTTTCTTCGCTTCTTATGCATTTTCGTTTTATTTTTTAACCACCTAGAATTCCCAATTATCTTAATTAATTCCTAACTTGCTCAACGCCTTTTTAAAAAATTTCTAATGATGACTTCTACATTAAATAACATTTCTTGTCCCCACAAATTTACTCATCATTTAAAATAAACTCTTATTTCTTTTAATTTAGATCCTTTAATTTTCATCCATTCCTTTTTCAATAATTACATCCTAATAAAGCTCTATAAATCTATCATATAATAGACATTCTTATTTATTCCAACGATTAACTGAATTCAAATTTAATTTTGCATAATTATTTTTTTTGTAATTAAGCTTAAAGTTTTAAGGACTGCTTTGAACGCTACAAGGAACATCTGTATTCACTGAACTTGCCCCAACTTATGAATCTAAAAGACTTTTTGAATATTAGATATTAAATGAAGTTGGAGAAAGAAGAATAAGAGATGCAATGTTATTCTCGTTATTAAATTGTTCAGATTGTGAGGGTTCATTGTTTGAATGATGATGATCACACTTTTTAGGAGTTTTATGTTATAAAAATAAAAATTTACGCTTAAAAAGCCATTTTCAAAGAGGGGATTAAGAGTAATTTCCATTGTGTTTTTTTGTCTTATTGTTTTTTAATTCTTTTTTAATTAATATTATTATTATTCTGATCGTAATAGTATTAAAGCAAAAATTTAGGTTATTTTCGTTTTAATTACTTTGTTTTTTTGTTTTTATTAATAATAAAAATAAATCAATAAAACTTCATATAATATATTTTATAATCACTTGTTATGCGGTCTTAAAATAATATGAAATTTCAACAAAATAATAAACTTAAATTAAATTATTGAGAGTAAATACTTTGTTAAGCGCTTACAATCGTTTTCCAAAAATACTTTATCCGTAACATAGCTTGGCAAAGGCTTTTCTTCATCATTTCTTTTCTTCCAATCTATATAAAATATTAATTCACCTTTATTAATAAGGTTAAAATATTAATTAAATAAGTATAGCCCATAGAAGGTGTTATGCCTAATATTTTTTAGGGTTTATCTCCGTATTCAAATCCACCAAATTTTGAATTCTCAATAAAATAATTTTGACTATCAAAACTATTAAATGAAGCATCGTTTTCCTACTAATTATTTTCACTAAACACTTCTTCCATGAGTTCTTAATAAATTTTCTATTCGTTAGAATTTACTAGTACTTGATTTTTCTCTTCCTCATTATTTTATCCATTCAAATTTAGTTAATTATTTTCTAAACTTTAATTTATTTCTTATTATTTCTTCTCTTTTTTAATTTTTTTGCCTTCTTTTCTCTATTTTAAAATCTCAAATCTATTAATTGCTTTTTATGCTATCTATTACACAAGTACCTCAGGTTCCCAAGTATTAGACTCCTCAGAAAATCCTTTCCATTTAACAAAATATTACATATTCTCTAAAGAGGATCCTCTTTTATCAATAATTTTTTCAATTATAAATTATGATAAAAATTTTTAGGTTTTAGGTCGTCCACGCTTTCCAGTATTATTTTAAGAATCCTCAAATTATGCTACCATATAACGAACAGAAATTAAGTTTCTAAGAGGTTCCCTTTCATAAAAATAAAAAATTAACAAAGTATAGACACCATGTTGTCTCATTTGAATTCCAATTTACTAAGTATTATATTTCATTGCTTTCTATTCGCTTATTTTCAATACTTTTGACATTATAGATATCTGCTCGCATTTTATTTTGCATTTTTTCTTTTGAGGATAATATTTGGTCAATTATTTAAATATTTGTTTTTTAATAATTTGCAATTAAAAAGTCATATAGACTTGATTAAATTGTAATTATAAAATAATAACTTCTAAAATATAATTATAATTTGCTGTTTTAAATTTAATTGGTTCAACTCCTTTTATGAATAGATCTTAAAATTCATAGAAGTAATAATTGAGTAAAGTATCCTTAATATCTATAGCTAAATTCATTTTAAATTTATGCATTTCTTATTTTTATAATTTTTCTTCTTTTTTTTCTTTGTTTTCTTCTTTGTTTTTTTGCTATAAAGGTAAGTATAATTCACTATGAAATTTAAGAAATAAATTGATTTAACAAAAATTAATTTTTATGAAAATTTTAGAAATAAATTCTGCAATAAAATAGACTTTTTTTAATCTTTAGAGAGCAAAAAGAAAAATTTCATCTTATATAAAAATGAACTCAAACTATATGCTCAATAATTTTTTTATTTTAAGGCGTTTTGAGGAAAAGATTGTAAAACATGATAATATCTTTCAGAATTTTTTATATTGCTCATAAAAATTAATAAATCTTTAGGAATTTACTGTGGAAGCTTTTATTATTTTTATCTTCTAATTTTAACTTTGAATCCATCACTCTAAATTTCTTTGCTTGTTAAATAATTATTACTCTTATTTAATTAATCATCTTAATATATTTCCAAGGTTTTTGGAAAAGCACTATTTGATGAATACTTTTTTTTAAAATTACGAAAAATTATATCTTCACAAACTTCCTTGGATGAAATAAAATTTTAAGCATAGGGTGGTCATTTAGGATTAGGAAATTCTTAAGAATTTTATGTAGAAAATAAATTTTTATCTTCAAAAGCATTCTGTTATAATAAAGTCCTTAAATAATAATATTTTTACAAAATTAAAGAACTTTTAATCGTTACTGACTGATCCTTAAGTTTTATTTTTTTCAGAATAGCTAGAATTATTAAATTAACGATAATTTTAAAATTTTGAACATTATTATGCTCGATAAATTTTATACTACAATATTTTTTTTTAATTTATTTAATCATTTAATTATTATTATTTCTTTGTATTAATTTCTTCATTATATTTTGCTAACTGCATTCCAAACTCTATATTATTAACTTTCATTTTTTCTTTTAAAGTATGTTTTTTAATTTTCTCTTCAATTTTTAAATTATATTTATTTTTATCGATTGACTGAAGTTAAATTTAGATTTTTTAACTATTTTAAGTATTGAATTGTTACTTTTTTTTAATTTATCTATGTTAAGAAATACAATAATTATTTTTGTATTAAAAATTTTTAGTTTTTTAGTCTTTTTTTGTTTCCATCATATTATTTAATGTTTATTATTGATATTTTCGACTTGATTACCTTATTTTTATTTAACGAGAAAATAAAAGAAATTCATCTTCATTTCAACTGCTAATACTAAATTTTTTATTATGTGATTAAGTTCCTCGCAAGTGTTCTTATTCTTCATTTAATAAAGAATTTTTAGCTTACTTTTCTAGTGTTTAGCTTAATTAATCTATTGTGCTTGGCCTTTTCATTTTTTTCTTGTATTTAATAATAATATTAATTAGTTATTATATAATTGTAAAGTAAGATAAATGATTTATTATTTATATTAATGATAAGATAATAAACATAAAGAAATGTAGAGATAAAATGAATTATTTATATTAAATTAATTTATTTCATTATTAATGATAAATAATGAAAAAATTATAGAAAAAAAATCAAAAATTTAGGAAATAAAAAATATTATTTAATACAAACATTATGAAATTATAGACAAAATTATTTTTTTGTTTTTTAAATAAAATTAATTATTCTTTAAAATCTATCCTTTTCATATTTCAATGGAAGATTACTTAAATTAGCAAATTTTTTATCTCAATAATTAAGTAATATTTGATGAAATATTAATAATATCTCTAGGCAATTAAATTTACAGATGAATTACGATAAAAATCAATATTAGTATATGAAGATTATCCATCTTAAAATATTTTAACTTCTAATATTATTGCATCTCGCATGAAATTTTTGTAAAGCGCAACCATTAATGAATTTTCTTTACTTAAACAAAGATTGCTATCGCTGGTATGAATGTTTTGGATGTCAAAAGAATAAAAATTTTCAAAAATTGCTCAAGATATTTCTAAAATATTAAAAGAATTTTCAATTTGCGATACTGAGAATAAATTTATTAAGAAGTTTAATGAAATTTATAAATTATACAAATAAAATTTGCACTCTTAATTTCAACTTGAATAATTCAAAGAAATTTTGATATCCTAATTTAATTTAGAATAAAATGTATAGATATTATATTAATTTATGTTATAAGGTTGAAAATGAAGATTTTTTAAGCAAATTATTTGAAAATTTTTCTATTTTGCATTCAAGAAGAAAAGAAATTATGTTTACTGTGCTGCATCTTAATAAAAAAACTGCAAGCTTTTATGGAAATTAAATTTAGTATGAAGGATAATTTAAAAATATTTTTTAAAATTATTTTATATCTGAAAATGCTGGAGGCATACCTCTTTAAAATACTTTGAGTTTACAAGAAAATATTGATAAAGAGCAAGTAATTTTATCTCAAAGAAAAATGTTTAATGCCTTTATTGTTCATGATATAAACTAAGAATATTCAATCTATTATTTTAATTCTGACCATTAAGACATGGAAAAGTCAAATATTAATGAAAAAGATATAAAAGATTTATAAAGTTATTTAGCAAAAATTAATGATAGTTATAAAAACGAAATTATTAAATAATTTTCAACAATTTAAAAGAATTGCTTGATAAAAATTAAAAATTCAAACAAAAATTTATTGATTTATTTACCTTTTGGAACTGATTGGATTAATATAACTTTTTTTGCAATTTTTAATGAATATAAAAAAACGCATTTTAATCTTTAAAAAAAAGTTGTTATTCTCATTAATGATAACACATTTATATAAAATTTAGTTTCCTCACTTAATAGACGATTTTCCTTTTATAGTTTTTTTTATTTAAAGTTTTTTAAAATTAAATTCTAGATATTAAGGCTTATAATATATTAGATTTTTCAATAATGAATGATTTAAATTAATTTTCGAGTATTTAAATCTATGTTGGAACTCCCTGCGGCTGAAATACTTTCTATAACAATAATTCATAAATTTTAAATTCAGTTATTCTTCTTATTGTCGACAATCTCTAAAATCTTAATTAACCTTTTTCAGGACCTTGAATTGAATGCGCAATAACAAATTTGCTGATAGAATAATAATAAAAAAGTAGAGTTATATGTTACACTTAACTCAATTAAAACCTGGCAGATTTGGCAGAGTTTATTCAAACTGCTGAGATAATTAAATTCAATTATTGAGAGATTACACCTTCTGTAGAGTTTATTTATGGAAGTGTTAAGGATGTTGATGCTATTGATGCTTATGAGAAGAAACGTACTAAAGAGGATATTTATAATTAATTGCTATTAAAATTTATTAAATCATATTCGAAAAAAAAATGTATCACATTTTTATTTTAAGTAATGATTAAATATTAGTGCTAATTGTTGTGCATAATTAAGAGCTAATTTACAATAAAATTTAATATTTATATGAATAATTACAAGTTAAATTAGGTTTAGGATAATCTTTTCATAAAAATAAGTCACTTAGTAAAATGCCAAACAGATTTCAAAAGAAAGAAAAATTATTTGAATTTGAATTTCTTAATATAGCATATGACCAAGGATATGGCTTTTATCATTCCACATTATCAGAAAAGTTAATTAATTTATTTTCTCTCTAAAAGTTTCATTTTTTAATTAGAGATAAAGAAGAAGTTTTAAATCTTTTTGAAAAAACAAATAAATTGAATATTTTATTCCTTACTTTTGATCAACTTTTAAATCTTAATATATAAGCTCCTAATATATTAATCTTAGGGAATAATAAAGAAAGTTTTTTATTTTTATTTATGATTTAATAAAGATAATCTTAATGATAAGTAAACTTAAATGAATGAAGAATGAATAAATTATGATTAATTAGAAAAAATTTGTTCTTTAATAAGTTAATAAAGAAAGTTTGCTAATAGAGTAATCAATTTATTAAAATTTAATTAATGTTTTTAGTCATTAATATTTCTGATGGATAATTTAGCTTTTCAAACTTATGCAATATATTTAAATTAACATAAAATTCAGAACGAAATAGAATCTTAACTCACAAGTCCTGCTGAAAATAATTCTATATGAAGTTTTATTAATTCAAGAATAGCTTAAAAAAAAATATAAAATATTTCTTAAATTTCATAGTGAATTGAATCTACTTACCTTTATAGCAAAAAAAACAAAGAAGAAAACAAAGAAAAAAAAGAAGAAAAATTATAAAAATAAGAAATGCAGAAATTTAAAATGAATTTAGCTATAAAAATTAAGGATACTCTACTCAATTATTCTTTGATTGCAATAAGTGAAAAAATAAAAAATTAAGCTTTCAGTTAAATATTTGCAACATAGAACGGAATTATTACTTCTATGAATGGAATTTTAGTTTTTTTTTTTCTCTTTTATATTTAATTTTTAGCCAAAAACAGTATAAATATATTATTTATATTCATTGATAGATATATAAATTTTAAGATGTATTCATAAAAGGAGTTGAACCAATTAAATTTAAAACAGCAAATTATAATTATATTTTAGAAGTTATTATTGATTAATTTGGTAAAGAAGAATTAACTGAAATTGAATTAAAAAAAAATGAAATAAATAAACTAATGATTTTTTATAAAGAAAAACAAATGCTTAAGTAAAAAGACTTAAAATAATTATCTTTCACTTAAAAAATATGAATTTTAATTGAAAGTTATATTAAAAATTATGATTTGCCTGATGAAAATTTGTATGCTTAATAAAAATTTTTAATTATTAAATTAATCCATATTTTATTTGTTCTTGCTAAATGTGCATTAAATTAAGATAATTATTTTTCATTTTTCATAATCTAAGAGTTATTATTTTAAATTTATTTATTATTTTAAAGAATACAAAAAAGATTTATACATAAAATTGATTTCACTGAATAATATAACCAAAATCATTAATTAAAATAATTTTAGAAAGAAAATTATATTAATAACTATTATTTTGGATACAAAAAGATTTAATTTGAATATCTTGATGAGAAAATGGAAAATTATATCCCAGATTTTAATATTAATTATAGTAAGGAATGTTATGAAAAAAAAATTAAAGTGATTATATCAATAAATCCAAAGTAAAATATTTATAAATAAGTTAATTTTCTTCTAGATAAACTTGGTAATGAAATATGATGGTAAAAAATTTCCAAGAATTTTTTTATTTAATTGTATATTCGAAATATGATGGAGTAAAAAAGATTCTTTATTTTACGTAATTTAATTATTCCTATAATGAATATAATGAATATAATAAATTAAAAAAATCAAAGAAAAAATAATTTGTATTTTATACCCATTTAAATGTACCAGCTTCAACAATTTTTAAGTTATAAATTTAAATAATTTAGATAATAATTATTTAGAGCAAGATTTTTTTCTTTTACTTGAATCGATAGAAGACAAAATTAGTTGAATAAATCAAAAAATCAAATAATATTAGAATTGATTGACAAGAATTAAAAAAGTTAATCTAAAATAAACTATGAAGAAATTCTTATTGATAATTAAAAACATCCTTTGCTTTAAGAGTTAATAAAATTAATTTTATTATTTTTTTAGATTTACAACTTATACAGAATTATAAACCAAAATTCTTCCAGAAATTATTGATAAAAATGAAAATATTTTTATTTTAGCAAATTAATTTACTGGAAAAACGTTAAAAATAATTGAAAAATATTATTTTATTTAGAACTATTTCTATGATTGCTGCATAAAAGAGCCTTAAACTTTAAAAATCAAAATAAGTTATATATGTTGCATCTTCTGAATTTAAAGGAAATAAATTAATTTCAGAATGGAAAAATTATTTTAAATTTTATAATTGTTTGAAAAATGAAAATAATTTTTTTTCTGAAGATCTAGGCATTACATTTTTTTTAAGATTAATTTATTTAGGATAATATGAAATTATTGTTACTACAGTTAAGATTTTAGAAATGAATTGGCGAACGAAGCAAAAAATTTATAGTTACCTTGAAAAGGTTATTTAATAATTTTAATTTTTTAATTTAGATATCATTAATTATTTTTGATGATTTAAATGAAATCTTTTGCAAAAATTTCATGAAATTAAATTAAGTAATTAATAGATTAAAATTTTTTGATTGCTTTAATTTATGCAAAAGTTCTTTAAGAATATTACTATTTTCATATTTAATTGTAATGACTTTAATTTAATTGATTTATTTAGACTGAAAAAGAAGAAATATGCAAGTGATTTAATTGGTCAAATATAAATATTTATTCATTACCATATTGCAAAAATAATATTGAAATTTATTCAGAAAAATGCTTAGATTAAAATTAAATTGATTTCTAAATAATGAAAAAAATTTAGACTCTAACTCTAAAAAAATAACTTATTGTAAACATTTTAATCATAATAAATATATTAGATATTTGTACCTTCTAGGAATGAAATGTCTAAGACTGCTGAATACTTATAAAAAAACTAAGATACTTTCATTCATAATAGCAAACTTTTAACTTATTCATCCCAATAAATTAAAAATAAGTCTATATTACAATTTATAAATAGTCGTATTGGCATCCTGCATTCAGGTTATAATGAAGAGGTATTAATAATTAAACTATGTAATTTTATAAAGGAAATAAAATTAATAATAAAACTTTTTGAGGAAAGCAAAATATGAATATTAATTTAATTAAGTAGTGAGGCAAACTTATTTAATTTAAAAGCAAATTATATTTTTATTAAAACTTTGTATTATTACGATAATGTCTCAAATAGATCTTAATATTTAACTTAAGAATAATGCTATGAAATTACAAAAAAAATTTCAGATATCAAAAATAAGCATACTATAAGACTATTTGATAAAGGAGAAATTGCTTCATATTATGAGGAATATTTTCGGGCTCCATAAATTATAAAAGTTTTATTATTATTTTCTCAAATTTTAAAAGATTGCTTCAAAAAATTTTACAATGAAAAGACTTTTATTAAAAGAAATTTTTTTAAATGTTATTACAAATGAAAATGATTATTAATTATATTGTAAATAGTTAATGAAATATTTTTCAACTGATTAAAAAGAATAAAAATTGTAATTTTTAATTTATTTAACAAATTTAAAGAATTTCTTCAGAAAGATATATTTTGAAAAAAGATTTCAAATTAACTCTTTTTGCTAAAAGCTTAATTCTATTTAATATTAAAAAGAAAATTTTTTCAATTCTAAGAGATTTAATTAGTTCAATTAATTTTGAATAAATTTCAGATGATGAATAAATGAAATTAATTCTTTCATTTATTGCAAAATCTTCAGACTTTTCCTTTATAGCAGTTAATTTTATCATTATATTACATTTTAAATTGTAGTGAAAAAATTATGAATTATAATATTAAAATTAAAACTTGAAAAGCAAATAATATTTTTCATTTCCAAATCTGAAGAATAAAATCGAATGAATTTATGAGGTTATTAAATAAATAAATAATTTACTGTTAGATCTATTTTAATAATTAAATTTCTTCATATTTAAATACAGATTTTAAGAAAGATTTTTTATTAATTTTTAAAAGAACCTGCTAACTTTTATTAGGAATAATTAATTAAGAGCGTAAAATAATAGAAACTATAAAATTATTTTAGTTAGAAATTAAATATTTTTAACACTAATGAAAGCATTTTAACTTTTTTTAAAGCCATTATAATTATAAAATGTTCTTGATGTAAATAATTTATATACAATAATAAAAAAATTTGAAAAATTACCAGATGATAGTAATTCTTTATAATTTTTCTATTTTAAATTAGATAAATATGTCAAATTTTCAATTGAATTTTCAAGTTAAAATTAAAACTTTGAAAAAATTAATCATTTTATTCCTTTAGAAAAAATAGTAATTAATTTTTTAAATTTAATATATTAATAGAAAAAATATTTGTTTTGGTGTGTTGTAGTGATGAATAATGAAACCCAAGAAATTTTATTTTAAGATAAGTTTTATTTTGGTGAAAAGTATCAATATTAAAAATAATTACAAATATTGGATGATTAAAAGGAATTGATATTTCATCTTATTTCATCTTTTTCTAGTTAAAAAGATATTATTGAGCAAATCAAATTAAATGATGATTGAGCAGCAATATAAAATTTTAGAAAAAGAATACTTCATATTTTTTTGAAAATTAAATCAAAATTAAATAGAAAAAAATTAATTTAAACTTAAAACTATTAAAATTTTGATAATTTAGTTGGCGATAATTATTGGCCTTTAATAATATTATCTGATAGCTTTCTTTCCTAAATTGGTTGAGAAGCATCTGCTTAAGGAGTTAATGGTTAGCTTGCCTGCTTTAATAATTTTTATAAAGTTTATGAATTTGTTTGCATTGTTGCTCGCTTTTTTGGAGAACGTATTTAAGTTTCAATTATAATTTTACTTTAAGTATTTTAAGGATTATGCTCTTTAATATTTAAAAGGCTTTATGCACTTGAACTATTTTTTTAATTATTTTTATCTTCTAATTTTAACTTTGAATCCATCACTCTAAATTTCTTTGCTTGTTAAATAATTATTACTCTTATTTAATTAATCAAAAAATTATTTGAATTTGAATTTCTTAATATAGCATATGACCTAGGATATGGCTTTTATCATTCCACATTATCAGAAAAGTTAATTAATTTATTTTCTCTCTAAAAGTTTCATTTTTTTAATTAGAGATAAAGAAGAAGTTTTAAATCTTTTTGAAAAAACAAATAAATTGAATATTTTATTCATTACTTTTGATCAAATTTTAAATCTTAATATATAAGCTCCTAATATACTAATCTTAGGGAATAATAAAGAAAGTTTTTTATTTTTATTTATGATTTAATAAAGATAATCTTAATGATAAGTAAACTTAAATGAATGAAGAATGAATAAATTATGATTAATTAGAAAAAATTTGTTCTTTAATAAGTTAATAAAGAAAGTTTGCTAATAGAGTAAAAATCAAAATTTAGCCAAAATTATTGTTTAATTTTGGTATTACATTTTTATAATAAAAAAAAAAATTGTAATAATAATTTTTTTTTTTAAGGCAATTTAATTATCTTTAAATAAATTTAATAAAATGAATATAAATACTGATTTTTTATCAAGATTTTAAGGCAAAACAATGCAAATTAAAAAAGATGGAATTATTGGAATTATTTAGTCCACAGGGACTCCTGTTTAAAAAGAATAGCCAGGAAGGAATTAATAGCAAAGGAAAAAATTTTCAATCAAGGACAATTGAAATGAAAATGAATTCTTAAATAATAAAGATAATGAGACAAACAATAATTATTATAATAACCTTAACAATACAGATTTAAAGAAATAATATCCATTAAATAACTTAGTAGCAAAGTCTGAATCTATTAAAAAGATGTTCCAGAACCCTAAATTTTAATATCATTTACAAAAATTTTTTGAAAAAAATAATTAAAAAAATAGTTCAAGTGCATAAAGCCTTTTAAATATTAAAGAGCATAATCCTTAAAATACTTAAAGTAAAATTACTTAAATACGTTCTCCAAAAAAGCGAGCAACAATGCAAACAAATTCATAAGCTTTATAAAAATTATTAAAACAGGCAAGCTAACCATTAACTCCTTAAGCAGGTGCTTCTCAACAAAATATTTTTGATTAATTAAAACCAATTTAGGAAAGAAAGCTATCAGATAATATTATTAAAAGCCAATAATTATCGCCAACTAAATTATCAAAATTTTAATAGTTTTAAGTTTAAATTAATTTTTTTCTATTTAATTTTGATTTAGTTTTCAAAAAAATATGAAATAAATTAATTTGAAGATCATCCTCTATATTAGTAATCAAAAAATTCAAATTCAAATCACAATTTAATTAATACTTCTGCAGAAAACACTTAAAGTGCATATCTGAATAATTCTTTGATAAATTCTTGGTCTCCAGAGATTCTTAGAAACTCTTAAAATCAAGAAAAATATAATAAATAAGATATTCAATAAGAAAATTACTTTAGCAAAAAAGGAGAATAAGTTTTAAATGCTAATTCAAAATATTTAAAATTTTTTTAATCTTGAGAATTTAATAAAAAATTCTAATATAAGTTTAAAATATATATATATATAAATTAATAAATTAATTAAAAATTATAAAAATTTATTTAATTAATGAAACTATACAATTTTGCTCCAAAACCAAGTTAATTATAAAAATAATTCTCAATGAAGCGTCAAAATTGTATTACCTCTTAAACAAAAAATTCCTTCTAAAATTTTACGGACAGGAGTTTATAAAATATAAATGATTAATCTTAAAGAAGATAAGTAAGTCAAACAAAACACTCTGTTAATAAAAGCAAATTAAAAATCATTTGCAATGCAAGTCTAAAAAATTAAAATAATCTCAAAAATGATCATTATAAAGAATTTATGACTTGCTTTGATGATTAATTAAAAAGTAAAATTATAAAATTTCATTTTAAATAAAGGATAAAAAATAATAAGCCAAGAAAAAAATAAAAAAATATTTAAAAGTGAATCGTTTTATTCTTAGTTATATTAACAGGTTATTTAGATTTTAATTGCTATTGTATTAATATTTAAAGTAATAATTAAAATATTCTTAAATAAAATCAAAATCATTACAAAAAAATCAATAAGTATCAATACCAAAAGGAACAATCTCAATAATGAAAAATTGTTAGCAATAGCATTATAAGCTTTAACTTAGAAATAATTAAACTAAACTTTCTACAAAAACAAAATATTAAATGAAATGAAAAATTATTTAATGATTAATTAATAATAAGCGAGGTTATAATTTAGAAGATATTTAATTGTTTTAGAAAGTATCAACTAATTGTGTAATAATTTTGAAGCATTAGTGCAAAAAATTAACCCAAATCCTTTAGTTATTTTTTATCATTGTCTTTATAAAAAAGCATATGTTTTAGTCTTCTAATTGGGATTTAACAAAAAATTAATTTACAGAATTACTAAAAATAGCAGGTTTAGGAGGAGATTAAGATATTATAGAAAAATTATTTTAGTTTATTTCAGTTTTTTTAATATAAATTCATTTTTAGTGTTTTTGATGAGGATAGTAATGGAAAAATTGATTGTAAAGAATTTGTTTTAGGCTTAGAAAACTTTAAAGATTCATCAATAGAAGATAAAATTAAAAGTAAAATTGTTTTTTAATTTCATAAAATGTTATAAAAATATCAAGCTTTTATTAAAATATGTGATCATGATTCTAATGGAACAATCTCAGAATCGGAATTTTATAGTATTTTAAAACGGAATGCTACAACTGATGATGAAAGATTTAAATTAAAAAAAATAGGTAATTTTATATAAATTGTAGTATAAGAATCTAATAAGTTGAAAGAATATTTAAAGAAGCTGATCTTAATCATGATGGCTAGCTTGATGAAAATGAATTATTGATGTATTCTACAAAAAGTAATATGCTAAAAAATGTTTTAGAATCCTATTGCTAGAATGTTAAGTAAATTGATGAGGTAATTGAAAAAGATCTTGAAGTGCCTTTTCATTTTTATATTTCTGATTCAAAATCTAATTAGTATTGTTTTAATATAAATATTTTTATTTTAGTGGAAAGTTTCATGAAGGCATTCATTTTCCTTTAATAAAAAAAATATTGAAAACTCATAAACTTCATGAAAATGTATCTATTTTTATTTTTAATTATTATTAGTTGTATTATAAACTTTAACAAAAAAAATAACAATATTCATATTTAAATGAAAATACTGATGATTAATGAGGAAATATTATGATTTTAGATTGTTAAAATAGTTATAATAAATGTTTAAAAAATTTATATAAATCTGAGATAATTTTATTTAATTAAAAAAAAATGGATTTTTTTAATAAATTTAATACTTTCATTTCTATTAAAACAGAGGTGCATGCGAAATGGTTTATTGCATGGACAATTTAATTTAATATAATTCCATGCTATCTATAGTGAACCAAACATAATCATTTTTTTTATCTGAATGAATATCATACTTTTTGGTTAAATCAAACAAATCAAAATTTAAAATTCCATACTACTCTGCTCTTCTATTAGCTCCACACCTTCCATTTTCTAAATTAACAATAAAAGCCCGTTCTGATTCCTTTCCAAAAAGAGGTTTTCGTTTATTAGTTTTAATAGAAGACATTTATATAGCTGGTTATCCACGAGTGCTTTCAAATTTCTTGGATATATTTTTATTAAGTTTAAAAACAAAAGCATCGGCATCAAAAAGACATTCATCCTTACTAAAGGGCTTTTTCCACGATATCATTGTAAATCCGCCAAAAATATCATGAAATTCATTTTAAATTATCAATAATGTTGGATCATTAGGACATGTGTTTTAAAATTCTTATTCTGAAAAACCTTAAACAGAGGATGAATAACACAATTTCATAAAAATAATATGTGGAGTGTATTTACTTAACGTTTAATTTAAATACTGCTAAACTGTTTCTAAGTAAGAAATGTTAGAATAAAATAGAGAATCCATTGGAGTGGATAGACAGAGGTTTTATCGCATCAACCAAGGATAAGGCGATATTTCTTAAAAAACTAGCAGTTCTAACATCTATGATTTCATTCTTTCTTATTGTAATTAAAGTGAAAGGTCGGTTATTTATTAGCTGTGCTATTCAGCCATTAGAGCTAAGTTTTTAATATGAATTTATTATGAAAATTTTTCATGGGATTATTAATCCTTTTTTTTAATTTATTGTTAACAGATTGAGCAATTAATTATTAATTCTGGATTATTTTCACATACTTCTAAATGAAACTAAAGTGAGCAATATTGCAGTAGTTTTTCACAAAAACAGCATTTTATAATCCGCCTTGGACATACTTTATAGTGCTCTTCCATATCTTTTCTCATTTTATATTCATTGCATTTTTCAAATTTGCATTTCTCATAAGCACAGATACATTAATTTTTTATATGATCAAATATGTTTTCAAGTTTTCTTTTAAAATATTTAAATAAAAAAAATAAATTTCTAACCCTGTCCATTCACAACCTTTTAATTTATTAAAACATTAAACTTGAGTTTCATTATATTTATTTTTAAAAGGTAATGAAATCTAGCATAATTATTAGGATTACAAAGGAGTTCTTGAAATTGGACAAGTTTTGCTTTATTTTAGCCAATGTTCAATACATCTTCTCCCAAAAATATGACCATCCTAATCTTGTATTGGATTTCTTGAAATCCCTAATAATATTTAAATTAATTTTAAAGTTTACCATTGCAAATTGGACAAAGAAAATTTTCTATAAATTTTTTATCTAAAAATATATCTTCGGGAAAGCATTCAAACATTGTTTCTTAGCTTGGATTTATAACTTAATCCTATCCACTACTTTTTTCCATTGTTAATATTTATTTGTTTTTAAAAATAAGCAAAATTCTAAGAAACAATGAACTTGATTAAATATAAATTAATTTTAATCTATATTGTTTTTTTTTTTCTATTATATTTTTTTAAAAAATTGATTTTTCAACAATTATATTTAGTTGATAATTATCATTATTCAATTTAATAATCAGGATAATGTTTTTAAATATTTTTTACTGCTTCACTATGATTGGCTTTACCAAAGGCTTCAGAATAACCAAAAATTTTTATTTTCTTATTTTTATCATCATAATCAATTCTTCCTCCACCAAGGCATTCCATTTAATAACTTTTAAAACTTAATATATTTTCATTCTCACTATTTTCAATTTTAATTTTTTTCCCTTTCTACTCGAACTCTTCTTAAAATGCTTCATAAATATACATATGGTAAGCTAATTATTTTTATCTAACAAAATAAAGATCTTCTCCTAGTTCTGGGAAAGTAACTCTAATATATATATATTTAAAATTTCCAGTCTCCATAGAAACTTCAGGTATTTAAGCATAGATCTCACTTGCTTTTGTAATTGTAAGACTTTCAGGTATTTTTTCCATTTAATTTTTTCCTTTATTATTTTAATTTTTTAAATATGAATTTATATAATATTTTTCTAAAGTAAAAAAAAACATATTTTAATTAAATGGAATAACCATCATGGATGCTATCTTAAAACTATCCACGTCCTTCAACTTCCTAACCCACCACCAATTTCAAATAATAATCCATTATTTCTACCTTTATCGAGCGTCCAATTACAAGAGAACAACAGCGAACAATGACTTAATAAAATTCAACAGCTTCATCGTTTCATACAAATAAAAAAAACTAGTTCAAATCTTTGAATGATTTTGAAATTGCAGGATAATTAGGTAAAGGAGGTTCAAGTATTGTGCTAAGAGTGTTAAGTAAAAAAACTGGGGAAGAATTTGTTTGTAAAAAAATCAATTTATTAGGAATTTCAAATGCGAAAAAATAGGATATTTTAAAAGAAGTAGATATTTTAAAGCGTGTACAGAATTCTATCTATTTTATTTAATATTAAACTTCATTTATTGATGATAATTGCCTTTGCATAATAATGGAGTATGCCAAATACAGTGATTTATAAAAACTTATCCGAAGAAATAAATAAACAAATACATATTTCCCTGAAAATTTTATATGACACTTTGCAGAAACACTGCAAAAAGCATTAGAATTCTTACATTCAAACTCCATTGTTCATAGAGATATTAAACCTTCCAATGTATTAATAACATCGGATTTCACTATTAAAGTTCATTTTTTACTGTTAATTTTTATAATAAATATTGTCTAGTTAGCTGATCTTGGATTTTGTAAAATTAAGAAAGGAACTGAAGCGTTAACTGGTGCTGCAGGGACTCCATTATATATCAGTCCGGAACTTGTTAAATAGCAAAAATATAATGAAAAAGTTGATATGTGGTCTTTTGGATGTTTATTGTATAATATGGCAGCATTGGAATTTCCATTTTAAGGAGAAAATTTATTTATTCTTGGGTATATTATTTTTAAAATGAATTTTTAAATGTTTTTTTTCCAAAGATATAATATTGTTAATACTATCCCTCCAAATTTACCATAAATTTATTCAACAAAACTTACAGGAATGATATTTAAACTATTAGAAAAAAATCCAGCTAATCGATGATCTGCTAATGAAATTAAGAGTATTTTCCCAAATAATACATCAATTCAAAAGATTCATTCATAATTTGAAATTTATTTTGCGAAATATAAGGAAGCTTAATTCAGAATTAATAATAAATTAAACAATTATGAACAAAATAAAGAATATTTAAAAACAGAGGAAGGTAAACCAAAAATTAGTAAACACAAAAGATAAAGAAAGAAATAAAATTTAGTAGATAAATAAATTGAAAAACAATAGGAAGAATAATGTATTTAAGTTGATATGACTTCAGAAGGAGAACCTAATAAATAAACTAAAGAGTCAGCTGCTTATGTGAATATTAAAATGGCAGTTAAAATTTATATATTATAATTTTTTTATAAATATTTTAAGGAGTAGCCAAAAATTGAGTAAAAATAATAAATAATTTCAAATCCTATTTGAAAAAAAGATGAATCCTAATTAACTTCTGAAACAAATAAATTTGAAATCTTTGAACAAGTAGCCAAGGGATCTAAAGGAGTAAAGTCATCAACTTAACCAATTCATTATTCCAGATAATTTTAAGTAATGAATTCTAAAAATCTAGGAAACAATTTTTAGTTTTAATCTTAATTCAAATAGAAATATTATAAAACTATGTAACCAAAAATAGCAAAACTTTATGCAAATTCTATTTTTAATTAGAATGATGCTTTAAAATTTATAGGGTTGAAGCCTACATCCTATGTTTAAACTTAATCTGCAATGATGAAATTTAATTCTGAATAGTCCTGGGCTAATTAATTAAATGAAAAAAATATGAAAAAATAATGCTTTATAAAGATTTTAGGTAATTTTGACCAACCGAAATAATATTAATAAGAATAATAGGAATAAGACTAACCTGAATAATAAATATTAAATCTACCCAAATAATGCAAAAATAATTGAATTGATATTACAAAGTAACCAGATGCAAATAAAATGAATGAAATTTACTTTAAAAATGATAAATCTTAACTTCCATGCTCATAATTTTATAAACAAACATCAGATGATTTTGAATTAAAATTTTATTCTTCTAAGAAATAATTATAAAATTATTCTCAAGGACGCTAGATCTAAACTTCAATAGGATAACGACGAAACTATTTATTAAATTAAATATCTCATAATAATTTAAAATCTTATTCTGGATCTGTTAATACGATTACTCCTCAGAATAATGAAAAGAAAAAAAATTAATTAGAATTACATTTGGAAAATATTAAAAGGCCGATGACTAGTGGATAGGCTGAGCTGAAAATAAGGATAAATAAAAAATTGACTATAAAAGATCTTATATGATTCTTTTTCTTTATAATAATTTTATTTTATTTAATGTCATATTAATTATATATGAATGATTTTTGAAAAAATAATAGTTTTGAATTTATTTTCATATTCATTTTTTAAATCATATATTTGAATGAAGAAGAATATAAATTTACTAAATAATATTTCTTTTAAATGTAAATTAAAAAATAAGAAATTAAAAAATATAACTGGTAACATCATTGATAATAAAATTTTTAAATTATAATAAAACCCAATTTCTAAAGATAAGCAAAAAAATCAATTATTAACGAAAAATATCTGAAAAAACATTAAAAGTTATAAACTAAAAAACAATTTTTTAATAAATTAAATTCACCAACCTAATTTTGAAAATAAATGGCCACCCCTGCCCCAGAGATCAACCTCGGCAAAAATTTAAAAATCATAAAAAAAATGGGAGAAGGCGCATTCGGCGTAATCTACCACGCAATAAACCTCAAAACTTCCTTTGAAATCGCAATCAAGCTTGAGCCAATCGAGACCAAGCACCCTCAGCTCTTTTATGAAACCAATATCTACAAGTACTTGCTCTCAGATACGGATGTTTTTGATAAAGGTATCCCCTAAGTATACTACTGCCTGCAAAAAGGAAAATATAACATGATGGCTATGGATTTACTAGGTCCTAGCCTAGAGGACCTCTTTACTCAATGCGGCCGTAAATTTTAACTTAAAACTGTATTGATGTTGGGACTGCAAATGGTTAACAGGATTGAATACATCCATCATAAGACATTTCTACATAGAGATGTAAAGCCAGATAACTTTTTAATCGGAACAGGTAAACGAGCAAAATCTATATTTATTATTGATTTTGGCCTTGCAAAGAGGTATATTAAGAATGGATAGCATATAGAGTTTCGAAATGATAAGAACTTAACAGGGACTGCACGTTATGCGAGTGTGAATACACATCTTGGAATTGAATAAGCAAGAAGAGATGACCTTGAATCCATTGGGTATGTGATGATGTATTTTTTAAGAGGAATGCTCCCTTGGCAGAACCTTCGTGCAAGGACTAAATAGGAAAAGTATTAGAAAATCAAGGAAAAAAAAGTTGAAATAACTGTTGAGAAACTATGCCATGGATATCCTATTGAATTTACTAACTATCTCACCTACTGCAGAAATCTGAAATTTGAAGAAAAACCAGATTACGAGTACCTGAAAAATCTTATCAAGGGATTAATGAAAAAGTAGTCCTTTGAAAATGATTATAGGTATGATTGGGTTATTAGGAAGGAATAGCAGGAGGAAAAGGAAGCATAGGCTAAGGTTACTCCTGCTCCTGCTGAGGCTGTGTAGGCTGGAGCTCAAGCAGCTAAATAGTCGCCAACAAAGGATGTTTAACATTAAAAATAGTAATAGTTATTTAAGAACCCTGCAGTCAAAGTCACAGAGGATAAAAAAAATGCTAAAAAATGAAAAAATCAAAATTTCTTTTAAAGTTTTTTACAAAAATTAATTTTGTTTCATTAACAAAAACAATTATAATTTGTTTTTTAGGAGATTCCATTAAAATTAATTGTCATTAATTAAAAAAATGGTTTTATTTAGTTATAAATTTACTTTTTTTTGAAAAAAAAAAAAAAAAAAATATATCTAATATAAATTCATAAAACAAAATAATAATTCTTTCAATATTTCTAATTTCTCCTCTTACTACTACTACTACTATGAATTTTTTTCTTTTTATGCTTCTTTATTTTTTTAGGAATTTCAAGTTTTAAAATCTTAAACGCAATAAATTAATATAAATATGGCCGAGTAAACATAAGCATATTAAAATCTTCTTTTGAAACTGAAATAAAACTTTTTAAATTTTCTAAGTTTTTAGTATTTATATAATCCAAAATCATATCGCACACTTTTTCTTATATTTCTTAAATAACATTATCTCCTTATAAAATTATCAGCATTGCAATTTTTTCTTTTTTTTATTCAATATCATTTTTAGCATTTAATAAATTATCTTACAACAGAATTTGCAAATGATAATAAAATTTCATATAATATCAAAGTTTTTATCGATTTTCTTTATAAATTCTTTTAAATGCAAAGAAATCATAAGAAATTTAATCATACAATTAAGGATCCCACTAAATACTATTACTAATATGATCATTTTCAAAGCAACAGTCCATAAAATGTTGATTTATTTCTTATTAATAATCATAAATAATTTTAAATTATTTATATTTTATCTTATCTTATCAAAGAATTTCTTTTAAGGATAAAACAGTTTAACTTTATTAATATTCTTTCCAAGAAATTTTTTGTTTCTATTACGATAAAATTTAAGATTTTGTGCTCATTTCCTTTAAATTTATACTCTCGCTTTCATTTTTTTTCCTTTCTAAAATTGATTTATAAAATGTTGTCTAAGTTTTAGTAGTTTCATCAATTTCAGGATGTGTTTCTTATTAATATTCATTTGTTTTAGAATAAATTTATTTTTTGGATTCTTCATATTTTCTTGAATCCTCTGAATTCATTAAATTATTTTCTGAAACTTCTTTAGGATTCTCAAGAATCTCAAACAGTTCATTCACTACTTTATTTTTCTATTCATCCTAATTTTAATTAGCATTCACTATCATATATTTCATATGATTAGATTCTTATTATTATTATGAGTTATTTTGAGTTGAATTGGAGTTTAATTGGAGTTCTTAAGTTAAAATGATAACATATTAATTTTATTTTGCAATGTTTGTGATTTTTTATATTTTTTATTCACATTTAGAAATTTGTTATTTTTATTCAGAATTAGGTAATTTTTCTAAAACATTTTAACTTTATTAACTTCAAACTGATGATTTTATCGAATTTCAAGATTTTAATGACCTCATTTTTTTATCAACTTCAAGATTCCTACTCTCGCATTTAGAGTAACTATTTGTAATAGTTTATGCATCATACTCAAATGCTTCACTATCACAAACATTTCCTTCAGAACCAAATTAAGATCATTCATTAGTTTGAGATTTAAATTAAAAACTGTTATTTTCGGGTTTTTATCATTCAACTTAAGAAATACATTTTTTTATATTTTATTCATTTTATTAAGAATTAGATTGAGGTTAGATTTAAATATCGTTTTCGGTTTCATTCTGTTTTAGCAAGGAAAGAGATTTTGTTGTATTTATTTTAGCACTGATTTCTTCTAAATTTTTTTTAGTGATTGAATTTTGTTTAGGACTCATATTACAAGAACAAATACCCATTTAATTTGTTTTTTTTTTAAAGGTAAAATTAGAATGAATATTATATTTAAATTTTTCTAATTGTTTAAACAAAATAACAAAATAATTATATTTTTAAAATCTTTAAAAAATTAAATTAATATATTCAAAAATTGTAATTTATTTGGAATGAAATTTATAAAATTTAATTTTTGGAATTGTCACTAAAATCATTTATTATGGAGTAAATAGAGCAAAAATCCAAGTATTATTGTAAGAATATTAGCACTAAATAGCATTCCCGCAAATTTGACCTTATAATCTCCTTCAGGTGAGTTAATACTATTAAATGGATTAATTCCAACAGCTCCATAGCAAGACCCTACCGATTAATTAGGAGCAGAATTATACACAGTATAATTAAACTTTTCACAATTTGCATCCCCACTCCAATAATTATCAATTTCATAAGGATAACACTTTATAAATGGTCTCTAATAGCTCTAGAAGTAAGCTTACGTCTTATTATTTCCTTCACCATCAAAACCTAAGCAATACCCAACTCCCAATTCATTTTCATTCAAACAAGTGCAAGACCCAGCAGTGCCATAGTATTTTCCCACACAATCATTATCAGTCTAACAAGTTAAAGGGAATCCGCCAGCAGTTTCCTCATGTTACGGAAGACATCCTCTAACTGGATCATACATTCCAGACTAACATAACTCACTGTACATTGTCTATACACTCTAATGGAATCCATACTATCTATAACTTGAGTAATTTGTCAGGATTGTTAAATTAGTTCCACCAGGGAGGGAATACCAAGGAATACAAATTCCTACTTATTAACCGTAGATTAAACCACAGGTTGTTCCATAACGACAGAGATCGTAAGTCAGTGGAGTGCAGATTAAACCAGATGGGATTGAAGTTTAACAGTATTTCTATTAGTAAAGTCCTTCCTTGAAACTGATATTTGTAAATACACATCTTAAGTTCTAATCACAATTTATGTGGTCAATGCAAGGTTCATTAATTGCCTTTACTACGCATTTACCATTAATACAAACATTTGACATGCATTACGAATCATCATAACATTATTCACCAACTCCTTTTAATTTACCATCAGCTCTCACACAAAGATACAAAGTTTCATTATATCTTTAACAAATATTATTGGCATCAGTACAAGGATTCAGAATCCATGTACTGTTCCAGTTTTATGAATATTGTCTGCAAATAGCATTGGTCATTGTTTGGCAAGTGTAAGAAGGACAAATATTACTATAAGTTTAATTTTGCCAGGAACGTTGGATCTAAAAAGTTCCATCAGTTGGTCCCATGAATACTTCAAGATAGCATGAAGATTTGTTAATTGCATAGTATTGTGAAACATAAATATTATCGTGTTGCCATTTAGGCATAGAGCAATCAGCGTTACCATACTCATGTAAGTAATCAAAAGGATAACACTCACTGAAATTCTTAGCGTAGTAATTCTATTCCTCGGTTAAAAGTGTTTAATCATCAGATTCGAATGGATTACAAAACCCATTTCCTGCATCATTGAAATAACTGCAATTACAATATCCTGCATCATTCGAATAAAGATTTGCATTATGTCTACAATCATTATCACTAGTACATCTTGTAGGGAAACCTTAAGCAACTGTTCTATTCTAGCATCCCGCAGAAGTAGAACCATATTGCACCCATTATTAATTTGTACCTTGCCAACTTACTGCTTAAGTATTGTAAGTATCGAAATAGTAGTATCCAGTAGCACAAAGTTTATTAAACAATTTCTATGAGGAAGCCAATACAGGTGCCATTATTCTTGATCCTTACTACAATGAGTAATAATTAACGCATCTCAGTTTAGTTCCATTCGCATTATTAGGCTCGTACAATTGCACACACATGCTTCCATACTTACATGATTCTGGAACTGTTAAATTACATTCATTTTAACTTACTGTTGCATTCATACATTACATTGTAACCTTGTAGGATGCGAATTAAGGATTCTCTACTGATGTATTTGTATGAGGAATAAAGCCAGGATAAATATAAACACATCTTAATCCTTTATTGCAATTCTCATGTGTCACACACGAATCAGTAGCATTCTACACCTAACACACTCTTCCCTATAGATTCATATTTGGTAAGCCAAACGCATCTCTTTGACCACAGACTTATGATTTGCATTCTTAATCTAAATAACATGCTTCTCCAATACTTTTCCCACCAGTTACATTATAATTACATAAATAAAGACTTGAATTATAGAACGAGCATTGGTCATTTGCTGAAGGACAAGATTGTAATGAAACAACATTTGTTACGGGATCATATTAACGACACACATTCATATCCACAGTTGGTTGACACACAAATTATGGGCATCTGCTCCAGAGTTTATATAACGTTCCATCTAATCTATTAACTCTTCTTTGCTAAAATATTATATTATAGCATTATGGTTGTGGCTTCATTGGTTGTGGATCGTAATAAATAGGTTTCAAATATCCGCATATGCCATATTCATAAGGAATCAGTCCTGCTGAATAAGAGTACAATTATGGCATAAACTACCAATTCCAAGTAGTTATCAAATCCGATTCCATATCAGCTTTCACTTAGCTATCTGTAGTCAAAGGTGCATTCTTCAAAATTTCATAAGGATAACAGTCCTTAAAATCTCTTTCATAAGTCCTTTAATAAATCAGTAACGAATTATCAGATTCTCCAGCAAATCCTTAACAAAACCCAATACCAAACTCATTATACACGCTTCTATCCCAATCAAGATGGAGACCAGATGTTCCTAAGGAATGAGTAAATAATGAAGCATCAGAACATCTGCAATATCCATCAATAGCCGCATTGGTCACATAATTGTATTGATTATATGTATAGGATTGCATGCTCTAGCATTCAGTTGATGCAGCACCAGGTTTTGTGCATTCCTTTGGCCAACCTCCTCTAGTTTTTTTCTAGAAATCAACACATCCGATGTAATCCACAAATTTTTACTCATTTTATTATGTGTTTGAATACATTCCTGAAACACACATCACATCATATTGCGAATATGTATTCGATGGGTAACTAGATGGGAAACTATAAAAATTAGCATTCAGATCATTCAGCATATTATCAACAAAAGTAAAGGTTGTTCTTCCTGGTAAAGAAAACATGTTCACACATGTTGGGAAAAGTTAGTTCTCTACAAGGATGCAATGAGATCCTACTTTGCAACGGGAATAAGTATTTATAGAACATTCCTGACCTGCAGGAATAGCAAGTTAACAAGTAAGACTATTATCAGTAGCATTCTTATAGGCACAACGAAGGTTCTTATCGCATTGGTTATCACTACTACAGGATTACCCTTAATAAAGCACATAACATTCTCCATCATTTGAGCATAATCCACTTAAACAATCAGTATTATCCCAACAGTAATCATAAATCCTTTTAAGTACATGGTCAAGCCTTCTGCATTTCCATGCTTTAACTTTCTCACTTGCTTGAACAGTTGCGGTATTATAAATATCCGGATTATTAGTGAAATTAGTATTATTAACAGTTAACGCATATCCTCTGCAGAAGCTCCTCTATGCATCAGTAGGTGCGGCTATTGGATTAGGATTAAATTACTAAGTGCACATATCACAGTAATCAAACGGAGAGCGACAAGCTTACATTGACCAGACATTACTTCTCTCAGAATAATAGGCACATGCGCCCTTAGGTGCTTGCATTCCATCAAATGAAGTGAACTCACTATTAGTTCCTGCAAAATAATACTAATCCAAAATAATCTATTAGCACATAAATCTCGGACATGATCCATCCAAATATCTAATCGTTTATTACTAACTTGCTCGAAGTTCATAAACTCCTGGAATTGCATACATCCAACGATTTGAAGGAATGTACTTATAATTGTAAATATCATTTACCACACTCAAGATCTAATCATCACTAAGAACCTATGATGGGTAATTTATCACATTATAGCAGTTTCCCTTTAATGCTTTCTTAGCAGGGTCATAGAATGTTGGATAAGGTGGAACACAGAGTTGAGTGCTATTTGTATTAGTTTTATTGCTTACTGCATAAAGATTCCAGATTTCATAAGCATAACAGTTTTCAAATCTTGCAGCTCCAAAGTATTAATAATAATCCTGAGTTTGACTACTTCTTATGGAAGCATTAGTTCCTTAATCTAAATTATCATCAATGAACCCTCTGCACCAACCCTTTCCTTCCTCATTAAAAAACGCACAAGAGCAGTAATGATTGCCTCCAATGGCCACCTATGTCCCATCACCATACATCAATCCACTTGTGCTTCCTTCATTATAGCAATCCGTATCCACTGCACAAGATTACTACCCAAAAGTAAGATTAGTCTACGGCCCAATAACACAAGTAAATTAAGTGTTTGTGACTGAAGTGCCAGCAGTGGCAGGTGTAGTAGTATAGCTTCTGCACATTCTTCCAGGGAAGGTCACTGAGTTGTAGACTACTTCGTAGGTCGCTTACATGTTAACATTGTTCCAGTTACCAGTCGCATCACCGTTAGTGCTTTGTTAGAAGGCTCCATTTCCGTAACTCACCATTACAAAGATATCATTTTCAAGATTTGCAAACCATGGTGTGCATCGGAAGTTTTTGACTTAAGCTCCTGAAGAATTACGAACAACTGACATGCATTCTGTTCCAAATTGGCAACGTTCCCAACTCACGCTATCCGCATTATCAGCAGTCTAAGTTGCAATTCCTGTTGTATTTAAACTATTCGAAAGATCGCATAAACTGTTGAAGCTCAAGGTTGTTCTGCAAACATAAGGTGCATAATTATTAGTAGTTCCTGCTTATCTTGATTGGTAAATATATTTGGGATTTGAAGCACATCTTAATCCAATATCGCATTACTCATGGTGCAAGAATCCATTAGCTTTTAAAAAAATATTATTAATTAAGAAAAGGTTTTACCATCCTTTGAGCAAGGATCACCCAGTTTCCTAGCAAAGCATTTATTGGTATGCTATTAAGTAACACTGGAATATTTGAATTTGGCTGGTAGAGTAACATTGGTGACATAGGTTTGCCCTTGAATCTATCGATCACATAATCCTGTCGCGCAATCGTAATCAAACAGACACCATTCCCCAACCCACAGTTTATTTTAAGTATGCTAAAAAACAATAATAAACAAAATAAAAAAATTTACATTATAGGCCAAAGCATTCTTATCATAATTACTATTAAGCGTGCAAGCTCCCACAACATTAGCATCCGTAGCGCCAGTAGGAGTGTACGATGTACAAGTGTACTTTGGAAACGGACAAGGTGAAAGATAATAATTGGTCTATGGTGTGAGTCCTGAAACTGTGGAGGATGCTTAAGCTGTTTTTACAATGCAGTACCCTTGATTAGTACTCATTCCTGTTGTGGTTAGATCCGTTAGATCTTAAGTTGTATTCCATGAACGGCAAATGTATCTAAGTTTAATAATTTATTAGAAGAATATGGGTGGTTGATGTTTAAACCTATCGCATGGCGTGATGCCACCTTGGGAATAAGCAGGGGTGTTCTAGGTTAGACGAATCTGGCAAAAACTTTGCCCGGCCAAGAAAATTACACATAATAATGCCAAATTCAATGAAGTTGTTTGTGACATTAAGTTGTTTGATTTGATGAAGCTCTTTTTGTTATTTTTGTTTTTTTGAATTATTTCAAGAAGATTTTTTATTGTTTATATTGAAATATTTTATTTGAAAATCAATTTCTATAGGAAATTTTATTAAATGATTCATTATTTATTTAATTTATTTTTCCAAATTAATTGAAATAAAAATTTAATTATTATTTGTTTTTTTATTTTTTTTTTCTATATTATATTTAAAACTAAAAATAGGCAAATTAATAAATTCATTAGAATGTTTAAAGCTTAAATATTTTGAATTAATTTCAAAATATTTTTAATAAATAGTTAAAGGAATAAATAAATATAATTCCCTATTTATTACATTTATTGCAAATTATAAAATTTAATTCATTTATAAATTACAAAATAGTAAATATAAAATTATTAGAAGAAACATACTTTGTCAAACATATTGATAAAAAAAGAATCTATAAGCCGGATATTCAGAAAAGACATTATAACTTTAATTTCTTGAAACAAATACCCTAAATTAATAATATTTACCAATTTTTGTATTTATGCTTGGCACAAAGAGAAAGCTATTAAAAGGAACTTATAATATTCAAAGTATTGATGCCAAACGAATCAATAACAATGAAATTTAATATTTAGTAAATTGGGAAGGATATTCAGAAAAAAAATGGCATAATTACTTATTTTAAAAGGGGTCAATAAGGTCTACAACAAAATATTGAATTAAACATTTAATTTTTATTATAAATTTAAGTATTTGAAAAATTAGTAAAGAATATTTTTAAATCCTCCAACACAAATAAAGAAAATTATAAAATTTTTGTATTTCCTAAATTTGTTTATAAAATATTATGATTGGCACAAGGAGAAAGCTATTAAACGGAACTTACATTGTTCAAAGTATTGAAGGCAAAAGAATCAGACGCAATGAAATCGAATATTTAGTAAATTGGGAAGGATATTCAGAAAAAACATGGTATAATTACTTATTTAATAATTTCTTTCTATTTTTAAAAAGGGAGCCCGTCTCTAATTTAATTTCAGTCCGTAATATGATAGCCTAATTTGAAGATTCTTTAAATGATAATAAAAAGAAGCATGGTTAGCCAAAAAGCCTAAAATTTCTAAATTAATTCAACATTTCCAAAGTTGTTGATATCAGAGGATCTTATGGGAATATTGAATATTTTATAAAATGGAAAGGCTTTTCAAATGATTCAAATACTTGGGAGCCAGAGTAATTTGTAAAAATCAGGGCATAAAAAGAAATTGATAAATTTAAAGTTTAATATAGAAAAATAAAAAAGCTTAAAAAGTAAATAAAAGAGAAATAAAATTCGGATGTATCAATTAAGATACAATTATCTAATAATAAGAAATTTAATGCTCCGAATCAAGATAATGATGAAGTTGTTTCTAATAAAGATAATGATGAATAATTGAATTTAAACTTACTTGATAAGAAAGATAATGATGAATAATTCAATTTCAAATTACTTGATAATAATGAATTTGATGTTTCTAAGAAAGATAATGGTGAATAATTCAATTTCAAATTACTTGATAATAATGAATTTGATATTTCTAGTCAGGATAATTATGAGAATGAAGAATTGAATGCAAAATTACTTGGCAATAATAAATTTTATCCTCCTAATAAAGATAATAATGCATAATTTAATGTAAAATTACTTGGCAATAATAAATTTTATCCTCCTAATAAAGATAATAATTCATAATTAAATGTAAAATTATTTGACAATAATGAATTTGCTGCTCCTAATAAAGATAATGATGTATAATTGAATGCAAAATTACTTGGCAATAACGAATTCGCCGCTCCTAATCTTAATATTGACGAAGGTAAACTTTTTGATATTGGTTAATTTTAACATGGCGATTAGCCCTAATAAATATTATATGCAAAACCTTATTTGAGTTAATAACTTTCTTAACCTTTAATTCATTATTAAGAGGGATATCTATTTAAAGTAGATTGGAAGGAAAGAGCTAATAGTAAGAAACCTCTTCCAAGCTATGTATCTGATAATGTATTTTTGGAAAATGATTGTAATTGCTTGGCAGAGTATTTACTCGCTTCAATTAAATATAAGTTTAAATTTTTATTGAATTTATTATTATTTTAGGGGTAAGAATGCTGAACCAGTTGCTTTAATTGAAGTTCTTAGATATTTATTATTATTGTTTTATAATTTTTAGGAGGAAAAAGAATAATGAGAAAAAATTTTAAAATAAATATATATATAAAAATCAAAATTTAAATTACTCATCTCATTTTCTTAATTTGCTTTTTTTTTGAATTACGATGTTTTGCCATTAATTACTACAAAATTTGTGGATTTTTAATTTTTAATTAAGCATTCAAATCTTTTAATCTATTCTCAGCGATTAACATTTTTGCTTTTAATAAATTATATCGATATGTAATATTTTCCCTTATTTTTTCTCCTTCAACTTCTGAAAATTCTAAATTCATAAGCTCAATATATTTAAATTCCAGATTTTCCAAAAATATTAGCATTCCTTTTTATGGGCTTTAAACTTAAAACACAGTCAAAAACCTAAATAATAATTAAGCAAAAAAAAATAAGAACTTTTTTAATTAATTACTATTATTAAACATTTTCAATAAATTATCAAAATATCCTTTCATATCAATATTGATTTTTTGTGTTTATTTTATTAAATTGAAAGTATGTTCATTAATACTAGAAGCAATTTTAATAATTATATTAAATAAAACATTGCTTCATATTAAAAGAATAAATCAGTTTCATTCATTAATATTATTTTCATTTCCTTAGGTTATCGTAATTCTCCCTATTATTTTTAAACAACAAAAAATTTTTTACATAAATTAAAATTTTCACAAGAATTTTCTCTAGAATTTGAGATTATTGATATTAAATTCTAAAAAGTTTAATTTAATACGAATTTACTAAAATTAAATTGGTATTTCTCTGTCAAAAATTATCAAAGAATTTTCATCTAAAAACAATAAAAAAAATTATTATGAGATTTGCATTATAAATTAGTATAGAGAAATTATTCTCTAAATTATTGTTTCAGACATTATATAAAATATTTAAATTATACCTAAACAAGGATCCATTGATTCTAATTCTATTAAATTTTATTAGAAAAAAAAAAAAAAAAAATTTTACCACTCAAATCATAAACATTTGTATTTTACTATCTATCATTGTTATCATTTTTTTAAAAAAACATAAAATAATAGTTAAATTTTTAAAATTTAAATTAAATTATTTTATTTTTTTTAAAAAAATCACATTCTAATTGAATTTATCACAATTATTTATAATTTAAATTTATAATAATTATTATATTATTTTAAATCCTATAATAATTAAATTTTTTTAGTTTTATAATTTATTATTAAAACTTGACTATTTTTAAAAAAAATAAGTTAATAATTTCATCAATCATTAAGTTAACAAAGTAAAGCAGCACCACGAAGGGTCCAAAAGTTTGGATTTTCAAATTGCGAAGGAATATTCTTGATAAAATATTAAAAGAAATCTAAATTTTACCACTGGCAATATAAAGTTAGTCGATTACCCAGTAGTTGATAATACTCCTGCTCTCACTGATGTTTTATAGACAGGACAACTAAAATATTAAAGATGAAAAACAACAAATAATTAATTAATTAAACATATATTCATTATCTTTCACTTCCGGTTTATCAGTTGGGATGAAATGTAGGACTGGCATTTATTGATATAATTCACCCTAAGAATAGTTTTAAATAAGAAAATGATGAAAAAATTACCAAGCATTAATTAGTAATAGTTTTTTTCTTTTTATCCCACATAGCTCCTTCTAAATATAAGCCATGAATATAAACTCCTTCCTAAAGGAAATATAATAAAAACAATAGAATTAATAAATAAAATTAACAGTTGGCCCAGCCAGAATTAAATCAATATCTGCTTCAATGATCTTAAAATTGAAAGCTAATTTATCAATAGCAATTTAATGTTTTCTAGCATGAGTCTATAGAACTCCAGTTAAGAACCCTAATTTTTAAATTAAAATAAATAAATAAAAAACCCTATGGGAAATAAAATCCTGACAACCAGAAACAAGCTGTCCTACCAGTAGTTAGCCACTACTCCAAGAATTTGATCCTTGCTTTTAAATCCTTAATCCAAGAAACAAGTGGTTTCAATGAAGGATAAGCAACAGCTTCCCAATTAGCAGGTACTTGATTATTAAAGACCTTTTAATACATTCCATCTAATTCTTAAGACATTACTACAAGTCCATCAATAGCTTTAATAACTTCGATTAATGAAGTTTTCATCTTCAATAATAGAATATTAAATTTTTCCATTTCTTGGGATAAAACTGTAGAGAGCGATGGGATTAATCCCATATCGTTTTCAACAAATAATTCTTTCGCTCCATTCTCTTTTAATAAGTACCCTGGTAATTCATCATACATTAATTTAGCAAGCTCCTTGACAATTTCATCTGGACTCTTCCCACTAGCTCCACTTGATTTAATGGGCTAAATGGATATAATAGTAAACAATATTTTATCACTTTCCTAAGCTTAATAAGTAATATTAGCGTTTTCATGCATTCCAAAGACCTCAGGATCATCTAACAATGGTAACGAGTCAATATACTCTAAATAGCTATCAACAGTTCCTAAGGCGGGAATAATATACTTATCACTCCTTGAAAACTAATATTTTTCCTAAGCAACATTCTTATTATAAAACATTCTAAGAATAGATAAAAGGCATCTACGATCCCAGTCATCAGTAACTCTACCACCATAATTAATATGTCCTGTTACAAATGTAATAGCATCCCATGGGATTTCATCCTCATTGGCTGATAGTAAGTTAAATAAAACTGTTTTGGATGTCTCAAGATCACTATCATTAAACTCATATCTAATATTCCATCCCAATGGACCGAATTTTCTTCGTTCTTGGATAATTGCATGGAAATAGGAGAGACCAAATATTAGTTAATGGAATATCTTCCCACGAGGACATGAATCCATGAATTCATCAGTAGTTTCTTAAAGAGAACGCTTTAAATTAGCACGAATACCACGAGGTGGTTCGGTTGTCAGTTTAATTCCATTTTATAGAACTGTTACAGGGAAGTAAGGCACTGGCATTGATGTTAAAAATAAACGGAAATCTTTATGAACTTACGCATCATTTTCTAGGATTTATTCCTCTAGAAGTTGTTCTAGTCGTGGCATAAATGAACGAGATAAATGGCAATTTTAGAGTAATACCCAGTTACCTTTTTCTAGTCCCTCAAGAATTAATTTGCGTGCTGGACCTTCTTGGCCTTATCCCAATGATATTAAAAAGAAATGTTCTTTGCTCATTTCTGTTTCTTATGCGAAATTTATTAATTATTAGGTTGGGTCTGCTCCTTAAGACAGTATAAATATTATTGGAGTTATATTCCTGGATGCTTTATGCAGTGTTGATATTGACACTGAAGGTGATTCTAGGTAAAACTTACCAATTGTGTGCTCGATATACGAAGTTATTGCAAACATTACATTCTCAGGCTTAAATGCTTTTATAAGCACTAGTTTTTCAAACAGAGTGAATTTCTCTTCCCAGTCCCCTGGTAATTTTTCAAGAAGAAGCTCAGATGAATTAGTCCAATCGGCCCATTTCTAACTATGCTGAAGTACATTTTTATGAATATCATGATACTTTTCAAATTTTAATGAAAGATAGTAAAGCAAATTCCATTATAATTCTGAAAACGGAAGAATATATCTCTCTGGAGGCGCTGGCTAATTAGTTTTATCATATGGTCCTGCTCCACGTAAGAATATCCCCCATAGATCCTCTTAAACTTCGTTTGCCTTCATTTGAATTGAGATAATGATCATAAATGAAAATATTAGTTTATGCTCCTAGAATAGTCCTCGGCTTACATTAGTGTAAATATGTTTGGTTATTTAATCGATTAAGGCCATTAAACGTTTATCCATGTCAGAAATTGCTGGGGTTTAAGAGATTGCTGTATTGAATAAAGCACTTACGTACTGAAGCGAATATTGATACATAGGATCAATTAATCCCAAATCTTTGATAACAAAGAACAGAATACTTCCACGAATAGAGACGCTCTTATACAAAGACCTGGTTAATTCAATTTTTTCTTCCAACTCAGTACTTTCCTCAATCTTCACTACAATTTCTTCTGACATTTTCTTAGATACTTCCAATGTTCTAATAAGTTAAGTATCATCAAGAATATTCTCAGCTTTGCTTTCATCTAATAACTATAATATCTTTTGCTCGGATTCCTTCATGATTCTTTTATATTTAGCAAGATTCATTATATTTTCGTCTCTTTATCGTTCAACTTCTGGCTTCTCTGATTTAACGACATCTGCTAGCAACTAATCCTCTAATCCCTCAAAAGTGACAGTGAAATTAATAATATTGACTTTGATAAATACTTCAGGCAAATAATGAGGATTGGGTATCTTGGTAGTAATAAATAACTTATAATCAGCATGGTAATCAACATCCTACTCTCCAAAATGTATTAAGATACGTCCATCCTATGCGAATATCTACCTCTGTAAAATAGGATCCAACATTTAAGCAAGTTCCTATCCAACATCTTAAATAAGAACTGGATATCCATTTTAAAGTGCTCCCTTCATTTCAATCTACAACTTTTAATCACTTTCCTTCATGACTTTTAAATCCTTTTCCTTGAAGAAATTTTTAATCCATTTCTTAGCTTGCAATTAAGGATCAATCATTAATGGCCATCTATTTCCATACAAACTAAAAATAGCATTTTCACATGACACATTATCAGCAGGCAATCCATACATCTACCAATCACGAATCGTTAATGGATCACAAAGAGTCCTCCCTGTAGAAAACAACCCAGACGTAGGGATTTAATTCTCTATTACTTATTACTTCCATTTCTCCATCATTTCTATACGATAACTACCAGTAAACGGCCCACAGTACGAAATAGCAGCAGTAGAAAGGAACACATTTCCAATTAAACTAGTCAATTCCTCAGTGATTATACCCACACTTTCCTTCCAACGTTCGCCTTCACCACCAAGCAATGATGTTAACTTCTCAGCACTTTCCAGTCGCACAGTAGTCCTTGTCTATTCAGATTCAAGCTCTTCCTTCTTGGAAATCATATCATCACTTTCCATTTTCAATTTCATTACCTTATCCTTAACAACTTATAACTCTGCCTTCTTTTTATTTAATTCCGCATTAGCTTGATCCAGTACCTTTTACATCTTATCCACTTCTGAACGAATTGGTGCAACACGTTTAAACACTTAAGAATAGTTATACATTGCCATTATCCAACTACAGATATCCCCTGCAGCACTCACTCGCTTTGAAACCTCAGCTGGGTCAAATTCAGGATTTTGTATTAACTTCTTCACCTTTTCAATCTTATCTTAACTGATATTATCCTTTGGGTACTCCTTCAATGATTTTATAAAACCATTCAAATCCTGCATTCTTTTTTTAGATGTAGTCCAATCCGTAGCCTTATCCCCGAATAATATGCACACACCCTCCATTACTGTTACCACGATCCCTGGTGGATTGGCAAAGGAACGCATTGTGATCAAATCCTGTTTATTAATATTCTCTACCTTTTCCTAGGCAGCCTTCATTTCAGGTTCCACTTTATCTAACTCTGCTTTCACTTCATCGAATTTCACTTAAACTTCCTTTTAAAACTCCTCTACTTTATTAGTCTCCCGTTCAACATCCATTTCAACTACACTTGCCTCACGAGTCTATTTCTCCACTTCTACTAATGCAACCTTCACCTTTTCAGCCTATACTTCCAATTCAGGTTTAAGTGCTGTTAATCGAACTTCTAATTCACTGACCATTTATTTTGCCATTGCCAGTTTGGTCAACCCACCACTCAATCTTCTAAGATTCACTTATAGTTCATCCCTTTTTTCCTCTAACACTTTCTTATATAGATTGATAAAATCAATAAAAGTCTTAGGCGTTTAATAAACTTTCCTCTTCAATTACTCTCCAAATATATCTGCATACTCTAGGACATTTTAATGAACTTCCTTAGACATCAGAGTCAATCCATTACGAATAACATCACTTGGAAACGGCTATTCTTCTAGCATTTTCCCTGCAACTGAAAACAATGCCTCAGGTGGCCAACTTGAAAACCAATCCAATGTACAACAATCAACTAAACTAGGGAACTTCCTGCATCTAATTCTTAATGAATCGCCTACTGGGGACATACACAGTACAATATGCAAGAAATCACGTACACGTTCAATAAAAGTCTAATAGATTTAATCTGGTTCATTGGGTCTATGAAGCTTGTCATTGTGAGGGCGGGTATCACTGATAATCTTATCCTTTTCACTCTATTCGATTAAATTGGGTACTTCCCCTGAATTCAGGATATTGTTTATATCCTCAAGGAAGGATTCGTTGATGATTTATGTATCCGTGAATAAAAAGGTTATCATAGTTCCTTCTACTCCCGCCGGGTAGATTAATTCCTCATAGACAAATTGCCTAAATGCTTTAAAATCAAATTTCTTAGTGATTGCGATTTATTTGGTTTAGTACCCGAGCATATAAGAACCTAATCTGACTAGACTTTATTTACCTGAGCCACCTACACCAATTAACATTACATTGCCTCGTGGTTATCTAAGTACTCTGGATATTCGTAGCACGTGATCAATTGCGTAATCAAAGAAAACTAGTTCCATTTTATTCGTGTGTTCGCTGTTATAATCCTCTAGCTTATCGATTAACACTTTTGTTAATTTGCTATGGTCTTTGATTTCTTCGTAGATTCTTTGACCATTTGGCCCAAGCACTTCTAGTTTCAGAATATCACCGAATAGGATTTTATTCTTCAGAAAGATCTCCTAGCGCTGCCATTTACTACGACAGTTTCTTTAAGTTAATTCAACTATTAGGTTTTCGAACCAAACTCGATCATCATCATTAACTAATCGATCATAGAACACTCTTTGTATTTCATGAATCCATAGCCTAGTGAAATTTTCAGCTCCTTTCACTGATTAAGGCAACACCATTAATAGTCCCTAGAAAACCTTAGAAACATCCCTCAAATTAAAAGTATAATGAAATTTAGAAGGAATGGGTAGTTTTTCCTTAAGTATTCGTTCATAGACATCAATTGTACTTGTAGTGATATCACTAACGGATCTTTTAATCTCATCATCAAATAGCTTGCTTTCGAGGAACCCAGAGAGTATTGATTCAAAAATCTTCATAAGTGTGAGTCTGGCAGGTTAAGGCACATTTAGTATATTAAAATGCCTAGTAAATCTTTAAGTAAGTTTATTCCTTCCACCTCCAGGCGGTGCAGAACAAGCTAGCACACTAGTAGCTTAAATAGATTTCCAGAATAATTCCTTTCTATCATACACACCCCCTTTATCAATCAGTGTTCTCAGCAGTTCAATGGGTGGTTATGCCCCGTATTCTTCCACAGCTGGCATATTGATATCATCAATAAAGATCGTAACTTTATGTCCTGGCTTAGCTCCTAGCAGTGTTTTCTTTATTTTCTCCAGTTTCTGTTCAATTGTTAACTAAGTTACATCCGATTTAGTCTGTGCTGAAAATATTAAGTAGATTGGATCCACTGAAAGCGCTTCTCGAATTTCACGCAGAGTACTAGATACAAGCACTGATTTGCCTGTTCCTGTTGCTCCTGTTACGTAGATAGATTTTTCCACTGAGATCAGTTTCTCAAGGATAAATGAAAAACGTACTGTCTCACTCGTAGGTACTAACAAGTTGAAATAGGGCACTTGGTCATTATAAATAAAGTCCATTCGTTCTTTCATTTCGTCCCATGTTTTGTAATTGAATTCCTAGTCAACAATATCCAGGAAACATCCGAACACATCCGCTATAAAACAATAAATACAAAATAATATTACAATTATTAGGAAAGATAATAGAAGCGAATTTATCACGTACAATAGTATCAATCTTGCGAACGTATTCCTCATTAACAGAGATCCCTAAGGACCAGATAAAGGCAAAAGCAAATGCATAGCTGATATATCTTTTCTAAGCTTCTGGCTTAATTTTCTTAAAACCGAAGCTATCACTAATAAAAACTTCAAGTAAATTGCACAAGGAAGTTATTAATTATAAATTGGTGGTTGGTATTGGCTCCTTCATTTCTTTGCGGATCTTATCTAAAAGAATTGCGACGACTTCTGAATCGAATAGCTATCGAAGGAATTTTATCTAATCCCCAGTTAAATAGCCACCTTGGATCATATCCTCCTATTATTTTTAATCCTAATCTTGATTATTATCAGTATTTGCCTACTTTTTTTTACTTTTCTTCTTAACTTCCTTATTTTCTTCTTCCTTCTTTCCTTCATCTCCCTTTTCATCATCCTCCACCTTTTTTTTTTATTTTTTCTACTTATTATTATTATTCACAACAATCTTCCCAAATACTCTAGTAATCCAACTCGTAACATATCCTTCCCACCCCAAATCCTCCTAAGTCATAAAGACCATTCCACACCTACTAACAGTAGCAGGTGAGGCCACCTCTAAATCATTAACCTCAAACAACATTCTCATCTAATTCCTAAGTTTAATTCTCTACCCATTCGCTAAACACAACATCATATTATCATCTAACACTGTATTCATATTTTCAATCCATAAGGCATCAACCGGCCCATCAAATACAACCCATTGCCTTACTTCTGTTTCATCATTGGCGCATTCACGCATTATTGAACTAGCTAACCCATCATGCCATTCCTTTGAATACTCATCCACTTCTCCGTATAATTCACCCATTGAGATACATTTCGGGTTCAGCACTTATTTCAACACTTTTTAATACCTCTGATCCTCATGTCCTTATTCACGGAAATAAGTCATAGTTTGTTTAAGGATTCTATAGCAAGTAGTCTTCCCACTTCCTGTTAATCCCACTATCATTACTCCAAATCGTACATTAAATGTCTCGTATAATTAAAGGATCTTTACTTCCAATTCCTTTATGTATTACAGATTCTTTTTTTGCATTTGTTTTTGAATAACTGATGATATTTCGGTGTATTCTGATTAAGGAATTGATATTCCTGGGAACAAGTCCTAGATTAATGCATTGAATAAAGGCAGATCATCCTTTAAAAATTTGGGAATATTTGAATCTCTCATTGCACGGATTAGTACTGCATCTTCATTCAAATCCTATTCAGCTCGTTTCAAAGCACCAGCCATCACTAGTACACTTTTCACAGCTCTCATACCAAAATCATAATGTCTTTATTAGCTTAATTATTCAGACGAAAGCTTATATAATTACACCATTTTTTTAGATAATTGTTTCGCGTTTTCAAATCCTTCAGCGAATAACATTATTTCAGCAATCAGAGCGTAATCTGGAATCATCATAGCTACAGGTCTGAATAACACTTTCAAATTATCTGGTAATTCTGTTCTTCCTGCATACCCAGGATTCATTGTAATAAATACACCAACAGTCGGCTTAATCGGTATAATCTAATCAACAAACTTAAATGTCTTATCATCCCTTAACAATGCCTCTCTGATCAATCTCAATTGCATAGCAATAACCGATAACACTTCAATATCAATTCTATTAAACTCATCCAAACAAGACCAAGCTCCTTACTAAGCTAGCCCACTGAACAGTCTCTGCATTATTTAGTACTATATTTATTCTGAACAGTTAAAGACTACACAAAACATAGCCAGTCCTTTAGCAAGATCCTTAGTGGATTCAGTCTTACCAGTCCCTGCTGGTCCTGCTGGATTTGCACCTAATTTGATTGTAAGAGCGCCTGTAATAGTCATCCAACATCTATCAGTCAATGGAGTGATAACTAATCTAGTAGTAGCGCCTTCGTATTCAAATCCATACATTAAATGTGCATCGACTTGTTTGATAAAGATAGTGGTAGAACTATCGTTTTCATCCCAGTAGTAACGTAATTATTATTACCAGACGAAGTTATTCACACTGTCTATATTCTCAGTTAAAAGAACCTCTACAATATCGCGTTAATGCACATCCTAAGTTATTAGTGCAACTACTATTCTTCGTTGAATATCTGTTAATGGCCCACGGACAAGATCAGTGAGTGTGGATAATTAGTTATAACTGAAGTCAACCCATTCAGCAAGTGCTGCCTTTTCAGTCTCTAGCTTTGCAATCTAGATTTCTGTTAATAAAGCCCATTAGATCTAGGAAATAGTGGTAATGGTTTAAGCAGGCCATAGTCCACATAGTATCCATTCATTTCTCGTTTCACGTTCATCAAAATCAGTCTTAGCATCCTTGAATTTCTTTTTCAGGATTAGAATCATTTTATCCTAGAATTAATTCAACCACATTTCCACTTCACTTTTAGTATTCACTGTATGTGTTCCGAAACTAACAATTTCATTTTCTCCTGAGATCATTCCCACAATTGCATTGCCTAGACTCTCGTTTATATCCAATTTCACTACATTATCGAAACATTTTTTTATATGTTTTTGAAGTAATTGAATATCAAAGGATTGGGCAAGAATCTCTAAGAGCTCATCATTTGAAAGGAAATAAAAACGAGGAAATGCTTAACGTTTCACTTCTAAGTAATTCTCCAACTTTTATTGTATCTAACTGAGGGTTGCTTTGTTAACTTCAAGGTTCTTTGACAGTGTTTTAGGGTTATTGGTTTTAAAAATAAATCTCTCCAGTTTTTTCGACTAAAATGCCTTTTTCATATCCATTCTAAACGACTAATCAACCTTATCAAACTATTTACTTTCATCTGGCAATCTTTTCTTTATATCCTATGCAGAGAAAATACTCTACAAGTACATCCAATTCTTCTAGCATATTAAGAAATCATCCATTATTTCTTAAGCTTTCATTATATTTTGCTTTAATTTCTCTGCCTTTTTACGAATACGCTTCAAATATCTTGAACCAAGAATATTGTTTAGATTGGCGAGTTCATCATCAAAGAATTCAGTAAGCAGGTCAATCCCTGTGAATACTTACAGTTCTTTGTTATTATCATTCTTAGTTACTATTGAAAGTTCGAAATTTTCCCATAGTTTATGAATATCCTAAAACTATGATGAAAGCACATTTTCCTACGTAGCCTATGTTGATATTTCAACAATTTTTTCCTTAACACCTTCCTCTAATACATTCAAAGCGAAAAGATTCTCCAAAGTGAATTCATCACTAATTTCTAAACTCTATCCAATAACTTCCTTAAACTCCTCCCAATGATAATCCTACAGATTCTTATTCCTCATTGCAATAACAATTGGCATAGCGTTTTTAAAATTATTAACCAGATCCTTCAATTCATCCAAGACTACATTACCAGGCATTTCCCTTTACGATTTACCTATAATCTTGGAATAATGCTCACTTTTAGCTCGAATTTCTTCTGTATTAATATCACTGAACTTGCCTTGCATCCAACTCTCCTTCAGGATCTTCCAATCCTTTAAGGATTACCACATATTTAGTCGAGCATCTAGACTACGACGGAGATCCTCCAGTGATTGAAAATGAGTTGGAGGCAGTCCGAGGGATTCTTAGTAATAGTGGAATTTATTACCATCTTCTTCTATCACTTTTAACTTTTAGTTTAGATCAGTTAGTTCTGCAATAGCCGTGTCTGAAGGAATTTGGTTGTCTAAGTATTTCATATCCTGCACTTCGTTGTCTAACCCATTTACTGTCTATATATAAAAATTTATTAATTCAAATATTTTGACCTTTTCTAGTTCAGGGATCAATGTTTTTTCTATTTTGGCTTTGAAATTTTCAGCATTTTTATCTGCACTTTCCTAAGCTTGTTGGATTGCGTTTACTAATGCTTCAATTCCCCTTTATTCAAATATAATAATCAATTAATAAAAACTTGTTCATTTCACTTTGTATTAAATTTTCATCCTCTTTTTTAAATTCATAATTTAATAATCTACAACCACGAAATTTAAAATACTATTATTAAGCAATAGTAATCCTATATTTCATTTTTGGTAATGTTTTTTCTGTTAGTTTCAAAAAATTAGTCTATCTAACAAAATCATCAATATTAGCAGAAGTAGTTTTTAATTTTGAAGCTGCATCATTGAGCCAGGTCTTATATTACTTAGACCTGGCTAAAATTAGCTCAGGAATCATTTAATTCAATTATTTCATTAGATTACCAGGCGATGGTGTTAATTAGCTCCTTAAATGCTCACAATCAACTCTAATAAGTCCCATATCCATTTTAGTTGGGAACAATTCAAGCCAATATGTCTAATGTTCCAACAGATCCAAAGTCTAAGCCAAGCTTTCAATAGGCTAAAACAATTTTTCATCCTTAAAAATATCCAACTTTGCCTACGAATTATCATAATACATAGCTAACTACCCTTAAAACTCCTTCATTTACTTATATGCTCTATTGAATGAACTTGAGAGATAGATCTTAACCCTATTGCCAAAATCTTCAATCTCATCTGGCCTTAACCAATCATTCAAATTCAGATAATTCGTGGAAGGGTTTTCCCAATCATCTCCAACCATATCATCCCATTCCTCTAGAACTGAAACATACGGTGTCATTTCATCGTGACGACTCCAACGTTCAAACGCCTTTAAAGCATTTAGACCTTCAGTCACTGCTTGCACCAGAGTAAAGTTGAAATCCTGAAGGGACGGGGAAAGGTTTAGCCATAGTTTGTAGAGATTTGGCACTATTATGTGGTCAAAGGTCTTGGTTTCATCGATTTTATCCATTTGTTCTTCGTTGTCTGAATCAGAATCCTCTTCGCCTGCTTTCTTTTTCTTTTTTTATGCTTTTTTACGTTTATCTTCCTCAGAGAGCTCTTTTTTTTCTCTTAGGTATAAATGATGAATTAGACTGAAATCCTCCTTTTGACTTGTACCGAAAGGCGGTGCTAAATACTAAGGCATGACTTCAATTTCTATTTCTTCAGGAAAAATCTCACATTAATTTAGTTCAAGTTTAGTAAAAAATAATGGATCCTTTTAAACATGTGCTTACCGAATCATCTTTTCCTCCGGCAGGTAAATTATTGTCTCCAGTTTAGATTAAATGTTTAATTCTTTTAAGAGATCAATTGTACTGTTTAAGTATATGTTTCGTAACGATTCCATTGCCAAGAAATCAATTAAGTAAGAAAAACGGAGGAATTTTGAACATTCCTTTCTGAGTTCAGATCTTTACTCGTAACTCATATTATCAGAAAATCCAAGATTTTCATAAGCTGATTCCTTTAATCTTAATGTTGTTTAATTTTCGTTGTTCTGTTTAGTGAAATCCTCCTCAGCATTCATTGATTATTAATTCTTTTTTAATTGATCTAAGCACAGTTTAAAACCTTCTCTCACATTTTCTCTGCAAATCTTTGAATAGCCTTAGATTTAATCCATTATAAATTTTCTTTTATTTTCCTATGTTTTCTTAAACTAGCCCAATTTAGGAACATCTACAGAAATTCCATACTATTACGCTCCGATATCAACAAATTTAAGTTTACTCAGCTCAGCTAACTACTTCTTATGAGCTAGCAATGTTTTACCAAGATTTTAGTTTAGTAAAAATAATTTATCTCTTAGTTCATTTTTCACATTATTAATCTTATACCGTATTACATTTTTTTTCCACATCTTCAGTGTCTTCCATTTACGGAATTTTTAAAAAAATCTTAAACTCTTAATCTAATCATACGTTTCCCTTTCCTTTAACCAATACGGAAGCATAATAAACTCGACCGGCTTGCTATTAATATAATGGCAAAGTCCCTTCTTACTAATTGTATAATACTCTCGAATCTCCTTTTACGCCATAGCCTTCTTACTAGTATTACTATTTCCAACTTATATTTCTCCACGGATCATTTAGTAATTAACAACCTTGAGATCATAGGGATCATCCTCATTGCCTTTCACTAGATAGATGAATTCATCCACATTTCGTACATTTTTCAGTATAAGATCAATGTATTTATCAAGTTTAGAAGGTGCACGTTTATAAGTCATTTGCACTTCTGCTTCGTCTTGCTTTTCATTTTCAAGTTATAGGGCACTATCGTTTAAGTTTTAAGCTTCAAAGTCTTTTTCTGTTTACATTTTCTTTGTTTTTTTGATTTTAAATCTCGGATCAATATCAAATTTTCCAGAAATCAAATCCACTAAATGCTTTTTCTACAAGATTTCCTCTTGCTTTAACGGCGCACTCGCTAACAACTAGCTAATTCCCATAGTATTCCTTCAAATGCCAGATTTTTACAAAGCATCCTAATTATCAGGCGATTTTAAAAACGATAATGGTAGTCCCTTCCCGCCAGTTTCTCTTTCCTTTAATCGTAATTACAGGATCTGCATTTCTTAGTAAAGGTTCTATGTTTTTTCTTTAAATAATGGATGGACTTCTTAGTTTTACGATTGAAGGATCTGCTATTAAATCATTACTTATTATGAACTCGATCGTATCATTCCTTTTTAATTTTGATGAAATAATGCACCACTAATATTAAGACTATCATCTTTCTCTTCCTTTTTATGCTATTATTAATTATTGCTTGAATCAATAATATTCCCTAATTTCGTTTTCATTTTACTTTTTCTCTCGAATTCAGTTTCTAAAAGATTTTACTATTTGTAAAATCCTATTGGCTCTAATTTAATCCCTGCGCCTCCTTTTTTCGTTGGAAACAGTTTTGCATTCATTAGCACATCGCTTTTCTTTGTATGGGTAATGTTTTAAGGACGGACTATTGAAGGCATTGTATCACGCTAGAACCCCGTGCCGTAGATTCTTCCAAGGAGAGAGTTTTAAAGGATTTGGGAGTTTTGACGGTTGTGGGAAATTGATAGGCCTTGGTCTTGAGAATCTAGGTGCGGCTGTGAATGTTGTCTCATTTTAAATTTAAAATTTCTTTATGTAATTCTAAATTAAACAAAAAAATTATAACTGTTTTGAAACTTTTTTTATAACTTTTTTAAATTTAAATTTGTTTTAATTAATTTTTTTTGAAACTAAATTAGAAACAAAAAAATTTAAAAATAAGTTAAGGTGCTCAATAAATTTAGCAGAAATAAAATCTTTTTCGTTTGCATTTGCCATCAATATGATCTAGAATTTCTTCATCAGGGTTTTTCAATTATTTTGAGCAATGCAAGCAATAATACGATTTCTTACAATATTCACTTTTGCAATAACAAAGGAAAGGAATATTGCTTAATGTAACACAAATCTTTAAATAATAAATTAGAAATAATAACTTCTGGATCTTAGATTTAACATTAAGGGCATTAGTTAACAATTTTTATTTATTCTTTTAATTATTATATATATGTACAATTAATTAATAACTTTCTGACTGAGTTATAATTTCCAATCCTTTGCATTTATTTCCCCAAGGATCATCATTTTCATAATGACTATAATTATCTCTCTAAGTCAATAGTTTGTTACATAAATAGCAAAAGAAAGTTTATCCCTTACAAGTTGTAGATTGGCATGCTAAGAAATTACTAGATTTTTCTTTTGCAATCATAAAAAGGCATTTAGGACATTATTTATAACCTTTTGAACTTTTAGAAAGAATATTTTCACCTTAATTTTTAATAAAATCTATTGTTTTTTTAGAGTCTTCATTCAGATCTTCATCATTTTTAGCAGTGCAATATTCTTGGCAAGAAAATGGATAATGATATTCTAAAGAACAGTGAGAGCAATATTTGCAATTACATTATTGACAAATAACATAATCAGAGTTTTTCTCTCTTATTTTTATAAATAATTTTAAAATATTATTACATACAATATTTTCTCTAACAACCTGGGCAAATTCATAATTTTTCATTTTTTAAGAACTAAACTTAAGTCACTGATAAATCATCATATTTTTAAAATAATTCAGGAGATAAAATTTGTTTTCAATCTTAATAATCTATTTCTTTATTGCAGCCTTTATTTGGACATTTCATGTTATTTTTAAAAAATTAAGGCTCAGATAGTTTAGCTTTACATTATTCATAAAGGCACTCTTTGCAAAACATATGGTGACAATTGATGAGAGAATAAGCTTTTGATAATTCTTTTTTACTGTAGCAAATATTACAAGTATATTAATTTATTGTGATTTTTCTTTTCATTAGATTAATAATTAGTAATTTTAAAGTAATTTTAGAATGAATAATTTTTTAAATAATTAAATTATAATTGCTATTTATTATAAAAGGAAAATTGTTTATTCAATTTATAATAATTCAAAATTATAGAGCTAAGAAATAATTTTAAAGTAATTTTATTAGAATAAAGTGTTGATTTAATTTAAGAGTTTTTTATAAAATATTTTCATAAACAAAAAGTAAAAATTATTAATAAAAAAAATAAATATTTATTTAAAAAATTTCAAATATTTAAATATAATAAAAAAAATTAACTGAATCAAAAGTTAAAATGGGAAATATTTAACTAAGAAAAGAAGTTTTGAATTCCAAAAATTTTGAAGGAAAATACTGTCTAAAACAAAAAATTGTTAATGACAATTAATTTGAATTAATGATTATTGAAAATAAAACAACCAAAGAGCTTTTTGGAATGAGGGAAATATTATTAAGTTCCTTCAAACAATTTTAAGAAATGAAATAATAATTTGAAATAAGGTTAAAACAACTTAATTTAAAACAAAATTGTTTAGGAAAACATTAGATAATTAAAATATTCTTAAGCTTATAGAAATTATTATTAAAGATTAAAAACAATTATGCGGCCATTATTATTAATTGCAAATTATAATTGAATATTCATAAAAAACATTAGAAGATGAAATTAATGAAAGATCAAAAATGTTAGAAGCAAAAAATAAGGATGCTTGGTTTAGTGAGGCTTAAATATGGAAAGTTGCAAATGATTTAATATAAGCTCTGAGCTTTATTTATTTTAATAATTTATCTCATAAAAACTTGAAGCCATCTAATATTTATTCTTTTTAAGAAGTAAATATTTTTTCTATTAAAAAATTAATTTTAGAATTATAAAATTGTTGAAAATGGATTAATAAGCTAAGATTAGTTAGAAATGCTGCAACAAGAAAACCAGGAAATTTAGATCTCATCGTATGCTTCACCAGAATTGTTAGAAGTTACTATTTATTTCTTTTTTTTATTTAAATTTTTGTTATAGATGATTAAAAATAAAAATTATCAAGGATATAATACAAATATTTCTGATGTATTTTCTTTAGGACTTACTCTTCTGCATATGGCAACATTGTAGCCCCTTTACTCACTTTATAATTACAAGGAATATAAAATTAATGTTGATGAATTATTTAACTATATTTAATATGCTAAATTAACTTATTCAAATAAATTAATGAATTTTATTGAGATTATGCTTAATTTAAATCCATTAAATCGTCCTGATTTTTTAAATCTATGCAATATATTAAATTAATACTAGTATAATTAAGTGCCAATGACAATGCAATATCCAATGCCAATTTCATAAATATAAGTTTATAATTTTAAAGAAATAATTTATTTAAGATTCCAAATCAAACTATAGAAAATTAATGCAGATAAACAATTCACTTGTAATCGCCAATATTGATGAAAAATTCAGGTGAAAAATGTAATTTTTTTTATTATTTCAATATTTATATAAAAAGAGCAATAATAACTATAATTTTAATAATTATAATCATCTACACCATAATCACAATAAATTATTTACTATTAATCAATAAATACAGAAAGATAATAAATACAGTCCCCAAGCGTTCCTTATATAGGATAAAGCAGTCAAAGAATAATATACCAGCCTTAATTTTTATCTAATGTCCAATAAATACCAATTGATTAAGAAAATTTCAATTCTGTAAATAAAAAGCTTTTTGATTAAAGTCCATTAAAGTTAGCACCATAATCATAATAGAAATACAGGCATTCATAATTTAAAAAAGAAAAAAATTAAAATAAAGAAAATTAATTATATTAACAGTAATTACCAGTTAGTAAAGAGGCTGTAATAAAAACTTAGGTGGTCGAAGTAATGCAATAAAAATAATAAAACGAAAAAGTTTAAATTTACAATAATCCAACAGATTTAGTGATTAAGGAAAGTCCTTTAAAATATAATTATTTATAATTATCATCACCCTATACCGTTAAATAAAATTAGTAATTATAAGTAACCTAATAAAACTATCCAATAATTAAATATAGTCCAATTAAAACAGATTTACCTTTTAGTTAAGAGAAACGAACAATCTTATCAGAAAGAGAAATTTAAAAGCCTTAATTTAGTTAACCAAATACATAATACGAAGTACTTGAAGAAAGATAATTATTTCCTGAAATAAATCAAATAGCTATGGAAGAACATAGAGAATAGGAAGTGTATAGAGATTAAATAAGCTATAAAAATTAGGAAAAATCAGAAAAATATTAAAACTTTTTATAAGAATTTGAAACAAAATATAAGAATGATTTCAAAGCCTAATAGAATTAAAAAAGTAGTAAATATTCTTTTCCAACCTAATTAAATACAAAAATGAAAAATGATTTTTAATTTAATGATGATTTTAATTAATTTAAATATAATGTTTATGAGAATAAGGATAATCAATCATTTGAAAATTGCTATAAATTAGAGCCATCAATGGATTTTGCTCATCCCTATTGAAAAAAAGTATAAATATTTAATTTATTAATAAATATTTCAAATCAAACATTATTGCTTAATATTTTAAAATAATTAATTTTAATTTGCAAATTAATATTTTATAAATATTCATATATTATTTTTTTAAAAAAAAATTAAAAGAACGAGGAAATATGAAATGATGAAAATATTTTCATTTAATTTAGCAAAAATTAGTTGATTAGAAAGTAATTTTTATTTATTGTTAATTTACTATCAGTTTTTTCATTTAATATCATCCAAAGGATTAAAAATTTTTGATTGATGGATAATAAATGATGCAAAAAGGAAAAAATTAATTCAAAATAGTAAAATTAGTCTGTAGCTAACATTTGGATTCAAAAACTTGTCAAAAAAGAAATTTATTTTACAGTTCTTAAATGGATTTCCTATTCCTATAGGTTTTATATAAAATTAATATATATTTTTTGAGTTATTATCAAAAATTCAATAACTCGCAATAATTTTATTTAAAATAGTTGTTTTAATATTTTTTAAAAAAAATATTTTCTGAAATCTATCTTTTTATTTAGATTTAATAATATCCTAAATAATTAATAAAAAAATGCAAATCCATGAACATAAAATATTTAAATTAAAATTAAATTCCGAACTCAAAACGCTGAATATATATATTATATCAAAACCAAATAAAAAAGAAGAATCAAAAAGTGAAAATTTTAAATACAATTTTGCTTAAAAATGTCTGAACACCTCGAAATTGAAGAACATTTTACTTTTGGTGAAATTGTATGGGCAAAAGTTAAGGGCCATCCTTGGTGGCCAGGTATGGTAATTTAATTTTTTTAATTCTCAAATTAATCAAATAACAATTCCATTTTTTTTTTGTTTAGGTCTCAAAAGTCTACTAAAAATCCTCAGAAAATGATTGTATGATTAATGGTGAATATGAAGTTTCATTTCTTGGTGAAAAATCTCAGTTAAATTTAAATTTTCTTGAATCCAATTTTGAAATAATTTAAATTTTTTGTAGTTCGAAGCTCACTAAGGAGAAATTAGCAAAATTTGAGTAAAACTTTAAAAAATTTGCATCCATTAAAAAGAATAAACTCACTGCTTCAATTTAATCCGCTCGAAGAATAATTTAAGGAGTCAGTACATTAGAGGAGGAATACTAAATTCTTTGCAAAAACAATTCTCATAAGGTATCATAAATGCTTAAGAATGATATTTAGAAATCAGATAAATTATAGACAAAATCTGCTGGTTGTTCTAAATAATAGTCCTCAGAAAGTGAATTTACCGGTGAAAATCCGTAAAAAAAAGTTAAGTGTAATTAAAATAGTGGATAAGCTGAAGAATTTGCATTATAAGTAGATAAAAAACTACGTAATACTTTATCAGCATATATAAATGGGTCAATTAATAATGAAGAAGAAAGTGTCCTGAGTGATCTGATAAATTAGATTAATAATTTTTTGACTTAGTGTAGAGAAATAACAGTTAATGGTAAACGTAATGATGCTATTATTTTTGCGTTCAAACGATAGTGGGGAGCTATTTTGAAATAATTATTGGAAACTCTTTTATAAAAGGGAACTACAAGTTTACCTGTTGTTGAAAAAATAGTCAAGTAGTAGAAAAAACTAAATTAACTGATGCATAAATTTGTAAATAAATAAAATATTTGATTTTTAACTTACTTTTTTGTAAAAAAAGTTTGATAATGATCTAGATAAGGAAGCAGAGCATATAAATATTTTAAAATAACTAACAACAAGCTAATCTAAATAATCAGAATCTGTTGATGTATTAACTTGGACACCAGCCCCTGAAAAATCTAAGATTTCAAATGAATTTTTTACTGAAAGTGAAAATTCTGTAAACTAAAATGGAAAGCAAAGTAATCCAATTAAAGCTTTAAAGCTTGGAGAAATGAAAAATAATGAATAAATTTAAATAATTTCGAGAGTTGTACAGGATCCTAATTTAAGAAAAAAAGTGTGTTAGCATATAGCTTAAATTTTGCAAACAAACTATAGTATGGAAAAGAAATAGTCCTAAGATATAACCCTATCTTTAGAAAGTAAAATTCGAAGATTAGATGAAACAATGAAATAAAATTATAAAGAAAAAGTTAAATTGATTTTTAAACTATTGAAAGTAAATTAATTTTTATTGAAGCTGGTTATATTAGGGTGCACATTTAAATAATGAATAAATTTTTGAGCTTGGGGAAAGAAATTTTGAAGTCAATTTTGAAAATTTAAGTATTTTTTTTATTAGAACAAATTCTTTTAGATTAATATTTGCAAGAATTTAATTAGATAACTAATAAAGAAAATTAAAAATGAATGTTTTTTATACTATTTATTATAAATTTATTCAATTTAGTTTTGATTTCAAGCTAAAGCTATTTAAATAGTATTTTTTTAAACTATGAGATTTGTTATTAAACAGCAAAAAAACAATATAATTTAATAAATTAATTGAAAATTACTAAAAAAATAAATAAATTCTAAATTGCCCTGTGAAATGGAGCCTATTAATGAAAAGTTATGGAAAAGAAAAATATAAAGTTTGTCATTACTTTAGAAACTTTTTATTTAGAATAAAACTAAAAAAAAATTTAGAAATACAAAGTTAATAAATAATTTTAAAAATCGAAAATTGCTGAGGATAGAAAACAGCTTCATGAAATATATAAAGATGATGTAATGATTGATAAAAAATTAAAATTTTATGATTAAGTTTATTCAATTTATTAGTAATTATCTATTAAAGGTTTTTGCAAAAAAAAAAGAAGAAACTTAGGATTAAAAATAAAAATAAAAATAAAAGCCATGAAACAAAAGTAATCAAGGTACATTTTAAAAATAAAAGACTATCTTCAATTAAAAATAATAATAATAACGATAAGAAATAAAATAAAAGAAAAAAACTAAAGAATTAAGAAATAAATCATTTAAAGAAAAAACTCAAAAAGGATAGCCTTTGATGAAAAATTATTTAACTGTTTTATTAAATAAATTAGAAGCTGAAAAATAATCAAAATGAGTTAAAATAATATATGTTTAAAAATAAATATAATTTCGTCTGTGAATTTTTTTTTCAAATACAAAAGAAATAGCCAATGAAATTATAAAATTTTATTTATATCATCAAAATTCCTGCTAATATAATACGATTTTGAAATTAAATTTATATTATTATTATCAAATTTTTCTTACTGTAATTAATGACAAGCGAGGATTCAATATTGCTCTCTGAATATGACAGACGAGTTCTTACATATGCAAAATAGCAATTTACAGATGCCTCTTACCATTTTTTAAAAAAAATAGCCAAAGGTGAAAACGGTTAAAAATTATTCACTATTTTCTAATTATAATAAGTTAGTTTCTACTTATTAATCAAAATTTCCATTATTAAAAGTGATTCTTCATATAGTTAAAGTTTGTTTATCATAAATTTATTGGTTAAATTTTGTAATAGAAATTTATGCTCAATGATTTAGAAGTATATTTTTTTGGGTATTTTTTTGATCAAAATGGCTGAAAATTTGAAGATTTAAAAGATGTAGTTTAAAGAAATAATATAAATGAATTCATTAAATTTCCTGATTTAGAAGATACTATTGAATATCGTGCATTAAATCTTTATATATTGCTTATAGGGTTTACAGTAAAAGTAAGTGTTTATTTAAAATGTAATTATTAAATACTAAAATTAGAAATACCTAAATGATATGAAAGAAGTAGAGATATATAAAAAGCATTTAGAAAATATTATTCCAAATTTTCATTAAATATATTCAAAATGGATTAAAGATGGAGCTAAATCATTATTTACTTTAAATCCAAGTTTATTATTTTAATTTTAATTAGTAATTAACTATAGCAATTTTAAATAAAATTTATAAACGATATGCAATGAATCCCGATGATACAAAGGAGTTGCTTTAAGATTATAATACTTTAGTTGATAATATAATTTAAATTTCTCCTCCTAATAAATATGTTAATCGAAATAAAAAACAAAAAAGTGAAGAGAGAATAAACAGTAGTTTTGAAGAAAGCGAAAAGAAAAAAAAAACAAAAGATAAAAAATCTATTGAGAATGTTTCAAAAAAAGTGAAATACGAACAAAAAGAATAAGAAATTAAATAAGAAAAAATTGCCTAAGAAAATTTTAATAAATTTTAAAAACCTGAAATTTTAGATTCAAATTTTATCAACGAATACATTAAAAATTTTTCTTCGAAAGGCCTAATACCATAATTTGGAGAATAAAAACACTAATAAGATGATTAAAATAATAAATAAAAGCGTTTTGGAATTGCATAGTTGACCCTTGAGGCACTTTAAAGCTAGCCATAATTTTCTTATCGACTTGACAGTGAAAATTAAAATTAACCATTATTTCAAACATTATCTAAATTTTAATAGTAAGATTCGGTATTTCCATGGAAAGGAGAAAGTAATTTATAAGAAATGAAATTCACGCCTTATAAATCTGAAAGTTTATTAGGATGGTAATAAAGTTCTTAAATTTTTCCTTAGCAGAGTTTCAATTTGCAAGGATTAAAATTTCCAAATGAAAGCTTAATTAATTTATCAAGCAAATATCCTAATCTTTCAGATAATAATAATTGCAATATTTAGGAATATTTAGAAACTGCTCTAAAAAAAGATAATAGTAAGAATGAAACAAATAATAATGAATGAAATGACTCCTAATTTTTTTATTAGTTGTTATCGAGAGGTGAAATTTAATAATAATTTATAATATTATTACAATTTTAAATTTGATTTTTTTTTCTAAGCAAAAATATTTAAATTAAAGTTTATAAATCTGAACAAGTTATGCAAAAGCAATCATTTCTGCTAATTAGCGAATTAATCAATCAATCACTTTCTTCTCCATTATTTTTTAAGATTTTAATAATAATTGAATTTCTATAATTTCTTTATTATTCTATACATGATGATTTAAAATTTGCTTTTGATTATGAAAGTTTTGATTTCTTTCGTGAATTTATTTCTTATTTTCAAGTTGATTTTTTATCTTTACTATTTATTTTAGATTAATCATCTTTTATAAGGAATCTCTAGTTCACTCTTTTTAGCAATGCTAATTATTTTGCTAATACTATAATTGCTAGTACTCTCTTTCATAATATACACTCTAATAGAAATTTGATTAAAAAAAAAAATAATTTCTTCATTAGCATGCATTAAATTTCTCAGTTTATATGCTCTTTTATCTAAAACAATTCTACCAATTCCTTCTTTTAATATAATTATTGCCTCAGTAATTTGCAATTAAAGTAAAAATAAAAAAAATAGATATAATTGTTTTTTTAATAACAGATCCAAACATTCATGAACATATTACCTGCTTTAATGGAACTCATATTATATTCTTTATTCTTGCAATTTGCTGTAATCATTTTTTTTTTTTTTTATTGATTTTAACAAAGCTTTGATTATATATATTCCTATCAGCATAATTATCGAAATTTACTACATTGAAATAAACCCATTTTCAAAAATTCCTTTTGCTTAGGCAGCCTCTTATTCAAATTTATATAGGCTATTTTTAAAGTTTTTATTTCCTTTTCTGACAATGTTCACCTCAAATGTTTAATAAAAAACATTTTTAATACATATTTAAATAGGAATCATTTAGCAGGATCTTTATTATATTGATTACCATATTATATTTTTTTCTTTTAATCTTGAGATATAATACACCAACAGTTATAGTATAAAATTTATTAATTGATAACTAGTATTACGATCGTTTTGTGCAAATGATTTATATATAATAAGAAATAATTCTATTTTGAATTTCTATGAGCTTAAGTTTACATGCAGTAAAAAATTTATTTTTAATAAATTTAGATTGAAGTTAATTGATGAACATGGATAAGAATAAGTTGGAATCTTTTATATTATAATTGGAAGCTTTTTATGAATAATAACTATGCGATATCTGTATTAAAAAAAAGAATAAGCTATGATGATTAATCATAATACATATTTTAAAAGAGATTTTTAAGTTATTTTTGCTTTTTGACAATTTAATGTTTTATTAGTTATAAGATTATATTATTAATATGATTTATTACATATAAAATAGAAGTATTTATTTCTTTTTTATTATATTTTTAAAGATCAATTAAAATATAGAATTTAATTAAAAGGAATCATTGCAAATCATATTAATTTATGTAAATTTTAAAATGAATTTTGTGATTGCTAAGCAATATTTGATCAGCATTAACTAAGTTAAGTTTATTTAAGGAATAAATAAAATTTTAAGATATTACGGAAAGTAACTAATAAGATTAATTTCTTTATTAGTTATTAAATGATATTTTGACTGTTGCGATTGTTGAAAGATTTATAAAGAATCCAAAGCTTTCATTACTTTTAGCTTATATTTAAGAATTTTAAATAAAAAACAAATTTAAAGCACTTTATTAATTAATGCATTCAGAAGAATGCAAACTAAATCCTTAAGAATAACTCTAAATTTTTCGCTTGAAATAATTTATCGAAAATTAACTCATTGAAGAAGACCTGCAAGATATAGAAAACGATGAATATAATGTGAATTTAATATTAGCATAAGAAAATAAATCACTTTTATTTACAAATTCATTAGAGAATTCTGTACTTTAATATTTAGAATTTTGAAGAGAAATAATTGAGGAAAATCCTGATCTATCTAAATTGTAATCGCTTGGAAAATCAATTTCATAATATGAAAAACAATTAAATAAATAATTTGAATTTCTTATTGAAATTTCGTAAAATAATTCAAAGTAAAATAATTAAATTACTTATAATACTTTTTTTATAGATTATTTCATCTGTATGGAGCCTATTTAGTTTAGGTAGCGAATTAGTAAGATTAAGGACATTAATTGATAGAAAAGTATATACTTTTTTTTTTGTAGATTAATAATAAAAAGATCTAAATTAATATCCAAAACAGCTAGTAAAACTTTTTCAGATTGGAAAACCAAAACAACTGGTAATTAAAATAATTGCATAATAACTGTTTCTTTAAACCCTGGAAATCTTGGATAAATAAATAATATTACAAGTGAAATAAAATAAATTATTGGATATTCAAAAGAAGATTTAATGAAAAAAAGTTTATCTTAGTTAATGCCTAAAGTTATTGCTAATATTCATAATGAATATTTAGTAAATAATATGCATGCGGAAAAGTAGAAATATTTTTATGAAAAGTATTGTTTTTTTTTTAATAATTTAATATATTAATTTAGATTATTTTTTGTAGAAAATAGAAAAGGATTTATTTCACCATGTATGCTTACAACTAGGATTGTTCCAAATTTAGAGAAAGGAATTCAAGTTATTGGGTTTTTAAAAGATTCTGAAATTATAAATGAAAACTTAAATTATGATGAGGTAATATTTCTATTAAATTATAATAAAAAGGAAAAAGAAAATTATTATATCCATTATAATTCAGAAACTGGCCTTTTATATGGCATAAGCTAAAATTGTTACTCAGGATTTGGAATACCTCCAGCTTTGGTTTACGGCAACTCAAAAAATTAATTTATATTTACGATCGTACTTATTAAATAATAAAACAAAATTATATATTTTTTGCTAAGGATGCAATTTTACCATAAATTATAATTCCAGAAAATTTAGAAAAAATGAAAACATCATTAGGATTATCAACATAAATTGATACTGTTAAATTTTAGAATATTTGATATAAAATTTATTAAAGTCACTGCTTATGAGAGATTATTTAGTTGGTGAAGAGGAAAGTGAAAATTAATCAACTTATACTGAAAAGAAAGATTCAGAATCTAAGGCTTCTTCTGAATATTAAAATGAGGTTTTAGTGTAAAGAATTATTTTTTATTTTAATTTTTTGATAAAAAGAGAAAAAATAAGAAATCATAGAAAAGCATAAATAACTGTTTATTTAATTGATTAATATATTCTTCCAAAAAATGAAGGAACTGTAAATGTAATTAAATTTTAAGAAAATGATTAAATGGATATGGAAGCCTTAATGAAATAAGAGGAATAATTGCAATAAGATTTAGGAATTAATAGTTTGAATTTAAAGCATACAAATGAAGAAAATGATATAAATAATAACAATAAATGTAATTTAATAAAATTAATTTTTGTTTAGAATTTGCAAAACAGGATTCTTAAAAAGAAAATTTTAATAATTAGTAAGCCTCAAACGAAATAATGAGTGGGCAAGATTCAAGAGTCTCTTCTTCCTAAAGTAAATTTTTTTATTGCAAACTGAATAAATCAGATTAAGTTCAATAAGAAAATAATGATTAAAAAATATTCCGTGACTTTAAAAATTTAATTTCTTCAAAAAATACGTCAAAATCAGTAAAATAGGTCTAATGAGTTGGGACTCTTATAATTATCATTATGCTAGTAATTTAGCGTTAATTAATTTAAATTTTCTTATATTATTTAGTTATAATTTTTATTTCTAAATATCCATAACATGATGTTTTTGAAGAAGGAATGAATTTAATGAAATATTCTGCAAATAGACTAGCTTATATTTCAGAAATCACATTTAATATGAGATGGAGTTATTTTCTTGAAAAGTAAAAATATTGTTTTTAAAGCTATATAAATTTTTATTAGAGATTATTTGACAAATTTGGAAAGCCGAACTATTGATGAATTAAAAGAAGAAAACAAGAATTATGTAAATAAAAAAATCTTAAAAACAATATATATTAATAGCTGAAAACATGTATTGAAGAACTCTAGGATGTAACAATGTTGACAGCAAAATATTTATATAAAATGGAAAAAAGATCAGGATTTGATAATACAGTGACAGAAATTATATCAATTTAAATAATGAATTAAGATAATTCTGTGAGTACAATTGAAAACTCGTATATGGATGCAAATTTTTAAGTTAAATTTTTTGATTCAAATAATAATTTTATGAAGTTTATTGCATCTGCTCAATCAATATATAATGATAGTTTAGTTCAGATAGATGAGGAGTAAATAAATTCAGTTAAAAAGAATTTTTATTTTGTAACAGAAAATGGGAAAAAATCTTTAATTATTGAAGGCCTTGAAAGAGTGAAGGAAGTTAAAAAATTTCCACTAATTTAAAAATTATTCTTAGTATTATGAGTATTACTCTGATTATACTAATAAATACAAATCCTTCTTTATTGCTTTCGGAATTGTAGGAATAGCATTTTATTCAATTGCTAATATAATCTTGGCATTTTTTATTTCTAAAGCTTAAAATAATAATAAAGAAATTATTTCTTTTTTTGCAATGATACCTAATAAAGATGTATATAAATATATTAAAATTATTATGAAAGATTGAAGAGTAGATATTTCAGATTGAAAAATATGAAGAAGAATTTTTATGAGAGTAAACTTCAAATAAAGATAAAATTTTAGATGCTAATAATGAGTTTTCTTAAGGCAGTTTGCATTAAAATTAAACAAATGAATCAGAATAGAATTAAAAAATTAATTAAAATATAGAAATAAATAATGAAGATGCAGCATTAGCACTAACTCGTCAAACATAAGGAAATTAAGTATTTACTACATAAGAAAATTAATTATTAACCACACATGAAGTTGAAGAGAAAAAATTTGTTAAATTCAAAAAAGATACAAAATTATAGGTTTAACTTTTTATTAATTTTTCTTTTTATGATATCAATATTAAAATTAGATTTAGCCAAAATTCCTTTAAAGCAAAATACTTAAAAACAATAATTCTTCTAAGTTTGCAAAAGAAAATAAAACTTAAGAAATTTAGGAAAATTTAACAGAGGAATAAGAATAAAAATAAATTGAGGAATAAAAATAATTAGAGCAAACTGAGCTTAAGTTTAATTAATTTAGTTTTTTAAATTTAATAAGGACTTAAAAATTATTAAATTCAAAAGAAAAAAATTCATTTTTTTTAATTATTGGATGCCTTTTTATTTTTCTAATTGTATTTTCATTTTATATAATTGATATGACAACCGAACTAAAATTTTTGGTAAAAATATTTTATATTTATTCTGTATTTTAGTCTAACATGGAAAAGGCTTTAGAGCACTATAATGAATGGGTTAGAAGAAGTAGCTCTTTATCGCTCATTAATACTTATTATTGGGGTGATATAGCTGAAGAAGAAAAAATTAATTATGATGGCATTATTATTGTATTTTTATTAAATTTTTTACAAAGGTGTTGATTTAACTGAATATTTTATAACTTAAACTTATGATAGTTGGCACAACATTTAAGAATAATTTAAATATTCTTTTTCAACAACGTTTTAATAAATTCTTGTATATTTTAAAAAGTTCTGGATTATTTGGGTCATCGATAAAAAATTATAATGAAATTTATCTTAATTATTTAAATAATGATATTTGTGAATTTTTTGTTCATGATGATGAAAATTTATATTTACCAGGTTTTTTGCAATTTAATTTACTATTATAAATATAGAATGCGACTCAATTCATGATGGAATATTAACTTATGGTATTTAAACTGGAACAGTTACATATATTGAAACTTATCGAACATAATTAGTTTATATTTTGTTAAAAATATAATTATTTATAGATAAAATTTTTTGCAATGGAAGAAGGTTAATAAAGGATACTATCAATGATAAATGACAATATTTCAAGGCAAAACCGTAAGAAAAATATTTATTTTATTATAAATATTTAGTTTATTTAATGAATTATTTAAAATTTTCTGTTGAAAATATAGAAGAATAGCTTACTAACAATTTAATTGTTCTTTTTTATTTTTTAATAAAAATAATAGGCTTATCTAAACAATTATTTAATGATAGAAAAACTTAAATTTATAGCTTTCATAGCAATTCTTATATTGATTATAATAGCATTTTATATCGGTGTTGTATATGTTTCAATATTTGGGAAATTTTTGGAAGCAAAAAGTATGCTATCTTTGCTTTCTCAAGAAATGCTTTAAAAGAATGAAAATTTAAAAAATTGTTTGATTGATGGGAGTATATTTAAAGTTATAAAATGATTCGTTTTTATTGCATTTAGTTTTAATATTTTCTAAAAATAAACTAATTAAATTTTTTTTCTAAAACTGATAAACAAAATTAGTGTTGAATCTTGATTGTTTACATCATAAATATGAACGAATTAGATATATAAACAGGAAAATTTATTTATTAATTGACTTATGACATTTTAATTGAAAAGATATTTAAATTCATAAATTAAGATTTATTTTTTTGATTTCAATGATAACAAATAATAATTTTGAATTTTCAATTATTTAAATTCTTTATTACGCTCTCATTTACTTACACCATCGCCTTTTTATTGATCCATGAAATATTATCCTGAATCAAATTCAGTTTTCTATAAAAAAAAAGAATTACAAGCTATAAAATAAATTAATTATTACAGGCTTTTATAATAAAGGTTTTTTCTGCTTGACACCGCCCTTTTTCATTTTTTCTTGCATCAATCTAGCTTGCTTCTGCATTTCATCTTCTTATTCTTCAGGTTTCTAAAAATAATTAATTATTTATATTTTTACTGAATCCATTTTTTTGTAATTTTTTTCCTTTGTTTATTTTTTAGAAAATTTTTAAATTATAATTATAGAATAATAATTGCAGCAAATTTAAATAAATTATGAAGAAAAACAAAAAATTATATAAAATTATATAAAAACACATTTTCAAAAAATAATCATTTTTATTGTTTTATAGTTTTCTTTGAATTTTATTTTTCTTCTTCACATTTTATCAAATATTTTTCTTTTTCAAATTTTTATCTCAAAGTTCCAGTCAATACCAACTCAACATCATAAATTTAAATATTTTATTTCATCCATTCCTTTGAATCCTCTCCTAATTTATCCTTATTACTCAAATAAATAATTTAATCACTAAGTTTATTTTCCCTTAAATCAATTACTTTCCCTCCAGCACTTTCTATTACTTAACTTAATGAAATAAAATCTGGTTCAATATCCTATGCTAAGATAAATTCTAAATTTTAAAGAAAATTAGGCTTTGTTTAAGCATCATGAATGGAGTTAATTAAAGAAAAATCGTATTAGTTTTCAAATTATTTATAATTTTAAGGCAGATATTAAATAAATTTAGTATTTATTTTGTTTTCTTCTATGCAAACATTGATTCAAGATCTATCGACTATCCAAGATCCATTATTTAAAGCAATTAGTAATTTAATTGATCTTACAAACTCATTTTAGACCAGAATATTAACTTTTTTTGTTTTTAAATCAAAAATATGTATTCCTAATCGTTTTAAAGCAATTTCTTCCTGTTTCAGTGGAATAAAGTTTGAAAACATACATTTTCAATTCATTCTTTTTTCTGATGAAACCTTTTCATAGTAACTTCCAATTTCTTTTTAAAGTTATTTTACTTCATTCGATTGTGAGTTCTTAGAACTTTGACTTTTTGTTTTGCTATTCTTAAATTTAACTTTCTTAGATTCAAGTGGTGTTTTGGTTCTAAAAAAGTTTAATTTTAGTTTTAAAAATTATTACTTTAAGAATTAGTTTTCTTTTCGTTTTTTCGCTTTTTATTGTTGCTGTTAATCTTCTTTTATTTTTGGAGATATTTTATTTGATTGATTAGTGTTTGTTTGTTTTTATTCAATTTTTTTGCTGTTTTCTGTTTTTTTAGTTTCTTCTTTTTTACTTTCTCCAATATTTACCTTATTAGAGTTATCCTTCTTTACTAAATCTTTTTTAGTCTCCATTTTTTTAATTCCATAATGATCCAGTGATGATTAATTTGGCTTTTTAAAAGCTTTTTACTATGCTTGTTTGCATTTTTCATTATTTTTTAATAACTTTTTAGTTTGTTATTAATTTTTTTATTTAATCATTTCAATATCTTTAATTTTTTTTTCTTTCTCTTTATTTTACTTTTAATCAATTTATTCTTTATCATCTATCTATTTTATTATTTGTTTTTTTTTAAAGGACTTTCCTTTGGAGATTTATAAAGCTGTATTATTAGACCTTTTAAAATCAAGCTTATAAAGTTTAAATAATATTTATTTGTTACTCTTAATTAATCAAGGAATTTTTTGTATTTAATTTAAATTAGCTAATTGATTCTGAAATATTTTCAATTTCATCATCAATAAAATTTGGTTTTTAAATTGAATCAAGTTTTATTTTTTCTTAGCTTTTCAAGAAGACTTACTACAAAATAAAATAAAATTCATTAAAAAGGATGAACCTTATAATTTTATTCAGGGGATTCTCTTGAAAAATTAGTATCATAAACTTCTGTTTAATTCTTATTTATTAATTAAAAAAAGCATTTGTAACTAAAACAAAATTATATAAAATTCTAATTTGACTTTCCAAGAAAAAACTCTTTATTCGGAATTAATTCATATTCTTTTCCACATTTTAATTTAGATTTTGAAGAATCATTATTCACTTTAAACTATTCATAAATTTTATTTATAAAAATATCAAAACTATTCCAAAATCACTACCTAAATCTTCAATACTGAAATCATCTCCTGCTTCAAGAGTTCTATTAAATAATACTATATATCTATAAAAAATTGTTTATTTTTTTAACATTCTACAATGAATATCTGATATTCCTTTTCATTTTAATGAAATATCACAATGCTTAGGATCACGGCCGATTGTGTTTCCTCCTTCATAAAGATTAAATCTGTGCTATAGGGTAAAGCTAAATTGATAGAAATAAGTCGTACTTTTGTTTGCTAATGATCTGATATTATTAATTCGCCTATAACTTATTTTTACATAATTTTTCCTTTTTTTTAAATACAAATATTTAAACTTAAAAATATTTAAAATTGATTAATTATAAACTATTTTTTAGAGTGAAATATTTGAGCCAAAAAACAAATAATTAATATTTTTAAAATTATAATGAGGAATTTTTGTTGATAAATTTAAAATTTTTAAAAATAAAATAAAAATTGAAAATCCAAAGTTAAAATGACTAAACATGTAAATTATTAACCCTTGCCTACATCTTTAGAGGAATCAGAAAATACTAAAATAAATTCTAAAAGAATAAAATATTCATGCCTTTCAATAAAATTAAAATAAATTTGCTCTTAATTCCTACTAGTCTGCTAATTTATATTCGCATCGTTTCGTTTCTCTACAACTTCAGTAAAAATTGGATTTATTAGTACTTTTCTTGTAATATTTTTTCTTTGTTTGATGCTTCATGGTTTGCCACTGACTCCATTAATGTTTTTAAAGCTTGGTGAATAAGAATTTGGTGATTCGGATTTAATACTAACGCCTCAAGCCCCGTAGTAAACTGAAAAAATATTTGCGGGATGATTTAAAGTAATAAACCATTGAGAAATTATGCAAACAGTTGAAAAAGAAAAAGAAGTTTTTAGTGGTGGTGCTCCTAGATGAATTGTTCCTGGAAGGATTCTTGATCAGGATGATACAAATATTGAATGCATAATTATGATAATAGATAGTAAAGAAGAAAGAGGAATAGGATTAGGAAGAGGGTTATAAAAGGGTATTTTATAAGGAACTGAAGCATGGATAAGTTAGGAATTATATTAATAGATTGGAACGGATTCGAATAGAATAAATATTCAAGTAGATATTATAAAATATCTATTAGAGAATTAAAATATGCTTTAATATTTAAAGAGTTCACAGGATGATGATAATTAGAATAATCTTGAATAGAATATGCAAGCTCTTATAAATGGTTTGTAAAAGGTTTTTATTGATAAGTTTTTAATTGATGAATTTCCTGAGTTATAATAATTAAACTTATATAAAATGTTACGAATTAATACTACTTAATTGAAGGATTATTTTGAAGAAATAGAAAAAGAAGTTACTCCATTTGAATTAATATAAAAATCTAAAGATAAGAATTTAATTCTTTAATTATCGGAAATAACTGGAATTAAGCCAAAATATATTAAATAACTCTTAGGTTAAAGCGCAGATAATCTACAACATTTTTATGAATTCATTAACGGACTTCCTTTAAATGAAGTCTTTTCCATGGATAATCTGATTAAAGAAATCATTTCTGCATTAGTGCATTCTATTGACGTTGGTATGAAAATTGAAGTGAAAAATGTTATAGATGATCCTTGTGGTAAATGAACAAGTTTTTTGAAAAATGTAATAGTTCTTGATTCTGGAAAAATATTCTAGATTTATTTTTAAGGAGTTGTTTAAGGTATTAAAAAATGGTTTTAAATAGCTTCTAATTAAAATAATTAGGGATTTTTAGTTCCTTAATTTTTGTATAATTTGACTAAATATACAAATGTTTTAGAGGAAATAGCAGAGGGAATAGATGATAGTACTATTCGAAATTACACATTTATTGAAAATTTAGTCCTTTAAAATAAATATGAGTTTTATGATGATTCTTATTAATCACTAGTGATTAAAGTGATTAAAATAACAGATGCACTTGTTTCTTCCGGAAATAAAAAGAAATTAAGCACAATATAAATCGATGCACCTTTGCTTCCTATTTAAAAAAGCACATCATTTTTTAAAACTTTTCTTTAATAATTATTTTCTTACTCTTTTTTAATTATATCAGCATTTGCTATTCTATTACTCCATTAGATATTACTTTAAAATACTTAAGATTAATTATATGAGTACGGAGTAAGCATGGCATTAGGAATGTAAAAACATTTAGTAATTAAATAAATTATCATGAAGGCATTATTATTAATTATTCCAGGACTTTGTGTTGGAATCGGAATCTCAGGAGTTTATTCAAGCCTAGCTAAATATTTTACTTTTAATTTTATTTTAATAGCAGGGAATTATTACTTAACTTGAAAGTAAATTAGCTTAATTGTTTTTATTGCAGGGATTATAATTATTTTTGGTTGTTTTACTCCTGTTAAGGATCTTTTAAACAAATAACTGGTCTAGGCTTTAAATTATAGAGGATGTGATACAATAAGGGTTGTTATAATAAAAAAAGATAAGTATGGAATTGAATTGCCTGAAATCCTTTGTTCAATTGTATTAGTAGTTATGGGGATGATTGTTTATTATCTTGAGCCTTTCTGCTATTTATTTCATAAATTTTAAGTTTTTTTTATAATTCTGGAAGCGATATTTATGTTACTAACAATTGGTATGATAACAATTGCTAATTTCTTTTAAATTCCGATTCAAAGATTAATACTTAAAGTTATTTTGTTGTTTGGGAAAGGAAAAACATTAATTCCTGTGATTTTTCGAAACATAGAAGCTCATAAAAGTAGAAATTCAAAGACAGCAATGCTTTTATCAATTGGAATTAGCTTTCTTATATTCTCGGGATCATTTTGCAAATTTTAAGTTTTTTTTTTTAATTCAAAATTAATTTCATTTAGATCTATTAATTTGAAATGATGCTAAAATTTACAGCAGGTGCTGACCTTTCTACATAGAGTAATTTTCTTAAAGATATTAGAGGGTTAGATGAATATAAATTAAGGCAATTCATCCAAAATTATAATGAAAATTATCCAGGGCACATAATAAGCTATACATTTATTTCAAGACCAGTTTTTCATGATTTCCAATGAACAGTGTAAAATAAATAAATTTCAAATTATTTTTAGAACTTCATTGACACCTTTGAGCTGTTTTCCTTCAATAAATTTTTGACTTTATGGAATAGACGAAAATTATCTATAAACTATAATTCCAGAAACTTATTTTCCAACAGAATATGATTAGTCTATTAAATGAAATAAAAAAAAAAATAAGAAAATAAATGGAAAGATTGATTGTACTCAGGGATTATGAAAAAATGTTTCAATTAATTAAATGCATTGGCCTTATTTAACAAATTAAAATTTAAAGAAAAAGAAAAATAGCTTTAATGGCTAACCCGTTATAAAACTAATTATTTCTGAAAATTTAAGAAAGTATGAATTAAATACAAAAAAAATGGCGAAATTATGAATTAATTAATTTAAATTTGAAGTTAAAATACGAAGTATGTTTTCAAAAATTGGTGGATTTTTATCTTCTAATCTTATTATGCTGCATGAAGGTTAAAAATGTATTTTTAAATCTTTATAGGAGCAACGTCAATGGAAGAATTATCTTATATATTTAATAAAACTATTCGAAATAATAAGGATTTTAGTAAATAATAAAAAGTAGCTTTAAGGACTTATTTATCAAATTTGCCAAGTAACTTAACTTATGGGATACCAAAAATGAAGTTATTAATAAAATTAAATGAAAGTCTGCCTGCTAAGGAAAGATAAAATATTGTGAATGGGTTTATTGAACCTTTTAGTAATTTTTGTTTTTTAGATTGTGGCCTTTATTATCAGAAAGATTTTCTTTTATTATTGATGTAAAAGTGTTAACCAATTAACTCCAATTTATTTTTACTTTCTTGACTGTGTTTTCGTTAATAACAGGATTCATTTCAATTTCATTAACATTTTTCCTTTTATTGGTGACTTTTACATCAAATATTAAAGAAAAATTTTAAGAAATTGGTATTTTAAGAACATTAGGGATTTCTTAAAACTAAATGACATAAATATTTATATATGAGGGCTTGTCACTTACTATGGGGAGTTTATTTCTCGGGAGTATAATAGGTTATTAAATGTATTTTTGCTAATAATTATTTTTATAGGAATTATTTTATCAGTAATTTTAAGCATGTAAGCTTGTTTGTTTACAGATGCAGAGTTTAAATTTTTTTTTCCAACAGAAATATTTATTTTTGCATTTTTGTTATTGTTGATTACCTCAATATTAAGTTCTTTTTTTTCATGCAACTAGTTAAAGAACATTTCGATTGCTAATATTATAAGAAAAGCAACTTGATTATTAATATTTTGAATTCAAAGAAATTAGAGTAAATCAATTATTTGTAAATCTATATATATTTATAAAACAAATTAAATTTTAATATTTTAATTAGTGGAATGAATTTTGTACTAATTTTTTTTTTTAAATTATAATTTAAATATTTGCAATTTAAATTAAATTAATTTGGTTTTTTTTACCTAAAAAATTTGAAATTATGCTTTAACTTGCATAAAGTGCTGAATAATAAGAGAAGTTATAAAAAGAATTTTCTAATTTACTATTTCCAAAAAATAATGAATTTCGAATTAATATTCGAAAACAGTTAATCAATGATAAGCAATGAGAAAAGCGATAAAAATTTATCAAAAAGAATAGTGTTAAAAATTATTTTTCCTTAAATTATTAAAGAATTAAGAAGCAAATAGCGGAGAGGAAGCCTAACTTGAAACAATTTATTATTCATTTGAAAGCCTTGAAATTATTTCTTAATAACTTATGAATGACTATCAATAAAATAATATAATTTCTTGTCTTTCTATTCTCAAGAATTTAAATATTCATTTATTAAAAATAAATGATAATTATGATTAAGAAAGAGAATTATAAAATTTATTTGAGAGCAAAATAGTAAAATATTTAGCATAGTTATTGGAATAATAAATATATTGCAAAAATGAGAATTTGATTAAATATTTGCTGCTAGTGTTAATAAATTTAATCTCATTAATTAATAATGATAATTAAATTTAAGCTATTTTGGAGCTAAATATTAGTGATAATATATTAAAATTTATTAATGATAAAAATACTGAAATTGCCTCAGATGTTTATTAAAAACTAAGTTTTTATTAATTTTCTAAGGCCATACACTGTATTGCAAATTTATTAGAAGATTAGGGTGATTCACTTCGAATGAAATTATTGGAGAAGATGAGTATTACAAAATTAAAAGCTTTTTGCCAAATAAATATTGATAACAATGAATTTCTTGAAAATATTTTGTTCCTTTTTAAAAAAATAATCGAATGCAGTCCATAACCAACTTATTAATAAGTTTTTTTTTTAAAAAATAAATATTCATAAAAAAAAATAGGTCAGACAGTTAATATCATTATTTTCTGATTGTCTGATCAAAGAAAAGGAAGCTATTTAATTTTCAGGAATTTAATTACTAGAAAAAATTATAAATTTATCTTCGGATGAACAAGAAATATCTTTAATTGCAAAAAATTAAGATTTTTTAATTTGCAATATTCATAATAGATTAGTCAAATGCTTAAATATTTTAGAATGTAAAAAATAATTTTATTTATTGAATAATTTCTAAAAGCACATGAAACAATTATTAAACCAATTTTATCAATATTTGGAGTTCTAACTGCAGGAGATAATCATTAAACAGAAGTTTAATAATTTTTATTATTATTTATTTTTTGTTACAAAGTCAATAATTGGTGCTAAACTCTTACCATGGCTGGATATTTTTATTACTATAGATTATTAGTATTTAAGAAAATAAAGTTTATGAATACTTTCAAATATTGCAGCAGGAACAATTTAATAAATTTCAGCTGTAATTAAATTTAAAAATTAAAATTGTATTAGATTTCCAGAATACCAGGACTGATATAAAAAGCAATTTGGGCTTTTGGCTATGATGTCTTAGATGTGAAATTAGAAGCATCAATTTTCTTATTAAATTTAATAGACAATACCTATGAATTTTAATTATAGGATTTAATTTTGAATTCTAAATTAATTGAGGCTATTCTAAATAATTTATCTTTAAATACTAATAATAATAACAATTCAAATTTTATGATAATGAATTTTGAAATGCTAAAAAAATTATTAGATTTTGGAAAAGAATTAGCTGATGAATATACTGACTAAAATTATGAAGAAAAAAGCAATATTACTATGGAAAAAATAATTAGTTTGTAGGGTTTGCAAATATTAGAACTAATATAGAATAATAATATTAAAAATGAATTAGTTTAAGAAGTTTGCTAATATTTTGCTTTTTGATTATATAATAATTTTTTATATATAAATTAAATATTAAAATGAATTTCAATTTCTTGGTTATAAAAAGAAAAAATGAATATATTAATTTATTATTTCATTGGAAAATTTTAGATTCTGCTAATTTATATTTTAATAATTTAATCCTTTTGAATTTATTTCACTTTGATTAAAAATTTGAGTATTATTGTGAATTAATTTATAAACAATTTTTCTTCATAATAGGATTATTCATTCCAAGTGGCAATACATTAGTTATTTTGAATAAATCTTAATCAGGTTATTTATTTTAATTTAACTCATAATTAAAGCTGGATTTGGCGTTTGATTCATCTTTGTATTCTCATTATTCTTGACATTATTTAAAAGAATTAATTGATTTATTAAATTTTCTTTTCATATTTATAAATTAATATTTTTTAATTACTTCGAAAATTACTGCAGTTAAATTTATTGAAATCTTACTTTATTATTTAAAAACTTTTGAGAGTAATTTCTATTAATTAATTATTGTTTTAATTATTTTGTGTAATTTTTTTTGTTTAAGATATTTTTGCTCAAATAAACAAAAAATTTTCTAGATTATTAAAAAGTCCATTTTTTTTAAATATATAAATAAAAATTCAAACTATTTTTACAAAAATAAAATTTAAATAACAAAAATAAAAAGATAAAATACAAAGAATGGGGAGTAAAAACATTAAATTTTCTTGTTATTTCATATTTTTTAATAGACCAGATTTCATAAAGTGATATTTTACAGTGCAAAAAAAAGCTAGAAGAGCAATTCTATGATAACTTAAACTCTTACACATAGAATGCTCTTGAAAAAACAAAATTTTTGCAAAATATGTGTGACAATGAAAAGAAAAACTTGACATATATTAAATTGGTTCTGAAATTTAAGGAAAAAGAATCAGAATTACTGAATCCGGAATAAGAGCAGGAAAAACTCGAAAAATTATATGTTGATATTTTGTAAAAGATGGAAAAATAAAATTAAAATTACAATTTTAAAAATTGCTTAGATAAAGATTTACGAAAGCAAAAAAAGAGATAATAGTTAGCAAATATTGAAGTATTAAAGGAGTTTTCGAAGCAAAAGGATGAATAAGTTAAACGATTTTTGAATTCAATTGTCACTTTGCCTTTAAATTTAATTAAGGATAATGCGTTAGCAATTTCTTAATCTGAATTTAATTGAAAATGCTATGAAGAGCCTTTACTTGCTGAAAAAGCAATTTAATATTTAAATTAGAATCATTATAATTTAATTTTGCCACCTATTTTCACAGAAGTTTTAAAGAATATGGAAAAGAATTTTATTGAAATAAATGAAACGAAAATAAAAGAAATTTTATAATTATTAGCTAAGATTGATGAACAACTTCTTGAAAATTCTTATGAAAAATTGGATGAATATTTGAATTAAATTATTTCCCATAATTAAGATTAATTATTGAACTTCTGGAAAATGAAGAGATCAAGCTAGCTCTATCATTGGGAAGAATGATACTTTAAGAATTATTTTTTAGAAAATATGGCAGAAAAATTTAAAAACTCTTTAGTGGATGAACTTGAAAAAGCCTTGGAAGGCAAATAAAAGTTGCTTTAAATTACAAAAAGTGAAGACTTTGAGTTATTTAATAAAAAATAATTTGAAACTTAAATTAATAATCCAATAAATAATGAAATTTAAAATATTGTTGAAAATTATAAAAGTCAAATTATTTAAAAATTCAATGAAATTTGGGCAAAGCCATATTTTAGCCACAAGTATTAGTTTGAAATTTAATTAAATAATACAATTGATTTGTATCAAGAAAAGAAATTACGAAAAATTGAGAAAAAAATTGACACATTGTATAATAATTTTATTTCCTAGGATTTAGATAACTAATTATTTTTAGAGTTTGCTTAAAAAAAACCACAAGATGCTTTAGCAATTAAATAGATTGTAAAGGGATATAATAATTTTTAACTTGAAGGACCTTTAAAATATTTTGAGGATATTAAAGTATTCAATAATTTCCATTAGCTTTTCAATCTCTTAACTGAATTAGAATCTATTAATTTTACAGAAATTAATAATTACTAATTACTTAACGAAAAATTTTAAGAAATCTTTTTATTAAGCCAAGAAGTAGCCAATAAATGGAAAAATTCAAAATAATAATAAATAGCAATAGTAGAATAACAAATTATTTAAGATTTAACAGAAAGCACACTTACTAATTAGGAAATTATTTAAGATTTACATAAATTTAATGTATTTATAAATAATTTAAAAGATATTCCTGGTATGAATTAAGAAATAAATTTTGAAGGAGATGAAATTGATGAAGAAGAAATGAATAATTATTTTGAATCTTTGATAGATGCAAGCGATTTTAATTTTAGTTAAACTGCAATAATTTAGCATAAAGAAAGAGTTAATTAAAAAATTGAAGGAAAATAATAAAAACTTAAAGAATTATTTTCTCAAAATATTAAACTCTTTTTTTCTGACGAAACAAAACATTTTTAATATTTACATAATTTTAATGAAAATTGTCTTTTGAAATTATAAAATCAAATTTCTAATTATATGAATGAAGTAAACTTGCTTATTTAACAATTTAAAACTAATTAAACTAAAGCTTAAGATAATTTGACCAAATTGTACCTTAATAATGAAGATATAGCTTCAAAGATAGCTTCAGATATTTATGAAAAGCATTCCGATTAAATAATGATAAAAAATAATTATTTTAAAACATCAACTGGGCTATATAGAAGAAGCGAAATCTATTTTCCTATTTTAAAAATCTTAAGAGATAAGAATAATTGGAAAAACCGTGAAATAATTTGTGATAATTTTTACATTATAAAAAAAAATTTTGAAATCAAATATTCTTAGAAGAAAACTAAATATTTTAAAGAAATAATTTAATTATAATAATTAGCAATATAAGAATATTAATAAATTAGTGAATAATCAATTTAAAATTATAAGTAATAAGTCAACTAAAAACTTGAATAATTCTAAGAAAATTACTAAAATAATAAAGAAAAAATTTTAAAATTTGCTTATTATTATAGAGAAAAAGAATTATTTCTAAATGAATTAAAAAATGATAATGAAAAGTATTTTTAAAATTAAATTGCTTCTTTTCAAGCATTTTTTTACATGCAGAAGCTCCAAAATTTTTTTGAAATAAATGAATATTTTTAAAATTTCATTCATTAATTTGAACAAAAGATTACTGAATAAATAAATAATATATTAATAGCTAAATACTTTGATCATTCGGATAATGAATTAAACAGTTTGGAAAATTAAATAAATTAATAGTAATTAGACGAAATATGAATTTCTCATCCATAAGAAGTATATTTTATTTTTTCGTTAAAAAAATTATCCAATTTAAATTTTCCAGTAATTTGCTAATATATTTATGGAATAGATTTTTTCTCTTTACCAAATTATTCATAGTAATTATAAATTTTAGCAAATTTAACAGAATGCTTACAAAAATACAATTAAAAAGCTTCAAATGAAGCTCTTTAATAAGAAATTGAAAAACTTTCAGATTTAGAGCAAAGAATTAGCACAGCATGGCTTTCTAAAAATTTTGAGCAATTATAAAATGCTTAATAGTTTTATTTTTAAAAATTTGTTGTTCAAACAAAAAAATAAGTAAAATAAGAAATGGATACACTTTATGAAGAATTTAAAAAAAATATGATAATCACTACTGATGACTTCAATCTTTCTGATGATAATTCTATTGAAAAACTGAAATAAAAAATTTCAAATCTTTCATCAAAAAAAGAAAAAAAAGCTTTAAAAGCAACAATTTCTAAAATAAGAGAAAAAGCTAAATCTAAAATTTCTAATAAATTAGGGTATAGTGATTATAAATTTGTTGATCATAGTGTTAAGTTTATCGAGAAAGCATATGAAACTTCAAAATGGGATAAAATTGAATCTGAACTTGGAGAATACACATAATCTTAAATGTCTGAAATAGGAATGCTTCTAAATATAGAGTAAACTGCTCAATTAATTAATTCTTTAATATACCAACAATAAGATTTTTGGGATAAGCTACTTACAAAAGATTAGTAATTTGGAATGAAAGTGTACGAAATTTTCAAAAAATTTATAAATAAAGAAATGCTGCCAACTTATTTTAAAATTTTCATCAAATCAAGAATTGATATTGCTAATATAGAAAAAGGAATATTTTAATAAACTAAAGAAATTATTAACTAACTTAATGAAAAGTTTCTTACTTTAAATAATTAATTTTTTTCTTAAAATGATTTGAAATCTATTGAAGAATTATTAGAGTAATTATATTAGTAGTATTTTTATCCTTAAATTTATACAGCTTGGATATAATAGTATGAAAAACTATTACTTAAATAAGCATTTAACTTATTTATAAAATCATAAGAAAATAATTTAAAATTCGAGATACTCTTTGTCAATGAAATAAAAGAATTGGAAGTATTATAAAATACCTAAACTTAAAACGGAAATATACAAAAAATTTAAGAATTTGAAAAATTCGAAATTTTAGTTAACACAAAATTAACGGATAAAATGTATTAATAATAAATATTTTAAAGTATTTACAAAGAATTTGAAAAAGCATTTTCAAGACCTTTTTATAAGAATTATTATTATTCAAAAATTTAAAAACAATTAAAAAATAAGATAGATGCTGAATTCTTCCCAGATTTATTAAATTAATCTTAAAATTATCTCAAAGTTATGAAGCCATTATTTTTTGAAAAATGTATTATTGCTTAAAGTGAACTTGAAAAGTTTGCAGAAATAGAAGAAAATTAAGTTGAAGCTGAACGTTTAATTGCAATTACTACACCTATTTACTCTCAAAGAAAATAATAATTATTAAAACTTCCTAGTGATCTTAAAGAAACAAAATAAGTTAAAGAAACCCTTTAAAAAAATAATATTTTGATGTAAAAATTAGCAGTTCCGACAAATTTTGAAGAATATGAGAAAAATTTGAATAAGTTTTAGTAAGGATTGTCTACATTGAAATAATTTTCAGCATTAAGATATTCAAAATTTTAAGTTGATAATTAACTTTAAATAGAAGGTGTATTAGAAAAATATATAAATAACTATTAATAAGAAATAAAAAATAGAATTAATTAAATTTAATAAAATTCTTAAAATATGATTGCTTAAATGATAAATATTGAAAACAATGCAGTATCAATCCCTTTGATAATTTCGTTAAATTCGCGTCTTGATTAAAATAAAAAGAACTATTAAGAATAAATTGTTAAAGAATTTTAAAAAATAAAGGAACTCTATTAATAAAAATTTAATTTTGAATTAATTGATAATAAAATAGAAATTTAAGAAACTATTTAGACAATTAAAAATGAAGAAAAAAAAAGTTCAGATAATTTTAACGAAGCTTTGGAAACAATTATGATTCAAAATAATTATGATAAAATAAACTAAGAAATTATTAGCAATAATGAACTTTTTTAAGTTTACTAATTAAAAATTTACACCTGTTAATTGTTAAAAACAACCCGAGATGAATAATATTTACAAAAACTAAAATAATTAATATTTCCCTAAATAATTGAAATACTCATTGATGATTCTGAATTATTATAAAATGAACAACTTTTTTCAGATGCAAATACTATTTTATAATAATTGAATTTATTTTTATCACTTTTGATGCATGTAGATCTTACTATTCTTGAAAAATTGGAATAGGTCAATTAACTTGTTGAATAAAAGAAAATCAAAAATTATAAATATTTTAATAATTGGCTTCTTTAAAATGATTAATATCTTTCAATTGAGTAATGCGCCGGATATATTACTTAATTAATTAATTTAATACTACCAAAAGAGTAATCTCTTGAATAAATTAAAGCCTAGCTTTAAACATATTTTGCAAATCAAGGTAATTAATCTTAATTTTTCAAGATTTTTGATTTTTAAAATAAAATTGAAACTGAAATTTTAAAAAAATAAGCACTTATCTATAAAAATCAGATAAAAAAAGAAATTTAAAAATTAGTTAAACTATTTACCCGATCTTTATTATCAAATATTAATTAGTTTTAGTTAATTGAAACGTGTAAATAAATAATTAAGGATTAAATAAATAATTTTATTAAAATAGAATTAACAACTGAATATTATATTTTGAATAATAAAACTTTAATTGATACTTTATTGTTACAGTATTTAAATTAAATTAAATAAGATTAATTTGATAAATTCATTAATGATAACATTATGAACTTAGAGATGGTTAGAAAATTTTACAGTTAAAATAAATTGTAATGTGATTCATCAAATTTAAAGTTTCCTTTAATCGTTAAGACTGAATAAATTTTCTTGGGAAATAATTAAGGATAAGATATTTAATTAAAATAAAATATTTTAGATCATCTTAATAAATTTTAACAAGAAAAAAAGCATTCGCAATAATATAAACATTAAATTCTTGTTGAAATTATTAAAATTCTGATAATTAATTAATAATATTCAATAACTCAAGAACTATAAAACTTTTTCCTTACTTAATTTTAAGGTGATATAACAAAAAAGTCTTTGAATAAACTCACTGGAACATTAAAAGATCTAAAATAATTTGATAATATTTTTATTGAACTTATTACAGAATTCTATGATGCTGAACATTAAAATTAATTTAATTCAATAATGGACGATATATTAGCTATTTCTATAGAATAATTTATTAATGAAACATTACCAGATACTAAAGTAAATAAAATAACTAAAAGTAAAATAAGATTTACACAATTTTGCTAATAATTTTTATAAATAAAAGCTTCCTAAAAATCTCATAAAATATATTCAGAATGGATTAAAAAGCATCTTAATAATAAATATTTCTAAAAATTAACTTTAATAAAATTTTCTTCAGAACTTGAAATTGTTTCCTAATAATAATAGCTAACTCTCATTGATTTTAACGTTCTAAGCTGCTAGGCTTAATTAACTTCAATGAAAAATTCATTTTTTTCTTGGCTTAATTAGCCCTCGCAAAAATTTAAAGAGCTTTTCCCAATGTATTTTAATTTATTGAAACGTAATGATTCATTATCTGAACTCCTTAATACAATTAATTATTAACTCTAATAAATATCTTCCAAAAGCAGTCTTATTGATCTACTTTAAATCCTACGTTATTAATTTAATACTAATACACTTTTCTATATTTTGTTCTCCTATTCTAATTTAGAATTATAAACTCGAATTTGTTAAATGTTTTCATAAAATAATCCAATTCCATTAATTTATCCTTATTTAAATAATATTGTTCCTTTATAAAATTCAAATGATTTAATTAATTATTAAATGAATTATAAATTAAATGAGTCTCTTTATTGGCTTATTGATCATAATTACTTTGGAGTAATATCTTTAGGAATTGGAAAAAATTCAACAAATACTTCATTGAAAATTGGAAAAACATAATTATTAAATAAATTATTTTATACTTAATTTTAAGCAAACTAAAACTCCATATTTGATCAATTCAGCACTTATTTAGATGTGACTAGTAATTAAAACCCTAGTAAATTTTATGTTGCTGATATTAATGGAGATCTTCGCAATTATAATTTTTCCAAAGAAATAATGTAAAAATTCTTTTCTTTGTTTTCTATTTGCATTCTTCATGTTCATATTGATGATCTTGAGGATTCATAAAATATTTTCAAATAAATTATAGAAATTTAAAAAGCAAATCCTTTGTAAAAAATTTTACTTTTAATTAGAGATTATAATAATGCAGCGGGATTAACTCATTTCTAAGAAGTTTAAATTTATAAATAAGGATTATTTGATTAAATATCAGAGGCAGCTCATATAAATTAAGGCTTAAATTAATTAAATTCAAATATTTCTAGCTTAATAAATCTAGTTTTAATCCCAAATTTAAAGCAAAATTAGTCAATAATAAATTACACTGTTGATATTTTACAAAAATTACTGTAATCATAAATCAATAATAATAATTGTAATTTTACAAAATAAAGTTTTTATGAATTGAATGAATTATTTTGCTAAACTCATTAGTAAAAAAACTAAATAACACCAATAAAGATAGCTATTGATGAATTTTAATTGCAATTAAATAAACTAAAAGAAAAAAATACTTAAGGCGAATTAATATTAAAAGAAGGATGCTGGAGTACAGATTTCCTTCCAGCACGAAAATATTTAAAAATGTGGTCGGATTGCAAGCATGAAATGTAGGTTCAAGCTAGTACCTCAGGAACAGCTTTTATCTTAAAGTTTAAAGAGGCAGAAAGTTAATTGAAAAACTTAAAGCTTACAAATATTTTAAAAGCGTTTTTGAATATTTTAGATTTAGATGAAAATTCATGGTATTTAGCTACAATGGAATGCAGTTTGGTGATTAAAAAAACAACTGATTAAATTATTTCGGAAATGAGGAAAAAAAATTAAATAGGATATAGTTTATCAAACTAGATTTTGATAAGAGAACTCAGTCATGTTTTATTTGGTGGAATGCAATAAATGTCTTAAATTGAGCAAAATTATAAATAATTATTAGTTAAAAGATAAGTTGGCTTACTATTACGAGGCGAGCCCTTCGAATGCCTTGACGGTGATAATTTGATTTTTGCGTCACGGCCTTTACTAGAAATTAGTAAATTCTTCGAGAAAAAGCGAGTAAAATCCTTAAGTATTCTTGGATTATAAAGCACAGGAAAAAGCACTGTTTTAAATTACACATTTGGGACTTCTAATGCTCATTCTATTGGATAATGCACAAAAGGAATGTATTTATCTTGTGTAAAGGTTGAAAGTTCTGAGCTTGATTATTTATTAGTGATTGATTCTGAGGGATTGGGGAGTTTGGAAGGAATGACTAATAATTAAGAGTTAACTACTGAGAGTGATAATAAATTGATTTTATTTTGTTTATCTATTTCATAAATTACTATTATTAATGAGGGTTCTACAGATTTATAATCAAAGTTAGCATCATTGTTAAAGAATGCTGTAGCTAATTTGCATGAATTAAGAAGAAATAGAGAAAAGCCTGAGATTTTCTTTTCAGTCAACAAAGGTCAAATAAATGAATAGCAATTATAACTCGCTTCTCAAAGCTTACAAAAAATAATTCAAGATCTTTACTTACAATTACCTGATGCTAAAAAAGAAATTAAATAACTAGAAAAAATAATCAGTAACAATAATATCTTCTTACTCGGCTAACTCTTCCACGAAAACAATGTGAATTTCGGTTCATAATAAATAACATTTAAAGTCTATAAAAATGAATACGCAGAACGTGCTGCATTGCTTGGATAAAAAGTTCTTTAATAAATGTTTGCAAGATAAACTATTAATGATTAATTTAACTAATGGACATCGAATACTAGTGATCTGTGGTAGGCAATTAACGATTCTTCTAATATTTATCAGTTTGCTGATTTAAAGGAAAGAAAGGATAATGAGTTTTTAACTGATATTGTTAATAATGATATCCTACATGGGTTTACGTTTGCTAATGGAAATGATCTTTATGAAAAGTTTATTTAAAGATCAAATCAATAAGGGTATTATCCAATCTAGGATAAAGAAGAACAGGATTATGAATGTCTTCGAGCAAGATTTAAATAAAATGAATAAAGTTTAACAAGAAAATTTGAAGAAATCTTATTAAAAGAATAAACTCAATATAGTTATAAACTAAAGGAAAAGTTTAAGAGTTATTTAACAGGTATTTGCAAGTAAAAATAAATTCAAGCAGTAGCAGAACTTAAAACTTAATATTAAACGGTTAATGCTCGCTATTATGAAAAAATTGGAATATAAACAATTAATGATGAACTTTAATTGATTTATGAATAAAGAGTCAATTTTAATGGAATGAACACAATTTAGAAAATGTAAGCAGAAAAAGCTTTGAGGGATCAAATAGCAGTTGATTTTGACTTAAAATTTAATTAGTTTCTTATGGAACGAGAAAATAAATTATAATTAGATGAATAGGATGCAAATATGTTCACTTCAATTCATTGGGGTATTCAAATGAAAGAAATGGAATTTACAGACTCAATTGAATTGCATTAATATTAACTAATGATTAATAATAATCCTAACTAAGATCTAAATAACGAACTAATTTCTTAATTGATTTCTTATATTATTATCTATATAAAAAATTAATCAATCTTTATGAACGAGCTGAAATTAGCAAATGCTTAAAAACCAATACTAGAAAAGCTCTCTGAATTGAAGAACTAGATGCTTTATTTACAAATAAATAATTATTTTAATGCGGATGGAACTATTTAGCATAATTAAAACGAAAATAGATTATAAGGGCTAAAACTAGTTTAGAAATAAGATTAGGATGGAATTGCAAAAAGAACAGCATTTTCTTAATTATATTAAATGATTAAAGATGATTTCTAATGGGAAGCTATGTTTAGAACTTTAGTTGGTGAAATTTTAGCTGAAATTGGAACAAAAAAATTTACTAATGAATTAGTTGCTTAATTATTTGATCAGATTGTTACTAAGAAAATTTGGTAAATTTAGGATAATCTTGCCCCTTTTTGCCTTTAATTAGATCCAATTGGTAAAAGCTGTATCTAATTTTTTGCTATTTTAATTATCTGGAAAAAACTGTCTTATAATACCAGAGTGTTTTAAACATAATTTATCCAAGAGTATAGGAAAAAGAAATAGATTTATTTAGAAAAACTTTAGGATAAAATAATGAGAAATCCTACAGGTATTAGTAAAAATTGTGCAAGCAAATTGTTTGATATTCTTATTAAAAATTAGTCGGAATAATTTTTTAATTCTATTGTTTAGTAATAGTTAACAGGAATTTAATATAATTGTGATTAGTAATTTTATACATCTAATTTTTAGCTTGAACTTGATAGAGAATTCTTTTAAACATAAAAGACAAAGGAATAGATTATTTCATATGTTGTGAATCCGGTGGAAACTATTAAAAATATTTTTAATTCTAAATGGTAAAATGTAGAGCAATAGATGAAGTAGCTTTAGTACAATTTTTTCTAAAATGTTAATCAAAAAATCACTTAATTACTTTAATAATGCGCAGATTTTAAATAGAAATTAAAGATATAATCAGATGAGATTAGAACACCTTATTTTAATTACTTTGAAATCACTGATAATGAAAGTAATAAATAATTAACAACTGTCCTCTCAAAATAAACTTCACAAGAGGACAAACAAAACTTTTAATAAATGCTTTTCAGTAAAGCAATGCTAAAATTTTTCCTCTAATTTCTTTCAAACCATAAAATGAGTTCAGTCTCCCTCTCAGGGCAAACATACAAATTTCTTAAGATAAATATCAAACAATCCTTTGGTTACGGTCCAACAATTGCCTGTGCTTTTGAAAACCTTGAAAAGATTGAAGATGAACTGCAAGGCAATGACGAGATACCTATATTTTCCGTCTTCCATTAATAGCTTTACGAAGAATGCTAAAACTTTTCAAAAAATCTTTAAACAATCTGGGAGAGTAAATTAGGTTCCTTTTAAGAATTTAAAACAAGATTATTAAATAAACATATCGGCTGTCCTCATTAATGTCCTTTATGTTCCCGAAAATGCGATTTTGATGGAGATATTTACACTTAATAGCATAATTAACATGAATGTAAACATGGTCACTATATTAGAGGTATGCAGGGGATATTAATTAATAATAAAGAAAGTTTATCAAATTAAACTTGTTTAGAAAAAAACGGTAGTGATAGAGTTTAGATAGTTAATGGTAATGGACTTGTGGAATGGTAAGGAACAATATAGTAATTAGCTCTGGAGGCGAAGTTTAAGGACTGGAATTTTTAAAGAAATGGTAATATGAATGTTGAGGATAATATTGTAAAAATGTAGAATTTCTGGAAAAGAAATGAATAGATTTTTATTGATTATTATTCAGCAAAATATCGTATTCAATTATAAAAATACTAAGGAGGAATCAGTGATAATGCTCATGTAATTCTTGAACTAGATGATTCAGGGTCAATGTGTTAAGATAATAAATGGGATAGGCTTGCTGAAGCTGTTCGGGATTTAATTAGATTGAAGTCGGGAACGAAATGTAGGTTTACTATTAGGTAGTTTAGCGATAAGTTGAAGAAAATTAATGAATTTGTTAATGTTAATGAAATTTAAAATTTGTAGTTGAGTATGTAAGGAGGATAAACTGATTATAATTTACCGATTATTGATTGCTTATAGATTGCAAATAAGGATAGAGGATTATAAAAGCCTTAATAGTTTATTTTATTATTATTGGTTTTTAATAATTTTTGGTTATAAAGGACGGTCATTATTTTTTATACTGATGGCGAAAATAATGAAGATTTAAATAGAAAAATGATTTAATACGCGCTGAGTTAAATTGAGAGAAAAAAACGTTAAACTATTTAATTTATTGCAATATGTGAAATGGCTCATGAGTTTGCCTTTGAACTAAATGAAATAGTTAGTGATTTTAAAGAGGCTGGAATTAAAGCTTAAACATGCGAAAATATTGATGCTGCAAAATTGTAACAAGCTGGATTGATGGAATTTATTATGAGTGATAATTAGGAAGAAAATAATTGAAAAATTAATTTAAAATTTAAATTAAAAAATAAATAAAAAATTAAATTAAAATAAAATTATTAAGACTTAAAAAACAATTAAAAAATATTTTATTTGCTTTTTATTTGCAAATTGTCTTTTCAATTTTCTCCTTTTGCTTTTTTTAATTGTAATTTAAATAATAATTTTTTTTTTTAATTCAATTTGAAAACAAATAAAAATAATTTAAAAATAAAAAATAATATGAAAAAATTAAAATTATTTACTGTTTTAATATATTTAAATTGATTTTAGAAAATTTCAAATTTTTTTTAACAAAAAAATTTATTGCTCCCTCAAAATGAGAATAAATAAAAATTTAAGAGGCTAACAATCTCCTTCAGGTGAGAAGCTTAGTTAACGTCCTCCATCAGAACCAATGCAAACAATGAAAATATTACCAAATAGCAATCCAATTAGAATGCCATCGCCTGATTAATTTACTTAAAAAGAAAAAATACCAAGAACTGTAAACCCTTCAAGGTTATTAATTAATTTAACTTATATAAATTAATTTGTTTTAGTCCCAGTTTCTATTAAAAGTAGCCAGCAGCAACAAAGGGATAGTTTCTAAATGTATTTTTATTGAATTAAATAAAAAGTTTTAATTAGTTTTCGAAAAGTAAAGAATTTTCAGAGTAAACTAGTTAATTCTAGCCAGAGAACTAGAAACTTTCATAAGTAATTAATGAATAATAAAGTTAGATTGCAAATTTAGAAAATGAAAATTTAAATTTAAAATAAATTTTACAAGTAGTTAATTTTTTTATTTTGTTTTTTTAAAAAAATAAATTTTTTATTTTAGCAAGGGGAAACTTAATTATAATAACTGGCTAGAAAATTAGCAGAAGAAAAAGTTGAATTACAACATGAATGTGAAGGTTGAAAAACTTCTTGTGCCGACTTAGAGCAATTGCTGAAAAATAATTAAAAAGAAATGTAAAATTTTTAAGAAAGAAATATAGAAATGCAATAAGAAATTTCTTAATTATAACAATTTGCTAATTAAAAACCATTAATGGCTAGGCCTGAACCACTCTAATCGTTTTTTATATTTTTTAAATATTCATCTGTAAAGTGACAATAATTTAAAATAATAATTAGAATAAGCAAATAAATAAATTGAAGCTAAAAATTAGTTATTAGAGAAGACTTAGACAGAATTATCACAAATAAAATCTTTATAGCTTAATCCTAGTTTTCATTTAATCAAATTTAAATTATTGTGTTTTTCTTAGAAATATAAAACCTAACTTAAGAAATTTAAAAATCAATAGTAGGAAAACCAGCTAGTGGCTAAAATTCAACGTTTTCTTTTGTTGAATCAAAAGAAAAAACTTTAAAAAATGCAAATTAAGATAATTAAATTTAGAATTTGGAAAATTAAATTAAATAACTGTTAGAAGGATTCAACTAAAAAAATGATTAAATTTCAAATTTGATGACAACTCTATAAGATAAAAATTAAATTATTTAAAAACTTGAAAATAAAGAAATTTCCCCTAAGGCAAGTTAAAAAGATTCAAGCAATCTTAAGTATAAAAATATTTTTTTATTTTTATTATGGTTTTCTAGTGCAGACTTAATAAAATTGCTTGAATCAGCAAGTAATGAATTAAAGAAATGTGAAATAATGCTATCAAAATAAAATGAAATTTTAGAATCCACTAAAAATTACAAAGAAATTGTAAATGAATTAAACAAAATTGGAAAGGAAAATGAAAACTTGAAATTAAATAATAATCAACTTGCAATAGAGTTTTAAAAATTATAATCACCAAAATAATCGTTCTTTCTATTATATTTAAATAAATATATATTATATAAAGTGACAATAATCTAAAATAATAATTAGAATAAGCAAATAAATAAATTGAAACTAAAAATTAGTTATTAGAGAAGACTTAGACAGAATTATCACAAATAAAATCTTTATAGCTTAATCCTAGTTTTCATTTAATATATTATAAATGCTTTCTTAGAAATATAAAATCTAACTTAAGAAATTTAAAAATCAATAGTAGGAAAATCAACTGGCGAATAAAATTAAACTTTTTAGATTCATGAAGAAAAAGAAAAAACTTCAAAAAATACAAATTAAGATAATTAAATTTATAATTTGGAAAATTAAATTTAGAATTTGGAAAATTAAATTAAATAACTGTAAGAAGGGTTCAACTAAAAAAGTGATTAAATTTCCAAGTTGATGACAACTCTATAAGATAAAAATTAAATGATTTAACAACTTGAAAATAAAGAAATTTCCCCAAAAATAAATTAACAATAAAGCAATCTCAAGTATAAAATATTTTTTAATTTTAATTTTTTCTAGTGCAGATTTAATAAAATAGCTTGAATCAGCAAGTAATGAATTAAACAAATGTTAAAATATGCTATAAAAATAAAATGAAATTTTAGAATCTACTAAGAATTATAAAGAAATTTTAAATGAATTAAATAAAATTGGCAAAGAAAATGAAAACTTGAAATTAAATAATAATCAACTTGCAATAGAGTATTAAAAATTATAATCACCAAAAGAAAGTCAGTAGGTCAGTAAAAAGCTCTAAAAATAATTACAAGAGGTTGAATAGCAACTAGAATAGTTCATTAAAAATTATTCATAAATATAAATATTTTTAAGAGCTAAAATCTAAATACTTTAAGGCTAAAATAATGAATAATAAATATAAGTTTTAAAATAATAGATTATTTAAGTTGAGTAAAATAAAAATAAATAAATTTAATAGTTAGAAGATGATCTTTAATCAATGATTAGTTAAGAATAATTTTAATAATATATATAAGATTAATAAACTTATGTTCGTTTTTCTATTCTTTATAATTTTTTCAAAGTTTGAGTAAGAAAAGTAAAAAATTTGTACTTAAAAAGATAAAGAAGTGGAATCTTTATAAATGTAAGTTTTAGAAAATGAATAACATGCATATAAAAATACTGAATAGCTTCGTACAGAAAATTTAGATCTCAAAGCATAAATAAAGAATTATTAAAATTAGTCTGGAGTGACAATAAACTAATTGCAATAATAATTAAAGGAAAGAGAAGGAATGGCTAAAAGTTTTACTTAATAGATAGAACAATTGCATAAGGAATTAGATTCTGAAAAATAATAGTCAAAATTGTTATAAGAGGTTGAATTGCAGCTAGAATAGTTAATTCAAAATTATTAATAAAAAATAAATATTTTTAAGATAACTGTAATTAATTTAAGGCTAAAATAATGAATAATTATAAGTTTTAAAATAATAGATTATTTAAGTTGAGTAAAATAAAAATAAATAAATTTAGGAGTTAGAAAATGCTCTTTAATCAATGATTGGTTAAGAAGAATTTTAATAATATATGTAAGATTAATAAGCTTATGTTTTTTCTTTTATTTTTCTGTTCTTTAATTTTTTGAAAGTTTGAGTCAGAAAAATAGAAAATTTGTACTTAAAAAGATAAAGAAGTAGAGTCTTTATAAATGTAAGTTTTTGAAAATGAATAGCATGCATATAAAAATATTGAATAGCTTCGTACAGAAAATTTAGATCTCAAAGCATAAATAAAAAATTATTAAAATCAGTCTGGAATGACAATAAATTAATTACAATAATAATTAAATGAAAGAGAAGGAATGGCTAAAAGTTTTACTTAATAGATAGAGCAATTGCATAAGGAATTAGATTTAGAAAAATAATAGTCAAAATAAATTTAGTAGAAAGAAATGGAGACAAAGAGCAAATATTAAGAATTAAAAGAAAAGGAAAATAACGAATTGCTTAAAAAGTTTCTTTTATTATAAATTTTTTATTATTTATATTAGAGTTGGAAAAATGGAAGTTTATGAACTCTAAGCAGAAGAATATAAAAATAAATATGAAGCTTGCTTAAAATCAAAATAATAAAGTGAAAATGAATTAAAAGAAGCTACTTTTCAGTTATCCTAACTATCTTAATAATTAGAAAAAATTGATTCCCTTCACAGAAATGAAATTGAAGAACTCAAATATAAAGTAAAAGAAACTAGTAAGGCTGTTCTTGTATAATAATAATATTATTTTTTTTTTAAACATGTTTTTATAGGAATAAGAATTAATGTAATTAAATAATCAATATAATCAAGAGAAAAATTAACTTTAAGAAAAGTTTTTCTAAGAAAAAGCTTAGAGAGATTAATTTGAAAATAAGGCAGCACTATATGTAAGTGAAAATAAAAGATTAAATGATATTATTGAAAGCTCAAAAAATGACTCTTAACTTTTCCAAAATTAGTTGCAAAGTAATTTTGATTTTAATTTAAATTAATAAAAGGAGAAATATAAAATTTTAAATAAAAAATGTAGGATGCTTAAAAAGAAAATGAAATTCTTTAAAATTAAATTAACAGTAAAATATTTAATTTAAAATAATTGTGTAGATATTAAAAACTAAAATCAAGAAGAAATAGAAATATTAAAAAAGAATATGCAAGAGACCTTAAAATAAAATTTAGTGAAATATTTATTTAACTTTTTTGAATAAAATTTTTTAGGAAATTGAATTAAACCAAATGTATAATGATCATTAATAAGAATTAAACAAACTTGAATCCTAATTGAAAGATAAAAATTAATAAGTTACCAATTTACAATGCACAAACTCCTAATATTAAACTTAATTAAATTAAAAGGATGAATAATTTCTGCATAAAGAAGCAAACACTTTTAATGAATTAAAAAATGAAAATGAACGTTATTAAGAAGACTTAGAATATAAGGTTTTTAATTTTTTTAAATTAATTAATTTTTACTAAAAAAACAAAAAAGCAAAGATATATTAATGAATTAGAAAATAAAATTAATTAAATGTTAACAGATCATGAAGAAGAAATGGAAAGAATGAAAAAAACATTTGAAATCACTATACGTTCTGAATTAGTAAATCTTTAATTTAATTATTTTACAAAAAAGCAAACATGCTTTCTAGAACATGAAAGAGAGTTAAAAACTCTTGAATCAAAATATGTTTCATAAGCCCCTGCTTATACCTCATCACCAAATAATAATAACATTAATAATAATGATTAACTCTTTGCATCACGTTCCCAATTCTAATAATTAGAGCGTTAACGTGGTGAGGAGCTTACAGCCTTACGATAATAAGTACAGAATCTTCAATAGCTCTCGCAAATGTAATCCGAAATTCCGAAAGAATTTGAACTGAAAGAATAAATTTATGAAGGGACAATCTAGGATATGGCAAATAAGGTCTAAGAATTGGAATAAGTATTAAAGCAAAAAGAGGATTTAATTGATAGGAGTCATCGTAAGGAAATAAAATATATGGAATAAGGAGTTGAAGCAAAAAAGAATGCAGAAATGGCAAGATTACTTGAGGATGAGATCTAATTATTGTAAGAGTAATTATGTTTGATATGTTTTTTAATAGGAAATAGGAAAGAGAAAGATATAAATCATAAGCTGAAAGCTGGAAGTAATAAGTAAATATCAAGAATTAAGAGTTGATTGAATAAGTTAGATAGGTTGATGAATTAAAGAATGGATATTAATAAGCACTTGATAATGTTCATCTACTGGAAACTTAAGTTTTTATATTTGTTTTTATTTATTTATTTTTATTTAGCTCATTGATAAATTATAGTAAGAGGAAATTATTCTTGCTTGATAACTAAGTCAATTATTTACAGAAATTTTTTATAAAATTTAATTTTTTTAAACAAATTTAAAGTTAATTTTACTTAAAATTTATAGAAAATTATTGATATTTATTTCTTTAATAGGTATTATCCTTTTACTAATTCATTATAAAAATTATAGATTCTATTAATTAGGATTTTTTCCTTAATGACTTACTCTTTAATTTTAATGCAATTAAGGATTGACTTGCGTTTCCATATTTTCATGGTCTATATTATTAAATTGAATTTGTGGCTATTATCGATGATTGATCTAGAATATTTAAGTTTTTTATCAATCCTATTCATTCATTTTAGGTTCAATATTCTCGACACCTCCAGAATTTAATTTAATTTAAGAAATAATTTTATTTTGGTTCTGATTATTTTCTGATAATGGGCTTCGTAAAAATTGTTTTTCAGATGGGTCAATTAATTTAATATCAGTATTTAAAGATACAGGAAACCTGTAATTTTATTGTCTGTGAGATTATTTTTTCGCTGAACAAAAAGCTCCCATATAATTTTATTGTATTTAATTAATTTTTATGATAATTTTAATTTTATAAAAGTTTTAATGAAATTTAAGTTGAAGTTTTCATTTAAATTTTTCATCTTTTATTTTTTCATTTTATTTCTTCTCAAGTTTTTCCATCTATATAAAATTACAAGAAAAACCAATATATTATTAATCAATAACTTTATATGAACATCTTAAAGCAGGCTCTTCAATCAAATACAAATTAGGGTCACCAGTCAATTTCTTCAAAAGCCAAATAAATGGTTTTTCAAACTAATAATTATTTTTTACTGAAATTCCATAATACTTTAATCCTCGCTTTCGATGGAATGTAATTTAACTTGCTTTTAATTTTCTATCTTTGACATCCACTTTATTTCCAACAAGAACAATAGGCATACTTTTATTAATTCTGACCAAATCCTTATACCATTATTAAACATTTTCATAAGTAATTTTTGAGGTTACATCAAACATTATGATTGCACAATTGCTATTAATACTTAAATTAATGTTACTAGAAATAATTTAATTGTTTTCAACTAGTAGCCATCTCGCAATCTTCCAAGCTTCTCTGGACCTGCTGCAGTATCTCAGATGCTAAATTTAATAGAACCCTGGCTAGTATTAAATATTGTAGAGCTTACTTCAACACCCATGGTAACTTTTCTCCCAAACAAAATAAATATTTCAAAATATAAATTTATTACCAATATAGTTTTTTTCAAACTCACTTGTAAGATGCTTTGTTACAAATGTAGTCTTGCCAACTCCGCCATCTCCAACTATAACAAGCTTATATTCAGTAACAGGAGAAATAGAGGGAGTAGTCTATTGAAGCTATTGCATTGGAAAATTAGATTATTGCTTCTTTAAAGTTAATTAAAAAAAAAATATTTTTAAATTTTGGTAATTAATTTAGAGAAAATTAGTGAAATTATTGTTTTTTTGATAGTATATATAAGTTCACTGATGATCGTTTATTATTTTTGAGACAATAATTTAAATCAATAATTCTTGATTATTTTTTCCAATTTTAGGTATTCTTATACTTCTTGTTCTTTTTACTTATTTAATAAAGAAACTTATTTAACAATAACTTATTAATTTTTCTTTAAATTTTTTAATTTTGATTCCATTAAATTTATAGAATTCAATGATATATTTTCTTCTTTTTATGATATATTCTTTTATTTGAAATGAAAATTCTTTTTCATAAGCAATGAAGGATTTCATTTAAAATATGATTCATTATCTAATAATGGTAATTCTAAATTTCGTGAATTTCCTTAATATTCACTATTTTATTCTAAGTTGGATGAACTTAATATTTACTTTAGTTTTTTTTCAACAATGTTTCCATTTAATTCTGAACAATTAGATCTATGCTCTCGAGATTTTAAATTAAACTTTTTAAATTTGCTTTTATTATTTTCAACTTTTGTGGTTGCTTTTCTATGAAAATCAAGTTATTTTTAATTACAATATTTAAGTAAGGATATATTATTCTTAATGCTAAGATTAAATTTAAATTTACTTGATTAATTTGTATTTATTTAAGTTTAGTTAACTAATTAGTCACATTTTTAGGGCAAATCATTTTTCTATGATATTTATTTTATAGAAGGAAGAAAATGTTTATTCTTAAGATTTAATGAAGGAAGAAAATGTTTATTCTTAAGATTTAATGGTTATTTAATCACTTTCATAATCAAAAAATTAAAAATTTCTAAATTTTAATTTAAATTAATATTGAAATTTCAGGAAAAATAATTTTTATTTATATATTTAAATAAAAATCTTATTTGTTAAATAATCACGAAAATAATGAAAGAATTTCATTTAATTCAAAATTTTAGAGAGCTTTTTAAAGTTAAGCCGTTTTTTAAGTAAGATTCTAAATAGTTTTAAATTTCGAACAATCCATAAATCTTAAAAAAAAAATGAAATTAAAAAATAAATTAACAGATCCAAAACTATTCCTCTGAGATATTATAATCTTTTAGGCTATAATTTAAATTCCTTAGTTAATTCATCTTATTTATCAATAATTAACTATAGATCTTTTTCAAGGAAATTTAAATTTCCTTCCTATAGTAAATATAATTAACAAAATTATTGTTTAAAAAACTTGCATTTATAATTCTTTAAGTGCTGGAATTAAATTAACTTAACGTGATAATTAATTATAATAAGAAAATTTTTCATTAATTAATTAAAGCACTCTCGGAATAGATTCCTCATTAAACTGATAATCAATATTAATTTCAATTCTCTTATCATTAGCTGCACGTGTAATACATTCCTTTACTATAGTAATAGTCGAAACAGAATCTGAATAAAATGTTCCTTCATTATCTTCATAATTTATTATCAGCACTGTCCCAAGAAAATTTGATTAATAAATTAATTTTATCTTATCTAATTATGGTTATGGTAATGATGGAACTAAATTCGAAATCCAAGCATGCATATCTTTAAGCTGAAATTAACCAGTAAATTTCATCATGTTTAAGGAAAGTTATTCTTCATTATCTAACTGTGGAAAATGTAATAATAATTAATTAGTAATTGAGAGAAATTTACTGTTAAAATCTTTTCATGTAAGGATAAAGGCTTTATTGGAATCGTTAAAACTTAGCAAGTTTTAGGAGTATTGTAAGGTATAATATAGCACTTAATATCCCCATACTTTCCTTCAATGGGTCTAAGCCTTATTTCAAACTTTTAAATATTTTATTCTGAAAATTTGTAATTGGCAAGTAAATAATTTCTATTATCTGTATCTGGTGGTGAGATTGATAAGATTGATGTTGCTGAACTGGTATCCATTAATTCAACTTAAACTTTGGATTGTAATGAGACTATTTGCATTGGATATTAGCTTTATAAAAAATTAAAAAGGAATTATTTACCTATCAATGAAAATTGAATAGGAGGCATCACTTGCATTTTTTTGTATTTTATAATCAACTTTAAACATATTAGATCGAGTTGCCTTTATTTTTGCAATAAAATTATGAATTAAATTGTTTTTACTGTCATTAGATTCTCCTAAGGGATATTAGATTAAATAGAGCTTATTTGTTATTTAGTTTTTTCTATTTAGTTTTTCAGTTCCTTGATTTATTTTTCAATTTCTTTAGGATTCTCCTTAAGTTTTTTCGCTTCCATTGTCTATTCATCATTTGCACTATACCCAATAATTTTCCCTGAACTACAAAATAATAAAAATAAAACAATTTTAAAACTAAGTGGAAATAACAAATTCATTAGCATTCGGATTACTCATTTTTCCTACATCTAAGCTCGTAATAGCTTCATTTAATACATTTCGATATTCAAGTTCAAGCTCTCCATTTTAATTAATAAAATACCATTCTAAGCTTGCATCTTCTCGAGTAAGAAGAACACCATTCATTCCATTTTCTAAGTAATCACAACTGGTTAGTAAACTAATCCCGGATGTTGAAAATCCTGTATTTTTTTTAAAAATAAAAAGAAAGTATTGTTTGGGGTTGGGGTTATAAATTGTTTTGTTTGGAACCTTGAAGATTTTAAGGTTCTAAACTCCAGATATAAACAGGTTTATCTTAATTCAAAGCAACATGTATTAAACTTCCATCATTCATTCTATAAAAAATTGATTTAAAATAATAAGTTTTTTAAATGTAAAAAAACCCTAAAAGAAAAGTACGATCCTAAAATTATTTAGAATTTTGCGAGGCTTTATTTTCTGGGGTATATTAAATCATGCAATTAACTGCTGAGGATGTTTAGTATTAATAGTAATCATTGCAATTATCAAGAACTCTAATGCATTTATCCTAATTAAAAAAAAAACACAAAAGTGTTAAGATTATTTTATTTTTTATATTAGTTTACCTCACAACAAAGAATTGGATTATAAGAATTGGTTGATTTAATATAATGCATGTAAAGATCATTAATCTTATCGTTGCAAATATAGTTAGATTTATCTAATTAAATGTTTTATTAGATTTCATATTCATTTAAAAGAGTATCCTTTAAAATAATTAAATAATTGAAATGGAAAAATAAACTCCAGATGTCCAAATTTAATTATCCTCTACACATAATCTTTTAATAATTTCAGTAAAATTAGTATCGTATTTAAAAATTTCTTTTTTCTAATGAGATATGCCTCTTAATTATGTTCCACCTGCAAAGTATATCTAAAAATTTAAGTTTTAGATTTTCTTTTCTTAAATAACCTTATTTCTTTCTTTAAAACTTGGTCCAGATAATTCCAATGCCGAAATTTATCTAGAAAGTGAAGGAGCTGACTTTCATGAGACAGATGCATTAGATTTTTAGAATTCAAAGCAAGTAATAGTTCCAGTCTCATCGCCAACCACAACTAAAATGTATTTTTTATTTAATAACCCAAAAATTAATTTACGCTTTTAAGTTTAAGATTTTGGAAGTAATGGGATAAGTCGTAAACATTTTTTATTTATAGATCCCAGCTGAAAATAATTATTCTCTTAAACTTGGAGCATACTTAAATTACTCATTTTGCTTTTTAGGATTTTGAGTTTTAAAAATTTATGTTTTTTTGAAATTTTTATTATTTATTTTATTTATTGTTGATAAAAAAAATATCAATAAACTTTTCCTCAACGCTACAAACTTTAGAAAAAAATAGAGGAAAGATTCTAATTTGAACAAGGAGCATTTCCAGGCCATAATATTGAATCAATATAAGTATACTGTGTTGTACTTTAATTATTTAGCAGTGCTTAACTCCATTAATAAAAAGATTAAGTTAATGTATGATTCGAATTCATTGGCACTTCATAATACGAAGAATTGAATTATATATTGGATAAAGTTAATACATGTCTAATACCTTGATAAAAAGCATTATTATTATTTTTTATAAATAAATACAAGCAGGCATCCATGCTCCCCAATTTGTATGATTTTGAATAGCAGTTGTAATATTACTCATTAATGCTGCTCTATATCCTTCAATGCTTTTAATCTCAGTTGTGGAACATGATTTTAAATTCAATCTAAAAAAATAATAAATATATTTATAATATAAATAACTTTGGAGCAATGCAATTTTAGTTCAGAATAAAGTATAAAGACCAAGCATCATATTCACTTTCACCAAAATACACTGGAACTTTAATATATTTCACTAAGTATTCAGCAAATAAGCATTTCCATTTTTCTGTAGGATGATCAACAACACATTCAGTAACAACAGGATCCTTTATTTAATTAAAATTAATTTAAATTTAACTTCCTCTTCATTTGAAAGCTTCATAAAATTTTAAAACCCTTTCCTAAAAGCATATTCTCCAGTTTAAGAATCCTTATAATCCAAAAAGTATCCAGAATCAGGAAACCCATAGACAAAAGTACTTGAAGGCAAGTAATCTCGAATATAATTAATCCAATTCAATGTAGCCAGCCCGCCAGCACTATCTCCTGAAACAATAACCTCTGAAGCATCTTTCATTCCCATGTAATAAAGCGTGTAAAGCAAAGTTCTTTGAAAAAAAATTAGTTTTTAATAAAAAATAAATTTTGTTTTTTTTACTTTGTATTGTTCGAGCCTCGGAAATAAAGATCCCTTCCTTTATATCTAACTGGATCTTTTCTATATCCTTAATGTCCAGTTCTTTTTCAAAAAGTAATGATATAAGATTATAATTGTTTTTTTTTACCCATCACAATATTGCATATAAATGATATTCCAGTTATAGTAGTAAGGATTTTCTTGAAAAGTAGCATTTAAAAGTCCGTTAAAATACTCGCTGGATGAATAATTTTTTGATGATCCTAGATTTGTAAATGATCTTTTTTTAAAAAATATAAAATAACTAAAACAATAATTTAATTTTACCTATTATAGCAATTTTCTATTGTTAATGTTTAGTTATCAGTAGTTGAATAACACCAGGCACCACCGTTGAAATAAATTAAGTATTTATCTACTGTCCCGTTTTTGAAATAAAAAGCAGGCTAGCTTCCATCCAAGCACTTTGCACCAAAATCTTTGACTAGGTAATAGAGTTTGTAAGGTGTATCTGCTTGGACAAAGATTAAAGCAGAGGAAAAAAGGAATAAAAGGCTAAGTTAATTAGAAATCTTCATTATTGATTTTAATAAAAAAAGGTTTTTTTATTTAGCTTTTTGAGATATTTATTTTATTTTTATTATTTTTTTCAAATTTTTATAAATAATTACTTTTGTCCACTTATGCTGATAATTAAATTTTTAATCAATTAAATAGCTTGAAAAAAAGGGTTATCCTATCAATGAATGGAAATATGAATAATAACATCGAACTCCAACCCCTACCATTTTAATAACAATAGAACGATAAATACTAAACTCTTATCAATGAATCCCAAACTTTGCACACTTAATTAATTCCAAGTAAAGATGAAATTATACAATACCGTTCTTATACCCTCTGTTTATTTCACACTGTCAATGCTTGTTTAGGAGCAGTTCTCTTTGGTTATTTTATGTCAGTTTACAATCCTTTATAATCTTACTTTCATATTATGTATTAATGGACAAAAACTGAATAGATTATTTATGATGGAATTATAACAGCTATTTTTCCTTTAGGAGGATTAATTGGGAGTATTCTTTCAGGTATTTTTTAGATGAAAATTTATTGTTTTTTAAAGCTTATGTGAATTAAAATTTTGGAAGAAGAGGGTCAATGATTATTTCTGATATTATTGCAATTATTGGAATAACTTTGATTTTTGTTAAATCTATTGTGTTTTTAATCCTTGGAAGATTTATTGTGGGAGTTGTTGTTGGTATCACAAGTGCTACGGTTCCATAGTATATTAATGAAATAATACCAAGAGAAATAAAAGGATAAATGGTAAAATTTTATTTATAAATTATTTTTAAGGGATCCCATTTTCAAACTTTTATTAATATTGGTAATGTACTAACTTTATTAATAGCATTTGGTATTCCAAGTGAAGAATAATAACTTAATTCAAATAATGAAGATAATTTCTGGAGAATTATGTTTTTTGTGTCTTACATTCCTTCAATTTTACGTTTATTTATAATGAAATTTATATTTCCTTATGATACACCATAATTTTACGCAATGAAAAATGATAAAACTAAGGTACTTGAAGTATTAAATACAATTTATCTACCGTAATACGTTGAATAAGAATAATAATTAATAGAGTAACAGGCTATTGATAGTTCAGATGTTTCACTGAAAGATTTGTTTAGTAAGAAATATAAAAATAGATTAATTGGAGGACTTGGTTTAGCTACATTAATTTAGTTATCTGGAATTAATGCTGTTGTGTTCTATTCAACGAATATTTTTAGTTCATATGGTGAAGAATTAAATCCAAAAACTGCATAATATTTTTCATTAATTGTTTTTCTTTTCTTAATTACTGGGCCTTTAACATCAGGTTTTGTTGTCGATAAAGCCGGTCGTAAAACTCTCTTATTAATTGGATAAGCTATTATGCTTTTGTGTTTGCTTTTATTTGTTCTAATATCAAACATGTATATTGCTGCGCTTCTTATTTGCATTTGTAAAAATTATTATTATTATTTTTATTTAAATTTTTAGATTGTTTTGGATTTGGTGTGAGTTTTGGCCCAATTTGTAAAAATAAAAAAATTACGAATATTTAAATTATGAACTGTTTTTTTTAGTTTGGATATTAGTGCCAGAGCTTCTTCCAAATAAAGGAGTTTCTATAGCAAATGTGATAAACTGGTTTTATACTGCTGTTATAGGCTAAACCTTTCCAATTTTAAAAAATTACTTATCATTATCAGGTAAAGTAAATTTATTATTAATTTTTATAAAAGGGGTGTTTTTATTATTTTCTGCTTTTTTAGCTTTTGGTTTGATTTTCACTTCGTATTATGTGAAAGAAACAAAAGGAAAATCGAATAAATAAATAATTATAGATTATGGAGATAATTAGGCATTGTAGTGAATATTTCATTAAAATAATTTAAAATTTTCTTTGAAAAAATATTTAATTTAAAGTTTGTAAAAATTAAAAATTGTTTGTTTTAATCACAAATCCTCAATTATATTTTCTTCTTCCATCTTATTAATATCAAAAGTATTATCTTTTCCAAATTTAGCATGAATTTTAACTCTTTCAATTACCTTTCCAGTAATTGGATCAATTTCGTATCGCGATTGTTTCATTTTTTTTTATTTACGAATTTCTGATAAATCTACATTTTCACAAGCTTTTGTTTTTTTATAACATAGTGAATGAATAATTAGTGAATTATCAAGTCTTTTCTCAAACAAATTTATAATTTCATCATATCAATTCTATAATTAAAAAAAATATATGAAAAGTAAATAAAACAAATAACATCATAAAATGCATAGCAAGCTTTTGACAGTTCAGCTGGAGTGAACTCAAATTATAAGAAATTTTATTTTTCACAGATTCCGTCTAGAGCATCAATTATCTAATGAAATTTATACTTAAAAAATTAACATCAGATTCTTTGTTTGAATTATTAATTTTCTCTAACACTTTCTATACTAATGCTAAGCAAGCACTACAGTAATGCTCCTGTGTTATATAATTTGGCTTTCTTTCCACTTCATTTTTATTTTTTTCTAATTTACATGATAAATTTTCAAATTAAAAATTACTTCCTTGCACTTGAAAACAAATAATGCAAGTTAGAATTAAAATAAAAAATTATTTTTGCATATTGATAAAAATGTAAAGTCACAATAATTTTATAAATTTTAAATTTTTATTAATAGTATTAAATATATTTTAAATAAAAAACAATAATAATTTTTTATTAAAATATTTTAATAAATTTGAGTAATAAAGAAATACGTTACTAAATAATGGAATAAAGTTTTGTTAATCCCTCTTTTGCTTACAAAATAAAATAAACTTTTACCCAAGAAAAACTAGAGAAATATTTATAAGAGCTGAGAGAAGAAATTGAAAAATGCATGCCTTCAATTCCAACTGAAATAAGTTTGATAAAACCAATTTACAATTAATACATTGATAAAAAATTTCAAAACATTTAAAGTTATTTTGAATAGAATTATTTTGAGAATTTACCAAATAATGAATTAAAAGAATATCTAGAAATAGAAATTTATGATTTTCTTTATCAAAAGCATTATAATTTGATTTTAAGCAATTTAAAAAAAATTATTTAAAATTTTCTCTCAAATGTAAATCTAACAGCTTATTTTGAAAGTTAATCAGCTTTCCTTTTTCTTAATAATGATCTTGCAAATATTTCAAGTACTTTAGACTCCTTAATTTGCATGAAATGCGAATTTTTTAAAGATCAAGAATTAAAATATTAAAAAAATAATTAATAAGAATTTTTGATATAAATTAATAAAAATTTGCTTATCTATCAAAATTTTTTATATTTATATGGTTAAAACTATCTCATATCATATTAGATGCAGACAAATTAAGAGACATTTTAAGATTTTTATTCCGAACTTTGTGAAAGTTTCGTTCGGGAGCTTTAAAAATAATAACCCTTATTTTATAAAACTATTAATTAAGAAATATTAACAATTTTTAAAGAAAATTCAAAAAAAAATGATTAAGATATTCTATAAAATATTGAAAACGCTCATACACTTGATAGTATAAAAAATACTCGCAAAAGGTTTGAATCAACAGTAATTACAAATTTTAAAGAAAAATTAAATTCAAAATTTAGTTATATTCATTGTTTTTTTATAAATTAAATTTTTTTAAAGAAAATGAAATTTTACCCTTATTTTACACTTCATTTATTTGCTATGAATAAATACTTTTTTCTTGGATTGAATATAAAAAAGACGAGCTTATTAACCTCGAAAAAATATTATTTTAATAAGTTGCAACTAAATTTGAAAATTAATTAGATATTTATATAAACACAACTTCAAAGATTGCTTGTTAAAAATTAAATAATACTTGTAATAATTACTTAACTATGAATCAAATATAAAACTTGTTTAATGAATAAATATTATCTTCAGATATTAAAATTTTGATTTATACCATGATACTTAATACTTATAGACAAACATAATCAAAATTTGAATTTGAATTATGGAAAAAATATTGCACAGAATTGAAAAAATTCTTTCCTAAATTAACATAAGAATTAGAATAACAAACAAATGAAATTATGGATTTAGAATTTTCATAAATTGGATTGATTTAAGAAAATAAGTAATTGAAAAATACTCTTGAAAATCTTGAAAAAGTATTAAATAAAAAGGATGAAGAAACAATCTTTTATTTGATTTTTAGCATTGTTGCATTAAATTATTAATTTTCTGAATTAAAAGAAGAGTAAAAAATAATATCAAAGTTTTATTCTCCATTTACTCGTAATTTTACAATGTTAATTCTTAATTATATCCTGCCTTTCCATAACTTAACAAACAATATTTGTTCTAATTAATTACTTTTATATTTTGACAATTAAATTGAATAAAAATAAATAGAAAAATAAATTGTTTATTATAAACAATAGGAATTATTAAATGCAATTCGTTCAAATAATAATCCAAAATAAAAATAATTATTATAAGAAGCTTTACCTAATTGCTAATAAAATTTGTTAAATCTTTTAAAGGAATAATTACTTTTACCAAAACTTATAGAATTTTTTAAATTATCGCCAAAAAATTACAATTCAAAAACAGTTACACTTGGAATTTCAGGATTTTTATCTGAGGATTCAGATAAGTACAAAGAATGGTGAAGTTTAACAGATTCTTGCAAGCCATTTGGAGAGTTATTTGCTTTAAACTGGAGTTCTTGTAATGATAAACAATGGTGGGAAAAGATTCTTTCTGGTGGGCTTCCAGCAATAGGATCAAAAATGTCTCCTTGGCTTTTGCTTACTTAATTAGGATGGTATGCTTACAGTTAGATTAAGGATTCTCCATTTTTTTCAGCTGTTTCTGAGGCTAGAATTGTTGGTAAATATTTAGCACATCTTATAGCTTCAGGCATTCTATTCCCAAATTAATGCATACAATTAGTTGGGTTCAGTCTAGGATGTTAAATAATAGTTTCCTGTTTAGAAACTCTTGAAAAAATCGAAAATAAGGAAAAATCTCGATTAATTGAAGTAATTCTTCTAGGAGGTGCTGTCCGGAAATCTGAATTACTACAATTAAAATTAAATTCTGTTTCAGGAAGAGTTGTTAATTGTTATACACATAGGGATTGGACACTATAAGTGCTCTATAGAGCCTCATAATTAGGTAATGCTCCAATTGGGACAGGAAAAGTGAATCATGAAAGCTAGAAGTTTATAAATTTTGATGTAAGTGATATTGTTGGGGGTCATCTTGATTATAGGAAATATCTTGATAAGGTTTTGTAAAAGATTTCTTTTAATAGGGACTAAATTTATGCATTGGATGATACAAAAAATTGAGTAAAGGGTTTAAATTTCACAAAAATAAAATTAATAAATTTAATTATTTTCTGTTAAAAAAAATACTTTTCAATAATAAAAAAAAAATCTACAATTTAATAAAATTTAATTGTCAAATGGAAAGCAATTTAAATATAGAAAAGCTCAAAGAATCAATTCGATATATATTTTTGATTATAGCAAAATTTGAAGCAAATGTTATTTAACTTTTCATTTCTTTTAAATTTATAATAAACTCAGATTGAATAATTGCGCATAGCTCTCTTTGAAAATCCATCTTTTGATTATTAATAATAATTCAAAATTATTGACTAGGAAAACCATGGATATTTAATTGCTTCTGACCTTTATAAATTTCTAAAGTAATTATTTAATAGTTAGTAACTAATTAAAAGTAAAGGTATGTCTCTAGAATATCAATAATGTGAATTTCTATTAAAATTACATAATAAAAATTATAGATTTGATCGAATTGAATGACGAATTTAAGAGTTTTATTTACATAATAGTGTCTAATTTTTGTTTTATTTTAGATTTTTACGATTTATAATGCCGAAGAGCAATAAAATGATCTATAGATAAAAATTATTAACATAAAAACCTTCTTTAAAAAATATTTTACAAAATTCTAAATAAAGCAATGAATAAATAGAATAAATGCTAATTAGTATATTTGAATAGGAAATTAAATTATTAGAAGATATTGAGAAGGAAAAATAAAAATTGAATATAAGAATGGATGGGATTTAATACTTTAATTTTATTGTGGCGAAAGAAAAATATGAAATTGAATTTGAGGATTTAAAGAAATTTATTACAATAAATTAAAATTTCACTTTTTCTTGGAAAGATTTTATAGCTGTTTTACGCAGGATACCCTATAGTATAAAAAATAAAATCACAAAACTTTAATTTTTAACTTTTTTGGAAATTAATTATCCCTTGAAAAGTTAAATACAAAATTGCTTTAATAATAATCAATCTGAATTACATAATTCTTCTTATATGAGAAAACTAAATGAATCTTAAAAATTTCCTAAAAGGAAATATTCCTTACGTTCAAACTCAGTCAAAAATTTATAAAAATAAACTTTGAGAATTACAACAGATTTTGATTTATTTGAAAGAAAGTCAAGACTTTAGACTTCAAATTCAACTAGAAATTTAAATACATCTAAATCTAGAAGATTTCTTGAGATGCCTTCACCTTCACCAGCAATCTCCTCTAATTAATCTACTGTTAAAAATCATTTGTTTTTGAAAAGATAAAATAATAATTTTTGTTCTCCTAATAATTAAGCTTTTGAGAACTTAAAATTGAATAAATTTTAATCGTAAAAAATGTAATAAGATTTTTCAAAGTAATTAATTCTTTAAGAATATTAAAAGAAAGTAGATAATAATAATAATTGTAATAATAATAGTTGAAATTATTCGAAGAAAATAAACAATATTTCTTCTTAGCACAGTTAACTTTATTCAATGTATAATAAATATGTTGAAAAATTTAACTAAAATGATTTAATTGACTAGCCTAATAATAATAATGCAACTTACAATAAATCTTCATTATTTCTCAAGAAAATGAATAATCAAATATATAAGAAGTGATTACATATTTATTAATTGAAATTTATTTGAGCTTCTCATTAAATATTATATAGTTATAATAAATTTTAAAAAATTGTGATATTTTAAAAAAAATATATAAGTTATTTTGAAATGAAATACTTTTTTTATAAATAAAAAAATATTTGAAGTTTATTTGCAAAAACGCTAATAAAATTATAAAAGACACTATTTTTTTCTTTTTCTATATATTTATCAAAAAATACAACAGCAATGTTTTTTTGTTTTCTTTTTTTAAGTTTAATTTAACCCTTTTAAATCTTCAAACTAAATTTATTATTTTCCTCCTTTAATTATCTAATTTCCAAATGAATCTCTTCTCACAAAGTTTTAAACTAAAGTTGTCTAAGCTTTTTTTAAACTTGTTCTTTATTTTGGCTGAATCTCTGTTTGGGATGGTAATTTTAAAGGACTATTAATTAAAATTGATCTTCTTGGTTCTAACTCTTAGAACAATATTATGAATATAATAATGAAAAAATTATGTTTACTATTTTTTTTAGGTGATTGTGCCTTACTAGGGACTTTTGGAGGAAGCTATAATGTAAGTTTTTTTTAAAATTCCTTTTATCCTTTTTTATTTTTTATAACAAATTAATCCTATTTTTTGAGTTTATAAATGTTATCTTCAAAGAATTTATTTTCAAGATTAGTAAGAAAGTTATTTTTTTATTAAAGGAATGCCTTTGGTAATTAGTTTTTGCTCATTAAGTACTCCTTGAAAATGAAATTGTAAAAAAAAAATTAGTTAATAAATATTTAAATATATAATCTTGATTTATCAGCTCTTGATAATTATTAAAAATCATTAATATTGCTTGTGAAAATTATAAAACAATAAATTATGAAATACAAATAAATTTATTTTCATTTCGTTGTTTACTTAGGAGAATCCTTTTCTTATTTGTTTATAACCCAATCATATCTATCATCATTTTCTAAGAACTATTTTTTCATTAATCCTTTCAACAAATTTTTTATATAATCATAATCAGGCTTTTCTTCAAATTTTAATTTCCTACAATAATTTAAATAATTGCTGAATTCACTGGAATATCCGTTGCATAATTTTTCAACTGAAAGTTCAACTTTTTTCTACTTGATTTTTTAATAGATTTCGTCCTTTGAACTTGCTTTCAAACTTTACCAAGGCAGCATCCCTTTCAAAAAATATAACATTATATAGCCAATGGATTCGAGATCATCTCTTCTTGATTATTCAATTCCGAGATGAGTATTAATGCTAGCATAACGAGCAGTGCCTGAAAACTTTCTATCACTTTTAAACTCTATATGTTATTTGTTTTTAATATACTATTTAGCTAATCCAAAATCTATGAGAAAAATAGTATTTTCAAATTTGCCAGTTCCTATTAAAAAGTTATTAGGTTTCAAATCCCTATGAAGAAAATTTTTTTAATGTATATATTCAATTCTATCAACCATTTGCAATCCTAACATAAGCACTGTTTTAAGAGAAAATCTTCTATTGCATTAAACAAATAAATCTTCTAAATTTTATCCCAGCAAATCCATTACCATCATATTGTATTTTCCATTTTAGACACAGAAATAGACTTAAGGAAGTCCTTTAGTTAAAGTTTCTGTATCAGAAAGTAAATATTTATAAATATTAGCTTCGTAGAATAATTGTGGGTTTTAAGTTCTTGTGGGTTCAAGTTTAATTGCTATATCAAACTAGTTTTTAATGTTTATAGCGTGATATATTTTTGAAAATGCCCCTTCACCTATTTTTTTTATTATTTTTAAATTTTTGTCAAGATTGTAAGTTTCACTTGAAGCTGCCATATATTAATTTCTTCAGTTTTTTTATACTAAGAACTTAGTGAAAAATCAAAATATTTATTAAGTATAATGATATTTTATTTTGATATTTAAGAAATTTCTAATAAAAGCTAATTATTAAATAATTTTTTTTCAATCAAAAGCAAAAACAATTATTATAAACAGAAAAATGCTCCAATAAAATTTTTTTTTTTCTCAGAGTTTTAAATGAATTTATCTTTTAACTATTAATTTTTCAATGAACTATATCTTATAATATTGCTTAAATATTACATCTGTTTTATTAATAGTAAATAATAAATTTAAAAAAAATCCAAAAGCAGAAGTCTCAAAATAAAAATAAAAATGCTAAGTAAATTCTCATAAATGAGCTAGTTTTCTACTCTCTTGTAAAGATAAAAGGAAGAAATCGTGAAGGCATTTAACAAGGAAGTTCCAGGAGCAAAAGAAGCCATTAAAGGGATTAAATCAGGTTCTTCTATTTTGATAGGAGGATTTGGTGTTTGCGGTGTTGCTGAGAACCTCATAGATGCATTGGTTAACAAGCCAGACGTAAAGGATCTGACTGTCATTTCCTTAACAGCAGGACTAGATGACTTCGGAGTGGGAAGGCTAATTAGTTCAGGCCAAGTCAAACGCATTGTCACTTCTTACATTGGAAGCAACTCCATTGCTGAAAAATTGTACTTAAAGGGAGAATTAGAGGTAGAATACATGCCTGAAGGAAACATTGTAGAAGCCACTCAAATGGCAGGAAAGGGAGTGCCAGGATTCTATGTTAAAGCTGGCCTAAACACATTAATTGAATAAGGGGGAGTTCCAATTAAACTAGAAAATGGTAAGCCAGTTATTGTTTCTAAGCCAATGGAGAGAGAATTATTCAATGGAAAGCCTTACATAATGTAGGAAGGATTAAAGGCTGATTATGCCTTTATTAAAGCATAAAAAGCTGATTAGATTGGAAATGTTGTATTCAGTAAGACTGCACGCAACTCAAATGCAGATTTCCCTTAGGCTGCTAAGATTTCTATTGTAGAAGTAGAGGAAATAGTAGAGCCAGGTGACATTCACCCTGATAAAGTTCATTTGCCAGGAATATTCGTGGATAAGCTGTTCCTTGCATAGGAATCAGAAAAAAGAATAGAGCATCTGAATCTTGATAGGAAAACACACACCCCAGAGGATTTCGTCAAGCCCTCAAAGGAAAAATAGGCTAAAATGGCAATTCAAGATAAGATCGGAGCAAGAGTGGCCAAGGAATTCATGAAAGGTAGCTACGTGACTCTAGGACTGGGCATTCCTTATGCAGCCAAGAAGTTCATTAAGCCAGAACAGGAAATTGAACTAGCCTAAGAGAATGGGCTTTTAGGACAAGGCGAGTGGCCACTTCCAGGCCAAGAAGACCCAGACTTAGTTGATATTGCTAGAGGAACTACTAGCTTCGTGCCTGGCTCAGCTGTGTTTTCGTCAATGCTTAGTTTTGGAATGTACAGAGGAGGCCACATTGACTCTGCAGTGCTTGGAGCCTTCTAAGTTTTTTATAAAGTCAATTTAATTTAGTTTAGGTCAGTTAGACTGCTGATTTTGCTAATTGGTATATTCCTGGGAAAAGAGTGCATGGAATGGGAGGAGCTATGGACTTTGCCACTAGTGATTCAAATATTATAGTTGCAATGACTCATATGCATAAAAACGAAAAGAAAGTAGTAAAGGCTTGCAGCTATCCTTTGACTGGAAAGAACTGTGTCAAAACTTTAGTCACTGATCTGGCTGTCTTTGATTTTAAAAACGATTAAATGATTCTGAGAGAACTTGCTAAGGGAATTACACTTGAATAGTTAAGGGCCTAAACTGATGCTGAGTTTTAAGTTGGAAATTTAGAATAATCTAAATATTGAGAGAAGTTCTTTCGCTTAAATTTTTAAATTTTAAAAATTAAATTTTGAAAAGCTCAATAGAAATTATTTATAATTATTAACAAAATTAAGATCCTGACGATATATAACTAAAGAAATTAATTCAACTATTTCATGATTATTTATTTTCTTCAAGCTCAATATATTTTTAAAATTCTGCTGCATGTTCTTGAAAATGCGGCTACATATAATAATATAATAAAAATAATTCTGAAATTATACAAATAATTAAAATTTCTCAATTTTAGTTTTCAATTTATTTATTTACTTTTATTTCGTTGCAATACTTTCTTAAAGTTATTCTAATTCTTATTTCCTTATTACAATATCATTTTCAAATTTTTCAATTTATTCTTTTTTATTTGTTAAATTTTCTTAATCTTCTTCAAATTACTTTTTATATTTATTATAATTCTCTGTTATTTTATCTAATTTTTCTTTATAGTGTCCGATATTTTCTGTGTTCTCCTTTTCTGTTATTTCATTTTTTTCTTTCAAAATTTTGAGCTTGATAATATATACAAAATATTTAAAATAATAACATTTAATTCGAGTTCTTATTTTTATTTCCTATATCATTAAGCTTATTTTTCATAAGATAATGTATTTTTATCACTTTACGATATTTTGGTATCTAATTCTGTTAAATATCATTATCTTTTTTCTATGACCTTTAAAAAATATAAAAAAAATCATTAATAATAATGATTTTTATTATTTTTGTACAATTTTTTTTTTTGATTTATATTAACAAAAATCACAAACCCTTAAATTCTGAATCCTATTTTTCTTTGAACATTAATCACAAACTTCTATTCCGCAGACCCGACTTTAAAATAAAAAAAAAAAAACAATAAAATTTTTAAAATAATGTTTTTTCCTTTACCAATGATGATGTGAGACCTACCCTTATTTAAACTCCCTTTAACATATTTTACAACGCTTTGAATATTCATCCTATCCTTTTTTTTAAATTACTGTTGTACGGCCTTTAAGTGCATTCAGTGTATTTTCATCTAAATTAATAGATTTAATTTGATTTTTTTTTTTTTATATACAATTTTCATCTTCATCAGAAATCATACTTTGCGAAAATCCTTCATTAAATTCTAGAATTTTAAGGGGTAAATTGTGTTAATTTTATTTTAACCTTAAATTTCGTTTATATTAATTGTAGCCATAGTATTATTTTTCATTTAATATAAAAAAAAAATAATTAATAAAATTTCAAAGTAAAGAATAATTCAACCATAAAAAAATTAATTTGCAATAATAAAAAACAAATATAATAAATAAAAATTTAAATTTCATCCCTATTTATAGATATAAAAATAAATTGACTCGTTATACAAAAATATCAACTCCTTCCCCTCTACCGAATTAAAATCTATTTAATGCTCTAATTTATACTAAACAACAATCACTGCCCAAAACGGTGTAAACATTTCATCTAATTTAGTCTTTATTAATTTAGGAAGATTCTCAAAAACATACTATTATTGTAGAAGAAAATCTCTGCATGATAAGATAATTTCTATGATTGTAGCAGGGGATGTTTCTGGCCCTTAATGGAGAATTTATACTGATTCTTGAGGCATTAATTTATTTTAAGGAAATTAGTATTCTTTTTAAGAATAATTTGTATCCAAGATTTTTACTATTTAGATTTATAATTATTTTGATTTCCAGCTGCAGACAAGTCTTAATTCACAGTTTTCAATGGATTGTAAATTAATTATTTATTCTTTTGCTGTTTTCACTTTTATTAGTGCTTCTCAGTTATCAGATAATAGGACTTTTATATATTGTTTAAATTATTCTTAAAAGGTATCTATAGCTTCAATACGTGAAATTTTCTGAAGCTCGGATTTAAGGTAACGGACTATTATGTTGATTTATATTTAATTGATTCCCCTTCCTTAAGAAATAATAATATAACTTCAATTCTAAACAAATAACCTTTATATTCAACAAAAGCAAAACCACTGGAATAATTAGGTTAATAAAAAACAGGATCCGCAGTTGAAAACAGATTAAAATAATAATTATTAAAATTCACTTTTAAATTCATTCAATTGTTAGTCCCACAAGCTACTGATAATTAATTATTTATTTCACTGTTATCCTTACAAGCAATAATTGTTCAATTTTTAGGAAGAGTTAAATCAATTTCATTTTTCATTATTGATGGTTAAAATTAGAGTTTTTTTATTGTTTAAACTGCTGTTTGACAATATAAACCAAATTCATTTTTCAGTTTGTAGGTTATATTGTATCCTTGGCCAGTTACTTTCACTTGTGGGTTTAGTGGCTGAGAACTAATACAATAATAATTATTTATTTATAGTTTACAAATTCAGAGTCTAGAGTTCATCTTTAAATTTTTTCCATGCTTCCTTATATTCAGGATTTTTCAAATTTAATTATTACGTTGTATTATCTTATTAATTTTATTATTATTCCTATTGTTATTCTTATTATTATTATTTTATAGATTTTGTTTCATTTTATTATCTTAATTCTTAAGTATTTTACTTAAAAACATTATCTAAATCAATATTTTATTTTTATTATTATCTTTCCTATTATTATTATTTTATAGATCTTGTTTCATTTTAAGATCTTAATTTCTAATTAGATGATTTACTTTCTATTGGGTCTTCGTATCATTCATCATCATCATCATTATCATAATCATTATTTTATTATAAATTTTATTATAAATTTTATTTTTTACTTTATTATTACTCATCCACCCATTAGTATCTTTACTTTTATTATTATAACTACGATAATTATTAATTTTTATTAATTTGTTTCCTACCAATTTATGAACTAGCTGATCTCTACTAATTATTATTAATTTCTTCCTATTATTTCATTACTTCATTTTTCAATCTTTCTTAATTTTATCTTTGATAAAACTCACTTTTCATAATTTATTATTCCCATATATTTTTCCAACGATTTGCTCTTTCTTTTTTTTATTCTTAAACCACATTTTTATAAAACTAATAAAATGGAGTTTTTTTATATAATTCTTTTTTTTATTTCTCTTATTATTCTAATTAAAGTAAGTACATTAAACTTGGCAGGATATTTACGACTGGCTAATTTTTTTAATTAAAAGAATAAAAAGGTTTGATAAATTATTGTTATTATTATTATTATTATTATTATTATTAAGGATAGTATGGAAGTGGAGGGTATTATTAATTATTTAAAATATTTTGTGATTAAGAAATAAATGGATTTTACTATAAAGAGTTATTGATTCGAGGAAGTGAAAATTATCGTGGATGCATTGAAGCTTTTAATGCAATTTATTATAATAAATTTTACTTAAAAAAATTATTTTTTATATATATAAAAATTATTGTAATTTTAACTTTTTAAAAATATAGAATTTCATTTTTTTCTTTTTCTTAAAATTCGAATTTATAAAACTCCAAAAAAAAATAATGGCTAAAATAACTCAATCCCTGCTATCAACCATACCTGCAAATTCATATTAACTTAATATCCCTTCAACAATTAACTTCCCACCTCGACACTTCCTCAACCAAATTTTAATCTTCTTATGAAAATCCTTTCCAAACTTAATAAATTACATTGCACTGGCTTTATTCTTCACTTCTAATGCATATTTTCTTAAGAGGTAAGAAGATCCGCTTTTGCTTGCTGTTTATGGACTTGGGAGTTCCTGGATAACTATTTTAGGATTTTCAATTTCTATAACTTTTTCAATCGGAACATTAACCCTCTATAGCATTGCTTATGGTGCTAAATAATATAAAATTTTAGGACAATAATTATGAATGGCTCGAGCTTTCACTCTTATCTGGTTTATTCTCTTATTTCCATTAATGTATTACTCTGCTGATATTTTTATATATTTTGGGATTTCCTAAGAAATTGCTAAACTTGCAGGAGAATATATTATCTGGGCTTACCCAAGTCTAGCTATTAGTGGATTATAAGATACCTATCGTTTCTTTTTATATGGATAAAATATTTATTCATTTCCTGTTTATTCGTAATGCTTTTCTTATTCTCTTCATATTTTTTGGCTTTATTTGTTTGTTGAAAAATGGAAGTTTGGAGTTATTGGGGTAGCTATTTGTAGGAATATTTCGTTTGGGAGTAATTTGTTAGTACTTTTGTATAGTGTGAAAATTTCAGGTGTTACGGAAGCTACTGAATGTCCATTCAATATTTAATATTTTAAAGAAATGGCTAATTATTTAAAGGTTGTAATTCCATCAGCTGCTCCGGATTATCTCAAATGAATAATAGTTGAAATAATGACCCTATTTGTCGGCAAATTAAATAACTAAAACACTTTAGCAGCCCATACAATTTGTGTAAATAATACAATTTTCTTCACAATGTTAAACCTTGCAGTAACTATTACAGCAAATTCACAATTTTCAAGTTCGGTAGGGTCAGGCAATATTAATAAATGCAAGAATATTATGAAATTGAATCTAGCAATCTGTGGAATTATTAGTGTTTTGGTCTGTGGGTGTGCTTTTGGTGTTGAGAATTTATTTATTGAGTTGTTTGTTGTGGGGGAGGAAATGAGGAAAGCGTTTATTATTGTTTATAGAATGATGATTTATGTGTTTTTGGTTGGGGATTTTTTTTCTTCTAATTTTTCTATTTTTCTTAAAGCCTTGAATAAATAAAAATTAGCTATGAATACTTATATTTTTATTTATTATTTCATTTGTTTGCCATTGGGATGAATATTGGGATTAAAAACTTCTTTAGGATTGAAAGGGATTTGAATTAGTTTGGGGTTTTGTTCGGTTTTTATTAATATTCTGCTGATATATTATCTATTGAAGATGGATATTGAGTTTACTATTAAAGAGATATCAAGTAATTGGAAGAAAAAGGAAAATGCCATGATTGTTGAATTAGATGATGAAAAATTGTTAGAATTAGAAATGAAAGATATTTAAATGCCTTGTACTTCTTCTTTTAAAATCAAAAACAATTCTTTTAATAAAAAGCTATTAAAATTGGAAGAGATAGGCTGGAATTCTGAAATTTAATGATTATTTATATAATTTAATGATTTTTGATTATTTAAAATTATGACTTAACACATTTTTTTGTCATTTGCTTATTTTTAGTAAAAAAAAATAGTAATAACTTAGCATTATTCATTTTTTCCCTTTGAAAAATATTTTAAAGAAAGACAAAATACTGCAACTTTCCTATTATTTTACCAGTGGCTAATCTTTTATAATTTATTTTTTTTCTTACTATAAATTTGATACTTCTTCGCATTAATTTCTAGTTTTAATAATTGATTTCATTGAAGATTCATTACTGCTTTGTGAATTTCATTAATTTTTTAAATAATTGATTTCCTTGAGTAAATTTTATTTCACATAGGAAGTAATCACATACAAAACCTATTAGGCATCTCACAGCAAGTTAATGCTGCTCGAAATAAAATGAGCCAGGTGGAATGGAATAAACTCTCTGTTAAACAAGAATTACAAGCCGATTGCTTCGCTGGTATATGGGCATATCATGCGAATGAATCCAGACAGTTACTGGAAGCTGGTGATCTAGAAGAAGGCCTGACAGCAGCTAGTGCAATTGGTGATGACACCCTGCAAAAACAATCTAGTGGCGTAGTCAGACCAGACTCTTTTACGCACGGCAGTTCCGCTCAACGAGTGAAATGGTTTAAAACAGGTTATGACACAGGTAATGTAGATGCCTGTGATACATTTAGATAACAAATAACATTAAGTTTTTATGCTTTACCAATGATTTTTATGATTATATGAGCAGGCACACATATTTTTTTCTATGTATGTGATTCAATGCGCGCTTTTTGAGTATCTAGTGATGGGAGTTTGATATTGAAACATCGAATGCTGTTATGGATAGTAGCAACCCGAAATAGTTTTGTTTCATTACTCCCGTTAACATTTTTACGTGTAACGCTGGATTTATTGATTTACCTTCCCTGGCCCGGCTATCAACAACTGATGACGCGTTGGCTTGGAGAGAATTGGAAAAACCCATTACTGGATATCAGTGAGTTAGCTTTTAGTTTTTTTGCTATCGCGCTCACGGCGATTATTTCAGTGCAATTGGTCTATAGACTCAATAACGACAATCAAAGTGAAAGCAATGTACCGACACCATTGATGGTGGCTATCAGTGCATCAATTAACTTCATTATCGTGCTTGCATTACTGGGCTACAATCCCATCAATTTTAGTTTAGAAGCTATGGTATCAGCCATTATTTTAGGCGTGGTCACGGCTGAATTGCTCTGCTGGCTCACAAACAAAAGGCTGCTGGACTTACTGCATTTATCAGTTGAGTCAGATACTGCGTTTTATAATGCAATGCGTCTAACCCCCACCATTGTCATTATCGGTATTTTCTTCTTTGCAACGGCAACGTTTATAAACTGGTTACCTGATTTTCCAGACAGCTTTGAAGCTGTAGCTCACTGGGCGCAAGAAAATGGTCATGGTGCATGGATATTAAGCACGTTAACCGTATTGGTTAACCAGGGGCTATGGTTTATTGGTCTTCACGGTGGCATCATTATCCAGTCTTATCATGACGGAGCTTTTTTTATCAATGCCTCTACCGTCCTGAGTACAGACTGGGTCACAGCCCCCATTTACGAAAGTTTTGTTTTAATCGGTGGTTCTGGTGCTACCTTGGGTTTAATTATTGCCATTTTATTAACGACCCGTCAGGGTATGCAAAATAAAGTCGCCAAAATTTCTTTGATTCCAAGTCTATTTAATATCAACGATATTTTAATTTACGGTTTACCTATCGTTCTCAACCCACGTTATTTAATTCCATTTTTTATGGTGCCATTGTTACTGATGGGCCTGTCTTTGTTTGCTTTCCAATCAGGCTTGGTTGGTATCGTCAATCCATCGAGCGTGACCTGGACAACGCCCCCCATTTTATCTGCGTGGTTACTAACTGAATCCTGGTATGGCATTGCTTTGCAATTACTGGCAATCATTCTCAGCACCCTACTGTATTTACCTTTTGTTCGGAAAGCAGAGATTCATAGACATCAGCAAGAGCAGTTGGCATTTGAGGAAGCGACGAATACCATCGTTCATAATAGTCAGGCCAAACAGCAAATCATCAGCAGACAAGATAAGGTTGGGATGATTGCAAGAGATTTAGTTTACGACTTACGTCAGGCCATTTATCACGATGAATTAACCGTAGTTTACCAACCCAAACATAATCGTTCAGGTCATGTTGTTGGCGTCGAAGCCCTTGTACGCTGGACACACCCAAGATATGGGTTTGTCTCACCTGCCATGCTGGTTATGCTGGCTGAAGACAGTGGTGATATTGCTCAATTAGGTCAGTGGGTATTCGAGCAATGTTGCAGAACGAAAGCAAGATGGAATGCTGCTGGTCACCAACAGATGACAATGGCAATCAATATTTCTCCACTTCAATTACATGATGATGACTTACCCGCATTTTTAACAAGCTGTATTAGCAGATATGGACTCAGCCCTGACGAAATTGAGCTCGAAATCACTGAATCATCTGAGATTTCTGACTCCAAACAAGTTGAGAAAATATTACAAAAAATCAGTGATATAGGTATTCATCTGGCTATGGATGATTTTGGAATGGGTTATTCTTCTCTGCTGCATATGCGTCGTTTTAAAGTTAATGCCATTAAGATTGATGGTTCCATCACCCGCGATGTACTGACTAACTCAACCAATGCCGATATCATCCGCACTATCAGCAATTTAGGAAAAGCCCAGCAAGTGTGTGTGGTTGCAGAATATGTAGAAACACTAGAGCAACGAGAAGCATTGCTTGAGATGGGGTGTGATATATTTCAGGGCTATTATCATAGTCCCCCTCTGACACCTGATGATTGTCAGGTATATCTTTTATCTCACTGTGCCTAAGCTTGCTGAAAAATGACTCGATCTGCCAATACTGTTATGACTCTGTACCACTGGAATATTCTGATTCTGCCAAGTGAAGAGGAAATTTTTGTCGGCCTTCGTCAACGTCCGGAAACCGTGCCGCCATTCAAACCTGCAGAAGAGGAAGATGAACTTCTGCCATTTACACTACGTAATAGCAGTCCCATTACTGAATTTAAACAGACACAAGGGATAGGTTATACCAAATCAGGCAGGCGTTATGTGGTTATCGGGCAACCCAGTGATCCAACTGGCTTGATTCGCTTAAGCGTGACACAAATGATGCCCGCAGAACAAATTAACTGGAAATACCCATTTAGTGATTGACGTCCTTGTCAGTCAGGAGGGAACTAAATTTGTTTTTCTATCGTATATATCTGTTTTTGATTGTCAGTCACTTCCGCTTTCAGCAAACCGTGACCTGCTTTTCCAGCCGGTAACACAAACCGCATACTAGGATCTTCACTAATAGAGATACCGGTATCTACAGACATTAACTCTTTACCATCCAGTGTAATCAGCATACTTTTCACATAATGTGCTGGAATATAACCACGAGTTTTTAAATCCATCTGCAAGCCACTATTATTCGGGTGACTAATCACAACCTGAACCGGTTTGGCTTCATCTGCATCACCGTCACGATAACGAATCTGCATTTTGCCCAGTCTGGCTTTTGCAGCGGCCTGATCTTTTGCTGCTGGTGCACTGCAACCACCTGAGGCTTTTACAAATCGTTTCACCATATGCAGGCTGCCATCATTCATCTCAGCTATAGCACGAATATTGGTATATTGATCAATACGCATACGCGTCGAAATATCCACAGTTTCCAGTGCAGGCGATAAATGAAAATTAGCCGAATAAGGCATCGGATTATTATCAATAAATACGTGCAAGTTTTTAATATAGGAAGAATCGGTTTGTGGTCGTTTCGAATAAAAATGAACAGGAACTATCGCAGCGTCCTCTGCTCTCTTTGGTGCTTCGATCACTAACCAGTCATCAGCATCTTCTAAAATGGTTTTATTTTCAAAATAAATTTCTTTAAGGGTCTGCCATTGCTCTTCAGGTTCATCATTAGCGCTGGACAGTGCCGGCAACATGAGTAAGCTGAGTAAGCCAGCAACAATTAGAGTTTTTAGTAAATTCTTCATCGGTTCATTCCCATTCCAATTCAGTAAACGCCGCTGTTACATTACGTTTATTGTAATCATCAAACAGCAGCCATTTGCCTTTTTCACTTAAGCCTACAGACTGGGTAGCTTCAGTAATCGTCCCCATATCATTAATAATGGCTCTGATTTGCTCACGTATCGTCAAAAAGTAATGCGCTTCTGCATCAAAAGCTTGTTTCCAATCCTGATATTGTGCAGGACCATGACCGGGGATAACGGCATTTAAATTCATGCTTTCAAGCTTTTTGATTGTCTCCAGCCAGCCATTGAGACTGCCATCAAGTGCTGGAATACGATTAATAAATAACAAATCCCCTGTCCATAAAGTTTTGGTCTTTTTATCCAGGACGGTCAAATCATTATCGGTATGTGAGGTGGGATAGCTATTTAACACTACTTCACGGTTACCTAAATCAATGGTGATAGGTTTATCTACACTGACTAACTGAGTCGGCTCAATAAACTCTGTGCCTTTATAATACTCACCGAGGATATCTTTAAAGCGTGTTTCATAAAATGCTTTTCGAGCTTCAATAGCTGGTGGCATTTTGTCGTTACCGACAAAGGTGGCGCCCGAGTCTTTAAACGCCGCATTACCTAAAAAGTGATCGGGGTGAGCATGAGTATTGATGACATAACAGATAGGTAAATCACTTTTTTCACGAATCGCCTCAAATAAGGCCTTGCCTTCAAGATAGCTACCGCCGGTATCCACAACGGCAATACATTTCTCACCGAGAATAAATCCGGTATTCGCTATCTCACCTTTATTATCTTGATTGGCATCTTCCTGTACGCCCTCATGATAATAAATACCTTCTGAGACTTGTTGTAACGGATACTCATCCGCATAAACGTTCAGTGTCACTATCGCGCTCAGCAATACACTGATGCCTGTTATGTAGGCTTTTGTTTTATTTTGCATTTCTCTCCCCTTTAATTAGGGTGTATCTCTTATCTTATGATTTTGGTTTTATCATAGTTTTAACTTCTGAGATTGCATTTGCTGGAAAACCACCTTGTTCAGCATGATGTGTGATTAGGTCTTTGTTTTCTGCCTTATATACACAAAAGATTTTATTATCCGTGACATAGCTTTCTACCCACTCGATGTCCGGTCCCATCTCTCTCAGTATTGAACAGGATTTAGCATTTATTTGATCTAGTTCATTTTCAGTTAAATCACCAGCTCCTGGAATCTCACGTTCGATAATATATTTATTCATGGTTATTCACCTCTTTAAAAATGACCTGTCGTCTTCACTTAGGGTCAAAAAAACTCAACACTCAGTGTTGAACATAATAATCATCAAGTAGTTGCATCAAGCAGCGCTTTAAAGGCTGTGTCGTCTTTTCAATCTTCATATGTAATAAGGCACCTTGCCATTGATCAAACAACATTTTCGCCATGGTTTCAGCAGCAATATCTTGTCTAACAATGCCTTCTTTTTGAGCGTCACGTAGTCCTTGCGCGATTAACTGACAGTAGTCATCTACGGCTGTTAACAGGGTTTGTCTGCAGAGTTCACTAGCACTGCTGATTTCCCCCATCATATCTCCCAATAGACAACCGCCACTATAGTCTGAGCTTTCAAGCTCAGTAATAAGTGATTCAAAGTAGGCCTTTATCGCTTGATGTCCATTTAACTCTGGCTTATTAAGAAAAGTTTGTAAGCTTGAGATAAATGGTGAGATGTAATAGGTAATTGCTTCGGATGTGAAGTTTTCTTTGCTATCAAAATAGCTATAGAACGATCCTTTAGGCACATTGACTGTATCAAGTATCAATTTGATACCGGTACCGTGATAACCATTTTTCATCAGTAACTGAATGCCATGGTTAAGGAGCTGTTCTTTCTTAATGTGTTTTTGAATTGCCATGGACTGATAATACGACCGGTCGTCTTTAACTGTCAACGATAAAATTACCTGCCTTAGGATTCGCGGTGACATTCTCTTGCTTGCAGACGGGCATATGCTTCAGCTTCATGATGAATATCGCTAATTAAACCACGGTGTAGCGCGACTGAAATCGCATCTTGATTATTAAATCTTGCTCCCTGTTTAAAGAGTAAATCTAATAATTCGCGAGCAGGCATATCAAGGTATTTTGATAACTCCTGGGCTTCTTGTGAGAGTTTACCAAGCACTTCTGGATGCTGTTGTTGAACATTTAAAGTAGCAAGATTATCTATGATAGCGAGCTCACGTATTGTCTCATCAGATAAGCCATTATCCTGAACAAAACGCAGACTTGTCAGACCTGTTAACTGATGAAATGTATTCTGAACAAGATTTAAATCGGCATTTTTACCTGCTAAAGCGACTTTCAACCATTTCAGACGATGCCGCGCAAGAACAATCATGCTTTTTTCCGTCTCTCTGCTCATACTAACCGCTCCGAATCAAAACACTGCTACTGTGTTATCACATATATGCCTTTTATGACAAATAGTCATCGATGTTTTAACTAATAAAAATCAGAGATCGTCATTTTCCATTAGAATTGATTGAGAGTTACCACTGAGTAAAGGGGACACCATGAAATATATTAACAGTACGTTAATAATGTTCTTGATGGTATGCAATGCGATGGCAGAGGATCTTGAACGTAATACGATTACCAGTTGTGCTTATCAAGCAGGTACTGCCTATGAAATACAAAATATAAGACAAACGGAAGGTGATGACTGGGAGACTTTTGAGAAGAAAATTAAATCACTTTATAAAGACACACAAGGACGCGATGATCTTTTAGCAATAGGCAAACGCGTCTATATTTATCCTGCTGATACCCCTACTGACGAGATACATGATGCTATCTTTCAAGCTTGCGTATCGCGTCAGCAAGGAACTGAACCGTTAATTTAATGAGAATGTTTACGTGTAGACCAATACACCATCTTGTCTAACAACTGATCCAGTTTGATAGGTTTAGTCATGTAATCACTCATGCCGGCTAACAAACATTTTTCTTCATCTCCTTTCATCGCATTCGCCGTTAAGGCAATGATTGGAATGTCTTGATATTGCTTGCCCATATTTCCCATACGAAGCTCTCGAGTAGCGGTATAACCATCCATCTCCGGCATATGACAGTCCATCAGAATTAGTTTTACTGGCATAGAGTCATCAATCTCAGCCAGTAACCTCGCTGCTTGCACACCGTTTTCAGCTGATGTGAAATGGACATTCAAACGGGTCAGGAAAAATTCCAAGACAGAACGGTTAGTAATATCATCATCTACTATTAAAATATGCGAGCCAGATAAGTCAGACTTCAATAATCCTGAGTTAATACTGGGATCTCTATCCTTTTGAGAGCTATCCGGATGTTTAACGCGTTTTAGTTTGATGCTAAAGCTAAAACAAGAGCCCTTCCCTGCCTCACTTTCAACAGTGATACTACCGCCCATCAACTCACAGAGCTTCTTGGAAATGACTAGACCTAATCCCGTTCCTCCAAAGTTTTTTGAGGCGCCGTTATCAAGTTGCTCAAACGGTTCAAATAAACGAGATAGTTGAGCAGCATTAATCCCGATACCGCTATCGATAACCTGGCATGATAAGGTAATGTCATCGTCTGACTGTTCGATGAGACTGGCTTTGAGTTGAATATTACCGTGTTGAGTAAACTTATCTGCATTGCTGAGCAGGTTTTGTAGGATTTGCTCTAATCGTGTGGCATCACCATCGACCATCATTTCTTTATCCCAGTCTAAGGACAGTTGATAGCTTTTATCGTTTTTTCTGCCGCGTAAACTGAAACTTTCAAAGACATCATCGAAGAGCTTGGTCAGATTAAATTGCTCATGACGTATATGAACTTTATTGGCTTCAAGTTTGGAGAAATCCAGAATGTCATTAATGATATTCAGCAGTAAGCCGGCACTTTTACTGGCCAACTCCATATGACGCTGCTGCTCATCCGTTAATTCACTACCTTTGAGGATATCCAACATGCCGATGACGCCGGCAATAGGACTGCGTAATTCATGAGTCATATTGGCCATAAATGCCGACTTGGCTTTATTAGCTTGTCTTAACCTCTGCCCGGTAAGCCTCAATTCAATGAGCGATTCAACCTGAAGCGCAAATAATTGCAGCCGTTTAATATCTTGTTGGTTTAAGGATCTTGGCTGACGATCAATGATACAAAGTGTGCCTAAAAGGTATTGACGCTCATTCACCCAATATCGCAGCGGTATGCCAGCATAGAAAACGATATGTGGTGGGCCAGTTACCAAAGGGTTATCACTGAACCGTTCATCTTCTTGTGCATTTTCTATGATAAAGGGTTTCTGGTGATAAATGGCATGACCACAGAAAGAAACGTCTCTATCCGTTTCACAGACATCTAAGCCTTGAATAGATTTAAACCACTGTCGTGATTCATCAATCAATGAAATAGCCACGATAGGAACAGAAAACACATCTGCTACTAATTGCGTCAAATTATCAAAAACGGCTTCAGAGTCTGAATCCAGAATCTCCAAATTGTATAAGGCGTTTAACCGTTCTTGCTCATCATAAGGTGTGCCAGGTGCTTCCATCTTTAGTCACCTATCCAAGTTAAATCACTCTTTCAAACTACTATAGCAAAATCAAACAGCTACTAACATTATTACTGCCCATTTTCCAATGAATTAAGGATGCATTACCGTTCTGTCTTACGATTATGGCTTGATTCTGAGCTTTATAAGGTTTTATAAGGTTTTATAAGGTTTTATAAAAATCTGGAATCGTTTTATCGAAGAGAGTTCGCTACTATGGCTGCTTATCAATCAGGTCGTGAACATGGATATTGTCTACATTTTATTGTTAGTTCTACTACACGCAGGCCCAGCTGCTTATGCTGTCTTTCACATACTACTTTACAAACGCGATCATCGTGCTGCTCTAGCATGGATCATGTCGTGTCTCTTTATTCCCTATGGTGGTCCAATAGCCTACTTTTTATTTGGGGTTAATCGCGTTCGCAGTCGGGCTACCAATATCAAACGTCGCTTATTCAAAATTCCTTTTGAATCTGGTTATGCTAAACGCTCCATAAGTCATATCAATGGTTACGGATTAGATAGTATTGGTGAGCGGATTACGGGCACCAAACTCACTGCAGGTAATACCGTCAGCATTCTTCATAATGGTGATGAAGCCTATCCGGAAATGATTAAAGCGATAAAGTCAGCTGAAAAACGCATTCTGCTGACAACCTATATTCTAAAGACGGATAAAACAGGTAACGAATTTATCAATGCACTCAGTGACGCTGCCAAACGAGGTGTTGAAGTCAAAGTCATCATTGATGGCATTGGTGAGTGGTATTCATGGAAAAAACCATCTAAACGTCTGAAAGCTTTGGGAATAGATGTCGCCAAATTCACACCGCCACGTATTATACCGCCGAACATTTATATTAATATGCGTAACCACCGCAAACTAATGATCATTGATAATACTGAGGCCTATGCTGGTGGAATGAATATCAGTGATGATCATCGTCAACTGGTTATGCAACCTCGTCGTATCACCGATATTCATTTCGGCTTCAAAGGTCCAATCGTTAAGGATTTAATTCGTATTTTTTACGATGACTGGTTAATTGCCAGCCAGACAAAAATGGACTGCCCTTTCCCAGCGGCTGATCCTCAGCCGAGTGGCTATCACTGTCGAGTGATTCCAGAAGATCCAGATGAAGCAATGGACGCTTTATCATTAACGTTACAAAGTGTGATTTCTGCAGCAAAAAACACTGTAAATATCATGACGCCCTACTTTATCCCCAGTCGGGAAATGATTTCCTCATTACAATCTGCTTCGATGCGTGGGGTTCGGGTTCGCGTGGTCTTGCCTGCAAAAAATAATCTGATTTACGTGCATTGGGCTAATCGTAATATGCTGACCGAGCTGTTGTTGTGGAATGTGGAAATCTTCTATCAACCGGCTCCGTTTTGTCATAGTAAATTACTCTGTATTGATGATCATTATTCACTGGTAGGGTCAGCCAATCTTGATCCACGAAGCCTGCGACTGAATTATGAGTTAGGAATCGAGATTTTTTCTCACACACTTAACAAAGAGCTGACGCAACATTTTGATGAAATCATTGCTAAAAGTAAGGCGCTGAGTACGGATGATCTAGCCAAGCGTAGTGTGCCTGTTAGACTACGCGATTCACTCATGAGTCTGTTATCACCCTATTTATAAGTCATAACCAAAAACAATTGCCTGGAGAGCTAAATGATCACCTCATTTATATTGATTCAAACCGAACGAACGAAAATCACTGACGTCGCTGAAACACTGGCTGATGTAGATGGTATTAGTGAAGTCTACTCTGTCAGTGGTAATTATGACCTGGTAGCCATTGCCCGAGTCAAAGATAATGATGAACTGGCAACACTAGTTACAAACAAAATTGTAGACATCGAAGCAATTACAAAAACAGAAACCATGTTGGCATTCCGTGTGTATAGCAAACATGATCTGGACTCGATGTTTTCTATCGGTCTCTAAGTTAATTCGTCGACATCGAGCCTGTGACAGCAGGCTCTTTATCCGCTTTATTATTTCTTACAATCACAGTACAAGTCATACCAGCAGCAAGCAGTGTCTGCTCGGGAACCTCATCTAAAGCAATACGCACTGGTATCCGCTGTTCGAGGCGAACCCAGTTGAACGTAGGGTTCACATTAGCCACCAAGTCACGACTCTCCGGGTTGTCGCTGTCATAGATGCCTCTAGCAATACTGTCGACGTGCCCCGTCAATATTTGCCCATTCATCAGCTCAATATCGACAGGATCGTTTACTTTTAGCAAAGCCAGTTTTGTCTCTTCAAAATAGCCATATACCCAGAACGAATGTTTATCAATTAATGCCATCATCGCCTGTCCGGTATGCGCATAATCACCTACATACACATTTACGTTTGTCACATAACCATCTGTTTTTGCATAGACTTTTGTTCTTTCTAAATCCAGTTTGGCGGTGTTTAACTTAGCCAGTGCCGAATGATAATCTGCCAGTGCTGCAGTGGATTGATGATCCGCATCAATCTTACTTTCGCGGGAAACAGTACGTTTATCCATGGCTTGTCGGCGTTTGGCCTGCGCCTGATACATTTCCAGAAGTGTCTTTTTGTTAGCCACGACAGCTTCTGCATTTTTGACCGCTAAGGCATAACGCTCAGCATCGACTGCCATCAGCAAATCGCCTTTTTTTACTTCCTGATTATCTTTGACAGCGACTTCAGTAACGATACCTGACACGTCTGGTGCGACATTAATAATCTCGGCTCGCACGCGGCCGTCCCGTGTCCAGGGTGAATGCATATATTTCTGCCATAAGGTGTATGCCAGGAAACCGGCAGCCAGAAAAAAAAACAAGGTGATGAGGTAACTTATAAACTTCTTCATGCTATTGATAGACCATAAAAGCAGTGAAACAAAATAAACAAACGAACACACTCAGTTTAAACAGTGCCGGGTGCCAGACATAGCGGTAGACACCGAGTCGGGCAAACAACATATCCAGTAACCACATCACGATTAAACATAAAACAAACAAGCCAGTTATGGCAGGAAAGGTCACACCGGAGACAGTCCACTCACGCATCACATCCATCATGCTTTCACCCCAGCAGCCAATGGCTGAGCAAACAGGTTTTTATCCAGCAAGACATTTCGAATAAAGTGTAGATAACTCAATATCTGCTTAGGAATGGATTCATCAAAATGCACGATGTCTGAGGTATAAGGCTGTAACCACCCTATCATTTTATCCAGCTGTCCTAATGCACTCACCCTATGGTTTGCAGTAGGTTTTTCAAACACGCTAATCAATGCCTTATTCAAATTCTGTTTATACCACTTCCAATCATCATTCAGACCACCTACTGCTGAAAGTCGTTGTTCAACATCATCTATTTCCATCAATGCATGCCCGACAATCTGAACTGAGAAGCAGGTTTTTAATAGCTTTTTATATTGCTGTGGTGAATCACCAGCAAACCCATAGGACTGACTTAATAAGTCCCGGGTCTGACTCTCAAACTGATGGCGTCTTTGTGATCGCTGACGACGGAATAAAGTACTTATCTGATGACGCATTTCCGTATTAAGACGTTGCCAGACAAAACGATTATCAGCAGGAATAATCACGGTCAAAATAACAGCAACCATGCCCTGCGCCAGTATTAAGGCAATATAATTATTTAAGGTCGCTGACGAATTATAAACCGCTTGATTTAATGGAATAGCGCCCAAGCAAAAGAAGATAAGCAACCCCATACCATAGCCAGTATATTTTGGTTTCGTAGAAAGATAGAGCCCCACGGTCAAAGGCAGCAACAAAGCAAAACATAATAAGGCAAAGCCATCCAAATGTGGTAAGAGCAGAAGATTAACAACAAAGCCAGCCAAGGCAGCTGCGACAGTTCCAACGGTAATTTGTTTTGCTGATCTGGCCGGATTCGGTGTTGTGGTCACAATAGCAGAAATCGCAACAGCTACCATGGCAAATGTATTGCCACTAGGCCAGGCCGTTTCGATCCAAAATGTACCAAATAACAGTACGATAAGACTGGTTCTTAATCCGGTTATCAACGCCCCAACCGGATTCACTTTAGTGCTGAATGTAATACGCTGTCGTTCATAATGGTGTTGTTCAGCAGCCAGCGTTGACTGCGTTTCACAATACACCCGCATTTCATCAAACAGACGAAAAATCAACTCACAAGCAGTATCAAAATCAAGCTTATTAGCTTCACTGATATGGCCAGGTAGAAACTCACGCTCCTCACGAATTTTCTGTCTTAATTGTGTTTGTGCGAAGCCAATCTGCTTTGCTAGTTCTAAAGCCTGTTGTGAAGTCAGTGTTGCCAGACGCACAGGCGCCAATGTCTGTTTAACAATCTTTAAACAACGTTCAATAGCCACCATGACAGACGTCGGTGCATCCTGTCTGACACGGTTTAATAGCGTATGTAAACCAGCATAACGTGTCGTTAACTGCATAAACTCCTGGTTTAACCGTGCCAGCCTTTGTTTACGTAACTTAATAGAATAGTCTTCTATACTACTGACATACCTAAGGTTTTCCAGACCAACAGACTGGGTCGCAAACGTCATCATTTTCGTTTCATATTGTGTTTGCTGATCAGGGTTATCGAGACTATTAATGATGAAATCAGCAAAATCACCAAAGCGTTGACTGACTGCTTTTTGAATGGCCTGACCTGATGTTTGTGGAAATAAGGTGGCACTGATCATCGTGGCAATGAAGATACCAAGACTAATTTCCAAAACTCGCCACACCGCTAACATAAATGCCATATCCGGATTTTGTATAGCAGGAATGCCGATTAATGTGGCTGTATAACCAGCCAGTACAAAAGCATAGGAACGGTAATCCCGAAAAGCCATCGCCCCTGCAGCACAAAGACCAATCCAGATCGCCACTGCTAACAGAAACAATACGCGTTCCTGCGCCATCAATGCGACCAAGATGAGCATCACAACACAGCCAATCAAGGTACCTAAAAAACGGAATAAACCTTTAACCAGCACCTGCCCACTCTGTGGCTGTATGACAATAATCACCGTGATACAGGCCACGGCGGGTTGTGGTAATTCCAGTCGCATGGCAAGCCATAAGGTCAGAAACACAGCGACCAGCCCCTGAATAATAAAATTCCAGGTCAGGCCATCCTCATTCAGCCATTGCCTTGCTGCCTGTTTTAGACTCAACGTCAGGTTGGAAGCCATTTACGGTGTCGCCGGATACTGTAGTGCTGCCTGCTGTGGACTATCATTAGCTGCCGTCAGACCACCACCCAATGCAATGATAAGATCAGCCCTGAATTGCAGCGCCTGAGCGTTAAGCTGTTGTGAAAAAAGCTGTTGTTGTAACCAGGCCAATCTGGCATCCAGTACTGGTAAATAATCAGTCAGTCCGACGTCATAGGCATCATTCGCATGCATATAGGCTTGATGTGATGCCTTGATAGCAGACGCCAATGTCGTTGATTGTGACAATGTACTTTTTAATGACACGGCACTGTCTGCAATTTGTTGCATCGCTTCACTTAAGGTTTTTTTGTATAAAGCTACTGCCATATCATAATTAGCTGTCGCTTCGTATAACTCACCACGAATTCTGCCTGCGTCAAAGATCGGCAGTGATATCGCTGGACCTGCATCATAGGTCAGTTTGTCATGACTAAAAACGCTTAGCATGCTGCCATTGACGGCCATAAAACCTATAGCGGCCGACAGATTAATATTCGGATAAAAAGCGGTATGGGCAATATCAATGTGTTGATTGGCACTGAATACTAACCAACGGCTCGCCACCACATCTGGGCGATGCCCAAGTAATTCAGCTGGAAGATGGCTGGGTAAAGACACATCTTCTGTTCGCTGTAAGTGCGGTGGTTTAAGACTGTCAGCGAAAGCCGGGCCTTTACCTAATAAAGCGGCAATAGCATGTTTCGCTGTCACGATATGATCCTTAACCGCTTCGAATTTAGCTTCAGCATCGGCAAGCTGAGTTTCAGCCTGATACACAGCCACTTCTGTATTCAGGCCCATGGTTAACTGGGCTTTTATTACATCAAGTTTCTCTTGATAGCTGTTCACAGCCTGTTTAGCCAGATCCAGCTCGGCATTATTCAGAGACAGTTGAATATACGATGAGATCAGTGCCGATTCGATATTCAGTTTCGCTATCTGGCTTTTTGCTGTTTGTTTTTTAATCTCACTTAATGCCACATCACTTTGCATGGCATTTTTATGCCAGATATCCGGATCATAGTGCAGACTGAGTAATCCCGTATTATTCCAGCTGGTTGTACCGCCCAACTCACCTGGCCCATAGAAATAATCTGTCGGCCAGCGTTTGCGATTGATTTGGCCCTCAGCATCAATTGTTGGCGATAAAGCAGCGTCTGTCTGCGCCGCTAATGACGTAGCTACCCTTATTCTCGCCTGCGCTTCCTGTACTAATGGACTCTGGCTGACGGCAAGCTGCATTAATTGATTCAGTTGTTCATCCTGAAAACATTGCCACCACTGATCTGTTGGCCACGCCGCATCTTCTTGTATGTCTTGCACATGTTCACTTAATTGATACGAGCTATCTGCAGGCAACTCACTCTTTGGCACTATGCCTTCAGAGCTGATGCATGCTGACAACAGCAACAATGCTATATAAGGAAAGAAGAGATATAACGTTTTCACAATCTGCTCAAAACACGCTTTATAAGTTAAATGGCAGGCTATTTTATTTGCGTTCAATCTATCAATAAACAGCAATTAATGTTAATAATTGTTACAAAATTCGTAACAATAGGTGACAGATGGATACGATTGAATCAATGAAAACCTTTTTACAGGTTATTGAAAGTGGCAGCTTTACTAAAGCAGCAGAAAGACTGGAAACCAGTTCTGCCAATGTCTCGCGTGCAATATCGGCATTAGAACAACATCTTAGCACCCGTTTATTACACAGAACCACACGTCGGATAGCGCTAACTGAAGCGGGTCAACGTTATCTGCTGCGATGTGAACAGATATTAGCGAATGTGGAAGAAGCAGAAGCGGAAGCACGTGATGCCCAGATGAATCCAGTAGGTCGGCTCAGACTTCACACGATGCCAGCATTGGCAAACAAATATATTGTTAAAGCCGTCACCGCATACAGAGAGATTTACCCAGCAGTTTCTTTTGATATCACACTGGCAAACCGTATTCCTGATTTGATTGAGGAAGGTATTGATGTCTCGATCATCATGGCACCACAACTGTCTGACTCCAGTCTGATATCAAAAGTCATTGGTCAGACCTATAGTATTTTATGTGTGTCGCCCAATTACCTGGCGGAATATGGTATGCCAACAACACCGGCAGAGGTCGAAGATCACCAATGTATAAAAATGGCATCTACTGTGATGCCATTAGATCACTGGGAGATGAGCTCAGACCAGGGTGATGCCATTATTGAGATCAAAAATTCACCGTTTCAGGTCAACGTCAGTAGTACCGTGAAAGAAGCCATCCTGCATGGGATGGGAATAGGCATGGTTCCTATATTTAATGTGACGGATGAATTAACATCAGGCACCTTGATACGAGTATTACCCGATTACCGTGGCACCCTATTTAATGTTTATGCCCTTTATCCATCACGGGCTTATCTAGATGCAAAAACCAGTAGCTGGGTCGACTTTTTACGAGACAATTTGCCTGATGAACTCGCCAGAGATTGCGAACTTCAGGTAAATTAAATGACGGCTCTTAACCAGAGCCGTCCAGAAACAAGATTATGCTGCTTTTAACAAGCTTGACTTGAGTTGCTCACACCATTGCTTGAGTCTGTCTTCAGTCAACTCGGGCTGGCAGTCTTCATCCAGCGCCAAACCGACAAAAAACTGTTTGTCTGCAGTTAAGGCTTTTGAGGCATCAAACTCATAGCCATCAACGGGCCAGTGACCAATGACTTTGGCGCCTCTAGCCACCACTTTGTCATGCAACATGCCCATCGCGTCCTGAAACCACTCGGCATAAGCAAATTGATCGCCCATCCCCAAAAAAGCGACCGTTTTATTGGAGAAATCCACGTCATCAATTTCGTCCCATACATCCTGCCAGTCTGCTTGTACTTCTCCGTAATCCCAGGTTGGGATAGCAAAAATGATATTGTCAAAAAACTCCAGTGCCGCCAGCCCAACATCTTTTACATCAAATAACTCAACCTGATTTTCACCAAGAATTTTCGCTATTTTTACTGCTGCATCTGAAGTATTACCCGTGGTCGAACCATAAATAACTGCAATCATTACTCACCTATTTGCATTTAACCAATAAATGCAAATGATATTCATTATCATCTAATAATTCAACAGACAATATTCTCTTACATGTAGAAAACTACACCAGCATCTATAATTGTGGACCGGTCTTCCCACTATTACGTCTATCGATGGCTTCTTGCTTTAATTCACCAACCCACTGCATAGCAGCTTCATATGCATTCACCCAGCCTGGCACGTCGATCATGGTCGCAGTGATATTGCTAGCGGGTTGTTCATCCATGCTGCCAAATTGGAAACTCATCCAATTTGCACACTCATCCAGGCTTTTCACTTTCGAATTGCGGAAATCATTGACTTGATAACGATTACCCTCTTTTTTGAATACCAGCCCCATGATGGTATCGGCATTTAATGTGCGTGGTGGTGTGATTTGTGAGCTGGAGGCACCCAAACAGTTAAGTTTGCCTTGTGGGAAGATCCAGTCCATTGGTCCGGCATTATCAAAAGGTTGTCCATATTGCTCGATAAGCGATTGACGATAATCGGCTACCGTGACGGGATTGATATGGTTTTCAGTTACACGATAAATGGCGACTATGCGGCCTGCTTTGGGTAAAGGAGTAAATATCAGCTTAAAGCTATCCGCTCTCCTCTGACCTTGTTCCGTTTCCTCAATATTGGCTGAGAGGCTATGAATAAAACTCGGTGTTTTATAGGTCTTCGTACCGTCACTGTAGCTGTAATACTGCTTTTCTTCCTCAATGGCACTGGCATTAATACCGTAATCCAGTAAGACATGTTTTGCTTCATCCATGGTCATGCCGAGCTGTAGGCCGGCCATATCCACATCATCTGCCAATACTGAACAGCTAAATAGCATAGCTGCAAAATATGGGATAAACGTTTTCATATTCTGTTCCTCTATGGATGGATAAAACTGTGCTGACGAAATAAAGCAATTTATCGTCAATGACAACAGCCCTTTTATCACAATCCTCATTGAGGCATAAAAAGATTACACTGATAAGGCAGATTGTTGTGCCTGATAGAGTCCTTCAAATTCATTCATCGTAAAAACAGCCAGGATATTATGCTCATCATCAAGGATTTCATACATCGGTCCTTCTGTGCCACGAATACTGAATAAAACTATTGTATCTTCATCGCCACCACATTCTCTATGTGGTTCAGGATCAGGTTGGCTTATGCTATATGAGCCCGTTGGGCGTTTTTCTTTCAACGTACCATCAGCAGAATACAGACAGTGCTCACCCTGAATAACAAAGGTGTGATTAACTGCACAGTGACGATGTAACACGATGGGATCATTGGCTGCGAATTTAAATAGCACCTCTACCACTTTGTTGTCGCGGTCAATATCCAATACCGAATATTGAAAGTTGTCGAACACCTCAAGTCGCTGCCAATGTATATGTTCATCATTAAATTGGTGTAGCTGCATTTCCCTCTCCTTTTTAGTTATATGTCAGTGGCATACAACAACTGTAACGATGAGAACAAACGCTACGCCAGCGATATTTGCCTACGTAAAACCGGGACTTTTACCCATAATACAATCAGGGCTAGCAATGCAGCCCTGATTGTATTTTTATCTAGCGGTTACGGTGATGTACCAATAGGTATAAAGCCGGTAACACAATAAGGGTAAGTATGGTGGATGACGCAATACCGCCGATAACCACCGTCGCTAGGGGCCGTTGTATCTCTGCGCCGGTCCCCGTATTCAGTGCCATAGGCACAAAACCAAGACTGGCCACTAAAGCGGTCATCATGACTGGTCGTAATCGTAACATCGCCCCATCCACAATGGCTTTATAGAGATCGCCATTTTGCTGCCAATGATCACGAATAAATGACAACATCACCAGACCATTCAATACAGCAATACCAGACAGTGCAATAAAACCAACAGCCGCAGAAATGGACAATGGCATATCCCTAAGCAGTAAAGCCATAATGCCACCCGTTAATGCCAACGGTACACCGGTGAAAATAATGGCAGCATCCTTAAATGAACTCAGCATGGTCACCAGTAACAACAAAATACCAAACAAGGTCACTGGAACAACTATTGCTAAGCGCTGACTGGCCGAGGCTAACTGTTCAAAGGTTCCACCAAATTCCAGCCAATAACCATCCGGTAATGTCAGTTGCTGCTCGAGTTTGTGCTGAGCTTCTTGCACAAAAGATCCCAGATCACGATCTCTGACATTAGCTATGACCACAACTCGTCGTTTGGCATTTTCCCGTGATATCTGGCTAGGTACGTCAACAAGCTCAATTGTGGCTATCTCGGATAACGGCACATAGATACCAGAAGGCAATGGCACCGGCAATTCAGAAAGTGCTGCAATATCCTGGCGACGCTCATCATCTAGTCGAATTACCAGTTTAAAGCGACGATCCCCCTCATAGATTAAGCCCGCATCTTGACCACCGATAGCTGTAGACAACATCGTTTGCAAGCCATCGACACTGAGACCATAACGGGAAAGTGCCAAGCGTTTTGGTACGACTGACACCATCGGCAAACCACTGACTTGTTCCAGTCTGACATCCGCTTGGCCGGGTATATCTCTGATAATAGTTAAAACGGATTGTGCTGAAGTTTTGAGTTTCTCCAAATCATCACCAAATACTTTAATGGCCACATCCGCCCTGACACCTGAGATAAGCTCGTTAAAGCGCATCTCGATCGGTTGCGTGAATTCATAGTTATTGCCAGGTAAAGCCTTTGCAGCTGCCTCGATTTGTTTGATGAGCTCAGACTTTGGCAATGTCGGGTTAGGCCAGTCTTTTCTTGGCTTTAATATCAGAAATGTATCAGCCACATTTGGCGGCATCGGATCGGTCGCCACTTCTGGTGTGCCGATTTTGGCAAAGACGCTATCTACCTGAGGGAACTGTTTCAGTCGCTTTTCCAGAACTTCCTGCATCTCTATCGATTGTTGCAGACTGGTCCCAGTAGTGCGTAATGCATGTAAGGCAATATCGCCCTCATTGAGCTGAGGAATAAACTCTGTACCCATCTTTGATGCCAGCAGCAACGACCACACCACCAAAACAAGCGCAGTCACCGTCACCAACCAACGTAATTTTAGACTCCATATCAATACTGGCCTGTAAATCGTTTTGCTCGCTGAAATGATCAGGCTTTCAGTTTCTTTTACTTTGCCTTTCATGAACATAGCTATGGCTGCCGGTACGATAGTTAGCGACATAAGCATTGCAGCCAGTAGAGCGAGTACTACTGTTGCCGCCATCGGTTCAAACATCTTGCCTTCTACCCCTGTGAGCGTAAACAAAGGGATATACACCAATGTGATAATCAATACGCCAAACAAACTGGGACGAATCACCTCATTCGTCGCATCAAATACAACCGCTAAACGTTCATTTAATGGTAATACTGAGTCACGACCTGACTGAGCCAGGGATAAACGTCGCACACTGTTTTCCACAATGATCACGGCACCGTCGACAATCAGGCCAAAGTCCAGTGCGCCAAGACTCATCAGATTCGCTGATATTCCTGCCTGAACCATCCCAGTAATCGTTGCCAGCATGGCAAGTGGAATGACGGCGGCAGTAATAAATGCAGCACGAATATTACCCAGCAACAAAAATAACACTACAACGACTAATAATGCGCCTTCCAGCAAGTTTTTCTGCACAGTAGCAATGGCTTTATCGACCAAGGTGGTTCTGTCATATACTGCTTCAGCCTTAACGCCGTCGGGTAAGGTCGCTTGAATCTTGCTTAGTTCCGCAGCAACCCGTTTCGCAACCTCACGTGAGTTCTCCCCTATCAGCATCATTGCCGTTCCCATCACCGTTTCCTGACCATTCTGGGTGGCGGCACCGGTTCTCAGGGTTTTACCAATGGCAACGTCAGCAATATCCATGATCTTGATGGGTGTGCCTGACATCTGCTTCACCACGACCTGTTGAATATCATCGATAGTTTTTAACTGGCCCGGAGAACGTACCAGTAATTGCTGCCCGTAACGCTCGATATAACCAGCACCACGATTACTGTTATTTGCCTTTAATGCCTGCTGGATGTCGCCAAAACTGATACCGAACTCCAGCATTTTTTGTGGATCAGGCTGAATGTGATACTGCTTGGTATAGCCACCTACCGTATTCACTTCCGTAATCCCAGGCACTCGCATTAAACGGGGCTGAATTATCCAGTCCTGTATTTCACGTAATGCGGTCATATCATAAGTTTGACCATTGGCTTGTCGGGCTTCTGGCTGAGCAGAAACGGTATAAACAAAAATCTCACCGAGTCCAGAAGCAATCGGCCCCATTTCTGGTTCCAGTCCATCAGGCAGTTCATTTTTGATACTGGCCAGGCGGTTATTCAGCAGATTTCGGGCAAAATATAAATCTGTGCCCTCTTTGAATACCACGGTGACCTGAGATAAACCATAACGAGAAATCGATCGTGTATACGACAATTGAGGAATACCTGCCAACGCACGTTCGACGGGATAAGTAATACGCTGTTCGGTTTCTAACGGCGAATATCCCTCCGCTTTGGTATTAATCTGTACCTGTACATTAGTGATATCCGGTACCGCATCAATCGGTAAATGCTGATAACTCCAGGCACCGGCGGCTATCAGTAAGATAATGAATGACAATATAAACCCACGTCGCTCAATAGAGAAACGCAAAAGTGAAGCAATCATAACGTCTCCTTGAGTTTAGTGGCTGTGCTCAGCGCCGTCTTTTTCAAGATCTGCTTTTATCAGATAACTGTTTTCAGTCACTATTTTCTGGCCAGCATCCAGACCAGAAAGTACTTCAGCGTATTGGTCATCTCTAACACCTAGATCGACTTGTACAGCGTGATAGGCGTTGCCTTCTTTGACAAAAACGACGGTATTACTTTCATATTGCTGCAATGCTGATAACGGTACCCGAAGACCTACCTCATGCTCATCTATCAGCACCTTTGCACTCACCATCAATCCTGGAAACCAATCATTATCCGGGTTGTTAAACTTGACTCTGGCTATACGGAAAGGCTCGGCTGTGGTATTGGGCAACAGTTGAGAGATGTGTGACTCAATTTGCCTTTCATCACTTTGTAGCACCACTTGTTGTTGTGGCTTAATGACACTAGCCTGAGAAGGAAACACCTTGAGCTCAGCCCATAACGTCGAAGTGTTGGTAATGGTAAATAAGGTCTGCTCAGAAACGACTTCACCAGCATTAGCATGTTTTGCTATCACACTGCCTGATAAAGGCGCTGTGACGTTGTAGGTTTGTAAACTGCTATTAGACTCAATACTGGCTAACACCTGCCCTTTTTTCACCGTATCACCATACTCAACATTGACACGTGTAATACGTCCAGCAAAGCGGGCTGCAACATGACTGGTATGCTCAGGGGATAAAGTCACTACACCATATAAAGTGCGTTTTCTACTGATATCTCCACCACTGACAATAGCTGTTTTGATGGCATTTAAAGAGGCCATATCTTCAGTGATCTGTGTCGTGCCCTCTTCATGATGTGCTTTATGTTTATGTTTATGTTCATGTTGATGCTCATATTCGTGTTCATCATTATGCTCTGTAGCTATAACGATGTTCATTGACAGCACTAGCAACATAACAAAGCATATTAACTTTAAACTCAAAGGTATTGAAATAGATAAATTATTCATCAGTTACACCATCACTAATGTTTGTTTTTACCAAGGATTCAGCGGTTAGCTGTTCAATTTCTGCCGCTAGCAATAGAGCCTCGGCTGATGCATCAATTAATGCTTGCTTTGCCTGCAGTAACTCCTGTCTTGCTGTTAAAAAATCCAGGTAGCTATAAAGTCCACGCTGATACGCTTTTTTGGTTTGGATTAACGCATCAGTCAGTTTTGGAATAATAGACTGACGTAGTGAGATGGCGGTTGTGATGGCCTGCTGTCTAGCCGTGTAGGCTTGATACAGTTGTGTGTGCATTCGTAGCAATAAGTCTTGCTGGCGGTACTGTACTTCATTTCTTGCAGCCAGAGCAGACTTCACAGCAGCTTCAGCACGCTGTTCAGCAAATAAGGGAACGGAAAAACCTGCAACGAGTGCTGACTCATCGATGTCAGCACTGCGTCGTATACCTACTGACCAATCGATATCTGCCTGTCCTTGTGTTTTTGCCAGGCGGATTTCAGATTCTTTTAATCGTGTTTCCGCAGCGAAAAATGCAAAGGACGGATTATTTTTGACACGTTCAAATAGTGACTCAAATGAGATATCTGTTCCATAATCAAATAAGGAACCTGAGACTTGGTTAAAATGCGGTTGCATCTCTCCCCATAAATTAGCCAGTGCCATTTGATGTGACTGCATACGCTGTTCAACGCGTTTGACATTCAGTCGGGCTTGTTCGACCGCAGCCGCTGCACGTGCATAATCTGCTTTAGGTGCTATTGCTGCTCTGACCCGTTTATTAACCTCATCTGCGGTTGCCTGAGCAAGAGAGACATTTTCCTGTGCTAGTTTTATGCGTTCTTTATCAATCAGAAGCTGTATGTAATTTCTGGTGACTCGCCCCAGTAAGTTCAACGCAGCAATTTGTTTTTCAATCTGACTGAGAGCCAACTTCTGATCGACGACATTGACTCTGGCCTCCTGTTTACCACCTAGCTCTAATACAGAGGATAAAGATACCGTCAGCTCTGCTGATTTTGTTCCACTTAGCTGACCTGTACCAGCGACGTTCTCAAGTTCAGCCCCGACTCGATAAGCGGGCAATAATTGTGCGGTTTCACGCTCAGCCTGAAGTCCTTGCTGACGAAGTGGGAAAACATTAAGTGATGGGTTTTGATTCAGTGTGTTTTTAATTGCATCGTCCAATGTCAATGTCGTATTCCTTGCATTGGCTTGCAAGGAGATGAACAACAGACTGAACATACAATAGATAGACAAACGCCGAAAAAACGTATGCCTGTAATGGCAAATTAATCGCATGATAAGGATCCTGAAATAACTAATTTTTCATCACGAATAAAGTGATGAATGAGGGCTTAAGTCAGATTCAGGCTTTTGGAGGGCGGTACATCGAGCTGATAGAACCCGATATTGCTAAAGATTGGTAACGGACAAAAAAGGTATCTTTGAATGAAGACACCAATATATTAACCATATGTGGCACAGCAACAAAATGCACACAGTGACTATGACCACATTGATGCTGGTCTGTATCCATATGCGTATCGTCCGAGCTATCATCGGCAATAGGATCAATAAGGCTATGATTATCTTGTTCGTCAAAAACAATATGATGCACATCAGCTGCGACGATGCCAGTTTGCAGCACCATCATCAGAATCAAGCTGTATAAAAAAGATTTGATGTTCATCATGGTTGTTAGCATAACCGAAACTCACGTTCAGATAAAATAGCTTGTTGTATGATGCTAAACGAACATGATGGGATGGATATGATGAAATTAAAGCTATGTATATGTGCCTGCCTTCTTCTGATAGTGAAACCGTTATTTGCTGATGAACAGCCCATCAATATGATTCGCGACATATCTTATGGTGAATCACCGTTACATAAGATGGATATATATCTGCCAAATAATGCGAAACATGCCCCTATTCTTTTTTTAATTCATGGCGGTGCATGGCAATTTGGCGATAAACGGAGCACCGGATTAATCAAAGACAAAGTCAAACGGTGGGTAAATCAGGGCTTTATTGTTGTCTCTGCAAATTACCGCTTAGTACCTGAGGTTGATCCACTTAGGCAGGCCAGTGATCTAGCTAGGGCACTAAAAACAGTACAAACAAATGCCTCTGGCTGGGGTGGTGACGCTAATAAAATCATTTTGTTGGGTCACTCAGCAGGCGCTCATCTGCTCGCTTTATTGACGAGTGATCAACAGATATCGAAACACGCCTCAGTTCAACCCTGGTTAGGTAGCTTGATTATTGATAGTCAGGCACTGGACTTAGCCTCGTTGATGCAACATGAACACGTTGAGTTTTATGATAAGGCATTCGGGAAACAGCCAATATACTGGCAGAAGGCATCACCAATTAATTATGTTGATGGAAATGAAGTGCCCATGCTGGTGGTATGTTCACTTCAACGAACATATGCCTGTGATAGTTCAACGCGTTTTGTTAATAAAGTTAATGACGCTGGCAGCAAAGCTGAATTGCTCAAGTTGGATATGACACACAATGAGACGTTAGAAGAAATAGGTAGAAACAATACTTACACACGAAGCATCGAAAAATTTATGTCAGGATTGGACCCAGTTATTGCAGATCGCCTAAGCCAGTCCGCTGACAATAAACGGTAAACACCATAGTCGACATGACCATGATGTTTACCGCTAAATTTATTTACCTTTGATTTTAAGATTCAACTCGCGCTCAATTTCTTCTTCACTAGCTGCAAATAAAGCGACTTTCTGAATAGCTTCTATAGTCATTGGCATTTTGGGTGTAATTTCTAGCTTAAACGTCTGGCGATCATCGATAAAATCTTCAGCTGCTTGGTAAAACATTTTCTCAATGGGTCGCTGGCTATATTCGATGTCTTTTTTGAGCTCATTAGTCAGTTGTTCTTCAAACTGCTCTTCACTCAGGTTCATCTGCTTTGCAGTATTTTCTATCAACAGATTCGTTGTCTTACCTTCGTCTTTAATTTCCAGCTCAAGGTGATGAATAAGTGCTCTTTGCATACCACCAAACATCAGAACAACAGGATCCAGCACCATATTTTCAATTTCGGCATTCAGTTCCATGCCCACCACTTTATTCAATACGGATTTAAGTTGAATGTCGATAAATGGCAGCTCATCACCTTCCGCTGGTGAGTACTCATATTCCAGATAGAAATCCGTTGTTGGCATACCATCGGTTAAGGTCGCTATGGTGTTATATACTGCTTTCTCAGTTGGTTTATAGCTATTCTCGGCTAATACCTTAAAATCAACCTCTGTTGCTATACCCGTTAAACTGACTTCAAGCTGGTTAGGCAGCTTGGAGGATTCGAGTGAAGATAAACCCACTTCACTATCGACCGTCACAGATCCAATACTCACAACATTAGGCGCATTATCACCCGCCAAGTTTTGTAGATCAGACATATCTATCGTGACATTTTTTAATGTGACAGCATTTGAAAACAGTGAGGTCTGCAAGGCACCATATTTTACAGGGCTTGTACCATCCATCAGTGTGAGCTCAGTATCAATACGCTCTTTAATGAACTCATGTTTTGCATAGTCGGCATAGAAATAGCCAGAGACAGCCGCTAACCCAATCAGGCCACCGATGATAAGTTGTTTTTGTTTCATTAAAATCCTTGAGTATGTGTTTTCATTCTGTAGTGATGCCTATTTACTACCACGCAAAAAGCCCTATATGGCTTTTTAGAGGCATCATCATACAGACGTTAGCTTGGCTTTGATTTGATATGGGTTAATTGAGAATTTAGCGTACTTGGCGAATTAATCCATCACGGCATTAGTATCGTTAGCATTGTCATCGACATAATACCGATATTGGTTACGACCAGCGGCCTTGGCAGCATACATAGCCTGATCTGCTCTCTTCAGAAGAAGTGACATCGTATCCGCATCAGTGGGATATTGCACAACGCCGATACTGGCAGATAAACGGCAGTCGATACCATTGATGGGATAAGGCACGTTCAGTTTACTGATTAATCTGTCTACAAAGCGTTTGAGATCTTTTTTAGGAAAATCACCGGACAGTAGAATAATAAATTCATCCCCAGCATAGCGGGCAATCAGATCGGCATTACGACACGTTTTGCTTAAAACATCAGCCGCGTGGCGTAATACTTCATCACCAAAATCATGGCCGTAGTTGTCGTTAAAGTCTTTAAAGTTATCTAAATCGAGGAATAACAACACCAAACAATCGCGAGAAATAGAATCTTGAACCATTTCCATTTCGTGTGACAGTGACTTTAAAAATAGCTCTCGGTTAGCCAGGCCAGTTAGATTATCGTAATTCGCTTGTTTCCAGATAAGTTGCTGTGCCTCAATATCATGTGTGATATCTCTGGCAATAATGGAGCCACCGATAATTTTGCCATTCTGATCCTGTAATGGAGAAACGGTTTCAGAAACATTAATCACTCTGGCATCTTTATTCTTTCTGGTAGTTTTATAGTGTTCGAGGCTTTCCGCATTTGTAATGCTATTCAGAATATGGTCAGCCTGCTCGTCATCGTCATCATAAAGTATGGATATAGGTTGACCTAGGATGTCATTCACTGTGAAACCAAAAATATGTTCAGCACCAGTATTCCAACTGGTGATTGTGCCATCAAGTGAAACGCTATAAATAGCATCTTCTGAGGATTCGACAATGGCTCGATACTCATGGCTTAATCTAATTGCCTCTACTTGTTCTGTAATATCGCGTGCAATAGTAGATGCAGCAACAACCGTATTCAGAGCATCGTATACCGGTGAAATTGTGATAGACACATCAATCAGTCGCCCTGATTTATGTTTACGAATGGTTTGGAAATGCTCTACCACTTCGCCACGCCGTAATTTTTCCAGTATTTCAGTCTCTTCGTGAGTTTTGTTGTCAGGAAAAACGTTAAGCATATTTTCGCCGATCATTTCATCTGCTGTGTAACCGAAAATTCTCTCCGCTGCTGGGTTCCAGCTAAGCACAATGCCGTCGATTGTCTTACAAATAATGGCATCAAAACTTGAATCAATGATGGATTGATAAATATTTTCTTTAAATAAGCTTATATTGAGATCTTGACGTTTCTGACTCACCGGCGTACATCCATTGTTATATAGAGGCTATTCTATGACTTCTTGCTAGCTCATATCCATTTTTATCAGAAAATAATGTTAACTATTAATGTCGGATTAACGTTATTTTTAGTGTTCATTATAATCACAGGGAATAACTTTATGCGTAAATCAGCTAACTATCTTAAGCATTTTCTTCTATTGTCCTCAATGGCTTTTTTACCATTATCCAGTGTGTTAGCTGAAAAAAACGTGGATACACCGGTCACTGAACAATTGGTCGACACCTTGAGTGAAATTGCGGGGTCACATCCAGGCATCCGTAAAAACCACGCGAAGGGTATTGTTGTGTCAGGTGAGTTTACCCCCAGCAGTGATGCGGCCACTATCTCAGTTGCCGAGCACTTTCAATCGGATACTATACCTGTCACGGTAAGGTTCTCTAACACTACAGGTATTCCTGATATTGCTGATAATAATCCGAGTTCCTTTCCAAAAGGTATTGCCATACGTTTTAAACTCAATGATGGCAGTTATACCGATATCGTCAGTATCTCAGTCAATCGTTTCCCAGCAGCTACGCCGGAAGATTTCTTAGGCCTGCTAAACGCCGTAGCCACGTCAGGTCCCGAGGTAAAAGCCCCTAAGCCTATCAGCCAATTTCTTGATAGCCATCCCGCAGCAAAAATCTTTGCCGAAATAGAAAAACCTGCCCCGGTTAGTTTCGCTACTCAGCCATTTTATGGTGTTAATGCGTTCAAATTTATCAATAAAGAAGGTGAAGTAAGTTATGGTCGTTATCAGATTATTCCAATAAATGGGCCAGAATTTCTTAGTGAAGAACAGCGGGCTGCAGCCGATCCTGATTACCTGTTTACTGAATTACCAAATCGTCTCGAACAAAATAAAGTCGAATTTATTCTTGCATTACAAATTGCCGAGAAAGGCGATAAGTTGAATGACCCTACCGTGGTTTGGCCTGAAACACGCCAGCTGATCAAATTAGGCACATTAACATTGGATGGCATAGATGCAGACGGTGAACAGTTTGCCAAACAAACTATGTTTAATCCTCTGGCCCTAACCGATGGCATCGAAGCGAGTGAGGATCCTATTTTACTTGCAAGGCCAGCCGCTTATGCTGTGAGCTTTGGCCGCCGACTTTCTGGTCAATAATCTCAGACAGACTTTCAAACAAGGAGATTGCAGATGGCTGAAGAGTTTGAAGAAATTACTCATTGCCAGATGTGTGATACTGAATTTCAAGTAGGCAGACAAGGTAATGAAGGAAAGTATATCCCCCGCTATCATTTATCTGTATGCCAACGATGCTATGACTGTAACTTAGCGGGATGGTCACCGTTATATGAACAAAAACTTATTGAACACTGTCAACGGCATCATATAACGTTGCCTGATAAGAACGCATTGGGCTTGTTACCACGAGATTGAATATATACAAAAAAGCCAGACTGATGTCTGGCTTTTTGATTATCACCGCAGGTCAATTACCACTGAGATTCGCCTGTTTCAGGATCATACATTTCATGATGTATTGACTGGCGGTTGGCAATCAACTCATCAATTGTCGGTGAGCCAGACATCGCGCGTTGAATAGCTAGTTTCATTGCTTCATAGTTTGTACGGTATAAGTCTTTACGATCCACATCTGGGTTAGCTACGGCTTCAGGAGCAATCCAAATCATGGCGACAATACATAGCTCTTCAGCATGTTCCTTAGGGATAACACCTTCAATTACACTATCTAATACCGCATCGGCCACTGCAGATTGAACAGGACCACCAAACAACTCAACATAAGCGCTTGATTTTATAGTTACTTTTGGCACGATCATGGTCGCGGGTTTAACTTGTTGATTGGTTGCACGAATAGCAAACATCCGTGTGTGGCCTTCTGTTTGCCCCATAAGATTGGCAAAAGCATGGCCTGCAGGCCCTTTAACGCTACCAATCAAAATTTCCGGCATGGCATCTGTGCCCTGATCTTCACTAGCAAAAACGGTCGCTTCTGCGGTTTTAAACCAAACTGGCTCTGACATAATTTAACTCCGTTAATAATAAATTGTGCGCCATTTTAGGCTGATGCCAGAACAAGCCACAAGCGTTTTTTTACGGCTTAGACAACATAAAAAAATAAGCCTGCTCAAAACCATCTGAACAGGCTTATTCCAACAGAGATGACGCGTTTGGCTGATTTAATATTCCAGCACAATTCGGTAACGTACATCTCCTTCACGCAGCTTGTCGATCGCTTCATTAATTTTTTCAAATGGGTAAAGTTCAATCACCGGTTTGACACCATGGCGTTGAGCAAACTCCAGCATTTTGCTACTGGTTTGCATACTGCCAGTATCTGATCCTGAAACACTGCGCTGAGCTTCCGTCAGATTAAACACCCGCAAGTCTAATGGTTCGAGCGTAGCACCAACAAAATGTAAACGTCCTTTAGGCTTCAATTTACTTAAATATAAATTCCAATCTAATTTGACATTCACCGTCGACAAAATCATGTCGAACTTTCTCGGCAATGAAGACATCACCTCCTCATCACGTGAATCCACACTGAAATGTGCCCCCATATCCAAGGCTTCTTGTAATTTACTCTGGCTGGTAAAAGCAGTCACTTCACAGCCCCAGGCATTAAGAAACTGTAGAGCAATATGTCCAAGACCTCCAATACCGATAACAGCCACTTTATCTGTCGGTTTAATACCAAACTGAACCAGAGGATTGAATACAGTAACGCCACCACATAATAAGGGGCCGACAGACTCCAGCGCCATACTGTCTGGTAAGGCAATGACACTATTAGCATTGGCTCTGACTTTATCAGCAAAACCACCATGATGACTGACAATGGTACCGGTTAAATCGGCACAGAGATTTTCATCACCGTTGTGGCACTGCTCACAAGTTTCACAATAATCAGCGTACCAGCCTAAACCAACTGATTGTCCGATACTGAATTCTCTGACGCCACGACCAACAGCATTAACAACACCGACCACTTCATGTCCGGCAACTAAGGGATAGCTAGACATCCCCCAATCATTATCAATCATGCTGATATCACTGTGACAAATACCACAGTACTTCACTGAAATTTCGACTTCATTCTCTCCCAAAGTACCAGGGTCAAACGAATAAGGTGTCAGAGTTTCCCCCGGACTCATAGCGGCATATGCATTAATCATTATCTGTCCTTTGCTCAAATTTAATAAAACACCTTTATATTCTATAAATTAGCGTCGTATCGCTTATCTCAGAATGGCAACACTTCATAACCTAAAAAGCGTTTTTTATTTATTTGTTCAGATTAAACCTGAACTGGTTTTGGTCGCTAACTTAATTGCTCACTTAAATATAACTAGGCATAAAAATAATGAACATAAACCTACAAAGCATCAGAACGAAAAGTTCTATACCAGTTGTTGTGATGGGATTAACGATTGCTGTCGTGATTGCGATGTTTTTATGGATGATGAGTAAGCAGAATCATGCCATTGATATCCAGACTGAGTTATTTATGCCAGCAAATGAAAAAATATTAAATGCTGATAGAGACTTACATCAGGCTAAAATCGCCTTAATTAATATACTGACGAACCGTGGTGATAAAGCTGAAGAAACAAAAGCCTGGCAGGAAAATATTCAACAAGCTTATGATCGATACAATCAATTTTTGGAGTATACAAAAATTTATCCTGATGTCTCGGCTGGTCAGGATGCTTTTGAAACAGCCTTTAAAAACTGGAATATAGCCACAGAAAGAATGGTAAATGCATCAACAACGTCTAATCAGCAAGAACTGGCAAAGCTGGAAGAAGAAGCATTTCAAAGCCTGCGCTCAATTCTGGATAAAAAAGGGGAAATTTTACTCAATAAATTTCATGTATTAGACGCCCAATTAAAAAGTGATCTACAGCGTAGTATGACAGTCACTATTATCGTTGTACTGACGATTATGGTCGTTGCACTCTATTTCAGCTATATCGTACCGAAAAGACTCACCGATGATATCAATGATCTCATTAAGCGCATTAATGAGATCGCATCAGGTGACGGTGATTTAACAGCCCGACTTGATGTCAGCTCAAAAGATGAGTTTGGTGACTTAGCACAATCCTTTAATCAGTTTGTCGAAAAATTACAGGACTTAATTAAAACAACATTGGATAACGTCAAAGGTCTTAGCTCACTCACTCTACAACTGGCAGACTCATCTAATAAAACAAAAAGTATCAATGAAACGTTAAATTTATCCACAGAATCGATTGTCAGCGCTGTACACGAAATGACACTGGCAAATAAGGAAATGTCGAATGTGGCAACTAACTCGGCTTCTGAAGCAGAACAGACCTCGCAACTTGCGGTTAAAGGTATTCATGTTGTTGAAGAATCGAATAAATGTATCTCAGAACTGATCAAAGATATGGATACCGTTCTTAACTGCTCGCATCAGCTTGAGCAGAACTCCACCAGCATCTTATCGGTATTGGAAGTGATTAGTTCTGTCGCAGAGCAGACGAATCTATTAGCGCTTAATGCGGCTATTGAGGCCGCCCGTGCAGGTGACCATGGTCGAGGTTTTGCCGTCGTCGCTGATGAGGTTCGCTCCCTGGCCACAAGAACGCAGCAAAGTACCGACGATATCAGTCAGATAATAACGCAGCTGCAAAACTCCGTTAGCCAGTCTTCAACAGCGATTACTCAGGGTAAAACGGATGTGGATAAAACAGCCAATACCTTCCAGGAAGCATCTAATGTGTTTGATGACATCAGAGCCTCTTCTCGTCGAGTGAATGATATGGCGATTCAGACAGCTGCTGCAACGGAAGAACAAACAGCGGTTGCAGAAGATATCAGTAAAAACTTGCATGGATTAAATGAACAGACAGAGTCCGCTCAAACCGTCTCAAAAACAGGTGATGAGATATCGAAAAAAATCACCAACTTCTCTGAAAATATGATGAGTCTGATGGGTCGATTTAAAGTTTAAGTTACCCTTCAAGAACCAGGCCTTTAGGGCCTGGTTTTTTAATGCAAAAACAATACGATTTCTAATGCAATCAGGATAATGATTATCCACTCTAAGGTAGATGAATGTTTGTGATTTTGTTCATTAGCCAGCATATCCAATAACTCATGAATACTTTCCAGCTTTTTATTTAATACATTGATCCGCGCCACCACATCCAGATAACGTGAGACCACAGTATATAGAGGCTCAAGCTCAGGATAATCCCAAAAGAACTCAGGCGTATCTAATAAGCTGTAATTCAGCAAAATATCACCGCGTGCACCAAATAATACCCCACGAGATTTAGCAATCGCTTTTCTGCTCATCGCCACTTTACCGGTTTTGGCTAATGACACTGGAATATGAGCATGGGCTTGAATGACATCCTGAGCCAAACGTTCAAACTCGGCCAGTTTTACAGATTGAGCCAAAGCATGTGATACGGCCAGCCTCTCCATGCTGTCTTCATTAGCAAAACTGATTTTATCTGCATGCATTTTGATAGTGTCTGTACTGCTATCAAAAGCATACTGCTCAAAATCCGGTATTAATTTTGAATCAAGAATAAAAGTTTGAATTTTTGTCAGTAAAGACTGTTTGGTATTTTCAGTAACCCCCCAAAACACCACCACACCATAATCGAATAAAAAAGCATCACCAGAATCCAGCTCTAATTGCATGGCATCATGCAGTCGAATGGAGCGGTAATTGTCGTTAACAAATTGTTCTAAATCAGGTAATACAAATGACCGACCAATCGCGAGTGATTCAATTAAATTTGTGGCAAATTGCGTCATCAGAGTACCCCTAAAATTTTAGGCGTACTCTACGCTCAAACCTTTTTTTTAGATAGTAAAAATGTATGCAAAATGCAGGAAAAATCACATTGTTATAGCAACCTTCAAAACGCCATCACGTTGATGCGAGAATAAGTCATATGCATCAACGATATCATCCAATTTATAGCGATGTGTGACCATATCCTGCAAGTTAACACGTTCGGATTCAATGACGTTCATCAAGCGTCGCATGCGCTCTTTACCACCAGGACATAAGCTGGTGATAATTTTATGATCGCCAAGACCAGCACTGAATACATCCAGTGGAATCGTCAAATCTGTTGAATAAACACCTAAGCTGGATAAAGTGCCTCCTGGCTTTAATACACGTAATGCTGATTCAAATGTTTGCTGTGTTCCCAGAGCCTCGATAACCGCATCGACACCACGACCACCAGTGATCTTCATGATTTCTGAAATAATATCGACCTTACGATAATCCAGTGTAATATCTGCCCCCAATTGTCTGGCATAAGATAAACGTTCATCAATACCATCAATCGCAATAATCAGACTAGCGCCTTTTAACCTTGCACCAGCTGTGGCACATAAACCAATCGGGCCTTGAGCAAACACGGCCACAATATCACCAATTTTAATATTCGCAGATTCAGCCCCAGCAAAGCCTGTGGACATGATGTCAGGGCACATTAAAACTTGTTCATCAGTTAAGCCATAAGGTACGGGGGCTAAATTGGCCTGTGCATCCGGTACAACTAAAAACTCAGCCTGAGCACCGTCAATAGTATTACCAAATCGCCACCCTCCCATGGGTTTATAGCCATGACCATGACATCCACCATCCTGAGATGGCAGCCCATCTTGACAGGCGTAGGAATGAAAGCTCGGGCAAATTGCACCGGCAATAACGCGTTGGCCTTCGTTATACCCTTGGACATTTTTACCCAGTTTTTCGATGATACCGACCGGCTCATGACCAATCGTGAGTCCCTGCTCAACTGGATATTCTCCTTTGAGAATATGCACATCTGTACCACAAATTGTGGTTGTGGTAATTCGAATCAAAGCATCATTGTCACCAATATCAGGAATCGGCTTTTCAACAATTTCAATTCGGCCTTTTTCGATAAAAGCGGCTGCTTTCATTTTGCCAGACATATCGACGCTCCTTGCTGAAGTTGTTCTAAGATTAACTATTACTTATGACAATACCACTATCAACGACTCCGTGTTATGACCTGGATCAAACCACTTAATATTCGCTCGAAACTATCTAAATTGTGCTCTTTACTGCCCGATATAAATGTCATATTACGATGTCTGTGAGAGCTTGATCTGAATAGACAAGACTCAATAAGTGACGCTAAGAAATAATTGCGATAATGCACTTAAGATCATGAATAAAAAGGATTTAACCACATAAAAAAGTGGCATATCGTCTGTGTAATGTTCTTCAGCATTGCGTTTAATCAGCAAGCTTTTTCACAAAACAATTTATCAAAAAAACCGGTCATTCCTGACTCGATTGTCGGTGAGTACATGGTCTATAAAAGTGGCACTATCACCGCTTTTGTATAGAAGAAAACGGGGTTACTCACCTATCTAGATGAAATGTATTTCTATAGTCGAAAAGGTACTTCAAGAACCAGTGCACGAGCTAGCTATAACGGTCGGGGTGTTTTGACCATGAGCGACAAACTGTCAGGTGAACTGTTACGTCATTTGATATCACAAAATGGTATCTATAAACGTTGTCGTGATGACACTCTTAAGCCGCCGGTAGAGTATGCTATTCAACCAATTAAAGAGCTTAAAACTGGCTTGTTTTACACTGATCGTTGGGCCTAAACAGAAAACAAAAATGTGTGATTTAGTGAACCTACAACACCATTCCAGTGATAATCGCTGCGTGACGAACTGCGTGAAATATTTAAAATGCTATGCCCCTAATTTTCTAGATATGCGCTTGTATTCATCGAAGGATGCCGCTTTTACTGATTCTCGAGCAAGATGATAAGCCTTATAGCATGACATGTTCTCTTCCCTCATTGCCACGAGCGTTAATACAGAGAGTAGCTTTTTGTCCCTAACTGAAAATTAACTGTTATGCTATTTATGCATCAACACCTTGACCATTTAAGGTATGAAGTTTAGACACGGCAAGAGAAGCAGCAGCGGTTCGTGTTTCAACACCGAGTTTAACAAACACATGTTCCATATGTTTATTGACTGTCCTTGGGCTGGTACCCAGAATTTCACCGATACTTTTATCTGTTTTGCCTAATATGACCCAATGCAGCACTTCTGCCTCGCGTTTGGTCAGATTAAATACGGCTTTTAAGGCTTCTACCTGTGCAGCTTCAGACTCTTCACGCAACAGAATGAGCCATTGTTCATCATTACGAATATCCGCCGGAGTGAAAATCAAGCGGCCTGTCGGATGGTTAATCATCAGCGGTCGTAAGCGTTTTTTACCACCTTCACTTAATTGTTGAATCCACTGCTGAAGCTGTTCAGCGTGTTTGCCTTCATCCGCTTTATCGTTAAGATATTTCTCTACCAGATCACGAGCCAACGGTGTTTGCCATATAATTTTGTCAGTCCCCGGAAGAACAGCAATGGCTGCCTGACCAAAAGCATCAAGTGCACCTTGAGTATGACTCATCAGACGGGAATTTTTTAAATGTGTATTTAAACGAGCAATGACCTCTATCGGACTTAGAGGTTTGGTGACGTAATCAATCCCTCCGGCAGAGAATCCAGCTACCACATCTTCAGACTCTGTCAGCCCGGTCATAAAAATCACTGGGATATGACGCGTATTAATATCCTGTTTTAAGCGACGACAAACATCAAATCCACCCAGCTCAGGCATAACAGCATCAAGTAATACAATGTCAGGATAGGCATCATTACAAATGCGAATCGCATCTTTGCCATTATTTGCGACTAAAACGGTATACCCGGACTCGACGAGAGAAGCATGTAAAAGTGCTAGTGTTTCAGGCGCATCATCTACCACCAGCACCACAGCATTTTGATTTGCTTCAGTCATTTTGCAATTTCTCTTTAATATATTGTTTCATATTCTCCAGTTGAAATGATTCTGCCATCTCACGTATTTCACTTATAAACGATGGACTCACTGTACCTTGTGATTCAATTTCATCAATGATTTCTTTGAGACCCATGATATAACCAAGATCCAGCATTTCCAGTAGCGATTCCAACACCTGTTTATCAGGAAGAGACTGCTGCTTGTCGTGACTGGATATTATCTCAGGTGCTTTTGTTTCTGTTTGCTCTGCTTGTATCCATTCTAAATTCAGCCTCTCACCAATCCAGTTGATTAATTCCATTAAATTCACTGGTTTTAGAACAAAATCACTAGGTAAGATACCCGATGAATTTTCCAGATTACGATCAAAGGCATTTGCTGAAATGATACAGATATGCACATCAGACTGATGCACGTTTCGGATAAGGTGGCAGGTTTCCCAACCATCCATTTCCGGCATAGCTAAATCCATAAAAATGATATCAGGTTTAAACTCTGGATAGATGCTTAAACACTCAGGACCTGAAGCCGCTTCTCTAACTTCAAAACCTAACGGCTCCAGAACATTAATCAATAATTCTCTATCAATAGGTTCATTATCAACAACAAGTAGTTTACGTCGTGGCCCTTTGTAACCGACAGGCATACGCATTGCTAGCGAGGGTAATGCTTCATCAAGACGCACCGTAGGTAAGTATAAGCGAATGTAAAATGATGTTCCCTCACCGACTTTACTTTCCAAGTCTAATACGCCGCCCATCAACTGAGTCAATAATTTACAGATTGTCAGTCCCAGGCCTGTACCGCCCACCCCTGTTGCCGTATTGCCTCTAACAAAAGGCTGAAAAATATTTTCAATGTCTTTTTCTTCAATACCTGGACCAGTATCAGCTACCTCAATTGATAAGAATTCACGTGCATAGTTGAAGTGAATATCAATTCCCCCTTCACGTGTGTACTTCACTGCATTACCAATAATATTAATCAGGATCTGACTCAGACGTTTATGATCTGCACGCACTACTGGAGGTAGGTCCTCAGGAATAGTGTAGTTAAAACGCAGTCCTTTATTCTTTGCCTGAATTTCAAACATACTGACGATCTGTTGAATATACTCAGGAAAGCGAAGCGATTTAATATCAAACTGCAACTTACCGCTTTCAATACGGGCAATATCAAGTGTGCCTTCAATCAACGATAATAAATGTTCACCACTACGTAAAATAACCTTTGTAGCGTGTTTATTACTACCAACAATATCATCGTTATTATCCAGCAACTGAGCATAACCAAGAATACTATTGAGTGGTGTACGTAACTCATGGCTGATACCGGTAATATAGCGGCTTTTCGCTTGATTCGCCTGCTCTGCTACAACTCGTGCTTGCTGTAACTCAGCATCAGTTTGCTTATGTAGAATAATTTCACGTTGTAGCAGGTTATTTTGATTATTGGATTCCTGTTGTGCCACATTTCTACTTTGTGACGTTAACACCAGCCACCAAACAATAATCCCACTAACTAATACCAGGGCTGAAAAGGCTTTGATAAAGCCTAGCTGTATTGCCGGCATAATATGGGCAGAATATTCAGTGACAGTCAGCGAAATATGCACATAGATCAAGCCAAAAATAGACGCCAAAATCAATACTGTGAGCGACATCAACAATAAATAATGGCCGACGCCACTATGAATATTCCCTGACCAGGCCTTTGGTAATATTTTTGTAACGACGTTTTCCCATTGTGACGTCAGTCGTCCATGCGGTTTGCAGGCGTCATTACAACGTGCATCCAAACAACAACACAGAGAACAAATGGGGCCTTGATACGCTGGACAATAAGCGACATCCTGAATTTCATAATCCCGACCGCAAATGCTACAGGTTTCTTTGGTTTTACTAGGATGAAATTTAAAAGGTTGACGGGCAAGGTAATATTTTCCTTTAGTAAACCAGGCAATTAATGGTGATGCGACTAAAGCAGTAAACATGGCAATAAAAGAAGAAAAGGCTTGTGCTTCCAAACCAAATACACCAAGAAATGCTGTCACTGAAAACAGTGATGCAATCCCCATGGCACCGACACCAACGGGATTAATGTCATATAAATAAGCTCGACGAAACTCAACGCCTTTAGGACTGAGTCCAAGCGGTTTATTGATCACCAAATCGGCAACCACAGCGGTAATCCATGATATAGCAATATTAGAATATAAGCCCAGAATCTGCTCCAATGCCTGAAACACATCCAGTAACATCAGCATAGTGGCAATCAGCACATTAAATAACAGCCACACTACCCGTCCTGGGTGACTATGCGTTAGACGGGCAAAGAAGTTTGACCAGGCTAGCGAGCCCGCATAAGCATTGGTGATATTAATTTTAATTTGTGACAACACCACAAAAAATACGGTAACGGCTAGGAGTACGTCAGGGTTAGAGAAAACATAACTAAAGCCCACGTAATACATGTGTGTTGGATTAACCGCTTCCTCAATACTCATCCCTGCCATCAGTGCCAGGTATGCCAGTAAGGCACCAATAAACATTTTAGCCATGCCCATTGAAATCCAACCAGGGCCAGCGAGTAAGACACCCAGATGCCATTTCAAAGAATTCTTTTTCGTCCGTTCGGGCATAAACCGTAAAAAGTCGACCTGCTCACCAACTTGTGGAATCAATGCCATCGCAATGGCGACAGCAGTACCAAACATATAAATATTAAAGTCACTGTCGTACCCGGACTCCCCTGCGAAATGGATTAGGTTAGAGAATGCTTCAGGTTCTTTTATATAGATGAATACCAAAGGCAAAATCATCATAAACAGCCATAAAGGCTGTGTGAGCATTTGTATGCGACTAATTAATGTGACGCCATGCGTTACTAAAGGGATTACGACAACCGCACAGATGAGATAACTGACATAGAGTGGGATCGTGAAATACAAACTCAGAGCATAAGCCATGATCACCGCTTCAAGTGCGAATAATATAAAAGTGAAGGTGGCATACACAAAGGAGGAGATCGTTGATCCGATATAACCAAAGCCAGCGCCACGAGTCAGCAAATCCATATCCAGACCATATTTGGCTGCATAATGGCTAATCGGTAAGCTGGTTAAAAAGATAATTAAACTAACGGTTAAAATCGCCCAGAAGGCATTGGTAAAACCATAGTTCACCGCGATAGTGCCACCTATCGCTTCTAATACCAGAAAGGATATGGCCCCCAGTGCAGTATTTGACACACGGAAAATTGGCCATTTTCGAAAGGAATTCGGCGTGAACCTCAGGGCATAGTCTTCCAGCGTTTCGTTGGCGACCCAGGTATTGTAGTCTCGGCGTATTTTGACAATACGCTGTGGTGCTTCCCCTTCAACAGAAGAAGTGATGGCATCATTCTGTGTCAAATTAATATCCTGACGGTGGGAAGATGCTTTTGCTCGTCCGTTAAACAAACAGCAACTTGGTACAACAAACGATTTAACATCTTAACTGATGCTCATATTGATTTTATCTACGTAAGATTGCGTAGATAAAATGTCCTGAAGTGGTCAGGACATTTTACGACATATAGAAACTGGCAGTCTTATACAATGAGTAAGAATGCCCCTGCGACAGTCAATACTGACACCAATAAGCTTTGTAAATAATGGCCCAAACGCTCTTTTTGCTTACCGAGCATAAAGCCCACAGCTAGTAACAGCGACGTCGTCAACGTTAAGCCCACAATGGCCATTAAACCATGACTTGCCAGTATCAACTCTTGCCCATGTACAAAACCGTGCATTAATCCAAAAATGCTGGTTAACATCACTTGCCAGATAAGATGAATTTTGGCACTTAAAAGCAATACAATCCCCATAGCCAGTACACTTACAGCAATAGCTACTTCAACCATATTCGAGGGACTTAAAAAGGCGCCCATCGTCAATCCAACCAGTAAAAAGCTGATAAATAATACCGGTATCCGAAGGCGGTTCTGTGTTGGCGCCCGAGCGGCCCAGAAACCAATAGCCAACATAACCAATAAGTGATCCAGACCGGTTAATGGATGCAAAAACCCACTCATAAACCCAACGGCTTCATGTCCCGGATGAGCCATTGCGGTTAGTGGGAACCCTATTAATGTCATCAATATCAAAAGACTTTTTTTCATTATCAATTCCTCATCTAAAAATTAGTGCAGCATTAAGCCTTGTTTTTCAATAAACAGGATAATGTCATCCAAACCTTGTTCATCTTTCAGGTTGGTAAAAAAGAACGGACGTTCCCCACGCATACGTTTGGCATCTTCATCCATCACGTCTAGTGACGCACCGACCATAGGCGCTAAATCCGTTTTATTAATAATTAACAGATCAGACTTAGTAATACCGGGGCCACCTTTACGAGGTATTTTTTCACCCGCTGACACGTCAATCACATACAACGTTAAATCTGATAATTCAGGACTAAATGTGGCAGCGAGATTGTCACCCCCACTTTCAATAAACACGATATCCAGTGGCTCAAAGCGTTTGCTCAACTGTGCCACTGCTTCAAGGTTCATTGAAGCATCTTCACGGATCGCTGTATGTGGACAACCACCGGTTTCTACACCAATAATACGATCAGCTGACAAGGCCTCATTCCGAGTTAGAAACTGGGCATCTTCCTTGGTATAGATATCATTAGTGACAACGGCAATATTGTAGGTATCACGCAGACGTTTACATAAAGCTAATGTTAGTGCTGTCTTGCCTGAACCGACTGGCCCACCGATACCCACCCGTAATGGTTCTTTCATTCTTACCTCACTTTAAGAACGGAATAATCTTGAATATTGTGTTTCATGCCGACAGCTGGCAATGCTCAATGCTGGACAGAAATTACTGATGTCGTCATCAGCACATTGCATGGCTTGCTCAATCACGGCCGTTATCTCTTCACTCACCGAGACTAGAATTTGCTGCCCTGCTACCTGACCTAATGGAATCGCTTTCATCGCCGCACTGACTTGATTTTCCAGCCATGACCAGGCGTAAACATGTAAGGTTTCATTCAGGTTTATTTGCCAGTTGACTGCTGTACCGGCGTAAACCAGTGGAAAGCTAGGCTCTTCAATCAATGTGATTAACTCATGCATCGACGCAGGCCAGGCCTCTAAATCTTTTTGCAGGCGCAATAAGGAATAGCCCATTTGTCTTGATTCCAACCAAGTTTCAGCACTATCCCTACCCGCCTTAAAAAAGCCATCCCAATACTGCAAAGCATCTTTATCCTGACTTTGCCATGCCTGAAACAGGCGTTTGACGACCGGCAGTTCAAAATCTGCGTAATAGCTCAGCAATACGTCCTTTATCCAGCGTTCAGCCGTATGTTTATCAGTGACATCGCCTGATTCAATCGCCCATTCAAAGCCTTGAGAGTAGCTATATGCACCGATAGGTAACGCTGGACTCGCCAGTTGTAGTAATCGCGAAAAAGCGGCTGTGGTCTTCATTATTAATGATGGTGGTGTGAGTGATGATCATGTTGATGGTCATCGTCGTGATGGTGGTGATGTCCACCACCATAGGCACCCGACTCAGGTTCAAACGGCGCGTCAGTTTCTTCAACATGCACATTTAAACCTAACAACATATCTTTTAATACATAATCGGCTTCTAGTTTTAACCAGCCATCACCAATTTCCAATGGCACATGGCGATTACCTAAATGATAGGCTGCCCGCATCAGGTCATGTGCAGAATGGGTGGTGACAATCATGACTTTTTGATCGGCTGCTTGCACCTGAATAATAGAGCCATCATCAGCTTGCAGGATGTCACCTCCGCGTAATATCTCACCTCTGGGCATAAAGATAGCGACCTCTCGCCCCGAGGCAAGGCTGATACGGATACGGCTTTTTTGACGTAAATCGAAACTCATCGATACGGTATCATCAAACTGACCAATACTGTCAGCCGCTAATTTTGTGTGTATTTCAAGCATATTCTCTCTCTAAAAAAGGAAATAGCGTTGTGCCATCGGTAATTCTGTAGCCGGATCACAAATGAGTAATTCGCCATCAGCCAAGACTTGATAAGTTTCAGGATCAACACTGATTTCCGGTGTCGCATCATTTAATACCATATCTTTTTTAGTCACTTGTCGGCAGTTTTCCACGGCGACCAGTGGTTTAGATAAGTTCAGTTTTTTCACCTCAGGATTCTCCATCGCGGCCTGAGAGACAAATGTCAACGAGCTTTTCAGCCCTTTACCGAAACTGGCAAACATCGGGCGATAATGCACGGGTTGTGGTGTCGGTATTGAAGCATTTGGATCGCCCATTGCTGCAGAGGCAATGCTGCCACCCTTTAATATTAATGTGGGTTTAACACCAAAAAACGCAGGTCGCCATAAAACGAGATCAGCAAACTTGCCTGGCTCTATTGAGCCGACTATATGTGAAATGCCGTGAGTAATGGCTGGGTTAATCGTGTATTTAGCGATATAACGTTTGACTCGGAAGTTATCAGTATTCTCGGCGCCATCCTTGGTATCTTCTGGCAAAGTACCCCGCTGCACTTTCATTTTATGTGCCGTTTGCCAGGTACGCATGATCACCTCACCAACACGTCCCATCGCTTGTGAATCAGATGACATCATCGCAAAGGCACCGGTGTCATGCAGAATATCTTCCGCTGCAATAGTTTCGCGTCTAATTCTCGACTCAGCAAACGCCACATCTTCAGCAATAGCAGGATCAAGATGATGACATACCATCAACATATCCAAATGCTCATCCAACGTATTAACTGTAAAAGGTCGAGTCGGATTCGTCGATGACGGCAAGACGTTCTGTGAACTAATCGCTTTGATAATATCTGGCGCGTGACCGCCACCAGCACCTTCGGTATGGAATGTATGAATAGTACGGTTTTTAAATGCAGCTAAGGTCGTTTCAACAAACCCCGATTCATTTAAGGTATCTGTATGAATCGCCACCTGCACATCCATTTCCTCAGCCACGCTTAAACAATTATCGATCGCTGCTGGTGTGGTGCCCCAGTCTTCATGAAGCTTTAGACCAATTACCCCGGCCTCGACTTGTTCCCGGGCAGGTTCTGGTAAAGAAACATTACCTTTACCGAAAAACCCCATATTCATTGGAAAAGCTTCAGCCGCTTCCAGCATACGGTGAATATGCCATGGTCCAGGCGTACACGTAGTCGCAAATGTACCTGTGGCTGGCCCTGTGCCGCCACCTAACATCGTCGTGATACCCGAGGTAAGGGCTTCTTCAATTTGTTGTGGACAAATCCAGTGAATGTGACTGTCAATGCCGCCTGCCGTAAGGATCATGCCTTCACCAGCAATAACCTCAGTACCGGCACCAATAGGTATAGTGACATTAGGTTGGATATCAGGATTACCGGCTTTGCCTATCAACCAGATATGACCGTCTTTCAGTCCTACATCGGCTTTGATAATGCCTGTTACGGCATCAATAATCAGTGCATTGGTAATGACGGTATCAGCCACTTCGGCTGCAGGGAGTTGTGATTGGCCCATGCCATCACGAATCACTTTACCGCCACCAAACTTTACTTCTTCACCGTATGTAGTGAGATCTTTTTCAACCTCAATCCACAGTTCCGTATCTGCAAGACGAATTTTGTCACCAACAGTCGGACCAAACATTTCAGCATAGGCCTGACGGGAAATTTTAACGCTCATGATAAGGCTCCCATGACTTTGCCAGCGAAACCATAGACGGTTTGGGCACCGGCTAGCTTGACCAGTTCGACACTACGCATTTGACCGGGCTCAAAGCGAACAGCGGTACCAGCGGCGATATTCAAACGGAAGCCATATGCTTCCTGGCGGTCAAAAAGCAAAGCATCATTGACTTCGTAAAAATGATAGTGAGAGCCGATCTGGACTGGACGGTCCCCAGAATTGGAGACATCAATCAACTTGGTTTCTCGCTGAACATTCAGCTCAATATCACCACTTGCATAACGCATTTCACCTGGAATCATTTTGTCACCTCAGACTATCGGGTCGTGCACAGTAATTAACTTGGTACCATCAGGAAATGTCGCTTCGACCTGTATTTCTGTGACCATTTCCGCAATGCCATCCATTACATCATCACGGGTCAATAAAGTTGTACCGTAGCTCATGAGTTCACTGACACTACGACCATCTCTGGCCCCTTCCATGATTGCCGCAGTGATATAAGCCACGGCTTCCGGATAGTTTAATTTCACACCACGTTCCTTACGACGTTCAGCTAATAATGCAGCCGTAAAAATCAGTAATTTATCTTTTTCTCTTGGCGTTAAATCCATTGTCACATCCTATAATTAATCAGGTTGCCCAGATTCGGGGGCGTACTGCTTTAGTATCTGCATACCAGGGGCGTAAACAGGACCAGAGTTGTTCAAAATACTGTCTTGCCTCTTGTGCACAACTACCAATATAACGCGCCGTTAAAACGTCAGGTAGCGCGGAAACACCATACTGGGCAGTCGAATTAACGGTTACTTGGCGGCATTGCTCAATGATTGTTTCGGGTACCTTACCTGCGGTGACCACAAAACTGCCAAACACGGGAAAACCACGTAAACCAGCTATTGATTTTAAAACCGGGCTATCAGGCGTAAATACTGCCGATTCCTGCCATAACAAACTATCGTTACGTTTTATCTGCAAGACTTGTTTATATCTGCCCTGCAGCCATTTCTCACCACTGGCCTGTCGTCCAAGACAACTGATATCCCATCCGGCAAAATGCGCATTTTGGCTCAATTCGACCTGCGTCTTCAGCGTGATATCAGCACCATCAAACACAATATTTTCCTGGGGAAACCACTCGAGAAGACTGCCATCGTGCTGCTCAATAGTCACGGTTTGACTGGCTTGTCGTCCAGCCGACTTATACCACTTGGTCGCACCCGGCGTGGTAATAAAACTCTTTGCAGAAGTTGCCAGCTCAAACAGAAGCTGCAGACGGTCGCCACCCGCAACACCACCCGGAGGATGAATAACTAATGCATGTGCCGGATTAGGCCCTTCGGGATAGAGACATTTTTGAATAGTTAAGGGACCAGAGTGGGCCTTTTTTGCCAGAATCGTCTTACCATTTCGTTCGATAAAACTTAATTGAAGACGAGCATCCCAGCCTGTCATTGCAGTATTTACTTGGGTTCTGTCTATCAATTGCGTCACGCATTCTGTCCTAGTTTCATGCGATAAAAGATAACATGACACCCCCACTCCCTATGCAAAAAAACATTTGGGAATGGGGGCTGCAGATTACACTGTCAGGTATTGTTTAATCTTAGCCGCATCCACATTTTCACGCAGATCTTCATGAATTAAATTACCTTTTTCGATCACCATGATCCGATCAGCGATATCCATAGTAAAGCTTAAAACCTGCTCAGATACCACAATAGTTATTTCACGCATTTGACGAATTTCATTCAAAACGCGGGCGATATCTTTGATTATGGAAGGTTGTATGCCTTCTGTGGGTTCGTCCAATAACAACACTTTCGGATTGGTCACTAAGGCACGCGCTATCGCTAATTGTTGCTGCTGACCACCCGAGAGATTACCGCCTTTACGATGACGCATCTCATGCAACACAGGAAACAATGAAAAAATATCTTCCGGTATCGACTTTTGCTTTGATACCTGGAGACCAGTTTCAATATTTTCCTGCACGGTCAGATTAGGGAAAATCATTCGACCTTGGGGCACATAGGCAAGTCCATTCGCCACGCGTTTGTAGCTTTCCATGCCACTGAGATCTTGCCCTTCCAGATTCACTTTTGTCGACTGACTAGGCAAAATCCCCATTAAGGATTTAAACAAGGTGGTTTTACCCATGCCATTGCGTCCCATAATAGCCAATGTTTCATTTTTTTCAGCTTTGAAACTGATTTCATGAATAACTTCACTCTGGCCATAACTTACTTGCAGGTTTTCAACTTCGAACATGTTTTTATCTCCTCAACACCCGATTAATGGCCCAGATAGACTTCAATGACTTTTTCGTCATTTTGTACATTGTCCATCGCGCCTTCAGCCAGAATTTTCCCTTGATGTAATACCGTGACCTTACGAGCAATTTTTTTCACGAACTCCATATCATGTTCAATCACAATCACTGAACGGTTTTGACAAATTCGATTCAATAATTCTGCTGTTTCATCACGCTCTTTGGCACTCATGCCTGCGACTGGCTCATCTAGCATCAGTAGCTCAGGGTCCTGCATCAATAGCATGCCGATCTCTAACCACTGTTTTTGCCCATGACTAAGTACAGCCGCTTCCGTATCTAACTCGCTCAGTAGTTGAATTTCTTCTGCTATTTTTAAAACAGTGTCGCGAACTTTATCGGTCGATTTGAAAAATAGACTGCCAAATACGCCACGGCCTTCTGGATAAGAAACTTCCAGATTTTCATACACACTCAGGTTTTCGTAGATAGAAGGAGTTTGAAATTTTCGTCCAACCCCCGTTCTGACGATTTCGTGTTCAGCTTGTTTAGTTAGTTCATGATTTTTGAATTTAATGGAACCCGAACTTGCTTTTGTCTTGCCACAAATTAAATCAAGCAAGGTGGTTTTACCGGCCCCATTAGGACCGATAATCACACGAAGTTCATTTTTGTCGATATACATATTCAATGTATCAACCGCTTTGAAGCCATCAAATGAGACTGTCAGGTCTTCAATCGCTAACAGAAAATCAGTAGAGGTACTCATTATTTAGCTCCTTCAAGTTCTGCTTTTTGCTCAAGTGCCATTTTGCCTGCTGCTTTATCACCATTGCTTTGGAGGCGCTTCAGGAAACCCACTTTACTGGCATATTTCTCATAAATACCGGCCAGACCATTCGGGAAGAACATCACCACAGCGATAAACAATCCGCCCATCAGGAATAACCAAAGCTCAGGGAAGGTTTCAGAAAATGTAGTTTTACCTACATTCACCAGCAATGTGCCGTAAACCACACCAATTAATGACATGCGTCCACCCACTGCTGCGAAAATCACCATTTCGATTGAGGGCACAATGCCAACAAAGGACGGCGACATAAAACCAACTTGCAGGGTGAACATAGCGCCACCAATTGCAGCAATAACCGCAGACACACAAAAGATAAAGATTTTGAAATTAGACACGTCATAACCAGAAAAACGTACGCGGTCTTCTTTATCTTTCATCGCCAATAGCAGACGACCAAACTTACTGGTCAATATAAAGCGGCTGATACAAATCACCGCCAATAATAAAAAGGCATTAATAAAGTAGAGAATATATTTAGAAGAATCTAAACGAATATCCCAACCATTCAGTGTTTTCAGGTCAGTAATACCATTAATACCACCGGTATAACCTTGTTGACCGACGATAAGCACTGTCAAGATAACCGCGATAACCTGGGTGATGATGGCAAAGTAAACCCCACCGACACGGCGCTTGAACATGGAATAACCAATAATGAATGCAAACACCGATGGCACAATCAAGATAGCCAGTAAGGCAACCCAAAAATGCTCAAATGGCACCCAGAACCAAGGCAGTTCAGTTAACTGGTTCCAGTCCATAAAATCAGGAATACCTGGTGTAGACTGGATAGCCGTGCTTTCAGGATCTGAAGCCTCCAGTTTTAAGAACATGGCCATGGCATAACCGCCCAGACCAAAAAATACCCCCTGTCCCAAACTTAAAATACCGCCATATCCCCACAGTAACACCAGGCTAACAGCAGCAAACGCATACGTTAGATATTTGCCTACTAGATTTAGACGAAATAAATCCAATGATAAAGGCAGGATAATCAGAATTAAGATAGCGAGAATGGCTAGGCCAATAGCCCCATTCTTACCACCCAAAAAACGTTCTACAAAGAAATTCATTATGACCCCCTCGCCTTATTTACGAACTTTACTAGAGAACAAACCTTCTGGACGCATCATCAGAATGATGACCAGTGTCAGTAAGGTCAGTACTTTTGCCATAGAACCGCTGATGAAGAACTCAAGAATAGATTGAGCTTGAGCGATACTAAATGCTGAAGCGATCGTGCCGAATAAGCTGGCAGCACCACCAAAGACAACGACCATGAAGGTATCTACGATGTACAAAGAACCTGAGGTTGGTCCAGTAGAGGCAATGGTTGTGAAAGCAGCACCAGCCACACCAGCAATACCACAGCCCAAGGCAAAGGTCATACGATCAACGCGTGTTGTATTAATACCCACGGCCCCACTCATCACCCGGTTTTGGGTGGTAGCACGTACATTTAATCCCCATGAAGAACGGTACATCAGGATAAATACGCCAATGGTAACCAAGGTAGTTAAGCCGAAAACGAACATGCCGTTAATCGGTATAAAGATAGTATCTGTAGGCATGTAAGAGCCCATTAACCAATCTGGTAATGTTGGACTGACTTCACGTGCGCCAAACAGAGAACGGAAAATCTGTTGCATGATCAAACTTAATCCCCAGGTTGCTAATAAAGTATCCAGCGGGCGTTTATATAAGTGTCTAATCAGCAGCCATTCAACAAAATATCCCACAACACCAGCAACGATGAATGAGGCAATGATGGCAAAGAAAAAGTAATAACTCAGAAACGCAGGGAAATAGGTTTCTGTCATGACTGACAACATATAGGTGGTGTAAGCACCAATTGCCATAAACTCGCCATGGGCCATGTTAATGACGCCCATCTGTCCGAAAATAATTGCAAGGCCCAGTGCCATTAGCAGCAGAACACTGAATAAACTCAAACCTGCAAACCCTTGCATGGCCAGAATTGATGTCAATTCTTGTATTGAATAATCGCCCATAACGTTACTCCGAAGGTGATCTAAAAAGAGTGATTGAAACGTGGTTAAAAGAGGGCAAGCTGCTTGTGCAGCCTGCCCATCTTGATACTGCGGTCTATTGATAACCTTCTGGGAATGGATTTGGTTCGATCAATTCAGGTGATTGATAAATCACTTTCGCTTGACCGTCTTTTTGCCATTCAGCTACGCGAGTGTAGCTCCACAGATGGTGGTTAGGGTGAAGCTTCACATAGCCTTCAGGTGCTGTTGTTAATTCAATATCACCTTCTTCTGAAGCGGCAACCACTTTATCGACATCGAAGCTACCCGCTTTTTCGACGGCTGCTTTCCATAACCAAGGGCCAAGGTAAGCGGCTTGTGTCACGTCACCAATAACACTGTCTTCACCATGCATTTCTTTAAATGCTTTGACGAAAGCTTTGTTATTGTCATTATCCAGACTTTGGAAATATTTCATGACTGAATAAAAACCAACCAGGTTTTCACCACCGATACCTAAAACTTCATCTTCAGTAACTGAAATAGTCAGCAGTGTTTGTTTTTTACCAGTAATACCGGCCGCATTTAACTGCTTGAACCAGGCAACGTTAGAACCACCTACAACAGCAGCGAAAATAACGTCAGGCTTTTTCAGACGGATTTTATTAATGACAGAACCAAACTGGGTATCGCCTAAGGGTTTGTACTCTTCACCAACAACTTTTCCACCTAAAACATTTTCGATATGTTTACGGGCAATTTTCATTGATGTACGAGGCCAGATATAGTCAGAGCCAATCAAATAATACGTTTTTGCACCTTTTTCTTTCGCTACCCAATCCAATCCAGCAAGGATTTGTTGAGTGGCTTCTTGACCGGTGTAAATCACATTATGTGATTGTTCCAGACCTTCATAGAAGGTTGGGTAGTAAAGTAGACCATTTTGTTGTTCGAATACAGGTAATGCTGCCTTACGTGAAGCAGATGTCCAGCAACCAAATACAGCCGCAACGTGATCGTTGACTAATAACTTACGTGATTTTTCAGCAAACGTCGGCCAGTCACTCGCACCGTCTTCCTGAATGATTTCGATTTGACGACCCAGAATACCGCCTGATTCATTGATTTGCTTAATCGCCAGTTTTTCAGCTTCCTGTGCACCGGTTTCACTGATGGCCATGGTGCCAGTCAATGAGTGCAAGATGCCTACTTTAACAGTGTCATCAGTAATAGCCAGACCAGTGGTATTAACCTCGGCTGTTGGGTAATCTTCCGCCATAGCAGAGGTGCTAATAAAGCCCGCAGCAATCATTGCGCCGAGTAAAGCGCCTGTTTTGCCTAAGAATTTTCTTCGACTAAAGTGTTTCATTTATTAATCTCCAGTTGTAAAACAATCTTATTGGCGCTCAGTGTCCGAGCATCCAAGGTCGTGCGGTTTTCTTTGTTTGCATCAATAGGCCGTTTCCTTGTTTATTTTCGTTAGAAGATGAAGTGTCTTTTTGCGATGTCGAGCAAGTGTGCGAGCCTGAACAACCACAGCTGGAACGTCGTGCCTGTCTAGGGGCATGTGCCGATTTTTCATTACGCTCAAACGCTTTCTTCCTGCCACTGTCCATCAAGGCCAGATTAGGCGCCGAAATGATGCGTGCCGCTGGCTCTCCACAGTTTTCACAGGTGCAGGGCAAGCTGGATTCACTCATTTTGCGTAGGGCCGAAAATTCGCCACATTGCTCACATCGGTAGTCGTAAATAGGCATCGCACTCTTCCTTTTATTCGTTAAGATGTCTTCGCAGCACTCACACCAGGAGTCACCAGCTCTAATGGGCCGTCTGGATTTGGCATGATGTCGAAGTCAAAGATCTCGGTGGGTAACCACAAGGTGGCACATGAATTAGGTACATCGACGATGCCGCTGATATGACCTTCAACCGGCGCGGTACCTAATATAGACACCGCCTGTTGACCGCTGTAACCAAACTTCTTCATATACTCAATAGCGTTCAAACACGCTTGTTTGTAGGCCACATTCATATCGAGATAATGCTGTTTACCTTGCTCATCAACAGAGATACCTTCAAAAATCAGGTAATCGTTATATCTAGGCGTCATGACGCTAGGTTTGAAAACCGGATTTTTAATGCCATATTTCTTCACGCCGCCTTTGATTAAGTTGACGCGGATATCGAGGTAACCCGCCATTTCAATGGCACCGCAGAAGGTGATTTCACCATCCCCTTGTGAGAAATGAAGGTCACCCATAGAGAGACCGCCATCTTTTACATACACAGGGAAATAGATACGCGAACCTTTAGTCAGTTCTTTAATATCGCAGTTACCACCATGCTCACGAGGAGGAACGGTACGTGCACCGATTTTTGCTGCTTCGGCAGCATCATCAGCCTTCATACGTCCCATTACTGCTGTGCTCGCATCTGGAGGGCAGGCCAGAACTGGTAGCTCTTCTGTACCAGAAGCAATTAAATCTGCTTCACGTTTATTCCATTGTTCTAGCATCTCTTTTGATGGCAGGCAGCCAATCAAACCTGGGTGCATAATGCCGGCAAATTGCACATTAGGAATATGACGAGATGAGGTGTAAATACCGTGGAAATCCCAGATAGATTTACTTGCGTCAGGGAAGTGATCCGTTAAAAAACCACCACCATTTTCTTTAGCAAATAAACCATTGAATCCCCATTGCTGCTCTTCAAAAGTGCCGACATCCAAAATGTCCACTACCATCAAATCACCGGGTTCCGCACCTTCAACACCAATCGGACCACTCAAATAGTGCACCTGTGTTAAATCCACATCACGGATATCGTTAGCACTGTCGTTATTACCAATTTGGCCACCGGTCCAGTCCATACATTCAACGCGGAATTCATCTCCGGGTTTCACCATGGCAATCATCGGAATATCTGGGTGCCAGCGGTTATGGATCTGACCGTCCTGCTCCCAAGGTTTTTTATCTAAATCAAGTTTTACTATGCTTTTCATTAGGTTCCTCCTTCTTCTAGAACTGAAGTTGGGTAGAAATTACAAACGCATCCTGATCAGGATTACCTGTAACATCTAGATCTCTGTAAACTGCTGTAATTTGGGCGTTGTACCCATCGATTATGTAGTTCACGCCAAAGTCAGTACGTTTGGTTTCACTGTTATCGTCTGCATCAAAGTTTTGGTAATGAACAAAAGGCATGAACTGTCCCCAACCGACTTTTTGGTTGAAGATATAACCAGCACCAACTGCGTAGGCTTCACCCTGTTCAGACTCAAACACATCGTCAGTGTCATAGTCGTAGTAGGCTGCTTCGAATGAAATAGCCCCCGCCCCGAGTTTTTTCTCAATTAATAAATCTGCACCATATTGGCTGTAGTCACCAACTTCAGTTAATGAAATGGCACCGTCTTGTTTTGAACGGCCAAATACACCAATGGTGAAAATATCTTTTTGTCCCAGGTAGTTACCAGTTCCGTAGTAACCAGGCTCTTTATCCCAGAAGCTATATTGCAAGCGACCGGCATACATTAAGTCATCACTTGCTTTTAAGCCTTTCACTGCTGCATCGCCTTCATTGAAAGCGGTTTGAGTTCCTGAGGACGCTTCTTCACCTAAGCTGTAGTAGAAAATTTTGTCTGCTTCAAATGCACCAAATGAATAGGCAAGACGTTGGTCTAAAGCAGTACCTACTAGAGCCACACCTTCGTCACGACCGATGGTGCCGCCATTCCAGCCATAACGTGCAGCAATGTTTTGCCAGTAACCATCACCTGAGGTGTAATAAGGACCCGCCATATTGGCCCGGCTACTTGGTGATAAGAAACGACCAGCCCAGATGGCCACATCAGGAGTCAGTTGAAAAATACCAGCAGCATCGATGATTTTCATTGATTCATCGCTATTCATTTCAGTGTTAAACATACCTTTGATGTATTTGTTTAAAGACCCTGAAACATAAAGTCTGGCACTGTCCAGATTGAAATCATTTGAACGACTACCATCATCAGCGCCATCTTCTGCACTGGTGTAGCTGCCACGCATGCCAAAACCGACGCTGACATATTGATCTTCACCAAAAGTGATCGTGCCAGCTGCCTGTGACACGCTTGGCGCCATCAATGCAGAACTGGCAAGTGCCACTGCGTAGGTGAGAGAGTTGAGTTTCATTTTCATTCTAATTGCCCCTGTTAGCCATCCGAGAAAAGAAAAAGTCGCAAACGTGATGTTCGCGTCAGGAGCAATACTAGTGAGCTGCGTCTGAAGCTTGAATACGTCAAATTGCGTAGAAACAGATCAGGCCTGTTCAGGTAACCTGTAGCCATGTTGAAAAGTCATCTAGGAAAGACCGATGTTTCAAAAGCGAATGATCAGTAACCTTATAGCCACCGTCTCACTCTCAATAGTGGGATTGTCACTCACCGCTTGTGGTGAGTTCAGTTATAAACGTGGGGCATCAGCCCGTGATTTTCAGCAAGAAAAAAACGTGTGTGCCGCCAGTACCAATACAGAGGCACAAACCAAAAAATGCTTAAAAGAAAATGGCTGGATTGTTTTAGATTTAGAAAATAAAGCGAATGAAGAAGCTGCCAAGACTGGAAGTCCGGCAAATAAAGCCGTCATCCATGGTAGTTATGCTAAAAGTTCGCCTGATCAGTTTGCTGCAGAGAAGATAACAACTGAAACAGTGTCTGAACCCACTCCATTACCGGCCGATCCATTACAACCGGTGAGTGTGAGTTCGTGGTGGAAAGCTGGTGCAGGCCCTGATCAGTTATTCGCAGATGGTCATGCGTGTGAGAATGGTTTAAGTAAAGAGCACCCAATCAACGGTAATTTTAGCCAAGTTACCGTTGGCTTTATTGAGTGTATGGCAGAGAAAGGCTGGAAAGTCTGGCTTAAATAACTCTCTCGTCCTCGGTACCGCCAGTACACCTTCTAGTACTGGCGGTTTTTTTTATTCAGCTATCGGCACCAACCAATTTGTACCACCTAATTTGCGTTGTTGGGCCAGATTCCAGCGAGCTCTGTCGATGAGATGTTGTGCAGGTCTCGCCGGGTCATATTTCAATGGACTCGGTAAGGTAGAGGCTAACAATGCCATCTGCATATCTGTTAATTGAGAAGCATGTTTACCAAAGTGATATTCACTAGCTGCTTCAATACCAAAAACCCCTTGCCCCCACTCAGCAATATTTAAATACACTTCAAGGATGCGTTGCTTGCCCCAGGTCAACTCAATTAAAAATGTGAACCACACTTCCAGACCTTTTCTTACCCAACTTCTGCCTGTCCATAGAAACATATTCTTAGCCACTTGCTGACTGATAGTGCTGGCTCCACGTAATCGACCACCGTCTTCGGCTTCATTCAATGCTTTCATAATTGCATCGACATCAAACCCTTGGTGTAAAGGGAATCGCTGATCTTCTGAGGTAATCACAGCGAGGGCGGCTTTTTTAGGTATAGATTGCCAACTTAGCCAGGATTGTTGAATGGTGTAATTATCATGCGTCAGCCAGCGTTCAAGCATCACCATACTGACCGGTGGATTTAGCCAACGAAACGGCAACACAATAAGCAAGCTGAATACTAACCAACCTAGCATGCTGTAGAGGATTAATTTTATAAAAAAACGTCTGATTTTATTCAGCATATCTATCTTTTTGTTATTCCATGGTCATATTGATTAGGCACCTAATGATCATCCTGATATCATTTAATATCGCTACAAAAGCTATAACATCTCATGCTCAATACACTTTCAATCTTATTACCTATCTTCGGGCTGATAGCAGCAGGTTTTATCAGTCGAAAAACAGGAGTGCTAGGTCCATCTGCCGCAAGTGAGTTGAATCGTTATGTTGTCTGGCTTGCATTACCAGCCTTGCTGTTTGACATTATGGCACATAGCCATTGGCAAGCTTTATTCCAGCCCGATTTTATCAATGTTTATCTGCTTGGCACCGGCATTATTTTTATCGTTATTCTGCTGTGGCGGTTAAAACAGGGCAAACATTTGGCCGATGCTAGTGTGGATGGTGTAGCAGCGGCCTACTCTAATACGGGCTATGTCGGTTTTCCTCTGCTGTTTTTAGTGTTTGGTACATCGAGTCAGGTGCCTACGACTATCGCATCTATTATTGTCGTTTGTATCTTATTTTCTATTGCCATCATGTTAATTGAAACAGGTTTACAAGCTGAGAAATCACTTCATTTACGCATAAAGAGTGTTTTGTCTGCGGTATTTCGTAATCCATTAGTGGTCTCCCCTATCGCTGGCGTGCTGGTCGCGGCATTTGGTTTTTCCTTGCCTGCCAGTGTCGAAACCTTTCTCCATTTGCTATCTGATTCTGCCAGTCCTTGTGCATTGGTAAGTTTGGGTTTGTTTCTGGCAAGCAGCCATAGTCAGTCTACAACTGATAATACTGGTGAAAAGTATATTGCCTGGGTATTAACCTTTACAAAACTCGCCATCCAGCCACTGCTTGTCGCAGCATTAGCGTTCTGGGTATTCGATATGGATCACACTTTAGCGATGATGGCAGTCTTGCTGGCCGCTTTACCGACAGGTACCGGGCCGTTTATGCTGGCAGAGTTTTATCGACGCGATGCCTTTATTACAGCACAAACCATTATGTTCTCTACCATCATTTCTCTATTTACTCTGACGGTATTATTAAGCCTGATGTAAATAACCTGATTAGGCGTACAAAATAGTTTTTTGTAGTATAAATAAGCTTATTCACTTTTTACTGGAATCACTTATGAAAAAAATCATCATCGCTGGACTTGTTGCTACATTACTCGGCTGCACTACCGCTTCGCCTAAACAGTATTACCGCCCAGCCGGTGCTGAACAGCAAGTTGAAGTATATGGTCGCTTTGATCAAATTAGCTTTGAACACCAAGTACTCATTAACGATCATGTCGTAATTGATGGTCAGTTATCTTATAACTACGATGATGGTCATTTTAGCGGTGAATATGACGGTATGAGCGTCACTTCTGACTGTAAATGGAAAATGAAAAAAGACTTAACGTGTTTAGTTAAGATTAATGATGAAATGGCAGCCACTCTGACCTTTTAGAGTGTATTGCGTAGTTATCACTTGAAATGTTCATCAAGTGATAACTACGTTGCGTCATCAGAGAGTTCTTTCATTACCTTTTCAAACTCCGCTTTATTGTGCCTGACAGCAGCAACACACTCAGCATCCAGCTTATTCGCCTGTTGCATTTTTTCCAGCTCAGCAATGGCCTCTTCTAATGGCCATGGTTTTTTGTAAGGTCGCTGGCAGGTTAAGGCATCAAAGATGTCTGCCACGCTAGCAATTCTAGCCTCAAGAGGAATATCATCCCCTTTTAAGCCTTTAGGATATCCCGAGCCGTCAAGGTACTCATGATGGCAGGCAACAATGTTCCGCATCATATCCGTATCACGCATATCTACGAGATTGTAGTCATTCAGCACTTGCTCGAGCATATTAACTCCCTTTTCAACATGCGTTTTCATAATGCTACGTTCATCATCATCTAAACGACCAGGCTTATTAAGTATGCTGTCTGAAATTCCAATCTTGCCAATATCATGTAAACGAGAAAATAAGTAAACATGCTCAATAAATTCATCACTCAAATGATGCTTTTTCGATAAGTGTGTCGCAATAATTCTGGCGTAACAGGCCATACGATCAAGATGTAATCCAGTTTCAAAGTCTCTGAAATCAGTGAAATCTCTGGCAGCTCTCACTGTCGCCAGAAGAGTATTAACCAGTGATAATTCTTCATTAATCATCATGGATATAAACTGAGCATATACAATCAAAGTATTTATTGTTGTTTCGTTCAGGTTTTCAGGTAGAGACTCAGTCTCAAAACAAACAAAACCAATGAATCGTTGTGCTTGTTTGATGGGAATGATAAATGCCGTCACACTGTCAGGGTGTTGCTGAAAATATCGCCAAATAGGAGCATCAGTATCAAAGGATACGAGCTTACCCTCATCTTGCTGACATAATGTAAAAAGAGCTTGATTGGATTTGAGATGAAGACATTCGTCGTAGCCGTGATGAGTGAAATGATGACTACTCAAAAACTTCTTAAGTGAATCTGTTTTTTCATCATAAAGCAGGCAAGATGACTGCTTTGTCTGGGGCAAACTCTTTCGCAAACATTCATGAAGAACTTGTAATCGACCATTCAGGGTATCGGGTTTATTCGCCAGAAGCGATATTACTTGTGCATCCATTTCACGCCTCCTGAACACTGTACTTTCCATTAAGAACAGTATTATCAATCTATTATGAGTGCGACAAGAATCCTTCTTGTTAGTTGCTTTCTGTTATTATTCGCCTGCCTGTATGGCAATAACAGCTTACTCATTATAAAGAGTATGTTATCAACATCGATATTTAGAGATCACTATGCCTGAAATTATAATTGAAAAAAACCCAAGTGAAGCACGTTTACAAGAATTAGGCGTTGCAGGTTGGGAAATCTGGGACTGTCCTGTTACTGAGTTCAGATTAGATTTCGATGAAACTGAAAAAGCCTATATTTTAGAAGGCGAAATCGTTGTCACTCCTGACGGTGAAGAACCCGTTACCGTTGTGGCTGGAGACTATGTTGAATTCCCTGTTGGCTTAAAAAGCTTCTGGAAAGTCACAAAAACATTACGTAAACATTACAGCTACGATTAGTTTTCTGAAAAAAGGCATCCAAAGGGTGCCTTTTCTTTTTTAGCTATTTAACTCGACAGCTATATTACGTGCAATCTGTTTTTCTTCATCTGTTTTTATCACAAAAATAGGCACATCACTCCTAAGATGGTGAATGGCTGAAACCGAGTGTTTAATTTGTTTATTTTCTTCTGAATTAATCACCAGACCAAATCGGCCTAATTCATCACATGCCAGTTCCCGAATAATCGATGCATTTTCCCCTATACCACCAGTAAAAACCAGGGCATCAACCCGACCTAAACTAAGCAAATAAGCTCCGACATAACGGCGAAGTTGATGAACATACATTTGGATCGCCAAACTTGCTTGTTTATCACCCTGCTCAGCTCGCTGCTGAATGACAGCCATATCATGTGTGCCAGTAATAGCCACTAAACCGGAATCAAAATTAAGCTGGTGCTCTAACTGTTCAGCCGAAATGCCCGTCTGCTCTTGGATATATAAGGGAACGGCTGCATCAAGATCGCCACTGCGGTTTCCCATCATTAAGCCTTGTAAAGGCGTGAACCCCATAGAGGTATCAAAACTCTGGCCATTTTTTATGGCGCAGGCACTGGCACCATTCCCAAGGTGTAGGGTAATTAAATTCAATTCGTTAAGCGGCTTGGCAAGATAATCTGCTGCTTGCTGAGCAACGTATTGATGCGATAGTCCATGAAAGCCATAGCGACGCACCCCATAATTTTTATACCAGTCATCTGGTACGGCATAACGATAGACATGCTCGGGAATGGTCTGATGAAAGTCTGTATCAAAAACAGCAAACTGCCTGACATCAGAAAATAGTTTCTGACAGGTTTTTATACCTGCAATATTACCGGGTAAATGCTGTGGTGCCAGATGTTGATAAGATTCAATCGTGCTTAAAACATCACTATTCAATTCAACAGGGGCGAAAAAAATAGCGCCGCCATGAACTACCCGATGGCCGATCACCTTCAACTTTATGTTTGAAAACTGCTTAAAAAAGCACTGCATATCCTTTGCGATCACTTCAAAAGCAGTTTGATGATCGTCTATTTCTTTCTCAGGTTCAGCTTGGCTGATGTTATGAGTCAATTCATCCGCCACAGAAACATGATGTGTAGCTGAAGTGTCACCAATTCCCTGTATCTGCCCTTCTAATAAAACGACACTATCGTTGAGCTGTATCAACTTATATTTGATAGAGGAACTACCACTATTCAGGACTAAAATGACGGATTGCATCGTCATGGCATTACTCTTTTATCGCAGAGATATCGCCCCACTTCCAATCACCAAACTCTGGCTTATCAACCCCATATTCATAGGCATATAAGCTACAACTTATCTGCTGATCACGTAGTTGCTGTTTTGCATGGGCACCAATGTCTTGCAGACGATCCACTCTATCAATAATATCCATGGCAATAGTAAAGCGATCAATCTGATTGCGAATAGCTAACTCGAGAGGTGTATTAATATTGCCTTTCTCGTTATAACCATGTACATGGAAATTCGTATGATTGGTGCGGCGATAAATCATGCGATGAATCAACCATGGATAACCATGAAAGTTAAATATCACCGGCTTATCTTTTGTAAACAAACTGTCAAAATCTTTGTCACTCAATCCATGAGGATGTTCACTATCTGAGATCAGTTTGAATAAGTCGACAACATTAATAAAACGAATCTTGAGATCATCAAAGTACTGGTGAATCAGATCGATTGCGGCCAGTGCTTCTTGAGTAGGAATATCACCACAACCAACTACTACCGCATCGGGTTCGACACCTTCATCTGAGCTTGCCCACTCCCAGATGCCAACACCTTTCGTACAGTGTTTAATAGCTTCATCCATATCAAGATATTGGAAGTGTTTTTGTTTGTCGGCGACAATCACATTCACATAATTTTTAGCCTTAAGACAATGATCAGCCACTGACAGAAGTGTATTCACATCGGGCGGTAAATAAATACGACAAACAGTTGGGCTTTTGTTCAACACTAAGTCTAAAAAGCCTGGATCCTGATGAGTAAAGCCATTGTGATCCTGACGCCAGACAGTGGATGTAATTAATAAGTTGAGAGACGATATTGGAGCTCGCCACGCAACGTTATTGCAGATATCTAACCATTTTGCATGCTGGTTAAACATTGAATCAATCACATGAATAAAGGCTTCATAACTGGCAAAGAACCCGTGTCTCCCTGTTAATAAATAGCCTTCCAGCCAACCTTCAAGTGTATGCTCGGATAACATTTCCATAACCCGACCATCTCGAGATAATTCTCCACCATCCGCATCTTCAGGCAACAACTCGCCCATCCATGTTTTTTTACTGACCTCATAGATATTATCGAGCTTGTTTGAGGTATTTTCATCAGGTCCAAATACACGAAAATTAGTTTTGTTTTTCTTCATAATATCGCGAAGAAACTGACCTAAAGGCCTCGTGTTCTCGACTAGACTCTGTCCAGGCTTTTCAATGGCAACAGCGTAGTCTTTAAAATCAGGCATTTTCAGTGATTTTCTGATCAATCCACCATTTGCATGCAGACTGGCACTCATCCGTTTATTACCCTTTGGCGCCAGTGCTTTTAATTCTGGCTGTAACTGTCCATCTTCGGTAAACAGATTTTCTGGCTCATAACTTCTGAGCCACTTTTCTAATAAGGCAAGATGCTCAGGGTTATCCTTTACACCGCCTAATGGCACCTGATGCGCACGCCAGAAACCCTCGACCTTGTGACCATCTACCTCTTTTGGACCAGTCCAGCCTTTAGGTGAACGTAAAATAATCATTGGCCAACGCGGCCTTTCATCACTACCGGACTCTCTGATACGTTGTTGCGTTTCGCGAATTTCCATCACGCACTCTTCCATGACTTTTGCCATAGTCTGATGCATAAGCTCAGGGTCATCACCTTCGACAAACTTGGGAGTCCAGCCATAACCACGGAATAACTGCTCAATTTCCTCATGTGAAATCCGAGACAAAATCGTGGGATTATTTATTTTGTAACCATTTAAATTCAGGATAGGTAAAACAGCACCGTCCGTCTTAGGATTAAGGAATTTATTTGAGTGCCAGGACGTCGCCAACGGACCTGTTTCAGACTCACCATCACCGACCATGACGGCCACGACTAAATCAGGGTTGTCGTAAGCCGCCCCAAACGCATGAGAAACGCTATAACCTAGCTCTCCCCCCTCATGAATCGAGCCTGGTGTTTCAGGTGTGCAGTGACTACCTATGCCGCCAGGAAAAGAGAATGACTTAAAAAAGTGTTTCAGACCGTCAATGTCTTCACTTTTATTGGGATAAACCTCTGAATAGGTGCCTTCTAGATATACAGGGGCTAATACACCAGGTGCGCCATGACCAGGACCTGCTAGAAAAATCGCATCCAGCTCATATTTATTAATCAATCTATTCAGATGTACATAGGTGAAACTCAATGCCGGACTGGCACCCCAGTGTCCTAACAATCGATTCTTAATATGTTCAGCTTTGAGTGGTTCACGCAATAGCGGGTTATCTTGGAGATAAATCATGCCGGCAGCAAGGTAGTTGCAGGCTCGCCAATAAGCATCAATGTTAGTCAGTTCGTTTGTATCAAGAGGTGAAGCCGACAATGTGCTATTCATAGAGTACTCCTTGCTTTATATATCAGTGCAGACTAGCTAAGTAAGATGACAATAGTTTGACTTACTGAAGCTGACATTTGATAAAAATGATAGTTTCTATCAGCGTACTCTTATTGCTGGTCGTCATAAAGAGGAATAATGATAAAATTGTTGGAGGTCAAGAATGTATGATTAAGACGAGTGCCTGCTGATTAACAGGCGCTGATAGTCGCGCTGATATCAATAAAAATCGATTGTTGCATTAATTGATACAGTTCTTGGGGCGCCGAGCGTAATTTGCCCACTATCATTAGCTGAACTCCAGTAATCACGATCAAATACATTATCAACACGCGCTCTCAGAGTCAGATCCTGATTACCTATATTAACCAGGTAACGAGCGCCAAGACCAACTGTTGTCCAGTCATCAAGTTTGAGTGTGTTGGTCGCATTGGCGTAACGAGAACTTACATAGTGAATTTGTCCATCCAGAGCCAAACCTTCAATTTGCGGTAATTCCCATTCAGCTCCCAGCACGGCCATCCATTTAGCTACGCCAATAGCACGCTTTCCTTCTGTCAAAGCACTACCCGTACCTTTTTGTTTGGCATCAAGCCAAGTCAGCCCACCAAGTATCTTTAGATCATCGCTCGCTTTACCATACATGGTCAGCTCAATACCTTGGTGTTCATTTTCACCAGATTCACGAAAAATATTATCGTCACCGGTCAGCGTTCTAGGTTCATCAGTTGTGAAATAGGCTAACCCTGTTCCAAACTTCTCTATTTCATATTTGAGACCAATTTCTTTTTGTTCAGACACATAAGGAGATAAAGCTTCACCAACGTTAAGAGCTGTGGAGGGCGCGCTATCACCAGCTACCAAGCTCTCAATATAATTTGTATAAACTGATACTTGATCAGTTAACTTGTAGACCGCACCTAACGTTGGAGTTATTTTGCTATCTTCATATCATGTTCTCCCCCCTATGTTATATGCATAGTTGTCTACTTTAATGGCTTGATGTCGTGCTCCCAACGTCACCTGTAATCTGTCATCGATGAACGACAATGTGTCACCAATCGCAAAACTATTAAATTTGGTACGAACATTTAGTGATGGAGAACTTAAATCATTTCCAGCATATGTACCTGTTGCGAGACTTGGTGGCAGAAAAGTGGGTTGTGATATAAAGATAGAGTTGTATATATTTGTATCAAATCGTCCTGCCCCATATTCTCCGTAATAGGCATTTTTTGTTTCTAACTGGAAGTAAGAATAAGCCAATACCCACTGATGTCCGACTGAACCTGTATCAAAATGTCCACGTAATCCCACTTCACCAGTATCAACACGATCCTCACGAGTATTATCAAAGCGTCCCATCGTAGCAGTACCTGATTGGGCATCAGTTACAGTGATGTTGGCTAAAGAATTTTCTTCATCAGAACGACGCATACCATAGGCAGCCCATGCAGTCACTTCATCAGTTAGGTCATACTCGGCTCTAACCGTCCCAAACTTATCTTCCTCGTTTGAGTAAGACCATGGTTGTGCCCAATTTTTGCTCGCATCTGGTGCAGAAGGTACTTTAGATAACCCTGAAATTGACACATTAGTTCTTGTCCGATCTAACTGATGATTTTGATATCCGATATCAGCAGAGAGTCTTAAACGATCACCTTGATAATCCAAACCGATATTGAACAAGTTCAGTTCTGCTTGTTCATCATCAATAGACGTTCCACCATTATGATGCGCGGCGTTAACTCTGACACCCAATTCATCATTTTCACCAAAGCGTCGTGCTATATCTGTAGCAATATTGCGTTTGTCATTCATAGATGCACCGAGCGTCACCCGATTCAGATCGTAGTTAGGCGCTCGCTTGGGTAAAAGATTAATTGAGCCACCAATTGCACCACCTAAAGGATTGGCACCTGTTAGAAATGCCGATGCGCCGCGAAGTACTTCAACTCGCTCAAATAGTTCCGTTGCGATGTATTGCCGTGGTAATAAATTATAGAGCCCATTATAAGCCACAGCATCAGATGATGTTGTGAAACCACGAATCATATAGGCTTCCTGAAAATTACCAAACCCTCTTGTTACTTGTACTGTAGGGTCGTAGCGCAATACATCCCCAACACTTTGCGCTTGCCTATCCTGAATAAACTCATTGGTATAACTGGTAATACTGAATGGGGTATCTAAATTATCCTTTGTACCTAAAATCCCTGCTCGTCCACCTTTGGCAACTTGGCCTCCAGCAAAGGCTGAAGAGAGTCCAGCAGCACTCGCATCGGCACTTGCAGTAACAGACAAGGTATCAAGTTCGATTACTTGCTCCTCATTTTCTGCAGAATCTGCTGCAGATGTGACATTGATAGTGCCCAGAGCAATAGCCACAGAGGTACAAATTAACTTAAGTTTCATATCCCACCCTTATCCTTATTAAAGGTCATATTACCTAAGAATGAAACTACATGTAAATGAGATTGATTTGCTTTTAATATTAATTAATTTGAATTAACTCATGTTTTTATTTCCAGAACACATAGCTTCTGTTGTAGTATTCATTAAATAACTCAGGGACATACCGTGACATTAATCAAGGACTTACCGTGACAGATAAACTAACGATGCATCCTAAAATAGAGTCTGACCTACTAGAGGATTGGCAAGCCATCCTCGACCTCCTTGCCGAATTAATGCATGTCCCTGTCGCGCTAATTATTCATGCTGAAAAAAACAACCTCAGCATATATGCTAAAAATCGAAGTGAGGAAAACCGCTTTACTCAAGATAATCACCTTCTCGCAAACGCCTACTTATTTAGTCAGACAGTAATAGAAACAGAACAGGTAATGATGATTACTGATGCAGACAATGAGCCTTCATGGTCTAAAAGAGACAGGCCTGAGTCTGAGTTAGTGAATTACCTGGGATATCCAATAATATGGCCAGATGGCGAGTTGTTTGGCGCGATCTGCGTACTGAATACACAGGTTGTTAACTATACTGAAAAGCAACAAAAGCTGATGTTGCAGATCAAAAATATCGTTGAATCTAACTTGGAGCTACTTGAAAAGAATCAACAGTTGGAGATTCTTTCAAAAAACCTTCAATACCTGGCCAATACTGATGATTTAACGAGCACCTGGAATCGTCGTGCCTTTATTAATGAGAGTAATAAAGAGCTGCAGCGAACATTAAGAAGTCAGCATGATGTCTGTCTCATTATGATGGATATAGATGATTTTAAGGATATCAATGATGCTTATGGTCATGAGGTTGGTGACGAGGTGCTCAAATTATTCAGTCATTGTATTCAGGCCACTAAGCGGCCCTATGATATTTTTGGCCGTATAGGTGGGGAAGAATTTGCCATCTTGCTTCCAGAGACCACGCTAAAGCAAGCAACGATACTAGCAGAGCGCTTACGTCATAAAGTCTCAGAAATTTTTTATTTCACGAATGGTGAATCTATTAAAATTACGGTTAGTATTGGCGTATACCAACTGGAAGTGAATGAAACTAACATTCTGTTAGCACTGAATAAAGTAGATAAATTACTTTATGCAGCAAAACACGCTGGCAAAAATACGGTGATGGCAGAAGCACTATGACTAGGGGCTTGGACGCATTCCACATTGCTCAAGCAATCGCTGCCAAGACTCAGTATGCCGTTGGATTGACTGATGTAATGTCTGCCAGATACCAGACGTCGTCATAGAGTCTAAATACAGTTTCTGATAATCAATAAACTTATCCGATAAGGCATCCATGTCATTTACAGATGCCAGCTCATTTAGTAGTGGAAAAATCGCATCGCTCTGTTGGCTTACAGTAGCAAGATAAGGCTGAATCTTTCCAATATAAATATTAAAAAAGAAAGACTGAACAATTCTGGCTTCGGGTGTAATTTGCTGTTTATAACAAAGTGGTTTGCTCTCCAGTCTTTTGTTTATGATAGTTGTAGCATCATCTAGCCTGCTCGTTATCAGTTGTGCACTTTTTAGCAGCTTGCCAGCCTCGTGTGTATACAACCATCGCTGTTGTATTTTTCCTAGCTTGTTTAAATTGATATCAAACTGTTTATTATCAATGTGTTTTTTTAGCTTAACGAGCGATTTTAGATCTGATGCTGTGGATTCGCTGACTTCTTTATTGGTGGATACATATCCCTTGGAATACGTCATTAGTTGTGCCATTTCATCTGTCGACCAGACTGCATTCCAAAAAGTTGCTGGTAACGCCGCACTCTTCTCCTTTATCGCTTGTTGAAGAATATCACTTGTTTTTTGGTCATCAATGGATGCCAGACATAATCTGGCTGCGTGGATAAACCTGATTTCATATCGGAGTCTGTTAATAGGTAACATAACGCGGCCCAGTATGGAGTTACGTTCTGCAACAATAACTTGTAATTCACAACCATATAAAGATAAAAACTCCAGCATATTCACATCTATCTCAGGAATATGGAGTGTTCGCTGCTTTTTATCAGGTAACTTTGTTAATACGGGTAGCGTTGAAGAAATGACTGGCTGATCAACCACTCTGGCCAGGCGAACCAAATATTCATCCATCATTGATTCTGGCTCACTGAACTTATCGCAGGACGATAGAAACAGAAAAACACAGCTTATAAAAATAATTTTTGTATTCAGTATAGTCATCTTAGACAGAAACAGCTCTCTAGGTTCTAGTTTCAATCAAACGCTTTTTTAGGCATCTTTTATCGATTAATTAATAGGATGGGTGAAGCACACATTAACATGGGCTAAGTAACTGGATTCTGGAGGATAACTTCTTCCGCTTCAAAATATATCAACTTCCCGTTCTTACCATTGAAACATAAAGCTCACTCATCTCTTGCGATATATACCACCACGCAGCTATAAAAGGTCATGAATTATTTACCTAGGTTAATGACGTAATAGTCAATTACCTTGAATAAATTAGTGTTTTTATCTTCATCATATTGTCACAATAAAACGGCATAAACTGTTATTGACCATAGGTAGCCGTGTGTTTTTAGTGTCAGTCAAGATTGGTGGTATTAATTTGTTTGCTTGACAGACAAAAATATTTTTGACACAGCTGAATATTGTCTATACATTGAACATAGCTTGAAAGTTGATCTGAATATTTATTTTTCATTTCGAAGCATTACCATCAGTAGCTCGTCCTGTTTGTTAATAAGTACTCTGCATACCTTCCAGCTATACCAAAAAGTCTCATTTGGGACTTCAATTATTTATTAAGAAATTAGGATTATTTATGTCTACAACTACTGGTACTGTTAAATGGTTTAACGAAGCTAAAGGTTTTGGTTTTATTGAACAAGAGTCTGGTCCAGACGTTTTTGCTCACTTCAGCCAAATCAAAGGTGACGGTTTCAGAACCCTGAATGAAGGTCAACGTGTTGAGTTCACTGTAACTCAAGGTGCTAAAGGCCCTCAAGCAGAAAACATTACTGCTCTGTAAGACATTCTTTTACAGAAAAGAGAAAAAGCCTCGTTTTTACGAGGCTTTTTTTTGCCTGTTAAATTTTCTCAATGATATTCTTGGCAAAACGCTCATACTCTTCCCAAAGTACTTTTGCTTTTTTGTCAGGAAAGACATGCGGTTCTCCAGTCTCTAATGCCTGAATGATTGCATGAGCAACAACACTGGCTGGCTCAGTGTCAGTTAAGCCAATAGACTTTGCCATATCAGTTTCTATTGGCCCTGGATGCACACTGACAACAACTGTATCTTGCTGATGAAGCTCATACCGAATCGCTTGTGTTAATGAATAAGCGGCCGCCTTTGAGGCTGCATAACTAGCAGACCGAGGAACACTTCTTAGTGATGCAGTTGAATTAATCTGAACAAATGCGCCGCCGCCATTTTTCTTTAACAGTGCAGCAAATGCTTGAGTCATTCTCAATAAGCCATATACATTGACATCAAACTCACTTTGCAAGGACTCAATAATGGATGTATCTAAGACACTTGTACCATTAAGGATACCTGCGTTGTTGATAACCACATCAACATCTTGAGCATTTGCTGCTGCAGCATAAATTGAATTTGGCTTATTTAAATCGAGATAAATTGGCGTAACACGATCAGCAAAGCGTGTTTCAAAGTCGCGTACCGAACTCAGCTCTCTCACCGCAAGATATACTTTCTGCACGCCATGATGAAGTAATGTTTCAGCAATAACTCTGCCAATACCCCGGTTCGCACCTGTGATAAAAACAACTCGATGTTTCAAGCTAAATGCTGGATTCATAATTCTTCCCTATTTTGATTTCTTCTTGCTGACTGCGATTGATAAACAAAGTTCAGGATGCAAAAAGTTGCTATATGAAAATCAGTCCAATACATTGTGTCCAACATAATAAAAAGGTAGCACATGGATTTCCAACAATATCAAAACCTGATAGAACCGTTTCTAGCGCAGTTAATGCATTGGTTAAGTAGTCCAAAGTTTTATTCGCAAATTGGATTAATCTTGCTGGGTTTGCTTGTTGGCTTATCTCTGAGTCGGTTCTTACGAGGTCTCTCTCCTTTACTTAGAGAAAGACCAACTCAAGGCCCTATTCTTCAAATCCGTCAGGGTATCTTCAGATTAAGAGAGCTGGTTCTGCCACTCATGTTGGTTCTCTCTTTATCAATAGCCACAGACGTCAGCATGGCTGTTATAGGCCAGGCGTGGCTCGTCAGGCTCAGTTTAAGCTTGGCAGTGATATTTATGCTCTACACCATCATTACCCGCTTTGTTGAAAAACAGCTTTTCAGAAAATTAGCCTTATGCTTTATTCTGCCAATTGCCGTATTACATATATTTGGCTGGTTAGATGAGGTTGTCACTTACCTTGAAACAATCTCACTTCAAATTGGTAACTTCAGAATCTCAGCTTATGGTGTGGCCAGAGTACTCATTTTTGGTTCCGTATTATTCTGGTTGGGTCGTCTATCGAACAGCGCCGGTCAGCAGATTATTCGGAATCAGCATGACCTCGACATTGGTACCAGAGAAGTTTTTGCCAAACTCTTTCAGGTTGGACTCTTTTTTATCGTATTCCTATTATTGCTCCAAATCATGGGAATCAACCTGACCGCTCTGGCTGTTTTTGGTGGTGCACTTGGTGTTGGCCTAGGCTTTGGCCTTCAAGCCATCGCATCAAACTTTATTTCAGGAATTATTCTGCTACTAGATCGTTCACTCAGCGTGGGTGACTTTGTCGAAATGGAAGACGGTCGCTCAGGCACTATTCGCGAGTTAAATATGCGCTCTACTACGTTAGAAACATATGACGGTAAAGACATTATGGTTCCAAACGAACAGTTTATTACAACAAGTTTCACTAATTGGACACATAAAAATACCAAGCAGCGCTATTCATTAGAGTTTCAGGTCGCCTATAAAACTGACCTTCATGTGTTATTTGAATTGGTCCGTAATACGGTTGCCAGTCACCCGCAAGTCATTAGTGGTGATGATATACCACTGGAAGAAAAGCCGGATGCAGAAATAAAAGGATTTGCTGACTCTGGTATCGATATTTTGGTGGAGTTCTGGATGCAAGGTATTGATGATGGTCCTAATCGAGTAGGTGCGGATCTATTACTGATGATATGGGACGTTCTAAAACAGAATGAAATCGAAATTCCATTCCCACAACGTGAAGTCAAAATTATCGATAGATGATGACTATTAATATGTTTAACAAAAAGCTTGCGCACAATATTATTAGTGTTAATATTATGCTTTATTGATCTCAGAATTCATTATTCTCATCTGGGGAGGTTTTATGAAATATACACCGCTCATTGCTCCCTTTCTCGTTATTGCTATAATTCTGTTAAATCAGACTTTTGCACATGATAAAAAGTCGGTGAAACAAACAGCCCCTGCTTCGAGTGCTCCCAGTCAACAATTAGCGGATAGTTGTTACCAGCATTGGTTAACACTCAACTGGACACTCACAGACTCTAAGATACTGGCAAGTCAAAATACGTCTTTTAACGATGGTGTAAAAAGAGTCTGTCAGGCTAGAGCTGAGTTATTCTTTGAAGGATATGAAATACACCCTTTCATTTCACCAGACTCTCAACCTGAGGTTTTTCGTCTAGTATTTCGCGCTAATGTGGATGAAATAAAGTCACAAATTCGTATTAATTTACCGAAACTCAGATTAATATAATTGGTCAAAGATACCATATATCGTTTATTATCATTTATTCACATTTTTAAACATCTATAAACACATATAGAACTGAGAATAAATCCGATTTGCGTTACTCCAATTACAATCTATAATTGGCTAAATTAGTAACACAATAAACAATTACTTAACCGTACTGCGAATGTGCTTCTATTGTTTCGTAGCAATGGTAATAAGCAAAAATTTAAGGAATCACTGAATGTCAAATTTTGATAACTTGAGACTCGATAATCAACTGTGTTTTGCTTTGTACAGTGCTACAAACAGCATTACACGATTCTATCGAAGCCTGTTAAATGAATATGATCTTACCTACCCTCAGTACTTGGTTCTAGTCGTCTTATGGGAAAAAGATGGTATTGCTATAAAAGATGTTATGAAGCAGCTCAAACTGGATTCTGGAACACTGTCGCCTATTATCAAACGCCTTCAGGCAGCTGAATTAGTTGAAAAAGTGCGTACCGATGAAGATGAGCGGGTTGTTCGCCTATTTTTAACCGATAAAGCTAAACAGCTTGAACCTCATATTGCTGAAGTACAAAACAAAGTCGCCTGTAAGACCAATTTATCGTCAACTGAGTTTTTTGACTTATTAAGCACGCTGAATCAATTGACCAATGAATTAAATCTGAGTGAAAAAAACGTAGCAAAAATGAGCTAAGGCTTTATTCTGTAGACATTCACACTTAATTTAAATAATAGCCAAAGCGTGAATACCGGTATTAACAACATTAATAAAACAAACTCAGCAAGCAGATAAATAGCCGCATGAACGGCGTTGTCTGCTTGCTTTCTAACTTGTTGAAGTTTCGTTTCAATATCCAACTTGCCTTTTAGACTATCAAACCAGCCTTTAGATTTTTCTTGTTCCTGGTTGTTTAAACTCTCTACTTCATTCTCTGTTTTTTCTAGTACGCTAACAGCTTCCTGTCTCTGCACCTGCAAAGCATCATGTACCGTAATACTAATAAAAACTGAAACAGGTATGAGCAAACGCAGAATGGACAAGAACAAAACCGTTTTCAAAAGAAGTTGTCTTTGCTGAAATAGTTTTGGCGAAAAGAAATAAGCGATAGTAGTAATTAATATCAGTGCAACAATTGATAGACGAAACAATGATTGGTCAGATAAAAACAAAATAATCTGCTGTATCCCCAAAGATGCAGATGCGGCTAATAAAACCGTTGAAAATTGTTCAATCAGATCATTCAAGGGATCTAGGATCTCACCTGGAGTGAGAGTCAATCCCACGCCCATTGGCTCTACAGAGACTTCAGTACCTTGCGCTACTGAAATAACCCCATTTAATCCTCGAGCAATAGCATACACACTCAAGGTGACTGTCATCATCTGTTTCAATTGATAATCACTAGAGGATGCAACTGGAAAACAAGCTAATACCAAACAAACTAAAAGTACTACATATGTATGTCGATATTGATTTGGCATGGAAAACTTCACCGCTCAACGAACACAATTTCGCCCTTCATTTTTAGCTTGGTAAAGGGATATATCTGCACGAGAAATCAAATGTTCCATCGCTTCAGGTTCTTGATATTCTGCTACGCCTGCACTCACGGTTATTTGGAATTTTTTTCCACTATAATCAAATAAATGCAGAGCAATCAATTCACGAATAGTATTTGTCAATTTTATAGCTTCATTTTTGCTGCAGCCTTGCAACATCAGCAAGAACTCTTCCCCACCCCATCGACAAACGACATCTTCTTCACGGATCTTTTGACGCATAATTCCAGCTACTGTTCTTAATACATAATCACCGAATTGATGGCCATAGTTATCATTAACCTGTTTAAAGTGATCAATATCAATTAAGACCACTGACAATGCTTGCCGTTGACGTTTAGATCGAGCCAAAGCCTGACTGAAAAGAGAATCAAAAACTTGTCTGTTAGTGGTCCCTGTCAGCTTATCTTTAGTTGCCATAGTTTCAAGACGTCCCTGATAACCACGTGAAGCTATATGCAAAATAAATAAAACGACCAGGCTCATCACGAATGAAACCAGAATATTTACAATCAATGCATTTTCCACTTTATCAGTGGCCGGATCATTTACCTGTTCAACGATTAAAAACCAGTCAAACTCAGGGACTAAACGACTGTTGAGGTAAATTGTACTGCCGTTGACTGAATTAAAAGAAACAGAGGCACTGGGAGTGGTCAGAATACGTGTAAACACTTTATCCAACCCTTCTTTATTCTGTATATGTAGCTCCTTGCTATACTTGCTACTTTGCAGCATCACCTGTCCCTGACGGTCAATAAAATAAATTTCTCTGCCGTAGCGTTGTTGATAATTTTCAATCAATTCTTCAACGACCAATAATGATAATCCAACGCCTATCACGCCAATGAAATGGCCTTCTTTATCAACTACGCGGTAATTAACAAATATACTCAACCGATTTGGCTCAGCCGTATCACGATCGATATTGATAAGATAAGGCTGGTTCGCGTTTTTGGCTTTGAAATACCAGGCATCAGCCTCAGAACCTTCTGAAACCTTTTTGATTATTCCCGTGGGATGATAGTAATTTTGTGTTTTACTTGAGACAAAAAATGCCGTTATTGTATTGTATTTTTTTTGAATTTGACTTAGGTAACTTTGCATTTTTTTCGGATCTTTTTCGCCTTCATTGACCCAATCAAAAACAAAAACATCATTTGCCATCAGAGATGAAATAACGAGAGGATGCAGTAAATCACGCTGAATTTCTGAATAAATATTATCACTTGTTAGCGGAAGCATCTCTTGTTGAAGACGTTGAGAAATAGAACTTCTGGCAACAAAATACCCAATCAGACTGGTCGCCAGAAAGCCAATTAAAACAATTATACTAATGACGAATGTGTAAAGACGCTTACGATTTTTCAAAGAAAAGACACCACAAATAAAAGGTCAATGATATTCAAGCTATGTGAATATTTCCAATTTTTCAGTCTAGGTCAAAAGGATAGTCACGCTCTTCCTTTTCATTACCAGTATTCATTTTCTTATGGTGTCTAATACCCAGAGCAAAACTGATAATCAAAAGAATGTAAAAAATATCTAAGTCATCTTGTTTAAATAAACTGACTATCGCCCAGACAACGGGCACGTAAAAGACAACGCTTAACAACAGAGCAGCCCAGTTTGGCAAATCTTTTCGCGCTGCAAGATAAATATAGCGACTGAAAAGCCCGGATAAAAAACCACCAAAAATAGCCAAGCAAAGATAGAGCAACATACCGATAGTATTAACGTGTGACATACACCACCCTATGACTATTTAGGCTATAGATAAGAGGATAACGTATTCTGAACTTCAAGTTCATATCTTTCTGAAAATCAAACCTCAGTGGGTAGTAATAAACTCTGCTGAAGTTTGTGTTTATTTTTTACTACATCAGCCAAGCTATATTCGTCCAATACATCATAGAAAGCTTTTTGCGCCTTTCTCAAAGCACTATACAACACACAGACGGTTTCAATGGGACATGTACAACTTGTGCCAAAACATTCCAATAATTCCGGGTTTTCAATTTTCCTAATCAATAATCCAATATTGATTTTCTCTGGTGGCACGGCCAACTTCAACCCACCTCCACGCCCACGCTGACTGAGAATAATTTTTTCCTGAACCAAGCGCTGAGCCACTTTAGCTAAATGATTTGTCGAGATACCGTAGCGCTGTGATGCATCTTTTACTGTAGCAGGATTATCTGGCTCATGAACGGCTAAATAGATTAATAATCTTAGTGCATAATCTGAATACGATGTCAGTTGCATCAGATTCTCCTAGCTAACGTTATTAGACTCATACTAACTTGCCAATTAGTTAAAACATCGTCTAGAAGCAATTTCTTAGCCAGACAAATCTATAAAGTGAATTTTACTGAAGTGCAGACCTTTATAGCTAATGGATTAGCCTATTATTAGTTTTATAAACAATTAAGAAGGTCATAGCATCGTTAAGTATCTGCATCTTTTAATTCCTTGACCGTCAGAATACGCACAGAATCGGTGCCACTGTCTTAAATCAGTGCTTCACAGCAAATTCACGATATACGCTGAATCATATGAATAAAACGACAGGTAGCACTATGAAATTTATAACACTTGGAATAATGGTCATGATGATGTCTTTAATGGGTTGTGGACAGAAGCGGCCACCGATTGAGCCAGTATCCTATGTGAATATTGAGCAATTTATGGGTGATTGGTACGTCATAGCCAACATACCAACATTTATTGAAAAGAATGCCTACAATGCTGTTGAGTCTTATCAATTAAATGACGATGGAAATATTGCTACCACATTCACATTCAATGAAAATAGTTTCGACGGCGAGCTAAAAACCTACCATCCGACTGGCTTTATTGAGGATCATAAAAGTAATGCCATATGGGGTATGCAGTTTATCTGGCCGATCAAAGCAGACTATCGCATTATGTACCTGACCGAAGATTATTCACAAACCATTGTGGCTAGAAACAAACGTGATTATGTGTGGATTATGGCTAGAACCCCCACTATTCCAGAATCAGATTATCAGCACATGCTGAGTCTAATTAAAAACGTTGGCTATGATATCAGTCAAATACAGCGTGTTCCTCAACAAACATCACCACGGTCAAAGGCAGACCAACCATCAGAATGAATTAGGACTAAGTGCCCGCTTCGATAGGTAAATCATCAACTTTATCAACAACAACAGCGTATAGATCTTGGGTTGATGCCAACGTCACTTCCTGAACTTGCTCAGCAGACAGTTGCTTACCATTATTCAAGCATAAATCTCGCGTCGCAGTAGCTTCTGCAACAATGGTGACTTTGTAACCACGATTAAATCCGCCGTGAGCAGTCGAATTCACACACATATGAGTCATAAAGCCAGCCAGAATAATATTTTCAATTCCGCGTTTCCTCAATGCTTCATCTAGTGAAGTCTGAATAAACGCATTAGGAAAACTTTTGACAATGACATACTCGCCATCCATAGGAGCAACTTCATCTGCAATAGCGCCAAGCCTGCTATTGAGGTCATAAGGTGAGCCTTTACCACCATCGTGTTGAATATGGAAAACGGGAGTGCCATGTTCTCGTGCAAGGTCCAGTAATTTTCTGACTTGCACCAATGCTGGTTCGACATTCTCCAGCTTCATCACCCCTTCCCTGTAGGTATTCTGGCAATCAATCAAAATGAGTGCAGACTCGCTTAATGCTGAGGCATTATGACCTAATCCAGCGATATCACGTAGTGTCGTCATCATCGTTCTCCCTTGATAGCAAAAACTGAACATAGCATATCTGTTGAGTACATAACATGCTAACTTGCATAAATTTTTGCAATCGCTATCATTCCGCAGCTAGCCAAGAGATCTATTTTCAACAGGAGCAAAAATGGCCTCATCATTAACCCAAAAAACGAATCGTTTTGCGGCTATTTTTCTTAGTATCAAACAAAACAAAATTTTTGAAACGGTGGTGGTCGCTGTCATCCTTTTTTCAGCCTTAATGATCGGTGCAAAAACATATAATATGCCAGCTCAAGTCCTGACAGTTATTGTTTGGCTCGATTATGCGATCACCATTTTTTTCCTAATTGAAATCAGTATTCGTTTTTTTGCTGAGACCAACAAAATCCAATTTTTCAAAAGTGGTTGGAATATTTTCGACACAATCATCGTCGTTGTCAGCCTTATTCCTATCGAAGATAGTGAACTTGCCCTTGTCGGCCGTCTGATTCGGATATTCCGTGTTTTACGGATGGTATCTGTTATCCCAGAATTAAGAGTCTTATTAAACTCACTATTACGTGCCTTACCTCAATTAGGCTATGTCGCCTTACTGATGTTTATCATTGTTTACATTTACGCCGCGATTGGCACCACTTTCTTTGCTAAGGTGAATGAAGCATTATGGGGTGATATTGCAATATCAATGCTGACGTTATTTCGAGTGATGACATTTGAAGACTGGACGGATGTGATGTATGAAACAATGGAACATTACCCACTGAGCTGGGCGTTCTACATCAGCTTTATTTTTCTCAATGCCTTTGCTTTTTTGAATATGCTTATAGGTATTGTGGTGAATGTTATGGAAAAAGAAAATGCCGAACAGTGGCAGAGAGAACATGCTGGTGAAGCCACTATAGAAGACTTATCTGCTCAAATAGAAGAGCTAAAACAACTAATAATGAAAAAACAATAAAAAAGGGAGCTTATGCTCCCTTTTCGTTTAAATTATGGTCCAGCTTACTGTTTCAATGCGCGTAACATCCAAGCAGTCTTTTCATGAACACGCATACGGTCAGACACTAATGCGGCAGAAGACTCATCATCTGCTTCTTGTGCAAGCTTGAGTGCTTTACGGCATGTTTTAACAACTTGTTCATGACCATGAGTCAACAAGTTCACCATTTCTTTAGCATCAGGAACACCTTCTACTTCCTTGATTGAACTCAATTCAGAAAATGCTTTATATGTGCCTGGAGCAGCCACGTCTAATGTACGAATGCGTTCAGCAATATCATCAACAGCTACTGCTAGTTCTACATAATGCTCTTCAAACATCAGATGTAATTCACGGAACTGAGGACCAGTAACGTTCCAATGGAAATTGTGTGTTTGTAAATAAAGAGTGTAAGAGTCCGCTAGCAAACTTTTCAGACCGTCAGCAATATCTTGTCTATCTTGTTTATTGATACCAATATCAATTGTACTCATTAATGAGCCTCCTTATTATTTAGTAGACATATATAGTCACCATGAATGTTAATTCGTTCATATGAATTAAATATAATCACATCATAATCACTGTATGAAAAATGTGAAACAGTTTATTTCTATATAAACAATCGATAAAAGCGATGGTTTATCTATCGAATTTATCTATCAATAAAATTCATTTAAGTCGTTGTACAAACACAGACAGGTAAATGATAATCATTCTCAACATAAAGGAGAACGAACATGAAAAAAACGATTAGCTTTGCAGTCGTCCATTTCAGCGTCGCATTTACTGTTGGGTATGTTATGACAGGAAGTGTGTTGGTAGGTGGAACAATGGCTTTAATCGAGCCAGCCATTAATACTGTTGCTTTTTACGTTCATGAAAGAATATGGACTAAAGGCAAGCAGGCTTATAAGAAAAAACAAGCTTTAGCCGATGTTGAAATAAAACAAGTAATGAAGCCCACATGAGTAAGAACCTGAGCCACCAGACGTGAATGTATCTATACAGCTTGAAATATTTAAAGCCTTTTTTTTACTAGGTTTAACAGCGTTTGGTGGCCCTGCTGCACACATAGCGTATTTCAGAGCCAATTTCGTAGAAAAAAAACAATGGCTGTCAGATGCAGATTTCACTCAACTCCTAGCGATAAGTCAAACCTTGCCCGGCCCGGCAAGTAGTCAACTGGGTTTTGGTATCGGTTTGTACCGAGGTGGAATTGCTGGTGCGCTTATCGCCTTTTTTGCCTTTACTCTACCATCCGCTATTATTTTGATTACATTTGCCTTGTGCGTGTCATCATTCTCTTTCCCACTAAAAGAGGTGGTGTTACATGGTTTGCAGCTTGTGGCACTGCCAGTTGTTGCTGATGCCGTATTGAAAATGTCACGTCAACTCTGCCCAGATATCCAACGCAGAATCATTGCCATTTTCAGTCTTGTGTTTTTACTCCTTGTTCCATTCAGTCTTAATCAGTTTATTGTCATGTTTATTGGTGGTATTGCAGGAATTTATTTGCTGCATTCAGAGCAGCAAGATATAAAGTCTTTATTCAGTTTACCTTACGGTAGAAAAACCTCTGCCGTCGGATTAACCCTCTTTATTCTTCTCTTTTTCATATCATTACTGAATATAGACAAACCACTTTTTCAACTTAGTTCATTGCTCTACCAGACAGGCTCAAGCGTTTTTGGGGGGGGCCATGTAGTACTTCCTTTACTGGAAAACAGGGTGGTGGATACAGGTTTAATTACATCTGAACAATTCTTATCAGGCTACGGTGCTGCACAAGCTGTTCCTGGTCCTTTATTCACTATTTCAGCCTACCTTGGGGCGTTATTACCAGGAGAGAGTGGCGGTATTACTGGTGCCATCGTTTCATTATCAGTCTTATTTTTGCCAGGATTTTTGTTAATGCTGGCGATCTTACCTCTCTGGCAGAACATACAGAACAATAATGTCTTACAAAAAGCATTGGCTGGCATAAATGCCGCAATGGTGGGCTTACTTGCAGCCGCACTTTATCAGCCAATATGGCTACATGTTGTTATTTCTTATCCAGATATCATCATTGCCACAGCAGGCTTTATTTTATTACAGGTTTTTCGTTTATCGCCCGTTCTCATTGTTGTATGGTGTGTGCTTGGTAGTATTATCGCGAGTTTTTTATGACCTCCCCTCAAATCAGAAAAGCAGAACAAAGAGACATTAGCAGTATCACTGATCTATTAATCCTCTGTGCTAATGATATGCATCAACAAGGTATGTCACACTGGCTCGGGGTTTATGATGTCAATGCGGTGGCACACAACCTTCTAACTAAGCAGGTCTATATTTTGGAAAAAGATGATGAGCTTCTGGGCTGCATTGCTATCGGCACAGAAAAAGCTGGCTATTACAATGACTGCTGGCCACATGCACCTGATGCAGATGTTTATATTACGCAACTAGCCGTGGCACCCAAAAAGCAAGGATCCGGCTACGGTAAACAACTAATGCAGTTTTGCCTGAAGCAAACACAGGGGAAAACAGTACAATTAGATGCGGTTGATCATTATCCGGCTCTAATCAACTTTTATAAAAATCTGGGATTTCAAATTATTGCTACAGGTGTTGGATTAGGTGACAAACGCCATTTGTTTACCAACTCAATAGTATGAGTTGGAACTCCTAGTCAAAATCTAAGTCATTCTTCTAAAATTTGACGGAGAAAAAAATGGTCTACGCACTGCAAGAACAAACTGTCTCATGCCCATATTGTGGCGAAATGATTTCGGTAGTGATAGACGCGACTATCGATTCACAAGAATATATCGAAGATTGTGAAGTCTGCTGCCGCCCCATTACCTTTGACGTTGAGGTAGACAATACAGGTGTTCATGTTCAAGCCTCACATGAAAATGAATGACTGGTATCGCTAGAACTATATAAATAACAAGAAAACCTATTTGATATTAATTATCACTTCTATTAACATAAATATTTGCCTGCTTCGGCAGTCTTTTCCACTCCTTTTATCCCCAACTACTACCAAGCAAAGACGTTAGTTTTCTTCATGCGAAAATTCTGGATTGAGTTTCATCGAATTAGTGGTCTGATTTTATTTATTCCACTTTTACTACAAAGCATCAGTGGTTCTATCATTGTGTTTGATCATGCTATTGATGAGTGGCTCAATCCTCAGCTCGTACTGAATAAAAGCTTAAATATCCCCCCTGCACCACTGTCTGAAATTATGTATGCAGCCCAGCACGCATTACCGGATGTCGCCCACATTAATTCATTACGAACGCCGAGGAATGATACGGCAATGTATACCGCCTTTGTCGAGATGAACTCACAGTCATCTTTACATGGGAAAATCATCGAAGTCATGATTAATCCCTTCACAGCGGATGTAGTATCTGTTCGTGAATGGGGGAGCTACTTCACTTCAATGGTTTATCTATTTCATTTCACCTTTTTATTAGGTGAGAATATGGAAATCATATTAGGCTTTTTAGCTATATTGATGCTAATTAATGTGATTGTTGGCGTTTATTATGGCTGGCCACGTACAAAGAAAGCCTGGAACTGGTTATTAGCACGTACCAAAAAAACGACATCAACCGTAGGACGTTTACGTCGCACTCACATTGCTTTAGGACTGACTACCTTACCGGTTTTTCTTACCTTAATCGTCAGTGGTATTAGTTTAATATTCCCCGATCAAACTAAATGGTTGCTTAATCGCCCAGCGAAACTTTCACCTGATATAAAGTGGCTCGATAACCGCCCTATACAACCTGACAACTGGCTGAGTAGCGCCAAGCAATACTGGCCTGATAAACAATGGCAGCGCATCATCCCACCAACCAGTCAGGACCCTAGTGTTGAAATTCGTTTAAATGCAGATAATGACCCGCGTCAAACCTCAGGTAGCTTTGTATTGTGGTTAAACCCACAAACCAATCAAGTATTGGCCGAACAAAACTACAATGAAATGACACTCAGACAAAAAACGGCCTTTTGGTTATTCCCTTTACACAGCGGTGAAGCATTTGGTTTGACTGGACGAGTGTTAGTCTTTATCACCGGTCTCTTCACCGCTGTATTAAGTGTTGCTGGAGCCTGGTTATGGTACCGACGCAAATTTAAGCGTCAGCACCAAAAGCGCACTATTTGATCCATACCTGTTTGGCATTCACAAACTCTTTAATACCGTGCGGACCTAGCTCACGTCCATAACCAGATTTTTTTATGCCGCCACTGGGTAAACGTGGATCAGTCTTCACAATCCCATTTATAGCTACCTGGCCGGCATTTATCTTCATCGCAAAATCCTTAGCCAACTCAGCATTGTTTGTCCAGACACCAGCACCTAGTCCGAACTCAGTATCATTGGCCAATACCAACGCATGTTCGGCAGATTCGGCCTCAATAGCACACATTACCGGACCGAACGTCTCCTCTTTAAAAGCTGTCATTTCGGCTGTCACATCGGCCAGAAAAGTAACCGGATAGGCAAACCCATTTCCCTGTGGCATCTCACCGCCTAACAGGCAACGGGCACCCGCCTGAACTGTTTCGGTTACTTGTCTATGCAGATTCTCACGAAGATCTGCTCGGGCAATTGGGCCAATATCTGTCGATTCATGCAGTGGATCGCCCATCGTTAATTTCTCAAGACGTATCTTTAGTTTATCGAGAAAGGTGTCATAAACACTCGTTTCAATAATAATACGTTTAGCTGCTATACATGACTGTCCCGCATTGATAATGCGCGATAAAGTGGCTACATCAGCAGCAGCATCTAAGTCCGCATCCGCTAACACTATCAAAGGGTCACTCCCCCCCAATTCCAATACGGATGGTTTAATTTCTGAGGCAGCCATAGAGGCCACTTTTGCTCCTGCTCCGGCAGAACCGGTAAATGAAATAGCTACAATATCAGGGTGACGAATTGCCTTTTCTACTAACGCTGTTTCGACAGGTAAGTTGACCATGACACCAGTCGGTGCACCAGCATCTTGGAATACCTTCTCAATTGCCTGAGCACAGCCAGGCACGTTCGGATCATGCTTCATCACACAGGTATTACCCGCCATTAAGGCGGGTGCAAGATAGCGGAAAGCTAACCATAGCGGCGCATTCCAGGGCAAGATACCGAGTAAGGTGCCAAGCGGTTGATAACAAACAAAGCTCTCTGAAGCATCAGAAGGCAACTCTTCATTACTCAGATATGCTTCTGCATGCTCAGCATAAAACTCAGCACACCATGCTGCTTTTTCTACTTCAGGTCCACCTTCTTTGACTGGCTTTCCCATTTCTTCAGCCATCAGCTTACTGAGTAGTGATTTATTTTTTCTCAGAGATGCCGCTACTGACTTTAAAATCTCCGCACGCTGCTGAATGCTCATCGTCCGCCATGAGTCATAAGCATTAACGGCTTTGGCTATCGTAAGATTAACGCCTTCTTCATCGAGCGATTCATAACTAAGAATTTCTTGTCCAGTATATGGATTCGTTGCAGTTAACATCTCCACCTCATTTCGTTTGTTTGGCTTTCGGTTTTGATTTTTCGTCTGACTCAGTCGGACGCGCCTCATTAATATCGACTAATTTCTTATCTGCTTGCTCGGGTTTAACAGTGAAATCACGATCCATAGTAAAAAAGGATTTACACCCATCCTCAGTCACATAAATGGTGTCAGAAATACCACAGGTCTTATCACCATCAACACCCCACATCCATGGAATAATATGGAAGGTCATTCCCTCTTCCAGAATAGCCGACTCGCCTTGTTTTAGGCTGCAGATATAACCTTCATCCCAGCTAGGAGGGAAAGCAATACCAATAGAGTACCCAGAGCGGGTGATTAAACGAGCGCCAATATCATTATCTGAAATAATGTTACGCACCATGTTATCGACATCTGACACCGTCATACCTGGCTGAACCGTTTCATGTACGGCACTCAAGGCTTTTTTCATCGTTTCCTGAGCTTTGTACATAGAGTCAGATAACTCACCCAACACGGCTGTACGCATCATGGCGGTATGGTAACGTCGATAACATCCCCCGACTTCAAGAAAAACATGCTCACCCGGTTTGACAGTTCTTCCTTCCCAGGTTGCATGCCCTATCATCGAGCGTGGGCCAGAGGTGACATAGGGCATTACTGCGGGTGGTTCTCCACCCGCTCTAAACATCGCTGAGCTTATCGCTGCACCGATATCATTTTCAGTCACACCAGCCCTAGCCGCCTCCAGTCCGGCCTTCATACCTGCTTCAGTCGCTTTAGCAGCACGATGCATTAATTCAATTTCTACAGCTGATTTTCTGATTCGCCCCTGCTCTACAATACCGAAGCAATCGAGTAGTTTCCCTTCGGTGAGTGTGGTATGGATAAAGTCTTGTTGATAAGCAGGGAAAAAATAACTATTACGCTCATAACCAATCCGCTTATCAGACAGACCAAACTCGCGTAAGGCATCAACTAACATTTGAATAGCATCGCCGGTATCTGGGTAAGGCCGTGTTCGCTCCACCCAGGTACGAGCAATAATATTAGACTCTTCCATTGCCCGGGTGATCATAAATGGCTCCTGCTCCAGTGGTACCACCAAGGCTTGAAAGAAGGAGTAGCCTGTCGTCTGATAATCGGTCATATACATGATATTTTCCGGATCAGTGATCACCACAGCATCCAGATGCCGTTGAGCAATTCGAACACGTAACTCGCTCAGGCGGCGTTCATACTCCTCAAAGGGAAAGGTCATATCATCACGTTGTCTCATGCTGCTTTCTCCATCACTTTATAAGTGGTTTGCACTAAAATATCCAAGCCAGCGACTAAATCATCCTCAGGTATAGTTAAGGGGGGTATGAGTTTGACCACGCGCCCACCAGTGCCACAACTGGCAATCAATAAACCGGCTTTGAAGCATTCATCAACAATCGCTTTGGCTTGCTCACCGGTAGTGACATCCAAGCCGATGATCATGCCTTTGCCTCGCACCTGAATTTGTTCAAACTTTTCCTCCAGTGGTGCCAGCGCCTGGTTCATTTTGTCGGCTTTTTGTTTGACCTCATTCATCAGCTCATCATTATCAAAATAGCTCAGAGCTTCTTTACCAGCGATAAATGACAGGCTCTGGCCACGGAATGTCCCTGTGTGCTCACCAGGGGCCCAATATTCATCAACTTCCGGTTTAATTAAATTCATTGCCATTGGGGTGCCCATACCGCCCAAGCCTTTTGCCAAACAGATGATGTCAGGATCAATATCCATATCGTCAAAGCTGAAGAAAGATCCGGTTCGGCCCATACCCACCTGAATATCATCGATAATGAGAAGAGAACCTACTTCACGAGCAAGTTTGGCCAGCTCTTGAAGCCACTCTTTAGAAGCAACGTTCACACCGCCTTCAGCCTGAATCGTCTCAAGTAAAAATGCTGCTGGAGGCGTTACACCACTAGATGTATCCAAATAGAGCGAACGAAGGTGCTCCAAGCCTTGAATACCGCACCCTGATTCACAACCAATACATGGTTTTTCACAACCAAAGGGGTAATGTGAGACATGATTTAATGGCACACCGGCTGCACCACGAAAATAACGATTTGCTGTTGCAGCTAGGGAGCCTAAAGTCATGCCATGAAAACCACGAGTAAAAGCAACTATTTCCTGGCGTGACGTCACACGTCTTGCCAACTTCATTGCCGCTTCAACAGCATTTGTCCCAGTAGGACCCACAAATTGCATTTTATGTGTCATGTCTCGTGGTTTGAGGATAGTTTTTTCAAACTTTTCCATAAAATCACGTTTTGCTGTTGTTTGCATATCAAGAGCGTGAGTCACGCCGCCCGACTGAATATAATCCACCACAGCCGAAGTCATACGTTCATTGTTATGACCAAAGTTCAATACACCTGCACCAGCAAAAAAATCAATATATTCTCTACCATCTTCATCGGTTTGCCTGGCGTTAACGGCCTTATCAAAAACGACAGGATAAACACGACAATATGCACGGATATTGGACTCACGTTGTTCAAATATACTCATTTACTACCTCCTGGTTAATGACACCCACTGTTACACAGCAGATGATGTAGTCAGTTATTCAGGCAAAGGCGCACCGACCAGACGCGCATAAAGACGAGAAACCAACGGAATAAGTTGATCATTAAAATCGTAAAAGGGACTGTGACAAACCGATTGATGTTCAGGGCCATCATTGGCGCCAATCAAAGCAAAGGCACCTGGTATTTCATTTAAGTAATAACTGAAATCTTCAGAGGCCATTATCGGTGTTAATGTTGTTGTATCCATCCCTTCAAGTCCATGTTCTGCTTGCCAGTGTTTTCGTACACTCTGCGCCTGAAAAGCATGGTTGATAGTTGCTTCATACCTTGGATAGATATTGACCTGACAATCCACGCCATAAGCGGCGGCAGTTTGTTGGCTGATCTCGATGATAAGACGATTGATGAGTTCACGAGTTTGTTGATCAGGAACACGAATACTTCCAGCTAATAAAGCTTTATCAGGAATCACCGTGGCAGCACTGGGGGCTTCGATAGATGAGACATTGACGACAGCAGCCTGTTGTGGAGATAAATGACGACTCACAATTTGTTGAAGTGCCATCGTGACTGCACTGGCAGCCAGTACAGGATCACGACATAATTCAGGCTGGCTCGCATGACCACCTTGGCCTAGCAACGTGATATCAAATGTGCCATTACCACACATCACGATATCATCTGGGCAAACAAGTTTTCCAAAGGGCATCGCCGGCCAGTTATGCCAGCCGTAGATTTCATCTATCCCGTTCAAGGCACCATCTTCAATCATCTTTTTAGCCCCATGACCACCCTCTTCTGCAGGCTGAAAAAGTAATGTCACGGGTCCAGGGAGTTGCTCCTCCACTGATTTTAACCAGGCAGCACTAGCCAACAATGTCGCTGTATGACCGTCATGTCCGCAGGCATGCATACACCCCTCATTTTGAGAGCGCCAGGCCTGATGTGTTTGTTCTTTAATGGGAAGTGCATCCATATCTGCTCTAAGGGCAATATGGGGTTTAGCTTTACTATTAGGATTTAACCTTGCCAAAGTACCTAGCTCAGCGCAGCTTTGCCATGGAATAGCAAGTAAATCTAATTGTTCTCTAATTAGACGAGCCGTTTGCACTTCTTGCCAACCTAGCTCTGGTTGACTGTGCAAACGACGGCGCAATTGCTGCGCAGTGTTGATCGCTTGTTGCCAGATGATAGACATCCTGCTCCTTTGCGTTTGTTGCCTCAAAACAGTGCATGTTTTGCTGAAACGAAAGTGGTTAAGCACCTCAATAGGTAATTTACGTGCTAAACATGATCACTTTCAACTCTGACAAAGCTAAAGCAATCCTTGTTCCATTATTTCTTGCATAGTTTCATAAACGGAAACGAACAAGAACTAGACGACTGGTCTAATACATGAAATGATAGATAAATGACAAAGAGCAATAAAGCAAACACGCCAGATACACGGCAACAGATTCTGAATACGGCACAACAGATCATTCTTGGCAAGGGGTTTTCTGCTGTCGGCCTCAATGAAATACTGAAAACAGCCAATGTGCCAAAAGGATCCTTTTATCATTACTTCGAATCCAAAGAACAGTTTGGCTGTGCATTACTCGAGCATTATTTTGAACAATACCTGCAGTCACTAAACGCGCAATTACAAATAAATGAACACGCGGCCATTGAGCGCCTATTTGCTTATTTTGAACGCTGGAGAATGACGCAATGTGACGATACCAGTACTGATCGCTGTTTAGTGGTGAAATTAAGTGGTGAAGTGACTGACCTATCGGAAAATATGCGTCTGTCACTCAAACAAGGTACGCAACAGATTATTGAACTACTTTCATCTTGCATTCAAGAGGCTATTGATAATCATGAAATTGTCACTGACTTTGATGCAAAAGAACTAGCAGAAGAACTTTATTACTTATGGTTAGGTGCCACATTGATAACCAAGGTCAATCACACTTCCAGCGCCTTAGATCTTGCAATGAACCTGACGCGTACCAAACTCGCCATTAACACAACTCGTTAAGGCATAAAATTTACCCAAATCATAGACGACTAGTCTATTAAATTCTTAAGGCGTTAAAAATGAATAATTTTAATTTTTACAATCCAACACGAATTCTTTTTGGTCAAGGCCAGGTTAGTCAACTTAACGAGCTAGTCCCTGAAAAAGCCAGAGTTCTAATCATGTTTGGTGGTGAGAGCGCCCGTAAAAATGGAACGATAGATGAAGTGGTGACTGCTTTAGGTGATCGTCATATTGAAGAGTTTGGTGGTATTGAAGCTAATCCCAGTTATAGCACTTTAATGCGAGCTGTCGAACACATTCGTCATCATGATTTAGATTACCTGTTGGCTGTTGGTGGAGGCTCGGTCATAGATGGCACTAAATTTGTGGCTGCTGCCGTACAGTGTGAGGATGACCCTTGGCAGGAAATACTGGTTAATCATGCTAGTAACATCCAACAGGCCTTACCGTTTGGCTCAGTACTGACACTACCAGCCACAGGATCAGAGATGAATGCTAACTCTGTCATAACCCGTTATGAAACACAGGAAAAACTAGCATTCAGCAGCTCTTTAGTCTATCCGGCTTTCTCAATTTTAGACCCCACCAAAGCTTACACTTTACCTCCTCGGCAATTAGCAAACGGGGTCGTCGATGCTTATACACACATCATGGAACAATACCTGACGTATCCTGTGAATGCAGCGGTTCAGGATCGTTTTGCAGAAGGCTTACTTCAGACACTGATTGAGATTGGTCCAGAGTTGCTTAAAACACCAGATAACTATGATCTGCAGGCCAACTTTATGTGGACAGCCACCTTGGCTCTAAATGGTTTGATTGGCGCGGGTGTTCCTCAAGATTGGGCAACACACATGATTGGGCATGAAATTACCGCTTTACATGGATTAGATCATGCTCAGACATTAGCTATTTTATTACCTAGCGTGCTTCAGGAACAACGAGACAAAAAATCCGCCAAATTACTTCAGTATGCGGAACGCGTCTGGGGACTCAAAGATGGCAGCAGAGAAGAACGAATCGGCATTGCCATTACAAAAACCCGAGATTTTTTTGAACGAATGGGGGTAAAAACGCATCTGACTGATTATCAGATCAGTGCTGATGCCATTCCAGCAATGATCAAACAATTGGGTGAGCATGGTCTTACAACCTTAGGCGAACACAACGATATCGATCTGGATAAAAGCCACAAAATTCTGCAAGCAAGCCTATAAATGAAGGAGCGCTTTATGACAAAAACAGTCCAATTTTCACAGGCCGGTGAGCCATCCGTTTTAAGCATTATTGACGAAGCTGTACCAGCACCATCTGCAGACGAAGTGCAGATTGAAGTACATGCTATTGGTTTAAACCGGGCAGAAGCGATGTTCCGTAGTGGCCATTATCTTGAAGCACCCGAATTTCCTGCCCGTATTGGTTATGAATGTTCAGGCACCGTTACCGCGGTAGGTGACAACATTAAACATCTCAAAGTGGGTGATGCGGTCAGTACTATTCCTAACTTTTCGATGAATCAATATGGTGCTTATGCTGAACTCACTAATATGCCGATCACTGCTGTCACACGTCATCCAGAAAATTTAAGCTGGGAACAGGCGACTTCGGTATGGATGCAATACTTAACGGCTTATGGTGCCTTGATTGATATCGCCAAGATGCAGGCCAGTGATTACGTGTTGATTCCAGCAGCATCAAGCAGTGTCGGTCTTGCTGCAATACAGTTATGTAACTTGATTGGTGCAACACCTATAGCAATGACAAGAACAGCTGAGAAAGTAGAACAACTACATGAGTTAGGGGCTGAGCATGTCATTATCAGTGAACAAGATGATGTCGTGGATGTGGTGATGGCAATCACTGATGGTCGTGGTGTCAATATCGTCTTCGATCCTGTTGCAGGTCCTATGTTAATGACCTTAGCCGAAGCTTGTGCGCCATCTGCCATGATCTTTCAATATGGCGCATTAAGTACTCAGCCGACACCTTATCCTTTATTCCCAGCACTACAAAAAGGCCTCACGATTCGTGGCTATACCCTATTTGAATTAACCAGTGCTCCTGAGCGTTTAGCAAAAGCTAAAGAAAAAATTTATGACTGGCTAAAACATTCGCAGCTCAGCCCGGTTATTGCTGAGACATTTGATTTTGACGATATCGTAGCTGCACATAGCTATTTAGAAGCCAATAATCAGTTAGGAAAAATTGTTATCAAACTTTAAATCAGGGATTCACAATGACATCAATGAATCAGCAAACGCAGTCACTTTTATCGCCTGTTGAACTGGGTTCTATCAGACTTAAAAACCGCGTGATAATGGCCCCCTTAACGCGTAATCGTGCAGGTGAAGGTCTAGTCCCGACGGCGATGAATGTTAAATACTATAGACAGCGAGCTTCGGCTGGATTGATTATTACTGAAGCGACATTAGTCTCAGCTCAGGGTGTTGGTTATCCAAATACACCAGGTATTTACAGCAAAGCACAAATTGAAGGCTGGAAAAAAATAACCAAGGCCGTGCATGCTGAAGGTGGCAAGATCGTATTACAAATATGGCACTGTGGCCGGGTTTCACATTCATCTATGTTACCCGAAGGTATGAAACCGCAAGCACCGTCAGCCATTAAGCCTGCAGGTGATGTGTATACCTATGAGGGAATGAAACCCTATGAAACTCCCGCGGCAATGACCACGGATGAAATCAAACAAAGTATTGATGATTTCAGAACAGCAGCTTATAACGCATTAACTGCAGGCTTTGATGGTGTAGAAGTGCACGCTGCCAATGGCTACCTGCTTGACCAATTTTTACGTGATGGTAGTAATCAACGTCAAGACAGCTATGGTGGCAGTATTGAGAACCGTTCCAGATTGACATTAGAAGTAGTCGATGAAGTCTGTAAAATCTGGGGTTCTGATCGCGTTGGTATACGTTTGTCTCCGTTGCAACCTTTCAATGATATGAAAGACAGTCAACCTCAACAAACCTTCGAGTACATTATCAAAGCATTAAACAAGTTCAATTTAGCCTATTTGCATATCACTGAAATGGGTTCAGACGCCCCGGGTGCTGCAGGTCCAGAATTTGATCTGGATTTATGCCGTCAGTGGTATCAAGGAAATTATATGACAAATAGTGAATATAATTTTGATACTGCTAATGTGGCAATTAAGCATGGCGCTGCAGACTGTATATCATTTGGCAAACTGTATATCGCCAACCCTGATTTAGTTGAACGGTTTGTAAATCAGTCACCATTGAATACACCTGACAGTGAGACGTTTTATGGGGGGGATGCACACGGTTATGTTGACTACCCTTTTCTATCTGAATAATCACAGCTCGTAGAAATAAGCATAAACCACGTTTTATTAGGCAAGCCCACAATGTATCAGTGACGTATCGTTTTTACTGATACGACAGAAGCATCATATCGATTATTTCTTACCGAGTAATTGATACGCACATTATCAGGAAAATACAGACTAAAGGAGGATGTATGACACTCAAGACAATTACACAACTTATACTAGCCGGTACCTTAGGACTAACGGCACAAGCCACATTGGCTGATCGTGCCGATGCAGAAGAAAACCTACACAAACTCAATTTACCAGAAGGTTTTCATATTGATGTCTATGCCGAGGTCGAAGGTGCTCGCCAAATGGCATTAGGTCAGTCAACAGGAACAGTCTTTGTCGGCACCCGTGGTAATAATGTCTTTGCTGTCGTCGATAAAAATAAAGATCGTAAAGCCGATAAAGTGGTCAAAATTCTAGATGACTTGAAGGTCGGTAATGGTGTGACCATGCATCAGGGTAACCTCTATGTTGCTGAGCAAAATCGCATAGCCATCTACCCTGCCCCAGGTTTTGATCTCAACTTACCTTTTAAACAAATGCGTGAGGTTATTTACGATAAGCTCCCGGATAAAGCACATCATGGCTGGCGCTATATTGCTTTTGGTCCTGATAACAAGCTTTATGTGACTGTAGGCGCGCCTTGTAATATCTGTAACCCACAAGGTATTGAAGCCAGTATCATTCGTATGAATGCCGATGGTAGTGATGCTGAAGTCTATGCGAAGGGCATTAGAAATTCTGTTGGTATGGATTTTCAGCCAGACACCGGCACCTTGTATTTCACAGATAATAATGTCGATATGATGGGTGATGATAATCCACCGGGCGAACTCAATGCTGCTCCTAAAGCTGGTATGCATTTTGGTTTCCCTTATTATGCTGGTGGTAAGGCTCAGCATCCGGACTGGAAAGGTAAAAAAGCACCACAAAAAGTGACTTTCCCTGAGCAAGAATTTCAGGCTCATACTGCCAGTTTAGGTCTCAAATTCTATACAGGTGACATGTTCCCAGCCGATTATAAAGGCGATGCCATTATTGCTCAGCATGGTTCATGGAACAGAACCAGTCCTGTAGGTTACAAATTAATGCGTGTCACTTTTGATGATAATTATCAGGTAAAAGATCAGGAAGTCTTTATTGATGGTTGGTTACAAAATGGCGAAGCTTGGGGACGTCCGACCGATGTATTGCAACTTTCAGATGGTTCACTACTCATTTCTGATGACTACAACGATGTCATCTATCGTGTGAGTTACGGTGATAATGATGCTGCTTCAAGCGCAATAGCTTCAAGCACTAAAACACAAACCATTGATGGTCTACAGATGCCTGAATCAGCTGTTGCTGCACCTGATGGTCGCGTATTTATCACGGAAATTGGTGAGTTTGGTAAAGCGGGTGACGGTAAGATCACAGTTATCGAAACGTCAGGTCAAAAAACAACCTTAGCCACAGGTTTAAATGATCCTAAAGGCATCGACCTATGGAATAACGAACTGTATGTGGCAGATGTCGACCATGTGGTTAAAGTCGATATGCAAGGTCAGGTTACTGTGATAGCTGATACTAACGCCTTTCCAGGTAAACCTGTCTTCCTGAATGATATGGAGATTGATGGTAATGGTACCTTATATGTTTCCGATAGCGGCACAGACGATGGTAAAAATGCCGGAATTTATCAAATCACTCAAGCAGGCAAAGTCAGCGAAATTCTGAATGACTCATCAGCTATCAAACGTCCAAACGGATTGCTTATGGATGGAAATGACTCTCTTCTTGTCGCTGACTTTGGTACCGGTGATTTGTATCGTGCCAGTATTAGCTCAGGCAAAACTGAAGCACTGAATAAAGGTTTTGGTGGTGCTGATGGTCTGGTTAGAGACAGTAAGGGTTATCTGTATGTGAGTGATTGGGGAAATGGTAAGGTTTGGCAATTAGTTGAACCGAAAGCCACACCTCAGCTTATCAGTGAAGACTTTGTTTCTGCTGCTGATATTAGTCTGTCAGCTGATGGTCAATCGATAATGGTGCCCGATATGAAAGGCGGTAAATTAGTCTATTTACCTATTCAGTAATACTGCTAATAAAATGCCCGGTGGAAGCACCGGGCATTTTAAAATCCAGTGATAAGATTATCTGTTTCTGATGTTTTAAACGTTGGTTGTTTAAAATAGTTATAACCATTTTTATGCTTGGATTTAACTTCATACATCGCTAAGTCAGCATACTTAAGCAATGTCTCAATATTATCTGCATTAAATGGATAAAGTGCTATGCCGATACTAGCACTAACCACAACGTTTTTGCCTGCCTGACATTCGATTGGTTTCTGCAAAATGCCTAACAGTTTTTCTGCAATACTGCTGGCTTCAAGCAAGTCTGTAGCTAACCGGGCAAAAATAACAAACTCATCTCCCCCCCAACGTATCGCAATATCATCAGCTCGAATTGAATTTACTAATCTATTTGCAACAGCAATTAATACTTTATCCCCTGCTTCATGACCATATTGATCATTAACGGGTTTGAAACCATCCAGGTCAATCATAAACAAACCGTATGAAGAACGTTTAGACTCTGCCCCTGAAATAAGCTGAGCAATCATATTCTCCCCGGCACCGCGATTATATAAATTAGTCAGTGCATCAACTTCAGCTTGCCCTTTTAATTTTTCTTCACGGTTACGGCGTTCAGAAATATCCTGTAACACAATTTCAAATGACGACTCTTTATCATCATCTGTCATCATAGAAATTAGGCAATATAACCAACGCGTTTGTGAGCTACCATCGATCTTTATATCAACAGCGCGTGATTCACCACTTAATAGTACATCCTTAGCGGCCAACTCCAGTCGCCCCTTTTCCTCACCAAAAAGTGCAAAAAATGACATGGATGTTTGTTTCGAAATTTTTTCAAATAACTCTTTGCCTATGATGTTTTTAAAGGAAGGGTTATGCAGTTTCATTCTGCCATTAGTATCAACAATAGCAATACCATGACTAGATTGCTCAAAGATATCTCTGAATCGATTTTCAAGCTCTTCAACTTCTAAGCGGAGCGCTCGTTCAAGACTGATATTCTCCTCAACAGAGCTTAATAACTCATTAATATCATTGGTTAATAAACCAATCTCGTCATTTTTATGTGTCTTTGTTGCGACTAAGCGCTGATCACTACCAATTCGAATGCTGTGTAAACGTTTGGCAAGACGTTTAATTTCTGAAATGAGCTGTGTATTTATTAAAAATATAATGAGAGAGGTCAGCACAAATGTCTGAACAGAAATTAATACAACGTGATTAATAGCCGCTTTTTTGGCATCCGATTTAATTAGTGCGGTATTAGGTGCAATACTTAATCTACCAACGATTTCGCCAGTGTTAAATGGGGATTCCAGAGTAAAACTCATCGTTTCGAAGCGTTCTTTGGGCATTGTGCCTCGCAATGCCAGCGTTTCCTGTGTTGACTTTAATTCAACCGCTTTCACCAAATCACTGCCAGCAATACCTTCAACCACTTCTTTTGCCAGTGTTATATCGTCTAAATAGGCCGCTATAGCGGCTGTCTGTGATACTGCGTGAACGAGCTGTGCCAGACTTTTCTGGCTTTGCTCAAACTCTTTAGAAGACGTATAACTGTAGAATAAATAACCGGTGCATATTGCAGATATAGCCCCAGCTAACACCAGAATAACGGCTAACCGTGTTGCAATACTGGCATGAAGCTTAGTCAACATAACCCAGTACTTTTAATTCATCATTCACTTTATCAGCATTGATATAACCAATCGCATCGGGATCATTCTCTAAAAGCTTAATCATCTCGTCTGAACTGACTTCTTTTGGCAGTGAAGAGCGTCCTGAAAATAATAAACGGGCGCGATATGAATTAATTTCATTCAATGTTTTATTAACAAGATTTAGGTAGAACAGCTTTCTAGCAGACGAATCAAGTTTTTGATCCAATAAAACAATACGCTGACCCGATGCGTAGAATTTGGTTCGGCCCATAAATATATCGATGATTTGCTGTTTCGTTAAACCAGTTAGTGGATTAGATTTATTAGCTACCACCACTACATCATCAGATACACCCAACCGTGGCATTAACGATAAAAACAATACAAATATAACTAATACTGTTTTCATCAGAATATAAAGTCCATAGTCAGACTTAGAGTATTAAAAATACGTTGTTTATCTACTTGCTCTTTTCTTTCAAAAATAAAGTCGCCGTATTTTTCTACCCAGGTACGATCCCACTGTGCCTTTAAAGACACTGTCTGTGAAATATCCCATCGCGCACCAATACCAATTGTTCCTTGATCGGTATAACTTGCGTTTATCGTCGCTTGTGTGATGGATTCCAATTGTTGATAAGCAGGGATGAAGTCTGGCGCTGGCGACACTTTCTCCCTGCCCCCAAGCGTTTTAAATTTACTGATAATGAAATATGGCGTCACCGTACCAAACCGGTGACCCACGCTTAGATAGGCAGCGGCATATTTATCATGAACTTTGGTGTCAGCTTTCACGACACTTAGTTCACTTTGAACCTGCCAATTATTTTTGTCATATCGAAGCCCTGTAGTTAAATATCTTAACCAAGAGTCGTTGATAGAGAACCCTGCTACAGAAGCGGCTTCAGGCCAACCAAACTTTGAGGCTTGAACTAATGCCTCATCAAGAATAGCACCCGAATCATCTTTAGAGTTAATCTTAGCTTGTGAGTATAGGACACGAAATAGCCAGGTCTGATTTTCCCAACGTAGGCCGGCTCCATAATTGGGCTCAAACATGAGTTCGCCGGTCTCATTACTAGTCGCAAAAGGGAAACGACTCCGCCCTCCCCATAGTGATGCTGTCAAAACACCACCTGCTACTTTTGAATGATTCTTTAACTCTATCCCGTCGTATGAATCTCCTGCTATCTGACCATAGAATTCGACTGGTTGGTGTGCCCATAGACGAGCAAATCCCACATTTTTATATTCGGAGGACATAAAAACATCATTCGCTAAACGGCCAATGTTGAACTCGAATGCTTGATTCGCATGATAAGAAAAGAAAGCTGTTTTAATCCTTCGGTTAAATGAGTGCTCAGCTCGCTCATTTAATAAGAATTGTGTAGTAAATCTCAGCTTATGATCAAACTGATAATCAAGTTGTAAACCAAGATTTGAGAGCGTTCTCGGATCAAAGCCATGATCAATCCCTTTTTGCTCTATTGAATTTCGGTATAAGAGATCATCACTTCCATTATAGGTGATTCCCAATGAGCCATAACCATTTATAGACAGGCCTTCTATGCCTGTATCAATCGCTAACGCATTTGGAGGGAAAGTTATTAACAATCCTATCAAAATAAAAAAATGATATTTCACCTTGAACAATCTAACACTCTCACTCTCATGACTTATTTGATAAATCTTAAACGGATTATATAGAAAGTTTTGCTAAGTTTGTTGTTCGCAAGCAGATTTCTACAAAGTTAATCACATATTTGTGAGTTACCCACAAATTCTGTGGAAAACAATGTGGATAACTTTCTAGTAAATCTGTAAGTGTTTCTTTTATGGTGGTCTTTATAACATGGTTAAAATGTAACCATGTTATAAATCATCTGAAAAATGTTGATATATCTCGCTTTGTGAGTTTGATATATCGTGTTCCAAAAAAATAATGTTATTCACTTTACTCACAAATTCGGTGGATAAAGGTGTGGATAAGTTTCTAGTAAAGTTGTAAGTGACTCTTTTATGACAAGCTTTGGTGAGTGGTTAAAATTTAAGCACTAGATAGTTTCATATGAAAGACAAAATTAAGACAACAATAAAAAGCACTGATAGCAAATAGTTTTACATATTACCCACAATTTCAGTGGATAAGCATGTGGATAACTTTCTGGTAAATCTGTAAGTGACTCTTTTGTGACAAGCTTTAATGGCTGGTTAAATTTTAACCAATAGATGTAAAATCGAGTATTGATAAGATTGCACTACAGAGAAAATCAAACACTTAACAGCTTCCTTTCACGACGCAATAAAATTTGTTTCCGCTCAACACCCCAACGGTAACCGGAGACTGTTCCATTTTTTTTCACAATACGATGGCAAGGAACCAGCAAAGCTAGTGAATTCGCGGCACAAGCATTAGCTACGGCTCTGACGGATGATGGTTTGCCTAACATATTGGCTAGCTCAGTATACGTTCGTGTTTGCCCAGCAGGGACACTCAATAAAGTATTCCAAACTAACTTTTGAAATGATGTGCCTACCATTTCTATGGGTAGATTTAACTCACCACTTGGTGACTCGATATAGTTAAGAATCTGGATTAAATACCCCGTTAATACGGTATCGTTTACTTGCTGTTTTGCATGTGGATATTTTTTCAAAAGATACTCGACTAAAAGATCAGCTTCATCTGCTAATGCCACAAAACAAATCCCTTTATCGTTTTTGGCAACTAATAAACACCCAAGACTGGAAATGCCTACTTCATACACCACCATGAGCTCATCCTCCCTACTGAATGCATTTTTCATATATCATATGTACGATTGAACTTAACTGTATTCATATTGCCAACAACATAATTGAATACGAGGAGTAAACCATTGAAAATATTTCACTTGTTACTATTACTATCTCTCAGTCCTATTGTTTTTGCTGGCAATATTAACTATCAATATAGTGGAGATAGTTTACAAAAATTATACGCCGAGCTTCATTATTTACGTGAAGTAGGTATCGAAATTCATCAAAAATATGATCTTAAGAAGAATCCAGATCAACTCCGCTTTTGTAAAGGTGAATATGGCTATATTTCTACACGGGCAAAATCCACAATTGGTATTGCCAACCGCTTGCCTAGCCCACATAAAGAAGAATATATTGCCGCTGGCTGGAAAGCATATGAATGTAGTCAATGTACTGGTAATATTGAAGCCTGTGATGCCATTCCAGCGGCATTAGAAACGATAAAAGCAGAATTTAAAGAAAAACAAAACGCGACTGAATAAGACACAACGTGAAAACATTAACGACACATTTGCTGCTGATATGTATGACACTGATGATGACCTTGTCATCATGGTCAGCGCATGCAGAAAAGCCAGAAATGGGTTCAGATATGTCTCACTCTTCATCGCATCATATTCAATCTGATGATACTGACAAACACTGCGCAGAGACTTCATCAAAAGACTGCACACATTGTATGAATATGGATCATTGTCAATCCAGTCATCATAGCTGTTTTAACAGTGTCGCCCTTCCATCTAAGTCCTATCACACCATTAATCAGCCACTGTTTGTTCTGCTCACTACGAGTCAGATTGAAACCAAACCAACTGAGCAACACAGCTCCCTATTCAGACCCCCTATAAGCGCATAACACCTATCACCTCATACTTTTGAGGCCTTCGCACATCTGTGCTCATATCATTATTAATGATTGGTGAAGCTTATGAATCGATGGAATATACCCATTAGCGCGTGGTTGGTTTTACTACCACTAATTTCTCTTATACCAGCTGCTTATGCGACTGAAGATACGCCATATAGCGTAGAACAGACACCAGCTGTCTTAGCCCTGGATAAAGCCATAACTTTGGCAGAACAGTCCAACCCGGGGCTTGCTCAACGCCAGGCTCAGGCTGAAGCGATGTCTGCCCTTCCCTCACAACTTGGCAGTCTGCCAGATCCTATGATCAGCATGGGCCTGATTAACTTACCGACAGATAGTCTCAATACTTCGCAAGAAGCCATGACGCAATGGCAATTAGGTATTAGTCAGGAGATTCCATTTCCCGGCAAGTTAGCACTGAAACAACAAGCGGCCACTGAACGAGCTAATGCCAGCGCGTTTATGACGACTGAGTATAAACAGCGGCTAACCCAGTATGTAACAAGCTACTGGTGGCAACTGTTTTATCTGGAAAAAACGTTGAATATTATTGCCACCAATAAAACGCTACTTAAGCAGTTTATTGATATTGCTGAAACAAAATACCGTGTAGGCCATGGTCTGCAACAAGATGTACTGTTGGCTCAGCTGGAGTTATCCAAGCTCCTAAACCGTGAGATAGAGTTAAACAGTCAACGCGAACAGGTCGTTATCAGACTCAACACCTTACTTAGCCGACCTACGGATACGCCCATCAAGCTTCCAGCCTTTCAGAATATCGACACCACACTCCCCGATATTAAACCTGTCACGGACATTCTCCATCTCGCGAAACAGAACAGGCCATTTCTACAACAACAAAAACACCTAATTGCTGCCGCAGCAGAAGAGAAAGCCTTAGCTGAAAAAAACGTGTTACCTGATTTTAAAGTTTCGGCAGCTTATGGTCTCAGACAAGGCAATAACCTGGATGGATCAGATCGCAGTGACATGCTGTCCTTGCAAGTCGGAATTAACGTGCCGTTATTTGCCGACAAAAAACAAAAAATGGCCATTTCACAAAAAAACAGTGAATTAAAACAGCAGCAGTTCGCCTATCAGGATAGCTGGAATCAGGTTCAGGCAGATATTGCTAACTACATGACTCAGTATGAACAGGCACGTCAGCAATATAGTTTATTGAATACAGGCATCTTGCCTCAGGCGCGACAAACCATAGCGTCAATGCTATCGGGTTATCAGGTGAATAAAGTCGACTTTCTTAACCTGGTAAGAGCACAAATCACACTTTATGACTATGAAACCCAGTTATGGCTTAGCGTAAAAACAGCAAAAACGGCATTAGCAAATCTGAAGGCCAGTGTAGGTAAGGACACTTTTTATGAATAAAACAACGTCTATTTTTATCAGCTTAATCTGCGGCTTATTGATTGGAGTTGGTGGGTTAATGGCATACCAGTTTTTTGTCAGCCCGCCAGCAGTGACAGCAGAAAAACCACAGAAGCAGGCCAAACCCTTGTATTACCGTAACCCAATGAACCCTGAGGTCACTTCACCTGTTCCAGCTAAGGATCATATGGGCATGGACTATATACCCGTCTATGAAGAAAAAGCGCCAACGCCAGACAAAACAGGCACCGTTAAAATTGATCCGGTCACTGAACAAAACATAGGGGTTCGTACCGCGACAGCCAAATTATCGAGTTTGTCCCACCTTATTCGCACCGTGGGTAAAGTCACTTATGACGAAGAGCGTATTTCTAAACTTCACCCCAAAACAGAAGGCTGGGTTGAAAAGCTTTTTGTCGATAAAACAGGTACCAAGGTTGATAAAAACACGATGTTATTAAGTGTGTATTCGCCACAACTGGTCACCAGCTCACAGGAATACTTATTGGCGATTAGCAGTGCAAAAACCTTGGAAAACAGCCCCTTTGACGATATTCGCCACAGTGCAGAACAAATGGTTGTTTCAGCGCGGCAACGTCTGGCATTACTTGATGTGCCTGAGCATCAAATTCACGATATGGTGAAAACAGGCAATATCCCTAAAGCGCTGCATATCCATTCTCCGTTTAATGGCACAGTAATTAATATCGGCGCCCGTGAAGGCCAATATGTCACCCCACAAACCGAGTTATATATGCTGGCCGACCTCAGTAAAGTCTGGGTCATAGCGCAGGTGTATGAGTCTGATCTGCCCTGGGTCAGCGAAAACGATGCCGTTGATATGCAATTAACCGCGATTCCCGGAAAAACCTTTCATGGCACACTTTCTTATATCTACCCCTATGCTGAAGCCGCCACCAGAACCATTAAAGTGCGGATGGCCTTTGATAATCCAGATTTGTTATTAAAACCAGACATGTTTGCTAATGTCACCATTCATACCAAAAATCAGCCTGAAGCTATCACGGTACCGACAGAAGCGATAATTCGTTCTGGTGATAAAGACCAGGTATTTATTATGAGAGCACCTGGCCAGTTCGAACCACGTAAGGTCACCACTGGATTAAGTGCCGATGGCATGACGCAAATCCTAAACGGCGTGACTGTGGGAGAAGAGGTGGTGACATCCAGCCAGTTCTTAATTGATTCTGAGTCTAAACTCAATGAAACAACTGAGAAAATGCGTGCAATCGATGCTCCCGCTGTTGAACAGATACATGATCATCCGCAGATCATAAGCGACCATAAGAAGCCTGCCTCTGCTTCATCTTCATCAATGAACATGCCAGAGATGGAGCACCACCATGATTAAAACCATCATCGATCTGGCATTGCGTGAAAAACTACTGGTTTTACTTGCAGCCAGTTTTTTAGTCGTCACAGGTCTATGGAGCCTGAAAAATGTATCTCTGGATGCCATTCCGGACCTGTCTGATGTTCAGGTGATTGTCTTCACACAGTATCCGGGACAAGCGCCTCAAGTGGTTGAAGATCAAGTGACCTATCCTTTAACAACAGCCATGTTAGCCGTACCTAAAGCCAAGTCTGTACGCGGCTATTCCTTTTTTGGCCTGTCGTTCGTTTACATTATTTTTGAAGACAATACCGATATGTATTGGGCACGGTCACGGGTACTGGAATACCTGAATTATGTCAGTAACCGTCTCCCAGAAAACGTATCTCCAAGTCTCGGCCCTGATGCCACAGGCGTTGGCTGGATATATGAATATGCCTTAGTAGATAAAAGCGGTCGTCATGATTTAGCACAATTGCGTTCCATACAAGACTGGTATTTACGTTATCCCCTGCAAACCGTTGATGGTGTGGCTGAAGTCGCCTCAATTGGTGGTTATGTCAAACAATACCAAATCGAAGTGGATCCGAATGCCCTGCTTAATTATCACATTCCATTATCCAAGGTGAAAACAGCCATCCAACGATCCAATAGTGATGTTGGCGGTAAATTGATTGAAATGGCAGAAACCGAATATATGGTGCGCGGACTGGGTTATATCCAATCACTTGAAGATATTCGTTCCATTGCTGTCAGTGTGACTGAAGATGGCACGCCAATTCGTTTGGCAGATATCGCTAATATTCACTACGGCCCTGATTTACGCCGAGGACTCGCTGAGCTGAATGGCGAAGGAGAAGTCGCCGGCGGTATCGTTGTTATGCGTTATGGTGAAAATGCACTGAGTACTATTAATAATGTAAAAGAAAAACTTAAAGAGCTGGAAAAAAGCCTGCCAGCAGGTGTGGAAATACTGCCCGTCTATGATCGCAGTGATCTGATTCATCGTGGTGTGAATAATCTTAAACACAAGCTGCTGGAAGAGTCGCTTATTGTCAGCTTGATTTGTATTATTTTCTTATTCCATGCCCGTTCTGCACTGGTAGCAATTGTTACATTACCCATTGGTATATTGATGGCATTTATCGTAATGCACTGGCAAGGCATCAATGCCAATATCATGTCGCTTGGCGGCATAGCTATTGCGATAGGTGCGATGATTGATGGTGCCATTGTGATGATTGAAAATGCACATAAACACCTGGAAAAATCCGCAACTGAATTAGACAGAAAGCTCTCTTCATCTGAACGCTGGCAAACGATAGCGACTGCCTCTAAAGAAGTGGGACCGGCATTATTTTTCTCGCTTATGATTATCACCGTGTCTTTTCTGCCGGTATTCACGCTGCAGGCTCAGGAAGGCCGTTTATTTAGTCCCTTAGCATTCACCAAAACGTATGCCATGGCAGCGGCAGCCATTCTGGCGATAAGTTTAGTACCTGTTTTAATGGGATTACTGATTCGCGGCAATATTCTTGCTGAAGCCAAAAACCCGTTGAATCGTTTATTGCACGGTATTCACCGGCCTATTCTGAAGTTTTGTATTCATTATCGGTTTCTCGTATTGCTTATCACCATAATGCTGTTAGCCGTCAGTATTATTCCCATACAGCGAACAGGCAGTGAGTTTATGCCACCGCTCGATGAGGGTGACATTTTGTATATGCCAACCACCTACCCCGGACTGTCTATCTCTAAAGCTCGGGAGTTAGTGCAGCAAACCGATAAGATTCTCCACACCTTTCCCGAAGTGGCGTCGGTGTTTGGTAAAGCTGGTCGCGCTGAAACGGCCACGGATCCGGCTCCGTTATCCATGTTCGAAACGACTATTCGTTTAAAACCGCGGGAGCAATGGCCAAACCCAAGTAAAACCACACGGCAGCTGATGAATGAAATGGATGAAGCCATCCAGTTTCCAGGCCTGACCAATAGCTGGACAATGCCCATTAAAACAAGGCTGGATATGTTATCGACAGGCATCAAAACACCGGTCGGCATTAAAATCAGTGGTCCCAGCTTAAGCGAACTCAATACGTTAACGGCGCAAGTTGAACAACTGCTTAACACGCTCCCTGAAACCTTGTCTGCATTTGGTGATAAAGCGACAGGTGGATATTTTGTTGATATCAATATCAACAGAGATGAAATTGCGCGTTATGGCTTACACATTGGCGATGTTCAAGATGTCATTCAGACAGCCATTGGTGGTATGAATGTCACCTATACGGTTGAAGGTCTGGAGCGATACCCCGTCAATTTACGTTATCCAAGAGATATGCGTGATAACTTAAACGAGCTTAAGCGCACTCTGATATCCGCGCCAACAGGCGCTCAGATACCCTTATCGCAACTGGCAGATTTGAGTCTCAAACGTGGTGCGCCTGTTATCAAAACAGAAAACGCACGCCCCAATGCCTGGGTCTATATTGATATCAAATCCGATGATATCGGCGGCTATGTAGAGAAAGCACGCCAGTTGATTGATGAAAAGGTGTCATTGCCAGCAGGTTATACGCTCAGTTGGTCAGGACAGTTTGAGTATATGCAACGGGCAGCAGAACGACTTAAATTAGTAATTCCTCTGACACTGTTACTCATCTTTTTATTGTTATATCTCAACTTCCGTAATATTCGGTCACCGCTTATTGTGATGCTGTCGGTTCCGTTTGCCAGTATTGGCGGTTTATGGTTGCTCTATTGGCTTGGATTTAACTTTTCTGTTGCCGTTGCTGTAGGTTTTATTGCACTAGCTGGCGTCGCTGCCGAGATTGGTGTGTTAGTTCTAACCTTTATTGATCAGAAAATAGACGAAGTCAGAAAACAGAATCCACAACAAAAGCTGACGAAAGAGGCTATCTGGCAAGCTGTGTTTTCAGGCAGTGCTGAAAGAGTCCGTCCAGTTGCCATGACCGCTATCGCCATCACCGCTGGCCTGCTGCCAATTTTATGGAGTAATGGTACTGGCAGTGATGTGATGCAACGCATTGCTGCGCCTATGGTAGGTGGAATGATTTCCGTTACCGTATTAGCGCTGTTTGTTTTACCGTTAATTTATGGTCTGGTTTTACAGTTCATTGAGCGCCGAAAATAGATGTGTAATGCAAACTTAAATCAAACATTAAATGCCGCCAGTATTGCACAGGGTTTGCTTTCCCCGCCTGCAGCGCAGTTACCCGCCAAGCGTTTCAAACTATCACGAGCTTGCTGCATTTCAGCTATTTTGGCGTCCAGCTCTTGTAAACGTCGCATGGCTAGTTGATATGCGCGGTGATGATCTTGTGTCGAATCAAGCCCTATGAGCTCTTTAATTTCACGTAAAGTAAAGCCTGCTTCCTGTGCTTTACGTATAAATTTGAGACGACGCAAATCATGCTGCCCATATCGACGAATACCACCAGCGCTATCAGGCGTATCAAGTAACCCTTTGCGTTGATAATAACGAACGGTTTCCACCGTCACATCGACTTGTTTGGCGAACTGCCCAATGGTCCAACTGTCTTTTTTCATATGATTCTTGACTCTGTACTATGGTACGTACTCTATAGTCTAAACCAAGCTACTCAATATAATCATTACCGCTAAAGTCAATAGGATAAAAAACAACCATATTCTATTGATAAAAATTATTTCAGGAGAAGACAATGGCGACTGATCCCGTATGTGGTATGCAGGTTGATGAAACCTCTGCAAAATACCAAACCAGCTATAAGCATAAAAATTATGCCTTTTGCTCCCAACATTGCTTAAACAATTTTAAGGCGGATCCCCAGTTTTATCTTAATAAGCCTGAAAAAGAGTCTGCGAAAAGTTGCTGCAGTGGCAAACATGATCATCAGCCCAGTTCAGATAACCATCAACATGCTCATGCCGATGCTAAAGGCGACTATATATGTCCCATGTGTGAGGGTGTCCGTAATGAAGGGCCTGGCAGCTGCCCAAAATGTGGCATGGCATTAGAACCTGAAAATCCTGTTTCCTCGAATCAAAAAACCGAGTACACCTGCCCCATGCATCCGGAAGTTCAACAGGATGAACCCGGTGACTGTCCGATTTGTGGTATGGCCCTGGAAGCCACCACCGTTGAAGTTGAACCGGATAACAGCGAATACAAAGACATGTTGAAACGCTTTGTTATTGGCGGTTTGTTGACCTTACCGGTGTTTTTAATTGCCATGTTACTGGAAATGGCGCCATCACTGTTTCCAGCAGAGAGCAGCATCCAACAATGGTATTGGGCTGAGTTTTTACTCGCCACACCTGTTGTGTTCTGGGCTGGCTGGCCATTTCTGGTTCGTGCTGTGCAATCAGTGAAAACCGGTCATCTGAATATGTTCACATTGATAGGTCTTGGGGTCAGTGTCGCCTGGACTTACAGCGTGATTGCCTTACTTTTACCCAATATTTTTCCGGCTACCATGCAGCATGATGGTGTCGTTGCTGTGTATTTTGAAGCGGCCGCCGTCATTACTGTATTGGTGTTATTAGGGCAGGTTTTAGAATTACGGGCTCGCAGCCAAACCAATACAGCCATCAAACTATTAATGGGTCTTGCGCCTAAAACAGCACGTAAGGTCACAGACTGTGGCCACGAAAAAGATATTCCACTTGATCAGGTCAACGTCGGTGACAAACTACGTATTCGCCCCGGGGAGAAAATTCCTGTGGATGGCATTGTCATTGAAGGTGAAAGCCATATTGATGAATCTATGGTGACAGGTGAGCCTATGCCTGTGAATAAAAAAATCGATGACAAATTAGTCGGTGGTACGGTCAACGGCACTGGCAGTCTGTTAATGCAGGCTGAAAAAGTGGGTAGTGACACCCTGCTGTCACAAATCGTGAAAATGGTCGCTGAAGCACAACGTTCCCGGGCACCAATACAAAAGCTGGTTGATAAAGTCGCAGGCTATTTTGTACCGACTGTGATTGCAGTGGCCATTATTACCTTTATTGTCTGGTTTATAGTTGGGCCTGACCCAAAACTGGCACATGCATTAATCAATGCTGTGGCAGTATTAATCATTGCCTGTCCTTGTGCACTGGGTTTGGCTACACCGATGTCAATCATGGTGGGCACTGGCAGAGGTGCAGCTCATGGCGTATTAATTAAAAATGCCGAAGCATTGGAAAGCATGGAAAAAATCGACACCCTTGTGGTCGATAAAACCGGCACCTTAACTCAAGGTAAACCTGAGCTTTCTGTTATCGAAGCCGCTGATGGATTCGAAAAAAATGATTTACTGCAATGGGCAGCCAGTTTAGAGCAATATAGCGAGCACCCGCTGGCAACCGCATTAGTAGCGGCAGCCAAAAAACAAAACCTCCCACTTACTGAAGCAAAACAATTCCAGTCACATACAGGTCAGGGTATTAGTGGCACAGTGGATGGCAAATCTATTTTGTTCGGCAACAATGCTCTGATGCAAGCGAATAAGGTTGATGTCAGCGGACTTGAATCAAGGGCAGATGCCTTACGCCAACAAGGTGACAGCGTGATGTTATTAGCTGTAGATAATCAAGCCGCAGGCTTGGTTGCCGTCGCGGATCAGATTAAAGACACCACCAAAGCCGCTATTGATGCCTTACATAAAGAAGGTATCCGTATTGTGATGCTGACCGGTGACAATAGCGTCACAGCTAGTGCTGTAGCGAAACAGCTGAACATTGATGAAGTGCATGCTGATGTACAACCCGAACAGAAAAATCAGCATATTAAAGACCTGCAAAATCAGGGACGTATTGTCGCGATGGCAGGCGATGGTATCAACGATGCACCAGCACTGGCTCAGGCAAATATTGGTATTGCGATGGGCACAGGTACCGATATTGCTGTTGAAAGCGCTGGCATGACTCTAGTGAAAGGTGATTTAACCGGTATTCATCAGGCGCTAAAACTCAGTCGGGCCACCATGAAAAATATCCGACAAAACCTGTTCTTTGCCTTTATCTATAACTCACTGGGCGTGCCAGTTGCTGCCGGAATTTTATATCCTGTCTTTGGATTATTACTCTCGCCAATGGTCGCAGCAGCGGCAATGAGCCTCAGCTCCGTATCCGTCATTGGCAATGCCTTACGCTTACGTCGACTGAAGTTATAAGATTTTCAAAAACTTAAATTTGTTCTCGCTTGAAGCAGAGTCAAAACAACATTGGTTTGTTGACTCTGCTTTTTTATATCACGCACGACCAATTCTCTCTGATAGTGCTCTCTCATGTTAATCTCTGCGGTGTAGACAAGATTAACCTCAATAAAATGATATAACTCAGCACATATGGAGAGAACTATGCGATTAGAATCACTCGCCTTACACCACGGCTATGAATCTGAACCGACCACCAAGTCGGCTGCCGTACCCATCTACCAAACGACCTCATATACTTTTGACAATACTCAGCATGGCGCTGATTTATTTGATCTGAAAGTACCCGGCAATATTTACACACGCATTATGAACCCAACCAATGATGTGCTGGAAAAACGTCTTGCCGAAATGGAAGGGGGTATTGCTGGTCTGGCCGTGGCATCAGGAATGTCAGCGATTACCTATGCCATTCAGGCGATTGCTGAAGCAGGTGACAATATTGTCAGCAGCACTCAACTCTACGGTGGTAGCTACAACCTGTTTGCCCATACCTTCCCGAGACAAGGTATTACCGTTCGTATGGCTTCTTTTGACGATTACGACAAAATCGAAAGCCTGATTGACGAGAAAACCAAAGCCTTATTCTGTGAATCAATCGGTAACCCTGCCGGAAATATCGTTGATATACAACGTTGGGCTGAGATTGCTCACCGACATGGAGTACCGTTAATTGTCGATAACACAGTAGCCACACCTTATCTTTGCCGTGTTTTTGACCATGGCGCAGATATTGTCGTGCATTCACTAACCAAATACATTGGTGGGCACGGTACAACGGTTGGCGGCATGATTATCGACTCAGGTCGTTTTGACTGGGTAGCAAATAAAGATCGCTTCCCAATGTTAAATGAACCCGATCCTTCCTATCATGGTGTGGTCTACACAGAAGCATTAGGACCTGCCGCATATATTGGTCGTTGTCGTGTCATTCCGCTGCGTAATACCGGCTCAGCTCTATCGCCACACAGTGCATTTTTATTAATGCAAGGGCTGGAGACCTTGGGTTTACGTATGGAACGTCACTGTGAAAATGCATTGAAAGTCGCTAACTATCTACAACAACATCCTAAAGTGGAATGGGTAAACTACGCGGCTTTAGAGAACAGTCCTTATCATGAAGTCTGCCAGAAAATTACCAAAGGTCAGGCTTCCGGTATTCTCAGCTTTGGTATTACCGGTGGTAAAGAAGCCGGTGCCCGCTTTATTGACGCTTTGCAGATGATTTTACGCTTGGTCAATATTGGAGATGCAAAATCACTGGCCTGCCACCCTGCTACCACCACTCATCGTCAGCTAAATCCAGAAGAGCTGGCAACCGCAGGCGTATCAGAAGACTTAGTGCGTATCTCTGTCGGTATTGAACATATTGACGATATTATCGCTGATATCGCTCAGGCGCTGGAAAAAGCATAAGCAATCTAGATTTACCTGTCTCAACCTGATCTCACGGTCAGGTTGAGAACATTCTTACCTACAAAACTTACAACGTTTATAATAATGCACTCTTATAATGGAGTGCGTTCTCCTGTGGCATCAACCATCCTTCCCAATCAAATAACATCTGAGCGTTTAGTTGAGAAGCGTTTACACCCAAGAAATCCTCATAATCAGGGATATGACTTTGCTAGCTTAATAAGTAGCTACCCGCCACTAAAGCCATTTGTTCTTACTAATGATTTTGGCAGTCTGTCTATCGACTATAGTAATGCAGAGGCAGTCAAACAGTTAAACACGGCATTGCTGGCGCATCATTATCAGATCAAAGGCTGGGATATCCCTGATGGTAGCCTCTGCCCGCCGATACCAGGTCGCGTTGACTATATCCACTACATAGCCGACTTATTAGGTGTTTCAGATGGTACTAGCAATATCCGTATGCTGGATATTGGTATTGGCGCTAATGGCATTTATTCTCTGTTAGCCAGTCGTTGTTATGGTTGGCAATGTGTAGGAAGTGATATCAATGAAGCCTCACTTAACAATGTTGCCGCTATACTCGATAAAAACAAAGCATTAGAAACACAGGTGACACTTCGGCATCAGCAAAACCCACATCACATATTTGAAGGCATCATTAAGCAAGGGGAGTTTTTTGATGTCAGTGTGTGTAACCCCCCTTTTCATGCTTCAGCTGAAGAAGCATTAAAGGCGCATCAACAGAAACAACATAACTTAAAGCTGAAACATAACCATTCCAAATTGAATTTTGGTGGTACAGCAGCAGAGTTATGGTGCAATGGCGGTGAAAAACTATTTCTGAAAAAGATGATTCGTGAAAGCCAACAATTTTCAGTGCAGTGTCATTGGTTTACTAGCCTGGTGTCAAAAATTGAGAACGTAAAACCCTCAATCAAGTTAATTCAAAAACTCGGGGCCACACAGGTAAAACAAATTAACATGCAGCAAGGTAATAAAGTTACACGTGTCATCGCTTGGACATTTCAGTAATGCTAGAAGCATAAATTACCGCACTTTAACCAGATTACGACCAGCTGCTTTGGCTTCATACATCGCTTTATCAACCAGATTAATCGAATCTTCTACGCTACGTTCAGGATCCAGCGATGTAACCCCTATCGAAGCTGTGACTTGAAGGGTATTACCTGCTTTATCGTAGACAATGTGCTGATCAGCAATCTTTGCCCGCATACGCTCAGCGACTTGCGCCGCTTGTTCTTGCGTCGTATTAGGCATACAAATTAAGAACTCTTCTCCACCATAACGATAAAGCTGATCATAGGGACGTAATTCGTGCTGTAAGCTCTCTACAGTTTGGGTTAATACGATATCCCCCACTGAGTGGCCATAGGTATCATTCACCTGTTTAAAGTGGTCAAGATCAAGCATGGCTAAGGCGCTGGGTTGTTGGCTCCGTTTAGCTAACGCATGCTCTTTATTCAGCTCTGCCTGCATCCCGGCACGAGTTAGCGCCCCGGTTAACGGATCTAAGTTTTGAGCCAGCTCAGCAAACTCATGGCGAAGCGCTTGGAACTGTATACGCATTTTCTCTAGGCTCTCAGTAAATGCATCAAACAAACTGACAGGAATAGTCTGGTCAGCAAGAACAAGCTCAATAAGTTCTCGCGCACTTTTATGCATCTTTTCATGAGCCTGCCCCAATGAGACAAAGGTTGGATGCTTCTGTACTAGCTCTGCCTGAGGGGTGCAAAGCCAGTGACCAAACCCACATAATTTATGAGCCTCATCTTGCAAATCCTTTTCATCTGGTGGAACACGGGATACCAGAACACGTAATAAATTCTGATACCAATGCTGGTGATTTTCTATTGCTTTATCGATTTCAGTAATAACAAAACGTAATTGTTGGTGAATAACGGTGGTCATGCTTATATCCGGTTTATAGATAATTGCAGGCTTTTGTTAGCCTGCGCTCTATTTGACTATTCCACATTAGTATCTACTAAACAAGTGTGCTGGCTTCTCCGTTAAACAGCTTTATATATCCGCTCAGCGGCTTCAATTAGACGACGTTCATCTGTTGTATAAGCAAATCGACAATGTGACTCGGCTTGATAATGACCAAAATCCAAACCAGGCGTGATTGCTACCCCTGCCTCTTTTAACAAAGAGCGGGATAAGGCCATACTATCTTGAATATTCTCATTCAATAAAGCTGAACAGTCAGCATAGAGATAAAAAGCACCTTGTGGGGTGACCGGTATGGAAAAGCCTATCTCTTTTAGTAAGGGCAGTAAGGTATTTCTACGTTGTTCAAAGGCCTGACGACGTTGCTCTAATACCGTTAGAGTCTCTACCTGAAATGCCGCCAGTGCCGCATACTGTGACATGGTAGTTGGTGCGAGAAACAGGTTTTGGGCTAATTTATCCATCACTCCTGTATACCCATCCGGCACCACTAACCACCCTAAACGCCAGCCAGTCATGCCAAAAAACTTAGAAAAACTATTCACCACAAACACATCATCACTCACCGATAGTGCGGTTGGTGCATGAAAACCATCGTACGTCAGTCCATGGTATATCTCATCCACTACTAGATGGCCTGATTTACTGGCTACGGCGGCAGCTAAATGGCTGAGTTCTTGTTGAGTTAACACGGTCCCTGTTGGATTAGACGGCGAAGCGACCAAAGCCATCGCAGTTTTATCATCCCAGTATTGCTGAATATGCTCAGCGGTAAGTTGATACTGGTTATTAGCATCCACCGGAATATTATTAACTCGCCCTTCGACAAACCTGGCAAAGTGCTTATTACAGGGATAACCTGGATCAGCTAACAATACCTGCTCATTCTGCTCCAGTAGTGCCCCCATCACTAATAGCAAGGCCCCTGATGCACCAGGTGTGACAATAATACGCTCTGCTTTTAGATTGACTTGATACTGTGCTTGATACCAAGCAGCAATCGCTTCTCTTAGCTCTGGCAAACCGCAGGCTGGTGTGTAATGGGTTTTACCCTGTTTTAACGCCTTCATACCGGCCTCAATGATAGGCTGAGGCGTTTCAAAATCAGGTTCCCCAACCTCCATATGAATAATATCCTGTCCTGCCGCTTCTAGCTGTTTAGCTTGAGCCAGAATATCCATGACATGGAAAGGAGAAATAGCGTTTGCGCGGCTGGCGACTTTTTTACTCATGCCGTATCCATTTGAGTTTTAAGGTGAAATGATAGGCGGCTAGTTTAGCAAATCCAGCTGGTTTAACAGCAGCTATTGAAAAGGCTTGCCAATGCCCATACATAGGCGTACTAATCTACTGTTGAAAAAGATAGACAGGTGCGCGTTTCGATGCCATGCTCTCTGGTTTTTAATCAGACGGATGTTGAAGCGAAGATAAAAAGTGATGATTTTTTATTGTTAAATAATCAATTATCACTTTAGCTGTAAATCGACATTGATTTTAATTTTGCACAAGCTGGGCGCTTCTGGTATAGATTCGCCCTTGGTTTTAGAAAGTATGAGGTTTCAAGATGGAAAACACTCAAGTCGACACTAAGATTGCTCCTTATCAGGAGACGGCAGGCGAAGAGTATATGAACGACGCTCAGGTTGAGCATTTTCGCCATATTTTAGAAAACTGGAGAGCACAGCTTCGTGCTGAGGTCGACCGTACGGTTCATCATATGCAGGATGAAGCAGCCAACTTCCCTGACCCGAATGATCGTGCTACTCAGGAAGAAGAATTCACACTCGAATTACGCACGCGTGATCGTGAGCGTAAATTAATCAAAAAAATTGATGAGTCGCTGGTTGACTTGGATAAAGGTGATTATGGTTTCTGTGAGTCATGTGGAACAGAAATCGGTATTCGTCGTCTGGAAGCGCGTCCAACAGCAACGCTGTGTATCGACTGTAAAACATTGGACGAAATCAGAGAGAAAAACCGTATCTGATTCGTCTGTTATAAGGTGTTGTTTCTAAGCATCTTGATAGGTGCTTCAAGACCTCATACGCATAAAAAAGCCCCGCTCAGCGGGGCTTTTTTGTATCTAGTCTTTTTTAGGTTCATAGGTATAAAGTAAATCAACGCCACTTTCAGTACCTGACTCGGCTTTTAATGACCAGATTTTACTAAGTTGATAGCGTAGTTCAACACTGCTTACCGAATCAAAAACACCAATACCATAACTAAGATAGAGTTTTGGCGATAAATACTTGCCAATTGTTAGTGCTGCATTTTCCTTGCTGTCACCAGTAATAGAAAACTCATCCAAACCAAAGGTGTTGGCAATATCATCGCCAATCATTGCACCATTTTGTAGGCCGATACCCGTTGCTGCAGAAGCGAGTAATGCAGCATCAGTCGCACCGGCTTGTTCAATCGGTTTACCTAAAATCAGATACGATAAAATATTATCCTGACTCATATCCGGATCAGAAAATAATGTGGCTTGGGGCGAACTGACATTGCCTTCAATATACAAACCCGCAGTGACATCTTTTGTTGTTCGTATTGCTTTAATATCCAGTTCTGGATTATCAATAGGCCCTGAAAAACGAATTTTTCCATTATCGACTTTCAGTAACTGGCCATAAGCGATATAGCTTCCGTCTTTGATGTTAATCTGACCATTACCTATCAAAACATCATCAGTATTACCTGACACATGTAAATCCCCTGTTAATCGTCCTTGGAAGCCCATGGCTTTAATCTGTACTTTATCACCAAGAATGACTAATAAATCTACTTGAGTCTGAGATGGTTTTGTCTCTTCAGTGGTGTTATCAGATATCACTATGACATCAGAGCTTGGACTGACAGATGAGTTAAACCGAGTGGGTTCAATAAGTGCTTTTGGTATCGTTACCTTGCCTGTCACTTGAGTCAAGTCTGGTGTAATCCGAATTGTCATGTCTGGTTCTGCAATGACTAATGCTTCCGGTGTGTTCATGACTTCAAGTTGTTTACCAGAGACCTTCGCAGTGAATTCCCACCCCGTCTGCTGTAAAGCATATTTACCTGTGACATTAAGCCTGCCTTCACCTGAATCAGCGGTTAAAGTCATATCGACCTGATCCATATTACCGTTAATATCAGCTTGAATATTTTTCAAAATAATCCCTGCATCTATCACGCTCACCTGACCGTTGGCTAACTGGGCTTTACCATCAATTTCCGGCTGGGCTAGGGTGCCGTGGATATCGATGTTGACATCAAGCTTACCTTTTAAACCTTCAATAGCCGGATGTGATAACTGTAGTGCTGACATATCAGCAATATGGGTTGTGACCTTACCTTTTAATTTTGCTGTTGTCGTATCAGCCATCAAAGCCTCAATAGGGCTGGTTTCTAACTGTGCATTAATGGCAGACACACCGTCTATTTTCGGCTCGATATGCAGTTGGGCTTTGGTTTCGGTTTCATCCAGTTGATATTCAATATAGGTATTGTTAAGAATAAGCGGTTGTTTCTGTTGAATATCTGCCTGCTCAAGCTGTATAGAGCCATTTTCCAACTGTATTTTGCCAGAGCCACTGATGTGATTCTGAGAATTAGCGGTCACGTTAAACTGGCCTTTTAACTGCCCTTTTACCTGTTCAAGTTCTTTAACAAAAGGCTCAAATAGCGTTAATGGTAACTCTGAAAAATCGCCTGAAGTTTGCCACTGTGTTTGTTGATGACTAGCAGCTATACATAAATTTCCTTTATCAGATTGCCAGCAATGACGAGGGATATCTTGCTGCTTAGCACTCAATTTCAGCTCACCCTTTTCTGTTAAGTTCCAGATGCCGGCTCGCTGATTACCAAAGTTGAACTGTGTGAAATTCCCTGTCCAGATTGATTGTTCTAGGTGCCCTTGTGCCACCATATCAAGATCCATCAATTCAGATACAACACTCAGTTGTATTTGATGAGACTCTTCTTGTCCCTTAACCTGAAGGTCAACCTGTTTAATGCGTTGATCGGCAACCGCAAGTCCTGCCACATTAATATGACTATTGATATTGCTCTGCTGCTGCAAGCTGAAGTCAATATTGCCGCTCACTGCATCAACTTTTATCGTTTCATAGGCGAGAGCATGACCATCGATTTCAGCCTGAATCCTGGGCTGATCCACAGCACCTGTGAGCTTCCCAGAGCCATTAAAACGCCCATTGAGGCCAGGATAAATATCTCGTAAATCAGGCGAACTTAACGTCCAGTCAATATTCACAATATCTTTTTGAACTTGTCCACTCAATGCTAGGTTTGAATCGGCAGAGCTTGCTGTGAGGCGTTCAATCCATACATCTTCAGCTTTGGTTTTTAGCTTCGCTTCGATAGCTATAGGCTTCTGTCTCAAACTGCCAGACAGTTTCAGCGTATTTAATTCAATTTCCAACGCATTATCATCTTGACTAACTTTGATCGGTGCCAGGCCAGATAATTCAGCCGGCCAGTCAGGCAAAATAATGCCAGGATTAAACTGATTCACTTTCAGCTCACCATCCACCAGAGATTGTCCCGCCCAAGCTAACCTGCCCTGGTACTCCAGCTGCCCTTGTCCTAACTGGATATGTAATTGGCTCTGCTCAAAACCAATATCCGTTCTCCCCTCACCTGTGGCATTCATGCTCATGGCAACTTTATTTACTGTTAAGTTCGTTTCTGAGCGTAATGTCATTGCGTTGGTATCACCGACTAAGCTTAACTGTCCACGTTTAATATCAATGTTTAATTCAGTTAAAGATGCTGGAATCGTCAAGTCTTGCCAATGGGCAGTGATGTCATAAGTTAAAGGCGTTGATGACCAATCAACATACCCTTCAGTCTCAGCCTCACCACCAAAACCTTTCAGATTTAATTGAGAAATTAAGATGGATGACTCATTACCTTTCAGGTTTGCCATCATTGTCACAGGCATATCTTGATAACTCATTACCGTATTAAGCGTAGCCTGATAGTCTTTTAAAGACCCGGTGAGTTTAACTTCACCTTGCTCACTTTTGATAAGAGCATCATGACCTACTAGTGGCCACTGTAATTGCTGCCATATAGCTTTCAGATCAAACGTTATGTCCGGTGTACTCGTATTCACCTTGCCAGATAACGTAAGTAGTTTTTTGTCATCAGGTTTGCCTTCAGCCTGAATAGACCATTCCTCCATGTCCTCACTGACGGCTTTAATATCTAAATTTATTGCTGGCAGATCTGGTTGTTTGGCCGTTACTTGCAACGAACTGTTTACTTTTGTCAGAGTGCCTTCAGCCTGTAAATTAACGTTGCTTAGTTGTAGCGCCTGTTCAGGCACAAGTTTACTAACATCAATCTCCTCAGCAGACGTGGTTAAAACCCAGCTTAACGAGGAAGTCAGATCATTGACGATCAGTGTTTGTTCTGATGTGAATGGCTGTTGAACTTGCTGCGTTAACACCAGCTGTTGCTGTGTACCATTTATTTGTCCATCGAGCTCTAATGCTTCAGGTAATACATTTAATAATTTGGCTTTGTAATTCAGAGCGATAGTATGCTCATCTGTTAGACCAATATGGCCATTTAGCTGAAATTGACCATCATCACGTGAGACATAAAGAGTCTCTATCACCAGTTCATTCGCTAGTGTTTCAATCTTAAGCTGTACTTCTTTGAGGAGCGTATTAGTTGACTCAGCATTTGTCACACTGACATTGTTGACACTGACCTTATCCACCTCGACACTGAGAGGTAAATTAATATCAGGTAGAGTGAATTCAGAGTCAGACTCCTCGGTATCTTGATGCTGCTCACCTGGCGTCAAGTTCACACCATCGACAACGAGTTGTTGAATGTACAAATGCCGTTTTAGTAATGCCGATGGTTGCCACTGAAATTCCAATTTATCAATAACAACTGTCGTTCCTTGCTCTGGCTTATAACGAATATCTGACAGAGTAAACTTGTTGAACAACGTGCCTTTAGCCTTGATAATATTAATTTCTGGGACAAATTTTTTGACAATATTTAATGAGGTTGTTAGTCCTGACTGCGTGTTTACAAGCCAAGTCAAGGCCACCAAGACAGTCGTAATGACAACGATAATGCTGATTAGAATAGACTTACGCATATTTATAAATCCGGCCCGATAACAATATGCAAACCAATTGGCTCATCTTTTTCAGACAAGCCTTTAGCTAGATCGACACGAATTAAACCTACAGGTGAACGCCAGCGAACCCCGACTCCAATACTGTACTCAATTGGATCGCTGAAACTATTAAATGCATTACCAAAGTCAGAAAAAACTGCTGCGCCCCAATCTTTTAAAAACATATGTTCAAGTTCAACACTACCTACTGCTAAGTAACGGCCCCCCACGACATCACCTTCTGAGTTTTCAGGGCCAAGTGATTGATAATCAAAACCTCGGATACTATTATCGCCACCAGCAAAAAAGCGTAATGAACTTGGCAGTCGTTCAAAATCACTTACCTCGGTTGCCCCAACAGAAGCACGGGTGATAAATCGACTACTCTCGCCAAATGCTTGAATCAATTTCCCTCTGACTACAATTTGGCCAAACGTAATATCAGACAATAAGGACTCAGTCGCACCAGAGAGAGTCAATGACACACGCGCACCATGCTTTGTGTAAATCGTATTATCTGCCCAGGTTCGGCTCCAGGATACGCCAGGAATAAGCAAAACCGTCGATTCGCTCTCATCAGAAATATCAAAATTCTCTTGAAGAAGTTTGAGTGACCCAGTCTCATCCCATCCCCATCTTTCACGTTTGTAATAACTACCGATAGCAAAGGATTCGCTTTCACTGGTATCGGTATCCTGCTGTTTATATTCAGTATTAATACCAACGGTATTGATGGTTTCACTCCAGAATGGCATTACGTAATCAGCACTCAATGTATTAGTGACTTGAGACAAACGTGCGTTAGCTTCAAGGCGGTGTCCGCGTTTATTAACATAACGATTTTCCCACCCCAGACTCATTCGGGCTCCAGTGTCTGTGCCATACCCCAGGCCAGCCGTATAAAGCTGACGGGGTTTTTCTTGCAGACTGATATCTATAGGTACCTCCCCAGCATCACGTTCTGCACGGTTCGTTTTCACTGCTACAGAATCAAAATATCCACTGTCGCTCAGATTTTTCCTTAAGGTTAATGCTTTTGTATTTAAATAAGGTTCACCTTTATTGAATGGCACCAATTTCTCCAATAGTGGCTTACCTACTACGGTGTCAGGAAACAGCGTTTTACCAAATCGATAACGAACACCTGAATCATAATGTAGATAGACGTTAGCAATCTTCTTCGGCACATCCACCTCAACCACTGACTTCGTTAATTTGCCATCAAAATATCCACGACTCAGGCCTAGTGTTAATATTGATTTTTTTGCTGCTTCGTATTTTTGCTGATTGAGTTGCTGACCTTGCTGCAAATCAAATGATTTTTTTAGTTCTATAAATTCCGGATCTTCAGCCGCGTCACCTGTAAACGCCAAATCCACCAGGGCCAGCGTGACTGGCTCTCCTAATTCGATCGTGTAGATTGCTTGCCAGTTAGCTTTGTCGTGCGTCAATTCACTGTGTATTTTGGGCTGATAATAGCCATAGACGGTTAACATAGTGCGCAACTCTTCTGCTGCAGATTTATGTAACTTTTCCAGGTAACGTTTATTCAGACGTTCACTTTCTTTTTGTTTTTCGATAGAAAGTCCATTAAGCAGTGTCTTGGCTAAATTATCATCTACCCCATTGATCTTTATTGTTAATTTTATGGGATCAGCAAAAACTACCGAACTGGAAATCAGGAAGAAAAGAAAGAATAGTCTGGGAAGTATGGCTATTGCAGGCAAAATAATCTCATCGCGAAAATAATGATCAAGAAGACCTATTATGACAGCAATAGTTGCTTACTAATGATAGAGAAATAGGTGCTTTATTTATTTAGGATAAATTTTTGACGATAAACACTCGGCGCACAACCAAAAAAGCCGGTGAAGCGACGACTGAAGTGACTGAGATCGCTAAAGCCAAAACTATAACAAGCATCAGTGACACTTTTACCTGATCGAATTGCTTCTGCTGCCGCTTTTAGACGGATTTGTTGTTGAAACTCACCAGGCGTACAACCCAACTGTTTTTTAAACTCGACATACAGACGGCTACGACTCATACATGCTCGTCGACATAACTGTTCCACATCCAGAGGATTAGCAATATTTTGCTCCAAATAATGGATAGCGGCTGTCACCCCTGTGGCATCTGGCGATTGCTGACAATAGCTTAATAAAACATCTCGTCCCTGCTCTCTAAGCAAACGGATCACCAGCTCAGTCACACTGAGATCCAACATAATTTCTTTATCCGGATCATTGCGAGTGTACAGAGAAACCATTTTTTCCAGTAAAAATTGTGTATCCCCGGTGTGATGCTTATGAATAATTTTGGGTTGATATTCCCATTCGTGATTCGGAGCATCGAGCACGATGAGATCACGCATACGTTCAGACAACTTTTCAATTCTATCTTTAGAGATTTCTATAGTAAGACAAGTCGTCGGAGCTGTTTCATTTGCGTCCGGGAAGTCTATTTCTACTTGTTCACCGGGAGGCACAACATAAGACTCATGCGGTAAAAACAATTCGCCGTTATTATTATGCGGACTATGCATGACTTTACGTCCGCTCACCATACCGCAATAAAGCAACTGTTGAGCTTCAAGCCCTACTCTACTTGCAGCACGATACGTGTCATAAATGCTCAGTTCTGACTCGGGGCCAGCGAACTGAACTTTATTCTCAGTCAATAATTGTCGTTTTTCACGCCGTTTCACCAGCGAGAGTTTCTCAATTTTCATTCCAATATCTTATACCAAATTACAAAATAATTTTGGAATGCTTCTGGACTCTCAGTCAAGTGATTGAGATTTTCAGTCAAGCAGACTTGCCAGTGATGGAATTATCCTGCATCTTTATGTTCATACTATAACCATAAGCAAAGAGAGAAAGACTATGATCTATGCAAAACCCGGTACAGAAGGCGCTGTCGTTAGTTTTGATTCGCGCTATGAAAACTACATTGGGGGCAAGTGGGTTGCGCCCGTAAAAGGTCAATATTTCACTAATACTACACCAGTTACAGGCGAAGTCATTTGTGAGATTCCTGAGTCGACTGCAGAAGACATTGAATTGGCTCTAGACGCTGCACATGCGGTAAAAGACGTCTGGGGTAAAACATCTGTCCAGCAACGTTCTAATGTTTTATTAAAAATTGCTGACCGCATTGAAGAAAACCTTGAAATGCTTGCCGTGGCTGAAACCTGGGATAATGGTAAAGCCGTCCGTGAAACATTAAATGCCGATATACCACTCGCGGCAGATCACTTCCGTTACTTCGCTGGTTGCATTCGTGCTCAGGAAGGCACAATGGGTGAAATTGATGAAACAACTGTAGCCTATCATTTCCATGAACCACTCGGTGTCGTTGGTCAAATTATTCCTTGGAACTTCCCGCTTTTGATGGCCGCATGGAAATTAGCTCCAGCATTGGCAGCCGGTAACTGCGTTATCATGAAGCCAGCAGAATCAACCCCGGTTTCAATTCTTAAACTGATGGAAGTGATTGGCGACTTATTACCTGGTGGTGTACTGAATATTGTTAACGGTATGGGCCGTGTTGCTGGTGAAGCATTAGCTTCAAGCACTCGTATCGCTAAAATTGCCTTTACCGGCTCAACACCAGTTGGCTCGCACATCATGAAACGTGCAGCGGAAAATATTATTCCATCGACAACTGAATTAGGTGGTAAATCGCCTAACGTTTTCTTCGAAGATATCATGCAACAAGAAGAAGACTATATTAATAAGTGTGCTGAAGGTTTGGTTCTGGCCTTCTTCAACCAAGGTGAAGTCTGCACATGTCCTTCACGCGCAGTTATTCAGGAAAGCATTTATGATGACTTCATCAAGATTGTTATGGAACGGGCCAAAAACATTAAGCGTGGTAACCCATTAGACACAGAAGTTCAGGTGGGTGCTCAAGCATCACAAATGCAGTTTGATAAAATTCTGAGCTATGTAGATATTGGCCGTCAGGAAGGTGCAGAAGTATTAATGGGCGGTGCTGTAGAGCAGTTAGGTCCTGAATTTGATAATGGTTATTACATCCAGCCTACATTGATGAAAGGCCATAACAAAATGCGTATCTTCCAGGAAGAAATTTTTGGACCTGTCGTCTCTGTGACCACATTTAAAGATGAAGCTGAAGCCTTAGAAATTGCTAATGATACAGAGTTTGGTCTCGGTGCTGGCTTGTGGACGCGTGATATGAACCTGGCTTATCGCATGGGTCGAGGCATCCAGGCAGGTCGTGTGTGGACAAACTGTTACCACATGTACCCTGCTCATGCCGCATTCGGTGGTTATAAAAAATCGGGTGTTGGACGTGAAACACACAAAATGGTGCTTGAACATTACCAACAAACTAAAAACTTGTTGGTTAGCTACAGCACTAGCCCACTCGGTTTCTTCTAGAAGCCTATTCACTCCTAAAACTCTCCCTCAATGCAGATTGAGGGAGAGTTTTTTATGTCTGCTTAACACTCATTAAGAATCAATGTATTGTGTTAATTTAGCTAAAGAATAATTATAAAGGTGTCGCATATGGCTCAAGATAATATCGAATCTACCTTACATGAAGACCGTCAGTTCCCCCCCAGTGAAGCCTTTCTAAAAACGGCATCATTACTCTCAGAACAACTTGATGTCTTATACCAGAAAGCTGAACAAGATCATGAAGCATTTTGGGCTGAGATAGCACGTCAGGAAATTGATTGGAAACAGCCTTTTACCCAAACACTTGATGAAAGTAACGCGCCTCATTACCGCTGGTTCCCCGACGGCAAGCTTAACGTTTCATATAACTGCCTGGATCGTCAGCTCGCAAAAAAAGCAGATAAAACAGCCGTTATCTTTGAAGGTGAAAAAGGTGACGTAGAACATATCAGTTACCGCGAACTTCATCGCCGCGTCTGTATTTTTGCCAATGCACTGAAAGCACAGGGCATTAATAAAGGTGACCGCGTCATTATCTATATGCCCATGATCACTGAAGCTGTCGTCGCAATGCAGGCCTGCGCTCGTATTGGTGCCATTCACTCTGTGGTGTTCGGTGGGTTTTCAGCGTCATCATTAAAAGATCGTATCGAAGACACACAGGCAAGATTGGTTATCACAGCAGATGGGGGCTTTCGTGGTGGCAAAACGGTTGAATTGAAAAAAACCACCGATCAAGCATTAAATTCTGGCTGTGACAATGTGGAAAACGTCATTGTTTATCAAAGAACAAAACACGACGTTCCTATGCAAGCAGGAAGAGATATCTGGTGGTCTGATGCCACTGCAGGGCAGTCTGAAGAATGTGAACCTGAATGGATGGATGCAGCAGATCCTTTGTTTCTTCTTTATACCTCGGGCTCTACTGGCAAACCAAAAGGCATTCAGCATAGCTGTGGTGGTTACCTGTTAAACGCCATCACCACAATGCGCTGGGTATTTGATATTCAAGACTCGGATGTTTTCTGGTGTACAGCCGATGTAGGCTGGATTACAGGTCATACTTATGTGGCTTATGGCCCACTTGCCACTGGTGCTACACAAGTTATCTACGAAGGCGTACCAACTGTGCCTGACGCAGGCCGTTTCTGGGATATCTGTCAACGTCATGGCGTTACGATTTTCTATACAGCTCCGACCGCTATTCGTGCATTAATGAAAGTCGGTGATGATATTCCAAACAGCTACGACTTATCTAAACTCAGACTGTTAGGTACTGTCGGCGAACCAATTAATCCTGAAGCCTGGATGTGGTACTACAATGTTATCGGTCAGGGACGTTGTCCAATTGCTGATACCTGGTGGCAAACTGAAACTGGCGCACATATGATTGCACCGGTACCAGGCGTCACACATGCCAAACCTGGTTCTTGTACTCGCCCTCTTCCAGGCATAGATGCAGCCATCGTCAATGATGAAGGTGAAGAAATCACCACAGCCAATCAAGGTGGTTATTTGGTCATCCGTAAACCATGGCCTTCGATGATTCAAACCATCTGGGGAGATGACCAGCGTTATAAAGACACTTACTGGCCTTATTTCGGCGGTAAATATTATTTGGCAGGTGACAGTGCCAGACGTGATGACGTCGGCTTCTTCTGGATTATGGGCCGTATTGATGATGTATTAAATGTATCTGGTCATCGTCTGGGCACCATGGAAATTGAATCGGCTTTAGTGGCCCATCCACTTGTGGCAGAAGCTGCAGTCGTCGGTCGCCCACATGATGTAAAAGGTGAAGCTGTTTTTGCTTATGTTGTGTTGAAAGGCGAGCGTCCTGAAGGTGGCGAAGATGAAGAACTGACTAAAGAACTTCGTAACTGGGTTGGCGAACAAATCGGGCCAATTGCTAAACCTGATGACATCCGTTATTCAGATAATTTACCTAAGACACGCTCCGGTAAAATCATGCGTCGTTTACTTCGCACCATTGCCAAAGGCGAAGAAATTACGCAAGACACATCGACACTGGAAAATGAATCTATTCTTTTACAACTCCAAGGTAAGGCTTAATGGCACAACAGGACATTCGTTCTGAATCTCAACGATTAGATAAATGGCTATGGGCCGCGCGTTTTTATAAAACGCGCGGTCTTGCCGTTGAGGCCATCTCTGGTGGCAAAGTTCATGTTAATGGACAACGTGTTAAGCCTAGCCGAACAGTACGTGTTGAGGATACCCTGACAGTCTCAAAGCCACCTTATGAATTTGAAGTCGTTATTCAGGGCTTAAATCTTCAACGCCGTCCTGCTTCCGAAGCCGAACAGCTTTATCAGGAAACTGAGCAAAGCCGTGAAAAACGCGAACTCTTACGTGAGCAAATAAAGAATGAGCCGCTGGGCTTTAGACAACAGAAAGGTCGTCCTAGCAAACGGGATCGGCGAAATATCATCAAATTCACCCGTGACACTTGAGTTATGTCTGACAAAGACTTTCTTCTTACCCCCATTAAGCAGACTGAGACTGATGCCTTTAAATTAGCCATCGCTATGCAAAAGCGCACTTCGCAAGTGGGTTTTGACTGGCCTGATTCTGTAGGCGTGTTGGATAAAATTCATGAAGAACTGGAAGAACTAAGCCAGGAAATAAAACAAGAATCTGACAAATCACTAATACTGGCTGAACTGGGTGATATTTTGTTCGCCTGTTGCAATCTGGCAAGGCATTTAGAGATTGATCCTACTGAAGCGCTGAACAGTAGCAATGAGAAGTTCTACCGACGCTTTAATTATGTTGAAACAGCTGTTACAGCTCAAGGAAAACAGTTTGAAGATTTTTCACTGGAAGAGTTAGATAGTTTCTGGAATTCTGCAAAGCAGCTTGAAAAAGCTGAGGCTAACGACTAGCCGCCGGTCACACTCATATGACGGAAAATAATCGGCTGGGCTTTAATATCAAAGTCATGGCCCTTGGGTTTAATCTCCATTGAGTCAACAATCGCCTGTTTCAACACTTGCATATCGCCAGGATGTTTCCGGATAACGTCACGTAAATCCATCGAATGCTCCTGGCCTAAACACAGTAGCAAACGCCCTTCTGTCGTCACCCTGACGCGGTTACAGCTTTCACAAAAATTATGACTATGCGGTGAGATAAATCCAATCTTACTAGTTGAGCCAGCCACTTGATAATAACGCGATGGTCCACCTGTTGATGCGATACTGGACTGTAAATCAAACACAGTTCTTAACTTGGCTAATACCTCATCACTGGAGCAATAACTCTCTTCACGTGCATGAGAAACATGACCCAGAGGCATTTCTTCTATGTAGGAAATATCTAAGTCGTTATCTATAGCAAACTGGGCTAAATCAATAATTTCATCTTCATTGCGCCCTTTCATAATCACAGCATTTAATTTAATACGCTTAAAGTTCGCTTTTTTTGCTGCTGCAATGCCAGCAAGAACGGTGTCTAAATCCCCCGTTCTTGTCAGTGCTTTAAATTTTTCTTCAATGAGAGAGTCCAGACTGATATTGATACGGTCCAAGCCTGAGTCTGCTAAGGTCTGTGCGTACTTTTCCAGCTTAGAGCCATTGGTGGTTAGTGTCAGTTCTTTAAGTGAGGTAGAGGCCTTGAGCTGGCCTAGTTCATTAAACAGCCAATCCACATCACGTCTGACTAATGGTTCGCCACCTGTAATACGTACTTTTTCCACACCAAGTTCACAAAAAGCGCGTAGCAGAAAAACAATTTCCTCAAGAGTCAGTAATTGTTGGCGTGGCATGAATGTCATTTCTTCATCCATGCAATAAACACAACGAAAATCACATCTGTCCGTAATAGACATACGAACATAGGTCACTTTTCGACCAAAACGATCAATGAGTTGTGTGGATAATTCAGCCATTTCTGTTATTTAACTCTATTTGTTCTCTGTATCAACCTGACATGAGGTTCGATGTGTAGACAATCCTAGTATCCCATATGCAAGACAACGACCAGTGAATGCGTTTAATAGTAAACCAGCACCTAGCAGCCACCACCAATTACTCTCATAGATGGCATAAGCTATTATAGCTGCGCCGATAATAATTCGACACCAACGATCCCAGTTAGCTAGATTTTTCTTCACCATTTCACCATAAAAATAAACCCCGCAAAGCGGGGTCTATTTAGAAAACAAATAAACGACTTAGTTCAATCAATCATCGCCAGAAAAGGCGCCAATTAACTGCAATAAGCTCACAAACAAGTTGTAGATACTGACATACAGTGTGATGGTTGCCATGATGTAGTTAGTTTCACCACCATTAACGATTTGGCTTGTTTCAAAAAGAATCAGACCAGCCATCAATAAAACGAACATTGCTGATACAGCTAAAGACAAGCCAGGCATTTCAAAGAAGAAAGCAGCTAAGCCAGCTAAAAACGCAACTAGGATACCGACAAATAGAAAACCACCCATGAAACTAAAGTCTTTTTCACTTTTGACAGCATAAGCTGATAAAGCAATAAAGATAATGCCTGTACCGCCAAGAGCCTGCATTACAATTTGTGGACCATTGGGTAAACCTAAGTAAGCGTTAATGATCGGACCTAAAGTCAAGCCCATAAAACCTGTTAAAGCAAAAACAGACACAATGCCCCATGCACTGTTACGAAGTTTTGTTGTTAAGAAAAGTAATCCAAAATAGCCAACCAAGGTAATGATCATACCAGGGTGTGGCAGGTTGAAAGCCATTGATAATCCAGCAGTCATCGCACTAAATAATAGTGTCATGGCTAATAAACTATATGTATTACGTAATAGTTTATTTGTTTGAACCGCAGACTGCTGTGAACGAACAACAGTTGATTCAGCGTTATAATTCATCAGTTTTTCTCCGTGTTTTTTCCAGTTGATGAAAAGCTTACATTAATGACACCTATCCTACCCGATAAGTTCTAAATGGCAATAGATATTATGTATCTACAAATATTTTTATTTTTACGGTTGTGTTACCGAGCCATTATCTGTATTATTTCGCCTCTCTGGAGAGTTGACAGAGCGGTTGAATGTACCGGTCTTGAAAACCGGCGTGGTTTAACGACCACCCAGGGTTCGAATCCCTGACTCTCCGCCATACATTAAAAGCCCCTTCTCGAAGGGGCTTTTTTGTTTTTCTGCTACACATTTGATTCCACATATTCTATGCTTCCACTATGCAGTTTCCCATAAGTAGCAATCATCAATGTCAATAAGTATTCAGTTCACTGAGGATCGTGGTTTGATGCATAAGTTATCGATTTATGTATTAAGTGATTTATCGTGATTGATCCTCACCAACTATCGCACTTCTTATTTCGAGAGCTACATCGTCATCCAACAGTATCACTGATCCACCACACAATGTTTGCCGGTCTGATGGCAATCTATTTGTATTCACAAATTCCATTATGGCAGTTTGGTATATGGTTAATTCTGGTGTTCTTAGGTGGTATTTGGCAATGGATGCTAAGCCTGAGCTTTGCTAAACAGGTTGGCATGGCGGTCAATGCAAACCACTTATCCCGTTTTAATATAGCCTCACTAGCCGCTGGCTTAGGCTTTGGGCTTACAGCATTGCTATTGCCTCAACTCTCATTTGAAACACGTTTATTCGTAGTATTAATGTTGAATGCCGTCGCCGCTAGTGAATTGCTTAAATTGAGTGCATACCCATCTGTGTACGCTTCTTTTCTTCTAGGGCTGACTGCTCCACTTTTGCTCGTACTATTCATAATTGATGATACGTACCTTGGTCTAAAAGTTGTACCCATGCTGGCGTTAATGGTCATTGTCTTATACTACTCAGCTATTCAGCGTCGTCGTGATTTGACTGATGATCTAATCTCACGGTTTGGTCTTGAAAATGAGGTGGGTGAAGACCAGTTAACGCAGATCGCAAATCGTCGTCGATTTGATATAACTCTCGAGCAAACATGGGCTCAGGCAAGACGCAGTCATTTTCCTATTTCATTAATCATGATTGATATTGATTTTTTCAAACAATATAACGACCATTATGGACATCCGGCAGGTGATCGCTGCTTGAAACAGGTGGCAATGGCACTTTCAAATACTGCTCTTCGTGCTACAGACCTTGTGGCCCGCTATGGTGGAGAAGAGTTTGTAGTGCTTCTTAATCAAACGACACGAAACGATGCATTCGATATCGCAGAAAAAATGCGAGAAAGTGTTGAATTACTCCGAATCGAGCATATCGCATCAAAGAGTGGCTTTGTCACTATCAGTTTGGGTGGCGTCACTATTCTTCCTGCTGATTACGCTGACATAACACCGCCATTAAAATTAGCTGATATCGCATTATATAAATCAAAAGAAAATGGTAGGAACCGTGTAACCTGGCATAAAATTAATGAGCGTGGTGATTAACGTTTAATATCGGGACGTTCGACATTGAGTGTAAATAATTGCACATCCATCACGCCAGTCTCAATGCCCAGTATAGACAACAAGGGATCAATAGTTGTTGGGACAATAGCGGCTAACACTGGGCTTAAAATTTGACTCAGGACGGCATCAGCCAGCAGTTGATCTAATAAAGGCAGGTTTATAACTCCTAACAGAACCACATTAAGCTGTAAGTCCTGAACTAGATTTGTTAAAGCTCCACCTGTTCCTGTTGTCGCTCTCTGCAACATCGGTAGCGCATTACTATTTGTTTCATCGACGGTGTAAATCAAATCTATCGGGCTGGGGTTTTCTAACGCTATATTTAATCCTACATCTACATTCGCTATTGGAAGCGTCGCCAGCAAAACCTTAGCTGAAATACCAATTCCAGCAGCCGGGGCACTTGAATCAGATGCTTTTGTAATACGAATATCCGCAACACCCGGGTCAGACATAATAGTCACAATGTGGTTATGAGCGTTATAGCGGCTACATTGGATACTTTTTAGTCCAGCAACCCCTTGTGCTACTTCAAGATTCAAAGCTAAGTCCACGTTGGCCTTAGCACCAACCAACCCTAAGACATTTAATCCTATTGTCGTTTGTATGTTCGTCAGAAGCCGTATCTGAGCAGTTGTTATAGATGTATGCCAATCATTTTCTGAGTTTAACCCTGGTGGACCTATTGCAATTTGGGGGGGCTCGATCATCATTAAGTTAGAATTAATATTCAGTAAGCCCGATGGTAAAGAGACTGCTACTGGCAGGTTGATCGCATGAGAGCCATTTGCCACTAAGAGGCTTGTCGTCATTAAATCAAGTAGGTTTATCGTGGCATTAGCAGCGTCTTCAACATTAGATGTAGTGATAGATAGTACATCACTCAATTGGGTACTAAAATTATTGGTATTTGCTGCAAGTAAACTATTAAGAGCATTAATAACAGCAATGTCTGCAGCTTCATTTTCAGTTATTGCATCAGTGTAGAGGGTTAATAATTCACTGACGGTTAAGTTACTGTCCAATAAATCTGAAACGGTGCCGGCACCCACACGAGCAGAAACTAAATCTAAGAGTTCAAGACTGGTTGCAGCGAGCCCTTGGTACGAAGCTAAATCCAAATTAACTGGTGAACCAAGAATTGCAGAGAATAGTTGATTCAGTATGGCTGCCTTTTCACTAGATAAGGAAAGCAGACTTGTACCAGCAGAAACCCCCGCATAGGCTTGACGTTGGGCAACAGCATTAGCCTTTAGCATTGTCCATTGACCAAAAGTCTGTCCTGCAAACAAACTTGCTGGGACAGTTTTTGACACATCGACGCTTACAGCAGTTGCTGTGGTGATATCCGTTTCTGAGAATTGACGAACACCTCTAGCATCTACCTCTATTTGACCAGAGCGAACTACTAGCGAACCATCTTTGAAGTGATTTTTAGCAGCGATATCATCAGCTACACTTTGTAACTCTTCCTGACTAACACTGTTGCCACACTGTCCCATTTGTGAGGAGACTTCGAGTGCCGCCATATCAGCAACCGTCTGTAAGTGCCTTTTTTCCATCATCAAGCGACCGCTATCAACTGTAATCGTAGCAAAAATTACAGCAAGTAATAGAGTGATAATGCCGAGTATTCCCAAGCCACCATGCTGCTTTTTAGGCACTTGCATAGAAAACATCAGTTGGCGACTTATCGGCTCAATACACTCGCATCAGCATCATCTCCGGTGTATGTATCCGGGATAGGATGTGTAAAACTTTGCTGATATCGTTGATATATCTTATTTGCAACAGGTCCCGAAATAGGTTGGGGTAGCGTTGAAGCCTGTTCACCATCACGCTGAAGCTCTAACCACTTTCGAGTGTTATCCCCTGGCTCATAATCACTTCCAGCATGTTCTCCGGCAATAAGCTTCACGCTTGTTAATAAAAAAAAGATTAGGGTTAAACAAAGTTTAGTTCGCATCACAACCTCTCATTACAGTTGGTACTGCTTTTTAATTGCCCGAGCTTCTGCCTCAAGCGCTGACAGAGTTTTATTATCTATATTGGATTGCTTGGCATACATAGTGGCTTTTTCCTGCTGTTCTTGAATGAAAAACAACAGAACCAAGTTTGATTTAGCCCGCAGTGATTTTGCATCCAATTCAATAGCCGTCATAAACTCACGCTGTGCCATTAGGTAATTACCTTTTAGTAATAAGGCGTATCCATAATCATTCCTCACCCGTGGATTAATCGGTAATAACTTGGCTGCTTCAGCTAGTGCTAACAAAGCTTCATCGAGTTTACCCTCACGCCCTGCGATTAACCCTAGACCATGGTTAGCTTCACCTTTCAGACAAGTTTCAAGTAACGCTTGATATATTTGCATTGCCTCATCATAACGTTGAGACTGTCTGAGAATTTCAGCGCGTAAGTACTGAATTTGTAACGCACTATCATTGAGGTTATCTAGATGTGCCAGAGCAGCATATAACTGCCCTTGTTGCATCAATTTACGGACGACATCTAATCGCATGCCTGTATCTGCATCAGCTGGCTCACCACACATGTGCTGAGAATGCAATGCAGCTTGATGAGGTGATGAATGCTGACATCCAAGAAGAAAAACGGAGAGAAATAAGAGAGCCAGCCAGTTCATTCAAATCCCCCCCGTCAGCCCTTTTGCTAAAGCAATAAGTCCAGGACCGGCCAAAAAAATAAGCAAGGCAGGGAAAAGAAATACCATCATGACAATTGACATTTTCCCTGATAAAACATTGACATACTCTCTCAGTGCGGACATTTGTCTCTCTTCCATCAGCTTGGCAAACTTCACTAGTGTTTCACGAATATTCCCACCATCCCGACTCACTTGCTTGATAATGGCGACTGTGTCAGATAGTTCATTCACATCAAGCGGCGCAGCCATCTCGGATAAGGCATCAGCAGGCGTTAAACCTGAATCTAGCCTCCTCAATACAGCCCTGAGTTCCTGAGATAAAATTGGCGTTAACAACTTGCCTTCAGCTTGTAAAACACGAAGTGCATGTTCAATTGATAATCCAGCTTCAAACAACATTCTCAATAAATGAATAGCCGTTGGCATTTCTTTTGCCAATTCTTTACGTCGAGTATTTGCTTTGTATCTGACAATATATTTTGGCAATAGATAACCAAATGTTGTCACGACAAATAACTGGCCGAGTAATTCTATCTTGATGCTATTATTGATAAATGCAAATAACAACACCGAACAAAACAGTATGATTGGCAGTAACCATGTTGAGACGTAGAAAATTAATCGCCCGATAACGCTATACCAGCCTGCTTGCTTCAATAGCAGACTGTTTTCACTCCCTTCCATTTTTGGCAGCCAGTCAATAATTCGGCTTCGACTCATTCGTCTGACCATGCCTTTAGTCCAATGTCGATCAGCACTCAGCTCACCTGAGTTTTTTTCTAGCAACTCATAAAACCGACGTTGAGCAGCAAGGTCTGCACTATGATCCTGGTAAACTGAATAAACTACGATCCCAGTAGCAATTAATAGTAGAAGAATTAAACCAAGACCAAACCAGATAGACATATCAGATACTTTTTATCATTCGCCAGAGAATAAAACCGCCGGACAGTTGTAATAACACAGCGAATAGCAACATCTTCTTACCTCCACTATCTTCGAGCATGGTTTGCATATACTCAGGGTTCATAAAAAGAATATATGTCCCTATCGCGATAGGGAGTAGACCTAAAACCCAAGCAGTAACACGAGTTTCGCCCGTCATAGTTTTTAGCTCACGACGTGCTGCTTCCCTTTCATGAATCATTTTCGCAATGTTGTTTAACAGCTCTCTCACACTTGTTCCATAGGTTCTGTTCACTCGAATGGCCAATGAAACAAGGTATAACTCTCTGATTTGATATAAGTCCGCCATTTCCTGGATAGATAAGCCTAAGTCATAACCGAGGCGATTCACCCGCAAAACACGTTCAAACACCTCTCTTAATGGCTGTGGAGTTTCTGCGGTGGCAGTTTGTAACGCCGTTTCCATGCTCCGTCCTGCACCTAAACTGCGAAGAACCTGATCAAGAAACAAAGGCAATTGATTGAGCATAGCTTTGATACGGTTATGAGCACGATGCCACAACCACATATAGCTGATGATAATGGCAAAAACGGGAACCATTGCAGCCACAGCAATACCTTTACTTTGTACTGTTAACACTGTCAGCACCAAAATGATGATAAGCATTATCACGGCATGGCGTTGCTTGAGTTCTACTCCTGCTCGTTTGAATAACCGCTCTATTAATGTGGCTCTGTAAGACTGCTCTATTGGCTTACTGCCATCAATCGTTAAGCCGGCAGTGATAATAAAATGTCGATTAGCCTTTTCGTTAAGCTCTCGTCGCTTACTATGTATTATCGCTAACAAGGCTAGTACGATGAATAAGCTGCACAATATCATGGTTATCAAAACACCAGACATCATGGTTCCCTGCTATCCATTAATGGGCTTTCCATTTTTTTTGGAAAAGGTTGATTTGCCAGCTTTTTATTGGCGGCAGCCATGCCGTGATCAATATGTTGCTCAGTTATTGGGTCATAGCTGAATAATTCATTAAGCATAAACTGGCCATCTCGTATCCCTGTTACTTCTGATATCGATGTAATATAGCGCTTACCATTACTTGCCCGTGTTATTTGTAAAACAAGGTCCAGAGCACTGGCTATCATTTCTCGTAATACATGAGAACCACCACGAAAATTTGCCATAGATGCGAGCATTTCAAGCCGTACAAGTGCATCACGTGTACTGTTTGCATGAATAGTACTCATAGAACCATCATGGCCCGTATTCATAGCCTGTAAGACATCCAGTACCTCTTCTCCACGAACCTCACCTAATACGATACGGTCTGGTCGCATTCTCAAAGCATTTCTAACCAGTTCACGCGCTCTTACTTCTCCTAAACCTTCCATGTTAGGTGGTCTGGTTTCCAATCTGACAACATGATTATGGCCAAGTTGAAGTTCAGCGGCATCCTCAATAGTGACTATACGTTGAGTAGGGTCAATGAACCTGCTCAGCATATTCAGCATCGTTGTTTTACCGGTTCCTGTTCCACCACTCACCAGAATATTACAGCGGCTCTGCACAGCCCTGACTAGCAGATCCAGCATTTTCTGATTCAGTGTGCCATAGACGAGCATGTCGGAATCTCGCAACATTTCACGTCGAAATTTACGAATCGACAGACAAGGGCCGTCCAGAGAGAGTGGAGAAATAATCGCATTAACACGACTACCATCAGGTAAACGCGCATCAACCATGGGACTTGATTCATCTATTCTTCGTCCCATGGGTGCAAGAATACGACGAATTACGCGTAATACATGTTCATCATCTATAAAACGCAAAGAAGACTCTCTGACACGACCATTTTTTTCATAGAAAATATGGTAAGCACCATTAACCATGATATCGCTGATAGAATCATCGGCAAGTAAAGAATGAAGTGGACCAAAACCGATAAGTTCATTGACCATTTCTTCTGACAACTCATCCAAATCCTGACTACTTACCGCTAGCTGGCTTTGGTTAGCATAATTTGTTACATGCTCAAAAACGTAATCACGTAGACGGTCTTCTGACCACTCAGTGATCGGGATATTATCTTCTTCAACTTTAGTGATTAAATACCGGTGCAGACTGTATTTAATATCTTGGTATGTCTGAGTATTCTTCAGACTGAAATCATAATGCGGATACTGAAAACTACTCATAAAGACATCCTGAATTTTTCATTTACGAACGCTTTTATTTTTTCTAGTGCACTTAAGTTTCTCTGTGTTTTTTCAATCGTTGGCTCAATATTAGCTAATTTTTTTGCGACCTTTTTTACTGCCAACGTATAGGGGTCTCGTGGAGCACACTCATATAAACTTTCCCCCGAGTTCATCATTTTCAGCCTGGCCATACCTGAGGAGGGCAGCGTGGTCAGCAGCTCGATGTTTAGACCACGCGCCAAGTTTTCGGCATCAGGTGGTAGATTTGGCAAATAATGATCCACCACCAAGCTCACATTACTCATATCAATTTGTGCCTGAGAGAGTTTTCGGATTAACTGCATATTCTGTTTACAGCTCGGTACACTTTGCTCAAGCAATGCCAGTGTCTTACTAGAATTGTTTACCATCAAATGGAGGAAATCTGAATAAGGAACACCACCAAGATTAATGATGATGTGGCTAAAATATTGCTGCAATACACCGAGTAAGACATAAATATCAGCAGAGGTTAACTCGCCCATACCTGCATGCTCTTCTGGTAATGCAAGCAACTTGAGTCCGCTTTCATGTTTCGCAAAGGCAGTATCAATCAAAGTTGAGTCTAAACGTCGTAAACTATGAACAGCATCAAGGAAACTATAAGCAGCCGTGATGCCAAGATACGTCATGGTATCGGCAGCAGGCGTGCCAAGGTCTAACAACAAAACTTGTGCATCAGCCACTTCCAGTTGCAGTGCTAAGGCAATATGCAATGCCAACATAGGTGAGTCTGTGCCGGGTCGTGCACTTATTAGCGAAATGACTTTACCCCTGGAGTTTGACTGACTTTGGGTGATGGGCACCCTACTTTGTAAGCGGTTCACTAGCCTTATAACTTCTGTCTGTCTTGTTCCTGTAGTAATGAACTCACGGGCTCCCGAACGAATGGCACTTAGCAACAAGTCACTCTCTGTTTCGTCTGCTACAGCAATTATCAGCAGCATCGTTTTGAAACTTAGTAAGTCCTCAATAAAAACAGTGCTGGCACGTAAGTTCTCTTCTGACAGTCCAACGAAAACAATTTGAGCACCGGTTAAGTCAAGTAATTGCCCAATGCGTTCAGTTGATTTGACATCAGCTTTAACGACTTCACCTTCATCAGATAAAACATCCTGTAACCATTTCAACTGAACATCATTATTGGGTACAACAATAAAAGAATTTTTTTGATTCTTAGCCATATTGTCTATCTCGAGAATCCGCTGGTACGAGGCTTTTTCTCAGTAAAATCACCCTGTTCATTTAGCCAAAACGCACCAAAGTCAGGAGAATAGTTTCTGTACTGCTCGCCTGGTAACTCAGGCAATAATGCGTCTTTTCTTAGAGCTCTCACCAAATGCGGTGTAACGATCATCAATAACTCTCGATCTTCTCTATCCAATCGGTTATTACGAAAAAAAGCGCCCAGAATTGGAATATCACCCAACCCTGGTAATTTATCAACATTAGCGACGGTGTTTTGCGTTATAAGCCCACTTATCACAAAGCTTTCACCGTTCCCAAGTGCCACACTGGTGTCTGTTCGTCTGACTCGTAATGCTGGTACTGTTACGCCACCACTTTGTATGCCAGCATTAAAGTCGAGTTCGCTTACTTCTGGTGCTACTTTTAAAGCAATACGGTTTTCATCCAACACCGTTGGCGTCAATGATAAACGTACACCGAACTCCTTATACTCAACAGAAACACTGTTATCTAATCCGCCACCACGAACGGGGACAGGGAACTCACCACCAGCCAGAAAGTTAGCACTTTGACCACTCATTGCAATTAATGATGGTTCGGCCAGTGTATAAGCAAAACCATTACCTTCCAGCATTGAAAGGGCTGCCAATAAGCCATTTGACTGTCGTCCAAACACGAGATTAAAAGCCCCACTCTGAGGAATAGGGTTGCCTGATAATGTTAGCTGTCCACTATCAAAACTTCCCCCAGTTACCCCCCCGGGAGGTGCTAAGACTCTAGCAATTCCTCCATTTAGCCCCTTTCCTAAAAAGAACCCAGCAGTCTGTAAACGACTCTTACTAATTTCAACAATTTTAATATCAATCTGAACTTGGCTTGGATAGGCAGCTAAACTTCTATCAATGCCTTTTGTATCATCGATATCTAATATTTTTTTCACATTGTCATGTTGTTCCAGAGAGGAAAAGTTGCCATCCATAAGCACTTGAGAACCAGCAGATTGAATGGCAATCTCAGTTTCATCTATTTGGTTTAATGATTCTTTTTTATGATGAATCGCCTCAGCCACATTCAGCATAATTTGCTGTGGTGTTTGCTGGCCCTTGAACCAAATTGTAAGACTGGTACTTCCGGATGATATTGGCGTAATAAGTAGTTGTTTATCACTGACTACTGTCACCTCAGCTACCGCAGGGTCAGCAAATGCAATACGTTCAATTCTCTGTCCCGTTTTATAAGGCTTTTGCACACCAATCTCTAATGTCACAGACTCCGCTTTTAACTGTAGTGAGACGCAAAAAATGGCGAAAAAAAACACCACTCTAACTACATTTTTTATCGTCATACCTCTTTCCATGTGGATCATATTGACTAATCTCCTTTCTCAACTGATATCGAACTGGGTTTTGAACCAACGAACACAGTGATCTCGGACTTAGTTGGACGTTGTACCACTGCTTGAGAAGGGTTTTTCTTGGAAACGGGACGCTTTACTGGCTGGTTATGACTGGTTTTAGGTTTATACTCATCAAGCGTGACTAACTGCCTTCCTGCTGCTTGTGCTGCTTGTGCTTCTTCTGCCTGGCTGATCATTGATTGAGGTTCAGTCCCCAAAAGAGCCAGTCTTAATCTGCCAGTTGATTCCGCTAACATCAGATCGGAAGTATCGGATTCATTCACAGCAAGCACGGCTGTTTTACTTTTTTTACCACTCGTTTTTTTTTCTTTCGACTTGGAAGATGTTATTTCTTTGCTCAAACCACTAACGACACTAGCGTCTGAGTCCGTGCGTTGTTTAATTTCCTGATAATCGATATCTTCAACATCGTCACCAAAGGCCAGAACAGTCACGCCACTCAAGATACGTTGGGCTGAACTCACCTTACCTACTTCAATACTGGCAGGTAAAAATAACAACACATCGACTTTGTCACCAGCCTCAATAAATCCACCAGCGCCAGTTACTTCATCTATCCGGATTGCTATTGCTCTTTTGCCTTCTGGTATTGCAGATACAAGCGCGCTGTAATCATGAAATTGTTCTGCGAAGAAGTAATCACCAGCCCCAACCTCTACTCGGGTTTGCTTACCTAAGACATTTTCTGCAGTTGTATAGATTCCATTAGGTATGGCAGTAACTTCAATCGATGTAATATCGCTTTCCGTTATCACATGTTCTTTAGGAATATCACTCGCTGCAACCAGAACTTGATAGTTTTTTTCAGTCGGTTTGGAAGGTAGCTGGGAATTGATATCGGGTTTCGGTTCATGACTAGCCCTATATCCCAGGTAGCCCATCAACAGAGCTGCCATAGCCAGAAAAATAGCAATAATCCGAAGTGCAGAACTACTCATTTTCTACCTTCCTTACGTCTCGCTTTATCATGTCGTATTTTCAATAAGCTAAAACGGACTATAAGCTTACTGACGCTACGCCCTGTAAATTTGTTGGCAACTTAGGTATATCACCTATGCCTGGCAGTCGTATTGTTGGAACCATAGGTGATTGGTTGTAATCTGCATAAATGACTGTGACAGTGAGCAACCCAACACCAGCATCAAAGTCGACCCGAACATTGCCATTAGTATCTCCCAGCACAATTGTTCGAGCTCTACTTGGCAACCAAGTTAAGGCACCACCTACAACCTCTCTAACTCGTGGTTTCACACCATTTTCGATATAAGCACTGCTGTCTTCGAATACAGCTGGCTCAACTGCCAACGCTGCTCTAGCACCTGATGAGGCGGCATGATTAAACGACTGAACCAGTAATAAGGGAATTGAATAACTGATAATTGCATAAAACATGGCAAAAAAAATCACAAATAGCAGAGCGGCTTCAATCGCTGCAGCACCTTTTTGTGACTTTAATGAAGGTTTAAGACTGTTCATTATTCAACTTATTATCGTCGGGAAATGAAACTGTTTCGATATATTCAGCAGTAACGTTAATATCCCACCAATGGCTAACATTGCACCAAATGGTATAACTCGCCCATTAAGTACAGGTATATTAGGAAGTTGATACCCCCAACGGCTTAATTTCAAATTAAAGAAGGGAAGAAACCTCTGACACATATGCCATATCATTAGACTCATAAATGTTACTAGTGCAGCAAACACAAAGCTAAAAAGTATAAAGCTCAAACCGCCGATAAGGCCCATCACTGATAGGAGTTTAACGTCCCCAGCTCCTAGCCAGTTGATGACATAAGCAGGTAATGTCAACAACACAGCAATAGCCCAGCCTGCTAATGCTGAGGCTACAGAGGTGCCAAGAATAGTATTTTGAGAAAAGATAAGAAGCAGTAAAGCAGGTATATACATTCCTAGAGTAAGCACATTAGGAAGCTTACGCCAAAACATATCGGTCACTATACACAAAGCTAACCATGCAACAGATATCCAGATCAGCATTGAGCTGGTACGTGTATTTAATGCTTATGAATCAGGGGATAATTCTGTTTGAATCTGTGTAAATATCCCTACAATAGCTTCTCTTACGGGTGTGACGAAGCTAATAATGCCGATAGCTACCATTGCAGCCACGAGAGCATACTCGATTCCGCTTGCGCCCTCTTCATCCTTTAAAAATTCGAGAACTAATTGCTTAAGTGATTTTGATTCCATGCTGTACCTCCTGCACATACAATTTCAATTGTTACTATGACCATAACGACTAAGACCGCTATTTCTAAAGTAAACGGCTCTTCATTTCAATATGTTTCTATGGATTATTCCCAGTTAGATATTTGCATTTTTATAAACAAAAAGAGTTATCTCTTTAAATATCAATAAATAAATAGATATAACTTATATATAGATAAAGCATCAAAAAAAACATATATAAAAGGGAAATAATTCCCACCTTTAGGAAAACACTCAACATCAGCGTCTTCTTTTGAAGCATATTTTCCTAGCAATAAAGTCATACTGTAAAGGTGTAAATTGTGACTAATCGTAAAATAGTGATTTAGATCAGCTACACTGACAAATCAGATTGACCGATTCTATATGTAACAATTAAGCTGACCGAGTTACTCTCATAGAGACAAACATGATTGATACCTCAGAATTACCAAGCTCCATTCCCTCCTTGAAATTAAAGTGTGTCGCTATCGACACCTATAAAGAAAACGTGGCTTATCTGCACCGTAGTTGCCACCTTTATCGTAGTGAAGGCTTTCAGGCACTGAGTAAGATAGAGATACACACAACAGATAGTGAGCAACCTGTCATTGCTGTATTAAATGTCGTCGATGATATTGCTATCACAAATATTGATGAGCTGGGCTTAAGTGAGCAGGTCTATGAACAACTGGGGATACCAGAAGGATCAGAAGTATTCATTAATCATGCTACCCCACCTGAGTCACTTAATTCAGTGCATAAGAAAATAGCGGGTGAAAAGCTTAATTACCAACAATACCTGCACATCATCCAAGATATCGTCCATAATCGATATTCGAAAATTGAAACAGCAGCATTTATCGTAGGTTGTGCTGAAACGGGTATGGAACGTGACGAAATATTGCACCTAACCCATGCTATGGTAGACACTGGTGAACGTATCAACTGGGGAGAATCACTGGTTTGTGATAAGCACTGTATTGGTGGAATCCCTGGTAACCGAACCACCATGTTACTTGTTCCTATCATTGCTGCGCATGGCATGCTAATGCCAAAAACATCCAGTCGTGCTATTACCTCCCCTGCTGGCACTGCCGACACGATGGAAGTGCTGGCTAATGTCGATCTTTCTTTGCGTCGTCTACATGAAATCGTTAGCCAACAACGCGCTTTTTTGGCTTGGGGCGGCACCGCAAAGCTTGCCCCCGCTGATGATGTATTGATTTCAGTGGAACGCCCATTATCGCTAGACTCAACCGGACAAATGATTGCCTCAATTTTGTCTAAAAAAATTGCAGCAGGGGCTACACATTTACTGATTGATATTCCTATCGGCCCATCAGCAAAAGTGCACACGCATATGGAAGCACTCAAGTTACGCAAATTGTTTGAATATGTTGGTGACAATATGGGTTTGCATTTAGAAGTGGTCATTACTGATGGTAGTCAACCAATAGGTAGAGGTATTGGCCCGGTGTTGGAAACCCAGGATGTGATGAAAATTCTGACAAATGAACCTGATGCCCCTATTGATCTGAAAGAAAAGGCGTTACAGTTGGCTGGAAGAATTATCGAATTCGATCCAGATGTCAGAGGTGGTCAGGGATATGCGATTGCTAGAGATATTCTTGAATCTGGTCGAGCGCTGACCAAAATGAATGCCATCATTGATGCCCAGGGACGCAATAGCACCTCGATGCAGGTTGGTAAATTGCATTATGATATCTGTGCACAAGAAACCGGCACTATAGATGCGATAGATAATCTTAAAATCGCTTCCATAGCACGATTGGCTGGTGCCCCCATGGATAAAGGTGCTGGTATTTATTTACATAAAAAGGTTGGTGATAAAGTTAAAAAAGGTGAACCTTTGTTTACCATCTATGCTGAGTTTAATGCCGATTTTACCTTCGCTAAGAATGCCGCAGTGATCGACAACAGTTACCATATTGATAAACAATAAAAAATGAAACAAACATTGCTATTAAGCTTCCCTGACTATCAGCAACAAGCTAAAGCGCTTGCTATGGTCTGTGGAATCCCACATGACACCATTCAACTTCACCGCTTTCCAGACGGTGAAAGTCAATTGACCTTACCCATCGACTTAGCTGAAACAGTCATTATTTGCCGAAGCCTTGATGAACCTAATAATAAATTAGTCGAACTGATGCTGACGGCACAATCATTACGTCAGCATGGCGTAAAACGAATTATTCTAGTCGCCCCCTATCTTTGTTATATGCGACAAGATAAAGCCTTTCACCCAGGAGAAGTCGTCAGTCAGACCATTGTGGGTCATTTCCTGGCTGATTTGTTTGATGCAGTGATTACAGTCGATAGTCACCTACATCGAATCTCTGAGCTGAGTGAAGCTATTCCACTAGAGCAGGCTATTAATCTCACCGCCACACAACCGATGGCAGAATTTATAGAAGCACATTTCACCAGTCCATTATTATTAGGTCCTGATGGTGAATCCGAGCAATGGGTAAAAGAGATTGCCACACATTTTGGCTTTGACTATATCGTGGCACACAAACAACGTTTAGGTGATCATAATGTTGTAGTCAACTTGCCAGAAAATGACTACACCAGACGGAATATTATTATTGTGGATGATGTTGCCAGCACAGGTAAAACATTACTGGAAGCAGCTAAACAACTTATGGCATATCAACCAGCATCCGTTAGCGTTCTGGTCAGTCATGCCTTGTTTATTGGCGATGCCATAGAACAGCTCAACGCTGCAGGCGTCAATCACATATATAGTTGCGATAGCATTCCTCATCAGACAAACAGTGTGAGTTTAGCTAATATTCTCGCTATGGCTTTACAGGACGTTTTACACCAATAGATCAACATAACGAGGGGGTAAGATTTGACATCATTATTTCAGAAAGCCACTGACGATTTTGCCCATCAACCGATTGCTGAGACATTTGACTCACTCAATGTAGACGCTAGCCATGGCTTGTCTGATGAGGAGGTACATCAACGCCAACTTGATTACGGCCTGAATCAAATCATCAATCAGGAAGAATCTGCACTTCACCGTATTTTAAAACGTTTCTGGGGACCGATTCCCTGGATGATTGAAATTGCGGCCATCTTATCTGCCGCGGTGGGTAAGTGGGAAGATTTCATCATTATCAGTATTTTGCTACTGATCAATGCCGGTCTTGATTTTTTTCAGGAGCACCGGGCACTCAATGCCCTAAATGCCTTGAAAAGCCAGTTAGATACGCAGGTACGCGTGTTACGTGATGGTAAGATTCAATCAGTTCGCTCACAAGAACTCGTGCCTGGCGATATCATCCGATTACGAATGGGTGATTTAGTCCCTGCTGATGTGCAATTGATGAGTGGTGATTATTTGTCGATTGACGAGTCTTCATTGACTGGTGAGTCCTTGCCAGTCAGCAAGAGAAGTACTGACGTTGCCTATGCCAACACCATTATCCGTCAAGGTGAGATGGATGCGATTGTGGTCAATACCGGTCAGCAGACAAGGTTTAATAATGTGGTCAGCCTGGTTGCATCAGCTTCGGTAAATGAGCACAGTCACTTTCAAAAAATGGTATTACAGATTGGACACTTCCTGATTCTCTTATCGCTGGCTATGGTGACATTAATTGTTATCACAGGCCTATCCCGCCATGAAGATCTGCTGGAGTTGGCTCGCTTTGCATTGGTGTTATTAGTGGCAGCAATACCTGTTGCATTACCAGCAGTGCTATCAGTCACTATGGCTGTAGGCGCTTATAAACTCGCCAAACATAAAGCCATTGTCACCAAATTAACAGCCATTGAAGAGCTGGCAGGCGTTGATATTTTTTGTTCAGATAAAACGGGCACGCTGACCAAAAATGAAATGCAGGTCATGGAGATACTGCCATTTAATGGCATAGATGAAGCCGAGCTAATGCGTGCCGCCGTTTTAGCCTCACGCTCAGAAAATACAGATCCCATTGAAATCCCGCTGTTTCGTCATATTAAAGATAACTATCCTGAAAGCGACTGGTCAACATGGCAGCAAACTCACTTCACGGCTTTTGACCCGAGCAAAAAATACACAGCAGCCCAAGTACAAAAAGCTGACAAAAAGATGTCGGTATTTAAAGGCGCTCCACAAGTGATTATGGCGATGGTGACAAACCTCTCAGACACTGACATAAACACACTAAACCAACAGATTAATCTTCTGGCCAGTAAAGGTTATCGAACGCTGGCAGTAGCCCAGCAACGTGAGGAGCAACCTCATCAATTCCTCGGCCTTATTCCGCTTATTGATCCACCTCGAGACGACTCAAAGCAAGTAATTGATGAAATGCGTCAACGAGGCGTCGAAGTGAAAATGATCACAGGGGATAATATCGCCATCGCGCGTGAAATTGGACATATGCTTGGCTTGAACAAACGCGCCGTTCAGTCTAAACAAATCACTGGGAAATCAGGGCAGGAAATCAAAGAACTCGCTTCAGGTCTTGCCCAGGCTATTTATAAACGGCTTAACCCTGAGGTGTCATATAAACAGGCAAAACAATTTGCCGATGAAGTCATGACGGATCTGGACACTATCTACGATACCAGTCTATTGGAGACGGAATTTATCCATACTCACGAATCAGCATTGCTCGATATGCTGGAATCCATCGAGATATTTGCTGAAGTCTTGCCTGAAGACAAATATATGATCGTCGACGCCTTACAAAAGTCCGATCACATTGTAGGCATGACAGGTGATGGTGTGAATGACGCCCCAGCCCTTCGTAAAGCCGATTGTGGCTTTGCTGTATCCAATGCGACTGATGCGGCAAGAGCGGCGGCAGATATTATCCTCACAGCACCAGGTTTATCTGTCATCAATCAGGCTATAGAGCAGGCACGCTTTACGTTTGAACGAATGAAAAGCTATGCGACATTTCGTATTGCTGAAACCATTCGCATTATTTTGTTCATGACATTAAGCATCCTGATATTCGAGTTTTATCCCATCACGGCGCTGATGATTATTCTACTGGCGCTACTCAATGACTTACCTATTCTGACTATCGCTTATGACAACACTTACCAGTCGCCGACCCCAGTCAGGTGGAATATGCACGAATTGTTTATTTTGTCGTCAGCGTTGGGACTTGCTGGGGTATGCGCATCATTTTTATTATATTTGTTCTTACGTGAGCAGAATTTAGATACCGATACGATACAAACCCTCATATTCCTGAAACTTCTGATTGCCGGCCACAGTACTATTTTTGTGACACGAAATAATGGCTGGTTCTGGCAAAAGCCTTGGCCATCACCACTGTTATTAGCTGCCACTTTAGGTACAGAAATTATCGGTACATTGATGGCTGTGAACGGACTATTTGTTACAGCAGTGAGTTGGGAATATGCCGGACTGATGTGGTTATATGCGTTAGTTTGGTTTGTTATTGATAATGCCATCAAAATCGGTATACAACATTTTATGTTTAATCAGTCATCAACTAAAACGAAACTTACTACATGAATATTATTCGTAAATGGCGCACACTCCGTGTACTTAAACACTATCCGATTCCATTCGCTCTCTGGCAAAGTGTCACTAAAAACCTCCCTCTTATTCAAGCTAGAAGTCCCTCTGAACGTGCCAGAATACGATTATTAGCAACACTCTTTATTCATAAAAAGACCTTTACAGGTGCTGCGGGTCTGAATGTAACGCCAGAAATGGCTGTGACCATTGCCGCGCAAGCTTGTGTTGCTATCATGCATTTAGGGCTGAATAGCTATGATGGTTGGATAGAGATCATTCTCTATCCAGGCGCATTTCAGATTAAACGTGATGTTACTGATGAAAATGGTATTGTACACAGCCAAACAAAAGGATTGAGTGGCGAATCCTGGTCACGTGGGCCTGTGATATTTTCCTGGCAAGATATTAAACATGACAGCCAGCAACCCTATCGCGGGCACAATGTTGTCATTCATGAATTTGCTCATAAGCTCGATATGCTGTCTGGCCGCGCTAATGGCATGCCTCCCTTACATCCGGACATGTCTTTACAGGAATGGACCGAAACGTTGACGAAGGCATGGCAACGCTTATTAGATGACTTAGCTTTACATAAACACACCTATCTCGATCCTTATGCAGCCACAAACCCTGCTGAGTTTTTTGCTGTGTTAAGTGAATATTTTTTTACTACGCCAGATGCATTAAAGCGGCACAACCTACATTTATATGAACAACTGCATAGCTATTATCGACAGTCGCCACCAGACTTAGAAAATTTTCATCATCGACATTAAGTAAAGCAGAATACTGTATAAACAATTGAAACTGTTCATATAATATCAAGTCACATAGGTAATAAGCAGACAAGGATGATGTTATGCAAGCAATTCTTGGCACTTTACTATTAATGGCCGTCAACTACAGTCAATATGAGATGCCTGACCAGCAACCATTACTTGAGGCCGTGAATCATCAGAAGCTGGTAGATACGTTATGTGATGGTAAAGAATGCACAGCTCTCGCTTATTATGATGATAAAAAAAATACTATTTTTTATGATGAGGCATTAACGGAAAACAATATTATAGCTAGGGGTTATCTTGTGCATGAAATGGTGCATTTCCTGCAATATCAATATGATGCCGTTGTCGAAGCTCCCAGTTGTACCCAACGAATGCTATTGGAACGCGAAGCCTATCAGGTTCAACAACGTTTTTTACGGGCTAATCATATGATGACCTACGATGTAGATATGGCAATCCGTTTATTAAGTGGCGTTTGTCGTCACTGAAATTAAGATCGTAGTTGTTATAATCAATTTGATAGGGATATACTCGGTTATTTAAGAAATTAGTTCTGTTATTTAAAAATGTACTGCTCAAAGCAGAGCGGAAACATCTTATTTAAATAACGTTTTTTCACCCTAGTTACGGAAGTCTATGTTTTCTAGCAAACGGCTCTATTTATTAGGCATAATCAGCATTAGCCTGATGAGTACAGTAACAAGTACTGAAGCTTCGTTAGATTTATTGGCAGGCGTTGAAGCCGGTATTGATACAGATACGGCCATGACAACTTACGATCTTCAACAAACTCAGAAAATTTTGTCGACAGAAACAAGTGGTAAAAGCCACTTCTGGAAAAATGAAGTCACTGGCACGGCTTATGAAATCATCATTGATCACCATTATTCTTATGGCCACTACCCTTGTTTAGCCTATGATCTTGTCATCACCAAAGAGGATGAAACTCAGACTAAGTCTCTAGATGCCTGCAAAAATAGTAATGGTCAGTGGATTTCTATTACGTCGGGTGCTACGGCGCTTTAGCGATAAACACGCCACGCTTCGGGGCTTGATAGCCTTCAATTGTTTTTGTCACATCATTCGGATCAAGGAAGTCTTTTAGAGACTCAAATGTCATCCATTCCGTGCTTCTTTGTTCATCCAGTGATGTGACATTTTCATCGACGCAACGCACATCTTTAAAGCCACACTTTCTTAACCATACCAACATGGTCTCACTACTTGGTATAAACCAGACATTTCGCATCTTGGCATAACGCCCTTCAGGCATGAGACTCATTCCCTCAGGTCCATCAATAATCAGTGTTTCTAACACTAATTCACCACCTGGTTTTAAACAGTCACGTAACTCCATTAAATGCGTTAACGGCGAACGGCGATGATATAAAACGCCCATCGAAAATACCGTATCAAACCAGGCTAGTTTTTCCGGCATATGCTCAATACCGATAGGTACAACGAAATGTTTATCACTATTAATATAACGTTGGATAACGTGATACTGCATGGTGAAAACCAAAGTAGGATCGATGCCCATAACAAATTCGGCACCCTCACCTAACATTCTCCAACCATGGTAGCCATTGCCACCACCCACATCTAACACACGTCGGCCAGTTAATGGACTGATATGAGGTAACACCCGATCCCATTTCCAGTCAGATCGCCACTCGGTATTTATATCAATATCAAAAAAGCGATAAGGACCTTTACGCCAAGGATGAAAAGTCTGCAGACAGGTTTTCAATGCATCAACATCATAAGCATTCAAGTCTTGTTGCTGACCTATTCTGACCTCACTCTGCAACTCAATTTGTCTCGGAGTAATGTCAGGTAAAGCAGAAAGAGCTTCTTGCCATACAGGCATTTTCCCATGGGTCTCTTCAGCTAGTTTCTGATTAATCTGTTGTTCTAATGTTTGTCGCCAGTTATCTAATCCAGCAGACTCAAGATATGTATATAAAGCTTGGTAAATCACTTTATGGCAACCATCGATACAAAGTTAAAACACTGATACCACTTTTCGGTGAAACCAAATCCAGCTGTGTGTAAACGTTGCTGATGTTGTTCTAATGACTCTGGTATCAATACATTCTCAAGCGCTGTTCTTTTCTGACTAATTTCCATATCGCTATAGCCATTAGCTCGTTTAAAATCATGGTGCGCATCTATATGAAATTGGTTAATACTCTTCTCAGGAAATGCCAGTTTCTCTGACAGAATTAATATGCCGCCCGGCTTTAAACCATTATAAATTTGATTCATTAATGTCTGACGCTGTGCCAGCGGAATAAACTGCAAGGTGAAATTCATCACAACCACAGAGGCGTTTTCAATTACAGTGTCAGCGATATCCTCACAGACGAGTTGAACACCAATCTCAGAGGCCTTACCTGCTAGTAATATATGTTGCGCTTTTTCAATCATCGCAGATGAGTTATCCACGGCAATAATCTGGCAATTCTGCTTTTTTATGCGCTGACGCATCGATAAGGTCACGGCACCAAGCGAGCAGCCTAAGTCATAACAACGGCTATTATCCAAAGCATACTTAGCAGCGAGAATGCCGATATTAGATATTAATGTGGCATAGCCCGGTACGGATCGCTGGATCATATCAGGGAAAACATCGACCACTTTTTCATCAAAGCTGAAATCCACCATTTGTTCTAATGGTGCAGCGTAGATAGTGTCCTGCTTTTTTACCATTACTGCTCACCCTTTTTCTTAGCGACATTATCACGAAGATAAACAGGTACAGCTTGTTCAGCAGAGAGGGTATTACCATTTTTGACTTGTTCTAAAGCTAATTTTGCAATAGCTGCGGCTGTTGGTAAAAGCTCATTATCCATGGCATTGATTTGGCTGGAAAACATTGTCGTCATTGAATTTTCATATTCTTTCCAGCCGGTACCCGCAGCAAAAAAAGGCTGTTCAGTATTCAACTGGATAGACTCAGGTGAACATACCCGCTCTTCTCCTGACAACTCAGCCAAACCGTCTACCGACTGATATAAGCCACTGTACACTTCCTTCATACGCGCATCCATGGCAACAGCGATATATTCAGCGCCGTGTTCATCAATGGCACGTTGGGCCACGGCAGCTAGAGTAGAAACAGGCACCACCGGCAGGTTGGCGGCAAAAGCAATCCCTTGTGTGACACTGACACCGACTCTGACTCCTGTAAATGAACCGGGCCCACGTCCAAACGCAACACAATCCATATCAGAAAGATGACATACTGCTTCAGCAAGAATCTCACTTAACATACCCAGAATTTTTTCTGAATGCCCTCGTTGAGTTATTAGTGATTGTTCAAACAGTTCACCATTTTTTAGAATGGCAACTGAGCACATTTCAGTACAGGTATCGAGAGCAAGAATATTCATAGGATGCTTATATGTCGGTCATTTGAATGTCACAAACGCGCATTATAATGCAATCAGTCAGATTCAACGGAGGAAATCATGGCTTTATTGATTGATGCGATTTATGTTTTACGTGAACTAGGCAAGTTGATTTTTGTGATCGTCACCTCACCTTTTGCCTTTGTTGCAGGCCTATTAACAGTACTAGGTAGCAATTAGATTTTTCATCTATTTCAATCTGTTATAGCATAGCTATCGTCAAACTTTTCTGGAGATTGGCAATGGCTATACAACATCTACAAGCGCTGGAATTGGCCGCACAAGGTGACTGGAATGGCGCTCATAAACTCATCCAAAGTTATGAAGATAGTTTTGCATGCATGATTCATGGTTATCTGCATAAGGTTGAGGGCGATACAGGAAATGCTGCTTACTGGTATCAACGCGCAGGGCATTCATTACCAGTAAACAGCTTATCCGAAGAATTTAACAGGCTCTATGACCTTGCCAAACAAATCTGATTATTGTTTAACGCCTTCAATGGACAAAGTTAAATACACGACTTGTGCTGAAGGACCTAACATATCCACATTGATACCGTAATCTGAAATAGTGAATTCAGTCTCACCGACAAAACCAGCACGGTAACCGCCCCATGGATCTGAGCCTTCTCCTACTTTCTCAACTGGAAAGCTCAGTTCATGGGTAACACCATGTAAGGTAAAGTCGCCTGTGACAACTAAACTGCCATCGTCCTGCTGCTTAAAGGAAGTGGACTTAAAACTGGCATCAGGGAATTTATCGGTTTCCAGAAAACGTTCGCGTAAATGTTTGTCACGCTCAGCAAAATTAGTATCAACACTGGCCACATCGATATCTACATCCACTTTTGAAGCTTCAGGCTGTTCTGCATCATAAGAAAACGTGCCGGAAAAATCGTTAAAACGACCACTCATCCAGCTATATCCCAAATGCTGTATACGAAAATCAATAAAGGCATGGGCTTTTTCAGTGTCGATCACATAATCAGCCGCGTATGCTGGCATCATTGCAGATAAACCTAATAAAGATGTTGTTAAAAGCGTTTGTCTCATTTCTTTTCTCCTGTGTTTTATTTTGTGCCAAGCATTTGCTTGAGCGTTGAGTCTTTATCGATAAAGTGATGTTTAATTGCCGCAAGAGCGTGAATGACTGCGATGCCAATCAAAAAATAAGCGGCCCATAAATGAAATGTTCCTGCTGGATCTACCCAATCTGATTTCTGCGTGACTAAAGCGGGAATAGTGACCCAGTCAAAAACTGACAGGCCATCGCCTTTTGCTGTGACCATGATGTAGCCACTAATAACGATGAATAATGCAACGATATTCATCGCTTGATGAGCCATTTTTGCTGCCAGATGTTGCCAATGGGGAATGGAAGGAATCGTGTCTGGCGCTCGACGGAATAAACTCCAACACCAGCGTAAAATAATCAATATTGCCGTAACAATGCCAAAGCCTTTATGCCACCAAGGAGCCTGATAATACCAATCATCGTAATAACCGAGCTCCACCATCCAAAGGCCTGATGCAAACAAAGCGATAATAAAAACAGCAATCAGCCAATGGAGCAAAATCGAAAAAGCATCATAGCCAGAACGAGAGGTATGTTTCGATTTCATTGATGTCCCTATCCTAAAAAGTCATGATATAGGCACATTGACCTCGGTCAATTAAAAATGTTTCTCAAATAATAATATTTTTTATTAACGCTGACGTTTTTTTGCTTTGATTTTAGTTTTTCCCGGTCTTGTATGTTGCGTACGAAAGCTTTTTACATTTTTTGCCTTACGGGTAACACGACGGCCTTCACCATTTTCGCCTGTACCTGCAGGTTGCCAATTTGGAATCAAATGTTTTTTGCCATTACCAATCAGATCTGCGCGTCCCATGCTCTTTAAAGCTTCACGTAACATCGGCCAGTTTTCAGGATCATGGTAACGAAGAAACGCTTTGTGTAAGCGACGAACTTTCAGTCCTTTTGGTACTTCGATATCACCACTGTTACGTCTGACTTTATGTAGCGTATTTTTGCCAGAATGATACATCGCTGCCGCGGCTGACATTGGCGAAGGTAAATATGCCTGAACTTGATCCGCTCTGAAGCCATTACGCTTCAACCAAAGAGCCAGATTCATCATATCTTTATCAGTCGTACCAGGATGTGCAGCAATAAAGTAAGGAATCAGATACTGCTCTTTACCCGCCTCTTTTGAGTACTTATCAAACATTTGTTTGAATTTATCGTAAGTCCCAATGCCGGGTTTCATCATCTGCTGCAACGGACCTTCTTCTGTATGTTCCGGTGCAATTTTTAAGTAACCACCAACATGATGGGTGACTAACTCTTTTACATATTCAGGTGATAATACAGCCAGGTCATAACGCAGGCCTGAGGCAATCAGAATTTTTTTTATGCCAGGTAAAGAGCGAGCACGTTTATAAAGGTTAATCAAAGGTGTGTGGTCAGTATTCAAGTTTTTACACACGCCAGGAAATACACACGATAAACGACGACAGCTGGCTTCGATTTTAGGATCGTTACAAGCCAAACGGTACATATTGGCTGTTGGACCACCTAGATCAGAAATCACACCCGTGAAGCCTGGCGAGGTGTCACGTATTGCTTCCACCTCTTTGATGATGGAATCTTCTGAGCGACTCTGAATAATACGACCTTCATGTTCAGTGATAGAACAGAATGTGCAGCCGCCAAAACAACCACGCATAATATTCACCGAAAAGCGAATCATATCGTAGGCTGGAATAGTCATCTTGCCATAACCACTATGCGGTAAACGGCTGTAGGGTAAATCAAACACCGCATCCATTTCCGCTGTAGTCAACGGTATGGGTGGCGGGTTCAACCAGACATCCTGATTACCATGCTGCTGTACTAATGCCAACGCATTCCCCGGATTGGTTTCTAAATGCAGAATACGGGAGGTGTGAGCATAGGTGACCGGATCATCTTTTACTGCATTGTAGGCCGGAAGTCGAATTACAGTATGGTCAGCATTGCGTGGTGAAACACGATGTATCTTAATGACATTGGTATTTTCAGCCGCTTTGCTTTGTTCTGTTTTTGCCTTTTCATCTGCACAACTTTCTTCAGTTTGCATCTGATAAGGATCAATCGGTGGGTTAAGTTTTCCCGGTGTATCCACCAACGTCGAGTCTTTTTCCCACCAACCAGCACGTTGTTCATGCTTTTTGGTATAGGCTGTACCACGAATGTCAGTCAAGTCACTGACGGGTTCTCCAGCAGCAAGACGATGTGCAATTTCCACTACTTGTCTTTCACCGTTGCCGTAAACCAACAGATCAGCTTTTGAGTCCATGATGACACTGCGTCGTACTTTTTCCGACCAATAATCATAATGGGCAATACGCCGCAAACTGGCTTCAATACCGCCAATAATAACGGGAACACCTTTGTAGGCTTCCTGACAACGCTGACTATAAACCACGACACTTCTGTCAGGTCGTTTACCACCGGAGCCACCGGCGGTATAGGCATCATTACTACGTATTTTACGATCTGACGTGTAACGGTTAACCATCGAATCCATATTGCCGCCAGTGACGCCAAAAAATAGATTCGGTTTGCCTAGTTTGGTGAAATCTTCGGTACTGGTCCAGTCTGGCTGAGAAATAATGCCAACCCGAAAACCATGAGATTCTAATAAACGTCCAATCAGGGCCATACCAAAACTGGGATGATCAACGTAAGCATCACCAGTAACAATGATAATGTCACAAGAGTCCCAACCCAATGCATCCATTTCCTCTCGGCACATGGGTAATTCCGGCGCGATACCAAAACGGTGTGCCCAGAATTTACGGTAGGAAAACAGATCAGGCGCGGATTGCATGAGGACCCCAGAAGAATAAAAGCGATAAAGAGGATATTCTAGCAAATTCAGCTGCATATCCGACAATTTTAATCAGGCTTTATTCAGTGATTTTGACCTCTGTCCCCACCCTGACAAACTTCAATAACTCGTCAATTTCTTTATTTCTAAGTGCAATGCAGCCTTGAGTCCAGTTTGCTATACGGTGAATTTCGAGTTTTTCTTTGGTTTCATAACCAATACCGTGAATACCAATAATTCCACCCAGCGGGGTATTCTGCGGTGGAATATCGCCAAAGATGTGTGCATCCAGAATTCTTCGATACTGTGATTTTTTAATGTGCCCAGCTTTCAGACCATTAATAGCATCTCTGACACTAGGATAATCCAGTTGTAAAAACACATGAAATCGATCACTGTCTTTGATATCAACGATGTGGTAAGTCCCCAAAGGAGTAAGTCTGTCGCCTTCCATTTGCTTTGCTTTTCGACCACCACTACCAATAGCAGCATAATATGAGCGTATGACTTTATCGTCTTGCTCAACTAGTAATTTGTTTTCAGATCGTTTAATAACAATCGTGTATGCAGTATCAGCCCAGCTTACCTGTTGATATAAAAATAAACTCAACAACACTGGCAAAACCCACTTCTTCATGAAACCTCTATAAGCTGATGACTGATTGATAAACACATACACAAAGCCAATCTTAGATCGCGAATAAACGATGAATAAAATTTCGGTTTTGTCTAATGAGATTTTGTAGAGAACGTGGCAAGTTAATTTGATAAAGCATCTCTAAGCTATTCACGTGCTGACGCAAATTTTTGAGATAGGCGTTTTCCACATTAAACTTGGTCGCTAAAGCAATAACATTACCCTTATTTTCGACCGGCAGAATCATAGCACGCTGTTGGAAACTCTCATTAATTCTTTCCATAGTTGAGTTAAATAAGGCACGTTCACTTCCCCATAGGTTAATACTCAACACACCGTTATCGGTCAGGATGCCAGAGCAGGCATCAAAAAAAGCCTGTACCCCAACACTGGCTACCATGCCATTTTGATCATAGGCATCGACCAAAATCAGATCATAAGTCAAATCAGTTTGGTAAAAACACTGATTAGCATATAAATAGCCGTCACCCAGATTAATATTTAAATTGGGGTTATTGACTGGGACTTGAAAAAAAGACTGCGCGACTTCCACCACATCTTGACGATACTCAACTACGTCGACATAACACTCTGGAAAATGATGTAAAAGAAACTTAACCAGTGATCCGCCACCAAGACCAATAACGAGTACTCTTTGTGGATTTGGATTCAGCAATAAGCAGCCCATCATCGCTTGTGTGTAGCTAAGCTCCAAATAGTGGGGTTGGTTGAGCTGCATGGAACTCTGTCTTGGAAAAGTGCCGAAATGTAGTGAACGTGTATTACCACTATCCACTACTTCAATTACACCATCATCAGAAACAGCCTGATGAATAAGATTTCCATCACCATAAATTCGCATTAATCATCGTCCTTGGCGATAAAATGTTTGTGTAACCAACCGCGAACAATACCAAGTACATTACTCTCAACGCCATAAAAGTTTGGGTTGGTAGCCACAATTTCTCGTTGTTCATAGTTATTTGCATTTGCTTTTTTCATGCTAACCCGACGCTGCACCGCAGTTGCTTTAGTCTGAAAAGGTCTGTCAGAAATCAGGTCCAGAATCGCCTTTACCTTAGGAGGATCGCCAAGTGGCATATCAGCATTGATCCAAATAACGGCAACTTCACCATTAGCCATTGAGACACTCTCATTTACCCATTCAGACGCTTCACCAAACCCAATAAGCGCAGTAGGTCCTGGCTGTTTCTCTGCTAAATAATTCATTGCTGCAGCAATTCGTGCTTCATTGGTAACAACATAAGGTGACTGCTGTTGTTCCTCTTTTTCTTCATTATCTTCCTCAAGCTGACCCTCTGTGCTAGGTGATGTCGTTTCGACAGAGTCGGTAGGCGGATTAATAGCATCAGATGCCTCTGCTTCAGTCTCTTCTGGTGCTTGCTCAGCGTCAGCAGCCTGTTGAGGTGTTTCGGTCGAGTCAGTTGCTGACTGTTCGTCATCGGTAGAGGCAAGATAGATATTCGGTGTCAACTCATAATGCATGGAAACAGTCATGGTTGACCAGCCAGCTTTACTCAATCCTCTTCTGAGCGTATGGATAATACCGCTGTCGATATCCTGCCCCCGCCCGGGTAGGATCAACACTTTCCCCGCCGCAATCCCAAGACTCTCCGGCATATAAGTAGCATCAATAGGCTGCTCACTCACTGTTAAAGAAACATATCCTTCAACATTTCCTTGTTCACGCAGCATAATCAACGCATTTTCTTCAGACGTAGCGTCTTTATCCTCAGTTTGCGGCGCATCTTCACTTTCATCCGCGGCATGCGCTAATCCCATGTAATTTATCAAAAACAATAAGGCTATAAATTTCAGCAGTTTTGACAAGTCTGACTCCATCTCATGATTTCTGGCTCCAGTATAATCTCAGCCTATTGATTTCAAAAGCTGAAAAAAGGAAGCTGATACGGTAAAGTATGAGGTTTACATCACGTTTTATTATTCGATTTAAGAGAGACAATCATGGCTGAATTCAAAATTGCCCCTTCCATCCTGTCTGCAGACTTTGCACGTCTGGGTGAAGAAGTAGATAACGTTCTAGCTTCAGGTGCAGATATTGTGCACTTTGACGTAATGGATAACCACTATGTACCAAACCTGACAATTGGACCATTGGTTTGTGATGCATTGCGCAAACATGGTGTCACCCATGAAATCGACGTACATTTAATGGTGAAACCAGTTGATCGCATCATTCCTGATTTTGCCCAAGCTGGCGCAACGTTCATTACTTTTCACCCAGAAGCATCTGAACACATTGACCGTAGCCTGCAATTAGTCAAAGCCGAAGGCTGTAAAACCGGTTTAGTATTCAATCCCGCTACGCCACTTTCTTTAGCTGAACATGTTTTAGACAAAGTTGACCGCATTCTGCTGATGTCAGTTAACCCAGGTTTTGGTGGTCAGAAATTCATTCCACACACCTTGGACAAACTACGCCAAGCGCGCAAAATGATTGATGAAAGTGGATACGACATTGACTTAGAAATCGATGGCGGTGTCAACGTTAACAATATTCGTGAAATCGCTGAAGCAGGTGCACGTACTTTTGTTGCAGGTTCTGCTGTATTTGGTGCAGCAAAAGACAGTGATCCTAATCGTTACGAAACAGTGATCGCGGCGCTTCGTGAGGAATTAGCTAAAGCAAACGTTTAATCCTCATATGACGTTAGATTTACCTGAGGTTGTATTTATCGACCTTGATGGCACGCTGGTTGACAGCGTGCCAGATCTAACACGTGCAACTAATCACATGCTCAGCAGTTTAGGATTGGCAGAAGCAAGCGAAACTGATGTCAGAAGTTGGGTAGGTAATGGCATTCCTCGACTCGTAGAGCGAGCATTAACAAGGGACATGAAACAAAAAGCAGACGCAACATTATTCGAAAAAGCCTTGCCTTTGTTTTTAGATTATTATCAGCAGTTCCCTTGTGAAAAAAGCCTAGTCTATCCTGACGTATTTATTGGACTGGATTGGCTTAGAGCTAATCAAATAAAAATAGCCTGTGTCACAAACAAGGACGAAAAATTCACCTTACCGTTGCTTGAAAAGCTTGGGCTAAATGATTATTTTGAACTTGTGGTATGTGGTGATACAACACCACATAAAAAACCACATCCTGCACCATTACTGTATGGTGTTGATTACTTTCGGATTACTCCCGAAAAAGCATTAATGATCGGCGACTCCATCAATGATGTAAAAGCAGCCAGAGCTGCAGGATTTGCCATCATATGCGTGAGCTACGGTTACAATCATGGCCAGCCAATTTCTGCAGCTGAGCCAGATACCGTAATAGATACTTTTGCAGAGCTGGAAAGCTTATTTAGAAAGAAGCAATGAAACAGTCAGAATTTGATCAACTTGCCACTGAAGGCTACAACCGCATCCCCTTATCAAGGGAAGTTTTAGCAGACTTAGATACCCCATTAAGTGCTTATCTCAAATTAGCTGATGCGCCCTACTCCTACCTGTTTGAATCTGTTCAGGGTGGTGAAAAATGGGGTCGTTACTCAATGATTGGCTTACCTTGTCGCACCATAGTCCGTATTCACGACAAGGATATTGTGGTCGAGCAGGATGGGCAGGTAATCGAAACTGCAGAGGCCAGCGATCCTCTCGCATGGATAGAGCAATTTCAGTCACGCTATCGTGTAGCAGAAATTGATTCACTGCCAAAATTTAATGGTGGCCTTGTAGGGTATTTTGGTTATGACACAGTGCGCTACGTTGAGTCACGTCTAAATGAAGCCCCTGCTTCAGACCCCCTGGAATGCCCTGATATTCTACTAATGGTTTCTGACGAGTTAGTTGTTTTTGATAATCTCAGTGGCCGGTTGTATTTAATCGTTCACGCTGATCCAAATACAGAAAATGCCTACCGCCAGGCACAACTGCGTTTAGATGATTTAACGCAAACATTACGTCAAACAGCAACAAATTTTCACCAGAATAAAGCGCATAAACAAGTCAACGAAGAAGACTTTGAATCTGGCTTCACAGAAAAAGGCTTCACCGATGCTGTTGAAAAGGCGAAACAATACATTAATGACGGCGACATCATGCAAGTGGTTTTGTCGCAGCGTCTGACTATTCCTTATAGTGCTCCCCCGATTGATCTATACCGAGCTTTAAGAACATTAAACCCCTCTCCCTACATGTACTACATGAATCTTGGGGAGTTTTTTGTAGTCGGTTCGTCACCCGAGATTTTAGTACGCATGGAAGATCAGGAGGTCACTGTTCGTCCTATTGCCGGTACCCGACCACGTGGTAAAAACGAAGAAGAAGACATTGCTCTAGAACAAGATTTGTTATCTGATCCAAAAGAGCTTGCTGAACACCTTATGCTGATTGATCTGGGTCGCAATGATGTTGGCCGTGTCAGCAAAACCGGCACCGTAGAGCTCACTGATAAAATGGTGATTGAACGCTATTCACACGTGATGCATATTGTATCTAATGTGACTGGGCAAGTACTCGATAATATGTCTGCTATCGATGCCCTAAGAGCAACATTTCCCGCCGGTACAGTCAGTGGTGCACCAAAAGTGCGTGCAATGGAAATTATTGATGAGTTAGAGCCTGTTAAACGAGGCGTTTATGCAGGTGCTGTTGGTTATTTATCCTGGTCTGGCAATATGGATACAGCTATTGCCATACGCACAGCAGTCATAAAAAATGAACTGCTACATATCCAGGCTGGTGCAGGTATTGTGTATGACTCTGTGCCCGAAATGGAATGGAAAGAAACCATGAATAAAGCTCGTGCAATATTTCGTGCTGTTGCCATGGCTGAAGCAGGGTTGGAAGCGAATCCCCACGCAGAAAGCTAAACTAGGAATAGATACATGCTGTTAATGATAGATAACTATGACTCCTTTACCTATAACTTGGTGCAATATTTCGCTGAGTTAGGTGAAGAAGTGGCTGTACATCGCAACGATAAAATCAGTATTGCTGACATAGAAACGATGAATCCAGACAAAATCGTTTTATCACCTGGACCATGCACGCCGAATGAAGCAGGTATTTCCATGGAGGTCATCAAACACTTTGCCGGAAAAAAACCTATGCTAGGGGTTTGTCTGGGTCATCAGGCGATAGGACAAGTATTCGGTGGTGAAGTCATTCATGCTAGTCAAATAATGCATGGTAAGACATCTAAGGTGTATCACAATAATACCAGTGTATTCAAAGGCCTTAATAATCCACTAGAAGCAACACGTTATCATTCATTGGTTGTCAGTAAATATAACCTGCCAGATTGTTTCAATATTACCGCTTGGACTCAAACTGAAGATGGTGAGTTGGATGAGATTATGGGAATCGAACATAAAACACTACCGATAGAAGGCGTGCAATTCCATCCAGAATCCATTCTGACCGAACAAGGTCATGAATTATTGAATAACTTTCTGAAAAAATAAGGCCTTTTCATGGATATACAGGCAGCCATTAAACATCTCATTCAACAACAGGATTTAAACCATGATGAGATGTCTGATGTGATGAATCAAATCATGACAGGCAATGCGACACCTGCTCAAATTGGTGGTTTCCTAATTGGCCTACAGATGAAAGGCGAAACCGTCACAGAAATAGCCGCGGCCGCTGAAGTCATGCGCAGTTTAGCCACGCCAGTTCATATCAATGGCAAACATGTTGTTGATACCTGTGGCACTGGCGGTGATGGTGCCAGTACGTTTAATGTCTCTACCGCAAGTGCCTTTGTTGCTGCTGCTGCAGGTTGCCAGGTGGCCAAACACGGCAATCGCTCGATCAGTAGTAGTTCTGGCAGTGCTGATGTGCTTGAAGCTGCAGGCGTAAACCTGGAACTAAATGCTGAACAAGTTAAACATTGTATAGAGCATGTCGGTGTCGGATTTATGTTTGCTCAAAAACACCACGGTGCGATGAAGCATGCTATTGGCCCACGCCGCGAGATGGGTGTCAGAACCATATTTAATCTACTCGGCCCGCTTACCAACCCTGCCCAAGCAGCTCATCAGGTGCTGGGTGTGTTTGATAAAAAATGGGTGAAACCGATGGCTGAAGTGTTACAAAAACTCGGCAGCCAGCATGTTTTAGTTGTGCATGCTGAAGATGGTTTGGATGAAATCAGTATTGGCGCCGAAACCCATGTCGCAGAACTCAAAGATAACAAAGTTACTACCTACACCATTAAACCAGAAGATTTTGGTATTCAGCAGAACTCAATTGATAGCTTAACGGTCAGTAATGCTCAGGATAGCCTATCGTTGATTAAAGGAGTCTTCGAAGGCAACCCCGGACCTGCACGTGATATTGTTGTGCTAAATGCTGGCGCAGCAATTTATGCAGCGGATATCACCGCTTCCCTTGCAGAAGGTATTGCTATGGCTGCCGAGCTTATCGACTCAGGTGCTGCGACTCAAAAATTAAACGCCCTTATTGTTACAAGCCGAACTTAAATACTATGTCTGAAAATACACCTGATATTTTGCTAAATATCCTGCAACGAAAACAGCAGGAAATTGCTGAACGCTCTGCCAAAATCCCATTAGCCATCATGCAGCAATTGGCTGAACAAGCTAACCCTGTCCGTGGTTTTGTTGAGTCTATCAGCAAAAAAATTCTTAATGACGAACCCGCTATCATTGCAGAAGTGAAAAAAGCCTCGCCGAGCAAAGGATTGATCAGAGAAAACTTTATTCCTAAAGACATCGCCGTCAGTTACGAAAAAGGTGGCGCTGCCTGCTTATCTGTATTAACCGATCGTGATTTTTTTCAAGGGCATGAAGTGTATTTGCAAGAAGCACGTAATGCCTGCTCTTTGCCAGTGATTCGTAAAGATTTTATTATTGATCCCTATCAGGTATTTGAAGCAAGAGCGATTAGTGCAGACTGTATTTTATTAATTGTCGCGGCTTTGGATGATAATCAATTAGAAAGTCTCAGCCAACTGGCCATTCAATTAGGTATGGATGTGCTGGTAGAAGTACACGATCTTGAAGAGCTGGAGCGTGCTTTGGTACTAAACCTACCTTTGATTGGTATCAACAACCGCGATTTAAGAACGTTTGATACCTCACTCGATACTACCCTATCACTACTCCCACGTATTCCAGATGGTCATATTGTGATCACGGAAAGCGGTATTCTCACCCATGATGATGTTAAATTGATGCGTGACAATAATGTGAACGGCTTTCTGGTTGGGGAAACATTTATGCGAGCTGATGATCCTGGTGAGGAATTAGCCAAGCTTTTTTACTAAAGGTTTTTTATGACGATGTTCTTCATCATAAACGATCATCGTCTTACCTTTTGCCCATAACAGGCCATTATCCTGTAACTCTTTAAGCACTCGCCCCACCATTTCACGTGAACACCCCACCATGCGGCTGATTTCCTGACGTGTCACTTTGATTTGCATGCCATCAGGATGACGCATGGCATCTGGTTGTGCAGCTAACTCATGTAATGCTGACTCTACCCTGCCAGCTACATCAAGAAATGCCATGTCGGTAGCTTTACGTGTCGTGGATAATAATCGTTTTGCAAGTTGCTCGGCAATGGTGAACAACAGTGTTGGATAGCAGTCTTTTAACTGTGTTTTTGAAAGATTTAAGACCTGCTGATAGGAAATTTCTTCAGTCCGGACATCAGTTCTGGCACGCACGGTCACCATGCGCTCGCCGACATCAGAGAACATGCCTATCTCACCAATAAAATCACCCTGGTTGAGATAAGCCACTATCAGCTCTTCCCCTTCTTCATTTTCCATACATACACTCACTGAACCTTCACGGATATAATAGAGGGTATGAGGAGGATCACCTGGACGAACAATAATATTTTTCGCCGGATAGGTTTTTGTATGGCAGCAACGGAAAAACTCTGCTAATCCTTGCTCAATGGCCTTGTGTCTGTGATAGTCCATCTATTCGTCCAAAAATGAGTCTGCGGGCAATAATACAGCATAAACGGGTATAATCCCTCAGTGATTTGATAAATATGTCAAATTTAAAGTGACTTATCAACTTTAGGAAACATTTTAATGAAAGCACGAGTGAAATGGGTCGAAGATGTTTTATTCATCGGCGAGTCAGGAACAGGTCATACAGTTGTTATGGAAGGGCCTGAAGAAGCGGGCGGACATGGTACAGGCATGCGTCCGATGGAATTATTACTTCTGGGTATGGGCGGATGCACAGCCTATGATGTCATCGAAATATTGAAAAAGTCTCAACAAGATATTCGTGATTGTGTCCTCGAAGTTAAAGGCGAAAGAAGCGAAGAAGCGCCTAAGGTCTACACCAATATCCATGTTCACTACAAAATTACTGGCAAAAACGTCAAAGCAAATTTTGTTGAGCGTGCCATCAATATGTCGATAGAAAAATATTGCTCGGCAACTATTATGTTGGCGAAGACAGCCACTGTGACACATGATTACGAAATTATTGAAGTTGAGTGATGACAACCAAAGAACAACTTATGTCTGAAACTAAACAAGTTCGCCCAGGTAAGACGGGTGGCATGCGCCACATCGCTCTATTTGTCGATAATTTGACTGCATGCGAATATTTCTATACCGAATTGCTCGGTATGGAGGTCGAATGGCGACCGGATGAACAAAATGTGTATCTAAGTTCAGGTAACGATAATCTGGCTTTACATCAGGCAGCAGAACCCGCTGCACCATCACATCAACAAAAGCTGGATCATATTGGCTTTATCATTCCTACTATGGACGAAGTTGATGCATGGTTTGAATTTCTCAACGCAAATAATGTTGAAATTCGAAATCCACCGCGTACGCACAGAGATGGTGCCAGAAGTTTTTACTGTTATGACCCGAGTGGCACTGTTGTGCAAATTATTTACCACCCACCCATCTCATAGAAATGAAAACGTACATTTATAAAAGCCTAAAAAAAGAAGAGCTATATCTCTACATCACCAAGAAAGATGATTTTTCAGAGGTACCTCAAGAACTCTATGACTCAATGGGAAAAGAACCGCAGTTTGTGATGGAACTTGAGTTATCGCCAGAAAAACCGCTTGCTCGTGAAAATGTAATCACGGTTATCAAAAACCTGGAAACCCAGGGGTTTCATGTGCAAATGCCACCCCGTGCAGAAAAACTGGGTGACTTTGTTAATCAAAAAAAACAGCACCTTCACTAGCTTCTGGCTAATTGGCTAAGCTCATACAAGAGATCCAGTGCTTGTTTTGGGCTTAGTTCATCCGGGCTTATTTGCTGCAGTCGTTTTTCCAGAGCTGATGGTTCAGGTTGAGCAGAAAATAAATCCTGTTGTGGCTGATTTTCACTAGCCTCAACTGAGTAATGAGTTTGCTCAAGCTGTTTTAATTTGGCTTTAGCCGCAGTAATAACATCAGAAGGTACACCAGCAAGCTGAGCAACTTGTAGCCCATAGCTTTGACTGGCCGCCCCCTCTTTCAATTGATGTAAAAAAACAATCTTGTCTCCATGCTCTATTGCATCGAGATGCACATTTCTGGCTTGCTCAAATAACTCCGGTAGCTGTGTCATTTCAAAATAATGCGTTGCAAAGAGCGTATAAGCTCCAATATCGCGGATGAGTTTTTCCGCACATGACCAGGCCAATGCCAAACCATCAAAAGTGCTTGTGCCACGACCGATTTCATCCATTAATACCAAACTATGACGCGTGGCATTGTTAAGGATATTGGCTGCTTCATTCATTTCAACCATAAATGTTGAACGCCCCGACGCCAGGTCATCTGATGCACCAATACGAGTAAAAACTTGATCCACTGGTCCGATAATAGCCTTCTTAGCAGGCACATAACTGCCCATATGCGCCATCAATACAATTAATGCTGTCTGCCGCATATAAGTTGATTTACCGCCCATATTAGGACCGGTAATGATTAAGGTAGATTGTTCAGCAGTCAATCTCAGATCATTGGCACAGAACGGATGGTCATGACATGCTTCAACGACAGGGTGACGACCCGATTCGATATAGAGCCCCGTATCATTCACAAACTCTGGGGCAACATAATCTAATGTTTCTGCCCGCTCGGCTAAATTCGCTAAAACATCCAGCTCAGCCAGAGACATGGAACACTGTGACAAAGCCGTCAGCTCAGGTTCAAGCTTGTCGAAGAGTTCATCATAAAGGGCTTTTTCTAAGGCCAAAGCTTTTTCATTCGCACTCAGCACCTGCTCTTCAAACCGTTTTAGGTCTGGAGTGATATATCGTTCTGCGTTTTTTAGTGTCTGACGGCGAACGTACTCATCAGGCAATGTAATATCATGTGCTCGACTCAGTTCGATAAAATAACCATGAACCTTGTTATAGCCTACTTTAAGTGTATTAACGCCTGTTCTTTCACGTTCTTTTCGCTCAAGTTCATCTAAAAAGCCACTGGCGTTTTTATGCAGATCACGTAAACGATCTAACTCAGCGTTGTAGCCAGCCTTTATCACTCCACCATCTCTTATTAAGACAGGGGGTTCATCAATCATCGCTTTCTGCAATAATTCGAGTAACTCGCTAAATGTGCCAAGCTGTCGGTCTAACTGCCGCAGATGGGTACTTTGTTTTGATTTTAATAACTGATGTAACTCGGGCAACGTTTCTAAAAGACGTCGTATATGCATAAAATCACGCGGTCTGGCAGTGCGAAGTGCCATACGCGATAAAATACGTTCTATATCTCCCAACGACTTCATCAAGGAATGACAATCATTGAAACTGTGATGATTCAAAAACTCTTGAATCACTTGCTGCCTGTTAACTAACACCTTGTGCTCACGTATTGGCCGCATCAACCAGCGTCTTAATAAACGTGCACCCATGGGCGTCGCTGTTCTATCCAGTACAGAAATCAGACTATTGTCTTGTCCACCGGACAGATTGCGCTCAAGCTCAAGGTTTTTACGTGACTGCGGATCAAGTCGAATACTGTCTTTGGCATATTCCACACTTAATTGCCGTAAATGAGGTAACGCCGTTCTGTGTGTTTCCTGGGCATAGTTCACCAGACAACCAGCTGCACGAAGGGCAATATCCATATCCTCACAACCAAAACCTTTCAGATCAGTCGTATTAAACTGCTCACATAATCGTGTTTTGGCGGCTTTTAATTCGAAATGCCAGTCTGGCAATTGTCGAAGCTGCTTCTGGAAAGTCTCAAAACCCGAACTTAAAGTCTCACTCAATAAAATTTCTGCAGGTTGTAATCTGGCAAGCTCTGCTTTTAGTAATTCAGCATTGTCTAATTCACTGATAATAAAACGGCCGCTACTAATTTCTGCATAAGCCAGACCAAAACGCCCTTTTTCCTCACAGATAGCTAAGAGTAAATTTTCATTACGACTATCCAACAAAGCTTCTTCGGTCAATGTACCGGGAGTCAGTACTCTAACGACTTGTCGTTCAACTGGCCCTTTGCTTGTTGCCGGGTCGCCTATTTGTTCGCAAATAGCAACGGACTCACCTAACTTGATAAGACGTGACAAATAATTATCTGCCGCATGATACGGCACACCAGCCATTGGAATCGGTGCACCATTACTGTTGCCACGAGCGGTTAGGGTAATATCAAGTAACTCAGCGGCTTTATGAGCATCATCAAAAAATAGCTCATAAAAATCGCCCATACGATAAAACAGTAAAAATTCTGGGTGTTCAGCTTTGATGCGCAGATACTGCTGCATCATTGGAGTATGATTTTGTATTCGAGTCATTTTTATAGTTTATATCATGCAAAATATTTCTGATGCATCACTGCATGCGAAAATCATTCAAGTCGCTGAAACATTGAATAAAAAGGGGTTAATGCTAACCACAGCTGAATCCTGTACGGGGGGCTGGGTGGCGAAATGTTGCACCGATCTGGCAGGCAGTTCAAGTTGGTTTGAGCGTGGTTTTGTTACCTATAGTAATCAGGCTAAGCAGGATCAACTTGGTGTCCAGCTATCCTCACTAGAACAAGAGGGTGCCGTCAGTCAGATCGTTGCAGAAGAAATGGCCTTGGGCGCACTCAATCATTCAAAAGCCGATATCAGTGTCGCATTAACCGGTATTGCTGGCCCGGGCGGTGGTACAGAAAGTAAGTCTGTCGGTACAGTTTGGATAGGCTGGGCTTATCAGTCGGATAAAGTTATCAGTCAGCTTTTTCAATTCGAAGGTGATAGAGAAAGCGTCAGACGACAAGCCGTATTGAAGGCCTTATCAGGAATCATTAAAAACGCTAGAGACTGACTGCTTTCTATGGGATAATCGAAGGATTTATTAAAAACAGCTTCAGAGGTAGTGCAATGGATGACGATAAGAAAAAAGCGCTAGGCGCCGCGCTTGGTCAAATTGAGAAGCAATTTGGTAAAGGCTCAGTGATGCGCCTTGGTGATAATGCGGCGGCTCGTGATGTGTCAGCCGTATCTTCTGGTTCAATTGGTCTAGACGTTGCACTTGGTATAGGTGGCCTTCCACGAGGTCGTGTTATTGAAATTTATGGTCCTGAATCTTCAGGTAAGACTACATTAACGCTTCATGCGATCGCTGAAATGCAAAAATCTGGTGGTACTGCCGCATTTGTCGATGCTGAGCATGCGTTAGATCCAGTTTATGCTGAAAAATTAGGCGTGAATATCGATGACTTGCTGGTATCTCAACCTGATACAGGTGAACAAGCACTCGAAATCACGGATATGTTAGTTCGTTCCGGTGCTGTTGATATTGTTGTAGTTGACTCTGTTGCAGCGCTAACACCAAAAGCGGAGATCGAAGGCGATATGGGCGATAGCCATATGGGTCTTCAAGCGCGTTTAATGTCACAAGCTTTACGTAAACTGACAGCCAATATCAAACGATCAAATACTCTGGTGATTTTCATCAACCAAATTCGTATGAAAATTGGTGTTATGTTCGGTAACCCTGAAACCACAACAGGTGGTAATGCACTTAAATTCTATGCATCTGTGCGTTTAGATATCCGACGTATTGGTGCTATTAAAAAGGGTGATGAAATTCTGGGTAATGAAACCCGCGTTAAAGTCGTCAAAAATAAAGTCGCCCCCCCCTTTAAACAAGTCGAATTCGACATTATGTATGGTGAAGGCATTTCACGTGAAGGTGAACTGATTGATTTGGGTGTTCAACAAAATATTGTTGAAAAATCAGGCGCCTGGTACAGCTACAATGGAACGCGTATTGGTCAGGGTAAAGATAATGTTCGTGGTTATCTGAAAGAAAACCCAGAAATGTCAGCTGAAATTGAAAGTAAAATACGTGAAGCCATGTTACCTAAAAAAATAGCCAAAAAAGATGACAGTGCTGTTGAGGACGATGTTGAGGCGTGAAGCAATCAGCCAGTGCACGAGCCGTCAGCTACTTAGCTAACCGCGAACATAGCGCTCATGAATTGGTGCAAAAGCTCAACAAAGCAGGTTTTGACGTAGATGAAGTTGAAAACGTTATTCAGCAATTAAAAGAGGCTGGCCTGCAAAGCGACTTTCGGTATGCAGAGAGTTTTATCCAGTCCCGAGCAAACCGGGGTTATGGTGCTGTCCGAATCAGCATGGAATTAAAAGATCGGGGTGTTGCTGCCGACATCATCACCGAGTGTATGAACAAGGCAGAAATAGATTGGTTTACGCTTGCCACGGAAGTACGGTGTAAGCGTTTTGGCGAGGAAGTGCCTGATGATTATAAAAGCCGAGCAAAACAGCAACGCTTTTTACAATATCGGGGGTTTACTCATGAACAGATAACGGAAAGTTTTAATTTAACCGACGATGAAAAGTAGCGCAGATATTCGCAAATTGTTTCTCGACTTTTTCGCAAGTAAAGGTCATGAAGTCGTAGCAAGCAGTCCTCTTGTCCCTGCTAATGACCCCACTCTTCTATTCACCAATGCAGGTATGGTGCAATTTAAGGAAACCTTCTTAGGTCAAGAGACGCGTAAGTACACTCGTGCTGTCACAACACAGCGATGCGTGCGTGCCGGTGGTAAACATAATGACTTGGAAAATGTCGGTTATACCGCTCGTCACCATACCTTTTTTGAAATGCTGGGTAACTTTAGCTTTGGGGATTACTTTAAACGCGAAGCTATTCAGTATGCGTGGGAGTTTCTGACAGAAACACTTGGTCTACCTGCTGACAAATTGTGGATCACTGTTTTTGAAGATGATGATGAAGCTGCTGACATCTGGTTAAAAGAAATTGGCGTATCTGCAGAACGTTTCTCCCGTATTGGTGCGAAAGATAACTTCTGGTCCATGGGTGATACAGGTCCATGTGGTCCCTGCTCTGAAATTTTCTATGATCATGGTGAAGATGTCGCCGGTGGTCCTCCTGGCACGCCAGAAGAAGATGGCGATCGTTATATCGAAATCTGGAACTTGGTATTCATGCAATACAACCGTTCTTCAGATGGCACATTAACACCGTTGCCAAAGCCTTCAGTAGATACAGGTATGGGTCTTGAACGTTTAGCTGCGGTATTACAAAATGTTCATAACAACTATGAGATCGATCTGTTTCAACATCTGATCCAAGCGATACAGAAACTGTCTGGTACAGAAGATCACACAAACTTCTCTCTACGCGTCATCGCGGATCATATACGCTCATGTTCATTCATGATTACCGATGGCGTCTACCCTTCAAATGAAGGCCGTGGCTATGTTTTACGTCGAATCATTCGTCGAGCAATTCGTCATGGCCATAAACTAGGCCTAAAAGACAATTTCTTCTACAAACTGGTTCAACCTCTTGTTGATGAAATGGGAGAGGCATTTCCAGAACTCGCTCAGTCTCAGGAGCTAGTAGAAAAAGCCTTACAACAGGAAGAAACACGCTTTGCTGACACGCTGGATAATGGTTTAAAAATCCTGGATCAAGCGATTGAGGATATGGGTGATAAAGAAATTCCAGGTGAAACCGTTTTCTTGCTCTATGATACCTACGGCTTCCCTATTGATTTAACTGCAGATATTGCACGTGAACGTAGCCTCACTATTGATATCGCTGGCTTTGAACGCGCGATGGAAGCACAACGTAGTCGCGCTCGTAGTGCCAGTCAATTTTCTGGTGGTTTATCAGATCAAATTACTATTGATAGCAGTACTGAGTTTTGTGGTTATGACTTAACGCAACACGACAGCACTATCCTGGCTATTATCGTGAATGGTGAACACGTCGATAGTATTTCTGAAGGTCAGGAAGGATTGATTGTTTTAGACAAAACACCATTCTATGCTGAATCTGGTGGTCAAGTAGGCGATCATGGCGACATCAACGCTGACAATGCCAGCTTTACAGTCACAGATACACGTAAGCAGTCACAAGCATTTACGCATATCGGCCGTTGTGAACATGGCCGTTTCCAGGTCGGTCAGGCAGTTACAGCGCAAATTGATGAAAATAACCGTATGGCAACGGCGCTGAACCACTCAGCAACTCACTTATTACATGCAGCCTTACGTAAAGTTCTGGGTGAACATGTCATGCAGAAAGGTTCACTGGTTAATCCACAGCGGTTACGCTTTGACTTTTCACATTTTGAACCCGTCACACACACTCAACTTCGTGAAATTGAACGTTTGGTTAATCAACAAATTCGTTTAAACCACCCAGTTGAAACTCGTTTAATGGCGATTGAAGAAGCGAAGAATAGTGGTGCCATGGCTTTATTCGGTGAGAAATACGACGATGAAGTACGTGTATTAAGTATGGGTGATTTCTCTATTGAATTATGTGGTGGTACACATGTGAAGCAGACCGGTGACATCGGTATGCTCAAAATTATTTCTGAAGCAGGTATCGCTTCTGGCGTACGCCGTATTGAAGCAGTAACGGGCGAAAAAGCCATTGACTATATCGAGCAGATGGAAACCACACTGGCGGACGTATCAGAATTACTGAAAGCTAAACCTGCGAATGTACAGGATAAAGCGTCTCAGCTAGTTCAACGTCAACGTGAATTAGAAAAAGAGCTGGAAGCACTTAAAGCTAAGTTAGCAAGCAGTGCGGGCAATGACCTGGCTGATTCTGCCACTGAGATAAATGGTATTAAAGTACTTGCTTCTACTCTGGAAGGCGCCGATGGAAAATCGCTCAGAGATACCGTTGATCAGCTCAAAAATAAGTTAGGGACTGCAGCCATTGTGCTTACTGCTGTCCAAGATGAAAAAATTACAATTATTGCTGGCGTTACCAAGGATATTACCGATAAAATCCGCGCCGGAGATCTGGTTGGTCATATAGCCAGTCAGGTCGGTGGTAAAGGTGGCGGTCGCCCTGATATGGCTCAAGGCGGCGGTAATGAACCTCAGAACCTGGCAGCAGCTCTAGCATCTGTACCAGACTGGGTGACTTCGAAGCTGGAAAACTAAGCATGTCATTAATCGTTCAAAAATATGGTGGAACATCCGTTGGCTCAGCTGATCGCATCCGCGAGGTAGCTAAAAAGATCATTGAGCATCGAAATCAAGGTCATGATTTAGTCGTTGTCGTATCAGCAATGAGCGGTGAAACAAATCGCTTGATCGATTTAGCCAAGCAATTAACGGATAATCCTCGTGGTCGTGAACTCGATGTTCTACTCTCCACGGGCGAGCAAGTCACCATTGCGCTATTAAGCATGACGCTTGCTCAAATGGGCATGCCAGCCGTTTCCTATACAGGAAGTCAGGTCCGTATATTGACTGATAATGCACACAATAAAGCACGCATTATGGAGATTGATGATAATAGAATTCGTCATGATCTCAGTCAGGGAAAAGTCGTTGTTGTCGCAGGCTTCCAAGGTTGTGATGATAAAGGGAATATTACAACGCTTGGTCGAGGTGGCAGTGACACAACAGCAGTGGCACTGGCTGCCGCATTAAAAGCGGATGAATGCCAAATTTACACTGATGTAGACGGCGTCTATACAACGGATCCGCGTGTTGTTGCTGAAGCCCGTCGACTCGACTCTATTACCTTTGAAGAAATGCTGGAAATGGCCAGCCTAGGTGCAAAAGTTTTGCAAATTCGATCTGTTGAATTTGCCAGTAAGTATAACGTCCCGTTACGTGTCCTCTCCTCATTTACAGAAGGTGGCGGCACATTAATATCGGCTGAGGACCCATCAATGGAACAAGCTTTAATTTCAGGTATCGCATTTAATCGTGATGAAGCCAAACTGACTATTCTCGGCGTACCTGATCACCCAGGCATTGCCTCACAAATTCTCGGCCCTATCGCTGCCGAAAATATTGAAGTTGACATGATCATTCAAAATACAGGTCATGATGCGACAACTGACTTCACATTTACAATTCATCGCAATGACTATCAAGCTGCATTAGCTATTTTAAAGAAAACAGCTGAAGAACTCGGCGCCAGAGAAGTCAATGGAAACGAAAAAATTGCCAAAATATCTGTCGTCGGTGTAGGCATGCGCTCACACGCTGGCATTGCAAGCACAATGTTTGACTCGTTAGCAAAAGAGAATATTAATATTAGTATGATTTCCACTTCAGAAATTAAAATCTCAGTGGTCATTGATGAGAAATACCTGGAACTAGGTGTTAGAACCCTGCATAAAGCATTTAACCTGGAGAAAGCACCAGCTTAAAACTTAAATGCTTGAGTCTCGTCATATTTTTGACATGATTTTATCGCCTAGAGGCCATGTTCCTGATAAAATATTTTGTGGACATAGGATAAAAAACGTTTTTTTATAGTCCATCAATAAAGGGGCGATAAGACCTCTTAATATGTATATAGGACAAAGGCACGAGGCCTGCTCAATTGAAAGGAGTCATCATAATTCTCCTGGTACCTCGGCCTATTTTTTGAGAGTAAGGGGAAAAAAATGTTAATACTCACACGCCGTGTTGGCGAATCACTCATCATCGGTGACGATGTTGTTGTAAACGTGCTTGGTGTCAAAGGCAACCAGGTAAGAATTGGTGTAGATGCTCCTAAAGACGTCACTGTGCACCGTGAAGAAATCTACGATCGTATTCAGGCTGAAAAAGATCAGCCAAATGTAAGCTAAATTTACAATTATCACTAGCCAAATCGTTATCATCTGATATACTAGGCGGCTTTGATGGAGAGCTGGCCGAGTGGCTGAAGGCGCGCCCCTGCTAAGGGCGTATAGGTTTACCCCTATCGAGGGTTCGAATCCCTCGCTCTCCGCCATAAATTTATTGAAGGCATCATTGGATGCTTGTATAATAAGCGGCTTTAGCGCCCGTAGCTCAGCTGGATAGAGTACCTGGCTACGAACCAGGCGGTCGCACGTTCGAATCGTGCCGGGCGCGCCAATTAAGTACATAATCAAGCAGTCACCGAGAAATCGGGACTGCTTTTTTATTTCAATAGAATGTTACAGATAGATAGCGCCCGTAGCTCAGCTGGATAGAGTACCTGGCTACGAACCAGGCGGTCGCACGTTCGAATCGTGCCGGGCGCGCCATCTGTCTATAACCATTAGCTCCCTTCCGTTTTACAATCCATAAACGATTACACATACAAAAACTTGAGATGAACAATCTGAAGGCTTATTAGTGTTTAAATTTTCTACTTCTATATTAGTAGCTGCATGAACTCTGTTAGATATCTGACACGCTGTTGCATGAACGATAAGAAACCAATATCCATAGCTTCTCTAATAATGCTTAATTGTCGTCTGGGTTAATAAGGATTTTTATATCATCCATTACAACCTCCGTTGGGTGTTGAATAGCATATTCAGGATGAATCGCATTCTTTATTTCCTCTGCAATCAATTGCGATTGATAGCTTTGCTCTGCCTTAAAGCGTAATAAAGGCACTCTGGCAACTCGCAAAACATTATCGAGGAACTCATCTCGTAGTTTTCTAGCAGGTTTGTTATGAGAAGCGTCATCAAGTTCTATGGCGCATAAAATGTCTGCTGTTTTTGCATCAGTCAAAACAAAGTCGACGTGCTTAGACTGAATTTTATTAAATGCTTTTTGCCAGTCAGATTTAGATTTTGTTTGCTTTACAGTGACTATATCGGCAAGTCGCACTTTATAAGAAATATCATAGTGTCCATCTACCGCAAGCTTCAGGCTATGTATGAATGATAGTTCTGCTGGCGTGAGTAATGAGGGTTGTTTACTATAGGGATAATCCGTTGTCTTTTCTGCTTTCTTCTTGTCCCCCTTAATCAAGGCAAGAAGCAGAACAGCCACTAATATGACAATAAATAATGAAATAAAAACAAATGACATTCTAATATTCCAGTCGAAAAACTGATCTTAGAATAGATACTCATCTTTCAGCAATGAATAAAATTCATTCTTCTATAAATATTTATTAACAATATGTTTTATATCACAATAAATATTCTAAGGCGCAACGCTCATTTGCCACATAAGTATGTAGAGTATTAGATATCAAACAATGCGTTCTAAGAAACTTTAAATTGTCTGACCATACTGGTGAGTTTTTCACTAAGCTGAGCAATTTCATGGCTCGCCTGAGACACCTGCTCAGAACCTTCAGCAGTACTTTCTGAAACGTGCTGAATATTTAGTACATTGTTATTAATCTCATTTACAACATGGCTCTGCTGTTCGGCAGCAGTTGCAATCAAGGTATTCATCTCTGTAATAGAGCCGACTGATTGTGTAATTTCATTCAAAGAGTTAGTGGCATTGACTGCTTTAGATACCAAGCCTTCGATACTTGTTTTATTTAACTCCATCGAATTAACGGCGTTATCTGATCCTTGTTGAAGAGTCAGAATTAAATCTTCAATTTCTTTCGTAGAATCTTGTGTTTTTTGTGCAAGAGAGCGTACTTCATCAGCCACCACGGCAAAACCACGCCCCTGATCACCTGCACGTGCGGCTTCAATAGCTGCATTTAACGCAAGCAGGTTTGTTTGTTCAGCAATATTTTTAATCACATCAAGTACCGTACCGATATTTTCACTATCGGATTTCAGTGTTCTGATAACTGACGTCGATGAATTGATTTCAGACGCAAGATCATTAATAGACCCCACAATCTCTTCAACCACCCTTCTGCCTGACTCAGAGTCTTTATCACCTTTCATCGCCGCAGTGGATGCTTTTTCAGCACTGTTTGCAACTTCTTGTACCGTTGCTGTCATTTCAGTGATAGCTGATGCAACGTGTGTTGTTTCATTTTTTTGTTTTTCAATATTCTGATTGGTTGAACGGCTTACTACAGATGTTTCCTCTGCAGCAGTTGATAATTGTTCTGACGCATCGGTAATGCCCATTACCAACTTTTGTAATTTTTCTACAAAACTATTAAAGGCATTACCCATCGCTCCAACTTCATCTTTACTGGCAAAATTCATTCGTTTTGTTAAATCATTATCTTGAGCCATTGAAGTAAGCACACTCATCACCCCTTTAATTGGAGTCACAATATTATTGATAATGACTTTAGAAATAAGAATGCCAAGGATGAGTGAAGCCACTGCCATAGCAATAAGACTGATCATGCTTGATCTTTGTACTTTTTGAACATTCCTTACAGAACGGTTAGTGATGCTATCAATACTGGTCTGCATGGCTTGAAGACTCTCAAACAACTTTGCTTCGATTTCTTCTAGTTGCGTCTGTTCATCTTTAGATAGATACCCACCACCCGACATACTGCCGCCACGCTTAATGATCTGTATCGCACTATCCACATATTTTTGATAGTTTGTCTGTTGTTCAATGACCTTGGCTGTATTTTCTTCCAGGCTTGCGACATCAGTCTGTAACTCCGCACCTAACGTTTTATCTTTCGATGCGTTCAGTATAGTCACGATATCCTGCATAGCTTGATTGGTCTGCAGCGTAATATTCTCAATAGCTGTGAAATGCTCTTTTATAACCTTCCTTCTGGCTCCGGATTTGGCGTCAATCATTAGTGTTTGTAATTCAGCGGCTTTTTTTAGCTGTAGCTGGTTTGCCTGTGACACATTCTTTTCTAATGGAAGCGACATTTGATTGATGACAGAAAACTCATCTGAAATGTTATTCATTTTGAAAATAGCAAAGGCGGAAATAAGAACTTGGGTCAACCCAAGAATCACAACCACACTGAAAATCTTTTTCCCGATAGGAAGATTCTTTATAAACTGCATTCCAACCTCATTTCTCAAAATAGATTTATCAATCAAGCCAAGACATGAAAATCTCATAGTTCCAGCAGGAATTATATCGGCCAAATTTTAAGATAATGTAGATTTTTTTCGCTCTCTAAGACGTTTATCTGGCTCTTATTAGGATGAGTTTTTTCATTTATTCATCTTAAGCTTTTGTTAACTAAAACAATGCAGACTGGCGTACACCATGAATCTGATTGACTCATTACATCAGAAAATGGCTCAGTAATTATTGGACGTCACATGCAAAAATATAAAAACAACTTACTTTCTGATCTGTATTTTCTATTCAGTTCTGCCTTTATCTTAATGGTTTTACAGACAGTATTAAGAGCTGTTCTGTTATGGCGAAATAGTGAACTTAGCAATAGTATTCCTGCGACTGAAATTACTCATGCCTTCATCACTGGACTCCGTTTTGACTTGATTGTCACTGTCTATGTGCTTCTGCCCTTAATTGTTGGCTTACTGTTTAAAAAAGGTTTAAGCAATCGTAAAGCCTATACGCTTTGGCTGACCTTTGTTTCCAGCGTGATGATCTTTCTCGCTATCGTAGAGCTCGACTTTTATCATGAGTTTCATACGCGTCTCAACAGTTTGGTCTTTGAATATATGAAAGAAGACCCTGCAACGGTATTGAGCATGATTTGGTATGGATTTCCAGTTGTCACTTACCTCATCATTATCGGGCTGCTTATCACAGTATTATATTTTATCTTTACTGCAAACAGCCGTATGAACCAAGCTAAATCCACAGATAAAACTCGGTACAGCCTGAGAATGACCGCCTTTCTCGTCGTATTGTTGTTATCGGTAGTCGCTGCACGTGGTACATTACGCCAAGGTCCACCACTACGTTGGGGGGACGCATTCCAGAGCAATTATCTTTTTGCCAATCATTTGGGCTTAAACGGCGTTTATACTCTAGCGAAAGCCATCATCGGCACCCAAAAAGGCGATAATCAATGGCTTAACAAAATGTCATTAGCTGATGCCGACAGCACCGTCGAGAAAATGATTTTAACGCCTTCAGATCATCTCATAGCACCTGAGTATTCACCTGTACTTCGTACCTATCATGCACGTACGAGTTTAAGCAAAAAGCCATTGAACGTTGTTTTTATTCTTATGGAAAGTTTCAGTGGTGAATATGTCGGTGCTTTAGGTCATGATGAAGGCATCACACCAGAATTCGACAAACTCGCCAAACAAGGCCTGTTATTCAATCGCTTTTTCTCAAACGGCACACACACTCACCAAGGTATGTTTGCCTCATTATCCTGCTTTCCTAATCTACCTCACTATGAATATTTGATGCAGCAGCCTGAAGGCAGTAACCATTTTTCGGGTTTGATACAAATGACAGCGGACAGAGGTTATGAAAGCATGTACGTCTATAACGGTGACTTTGCCTGGGATAATCAAAAAGGCTTTTTTGGTGCTCAGGGTATGCAGCGTTTTATTGGAAGACACGATTTTGTGAATCCTGTTTTCTCCGATCCTACCTGGGGCGTATCCGATCAGGATATGTTCGACCGGGCTGCCGAAGAGTTACAAAAAATGCCTAAAGACAAACCATTTTTTGCCTTTTTACAAACCTTATCTAATCACACACCTTATGCTTTACCTACCCCACTTCCAGTAGCAAAAGTGACAGGTCATGGTGAGTTGAATGAACATTTAACAGCAATGCGCTATGCCGACTGGGCGTTAGGTCAGTTTTTCAAAAAAGTAGCCAAATCAAATTATTTTGATAACACACTATTTGTTTTAGTGGGTGATCATGGCTTTAGTACCCCTAATCAGATCACTGATATTGATATGCTTAAATTTCATGTGCCGTTATTAATTATTGGTCCTGATGTTGTCAAAAAATATGGTCACAGTAACTCAACGGTCGGCGCTCAAGTGGATATTGCACCTACCGTGGCTGGGTTGATGGGGGGTAATACCACTTATAGCTGCTGGGGTCGTGATTTATTAAATATAAATGATAGTGGATTTGCCGTAATCAAGCCATCTGGCTCTGATCCGACTACGGCTATCATTGATGATAATAAAGTACTGGTTAAATCAACAGATAACTCTGCAACGTTATTTAACTATGAGTTATTACCAAAAGCATCTGCAAACATGCTTCATGACGCTGCTGACACAGAAAAACTGGATCATCATTTAGATGCCTATATTGAGTCTGCCACATCGACTTTGTTACAAGGTAAAGCCGGCGTAAGAGCACCAGATAACGCCGTTGCTGTTAATTGATCAGCTCAACGAATAATTGCCAACTTACTCATATTCAGTTATGTTGTGCGCTAGTTATTTGCAAAGAGGATGAATAACAATATGAAAATAAGATTCCTGATCATTCCATTGTTCATGACAACATTTGCTGCTCATGCTGATAGTTCCACAGTAGATGCAGCAGTAGGTGGTGGCATTGGTGGTGCTATAGGCGCTGCTGTGGGTAATGAGGTGGGTGGCCGCGAAGGCGCAATGATTGGTGGTGCTTTAGGTGCAGCCACGGGTGTCGCCGTTAACACTGATGAAGAAGGTCACAGCGAACATCATGACAAACGTCATCATGAAAACCATCAGGGTCATTTCTGCCCGCCTGGCCAAGCAAAAAAAGGCAACTGTTAGTTATCTGAAAAAGCCGTCATCTCTGACGGCTTTTTTTATATCGCTTATTTACTCAGCAAATACTTACGCCAAGATCCGAAAGAGGTAATATCGGTCGCATCATCTAAACCATAAGATTCACAAATAAACCCTGTGACCCAGCGTCCATCTTTCACTTCCAACTTGCCTAAACCTAAAGGCGCGGCAATGCCTGCCAGAAAAGAGCCTAACGTTGCTGTGGGTAAAGACCAAAGTTCAATTTCAATCTCCTCACCATTTTCATCACGAACTAATCCAGGTCTTTTGGGCGGGCCACCCGCTAAGGCATAAAACTTATAGGCGTTAGCTGTTACCGTTTTTTCTAAAAAGACACCGCCTCGCTCCGTTAATTGATAGTTAAGCGGTTGTCCTTGCAAATGTGCTCCACATACGGCGACAGTGATACGATCACCACAGCTTGAGATAGCCGCTGATGAATCTGGGCAGGCAACATCCATCGCACCTAAAGGCAATCGTAAAGATTGTTGCATCAAATTGGCATAACTTAATAATCGGGCATCACTAAATGCACGTGAAAATAAGGTCACACCAAACGGTAAACCTGATGAAATAAATCCTGTCGGTACCGCTATCGCACTGCAATCAAGCAGGTTCATAAAGTTAGTGTAATGCCCCAGATTACTATTAAGTTTTATCGGGTCAGCCTGTACCTGTTCAATGGTATAAGTGGTGCCAGCTGTTGGCGTCAGAATAAAATCATAGTTTTCCAGCGCATCTCTTACCTGCTGCCGGCAAGCCTGTAACTTATATTCCGCTTTAAATAAGTCATCTGCTCGGGCATCTTCCTGAGTCGCAAGAATATCCTGAATGACCTGCAGCATAGCTTGTCTGTCGACGCCTTCTGTTGCCACACGACGCTCTGCCACCCAAGGGCCTTCATAAAGCAGTCTGGCTGCAGTAAAGAACGGTTCGAAATCGATAAACTGTTTCTTACCACCCAGACTTTCCAGATGTTTTACCGCTTGTTCAAACTGCTCAGCATATTCTGCATCACCAAAAAAATTCAGCTGATCAGGTTTTGGCACAGCAAAACTAAACGTTCTCTCGGCTAACTGACCGTAGTTACCTTTATTGGTATCCAGATTAGGTCTGGCAAACGCATCATTGGCATCAAACTCAGCGGCGACATTAAATACCGTATTGGCATCATCCGTCGTCAAGCTGAAAATAGATACACAATCCAAGCTACGACAGGCTGGCACGACACCATCGGTACTCAATAAACCACGAGTTGGTTTTAAACCAATCAGATTATTAAAGGCGGCTGGCACACGTCCTGACCCAGCTGTATCTGTACCTAATGAAAAGCTGACTAAACCTAATGCCACAGCAACAGCAGAACCTGAACTTGAGCCACCAGAAATATAGTCTTTATCAAAACTGTTATGACATGGCCCCCATTTTTCAGGTGAACGCACGCCCACCAGCCCTGTAGCAAACTGGTCCAGATTGGTTTTACCTAGCGGAATCGCTCCGGCATCAATCAATTGCTGTACAACAAAGGCTGATTTATCGGGTGTGTAAGTATAGGCCTCACAGCCAGCGGTGACAGGAAATCCCGCCAACTCGATATTATCTTTAATAGCAAAAGGAATCCCAAATAGCGGTTTGTCTTCAATGCTACTGTTTTCCAAAGCATCCAGATAAGGCTGAAGTTGTTCCAGACTGAATAACTCGATCCAGATATTGTGTTCAATATACCGCTGACAACGTTCTAAGGCATTCTCAATCACTTGTTTTGGTGACAGCTCACCAGCTTGATAGGCTTGTTGCAAGGCAGCAATGGTCATATTTTGTTGTGTCATTTATTCAACCTCCAACACTAATAAACGGTCACCCATACCTACTTGCGATCCTGCCTTTCTGGAAAGTGAAGTCACTTTACCTGCCTGCGGTGCTGTCACCAGAATTTCCATTTTCATCGCTTCTAAAATCATCAAGGTGTCACCTTCTTTCACGTCCTGTCCTTCTTCCACTTCAATTTTCCAGATACTGCAATTCAATGGGCTATCCACAGAAATCGCATTGTCGGCCAGTGGCAATAAAGCTTCATCCACTTCGACCTGTTGATCACCACTATCAAAATGCAATAGACCATCGCGTTTCCAACGTTCTAATTCTTCATTAAAGGCTTTCTGACGCATGCTGGTGAACGTATCAATTTCAGCTTGATGCTGTTCGATAAAGGCGTTGTAGTCTTTTAAATTGAAGCGGGTTTCTTCAATCTTGAGTTCATAGTTACCATGGATAAAGTCACGACGAATCTGCATTAACTCGTCATGACTGACTTCATAAAACTGAATTTGATCAAAGAAACGCAATAACCAGGGCTTTGTAAACTCTTTGGTTGTTTCGTAACGATTCCACATTTGCAGAGTACGTCCGATAAACTGGTAACCACCCGGCCCTTCCATGCCATACACACATAAATACGAACCACCAATTCCAACTGAATTTTCTGCGGTCCAGGTTCTGGCTGGGTTGTATTTTGTCGTTACCAGACGGTGTCTTGGATCCATCGGTGTTGCTACGGGAGCACCCAGATAAACATCCCCCAGCCCCATCACCAGATAACTGGCATCAAACACGATCTTCTTCACGTCATCTACTGAATCAAGGCCATTGATACGACGAATAAACTCAATATTATCAGGACACCACGGTGCATTTTCTCTGACTGATTGCATATATTTTTCGCTGGCTAAACGGCAAGCTTCGTCATCCCAGGAAATAGGAATATGCACAATCCGGGTTGGTAGATCTAAGTCATCCACATGCTGGATATCTTTCTCTGCCTGTTTTAACACGGCCATTAAGTCATCAAGTGATAACACCATACTGTCATAATGCACCTGCAGCGAACGGATACCTGGCGTCAGCTCTAAAATGCCCGTCACCGCCTGTTCCTGTAACCACAACATTAAGGCATGTACTTTAAACCGCAGATTGATATCTAAGGTTTGCTCACCAAATTCGACTAAGAGATAGTGATCCCCTGCCAGTCGATAAGTAATGTCCATACCCGATGAAGCATCTTTGCTAATGGCATGAACAGGCGTATCAATAACGGCAGGCTCTACGGATACTGATTGTTGACTTAAACCATCAATCGCCTGATTTTGTGCACGCTCTAAGGCATTGGCTGTTTCGATAGATACAGGTATAAAGCGAACGGTATCACCGGCTTTTAACTGACCGACTTTCCATAAATCAGCGGTGATTACGGTGGCCGGACAAACAAAGCCGCCCAAAGAGGGTCCATCTGGGCCCAGAATAATCGGCATATCCCCAGTAAAATCAATAGACCCTACAGCGTAGGCATTATCGTGAATATTAGAAGGATGCAGGCCGGCTTCGCCGCCATCGGTTCTTGCCCATTCTGGTCTTGGCCCAATCAAACGCACGCCGGTACGACTGGAGTTGTAATGAATTTTCCAGTCTGTGGAAAAGAACATCTCGATATCATTATCAGTGAAAAAGTCGGGTGCACCATGCGGTCCGTAGACCACATGAATATCCCAGTGATGCTGAATTTCAGGCTGTAAAGCAGCTGCCATCACCGCATTATCAGCGACTTGTTGTTCAGGCAGAATATGTAATACATCACCTGTTTTTAAAGTACGACCGACATGTCCACCAAACTGACCTAAAGTGAACGTAGAACGTGAACCTAAATATTCCGGACATTGAACACCACCAGCCACTAATAGATACGCTCTGGCACCCGTGCCTTTTACCTGACCTAATTTCAGCTTATCACCGGCTTGTACTGAAATAACTTGCCATGCTGATTGTGCTTCACCATTTAACTCAATACTCAGTTCAGCGCCAGTCACCACAATACTGGTCGCTACATTAAAACTTAGTTCAGGCCCAGACAAAGTGATTTCCAGACCCGCACAGGACTCATCATTGCCTAATAAACGATTACCTAAACGGAATGACAGACTGTCAAATGGCCCAGACGGCGGCACACCAATATCCCAGTAACCAACACGGGCAGGATAATCCTGAATCGTTGTCATAGTTCCTGGCGACAAGATATTGATAGTGGAAGGCTGATAAGCAAAACCATCCAGATAACGAGTGGTAACAGCAGCGTTTAAGAAAGCCTCGTCTTTTAAGATTTGGCTAACATAATCAGCATTGGTCTCAATACCATAAACTTGTAACTCTTCTAATGCCGTTAATAACTTACTATGGGCTAATTCACGACTATCGGCATGACTGATGATTTTGGATAACATCGGATCATAAAAAGGCGAGACTTCGATACCCGCTTTCACCCAGTAATCAACGCGAATCGCTTCACTTTTCGGCCAGATAACTTCTGTCAGCAAGCCCGAAGACGGCTGAAACTGTTTATGCGGATCTTCAGCATACAGTCTCACCTGAATCGCATGGCCTTTAGGTTGAGGTGCTGTAGCAGGTAATTGAGACTCTTTCGCACCGACCTCGACCATCCAGCGAACCAGATCGACGCCGTACACTTCTTCTGTAACCCCATGCTCAACCTGTAGACGGGTGTTTACTTCCAGAAAGTAGAACTGTTGATTATCGGCATCATAGACAAATTCCACCGTACCGGCACTGCGATAATGAATGGCAGACATCAGTCTGACAGCCACTTCCTGCATATCAGCACGAACATCATCAGGAATATTAGGCGCTGGCGCTTCCTCAATGACTTTCTGGTTACGGCGTTGGCTGGAGCAATCTCTATCACCTAAGGCCAGTACATGTCCTTCCCCGTCACCAATCACCTGCACTTCAATATGACGGGCGCGAGTAATAAATTTCTCCAGAAATACCCCATCATTGGAAAAGTTATTAGCGCTCAGATTTTTAACTGAGTTAAACGCCTGACGTAATGAAGCTTCATCATCACAACGGTTCATACCGATACCACCGCCACCAGCAGTAGATTTGAGCATGACGGGATAGCCGACATCACTGGCTTGAGTAACGGCATCTTCTAAAGAAGTTAATAAGCCGGTGCCTGGCAATAAAGGTACATCGTTATCTTCTGCTAAAGCCCGTGCACTGTGTTTAAGACCAAACGACTCCATCTGCTCTGCTGTGGGGCCGAGAAAAACTATATTGTTTTGTTCACATAAACGAGCAAACCCTGGGTTCTCACTGAGAAAGCCATAACCGGGATGAATCGCTTCAGCACCTGCCTGTTTAGCAATATCGATAATGTGTTGTTGATTAAGATAAGTGTCACTGGCACGGCCTTCGCCCAGCGAGTAGCTTTCATCTGCAGCACTGACATGCAATGAGTCTCGATCAGCTTCGGCATAAATAGCAACAGCCTGAACATTCATCTCATGCAAAGTGCGAGTAATCCGTGTCGCGATGGCACCACGGTTAGCAATTAGAACTTTCTTAAACATGATGGGTATTCCTAATCTGGGTCGTCCCAGCAAATAAAGCGTTGTTTCGGGTCGTCCCGAAACATAATCCGTCTTAGCTCCAGAGAACCACTTCTACAGGGGTTGGGTTATAAGCATTACAAGGGTTGTTCAACTGTGGACAGTTAGATATCAGCACAATCACATCCATCTTCGCTGTCATTTCTACATATTTACCGGCTTCGGAAATACCATCAGCAAAGGTCAGTTGACCGTCTTCTGTTACAGGAACATTCATGAAGAAATTAATGTTATGAGTGATATCACGTTTGCTGACACCAAAATGTTCATTTTCAGCGACCGCCAGCATCCAGCTATCACGGCAGGCATGCATGGTCTTTTTCTCCAGTGAATAACGCACGGTGTTAGATTCTGTGGCACAAGCACCACCCAGCGTGTCATGTCGTCCACATGTATCTGCTGTAATCTCTAACATGGGGTTGCCAAGATTCGTCAACAGAGTTGTTCCTGCAGTGAGATAAACATTACCTTGTTCACGTAACGTATCAATTGCACTGTATCTTTCACTGGGATCAGCCGCACTGTAAAACAGGGTATCAGCGGCCTGATTACCATGTGAATCAACAATTCGCAGCGTTTCGCCGGCTTTGAGCTCATGCATCCAATAATCGCCTGCTAACACTTCTTCACGATAGCTGGCTTGTTCAGGGTTTAAATTACTTTCTTTAATCACAACAATATCCTTCCCTAATTAATGATGATGACCGCATTGATGGTAGATACGGTTATTCTCAAAACCACGCTGATTCTCTGCACAGTGATTCACGCATTCGTCATCTTCAGTCACCGGTGCAGATTCTCTTAACTGATAGATAACGGGATGTTTGGGGTAGGCTTCAGCGGTATTCATCGGATGCGGGCAGGTATGGAAGATAACCAGCGTATCCATCTCAAAACGTAAATCGATGAAGTCACCGGCTTTACTATTGTTTTCAACAAACTGCATGTTGCCATCAGCATCGGTTTTGACCTGACTGAACAAATTCAGATTGGCCGCCATATCACGACGGTTCATGCCGTATTTGGCTAACTCCACCAAAAATGCATGTTCGCCACTTAAGGTCCAGTCATTGCCCGCTTCCTGATAACTTCTATCAGCCCAACGGTTTTTCATTTTCTCAGTGGAAAGGTTTCCGCCTACAGTATCGTGCCAACCAACGCTGTCATCGATGATAGAGCAAAATACATGTCCCATATCTGAGTACAAACAATGGCCTTTCGTCAGCTTGAAGGTATGTTGACATTTCAAGGTATCCGGCGCGTTATAACGCTCCAGTTTATTTAATGGGTTATAAAACAGCATACCGACATTGGCACCGCCCTCTTTATCAATCAGACGTAGTGTTGTGCCTTTTCTCACTAGCATCGACCAATGCGTACCACCGGGTAAGGTGTCTTCATAAATCAGATCGTTTTGTTTCTCGCTCATACTATTTCCTGCTTTTGTTTCATCGTATTTGAGATGTCATCCAACGTTGATTTCCGAGTATCGCCAACCGGAATATCAAAAGTAATAGACGCGCCATATCGGTTCGGGTTATCAGGGTCAAGGCGGTGTTTATCAAACACTAATAAGCGTGTTCCCAGATAAAAGCCCTCGGTGAGATCATGAGTAATCATGAAAATGGTAATACCTGTTTTTTGCCAGATATCTAAAATCAAGGCATGCATATCTGAACGAATGCCGGGGTCGAGCGCCCCAAACGGTTCATCCAGCAGTAATACTTTGGGTTGCTTGATTAATGCCTGAGCAATGGCGAGACGTTGTTGCATCCCACCAGATAGTGATGTTGGATATTGCTTAGCTACATGCCCGAGACCAACCAGCTCTAACATTTCCTGAGCCTGAGCACGAACCTTCCGACGTTTACTACCAAAACAACGGCCTAATAATCTGGACTCGCCAAACTCCACACCCAGCATCACATTTTCAATAACATTCAGATGGGGAAAGACAGAGTAACGCTGGAAGACTATGCCACGGTTAGCATCGGGCTCATCACGAATGGGATCGCCATCAAGTAATAATTGGCCGCGAGAAGGTTTCTCCGTGCCCAGCAGCATTTTCAGAAATGTGGTTTTACCACAACCTGATGCCCCCACCAGCGTTATAAACTCCCCTGCCTTTACAGTCAGATTGATATTTTCGAGCACCACATTATCGCCGTACTCTTTCCATAACTTTTTCAGTTCAATATTGTTCATTTAGCACCTCCCTCTGTTTGCTGCCAGGGGAAGGCATATAAGGACAATCTGCGTAATAAGTAGTCAGTCAGAAACGCTAATAAGGTTATCCATAATACATATGGCAGAATAACGTCCATTGCCAAATAACGTCTCACCAGAAAAATACGATAGCCTAGACCTTCAGTAGCTGAAATTGCTTCAGCAGCAATTAAAAATAACCAGGCAGACCCCAAACTTAAACGCACTGCATCAATCAGTTTTGGTAAGACTTGTGGCAGTACCACCCGAACGATCAATTGCCAAGTTGATGCGCCTAAGGTTTGTGCCTTGATGATCAGTTCTTCAGGTAAGGCCATAACACGCAGCTGCACATCACGAATCAAAAAAGGCGTGATACCTAACACAATCAAAGTAATTTTAGCGACTTCACCTAAGCCAAAGATAATAAAAAGAATAGGTAGAATGGCTAATGGCGGCACCAGAGAAATGACGGTCACCACTGGTGCAAAACCCGCACGAAGTAAAGGAATGATGCCAATGAGAATACCGACAATCAGACTGATAAGTGCACTGATACCAACGCCAATACCTAATCGTTGTAAGCTCGCCAGCGTATCAGCCCATAACAGATAATCACCCGTACGCTTGCTTGGTTCGAAGGCCATCATATGAATCGCGTGACCGAACGCCTCAAACGAAGGCATCAGCTTGTCGTTTGGATTCACCGCCAGGCGCTCATTCGATGCCACTAGATACACCAGCAAAATCAAAATAAAAGGTAAAGCACCTAATAGCCATTTACCGGCTTTGCTGGGCTGTTGATTGATAAGTCGTTTCATAATGGTTCTCAGACAGATGATGGTTATAAAGAACCGTCAGCCGCCATAGACATGAAAGAAGAATCAAAACGTAGTTTGACGTTTGCCGTGTTACCAACGATAGAGCCATCAGGGTAAGCGATACCGATAAAGCCTGCATCCATCGCTCCTTCACCTAATAAGCCATGATCAAATGAAAATTCACTCACGTATTTCATGGTTTCAGGTAATTGTTGGCTTTCAGCAAAGGCGACCGCATCTTTTGCTTGATAGAACATATTGGTCGCTGCTAACTGGGCTTCGTAGCCAGGCAAGTCTGTGCCTGATGCTTTGGCCATAAACGTTAAGGCATCATTATCTTTAGCTGCCATACGCGCCATAATTTCATACCAGGCCCCCGTTAATGCTTTACCAAAATCAGGGTTATCGTTTAGTGTCTCAGTGTTGGCCACTAACATATCGATGATTTCGCCAGGAATTTGTGATGAGTCAAATACTTTGCTGGTATTTGGCATTGAATCAATTTCAGATAACAGTGGATTCCAGGTAACAGTAGATGTGACGTCATCCGCATTAAATACAGCTACAAGATCAGCGTCAGAAGTATTCACCACTCTGACATCACGCTCGCTTAATCCGATAGTATCCAGTGCTCGAGCAAGAAGATAATGTGAAACAGAAAGCTCAACCAGGTTGACATTTTGGCCTTTAATATCTTTCAGGGCTTTATCTTCCCCTTTCAGAACAATGCCATCATTACCGTTAGAAAAGTCACCAAGAATTAAGGCTGTTGAGTCCACTCCGCCAGCGGCAGGAATCGTCAGGGCATCCATATTCGTCATGGTGCAACCATCAAACTGACCCGCGGTGTATTGGTTAATAGATTCAACGTAGTCATTGATTTGCACTACCTCAATCTCAATACCGTATTTATCCGCCCATTTCTTCACGATGCCGGCATTAGCCGCATAGTCCCACGGCATCCAGCCTGCGTAAATAGTCCAGGCAATACTGAATTTATCTTTTTGTTCAGCATTTGCTGAAAAGGGAACGATCAGGAGAGAAAAAGAAAGCAGCAAGAAGCTGATAATACGAAGATTGGAGAACTTCATGAAGTTACCTCACAGTTAAGTTAGAAACACGGTGCAAGAGATGTTTTACAAAAAACAATCTCCCGGGCTTTTATCCCTCCGTGTAACCTTCACTGTGAAGGTCGGTTACTCTCGGTCCAGACATCATCATTGATCGGAACCCTAGAAACCTTATTTCGTCGACAGTAGTTGGTAAACCACCTCAGCACTTAAATTAACTAACGCAGATACCATGCCACCTTAGTTATTATTCGGAAAATTAATGATTGATCATTAACTTAGCTGTTCAAGCTACGTTGACACCGAATAGAAATGACGCACCATATTGACACATAAATATTGATAAATCACCTTTATGGTGCATAAAGGTGATTTTATTGCTTGTGTTATCGGGAAGAAAACCGCGTGATCATATTGAGTAGATTTTGTGATTCCTGTGCCAGATTTTCAGCATGTTCATTCACTTTATTAGCATTACTGACCACTGTTTCGGCATCTGAGCTAATTTTCACAACATTCTGGTTAATATCTTCACTGACAGCACTTTGCTCTTCAACCGCAGTTGCAATCATGGTATTCAGTTCATTAAGCTTCTCCACACTCGCTTTGATAGAGCTGACTGAATCAATCGAACCCTGAATATCATGACGACTTGAGATAGCTGTCTCTTTTGTTGTTTCCATACCTTTAACAACTTTAACGACAGAGCTATCCAGTTTTGAAATAAGGTTTGAAATCTCTTGGGTAGATTCTTGTGTTCGTGTCGCTAGTGAGCGAACCTCATCAGCTACAACAGCAAAACCTCTACCATGATCACCTGCCCTGGCAGCTTCAATCGCCGCATTTAACGCCAGTAGATTAGTTTGTTCTGCAATATTACTAATGACATCTACAATCGGGTTGATTGCACTGGAATCTGATTCCAGCGTATTGATATAGTCACTAATGCTATCAAATGCTCTGTCCAGGCTAGTTAATCCTTTCACCGCCGTTTCGGATTTCGCCATACTTTGTTGCGTTAACTCATCGGCATGATTTGCTGACTCTGATGCCAAGCTGGCATTACGCGCCACTTCCTGAATTGTGGATGACATTTCAGTCATTGCTGTCGCCACCTGTTCCGTTTGTGATGCCTGTGACGTTATTGACTCCATAATCGATTGCTGTGACTGGTATGTATCCCCGGCCGACTTATCAATACTACCAGCGGAATCTTTCATTCTCACCAAGATAGTATTCAATTTGGCGTGGAGCAATTTATTAACCAATACGAGTTGACCAATTTCATCATTAGCACCGGTGTAAACCATTTCCATCAGTGAGTTATTGACTTCTTCAGCCGCTTCTTTCATCGCTCTGTCTAATGAGACAAAAATCCAGTTTTTAAACAGCAGATATGTTGCTGAACCGCCTAATATAGCTATTACAACCGGTAAAAAGAACGGCAATTGTTGAATGGCGGGGGCTTGAGTCAGCAGACTTGAGACGATCACGCTCAGCACGACTGCTAAGTTAGTTTTCTTTTTCATTGAAAGTCGGGATAAAACATTCCCTAACTTTGGTTTTTTACCCTCATTAATTTGTTTGTAGAGCTTTTCAGCTCTTAAAACATCTTGTTTTTGGGGTTTAGTGCGTACAGATTCATAGCCGATCACCTTATCGCCATCAAATATTGGCGTGACATAAGCATCAACCCAATAATACTCGCCACTTTTAGTTCTGTTTTTAACAATCCCCATCCAGTGTTTACCGGATTTAACCGTTGACCATAAGTCGGCAAAAGCAGCAGGAGGCATATCCGGATGACGGATGACGTTATGATTAACGTACATCAATTCATCGCTATTAAACCCACTCACCTGCCTGAATACATCATTAAAACTGGTAATAGACCCTTTGAGATCTGTTGTTGAAATCAATGGCTGCTCAAAACTGACTTCTTTATCAGTCACAGGTAAATTCTGTTTCATCGCTCTCCCCTTCAATCGGCTAATAAAGCCTGCAGTATTATTTTTTGTTCTTATACTGCTTTATTATTCTTAATCTAAGTTAACGGCATAACCGCCGTATAACTTTAACGCGCCTAAAGACGTCAATAACACAATATAGTTTTGAATATATTAGTAAAAAAAGTTAATCAACATACCCTTTTCGAGTTATTGACAGTCAAATGAAAAAATTTAAGTCGATATGTTCCTCGATATTTTTAGTCAAGACAGTGACACATCCACGTAGGCTGAATGCTCATCAATACCGGTATTTTTATGAGGCCAAGAATCTTATTCTCGAAAAATAGTGAGTTTATCGCGAGGCATAAAGAGTTAGGGTGGGTTAGTTAAATTTTTGATTGACTGCCTCAACCACGGAATCGGCTATCATTGCATTAGCCTCTTTTGCCAGAGTTTCATCCGCTGGTAAAAACTTACCAGTTCGGACCAAACAAGCTTGTAGACCGGCTTCAATAGCACCGATAACGTCTGACTCTATATCATCACCAATCATCAGAACCTCACTGGCATCTACTCCCAATGAAGTGACAGCCTCATGAAAAAAGCTGGCAGCAGGTTTGCCAACAATTTGAGCTTTCACATTGGCGGCATACTCCAAGGCCTGAATAAAGGGACCGGCATCCAACTGTAATCGTCCCTCTTTTTTAAAATATCGATTACGGCCTATACCCAGTAAGACTGCACCACGTATTAACAAAGAAAAGGCCTCGTTAAGATGCGCATAATCAAATAAATCAGCAGCATCCGTGACAATAACAGCATTAGGGTTTCTTTGATCCAATACTTTAAATTCTGGAGTCAAATCAGGGTGAATAAGGCAGAAAGGTCGGTAGCCGTTAGCCTGACATAAGCGTCTTATAGCGACAGGTGCTGTAAAGACTTCTTCAGGGTGTATATCAAAGCCCATCCGAGTGAGTTCGTTAAAAACAGTCTGGCTAGTCGAACGTGAGGTATTAGTGACAAAACGCATGGGAATACCCTTTTGCCTTAAGTCATTAATCACTTCAATGGCGCCGGCTACAGGCTGACTGTCGGTGTATAAGACCCCACTGATATCAAATAAGATTGCTTTAGTCATAACAATGGCCTCCACTGTATGAGAGCAATGATTTCAGTATGCAATGCTTTTCAGGTGAACTCAATAACTATTGAAAACAAGCCTAGTCATCTTGACTTGGCATGATAGGCCAATCAGCAGCATCAAGAGAGTCAAGTGGATATTGACTAGCTTCACCCTTCCACTGACGAATAAAGCGGCGATCGGCATCATAAATATCTGTTTGTTTATCGAGGTCAAAATGGCGTCCACCACGAGGATCAGCTCCAACCCCGGCAATATACTGCCAGTTACCCCAGTTTGAGGCTACATCATAATCAATTAATTGCTGTTCAAAATAGGCCGCGCCAAATCGCCAATCTAGCTCCAGCTCATTGATGAAACAGCTTGCCACTATCTGACGACCACGATTAGACATGTACCCAGTCTCATTCAGTTGTTTCATACAGGCATTAACGATTGGATAAGGTGTATTACCGTTACACCATTTCTGATAGCGTTCCGGATAAAAACAACAGGAGACCTTTTGTTTGTTTATGCCCTCTGGCTTAAATAGCTTATGTTGATAACGTTCAGCATACCATTGGAAAAACTCTCGCCATAATAACTCGTAATAAATCCAGTAAGTCGATTCATTAGCCACTTGCTCAGTTTCATAACGCTTGAGTTTGTCTATCAATTTATGGGGAGATAGAGCACCACAGGCTAACCAGGCTGACATTTTGGTGGAATTATCCCAGCCATCAAGCTCGTTTCTTAACGTTTTATATTGCTGCGGTAAATCTGAGCTGAAGTAATCCTCAAGATGTTGTAATGCTGATGACTCACCACCATTGAAATAATTTCCTGCATCAGCCATCGTTTCAGAGGATCGGTTTAATCCTGTTACAGCTTCGACGGGAGGTGCTAATTGTTGAGGCATAGCGACCGGCTTATCAATGACAAGCGATTCACAAGCCTCTTTAAACTCCGTAAATGTGCTTGGCAGCTGAGCTAAGCTAAAAGGTAATTGTTCAGGTCGAAATAAGGTATGAGTCGATATAGAGTGAAAAGCCGTACGAGGGAAATCGGCTTTAAGATGATGCCACTGACGGTTTTCAAAAACACCGACATGATGACTTCGATAGATCGCCTCAACATTATGATTTTTTATTAAAACAGAAATCGCTGACACGGGTTCTGCTGTCATCACAATTAGGCGTTGTCCTCGACTACGTAAGGCTTTACTTAAGTCTTGCAGGCACTGCTCAATGAACTGACGACGGCGTGTCCCCATCGGCTTGGCATTAAGCCCGGTAGGTCTAAACCAAGACGAATCGTAACAAAATAAACAGATTAACTGTTCACAATTCAAACTGGCTTCGAGCAGTGCTGCGTTGTCATGAATGCGCAGATCGTTATTAAACCAATACAAGCCTGTTTTATACATTTCTACTCCCTAGAAACAGTCTCTTCATTGAAACTAAATCGTTTCCTGTCGATATTTTGTGAAGCTAGTAAAATATTCGAATGTATAAATTAGCTTTCTTGTAGCCAATAAAAACTAAAGGCAGGTACCACTAACGCATTCTTGAATAAATCCGGCCGCTGACCACTAAATAAGTCATAGAGTTGACCATTCTGAGGATTTCCCCAACTACCTAGATCATTTAAATTTAAATGTTGAGGTTTATCATTAAAATTCGCTACAACGAGAACACGTTGATGCTGTTGCTGAATGCAGTAACGCTCAAAAACAAATAGATGTTCATTGCCAACCTCAATTAATTCACGATTATTATAATCAGCAAATACATCGATTTCTTTACGCACAGAAATCATCCGTTTTAATGCAGTAAAAATTTCATATTGTGGATGACCAGGCTGATTACGAAGATCAGCTTTGTTCCAATCAATTACCGGTCGATGCACCCAACGTGAATCGCCTTTTTTGTATGGGTCCTCTAGGTAAGAAACATCATTCGTTGTGCCGACTTCATCTCCATAATATAGAAGCGGTATTCCACCGAAAGACATAATCAAGCTATGAAGCAACAGGATGATTTTTATCGAATCTTCGATCGCTTGAGGATCACCGATTTCTAAAGCGTATTCCAAACCAACCAGAGAAGCTAGTGACCCTGAAATACGCGCATCACCGGTTTTCTCATTTTCACCGAAAGGCAAACCTCTGGCATGGGAATGATCAAAACGGCCCATATAGTAATCAATTAAAAACTTACGATGTTGTGCCGGCTGATAACCAACAAGTTCAATATCACGATCATCGAAGCCTAAACCAATATCATCATGGCAACGGATATAATTCAGCCATGTTGCCCTTTCCAGCTTCACGGGCAAACTTTTAATACCTTGATTGAGTAACTTGGTATTTTTTGTCGCAACAGCATCCCACATCAAGGCCATATATGTCGCGTTATAAGCAATCTCACACTCTTTCGCAATCACCGCATCCTCACCAAAATATTTAGTGACTTCAACAGGCGCAACAATCGCCTCTGCAATGTATAAAACACCGGGAGCAACCACTTGGCAGCAGTCTTTAAGTAATTGCAATATTAAGTGAGCTTCACGTTCGTTTTGACAGGTGCTACCAATTTTCTTCCATAAAAACGCCACCGCATCCAAACGTAAAATATCTGCACCCTGATTTGCCCAGAATAAGATTACATCCAGCATTTCAATGAAGACAGTGGGATTGGAATAGTTGAGATCCCATTGATAATGATTAAATACCGTCATTACCCAGCGTTGCATATCTTCATCCCAGGTAAAGTTACCAGGTGATGTTTCTGGAAACACTTCAGGCATGCTCTGTTCGAACATATCAGGCACATTCCGATTCTCAAATGTGTAGTAATAATCCTGATATTTGGGATCACCCTCTCGTGCTTTTTGTGCCCACTCATGCTCATCAGACGTATGATTAAGCACCACATCCATGGTGAGTAAAATATCTCGCTCATGCATACTGCGAGCAAGTTGATTTAAATCACTCAGACTACCGGCACGCTCATCAATCTTACGGAAATCACTGACAGCATAACCACCGTCACTGCTTCCTTTTGGACATTGCATAATCGGCATAATGTGCACTAGATTCACACCAAGATCCTGAAAGTAGTTCAGGTGTCCCTTCATCCCCTGTAAATTACCTGCAAAACCCTGGCTATAAAGCGCCATACCTATCCAGTTTTGACTCAAGAACCAATTATGGTCAGCTTCGCGCTCAATGTCTTTCTGACGAAGATCTTCCGGACGACGAATATATTGCCAGGCCATCGTTTCAACGAGTTTCTGAGATTGCTCTTTGAAATCATCACGGTGACCATACAAACGTTCGAATAAAGAATGTATGGCATAAAAATTTGCCCCCAGACGCGTATAAAAATAGCGTAAATCCTGCTTTGAAATGCCAGCTTCAATTTCATTGAGGATATCGTTCAACAGTGTATGGGCTTGCTGTTCGTACATGCTTAACCTTGTTTGGATTATTCTGAGTAGGCGTTATTTATAAAAGCCAGGATCTTTACTAATGGCTCCGCGCTGAGCCACAACTCGACAGGCGAAAGCTTGTGCTTTTTCTAGAGTCACTTCGATTTTCCAACCGGCTAGTAAACCATGAATATACATGGCGGTAAAAGCATCACCTGCACCAACGGTATCTACGACTTTTCCACGTTCAGGAGGCGTAACCTCATGAAATACACCATCGGTATCTCTGACGACAGCACCTTTTTCACCACGTGTGACGATGAGCTGATCCAAATGAAAATGAGTATGCATTCGCGTCATATCCTGATACAGATCAGCAGACTGGAAACCCAATTCATAGAGTTCGCTTTCGTTAAGCTTTACCCAGCGGGCTTGCTCTAACCAATGATAAACCACTTCTTTTTGCCACCAAGGCGAACGCAGATTTACATCAACAAAAATATCTAGTGACGGATTTTCTGTGAGTTTTTCTAATGTGTTGTATGAAGTGTCGTGACGAGCGACCAGGGAGCCATGATAAAAAAATCCAGACAAATTCTGTTTAGGTATCTCGCTTAGCTCAATAAAATCCCAGGCACTGTCTTCAGCAAAGGTATAATTTGGCTCATCATCTTCGATAGTGATATCGACACGTCCGGTCTTATGTACGCTATCTTTTTGTATGGACTGAGTATCCATTCCCCAGCTAGCCATTTCCGATAAGATAGTTTTACCTAAATCATCATTGCCAACGCGACTGATAAAAACAGGCGAATCCCCTAAGGCGTGAAGGTGCCAGGCGACATTGAATGGGGCCCCACCGAGTACGTTTTCTCCCGTAGGAAAACAGTCGAATAAGGCTTCACCAAAAATAGTTAGATTGGTAGAAGATGTCATGATGATGCCTCTTTATTGGTTTGCACAAAAAAATGCGGTGCAAAGTGCTCCACCCCTTGCAATACCCCCGCAGCATAATTGCCATTATTATCATTTTGGCTTCTGGCCAGGAACAAAGCATCCGCATGACCGTTATGTTTGGCTAACTCCACGGCAGCCTGTTTAATCTCTGCACTGGCATTATCCACTAATACTGAAGGTATCTGGCTGGTTAAAACAGGTAAATCATTGCCACTATCACCTGCAAAGATCACTTCATCCAGCTGATATGCTAATTTTCGTTGTAGAAATTCTATCGCGTGCAGCTTAGTTGCATGTTCTGGTAACACATCCAGTAAACCAATATTTTTAGGCTCATCGACGCTCCATAATATACTGGCAGCCACATTAGCATCTTTCAGAAAAGCTTCAATACGCGTAATAATCGTATCTTTATCCATATACAACGGTAAGTAATAGCTAAGTTTGTGCGTATTTTGCTTACTGCTTTCTTGTAATCGTAGCTCTTTGATGGGGCGTAATATCTGCTTCAATTGTGCATGCGTTTTACCGTTCCAGTCTTTATCAATCTCCGCTTCCCAATCTGCCATTTGTTGCCAGCTACCCTTACCAATCTGATAAATTTTGGTACCGACGTCGGTGATGGCAAAATCAGGCAGCGGTAAGGCATAATTTTTTATCGCTGCTTTCACTAAAGAAACGTGACGTCCTGTGACGTAGGCTAATTTCACTTCCTCACGGCCACAAAAGTTTGAAAAACGTTTACGGGCATCAGCCGGTTCCGGTTGAAACCCATTAGGGATGATGGTTCTGTCCATATCCGTGCACAGTAATACTTTGGCTTCATTCATGATGATGCTTTCTTCGTTTTGAGGTGCTCAAAAAACTTGTAATGTTCGAGTGATTCCAAAATGCCTGCGGCAAAAGGTTTGTCAGCGAAGTAAATACGGTCGGTATCAATCAATTGTGATAACTCCTCATTATGTCTGTTAGCCACTACTGCTGCGAGCGTATTACCCCGCATCATATCTTCATCGGCCCCCGAACCGCCTGCGACAAAAATATGTTCAAGTGGTATTTGCCAGTGATCGGCAACATAGCGCAGAGCCATCCCCTTTGATGCTCTAATAGGTAAAATGTCTAAATATTGTCCGAATGCTAACTGTACATGTACCGATTGCTCTTCCTGATGTAACAGCTTTTTTATATCTTCAATATCAACTTGTTCGGGATCGATGTAGTAACTTAATTTAAATCGGCTTTGTTCCGACTTTGGTTGCCTTTCCAGCCCAGGATATTCATCAAGTAACGATCGCACTTTGTGGGGTGTCCAGTGATAATCAATATGCTGGGCCCAAGAGGTGTCCGGTGTCAATTTGGGTGCATAATAAATTTCAGTCCCTGAACTGGTAATTAAAATATCCGGCTCTGGAATCTGATGTTTTTTCATCATTCTAAGAGCGACATCCAACCGACGACCAGTAGCGATGGCAAATTTGGTTGTTTTCCGGTTTTCCCGTATCAGATTAATTAACTTATGTAATGACAGGTCATCACCAATAAGGTTCAAATCTAAGTCGGTGAATATTGCTTGCTCTGCGTATACATGACTTATGCGTTCAACAGGTTTACGTTGCAACAATTCTGCACGTTGAGCAAGAGGCGTGACCAAATCAATATACCGTTTGGCATGAGCTCGCCATGAGTAGTGCTTAGCCACACCATCTAAACCTTTACCGGAATAGTCATCCCATAAGGCATTATCAGTCAGTAATTTCAGTAAAGCATCCGTAATAGTCGATGCCTCTAAAGGATCTATTAATATGCCATTGTGACAGTTGCCGATAATATCTCTTGGCCCACCATCTTCTGTCGCAACAATAGGCACACCCGATGCAGCCGCCTCTATCAATGTTAAGCCAAAAGGCTCAGTCAACGCTGGGTTAACAAACACCCCTCCCGATGCCGCAGCGATACGGTACATCAAAGGCACTTGTTCACGTTTATGATGTTTTGGCATGGCGACTTTGCCATACAAGTCGTAACGATCTATAGCAATAAATAGCTCATGAAAAACTTCCTGAGCACCGGCTTCAAGATCATCTATATCATCACGATTACCAGCTATAATCACCAGATTAGCCAGTTGCTGTAGCATTTCTGACTCACCATAGGCTTCAATCAGTACAGAAATATTCTTACGTTTGTCCGGCCGAGATAAAGCCAGAATGATTGGTTTATTAGAGTCAACCAATTGGTGAGTCAACGTATGAAATAGATCGCTTTCCAGCTCTTTTCCTTCTGGTGGCTTAAACTGCTTGATGTTGGTACCTGGAGGGATAACACGCATTTGATCTGGTTGATAGTGATCATAAATCTCGTATTGTTCTTCAATCTCCTGGTGTGTACTGGTAATCACACGCTCAGCTGTAGATAACGTAATCTCTTCGGCTTCAATGCGTCGAGTCATATTATAAAGTGACTCAATTTGCTCAGTCGACAAACCACTTGCCAGCAAACGTCTACGCTTAACCCGGCCAAGTGAATGCCCGGTATGAACCAAAGGTATGCCGAGCAAGTTGGCAACATGAGACCCCACCAGTCCAGCATCAGCATAATGGCTGTGAATCACATCAGGAATATGATCCTGTTTTCTAAAAAAATCAGCCAGGTTATCAGCAAAACCATCGAGATGTTCCCAGAGCTGTTCTTTATATATGTATTCCTCAGGTCCCGCATCGATACGTACTATCCTGAATTTGTCATTCACTTGCTCGATTGGCTCGGCATAGTCATCATCGACATGGCTATCGATGACACGACGGGTGACAAGATCGACCTGGGAAACATTGGGTAATTCGGAAAGCGCCTGAGCTAGCTCTAAAACATACAGTGTTTGGCCTCCGGTATCAGCATCTCTGCCAAGTTCCAGATTGTCTGCTCGTATGAGCCCATGCACACTGATCAGTGCGATATAAATCTGCTCAACCCCGTCGCTCATAAAACCAGCTTCTCCCTATCCTCATGTGTTTGCGTTTAGATATCATCCTATCGTCGATACTATAGCATCACACTGAGTCAATAAAGATTAGCTTGAGTTAATTTGCTTAGTATAGCTATCGATACGAAGGGAATTCAAAAGTGAGAAGTTATTTTTTGCCAGAGACAATTCGTTTTAATTTCGCACTCAAGCGATGAAAGAAACGGTGTTTATTCCCTGCCGCCGCACTGGTCAAAAAGTTGATTTGAATAGACTGGCGTTTACCTTCAAAAGAGGGGTAACCATGCCAGCAGTTATCGGTCACCTTGAAAGCGAGAAGACTGCCCGGACCGGGGCTGACTTCATCAACATAATCATTCATATCCTGACCGTTTCTCAATATACGTAACTTACCAGTATCAGCTGACCAGTCTTCATTAAGATAGATAAGAATTGTTGCCACTTTTGTTTTTGAGTCAGTGTGAATACGGCCATCCTTCTGTCTGGAGTAGCCTCTAAGGGTAATCATCATTGGCAGATCCATAACCTGCACATCAAACTTCTCACAAATTATGCGACGAAACCCCGGAGTATCTATGGATTCGATTAAGGACTTGAATGGCTCGCGTACTTCAACATCATCTACATTGTAACTACCACCATCTGCAATATTGGGAAAGCTATTAATAATGTCCTGCACATGCTCTGGGTAGATTGCTTGATCCACTTTGAAATAAGGAAAGGGATCTGTTTTCAAAGGCGCTTTAGCAAGTGAGTCCAGTTGAATTACGTTCTTCATTAAGTTGTCATCAAATCGTCACAAACTGCAAGACTATCATTGTCTGAGACGAACTTAAACTAGTTATAACAACTGTGAGAATGAATCTTCTTATGGCTGTTTCAGCGCAAGAGAACTTCTTCAGACCCGCTTTATCTAAGAAATCTTTGAACCGTCATACTCAGTAACGTTTATAATGAGTATGATTATCATTTAGAACCTGACTAAAATTGCCTTAACAACCCAAGCTGGAGCCGTTAAAAACGTGTTTACACTCGACCTTCGTAAAACCTCAGGTCTCATTATCAGCCTGATAATGATTTTTTCATTTATTCATACTGCACAGGCAAATGATGCTCAGAGTGATACACGACAACTCATGCAGATTGCTGAGTATGTTGGCGCGGACTACCCGTCAGCTGTTGCAAATGGGCAAATAATCAATGAAGCTGAATACAGTGAGATGACAGAATTCTCTGCACTCGCTGTCGAAAAGACCCGCCAGTTAGAAAACGGTCAAGCAGCAGTTGATGCAGCTCTTAAGTTACAACAAGCCGTTGCAAACAAACAAAACCCTGATGTTATCCACCCGATTACAGTCGAACTACGTAATATTCTGATTAAGCTCTCCCCGGCTGTTTCTTTACCGAATGAGCTTCTACCCATTCAGCAAGTCAAAGAACTGTATCAGCAAAACTGTAGCGCCTGTCATGGTGAAAATGGTCAGGGTAATGGCAGTTTAGCGATCACTTTAGACCCATCCCCTACCGATTTTACTGATAAAGAACGGGCTATGAACCGCTCTCTTATCGGTTTATACGATGCGATTACAAATGGTATAGAAGGGACGGCAATGGTGGCATTATCTCATCTTGATGAGAAGCAACGTTGGTCACTCGCTTTTTATGCCGGCAGTCTGGCGTTTCAGGATAATAAAGGTACGGCTACCGTTCCAGCCGCCATGACCATACAAGACTTTGTCAGTAACAGTCCGAATACCTTATTAAATAAATATCCAACCCTGGATGACAAAACCGTCGCCCAACTTCGCTCAAATCCTCAGCCACTATTCGCATCTAACGATCCATTGGCCATGGCGAAACAACAGCTTAATGCATCACATAAAAGTTACATGGCAGGCGAATATAAACTAGCGCAAGGGCAAGCAGTTAGTGCATACCTCGACGGGTTTGAACTCGCTGAAAATGCCTTAGACGCATACGATCCTCAGTTACGTAAAGACATTGAAAAATCGATGATGTCATTCAGACAATTAACAAGCCAATCTGATAAACAAGACGAGCTAAGCGTGTTACTGGACAAAACCAATAGTCAGCTAAGTCAGGCGCAAGACATGTTGTCTGCTGATACCTTATCTGACTCTACCCTCTTTACCGCCAGCTTAATTATTTTGTTGCGTGAAGGCTTGGAAGCAATGCTAGTTGTTCTGGCACTGGTAACAGTGTTGGTAAAAACCGAACGCCGTGATGCCGTGAAATATGTTCACGCAGGTTGGATTATTGCCTTGATTGCGGGTGTAGCAACCTGGTGGGCAGCCCAGAACCTTATCAGCATCAGTGGCGCGAGCCGTGAAATTATGGAAGGTGTCGGTGCATTGATGGCCGCAGTGATACTCTTCTATGTAGGCTTCTGGATGCATAGTAAAACTAACGCAGCAGCCTGGCAGGCCTATATTAATCAGCATGTTCACCGCCATTTAAGCACTGGCACATTATGGGGTTTAGCGGGACTGTCTTTTATTGCCGTTTATCGTGAAGTGTTTGAAACAGTGCTGTTCTATCAAGCCCTTCTTACTCAATCCGCAACATCTCAATCGATGTCCATTATCAGCGGTTTTGTGACGGCTGCTGTCGTATTAGCCGTAGTGTTCTGGGTCATTATTAAATACTCTTTACGCTTACCTATCAGAAAATTCTTCACATTCAGTACTTACCTGATGCTGGCCTTGTCGTTTGTACTAATCGGTAAAGCGGTAGCGGCATTACAAGAAGCTGATTTGATTAGCATATCCTCATTCCCAATTGATTTTACTTTATCGTGGATTGGTGTCTATTCCACATGGGAAGGGCTTGGTGCACAACTGGCTATTCTTATTCTATCGGCATGTATCTTGATAGGAATCAGGCCTTTCGGCAATAGAGAGACCGCCTAAGATCCAACAAAAAAAGCCCGCTTAAGCGGGCTTTTTTAATCTATATCTTCAATGACATTTTACTGTCATACATCACTGTTATATTCCACCACAGATACACATGAAGCAGGTCATGTTTATCTTAATCAATAGACAAATTAATCATTCATTACACATGCCAAACTCGTCGTGAGGCGAGGACGGAAAGCCACAGATCTTCACCATTGAAGATGGCTGGGTTGCATTGCTTAAGTTACTTTATATAAAGGGTTATATCATGAAAAAAGCGATGCTATTTGTTCTAGCGTTTTTATTCTCAGTCAGTGCTAATGCAGCGACATTATCCATGTCAGCTTTCCAGTCAGCTAATGCTACTCAAAGTGTCGATATCAATACAGGGAGTGTAGTTTTAGGTGGCGGTACAGTCACTGCCGGTTCCGAAACATGGAAATCACAATTTGATGTTAAAACAGATGTTGATACACCAGTAAGAATTGAATGGTCATTTAACCCACAAGTATCATTTCTAGGTGCCACACTGAAGTTTTTGAATGGTGTTGATCCAATGCAAGTTATCAACATTACGAGTGACTTTAGTTTCTCTGCAATGATCTATGCGGGCAAAACGGCTCTAATTGATATTGTCGATGCGACTAGAAGCGTATTTAAATATGATGTTTCAGTATCAGCAGTTCCTGTTCCTGCCGCACTATTCTTATTCGCTCCAGCTCTTTTAGGTTTTATGAGTCTGCGTAGAAAAAATACATTAACCGCTTAATTAAGTGGTTGTATTTGCTACTGTAAGGAATAAATCAAAAAAGCCCGCTTCCGCGGGCTTTTTTTATGCCTTACTTAAGTATTTAAAGCCACTTGAACCAGATTATCAGTAAAGGTTGGCGCATGGCCCATATCAACAAACTCTGCCGAACTCACACAGTTAACCGTGCCTTTATTTAACTGTCGCCAGTAGCCTAAAGTTGCCACCACAATACCGGGACTAACATCGTCTGTAATTTGTGCCAAGGCCTCAAACTTACCTCGGTCGTTAAACACAGAAACCACATCGCCACTCTGAATACTTCTTAAATCTGCATCAACCGGACTTATCATCACAAACTGCTCACCCTGCCCTTTAATCTTGTTTTCCATATTGGCGTAACAAGAGTTCAGAAAGCCATGGCTTTTAGGTGAAATAATGTTTAGAGGGTACTTTTCAGCCAATTCAGGATTGCTCTCAGGCGTTTCTCTAGACGGTACATAATCAGGCAAGCTATCTAAAGCTTCACCTGCCTGGAAGCCCTCATACATTTGGCGGAAAGGACCCGCAACAAAGTTTGTAGCTCCCTTAATTTCCAGCTCACATTTGCCACTCGGTGTGGGGAAATTACCTTGGCGGTGGGGGGCACGATCATCTTTGGTGCCAACGGTTAATTTGGCGAAACCGTGTTCACGTAAATAAGCCAAATCGATACCGTCACAAGCGGGCGAATCCCAATCAACATAGTTTTGCAAACACTCACTATCCGTCCAGCTGAAGTTCTCTTCTTGATAGCCCATTTTTGCAGCCAGACGTCTGAATATTTCATTGTTCGGAATAGCTTCGCCGGGAGAGTCCACACACTTTTCATTATAAGTGAGATATAAGTGCCCCCACGATAACACCATATCTTCCATCTCGGCTCCCATAGAAGCTGGCAAAACGATATCGGCGTAAAGTGCTGTGTCAGACAAGAAGTGTTCTGCTGAAACGACAAATAAATCGTCACGTTCAAGCCCCTGAATGATCTTATCCGTTTCAGCTGCCTGCGTAACGGGGTTAGCGTTCCAGCACATCATGGATTTTATCGGTGTTTCAAGTCCCAACTCACCCGTCAACGCTCGACCAAGTTGTATTGCATTCACAACAGGCGTGCCTTCCGGAATCAGATCTGGACGAGAAATTACATCAAATTTATAAGGATGCTCCCAAACAGGGAACTGTAAAGCGCCACCGCCAACATGTCGCCATGCTCCCGTTAAGGCTGGCAAGCAACTCACCGCACGAATAGCCTGACCGCCACCATAATTTCGTTCAAGCGCGACACCCAAACGAATTGCAGCTGGCTGTGTTGTGGCAAATTCACGTGCTAATTGACGGATATCCTCTGCTGCAATGCCCGTAATCGTTGATGCCCACTCAGGTGTTCTGGTTTTTGCTCTTTCAGCCAAAGCCGCAAAGCCAACTGTGTAATTATCGATATAATCTTGATCTTGTAAGCCTTCTTCAATGATGACGTTCATCATCGCCATTGCCAAAGCACCATCAGTGCCTGGTTTAGGCGCGATATGCCAGTCAGCTTCTTTAGCAGTTTTAGATTTATATGGATCAATCACCACTACTTTGGCACCGTTTTTCTGGGCATCTTTAACAATATGCCAGTGGTGAACATTGGTACTGACCGAGTTACATCCCCAAATGATAATGTATTTCGAATGCACAAAACTCTCAGGATCCACACCAGCTGTCGGACCTACAGTTAATAACCAGGCTGTGCAGGAACCCTCACCACAAAAAGTCCGCTCGCAAACAGTTGCCCCCATTTTATTGAAAAAGGCATCGCCACCATTTAAACCATGAACCAGTCCCTGATTTCCCAGATAGCTGTATGGCAAAATAGCATGTGGGCCATATTCATCAATAATGCTTTTCCAGCGGTTGGTGATTTCATCCAACGCTTCATCCCAGCTGATACGCTCAAATTCACCACTCCCTTTGGGACCAGTTCGTCGCATGGGATAAAGCAGACGATCAGGGTGATAGTGACGCTTTTCATAATCCTTGAGTTTGACGCATAAACCGCCACGCGTCATTGGGTGTTCTTTATTGCCTCTGACAGAGGTTAACTTTCCATTCTCGACTTCATAGACCATGGAACAAGTATCGGGACAATCATGTGGACAGCCACCATGATGGGTCGTTTTTAATACGCTTGCCATATTGCTCTCTCCTCTCTGGTATATATTTTTATTATTTTTTTTGACTATACACCAATTAAGAACGGGAAATATGCCCGTTAAGCTATTCAAATGAAACAATATAATTTTGAGTCAAGCTACCGCTGGAAAAACTTTTTTTTCTAAGTGGCTCAGATTATTTTAGGCTGAGGACCGACCCACGTTGACGAGCTAGTATAAAAACTTAGCAAGAAAACTTCGTTGTGGGTTTAGCAATAAAACATGACTAACGATAGGATAAAAATGACACTAACTAAATGATTTCTATAGTTCTTAGTTAAGCTGCCGATACAGAATTATGTGAACTATTTATCATAGAAGATAACTAAGGTCATGTAAGATAGCTAAAAAAGTAGGAGGTAAGAAATGAGTATTTCGGCAACACAAGGCAGCCCAAAAATCAGTATCGATGATTATCTGATGGTGAAAAGCGCCCAGATGAGCAATAACAAAGCGAAACTTGATGGCGCCAATGCATTGAAATTAATTGAGTCTGCATTACCGGCACCTACTGCCACCCAAGGTAACAATCTGAATGTAAGAGCCTGAGTTTCTCAGGCTTTTTTTTGTCTGCTATTAATATGGCAGTTCAATTTCACTATAAAAATCGTTATAAACCACTTCTATTCTTAACCTATCCCCTGCTGACAGCAAAGCTTCTGGATCATTGACTTCTGTTATCCACTGTTCAGCCTGCTCCTGTTTTACCAAGTTACACACATCACCTATAGGCCAGTGAAAATACACCTCATGCTGTTTCTTTATGGCTAACACGTCTTTGTCTGTCGATTCAGGTATCGGTAAATAAGAACTAAAAATTTCCAGGCCGCCCTGCTGCTCGGGATCGTTAGCAAAGTACTCCACACTGACATCCCATCCTCGAACTAATCCCTGGTTTTCATCTCCACGCTCTACACTGAAGCCAAACATCGCTAAGGTACCATCATTAATTTTTGGCAATTTATTCAACACATTCTGTATTGCTGTCAGTGCTTTTTTTTCATCAGTTGATAATGCGTCTACGCTTAACAACCAATTCGCCAATTCAGTTGCTGATTGGATGAGCTTTTTATGTGATTTATCAAAAAGAATATTTGCCATTAACTACTTACCTTGTTGTTCACTTTCATACTGTTTTATCCAGTCATAGACTTCGTCAGCAGGCATAGGCTTCGCGATAGCATAACCTTGAGCAATATCACAGCCCATATCCAGTAAATACTGGAAGTGCTCTGTCGTCTCTACCCCTTCCGCAATGGTATTTCGTTTAAACACTTGTGCCAGCTCAATAATACCTTTAACAATGGCCATATCTTCTTCATTTTTCAGCATGTCACGAACAAAACTCTGGTCAATTTTTAATGTTTTGACTGGCAGTTTACGAAGATATGTTAATGAAGAATAGCCCGTGCCAAAATCATCCAACGCAAATGGGACACCGAGATAATTACTGGCAGCAGCAACAACCTGAGAAGTTTGCATCGTTTCCAATGCTGACGTTTCCAGTATTTCGAGTTCAATCATCTCTGGTTCGATGGTTTCATGTTGTTTCAGCAGGCTTTCTAGCTTTTTCAGAAAATCAGTATGCTGAATTTGTTTCGCAGAAACATTGATACTCACCTGAATACCAAGTGCTTGCTCCTGCCATGCTTGCAATTGATTTAACGCTGTTTTTAAAACCCAGTCACCTAACTCAACATTGAATTCATGCCCTTCAATAATCGGCAAAAATTCCATCGCACCTAATAGACCTCTATCTGGGTGTTGCCAGCGGATAAGCGCCTCTAAGCCGACGACTTTGCCATGACGAAGATCGACTTTGGGTTGATAATAAAGACGGAATTCCTCACCAATCAAAGCCAGATGCAGTCGCTCTAGCTGACTATGATATTCATGCATTTGCTGATCAAGCTTGGCATCAAAGATATGATAGCCGTCTCTGCCCGCCTGCTTGGCTTCATACATGGCTAAATCAGCATGGCGAATCAATGTATCACCATCCACATTATCAATGGGGTAAATCGCTACACCGATGCTGGCAGTCACATGATGTGTACGGCGATTAATCTTAATCGGTTCAGCTATTTTGTGACTGAGTCGAGTCAAAATCGGCTCAAGCTCATCAAAAGTATTAATATTGCTGATTAAGATAATAAACTCATCGCCCCCCATTCTGGCAGCAGTATCACCTGTACGCGTCACTTGGCTAAGCCTTTCAGCCACCGCAATCAAAAGCTTATCGCCAATTTCATGACCAAACTCATCATTGATAGGCTTAAAGCCATCTAGATCTAAGAAACAAACGGCTAAAATTTTCTCATTACGTTTAGCAATAGAGATAGCTTGTTCAAGTCGATCTGAAAGTAACGTTCGATTTGCAAGCTGGGTCAAGGCATCATAATGTGCCATATTTACTAGTTGACGCTCCGTTTTCTTGATTTCGGTTATATCAACAAATAAGCCTAGATAACTGGTGATTTCGCCTTGAGGATTTTTGATGGCACTGATAGTGAGAATTTCAGCAAAAAACTCACCATTCTTTTTACGGTTCCATATTTCACCACGCCAGCGACCTTCAGTATGAATGCATTCCCACATTTCCTGATAGAACTCAGCCGACTGTCGTCCTGAAGCTAAAATCTTTGGATCTTGCCCAATTAATTCTTCCTCAGAGTAACCAGTAATTTCACTGAAAGCATGATTCACACTAATAACGCGATTATCTTTGTCCGTTATCAGAATACCTTCCCAGGCATCATCAAAAACGCTGGCATGCAGGCGAAGCGCTTCTTCATTTTTCAAGCGATCCGTAATATCGTAAAACCAACCGATATTGCACTCGTCCCCACCGTATTGAATCGGTAGGTATGAAGCCAGTGTCCATTTTGTTCCCTCTTGGTAGACGCTGAGCTCTGTCAATTGGTTATAAACGGTCTTCCCTTCAGAGATATCCTTCAGGTAGTTTTGCACCACCGAAGGATCGGCATAAAACTCAAAAGGATTTAGCTCAGGTAACTTTTCTTCGCTCTGGTTAACTAGTTCTGCATAACGCTTATTAGCAAAAACAATTCTCTTATTTTTATTGGTGACAATACGCACAGCAATCGGGCTGTTTTCTAATAACTCCCTCAGTTTTGCTGTATTAGTACGTAACTCATCCTGTATTTTTTTGAAATAAGAGATATCTGTCGTGGTACCAATAATACGTAGCGGTTTTAGATCCTTATCACGCTTAATAATCATGCCGCGAACCATCACCCACTTCCATGAGCCATCACCACATAACAGACGTAACTCATCATAATAGTTTGTGTATTCGCCGGTGATATAACCCTGAAGGCGTAAAATCGCCCGCTCTCTATCTTCTGGATGAATATAATCTGTCGATCCAGATAATGAAGCAGGAAAACCATCATTAGAGTAGCCCAGGTTTTCCTTCCAACGTGGAGAGAAATTGACATCTCCAGTTCGAATATCTAAATCCCAAACACCATCACCACTAGATTCAAGCGCTAGCTTCCATCGACTCTCGCTCTCTGCCAATGTTTTTTTGCTCTCTGCTAAGCGCCTTAGATACGAATCAATACGATCGGCCATAGAATCAAAGGCTTTCGCTGCGCTTGTAATTTCATCATTTCCCTGAAGTTCAGTGGCCATATTCACTTTTTGACCTGACTCGAAGCGCGTCATTTCCCGAGTCAGACGTCTAATACGTGAAATCACATTCCTATTGACGACAATGGCGATTAGCCAGCCTGAGATGATAGTTACAGCGAACAATGCTGTTATCAAAATCACGAGCAAACGGTTGACGGGCTCAATCAAATCTTCCACGGGAATCAGCTTAAAATAACGCCAGTCAACTGGCTCTACTGACATGGCAATCGCAATGTAATGCTTACCGCTAACAACGATATCTTTGGCAACCAGTCTAGGTTCATTCTCAACTTCGACTGTGGATAGCAACGATTCGAGGTTATTCTCTTTATCAAGAAACTCTGTAACCTGCTCCTCACCACGTGACTCAAGCTGTTTCTGCCAATGACCAGCAAGAATGAAGTCACCTTGTTTATCGAGCATAAAATGCTCTGTATTGGGGTAGATTTGTTGCTTACTGAATGTAAAACCAAGGACATTGCTCAATTGCATATCCTCACCAAGTGAGCCAATCCACTTACCATTTAAATATAAAGGATATAAAGCACTTACCATCCAAACCTGATTTACAGGATCAAACAAAGGCGGTGTAAATGTGTATTGTTTTTCAGGATTTTGCGAAGGAGAAGTCAAGTTCACCCAAGGCGTTTGTGTGTAATCATTATCAGCAAGCTGATCAAATACAAATTCAGGGTAATGAGGATCAAAAATAACCTCACTACGTAAATCAGGTGACAGATACCACACATTTTCATACAGACGACTAGCTGATGAACCGAATACTTCCATCACTCGCTTGATGCGTAAATGCATCACTTTCTGTTTTTCAGTTAAGTCTGCAGAGTCGGGTAAGAAAATCCCGGCATGAGCTTGCCCATCATATTGGTCTTTCTTATTTCGCCAGATACCATCGCTATTGAGCATCATCGTTTGAGAGAAGTCTTCAATTTCCTCATTCGTAATTGGCTTGTTCAGCTCCAGTTGTAATAACCGAGCAAGGCCTTTTAATTTAGGGCCTCCATAGCTTAATTTCTGGGTAGTAATATCAATCTGGTTTTGAGTGACAGCGAGTAAATTAGTGATTTCACGATTAAGCAGTTTTTCTTTGGAATAAGCACTGATCCAAATGGCAGCGGGTATTGAAGTCAGTAAAATACTGACGATAACGATTAAGCTAAGTTTTTCTCTAATCTGCATTGAGCATGGTCTTTGTTAATCCCCTTGTAAACTGATTATATGGGGTATAAATCTTTGAGAAAGTCTACACAACTTCCATCAACGTGTTTAGTTTCGGGCTGTAAATCATTAAGAGTGATTTTGAAATAGTAAATAGTAAAGAACACAGAAGATAACTTCTGCCCAACTATTCACATATACAATTAATAATACTTTTCAGTAAATAGACGTTATAAGCAAATGAAAATACAAAATTAATTATGTTTAGACGTATATAAGATGATTATTAAACAATAAAGACAACTGAGAGAATACACACACCCTAATTGATTTCTATAGATACAGATTAATAATGCCGCCAGATCATTTAAACCCGACTACGCGGCGATTACCTCAGCGGATGCAAGTCACGGAGATCGTGTTAGACACTCATCTTCAATCGTTTCAGCAAAGTTATCGATGATGGACTGTTTCTCACTTTCTTCATCAGCAACGGGCTCTTTGTAAGCTCGTAACATCAAACCACGAGAAAAATTTCCCACCGTCATTTTCATCGCTTTATGGATAGGCGTATTGTTTTGTCGAACTTCCATAAACTGCTTGGCTTTGTTCGACCACCCCTCACAAGTTTCTTCATGTGTCAGAGTATCAGCCTGAACCATCACGCTAAATAACATAAAGCAAACTACGGATAATTTTTTCATCACAATCACCTGCAAAGCAAGATTGATATAGATAGACTATAACCGCTTGGAGTAAATCCCTCAGAAAAAGTTGAATTGAAGCGACTCTATCTTTAGTTATGGATACAAGGGTTTAAGAATGGCAGAAACAAGAAAGTCGCATACATGCAGGCTTTTGTTTACGAAAATGAATGGCCTTAAATAACGTAGTGGCGGTGACAATCAAAATATCAACATACAACGATGAAATATATATTTTTTTAAATAAACTAGAATTAATGTTGCCCCAACAGTTGCCCTCTAGCTATTTCAGAAAATATTTCCATCAGGATATTTTTCTGGGTAATCTCGATTTATAGACTAGTTCTATTATGTTGAGTTATCCTCATATTTTATCGGTCTTTAGACACCATTAATCGATAAGTAACAGACTATTAGAGCAATTTTTTTATCGACTAAATTCTAGCTCTGAATTATCGTCAGTAATATTTCTGGGACAGAAACTAATAAAAGGAAGTTATGAGTACATTCGAGCGCGGTTCAGAGTGGCGGAGGTGGGACCTCCATTTTCATACCCCATCATCCTATGACTACGGAGATAAATCAGTCACCGACGAACAAATCATTGACAGGATGAAAACCAACAAAGTTGATTGTTTCGCTGTGACGGATCATCATCTCATTGATGTGGAAAGGTACAAAAATATAAAGGCTCTCGGAGAAACCAAAGGCATCACTGTTCTGCCTGGTATAGAGTTTTTATCCGATGCTCGAGGAAAAGAGCCTATCCACTTCATAGCTGTCTTTTCTGAAGATTCAAATATCGACTATATCTGGCAACAAATAAAGAATATTACTGCTATCAAAGATATATATGGTTTAAATAAAAAACCCAATGAAGTCTATTGTGATCTTCTGGACACGATCAATGTTGTAAAAGAACTTGGCGGAATAGTAACAATACATGCTGGCGCCAAGCACGGCAGTATTGAGGCAATTACAAACTCTTTACCTCATGAGATAGCTCAAAAAAAAGATATAGCAGACAATGTAGATATATTCGAACTAGGAAAAGAAACTGATCAGGGTGTATATCGAAATATGGTATTCCCTGCTATTGGTAAAATCTTACCAATGATTATCTGCTCTGATAACCACAACATACACAAGTACCAAGTTAAACAAAATCTATGGATCAAAGGTTCACCAGATTTTAACGGACTAAAGTATGCCCTCACTGAACCTGATGAGCGTTTTTATATAGGTGACACACCTGATGTTATATCAAGAGTTTCCCAAAATTTAACAAAATACATCGATTCGGTATCAATCAACCTAGATGGAAGAAAAGATTCTGAAAATGTATGGTTCGAAAATATAAAAATTCCTCTTAATTATGAACTCGTGACAATAATAGGTAACAAAGGTAATGGAAAAAGTGCCCTAGCCGACATCATAGGTCTGTGTTGTGATGCTGAGCATTCAGATGATTATCTTTTCTTAACTAAGAAAAAATTTCTCCAAAAAGGTCTAGGTGAGAGATTCGATGCACAGGTAGATTTTAAGAGTGGTTTTATAGCTGGTCCCAAAAAGCTCAACTCACAGACTGACTCAGCATCTCAGCCCCTAGTTAGATACTTACCCCAAACATACTTCGAAGCCATATGTAACGAAATCGGTAAAACAGAGGCTTTTCGAGAGGAAATCGAAAAAGTTGTTTTCCAATATGTTCCAACTGAAAAAAGGATGGAAAAGGGAAATTTCACTGATTTAGTAAATTTCAAAAGAGGAGCGGTAGATAGAGAAATCTCAATGCTAATTGAGGAAATTTCCGATCTTAATGTTGAGATTATAAACCTTGAGGATAAGACCAATCCTGAATATAAGGAAAAGCTCAAAAATCAACTAGTAGTAAAACAAAACGAGTTAGAAACGCACAAAAAGAATAAACCTAGTGAAGTTGAAGATCCTTCAAAAAAAGAAGGAGATCAAGCTAGCAAGCAAAAAAGAGAGAGCATCGACTTTCTCTCGAAAGAACTCGAGCAATATGAAAAAGAAGTTGAAATATGCAAGCAGAGTGCTGCTCGAATCTCAGTTGATATAGAAAAAATACAAAATTTACAGAGAAACATAAAAGCTAAAACTCAGGACATTAAAGAATATATTCAGACTAATTCTGAGATTGCACAGAAACTGGGGATAGACCTAAATCAGGCAATTACTCTCAAAGTCGACGAAGATGTTTTTTCCAAGAAAATTGATGAACTTCAACAACAAGTAAACAAGCATTCAAAATCTCTTAGCGTTGATCAAGAAAAGATCAAAAATAACCCAGATCCTAGTTCCCTAACACTGCAAGAAAAGATTGAAGTTCATAAACAAAAAATAGCTGAATTAAATTCTCAGCTTACTTTTGAATACAAGCACTATCAGAAGTACATTCAGGCTCTCTCGGACTGGAATAAGGTTTTAAGTGAGATAGAAGGTAGTGAACAAAAGGAAGGTTCACTAAAGTATCTACAAAAACAGATCTCATATATCGAAACTGAGCTGCCAACTGCACTTGCTAGGACTAGAGAGTTGCGATTAGAAAAATCTCTCGAGATTTACTCTAAAAAGTCTGAAGTAAAAAGTGTTTATGACGAAGTTAAGCAACAAATTGATGAAGTTCTCAAGGATTCAAATGGTACTGGTTTAACCATAGCTTCTGCTTTCTACGCTGAGCAGGAGTTCACGGAAAATTTGTTGAGGAATATCATGCAAAACAGGGTCGGGACATTTTATGGCTCTGAAGGCAAGTCATTTCTCAAAGAAAACATATTATCTCAAATCGATTGGGATTCTGCTGACTCCGTCAGAGAGTTTTTGAATAACATGATTGAGTCTCTCGAATATGATCTTCGAGACCCCAAAAAATATCAATCTACATTCATCGGTTCAACAGTAAAAGACAGAAGAGATTTATACCGCTATCTTTTCAGTTTGGAGTTTCTGGAACCCTTTTATGACCTTCGTCAGAATAGAAAGAGTCTAGATACTCTCTCCCCAGGAGAGAAAGGTGCGCTTCTATTGGTGTTTTATCTTGTACTTGATAATGAAGATATTCCACTATTAATTGACCAACCTGAGGACAACCTAGACAACAACAGTGTTGCACAAGTGCTGGTGCCATTTATCAAAACCGCTAAGAAAAAGCGGCAAATTATTATGGTCACACATAACCCAAACCTTGCTGTTGTAGCTGACTCAGAACAAGTAATAAGAGTTTCCATAGACAAGGAAGCTGGTAATACATTTGAGTACATATCGGGCGGAATCGAAGAACCTCATGTAAGAGATGCAATAGTTGATGTCCTCGAAGGAACTATGCCTGCATTTTCTCTCAGACATAATAAGTATTCTTCAGCTTAAGCCGATTCTTGAGGAAATCAAGGGGTCAGGAAACTTGATTTTTTCTGACCTGTAGAGGATCGATATTTAGGGTGAGTGCAAAAATACACTTACATATAAAAACTTTGGATTTCACTATCGTCTAATCAACGCTACTTTCCAGATCGTCAGGCACAAAAAAACCACCCGAGGGTGGTCATTTCTGTTTGGTGGAGGCGGCGGGAATCGAACCCGCGTCCGCAGATCCTCCGCCTTCGGATCTACATGCTTATTTCATCTATTGATTTAACTACATGCTACCCGATGAACAGGGAAAACAAGTAGCGATCTTGTAAAGTTTTAATCTCTTAGTACCAAGCATACCTTGAGACGATCTTGTGAGAGTCGACGCCCGATACCAGACGCACAAGCACGGATCTGGTCGGACGGCATTCACTGGTTATTAAGCAGCTAGTGCGTAGTTGTTATCGTTAGCAACTAATTTAATTCCAGTCTTTTTTACGAGAGAACTGAAGTACTCGGCATGCACCTTAGGTTTTGTAATCCCCGTCGAAGCCAGGTCGCCCCCAAAGTGTTGAACTCTTATATTGTAGCTGATGTGACGTTTTTCAACCAGTGAAAACTTATCTTGATTTAAGAATTCTGGCTTTATCACGATTCCAGTCACGATCTTTCTCGGTTGCGCGTTTATCGTGAAGTTGTTTACCTTTGGCCAGCGCAATTTCTATCTTGGCCATGCCCTTTTTCCAATAGAGAGTTAATGGAATAAGTGTATAACCTTTGCGCTCCACCGCACCGATAAGTTTGTGTAACTCTGCACGATGCAGCAGTAACTTACGGTCACGTTGCGGCTCTGGTTTGATATGCGTAGATGCCGTTTTTAACGCGGTGATCAATGCGTTTGCTAACCAGGCTTCACCATTGCGGACGTGAACGTAGCTTTCGTTAAGCTGTGCCTTTCCATCACGCAGGCTTTTAACTTCCCAGCCTTCGAGAACAAGTCCTGCTTCAAATTTATCTTCGATGAAAAATTCATGCCGTGCCTTACGGTTCACTGCGATGGTGTTTTCGCCTACTTTCTTTTTATTCTTTTTCGCTGCCATGTGCATATTATAGAGTGTTTAAACAGCGGCTTCATTATTTATCATTCACAACAGCAAAATGAGTACGGTTTGTTGAAAGCCAAATGTTTTGGGTACAATCGAGTGAATTTACTTTTTTGAGGCGACCGAATGGCTAGACCAACCCAGTCGATTCATGGCGAGTGGACATCTCGCTGGGCATTTATTCTTGCAGCAACAGGATCGGCTGTTGGCCTGGGAAACATCTGGAAATTCCCCTACATCACGGGTGAAAATGGTGGCGGCGCCTTTGTTCTTGTTTATCTGGTGTGTATTGCCATTATCGGAATTCCACTGATGATGGCTGAAATTCTCATTGGTCGACGCGGCCGACAAAATCCCATAAACACCCTGAAATCGATTGCCGAGGAAGAAGGTCGAAGTAAGCACTGGCAATGGCTGGGTGGCATGGGTGTATTAACCGGCTTTCTTATTCTTTCTTATTACAGTGTCATTGCCGGTCAGGCCATGGCCTACATCCCTCGCGCATTTGCGGGCGTATTTGAGGGCGTAACTGCTGACGGGGCCATTAGTATCCACAAAGCCTTAGTGAGTGACCCTGAACGCTTACTAGCTTGGCACACGATATTTATGTTGATGACAGTGGCGATTGTCATTCGTGGGGTTCAGCACGGTTTAGAAAAGTCTGTCCGCATTATCATGCCTGCCCTGTTTATCATCATTTTGATGTTGGTCGGGTACGGTATGAGTACTGGCGAATATTTTGATCAAAGTGTGCAGTTTTTATTTGCAACCGATTTTTCTAAGCTGACACGAACTGGCGTACTCACGGCTATGGGCCATGCCTTTTTCACACTGAGTTTAGGTATGGGTGCGATTATGGTGTATGGCTCTTATCTGCCTAAGAAAGCATCTATATTTAAGGTATCTCTGACTATTTCAATTATGGACACCACCGTTGCCTTACTTGCTGGCTTGGCAATATTCCCTCTGGTGTTTGCCAATGGGCTAGAGCCGACAGCTGGACCGGGGTTAATTTTTGATACGCTGCCGATTGCTTTTGGTCATATGCCCGGTGGACAGTTCTTTGGTGGTATCTTTTTCATCTTATTATTATTTGCTGCGTGGAGTTCGGGCATTTCCTTGGTCGAACCCATTGTCGTCTGGCTGGTAGAAAACAAAAACATGACGCGGCTAAGAGCCAGTGTGTATTCAGGTGGTATTATCTGGTTGTTGGGATTATTAACGATCTTCTCATTTAACATCGGTGGGGAGTGGCGATTGTTTGGTTTAACGATGTTTGAGTTGCTTGACTACCTCACAGCGAATATTATGTTGCCTTTGGGCGGATTACTGATAGCCTTGTTTGCAGGCTGGGTAATGAAGCGAACAAGCTCTATGGATGAGCTGGGATTAGGCGACGGATTGTTGTATTCGACTTGGCGACTACTTGTACGTTTTATTACACCGATTGCAATTATGATTGTTTTTGCCAATCTTATCGGTCTTCTGAATTAATTAATCACGTAACCGGATTTCAATGACTACCATCACACGAAGCTCTCTGGTCATGTATACACCTGATCAAATGTTTGATTTGGTAAATGATGTTGAAGCGTATCCTCGGTTTTTGCCTTGGTGTCGTGACAGCAGAATTATCAGTAAAAATGAAGATGTTATATGTGCCTCACTGGATATAGCCAAAGGCGGTATTCATCATGAATTTTCCACACGAAATGTACTCGATCATGGCAATGCCATTCGTATCGAGTTAATAGACGGCCCCTTTCGACACCTTGAAGGTCATTGGCAATTTAAGCCGATAGGTGACAATCAGGGTTGTAGAGTCCAGCTTGATATGGACTTTGAGTTTTCTACCCGCTTGTTAGACTTGGCACTAGGCCCGGTTTTCACTCAAATATCAGGCTCACTGGTAGATGCTTTTTGTAAACGTGCACAGGAAATCTATGGAAAACGCTGATTTAATGCTAGTTGAGGTAGCCTACGCTCTACCCAATGAACAAGTGATTATCCCTATTGAAGTAACAAAAGACTGCCTGGTGGAAGAAGCGATTAAACGCTCAGGTATATTGGAACGTTTCCCACAGATTGATTTAAAAACAGATAAAGTCGGTATTTTTGGCAAGATGTGTAAGCTTAATGCCGAGCTGCATGATAAAGATCGTATTGAGATCTACCGCCCACTGATTGCAGACCCTAAAGAGTCACGTCGACAAAAAGCTGAGATGGAAAAAAAGAAAAAAGCGGCAGCAGAGTAATTAAACCCGCTTTTTATAAACCGCTTGAGATTCGAGTAATTCCATTTCCTGTTCAGTAAAGCCGGCATCCAGCCTTGCCTCAGTATGAAATGGTCCACGGATCTCACCATTAAAATAGGTATTAAGTAAGGTTTTAAATGTCTCGAAAGGATCAACGCCACGTTGCTCACAGAGATAATTAAACCAACGGGTACCAATCGTCACATGGCCGATTTCTTCTTGCAGAATCAGCGTCAGAATATCAAAGGCTTTGATATCCCCTGAGTTTTTGAGCTTCTTCATCATTGACGGTGTAACATCCAGTCCCCTCGCCTCTAACACTCTTGGCACCAGCGCCATTCTGGTGAGTGGATCATGGTGTGTCTTCTGCGCCATTTCCCACATACCATCGTGCGCTGGAAAATCACCATAATGAAACCCCATGGTTTGCAGGTGCTCATCCAATAATAGAAAATGATGAGCCTCTTCATAGGCCACTTGCATCCAGTCCTGATAGAAAGGCTGTGGCATCTCAGCAAAACGGGCTGTGGCATCAAGTGCCAGATTGATGGCGTTAAACTCAATATGACAAATCGCATGGATCAGCGTGGCATGGCCGGTTTGCTGATTATTACGTCGGCGTGGTAACGCTTTGGGCGGCACTAAGTCTGGCTTGTCAGGTCTGCCGGGCACAGTGGGCACATCAAGTGACTGCTGGTTCAGATAAAACCCTTCTTTGAGGATCTGCTCATAGAGTGCTCTTGTATGTTGTGCTTTTTGCCATGGGTCATTCAACAACAAGCAGCTTAGGGCTTGTTGGCGAATATCAATCTTATCAACCATCTAATCTTACTCGTGGATCTACTAAGGTATAAGAGATATCAGTCAGTACCAGGCCTACGATGTATAAAACAGAGCCAAGAAAGACCATTGAGCGGACTATAGCAAAGTCTTGGGCCTGAATAGCATCAATTGTATAGCTACCTAAACCGGGAATGCCGAAAAAGGATTCCAGAATCAAACTCCCCATAAATAAGGTGGGCAGCACGACTACTGCGCCAGTCAAAATAGGAATCATCGCATTCTTTAATACATGTACAAATAACACCCTCATTTCTGACAGGCCTTTTGCCCGAGCTGTGCGTACATAATCTTTTGAGACTTCTTCTAAGAATAAGGTGCGATACCAGCGTGAGCCGGATCCAATACCCGAAACGATGCCGATAAAGACAGGCAGAATGACAAATTTAAAAGCATCCAGTCCTTGAGCATAGCCGGAAAGTGGAACCAGTTGCATGATTTTACCCACCAGAAACTGGCCGCCAATAATATAAAACAGACCGGAAATTGACATTAGAATGACACAGAGAATAACGCCACTAAGATCGAGATAGCTGGCTCTGAAAAAAACCATCAGCATTGCGAAGGTAATATTGGCCAGCATGCCAATAATAAAAATAGGCACCGCAATTGCTAAACTCGGCCACATACGAGTTTGAATGTCTTCGCCAATATCACGACCATCATCAGCCTGACCAAACTCAAAGGCAAATAGACTCAGTGATTTATCAAAGAAAATAGTGTGTGTCAGCTTATCTAGCCCCTGCTCTTCATTGTTCCATAGCAGGGCTCTGTCATAACCTCTTTCTTCTTTCCACACATCAATCGCTTCCTGGGTGATGTGCTTCTCACCTAAATGCATACGTGCCATATCGTCTGGCGTGTTGACCATAAAAAACAAAGCAAAGGTAAGTGCATTCACCCCGATTAAAATGGGAAATGCATAAAGAATCCTTCTGACAATATAAGCAAACATAGTTTGACCAGGTTATTTCACATATTTTGGCTGACGCGTCGTGAACATCAGTATTTATCTGATTCACATTATGACGCTATGCACCAGAATGAGGAAGACTAATTACACATTTATACTCGAGCCATGGGGTTTATTTATTGGGCTGAACACTCATCTTGAGTGTTTCGGTCCAGACTATTTTCAAAATTAGCATTTACTAATACACAAATTTTGTTATCGTGTATCTACAGCATCTTTAAACAAATAACGAGGTTGATATGAGTTTAACAGCGATGGATTTGGTCAAACGTGCCAAGAGTGAAGTTAATGAAATTAGTTGTGATGAAGCGGCATCAATGCTTAATGATGCCATCTTGCTTGATGTCAGAGAGCCCGCAGAGTTTGAAGCAGGTCATATCGACATTGCCATACCTATTCCGAGAGGTGTATTGGAGTTTTCACTAGACGCTCACCCATCATTAGCTAACCTTGAGCAGCCTATCATTATCTACTGTAAGTCAGGTGGACGTTCAGCATTAGCAGCACAGACATTACAAACAATGGGCTATCAGAAAGTTTACTCAGTTGCCGGTGGCTATGAAGCCTGGCAACAGACTCATAGTTAAGGATTGAATCATGCGAATTCTACGTCAAATGACATTTATGCTTGCAGCACTCAGCCTCTTTCCTTTTATTGCTCACGCTGAATCAACTCAGGTGATGATTAGAGCAATGGCCGTTGATGCCAAGTTTATTGGTACAAGTGTCGGAGGTGTTCGAGTCACTATTAAAGATGCCGAAACGGATGAGTTACTGGATGAAGGTTGGATTAATGGTGGAACGGGTGATACGGATCGTTTAATCAAAAATCCAATCCACCGTGGTGATGCTCTTGCTGATGAAAACACAGCCGGTTATCTGGCGACTGTTGATATTGATACCCCCCGTCTGGTTAAAATTACAGTGCTCGGCCCTTATGCCTATCGTCAGTCGCTTCAAGAGGCGAGCGTCACTACCTGGTTGATACCCGGTAAAGACCTTATAGGCGATGGTATTACTTTAAAAATGCCTGGCTTTATTGCTGATGGTTGGACACGCGTATTAGAAAAAGGGGTGGTTGAGTTCTATCTTGATGCTTCATTAATGTGTGGCTGCCCAATCAAGAAAAACGGTCTGTGGGATCCTAAAAACTATGAAGCCAAAGCTGTAGTTATGCAGGATGAGAAAAAAATAGATGAAATTCCACTAGAATTCACCGGCCCTATCGGTATTTTTTCTGCCAAAACCGAATTGAAAGACAGTGGACATTACAAAGCGATTCTCTATGTCATTGACACAAAAACAGGTAATGTCGGCGTTGACAGAACCATGTTTGAAATCAACTTACCCTAATGTCTGTAACAATATAGGCTTGAAGTCGTCTAAATTTAAGATAGCATTAGCAGGAGAATAACATGGCGCTTTCATCATGTCCGGTCTCAGGAACAGGTCTTGGACTTCGCCGACAGTTTATAGACGAACTCTTAGACATGACCAATCCAGAGATCGATTTTATGGAAGTGGCTCCTGAGAACTGGATGGGGCTGGGTGGAAAATATGCTAAACAGTTTAAGGCCGCATGCGATCGCTTTCCTATGTTGTGTCATGGTTTATCACTCTCTATTGGTAGCCCAGCACCATTGGATATCGACTTTCTAAAACAGTTAAAACGGTTTTTTGAACAACATCAGATCCTAAGCTATAGCGAACATTTGAGTTTTTGTAGTGATGATGGTCATCTCTATGATTTGATGCCTATTCCATTTACGGATGAATCTGTCCGTTATGTCTCAGATCGTATTAAACAGGTTCAGGATATTCTGGAACGTAAACTTATCATCGAAAATGTCTCTTATTACGCAGCTCCTGGTCAACAAATCAGTGAAATTGATTTTACTCGTCAGATATTAGAAGAAGCTGATTGTGACTTGTTGTTAGATGTGAATAATGTGTATGTGAACAGCATCAATCATGGTTACGATGCTCAGACATTTATTAATGCCATGCCTACAAATCGCATTGCTTATTTACATATCGCAGGACATTACAACGAAGCAGAGGATTTGATTGTCGATACCCATGGTGCCGATATCGTTGACCCTGTCTGGCAACTCCTTGGTCACGCCTATGAGACGCACGGCATCATTCCCACCCTGTTGGAACGTGATTTTAATATTCCGTCGTTATCTCACTTATTTAATGAAATGCGTACTATCAGAGAATATCAACAGCCGCCGGAAGGTAAACAAGTTCACCATGGCTAATCACTTTCAAGAAACACAGTATCAGTTTGCTGCTTATATCCGAGATCCCGAACATCAAGCTATTCCAGACCAACTGGAAAGCCGTCGAATGGCGATTTACCGCGATCTATTTTTTAATAATATCAACAGCACCCTATCCAGTGCTTTTCCTGTTATACAGCAGCTAATGAGTGACAATGACTGGCTGACACTCGTTAGATCCTTCATGAAAACCCACTATTGTCAGTCACCAAGATTTGTCGATGTGTCTAAAGAGTTTATTGATTTTTTAAATCAGCACCATCCTGTTGATGAGGCCATGCCCTTTTTACACGAACTGGCTCATTATGAGTGGATTGAATTAGCGCTAAGTATTGCTGAGGAAGAGTGGCAAAGTAGTGAGATTGATGAACTAGATAACGTGCTAGCACTGTCTTATGAAGGGTCTTCACTGGCCTGCTTATTGAGTTTTGATTTCCCAGTCCATCAAATATGTGATGACTTTCAGCCAACAGCACCTTCTGAAATACCGCATTATTTATTGGTATATCGTAATCAAAATGATGACGTGAAGTTTATAGAACTTAATGCCTTAAGTGCACATTTATTTGAACGAATTAGTGCAGGAGAAAATGTTGAATCCGTTATCGCTTCGATATCTGAAGCCATGCCACAACTTGACTATAACTCGATAAAGAATGGGGCTAAAGCATTAATTCAAGATTGGTTAGCGAAAGGTATTCTGCTTTATCAGCAGGCATAAAAAAGCCGGGAAAATCCCGGCTTTTTTACAATTCTGAATAATAGAATTTATGCTGTTGCTAATTCAATCGCTTCAGCTGACAGACGAGTAATCTCATCCCAGTTTTCAGCATCCACTAAACTCGCTGCACACATCCATGAACCACCAACACAACCTACATTCGACAGGCTGTAATAGTCTTTCACATTTTTCTGGTTAATTCCGCCCGTTGGGCAGAATGTAATTTGTGGAATCGGTGCACCGATTGATTTCAGCATTGGTACGCCACCCGCTGCTTCAGCAGGGAAGAATTTCATTGCTGTGATGCCTTTCTCTAATAAGGCCATAGCTTGGCTTGGATCAGCAACACCAGGCAATAAAGGCACGCCTGTTTCTATCGCCGCATCAATCAATTTTTCGGTTGTGCCTGGGCTGACGATAAACTCAGCACCCGCATCAATCGCTGCATTTAATGTTTCAATATTAATGATGGTACCAGCACCCACAATCGCATCAGGTACTTCAGCTTTAATGCGTCGGATAGATTCAAGTGCGGCATCTGTTCTCAAAGTGATTTCAAGAACTTTCAAACCACCTTTAACCAAGGCTTTCGCTAAAGGTACAGCGTGCTCAACATTGTTGATAACCATCACCGGTACAATCGGTGATACTTTCATGATCTCTTGAATTGTTTTAGACATTGATTCACTTATTCCAAATAATTATTCGACATTAAACATGTTGATAGCACCGGTTTCAGCAGATGAAACACCTTGGCGGAAACTGTCAAACAGCTCACGGCCCATGCCATAGTGATGTTCAGTATTAGCCAATACACAAGCCATACGTGAATTCAGCTCTTCTTCATCCACCATCACATTCAATTCACCACGTTGTGTATCAAGACGTATCATGTCGCCATCACGTACTTTGGTGAGAATACTGCCATCTGCACATTCAGGGCATAAGTGGATAGCTGAAGGGACTTTACCGGAAGCACCAGACATACGACCATCAGTAACAAGGGCTACTTTGAAGCCTTTATCCTGTAATACACCCAATGGTGGTGTTAGTTTGTGAAGCTCAGGCATACCATTTGATTTTGGTCCCTGGAAGCGTAATACAACGATGACATCTTTGTTCATTTCACCGCGTTTAAAGGCTTCAACAACATCATCCTGGTGATCAAAAACCATTGCAGGTGCTTCAACCACTTGATGTTTAGGATCAACAGCTGAAATCTTAGACATACCACGGCCAAGATTACCTTGGATTAAGTGCAAACCACCGCTTGTAGCAAAAGGTGTTGAAATACTACCGATGACATCAGTATCAAGTGAGCCTTCTGGCCCCTCTTCCCATGTCAGCGTGCCTTCTTTCAGGGTAGGCTCTTTAGTGTACTGTTCCATACCTTTTTCATCACCAATAGTGATGATGTCTGTATGCATCAGACCATTTTCAGACAATTCACGAATTAATACGCCCATACCACCAGCAGCCTGGAAGTGATTCACATCAGCCGTGCCATTAGGGTAAATACGTGTAACTAATGGAATGATTTTAGACAGACGGTCAAAGTCATCCCAGTTAATGATAATACCAGCTGCACGAGCAATTGCGATGAGGTGAATGGTGTGATTTGTTGAACCACCAGTGGCTAATAAGCCAACTAAGGCATTTAGAATCGCTTTCTCATCGATCATATGACCAATTGGACGATAATCATCACCTAGAGCAGTAAATTTCAGTGCTTGCTCAGTTGCACGTTTAGTTAACGCATCACGCAGAGGTGTGTTTGGATTAATGAAAGAGCTACCAGGTAAATGTAAGCCCATCATTTCAACCATCATCTGGTTACTATTTGCTGTACCGTAGAAAGTACATGTACCAGGACTATGGTAAGACTCAGATTCGGCTTTCAATAATTCTTCGCGGCCCACTTTACCTTCAGCATACAGCTGACGGATACGCACTTTTTCTTTATTAGGTAAGCCACTTGGCATCGGGCCGGCAGGAACAAATACTGCAGGTAGATGACCGAAACTTAAAGCGCCAATCAATAGGCCTGGAACAATCTTGTCACATACGCCCAAGTACATAGCAGCATCAAACATATTGTGGCTTAAGCCGACTGCAGTGGCCATGGCGATGACATCACGGCTGAATAGCGATAATTCCATGCCTGGTTGGCCCTGTGTAATACCATCACACATAGCAGGAACACCACCAGCAAACTGAGCAACACCACCAGCTTGTGTCGCGGCTTCTTTGATAATCGCTGGGAAATCTTTAAACGGCTCATGCGCTGACAACATGTCATTGTATGAGGAGATAATTGCGATGTTGGCTTTTTGATCACCTGCCAAATCCGCTTTCTCTGTCATTGAACAGGCAGCAAATCCATGAGCTAAATTACCGCAGCCCAATACAGCACGATGAGGACCTTTTTGCATCGCTTCATCAATACGGGCAAGATAGATGCCCCGTGATTTTTTGCTTCTTTCGATTACGTCATTGGTGACGGCTTCTAAAACTGGATGAACCATACTTTCCTTCTCTCTTAAATGCTTTGCCTGAACTTCTGCAAAGATAATTGCGGGTTCGGAGTACCCTTAAAGAATCTACGTAAAGACCGATTATTATAACGCTAATAGTGATTTTTAGCACGCTGTTATCATAAACTTGAGGAGTAACCCTGCCCGAAAAAAGTATCAAATTTTTGTTGTTTTTATCTTCAATAGCGCGCGAGTAGGCATAAATACTAGTTGTGATATGAGTCACATTATGACACTGGCGATGGAAGAAAAGCATAAAAAAAGTTTGCTTATCGTGTTATCTAATAGCGCATCAGGTATCATATCCGCCTTTAATTTTTTACCGAAAACACTATGACATCTGAAACAAAAACGATGCGACAGATCCGCAGTTTTGTTCGCCGTGAGGGTCGCCTGACTCCAGGACAACAACGTGCATTGGATAATCACTGGCCTGTCTTTGGTATCGATGATGATACAAATTTGTCGGATATCAACGCGCTGTTCGGCCGCGAAGCACCAAAAGTCATAGAAATCGGCTTTGGTAACGGCGCCTCACTGATTGAGATGGCAAAAAATCATCCCGACCATGACTATATCGGTATAGAAGTTCACAGACCAGGCGTTGGACAGTTACTTAAAAGCATTGATGACGAGCAGTTAACAAATGTCAGAGTCGCTTGCACAGATGCAGTACAGCTCATCAAGCACCGCATCAAGAATCAGGCCCTAGCACGCGTACAAATCTATTTCCCCGACCCATGGCATAAAAAACGTCATAACAAGCGCCGTATTATCCAGCCTGAATTCGTAAACATACTCGCAGATAAGTTAGAGCATGGTGGTCACTTACATCTTGCTACAGACTGGCAGGATTATGCAGAACAAATGCTGGCAGATGTGTCATCAAACACACGTTTTCAAAATACCAGCCTCGACAATACCTATATTGAACGCCCGGATTACCGCCCCCTAACAAAGTTTGAACAACGTGGACATAGATTGGGACATGGTGTTTGGGACCTCGTTTTCAAACGCGTATAAGCCGTCGTCGAGAAAAGCTTGCACCTATCTAGTGCTTGAGCTACTTTATCAACTTGTTCAAAAATCAGCTGCAAGCAATTGACATGAAATTAAAAATTCTAAAAACATCAAGCCTCTTATTACTGGGGACAATTAGTCATGCCAGTTACGGTGCAGGCTTTGCCATTATTGAGCAAAGTGTGACGGGGTTAGGTAGAGCGTTTGCCGGAAGTGCGGCCACCGCTGAAGATGCGAGTACTGTTTTTTTCAATCCCGCGGGTTTAGTTTATTTAAAACAGTCAGAGATGGATTTTGCCATCAACTATATTGCACCCAATAGCCGATTTAATAATGATGGAACCTCCTCACCTTCCGATGGTGGAGACTATGGTGATGCCGGTAAAAATGCAGTTCTTCCCAACTTTTACTACGCCAAACCACTTAATGAAAAAGTAGCGATTGGCTTTGGTGTAACAGCCCCCTTTGGTTTGGTGACAGAATATAACGAAGACTGGGTGGGTCGTTATTTTGCAGTAAAATCCGATCTAAAAACCATCAATTTCAACCCAAGTATCGCTTTCAAACCAACAGATAAATTATCAATTGGTTTTGGTGTTAGCGCGGAATATATAGATCTGACCCTGACACAGATGACCGATAGCTTTGGACCACCGGACCGAAAAGTAAAACTGGAAGCTGATGACTGGGCATATGGTTATAACTTGGGGTTGATGTATCAGATGACTCCAGAGACCCGTCTCGCTCTAGCTTATCGCTCCAAAATATCACATACTCTCGAAGGTGATGGCAAGGTAGACACGCCCATTGGTGAGATAAAACAAGATATTCAAGGTGATGTAGATTTGCCTGAAACCATCTCACTGGCAATTCATCATCAAATTAATGACCGCTGGTCTGTCATGGCTGATGCAACAATGACACGCTGGAGTCGTTTTCAAGAGCTGGCTATTGAATCCGATGGTGGTGCATTTACCGACACCAAAGCTGAAGATTGGAATAACAGCATGCGCTATGGCCTTGGTGTAAATTATAAATATAGCGATAAGTGGCAATTCCGTAGCGGCATCGCCTATGACGAAACACCAGTACCCAATGCTGAGCGACGAACAGCGAGAATACCTGACATCGATAGAAAATGGTTGGCTATTGGTGCGACCTATCATTATTCAGATAATCTGATTATAGATGCCGGCTATGCCCATTTATTTGCAAAAAACCCTTCGATAAGAGAGTCAGATGGCAGCCATAGTCTAAATGGTGACTATGACGTCAGTGTTGATTTGTTAGGAGTTCAACTTCGCTGGTTAATGTAAATGTCAGTAGATACAATAGATTATATTTCAACTGGAGTGGCGCAGACGTTATACGGACTCTTCAGAGAACGGCTCCATAAAACCCCTGACACAATCGCTTATCGTTATTATTGTTCAACCTCCGAACAATGGCTGAAAATAAGCTGGTCAGAAGTTGCCGAACAAATAAGCTACTGGCAACAAGCCCTGAAAGCTGAAGACTTGAAACCCGGTGACCGTGTTGCTTTAAATTTAAAAAACTGTCAGGAATGGGTATTTTTTGATCAGGCAGCACTAAGCCTTGGTCTAATTACTGTCCCTCTCTATCCTGATGATCGTCCTGATAGTCTCGCTTTTATTTTACAAGATGCTGATGTCCGATGCTTATTTCTACAAAACCATCACCAATGGCATCGCCTCAAACCTTCTCTCTCTGACGAACATCAGCTTAAGCGTGTCATTATAAAAACGACTGATAAATACGCACTTGATGCCCCAGCAATCTATCTTGATGATTGGTTAAAAACCGACGTCAGTAAGCCACTGCTCGATTGGCAGACTGATACACATGAATTGGCTACCATCATCTATACGTCAGGTACGACAGGTAAGCCTAAAGGTGTAATGCTCAGTCATTACAATATTTTATCTGTCGCTAACGCCTCACTTGAATATTTCAAAGTACGCTCAGATGATTTATTTCTGTCATTTCTCCCGTTATCACATACTTTGGAGCGTACCGCTGGTTATTATTTACCGATGATAACAGGTACGACGGTGGCCTTTTCCAGAGGCATCCCTCAGCTGGCAAACGATATTCTGCAATTAAAACCCTCCATCCTAATTGCTGTCCCAAGAATCTTCGAACGTATTTATCAACGAGTCAGCGCTTCAGTTTCATCACAGCCATACTACAAGCGTTTGCTATTCAAGCTGACTCATAGAATAGGTTGGTCATTTTTTCTATATAAACAACAACGTCGCCATTGGTCGCCCCGCTTTCTTTTGATGCCGTTATTAGAAAAATTAGTGGCAAAAAATATACAGTCTCTATTCGGTGGCCAGTTACGACTTGCTGTGACAGGCGGAGCCGCTATTCCTCATCATGTTACTGAGGTATTCATTGGTATGGGTATCAACCTATTACAAGGTTATGGTCTAACAGAGACCAGCCCTGTCATTAGTGTAAATAAACCTTCAGATAATGATCCATATAGTGTTGGCCAAGCTCTTCCGCCTGTTGAAGTGAAAATCGGTGAGAACTCAGAGTTACTGGTCAAAAGTCCTGGCAATATGCTTGGTTATTGGAATAATCATAAAGCCACAGCGAACACTATTGATTCTGATGGGTGGTTACATACAGGCGATCAGGCAAAGATTTCTGACTCAGGGCATATATTTATTACTGGACGAATCAAAGACATCCTAGTGCTCAGTAATGGTGAAAAGGTCTCGCCCGCTGATATGGAAATGGCTATCACCAGTCATGATCTATTTGAACAAGCATTGATTGTAGGAGAAGGTAGACCTTTCCTTTCAGCAATTGTCGTTTTGAATGCAGAGCACTGGCTTCAGCTTGCCCAAACATTAAAATTAGATGCAATGGATAAAAAAAGCCTGTTGGATAAAAACTTGAGACAGTATGTTATCCAACAATTCAGACGTTTATTACATGATTTTCCAGCTTACGCTAAGATACGCCGGGTAAGCCTGAGTTTATCGCCGTGGACAGTTGAGAATGATATGCTGACACCCACGATGAAAATTAAGCGTACAAAGCTAATTGAGACGCATAGCGACATTATCACTGAGATGTATCAAGACTAACTTACAAGCTGTCAGTCTTCAATTTCAGCTAAGATTCTCATCACTGCTTCAACAGTATGAAATGATCCAAAAATTAAAATTCGATCATCTGACTGTGCTCTATGTAAAGCTTGTTGATAAGCCTCTTTCACTGTCTGATAACAATTGTAATTCTCTACCTGAGATGCAGAGACAGCTTTAGCGGCAAGCGAGTCAGCATCCATACCACGACTACCATCCAAACCAGCAAAAAACCAATGGGCGATATCATCCTTAAGAGTCTGAACCACAGCCTGACAATCTTTATCTTTTAACATGGCTAAAACAGCGAAGGTCTTACCCTCTACATTTCGTTGAGAAAGTAATGTATGCAGATTGTCTGCACCTTGTTGATTATGTGTTACATCGAGAATCAGCGTGATGTCGTTATGTGTAATTTCTTGAAAACGACCGGCTAATACAACCGCTTTCAGACCCTCAACTATGGCATCATACTCAATCGATAAGCCCTGCTCTGCCAGGAGTTGACATACTTGAATAACAGCTGCAGCGTTCTGTATCTGATAGTCACCAACCAATGCAGGACGCGGCAGCGTGATAGCAGCAGAGTCATTAGTCTGCCACTGCCAACTGTCTTTGGTTAATTGTGAATACTGATAAGCCTGACCAGCTCTATAGACAGGTGCACTAAGTGAGCTTGCATGCTCAATTAGACTATTAGGCGGCGCAGACTCTGAACACACAACGGGTGTTTTTGAACGGATAATACCTGCTTTTTCATAAGCAATCTTTTCACGGGTATCACCTAGCCATGCCATATGGTCAAGACCAATTGGTGTGATAAGAGCTACATCGGTGTCAAACAGGTTAACCGCGTCTAAACGCCCTCCCATTCCGACTTCCAGCACCGCAATATCAATATTTTCATGACGAAAAATATCAGCTGCTGCAAGAGTAGCAAATTCAAAATATGTCAGTGAAATATCACCGCGAGCTCCATCAATTCGAGCAAAAGCATCACAAATTTGTTGATCTGTACACGGTTTACCGTTAATAGCAATCCGTTCGTTATAGGCTAATAAATGAGGGGATGTATAAGTACCTGTTTTATAACCGGCAGCCATCAGAATACTGTTGGTCATCGCAACAGAGGAACCTTTTCCGTTGGTGCCGGCAATGGTCACAAGTTTAAAGGGTAGTTTTGTTTGGCCTTGCATGTTTTGCCATACAAGACCAACACGTTCTAAACCTGGATCAATTTCAGTGAAATGTAACTTTTCCTGCCACGCTAACCATTGTGGCAATGTGCTGAACCGCATACAGTTCTATGCTATTGCACGATACTGAAGCATGCTGAGAATATTTGATAATCTATCTCGCATTTGACGACGGTCAACAATCATATCTATAGCACCATGTTCAAGCAGGAACTCTGCTCGCTGGAAACCTTCAGGTAAGGTCTCACGCACAGTTTGCTCAATCACTCGTGGGCCAGCGAAGCCAATCAGGGCATTTGGTTCAGCAACGTTGATATCGCCGAGCATCGCTAAACTGGCAGAAACACCACCCATGGTTGGATCAGTCATCACAGAAACAAAAGGGATGCCAGCATTGCTTAACTGAGTCAAAATGGCGCTGGTTTTTGCCATTTGCATTAAGGATAACAGGCCTTCTTGCATACGCGCCCCACCACTGGCAGAAAAACAGACCAATGGAATATTGTTTTTAAGAGCAACTTTGGCAGCACGAACAAATTTTTCACCAACAACCGAGCCCATTGACCCCGCCATAAACGTGAAGTCAAAACTAACGGCAACTAATGGCAGACCATTTACTCTACCCTGCATTGCCAGTAAGGCATCGTTTTCACCTGTTGTACGTTGTGCTTGCGAGAGACGATCTTTATAACGCTTACTATCTTTAAACCTGAGGGTATCAACAGGTTTTACATCAACAGCAATCTCTTTACGCTCTTCTTCATCTAAAAAGCTTTCTAACCGCGTTCTGGCATTAATGCGTTGGTGATGATCACATTTGGGACAAACCATCAAATTACGCTCAAGTTCTGCCCGGTAGAGCACATTGTCACAACTTGGACATTTACACCAAACGCCTTCTGGCACTGAGCGACTACGTACGGTTGTGCGAATTTTTGAGGGGAGTAATCTTTCAAACCAGCTCATTTTGTTACCTTCGTTATGTTTATGCTTTTGCTAAATCACGCGCATTAATTGCGTGTCGCATTTCAGCTAGCAGACCTGCAACTGCAGCCGGCAATTCTTCCAAGCGTTGTGCATGTTCTTCGATACATTTAACTAGTGTACTACCAACGACGACGGCATCGGCAATTTCAGCCACTGCAGCGGCAGATTTACCATCACGAATACCAAAGCCAACACCTAGAGGCAAGTCAGTCCTTTCACGTAACATAGTCAGTTTCTCACTAACTTCACTAATATCAAGGGATGCGGAGCCTGTTACACCTTTTATTGAGACATAATATATGAATCCACGTGCATTATTGGCAATCATCGACATACGTTCAGCTGATGTTGTCGGCGCAACTAAATAAATGGTATCGATATCATGCTTATCCATCAGCTGACGGAATTCATCTGATTCTTCAGGCGGCACGTCGACAGTTAACACACCATCAACACCAGCCTCGCTAGCCAGTCTAGCAAATTCTTTGTAACCAACGGCTTCGATCGGGTTAGCATAGCCCATTAATACGATAGGTGTTTCGGTATTCTTTTCACGAAACTTTTTCACCATATTTAATACAGACAGGATGCTGACATCATTTTTCAGCGCTCTTTCACACGCTTTTTGGATAACAGGTCCATCACTCATCGGGTCTGAAAATGGGATACCCAACTCAATTATATCTGCACCAGCATCTACCAGAGCATGAAGTAATGGCACGGTTACCCAAGGCTCTGGATCACCAGCAGTGACATAAGGTATAAGCGCTGTCTGACCATCTGCCTTCAGTTTTTCAAAACACTGATTTATACGACTCATTATGACTTCCTTAGAATTTCAACCCAGCCATCGCTGCGACTGTATGCATGTCTTTATCACCACGCCCCGACAGATTAACCACGATAGTTTCCTCAGGAGACATTGTTGGTGCTAATTTTTTCACATAAGCCAGTGCATGACTTGACTCAAGTGCAGGAATAATTCCTTCTGTGCGGGTTAACTCATGGAAGGCCGTTAATGCTTCTTCATCGGTTACCGAAACATAATTTGCCCGGCCAATATCTTTCAACCATGCATGTTCAGGACCAACACCAGGATAATCTAGCCCTGCTGAAATTGAATGGGTTTCAGTAATCTCACCGTTGTCATCTTGCATCAGATAAGTACGGTTACCATGTAAAACACCTGGTCTACCAGCAGAGAGTGGCGCTGAGTGCTGACCAGTCTCAATACCATGGCCTGCACCTTCAACACCATACATGGCGACAGACTCATCCTCGATAAAGGGGTGGAAGATACCTATCGCATTTGAACCACCACCAATACATGCCACCAAGGCATCTGGCAGCTTGCCATTAATATCAAACATTTGCTGCTTGGTTTCACGACCAATAATAGATTGGAAATCTCTTACCATGGCTGGGTATGGATGTGGACCAGCAACAGTGCCTATGATGTAGAAGGTATCATCGACATTGGTCACCCAGTCACGTAATGCTTCGTTTAAGGCGTCTTTCAATGTCCGTGAACCAGATTCTACTGGTACAACTTGTGCCCCCAGCAGTTTCATTCTATAGACATTTTGTGCCTGACGTTCGACATCTTCTGCCCCCATGTAGACAATACATTCTAGTCCCATGCGAGCAGCTACAGTCGCAGTAGCTACACCATGTTGCCCCGCTCCGGTTTCAGCAATAATGCGATTCTTACCCATACGCTTGGCTAGTAACGCTTGACCGATGGTGTTGTTTACTTTGTGCGCACCAGTGTGATTTAGATCTTCGCGCTTCAAATAAATTTGTGCACCACCTAACTTCTGTGTCCAATTATCGGCAAGATAGAGTGGTGATGGACGACCAACAAAAGTACTGAGGTCCTTATCCATTTCTGCCAGAAATTCAGGGTCATTACGATACTGCTCATAAGCATGTTGCAGTTCGTAAATTGCTCCCATGAGCGTCTCACCGACAAAACGGCCACCGTAAGGTCCGAAATGTCCACGCTCGTCAGGAAATGTTTTGTAATAATCGTGAATATGCTCTTTAAGCATTTGCCACCTCTTTCATAAAAGTGCTGATTTTTTCATGACTTTTAATCCCCTTATCACTCTCAACGCCACCACTGACATCAACAGCATAAGGCTGCACTTGATGGATAGCCTCTCGCACATTGGTTGCATGCAGACCACCCGCTAAAATAATAGGTTTATCTATACGACTAATCATAGACCAGTCAAATGTTTTACCTGTTCCGCCAGGTAAACCCGGCTGATATGTATCCAATAATAACGCTGAAGCCGATGAATAGCGTTGAGCCACGTCTTCTAAATCTGTGTCCTCTCGCATTCTTACCGCCTTCAGGTACGGTAAATTGAATTGCTGACAAAACTCAGGTTCTTCATCACCGTGGAACTGAAGTATATCAACCGATATCTCGTCAAGACAGTGTGAAACGAGGTCTTTATCCGGATCGACAAATAGTGCGACTTTCGATACAAATGGCGACAAATTGGCAATCACAGTGTTTGCCTGCGCAAAAGATATCGCTCGTGGACTAGGAGGATAAAAAACTAAGCCAATCGCATCAGCTCCAGATTCTGCTGCAAAATCAGCATCTTGCTGACGTGTTATGCCGCATATTTTTACTCGGGTTCTCATCTGTTTCTGTGCTTACTCTCAAATAGAGCTGTTACTTTACCAGAGCACCGGAAAAGCTGACACTGTCGGGATTGAATAATGCTCAGGATAGCGCACATCGACGAGATACAAACCGTCTGCGGGAGCTGTTATTCCTCCGTGACTTCTGTCAGTACTACGTAAGACTTGCCCAGCCCATTCGACAGGCTTACTTCCATCGCCAATTGCCGCCATTACACCAACCAGGTTTCTTACCATATGGTGTAAGAATGAGAGAGCCTCTACATCGATAGCAATGCAGTCTTGTTGTTGACTGACCACAATTTTATCTAAAGTTTTGATAGGACTTTTCGCTTGGCATTCACTTGCTCTGAATGCTGAAAAATCATGCCGACCTATTAACTGATTTGCTGCTGCTTGCATTCTCTCAATATCTAATGGAGGGTAATGCCACCACATTCGATGCTGATGAACTGACGAGCGACTAAGGCGGTTTAGGATAATATAACGATAGCTGCGCTTAATCGCAGAAAATCTAGCATGAAAATCGTCATCTACAAATTGTACCCATGTGACATTCACATCTTTGGGTAAATTAGCGTTGATGCCTAAAAGCCAACCCCGCTTTTCTCTAATCGAATCGGTATCGAAGTGTATCACTTGGTTTAAGCCATGGACCCCGGTATCAGTTCGACCAGCGGCATAAACTTCAACAGGGTGATTAGCAACGATTGAAACTGCCTTTTGTAATTCGCCTTGTACCGTCCTGGAATGTGACTGGATTTGCCAGCCACAAAAATGCGTGCCGGCATATTCTATGCCGAGTGCTATTCTCACTAGATCCGCTCTCTAATTATTCTGATATTGAATCGAGGATAGTTTGAGCACGAGCTTTTTGCTCGTCATTACCTTCAACTAATACTTCATTAAGGATGCTGATTGCCCCTTCAGGATCTTCCATATCAATATACGCCGTAGCCAGATCCAGTTTTGTCTCTGCTTCATCAATTTCATCAATATCACCGATATCAAACTCGATATCAGGTTCATCATCAGCATCCGTGTCAAATGGGGCAATTTCAACACGTTCAGGATCTAATGAAGAAGAAGCACCAGGCTCAAAAGGAAGTAATGAGTCGTGTTCCACGACAGTTTCATCCTCTTTATCTTCTAGTTCAACCGTGCTAAAAGTGGTTCCTGTATCAAATGACAAGAGATCATCATCAATATGATTATCATCCTTCTCGTCATCTAACGCTGACAAGGATTCTTCTGATGAGGTATGAACGTCGCTGACGTACTCCTCATCACCAGCCTTATCAATTTGTGATGAAATATCTACAGTATCAAATTCCAGTGGTGTGTCGTTATTATCATCAGAAAGATCAACAGCAATCGAGTCATCATGAACCTCATGCTGAGGACTAAAATCTAACTGATTGTCATTAACTTCATCATCAGGTTCTGGACTCAAGTGCTCATGCTCATCCATTTCAGAATCAGTGTCTACTGATTCTTCAACAGTGAATAAGGCATGATCTGGAGCTAATTGTGCTCCCCATTGCTTTATTTCTTCCCACTCAATACTGTCTTCGTCAAATGCTGTATTTTCAGCAAGGGATATAAAGTCTTGAACTTGTTTTTGTTTATACAAAACAAACAGCATCTTATAAGCCACCAATGTATTTTCAGGCTCTTTAGTCTGCGCTTGTTCTAGTGCGACCTTTGCTTGAGCGTAATCCGCATAGCCGACAAACATATCCGCCTGCTCGACCAGTTCCATAACACTTTTTTGTGCTGGAGCTTCCTGGTTTACCGGTTCACTCTCTACATCATCGCTAACAGGGCTCACTTGTGATGCTATCTCTTGACTATCATCAGCAGTTGCAGCGTGGACATCCTCTATAGGAATCAGACTCTCAGCATCAGTGTCATCATCTATCAATGATTCTTCATCATTATTTTTTCTTCTGGCAAGCAATAGCAGTAACAGAAGAATAAGCAGTAATGCACCACCAACTTGTAATTTATATTCAGCTAAAAACTGTTTAATTTTGTCAGCCAGATCAGTTGGAACGCTCTCTTCGTTATTTACATCAGTGGTCGCTGTATTGGCTTCTTCTTGAATTGAGGTAACATCTGTTGCGTCAGGCTCATCTACAACATCATTATCAGCAATGTCTTCTGACACTGAGTCAGTATCAGACACTGTGCTGGCATCATCAGTGGAAGTATTATTCTGTTCTTTATCTTCCAACATATCCTGCAGCCTAGCGAGGTCTGCATCTTTCAAAGAAATCAGTCTGCGCATGGTTTCCAACTGCTCTTCCATCGCGTCCATACGCGCTTTGAAGTCAATATTCTCCTGCGCCTGAGCTTCTATCGTTTCTTGTGCTAATGTTAATTGTTCTGTCAGTGCATTAATTTTTTCATTGCCCGCCAAGTTCGGAGAAGCGTCTTCTTGTGTCGTTTTAGCTTGCTCTGGTGCGACCAGTTTTAAATGGGCTTGTTTATCAGTTTCACTATCAACTGCATCAGCACTCTCAGTGTCATCGACAGAACTGTTTTCTGTGACGGTCTGTTCTGTATCTGTTGATGCTGTTTGTGGTTGCTGAACCACGGCAGGGCTGGCAGTTGGTATTGGTGTAGAAACCGGTGTATTGCGCTGTCGCCATGCTTTATTTTGAGCTTTAAAGGTTTTATACGCTTCAGCTTGAGACTGAGACAATATTGCCGCTCTATCTGGAATATTCAGGGTATAGCCAGCTTTGAGTCCGTTAATATTACTATCAACAAAAGCTTCTGGGTTCGCAGCCACTAACGCCAGCATCATTTGTTGAACAGATACAGACTCATCAGGGCGCGTAGTTAATGCAATATTCCATAAGGTATCGGCTCTGGCAACAGGACCGTATGTCTGATTATCAGACCATAATGTGTTTGACTGACTGCTAACCGTTGTTGGGGTTTGTTCAACAGGAGTGACTGAAGATGATTGGTTTGCAGTTTGTGGTCTCATCAGTACTTCTGGTGGATCAAGCAGTACTGTGTACTCTCTAATGAGCTTTCCGCCACCAGCTGTGGCTGTCAGCAGAAAATCCAGAAAAGGTTCTTTAATAGGTTGTTGGGAGCGAATTAAAACCTTTGACTTTCCTTGTTGCTCAACTACGTCAAAGGTTAACTGCGTCAGGATATAGCTACGTTCTAATCCAGCTTTCTCGAACTCATCGTTTGAAGCTATTCTGATTTCAAAGCTTTCTTTTTCTTCTTCAGGCAGAGCATTGATGTCGATCGAGGCTTTGAATGGTTCGTTTAAAGCTGAGTTAACTTTAATTTCGCCCAAACCAAATGCATAGCTCGTTAAGGGGGTGAAAAAACCTATCGTTGATGCGACAGCAATACTGGCAAAAAGCTGTTTCTTCATTTTCATCCCCTTAACTTCCTTATCTAGCCTAATTTAAAGGTACTTTTCAACCAACACTTCAGCAATCTGAACACTATTCAGTGCAGCACCTTTACGCACATTATCTGCTACTACCCACAAATTTAGTCCTTTTTCATGGGAAATGTCTTCACGAATACGTCCGACAAACACAGGATCCTGACCTGAAGACTCAGTCACAGCAGTTGGATAACCGCCATCTTTGTGTTCATCTAGTAATACAATACCGTTAGCCTTTTCATATAAGGCTTTACACTGTTCAGCAGTGATCTTGTCACGTGTTTCAATATGAATCGCTTCTGAGTGACCGAAAAATACTGGCACACGGACAGCTGTTGGATTTACTTGAATCGACTCATCACCCATGATTTTGCGTGTTTCCCACACCATCTTCATTTCTTCTTTGGTGTAGCCATTGTCCATAAACACATCAATTTGTGGCAATACATTGAAGGCGATTTGTTTTGGATAGACTTCTGCTTTTACTGGACGACCATTCAATAAATCTGCTGTTTGTTTGGCAAGCTCATCCATTGCTGGTTTACCAGAACCTGATACAGCCTGATATGTACAAACATTAATCCGAGTAATGCCCACTGCATCATAGATAGGTTTCAGTGCGACCATCATCTGAATAGTTGAACAATTAGGGTTAGCGATAATGCCACGATTTTTATAATCTGCGACAGCTTCAGGATTCACTTCAGGTACTACAAGCGGGATATCATCGTCATAGCGGAACTGTGATGTGTTATCAATAACAACACACCCCGCCGCCGCTGCTTTAGGGGCGTACTCAGCAGAGACACTAGCTCCTGGAGAGAACAAGCCAACTTGTACTTTAGAGAAATCAAACTCGGCTAGGTCTTCAACAATAATGGATTTATTACCAAAACTTACTGTAGAACCTGCACTTCGTTCACTTGCCAGTGCATAGACTTTACCTACTGGAAACTGACGTTGGTGCAAAATTTCTAACATGGCCTCACCTACGGCCCCTGTAGCACCTACTACTGCAACATCTACTTTTTTATTCACAATACACCTTTTGTTTTAATTTATAACGCTGCTAGTACCGCATCACCCATTTCAGAGGTGGTGACTTTTGTCATACCTGCAGAATAGATATCCGCAGTACGAAGTCCATCATCCAGTACTTTACTCACAGCTTTTTCAATTCGATCGGCCATTGCAGCTTCATCGAGTGTGTAACGTAACATCATAGCAGCTGACAAAATTGTCGCCAGTGGGTTAGCAATATTCTTTCCAGCAATATCGGGCGCTGAACCATGTATAGGCTCATACATACCTTTACTGTTTTCGTCGAGTGAGGCTGAAGGCAACATACCAATCGAGCCCGTTAGCATAGAAGCACAATCAGATAAAATATCTCCAAACATATTTGTTGTGACCATCACGTCGAATTGCTTTGGTGCACGGACTAATTGCATGGCCGCATTATCAACATACATATGACTCAACTCAATATCCGGATAGGATTCTGATAATGTTGTCATCGTTTCACGCCATAATTCTGTGCTTTCCAGCACATTTGCTTTATCTACAGAGCAAACACGGCTTTGTCGCTTAGCAGCAATATCAAATGCAACCTTACCGATTCTATTTATCTCACTTTCACGATAGACAAGCGTATTAAAACCTTGCTTTTCACCATTATCCAGCGTTCTGATGCCACGTGGCTGACCGAAATAAATACCACCTGTCAGTTCTCTGACAATCATTAAATCAAGGCCAGCAACCACTTCAGGTTTTAACGTTGAAGCATCAGCCAGTTGTGGATACAAAATGGCAGGTCGTAAATTAGCAAATAAGTTCAATTCAGAACGAATACCTAGTAGCCCCTTTTCAGGTCTGACACTGATATCCAGCGACTCCCACTTATAGCCACCAACGGCACCTAACAAAATAGCGTCAGCCTGTTTGGACATTTGGAGAGTTTCTTCAGGCAAAGGGGTTCCCGTTTCATCGTAAGCAGCTCCACCAATCAAGCCATACTCAAGAGAGATATCCAAGCCTTCAGTTCGGAATGTTTCTAAAATTTTGACTGCTTCAGCAACGATTTCTGGACCAATGCCATCACCAGGCAAAACTACAATCTTTTTTGTCATTTTTTATATCTTTAATAATTACTAAATTTAGGTATTAATCTTAAGAGAATAACCAGGGAGCTTCTTGCTTACGTTTTTCTTCATAAGCGTTTATATCTGCTGTGTGCTGCAATGTAAGGCCAATATCATCAAGCCCTTCAATTAAGCAATGCTTCTTGAAGGCATCAACATCAAAAGCAATTGTCTCACCATTTGGTAAAGTGATTTTCTGTTCAGGCAAGTCCACTTTCAATTCATAGCCAGGCCTCGCTTCAACCTGCTCAAAGAGTTTATCAATCACAGTCTCTTCAAGCGTAATAGCCAAAATGCCATTTTTACTGGAGTTACTGAAAAAGATATCAGCAAAGCTAGGAGCAATAATAACGCGTATACCGAAGTCGTCCAGGGCCCAAACAGCGTGTTCACGGCTTGAACCACACCCAAAGTTTTCACGAGCAAGCAAGATCGTACCGTTTTTATAGCGCGGTTGGTTAAGCTCGAAATCTGGATTCAAAGGTCGATTGCTATTATCTTGACCAGGCTCACCATGATCAAGATAACGCCATTCATCAAATAAGTTCGGTCCAAAGCCTGTTCGCTTAATTGATTTCAAAAACTGTTTAGGAATAATCGCATCGGTATCGACATTAGGGCGATCCAACGGGATAACGATACCAGTTTCAACTGAAAATTTTTGCATTGCGAGGAATACCTCTTAGTTCGTCGCGTTTAACGTTAAATAGAAATTGACCGGGACAGCATGGCTTATATTAGGTAAACCCGCTAACTCGCGTAACTTTTCTACTCCATTGGCCAGTTTGTAATTGTCTACATTTAAAATAATCGGATGGGCAGATACCACCAACAACTCATCAGAAGTGACTTTGGTGGCCAATACATCAAATGTCAGCTCTTGCTTTTGACCATGTAATTCAAACGTGCCCACTACAGATAAAGGTTTTGTTTGGCCAACAGAAAGTTTCTCAATCTCTTCAGGTGGTAGATGTGCAGAAACAGTGGCTTTAGGAAAATCTGCCACTTTGAATAAATATTCCTTCATGCGACTATCACGAATTTCTACACCTGTATCGACTGATGCGAGATCAATATTGACAGTAAACGCACCATTTTCTGATAGGTTACCAGCGATTTTATCGAACTGATGGACTTCAGCTATATTGATTTTTTTGGTAGAAATAAAGTTAACTTGTGATTCGTTATTATTAATTTGCCATTGTGTTGCAGACGCAGCAGTGCTTGCTAGTAAAAAACTTAGGGTCGATAGTAATACATTCATTTTTTTCATTTTTCTTCCCTCATCATTCATAAACAGTAGTTACGGAACCATCAACTGATTCATGCTCTTTCATGAGCTCATCAATTGAACGGGTTAAACTTTCCTCAACCGGTGATTTCAAGACGATAATCTCAACGCGTCTATTAATTGCACGGTTTTCAGGTGAATTATTTGGCACAAGCGGTTGTGTATCAGCATATCCTTCCAAAACGAAGCGTTCTGGTTTCATATCACCGGGCGCCAACAACTCATGTACTACAGACGTTGCTCTTGATGTAGATAGTTCCCAGTTGGATCGATATCTTGGCGTATTTATTGGCACATCATCAGTGTGACCAGCTACAGCTATCTGTCCGCCAGTGCTAACCAAGACATCATGTATTTTTTTGAGAATAGGTTTAAAACTAGGGTTAAGTCTGGCATCCCCTGACGGAAATGAACCATTCTCTCTAATACGAATAACGATTCGGTTGAATTGACTTTCAACTTCAATCAAACCTTCTTTAATCTCTTCATCCAGTGCTTCACGAAATTTTTGTGTTTCTTCCGCTATTTCCTGTGCTTGTTGCTGAGCGACTTCTTCAGCATCCATCGTCACCTTAATTTTTTCACGGGTATCATCTACCGTTTCCTGCCTGACGACTTTGAGTGGTGTCGGCTTTGGATCACCCGGACTATACTCTTGGGCAATAATACTGGTTCCCACAGGCACTGCATCAGCAATAACTTCTCGTTGAACCCCAAAGGCATTATCAAGGGATTTAACGACCATTTTATATTTCAACGCATCCATTTCGGCAAAGGAAAGTAACAAAACAAAAAAGCACATCAACAAAGACATCAAGTCTGCAAATGTGCCCATATAGGCTGGTAAGCCTTCGTCTTGTTTTTTAGGTCTTGGGCTATCTTCACTCATTTTAATTTAACCAACTCACCTACTCTGCTGGTTCGTCAGCATCGCGCTTAGAGGCCGGTAGGAAGTTTTGCAGTAACTCACCTAATACTTTTGGATTCTGCCCTTCCTGAATACCCATCACACTCTCAATAATGATAGATTTATTCATCAACTCTTCACTACTACGCAAGGCAAGTTTATCGGATACAGGCAAAGCAAACATATTCGCTAGCATGGCACCATAAAGAGTTGTTAATAATGCAACAGCCATCGCAGGACCAATTGATTTAGGATCAGACATGTTTGATAACATCTGAACTAATCCCACTAAAGTACCAATCATTCCCATAGCCGGACCAGCATCACCCATTGTTTTGAAAATTTGCTGGCCAATCGAGTGTCTATTAACCGTTTCATTCATTTCTGTGATCAGTGCTTTTTTAACCACTGCTGGTTCATGGCCATCCACCAGCATTCGAATACCTTTTGCCAGTACGGGATTAGTGACTTCTTGTTTTTCCAGAGCAAGTAAGCCTTCTTTTCTCGCAATGGTTGCCAGTTCAACAACTGATTGAATAATTTCTTGTGGTGACTCAGACTTATACAAGAATGCTTTCATGGCTGTTTTAATAGAGCCGATAAATTGTCCAAGTGTAAAGCGCATCAGAACTACGGCAAAGGTTCCCCCAAGCACAATTGCTAATGACGGCATATTGATGAAAACACCGGCTGCTGCACCCAAAGCAATCGTTGCTATGATTAAACCCCAAGCCGTAATAAAACCTAGCAGTGTAGCTAAATCCACTCAATTACTCCCTAAACAGTAGAAACTCATCAATGAAATGCCGTAGTACTGGCAGTGCATTCTACCTAATCGCATAGTAAAAATCTCCTCTATGTCGATGGAAAATGATGCTTTTTATACTTTCTCGTCCTGTAAATAAAAACTGCTGGCAGAACCATCAGCATAATGACAAATACTACGACGCCTAATGGCCAGAGTATCGGCTGATTCCATTCAGACTGAAGTTTTTCACGTAATGATGTGTCGACACGACGGTATTTCAACGTGTTATTTGCCATTAAATTTGGTTTAACATTATGATTCCACTCGTGATAAAGCGAAAACTGTTTAGGATGAAATCCCCATATCCATGGCGCATCTTTCCTGGCAATATCTACCATGCGTTTAATCACAGCAAATCTTTCAGGACTATTGGGCATGGTTCGCATTTTCTCAAAAAGTTTATCAAACTCTTTATTTTGATAATTCGCGGTATTTTCACCATTAAATTCTGCCCGTCCATTAGGCCCATAAAGTAAAAACAGGAAATTTTCCGGATCAGGATAATCTGCATTCCACCCCCATTGGAACATCTGCACCTGGCCACGACGGATTTTGTCCTGGAAGCGATTATAGTCACTACTCCTGATAACCAGTTGAATTTTAAGTTTTCTGAATTGCTTACGCATCCAATCCAGATCCGATTTGCTGTCAGGGCCACTTGATGTGGTATCCAGATAAATCACTAATGGTTTACCTGTCTCTTTATTTCTGCCGTTGGGATAGCCAGCCTCAGCCAAAAGCTTTTTTGCTGTTTCTATAGGTTTACGCACGGCTTGGCCATTCTGCCAGTGATACATATATGGATTAATACCTGGCTCACCTTCGTTATAACCAAAAATACCAGGAGGAATTGGCCCTTGAGCAGGAATACCACGACCATTAGCAAAGATAGAAATATATTCTTCTTGATCTATGGCAATTGAAATAGCTTGTCTAAGTTTTCTTGCTTTATCAGTGTAGCCACCAACAATAGGATCCAACATATTGAAGCCCGTATAAAAGACTGTTGCTGCAACCGCCGTTTCCAGCTTTATGCCTTTGTCCTTCATTGCATCACTTAAACCAAATTCACCGGATGCTGAAATATTCACAGCTTGTTCAAAGCTATCTGAACTGATACCACTTACATCGTAATACCCCTGCATAAACTTACCCCAATATGATGTACTCTCTTTTTCTAGGGTAAAAACGACCTTATCTATCAAAGGTAAACGTTTACCGGCATCTTCCAATAAGCCATTTTGTTTATCTGTTTCTCCACCTTCTGATGGATACCGTTCTTCATGGAAATTAGGGTTTTTACTAAGCACCATACGTCGGTTAGGGTCATTCTCTGTCATATAGAAAGGACCTGTGCCGACGGGATACCAGTCAAGTGTAATGTTTTTGTTAATCAGCCCTGGCTGAGAATAAAATAACTCGGCTTCCCAAGGAATAGGAGCAAAGAAAGGCATAGCTAACCAGTAATCTAATTGTGGGTATTTCCCATAGACTTTTATTTGGTAATGATAGTCATCGATAGTGTTAACACCACTGATTTCATATTGGCGAAGATCAAGAGTCTCTCCTGCCTTGCGAAGTGCTCTCAGTTTTTCTGCATATTCTTTAAGTCCGACGATATGCTCAGCCATAACCCCCAGAATCGGCGAATGAATTTCAGGGTGAGCCAAACGTTTTATCTGGTATACAAAATCGGCTGCAATGAGTTCTCGTGTGTCAGTTTTTTCGAAATCAGCCAGATCTTCTATATCTGCTAGCTGATCCGAGCTTAGCTTATGATACAGGCCATTGCCATTTTCATCTTTAACAAAGGCCGGGTGAGGCTGATACAAAATATGTTGTTTTATAGGAATGGTATACACAGAAAAAGCAATGTTGTTGGCATCTTCTTTGACTGGCTGATTATTTTTATCAAGATAAACGACATCAGGCATGGCTGCTGCCGCTGAAGGCTCAAGTTGATAAGGTCGTTTTAGATAATGATACTGATAAGGTGATTCATAGACTTGCCCTGTAATAATACTTTCATTGGCACTGTATGATCTGGCTGGATCCAGATGTTTAGGCCTTAGAGAAAAAGCCGCATAAAGAATTGATTCATCACTGGATGCTTCAGGATAGGGAGAATTTATTGCTTGGTCGTCACAGGCTGTCAATAAAATCAGCACGATACTAAGCAAGCAGAATTTCAATCTCATAGAACCTCATTTCTCAGCATTAGGTATTGTTTGAATCATACCAATAGAAGATTACTGCATGCTTACCCTTTCCGTCACCCTTAAAATCAGGTAAGTTATCCCGCTTTATATGTAGTTAGGAGAGACACATGGGTTTTCTGCAAGGCAAACGTGCGTTAATTGTGGGTGTAGCCAGCCCTCGCTCTATTGCATCTGGTATTGCTCATGCTATGGCTCGTGAAGGTGCCGAACTGGCTTTCACTTACCAAAATGAGAAATTAAAATCACGCGTTGAAAAAATCGCTGAAGAATGTGGTGCCGATACAGCGCTGGTCTTTCCTTGTGATGTTAGCAGTGACGATGAAATCAATAGCGTATTTGACTCATTAGCTCAGCATTGGGATGGCTTAGATACGATTGTACACTCAGTCGCTTTTGCTCCACGTGAGCAACTTCAAGGTGGCTTTGTCGACAGTGTCACTCGTGAAGGCTTCGCGATGGCTAATGATATCAGTGCCTATAGTTTTGCCGCTTTAGCTAAAGCAGGTAAAAATATGATGGCCGGACGTAATGGCTCATTATTAACCTTAAGTTATCTTGGTGCGGAAAAAGCGATTGATAACTACAACGTGATGGGCGTTGCTAAAGCAGCTCTTGAAGCTACAGTGCGCTATATGGCTTATTCAATGGGCGAACAAGGTATCCGTGTTAATGCCGTATCTGCAGGGCCAATCAAAACATTAGCAGCAGCTGGTATCGGTGACTTTGGTAAAATGCTGGCCTATGGTGAACGTAACTCACCGTTAAGAAGAAACGTAACTATTGAAGAAGTTGGAAATGTCGGCGCTTTCCTTTGCTCTGACTTAGCTTCTGGTGTCACAGGCGAAATTACCTATGTCGACGCAGGTTACAATATCGTCGGTATTGGTGATAAGTAAATCTAGTATTTTTACTGCTATTCTAAAAGGGCATTTTCGATGCCCTTTTTTTTGATCTAAATTTGGAGGCCATATGTCTCATAAGCATGCCATGATTTTACTGGCCTTCATTGTGCTAGGTGCTATAGGTGGTGTAACACTCGGTTGGTATAGTCCTGATAAAGCTATGCAAATAAGCTGGTTAGGCACACTTTTTCTTAATGCACTAAAGATGACCATTATTCCATTGGTAATCGCTTCTATCGTTAGCGGTATCGGCTCTTTAGGTGACCTGAAGAAGTTGGGAAAAATGGGCGGCATCACATTACTTTATTACACCCTATCAACCGCTATTGCTGTTCTGATCGGCCTCATTGTTGTGAACTGGATTCAGCCTGGTGCAGGAATGCAGTGGAGTCAATCAGCGGTGCCTGATTATATTCTGGAAAAACAAGATACAGGTGCAAGCGATATTATCTTATCACTTGTTTCACCAAATCTTATTTCCTCAGCGGCGCAAACTCAATTACTGCCTTTGATTGTATTCGCTATTATCTTCTCCATGGCCTTGAGTACTATAGGTGAGAGAGGAAGACCCGTATTTCAGCTTTTTGATGGTATTAACGAGGCCATGATGAAATTAGTTGTCTGGGTGATGCATCTAGCCCCAATAGGTATTTTTGCATTGATAGCTGCCAGACTGGGTAATGCAGGTGGCGGCGAGCACTTCCTTAGTGAAATGAAAGCCGTTGGATGGCATGTGGTGACGGTTTTAACAGGACTTCTTACTCATGGTGTCCTGTTATTACTTATTCTGTTTTTAGTAACAAGACGTGGCGTCGGCTATTTCGTCGGTATGGCTCGTGCTCTGGTAACTGCCTTCGGTACGGCGAGCTCCTCTGCCACACTTCCATTAACCATGGAGTGTGTCAGAGAGAATGGGGTAAGGCACAAAGTTAGTAAATTTGTTCTCCCCCTAGGCGCAACAATTAATATGGATGGCACAGCATTGTATGAGGCAGCTGCTGTTATGTTTATCGCTCAGGCTTATGGTATTGACCTTAGCTTAACTCAACAAGCGATTGTATTTATCACAGCGACACTAGCCGCTATCGGCGCTGCCGGCATCCCCGAGGCTGGGCTTGTGACAATGGTGATTGTGTTAAGCGCTGTAGGCTTACCTTTAGATGGCATTGCCTTATTACTCTCTGTCGATTGGTTTTTGGATAGATTTAGAACATCTATTAATGTCTGGAGTGATAGTGTGGGCAGTGCAGTTGTTGATAAGCTGACATAAAAAAAGGCGCCTTAAGGCGCCTTTTAGATATTGGACATGCATTCGTTATTTTAATGCTTCCTCATGGATATCAATCTCAGCATCATCACGTAGTTGAGCAATAAACGCTTCAACTTCTGCTGAAGCATAAATCCCTGTTAACTGTTGTTGTAATGCTTTCTTCTGCTCATCTTTGACATCATCAATATTGCCATTTTTAACCGCCGTTAATTTAATAACGACATAGTTACCATTGTCTGCAGAAAAACCTTCATACTCCGGTGAAGATAACGGTTTTGACATCATAAATGCACGCTGGAGAATCTGACTACTAACCTCCTCCGTATCACGTCCATAGAATGCAGGCGCTTGCCAATTCGTTAATAAAGATTCAGCACTTTCACCTGATTTGACTTTTTCCAGTACTGATTTGCCTTCATCTTCAGCCATTTTTCTCGCTTTATCAAACACCAACTGCTGCTTGATTGCAGGCGCGACAGATTCATAAGGTAAAACCGTTTCTGGAACATGCTTATTCTTGTGAATAACAAGAAGATCATTGTCGGATAATTCAATGACAGCACTGTTCAAGTCATTTTTCAGTACATCTTCACTGAAAGCAGCATCAATCACTTTTTTGTTGCTGCTTATACCTGTTTCAGTACCAGAACGTGTAAAACTTTGGGTAGTTTTGATCTTTAAGCCAAGTGCATCGGCTGCGGCATCCAAACTATCCGGATTTTCAAAGCTTAGATTAGCTAACTGCTCTGCTTCATCATAGAAGATAGATTCAGCTTGTTGACGACGGTACATTTTCTCTACTTCGTCATGAGCCTGTACAAATGTTTTACCTTCGGGCTTTTGAATACCCGTCAGCTTAATCAAATGATAGCCAAACTCTGTTTTAACTGGCTCACTGACATCACCAACATTGTTTAATGCAAATGTCGCTTCTTCAAATGCAGGATCCATAACATCTTTACCAAAGAAACCAAGATCGCCACCTTTATCAGCCGACCCAGTATCTTGTGAATTTTCTTTAGCCAAAGCAGCAAAATCTTCACCATTCTCTATACGATCTTGAATGCTTTTAATTTTTTCTAGAGCAGCATCATCATCACCCTCAATCAATATATGACTGGCGCGTCGCTGTTCTGGCCCAATAAATTGATTTTGATTATCAGCATAGAATTTTTTCAGCTCATCTTCATTAACCTGAATTCCTTTTGCTAACTCATCAACTGATAGTTCGATATAGTTGAGTTTAACTTGTTCAGGGGCTGTATAAGCCGCTTGATGATTCTCATAATTTTGTTTCACTTCAGCATCATCGACGCTTACTTGTTCAACAAATTGCTGAATAGGAATAATACCGTAAGCTAATTCACGTTGTTGTCTTTCTAAGCGTAATGCTTCATTCAGTAATTTAACGCTGGCAATCGCTGAGCCTTGAATATTTTTGGTCAGCTCCTGAGATAATAAATCAGCTCGTAATTGGGCTTCATATTGAGTAGGTGTATACCCTACTCTTGCTAATACCATGACGTAATAGTCTGAATCGAATTTACCATCACGCTGAAAAGCAGGAGTAGATCGGATGAACTGTGAGATAGCAGCATCACTAATACGCTGTTTTAAGGTTTGACTCGCATCACGAAGTAAGCGTTGATCAACAAGCCCATCTAAAACGTCTTTTTTGGCCGTCGCGCTGTCAAACATTGCTGGATCGAACTGATCGCCCATCATGCTACGCATACGATCACGATATTGCTGAAGTGATGTCTGTAATTCTGTTTGGGTGATTGGTGAGTCATTGACTTCTGCAACGACAGCTGCCGATGAGCCTGACAAATAAGAGTTTATGCCCCACAGAGCAAATGGAATACTAATTAAACCAACAATGAACCAGGCAATCCATCCCTGGGCGTGATTACGTATGAAATTCAACATATGAAGAGAACCTTCCCGAAATGTTGTTAAAAACCGCTATTCTAATACAATAGGCAAAAAAAAAGGCGCATCATATGCGCCTTTCCTCTTTTTTGGCGGAGCGGACGGGACTCGAACCCGCGACCCCCGGCGTGACAGGCCGGTATTCTAACCAACTGAACTACCGCTCCGTATATTCTTGGTGGGTGCTGAGGGGATCGAACCCCCGACCCTCGCCTTGTAAGGGCGATGCTCTCCCAGCTGAGCTAAGCACCCCAAGAAAAAAAACTAGTTTACAGCATCTTTTAATGCTTTGCCAGCTTTAAATGCAGGAATTTTTGCAGCGGCAATTTTGATTTCTTCACCAGTACGTGGGTTACGGCCAGTACGTGCTGCACGCTCACGAACAGAGAATGTACCGAAGCCAACTAATGTGACTTGATCGCCACTGCTTAGAGCTTTAGTTACGGCAGATGTCATGCCATCAACAGCTTGGGCAGCTTTTGCTTTTGAAATGTCCGCAGCTGCAGCAACTGCATCGATGAGTTCAGATTTATTCACAGCTTAATTCCTCATATCATTATTTATTTATGTCGTCCAAGTCCCAATAGCGACGTTAAGTTATGTTTCTGAGTCCCATTGGTTCTGAGTATCTAACTACAGCAAAATCAGCGTGTCAAGACAGATAATTTGTGTTGTCAGCAAGATTTAATTTAGCTTAAGCCAATCAATCATCAGCTTAAAAGTGCATCAAAGCATCTGGCATGATTATTGAGTTTCAGTAGATGCAGCCAAATAACACTGAGTCAATCTTACAAAAGCTTCAACAGAAATCATTTCTGGACGCAGTGTTGGATCAATACCAGCAGAATGAAATATTTCTATAGAAATCAACTTTTTCAATGTGTTAGCAATTGTTTTTCGGCGTTGGCTAAAGGCTTGAGTCACTATCTGACTTAATGCTGCCATATCGACATTGCCACCAAGAAGCTGTTTACGTGGCTGAAGATAAATGATGGCAGATTCAACTTTAGGAATAGGGTCAAAGGCTTCTGGCGGAACAATAAATAGCATATCAGTATGGCACTGATACTGAATCATGATACTCAATCGACCGTACTGCTTTGTCCCAGGCTGCGCACAGATGCGCTCAACAACCTCTTTCTGAAGCATAAAACACATATCACTAATAGCATCAGAAAAGCTGAGTAGATGAAACAGTAATGGGGTGGTGATGTTATATGGAAGATTCCCGATCACTCTTAAAGGTTCGTGATTACTGACTAACTGCTTATAGTTATATTGCAGTGCATCAGCTTCGTGGATCTGTAATTGCTCATAATCAGAGAACTGCTGCCTCAACAAGGGCACTAAATCACGATCCAACTCAATCACATCAAGCTGTGAACAACGTTTTAATAGCGGCTCCGTCAATGCGCCGCGTCCAGGTCCGATTTCAACAAGATGCTGACCAGTTTCAGGACTTATCGCCTCCACAATGGAGTCAATTATGCCTTGATCATGTAAAAAGTTTTGTCCGAAACGTTTCCTCGCGCGAGGAAAAGAAGATTGACTCATGAGTTACTCAATGTGTATTCGCCATGGCAATAGCCATTGATAAAGCAGCATATAAACTGCTTGGATTCGCTTGTCCTGTCCCAGCTAAATCTAGTGCCGTTCCATGGTCCACAGACGTTCTAATAAAGGGCAAACCTAATGTCACATTTACCGCTTTACCAAAACCATGATGCTTAAGAACAGGTAATCCCTGATCATGATACATCGCTAAAACAACATCGTAGTTCAATAATTTATCTTGATTAAAAATTGTATCGGCAGGCCATGCACCTGAGACGGCATAACCAGCTTGAATAAAACGATTAATGACAGGTTGAATAATGTCGACTTCTTCACGCCCAAGATGACCATCTTCACCTGCGTGAGGGTTTAAACCACATACCGCTATTCTCGGATTATTCAATGCAAAATGTTTTTTTAATGATTGGTGAGTAATCTCAATCACCTCACTGAGCTCATTCACATTAATAGCGTCAGCCACAGCACGTAAAGGAAGGTGGGTTGTCGCTAAAGCCACTTTTAAAGACTCAGTAGCTAACATCATGACAACTTTTTTGACCCCGGCACCATCAGCAAAGAATTCGGTATGACCAGTAAATGCTTCTCCAGCATCATTGATAATACCTTTATGTACTGGCGCCGTTACTACACCATCAAATTGCTTGGATAAACATCCGTTCAGCGCAGTTTGTAGTGTTTCCAAAACGTAAAGACTGTTATCTTGATTTAATTGCCCTGCAGTCACTGGCGCTTTAAGGATGTGCGGGATAATATAAAGCTCACCAGCCGCAGCAATCTGGCGCGGCTGTGATAAGTCAACTTCAATCAACTTAATAGCTAAACCAAGTTGAGCTGCTCGTTGATTAAGTAGCGCAGGATCAGCTAGAGCAATAATCTGAGCATCATGCTTTTGCTGCGCTAATGTCAGAACTAGATCAGGTCCTATTCCAGCCGGCTCTCCCGGCGTAATAGCTATTCGTTTGATGTCGTTCAAGGATTACGATACTCGACGTAAGCCTCATCACGCATAGAACGCAACCAGGTTTCCAACTCTTCATCAATTTTACGTTGACGAATTTGCTCACGTGCTTTGCCACGTTGGTATTCTTTAGCCATATTCTCCTCGCGACGATCAAACACTTTGATTAAATGCCAGCCAAAGCGACTTTTGAACACATCACTCATTTGACCTGTGGCCAATGCGTTCATCTTTTCTTCAAACTCAGGCACCATCACTCCAGGACTCACCCAACCAAGACTACCGCCATCGATAGCTGAGCCCGTATCATCTGAATTAGCACGTGCTAGTTCGGCAAAATCTTCACCATTAACAATACGTTCTCGTATTTTTTCCAGTCTTTGTTTTGCTTCTTCATCTGTAGTGAGTTCGTTCGTTTTAATGAGAATATGACTTGCTAATGTTTGTTTCACAAGATGGACATCTTCACTTTTTTTATCTTTCATTCTGACCAAGTGAAAACCACTACCACTACGTAGTGGCTGACTCACTTCACCAACAGCCAGTGTTGGAACGACATTGGCAAACAATGATGGCAATTCACCTTGCTTACGCCAGCCTAGTTCACCACCTTCCAGCGCATTCTGACCATCAGAATATCCGGCAGCAATCTGAGCGAAATTTCCACCCTCTTTCAGTAAAGCCTGAACTTTCTCTAGCTTTTCTTGGGCCGCTTGAACTTGTTCAGGTGATGCAGCTTCAGGCAGGCTTATAAGAATATGCTGTAATTCATATTCGACCTGACCACCCTCTTGAATTTTTTGAGTGGCTATGAAATTATCAACTTCACGGTCAGATACCACGACACGGTCTTCAACCTGGCTCTTGCGTAATCGAGCAATAATCATTTCATCACGGATAGTTTCTCGGAATTGGCTAAAGTCATATCCATCATCCTCTAACACGTCCCTGAACTGTCTCAGTGTCATTTGGTTTTTGTCTGCAATCTGTTTAAGTGCTGCATTGAGTGCATCATCCCCCACTCGAATACCGACTTTGTCTGCTTCCTGGATTTGCAGGCGCTGCATAATCAATCTTTCAAGCACCTGTTTGCGTAAAATATCGCTTGGAGGCATAGCCACATCCCGCTGACGGATCTGCTGGCGTACTGTTTGCTCCATATCCTGTAAATCACTCTCAAGAATGACTTCGTCATTAACAACTGCCACAATCTTATCCAAAGACTGAGCCCATACATTGGTTGCCAGTAACAAACCGACAATCAGATACTTAATCATTAAATTCTATTACTCCAACATTATGTTTGAAACTCGTTTAACTTAAAGGGGTTTACCCGCAGTGGACTATGCCATCGTTCTACAAGTTCATTCCGCCTCAAAACCACGAATACTACGTGCTAATAAACTATCAGATTTCTGACCGAAACTACCCAGTCCTTTTAGTTCAATTTGCAGATAAATTGCTTTGTTCCGCTCTTGGTCAGAGACATCATTGACGTAATCACGCATCACTAAACGTGTTGCCCAACAGCAGCTGTCATATTGCAGACCAGCAATTTTTTCCAGTGTTATATCCTGATCAATTGCATGATACCAGCGGCCAAAGAATTTCCAGCGTTCAGATATAGGGATTTGAGTAGAGACATCGACCTGCTCTAACGATTCCTCTATGCCATTATTCGGCGTTGGATCATCGCGGCGATAACGATGTGAAATATTAAAGATACCGCCATTATCGTTTTTATATCGCAGTCCTACAGATGACATATTTGTCTTCAAGCCACTAGGGTCCCATTGAAATTCACTATTCAATGACCATTCATCACCTATGTAAGCGACAGCTTCAGCCACCATATCAGATGTAGAGTCGCGTTCCACTACTGTTCCATCCAAGGTCACACGCTGATCTGTAAAATATCGAATCTGACCAACGGTTAGTTTAAAATTTTCTTTACCGGAATCTTCATCAATAACGCGTGTTGTGACCGCGAGAGTTAGTTGATTAGCATCACCAATGCGATCACGTCCGATAAAACGATTATAAGAAAATAATCTTAGCGAATTGAATGTTGTCAGACTTGTATCGAAGTCTGGAATATCAGATTGATCACGTTCTGGAACATAAAGATAAAAAGCACGCGGTTCAAGTGTTTGGATATAGTTATCGCCCCAGGCAGTCATTTTTCTATCAAAAAATAACCCGGTATCTAAACTTGCTATCGGTAAAGTTCTTGTCGCTTTATCATCGTAGGTATTTGTCTTGTCATTTTTCAGACTATACTGCGTGTGATTGATAGCTAGTCGTGGGGTAATAAAGTATGCAGCTGTGCCCATCGGCATACTGACTGCCGGTTCAATATTAATACGCTGACCATCCACTTTCTCATTATGATCAAACTCAACATATTCACTGTCTAATTCATAAGTTAGACCTAAAGCCTGATCAGGCAGATAACCTTTAAGTAATAATTGTGGTAAACGTTTGTATTGCTCTTCGACATCACCCAAGGTTTGGTAGCCTTGTGCTCTCGCAGTAAAATTCCAAATATCGCCGCTATATCCGGTTTCAATATTCCTATTCAGATAAGTCCGGCTGGATAAGCTTAGTCCTGCACCGAAGTCTTCAAAATACTCATCATCTGATACGTAGTTGTAATCAACCAGGGCACGCCAACGGTTATCAAAATAACTTCTGTGCTGCCAAGAAAATAGTTTTCTATCTTCCTGGTAATGGGGGTTGATATCTTCACCGTTACTTTTCAGATCATCGGAGTTCAGATAGGTTGCTTCAACTTCACCCTCACCTGATTCAAATAAGTATCTGAATTGTCCCCCCAACATCAAGCCGCGATCAGACATGTATCGTGGTGTTAACGTAGCATCCATATTTGGAGCAATATTCCAGTAATATGGTGTAAGTACATCAAACCCGGTTTTATCACTATTACCAACAGACGGTATCAGGAAACCAGATTTACGTTTATCGTCCAAAGGAAAGTTAATATATGGCGTATAGAAAACAGGCCAGCCGCCCATTCTAATCACCACATTTTTTGCCTCACCAACAGCTGTTGAATGATCTAAATGCACTTTATCAGCTTTAAGCTGCCAGGCATCGCTACCTTCAGGACAAGTTGTATACGTGGCATCGTTCAGATCAGTAGTATTCTGACCTTTTCGGAGAATATATGCTGCCTCACCACGCGCATGCATCTGGCGGATGTGGTATTGCGCATTTAGCATCTGACCCTGATCATTTACCACCGACCATTCAGCCTGTTCAGATTCGATGACCATTTCACTATCACGAACACTTACATTACCGTTTGCTCTGACATCACCATTGTTGCGGTTATAAGTTGCTCTATCAGCACTAAGCAATTGATTATCACGAAAAATATCAACATCACCTGTAAAAACAGACGTTCCGTTCTGTAAAAGCTGTACTTTATTTGCCTTTACATCAACGGGGGTTTCATTATCGGATTTTGTGTCAGTTGAAATGGGTAAAAACTGATCTTCGTAACCAAAGTGACAAGTTAACCCAGACTCCTGTTGCGCAGATGCGACGCCAGCTGATAAGGATAATAACAAGGTTGATAATAGCTTCTTTTTGCGCATGTTCATCCTCAAGCTGCAGCTCTAGCCATGATCGACATCCTGACCTATTGATAAATAACCCATAATTTATCGCACATTAGAGATGAATCAGCAAATTGTAACGACTCATCATTCGAGTAAAAAACACTTTATATAAATAAGCTCAAGCACTTAGTCTGATCGCTAGCTTATTACTATAAATCGGGATTAACTTGGATTCCGTATATATCCTGCTAGACTTGAAATTTATTTGTAATGAAATGTTGACAGCGTGAAACTCAGTCCCTATGATATGCGCTTCCTTTCGGGGGCTATAGCTCAGCTGGGAGAGCGCTTGCATGGCATGCAAGAGGTCGGCGGTTCGATCCCGCCTAGCTCCACCAAAAACCGAAAGAAAAAGTTTTAGGTCCCCTTCGTCTAGAGGCCTAGGACACCGCCCTTTCACGGCGGTAACAGGGGTTCGAACCCCCTAGGGGACGCCAACATGAAAACGGGTTTGACCATCAAACCCGTTTTTATTTTTTAAGTAGTAGAAAACTGTAAAGTTACTGGGTCCCCTTCGTCTAGAGGCCTAGGACACCGCCCTTTCACGGCGGTAACAGGGGTTCGAACCCCCTAGGGGACGCCATCTTTATCTGCTCTGTCTGAGCAGATTCTTCTGGCATTATTAAGATTACCGAGTGTTTATTTCACTCGTTTATTCATCCACCATGCTAAACCAGCAAACAATAGTGTGGGCAATGAAGCTGCCAACCAGGGTAATACACCAAATACCAGCCCAATATGCTGAAAACTTTGGTTAAACAAGTAAAAGCCCAACCCGATTAATACACCCGCAAGAATTCTGCCACCGATAGGTGTAGAACGTAATGGCCCAAAAATGAATGGTACGGCTAACAGTACCATCACGGCGGTACTCAAAGGCATCATCACTTTACTCCAGAAGGCTAATTCATATTGAGCAACTGATTGATGATTTGTCTTCAAAAATGAAATGTAGTCCAACAAATTCCATACGGCCAAAAATTCTGGTGGCACAACGACCACGTTTAACATACCGGGATTTAATTGTGACTTCCAACGGGCATGCGTCGTTGAGCTGACCTTGACACCATTCTCATCAATGCTACTTTGCAACACATCATTCAATATCCAGTCACCCTCTTGATACCTAGCACTGCTTGCCTCCGTGAGAGCTCGTAAGCGATTGGCTGCGTCAAATTCATATATGGTTATATTCGTAAAAGTACCATCACTGTTAATACGTTCAATATGATTAAAATGGTTACCATCTCGTGTCCAAAAACCATATTCAGAACGCGTGCCCACTGTGCCTGTTTGTGCGACAGATTGCAGTTCTCTAGCGTACTCCTCAGTCACTGGTCTGACGACTTCTCCAATCACGATGGCAATCATGACCAAAATAGCCGCAACGATCATGACAGACTTATTAATATCTTTTATTGATACACCCGCTGCCCGCATCGCAACAAGTTCACTCTGACTTGCCAGATTACCTAAGCCAATCACACTGCCTAATAATGCCACCACAGGCAGCAATTCATATATTCGCTTAGGCATTGTTAAAGCAAGATAAGTCACAATATCGAGTAGTTGATATTGACCTTTACCAAGATCATCGAGCTCTGCGACAAAATCCATAAAGGTATACAGCCCGAGAAGTACCAACAGCACAATAAATGTGCTGGCCAGAAGATGAGAAGCGATATATCTGGAAAGAATTTTCATTATTGCTGGCGTCTTTGTTTTTGTTGTGACAGTAATCGCTGGATTTTTTTTCTATTCATCAGAAATAACATTGTCATGATCATTAAGAGATGGACCCAGATCATACCTACGCCTACATTAATACTGCCCTTTTCAATCCAAGCCTGATTCACACCAAGTAAATTACTGTAAATAATATAGAGCAAAACAGCCGGAACGAACCCAGCATATCGTCCTTGTCTTGGACCAGCATTCGATAACGGGATAGCCGCTAAACATAGCACCAATGTCATTATCGCAGATGAAATACGCCATTGAATTTCGGCAATATCTTCAAGCCCTCCACGCTGCCAGAGGACGCTAGTGGGAAGTGCTTTATGCCGCTCGCGAACTTGTCCGTCATCACCTTTTTCAACCAGTAAACTGTGTGATTTAAATTCGGCAATTGTAAAATCCTGCTGTCCCGCTTTACCTTCGTATCGATAGCCATCATTCAACACAAGAAATTTATCCCCGGTGTCGACATCAATCTCAAAATGCCCTGTATCAGAGCGGAAAATCAATGGTTTCTCTTTACGATGAATTTCGATAAACACATTTTCCATTAATTGTTTATCTCTGCTGAGCTTTTCAGAGTAAAAAGTCCAGTCACCATTGCGACTTTCTTTAAAACTACCGGCTAAAAGTCCTGTTGTATTCGCTGACATTTTGGCTTTTTGTTCAAGCTCATAGCGATCAGACAACACACTTGGAACGATGGTCAGAGATAAGTAAGCAACAACGGTTGCCACTACACCAGAAAATATCAACACATTCCTGATAATGCGCTTGCGTGAGATACCGCAAGCTGCCATCACGGTCAGTTCGTTATCAGAACTCATTCTTCCCAGTGATAACATCACGCCCAGAAATGCAGCAATAGGCAGTAAGATAGATAAAGCGCCAAGCGAACTAAAACCCAGTAAACTAAAGATAACATCGGCCGGCATATTGCCTACTGCCGCTTCTGCAAGATAGCGCGCAAACCGCGTCGAAATATAAATTAACCAGAGCACACCCGTAATCGCTGTCAGGTTAATCACAAATTCCTTGAGCATGTAGCGGTCTATGACCCATAGCCAGGAAAAAATCTGTTGTGGAACGTTGCGCATGAATTAAGAGTCTTGGTTAGAATAGATCGGTATTATCTGACACACTAAAATAAAGAAGTCTAAACCAAATTGTCCTTACAGGAGAAATCCATGCAGTATTTTGTCACTAGCGATGCACTCGCATCTACGCAAACCGATTGTATTGCCGTCGGCATCTATAATGACGGTGAACTCAGTCCATCCGCTCTACAACTCGATAATGCTTCACAAGGTCAAATCAAGCGCATCGCTGAGAATGGTGACTTTAGCGGCAAACCAGGACAAACATTATTTCTTCATAATCTGTCAGGTTTAAACAGCCCGAGAGTTTTATTAGTGGGTTTTGGTAAAAAAACAAAAACTACGGAAAATGATTTTAATACTGCGACATCTGCCGCTATTGTGGCGCTAAATGAAAGCGGTGCCGAAAAAGCCCTGTGCTGTTTCACTGATATCGAAGTGAACGAGCGCACTACCTCATGGAAAGCTCGTCAAATAGCTTGCAATGCAGAAACGGCTTTATATAAATACTCACACACTAAATCAGAAAGTAAAACTGTCACTAGCCCCCTTTTAGAATGCACCTTCTTTGCTGAGCAAGATGCGGCTGAGCTACAAAAAGCAGCTGAACAAGGTGCTGCTATTGGGGCTGGCATGAATCTGGCTCGTGAGCTAGGTAATTTACCAGGCAATGTTTGCACACCAACTTATCTTGCAGATCAAGCTGTTGCTCTGGGTGAAAAATATGCAGCTATCAAGACAACTGTGCTTGAAGAGGCCGATATGGAAGTCCTGGGCATGGGCTCTCTTCTTTCTGTGTCTCGAGGTAGCCGTCAGCCAGCCAAGCTCATCACAATGGAATATAAAGGTGCTGGTGACAGCAAGCCAGTCGTATTAGTAGGTAAAGGACTCACCTTTGATGCTGGTGGTATTTCCCTAAAACCATCTCAAGGCATGGATGAGATGAAATATGATATGTGCGGTTCCGCCAGTGTGCTTGGCACGCTACAGGCTGTTGCGGAATTAAACCTGCCAATTAATGTCGTGGGTGTCGTACCAAGTTCAGAAAACATGCCTGATGGAGATGCAAACAAACCAGGCGATATTGTGACCAGTATGGCCGGTAAAACTATCGAAATTCTTAATACCGATGCAGAAGGCCGCTTAATTTTGTGTGATGCATTAACTTACAGTGAACGATTTGATCCTGAAATCGTCATTGATATTGCCACACTAACAGGTGCCATCATTGTGGCTTTAGGCAGCACAACTACAGGTTTAATGGCTAACAACCAAACACTGGCTGATGACTTATTAAAAGCAGGTAATGACAGTTTTGACCGCGCTTGGCAGCTACCTTTATGGGATGACTATCAACCCTTACTCGACAGTAACTTTGCTGATATCGCTAATATCGGCGGAAAAGAAGCTGGCAGTGTGACTGCGGCGTGTTTCTTATCGCGCTTTACAGAAAAATATACATGGGCACATTTAGATATTGCCGGTACAGCCTGGAATAGTGGTAAAAATAAAGGGGCTACAGGACGTCCTGTTCCTATGTTAGTTCAATATTTGCTCAATCGTATCGACGCCAATAAGTAGATATGACTCGCATAAGCTTCTATATTTTAAAATCGAATGAACTCGAAAAGCGGCAGGCCTTTGCCTGCCGCCTTACTGAAAAAGCCTATCATCAGGGCCATCAGATCTATATCCATACGGCCTCTAAAGAAGACAGTGAATTATTTGATTCTGCGCTATGGGCTATTCGACCTGATAGCTTCGTTCCTCATGAAGTTACTGATAGTGCTGACAACCAAAGTCCAGTACTCATTGGCTATGAAGCCAAACAGCCGCCGCGCTTGATGGACGTCTTAATTAATATCACAGAAGAACAACCACTATTCTTTAGTCAATTCGAACGCGTTGCAGAGGTCATTGACGATAATGAAGCAAGCAAACAAGCAGGCCGTCAACGCTTTCAGTTTTATAAACAACGCGGCTATGAAATAGAAACTTTTCACGTTTAAGCCAACCTGACAAACATATAAACACCCTAAATCGACATTGCCTCTGAACAGATGTTGTCTCAGCAGGTATAATGCGTCGTTTATTTTGTATTGTATACAGACTTCATTCGTATATCCCAAACACCGACAGACAAACAAGACATCACATGGAAAAGACATATAACCCTGACGCAATTGAACAACGTTGGTACCAGAAATGGGAACAAGCTGGCGAGTTTAAGCCCACTGGTGAAGGTTCACCTTATGCGATTATGCTGCCCCCTCCCAATGTCACCGGTAGTCTGCATATGGGTCATGGATTTAATAACACCATCATGGATACCTTGACTCGGTATCACCGAATGAAAGGTGACAATACCTTGTGGCAACCAGGCACAGATCACGCGGGTATTGCGACACAAATGGTGGTAGAGCGCCAGCTCAATGCCGAAGGAAAAACCCGCCATGATCTTGGACGTGTGGACTTCACCAAACGTATCTGGGAATGGAAAGAAGAATCCGGCGGTAATATCACGCGTCAGTTACGTCGCCTGGGTTCATCACTGGATTGGTCACGTAATCGCTTTACCATGGATGATGATCTGTCTGAAGCGGTTAAATATGTCTTCGTTAAGCTATACAAAGAAGGTCTGATCTACCGCGGCAAACGTCTGGTTAACTGGGATCCGAAACTACACACGGCCATCTCTGATCTGGAAGTGGAAAACCGTGAACAAAAAGGTCATATGTGGCATCTGCGCTATCCGCTTGCAGATGGTCTGACAACCAGTGAAGGGAAAGACTTTATTGTCGTCGCTACAACCCGTCCTGAAACCATGCTGGGTGATACGGGTGTTGCTGTTAACCCTGAAGATCCACGTTATAAAGATCTGATTGGTAAAGAAATTATTTTGCCTTTAGTTAATCGACGTATTCCAATTGTTGGCGATGAACATGCCGATATGGAAAAAGGCACAGGGGCAGTAAAAGTGACACCAGCCCATGACTTTAATGACTATGAAGTTGGCAAACGTTGTGGTCTGCCGATGATCAATATATTCACGCTCAATGCCGATGTACGTGATGTGCCACAGGTATTTAATACAGATGGCAGTGCTAATACAGACGTTGAAGCCAGTATTCCGGAAGCCTATCGTGGACTGGAACGCTTTGCTGCTCGTAAAGCCATCGTAGCTGACTTTGATACAGCGGGTCTGCTGGAAGAAATCAAAGATCATGATCTGACCGTACCTTACGGTGATCGTGGTGGTGTCGTCATTGAACCAATGCTGACGGATCAATGGTATGTCGATGCAAAAACATTGGCTAAACCAGCAATTGAAGCTGTTGAAACTGGCAAAGTAAAGTTCGTACCGAAATCCTATGAAAATATGTATTTCAGTTGGATGCGTGATATTCAGGACTGGTGTATTTCTCGCCAACTGTGGTGGGGTCACCGAATCCCTGCCTGGTACGATCAGCAAGGCAATGTTTATGTAGGTCATGATGAAAAGGCTGTTCGAGCAGAGAATAACCTCGCTGCAGATATACAGCTAACACAGGATGAAGACGTACTTGATACGTGGTTCTCCTCATCACTCTGGCCCTTCTCAACCCTGGGTTGGCCTAAAGAGGATGCCGCAGTCAAAACCTGGTATCCGGGAAATGTGTTGGTCACAGGTTTTGACATCATATTCTTCTGGGTAGCCAGAATGATGATGATGGGCATTCATTTCATGGATGATGTGCCGTTCAAAGAAGTATACATCCATGGCTTAGTTCGTGATTCGCATGGCCATAAAATGTCGAAATCGAAAGGTAATGTACTTGATCCTATCGATATCATCGATGGCATTGATTTGGAAACATTGATTCAAAAACGTACCTCGGGCATGATGCAGCCACAACTGGCTGAAAAAATTGAAAAAGCCACTCGTAAAGAATTTCCGGATGGCATTGAGCCTCATGGTACCGATGCATTACGTTTTACCTTTGCATCTCTGGCCTCAACCGGTCGTGATGTCAATTTCGATATGAACCGTATCGCGGGCTATCGTAATTTCTGTAATAAATTATGGAATGCAGCGCGTTATGTTTTGATGAACACCGAAGGACAAGATACAGGTGTTGATAATAATCAGGTTGAACTCAGCTTGGCAGATCGCTGGATTATCTCTCAGTTGCAAATTGCGGAAAAAGAAGTCGGTGCAGCGATTGAAGCTTATCGATTTGATCACGCCGCTCAGGGTATTTATGAATTTATCTGGAACAATTACTGTGACTGGTACTTAGAGCTTTCTAAACCTGTATTGAACAGTGAGTCAGCATCTGATGAAGCCAAACGTGGTACTCGTCAAACGCTGGTACGAGTTCTTGAAGCAACACTAAGAATGGCGCATCCATTTATGCCATTTATCACAGAAGAAATCTGGCAAACTATTGCACCGTTAGCTGGCGTGAGAGGCGAGACGATTATGCGTCAACCCTACCCGCTTGCTGATGACAGTAAAGTTGATAAAAATGCTGTGACTGAAATGGAATGGGTCATGCAGTTTGTTACTGGTATTCGCTCTATTCGCTCACAAATGAATATTGCACCGAAAAAAGCACTGCCGGTATTGCTGAAAGATGCTTCTGACTCTGACAAAGCCATTTTAACCAGCAATCAACAGTTCCTGAGCCGTCTGGCAAATCTGGAATCGATTGCTCTCTTGGACGGTCCAGCCCCAGCAGCTGCAACAGCATTAGTGGGTAAGATGGAAATCCTGATTCCTCTGGAAGGTTTGATTGATAAAGAAGCAGAAATCAGCCGATTAAATAAAGAAATGGCAAAACTGGATAAAGTGATTAAACAATCTTCAGGCAAATTAGCCAATGAAAATTATGTTGCTAAAGCGCCTGCTGAAGTGGTTACCAAAGAAAAAGAAAAACTGGCTGAGTTAAAACAGTCTTATGATTTACTTGAACAGCAGTTAAAAGCATTAAGTTAAGCTTAATTCTAACAAGTAAAAAAAAGCCGCTTTTAAAGCGGCTTTTTTATTTTAGAATAAAATAATTTATTCTTTTTCCATACCAATCTCGTAAAGTTCGATATTGGCTTCTTCAATTTCACCTGTAGTGGCATCCACATCAACTTTAACTTCATAGCCATGAATGCTTTGAATATCAAATTCATATGTTGCATCACCATCAAAGCCAACTTCATATTCAGAAGCAACAACTTCACCTGGGTGAACTGATAAAGCAAATTCTTTAGCTTCTGCTTGTGAAATCTTAGCTAATTTTTTGAAAACAGGATCATTTGCATCGACTTCTCGCTCAATTTCAGTGATGAATCCCTCTTCAGCATTACACTCAACATTGTAGGTTTTGCCATCGGCTTTCGCTTCAATATCAAATTCATAAACAGGATCGTCACCTTCCATTTTCATTTCAACTTTACGCGCATGACCAGGAATAGTATCTAAAGCGGCATCCAAGCAAGTTTCAATTTTTACGATATTCCAGCTACGAATATCATCTAAATCATAATTATCATTTTCAGCAAAAGCTGTTGAACTGATAGTTAAAGCGATAGCGGCAGGGATTGTCTTCAAGAACATTGAAGTCATAGAGTTGAGCTCCTTATTAGATTAGATAGATCAAAAAGATCAGTCTCTACCCACAAGAGCAATGATCAAACTTGTGAGTAAATTATAACATCCATTACACAAAACAGGACAAATTCCTATTTCATTAAATAATATCAAATGGTAGGCAGGAAATTTTTCCTAAACACTGACCCGTTTATAGTCTCGATACTGTGGATGCCAGAAGACTTCTTCGATTTTTTGTTCTATTTCTGTCTCAGAAATAATGGGAGCGAGTTGCTGGTTTTGCGCCACTCTTACAATCTTCAAAGCCATTTTTATACTTAATTCTGCTATATCATCTAGAGCAGGCAATAAATCACTGCCTTTACCATTGACTATAGGCGACTGTGAGGCGAGAACCTCACTTGCTACCATCATCATCTCAGCTGAGATGTGTTTTATTTGACCGGCGATAGTTGCTAAACCAATCCCAGGGAAAATATAGCTATTATTGCACTGAGCAATAGGATAGGTATTGCCTTGATATTCAACAGCAGTAAAGGGGCTACCAGTCGCAATAATAACTTTACCATCCGTCCAGCGAATCAATGATTCAGGTAAGGCTTCAATCTGTTTGGATGGATTACTCAATGGGAATATAATCGGTCTATCAGCATGATTTAGCATAGTTTTTATAAGCTTTTCATTAAACAAGCCTGCCTGTCCAGACACCCCGATGAGCACAGTTGGGCAAGCATGATTTATGACATCATCCAAATCTAGTATGGTTTTATTACTTCCCCACTTCTCACGTACTTCTGTGTTCTGGCTTAGCCTATATTGAAAATCAAACAGACCTTTCATATCCTCAATTAGCAACCCAGCTTTATCAATCATAAATACACGTTCACGTGCCTGTTTTTCACTAAGCCCTTCGGTCATCATTTGTCGAATTATCTGCTCGGCAATGCCGCAACCGGCAGAACCAGCTCCAGCAAATACGATAGTCTGCTGTGACAAGGTTTCATTTTTAAATCGACAGGCCGCTAGTAAAGTACCGACAGTTACTGCAGCCGTGCCTTGGATATCATCATTAAAGCAACATAATTTCTGCTGATAACGTTCAAGAATGGGTAAAGCTTTAGCTTGTTCAAAGTCTTCAAACTGGACTAAGGTACCAGGCCAGCGCTTTGATACTGCTTTGATAAATTGGTCAATGAACTCATCATATTCTTCATCGTTGATACGCTGGTGTTTCCAGCCAATATAATGCGGGTTATCTAATAAAGTATTATTATTCGTGCCAATATCTAACATCACCGGTAAGGTGTAAGCAGGGCTTATACCCGCACAGGCGGTATAGAGTGATAACTTACCGATAGGAATCCCCATCCCACCAACGCCCTGATCACCAAGCCCGAGTATACGGCTGCCATCTGTGACCACGATAACTTTAATATTTTCTTTTGTTACGTTATGCAGAATCTCATCCATACGATCTTTATCTGGATAAGAAATGAAAACACCACGAGCGCGACGATAAATTTCTGAAAATCGTTCACAGGCTTCACCAACTGTTGGTGTATAAATGATTGGCATCATCTCAACCAGATGGGCTTTTAATAAATAGTAAAACAGGGTTTCATTATTATCCTGAAGGTAACGCAGATAGATATGCTGATTGATGGGCGCCTTAAACGTTTTGTACTGTAGATAAGCTCTCTCTGCTTGTTCTTCAATGGTCTCAAACCGGTGTGGAATCAGGCCATTAAGATTAAAATCATGACGTTCCTGTTCACTAAAGGCAGTGCCTTTATTCAGTAGTGGCGTAGCCAATAAAGCAGGCCCAGAATGCGGGATGTAGATTGGATCCTTAGCTTCTGTACGATTCATCGATATACTCATCTCTAACAGTCTTAAACACCAGCTAAACACTAACCCGATAGCAGTTTCAAGTTATCGCTATAGCTGTATTATTAATCAAGACACTATGAAAACGGCATCATGGTTTAATAATGCCTAACACCACAGCAATATTGGCAAGGTCTGCTGCCGTATTCACGCGTAATTTGTTTTTTATTTGTGTGTTGTAATTAGCGATTGTTTTATAGCCCAGATGCATATCTGCGGCGACTTCATGAGCCGTCATCCCTTTAGCTAATCGACAAAAGACATCAAACTCACGGGGTGAAAGTAAATCCAAAACCTGTCGATAGTGTTCGATATCGTTATGACGAACATCTTCTATTTCAGGCAATAATTTTTCTTCAATATAGCGCTTTCCTTCCGCTACCGTTTTAACCGCTTCAGCCAACACTTCCGCAGCACTATTCTTGCTGACATACCCCATGGCTCCGGCTTCCAATGCCCGCTCAACATATATTGCTTCATCGTGAATGCTATAAACTAAGATAACGGCATTAGGCTCTTGTTTATGTAAACGTCTAATTGTCTCCAATCCGCCAATGCCCGGCATAGAGAGATCCATCACCACTACATCAGGTTGAAGTAGTTCGTATTCTTTAACAACACGTTCACCTCGATTCAAATCGGTAATCTCTCCGATAAAAGGCTGTGCTGATAATAAGATTTTAAACCCAGCTCGAACGACTTCGTGGTCATCAACTAATAACACATTTATCTTCTTATTATTTTCCATGATGTTTCTCTATAAATGGCATACGTGCTAATACGGTAACGCCATCATCCGTTGAGGACTCAAATAGAAATTGTCCGCCCATACTTTCTACCCTCTCGCGCATGGCGAGAAGACCAAATCCCTCACCCGATGCAGTGCCACCAATACCATCATCAACGACTTGAATGATTATCCATTTTTTATCATGCACAATACTTTGTCTGACACTAACAGCAGCATGTTGTGCATTTGCATGACGTACGATATTAGTCAGGCATTCCTGAACAATACGATAAACGTGAATCGCTACCTCTTCATCCAAATCATCGATACTGTCATCATATTTTAGTCGAATATCTAAGGTAGGCTGTCTACGCATCCACTCTCCTACCAGATCAGTCAAGGTCGCGATCAACCCCAGATCGCTTAGACTAAGCGGATGTAAAGTCCTCATCATGGAGCGGACAACACCAGATAAATGGTTACAGATATCAATAATTGAATCAGCAATATCCCCGACTTTGTTATCTGACTGTTTGGCGGCGACAGCCATCGCTTTAACGGCGGTTAGTGACTGTCCCATTTCATCATGTAATTCACGTGACATATGGCGCCGTTCATTTTCCTGGATATGCATCGTATGTCTGGCTAATGCTTGATTATTTTGTCTGGCTGCACTTAGTGCATCGGCAAGATTATTCACTTCAGCAGCAATAGCATCAAACTCACTAATACGAAAACGTGGTAAGTGTTGCTCATAATTACCACTTTCCACGGTTTTTAGGCCTGATAAGATTGCTTTTACTGCACGTAACATTGAGTGAAAAACAACATTAATAGCTAAAAAAATGATGGCAAGCATTGAGACAATTGACCAGAAGTAGATAAGAGACTCCCTCCAGGCTTCATGGATTTCGTCCATGGGGTCAGCACTGATGACGATACGCTGAACCGCATCACTCGGGAGCTTTAGTTCGTAGGCAGAACTAATGCTATCCATCATAACAGCATCAATAAACCACTGAGGTGCCACTTGTTTCGGCTTCTCTTTTTTCCCCGGAGATAAGATAGTTTCATTACCAGCCTGATCAAAAATCGTTATCTGCAAGTGCCTTGTTTCGCGTAGTTGACCTATTTGTTCCAGCCACTCCTTTTCCGTATGCTCATTGCGGGTAAACTGATTTAGACCAAACTCAACCATCTGTAGAGCCAGGTTATAAGAAGAAGTCACTTCCTCTCTGACGGATTCACGTGCCTGCCAGATAGCCAAGCTTGCTCCCAGTAAGATAATAATAATGACTGAGATAACGATACGTAAATTAATTAATCCTCGTAAGCTCATTCCCTTCCGCTCCACTGCTAAACCGTTTTTTTATAATCGGACTTTCAAACATCAATCATGACATTCCTTTGCAACCTTGCGGTAAATATATTCGACACTTATGGCCAAAGCAGCATGATTAACTTTTATAAAAAAGGAATTCTTCCTATAACGCATCATGCCACCAGGCATCTATCATCAGCAGTCAATAATACAAACCAGAACAACTTCAATGAGTGAAATAAAAGACTGTCAAACCGATAACATCAAAAGTAAACTAATTGAGCTATTCGATGATGTGTTAAGTCATGATGGCTTCGGTGAAATCAAGATCGAAATGAAAATCCTCAAACGTCAACAAAAAGAGGTCATTCTACACTGTGGAAAACAATATCGATTTGTGGTTGATGCACCACAAATGCAAAACAAAGACTAACTCTATTTTTTCACCGCCTGAAAAATAAAAATCATAAAGCTGCATTACAAATAAAAAGGCCTGTGATCCTCAAGCATCACAGGCCTTTTCATTATGAGGACATTTATTGAAGGTATCAGAACATACCTAATTGAAGCTGAGCAGCTTCGGTCATCATATCCTTAGTCCATTGTGGTTCCCAAACCAGTTCAACATGTGCTTTTTTGACACCTGGAACAGACATAACCCGAGATTCAACATCCCCCGGAAAGGATTGAGCAACAGGACAACCTGGTGCCGTTAAAGTCATATCAATATTCACATTACCTGAGGTACTGATTTGAATATCGTATATCAAACCGAGTTCGTAAATATTGATAGGTATTTCCGGGTCATAGATAGTTTTTAATACATCTATCACATCTTCTTTTAACTGCTCCGGGCTGATTTGATATTGATCGTTCATAAACCTGCCCTTTTATTCTGTAGAAACTGAAATATCGTGATCACTGTCAACAGCCGCATGCACGGTATGCCATGACAATGTGGCGCATTTAACTCGTGCCGGAAACTCTTTCACACCCGCCAAGACCTGAAGCTTGCCACTAAGTTCTGCAGATTCATCTTCACCCGTCAGTGCTTTATGAACGTTGTCATAAAGTGTCTCAGCTTCGGCTAGTGTTTTGCCTTTTAAACTCTCTGTCATCAACGAAGCTGAAGCGACTGAAATTGCACATCCACTGCCTTGAAAACTCACATCTTCAATCACATCACCATTCATTTTTACATAAACGACTAAAGCATCACCGCATAAAGGATTATTACCATGGGCCATATGATTAGCATCAGTAATTTCTCTAAAATTACGTGGCTTCTTTTTATGGTCCATGATGACTTGTTGATAAAGATCTCTTAAATCACTCATCAGGCAAACAACTCCTGTGTGGTGTGAATGGCCTTAACTAAGGCATCAATTTCCTGCTCGGTATTGTAGAAAGCAAATGAAGCTCGTGCTGTCGCTGCAATACCGTAATACTGCATAACAGGTTGTGCACAATGGTGACCTGCACGGATGGCAACACCTTCCTGATCAAAAATAGTACCGACATCATGAGGATGAACATCTTCAATCAGAAACGATAAAACACTCGCTTTGTGTTCAGCTGTACCGACAATCCGAACACCATCAATATCAGATAGTTTATCTGTCGCTAATTCAAGCAGAGCATGTTCATAGGCCGCAATTTTTTCCACACCAATTGAATGCATATAATCAATAGCGGCTGCTAAACCGATAGCACCTGCAATATGCGGTGTGCCTGCTTCAAATTTATATGGTAGAGCATTGTATTCTGTGTGCTCAAAGCTGACAGACAAAATCATATCGCCACCACCTTGCCAAGGCGGCATTGCCTCTAGTAATGCTTGTTTTCCATACAATGCACCGATGCCGGTTGGAGCAAACATTTTATGGCCAGAGAATACATAAAAGTCGCAGTCTAAGTCCTGTACATCAACAAACATATGAGGAACAGCCTGGGCTCCGTCAATCAATACCGCAATACCTTTTGCCTTGGCTTTTTCGGCCATTTGTTTAACTGGATTTACTGTACCCAAGGCATTTGATACCTGTCCTACAGCCAGGATTTTAGTTCTATCAGTTAATAATTGATCAAAATCGGATAAATCTAAATCACCTGTTTCAGTCATTGGAATGACGGTTAACTTAGCACCAGTCTGCTCACACAATATTTGCCAAGGGACGATATTGGCATGGTGCTCAAGGTAACTGATGAGGATTTCATCTCCTGCCTGTAACTGAGGACGAAGAAAACTCTGTGCCACTAAATTGATAGCTTCAGTAGCGCCACGTACAAAGACAATCTCTTTATCTGAACTTGCATTCAAAAACTCTCTGACTTTACTTCTGGCACCTTCATACGCATCTGTAGCTCGTTGGCTTAGTCTATGCACACCTCGGTGTACATTGGCATTATTAAGACGATAATACTGATCAACAGCATTGATAACCTGAACCGGCTTCTGACTACTGGCGGCATTGTCTAAATACACCAGCGGGTGTCCATTGACCTGTTGATTCAGAATAGGGAAATCACGGCGTATCGCAGCGATATCAAAATCATTCAGCATGGTATCAGCCAAATTATGTGTGGATTGTGTCATGGCTTAGGCACCTCGCGGTAATCGGGTTTCGATGACATTTGAGAAGGCCTGGCGAATAGGCAAATCTGAAATGCGTTGAAGTACTTCCACCGCAAACGCATAAGTCAATAAACTTCGTGCACTGGTTTCATCCAGACCACGAGAACGAAGGAAAAAGATTTGCTGCTCATCTAACTGACCTACGGTACTACCGTGACCACATTTAACGTCATCAGCATAGATTTCCATTTCAGGTTTTGTATCAATTTCACAAGTGCGAGATAGCAGTAAATTACGGTTACTTTGATTCGCATCCGTTTTTTGTGCATCTTTATGGACTATCACTTTACCGTTAAATACAGCATGGCTATCCCCATCAAGAACACCTTTATAGACTTCCTCGCTGGTAGTATTAGGCACCGTGTGATCAATGCGTGTGTGATTATCAACATGTTGCTTGCCATTGACCAGATACATACCGTCCATCGTCACATGTGCTTGCTCACCTAAAAGCTGACTATGAATATCATTTCTTGCGAGCTTGCCACCGAGTGAGATGTTATTCGTATTCCAGGCACTACTTTTAGCTTGCTTTCCAGCCAATGTGGCAATGTGGTAATGAGACAAAGACTCATGCTGAAGCTTAAAGTGATTCAGGCGCGCATTTTCCGCCAGATTGACTTCAGTAACTACGTTGGTGAGTCCAACGCTGTCATCCATCAAACTGACATAATGTTCAACCAACGTTAACTCAGAATTTTCAGCCATATCAATGATATGGCGTAAATGTGTCGCTAACTTAGCCGTTTCCCCTGTATTAATAATCAATAACTCAACCGGTTTATTAATTTTAATATCGGCATTGACCTGAATATAAGCACCTTCCGTCATTAACATGGTATTCAGAGCATTTAAGCCTGGCTTTTCCATATCAATTTGCTGACCTAAAACGGCTTTCGTTTTAGCAAAAGACTCGGAGAGCGGCTGCAGTGTCAAGCCGGTTTCAAGATCATCAAGTTGAGATAACTCGGCACTGAACTGACCATCGACAATGACTAACCTGTATGCAGATTCCAGCAATGCGACTTTTGAGCAACGCGTTTCATCTAATTGCCCTGCTTGAGCTTCATGAGTAAAAGCCTCTTGTGTCAGAGCCCACAAAGATGTGTACTTCCAGTCTTCAACTTTCTTAGACGGTAAACCATGACGTTGAAACTGAGCACGCGCCTGTTCACGCAGTTTTTGTAACCAATCGAGTTCTTGACCCGGTAAGGTTTGAGTCACTGCAATATCATTAAATGGCGTTGTGATTTCAGTTAACTGTTTCATGCAGTCTCACCTTCAGGTGCGTCATGAATCCAACTGTAACCAGATTTTTCCAATTCTTTAGCCAGCTCTTTATCACCTGATTTGACGATTCGGCCTTCAGATAGCACATGAACAAAGTCAGGCACAATATGATCCAGCAAGCGCTGGTAATGCGTAATCATGATGATAGAACGATCTTCAGTACGTAGCGCATTCACACCTTCTGAAACGATACGCAGAGCGTCAATATCCAGACCTGAGTCGGTTTCGTCAAGGATGGCCAGTGCCGGCTCAAGAATAGCCATCTGAAGGATTTCATTGCGTTTTTTCTCACCACCAGAAAAACCTTCGTTGACATTACGATGAAGAAATTCTTCATTCATCTTCACCAGCTTCATTTTTTCACGCACCAGTGTCAGGAAATCCATCGCATCGACTTCTTCCAAGCCTTGATATTTACGTACAGCATTTAACGCTGATTTCAGTAAATAAACATTGCTGACACCAGGAATTTCAACAGGATATTGAAATGCCAGAAAGACGCCTTGTTGAGCTCTTTCTTCAGGCTCAAGATCTAATAGGTTTTCACCTTTATAGATAACCTCACCCTGAGTAATTTCATATCCATCCCGGCCAGCCAGTACGTTGGACAGTGTACTTTTACCAGCACCATTAGGGCCCATAATGGCATGGACTTCGCCAGGGTTCACAGTCAGGTCTATACCGCGAAGAATTTCTTTGCCATCAACGCTGGCGTGTAAATTTTTAATTGTTAACATCTTCACTCTCTAAAATTTCTGAATATTATTTCGCAGTTCTCTTATGGTTTAACCCACGGAACCTTCTAACGACAAACCAAGTAAATTTTGTGCTTCAACAGCAAATTCCATCGGTAATTCACGGATAACTTGCTTACAAAAGCCATTCACAATCATCGATACCGCATCTTCAGCATCCAGACCACGCTGTTTACAATAAAACAACTGATCTTCACTAATTTTCGATGTCGATGCTTCATGTTCAACTTTTGCTGTCGGGTTTTTTACTTCGATATAAGGGAAGGTGTGCGCGCCACATGTGTCACTCATTAACAATGAGTCACACTCAGTGTAGTTACGCGCATTTTCAGCATTAGGGCCAACTCTCACTAAACCACGGTAAGCATTTTGTGAGCGACCTGCCGAGATACCTTTGGATATGATGGTTGAACTGGTGTTCTTGCCCAAATGGATCATCTTGGTTCCAGTATCAGCTTGCTGCATATTATTGGTCACAGCGACTGAATAAAACTCACCGACCGAATTATCTCCTTGTAAGACAACACTTGGATATTTCCAGGTTATTGCTGAGCCGGTTTCTACTTGAGTCCAAGATACTTTTGATGATTCTCCTCGGCAGGCAGCACGCTTAGTGACAAAGTTATAAATGCCACCCTTGCCATTTTCATCACCGGGATACCAGTTTTGAACCGTCGAATATTTGATTTCAGCCCGGTCCATCGCCACTAATTCAACAACAGCCGCATGCAGCTGATTTTCATCACGCATTGGTGCGGTACAACCTTCCAGATAACTGACATAGGCATCATCGTCGGCGATGATTAATGTACGTTCAAATTGTCCCGTATTAGCAGCATTGATACGGAAATAGGTAGATAATTCCATTGGACATCGGACGCCTTTAGGAATGTAGACAAAAGATCCATCCGTAAATACAGCCGAATTCAATGCTGCATAGAAGTTATCTTTATGAGGAACTACACTGCCAATATATTTTTTTACCAGTTCAGGATGCTCTTGAATAGCTTCAGAAATCGGCATAAACAAGATGCCTTCTTCCGCTAATTTATCTTTGAATGTATTAGAAACAGAGACACTATCAAACACCGCATCAACAGCAACACCTGCCAGACGTGCTCGTTCATCTAGTGGTACACCCAGTTTTTCATAGGTTTTTAATAACTCAGGATCGACTTCATCCAGGCTTTTGGGGCCATCTGTTTTTTTCTTCGGTGCAGAATAATAACTGATGTCTTGGTAATCGATAGCCGGATAGTGAACATGAGCCCATTCTGGCGTTTCCATTGTTAGCCAATGACGAAAGGCTTTTAGTCGCCACTCTAGCATCCATTCCGGTTCGTTTTTGATAAGTGAGATTTGTCTGACTACATCTTCATTCAAACCTGGAGGCAGACTATCCACTTCAATATCAGTGACAAACCCTGCTTTGTATTCTTTCTGCGTAATCGCTTCAAGTTGTTGACTTTGTTCAGTCATGGAACTCACCATCCTGTAAAGTTGTTTCATTCATCCCGTTATAAGATGAATAGAATCTGATCGGGCTGAATCCCAGAGAAGACTGAGTTGACAGCATATCCGATAGTTTTACTTCGTCTAACGCGTGAAAAACAGCGTCATTAATTTTGGACCAGTTGGTTTGCACAGCGCAGTGCGTTTCCTGATCACAATGACTATCTGTGCTGACACATTCAGTCAGAGCAATTGGCCCTTCTATCGCTGTAATGATTTCTGCAACGGTAATCTCATCAGGTTGACGACTAAGACTGTAGCCCCCCATCGCCCCCTTTCTGACTTCAACAAGCCTGAATGAGATAATAACTTTAAAACTTTTCTAACCGTCGGCAATGGTACTTTCACTGCTTCAGCGATAGCATGTGCACTATGTTGGACTTGGAGATTGGATGCAAAGTGACTCATCATCACAATGCCATAATCAGTCAATTTTCCCATTCGCAACATTTGCGCGCCTCCTAATTGGTACTATTATAGTATCAATTAGACTAATAACCAAGTGTTTTTCTCAGTTATTACCACATGGGGGTCGTGAAAATCTTGTCGATTTAGCGTATGGTGTAGAACTTTAAACACTTGCTGATGAACTTTTAAGGCAGAGCATTGTACTAAAACTGGCACACACCTTATCTATACATTGAGAGCATTATATGAAATTAAAAACACTCGCGATTTTACCTTTACTACTATTTGGAGCAAACGTAATGGCTGCTGACAACGCCACAACATTAGACACAGATAAAGAAAAAATTAGTTACATCTTTGGTATTCAAGTTGGTCAGAATATGATGCAGGAAGGTGTGGATCTTGATATCGATGCATTCAAAGCGGGTGTTGCAGACATGTTAGCGGGTGAAAAACCACAGCTTGACCAAACTACAGCAGAACAAGTTGTACAAGCCTACCAAGCACAAAAGGCTCAAGAATTAGCAAAAGTCATGAATGAAAAACAAGCAGAAGCAAAAGCTTTCATGGAAAAAAATGCTAAGAAAGAAGGTGTTGTAACGACTGATAGTGGTCTGCAGTATGAAATCCTGAAAGAAGGTGATGGTGCTACTCCAACTGAAAATGACAAAGTTATTGCTAACTATAAAGGTACCCTGATTGATGGTACTGTCTTCGATAGTTCATATGATCGTGGGGAACCAGCAACCTTCCCTGTTAACGGCGTAATTCAAGGCTGGCAGGAAGCATTAAAAATGATGAAGGAAGGTTCAAAATGGCGCATCGTAGTCCCTGCTAATTTAGCTTATGGCCCACGCGGCGCGGGTAACTTGATTGGTCCTAACGAAACCTTAATCTTTGAAATTGAGCTGATCGCTATTACTAAATAATACCTCGGTTCATCTCATAAAAAAGCCGCCTTTATCAGGCGGTTTTTTTGTATCTATGTTTTTAACAATGACCTTAATTTTTGCCAGTCAAAATAAGGGCCAGGATCTGTTTTACGACCAGGTGCAATATATTCATGTCCGGTTATCGTATTGTGAGTGAGCTTTGGGTATGTCCTGCATAACACAGTTATTACTCTAGCAAGCACCTGATATTGCATTTCATCAAACGGTTTATCATCACAACCTTCTAACTCGATGCCAATGGTAAAATCATTGCACCGCTCACGTCCCTGCCATTGCGAGACACCTGCATGCCATGCCCGTTGATGAAACGGCACAAATTGGACGATTTCTGCATTACGTCTGATCAGTAAATGAGAAGACACTTTCAAGCCATCTAACTGCTTAAAATAAGGGTGCGCTGAGCAATCCAACTGATTCAAAAACAAATCATCAATAAATTTCTCGCCAAATTCACCTGGTGGCAGGCTAATGTTGTGTATCACAATGCCGCTGATATCATCAGTATCAGGACGCTCATCATAATTTGGCGATAAAGTAATTACTGCATTTTCGAGCAACCCCGATTGTTTATTTATTTTCACAAACACGACTCATTACATTATACGGTGATGGATTAATCACGCTACACACGTTACCCTATTCTATTTAGCCATTACCATATCGATATGACCATAGAAAATCCACTTCCGACAGCGTTTATAGACTCACAAGTTAAACTGGCTTTACTGGAAGACATTGGCCAGGAAGATTTAACAGCCAACTTAATCCCTGCTGATTCAACCACTAATGCCGCATTAATCACACGTGAGGATGCCACACTTTGTGGTACACAATGGTTCGAAAGTGTGTTTAAACAACTCGATGCCTCAATTAGCATTAATTGGAAAGCTCAGGATGGTGACAGATTAAAGGCTAATACCATCATCTGCGAATTACATGGTTCAGCAAGGAAGCTATTAACAGGCGAACGCACGGCGATGAATTTTCTACAAACGTTATCTGCTACGGCCACACTATCTTCAGTCTATGCTGATGCTGTTGAAGGTTTGCCGGTACAGGTATTAGATACACGTAAAACGATTCCAGGCTGGCGAATTGCCCAAAAGTATGCCGTGAAATGTGGTGGTTGCTTCAATCATCGTGTCGGCCTCTATGACGGTATACTCATTAAAGAAAATCATATTATGGCGGCGGGTTCAATTAGCAATGCTGTTAGTCAGGCAAAAGAATTATCTGCTGACGTTCTAATTGAAGTTGAAGTTGAAAATTTATCTGAACTAGATCAGGCACTGGCTGCAGGAGCAGATATTGTTCTATTGGATAACTTTGATGTTGCAGACTTAAAACAGGCCGTTTCAGTCAATCAGGGTAAATCAAAGCTTGAAGCATCTGGTGGTATTACACTTGATAACATTCGCTCTATCGCACAAACAGGCGTAGATAGAATATCAGTAGGTGCACTGACAAAAGACATTAAAGCGATTGATCTTTCGTTACGCTTCTCATAAATAAAAAAACCGCAGTGCCATTACAAAGCAATGCTCACTGCGGTTGAGAGTAAATCAGATTAAACTACTCTAGACCGACTTGCCAGAGTTCAAGGTTTTGTTCAATAACCGCACCAGAACTTGCGTCGACCTCTACTTTCATTTCTTTACCATCTCGAGTGGCAATATCAAATTCATAAGTGGCTTTACCACTTTCTTCAATCTCATACTCCACTTCCACTACTTCACCAGGGTAAAGCGCTAGTGCAATTTGTCTTGCGTCCGCTTCACTTATTTTCACATGCGCTTTGAATTTTGGATGATTAGGATGGTCGACTTCTTGCTCAACCTCAAGTACTTTGCCGGTTTTCACAGAACATTCAACATCCCAGTCAGCGCCATCAATCCCTCGAATGTCAAACTCATAAACGTCACGTTCATTTTCGACTTTTCTTTCTACTTTAATCACATGACCAGGCTTAAGTTCTTGGACTGTATTTAGGCAACGTTCAAAGTACTGTGGTGGCTCTGACGCAAGTAAAGCACCAGAAAACAAGAATAGAGTAGACAAAAATAATAATTTCATTTCATATGCTTCCATAAAAAAAGGGGCTGATTTCAGCCCCTTTTTTTGCTATGACTACATTGTTAACTTAAAGCCAATCCAACCAGCTCGTGGCGCATTTGGTCCGACGAAATGTTCATCCTCATAATCAAGACCTGGTGCTTCATCTGGCTCACCATATAGACCAAAGGTGTTGTACTCACTGTCGAATAAGTTATCAACTTTGGCGAAGAACTGCAGATGCTCGTTTACTTTGTAACGGCTGTGCAGATTCACAACACGATAACCAGCAATTTTCTTATCATCATTTGCTTCATCACCACGGTAGTATTGGCTAGAGTGATATGACGCGGTTAAACCAGCAGAAAATTGTTGTGTGAAAGCATAATCCAAACCAACATTCAAATTATGAGCAGGAATGCTTGGCAGACGATCACCTTTAGAGACATTATACAAATCTCCATCACGCGAGTAGCTAAAGTTATCTTCAAATGTTGCACGAACATAACCATAGTTCGCTGACCACCTTAACTTCTCATATTGACCAGCCATACCCAATTCCACACCAGCACGGGCTGTTTTATCAATATTTCTGAAATTGCCCAGACCTAAACGTCCACTTACATCATCAGATTGATTCTCATCTTCGGAGAAGAACAATAAATCGTCTTTTAGCTCAGTGTAATAAACATTGGCATACCAGTTGAATAGCTCTTGTTGGCCACGCAGACCTGTTTCAATTGTTCTGGCAACGACATCATCTAAGGGAGGATCAGCTAAGAATGCATTAGGATACGCACAAGGTGATTCTGGCTCCGCACAAGTCAATTCGGTTGCCGTTGGTGCACGATTTGATTCGTTATAACTGACATAGGTGGTCATATCCTCGGTCAGTTTATAAGTTAAGCCAAGTGAGGGATTCAAGCGCTTAAATGTATGTGAATTGCCAGACTCATTAAGATCTTTCTCACCACCTTTACTATAACCAGAGATGTCGACTTCGATCCAGTTATAACGTGCACCAACCGTCATAGCTAAACGATCTGTTAATGAATGTGTATTAGTGAAGAAAAGACTATAAGTATCTGTTTCGACATCCCCTCTCACAACACTTTCAGGGTTAATAAAGCCTGTACCTGATGTACCTCTTGTGTTAGTGAACTGAGCAAGTTCTGATTGTGATGAATAATCAACATCAGAATGATCATATCCTAAGCCTACAATCAATTGGTTATCACGTCCGAACAAATTATTTAGAAAGGTAGACTGCAAAGCAAAACCATAGCTGTCTTGTTCTGTTTTACTTGTGTTATTCAGTGCAACGTCATCATCATCACTAAAGCCAAGTGATGCTGCACTCACATCTAAGACCTCATCTTCATCATCAAAGACGCCATCTACACCATCTTCATCTTCACCAATCTGCCCACCAATTACTGAGAACTCAGAACCATCACCATTAAATGATTTACGATCGCTTTTACGATAGTAAGTATTGGCAGCTAACATTGTATTGTCATTGATCCAATGCGTACCATTCAAAGTAAACATACGCAGTTTGTTTTGCGTATTATCTGGATGAGTGAATACCGCTTCACGATCTGCGGCAACTAACTCAATAGGTGATGCACCATTACCATTCAAGTCACTATCAACGGCTGTGATACCGAAATCCAATGTAGTGTCTTCATCTGCATAACTCAGGTTTGTGAAAAACTGCTCTACGCGTGAAGGTGAAAAGTCACGCCAGCCATCTTCTTTAGTAATCGAACCTGTAACAAAGTAAGCAAAATTACCGTCGCTACCACCACTCTCAATAGTGCCTGAATCACGACCAAATGAGCCAGTATATGCTTCTAAGCTATGTCCAGGATTAGTAAACCCTGTTTTGGTTTTAATTGATAATGCACCGCCCAGTGTATTCAAACCAAACAATGGGTTCGACCCTGGGATCAGGTTTGTACTGGCAATAGCTGACTCTGGAATTAATTCAAAGTTAACGGCGTCACCAAAAGGCTCGTTAACACGAATGCCGTCTACATAGACTGATAAACCTTGAGAATTACCAACTAAAGGCGAAGCTGTAAAGCCACGGAATTGCAAGTCGGGCTGGAATGGGTTGTTTTGTGCTTGATTAAGACTGACACTACCTAATGTCTTGTTCATGAAATCAGAAATATCTAAGGCCTGAACACGTTCGATATCTTCGTCAGTCGCAGTCTGCACATTTGCAGCTACTTGATCTTTCGGTAAGCCTACTCCATGTAGAGGGGTTGTTCCTACGACTTCAATGTCGCTTAATTTCACATCATCGTCAGCAGCAAAACTCGCACTGGAAAACAGTGCAGAAGCAAGCATGACGCAAATCAGCTTTCTCTTTTGCGGAAATTGCATTACCTATACTCTCCTGAGTTATTTTTATGGTTGTAAAACTCAATTATGAGAGCACATTTAATGCCAACTTTTTTAATACTGTCTTAACATATACTTACACTTATCAACTATGTGAAATACCCCATTAACGGCTATAATAAACCAACCAGAATGGCTGATATCAACCAGTTTTAAACCAAGCCAGTTTATCGTGGAGTTTTGTTACTTCACCAATGATGAGCAATGTGGGTGCCATCGGTTTTTCTCGTTCCGCTAAATCAGGCAACTCATCAATCGTACTTAACCAGACCTTTTGATTTTCAGTTGTCCCTTGCTGAACTAAGGCAGCAGGCATGTCTGCTGGCATACCATGCTGTTGTAATTTTTGGCTAAGCTGAGTTAACCCGGCCAACCCCATATACACCACCACTGTCTGTCTGGGTTTTACTAAGACAGACCAATTTAAATTTAATTCCCCCTCTTTTAATTGACCTGTCACAAAAACACAGCTCTGAGCATAGTCTCGATGAGTCAACGGTATCCCGGCATAAGAGGCACAGCCTGATGCAGCAGTGATGCCAGGTACTACTTGAAAAGGAATAGCATTTTCTGCCAGCGTATCAATTTCTTCACCACCACGGCCAAAGATAAAGGGATCTCCCCCTTTTAATCTTAAAACACGTTTACCCTGCTTAGCATGTTCTAGCAGTAATTTATTGATTTCCTCTTGTCTGACAGCATGCCAGGCGCGTTGTTTGCCAACGTAGACTAACTCCGCTTCTTTACGAACCAAAGCTAGTATTTCTTTACTCACCAAACGATCATAAAAAACAATATCAGCTTGCTGCATTAGTCTTAATGCCTTAAAGGTGAGCAACTCTGGATCACCTGGTCCAGCCCCAACCAGAAAAACTTCACCGGTTTCAACTGTTTCACTTTCATCAGCCAACTGCTGTTGCAAAATATGTTCAGCAATCTCTTCTCGTCCTGCCATGACATGATCGGCAACTGGTCCTGACAAAACGTTATCCCAAAACTGTCTCCTCTGACGGAGTTCACCAAATTTTTGTTTGACAGTCTCTCGATATTTCCCCATCAGTTCCCCCAGCTTGCTATAAGCAGGTGGGATTAATGTTTCCAGACGAGCACGTAGATTCCTTGCCAGAACAGGCGATTCGCCGCCACTCGATACTGCCACAATAATGGGAGAACGATCTAATACAGAAGCAAAAATAAAATCACTGCTGTCAGGATTATCAGTGAGATTAGTTAAGATGTGCTTCTGTTGAGCAACAGCATGTATAGCCTGATTAATCTTCTCATCATCTGTTGCTGCAATAACCAAACGCTGATTGCTGATATGCGTTGATGTGAATAATGATTGCACCCAGCTAATCTGGCCTTGCTGGACAAGTTCTTTTAGTGACTCTGTTATCTCAGGTGATACAACTGTCACCATTGCCTGAGCTTTTAACAGCAGCTTGCTCTTACGTGTGGCAACACTACCTCCGCCGATAACGAGACAGTGTTGCTGTTTTAAGTCTAAAAATATTGGTAAATAATCCATCTATTAATCTTTTAAAGGTAAGGCCAGCCCTTGTAAGACGTAGCCATTTTCCATATTTTGAACAATGGCGACCAACGACATATCCGTTAATTTCCATTCTTTTTCGAGAGGTATATGTGTATCAAAGTCAGCTTTGCCATCTTCAGTCAGTTTGAATGGTCCAAGCCATGCTCTGACCAGATATTGGTGATTAAATGTAGCACCAGCGTTATCGCCACCACGAACCTTGCTGATGACATTATTTTCTGTCAAAGCTAAGTAGACTTGGCTGTTTTGTTCATTGTCATCCCCTTGCACTTCCACCTGCGTATTCACTGATATCGTGTTTTCATTTTTATTCGCATGTATTGTGATGTCAGCTTGTGGCTTAAAGTCACGAACAAAATCTATCGCTTCAAGTCCATGTGATCGCCAATCATGCAAGATTTCGCCACTAATGAAAAACTCTGGGGTATATACCGTTTGGAATAGATTTAATCTAGCCAATTGTTTTTGTCTTTCAGTAAAAACAGGACTGGCAAACTGATCAATCCAGCCTTTTTTATCATCGAGATAATCAACATGGAAATTTAAGATAACAGCCTCGTCACTGGTTATCCCCTTCTCAGGAAGCTGTTTCACCCATTTCTCGGCAGGTGGACACAAACCACACCCCTCTGCAGTGAACAATTCTATGACGGCTAAATGCTTATCCATACTCTTAGCTTGCCAGCTTGAAGCTAAAGCGATGTGGGTCATAAAAAAGCTAAAGAAGGCCAGCGCTGTGCATAATTGTTTCAACATAAAGACCTCCAATTAATAATCTTATTCCTATGACTAGCTATCTGTTTGAATAATTCTCTCACTGGCATCCTGAATAACTGCCAGTTCTCTCAATACAGAAGTAGCAAAACAACCTGACGGTAAAAAAAACGTCAGCTGCAGACCGGCTTCATTCCAATGCCATTTAAATTCTTTCGGCACAAGTCGGATTGCTCGTCGTTCTTGTTTCAGGCCCTGCCTTGATAACCCTAGAATCCAAGATTGCCATGAGTCCAGTACCGCGGCTTCTAAGTGCTGACAGTTTTCCTCACTCTGAAGCTCTCCTTGTCCAACAAGTGGCCCCGTTGGGTGAATATCAAAACTTTTCAGGCGTTCAAGTAGTTGAGTATCACCTTTTTCTGATTGAAAACAACTATGGCTGCCATTCAACTGCATCACATCACCAGTGATAAATTGATTCCAGTTTTGTGTCTGTACCCGCTCGCTCACCACAAGATTAAACAACCACGAACGTGCAGCAGAAAGGTACAAACTTTTTTTAGTTCGACTTTTTGGTTTTCTCCCATGCTCAAACCAGTGTTCCACTGCATGTAAATTACCCATCTGATGACCAAATCGCTGCTCACCGAAATAATTGGGTACACCCTCTTTTTGTACCTGATTAAGTGCAGACTCCCAACTTTCTTTATCACCTTCAACAACATTTAAGTTTAAAGTAAACCGGTTCCCGGATAATACACCACGCTTTAATTTTTTATTATGTCGTGTAATGCAGTTAATTTTTATTAGCTCAGATTCAAATGCTGACCAGTCAGGTTCAGTCCCCCCTTCCGTATTGACGCTAAACCATTGTGTCGTGACAGCATGTCGATCTTTTAATCCCGCATAACCTACACCGACCTCGGCAACACCAGCGAATTGTGCCAGTTGCTTGGCTAACCAATCTGTATTGGTATCTGTTTTAGTAATCTGCAACATCACATGAGGCCCGAAACCCGCAGGCTCAAATGGTAGTTGTTCTTCTACTTGAAAATCTTCAGGCGTCTGACGAATAAGGCAGCGATGATTCAATGCTGCGCTATTTACTCTGGCTAATGTGGCAAAATTAAATTCTGACAAGATCGTTAGCCTATCTGCTTAATCAGGGCGACCGCATGTGTCGCGATACCTTCTTTACGACCAGCAAATCCTAATTTTTCCGTCGTTGTAGCTTTGATATTAATAGCAGTGAGATCCGTTTGCATATCCTCTGCCAATAATTCTCGCATTTGCGGAATAAAAGGGGCCATTTTCGGTGCTTGTGCAATAATCGTAGCGTCGATATTACTCACACACCATCCTCTATCTGAAAGGTCGCTGATAACTCTTCGCAATAGAATACGGCTATCAATACCTTTAAAGGCATCATCATTATCAGGAAAATGATGTCCGATATCCCATAACCCTGCAGCCCCCAGCAATGCATCACAGATCGCATGAATCAACACATCACCATCTGAATGTGCTTCAAGCCCATGTGTGTATGGAATGGTCATACCACCGATAATTAACGGTGTATCCGCAATAAACCGATGAACATCATAACCATGTCCGATACGCATTAACGCTCTCCTGTCTGTTGACGCAAATAAAGTGCTGCAAGTGCTAAGTCTTGAGGTAAGGTAATTTTGATATTGTCGCTATGTCCTTCCACCATTCGCGGTTGGTAACCAGCAAGCTCTATCGCGCTGGCTTCATCGGTAACGGCTAGTGATTGGGCTGCTGCTGACGCTAAAGCTTGGGAAAGCATTGCTAAACGAAACATCTGCGGCGTAGCTGCACGCCAAAGCCCCTGACGACATACTGTTTCTTTAATGACATTATCCGCATCGACTCGCTTGACTGTGTCTGATACCGGAATACCGAGAATGCCACCAACTTTATCGTCAGATAATGTTGTTAACATACGATCGATATCCTCGTGGCGCAGACAAGGTCTGGCTGCATCATGAACCAAGACCCAAGGATCGTCAGCTAACTGTTGCTGTAATACCTTCAACGCATTTGCCACAGAATCCGAGCGATCTTTGCCTCCAGTTGCTGTCAGTAGTTGACAAGGTAAGGAGAGTGATAAGTCAGACCACCATTGGTCGTCTTCAGCCAAAGCAATCACAATGCCATCAATTGCGGGATGTGAGGCTAGACGTTCAAGCGTTAATTGCAATACGGGTTTGTTATCAATCTCTAAATACTGCTTTGGAATATCAGCCTGCATACGGCTGCCAATACCTGCAGCGGGCACAACGGCCCAAACAGCGTGTTTACTGCTCATCAGTTTTATCAATAATCTGGAAAAAGGTTTCGCCTGGTTTCACCATACCTAACTCGCTGCGCGCTCTTTCTTCGAGTGCGTCAAGACCGCTTTTCAAATCTTGTACCTCAGCAGCAAGGACTTGATTACGCTCTTTTAACTCAGCGTTATCAATGCGTTGCTTTTCTACAGCCTGGTGAAGACGTAATAAGGAAGGAAGCCCGTCATGACTGAACCACAACCGGTATTGAAGCAATACCAATATCACGGCTAACAGAATCATGACGGGTTTGGACATATAATCTAGGCTTGTTGGACGTTAAACGCCTTCATTCCTGGATAAGATGCAGCATCACCTAACTCAGCTTCGATGCGAATTAATTGATTATATTTCGCTACACGATCTGAACGAGACAATGAACCTGTTTTGATTTGACCAGCATTGGTCGCTACGGCTAAATCAGCAATAGTGGTATCTTCAGTTTCACCACTACGGTGAGAAACAACAGCGGTATAACCGTTGGCTTTCGCTAAGTTAATCGCATCCAAGGTTTCGGATAAAGTACCAATCTGATTCACTTTAATCAGAATTGAATTGGCAACACCTTTATCAATGCCTTGCTGCAGAATTTTCGGGTTTGTCACGAACAAGTCATCACCAACCAACTGTACTTTGTCGCCAATTTTATCGGTCAACAATTTCCAGCCTTCCCAGTCATTTTCATCCATGCCGTCTTCGATACTGATGATCGGATATTTACTCGACCAGTCTGCCAATAAATCAGCAAACTCAGCTGAGGTTAATGAACGATTTTCTGAAGCCAGCACATACATGCCATCTTTATAAAACTCAGAACTGGCCGCATCTAATGCCAGCATAATATCTTTACCTGCTTCATAACCGGCGTTTTTGATCGCTTCCAGAATCACTTCAATCGCTGATTCGTTTGAAGGCAGATCAGGTGCAAACCCACCTTCATCACCAACAGCGGTGTTCAAGCCACGGCCATTCAGGACTTTTTTCAACTCATGAAAGACTTCAGCACCATAACGTACGGCTTCCGTAAGGCTGGATGCACCGACAGGCATAATCATGAATTCTTGTAAATCGACGCTATTATCAGCATGCGAACCACCGTTGATGATATTCATCATCGGAACTGGCATCACGGCTTTCTCTTCAGTTGATAGGTATTTATATAGCGTTTTCTTCGCATCGGCAGCAGCAGCACGAGCAGATGCCATGGAGATAGCCAATAATGCATTGGCGCCTAAGCGGCTTTTATTTTCGGTGCCGTCAGTCACAATCAGTTTATTGTCTAAAGCACGCTGGTCATGGGCATCCATACCGAGTACGGCTTCTCTTAATTCGCCGTTAACAGCCTCAACTGCTTTCAGCACGCCTTTGCCTAAGTAACGACTTTTATCACCGTCACGTAATTCAACAGCTTCACGTTCACCCGTTGAGGCACCAGATGGTACCGCTGCACGACCAAACGCACCGCTTTCTAGAATAACATCAGCTTCAACGGTAGGATTACCACGTGAATCGATAATTTCTCTTGCTTTTACATCAATGATTTTGCTCAATGCTCTGCTCCCGTAATGTTTTTTTGATATCGATTTATCGACCAGCTAACAGCTCATCTTCGATAAAGTCTTGTTGTTTTACTGTTGCATCTATTGCTTGAAGCATTTCTAACAATGCTGTCATTTTATGTAATGGCCAGGAATTAGGTCCATCACTTAAGGCTTTTTCTGGTTCAGGGTGTGTTTCCATAAACACACCGGCAATACCTGTTGCTACCGCGGCCCGAGCTAAAACTGGCACAAACTCACGTTGACCACCTGAGGCACCGCCTTGTCCACCAGGTTGCTGGACCGAATGGGTTGCATCATAAACTACTGGACAATCCATATTACGCATGGTCGGCAAACCACGCATATCAGATATTAAGGTGTTATAACCAAATGAAGTACCACGCTCACATAACATGATTTGTTGGTTACCCGTTGATTTAGCTTTATCTGCCACGTGTTGCATATCCCAAGGCGCCAGAAACTGCCCTTTTTTGATATTAACTGGCAACCCCTGACTGGCGACATTGACGATAAAATTAGTCTGACGGCATAAGAATGCTGGTGTTTGTAACACGTCCACCACACTGGCGACTTCTGCTAATGGTGTGTCTTCATGCACATCGGTCAATATAGGTAAGTTAAATTCTTTTTTAACTTTTTCCAGAATCGCTAAGCCGGCTTCTAGGCCTGGCCCACGATAGCTTTTTGTCGATGTACGATTTGCTTTATCAAAAGATGATTTATAAATGAATGGAATGCCCAGCTTGTCGGTGATTTCTTTCAGCTGACCCGCCACATCCATTGTCATTTGTTCACTTTCAATAACACAGGTACCAGCGATTAAAAATAAAGGCTGTCTGCCTCCTACTTCATGACCACATAATTGCATGGAATTAACCTCTATTTTTTTTATTCAGTTTGGCGGCATTGATAAACCCTTCGAATAAAGGGTGTCCATGGCGCGGTGTCGATGTAAATTCTGGATGGAACTGACAAGCAACAAACCATGGGTGATCTGGAATCTCAATCATTTCAGCTAATGTTTCATCTTTCGACATACCAGAGAACACAAGACCCGCCTGTTCCAGTTTTTCTTTGTAATTACTGTTGAACTCATAACGATGGCGATGACGCTCAACGATTTCATCTTCACCATAGATTTTCTGGGCTAGGCTACCGGGTTTAAGCACACATGGGTAACCACCCAAGCGCATAGTGCCACCCAGATCTGAGTCATGGTCACGCTGTTCAACGCTGCCATCTTCTCTTTGCCATTCAGTGATTAAACCAATAACAGGATCGGTGGTTTTCAGATCAAATTCTGTACTGTAGGCTTCAGGCATACCTGCTTTATGGCGCGCATACTCAATCACCGCAACCTGCATACCTAAACAAATACCTAGGTAAGGAATATTATTTTCACGGGCAAACTGTGCTGTTTGGATCATTCCTTCAACACCACGTTCACCAAATCCACCCGGTACTAGAATCGCATCCATACCTTTAATAGACTCTGGACCTTGCTGCTCAACAAGCTCGGAATCAACATAATGGACATTGACTTTAGTTCTAGTATGAATGCCTGCATGAATCAATGATTCAGACAATGATTTATATGCTTCGGTCAGTTCCATGTATTTACCGACCATAGCAATATTGACATCACCTTCTGGTTTGGTCAGGTTGTCATAGACTTGTTGCCACTGACTTAAATCAACCGGTTTCGCCTCCAGACCCAACTGTTTGACCACAATGTCATCTAAACCTTGATGATGCAGTTCCATTGGAATCTTGTAGATACTGTCTACATCAACACAAGAGACAACATTGTTCACTGGTACATTGGTAAAAAGCGCAATTTTTTTACGCTCTGACTCCGGCAATGGACGATCCATCCGACAGACTAATACATCCGGTTGAATACCAATAGTTCTTAGTTCTTTAACAGAATGCTGTGTCGGTTTGGTTTTAATTTCACCTGCCGAAGCGATATACGGCACCAAGGTCAAATGTAAGAACAGTGCGCGATCACGACCTAATTCAGACGCCATTTGACGAATGGTTTCAAGGAAAGGTAAAGATTCAATATCACCCACCGTGCCACCAATCTCAATCAACGCCACATCAGCATCACCAGCACCTTCAAAAATACAGCGCTTGATTTCATCGGTAATGTGCGGGATAACCTGAACGGTATTACCTAAATACTCGCCACGACGTTCTTTACGGATTACATTTTCATAAATCTGTCCGGTCGTATAGTTATTGCTACGGGTCATATCCGCATCAATAAATCGTTCATAGTGACCAAGGTCTAGATCGGTTTCAGCACCATCTTCTGTGACAAAAACCTCACCGTGCTGAAGCGGGCTCATCGTGCCAGGATCAACGTTGATGTATGGATCAAGCTTTACCAATGTGACTTTCAGTCCACGAGCTTCAAGAATAGCAGCCAGTGACGCCGCAGCAATCCCTTTACCCAGGGAAGACACAACACCACCAGTGACGAAAATAAATTTAGTCATAATATGGAGAGTTCAATAAATAACGACGCGGCCAGAATGGCTGCGCTCAAAATAGCGTATAAATTATCAGAATTGCCCTTCCCGCTCAATCTAAATCTGGTTGAAAATCACCGTGAAGATAAGGCAGCCAGCCTTTTTCACCAGTCTCCGCCGCATAATGTTCGGCATAACCATAGCCCACAACAGCGACTAACTCGGTTCCGACAAAAAATAGCGGAATAGTTGACCGCTTCCATGGCGGCACAGACCACTCCTGAAAAAGCTGTTTTAATGATTTATGTTGCGGATGTCCCCTAAGGCGAATTTTTTCCCCACCCTGACGGTAACGCAATGTTAAATCACCATTAAGTACGGATATTTTTAAGCCATCACCAGAAGTAAGCTGCCATTTCACTGTGCAGCCCTCAGACAAAACAAGTTCAGCAGGGCCAGTAAAGTTAATCTCTGTTGAAGAAGATTCTGGATTGGTAGAAGCCTGAACATACAAAGCATCACGATAACGCCTGACTTCAACATCAGACCAGCGTACCACAGGCATTTTATCTTCTGCGGCATTGATAACGTCTTCAATAATGCGCTGTAAAATTGCTGTAGACGGTAACTCATAACCCGCTACTTCAATCATAAACCGCAACAGGTTTCTCTGACGCTCTACAGGAAGTCGTTTCACTGCAGCGATAGACAAATCTTCACTTTGGGACTGACATAGGTCTCGGTCCTGCTCTGCCAATTGTGCTAATAACAGGCTGGTCTCCTGACAGTGCATAGCACTACGAGCAATGGTTTTTTCCAGCGAAGGCCAACGCTCTTGAAGAACAGGCCAGACGGTTTGACGCAGATAATTGCGGTTGATGTCGGTGTTTTCATTACTCGGGTCATCGATCCAGCTAAGCTGATGCAGTTCGGCATAATCAATAATATCCTGCTTAGACACACCCAATAGAGGTCGGATAATCGTCATATTATGTGACTGGCTTTCCGGCCACATAGCAGACAACCCTAACGGGCCGGCACCACGAAATAGCTGTAATAAAAGCGTTTCAGCCTGATCATGCTGATGCTGTGCTGTCACCAGTACATCATCAGGCGATAGCTCTTTACTCAATGCCTTATAACGCGCTTTTCTGGCAGCGGCTTCCATACCTAAATGCTCAATATGCTTAACATCAACGTTAATCGAGCTGAATGGGACACCAATTTTTTCAGTAACATCGGCGCAGTGTTCAGCCCACTCCCCTGCTGCTGTATTCAAACCATGGTTAATATGTACGGCACGAATCTGAGTGAGCTGTGGATGCTGTGTTGTTGCCAGAAGATGCAATAACACGTGAGAGTCAACACCACCACTATAGGCAAGACAAACAGAGCGTCCTGCCGCCAATGTAGTAATTTCAGTGATGATTTTTTGGGGATTTAGAGCCACCCCGTTTTTTATCCCTCAAAGGCGCCGTAGTTCAGTAATTTTTCCTGACGCTGTTTGATTAATTTCTCTGCGGGGATTTTTTCTAATTCTTTCAGTTTGTTTTCAATCGCTTGTTTAACACGTTTTGCCATCTCAGGCACATTTCGATGAGCACCACCTAAAGGTTCAGCGACAACTTCATCAATCAAATTCAACTCTTTCAATCGTGATGATGTAACACCTAAGGTAGCAGCGGCATCAGAAGCTTTTTCTGCACTTTTCCATAAAATAGAAGCACAGCCTTCAGGTGAAATCACCGAATAAATACCATATTCAAGCATCATCAGATGATCAGCAACGCCTACGGCTAATGCACCACCTGAACCACCTTCACCAATAACGGTACTAATAATCGGTGTCTTTAATTGCGCCATTTCAAACAGATTACGGGCAATCGCTTCACTTTGACCTCGCTCTTCAGCACCGATACCAGGGTAAGCGCCAGGTGTATCAATAAACGTAATCACAGGTATACCAAAACGTTCTGCCATTTTCATGACACGTAATGCTTTACGGTAACCTTCAGGACGTGGCATGCCGAAGTTTCTGGCCACTTTTTCTTTGGTATCACGTCCTTTTTGGTGGCCTATAGCCACAACCGGTCGACCATTTAGACGACCGATACCTGCTACCAGAGCAGCATCATCAGCATAAGTACGATCACCGTGCAGTTCTTCGAAGTCTGTCAGCAATAATTTAATGTAATCAAGGGTATATGGACGCTGAGGATGGCGTGCCATTTGAGTAATTTGCCAAGGTGTTAATGAAGAGAAAATCGATTTTGTCAGACTTTCACTTTTTTCCTTTAACTTTTGAATCTCTTCAGTGATATTTAAATCACTGTCATTACTCATGTAACGCAACTCATCAATTTTCGCTTCCAGCTCAGCGATGGGCTGTTCGTAGTCAAGGAAATTTAACTGCATCAGGATTACCTTAGATATTCAAAATGGGTGAATTATACACATTAAGCCCAAAAGAGACTTAGCTGAGAATCAATTCATCTGGTGTGTCTGTGCCAGAGCTATCATCCTCAAGACGAATTGCCAGGCTCAAATCATTGCGTGAATCTGCATTCATCAATGCATCTTCTTCTGAAATTTTACCACTGCGATACAGACTAATAAGCGCCTGATCAAACGTAATGGTACCTTTTTCATTACTGTCACGCATCGCATCTTTGATACTGCCAATTTCTCCTTTATTAATCAAATCTGAGATATAAGGAGAGTTAAGCATGACCTCAACAGCTGGTACACGACCACCCTCTTTTGTTGGTAATAAGCGTTGAGAAATAATGGCTCGCAGATTAAGGGATAAATCCATTAATAACTGTCTATGTAAGATTTCGGGGAAGAAGTTAATGATTCTGTCGAGCGCCTGATTCGCGTTATTGGCATGAAGTGTCGCCAGACACAAGTGACCCGTTTCAGCATAATTGATCGCGTGCTTCATCGTTTCCATATCACGAATTTCCCCTATGAGGATAACGTCTGGCGCCTCACGCAAGGCATTCTTTAGAGCATTCTCATAGGATAAGGTATCAATCCCCACTTCACGCTGCTGCACAATAGAGCGTTCATGCTTGTGTACAAATTCCAGCGGATCTTCAATCGTGAGAATATGTGAACTGGAATTACGGTTACGGTGACCAATCATCGATGCCAGCGTTGTAGACTTACCCGAGCCAGTGGCACCAACCACAAGAATCAGCCCACGTTTTTCCATCACTACTTCACCCAACACATCTGGTAGGCCGATTTGTTCAAAGGTCGGAATTGTCGTTTTAATATAACGGATAACAATAGAACACTCGCCGCGCTGCCGGAAAATATTGACCCGGAAACGCCCCACGCCTTTGAGAGGAACAGCAAAGTTCATCTCGAGCGTGGTTTCAAACTCTTTTGCTTGCTCATCCGTCATCATCGAATAAGCCATTTCTTTTACGTCACCCGGTGCTAGTTTCTGGGTGCCAACCGGCCTGATAATGCCCTGTATTTTGATATGAGGTTCAGTACCAGTACAGAAAAACATATCTGAGGCATCCTTGTCTGCCATCAGTCTAAAATAAGGTGTCATATCCACTCTGCTAGTCCTCTTGCAACAATGCTCAGATAGTGTGTTTATCCTACAACAATGTGAATTTCCATACTAATATCCGTATCACGCTTTACAGCTGTTTAGTTTGTCATCGTAGCACGGTATCGGACGGTAACTTTATGACTTTCCGGCAGCATCGCTAGCTGACTCATTAAAGTATCACTCGGGGTTACTTGCCAGTCATCACCTAACATAATCACGGTACTGGCCTGTTCATTCTGGTATAACAATTCCAGTGATAAAGCGCCTCCCTTGAATGGCGTAAGCGTATTTTTCATCTGTTCAATCCATTGACTGGCCTTGTCTTTATTATCAATATTGATCTGCAGGGAATGACCAAACGCTTCACGAGCACCAGTGATATCAAAGACTTTTTCTGCTGTTGCGGCCAGGCCACCAGTGAAATTATCTTGTCCAATTTTGCCTTGTATAACAACTAGCTTGTCAGGCTGAATAAAGCTTTGATATTGGTCATACACATCGGCAAATACACGGACCTCGAGCCGACCGCTCTGATCATCCAGTGTGATGAAAGCCATACGCCCACCATTTTTTGATTTCATGGTGCGAATGGCTACCACCAGTCCAGCAGTTAACACCGGTTTCTCATTACGCTGATAACCTTTGGATTCTGGCGCATCGAGTTCATTAATGCGTTTAGGAATAAATTCAGCCAGTTCTTGCTGATAACGATCAATCGGATGTCCGCTTAGATACAAACCTAAAGTATCTTTTTCAGCCTGTAATAAATGCTCTTCTGCCCATTCCGCTGCCGCTTCCAATGGTTCATCCTGACCACTATCCACTTCAGGACTGAGCCCAAACAAATCATTCTGGCCACTGTCTTTATTTCGACGGTGTTGATCGGCAATCTGCATGGCTTTAGTCAGGCTAGCTTCTATACTGGCACGATGTCCCCCCAGTGAATCCATTGCGCCAGCTTTAACCAGCGACTCCATCACCCGGCGGTTAATCTTACGCATATCTACCCGACGGCAGAAATCATACAAAGAACTAAATGCATCACCTTGTTCACGCTCTGACACGATACCGGCCAGGGCTGATTCGCCCACACCTTTAATCGCACCTAAGCCATAACGAATCGTTCTTTCATCTTCAACGGTAAATTTGATTTTGCTGTGATTGACGTCTGGTGGTAGCACCTTCAGTTTCATATCACGGCATTCATCAATTAGGCCAACGACCTTATCCGTGTTATCCATATCGGCTGATAAGACTGCCGCCATAAATGCGGCTGGATAATGCGCTTTTAGCCAGGCAGTCTGATACGCGACTAAGGCATAGGCTGCTGAGTGAGATTTATTAAAGCCATACTCAGCGAATTTCTCCATCAAGTCGAAGATTGGGCCAGCTTCTTTTTCTTCAATACCGCGATTTGTGGCGCCTTCCAGGAACAACAAGCGTTGCTTAGCCATTTCTTCTGGTTTTTTCTTACCCATCGCTCGGCGCAACATATCGGCGCCACCCAGGCTGTAATTCGCCAGAATCTGGGCGATTTGCATAACCTGTTCCTGATAGACAATTACCCCATAGGTTGGCTTCAGTACAGGCTCAAGATCAGGGTGAGGGTAATCAACTTTTGCACGACCATGTTTACGGTTAACAAAGTCATCTACCATGCCCGATTGCAAAGGACCGGGACGGAATAAAGCAACCAGAGCCACAATATCCTCAAAATTGTCTGGCTGCAGTCGTTTGACCAGCTCTTTCATCCCACGAGATTCAAGCTGGAATACAGCAGTTGTTTCACAGCGTTTCAATAAAGCGTAGGTCGGTTTATCGTCCAATGGTAAGTTGGCAATATCGATTTTATCCGCATCTTCTTTAGGTAGCAGCGTGCGGACGTTTTTCATTGCCCAGTCAATGACTGTCAGCGTCTTCAGCCCCAAGAAGTCAAACTTCACCAGACCGACACTTTCCACATCATCTTTATCAAACTGAGAAACCAGGCCGGCACCATTGTGCTCACTGTAGATGGGCGTGTATTCAGTCAATACTTTCGGCGCGATAACCACACCACCCGCATGTTTACCGACGTTTCTGGTTAACCCTTCCAGCTGTAAAGCCAAATCAATCAGGGTTTTAACTTCTTCTTCATTGTCATAACGATCTTTCAGCAATGGTTCCTGTTCCATTGCTTTACTAAGCGTCATTTTTAATTCAAACGGGACTAATTTTGCCAGTTGATCTACAAAGCCATAGGGATGACCTAATACACGCCCGACGTCACGTAGTACCGCTTTGGCGGCCATGGTCCCGAAGGTAATAATTTGTGATACATGATCGCGGCCATAATGTTGTGATACATACTCAATAACCCGGTCACGACCATCCATACAAAAGTCGACGTCAAAGTCAGGTAAGGAGACACGTTCAGGGTTAAGAAAACGTTCAAACAGCAAGTCATATTGCAAGGGATCAAGGTCGGTGATTTTTAAAGCATAAGCCACCAATGAACCTGCACCGGAACCCCGTCCGGGTCCAACTGGCACATCATTATTTTTTGCCCACTGAATGAAGTCAGCAACGATCAGGAAGTAGCCTGGGAATCCCATCTGGTTAATAACATCAAGCTCAATCTGCAAACGTTCTTCATAACGGGCTTTATTCGCTTCTCTGTCAGCATCCTCCGGGAACAACACGTCTAAGCGTTCAGCAAGACCTTTAAAAGACTCTTCACTGAAAAACTGCTCAATGGTCATACCTTCCGGTACCGGGAAATCTGGCAGGTAATGTTCACCCAATGTGAGTTGAAGATTACAACGTTTGGCAATTTCAACCGTATTTTCTATCGCTTCCGGAATATCCTTAAATAAGGAAGTCATTTCTTCAGCACTACGCAGATATTGATGCTCAGAGTAATTACGTGGTCGGCGCGGATCATCTAGTTGTCGGCCTTCGTGGATACACACTTTGGCTTCATGCGCTTCAAACTGATCTGGCGTTAAAAAGCGTACATCGTTAGTCGCGACTACCGGTAAGTCTTTTTCAGCAGCTAACGCTGTAGCAGCACGGATAAAGCGTTCTTCATCTTCACGGCCAGTACGAATCAACTCCATGTATAAACGATCAGGAAACAATGTCTGCCAGAAGGCCAATTGCTGCTCAGTTTCATCTTTCTGATGATTGAGTAAGGCTTTACCCAAAATACCTTCACGGCCACCAGATAAACAAATCAATCCATCGGTTTGCCCCTGTAGCCAATCAGCTTCCAACATCGGTACACCGAGGTGCTGACCTTCCATATAAGCTTTTGATAATAGGCGTGACAGATTATGAAACCCTTCCAGATTCATACATAACAGCACAAAGCGTGTACTGTGCTTCGCATCATTCGGATCACGTAAACGCAGATCGGCGCCTAATATCGGTTTCACACCAGCCTGCATCGCCGCATTAAATAACTTCACTGCCGCGAATAAATTATGATGATCGGTGATGGCAATAGCAGGCATACCTTCATCGGCCACTTTTTTGACCAAGGGTTTCACCCTGACTAAACCATCAACTAATGAGTAGTCAGTATGTAAATGAAGGTGGACAAACGATTTTGGCATTAATGTATTAAACCTATTTCTATGATTAATTTAGCGAGGGAACTCTACCGGTCCCGGAATTCTATCGCCAAGTGTCTGGCCGACAATAGACTCAGCCTCAGCATGGCCTTTGGCAAATGCCTCTTCCTGACTCATTGCAGGGGAATATGGTGATGCTTTAGGTACACCATTCTGACCCCGTTTTAGATAAAGCGTCTGGGTTGGGAAAGCAAACTCAATTTCCATCTGACGTGCCAGCCTGAGTACATCTAATAAAAAGCGATGCCGTTCTCGAAGCTCGGTGTTCCAGTCAGGTGTCGCCCAAAACACATATAAAAGTATGTCTAATGAAGCTGCACCATAATCGTTGAAATAGACTTGATATAAATCTTTACGCATATAGGGATGCAACTGAATAATACGTCGAATCCCCTCACAAAAACCTTCAATTTTTTCTGGTGGTGTGTCGTAGGTGACGGCTAATTTTGTCAGCATACGTCGATAACGACGTGCGCCCATATTATCAATTTTAGTTGTCGTTAATATAGAGTTTGGCATGGTGACAAGAGAGTTATAAAACGTGCGGATTCGTGTACTACGAAAACCGACTTCTTCCACCATACCTTCAATATCACCTATGACGACCCAGTCACCAATATGAAAGGGACGATCCATCAGCACCGTTAATGAACCAAAGAAGTTACCCAATAAATCTTTAGCGGCTAACGCAAAGGCTAAACCACCGAGACCAAGACCGGCTAATAAACTGGTGACATCAATATTCAGATTATCAGCAGCAAATACGATTCCCATCACGACCACAAAGACTTTCATACTCTTCGTCATCATCGGTACTAATAAGTCATCATATTTGGTCTGCGTTTTACTGACTCTAGCAGTCCAATAGGCATTAAAGATATCGACTAGCCGGAAGGCACTCCAGATACCTGAGATGGACACTAATAATTTTACTGCAACCAATAGGATCAACAACGCCGTATCGGGTAAACCGAGCAAATTGAGGCCTGACCACCACATCAATGCCATGGCCATTAAACCTAAAGGACGAAGGACATCATCATCCAGCTCTGTATATAAAGCATGTTTATGCTTACGCCGTTTGATATGCAGTTTTAACAAAAAGGCGAGTGTTTTATCAGCAATTGAACCGACGACAATAATCAGGAATAAACCGATCCATTGCCAATATTCCAATAAAAAACCTGATCTCAAAAATTCTGGAATGTCTGAACGTAATCTGACACTGATAGGCAATGACACTTTTGCTGATGACTTATCAACCAGCTCTTTGTTATGACTCAGTTCATTGAAAATATCAGGAATAGCTTCGATTGATTCTGGACTGAATAACCAATCACCTTGCTCATCAAGCTTGAGCACGATATTGCCATTCTCGGTACGCAGGTAGGTATATTGTTTACTTTTAGGTTTTTGAGGAATCTCACTAAGTTTCGGTGTCTTGGCAATTTGTATAATGTTAAACAGTAGACGTGCAGTTTCGCGTCCACGCTCAGCTCGTATAAGTGGACTGACATCAGATAAATCAAACGTTGAAACGGCCTGTTCTATCGCTTTGCTATCACCAGCAGCCACTTTATCCATCGCTTTAATAAAGCGTTTTACCGTAATTCTCGGCTGTGTCAGATTAAGCTTCTCAACCGATATATCAGCTGCTTTTTCTTGGCTCGATGAACTCTGCATTCCTACAATGGCAGCAGGATTGATTCCCCCACCAGCATGAACTGAAAAGCTCAGCAGCATGAAAAAGAAAAACAGCAACCTCGTTATCATGTGAGATTTAACTCCATCTCTGGGTCCGGCGCATAATCCATTACTGTTTGAACAGCATGTTTCCATTCAGCACTTTGTTGTAACTCATGTCGTGGTGTGGAATGTCGACCATGTAATCGCATTAAACGAGCATTTCTCAGAGGATCACTACTCGCTTTTAAGCCATCAATCACCTGCTCAACACTGCCAGGGTTATTACATACCAACACCATATCGCAGCCAGCAGATAACGCTGCTTCGGCCCTTTCTAAAGGCCCCCCCATGATAGCTGCGCCTTCCATACTCAGATCATCACTTAAAATAGCACCTTGATACTGTAACTTACCGCGTAACATTTCCTGTAACCAAAAAGGTGAAAAGCAGGCCGGTAATTTATCGTTATTTTCGTAAACGATATGGGCGGGCATAATGCCTGCCAGCTCTGTCTGACATAACCTTGCAAATGGCAACATATCTGCTTGAAGCATATCTTCAAGGTGGCGACTGTCGATAGGCAGGCCCAGATGTGAATCAACTTCTACTGCACCATGACCGGGAAAATGTTTCCCTACCGCCGACATCCAGGCACGTTTCATACCTTGAATATAGGCACGAGCTATCTCGGTCACCGCAAGCGGGTCTCGGTGAAAAGCACGATCGCCAATCACTTGGCTGACGCCATAGTCTAAGTCCAACACTGGTGCAAAGCTGAAATCAACACCCACTGCCCGTAATTCAGCCGCCATTAACCAGCCGGTTTGTTCTGCTCTTTCCAGCGTCAGTTTTGGGTGTTGATGATATTCCTTACCAATGGCAGCCACTGGTGGTAACCGACTAAAGCCTTTTCTGAAACGCTGTACTCGACCGCCTTCATGATCCACAGAAATAAGGAGATGCGGCTGTCTGAGTTGATGGATATCGTCACACAAACTCGTGATCTGCTCCACCGATTCAAAATTACGAGTAAATAAAATAACGCCACCGACCAGTGGATGTTTGAGAATCTCTTTTTCTGCTTCGCTCAGCTCAGTACCGAGCAAATCGACCATCAATGGGCCTAATGCCATAGTGATTTAACCTTATTCGTGGATCCAGACTTTAAGACCAGTGTGTACCTGATCAAATAAAGTCACTACATCCTGATTACGCATACGCACACAGCCATGAGAAAGCGCTTTTCCCATAGGCAAAAAATCAGGACAACCATGGATGTAAATATATCGGCGCATTGTATCAACATTTCCCAGTCGATTTTTACCAACTTCCAGTCCGCTCAGCCAAAGGATACGCGTGAGGATCCAGTCACGTTTTGGAAATTTCTCATTTAGGGCATCACTATAAATCTCTGCTGTTGGGCGTCGCCCGACAAACACACTGTTAATAGGCTGATGGTTACCGATTTTTGCACGAATTTGATGCCAGCCACGCGGAGTACAGCCACTACCATTTTTTTCACCAGGACCATTAAGTGCTGTAGAGACAGATGCTTCAAACAACACACTATCAGCCTGACGTAGCCAGCAATGCTGCTTTGTCAGTGAAATATCCAGCCAGACTTCATCATCTTTTATCACGTCGGTTTTTGTCACTCTTCAGCTGATGTTTGTTGTTCGTTATGAGGCAATAAATTTGTTTCATCTTCATCCTCTTCCTCTATTGCTTCCACAATCATAGTGAGAGGTTCAGTCTCATAATCACGTTCGATAGTGTCCAGTTGTGGCAATGTTTTACTGACCTTTGTCGATAACTGACCAAAGCGATCTACTTTGCCATAAAGACCTTGTTTACCCGCCACACCTTTGATGACCTGATTATATTGATTACTCACAGTGCCTAAGGTATTCCCTAATTTTTGCAAACGTTCAGCCACAATCGCGACCTGATTATAGATATCCCCTGCTTTCTCACTGATTTCGCGTGCTTCGGCATTACTACGCTCCATCATCCACAGATTAGACACCGTTCTTAAAATAGGAATTAAAGTTGTATGAGATACCAGCACAATGCCTTTTTTGTAGCCATACTCAAATAGATCTTTATTATTTTTTAATGCTTCAATATAGGCAGGTTCGATTGGCATAAACATCAACACAAAGCTGGGACTGCGCATACCCACCACATTGGTGTAATCTTTTGAAGCCAGATCATCAATATGCTTACGAACGGCTCTAACATGATCTGCCATCGCCAGAGTATAGGCTTCAGGAGTTTCTGCTGACACGGCACGGTCATAAGCGTTAAGTGAAACTTTACTATCGATAATGATGTGTTTGTTATCAGGCAGTTTGATCAAGTAATCCGTTTGTTTCTGTTTACCTTCAGCATCTTTAAACGCAGTCTGGACTTCAAAGTGAGCATCTTCAATTAAACCGCTCATCTCCAGGGTGCGTCTGAGTTGAGCCTCACCCCAGGCGCCACGCTGCTGTGAATCACCTTTGAGAGCTGATGTCAGATTATGTGCATCTTCACTCATTTTTAAGCCGATATCCAATACCTTTTTAATTTCGGCATTGAGATTGGTATTGCCTTTAATCGACGCATCATGCACATCATTAATCCGCTTCTGGAAACTCTCAATCTGCTCACGAAACGGTTTCAATAACACATCAATGCTCGATTTGCTGGTATCGGTAAAGGTCTTGCCCTTTTCTTCAAAAATCTTATTCGCCAGATTCTCAAACTCTTTGGTCATCGATTGTTTGGTATCTGCCAGCTGCGCCATTTGTTCTTTGAAGTGCTCTTCCCGGCGGTTGAGCGTGGTTTTAAGCTCAGTATGTTGATTTGATAAAGACTGATAGTCTTTTTGTAATTCGTGAAAAGCATCCAACTGCTGTTGTAGCTCTGTCTTTTTATCGTTGAATTGTTGTTGCAAGGACTGGTTATTTGCCTGCGCTGTTTCAAAGTGTTTTTCAGCTTGATGTAGCTGCTGTTTTGTTTGTTCTAGCGTTTGATTCAACTGCTGAATTTGTTGTTTGTGTTCATCCAGTGCCGCCGTTAAGCGTGACTCAGTGGCCAGTGCTGTTTGCAGTTGTTGCTCTTGTCCGCTTTGACTCAATTGTAGTGCATGTATTTGGGTTTGTAATTCGACTGTTTTGCGACTATGGCGCAAGGCAAACACTAAATATGCTAAGGCAGCAGCAACCACAGCAACAATCGCAATTAAACCAATAAGTTGATTGGGCGACAGACTTTCTAGCATATTGATTCCTGCTGTATGAAAAAGGTGCTATCAGCCTTAAATATATCGGCTGAACAAGCCCTACAAGATAACAAAGCCAGATTAGAATTGCGATATTCGCTAGGGTTTATCTGTTGACGCCCCATGCGGTTAAGCACCGACTCAGCATCAAAGGTAACAGAGCAAGAAACGCAATCCATAAAAACAAATCATGATGTGCTTGCTTGGGAACGCGCTCTTCCACAATCAATGGCTGTGATTGCTGTTTGTGGATTTCATCAATCGCCTGGGCAAATTCTTCCAGTGATCCAGCTTCAAATGCCTGATAAGGCACACCCAGATTTTTAAAGGAGTGATGTAATTTACGCTCAGGCATGTCTATCCAAAGCAAACTGTCATCGTCACTTGGATCCAGTGTCATGCCTCGCATCGAACGCAGATAAATCCAATATAAGTTCAATCGCATTTTTTTAAACACTTTCTGCAAATAGTGTGTTTGTTCTGCAGATAAAATCTGACCACCATCAGAGATGAGCAAGATATTTCGTGAACCACGATAAGGTTCGTCTTTATACATATTCACCGCCAGACTAAGCGCTTTAAAAATGTCGGTTTGTGTTAAGCCTCTCCCGAGTCCACCGGCATTGATCGTGGCAAGAACAGCGTCTTTGTTATAGGTTAGCTTCAAAATTTCCGTTGCTTTTGTGCTAAAAAACACATAACCAAAGCGATCATCCGGCCGACGTTTCACGAACTCAGCAAGATAATCCCGTGATACTTCACGTTTGCTGTGTTTAACACCCATATATCGTTGCAAGGTATTACGTGGGGGACGGGCGAATTGGTCATCCATACTACGGCTACGATCTAACAAGACGACAAACTCGGCGCCTTGTCGGGTGCGCTCAACTGTTTGTTCGGGAATATAAGGGTCTGCCAGCGTTAAAATAAGACAAATCATCGCGACTGAGGCAGCTAGCTTACTGAGTACAAAAAGTACTCCTGACAAGCTATCTTTAGGTATAAAGCCTTGCCAGGCTATTTTTTTTGTTGTGTTTTGAAAAATCCAGGGCAATAAAGCCAATGGCAGGCAGTAGAAAAAGAAAGGATGAGCCCAACTGAGCTCAGACATGAGGCGCTCCATGATAGTTATCTATCAAGGAGCGCTGAAACACCCTCAAATCATTATGACATTCCATGTCAGTAACAATACTCCGTCTATTGATCAATCGTCTATTCGTACAAACCACCTATATGGTAGAAATACCAACAAAATCAGCAACAAAGCTGCGCCAGAAAACCAAGCATATAGATCATAATCTATCGTTTGTTCACGAGTATTCGATTCATCACGAATCGTATCGACCAAATCAACAGGATCTTTGGGTGACGATACAAAGGCAAATCCCACCCGATTTGCCAACGTGGCTAAATGTGATTTTTTCTGTGAAGACAAATGCTCAGTTCTAGGTCTATTGGCGTTTACATCTTTATCTGCTCTCATCGACGCATAGACGTCTTCATGCATGACTTCATTGACACCCCAGACACCTTCAATAACGCCTTTATCATTTGTTTTTGGAATAGGAAGCAACTCTTCACCACCAATACCGACCAGAATCCCATGTATCTCACCGGGTGTTCCTGCAAACTTTGGAAACAAGGTTGGATTAATCGGAGGAGATTCATGACCGTCGGTTAACATGATAATCGTCGGTTTTGGATCAATTTTTTTAGATTGGCGAATAGCCGTATAGACGGCTTTTGACACCTCACTGGATCGCGCCCATGCCATATAAGGATTAACTTGTTCCAACATTTGCGTGAGGTCATGATAGGAAGCACAGACTTCAACCGGATTCATCAAAATCAAACTTCTAGCTTCACTAAAAATAGCCAGACCGGCGTGTGCACCACAAGGCATTTCTAATAATGTCCTGCGCGTAAACTCTTTAGCCCACTTGAGACGACTGACTTTTTCACCATCAAGTTCAGCATCCTTAACATTCATGCTATCTGTGATATCAATGACAAAAATAGCGTCCATGATTTTGACATCACGTTTCACCAGCGGGAACCATAACGCAGCCATGACTAAAATTAATGCAGTCAGCATGATAACCGCTGTCAGCAATATTCGTTTCTGGTAACTCAATCTCATGGAAGATCTACCTTAAACGCTTTACTCTCAATCGAACGCTGACTACTGATGATATTTTTCTCAAAATCAGGGTTGATCGCCGGATCTTCAGGTACAGCACGTAAAGCGACTTCCAGATTGTAACGAGCATCCCACATATCAGGATCAATGGCTAATGCACGACGGAAGTCTTGTTTAGCGAGTTCAATTAAAGGTAATTGCCGAGCATCCGCCTGAGTCATTTCCAACGCATAACGGAGATTGATATTGGCACGATTATAATAAGCCAGCGGCATCAATTGATGAGATGCATTACCCAAGGCCATTGTTAGCTGATCCAATGCTAATTCATGTTTTTCCTGCTTTTCAAAATCAGCGGCCTTTGCGAAATGTGCTCGAGGGTCATCAGGCACTTCATCGCTACTGGACGGTGAAGCAATGTATTGCTCAACTTGCATTTCCTGCCATAATTGAATGCCCAGATAAATCGCTGAAGCAGCACTAGAAATGATCAATAAAATCAGCACAAAACGTAATGTTTGTAATTTTTTATTCATGGGCTTTTTTCACTCCCCACCATGTATATAAATGTGAACTTGCCAGTAACAACATCGCTAACATCGCCAGCCAGAGAAAAACATCTTCTTTGGGTTCATGAGGTAATGTTTCTTCCACAATCAGAGTTTGATAGTGCCGCTTGTCGATTTCGTCTAAAGCGTCTGCGAAGCTCTGTAATGAACCGGCTTCAAAAGCACGATATGGCACACCTATAGATTTAAAGAATGTATGTAATTTTCGTTCAGGAATATCAACCCATAACAAGTTGTCATTATCACTTGCTTCGAGTGTCATCTCCTGTCTGGATTTAAGATATATCCAGTAGATAGTCAGATTCATTTCACGATAAATCTTAGCAATTTCTTTTTTTGCCTCATCCGTTAATATCTGACCACCGTCAGACACTAATAAAACTATCCGCGAACCTCGGTAAGGCTGTCCTTCAAACATTTTGGCACTGCTCAACAGCGCCTCAGCCATATTGGTATCGGATAACCCCTTTCCCAATGCATTGGCATTAATGGTCGCGAGAACAGCCTCTTTGTCATACGTCAAAGGTAAAAGGTTGATAGCTTTTGTGCTGAAAAAGACAAACCCGAAACGGTCATCCGGTCGATTCTTTACAAACTCTGTTAAATAATCACGGGCAACATTACGTTTCGAGTTATCGCCACCAACACTTACCGATGCAGCCTGTGTTTTGACAGCAAAAGGATCATCCATACTACGGCTCCGATCCAGCAATAAGACAATTTCAGCTCCCTCACCGACACGTTCCCTTTTTTGTTCAGGCAAACTCGGGGCTGCCAGAGCAATAATCAAGCTTGCAATGGCCAATGAAGATAGTGCTTTCAGTGTGAGATTGATTACCTTTGATAAAGGATCAACGGGTACAAGATTAACCCATGCCACTGTTTTATCGAGGTTGTGGTTAAACCAAGGTAATAAGGCCAGAGGTAATAACAGTAATAAACTAGCATGGTCCCATTCAAAGCCAGCTAACATCATGCCATTTTCTCCTTAGCACGACATTTTCTAGCGAGCTCTAGCGATTCTGAAAAGCTTTTTTGCTCCATCGGCTCCCGGCTAAAAAAGTGGCTTGCTGATTGTTGATAAAAACTCTCAATCTCCGCAGCCAAGGGTTCCAACCAAGGACATTCTGCCCACAGTAACGGCAGATCATTTTTGACAAGCACTCGCCCCGCACTACGGTTAAACGCGTGGTGTAACTGACGACTAGCCTCATCAGCATTTTTACGACCGAGTAAACGCATTTTATTAAGTTCAAACACCGCTGTAGCAAAAGGCAAACGATGACGAGGACGAAAGCCAAAATGCCATGCCAGCCAGATCAAGATTGATAACACCAGAACGGCAATAGCAGTCCATAATCCTGTTAGAAGTTGTTGATGATTTTGAGCCGGTAACACAGCATCTGAACGAGGTTGATGCTTGCTACCTTCCTTGTTACTCAAAAAAGACCCAAGTTCAATTGTAGCTGCAGGAATAGTTAAGAACTCTCCATCCTGAGTACGTAACTCAATGACTGGTGTTTGCACTTCACGGGTTTGTGCTGGAACGTTAATTATCTGAAACGTCAAGGACATAACATCCTCTTTTGACTTACGTTCTAATAACTGAAGCCAGGGTCCATATCGTTTTTCAAGTTGTGGAAGAGAGTGAGCTTCTAACTGACTGCTGTCCACAGGTAAATGAATCGTGGCATGGATCTGGTCTCCAACCAATAACCCCCAGCTACGATCAAAATGAATAGTGACGTCTTCTGCATATGCATTAGCTGCCACCAGCGTAAATAAAAACAGAGCAAATAATCGCATTGTCTGCATTCCTATGAGTTTTTCATGGCGTAAAAATATTCGGTCAACTGCTGCGGAGTAATATCTCCCTCAACATAGAGTGGTCTGATGCGATACCGCATAAAACACGCTGAAAGTTGAGAGAAATGATCATCCATCTGCTGTTGCCAACGCTTTTTAATGCTGGGCCGCATCCAGACGCTGTGCCGTTGTCCAGTTTCTGCATCACGGGTTTCTGCCCAGCCGGCATGAGAAGGAAAATGATCAACATCATCATGACGCCAGACAATCGGTATCACCGTGTATTGAGAGAGTTTCCTCAGACTTTGTTCTAACAAACTGAGATCAAAACAAAAGTCAGAAGCCAGGAAAACCATGGCACGTTTACTGTTGATAAGATCTGTTGCATGCGTCAAGCCTGCCGCGCCTGCGGCTTTAGGCTTAGCCGCAGACATCAGTCGTTCAGCCGCAAATGCCGGCATACTACGTTGCGTAGTCGGCATAATCGTCATGTCCTGACGCCACTCACTATCAAACGCCGTCATGGCAAACTTATCACCAAGACCAATCGCACTGTGAGCAATCATATGAGCCAATTTTGCCAAACGCTCATGATTGACGCTGGATACAGTCATGGATTGACTGATATCAGACATTAACCACAAAGTAATAGAAGCACGTTGCAGATAACGTTTTACTAACCAGCGCTGATGCGTTTGTTGTGTAATATCTGCCGCTTGCTGACGCAGGCTGGCACGTATGTCCAGACGTCGAGGATCAGGGTAATCAAATAAATCAGCAAACCCTGCAAAGCGATCACCGCTTCCTAATGCTGTACCGCTGTGAGCACCAGGAACATGACTGAACACCTTATCGGGAAAGCGATAAACAAACTCCTGCTGAGGCAGGTTTCTGATAGCCATACTGATTAAGGTGTCGCAATGTGATCACGAAGCGCTCGAACAAATTGCGGCATAATTTGTTCACGTCGACCTTCATACACAGGTGAAAGGAAGACACGATGTGTCATTGAAGGTAATAACACGGTATGAATATCATCCGGTAAAACATGATCTCTGCCATCTAACCAGGCCGCGACTTTTGCCGCTCTTACCATCGCTGACATACCACGCACACTGGCACCCGCAACGACCAGATCTTCCATATAAATATCTGGCATTTCGACACCTAATTCATGAGGGGTCCAGCTGGCATCCCATAAACGCACCACATAATTTTCAATTTCAGGCGACACGAATACAGCACGTTGGATCTCATGATCCAAAGCATTTAATTGCTGATAATTCAGTAAAGGTTCACCAATGGTACTTAATAGCTGATCAACATCATGGAATGCTGGATCAAAAATAAGCTGGCGACGAATCGCATCATCAGTAGGTCGACTGATATTTATTTCAAATAAGAAACGGTCACGTGCGGCAGCACTCAGTTCAAATGTTTCTTCTTTTTCTACCGCATTACGATCTGCAAACACTACCATATGAGGAAAGCGGTATTCGTTACCAAAAGCATCAACGCTACGCTCAGCCATAGCACGAAGTAGTAATGACTGCACTTGAGGACGAGCCCGGTTAATTTCATTAAAGAAGAAAACCGCTGTTTCTTCACCATGCTTGATCAACGGCCCCGGATCAATAACAGGTTTACCATCAGCATTGACCCACGCACTATAGAGCAGATCATTCGGCATTAAGTCGACACTACCTTCGATACGTCCAAAAGAGCCGCCCAGTGCTTTTGAAAACGTACGAAGTAAAGTGGTTTTACCAACCCCAACCCCACCTTCCAGTAATACGTGACCACGTGCATGCAAGGCAATCAAAATCAGCCGAACAGCTTCTTTTTGACCAACGACTACCTTGTTAACAACATTTTCTAGTTCCAGCGCTTGTTGTCTCGCTGTTTGTAAAAGCTGAGATTCAGCCATCTTCTCTCCCCTTATTGGTTTTTTTGTTTTGCCACTTTAGCAAGTCCGTTTACAAAAAGTCATTATGAATCAAAAATTAATCTGTTTAACTTCATATTAAAATCATTTTATTCTTTATTGAAGTTATGAAAATCTTTTCATATAAACAACATTCAATGTATGAATACATTAGAACTGTATATTAATCTTTGCTCAGCTGAAATATGCCTAGCATCCTCGGGCAAATTTCCCGACAGTAGAATCTACGCTTTGCAGACGACTAGATTACTCCTAGACTAGACTTATCTTTATGTCAGTGAATAACGGATGAACCTACAACTTCAACTTTTTGTGCGAATTTTGATTATCGCGGTCATCTGTATTATTGGTAGTACTTGGTATGTTTTATATCAGACTAACCAACAAGCCTTAAGCGAAGCCGAAGCAACAGCAAATAGAATCGAACATCAGATCAGACAGCAACTGTTACAGATGTTTCTACGTTATGATTTTAGTCAATCTTTTCCCGACATTGGCTTATGGCAAAAAATTGAAAGTGTGCCCGGCTCATGTACACAATTTTTATCCCGCACCCAAAGTCGTCAGCGTAGCTTGTGTAATGCCATACAGACATCGAACAAAAATTACCCCATATGGTTTGGGCATTTTTATACACGTTTTTTTAACCCTGGTGTCGAAGTAACTCGTCCGGTGAGTTTCAATGCGATCAAGTACGGCACAATACTTGTCACCTTAAATGTCGATATTGAAACAGCACGAGCCTGGCATAACTTACAAGCAGCGTTAGGTGTGCTTATCGTCACCATTCTGGCTTTATGCTGCTTAGTATTTATCACAATAAACCGCATGCTAAAACCAGCCAAAGATATCGTAGGTGGCTTGGAAAAAATGCGAGCTGGTGATTTAGCAGTGCGACTGCCGGACTTTGACATCGCCGAGTGGAAACGAACCAGTCATGCCATCAATGCCCTAGTCAGTACGCAGCAGAATATTCTGGCTGAAAACAAGCAGCTGTCTATTAAGATTATGAATACTCAGGAAGAAGAACATCGTTATATTTCGCGAGAATTACATGATGAGTTTGGTCAGTGTCTGGCGGGTATTAATGCGGTAACAACGTCCGTCTCGCAATCGGCCAAAACAGCCTGTCCTGAATTAGTGGGCGAGATACATTCAATTCGCCATATCACGGGACATATGATGGGGGCATTACGTGATTTATTAACCCGATTACGTCCTGCAGAACTGGATGAACTTGGTCTTGAAACCAGTTTGAAACAACTCATTAAAAGTTGGAATCAACGCAGCTCAGCTAAAACACATTACGCCTTATCTTTGACTGGTAATATTGATGACTTGCCGGAAACCTTAACAGTACATATATACAGAATTGTTCAGGAATGTCTGACAAATATAGCTAAACATGCTGGTGCCGAGCACGCTGACGTCAGATTATCCATACAGCAAGACAACTTTTTATCTTTAGTGATAAAAGATGATGGTATTGCCGACTTAAGTGCATTTTCTACCAGCAGTGGACTGGGGCTGCTCGGTATCCATGAGCGGGTCGCTGCCCTAGGCGGAGATCTCAGTCTGGACACACAAACACATGGCGGCCTTGTCGTCACCATTATCTTGCCCATCAACCAAAAGACGGAAGCCAAACTATGAGCGACTCCATCCGAATCATGTTAGTAGATGACCATGCTATCGTCAGAGAAGGGTACCGTGCTTTATTACAAAAACAAGATAACTTCGAAGTGATTGCTGAAGCCTGCGATGGCGCTGAGGCTTACGCACTCTTCAAAGAACACCGGCCAGACGTGGTGGTCATGGATATTTCGCTGCCAGGACAAAGTGGCCTGAAGGCTATTGAACGAATTCGACAGTTTGATCATCAGGCAAAAATCTTAGTCTTTAGCATGCACCAAAATCCCAGCTTCGCCATACAGGCCACGCGAGCTGGTGCACTTGGCTATATCACCAAAAGCAGTGATCCGGAAGAATTGATTCGTGCCATCATCCAGATAAGTAATAATAAGCATACTTTGAGCGCAGATATTGCTCAGGCCTTAGCGATGGAGAAGTTAGGACAAGATCAGTCCGCCATTGATGAACTGACAGTTAGAGAATTTGAGATTTTACGTTTATTACTGGAAGCCAAGTCCGGTCAGGAAATAGCAGAGTTATTAAATATCAGCCCCAAAACAGTATCTAACTCACATTATATTATTAAGAAAAAACTGGGCGTGACGAGCGATATAGAATTGACCCGTCTGGCGATAAAAATGAACCTCGTCAACCTGCTGGACCTGGTTGACGAGGCGACATGATAAAACGCTATTCTGCTTAGGCAGCTTATTGACGTGTGTATTGATATATAAAGGGTTCACTGCCTGCAATGTAGTAGAGACATTGAAAGCTATCTTCTTTGATATTAATCATTTCACACACTAAGGTTTCTTTTTGTTCTTCCTGAACCCACTCATCCTGACATGAATCACGGTACTGAGGAGCAGTAATATCTGTTAGCGTGAGCGTTCTGCCTTGTTGTTGCCATTGGTAATCTGATTTATACAAATCACAACTTCCTGAGTCACTGCTTTCTGTGTAGCTACCCGTGCCATCGTCGCCCCAATTTTCAGAACCGTCTTTAATCCAGTGACAGGTATCATCCATGTAAGCAGTATGCCACTGACCAGTAACATCAAAATTCTCATTGGTTGCAACTGGCTTGTTGAATATGATGGTGCTATCTAATCCCATGCCCTGTTTAGTCACGAGACTACGATAACTTAATTGCATTTCCATTCGACGAAGCGTATCCAGTGCAGAATACATTTCCATACAACTATCCATGTCCGTACCTGGTAAAGCACTAAAGTCAGTATTTTCCATCAAATCAACCAGTTTTATGTAGTTAATGCTGGAGCTGACCCCAAGTCCATTAGGAGTCAATGCTTCCGACTTAATTTCTGCTGATGCTTGTTGGCTTTTTTCTCCACTATAAACAACCACATGATCGCCTCTGATAGCTGCATAAACTGGGATATCGACTGGTAGAGGAAGATTTAATTCAACCTCAGTACCATCAGCTGGTATACGAATATTGCTGAGCTCAGGCACAAGTTGTAATAAAGATAAAATGCCTGAAGGGTTAGTCGTTTCCAGGCTGAGTAACATGTCGACTGAAAGTGGATTTTCTTTATCTACATCAATGTTGAAATCAAACAGAGAAAGTCCCAGACCTTTTATACCCTGTGCCATTCCAGTAACCGCGCCCAACATCATTGGACTTGTTTGTCTTAATTTTTGTTGTGCGTCTTGCAAATCCGGGCAGCTAAACTCTGCATTATTGAAAGCAGTCCAAAGCTTGGTCACGCCAGGTGCTAATTGATCCATATCCAGAGCTACTGCCATGCTGGAAATTTTATCATCTGAATCAGCAACATGATTCGGGATATGTCCCTGCAAACTCTCTAGGACATTCAACACTAACTCATTATTTATCTCGAATAAAGCACTGACTTTAGCGATAAGCTGATCATCTTTAACATCCATAGTGTTGTACCCCATCAGCAGGCGCGGTGCCTGACTAATGAGTTTCATGGTGTCTGCCTGACAGACTTTTGCTACTGGATCATTCAATGTTCTTTGAGCCAAAGGTGTATCTGAAAAATAACGTTTAAAGTCTCGCGATGCTCTGGATTCGTCAGTTTCAAACAATCCTCTCATTAACTTCTCAAAATCAAGCATGAAGACTAAATCATTAGTGTAGTCCTGTTGTTCACGGATATTCGCTAAGTTTTTATTGAATGATACCTGTACAGGCTTTTGAGCAAGGCGTTCAGCAATATCGTTTTCTGTATCTTTTGGCGTAATCATAGTCAAAACGGCAGAAGTATCAGTTGTTGCCAGCACAAGTTGCAGCTGACTTTTGTCAATGACCCAACTCATTACAGAACGTTTATCCATGGTTTTCTCTTGGTAAACAATACCGGCTTCTTCAGAAATGCTTTTAAACAGCGTGGTCAATTTATTCTGGTTGGCAATAGGTACATTCATCACTGGCACTAAACCATGGAGATACGTCGCGTAGTCTCCTTCTGTTGCCAGCCCGAAATAATCTATAAAAGATTGATAACTACCATCTGTCTTTTCACTGTAATCAGAGAAAAGCGCATGTAGAAACTTCGCTGCGGGCGTATCTGACATTGATAGATCTGATTGAATTTCACTTAACAGTCGGGTTTCTGTAGGAGAAAAGCCAAAAACAGGAGAGTCTGCTAAAAATGCATTTAAGGACTTATCCATAGTCCCCCCCATATAAAAAGCAGTGTCATCAGGTACATACTGCAAAAGCGACGATGATGCTGATTGCTCTTGCTTATATTTCCAGATGCCCAGACCAACGATAATCATAAGGGCTAATACAAAAAAAGCTTTTTTCATTACACTTCCCTGTTCCAATCAAATAAAAGTCAACATGGTGCATTAAAAATGTGACAGAGAGAAATCCTTTTTGCAAAAACGTTAAGTACTTTGCAAAAAAAAGCCTGCTGACTTACACCAGCAGGCTTTGATTCATAAAAAAAGTTAGGATTTAATCCTAGGCTGCTTCATTTTTACTATCAAAGTCATTACGTATCAGATAATCAAATGCGCCTAAAGCAGCACGTGCACCATCACCCATTGCCATAATGATCTGTTTGTATGGAATAGTTGTCACATCACCGGCAGCGAATACACCCGGTAATGATGTTTGACCATGGTTATCAATTTCAATCTCACCAAATTTACTCAATTCGATAGTCTCTTTTAACCAATCCGTATTCGGCAACAAACCAATCTGGACAAACACCGCATTTAATTCAACCGTGTGTTCTTGCTCAGTGGATCTATCGATGTAAACCAGCCCATTAACTTTACCATCATCTCCGGTAATTTCTGTTGTTTGTGCACCAGTGATAACTTCAACATTATCCAGAGAGAAGAGTTTTTTCTGTAATACCGCATCGGCACGTAACTCACCATTGAACTCGATCAATGTCACATGGCCGACAATACCAGCTAAGTCAATCGCAGCTTCAACGCCAGAGTTACCCCCACCAATCACCGCAACAGGTTTACCTTTAAATAAAGGACCATCACAGTGAGGACAGTAAGCCACACCATGTCCACGGTATTCTTTCTCACCCGGCACACCCAGTTCACGCCAGCGTGCACCAGTGGCCAGAATGACAGTCTTACTTGACAGTGTCGCACCACTTTCCAGTTCAACATCAATCATCTTGCCATTCTTTTTCAGGCCTTTAGCACGCTGAAGATTCATGATATCTACATCATATTCCTTCACGTGTTCCTCAAGTGCGGCAACGAGTTTAGGTCCTTCAGTCTCTTTAACAGAAATAAAGTTTTCAATCGCCATGGTATCCATAACCTGACCGCCAAAACGTTCAGCCACGATACCTGTACGAATACCTTTACGTGAAGCATAGATAGAGGCAGAAGCACCTGCTGGACCACCACCAACAATCAACACATCGAAGTCGTCTTTGGCAGTGATTTTTTCAGCCTCTCGCTTCACCGCACCGGTATCCAGTTTGGCAATAATTTCCGGTAGACTCATACGGCCTGAACCAAAATTTTCACCATTTAGATACACCGTCGGCACAGCCATGATTTTCCGTTGGTCGACTTCTTCCTGATATAACGCACCATCAATCATGGTATGCGAAATATTTGGATTATGAACTGCCATCACATTTAATGCCTGAACAACTTCAGGGCAGTTCTGGCATGAAAGCGAAATATACGTTTCAAAGTGGAATTCCCCTTCCAGCCCTTTTATCTGGTCGATCACTTCCTGATCGAGTTTTGTTGGATGCCCACCGACATGTAGCAGAGCCAACACCAGCGATGTAAATTCGTGACCCATAGGAATACCGGCAAAACGAATTTTTTCTTGTCCATCGGGCTGTTTGATCTGAAACGACGGTTTACGTGAATCGCTATCAGCATCATCAATAAAGGTGATGTCTGCTGACATATCAGCGATTTCTTGCAATAAATCGCGCATTTCAGTCGCTTTAGCACTGTCATCTAATGCCGCAATCAATTCAATTGGGCGTTTGATGTTTTGCAGATAACCTTTCAGTTGTCCGGCGATATTTGCATCCAACATAATAATTTACCTTACTCTAAGAATAATTTAGTGACACTGTCCGGGCAGATGCCCGGACAGGTCGTTTAAGCCTGATTAGATTTTGCCAACCAAGTCTAAAGATGGAGACAGAGTCTCTTCACCTGGCTGCCAAGAAGCAGGACATACTTCACCATCATGTGTTGCAACATATTGTGCTGCTTGTACACGGCGGACTAAGTCTTTAGCATTACGGCCAATACCCAGGTCGTTAATTTCAGCGGCTTTAATAACACCTTCTGGGTTAACGATGAATGTACCGCGAAGAGCAAGACCTTCTTCTTCAATCATCACTTCAAAGTTACGGCTAATAACACCTGTTGGATCACCAATCATTGGGAACTTAATTTTTTGGATGGTTTCTGAAGCGTCGTGCCATGCTTTGTGAGTAAAGTGTGTATCAGTTGATACTGAGTAAACTTCTACACCCATTTCTTGTAGTTGAGCATAGTGGTCTGCAACATCACCTAATTCTGTAGGACAGACGAAAGTGAAGTCAGCTGGGTAAAAAACGAATACTGACCATTTACCTTTCAGGTCTTCACTTGAAACTTCGATGAATTCGCCATTGTGGTAAGCATTTGCTTTGAATGGTTTGATTTCTGTATTAATCAGTGTAGACATTATTTGCTCCTTAAATTTTGCATTAGTGTCGTAAGTGACAGTTCGCATTGTAGTCGAGGCACATAAATAGGTACAACGACTTAATTCTATTAGTATGATTGATAAAAACGATTCACCAATCGGAAAAATAAAAAAAGCCCTTGAAGTCAGACTTCAAGGGCTCCTTTATTATTATTTATCAATCTTAACGATTGCAAATATACATTGTCACTTCAAAGCCGAAACGCATATCTGAGTATTCTGGTTTAGTCCACATAATCAATTCCTCTTTTTAGGGTGCGTTGTCTTTAGGGAAAACAACGTGACTACATAATAGTAAATCTTAGAAAAAGTAACATCAGGGTCTTGCCTGATTATTCTCAGGATTATGCTTACTAGAATAAACTGTTTGTTTTGCTTTAAGGCAAGCTAGTGTGCTGTCGTATTTAACTCATTTAAGATATTACCAATCGCGTCGCACAGTAAGCGAAGATCAGCATCTTTAATAATGTATGGCGGCATAATATAAATCATGGTTCTAAAAGGTCTTATCCAAACACCTTGATCAATAATAAATCCTGGAAGCCAATCCATCGCATCATCAAGCGGTTTATTGAGTTCAACGACGCCAATAGCCCCTTTGACTCTGACATCCTTCACTAAGTCATGATTAGAATAAGACATCAGCTTATTCGTGAGTGTATTTTCAATAGTTGAGACATTCTTCTGCCAATCACTTTCCAGTAATAAGTCGATGCTGGCAGAGGCGACACGACAGGCAAGTGGATTAGCCATAAATGTAGGGCCATGCATCAGTACGCCAGAGCCATCGGCCGCAATACCATCAGCCACCTGTTGATTACACATCACCGCCGCCAGCGTCATATAACCACCGGTTAGAGCTTTACCCATACAAATAATATCTGGAACGATGCCGGCCTGTTCGTACGCAAACAAGGACCCCGTTCGTCCAAAGCCAGTTGCAATCTCATCAAAAATCAACAGAATATTAAATTCATCACATAAAGCGCGAATCTGGCGAAGGTATTCAGCACAATAAACACGCATGCCACCAGCACCTTGAACCAAAGGTTCAACAATGACAGCAGCTAGCTCATGATGATGCGTTTCCACCATCTGTCGAAAACCATCGATATCGCTATCTTGCCAGTCTGCATCATCCCTACACTCCGGTGCGGGAGCAAATAAGTGCTTTGGCAGCACTTTTTCAAACATCTTATGCATGCCATTCACTGGATCACAGACTGACATCGCGCCAAACGTGTCACCGTGATAACCATTTCTGAATGTTAACAGACGATGCTTTTCTGGTTTATCTTGAGCAAACCAGTATTGGATGGCCATTTTAATTGCTACTTCAACTGATACAGATCCTGAATCTGCCAAAAACACATATTGCAAACTTTCATCGGTTATCTCCACCAGCTTTCTGGCAAGATTCACGGCAGGTTCATGGGTGAGGCCGCCAAACATAACGTGAGACATCGTATCAATTTGCTGATGTGCAGCTTCATTGAGTTTAGGATGGTTATAACCATGGATCGTTGACCACCATGATGACATACCATCTACCACTTCTCGCCCATCAGCTAAGGTTAATCTAACGCCTTTCGCTGAGACTACCTCATGTAATAGAGGTGGATGTGCCACACTGGTATAGGGATGCCAGATATGTGCTGCATCAAATTCAAGGTTGGTCAGTTCAGTCATGTTATTTACTACGTATTATTAGAGCTGAATATCAGCAGTGTTTATGAAAAATCAATGTGCTAGAAACAATAATGCCCGCTTTGAGCGGGCACTATAGCAAAATTCTATTTTCGTTTATTTGGTGACGCTAAAGCTCTCACCACAGCCGCATTCAGACACGACATTGGGGTTACGAAACTTAAAGCTCTGATTTAACCCTTCTCGAACAAAATCGAGTTCCATGCCATCCAGTACAGGCATTGCTTCTTCGTTGATAACCACTTTGACATCACCCTGCTCAACAACGACATCATCAGCCGCTACATCATCGGCATAGTCAAGTGCATAGCTGTAACCTGAGCAGCCACTTTTGACAACACCAATGCGTAAGCCAACGCCAGAAGCACGTTTTGTCATCATATCTCTGACACGATTAATGGCAGATTCAGTCAATGTAATCATATTTTCACCTGTTTCATCGAGTGATTAAGACCATAGTTTATTTAGGTTATTCAACTGAGTCGTTATCTTTGATAAAAATATCGACTAATATTGAGTACTAGCTTATCTAGCTTATGAGGAATGCAGTAGCGGATTTGCCAAGGCAGTCTTAATACTGACTAGACCATATCAAACGCAATTACTTGTTCACCATTTCGATTCTTCTCAAAGTTAGATACCACATGTGCCAGAGTAATACCATCAAGATAAACACGAATCTGATCACTCAAGCTCTGCCATAGTTCATGACTTAAACATTGCTCATGTCCATGACAATTTTGACGGCCTTCACACTGCGTACTATCTACTTTCTCATCAACAGCAGAAATCACATCTAACACCGTGATAGTGTCTGCCGCACGACTTAAACGATATCCACCGCCAGGACCACGAGAACTACTGACAAGCCCTTGCTTTCTTAATCGGGCAAACAACTGTTCCAGATAAGATAAAGAAATACCTTGTCTCTCTGAAATATCCGCCAGAGTTATTGCGCCTACGCCATAATTAAGACTGAGATCAAGCATCGCAGTTACAGCGTAACGACCTTTTGTGGTTAAACGCATTCTTACAAATCCAGAATAAACTTTATCTTGTGAAGTTTACATGCCTGACTATTTTAGTCAACTTTTATTGTCTTCACTATCCTTGTATATATCACAGCCTTCCAGATCAGGCATTTCCACATCAGGCAACTCACCACCGAGACGATGAATCGTTTTGCACATGACATCAACGCGCTTATCCATTGCATGAACATGCTGAATAAGACCATGTATAGCCGAAGCGACTGGGTCCATGGTTTTACTTGATGTACCGTAGGCATCAAAACCAACAGACTGGGCTAGTTTCTGACGCTGCTTTTCATCTTCACTCAGGTTAGTTTTAACGACTCTACCCGGAACACCTACAACAGTCTCACCTGAATCAACATCTTTAACTACAACCGCATTCGAACCAATACGAGCACCATCTTCAAGCTTAATCGGGCCGAGGACTTTCGCCCCTGCACCAACAACGATGTTATTTCCAAGCGTAGGGTGACGTTTGCCTTCTTTCCATGATGTGCCGCCCAGAGTGACTCCGTGATACAGCGTGACGTCATCACCTATCTCCGCTGTTTCACCAATGACAACGCCCATGCCATGGTCAATAAAAAACCGGCGACCAATCTTGGCTCCAGGATGAATTTCAATTCCTGTCAACCAACGAGCAATAGAGGAAATAAACTTCGCCAACCACTTCCAGTTTGAACGCCAGAGCCAGTGGCTTAAACGGTGAAACTGTAGTGCATGAACACCAGGATATGTCGTAACAATTTCAAAGACATTGCGTGCTGCAGGGTCACGGTCGAATACGCATGAAATATCTTCTTTAATGCGTTCCCAACGGCTTATTGTATCTGTCATTCTTTCCTCGCTTTGGTTTCTGCTGCACGCAAAATACCATGCATAATTTGTAGTTCATTTCGGTCCATATCAGCCCGGTTAAATAACCGGCGAATACGACGTAACAGATTTCGTGGATTTTCAGGATCCAGAAAACCGATTGTCGTTAATGAACGCTCAAAATGATCATATAGGTGAGCTAAATCGTCTGATGTTATTGCCTCACGCTCTTCACCAATACGACCAAAATCAATATTAGGTTGAAAGCTCATCCTCAGTTCATAAGCCACTACCTGAACAGCAGCAGCTAGATTCAGTGAACTGTAGTCAGGGTTCGCTGGAATATTCACTAAATACTGACATCGATCCAGTTCTTCATTCGACAGACCTGAATGCTCACGGCCAAATACAATAGCTATATGCGTATCATCATCAAACTTTTCAAGTTGCGTCACCGCTTCACGTGGGTTCATAACAGGCACATGAAGATGACGTAATCGTGCACTCATCGCAAAAGCATAATGGCAGCCTACTAATGCATCGTCGAGGCTTTCATGTACTACCGCTCGGTGTAATACATCATCAGCACCAGAGGCACGCGTCGTTGCCTCAGCACTTGGGTAAATTTTTGGTGAGACAAGGTGTAAGTTCCTTATCCCCATCGTTTTCATCGCTCTGGCGGCTGCACCAATATTACCGGGATGCGTTGTGCCTACGAGCACAAAACGAACATTATCCAACGACTTCATTATTATTCCTTGTTATGAACATAGCATCACCGTAACTAAAAAAACGGTAACGTTGCTGGATCGCATGTTGGTATGCATCCAAGATGTGTTGTTTACCTGCAAACGCTGAGACCAGCATGAGTAATGTGGATTCAGAAAGATGAAAATTGGTCACCATCGCATCAACGCTTTTAAATTGATAACCCGGATAAATAAAAATATCCGTTTCTCCCTGGTAGGCAGCAATATCACCATTAGCTGATGCAGACTCTAGCGCTCTTACGCTGGTTGTACCAACGGCGATAACTCGACCACCTCGTGCTCGTGTTGCTTTGACTTGCTCTGCCACCTGCTGGCTAACATCAATTACTTCTCTATGCATCTGATGGGAACGAACATCATCCACTCTGACAGGCTGGAATGTCCCAGCTCCCACATGCAATGTTAACTCTGCTGTTTCAATACCCGCTTCGCGAATTCTATTCAATAAGTTTTCATCAAAATGCAGCCCTGCTGTTGGTGCCGCAACTGCACCAACATTACGCGCATAAACCGTCTGATAACGATCTAAATCTGCTTTATCCACTTCCCGCTCTATATATGGTGGTAATGGCAGCCTTCCATATTGATCTAAAGCATCAATCACTGAATCAATATCGTGAAACTTAAGCTCAAATAAGGCATCGTGACGCCCCAACACCTCAGCATCAAGCATCCCTTCCAATTGCAAATGACGACCTGCAGCAGGCGACTTACTACTTCTTATATGTGCCAGTACGCGAGTTTCATCGAGTACGCGTTCGACTAATACTTCAACCTTACCACCAGTATCCTTAACGCCAAACAGCCGTGCCGGGATCACTTTTGTATTGTTAAACACTAATAAATCATTGGGATTCAGCAATGATAAAAGATCAGTAAATTGTAAATCCTGGCGTTGCCCACTATTCCCGTCCAGATACAACAACCGACTGGCGGTACGGTTCTCAGAGGGGTATTGGGCGATCAGCTCTTCAGGCAAATCAAATTGGAAGTCACTCGTTTTCATGGCGCGATCATAGCAAAATGTCTGTCAAAACAGCATTTAATTCATGCACAGCCTCACAAGTGAGCCCGAATAAATACAGCTTTAGTTATTACTATCAATCAGTTAGATTTCAGCATAAATAGCAATTGAAAATCGCCCTTCCCATACACATGGGTAGACGTTATAATTTCGCGCTTAGGTTGCCGGGGTGGCGGAACTGGTAGACGCGCCGGATTCAAAATCCGGTTGGGGAAACTCAGTGTGGGTTCGATTCCCACCCTCGGTACCAACCTAACTCTGCTTACACCAAATATTATCTCTATTATCCCCCTAGAAAAACATGATTCTGAATCATGCTTGTTTGCATTATTCTAGAAATCATCCGTCGGGATTATCTACTCTGTTTTAATAAATTTCATCAAGTATGATGCCCCCGCACTCCTCCCTTCAATAAGCAGTATTTCCATATATTTTTATAGCAATGTTCATTTATGGTGCTGGCGCTAAGTATCGGCATAAACGATAAATATACATGGGTGGCAAACACCCACTATTGGATGACATCAGGGGGATAATGCATTTTTATAAGTGGGCTTGCCATAGAAAAAAGCGGGCACCTAAAAGCAACAATTGAAGCCGAGGAGAGAGTGAGAGAGGCGTAACTGATGCCCGCAATTCAGAAAATATAGCACCCAATTATGACTATTTTATGAATCACTCATCTAGATTCATTATCCATTGAATAAGTATGATTGCGGCGTGTTGTAACCGACGAGCGTTTTAGTTGATACCCCTCATTCAGTATAGGGGTGCCCCTACTTCAGCAATACTCAAACTCAAAACAGGTCTGTCATAATGAAGTCATTGTCTGCTATTTAGGCAGAAATGAACGTCTACCTGAAGCGGTATCAGTTTGTCTGATTTTCAAGTAACCGTTTTATCAAAGCAAAAGACACCGGCTTTTCTTCAAGCATGACATTGTCAGGTAGTGTTAGCGTTTTACCTAAAGCGTTTTTATCTTGCGATGTGACAATAATCGTCTTGGCATGACTGGTTTCTTCATTTTTTCTGATGGCTGTGACCAGAGCTTTAACATCAATATTCTCAATCTCCCAATCAATAATAATCAGATTAGGTTTGTAGCAACCAGCCAGTATTAGGGCATCAAACCCATTATCAGTGACATGGATATTAGTTGGTAAACCTTCTTGCCACTGAAGTAATTGCGACTCATATAATTTTGATAATTCTCTATCAGTATCAACAAGTAGCACCGTCAATTGTGCATTGTTATTAATTGTTGATTTACCAGACATGACTAACTCTTTAGGGATAGGCTTGCCAAGTTTCTCAGCCAACCGGATCACTTCGTCCTCGGAGATTCTCCTGTGTCCTCCCAACGTTTTTACAACGTTGATTAAACCATTATTTGCCCATAACTGAATCGTTCTTGCGGTCACACCAAGGATGCTTGCAAGTTGCGTAGTGGTAAACAATCTTTTTTCCATATCTGTCACACCATATTAAGTTGTGTGCAATAGTTTACACTAATTTAATGTTTTTTTGATTTTACGCTTAGATTAATAGAATAAGTAAAATCGTTTTCAATTTGGAAGTTATACTTCATCTAATGTACTAATATGGAATATGATTAAATTTTGAAAAAGGATTCACATGGATACGAGTAACCATTCACTGGAAAATTTATTTCTACAGTTAGGCTTAGATAACCATCCTGCCGCTATAGATAACTTCATACAACAACATAAGCTGCGGGCAGACCAGCCTATTGAAGATGCGGAATTTTGGACCGCCTCACAGAAAGCCTTCATTCAAGAGTGCTTATCAGAAGATTCAGACTGGGCTGAAGTGGTGGATCAACTCAATATACTGCTTCATGAATAATTATCGCACTGAGCGATAAGTTTCCTGGCGATCACGCTTAGTTAATACTATCTGCCAGAGCTGACCTTGTCTGGACTGAAAGAATCCGGCACAGCTCATCAGATAGTATTTCCACATACGGTAGAAACGTTGGCTGTACTTTTGTGATAGCTCTGGCCAGGCAGCATCGAATTTATCCCACCATGCAAGTAATGTAAGAGCATAGTCCTGACCGAAGTTATGCCAGTCTTCAATGATCATGCGTTGATTTAGTACTTGCGCTATTTGTTCAGCTGAGGGCAACTTGCCATTTCTGAAAATATACTTATCAATCCATGGGTCAACACGATGAATCGTTTTATATATGCCAATCGTGTGTAGAAGAAATAAACCTTCATCTTTTAACAATCGATTCACCGTATCAAAATAGACTGGATAGTTTTTTTCGCCAACATGTTCGAACATCCCTACTGATACAATCTTGTCGAAGGTTCCTTGTAATTCACGGTAGTCAGTCAACCGAATCTCAACCGGCAAACCTTTACATCGTTGCTGAGCTAGTTTTTGTTGCTCTTGAGAAATCGTAATCCCTAAAACTTCAACACCATAGTTTTCTGCTGCATGTCGTGCTAAACCTCCCCAGCCACAGCCAATTTCAAGCAACATCTCTCCGGGCTTAAGTTTCAGCTTTTTACAAATCATATCCAGCTTATCAATTTGTGCTTGTTCCAGCGTATTGGCTTTTTGCCAAAACCCACATGAGTAACTCATGGTCGAATCAAGCATCGATTCAAACACATCATTACCAATATCATAATGCTGCTCACCTACTTGATAAGCACGTTTCGCTGTTTGTAGATTAAACAAGCGATGCCGGAGACTTTGAAAAATTAATGCAAACTTGCCTATCCCAACCAAACGTTCTTCAATATTGACTCGCATGATTCGGTAAAAAAGCTCGTCCAAACGTTCACAATCCCAAAGGCCGTCCATATAACTTTCACCGAAGCCTAATGAACCTTTCGTTAATATTTGGGAATACACATCTCGATGATGCACCTGGATATCCCAGGGGTGTGTGCCGTTAAAGCGCACATCACATTGCTTGGCTAAATCACGCAGAATAGCCGGTGGAGACAGTGATGCCTGGCTTTGTGTTGAATAGATGAAGGCTTCATCACTTTTATCATGTTGCTTGAATCTAGTCATGCCGTTCCCTACCTCCAGAGAGTGAGCCTGAGTAAATTGAAGAATTTGATTATTAAGTAAATTACCTAGTTAAGACATAAATTACAATTCGTATAATGACGTATGACGCCATAAAAAAACCCGAACAGACAGAGTCTGTTCGGGTTCGATTTTTATACTGTTCTATTTATTCTGCTTCTTTAACGATTTGAGCCTGATGATAATTTTGCAGGCCCATTTTCTCAATCAGGCCAAGCTGTGTTTCTAACCAATCAACATGTTCTTCTTCAGAATTCAAGATATCCTGGAATAAGTCTCGTGTAACATAATCACCAACAGACTCACAGTACTTAATGCCTTCTAGTAAGTCAGGAATGGCATCTAACTCGAGAGCTAAGTCACTCTCCAGCATTTCTTTGGTATTTTCACCAATACGTAAGGCACCTAAATCTTGCAGATTAGGTAAACCTTCTAAAAATAAAACACGCTCAGTTAATTTATCAGCATGTTTCATTTCATCAATTGATTCATGGTATTCATGCTCGTATAAATTATGAAGTCCCCAATCTTTATACATCTTGGCATGAAGAAAATATTGGTTAATGGCAATCAGCTCATTCCCTAAGACTTTATTTAAACACTCGATAACTTTTTTATCGCCTTTCATAACAACTCCTTATTTTTATACAAAGTTGCCATGATTATGGTTTGTCTCAATTAAATGTCAACGCTAAGCGACTGTTTTAAAAATAAAATCGGAATTATTATCATCTAGATTGGAATGTGTAGCGATTAAAAGAGTGACCGCTTTAGACTTTATTAGAAGATTAAATATTGAAAAGGTGTTTATGTTTATCAACTTAGCGTTGAAATTAGTAGTTTAATGTTGCTTGTAATAATGATTCAATCATTACAGACTGAACTGAAAGCAATAATGAGAATCAATCATAATCAAGAATGAGTCGAGAAGGACTGCGGAAGATTAGCCTTCCCCTGAACATGCTGATGGCATGACAGCTGTTTGCTCAAATTCATTTAACAAACGGTTAACTTTGAATTGGCATTTACCACAACAATCGGACGCACCGGTCTGCTCACGAATATGATGAAGCGTATTAGCACCGGACTCCATAGCCTCGGTAATAGTGTCTGAGTTTACATTGTTACAGATACATACAATCATTGCAGTGCCTATTTATGATGACCTTGATGTTAATGATAATGATTGTTATTTAATCAGTCAATTATATTTTTACATTATTCCTGAATAAAATAATGATTTTTTCACAAACCCCATACGCCAGTAAGTTATGCTTACATTGTGGACAACAAAAAGTAAGGAAAAATAGATGAAGATCAATCCAGCAACAGTTCTCATTGTCGAGGACCATCAGGATCTTGCGGCGAATGTGGGAGATTTTTTAGAAGAAGGCGGCATGACTGTTGACTTCGCTGCTGACGGTTTAACCGCTTTAGAGTTATGCAGTCAGAATCATTATGATGCTGTTGTTCTGGATGTCATGATGCCTGGTATTGATGGATTTGAAGTCTGCGAACGCATTCGAGGTGAGCTGCAGCTTGATATGCCTATTGTGATGCTAACTGCCAGAGATACACTAGACGATAAATTAAGTGGTTTTGAATATGGTGCTGATGACTACCTACTCAAACCATTTGAAATGAAAGAGTTAGAGGCAAGATTAGTCTCACATATCCGTCGCCACCGAGGTGAGATGGATACCAAATCATTACAAATTGCCGATATGATTTTTGATCCGAAAACAATGAGAGTAAGCCGTGCGGGTGAAAACGTCAGGCTCTCCCCTATTATGCTGCAAATTTTAAAAATTCTTATGCGTGAATCACCAAAATTAGTTACTCGTGAAAAGCTAGAGACCGAGATCTGGGGAGAAGACACACCTGACAGTGATACCTTACGTAGCCATTTATACAATCTTAGAAAACTGATTGATAAACCCTATCAGCAGCATCTGCTACATACTATTCCCGGGGTAGGTTACAAGCTTTGTGAAGAGAAAGACCTGTAACAACTAACTTTGTATCTGTGATTTAGGGAAATGTACGCTTACTTCAGTCCCCTTCCCTACTTCACTAATGACACGTAAATGCCAGTCATAACGGTTACACAATCGCTTCACTATCGTCATCCCTAGACCGTACCCCTTTTCATTACTATTTTCCTGACCACGATAAAAGGGTTCAAATACTTTTTTAACTTGCTGCTCATTCATACCCACACCACTATCAGTGACGGAGAAGCCTTGCTGCCAGATTTTTATAGTGACGCTTCCTTTAGGTGTGTAATTAAAGGCATTACGCAATAAATTACTCATCAGAATTGAAACGACAGATTCAGGTGCCTTCACCACTAGCTGCGCCTGCTCATCAATATTGACCGCGATTGATTTATCTTTAAATAAAGACTCGAGGGTATCGAGTTGTTTTAAGGCCATGTCGTTAATATCAACATCCTGCACCGGCAGCACAGCCTTTTCTTCCCTTGCCAATATTAATAATGTCTCAATCAACGCTTCCATATCGTATAAAGTGCGATATACCCGACGCATTGTTCGATCATTAGCGACATCATATCGACGCTCAAGTAATTCCATAGCACTTCTGATGACAGCAATCGGGGTTCTTAACTCATGGCTGGCATCACGAGTAAAGTGACGTTCGCGATCGATAAACTGATCCAGACGCTGCGTAAACTGATCCAGGGCCCCCACCAAGCTCGATACCTCATCATCTGGAATATCACGCAGCTCTTGCAAGTCCAAATCAGGTAGGCTGCCATCTCTAATTTCAGCTTGTCTGACAGACTTTGCCAACTTAACAATGGGTGACACCGCTTTATGTGATTGGTGATAAGCTATCCATGCAAGAATATATAAAACAACCAATACGCCCGCTAATGGCAAAATCCCAAACAGTAATGCCAGACGAGATACTTTGACCTCGTCAAAAATAAGGTAAAGACGGCTGTTACCTTTATCCTCAATATAGACTATTGGCTTTTCTTGGTTTAATTCAGCCCGCTGATATCCAGGAGGGAGATTAATCAACTCGCTAGGGAGTGAAGAGTAATTACCATTGGTCACCAGATAGGTCTTTAAATTTAATGTATCTGGCGGAGGAAAATCAGCATCTTTCTCCCGCATATCCCAAAAATGCTGCGCTTCACCCTGTAAAGCTTGTCGGACCAACACATCTTCAACCATGGTTTTTGCAGCATAGACGCCAACCACGGTCACAACACTTATTAACAGAACCTGGATGAGAAAGACCTTAACAAGCTTGGCATGTAAGGTTGTTTTCTTTTTCAGCATGTGTTGCTCATTTTTTTACAAATAAATAGTGTCCGACCAGCCATTGGTTACCATTATCAAAGCCAAATAACTCCGCACATGCCATAAAGAACAAACGCCAACGCTGCAACCAGACATTGGCATCATCTCCATAAACATTCTGGAATAAACGTAACACATCAGCTTCATTTTTATCGGTATTTTGCAACCAAGCTTCAGCCGTTTTCTGATAATGACTGCCGTTGACCAGCCATTGTTGCTGTATCGTCAGCTCTGATTGAAAATGCAATAACGTATCGGCAGAAGGCATTAAACCACCCGTAAAGAAATAACGCCCCATCCAATTATCTTCACCTTCTGTCTCAAATGGATACACCACTTCACGGTGACAGAAAATATGAACAAATAACTGTCCTTCAGGTTTTAACCAATGAGCAATTTTATCGAATAAACGCTGGTAGTTTCTCATATGCTCAAACATTTCAACCGAGACCACACGATCGTACTGCTTTTCCATTTCCAGCTCATTGACATCACAAGTGATCACCTCAACGTTACTCAAGCCACGATCAAACAACTGTTGTTCAATATATTGACGTTGAGAGTGGGAGTTAGACACAGCCGTGATTTTGGAAAAAGGTAGTTTTTCAGCCATATATAGCGTTAAAGAGCCCCAACCACAGCCGAGTTCCAGAATCTCTTGGCCATTCTGCAGATTGGCTCTTTCGAGATAAATATCGAGCATTGCTTCTTCAGCATCATCCAGCGTTAAGCAGCTGTTTGTCCAATAACAGCCACTATACTTAAAACGTTTACCCAACACCTGTTTGTAAAATTCGGCAGGCACTTCGTAATGTTGCTCATTAGCAGCCTGTGTTTCAATGGCTATTGGGCTTTGTTTCAGTTGCTCAATACAATCATGTTTACGCTCGCTTAGTTTATCTGGTTCGGCAGCAAATTCTTCTTTTAAGCGCTGTTTCAATAACTGTCTTATCCCTAAACGGATCAAGTTATCGGGAAACCACTTTTTTTCTGCCAAATCAATCATGCCCATTTTTCTTTCTCCAAGGGATAAACGCACTGGTTGTTTTTTGATATCGGCGATAAGCATCGCCACGGCTTCGTATGGCTTGTTGTTCTGTGTATGGAATACCAGTAATGAAATACAAAAAAGCAAACATGACGACAGGCATTATCCATAACCACTCACCGCCAGAAATACCGATGGCGATAACGGGATAACAGAACCAGTGGCACCACTCAAAAAAATAGTTGGGATGACGCGAATAAAACCAAAGACCCTGCTGGCAGACCTTGCCTTTATTGGCTGGGTTTTGCTTGAACTCGGCAAGTTGTTTATCGGCTATATAAACACCTGTCCATGCACAAACGGCTAACAAAAAAGCTATAACAAGCCATATCACCTCAAACTCTTCTACTTGTGCCAGCCACCAAATGGGTAAGGTAAATCCCCATGCTAAAACAGCCTGAAACTGGAAAAAGAAAAAATGGTTACGGTGAGCTTTGTCTCCCCAATATTCCCGGAGATAGTGATAACGTCCATCTTCTGGTTCAGAGAAAACACGCTTGGAAAGATGAATAAACAAACGGGAGTACCAGAGACTCATTAATGCTGCACTGGCGAGCCTTAGCAATATATCTCCGTGCAGCTGCCAGGCGTAAACAATGGGCAGGAAAACCATCAATGCTGACCAAAGCACATCAACTACACCGGCATTATTCGTCCTGCCTTCATATATCCACCCAAATAACATAGTAATACTGGCAATCAAAAGACTAAGCTCAAGCATATTTTTCCTCCTCTTTTCGACGCCAGTAATTGGCCAAACGCATAAGAATAGGAATCCATAGAGCCCAGCTTATGGATACGACGGCTAATGCCAGGAGTGGAGTATTGAAACTGACAGCTCCCGCCTCGCTGCCAGCATAATAAGATAAAGGCGCGGCAACAATGCACAGTAAGGCCAAGATAACTGGCTTTTGCTGAAGCCAACTGAGTGAATGATTAAGGGTCAACATGAAGTTGATCCATAAGCAACCTATCCACCATGGCGCAAGATGAGTAAATGTTTTATCGGTATAATTCATCAGCTGGGTATTTAGCCAGATGCTATCTAAAAGCATTCCGGCCAAAAGCCCAAGTAAAATCAGTTTTATATCGGTTTTTTTCCATGGACTCAGTGATAGTTGGATAAGGATAAACAGAGCTGTTGCTATCAAAGCATATTGGCTTTTTTCATTGGCAGCCGAAAAGATACTGACAAACCAAACCAGCTGAAAGGCAATAAAATTAAATATGTTAGCCACGTTGAGGAACCCACTGTGGCTGTCGATATTCTGGCTTACTAAACACTATATGAACATCGCTGATACTACGTTCAATGAATCCCCCTTCGCAGTAACAAAGGTAAAACTCCCACATTCTAATGAAGCGATCGTCATATCCCATGTCTTTGACTTGTTCTAGCTCGTCGAAGAAGCGCTCACGCCATACCTGTAACGTTTTCGCATAACTTGGGCCAATATCTTCCAGATTAGTTAATCTCATCTCCGCTTTTGCAGCGGCATTGACTAATACACTTACGCAAGGAATGAAACTGCCGGGGAAGATAAAGCGTTTGATAAAGTCGACTGACTTGAGTGACTGCTGATACCGATGATCCTCTAATGTAATCGCCTGAATGACAGCAAGTCCATTTGGTTTTAACAAATCGCTACAACACTGAAAGTATTCATTTATGAAATGATGACCAACAGCCTCAACCATCTCAATGGAGATAAGCTTGTCGTACTGCCCTTCCAAATCCCGATAATCTTCGAGTAATACGGTTACTTTGTCATGCAAACTGTATTCATTGACACGAGCAACAGCGTAATCATATTGCTGCTGTGAAATGGTTGTTGTCGTTACTCGGCAACCGTAATGAAGTGCTGCATAGACAGCACAACCGCCCCAACCCGTACCAATTTCCAGTAAATGATCATCAGGTTGTAAGTCTAACTTGTCACATAGTCGCTCTAATTTATTGCTTTGTGCCTGCTCTAAACTCTCATCTGAATCGTAATAAAGCGCTGACGAATACATCATATGTTCACGATCAAGGAATAACTCAAACAAGTCATTACCCAAGTCGTAATGTGCTGCAATATTCTTACGACTACCATCGCGTGTGTTTCTTCTTAGCCAGTGCACTCCTTGCATTAAAACACCTGTCAGTCTGGCTATCCCTTTTTCCATACCATCTACCAAATGACGGTTTCTGACTAACAAGCGTATCAGTCTGGTTAAATCATCTGTCTGCCACTCTGCATCCATATAGGATTCAGCCGCACCCACTGAGCCACCTAATACAGCAGCTTCAAAAAAATGCGGATGCTGAACAATAATATGGCTTTTTAATTCAGCTTTCGGATCGCCAAACTCAAGGCGTATATCGGTCATTTCGATCACTAAAAACCCCTCTTTGAAGCGGTCTAACTGCTTACAGAGGAGATACATACATAGACGATGAAATTTGCTGACGCTTAACTCACTTTGTCGTATAGCATGAATTGGCGGTGTCATGATTTATCCTTCAAAGATGATTTATTTTGATTTTGACTGTTCTCAGATGATTCCTTTGGGTGACTGTAAAAAGGCACTTTACGCAACCAGAGCTTGAGTGCATGCCAGTAAATTCGCCAGACAATCTTAAGTGTCTGCAGAGGGAAGTCTAGAGGTAATCGTGACATGCTTTTTTGGTTAAGTGACTCAGCCTTCAGTGTCATGTCAGCTGTGAACTGTTTTTCATGATCACGAAACAGCTGCATATCAATACTAAGCTCATCATCACGCCAGAAGAATCGCCACTCATATTGAATATCCATAGGCATAAAAGGCGAAATATGAAATTGTTTATCAAACACCGAAATCACTGCCTGAGTATTTGCCTTCTGGTCAGCCTTTAAGACATAGCAATAGCGTTCATCCCATGGTGTATTATTGATATCAGCTAGCACGTAGTCGAGCTGCCCCTGATGATTGACGCAAAAATAAAAACTCACCGGATTAAAAACAAAACCGAAATAACGTGGATGGGTTAATAGATACACTTTGCCCGAAAACTGTTCGCCTGTTCGCTTAAAAATCAGCGACTCAACCGTTGTCTTTAAGTCACCTGAGTGTCTACCTAGATAGTCCTTACGTTTAAAACTGATCAGATTGAACCGTTCAAAAGACCACCAGCGATGACGTTCAAAAATGGAAGTAATTTCATCCACATCCAGCATTAACATTGCAATCGGGTACTGAAACTGGTGGCGCTTGGGTAGTAAGCGTGTGTGGTAAACATCACCCTTCATCAGTGCAGAGGAAAACATTTATGCCACCTTGCCGTTCAACTGCTGCACAACATTTAATGCACTTTTAACACCATCTTCATGAAATCCCCAGCCCCAATAAGCACCACAAAAATAGGTTTGCCGCTGCCCTGAAATATCTGCCCAGCGTTGTTGTGCAGCCAATGTTTTTTCGGTGTATACAGGATGTGAGTAGTGCCTTTCTAGCAGTATTTTTTCAGGATCGACACGATTAGCTGAGTTTAGCGATACGATAAATTCTACTGGTGCGCCCAAGTTTTGAAGCGTGTTCATGTGATAGGAAACCGTGCACTGTTCATGTAAGGTTTCACTCACGTTAACATTCCAACTTGCCCAGGCGGCTTGATTACTTGGTAAGACTGATTGATCTGTATGCAGTTGCATATGGTTTTTTTGATAATCGATATTACCGAGCACCGTTGCTTCGTCATAACTGGAATCTGCCAACATAGATAAAGCCTGATCGGAGTGACAGGCTATAACGACGGCATCAAATACGTGCTTTTCATCTGCCACGGTCAGCACAACGGCGTTATCGAGACGTTGAATTTTTTCAACAGCTGCACTTAGATGGATCTGCCCGGTAAATTGCTGTGTAAACTGCTTTATATATTGATTCGACCCGCCTTTCACGACACGCCACTGTGGACGTGTCGTCAGAGATAACATCTTATGGTTAGACATAAAAGAAATCAGATACCGAATAGGCATATCCAATAAACTGACTGAAGGCCCTGACCACAATGCACAAGCCATGGGTATCAGATGATCATGAATAAAAACATCGCTGTAGCGATGTTTCTTTAAATACTCGCCTACCGTTTGGGTATTGTTAGGTTCTTTAAGGATATAAGGTGATTTTTTATAAAACCTCACAATATCAGAAATCATTCGATAGAAAGAAGGATTAAGAATATTTTTTCGCTGACAGAATAATTTATTTAGGCTCGTGGCATTGTATTGCAGACCAGTATCGGAATTATGAACACTGAAACTCATTTCAGTATCCATGGCGTCTACCTTAAACTCACGTAATAATTGACTGAAATTAGGATAGTTATATTCGTTAAAAACAATAAAGCCAGTATCAACAGACCAGGTCTGACCTTTAATATCAATTTGATGGGTATCCGTATGCCCGCCGATATAATCGTTAGCTTCAAACAAGCTAACGTCATGCTGCTTTGATAAGTACCACGCCGCTGTGACTCCTGAAATACCGCCGCCAACAATAGCAATCTTCATTTGTTCACCTGTTTCTTGACCTGGTGATCTCGCTTTTCTGCTGGAATGGTTCGCATATCCCATATCAAGCCACACTTTTTCATCAATATAAGTATGTAAAAGCTGATATCAATTTCCCACCAGTAGAATCCTTGCCTTGCTGATGAAGCATGGTAGTGATGATTGTTATGCCAACCTTCGCCGAGGGTTAATAGCGCGAGGTAAAAGTTATTGCGACTATCGTCATCAGTGTTGTAGCGACGTTTACCCCATTTATGAGCTAATGAATTAATTAGTAGTGTTGCATGTAGTAGAACAACGGTAGAAATAAAATAACCCCATATCACCATTTGCCAGCCACTGGTCTGCCATTCAGGACTCAGCCATTCCCCCAAGCTAAAAAGCATAACTGCCAGCAACACTGGCATCGCAATATCGAACCTGTCCAGCCAGCGTAGCTCAGGATAACGGGTGAGGTCTTTGACCAGTCTGTAATCAGTCTGAAAATAACGTTTGGTCAGAAACCAGCCTAGGTGACTCCATAAAAAACCATCTTGTGGTGAATGAGGATCAGATGCTGTATCAGCATAACGATGATGCTGGCGGTGATGAGCAGCCCACCAAATAGGGCCACGCTGAGTTGAGGATGCTCCAATAGCTGCAAATATAAACTGTGTCAGTCTGCTCGTCTTAAATGACTTGTGTGCAAAATAGCGATGATAAAAAGCAGTAATGGCAAACATTCTGATGAAATACAGCAAGACAGCAGTCAATACAGCAACAGGCGATATACCAACCCAGAAAACAGCCAGGCACGCTAAATGCAGCACAATAAATGGGATGATTCTGAACCAATCAATCGTATTATCGGCTGTCGAGTGTACGGTGCTGTTATTACTGTCAAACCAGTATCTGAGCGATTTCATATCAGTCCTTTAAGTATGCTCAATAGCCTATTGAGCAATCTGTGAATTTGATGTGAAACAAGCTCTGATGCGGTTTCACCTTAAATTCACAGTATGAATAATCTAATGCTGAGGTCTTTAATTTCTAGAAAATGAGAAAGCGAACAGATGATACTCAGACGATTGATTTTGGTTACTACACTATTTTTCTCAAGCCAGACATGGGCAGAAAATAGCTTTCCCGACTCAGTGAAAACTACTTCAACACCATTAGAAAAATGCCATGAAACGGCTATTGATGTAATGGTATTTATCGATGTCGCCGATGTAGCTCTCTATCTTGCGGATTGCAATAAACTGCCTGAGACCAGTGGTAAGAAACAACTCTCATTTCTCTACCATCGTACTATTGAAGGAGATGATTTTGTTGAAGCCGCTGAAACCTTACTAAAGCGTAACTTATCATCTGCTGACTACAAAGCTATAGAAGCTGAGTTGAAACGATTTAATGCTGCTTATGAAGATGTAGAGTCCGGTGACAGTTACGATATAAGACAAATGCAAAATGGTCTGTATTTATTCAAAAATGGTCGGCAGTTAGCGTATAGCTCGTCATCTCTGCTAGCAGAGTCCTACTACCAGATATGGTTTGGAGCTGACCCATTTAACAAGGTTCTGAAAGAACAGCTGCTCGCGCCCGTTGCCAATTAATGTAACTAGTGTGAATCAGATACCAGTCGGTGTGCCGTGCCGACGGTCTTTTTTTTCCAGATAAGTCCGGCTGACAATATTAACAAGCCACTCATGATACCTGGCAGACCTTCATATACAGCATTGTGAAGACCAAAATAGCGCCATGACAACGCCACAATCAGACCAATAAACATGGCAATAATGCTAAGTCGTTGACTGGGTCGGAACCCCAGACATAAAACAACAAGTAAGGGAGCAAATGCACTAGCCAAACCAGACCAGGCAAAAATGACCAAGCTAAAGACACTCTCCGAACTGGTTAATGCCCACAGTAATGCAACAGTAACAATCCCTATCGTACTCAACTTAAGAATCAACGTGTTCTCAATATTATGTGGCAATAAGTCATGTGTCACTGCAGCAGAGCAATTCAATACCAACGAATCAGCCGTAGACATCGTCGCAGCAAAAACACCTGCCAAGACTAAACCTACCAGGACTGGTGGTAATAATTCCATCGCCATAGTGGGTAGCGCCAACTCAGCATCAAAAGAGCTGACATCACCTATATAAACACGGGATAACATACCCACCCCAGTTGCAAGGCAATAAAATGCCGTAAACCACAGGTAATACCACAAGCGAGCCCGCATCATTTTATTGTCATGACTCAAGGCCATAAAACGAATCATCACATGTGGCTGGCCAATCACAGAGAAACCAGCAAACATCCAACTAAGGGCAAATAATACACCGCCGGTTAAACCAGGAATCACTAAATCCTGTGGGAATAAATTGAGGAAGCCATCAACTTGATCCATTTGTTCGATAGCAGCTGACATGCCTCCCAGAGAAGAGACAGCAATGATTAGCATCAGACTCATAGCCACAATCATTACCACGGATTGGGCTGCATCAGTCCAGATAGATGCACGGATACCACCGGCAAAGCAATATAAGGTGACCATTACAGCGCCGATAATGGCGCCCGTATATGAGGGCCAACCAAATAAAACATGCAACGCTTTACTACCAGCAATCAGTTGAGCACCAGCGTAGGCCAATAACAACACTAAAGAAATCAAGGCGATTAAGCGTTGTAAGACAACATCATTTTGTCCGTACCAGTTGCTTAATACGCCTGCGTAACTGGGTTCTGCGCTATCACTGGTCGCGCGACGTAAACGAGAGTGAACAAAAGTTGAAGCAATGAGATCCCCTAAGATCCAACCAATCATTATCCAGATAGAGGCTAAGCCAGTTGCATAGGTATAACCGATAACACCGATAAACATATAGCCACTGTTATTTGTCGCGACAGCGGATAAGCCTACTAGACTGGGAGGAATGTCACTACTGGCAAGATAATAGTCTTTCTTAGTACCACGACTAAAAAAAACTGAACTCACACCAATAGCCACAAAAATGGCAAGGAATCCTAAAAAGCTCCAAATCATACATCCTCCTTATGCAAAAACCACCGCGCAAGGAGGCTTAGCTTTCAACTGTGATATTAAGTAGTGCTTCCAGTTCTGGGTGTGACTTCAAAGGCTCAAGCGCCGGATCTTCATTACACTGCTCACGATATGTGTCGCTGCACTGAATCGCTTGCTTCAGATAACGAATGGCCTCATCAAACTGATTCATCGCAGTATTAGCACAGGCCAACTGATAAAAGGCATGACCATTTTCCGGATCAGATTCCAATGCCTGATGACAAAGATTAGATGCCCATTGAGGCTCATCTAATTCCAGTACAGCATCTGCTTTATAGGTTAATGCTTCAACATCATAAGGTCTGATCGCCATAATTTGGTCATATACTGCGATTTTGTTAGTTGGACTGGTTTCTTGTCCTGCCCTTAACCATAAGGACTGTACTTCTTGTGTATGTTCTATCTTCTCACGGTTTTCTTCTATCTGTTGTGTTTCTTTACTTAGTTGCTGCTCAATAGCATGTAAGCGTTTTTCATATTCATTAATCAAGCTATTGATTTCTTGATCTGCCAAAGTGTGAACACGCTCTTTAATTTCACGAATAGAGGACCACCCTACCAGAACAAGGACAGAGGAAGCTGCCGCAATAAGGTAGAAAAAATAGGTAACAGTATCAGTGGCATAGCTAACCGCCCGATCAGCTGCCGACAGTTCTTTATCCACTGTCATCTGAATTATCTCGGCACGCTGTGCTGCCATGTCTGTCCGTAATTGTTTTAACTCATCCAGCACATAGCGTTCTATAAAAGGGGTGTAAAGTGGTTCTTTAAGATTATCAACTGAATCACGCATTTGTTGTTCAGTTGGTGCCTGCTCAGCAGCGAACAACTGAGCAGGTAATAATAGACTAATGAATAAACATATCGTTATGAAGCGAGGCATATAGCTCTACCATGATCGTGAATTTCTACCAGCACACTGTGCAGGCTCTTGATAGCATCGTCATAATCATCTTCATTGATAATAAACTGCATATCAACCTGACGCATGGATTGATGCATGGCTAAAACACTGATGTTTTCTTTTGCAAGTGCACCTACTGTTTTTGCCAGAATACCCGGAATCTTCATATCACTGCCAATAGCAGAAACAATGGCCACTTGCTGCTGGTTAATTTCAGCATCAATGAACCGTTCTTGTAACGCATTTCTAATACGTTTAATCGTTTTTAAGTTAGCCGATAAATAATGGGTAATTGTGTTGGCATTGATATCTTTAGATATGATGTGCGCGTTAAAACGATCTATCGTCGCTAGAATTTCACGATCATAGACATCGATGTTACCAGCCATATCCTGATCAAATAATTCGAAAGCATACACACCTTTACAGCCAGCGATAATCTCTACACAGGGTGTTGAGCTGACATAATCGCCGGTAATCAATGTACCCGCATGCTCAGGCTCAAATGTATTACGAACACGAAGGGCAATTTCATTACGACGTAAACCTTTAGCCGCTTTTGGATGAATAGCTTCCATACCCAAATTAGCTAACTGATCAGCAACATCATAATTTGTCCGACCAATGGGTACAGCATTATCTTCACCTACCAGTCTGGGATCAGCGCTGCTAAGGTGAAATTCTTTATGGATAATCGCTTCATTAGCTTCGGTTAATACAGCAATGCGGCTGAAGCTCATTTCACTGTAACCACGATCGAAAGTCGACATCAAACCATCATCACTATGTGCATAGCCAGTGACGATTGGTAGTTGTTTCTTAAGGTCAATATCCTGGAAAGCGACTTTGATGCGTTCGTCAAGGGGTAAGTGTTTGTCTGTTTGCCAACCTGTCAGGTCAACAAAAATCGCTTCAATCCCGTCGCGCTGTAGCAGCTGCGTCATGTTCCATGCGCTGTGAGCTTCACCAATACTGGCAAGCATTTCACGCACTGTTTCGAGATGCATATCAAGCTCAAAGTGGCCATGCTGGCAGAGTCTTTGTAGATCAGCCAAGCAGCGTTCAGCATCATCCAGACGCTCACCAATAAACTGATTTGCACGTTCAAGATTTTCAGGTTTTTTATAGAAACTTTCATTGATAGTGAAAATTTTCTGCTTCAAGTCCGCTAGAGCTTGTTTCCAACTATCATCATGCAGTCCGTTTGCAAATAAGCCGAACACACCTGGTTGTCCAGTCTTTTTATGTTCCAGCAACAGGTCGGTAATGCCGCCATAAGCTGAAACAACAAATATACGATTGTAGAGCGAGTCGTTATGAACCGGTTTCAGAATAATGTTATCGCGCACCGCAACATAGTCGCTCATAGAAGTGCCGCCGATTTTTTCTACCGTATGAAAACTCATTGTATTCTCTCTATTTCATCCTTTTTGGATTGGATATGTTATTCACGGCCAAATCTGACCGTGAATAATCTGTTCATTGGCCTTAGCTTTATCAAAGGTAAAGACCAGAGTTCATTTCACCGTCCAAGAAATGAACGATGTCATGATAAATTAATCGCTGATGGTGTCTGCTTCTAATTCGTAAGCGCCATCTTTGTTATGTACTTCAGTACCATGAAGTGGTGGGTTAAACACACATGCCAGCTTCATTTCTTTAAATGCACGCAGCATATGTTTATCGTGTTTATCAAGGTTATATAAAGTACCTGGTGTGATGGCATATTTTTTTCCATCGTCCAGAGTTTCAACTTCGCCTTCACCACTGATGCAGTACACAGACTCCAAATGATTTTGGTAGTGCATTCTGAAGTCAGCACCTTCATAAATGGTGGTGATATGGAAAGAAAATCCCATTTTGTCATCTTTTAATAACAGACGGGTGCTGTCCCAATTACCATTTGGATCCACAATTTTACGATCAGTTTTTTCTGCTTCTTGAAGTTGTCTAACAAGCATTTGATTTCCTCTATTTGATTATTATCTGGAATAAAAACGGGTGACATAGCACCCGTTTTTATATAAGCAATTAAGATTGACGAGACATTTTCTCAACTTCTTCGCTCACTGAATAATCACCTTCGAAATAATCTTTTTCTTCAGGAATATTGTCAGCTTTGGCACAGACTTCTTTGATAGATTGCTCAAGGATGTCGATGCCTTTTTCCAGATTTTCTTGCGTAATAGTCAGTGGGCATAGAAACTTGACCACATGATCATCTGTACCGCTTGTTTCGATGATCAGACCTTTTTGGAAGGCATTGTGAGTGATTTTTCCAGCGATTTCACCACTAACGCAGTTGATTCCACGGAACATACCACGACCATGTGAGTTAAAGTTACCTTCACCATAAAGCTCAACAATCTTGTCGACACGATTGGCAATGTACTCACCTTTTGCCTGGACTTCTTTAGCAAAGGTGTCATCTTTCCAATAGTTATCAAGTGCCGCTTTAGCAGTGATAAAGGCAGGATTGTTACCACGGAAAGTACCGTTATGCTCACCAGGCTTCCACTGATCTAACTCAGGTTTCATCAATACAATCGCGAATGGTAAGCCATAACCACTTAGTGATTTTGATACGGTAACGATGTCAGGGTAAATACCCGCTTCTTCGAAGCTGAAGAAGGTACCAGTACGACCACAGCCAGCTTGGATGTCATCAATAATCAACAATACATCATGTTTTTTACAGACTTCAGACAGACTCTTTAACCAAGTAGTTGAACAAGCATTGATACCACCCTCGCCCTGAACAGTCTCAACAATGACTGCTGCAGGCTTATCAACGCCACTGCTTGAGTCTGAAAGTACTTTGTCTAAGTAGTTAGTCGTATCAACATCATCACCCATATATCCATCATAAGGCATACGTGATGCGCCACTCAGGCTTACACCAGCACCACCACGGTGGTGACCATTACCTGTGATAGCTAATGACCCTAATGTTTGACCATGCCAGCCATTGGTGAAAGAAATAACATTTTCTCTTCCGGTGTATTTACGTGCTGTTTTAAGAGCAGCTTCAACCGCATTAGTCCCTGTTGGCCCAGTAAACATCACGATGTAATCAAGATCGCGTGGCTTAAGAATATTGTTATTAAAACTTTCTAAAAACTCGCCTTTGGCACGAGTGTGAAGATCAAGACCTTGTGTAATACCATCGTTATTGATGTATTCGAGAAGTTTTTCTTTGAATAGATCATTGTTGTGACCGTAATTCAGTGAACCAGCGCCCGCTAAAAAGTCGAGGTATGCATTCCCTTCTTCATCATAAATAAACTCATCCTTCGCACGGTTGAACATACGTGGAAATGAACGAGCGTAAGAGCGTACTTCTGATTCAATTTCATCAAAGATTTTCATAGGTTATTTTTCTCCTAGTAATGTTTTTTTCGTGTCTCAGTTTATCTTGAAATCTGTCTTCAAATTTCAAACGGACCGACTCTGACCAACATTTCCGTTTCATGTTGACCAGCAAAATGCTGTTGGCGATCAAACATCACTGAACGATTTAACTCTGTGTTCAGTTTGTTAGCCAAACTTTCAAATAATGCCCACGAGGCACGATTATCTGGGGTGATAGTTGTTTCGATATATTTCACATTTTTACAGATATCACGCTCTAGAATATGACGAAGCATACGACTTGCAAGTCCTTGGCCTCGAGCTTTTTCTCCTACAGCTACTTGCCATATAAACAAGGTGTCTTCTTTTTTAGGTAGAAGATAGCCGGAAATAAATCCAACGAGGTTTCCATCCATTTCTGCTGCAACTGAAGTCTGCGAGAAATGACTGCTTTGCAATAAATTGCAATACATCGAGTTGGTGTCCAGTGGAGGACAGGCTGAGATCAAATCGAAGACCGAGGCACCGTCTTCAGCTGTGGGTTCTTTTAGAATTATTGATGCTTTGTCATCTTTATTATTAGTCATTTATAAATAGCTCTATTGTTTATATCTCTATTAGTTTTTTAGCCGGAAAAGTCATGAAAAATCGTTAAAAAGCTGTATAAATCATGATAAACAGCAATTTATACATAATCATTTAGACTGTTAATCGATGGATATATATAGTACACTAAATAAATATATTGTCCAGTCCGAGATTAACAACGTATATTCAATAGATGACATTACAGTTACAAGACAACAAACAATGGCTTTGCTTCTCAATAGAAGATGAAACTTATGCTCATGTCGTAGATAAGGTGAGAGAAGTTCATGACTATCTAGAACCCGTGCCTGTCCCAGGCTCACCTTATTATGTAGAGGGGGTTCTAAATATAAGGGGCGAAATTGCGACTGTCGTTTGTAGTAGAAAGTTACTGGGAATCACTGATACTTACGATGCCCGTCATATCATCATTGTTGAATCAGAAAATGGCTTAGTAGGTATCAGCGTAGATGAGGTTATAAAAATTACACTGCTGGATTTGCAGGATATGGTTCATGTAGATCAGAAAAATACATTGAGCCCTATCTATGCCACTGTCAAACATAAACAACAGCTAATTATCCTGGCCGACTTTGAGCGTTGTTTTAACCAATTGGAAAATTATGAGTAAAACTATCGGTTTAAATTTAGATGCAGTTTATAATCTTGATCTGACTGATAAGCAGAAGGATCATCTGTTGAACCAAATAGAAGAAGTTTTAATCGCATTACGGCGAGTTATTCGAGCAACTGATTTGCACTCTAAATATCTGGCGAAAACGACCAGTTTGACTGCACCACAAATTTTGCTTTTACAAAGTTTAAGAGACAAAGGACAGATCACTATCGGCGAGTTAGCTAGTGAAATGAGCCTGAGCCAGGCCACTGTCACCACGATTGTTGATCGTCTTGAAAAACGTGAGCTCGTTTACCGTATGCGTTCAGAATCAGATAAACGTAAAGTACATGTTCATCTAACTGACAAAGCTTTAGAAATTTTGAAAAGTGCCCCTATTCCACTACAAGACCAATTCACTCGACAGTTCGGTGATCTTCAAGAATGGGAGCAAACTATGATTATTTCAGCTCTTAAGCGAGTTGCACAAATGATGGATGCTCAACATATTGATGCATCGCCAGTGTTAGATATTGGCCTGTTGGATAGACACGATACCCTTGTTGATAATCACACAGGATTTATGGATGAGAAGAATAAAAACTAATGCTTGAGTAATAAACTCAATTGCTGTGCAGGCATAGGCTGACTAAAAAAGAAGCCTTGAAACTCTGCACAGCCCAACTTCCTTAACACATCTGCCTGCTCTTTTGTTTCCACTCCTTCTGCAATGGTACAAAGCTGCAAATTATCAGCTAGCTGTACAATTGTTTGAGCTATCGCACAATCTTTGCTGTTTGCAACGATCTCTTCTACAAATGAACGATCAATTTTCAATGTATCTATAGGAAAGTTCTTCAAGTAGCTTAAGGAAGAATAGCCTGTGCCAAAGTCATCAATAGCTAATCGTACACCTAATTTTTTTAATGAAAAAAGGAGAGGAATTGTCTCTGCTGTATCTTTCAGCATAGCTGTTTCAGTAATCTCCAGCTCGAGTGTCTCTGCTGGTAAACCAGTGATATCTATGGTGTTTCTGACCGTATCTAGCAGATAACTCTGAGTAAACTGCGATGCTGATAAATTCACAGCAATGCGATAAGCACAACCCGAGACTTTTTGCCATTCTCTGACTTGCTGGCAAGCTTGTTCTAACACCCAGTTGCCGATAGACAAAATTAACCCTGTACTCTCAGCAATTTCAATAAAGACGTCAGGTGTTAATAAACCTTTTGTAGGATGTCGCCAGCGAAGTAAAGCTTCAACACCTACAATGGCTAAGCTCTGTGCATCATATTGCGGTTGATAAAATACCTCAAACTGCTGTTCAGATAATGCTGTCCTTAAGTCATTTTCCATTTCCAAACGCAGTTTTAAATAATTATTCATACTTTCAGAAAAGAACTGATAATTATTTCTGCCCTTTTCTTTGGCATGATACATCGCGACATCAGCATGCTGTAATAAGGTCTGAACATTATGACCATCATCTGGAAATAAAGTAATTCCTAGACTAATCGATAGATGTAAAAATTTATCACTGATACGGAATGGCTCAGAAAAAGCCATAATTAAACGGTTAGCAATTTCCGCTACTTGCTCTACTTTACCCACATCATCAAGCAAGACTGTGAACTCATCACCAGCCAAACGGGCAACACGATTATCAGAATCATAGTTCGCTTTAGCAACCAGGTCTGAGTCTCTAACACATTCTCGTATTCGTAAAGCAGACTGGCATAAGACTTCATCCCCCATATGGTGACCATAGGTATCATTTATATATTTAAACCGGTCCAGATCAAGAAACATGAGAGCAAATCTGGCCTGATGTCGCTTAGCACTGGCAATAGCTGTTTCTAATTGTTCAATGAATAAACGTCGGTTAGGTAAGTCGGTTAACGTATCGTAATAAGCATAGTAAGTGATTTCCTGTTCTGACTGCTTTCTGGAAGTAATATCATGTAAAGTGCCTACCATTCGCCATTGACCATACTCAAAGCTGATATCAGTACGCTCATTGACGAATAACACACTGCCATCATCTCTAATTACGCGATATTCAAGCTCATATGATAGCTTTTCATAGACTGCCTGCTTGAGTGCTATAATTAATTTTGGCCTGTCTTCAGGATGTACTTTTTTCAGTGCAGACCGCACAGTAAGGTTGCTTTCTTTGGGAAAGCCCAACATATCAAACATATCGGATGAGCATTCAAGATACTCTGACTCAAAGTCCCACTCCCAATACACCAGATTAGCGATGGATTGCGCCTTAGCTAATTTGTTCTTATTAAGGCTTAATTCTTGTAACGTCTTGTTAGCTTTAAGGATATACCGCACTCTATGTTTGAACAGCGGCCATTTTAACGGCTTCGTTATGAAATCAGTAGCGCCAGAATCAAACGCCTGTTCAATATCCTCAACATCGTCAAGTGCGGTCACCATCACAATGGCGCACTCAGCACCTTTAGGCAAAGAGCGCAATTTTGCACAACATTCAAAACCATTCATACCGGGCATGGAGACATCAAGTAAGGTAATATCAGGTTTATGCCGACTAAACTGAGTAATAGCCTCTTCGCCTGAAGTTGCTTCTACGATCTGTAGTTCACTAGATGTTAATGCTTGTGTCATTAACATCCGTGTGACGGGATCGTCATCGACAATTAAGACTACTTGTTTTTTGATGGTTTTTGCCATCAAATCCCCCGCCATTGCCCATTTAAGAATAAAATCAGTTCATTATAATAAGTATCTAGTTTATCTATATATTCACCGATTTGATCAAAATTATTTTCTCTCGCCAAACTTTCTATCTGCTTTGCTAATTCAGCAACGGCTGCTGCACCAATATTTAAGGAACTGGATTTCAGCCCATGGGCAGATTTAAAGAGTTGTTCCGAATTTTTCTCCAAATAAGCTTGTTTAATCGTTCGAATCAGCTCTGGACTGTGCTCCATATACACCTCAAAGATTTGCTGAGCCATCTCTTGCCCATTATCACCAGCCATATCAATGATGTCATTCACAACTTGCATATTGAGAACTGGCGTTGCCTCACCTGCTGAGTGCTCCTCAGCAGATTCCAGCACTTTATCGAGGCTTTGCCCTAAAAATTCATTCACTAAATCTATCAACTTATTGAAGCTGACAGGTTTGATTAATATAGCGTTTGCTCCTACCGCATAAAAATCAAACTTAACCTGTTCACCTGTATCTGCCGTTAAAGCAATGATAGGTGTTGTTAGCTTTAGTTTATCTCTGATATGTTGAGTTGTCGTGATACCACTCATTTGTGACATGTGATAATCCATCAGTATCATGTCGTAGTGGTTGTGACTGCAGGCTTTTATTGCATCTTCTCCATTACTCACTAATTCAACGCTACACCCTAGTTTTTCTAGCATACCTCTAGCTACGGACTGATTGACTTCATTATCCTCCACGATAAGAATAGCTCCGATAGCTCCTTTATCTATGGCTTTCTGGTTCTGCGTTGTTTGCCCGGGTAATACAGTTGTTGTAGAAACTACATCTACAGGAATAGAGAACCAAAAGCGGTTACCCTTCTCAGTTGCCTCTACACCATATTCGCCTTGCATTAAAGTTATCAATTGAGCAGAGACAGTGAGACCCAAGCCCAAACCCCTAGTTGTTTGCTGTTCACTTGAAAGAGATTGTTTAAATGGCTCAAAGATGCATTCTTTTTCACCCTCAGCAAGCACTGGACCAGAGTCACTGACTGAAAACGTGATGAAATCTTGCGTCTTATTTGAAGACTCAAATAGGCTCAGTTCAATCGTTCCCTGCCTGGAAAACTTATTCGCATTATCAATCAGATGATTCAATATCTGTCTGAGCTTGTCGTGATCAACCATGACTTCAGAGATATAACATTGATAGCTTAAGGAGAGCGTGTGATTTTTTTGGCTTGTCTTGGCCTTATTACTATGAATCACGGAGCTTAGAAACTGATATAGGTCTATATGTTGTGGAGATAAAGACAGTTGCTTTCCACTTAGCGTCGAATAATCTTCTAATTGTCCAACAATATTTAATAAATGATGAGTAGTATCATTAATCTGATTGACAGTTTCATTTGCTCTGGATTCAACAACATGTAGTTTGAGCAACTCGACGTCATTAACCATTTTATGAAGTGATACCTTCAGTTCCCGGCCAATAACATTAATTATTTCATATTTCGTGTATTTTTCATTCTTGCATTGTGCTTCAAACTTGGTGACTGTATTTGTCTTTTCTTCACTCAGCTGATTTAGTTTTTGTTCCAGTTGCAATACAGTTTGAGTCATCGACTGTTTATCAGCCTTCTCTTCCATAACTTTTTGCTTGATCTGCTCAACCCACTTCCGACTATCAAGACTCTGATAACCTTGCTCATCTACCATAAAACTCATAAGCCTCTGTGTGGGCAAAATATAGCGGTTTATGAGTAAGTAGACCAGTGCCAACACACATAAGAAAAGAAGGATAACTCCAGCACCATACCAATAGAATAAAGAGTAAAACAATTCTCCCAGTACGGCCTTATCGACCTCCATATAAAGGCTTTTCACACCATTAGTGGTTTTTTTAAGAGGGTAAAGTGAGTGTATAACTTCAGAATCCGAGTAGGTCTTCTTATTGCTTAAACCTTCTTGTTGCCACTGATTAACAAATTTATTTGTTACATCCTTACCCTGTTGCTGATACTGAAAATATTTTTGACCGTCAAGATTAAAAATAACCACTTGTCTGATATATGGATACGCCTTTAACCAAGAGAAAGTACCTTTGTCACTGACAGAGGCATCATGATTGATATTTTCAGTTTGTTGAGAAACAGCATCAGCAAGCTGCCCAAGCTGCTGTTGAATGGCTTTATGAAGAAATAAATCGAATATGAACGAAGAAGTGATTATGGGAATGATAGCAATGATGACTATAACACCCCAGCCACTTATCAAAGTGCTCTTTTTAGACATAAGCGTCATGCTTACACTTTAACTATGCGTTTAACTAATGATGTTATTGAATAGTTATCAAGGAAAGGCAAATCATTCATCGCAGACTCACGGCTAAAACAAAACATACAGCCCTCCCTGTTATATCAAGCTAATGAATCACATGATCAAAATGGCCTATAAATATATAGGCCACTTATATGTTGTCGTCCCCGATACGTTTATATTTAATTTTTACGGCTAAAATGCCGAGCTTAAGGTGCTGGGTTTGGAATACGCTGATGAATATCAGCAATTTCTGACAGCAACTCTTCTGATAGTGTCAGCTGTTCACTCGCAATATTATTTTTAAGTTGCTCCATATTCGTTGCACCAATAATATTTGCCGTTAAAAAAGGACGTGAGTTAACAAATGCCAATGCCATTTGAGCCGGATCAAACTGGTATCGCTTAGCAAGCTCAACATAAGCACGTGTTGCCTCAACCGCTTGAGTATTGCTGTAACGACTGTAATTCGGCCAACGTGTTAAACGGGCATGTTCGGGCTGATCATTTAAATATTTTCCTGTCAGCACACCAAACCCTAACGGAGAGTATGCAAGTAAACCTACATTTTCTCGGTGACTAATTTCTGCACAACCAATTTCATAAGTTCTGTTTAATAGACTATAGGGGTTTTGCACACTCACGACCAAGGGTAAATTCATGGATTTAGCCAAGGTGATAAATTGCATCATCCCCCATGGTGTTTCATTCGATAAGCCAATATGTCGAATTTTTCCAGCTTGAATTTGTTTTTCTAAGCCCTGTAGCGTCTCAACAATGGATGTCAGATTCTGTTCACTATCGGCCTGCTGATAACCTAGACGACCAAAGTAGTTGGTATTTCGCTCAGGCCAGTGTAATTGGTATAAATCAATATAGTCTGTTTTTAAACGATTGAGACTGTTATTAACTGCTGTTTCGATTGTTTGCCCATCAAATCTCGTTTCTCCCCTCCTGATATGAGACACCCAGTCACCGCCAGGGCCAGCCATTTTTGAGGCAATAACTACATCATCTCTACGCCCTCTTTTTTGCAGCCAGTCACCAATTATCGACTCCGTTGCACCATATGTTTCTGCACAGGGAGGAATAGCATATAACTCGGCAGTATCGATAAAATTAATACCGTTACTGACAGCATAATCCAACTGTTGATGTCCTTCTGCTTGGGTATTTTGTTCACCAAAGGTCATGGTGCCTAAGCAAATACGGCTGACTTTTAGATCCGTATTTCCAAGATAGCGATATTCCATATTAATTATTACCTTCTATCATTCTTAGATTATCAGAAAATCATACAGCAGCTGATTCGTAAGCTGAATACAGCATAAAAAAAGGGTGGCTGATTAAGCCACCCTACTCCAAAAAAAGGAGATTTACGCAGATAGGATTACTGACGTACAGGTCAGTGAACGCCAGCAGAATTATAGACTCTGTAGACCTGCAATCTATCCATTGAAATTAACGAATGAAAACCGCTTACTCAACTACTAAACAAGAAAAAGGCGATGATGTGAACATCACCGCCTTCTCAAAACAAGGAGTAGAAATTACAACCATAGACAATAGTCATAGGTAAAAATAAGACAGGAGGATACCGGAATGGTTGCAGATAAAGAATGTAAAGTTTTGCAAAAAAATAAGCCAGCTTACCGGGAATAAGCTGGCTAAGGGTGGTTGAACTGCTAACAAGGATAGTTCGAAACTGATATTAACACCCCAGTGCGAAATTTCTGTGAAATTTAATCACACGCTCACATACTCTCTGATGCTCAAAATTACGGTGCAGCATTTGCATCATATCACTCAAAAGTTAATAAACTGGGCAGGAAAGGACAGTCTCATCATAAATCAGTCACTTTAATTGATTTTTAGCCTAATTAAAGCGTGCTTTTGGTGCAGTCATTTCCACAATAATGTGCAGAATTACAAAGGAGAAAGTATGCAGTCTTTTGCATTGTTAAAACCAATACAATCTATTTTATGGAGCGTTGCATTTCTTTTGCTGGGAAACGGCTTAATTAGCACCCTCTTAACCCTAAGAGGAACAATAGAAGGTTTTTCTAGTGCGACCATGGGGTTTGTTATGTCGAGTTATTTTATCGGCTTCATTTGTGGCACATGGGTTAGTGGCCGCCTTATCCGCCGCATGGGTCATATCAGGACATTTGCATTCTGTGCCTCTATATGTGCCTCAACAACATTAATGCATATTATCTTTATTGATGCATGGGTATGGATCATTCTACGATTTTTCTATGGGCTAGCTTATATAACACTGATGACGGTCATTGAGAGTTGGCTCAACAGTCAAGCTGCAAGTCATGAGCGCGGTCGTGTCTTTGCTTTTTATATGGTAGTTAATTTAGGTGCACTTACCATTGCACAACAGATGTTACATATAGCCACACCCGAGAATTTTTTATTGTTTGCTATCGTGTCTATTCTGATCAGTTGGGCCATACTGCCATTAACATTAACCCGGCGAAATCAACCCGCCATCAATTCAGAAAAACCTAAAAGTAGTTTAAGAAACTTAGTCAAAATCGCTCCACTTTCTGTAGCAGGTTCAACCTTATCGGGTATGGCGATGGGCGCATTCTGGGCAATGACCCCAATATATGCCACTCAACTTGGTTATGACATTAGTGACATAGCATTGATAATGAGTCTGACAATTTTAGGTGGTGCAGCCCTGCAGATCCCTATTGGGCGTTATTCTGATAAACATGACAGACCAAAAGTCATTACATGGGTAGTCACATTAGCGGGCATGATCGCTTTATCAATGACCATTATTCCCTCTCAAACAGCATTATTAATAGTCTTTTTTATCTGGGGTGGATTATCTTTTTCTATCTATCCACTATCAGTCGCTCAACTCATCGACCAGTTACATCCTGACGAAATCGTTTCCGGCTCATCAGACATGCTGGTACTTCATGGTTTGGGCTGTGCATTTGCCCCAGTGATAGCCGGTTCGCTAATGACTTTTATCGGCGCACAAGGTCTGCCACTTTATATCGGCGCCGTATTATTAGTTCTGGCAGCTTATACCGTCTATCGTCGCCGTCGTGTTGTTGATCTTGTCAGTGGTAATAATGCACATTTCGAACCGATGGTACAGACCAGCTCACAAGTTTTAAGCATGATGTTTGATCAGCCACAACGAGACTTATTTGATGATCCGAGCTTTTATGGAGAAGAAGAACGTGAGCGGATTATTAATGCGCTTAGACAAAGCGGCTCGTAACAATTGATTTTAGAAAAAAGGATGGTATGAAAGAATAAATTGGTCGGGACAGAAGGATTTGAACCTTCGACCCCTTGCACCCCATGCAAGTGCGCTACCAGGCTGCGCCATGCCCCGACGATTTTTGTGTCAACCTATAGATTGCTTGATATAGCCAGATTGACGAGGTCGCTATATTAGCAAAGCCCGACCTGAAAAAACAGGCCGGGTAATCGCTTTTTTACTTTTTATGTATGCTTTTCAGCTAGTGCTTGCCAAGTACTAACGACAGTGTCTGGGTTAAGTGAAATACTGCTGATGCCACGCTCTAATAACCATTCGGCAAGGTCTTCATGATCGGATGGGCCTTGACCACAAATACCGACATATTTATCGGCTTTCTTACACGCAGTAATGGCCATATCCAGCATTTTCAGTACGGCAGGATTACGCTCATCAAATGAACCCGCGACTAAAGCTGAATCACGGTCTAAGCCCAATGTTAACTGAGTCATATCATTTGAACCGATAGAGAAACCGTCGAAGAATTCAAGGAATTCATCAGCCATCACAGCATTAGATGGTAATTCACACATCATGATCAAGCGTAGGCCATTTTTACCACGTTCCAGTCCATTTTCTTTCAGCAAGTTAACGACTGACTCAGCTTCATCTAATGTACGAACAAATGGAATCATTAATTCAACATTAGTTAAACCCATTTCATCACGAACACGCTTCATTGCTTCAATTTCAAGCTTGAAGCATTCAGCAAAGTCTTCTGATGAATAACGTGACGCACCACGGAAACCAATCATTGGATTTTCTTCTTCAGGTTCAAACAGTGTTCCGCCAATCAGATTAGCGTATTCGTTTGATTTGAAGTCTGACATACGTACGATGACGGTCTCAGGATAGAATGCTGCGGCAATGGTTGACACACCTTCAGCGATTCGGCTGATGTAAAACTCTACAGGGTCACCATAAGCGGTTGTACGTTCTTTAATAGCTTGTTTAACTTCACCTTCCATCTCATCAGCATTCATCAATGCTTTTGGATGAATACCAATCATATTATTGATGATGAATTCCAAGCGCGCCAAACCAACACCTTTGTTCGGTAATTGGGCAAAGCTGAATGCACGATCCGGGTTACCGACGTTCATCATAATTTTGACCGGTAACTCAGGCATATTATCGAGTTCTTCTACGCGATGCTCAAATTCGAGCAAGCCAGCATAGATATTACCTTCATCACCCTGAGCACAAGAAACAGTGACTTCTGTTCCTTCTTTAATTGTCTCAGTCGCATCACCACAACCTACAACAGCAGGAATACCTAATTCACGCGCAATGATCGCTGCGTGACAAGTACGACCACCACGGTTAGTGATAATAGCAGAGGCACGTTTCATGATAGGTTCCCAATCAGGATCCGTCATATCAGTTAATAGAACGTCTCCTTCTTGGAATTTATTCATTTGATCGAGGCTGTTTAATAAACGCACTTTGCCTTGACCAATTTTGCTGCCAATAGCACGACCAACAGAAAGTAATTCACCTTCTTGTTTCAGAACGAATGTTTCACGTACATTTTTCTTGGTACGACTTTGTACTGTTTCAGGACGCGCCTGGACAATATAGATACGACCATCCACACCATCTTTCGCCCATTCAACATCCATAGGACGCTCATAATGTTTCTCAATGGTGACAACCATTTTTGCTAAAGACTCGACTTCTTTATCAGTTAAGCAGAAGTGTAGACGTTCTTCCTGGTCTACATCCACCGTTTTAACTGGAGATGAAGCATCACCCGAGTAAATCATTTTAATAGCTTTATGACCGACTGTACGGCGTAAAACTGATGGACGACCGGCTTCTAAGGTATTTTTATGCACATAGAACTCATCAGGGTTGACAGCACCTTGAACCACCATTTCACCCAGGCCATAACTACCAGTGACGAAAACAACGTCACGGAATCCACTTTCCGTATCAAGAGAGAATGCCACACCAGCACTGGCAATATCAGAACGTACCATTTTTTGGATGCCAGCAGATAAAGCGACTTCACTATGGTCAAAACCTTGGTGATCACGATAAGCAATAGCACGATCATTAAATAATGATGCAAACACTTCGCGAATCGCTTTTTTGATATTAGCTAAGCCAGAAACGTTAAGAAATGTTTCTTGCTGTCCCGCGAATGAAGCATCAGGTAAATCTTCAGCGGTTGCTGATGAACGCACAGCAAAACTGGCTTCTGGTCCATATTCTTTTTCCAGGGCAGCGTAAGCATCATCAATCGCTTTTTCCATTGCTTCTGGATAAGGAATGGTCATAATCCAGTCACGAATTTCCTGACCTGTTTTTTGCAAAGCAGTGACGTCATCGACATCCAGCTCACGCAAGCGTTCATTGATTTTACTCTGGAGTCCATCGTGAAGAAGAAACTCCCGGTAAGCATCCGCGGTTGTGGCAAAGCCACCTGGGACATCGACTCCTAGAGGGGCGAGATTTTGCAGCATTTCACCTAGAGAGGCGTTTTTGCCACCCACTCTGCCGACATCCTCCATGCATAGCTTATCCAGAGAGATAACATATTCCGACATAGTTATAACTACCTTGCTTTTATAGATTTATTAAACATTAAAACCGACTCTCTCACACGCTCCCGACCAAGGCCAAGTGCTCGCACTACGCGACTTGAGATTTCTTCAATTGAAGTATCGGTTGTTTCAAAAACGGCAATACCCGCTTTATCGAACATCGATTGTGCTTGTGTCAGTTCAGCCTGGCAAATTTCCAGTGAGGCATACTCACTCCCAGGTCGTCGTTGACGTCTGATACGGCTTAATGGCACAGGTTTAATTGTTAACCCGACTAGTTTATCAATATTATCCAATAAACATTGAGGTAATTCATCAGATGATAAATCTTCTGGTGTTAAAGGATAGTTGGCCACTTTAAGTGAAAAGTTCATCGCCAAATAAAGACTAGTCGGCGTTTTCCCGCAGCGTGAGACACCAGCAAGAATCACATCGGCATCATTATAATGATCTGGCCTTACGCCATCATCATGCGTCAGCGCGAAATCAATAGCATCTAATCGTCGCTGATAGGTAGTATCACTGAATGCAATTCGTGACACGCCTTGCTTGTGTGATGACTCAACACCAAAAAAACTTTCCAGAGAGCCGATATAACTGTGAAACAAACTGATAACACAGGCATTTGCGCTCTCAATGATATATTGTTCATCATCATGCACTAAGGTGCTGAAAACGACAGGCTTGAGATTAGACTCCAAGCTAGTTTCATTTATTTTTTCTCTAGCTTGTAATGCTTTTTCTGGCGTATCTACAAAAGCAAGTGTAATTGTCTCGAACTCTAAATCAGGAAACTGGGCGAGCAGACACTTCCCATAAGATTCGGCGGTAAGCCCGGTGCGGTCTGATACAAAGAACACTTTCCGTATCTGTTCAGAATGTTGTAGTTCTGTTTCTGTCATGTGTTAATCATGTGCCGAAATACAGGAATTAATCAACAAAAATTTTATCTCTAGACAAATCAATGTTTACTCAATTCAGACCAAACCGTATAACCCTAGTCAGCCCGGATAAGACTGATTTTATGGCTTTTGTTACTCTAATACGGCAACCAAAACCGTGAATAATCGCATCTTTTTAAACTAAAAACCAGACTTAATCGTTATTAAGTTATGTTTACTATCGACTAAGTTCATAATAAATAGCTCTATCTATAGTGCTTATTGAGAAATATATTAATGCATACTTTCATACATCCAAATCATGCTCTTATAAATGATGAACCGTCTCTACCGCTGATACCAGTATGTGAACACTTTGCAGGCAACCGACACATGTTACTCAAAGCCTTCTCTTTGCAGTCTGAATACGGCCCTGTATTCGACATTACATGTGACTGCGAAGATGGTGCAGCTACAGGAGAAGAAATCCATCATGCCAATATGATTGTTGAGCTTCTAAACAGTGAGCATAATATTCATCAGATGTCAGGGGTACGTATTCATGGATTTGATCACGAAGTATGGCAACAAGAAGTCGACATTATGTTATCTGGCGCAAGAGACCATCTCCGTTATATAACACTACCCAAGGCCCGTGATGCTGACCAGGTCGAGATGATGCTTGAGTATATCCAGCAGGCCTCACAGAAATATAGTCTCAAACATCCTCTGCCTGCTCATGTATTGATTGAAACTCATGGTGCTTTACGTGATGTCAGCCAAATTGCTTCGATGGAGCCGGTTGAAGTACTTGATTTTGGCATCATGGATTTTATCAGTGCTCATCATGGTGCTATCAAAGATGAGGCCATGCATAGTCCGCTTCAGTTCGAACATACCCTAATTACAAGAGCAAAAACCGAAATCGTGAGTGCAGCGATAGCCTCTGGCTGTATTCCTTCACATAACGTTACACTAGCTATTAAAGATGCTCATAAGACTTTTGATGATGCACATCGTGCACGTAATCAGTTTGGGTTTTTAAGAATGTGGAGTGTTCACCCTCAACAAATAAAAGCGATTATTGATGCTATGTCGCCAGAATTTGAGCAAGTTCAGCTTGCCAGTGATATTTTGCTAGCAGCACAACAACAAGACTGGGCTCCAATACATATCAACAATAAGCTATATGATAAGGCATCTTATCGTTATTACTGGCAGTTGCTACAACGAGCTCACCTATCAGGGTTAGGGCTGACAGTGGATGCACAACAGCGATTTTTTAGTTAAGTTCGCTATCTTGATTCTAGCTCGACTTATTGGTGAATCCCTATTTCCAGACTCAGTTTAATAACCTGCTGTCACTTGATTTAAAAAGAAAAAGCCCATGTAAGATGACTTACATGGGCTTTTTTAAATCATAAACAGCAAGATTTAATTTAAGAAGGTTCTTAAATCTTCCAGCTCTTTTAGTAACTCTCGTACAAGCTGTTTCTGATCTGCTTGATTATCCACAGCAGAGTTAGATTTTGAATCCGTTCCTAATTGCTGTCTGGCACCACCGATGGTGAAACCTTGCTCGTATAACAAACCTCGAATTTCACGAATTAGCACAACATCATGACGCTGGTAATAGCGACGGTTACCACGTCGTTTTACAGGTTTAAGCTGTGAAAATTCTTGTTCCCAGTATCTTAGAACATGCGGTTTAACACCACATAGCTCACTGACTTCACCGATAGTAAAATATCGTTTTGCAGGAATTACAGGGAGTTCGTTGTTGTTACTTGCTTCCAGCATAATTGTCTACCCTTGCCTTCAATTTTTGTCCGGGTCTGAACGTGACCACGCGACGGGCTGTTATTGGTATTTCTTCACCAGTTTTTGGGTTACGACCAGGTCTTTCACTTTTATCTCTTAGCTCGAAATTACCAAATCCTGATAACTTTACTTGCTCACCTTTTTCTAGTGCCGTGCGAATTTCTTCAAAAAACATTTCAACTAGTTCTTTCGCTTCACGTTTATTGAAGCCTAATTCGTCGTACAACTGTTCTGTCATGTCGGCCTTAGTCAGTGCCATGTCTACCTCAATTAATTCTTATTGTTTATTACGCGATGTTAAGATCTTATCGTTGCTTTAAGCTTTTGCGCCAGGGCTTCTGTCACAGTATTAAGCAATGAGTCGACTTCATCGTCTGTTAAAGTTCGTTCTTTGTGCTGCAGTATAAAGGCCACTGCCAAGCTTTTCTTACCGAGCTCGACACCATCTCCACTATATACGTCAAATAATTGAAATGACTTAAGAATATCAGAATCAATCTCTCTCAAGCAATCTTCAATTTGACCTGCGCTGATAGCTTCATCTACTAATAAAGCCAAATCACGACGCAATGCAGGGAATTTTGATAGTGTTTCAAATTCAGGCACATCTGAATCAACAACATCAGACAAGCTCAATTCAAAAACATAGACCTTGCCATCAATATCCAGCGGCTTATTTAGTTTTGGGTGTAAAGCACCTAACCAGCCAATCGCCTTGCCATTTTTGTACACACACGCAGATTGTCCTGGGTGTAATGCCGGGTGAGACTCTGTCTCAAATTTTATTTGTCCGCCACCAACACTCAATAAAGCTTCAACATCAGCTTTGATATCAAAGAAATCTACCTCACGCGGCTTTTGTAACCATTGCTCAGCATATTGCTCACCATAAATTAAACCAGCAATGTGACGCGGTTGTTCAATATCATTCAGGCTACCTTTAAAAACACGCCCAACTTCAAATAAACGAATTCGGTCATGTTGACGATTGGCATTATAAACCATCGCTTGAACAAGGCCTGGCCAAAGTGATGTTCGCATTACAGACAGATCGGCCGATATCGGATTAGCCAATTTAATTGGCGCCGAATCGTCTTCTGCGAGTAACTGTTGTATTTTCGGTTCAACAAAACTGTATGTGACAGCTTCGTAATAAGCACGATCAACCAATAAACTTTGCAGACGTTCAACTGGCGTCAAGGTTTCGGTAATATTGCTTGTTAATACCGTTCCGAGCGGACGTGTACTAGGTAATTTGTCATAACCATATAAACGACCTAACTCTTCGATTAAATCCACTTCTATGGATAAATCAAAGCGGAAAGATGGTACCGATACCTGCCAGCCATCCTCTACTACGTTAACAGCAAGTCCCAATCTTGTTAGCTGCTCAGAGACTGTTTCTTTATCTAACTCAAGTCCAAGTACACGTTTAATTCTGTTAGCACGAAGATGGATAGTTGCTGTTTCGGGTAAATCAGCCTCACTGCATTGTTCAATAACAGGGCCAGCTTCACCACCGACAATATCAAGCAATAATGCCGTTGCCCGGTTCATAGCTAAAAGTGCTAATTCAGGATCAACTCCGCGTTCAAAACGATGAGAAGAATCCGTATGTAAACCATAGCTACGTGCTTTACCAGCAATAGCTTCTGGCGCAAAGAACGCTGACTCCAAGAACAGAGCAGTTGTTGAAGCACTCACAGCAGATTCTTGCCCACCCATGACACCAGCTAAAGCTAAAGGCTGCTCAGCATCACAAATTAATAAGCTATCTGCCTGCGTTTCAATGGTTTGCCCATCTAACAAGGTCAGCTTTTCACCTTGTTTAGATAAACGCACATTGATGGATTGCTTGATCTGATTAAGATCAAAAGCATGCATTGGCTGGCCGAGTTCCAGCATGACATAGTTGGTTACATCCACCACTGGGCCCAAACTTCTCAAGCCACTTCTACGAAGTTTTTCCTGCATCCAGACAGGTGTTTCTGCTTTGGGATCAACATTTTCAATCACGCGGCCAATATATCGAGGACAGGCTGCAGTAGCTTCGATATTGACTTGTAATGTCTGCGTTGAAGTAGGTTCAATGGCTTCACAAGCCACTTCATTAATATCTTCCGACGTTAATACACCCACTTCACGTGCGACACCAGCTACACTCAAACAGTCACTGCGGTTTGGTGTGAGGTCAATGTCTATCGCTTTATCATCCAAATCGAGATAAACACGAAAATCTTCACCTACGGGCGCGTCGTCAGCCAACTCCATCAGGCCATCCGCCGATTCTGTCAGGCCTAACTCTTTTGATGAACACAACATGCCAAATGAAGCGACACCGCGGAGCTTGGCTTGTTTGATTTTAAAATTGCCAGGTAAAACTGCACCAATGACAGCAACAGGAATTTTTAGCCCTTCACGAACGTTGCTGGCACCACAGACAATATCTAATAACTCATCACTGCCAACATTCACTTTTGTCAGACGTAACTTATCAGCATCTGGATGAGGAGCAATAGATGTTACTTGTCCGACAACCACACCGGTAAAGTCGCCTGCTACTGGCTCTACAGCGTCGACTTCGAGACCAGCACCAGTGAGTTTTTCTACTAAAGCATCTGTATCAAGTGCAGGGTTTACCCACTCTCTTAACCATTTTTCACTAAACTTCATCGTCTTATCTCGTCGCTTAACTGAATTGTTTCAGGAAACGTAAATCGTTTTCGAAGAACATACGTAAGTCATTAACGCCATATCTCAACATTGCCATGCGCTCAACACCTAAGCCAAACGCAAAGCCAAGATACTTTTCACTATCAATATTGACGTGTTTGAATACATTCGGATGAACCATGCCGCAGCCGAGTATTTCAATCCAACCGGTATGACTACATACGCGGCAACCTTCGCCACCACAGATTACACACTCTATATCCGCTTCAGCTGAAGGCTCAGTAAACGGAAAATAGGACGGACGAAAGCGAACTTTTAATGGTTTCTCAAAGAAAGCTTGCAGGAAGTCTGACAAGATACCTTTCAGGTCAGTGAAGCTAATATTTTCATCAACCATCAACCCTTCGATTTGATGAAACATTGGAGTATGCGTTAAGTCTGAGTCGCAACGATAAACTCTGCCCGGAGCAATCAAACGCAAGGGCGGCTGCTCTTCTTCCATCACACGGATTTGAACCGGCGAGGTATGTGTTCGTAATAATTTATCGGCATCAAAATAAAACGTGTCGTGCATGGCACGAGCAGGATGATGCTCAGGAATATTAAGTGCAGTAAAGTTATGGTGACCGTCCTCTATTTCAGGACCTTCAGCCACATCAAAACCAATATTCTTAAAATAACGTTCTATACGCTGTAATGTGCGAGTGACTGGATGCAAACCACCAATCTCACTATTGCGTCCAGGTAAAGTAACATCGACCGTTTCTGCTGCTAATGCGGCTTGCATAGCAATGTCAGACAAGGCTTTATTCCTAGCATCAATCAGTGCAGAAACGTCTTGTTTAGCTATGTTGACCGACTTGCCAATGATGGGCCGCTCTTCGACGCCCACATTGCCTAAGCCTTTCAGGTAAGCTGTAATTTTGCCTTTTTTACCTAAAAACTCAACACGAACGTTATCCAAGGTCCGATTATCATTCGCTTCCGCAATTGCTGTTTTTGCAGACTCAACAATGTCGTTTAAAGCTTGTAACTGTGTGTCCAGTTCAGCCATTATTACCCCCATCTGAGGAACAATATTCAGAAACAAAAAAGGGCCGTTTTGGCGGCCCTTTTCTACTTACATGCAAACAAGTAGGTTTAATTGAAAACCTGCTATTTTTAGTTTGCTAGTGCAGCTTTCGCTTTTTCTGCAAGTGCAGCAAATGCAGCTTCGTCATGTACAGCGATATCGGCCAACACTTTACGATCGATTTCGATAGAGGCTTTTTTCAGACCATCAATCAATCTGCTGTAAGACAAACCACACTCACGTGCAGCAGCATTGATACGTGCAATCCATAAAGTACGGAAATTACGTTTTTTCTGACGACGGTCACGATAAGCATATTGACCTGCTTTTGTGACAGCTTGGACAGCTACACGGTATACGTTCTTACGGCGACCGTAATAACCTTTAGCTTGATCAAGAACTTTTTTATGGCGAGCACGTGCTGTGACGCCGCGTTTTACTCTAGGCATTAGAAAACTCCCTCAATTACAGGTTTGGTAACATCTTACGAACTGACATGTGATCTGCTTTACAGATTGTCAGAGTAGAACGTAATTGACGTTTACGCTTAGTGCTTTTTTTGGTCAGAATATGACTCGTAAAAGCTTGTGAGCGCTTGAATTTTCCACTACCAGTGCGTTTAAAACGCTTAGCAGCACCACTATGGTTTTTTAATTTAGGCATTGAATTAACAACTCCGCATTGAAAGTTTATATAGTTATTTTTTACTGTTAGGAGCCAAAACCATAATCATTTGACGCCCTTCTTTCTTCGGTCGCTGTTCAACGCTAGACAGTTCTTTAAGATCTTCTGCAACTCGTTCAAGTAGCTTAAGACCCAAGTCCTGATGCGCCATTTCACGTCCACGAAATCGTAGGCTGACTTTAGTTTTGTTCCCGCTTTCTAGGAAACGTATCAGGTTGCGTAGTTTTACCTGATAATCCCCTTCTTCTGTTCCAGGCCGGAATTTAACTTCCTTCACCTGAATTTGTTTTTGTTTCTTTTTAGCTAGCGCTTTCTGCTTGCCTTCTTCAAACAAAAACTTACCGTAATCCATGATACGGCACACTGGTGGAGACGCTTGTGGCGCAATTTCCACCAAATCCAGATCAGCTTGCTCGGCTCGTTCTAACGCGTCTTTCAGCGCCACGATGCCAACTTGCTCACCATTAGAATCTGTTAATCGTACTTCTTTGGCTGTGATTTCTCCATTCAGCCTTTTTTGATCTGTAGCGATGTTCTAATCCTCTATAATTATTCGACCGCGACTCGCAACATCCTTCTGTAGCAAGCCAACAAAGTCCTCAAGTTGCATTGCACCTAGGTCTTCGCCTTTTCGAGTGCGTACTGCCACGGCATTATTTTCTGCTTCACGTTCACCCACAACAATTAAGTATGGTACACGACGTAAAGTGTGCTCGCGTATTTTAAAGCCAATCTTCTCGTTTCTCAAGTCCGAATCGACTCTAAATCCTTGTTTCTGCAAATTGTTGGTGATATTTCTGACATATTCAGATTGTTTATCACTGATTCCCATGACTACAACTTGCTTGGGTGCAAGCCATGTTGGGAAGGCTCCAGCATACTCTTCTATTAAGATACCGATGAATCTTTCTAAAGATCCAAGTATTGCTCTATGCAGCATAACTGGCACTTGTTTACTGCCATCATCTGCGACATATGCCGCATCCAGACGACCAGGCATTGAGAAGTCAACCTGAATAGTACCGCACTGCCACACACGACCAAGACAATCTTTTAATGAAAATTCAATCTTTGGTCCGTAGAATGCGCCTTCACCTGGCTGTAAGTCCCAGTCCAGTTCCGCGGCATTTAAAGCTTGTTCCAAAGCATGTTCAGCCTTATCCCATACCTCATCGCTACCCACTCTGTTTTCAGGGCGAGTCGATAATTTAACGATGATTTCATTAAATCCGAAGTCTGCATAAACCTCATGCAATAATTCGATGAAAGTAGCGACTTCAGATTGAATTTGATCTTCAGTACAGAAAATATGCGCATCATCTTGGGTAAAACCACGTAAACGCATCAGGCCATGTAAGGTTCCAGATGGTTCGTTACGATGACATGAACCAAATTCAGCCATACGCAATGGTAAGTCTCTGTAACTTTTCAGACCTTGATTAAAAATCTGAATATGACAAGGACAGTTCATTGGTTTGACAGCATAATCACGATTTTCAGAATGCGTACTGAAAATCATGTCACCAAACTTATCCCAGTGACCTGATTTTTCCCATAGAGTGCGATCGACAACCTGAGGTGTGCGCACTTCCTGGTAACCGTTATCACGTAAAACGTCACGAATATAGTTTTCGACAACACGATAAATCTGCCAACCATTATCGTGCCAGAAGATCATTCCAGCTGCTTCTTCCTGCAAATGGAATAGATCAAGATTCTTAGCGATTTTACGATGGTCGCGCTTTTCGGCTTCTTCCAGACGATGTAAATAAGCCTTAAGGGCTTTTTTATCTTGCCAGGCAGTACCGTATACCCGTTGTAACATTTCATTATCAGAGTTACCACGCCAGTACGCGCCAGCCAATTTCATCAATTTGAAGGCTTTTAACTTACCGGTGCTGGGAACGTGTGGACCACGACATAAATCGACAAAGTCACCTTGACGGTAGATAGATAACGTCTCGCCTTGTGGAATGTCTTCCAGGATTTCTGCTTTATAGACTTCACCCATGTCACGGAATAATTCGATACCCGCATCACGTGAAATTTCTTCACGAACGACAGGAAGGTCTTGTTTCACAATCTCTTCCATACGCTTTTGGATTTTGGCTAAATCATCCGGCGTAAATGCTTCTTTATATGAAAAGTCATAATAGAAACCGTCTTCAATAACAGGTCCAATAGTGACTTGTGCTTCAGGGTAAAGTTGTTTTACGGCCTGAGCCATTAGATGTGACGTAGAGTGACGGATGACATCCAGGCCATCTTCATCACGCTCAGTGATGATGGCTACCTCAGCATCCTGTTCAATGACGAATGATGTATCAACCAGCTTGCCATCAACTTTGCCTGCTAATGCAGCACGGGCTAAACCAGTACCAATATCAGAGGCAATATCATGGATAGAAACAGGATGATCAAATTGGCGTTGAGAGCCATCGGGAAGTGTTACTGAAATCATATGAAGTCCTGGTTGTGGCCGATACAAAGGGCCTTAAAAACCAAAAAAGCGCCTAAGCGCTTTTGAATATTCTGGTAGGCACGAGTGGATTCGAACCACCGACCCCCACCATGTCAAGGTGGTGCTCTAACCAACTGAGCTACGTGCCTGCCGTGAAGCTGCGAAATTATACGCAGCTACTGACAGATTGCAAGCCCTTTAGACAACGGCTGGACCCAAGGCTATCTTCCTTAGATGTTCCAAATCATCACGTAGCTTGGCAGCCTCTTCAAATTCAAGGTTTTGCGCGTGTTTGTACATAGCGTTTTCAATCTGCTGAATTCGTTTAGCCAATTGCTGCGGAGTGAGTGAGGCATATTTGGCCTGCTCTTCAGCAACTTCTGCGGCATATTTATCATTAGCCGGTTTAGACATGGCCTCATCCATGCCCATTCGAATCGCTTTTTTGATGCCCTGTGGCGTAATGCCATGTTCTTCGTTAAAGGCAATCTGTTTTTCCCGACGACGATCAGTCTCATCAATCGCGCGCTTCATAGAGCCCGTGATTTCATCGGCATATAAAATAGCTCGACCATTCAGGTTTCTTGCAGCACGACCTATTGTTTGAATAAGAGAACGATCGCTGCGAAGGAAACCTTCTTTATCAGCGTCCAGTATTGCCACTAATGAGACTTCCGGGATATCCAGACCTTCCCGTAACAAGTTAATACCAATGAGCACATCAAACTCACCCAGTCGTAAATCACGAATAATTTCCACTCGCTCAACGGTATCTATATCGGAATGCAGATAACGTACTTTGACATTGTGCTCACGTAGATACTCCGTGAGATCTTCCGCCATCCGTTTAGTTAACGTGGTGATTAATACGCGCTCTCCAATAGCAGCACGCTTGTTAATTTCAGATAAGACATCATCGACTTGCGTCCCAACTGGTCGGATTTCGACCTGAGGATCGACAAGTCCTGTTGGCCTGACAACTTGTTCCACAATGGTACTGGAATGTTCATTTTCATATTTGCCTGGTGTTGCTGACACAAAAATCGTTTGTGGCGCTAACTTCTCCCACTCTTCAAACATCAATGGTCGATTATCCAGTGCGGATGGAAGTCGAAAACCATAGTTAACCAAGGTCTCTTTTCTGGAGCGGTCGCCTTTATACATCGCGCCAATCTGAGGCACCATCACGTGGCTTTCATCAATCACCAGAATGGCATCATCAGGTAGGTAATCAAATAAGGTTGGTGGTGCTTCACCAGGTCCCCGCCCAGATAAATGTCTGGAATAGTTTTCAATGCCGTTGCAATAGCCAAGCTCCAGTAACATTTCGATATCAAAACGAGTGCGTTGTTCTAAGCGCTGAGCTTCAACCAACTTATTGTCAGCGTTCAAATGCTCAAGGCGCTCTTTTAACTCTTCTTTGATTGCATCAACAGCTTTTAATAAGTTATCGCGTGGGGTGACATAGTGCGTTTTAGGATAAATAGTAATGCGGCTCACCCGCTGTAGAATTTCACCAGTGAGTGGATCAAAATAGCTTATCTGCTCAACTTCATCGTCAAATAACTCGACTCTGACGGCATCACGTTCAGACTCTGCTGGGAAGATATCAATGACCTCTCCTCTCACCCGATAAGTACCACGATGCAACTCCACATCGTTGCGGCTGTATTGCAGCTCAGTCAAACGTCGCAAAATATCTCGCTGACTGATGACATCACCTTGCACCAAGTGTAAGACCATCTCCAAATAGGCATCTTTTTCACCCAAACCATAGATACAGGACACACTGGACACGATAATCGCATCCCGCCTTTCCAACATGGCTTTTGTTGCTGACAAGCGCATTTGTTCGATCTGCTCGTTGACCGATGCATCCTTATCTATAAAGGTATCTGAGGAAGGTACGTAAGCTTCTGGCTGATAATAATCATAATAGGAGACAAAATATTCCACCGCATTATTCGGAAAAAAATCTTTCATCTCACTATATAATTGCGCGGCTAGTGTCTTATTCGGGGCCAGAACCATCATTGGCCGACCCAGTGCTTGCGCAACGTTGGCAATGGTAAAGGTTTTACCTGAGCCCGTTACACCAAGCAGTGTTTGCCACATTTCACCGTTTTCCATGCCTTCAATCAAAGTCTTGATAGCGGTTGGCTGATCCCCGGCGGGAGAAAATTCACTGACTAGCTGAAAATGTTTACTCATACGTCTTTAGCATCGATTATGTTTGGCGTATATTATTGAGATATTTATCAATTTACCGTGTTAAATGAAGGAAAGATTTTGACTATCAAGCTCTCCCAACGTGTTCAAAACATCAAACCGTCTCCGACTTTGGCTATCACAGCACGCGCTGCTGCGCTGAGAGCCGAAGGCAAAGATGTTATTGGTCTGGGTGCAGGCGAACCCGACTTCGATACTCCTGAACACATCAAACAAGCTGCCATTGAAGCTATCCACAGCGGCAAAACAAAATACACGCCAGTAGATGGCACAGCAGATTTGAAAGATGCCATCATCAAAAAGTTCTCAAGAGATAATGGGCTTGAGTATGCCGCGAATCAAGTCTTAGTTTCCGTCGGCGGTAAACAAAGTTTCTTCAACCTGGCTCAAGCCTTCATCGAAGCAGGCGATGAGGTCATCATTCCAGCACCATATTGGGTATCATACCCTGATATGACACTGCTTGCTGATGGTGTACCGGTTATTATCGAAGCAGGTCAGGAAAACCAGTTCAAAATCACACCTGAACAACTTGAAGCGGCTATTACAGATAAAACTAAATTATTTGTTATTAACAGCCCATCCAACCCTACGGGTATGGCTTACAGCTTAAAAGAGCTTGAAGCGTTAGGCGAAGTATTACGCAAACATCCAAACATTTTCATCGCGACTGATGATATGTACGAACATATCTACTGGGCTGATGAACCATTCTGTAATATTTTGAATGCCTGCCCAGATCTATATGACAGAACGCTGGTGATGAATGGCGTTTCCAAAGCGTATTCAATGACTGGCTGGCGTATTGGTTATGCAGCTGGCCCAGCACCACTGATTGCTGCGATGAAAAAAGTACAATCTCAAAGTACGTCCAATCCAGCATCTATCTCTCAGGCAGCAGCTGTTGAAGCATTGAATGGCGATCAATCATGCATCAACACTATGTTGGCCGAATTCAAAAAACGTCACGATTTCGTCGTAGCCGAATTAAACAAAATGCCGGGCATTAATTCATTGGAAACGGACGGCACTTTTTATGTTTTCCCAAGCATCGCTGGTGTACTGGAAAACAAGCCAGAATTAAATGACGACATGGATTTTGCTGAAGCCTTATTAGTAGAAAAAGGCGTAGCTGTTGTGCCTGGTTCTGCGTTCGGATTGAAAAACCACATTCGTCTTTCAATTGCGACCAGCGAAGAAAACCTTCGTAACGCACTGATTCGTATTGCCGAATTTATTGCGTAAAAAATTATTCAATTTTAGGCTTGACCTAAGCAGGTCAAGCCTCTAGAATAGCCATCTTTCTGTTCCCCGATAGCTCAGTTGGTAGAGCAAATGACTGTTAATCATTGGGTCGCTGGTTCGAGTCCAGCTCGGGGAGCCAAAGAATATATAAAGCCTCAAAGAGTCACTCTTTGAGGCTTTTTTTTACCTGTTATTTCGGCTGCTGATTATATTCATTCTGACACCGACACAGTCCTATAACTTTCCCTAAGCCTCTAGACTGGATGTCAATTCATCTAGCCAATATGTCCGAGCACAAGTCTAGCAAGCCGCTTCCGCCATACCCCTAACTGAGCACCGCGATACCATTATAAGTCAGCGAATAAGCAGTATGTTGGTATATAAACAATGCTCAAACGATAGCGTTTTTTCTATGAATTTGAGCATTAAATCCTAAACACTAATCACTTGATTTTATCGTTAACGACAACAACACGATCATCAATGATTTGATTATAAAAACAGCTTTTTCTGCCTGTGTGGCAAGCCGCTCCTTTTTGATCAACTTTTAAAAGAACAGCATCACCATCACAGTCCAAACGAATTGTTTTCACTTGTTGAGTATGACCGGAGGTTTCTCCTTTTCGCCATAAACATTGTCTTGAACGCGACCAGTAACATGCTCTGTTGGTGGATATTGTTTCAAGTAATGCTTCTTTATTCATCCAGGCAACCATTAACACTTCACCTGAATCATACTGCTGGGCAATAGCATTAATTAAGCCTTGAGAGTTCCATGGCAAATTATCAACAACAGCCTGTAAATCAAGTGAACTTCCCGTCGCTGAATTTTCTAATTCTTCTATCATGGAAACCGCCTGTTAATTTTCTGTTAAACGCGAGTGTAAAGCGCGTGTGTAGGCTGTTATAGCGGGAATAAGCGCAATGACCACACCACTGGTAAACACGCCCAAACACAGATAGAGATTGGATAATGTGAATAAATTGCCAGACACCGCAATACCATAATTCGCTAATAAGGCATCTCCCCATCCGTTAATTATCACCATCAGCATGACAAAGGCAGAAACGACGGCGGTACTGGTAATTAATACGGCTTCGAGTTCAATCAATAACAAAATGCGCCAAGGACCCATGCCTAAAGCTCTCAATACCGCAATCTCTCTGAGTCTTTCTCTTATAGATGACAACAACATCGCGGCCAGCCCCAATAAGGCGGCAACCAACACCATCAATGAGATCAGTGATAAAGCTTTTTCTACACTGGACAACATTTGCCATAACCGTGATAGCGTGACGCCGGGAATGATGGCAGATAAGGCTTCAGGCTGATAATTATTGATTTCTCTTTGTAGGTGAAAAGTGGTGATTTTATTTTTCAGCCCTAACATAAATGCCGTGATGGTCTTTGGCTGCAGATCTTGCTCTGTCAGTTCGCCAGGTTTCACTGTTTTGCCTGGCAATCTAATACCGTTTTTCCAATTCAGATGAATAGCTTCCATGGCCCCCAAACTAATATGCAGCGAACGATCAACAGGCGTACCAGTGGGCGCTAAAATTCCCACTACGGTAAAAGGTGTCTCATCATGTAAACTAAAACTGTGCTGCGCTGTACCGTGAGCCAGGATAATTTTTGAACCGAGCTTATAGCCTAACTGTCTGGCAATATCACCACCAATAACGACATCAAATACCCCATCAAAAGACCGACCTTGAGCAAATTCCAAAGCCTGACGCTGGCCATATTTGAAATAAGTAAAATAGTCTTTGTTGGTACCTACCACCCGATATCCCTTATGGGAATCGCCAAGCGAGATGGGGACTGACCAGGCCACACCTTTTTGCTGACTAATACTCTGATAGCTTTGCCAATCAATATTTTGGGTTGCATCTCCGATTCTAAAGACCGAATACAGCAGTAAATTAATATCGCCGGTTCTTGCCCCAACAATCAGATCTACACCTGAAATCGTACTATTGAAGTTTTCTTTGACCTGATGCCGTATATGCTCAACAGCCAGCAAAATAAACACACTGATGGTGATAGCAAGAAAAGCGACAATGACCGATCCTTTTCTATGCCAAAGACTCTGAGTGGCTAAGCGGAAAAACATACTTAATTCACCTGATTGAGTGATTCAAGAGAAACACTATGTTCGAAAAACCTTTGTAACTGCTCATCATGACTGACAAACAACAGTGTCACATCCCTATCCTCACAATGGCGCATTAATAACTGCATAAATGCGTCTCGATTGTTTTTGTCCAGAGATGACGTCGGCTCATCCACCAGCAAAAAATCTGGCTGCTTGATTAAGGCCCGAGCGATGGCTACCCGCTGTTGCTGACCAATGCTTAATTGTGCTGCCGGGTGCTGCCATACTGATTCTGGTATTTGCAAAGCAGTCAGTAATTGCGTGATGTCATGGCGACTCACTTTTTTATGAGCCACATCAGCAGCTAGCTTGATATTATCTATAATATTCAAGTAATTAATCAGATTAAACTGCTGAAAAACATAGCCGATATGACGCGCCCTGAATCTATCACGCTGGCGCGCTGACATATTATCTAAACGCTGACCACCCATCTCAATTTCTGCCTGTTTGCAGGGCAATATGCCCGCCAGAATATTAAGTAATGTGGATTTGCCATGACCAGAAGGACCATATATAAAAACGGAGGCGCCTGTCGGAATCTGCCACTCGGGTATAGACAAAGTGGGCTTTGCATTTGCCTTGTACTGAAATTGTAAATTTTTGACAGAAATCGTCATATAGTCACCACAGCCCACCGTAATTGATATAGCATATCATTCATAGTTATTTACTTTGGTTTTTATCAGATGTTGTTTTCCAAACAAATACACGTGTTCATTTTCTTTATCATGATCTTATTCAGTCAGACCTTAATCGCCGATGAGTATCTGACCATCGACTGGATTGAGTTAATGCCGAAAGATGACTTGGAAGCTTTATCAAACCCACCTGAATATCTCAATGAGATTGAAGATGGCAGCTTTGAAGATCAGATCAGCAGCGAATTACAACTTGCACTGGAAACAGCCGCTGATGATAAATATCAACAAGCACTGGTTTCAACCAAAGTCGTTGATGCCTTTAATAAACAAAAAATTCGTTTACCCGGATTCATTGTACCCATTGAATTTGATAGCCAGTACCGGGTCACTGAATTTTTCCTGGTCCCCTTTTTTGGTGCCTGTATTCATGCACCTCCGCCCCCACCTAATCAGATTATTTATGCCAAATATGACGAAGGATTCTCTCAAGAGAGTCTTTACGCTGCATACTGGCTAACTGGAACGATACATATCAGCCTGACTGAAAATGAGGTGGCCACATCAGCATATACAATTGAAATCAATAGTATTGAGCCATATAAAGAAGGCGATAATTAATCTAAGGGAATGGACGAATTATCCTGAGTCAGTTGAGCCGCGCCAGCTTTGTCATTGCTTACCCACTCAACATTGATACGCTCAATAGCTGGAAATTCTTTCAACAGCAAGACGTCAATACCCGTTAAATTATCGGTACTGTCACAGCTAAACTGATACTGAGCTTCCAAATCTGCATGATGATGTTCGTCGTCATGGTCATCCGAGCCTATCAGACCTGAAATATCCACTACCGCAGCCTCTCCTTTACAATCCGCACCTCTAATGGCGAATAACTTTGATGTGGCCTTAAGGATTGCCTCCACTTCATGCATCTTGTTTATATCGTTTTCCGTTTCTGCTTTATGTTCAAACCCCACCATATTCATTGCTGGTGAATCGAGACTGATATTCAGCTTATTTTGATCAATCACCACCGTCATATCCACAAGACCATGCACATGAGACTCATGCTCTATACGTTCTGCAGAAAAAACTAAAACTGGGAACAACTGAACACAGCCCAAGGCCAGTGCTAATACTTTCTTTTTCATCATATCTCCCATTTTTAATTAGAATTAAGCGTACTATTGCTTGGCACGACTGAACCAACTAATCACATCACGCCAATGTTTATCGCCGTATTTTCCCTGAAGATACGGGTTTCCTCCAGCGCTTGATTGTTCAGAATAGCTAAACGTTTGTTAATGTAATTTTGATTAAGTTCTATTTTGCATTCATCAACAATACACACATACCACTCATCATAGCTTCTTGGAATCATCAGTTATCCTCTTTTGATTGACTCTAATCATCACTCAGGGACATATACCATTTTGCCATCAGGTAAACGATAGGTTATGCCAGCTTTAACCCCCTCGCCTTCTCCCATCTCGCCACTGCTTTCATAACGTGTCAGCTCTTCACCTTCTTTAATGGTGATTCGCATATTTTCCTGACCCGGATTTTCGACCACCACCACATTCTCAGCAGCAAAAGGATTCAACGGATTTTGCACCACAATAATTAATAAAATTACTGCAATAACCAGAAATAAATCGATTAAGTTGACGACAGATAAAATCGGGTCATCATCTTCTTCTGTGATAAATCGGCCCCTCATCTTTCAGCCTCATCCCAGGACTTTTCTATTTGACGCAGCTCTGCAAACAGCCACCGACGGCGAATATTTAGCACAACAAAGCTGATACTGGCTGCAATCAATGCCAGAGTCACACCAGCAAAAGCCACCACCATATTTTCACCCACAGCGGCGGTATTATTGTCTGACAAGGCCAATAAAGCAGGTCCCATCGGTATCAATGTCGCCACCAGCCCCAAAAGCGGAGTCACCCGTGAGGTCAAACGCAGTAACTCCAGTTTTTGCATGATCCACAGTTCTAAATCATCACTATTTATCCCGGCTTGCTGGGAAAACTGAGTCAGCGCGCCTTGCACTCGACCTCGACGCTGATATAAGCCGTCTATCAGTAAGGTTCCTAAGCTATATAAGCAATAAACCAGTGCTGCCATAATCAATAATAAAGCAGGCAATAAAAACAGATTAGCGACTTGATAAAGTAGCCCGTCCAAATTAGCGATCATAAATTTTCCATTGTTGATATTGATAAATACGGTGACATATACCAGCGCTCATCACGCTGAGTAATCCCAGCAAAATCCATAGCCAATAAAAATCGGGCATTTCATTCTGCTGTTGTTGTTCCAGAATCTGACCAGACACAGTTTCCGTGGTGCCAGTGGCAGCCTCGGGCTGAATACCTTCTAACCCAAAGCCAACTAAGTTTTGCTGGATATAATCAACGGTCTTTTCAGCGCCTTTATCTGCACCCTTTTTATTAACTAATGTTTGCCAGCGTAAGACCAGCTCTTGTCGTGTTTGCTCACTGGCGTCCCAATAGCCTTTTCGAATAGCTTCAATCATGCGTTCAATTAATTGCGCTTGTGCCGTTGGATTCATTTCTTCAAACCATTCATTCAGGCCTAAATCACGTTTATCCATCACATAGGTTTCATGTAATGCCTGCCATTGATCGGGCCGAATCATATTGGCGTCCATCACTTGCCAGCCAAACACATTGTTGACGATCTTCAGCATTTCAACGGTGCCGGCATAACCTTCATTCTGCATGCCCTTAATCCATTGTGGATTTTGATAACGGGTACGTAATTCATCACTGATAAACTGATTTGCTGCTGTCATTCTGGTCTGTTTTTGACGGCTGTCGCTGACATATAAACTTGGATTTTTGCCATCAATTTGCTTGACCACGGCAGACAAGCCGCCCAGATATTCAAAAGGATGATCAGTCGATAACAAACCATGTAAATTGGATGAGCGTGACAACACCACGGCATCAGTACCTGTTAACTGTGATTGCAATAAATTCAGCTGCTCAACGGGTGTTCCCCAATCCTGACTTGTGTAGATATGTGACTGACTCTGAATAAAGGTGTCAGCCAAAATTTTATCGTCATCCCAAGCGGTGGAATCCATCGCAATATCGGTGACGCCACTACCATAATCACCGGGCGGATTACTAAACAACCTGGCTCGGGAATAACGAATAGCCTCTTCTTCAGATAGGCCTTGCTGTAGCAATTGTTGTTGGATTAACTGACTATTACTGGCAATCACATTATTGCTGGTGTTTTGTGCGGCTAACTGCTCAATCACATCCGCCAGCTTTCTCATCAGCCCGTCAAACTGGTCGCGATAGACACTGGTGACTTGCAACACCACATCGACTCTCGGCTGACTCAGTTCTTCATCAGGGATGATCTCAAACCGAATCACTTTGCCACCGCCATTCCACACCGGCCTCACACCCAGGGCCCGAAGGATCTGTCCTTCCATCAAACCATAAGTACGGATAGCTTCCGATGACCACAAGGTGAAAGCCAGCTTATCGGGATAGTGTCCGTTTTGTTGTTGGTAATCATCAATCAAGGACTGATACACCGCTTCTGAGGCCTCATAAGCCGCTTTTGATGGCAGCTTTTCTGGATCAAAAGCATAAAGATTCGTACCACTTGTTGTGTCAGGCTGCCGAACTGGATCGCCGCCTAAACCTGCCGCAATAAAACCACCGTTTAAAGCATGTATCAAAGCTTCTATTTCACCATCGTCAGCCAAAGCTTTTTCATGTGAAATCGCTTGCTTGACCATGTCTTTCAACGGCTCATCCTTGATGGTGTCAAGCAAGGCAGGTTGCTCAATAAATGAGGCAAGAAATGTATACGGTTTTTGTTCGGTCAATGTATCAAAAGACGTGGCGAACAGTTCTTTACTATCAACATCGAGACGCTCATAGAAAGGTGCCCCTAACTGCTGCATCACCGTGGCAATGCGAAATGGCTGTTCAGCAGCTTGACCAAAGGTATGTAAACCGACAGGGGTAGTGGCCTGAGCCAACTGATGTAAGTGATCGTGTAACTCGTTTAAAAATACATCAAAGTTCTGTTTGACTTGTTGTTCATCCCAACCTAGATCTTTATGTAAATCAAAAGCAATGGCCTGCTCGATAATCTGGCTTTTAGTCTGGTCTTTAACCCCACCCTCGTCGAGCTGCATATACTGATGCATCAGATAATGAATCGTTAATAATTCATCATACAGTCCAGAGGGTGAATAAGGCGGTGTCTGATGACTTATGGTGATAGCCCGACCACGTCGTTTTGCCTGAATGGCCTCACCAATATTGTCTTGGATATAAGGGTAAAAAACCGGCATATTGCCAACGGCCAGATTGGGATAATCATAAGCCCACAAACCGCGATCTTTACCTGGCGTCCATTCCTGTGTGCCATGGGTACCTAGATGAATTAATGCATTTGCCTGATACACATTACGTAGCAGAAGATAAGTGGCTAAATACAGATGTCCCGGTGCCTGTTTGAGATCATGCGTGCTTTCCCCCAGCTTATCAGCACGTGGTGGCTGAGGCAGCCAAAGTAAGTGCTGGTTTTGTATCGCAGGTATCACAAACATCGGCTGACCATCGATATCACGCACGGCCCAATTATCTTCAGGCAGTCCCCAGGTGCTCAGCAACTCTTGCTGCCTGTTGTCAGGTAAGGTGTTCAGCCAATCTTTGTATTCGGCGACAGGCAGCGTCATGGCCTGACCATTCTCCAGCAGTTCCAGTAGCTTTTGCGGATGATAATAAGCAGATAGCATAAGATGGGCGGATGAAATAATCTGCTGCTCGGTCATACTGTCTATGTCATAGCCTTCAGCCATCAGGCCCTGACTTATATGTTCAATACTTCGAGGAATATTCAGGTTTGATGCTGAAAGATTCTTTTCTCCAGCGGGCGTATTCCAGAACATCAATGCCAACCGAATTTGTTCACGCGGTAATTGTTTGAGTCTGGCTTGTGCCATAAAACGACCAACTAATAAATCAAGTTGCTCAGGTATGGCGACTGGCTCACCATTTTCTAATGCGGCCAGAACCAATGGGTCACTCATGCCCAGACTTTCCGGAATAGATACCATCGCCGCCGACATGCCAGCATTGATTCCTTGGGTCGCTTCTCGCCATGATTCGATATCATGCTCTCTGGACGTTAATCCAATCACCACAGGTATATCCAGCTGTTGAAATTCTTTCTTGCGTAGCTCACCCGATACCATATGTGTGGTATTGACCAACATCACCGGCTCAGCCTGAGCAATCATATCTTCCAGCCCTGAGGCCTGATGGCGATCAAACCAAAACACCAGCGGTATGCCACCAGCCTGTTCTACCTGTCGGATCAATTGGTCATAGAACATGGTCTGGCTGTTAGAAATAAAGGTGGACGACATGGCAATAGCTAATACCGGCGCATCAGACGGCCAGCGTGATTTACCCCAGGCGCTATAATCGGCCCAGTTATTGAACATTTTTCCAGCATCAGGGTGATAAATACCTGATTCAGGCATAGGTTGCGGTTTGGGAATATCATCCAATGGTTGTTTCAGATGCCATGCATTTAGATATTGGAATAAATGTCTAAAATTGCTTTCACCACCCGCACTGTAATAAGCCATCACCTGGCCCATAATGGGTTTACTCAGATGTTGTGATACCGGTGGCCCACCACCTATCGCCAGCCATGGAATCGAGGTGCTTGCCAATTTCTCTTTTATTGCTGCCATCACCTTGGCGCGATCATTACCTCGTGGTGTATCAATCAATAATAAGTCAGCATTAAGCCATTCGGACTCAGTATTCAGGTTTTCTACATAAACCCCCTTAAGTTCAATCTGCTGCTCTGCTGCCCAGCCACGCAGCTTTTCCAGTTTTGAGGGCAACACAATGTCACTGGTCATCACACTGACGCGAAAAAGTGGCTCCTCTGCCACTGTCTTTAAACAAACCAAAGACAGCAGCAAAAGAACCAGCAGGGACAAACGATAAATCATTGTGATTAAAATCCGACCGTCAGACCAAGTCGAAATGCACGACCCGGCTCACTTAAGGTGAACAGATCAGATTTTTCCTGTAAGCGTTCGTCGAAAAGGTTTTCAATACCAGCATTAACCGACACTTGTTCCGACACGGCATAGACTAAGTCGATATTGTGTAAATCATAGGCCGGTGTATCTTCACCGTCACCGACATATTGCTGACCGATAAATTCAGATCGCCATCTAATTGTGGACTCAGGTTTGAAGTGCCAGCTTAATAAGATATTGCCGGAATGTTTGGCCCGATATTCAAGCTCGTCGTCTGTACTACGGTCTTCAGTATCCAGATAAGTGTAATTCGCACTCATATCAACGCTATCAGTAAACTGAAACGTCATGCCAAGTTCAACACCTTTAATACGTGCTTCATCAACGTTTTCGTATAAACGTATTTCACGACCGCGGAGCCCGCATGAGCTTTGGCACTCTGTTTGAACTAAGTTTTCCAGATCGTTATGGAATACATTCGCAGAAACAGACCAAATATCCTGGCTGTAATCAAAGCCTACTTCAAAGGTTTTGGAGCGTTCTGGTTCTAGGTCCGGGTTACCGTATACCCAGAAACGACCACCTGCCGCTAATACAGCAAAGTCGGATGATAACTCTGTTAGCGTTGGTGCACGGAAACCTTCACCATAACCTCCTTTCACTACCAGATTTGGTGTCGCTTCATAGACGGCATACAAGCGAGGGCTGCTCTCACTACCAAAATCTTCATGGTTATCTACCCGAACACCGGCCACAAGTTGCAGGTTATCAAGAATGGCGATTTCGTCCTGAACAAATACAGAACGATGATTGGCAGAAACTTCACCACTGCTGCCACCAGCCACATCATCATATAAGGTTTCACGACGTAACTGCCCACCAACGGTGACAAAGTGATCTTCACCTACAGGCAAGCCGATATGCCCCTCAACCACTTTATCTTTGACCTCTTGTGGGCGAGTCGCCTCAGAGTTACTTGAACGTGTGTTCACGCGCTCTATTGAAGATTGATACAACTTGAGTTCGCTATGACCCCAATCCCATAGCCCTTTATAAGCCAGTGAATAATGACGGCGATCAATATCATCATCAGAGAAATAATAGTCTGTGCGGGAAGCTACATCACGGTGGCGTTCATCCTGACTACGGCTATAACTGAAATCAAAACGCTGACCTTCTACAGGTGTCCATATCAGACTTCCCCGTCCGGACCAAGCATCATTTCCCTCAAACTCAGATTGAAAAGTATCTTCTTTTAGAGGTAAATCATTGCGGTCGTATTTCTGGCCGGCAAAGGTAAATGCGAGTTTATCTTCTAAAATCGGGCCTCCCATATACACATTGGTTTTTAGAGTACGGCCATCACTGCCTTCACCTTCAATACCACGCCAACTTGTCGAGACTTCGCCTGAAAATTCATCATTAGGCACCTTGGTAATGACGTTAATAACACCGCCTAATGCATCTGATCCATACAAAGACGACATCGGGCCACGCACCACTTCAATTCGCTCAATGGCACTGTTTGGTAACCAGTTCAGCTCAAAGTCCGAGTGAGCAATAACACCATTGCTGGAACTGATACGCTGACCATCAAGTAGAAACAAAGTATGTTCTTCAGGCATACCCCGAATACTGATACCACGGCGAGTTTGACCCATAGACGTAATTTGAATACCGGGCTCTGACGATAAAGCATCGGTAAGATCATCAGCATCACGTAATTCCAGCTCATGTTTATCAATCACAGAAATACTTGCAGGCGCTGTTCTTAAATCATCCTCACGTGTACTTGCGGTGACGACAACGGTTTCAAGCCGAGCTGGATCAGCCATCACCGGGAGGCTATTGATTACAAAGACAGCTGGGATAACGAGAGGTAACGTTGGGGAAAGCGAGATTTTCATAATTATGTGGATTCAGCTTAAAAACAAATTAATGATATATCATATCCTTAATAAAGCAATAAAATATCTGAATTTCATATTACAAAATTGAAGAAACGCGGTTGGGAGTGACTAACTGTGACCTTAAATCAGCATCATCTATAGATTTTCGCTACACGGAGTGAAAGGCTGCCATAGCTGAGGATTTATACAATATGAATAAAAAAAACAATGATATAAAGGTTTCCTGAATTGAAATAACCATTCATTTTCATTGAGTATCGTCTGCGATTTTTAGTTACCAGATAGTAATTCACTGCTTTACTTATCATTGTCTCGCTAGCTAGAGCCCAGCCCGGGGAGGTGAAGAATATAAATGCACATTTAGATCATTTACACTGATTATCTATTACGAACAATCAGTTATCCGTTTACATCAACTCTCTCTACTTATATAAAAGACATTGCCAGTCATCTCAAGCCTACTACCCTCGATCTCATTTTTTCTATCGCCGTGAACAAAAGCTATAAACTGCTGTCTTACGTCACTCATTACAGTGAAACAAACAAGAAAATAAATAATAATATCAAATACTTAAAGATATGATACATCATATTGAATAAAATAATTATATGATATATTCCCGCCTATTTTTGGATTCTAAAGACATACTATGAAGCCTGTTGCTCCAAGCTTATATGCTAAACGTTTAACTTATGTTGGATTCATCATTTTGTTGATTACTCTTCTTAGCTATTTTTTAATAGATAATCCAGATGAAAAAACTGACGAGATCGAAATAGCAGCGAATACGAACAATCCTGAAGAAATTATTGCTGAGGATGAATCAAATCCAGTAGAGAATAATCAGACTGATGATGAAAACATGCCTCCCCTTCCTGCCAAGCCAGTCGAGCCTGAATCACACGATATTTTCTATACAGTAAAAGATGGTGATAGCCTGGAAATCATCTTTAATCATTTGAACATTCCCATTAATACGCTCTACAACATCCTTGAAGCCGATGAGGCTTATCTTGATGCCGATGTCTTACATCCAGACCAGCAACTTATTTTTACTTTAGACAAAGAGCAGAATCTGACCAAATTATCGCTCGTGATTGATCCTAAAAAGACAGTCATTTATGAGAGAAGTGATGGCAACAACTTTATTCATGATGAAAAACTAACGCCAACCTCATGGCAGACTGAGGTTTTAAAAGGCACTATCCAGGGAAGCTTTTACCTTTCCGCCGTCGATGCTGGGCTCTCTGATAAAACCATCATGACAGTAAGAAAATTACTCCAAAGTAAAATTAATTTCCGTCGAGATCTTCGTGCAGATGATGAGTTTCAGGTGGTTATGGAAAGAGAAACTATAGAAGATACTCCTATCGGTAATAACACTGTGGTTGCCATACGCTTTAATGGTAAAAAAGTGGATTTAAGTGCCTATCTGCATACCGATGGCATTTATTACGATAAAAAAGGTGAAAACCTCACCCCGGCTTTACTTCGCTACCCTACCGAAAAGCGCTTCAGAATCAGTTCATCTTTTAATCCCCGTCGCTTGAACCCGGTCACTAAAAGAATTTCTCCTCATAACGGTGTAGATTTTGCGACCCCCATTGGCACTCCTGTCATCTCGACTGGCGATGGTCAGGTTCTACGAGTAGCAACACATCGATATGCAGGCAAATACATTGTGATTAAAGAGTTTGGCGCTTTTTCGACTCGTTACTTACATCTAAGCAAAATTCTTGTTCGTAAAGGGCAAAAAGTCTCGCGCGGACAAGTTATTGCTCTGTCGGGGAATACTGGCCGAAGTACTGGTCCGCATTTACATTATGAATTGCATATCAATGACAAACCAGTTAATCCCATCACAGCCAAAATACCTATGCTGAAATCCATTCCAAAAACGGAAATGGCTGTTTATCAGAAGCATATTAAAAACCTTGACGATCTGATGTCTGGTAAAGAAATTGTTACTGCGGGTGGGCTTGAGTGGTTGAATGACTGGTTAATGCGAGATGAACAAGTAGAAAAAGCCTCCACCATGTAAAACTCAATGACCTTATTTATTAACAGCTAAGGAATGCGCTAGCTAAAATAAATAAGGTCAATTTATTTTCGACGTTAATTGACGAACTTCATCAGCACGTAATGGCCGCACCAGACGATCCACTTCTTGCCCATTGTGAAGGAGTATCAACGTCGGCCAGAGCTTGATCTTATATGCACGACCTAGTCGTTTTCCCTTGCCGTCATAGATTTTGATATGTCGTAGCTCACTATACTCATTGACCACTTCGTTTATGGCTGCACTTGCTGCCTGACAATGTCCACACCAGGGGGCGCCAAACTCAAGTAATACCTTTCCTGGCAATTCGCTTGTTTGCTCAAAGGTCAATGTTTCTTCTGCATAGCCTGAGTCGGCATCAGCTTTATCCATGTTCATATAATTAACTCTGTGGGTGTGTGACGTTCATCTCTACTCAATCACCGTGGAGACTATTGTCTCGGCGATAGCGTAGATGGCTCATTTACCACATCATCTTGCCATATCTTTTAATCAGGCAATAAAAAAGCCGTAATGAACTTAATCATTACGGCTTTAATCGGTTTAACAGTCTGGAAATTAAGCGACTGTTTTTTGAGCTTTACGACGTAAACCCATGAAACCTAATAGTGCAGGAGCAAATAAGAACGCTGCAGCAGGAACAGGCACTGCTGACACGTTTAATGACATGCCACCAATGTTATCACCAGCTTGAGCGTCATTAATGAAGAACTTAACTGTGGCATCAGATAATAAAGTAAACGTTGCACTAACGGCATTCATTAGTGCCAAATCTGCAGTTTCATATCTATCTGTATTGCTAGTTATGATATTAGTAGTGCCAGCTGGCGTAGTGAATGAATAGTTGTTGATCCAGCCTTTAGAACAGCCAGTACCATCTGCACTACAGCCTTGGACTTTACCCCAGGCGTTCCACGCTGTGTAAGTATCATCTTTAAATGGGCTAATTGAATAAGTGCCTGCTGTCAGATTCAGCTCAACAGCGTTGCTAGATGTGTTTGTTTTTGCATCAAGATGAACGGTTGCTGCATTTGCAGTCAACGGCGCCATAATCAAGAATCCAAGTGTGATTAATACTTTTTTACCCAATAATTTCATTACTTAAGCCTTTATTGTTGCGCAGCTCAGCCATCTTTACCAACGACATATAAAGATCTGAAGCTTTCCGTGCTTGGCTCACACCAAGGTTGGCTTTGTTGATGAGTTAAATTAATTTAGCTTAATTCCAGAATAAAGCTCTGTAGGTGAGTTAAATTAATTTAGCTTGATGCCAGAGTATAGAGATTTAATCCATCCAACAATTGTACTTTGGTACTAAAAAGTGAATTAAATTTGGATATGCCATGATGGGTGAGGTAGAAGCTAACGTGAAAAATGACCAAAACCTTAATAAGATTAATATCAAACGCTTTGCTTTATTTTTACAGTTTTGTACGACAAAATTTAGAAAAAGAGGGTCTGAATTACTTATATTTGGCATACAAAGAACTTTTCAGCATTCAGAAAATCTACCTAATAGCATTGAAAATGCATAGAAAGCACCAATACATGTGCTCAATCATTATGATGCCTAAAACGACTATCAGCCCGACTAATTATTCTCACCTAAATAATATAAGGATAAAAAATGCCCCTAGTACGTATAGATGTGACTGAAGGTCGCAACGAGGAAGAACTTAAAGTGTTAATGGATACAGTGCAGGAATGTGTAATAAGCGCTTTTAAAGTACCTGAAAGAGATAGATATCAAATTGTGACCGAACATAAGCCAGGCCGCATGATTCTACAAGACACTGGGCTGGGGTTCGAGCGAACAGAACAAGCCATCGTCGTGCAAGTTTTCACGAGTCCACGCACGACTGTGATGAAAAAGAAATTTTGTGAATTAATGTCCGACAAGCTGCATACGCAATGTGGCTTAGATCCAAAAGATTTATTGATCTCTTTCATGACAAATACTGATGTGGACTGGAGCTTTGGCTATGGCGAAATCCAATACCTTAATGGAAAGCTGTAAACCCCTTCTGCACATCCGTCTTTGCATTTAGTTAGCCAATTAACGCTTACAAGTAATGGTTCATGCCATGTGGGTCAGTAATCTAAAGACCCACATGGTTTTGTACCAAATTAATCTGACCATTCATCAGAGTGTGATTAAAGGCTCTTGAGTAATTACTCATCACTACTTTTATTATTATCACGTGGGTGAAGTTCTGACTCTATCCATTTCGCGACTTCTTGTTTGTCTTGTCGTTTTACCATCTGTCTCGTGTTGATGTCTTTCGGATATACGCAGGTGCCGGTGTTGTGTTTGAGCACAAATGCGCGTTTCGCCCCAACAGGGTGTTTGCTCGGTGCGTGAATCACCGCAGCTCTTAACTCCAGGCATTCAACATCTTCCAATGAAGCATTTAGACCTATTTCGCTTTGGGTCTTTTCAATAATGTCTCGGAACGTTCCTAAAATCAGATAACCGCCATTGAGCAACGGACCTTGACGTAAGGTTTGCTGCACATCCTGCTCGGTCACATTAATGCGTTCAAACTCGGTTACAGCCAGCTTATGCTCCTCCCCGGACGTCATTTTTATCACGGCTTGCACGCACACCACATGAACAGGTCTCTCCCCCATATTCACTAATAAACATAAAGCATCAGGGTTTTCATTTTGAGCATGATGGAAAATAAGGTATGGCCGATTATTACGGCGATATTGACTAAGAATTAGCTGTAAATAGACAAGCCAGATAATGGCCATAACAGCAGAGCTGACTGGGCCAATATAGTCCATATATTTTTTCTCCTCCGTTGGAAATGATGTTTAGAGGAGTACTGACTAAGAACTCAGTGATGAGTTTCATTTAGTAAATTGATGAGGTGTATGAGTCAAGCAGTAAATTGCTAGAAATCAAGTTTGCTGCCCTCTTGATTTGCGATCTTTATCATCGTCTGATGGTATACCCCATACACCTACCCAGCCTGAAAGTTCGGAGAGAAGACGTGATGCTTTTGGCCGGATATTTTCTTGAACGTATAAGCCGCCAGCTGAATATCCGCCAGCTTCGATTAACGTCAGAAGCCAACACCAGCCTGCTCAATTATTCCTGGCAAGGCAATGTGCGTGAACTCGAGCATGTGATCAGTCGGGCAGCATTGAGGGCAAAGGCCAGTTCACCTCATCAGGCCATAGTGTCACTCACATCAGAGTTGCTTGAAGTTACAGCTGATAAACCTGTACCCAGCTTAGCTAAGCTGGATACTAATCCAACTAACAGCCAGCCCAATATGAGTTTAAAAGCAGCGACAGAAGCCTTTCAGAAAAGAGTCATTCTACACACATTACAACAAACCGATGGTAACTGGGCACATGCAGCAAAACAGTTGCAGATGGATCGCTCAAACCTTATCTGCATGGCGAAACGGCTTAACATCGCCGTTCAAAAAAATACGCAGATCACTTTCAACTAAAGCACTGAAAATCAAATACTCTGACCCTATTGATTCCCTTGTTAAATCTAGGCCTTAAGAACATCTTTTAGTCCTTTGATTTTCTCCAAGAGCTCATCAAATGTAACGATTTCTATGTTTTTCTGATTCGCCCTAGTTAGCTCAAAACAACTAGCCTGGCTCCCAGTAAGCTTGCCTTTCATTCCAGAGACCAAGATAACTTTTGGATCCAATGCACTGTATTTTTGACCCATTTCAGTTAAAAAAGTGTTTTTTTGATCTAGACATTGGCTAATCGCTCCAGATAAATCATCATGGACTGCATAAGTATCAGGCTCACGATAAGGCTTATTCTTGATGAGTAATTTGTTGTGAGTCTTAATCTCTAGCAATGCATAGTTATCTCGAAAACCATTTTGAAATAGAAAATCAACCACCCGACCTTCTTTGTTCTCAATTGTTTTACCACCGACGTAGGCTTCCCGCCCCCTCATTACAACCTGAAATGGGAAAAGATTAGCGAGAATCCATCCGTGCTTCTCGAAAAATGTCTGCCAGTCTTTTTCGTTATCATTTTTAACCTCAATTAGTGACTCAAATTTATCAATCACATCATCCAAATATGCTACGTTAATTTTATCCTTGGTCTGGATAAAGTTTTCAGTCACCGATATGTTAGCTTTGGGTGCAATAGAAATTAGAGATAAAATTGAATCTATGTCTTCATTTGATAACGATATATCATCAGAGTAAAAACTTAAGTGGTGTGAAATAGCACCTTTTGTAAGCTTGGTTTTCCTCGTTTCAACTTTTGTGGTTATATCAGACAGGGAGTTTGCTATCGCGGTTTTCCTTCTTGCTTCATAAGACCTTGTCTCTTTTCCAATAGCCTTGATCGCCTTGTCAAAATCTTGATAGCTAAAAGTGATGCTTTTTACAGAGAACCTACTTTTGCCATTCTTATCAATAACTAGCTTCTCTACTTCCGGAAAGGCCTTGTACAAAAAAGACATTAAATACTTTGGAGAGCCCGCTGTAAGCTTTACTCTCTCTCCAGATCGCAATGGTGTAGGGATATCTCTGATGCTGTTCCAGCCCCTTAGCTCAATGGTTTTAATTTTCTTAGTAGTTATACCTCGCTCACGACTATAGCTAAAAGGGTATACAAAAATCAGAGGCTGATTTTTATGGACAACTTTAGTTAAGTGAACTGGGTTACAGTGCTCATCAAAGTAATACCATTCAGTTTTAGTTGCAGTCTCCTTATGTACCGCTTCTGTGTTCGGCTCAATTGTTATATCCATACGTTTATATCCAGTCCCAGCTCATCAGTCAGCCCGGCGAGCTTTTTTAGTAAAGAGAGCGCAGCGAAACCCACAAAAAGAGAGTAAGTTTAGGCGTCTGCGTGGAGCTGCTTGTTAGGCAATTTCACTTATATTTAAACCAAATTCCTTTATTAAGAATATATGCTTTTTAAGCCCTTTGAAGGTGGCATTTTCATCAGTATGTGACCAATAGCCGCCTCGAACATTCTTCCACCCATATTTTTGCATTAGCGTGAGTGTAATTCGATTTTCTTCGATTTCTGCTTTTTTCCAATCTGTATAGGCGCTTTCCCATTGCTTAATAATTTCCGTGGGCGGATACAGCTTAGTCCATGCAGACCCCTTACCTTTGAAATGTGCCTTAATACGCTTTTCGGGATCTATCGACTGCCCAACGTAGAGCTTAGAATTTTGCAACTTTAAAACGTATAAATATATCTTTGTGCCCCGCTCTGTGTCCATACTTCACTCCCTGCCTAACAGTAGGTTTAACAGACTCTTCGGTCCGTTAAATATTTTTTAGCTTGAGCTTGCTTCAATTATCGCCGCACCTTTTACAGCCAAATCTAAATATCGCTCAGCTTCTGTTTGTGTAACTGCAAAATCTGGCAAATGCTTTGCCTTATTTCTTATTTGGCGAAGCTGGTTAATTAACTTCAGGTTCTCTGGTGAAAACTTACCTGACGATTCGAGGTGATCCAGTATCGTCTTTGGATTAATTCGCTTTATGGCCGCCCCCTCCCACAAGCCATTTTTCATTGCTGCGGTTTCAATAAGAGTCCATGCTTCAACGACAGCCGCACGAGGTGAAACTTCTGCTATACGCAATAGCTGCTCTTTTTTATTAATCTCGGATTCAGATTCATCTAGTTGTGGTTTTTCAATATTCCGTGCACTCTGCTCTGCTTGTACTAGACTTTTCTCAAAGCTTGCTTCGACATCTTTGTATTTAAAGGAAGACACCCGCCCTAAGAGTTGGCGAACCTCAGATCTAAAAATATAGCCTATCCAGATGACAGCGATTGGCCAAGCTAGTGCCTTTACGATTTCTACTAAATGTTCCATACGTTTCCTAGAAAGCTAACGCTTGGTTAATTGGCAGACTGTTGCGAAGGTGTTTTTTCAACCGTAGCAGAAGGCTATCCTATTGAACCACTTGTTATATCTCGTTGCTGACTTTCGTCACTTTGTTAAATACTCGAATACAAAAGAACCAGTAATTGAGCCACCAACTCCTAGCAAGAACGCAAATAAACTTGAAAGGAATAGAGTCAAAATTGGATGACGCTTTACCTTTTCCAAGATGCGAAAATAAAGGTCTTTTCGGATCTTTTTAATATCTTTTTCCGCTGAATCTATGTCATCGTTTGACACACGATCTCGCCTAAGTTTTTCTTTGCATTCACCACAGATAATAGGGTTATGGCATGAAGCGACTAAATCGGATTTAATGCCATTCATATCGAAAATACAGCCACGCGTTTCGTCATGAGTAAAATCGGTCATTTCATGAAATTCTGGAATTTTGTTACTGTTTCTTTTGTAAGCAAAGGTATAAGCAGTTAGCAATCGGTATATAACGTTTTCCAAAGGAATATTAGAAAAATTTAAGACGTCTTTAATTTCGTAAAATGTGAAAACAACTTGATTATTGCCTAGTCTTCGAGAATACCAATTGCCTTCCAGTGGGACATTTACAATTGCAATCATAAAGTCTGCGTTATTTAAATTAGGCATTTGATTTCTAACTAAGTCATCAGAAAACTCCCAACCAATGCCATCGGAATTGCACCTCAACTCATGATTATCAACGTTTCCAACTACTTCAAATAATGAAGAAGAGAAATTTTTAATTTTCTTTGGATCAAATTCCAAAGGTAAATGACCAATAGAAACTAGCTTAATCTTAACTTTGCTCATGAAATCCCTTTAGAGATGTAACCGTGTCTTGTATGATGGCTGGGGCTTTATAATAACTATTAAAGAAGTCGCTTCATAATTCCATTTTAAAATCTCTAAGCATTTGATTAAAAAAGAAACCACGATTAATTTTTTTGAGAAACAGAGCCAAAAAATTGAAATGGGCTGGAAAAATAGAGCCATATCTTGATTCTCTTGGAAATGAATATTTCTGTGAGAAAAAGCGATATTCATATCGAATGTTCCATTTCTATATTCCTTTAAATCCTTTACAAACTGATGTTTAAATCCCAGTGCAATAAATTGATAATAAGTGAATATTCCATAATTTTAACTGTTGAGCAACATTCAGAAGCTTTGGATGATAAAAATCTGACACTAACTAGACTAACCAATCACCATTTTCTATACACTTCAAATTTTCCCCATTGACGGAAGACTTTCCGCTCCAGTGTGCTGATGATGTATCCGTCATGACTCTCTGTACTATTGTAGATAGCCACATCATTTTTAGTTCGCTCATTTTTTGAAGCAATTGCAAATCACGCGATGCATTAAAGCTGAGATTGTAGTGTTCCTTATACCGATATATAGTATTACTAACTATCGGTATTTAGAGACAATAAAAACCTAATGACTGAGCAACATACAGACACCACATCGGCTTTATTCAGTCGTGGTCGTAAATACGATCATATGGCGTTACTTGAGCAAATTGATGTTACAGGCTCAATTCGCGCCGCGGCCACAGCATTAGGTATGACTTATAAAACGGCATGGGATGCTGTTGAAGCAATCAATAATATGACTGACAGTGCTTTGGTAGAACGTCGCAAAGGTGGTCGAGATGGTGGTGGAGCCAACTTGACCAACCATGGGCGTCGCTTGGTCAGCACGTATCGGCGACTAGATGAGGAACGTGAGCGTGTTCTGCAGCAATTAAATAACGTGGTAGATGACTTCGATGCTTATTATCAGCTCATCAGGAGATTTGATTTGAAAACCAGTGCTCGTAATCAGTTTCTTGGCAAAGTAAAAACGATCAAACAAGGCGAAATATCTAACGAAGTAATTTTGGATATCGGCGGTGATGATGAAATTGTCGCCAACATCACGTCGGATAGTCTCGTGCATCTTGAGCTGAAACAGGGAACAGAAGCCTACGCGATGATTAAGGCTTCGTGGGTGATTCTGACCTTAGAGCATCAGCTAAAAACCAGTGCCCGTAATAAGCTCACTGGCAAAGTCGCATGCTGCCATGAAGGTGCTATCAATACAGAAGTGATTATTGAACTCAAGGGTGGCAAAACACTGGCTGCCACCATCACCAATGACAGCGCTCAAGAATTAGCTCTTAAACCTGACACACAAGTCACGGCGTTAATTAAAGCGTCAAACGTGATCCTTGCTGTGGCGAATTAAAACTGAGACTTCACAATGACAACATTACAAAAATTTCTCACCGCCCTTTTCTGTTTATTTACCATCAGCAACGTACAGGCACAAACCGTGATGGTGGCAGTCGCCGCTAATTTCACCGAACCTATGCAGGAAATTGCGGCTGCCTTTGATAAGGAGACGGGGAATAAAACGGTATTGTCTTTTGCTTCATCCGGTAAGTTTTTTGCCCAGATAAAAAATGGTGCCCCTTTTGATGTGTTTCTTTCTGCCGATACGGCTAAGCCATTAGCACTGGAAGATGCAGAGCTGAGTGTTAAAGGTAGCCGTTTTACCTATGCTCAGGGCGGATTGATTTTATGGTCGCCCAAAGTTGGTCTTGTTAATAGTCAAAACCCAGATGTGTTAAAAACAGCTCAGTTCAAACATCTGTCTTTAGCTAATCCCAAGCTTGCCCCTTATGGCAAAGCAGCAGTTGAGACATTAAATAATCTGGGTATTTATGATGATGTCGCCAACAAAATCGTGATGGGAGAAAACATTGCTCAAGCCTATCAGTTTGTTGCTACGCATAATGCCCAACTGGGTTTTGTAGCTTTATCGCAAGTGATGAAACAAGGCAAGCTAAGTTCAGGCTCTGGCTGGATTGTGCCTAAACACCTCTACTCGCCTATTCGTCAGGATGCGGTATTACTCAAAAAAGCAGAATACAATGATGCGGCAAAAGCCCTGCTCGACTATCTTAAATCTGACAAAGCCCTGGCGATTATCGAATCCTATGGTTATTCACAATGAGCATGGATTAACGTAAAGCATCATGTTTAGCGACGCGAATCTAGCTGCCATCTTACTCACAGCAAAACTAGCCAGTATTGTGACCGTTTTGCTGTTATTGATCAGCACACCTATCGCGTGGTGGCTGGCTCGCACCCGTTGTCGTGCCAAAGTCGCTATCGAAGCATTGGTGGCGATGCCGATTGTATTACCGCCATCTGTTATTGGCTTTTATTTATTAGTCGCTATGGGGCCTGAAGGTCCGGTGGGGCAATTGACCCAGACACTTGGCTTGGGCACTTTACCTTTCACCTTTAGCGGGCTGGTGATTGCGTCTATTTTTTATTCCCTGCCTTTTGTCGTGCAACCGATACAGTTGGCTTTTGAAAATATTAATCAACATTATCTGGAAGCCGCTGCCACACTCGGTGCCAGTCCCTTAGATCGATTTATCACTATTGCCTTACCGCTTGCACTACCTGGATTCTTAACCGGTGGCATTTTAGGCTTTGCACACACTGTCGGTGAGTTTGGTGTGGTGTTAATGATTGGTGGCAATATCCCTGACGTGACGCGGGTTGTGTCTGTGCAGATTTATGACTACGTCGAAGCCTTAGAATATGATCAGGCTTGGGAGCTATCGGCCATTATGATCGCGTTTTCATTTGTCACCTTATTATTACTCTACCTGTTTAACCCCAATAAAAGAAAACTCGCATGAGCAAGTCTGGCATCGAAACCCGCTTTTATCTTCAACATCCCGGCTTTACGCTGGATGTTGACTTAAGCATACCTGCTCAGGGTGTCACCGCTTTGTTTGGTCCGTCGGGTTCAGGGAAATCCACCATTTTGCGTTGTATGGCGGGTTTGGAAAAAGCCCAAGGCAAGTTCGTATTTAATGGTGATGTTTGGCAGGATGACAACACCTTTATCCCACCCCACCAGCGCCCGATTGCTTATGTGTTTCAGGAGTCAGCGTTATTCCCTCATCTGAGTGTGATGGCCAATTTGAATTATGCTTTTAAACGCAGAAAACAAAACAATACCGACTTTCCTCTGGATAAAACCATTGCTTTATTAGGCATTGAACATTTACTGGATCGTAAACCGGCCAAATTATCGGGCGGTGAAAAGCAAAGGGTTGCCATTGCCCGAAGTCTGGCAGTGAACCCAAAACTGTTGTTAATGGATGAACCTTTAGCTGCACTCGATGTAGCCAGAAAACGCGAGTTTCTGCCCTTTTTAGAAAAGCTGCATGACACCTTAAAAATGCCGGTGATTTATGTCAGCCATTCCCCCACAGAAGTCGCACGATTAGCCGATCATATTGTATTACTGAAAGAAGGTCAGGTTGAGGCTTCAGGTGCACTTAATCACACCCTTTCCCGACTGGATATATCGTCACAACTGGATGAGCAGGCCAGTGTCATCATTGAAGCTAAGATTGAGCAGATCCAGGCAGAATGGCATCTTGCTGAAGCCGCATTTGATGGTGGCAAGATGTGGGTCAGAGATATGAACTTTGTTATCGGTAGTCAGGTGCGTCTGCAAGTACAGGCTAGGGATGTCAGTCTCACCCTAACACCTGATGAAGATTCCAGTATTGCCAATACCCTACGTGCCCGTATCGAAGGAGTCAGCCAAGGCGATCACCCAGCCATCTTATTAGTTCGACTCAAAGTTGGTACGAACTATTTACTGTGTCGTCTTACCTCACGTTCATTTCATCACCTTGGTGTCTCTGTCGGTGATGAGGTTTGGGCACAAATTAAATCTGCCGCCATTATTGAATAATAAAGACTGTAGTTCTAACTCTTCAGCCCTTTCCATCTAAATAAATATCATTCGTTTTACACCATTCATGATCAGGATCAATGTGACGGTGGATGCTCAGTTTTATCATTGCCGACAGCTTTTGGAACACATAAATGTTCAGACCTACTCGACAATGGATAATTGAGGCTCAATAGCAATGAACTCAGATACAACCATAACCGCATCTTCTCTTTATGAACGAGCCTTAGGCGCCTATCTTGGTTTCGCCTGTGGTGATGCGCTAGGTACCACCTTAGAATTTATGACCCCGGAACAAATTCACGAGACTTACGGCCTTCATAAAGATATTACTGGTGGTGGTTGGTTAGGTTTACCACAGGGTCATGTGACGGATGCCACCGAGATGACACTCACATTAAGTCAGGCCATTATTGATGGCCAAGGCTGGGATATTAAAGTAGTGGCTGACTACTTTGTGGTGTGGTTGAGCAGACATCCGACTGACATCAGCGAGGCTGTCCTTCGAGGTATTCGTCGTTATAAAAATACCGGTGACTTGATGGCGCCTTATGATGATCACGATGCTGGTAATGGTGCTTGTAGCCGTATATTACCTCTGGCTTTGATTTGTCTATATCAGGATGAGGCGTTTGAAAGCTGGCTGTGTGAACAAAATCATTTTACTCATCACAATAGCCTTTCTGACCGAGCCAGTCAGATGTTGGGCTATTTGGTAAAACACTTAATTCGCCAAGAAACTGATTTGGCCGAAGAAACAATTGCTGAATTCATTGAAAAAGAGCCTCAGTTTGCTTTCTCACCCTACCCTGGGCATAGCTCTGGCTATATTGTTGATACGATGCAGACTGTGCTGCACTTTTTTCACACTACCGATAGTCTGGAAGACTGTATCACTAAGACGGTGAATATGGGGGGAGATGCTAATACCGTCGGTGCTCTCGCCGGTATGTTAGCAGGCGCGAAATATGGTGTGGGAGCGATTCCGGAAAGATGGCTGAAACAACTTGATCCCGATATTTCTGAACTGATTAAAAAGCAGACCACGACCTTATTATCATTAGCCGAAAAACTCGCTGAACAAAATCCTTAACACCTTTCTGATATGAAGACGAAGTGTTATGTCGCTTTGCACGGGTGAGCAAGGTATAATTCTTTCCTATATTCAAAGGACTATAGCTCCCTGAGTTTATCTCTCTCCCATTAAGAAGTTCAGTCTTGATTGCGGAACAACGCTAAGTCTTATTTTCATATCCGCTGAACAGCCATCACGCATATTCGTGATTATTAATTGAGTTCCTATGTCAGATACCGCTTTTTCGTCCCTCCCCTTATCTCAGCAACAACTGGATGCATTAACCTCTTTAGGTTATGACAGCATGACAGCCATTCAGGCAGAAACATTACCTTGGTTATTAAAAGGCCGTGATGTGGTCGCCCAGGCGAAAACCGGCAGTGGCAAAACGGCGGCGTTTGGTATCAGCGTATTAAATAGCATCAATCCGCGTTTCTTTGGGGTGCAAGCGTTAATCTTAAGCCCAACCCGAGAGCTAGCAGAACAAATCACCACCGAATTACGAAAGTTAGCGCGTTTGATGCCGAATATAAAAGTCACGACTTTATGCGGTGGTAAACCTATTGGTCCACAAATTGCGTCATTAGAGCACGGTTCACATATCGTGGTCGGCACGCCAGGTCGAGTGAATGACTTACATACCAAAAACTGCCTAAAGTTAGATCAATTAAAAGTACTGGTTCTCGATGAAGCGGATCGTATGTTGGATATGGGCTTTACAGAAGTCATTCACCATATCATTGATCAAACACCGTCATCACGTCAGACCGCCCTGTTCTCCGCCACCTACCCTGACACAATTCAGCAGATGAGTGAATCCATCCAAAAGTCACCGGTGTCAGTAAAGGTTATCTCAGAGCATAAACAAGACATCATTGAACAACTGTTTTTTGATGTTAATAAAAATGAACGTGATCAAGCATTAATCAAGCTGATTCAACACTATAAACCGAGTAATGCTGTCATCTTTTGTCATACCAAAAAGCAGTGTGATGAAGTGGCTCAGTGGTTATCCAGTCAACAGATACAAGCGGCGGCTATTCATGGTGATCTTGAACAGCGTGATCGTGATCAGGCGCTAATTCGCTTTGCTAATACCAGTTGCCCGGTGTTGGTGGCTACGGATGTTGCGGCCAGGGGTTTGGATATCGCTTCACTGGAAATGGTGATTAACTATGAATTACCACGCGATCCGGAAGTGTATGTGCACCGTATTGGCCGCACTGGTCGTGCCGGACAAAAAGGCATGGCGATGAGTATTGTGACACCCGCTGATGCGCCACGTGTCGTCGCCATCGAAAACTATGTCTCAGAACCGGTTCACTATGGCAACTTAGCCAAACTAAAATCTGATTCTGGTTTCACATTGCAAGGCAAGATGACCACCATCCAGCTGGATAGTGGTCGTAAAAATAAAATTCGTCCGGGTGATATTTTAGGTGCATTGACCGGCGATGCCGGTTTAAACGGTCAGCAAATAGGTAAAATTGATATTCGCGATATGTCTAGCTACGTTGCCGTTGAACAAAGTGCCCTTAGACAAGCCATGAATTACTTAGCTAAAGGCAAAGTGAAAGGCCGCTCTGTTCGCGCCAGACAAATTCGTTAAGCCAATACAGAGTCTTTCTTTTCAAGGACATAAGTACGCCACATCGCATATTTAGGTAAAAAGTCGATGCCGGCTTTTATCTCAAAACCACTTTGTCTGAATTCATTTTCAATGGTTTTCTGATTAATCACAAAGCGGTTTTGGTAATCGCGTGCGTGGCGTTTTTTCTCTAATTTTTTACGGCGCCAAGCTTTAAAGTTGCCATCCACCCACAGCGAAATAATTACAGTTTTCTGGGTTACGCGATGAAACTCTTTCAGCAGTGTTAATCGATCTTGTGCATCACCAATATGATGAATAAGACGGATACAGAAAATATTTTCCACGAAGTTATCTGGAACATCCAAACTAAAGGCAGACGACTGAAAGGCTTCAACCCGATCAGTAATAGCCTTGTCACGATAACGCATGCCCGTATTTATCATGTCCTGACTATAATCACTGGCAAATATCTGGCGTTGTGGTTGTTCACATAATAAAGACCAGAATCGGCCTGTACCACAAGGTACGTCTAGTAACGTTTTTGGGTCGCCGGCTATATTTAGTGCTTTTCTAGCTACTTGATGATCACGCCAGTTAGATAATTGACGCCATAAGCCATCCTGATGCTTTTCAAAATAGGCCTTCGCATGTGTATCATCATATTTACCTGAAAATTCAAGCGTTGTTTTAGTATCTGTCATCATCTCATCACCTACATCATGTGGAATGAGGTGGAGTATGGTGAACAAATATTAAAAGAGACTTAACGGTATATTTAAGTAATTCTAGAGAACGATTGTAAAAAAATAATGATATAAGGCAGCTTTTAATAAAGGCGCCTTATTATCTGATAACGCGTTAATAAACATTACGTTATCAATATATATGTAAAAGCTGATTTTCTATAAGTGAGGACAATGAATGGAGTTACCACTCGATAAGCACGCTGTTTTACGGATTATGGCCAGACCCAGTGATGTCAACATTGCTGGTGATATTTTTGGTGGCTGGTTAATGTCACAGTGCGATATTGCCGGTGGCATTTATGCTAATCGTATTGCTGGAGGCCGTGTTGTCACTGTCGCCGTCAATAATTTTCAGTTTATCGCGCCCGTTCTCGTTGCTGATATTGTCAGCATTTATGTGGATACCATACGGATTGGTACAACGTCTATTACTGTGAAAGTGACTGTATTAATTGAACGTCGCGATGGAAAGCATGAAACAACGATGAAAGTGGCAGAAGCCGATATTGTTTATGTTCATATTGATGACAACCGCCAGCCAGCGGTTATTACGCAGGAATAAGAGCGATACATAAAATATAAGGCCTTAACGGCCTTATATTTATCTTATCAATTGAGCTATCTAACTCAGACAGCTTGCTTAGTAGCAGCTTCTTGTCGAGTACTTTTCACCTGTTCTGCTGCCTCTTTCGCGATAGGATCAAGATCGGCACCACCGGCATCGAGATACTCTACTAAATCTTCTTTCATCTTTCTGGCCCAAAAGCGTTCGATATGACTGGCAACACGTTGTGCTGCTTCTTTGTCTTCATAAGCGCGATTGTTAGCCGCGATTTGGTTAATCATTTTGATCAAAGTTTCAACCGGACTATGACTCATTTTGTTACTTTCCTTACATTGCCCTACGGGCTGTTTCGTGATCATTTTGAGTAAAAGGATCGTGATAAACGACATGACGGCCAGAACGGGCAAAACCAACCAGCTTCAACCCAGCAAGCTGAGCTTGCTCAATCGCTAGTGAAGTAGGTGCAGATACTGCCACCAGACAACCAAAACAGGCGCTGGCTGCTTTTTGCACCATCTCATAGCTGGCACGACTGGTGACCAACACAAAACCTTCGTGTGACGATAAGCCAGCCTTAACATGTGCACCGATTAATTTATCCAGTGCATTGTGCCTGCCAACATCTTCTCTTGTCAGTACGATATTACCTGCAAGATCACACCATGCGGCGGCATGGGTTGCACCTGTCACTTGTTGTAACTGTTGGTATTGCTTGATGTTATTCAATGCAAGCTGGATAACATCATCCGTGACTTGTACAGATTGAACAGGTTCAATCGGTCGGATGGCTTGCTTGAGTGATTCAACTCCACATAAACCACAACCTGTTCGGCCTACTAAGCTACGGCGACGCTCACGTAATGCATCAAACTTCTCATCATCAATCATCAAACGAACGCTGATGCCATTACTATTTGACTGCACATGAATATGGCTGACCTGATCGGCGTTATCAACAATATTCTCAGTCAAACTAAAGCCTAGAGCAAAGTCTGCTAAATCTGCTGGCGTGGCCATCATCACCGCATGAGAAATGGTGTTGTAGACCAGTGCGACAGGAATTTCAACTGCAATGTCATCATGCTGATATTGGGTAGCCGATTCACTTTTATGAATGGCTACCTCAACATCAACCGTCGTTTTATCAACGCTTGTCATTACTCAGCTTCTACCTCTGAATGCGCTGTATCAGCTTCACCTTTCAGGAGTTTCAATTGCAACGCATCAAATGACTTAAAGTTTTGTTGCCATTCTGAAGGCTGGCTGACTCTTTCAACCTGAACGGCTGTCACTTTATACTCAGGACAGTTAGTCGCCCAGTCAGAGTTATCTGTTGTAATAACGTTGGCACCACTACCAGGATGATGGAATGTGGTGTAAACCACGCCTGGCAATACTTTCTCCGTAATACGAGCACGTAATACTGTTTGCCCTGCTCTACTGGTGATACCCAACCAATCATTCTCTTTAATGCCACGTAACTCAGCATCAGATGGATGAATATCTAACACATCCTCGTCATGCCATGCCTGGTTCTCCGTACGGCGGGTTTGAGCGCCCACATTGTATTGAGACAAGATACGGCCTGTAGTCAGCAATAATGGGAAACGGCTGTTAGTACGCTCATCAGTGGCTACATACTCTGTGACACTGAAACGACCTTTACCAATTGGGAAGTCATCCACATGCATGGTTGGCATACCTACTGGATTTTCATCGTTACATGGCCATTGAATACTACCCAGCTCATCGAGGCGATCGTAGTTCACACCTGTAAATGTTGGTGCCAGCGTAGCAATCTCATCCATAATTTCTGATGGATGGTTGTAATGCATTGGATAACCCAAGGCATTAGACAAGTCTACGGTTATTTCCCAGTCTTCCTTACCCGCTAATGGCGGCATCACTTTACGTACGCGATTAATACGACGTTCAGCATTGGTGAATGTGCCATTTTTTTCCAGGAATGAAGAGCCAGGTAATAAAACATGTGCAAATTTAGCGGTCTCATTCAGGAAAAGATCCTGAACAATCAAGCATTCCAAAGAGCGCAAGGCTTTTTCAACATGTTTTGTGCCTGGATCAGACTGAGCAATATCTTCACCTTGAACGTATAAGGCTTTAAACTCACCGGCAATCGCTGAGTCAAACATGTTTGGAATTCGAAGTCCTGGCTCATTATCCAGTTTCACACCCCAGACTGATTCGAAGTGTGAGCGTGCAGTGTCATCCGCAACATGTTGATAGCCTGGTAGCTCATGTGGGAAAGAGCCCATATCACATGACCCTTGCACATTATTCTGACCACGTAATGGGTTAACACCCACACCTTCGCGACCGATATTACCAGTTGCCATCGCCAGGTTAGCGATACCCATAACCATGGTTGAACCTTGGCTATGTTCGGTCACACCAAGACCATAATAAATAGCACCATTCTTCGCTGTTGCGAAGGTTCTAGCTGCTTGACGCACTTTGTCTGCTGCTACGCCGGTTGTCGCTTCAACGGCTTCAGGTGAATGACGTTCTTCACGAATAAATTCACGCCATTTTTCATAACTTTCCATATCACAGCGACTTTCCACAAATGCTCTGTCTTCCAGTCCTTCGGTGACAACAACATGCGCAATCGCATTGACGAGCGCCACGTTTGAACCTGGACGTAAAGCTAAATGCTGTGCTTTTTTCAAATGTGGTGTTTTCAACAAATCAATATGACGTGGATCGGCCACAATCAAATCGGCACCTTCACGCAGACGGCGACGCATTAATGAACCAAATACCGGATGTGCATCGGTTGGGTTAGCACCAATAACCATAATCACATCAGATTTCATCACAGAATCAAAATTCTGAGTACCGGCTGATTCACCCATGGTCACTTTCAAACCATAGCCCGTTGGCGAGTGGCATACACGTGCACAGGTGTCAGTGTTGTTATTACCAAATGCCGTGCGAACTAATTTTTGAACCAAATAGCTTTCTTCATTAGTACAGCGTGATGAAGTAATACCACCGACACTTTCACGTCCATATTTAGCTTGAATACCTTTCAGGCGTGTTGCTGCAAAGTTAATCGCTTCTTCCCAACTCACTTCCTGCCAAGGATCCGTAATTGACTCACGAATCATCGGTGCTTTGATACGATCTTTGTGGGTGGCATAACCAAAGGCAAAACGTCCTTTCACACATGAATGACCATGGTTTGCGTCACCACCTTTATAAGGCACCATGCGCACCACTTTGTCGCCTTTCATTTCAGCTTTGAATGAACAACCTACGCCACAATATGCACAGGTGGTGACAACGCTATGCTCAGGTTGCCCCATTTCAATAATGCTTTTTTCCATCAGTGTGGAAGTTGGGCATGCCTGTACACAAGCTCCACAAGAAACACACTCTGAATCCATGAAGTCTTCATCCTGACCTGCAGCTACTTTGGATTCAAAACCACGTCCATCAATCGTTAAAGCGAAAGTGCCCTGTACTTCTTCACAGGCACGGACACAACGTGAACAGACAATACATTTACTCGGGTCAAAGCTGAAATATGGATTGGAATTATCTTTCTCACTATCCAGATGGTTTTCACCTTGATAACCATAACGGACATCACGCAAACCAACATCACCTGCCATATCCTGTAACTCACAGTTACCATTAGCAGGACAGGTCAAACAGTCCAGAGGATGATCCGAAATGTAAAGCTCCATCACGTTTCTACGCAATTTCGCTAATTTGCCGTTTTGCGTTGTCACCTTCATGCCTTCATCAACAGTCGTTGTACATGAAGCTGGATAGCCACGTCGTCCTTCAATCTCAACAGCACACAAACGACAAGAACCAAAGGATTCCAAATTGTCGGTTGCACATAATTTCGGGATATTAATATTTGCTAACGATGCTGCACGCATCACTGATGTACCTTCAGGAACAGTGATTTCTACACCATCAATTTCTACGGTCACTAAGGTCTCAGATACACGAGCAGGTGTTCCGTAATCTTTATTTGGGTTAAATGTTTCAATTCTCATTTCGTCACTCCTAGCGCGATGCGCTGAGTTCTTCTGGGAAGTATTTCATCACGCTTTGTACAGGGAATGGTGTCATACCCCCCATTGCACAAAGCGAACCGTCTACCATGGTTTCGCATAAGTCTTCGAGTAAGACCCAGTTAGCATTGGCATTTTCTCCATTACGAATCCGGTCAATAACCTCAACACCACGTGTGGAGCCGATGCGACAAGGCGTACATTTGCCACAAGACTCAACTTTGCAAAATTCCATTGAAAAACGGGCTTGCTCTCCCATATCCACGGTTTCGTCAAACATGACAACACCACCATGTCCTAATACGGCACCAACAGCAGCAAACTCTTCATAATCAACAGGGGTATCCCACTGGCTTGCGGGTAGATAAGCACCTAGTGGGCCACCCACCTGAACCGCTTTCAATGGTTTACCGGTCAGTGTGCCACCACCGAAGTCTTCCATCAGTTCACGTAAACTCATACCGAAAGCCAGTTCAACCAGACCGCCTTGTTTCACATTCCCTGCTAACTGAAGCGGTAATGTTCCACGAGAACGCCCCATGCCATAGTCGGCATATGCTTGACCACCTTTATCCAGAATGAAAGGTACTGCTGCAAACGATAAAACGTTATTCACAACGGTAGGTTGACCGAATAAACCAACAATCGCAGGTAAGGGTGGTTTAGCTCTAACTAAGCCGCGTTTTCCTTCCAGGCTATCTAACAGAGATGTTTCTTCACCACAGATATAAGCACCTGCACCTAGACGAACTTCTAAATCAAATCGTTTTCCTGAACCTAGAATATTTTCACCCAGATAACCTGCTTCATAGGCACGTTCAATCGCTGTATTCAATAATTTATGTGCTACTGGGTATTCTGAACGAAGATAGATATAGCCTTGTGTTGCATGTACGGCCAGACCAGAAATAGTCATGCCTTCAATCAACATAAAGGGATCGCATTCCATGACCAGACGATCTGCGAAGGTGCCAGAGTCTCCTTCATCGGCATTACATACGATGTATTTTTGTTCTGCGGGGGTATCTAACACAGTTTGCCATTTAATCCCGGTGGGGAATGCAGCACCACCACGACCTCTTAAACCTGAGGTTTTAACTTCATCGACAATATTTTGAGGTGGCAGATTTAGGGCATTTTTCAAACCATTAAAGCCGTCTAGAGAGATATAGTCTTCAATCGAAACAGGGTCAGTAATGCCGGAACGGGCAAAGGTCAGTCGTTGTTGTTTTTTGAGGTAAGGATGTTCTTCTACTAAGCCAATACAACTGTCATGTTGCTGATTACCATCGAGCATGCCAGCGTCAAATAATGCTGATACCTGATCTGCCGTCACAGCCCCATACCCGACTCGACCTTGCTCTGTTTCTACCTCAACAAGCGGTTCAAGCCAAAGCATGCCACGACTACCATTACGAACAATAGTTGCATCGGAGCCACGCTGTTCAATTTCTTGCTGAATCGCTTCTGCTAATTGATCGGCACCTAGAGAAAGTGCAGTAGTGTCACAAGGAATATAAATACGCTGACTCATTAGCCGACCTCCTTCATATCTTGCTGATGGGATGCGACTAATTCATCAAAGCGTTCCAGACTGACACGGCCATGAATATCATCATCAATTCGAATAGAAGGACCGGTAGCACAGTTACCCAGACAATAAACAGGTTCTAGAGAAAACTGTCTGTTTGCCGTTGTTTGATGGTAATCAATACCAAGGGATTGTTTTGCATGAGCTTCTAATGAACGACACCCCATAGCCTGACAGGCTTCTGCACGACATATTTCAATAGTATGTGTGCCTGGCGGTGTAGTTCTGAAATGATGATAGAAACTTATTACACCATGAACCTCAGCACGCGTTTGCAATAAAGACTCTGCAATTTGTGCGACGGCTTTCTCAGGAATGTAACCAATCTCGTTCTGAATAGCATGCAAGATGGGTAACATCGCACCTGGCTTATGTTTCAGTCCATCTATAATTAATTGAATAGACTGCTCCGTCCATTCTTTTCCAACTGTCATTATATCTCTCTCCATTATCTGAAATATGCATAAGTGGACATATTTGATTTATCTTATTTTTATTATTGACAAGACATTAGCATAGAGAATGCACGATAAAAATATGCATTTATACGCATATTTAAAAACTGTGATTTACTATCCATTTTTTATAGAAATAAGACCAACGTAAGTAGATAAAAATTCCAGTCATACAAACAAGGCCGAATTAAGTGCAGATAGTCCTTTTTATGCACTATCTTTGTGCAAATCATTTACACCTTATACCTGAAATAATTATATCCACTTGATTTATATATAAAATAAAAATTGGCACAGTAACTGCTTTATATAAATTACAAACAACTTTTCAGCTGCATTTTGTTTGTATTTCTCTCTTGTCTACGTGCTGAGCCTTGGGGTGAACAAAAGTTCACCCCTTTTTTTTGTGTCAAATTCTGCAATCAGTTCTGTTAGCATAGCCACATCACTTTTAGATAATTATCCTCTGAATTCTATGCATCAGCGCACTATTGAAGACCTTCAACAAGATCATGATTTTGTCACGGTTAATCCGCATGCTGAAAGGCGTACACGCTATGTGCTTTTGCTTACCATCATTACCATGGTTGCTGAGATTATCGCGGGTACAGTATTTGGCTCAATGGCGTTGCTCGCCGATGGCTGGCATATGGCTACACATGTCGTTGCCTTCCTGATTACTTTATTTGCTTATTCTTATGCGACGAAAAATAAAGCCAATGCCGCATTTGCTTTTGGAACTGGAAAAGTAAGTGTGTTGGGAGGATTTGCGAGTGCGATTGCTCTAGGTGTTGTGGCTTTAATGATGATACTGGAATCTGTCGAACGCCTGGTCAATCCACATCAAATTGAGTTCAGTGCCGCTATCCTTGTCGCCGTCATTGGTCTGGTTGTAAACCTGATCAGTGCACTATTATTAAAAGATAATCATAGCCATACCCACACGCACCATCATGATCACAATTTAAAAGCGGCTTATATGCATGTATTAGCTGATGCCTTGACCTCAATTCTTGCCATTGTTGCACTTATAGGATCCATGTATCTTGGCTGGCTATGGTTAGATGCCATGATGGGTATTGTTGGTGCCGCAATCATTAGTATCTGGTCTCTTGGCTTAATACGAGAAACCAGCCCAGTGTTACTTGATGGCAGTATTGATGAAAAATATAGTCAGTCCATCCAAGATCGTATTGAAAGTGATGCTGATAATCGTATCGTTGATTTTCATATATGGCACGTCAGCGCTAATCACTTTGCTGCCATCATTTCCATTGTGACATCCACTCCGAAAGCAACGCATCATTACAAGTCATTACTCACCGAATTTGATCGTCTTTCTCACATCACCATTGAAGTCAATCAATGTCACGATAAATCATGTCACCATTAAAAATTGATATATAACAACTTTTCCAGAAAATTCATCGCCATCTTTAAATATTCTAAATAGGCGGTATGAATACTGCATTAAGCTATCCATAATCAATTAAAGCCACCCGAGAGATATGGATATGCTGAATATAGATATCAGCGACTTTCTTCAAAACCATCAATTACCTGATAGCTATCAGATACTTGCAAACAAATGGTATTTACCTGTTTTAGAAGAAATAGCTTCGCACCAAAACAGTGCAAAAAGGACTATCACTGTTGGTATCAATGGTGCACAAGGTTCAGGAAAAAGCACTCTAGCCCAACTGGCCGTTTATGTTCTCAGTCAACATTATTCATTAAATGTTGTTTCATTATCATTAGATGATTTCTATTTCACTCGACAAGAAAGAGTCATGTTGGGTCAGGGGATTCACCCATTACTGACGACCCGAGGTGTGCCAGGTACACATGATATAGCCCTTGCACGCAGAACTATCAGCCAGCTTATCAATCAACAATTTCCTGTCAGGATTCCACGTTTCAATAAAGCCGAAGATGACAGAGCCCCTGTCGAGGGAGAAGACGTTATCAATCAACCAGTGGATGTCATTATTTTTGAAGGTTGGTGCCTAGGAGCTGAAGCTCAGCATGAAACGTTACTGAAAGATCCTATGAATGAACTGGAAGAGATTGAAGACCAGGATCAATCATGGCGTCGTTATGTCAATGAACAACTGGAGAGATTTTATCCAAAACTTTTTGAACTGATAGATATCTGGATTATGCTCAAGGCTCCTTCGTTTAACTGTGTATATCAGTGGCGTCTCGAGCAGGAAAACAAATTGAAGTTAAGCTTGTCTGAGCAACAAACAAGTACACAAATTATGGATGAAAAAGCGGTCGGACGCTTTATCAAATTTTATCAACGTATTACCGAAAATACACTCAACACATTGCCAAATAAAGTGAACTACCTATTCGAACTTGATGAAAATCGTCAGATAAGCCAAATGACTAAACCTCAAATAACTGTATTAAGGCCAGATATGCCAAACCAATGGTTAGTCTTCACCGATATGGATGGCACCTTACTTGATCACCATAATTATCATTTTGATGAAGCTATTCCAACCTTAACAGCACTTGAACAAAACCATATTCCCGTCATACCAGTCACCAGTAAAACAGCTGCTGAAGTTGAATTAATCAGAGACAGCCTCACCAACCACCACCCTTTTATTATTGAAAATGGTGCCGCCGTCTATATTCCAGAAGGTTATTTTGACCAACAACCAGAAGGCACTGAAAAGCGAGGAAAATACTGGGTTAAGAGTTTTGTCGAACCTCGCAGTCACTGGCAATCATTGATCGACCAGGTTCGACCTGCTTACCAGCAAGAGTTCGTAACTTTTGCTGATGCTGGTATCGACGGCATTATTTCGATGACAGGCCTGAATGTACATGCCGCAGCTTGTGCTGCAAGGCGCGAGTTTGGCGAACCAGTATCTTGGCATGGCAATGGTAATCTAAAACAACAATTTATTAGTGAGCTCACAGCACTCGGAGCAAATATTCTTGAAGGTGGTCGCTTTCTTCATGTCTCTGGCCAATGTGACAAAGGTCAAGCATTAGCCTGGTTAACGGATGTTTTCCAGCAAACCATGCCCAAACAAACCATTAAGACTCTAGGTATAGGTGATAGCCAAAATGATAAAGCGATGCTTGAAGAGGCAGATTATGCATTGCTCATTCGCTCACCCGTTCATGGATTACCTGATATTGATAGAACAGATAATTTAACCGTATCCACATTTTTTGGTCCTAAAGGTTGGGCTGAAGGTGTCAACCAAATCATCGATGCAAAGCTGCATTCCGATTCATTTAACTTACCCCGAGGCAATCATGGCTGATTTTCACCAGAATGGGATTATAACTACACTTCATAATCTAACCGATCGTCACTTAGCTGATTTGGAAAGTGATCTTCTCCAGTTCAGTAAACAGAGACCAATGGGATTATTACTCCCCTCACTTTATTCTGAGTTAGAAGGTGAGGCATTACCTAATATCATTCAACAATTAAAAGCTGTCCCCTATTTATCAGAAATCGTGATTGGTTTGGATCGCGCTGATGCTGATCAATATCGACATGCAATTAAGTTCTTTTCTGCGTTACCACAGCATCATCGAATTCTATGGAACGATGGGCCGAGATTGACCGCTATTGACGAAGAATTACAATCTTTAGGATTAGCACCGAAAGAAAAAGGTAAAGGTCGTAATGTCTGGTATTGCATGGGTTATATCATTGCTTCAGGTAAGACTGAGTCAATCGCATTGCATGATTGTGACATTGTTACTTACACCAGTGAATTACTTGCACGATTAATCTACCCTGTCGCTAACCCCATGTTTAACTATGAGTTTTGTAAAGGATATTACGCTCGGGTAGCCAGTGGAAAATTAAATGGTCGTGTTAATCGCTTATTAGTTACTCCTCTGATTCGTGCGTTAAAAATGGTTGTGGGAAACCAGCCATACCTGGAATATATGGATAGCTTCCGCTACCCACTAGCGGGAGAGTTTTCATTCAGGCGTGATGTTTTGTCGGATATTCGAATCCCTAGTGATTGGGGGCTGGAAATTGGCGTGCTCTCAGAAATGCACCGTAACTATGCCAATAACCGACTATGCCAAGTAGATGTTGCCCAAGTTTATGATCATAAACATCAGGACCTATCACCTGATGATCAGCAAGCTGGCTTATCAAAAATGTCGATCGATATCGCTAAATCTCTGTTCAGGAAACTTGCGACTAAGGGCACCGTCTTTACCCCTGAATCCTTCCGAACGCTCAAAGCCACTTATTACCGTATCGCTCTTGATTTTGTTGAAACCTACCATAATGATGCGGTGATGAATGGACTACATTTTGATATTCACCAAGAAGAAGAGTCTGTAGAAATGTTCGCCAAAAACATCATGGATGCAGGTCAAATGTTCCTTGAAAACCCAATGGAAGTACCTTTTACACCAAGCTGGAGTCGTGTGCAGAGTGCACTTCCAGATATTTTTGAAAGACTATATGACGCTGTCGAAGCTGATTATCAGGAATTTTCTGCATAAGGGACAAATAAAATGACACCCAATGATGAGCAACTACAGCTATTAAAAGAGACAGTTCTCCATCATCTCACCGCAATTTATGCTGAAACTTCAACTGAGTGTTCACTGGAAACACTATGCAATGACATCATCAGCATTATGCGACTTGATCAGGACTTCAAAGAGAGTCTTTCGCATAAAAACAACTGGGATCAATCCGATGTCATCTTGATTACCTATGGTAATAGTGTGAAAAAAGAAGGTGAAGCACCTTTAAAAACACTGCACCGCTTTCTAAATAAAGAGATCAGTGGCTATATTAACGGCCTACATATTTTGCCATTTTTTCCCTATTGTTCTGATGACGGCTTTGCCGTGATGGATTATTACGAAGTGAACAAAGCATTGGGGGATTGGGAAGACATTGAAGCCATTGCCAATGATTATCGTCTGATGGCTGATCTGGTTATCAATCATGGTTCGAGTAGTGGCGCATGGTTTAAAAACTTTATCAAAGGTGAAGGCCCAGGCCATGATTACTTTTACACCACCTCTCCCACTACGCCGATTAGTCAGGTAGTCAGGCCACGAACCAGTCCATTATTACGAGAGACAGAAACCCACGATGGGACAAAATATGTCTGGTGTACATTCAGCCATACTCAAGTGGACTTTGATTTCCGTAATCCTGAAGTTTTAAAAGAATTTATTAATATTGTTCGGTTTTATCTAGATAAAGGCGTTCATATTTTCCGGTTAGATGCTGTTGCATTTTTATGGAAAAAGGTCGGAACAAACTGCCTCAACCTGTCGGAAACCCATGAAGTTGTGCGCTTAATGCGGAGTTTGATTCAGCATGCCGATCCAAACGCTATCATTATTACTGAAACCAATATCCCTAACCGGGAAAACCTAAGCTATTTTGGTAACGCTAACGAAGCACACTGTATCTATAATTTCTCACTGCCACCACTCCTGGTAAACACGCTTGTCACCGGCGATTGCTTTTATTTAAAACAGTGGTTGATGAGTATGCCACCAGCACAGCATGGCACCGCTTACTTCAACTTTATAGCATCACATGATGGTATTGGTCTCAGACCAGCTGAAGGCTTATTAACTGAAGCCGAAATTGCTTCATTAATCAGTACCATGCAGCAGTTTGGTGGTCGTATATCCTGGCGTGAAGGCGAAAATGGTGTCAAAAAACCTTATGAAATCAATATTTCATTATTCGATGCATTGCAGGGAACAACATCAGGCAAAGATGAGTGGAATATTGACCGCTTTATCTGTGCACACGCTATCATGCTGGCATTAGAAGGTATTCCTGGCATTTATATTCATAGCCTACTCGCCACCAGTAATGATTTAGAGAAGTTGGAACATACGGAACAAAACCGCTCGATCAATCGTCATGAATGGAATGAAGAGTCACTGATGGCTGAGCTAGCAACGCCATCATCGCAGCATGCAAAAGTCTCTGAGTTACTAAAGAAACTTATTCATCTACGGAAACAACAACGGGCTTTTCATCCGAATGCAACTCAGTTTACACTGCACCTTGGTGAAAAGTTGTTTGGTTTTTGGCGACAAAGTATGGACAGAAGACAAAGTATCTTCTGTATTTATAATATTACAGATACTGAACAACCACTTCGTATCGCTAACTTAAATCTGGTTGTCACGGATAGATGGTGGGACCTGATTAGTGGTGTTATTCTAGACGGATCATCTGATGTTATAACAGTTGCGCCATACCAAGTGCTATGGATTACAAACGGCTAGGGTATTGTCATAAGACTTTCATACCTACCAGCTAGGCTATATAAAAAAATAAGGAACAATGAATGCAATCAGTAAAAAAAATTCGTAAATGTCTTTTCCCTGTAGCGGGCTATGGCACACGATTTCTGCCAGCAACTAAAGCCATGCCTAAAGAAATGTTACCTGTCGTCAACAAGCCTCTGATTCAATATGGTGTTGAAGAAGCCATTGAGGCTGGTGTGACTGAAGTAGGTTTTATCACCGGTCGAGGTAAACGTGCAATCGCCGATCATTTCGACACCAGTTACGAATTAGAACATCAAATCCGTGGCACCAGCAAAGAAAAACATCTGGAAGATATTCGTGAAGTTATGGATACCTGTAACTTCATCTTTATGAGACAGCGTGAAATGCTTGGTTTGGGTCATGCCATTCTAACTGGTCAACCTATTATCGGCGACGAACCCTTTGCCGTTATCCTGGCTGACGACTTGTGCGCCCGTACAGATGAAGATGTAAGCAAACGTGCATTAGGGCAGCTGGTAGAAGTATACGAAAAATATAACTGTAGCGTTATTGCTATTGAAGAAGTCCCTGGTGATAACATCAGCAGCTACGGCGTCATCTCTGGTCGTGAAATTGAAGATGGTCTATTTGAAGTCGATGACATGGTGGAAAAACCTAAACCAGAAGATGCTCCCAGTCAGCTAGGTATTATTGGTCGTTATGTATTAACACCTGATATTTTCGAATATATTGAAAAAACAGCACCCGGCGCCAATGGTGAAGTACAAATTACTGATGCCATCCGCACACTAGCTAAAGAAAAACGTGTGCTGGCGCTTAAATTCAAAGGTCACCGTTTTGACTGCGGTAGTATTGATGGTTTTGTTGAAGCCACCAATTACTACTACCAGCGTGATCATGCCAAAAAATAAACAATAATTAGCTCTAAAAAAGCCGGCTTCATTGCCGGCTTTTTTATATAGTTTTTCGATGCCCTTTGGGTTTCCAGGCCGGAGCAATAACATTCGGCATAGTTGATTTTTGCAAGAGCCTGGCAGGTGCCAGGGTGAGTTCACCATATCGGTAATTCACTTTATCCACAGTTTGATTAATATGTTCTCTTTGAATATCAGGCTGTTCAAATAAATCCAGTTGTTTACCTTGCTGAGGTGATAATGCAGTCACCTGTACTTGCCATACGCCCTGCCCCGCCCAGTAAAAATCAACAAACGCTTTGCATAATTGATAAATCACTTGTCCATCGTCGGTATATACTCCAGCATGCGCCTTGGTTTTAAGCCATCCTCTCTCTGTTTTTAAACCAATAAAAAAACACTCTGCCTGATAATGAAAACAGCGCATCCTGGCTGCGACCTTTTCTGACATATGCTGTAAATAGGTCAATACCGTATTTTTCTGGTTAGTAGCAGGTGGTAGAACCTTGCCATGACCAATGGTTTTGGGCGCTTTCACATTAAACGTCAGCCTTTCAGGATCTTGTCCTTGTGCCATTAACCATATACGCCGACCTAAATGGCCAAATCGTTTTGATAATAAGCTCATCGGTATTGTTTTCATATCACCACAACGCTCTACGCCGTAATGCGCCAAAAAACGACCAATACCTTTATTAATACCACTCAGTGCTGTGACTCGTTCTGGTGCTAATACTTCGGCGGCAAGTGCTGGATGAATCACTTTCATCCCATCAGGTTTACCTTTTTTCGCAGCAAACTTGGCTGTGGTTTTATCTCCACTCACTCCGACAGAGCAGCGTAAGCCTGAGACTTGCCAGACGCGTTTTTTAATCAGATAAGCAATATGCATTGCCCCCTGATATAAACTCTGACAACGTGTTAGATCTAGAAAAGCCTCATCCACACTGAACACTTCAACATCCGGGGTAATGTCGATAAGACCTTCCATAATCCGTGTTGATAACTCAGCATAGCGATAAGGCCGTGAAGGCGCATGAATGAGGCCAGGGCACAATTGTCTAGCCTGTTTCAAACGCATGCCAGTATGAACACCAAATGCTCTGGCTTCATATGAACAGGTAATAATGGTTGTTCCCTGGATGCCATTGGTCACCGCGACAGGCTTTTTGAACCAATCAGCATTATCCATTTGCTCGACTTGAGCAAAAAAGCAATCCATATCCACTAACGCTATCATTCGTGGCCATGGTAATAAGTCGGCAGTCATGAATCAGGGATATGTCCGCAATTGACCGACGACGACACCTTGAACGCGTACTCGACTTGCCAACAACGTCACAGGCTCATAATTTACATTGGCAGGCATTAATGTCACCGTACCATCATCATTAATCAACAGTGTTTTCAAAGTGGCATCAAAACCATCCACCAAGGCTACAACGATATCACCATGACGTGCAGTTGGCTGTGACTGCACCACCACATAGTCACCCGACATGATCGCCTTATCAATCATTGAATCACCATTGACTTTCAACACAAATCGACCTTTTCCGGTAAACATATCACTCAGATCAATTTCAGACTCATCAGCAACAGCTTCAATTAGTCGTCCAGCAGCGATTTTACCTTTGACTGGTAAAGTAACCGATTCCAAAGGCGTAGGTTCAGACTGTTCCGTTAAATGTAGGCCGCGCGTTCGTCCAACATGCCTTTCCAGTAGTCCGGCATCCACTAATGCCTGAATATAACGGTGGGTTGTGCCTTGAGACTTAATCCCTAAGCCTTTAGCAATCTCAGAAACCAACGGTGAACGTCCCTGTTCATTAATATAATCACGAATAAAATCCAAAGTATCTTGTTCACGTTCAGTCAGCATCATCTCTTCCTTTTAGAGAAAATAGTGAGAAGAGAAAATATAGAGAATTTATTACGTTTGAGCAAGTTTTATTTTCAAGAAATCCCCCATCAAAAAGGTAGACTTATATCTTTGTTATTAAAGGAGTAAATCACCACAAAAACTAGACTTAACAGTGCGTTTCAGCGATAATTGTCGGCTTTTCAAGCCTCTCTCCACCGAAGGCTTACCTCTCATGACTCAATCAAAATCAAAATAAATTACCTCTTACACCTTACTTATACGGTGTATATGAGTCATAGCTCAGTTTGGTTTATAAAGGGATCCTATGTTTAATCTGTTACTTAAACGTCCACAAAACATAAAAAATGATGTGTTATCGGGACTGACTGTTGCGTTAGCACTTGTACCGGAAGCAGTTGCTTTTGCCTTTGTCGCAGGCGTTGACCCCTTAGTCGGATTATATGCCGCTTTTCTTGTTGGGCTTATCACAGCAGCGATTGGTGGCCGTCCTGGGATGATTTCAGGCGCAACAGGTGCCTTGGCTGTCGTTATGGTAGCGTTGGTAGCACAGCATGGCGTTGAATATTTATTTGCCACTGTGATTCTAATGGGGGTTCTGCAAATCCTGGCAGGCATATTCCGGTTGGGGAAGTTTATTCGTATCGTGCCATTACCGGTCATGTTGGGGTTTGTAAATGGACTGGCCATGGTGATATTCCTGGCACAGCTTAAATCGTTCAAAGTCACCGGTGAAAATGGCGAAGAACAATGGCTGTCTGGCGGGCCGCTATGGTGGATGCTAGGTCTGGTTGTTTTAACCATGGCCATCAGCTACTTCTTACCGAAGCTGACCAAGGCTTTCCCTTCATCTTTAGCCGCTATTATTGTCGTTACTTTAGTGGCCATTGGCTTGCATCTTGATATTCGTACCGTAGGTGATATCGCTTCTATTGCAGGCGGCTTTCCTGAACTTAGTATTCCAATGGTGCCTTTCAATCTGGAAACCTTACTGATTATTGCTCCCTACTCCTTTATCTTGGCGTTTATCGGTTTAACAGAATCGTTACTGACATTAACCCTGATTGATGAGATAACAGAAACTACCGGTCGTCCAAATAAAGAATGCATTGGCCAGGGTGTAGCAAATACTGTGACTGGATTCTTTGGAGGAATGGGTGGCTGTGCGATGATTGGTCAAAGTATGATCAATATAAACTCAGGTGGTCGCGGTAGATTATCAGGTATATCTGCGGCTTTATTTCTACTGTGCTTTATTTTATTTGCATCACCGCTGATTGAAATCATCCCCATTGCCGCATTAACTGGCGTCATGTTTATGGTGGTCTTAGGTACATTTGAATGGGCCAGCTTCCGTTTACTTGGTCGTATCCCATTACCTGATGCCATTATCGGTATTTCTGTCGCCGTCATTACCGTCTTCACTGATCTTGCTATCGCCGTCATTACTGGCATTATCATGTCAGCCCTGGTATTTGCATGGCAGCATGCAAAACATATTTATCTGAAAAGTTATAAAAATGAACAAGGCTCTATCGTTCATGAATTAAACGGACCATTATTCTTTAGTTCTGTGCGTAACTTTAATGATTTATTTGATCCGAAAAACGATGATGCGGATGATATTATTCTTGATTTCAAAAACTCGCGCGTTTATGACCATTCAGCGATTGAAGCTATTGATTCGTTGGCAGATCGTTATATCAAAGCTGGGAAAACCCTGCACCTACGCCATTTAAGTGAAGAATGTAAACAACTGCTTAATAATGCAGCTGATCTTATTGAAGTCAATGTGATGGAAGATCCGCATTACCATATTGCTGATGATAAGCTGGCATAAAAGCAAAATAACTGCTATCTTTAGCGCCATAATAATAAGTTAAAAATTGTATAACCTATTGAACTACGAGAAAAACATGTTAAAAAAAATTGATAATTTGCTGATGGAAAAATTTCCACATATTATTCTTGGCTTTACTGCTTTTTGGCTGTTACTTATTGCTTACGGCCTTTATAACAACTAAGCCTATCAGCGTACTAATGAAAAGCCAGTCACAGACTGGCTTTTTTTATGCCTATAAATACATACCGAATAGCAAGTGACTGATTTTTGATCCAGGTCAATGCCCGATATCCATATTAGAGAAATAATAACTCCACGCTGTTTAAACAGCATAACATTCTCAGTAAGGGGACTATTATGGAAAGAATCGAACACTATATTCATGATAATTTTGCAGCACTAATCTGCGTCATGTCAGTTGCCTGGTTGGCACTCGTTGCCTATGGTCTTATCATGTCTTAAAGTTTATGGCATAGATAACTCAAAGCTCGCCCGGGCAACACATTGACCATTTAATAAACATTCAACTTCATGTGTGCCCGGGTAATATTTTCTGGTAGAAATCTTCTGTAAGGTATGTCTCTTTTCTATCTGAAAATACTCCCCCGCAGTTAAATAAATATTCTTCCATTTAAAGACTTTTTCCCGGCTGGTTTGTCCATCTGCCCCCACAAAGCGAATTTTGTAATCTAATACAAGTTGCTGAGCCTGTTTGCTAAACATTGCAAGATCCAACACCAGTGTTTGTCCAAGTAATAATTTTGCGTGGGAGAGACGAAGCTGTGGTCGTTCAATGTTTATCGTCGCACTAAAGCCTAGTAGCGGATACACATTGGTTATCCCTTGTTTTACCAAACTTCTCAAACCATGACGAATCACCCAATGGGTATTCTCTGACGCATTTTTTTGCCATTCAGAACAAACATTAATGACGGTTTGAGGATGATCTTTGCTGATGTCATTGATGTTATTTGCAACGGAACGTCTGACATACAGACTTGAATCATTTTTTAACTGCTCAAGAATCGGCCATATGGGGGCCGGATCGTAACGTAGCTCAGTAAGCTGGGGCGCCCAGGGTAAGCGGGGCCGAATTCCTTCAGAGGCTAATCGCCTTACATGCTCGTCATCATGCTCAGCCCATATCAGCATTTGCTGATAGGTTTCATCATAGTGAGCTAATAGAAAGAAACGAATAGCAAACTCTGCTGTAAATAATGAGGTGAGTTTTTCAAGCGCCGCAAAAGAAACACGACGATGCTCCAAACCATATAAAGCGACATAGTCAATTAATGGCCAGGCTAAATAATGTGCCCAACCAGAAAAATGTTCATCTCTAAGAGATTCAGTCGCCTCTAATAAGATATTTATCGCATCAACATAGTCGTGAGGTAGATAAACATGCAAACTCTTAGCAATATAGTCTGCACGCGCCTTGAGCTCCAGCTCATCTAGTTTGAGTGATGCAGTCTCAATAAACTCAGTCACAGCAAAATCTGGCCATACTGAATGAATCAGTGAACCGAGTTCATTTACTGCTGAGATATTGAGTTTATTTTTGAGTTGTTCAGCCATAAAAAAGCCGCGATGAAGTCGCGGCTTTTATCATACGATATTCTGTCTTAGCTTAGACAGTTTTTTTACGTCTGCGCATCGCTGTAAAGCCCATCAAACCAGAACCAAACAACCATAAAGCAGCAGGTACAGGCACTTCACTAACAGGTGGGCAGTACTCACCATCAACAGTTAATGACGCCCAGAATACATCTTCTTTTATTTTATCAAATACGGCTGTAAAGCTAATGCCAGCAAGAACTTCATCAAATAAGTTTGAACTTAACTCAAATATATCAACACCGCCATCTAACTTACCAATGTATGTCAGATATGGAAAATGATTATCCATTGTCCATAAGCCATCAGAGAACCATGAACCGTCGGCATTTGATTTAACTGATAATGTAGCCGAAGTGATTTTTAGGGTAGGCTCATTGATAGCATCAAAGTCCATGTAGGCTTCTGAGGTTTTACCCCAACCGAAAAAACCATAGTTATCGTAGTTGGTTACTTCAGCATCTAAAGTAGTTGAATAAGCTTTGGGGTTGTCACATTTTGAATCATTATTGCCACAACCACCATGATGATGATGACCATGAAAAAATGTTGCTGAAGCAACACTTGAAAAACCCATCAACATAGCGGCTAACAACATAGCCGATTTATAAAATTTCATAGAATTATCCTTATTTACTATGCAGCTCGGCTATCTTTTAACAAAGATCCGTGGCTTTCCGTCACATGGCTCACACCAAGGTTGGCTTAACTATTCAATATGCAATCACTATCTGCAGTATGCATATTAGTGACTTATCGTTAACTGAACAATTGTACTTTGGTACTAAAAAGTAAAATAAATCAGCTACCTAGTGAGGTATTTATCAAAAAACATCATTATCATTTGATAAATAAGCCTTAGGAGTTATTCCTAGGCAGTTGCATAATATGAGGATATCTATGTAGGAACAATTGTACTTTGGTACAGTTTTTAACCTTTCTTTACAAATACAGCAATAGACTCGACATGAGTGGTATGTGGGAACATATCCATAATGCCTGCCGATTCCATGATGTAGCCATGCTGATTCACCAACTCTCCCGCATCGCGTGCTAGCGTTGCAGGATTACATGAGACATACACCAAACGCTCAGCACCTAATGCAGCGACTTGGTGCAAGACTTCAAACGCCCCACTTCTTGGTGGGTCCAGCAAAATTTTATTAAAGCCTTTTTTAGCCCATGGATAATCTTTCAATTCTGTTTGTGTCAAATCTGCCTGCTCGAACTCAGCATTATTTAAGGCGTTAAGCGCTGCATTATTTTTTGCATGTTGAACCAGAGCCGCATCACCTTCAACGCCAACGACTTCTGTTGCCCGTTTAGCTAAGGGCAAAGTGAAGTTGCCAAGACCACAGAACAAATCAAGAATACGATCCTCATCCTGAACATCCAGCAGCGTCATTGCTCGTTGAATCATTTTTTCATTAATACCGGCATTCACCTGAGTGAAGTCACTCGGGTCAAACTGTAGCTTTAGGTCAGCTTCCGGCGCATAACTGAGTTGTGCCGACTCAGGCCATAATAAAGAGACTGTATCTGGCCCACCTGGTTGCTGATAAATCCATAAATTATTACTCTGACCAAAATCAATTAATGCATTTTTATCCGCATCAGATAAGGCATCCAGATTACGAAACACTAGTGCGACATTTTCATCATCCATTGCTACTTCAATCTGGGCGATGCGATTGTAGGCTTCCAGTCCACCGATCAATAAGGCTAAAGCTGTTAAACGATAACCTACTCGTGGATCTAAGACTTCGCATTGCTCAAGCATGGCAATATACGGTGATGACTTTTCTCTAAAGCCTACCAACACCTGTTCTTTTTTCGCGACATACTTAACACCAAGGCGTGCTTTACGACGATATCCCCATAATGGCCCTGTCAGCGGCTCTAACCATCGCTCAGGAGTGAGATTGCCAAAATGGGTAAAGTGTTCAGCCAATGTGGCTTGTTTATGTGCTAATTGCGCATCTGGTGACATATGCATCAAGCTGCAGCCACCACAAATACTAAAGTGCTGGCATTTTGCTTCGACACGATCATTCGCGGCAGACAATACTTCTACGGTACGCGCTTCATCATATTTTTTATGAACCCGGCTGTATTGAAAACTGACTGTCTCCCCAGCCAATGCACCATCCACAAACACGGTTTTACCTTCAATTCGAGCAATACCTCTGCCGTCATGCGATAAAGACTCGATTTCTGCTGTTACGGGTTCTTGCGGTATTCTCTGTCTGCGGCTACGTCTTGCCATCGTTATCTCTTATCTCTGAAAAATAAAAAATCCAGTGATGCTTTCACACCACTGGATCTACTTATTATAATCAATCTGAGCTATTTATTTCTGTTTCCAGCTACCACTTTGTTGATACCACCAGCCATTTGCTGCATTGCTAATCCAGCGTTGAGCAAAGGTTTTTTGGATATCATCCTGCCACTCGGGATGACCATTAGCTCGAGCAATTTCAGCATAAAGCGCTTTACGATCATTATTTTCCGCGGCAATCAGGCTATTCAGTTGATTACGGTCTTTAAGTGGCACTGACTTAGCATCGCGTAGAGCGATAAAACCATTATCAGTTAACCCTATCGCCCCACTATTATAGAAAGACTTCAGGCTCTCAAACCGTGTTTTCATGCTTGACTGCAATGCGTTAATAGCCGGTGTGTTGATATTGATATCAGCACCCGCAGCTTCAACTTTCGGTACTATCCAGTTCAGTACAGACATGGCAAGCGGAACTCTGGAGCCGGATACGGAGGATTGTTTATCTTCTTGCTGTTCGGGTTTAGAAGGATCCGCAGGTTGTGTTTCTGGGCCCCAAACATCTTCAATAATTCTATCTGCCGCTTTTTCGGCAGCCGCTGCAGGGAAATAGATATTGATGGTGACACAAGATACCAGCATCAATCCGGATACCGTGCCAGTTAACCATTTCATTAAATGCATAAAAACCTCTCCTTACTCAATTATTGGTCCAGAACTATTCTGTACAGCTTTAATTCGTTCTAATAGCTCTGCCCAGTCCACTCTGCGTGTATAACCAATGACATCAATCCATGGAGGTAAACCGCCTCCACCTTTCACAATATAGTAACCTTGTTCACTATCTTCTATACCAGCCATTTCACAGACATCATTACGTAAATGACATGACATCCCTAAACGCTGATAGGAAAAATCATCAAAGAAACGTAAAAAACTTCTAGAAATCATACCGGTTGCACCACCACCGACCTGCGTTAAATTATCTACTGCGCGCTGACTGATGACGCGTTTACCCGGATTATCTTTAGATGTTGCTAAGCTCGCATCAAACTGTACAGGTTGCCAGTTAGACAGCCGTAAATTATGAATGGCTCCGGATACGCGGCCAGTAATTTCTCCAACATCAAATGTTTTCGTGAGCAGGGCTAAATCTAAATCTGTCATATCAATATTGGCATACAGTTGGGGTAATACGCCTAATGGATCTGTTAAGCGCAAATCACGAATCACTGTTGTGCCATCAAACACTTTGACTTGTAACGCCCCATCGATGGTTAATTTATGTGATTGGTATCGCACATTGGGAATAACACCAGATAACTTACCATGCATTATCGGCCAGTCCAGTGCTTGCGTTAAACTTTCCATAGATATCGGTAACAACAGACCATCAAATGACCAGGTTATTTGTCCATCATCTTGCTGTTGTAGGCCCAGTTGGTTTATCTGCAATTCGCCATCCAACACCGGGATGACCGTTTCTTCGACTAATTTGAACCCATTTTTTACAGTGTGTGTATGTAGATTACCCGGCCCAAGATCAACAGCATAAAGCTTGGCTTGCTGCCAGGATAAATAGCCATCCAAAGACGCTTCGTTATTTGTCCAAACCAGTTTGCCATTCAACTTCTCAGCGTTATAGCGCTGTTTTTTATCAGTGACAGTCACATTATCCAGCGTAGCTTTCAATAGATACTGCTTATCAGACCAGCTTATTGATGATGAAACCTGACCTGATAACTGTAAATCAGCAGCGGCAGTGCCAACCATGAAAGGCTTCACCCAGGTCGAATAAAACGACGACACTGTTTTTACAGTGACATCCGCTTCAACCTTGCTTGGCACGTTATCTGTTACTTCAGCAATAGCCTCTACATTGAACTGTTCTGACTGATTTAACTTAATATCTGCTAAGGTCCAGTGATTTGTGTCTGCTTGATACTTGCCTTCAACACTTAATTCAATGGCAGAAGTTGATAGGTCGACAAAAACAGGATCACTATAAACCTGCCCCGCAGTCAATGAAGACGAAGCAACAAAGTCCCAGCTACTATTTCTATGATGTAAGGATAGGTTGCCATGCATCGTTACATTCTCAGCCACCTGACTTGCCGTCGTATTACTAACCCCCAAGTCAGTTAATTTCCATTTTGCAGTAGCGGAAGCTATTCCCTGCGAGTTTCCATCAATACCTGCATGAAGAGAAACCTGCCCTTGAGGCTGCCAGTCATTTACAGCATTAACGTCTGGTTTATCCAAGAATTGAGGTAGCCATTTCTGTAGTGCAGACAAAGGAATATTCTGAGCATCAATATCCGTGTGCCAATGCAGTTCTTCAAGACTAATATCAAGGTTTACCGTACCGCTATCCAGTCTCAGATTTTTTAGCTGAATATCATATTGTTCGCCTTCGCTACTGACATCAAGACTAAATTGGATTTGTTGCTGACCCAGCTCAGCATGAGAAAACTGCAAACTACCTGACTGACAACGAAAAGCATCCGTTAACCAAGCTGCTTTTTTACACTCAAATGCAACATTGTGTAATTGATTCAGTGGCGCAGCTATGGTGATTTGAGCAGCCGTCCCTGATAGTTTCAGACCATCGGAAGTAAGTTGGACATAGGTTTTCAGCTCTTTTGCATCAAATTTTTCTGCCCAGCTATGTTCAATATCAATTTGAATAGCTTGGATAGCCATTGCAGGACATGACCATATGCATAGCCATAGAAAAACTGACTTTAGCGTCAGATATTTCATTATCAGGCAGGGAAAACGCCTGTTGAAATGTAACGATCGCCACGGTCACAGACGATACTGACAATCACAGCATTTTCTATCTGCTCAGAGACTTTCATTGCTGCAGCTAATGCACCACCCGATGACACTCCGGCAAAAATACCTTCTTCAGCAGCCAGTCGTCGCATCATGGTTTCCGCTTCATATTGTGTGACATCTATTGTCATATCAATGCGCTCTGGTTCGAAAATCTCAGGTAAATACGCCTCGGGCCATCGACGAATACCTGGAATACTCGCGCCTTCTGCTGGCTGCACTCCGACAACCTGAATCGCTGGGTTTTGTTCTTTTAAGTACTGTGATGTCCCCATGATAGTTCCTGTAGTCCCCATTGAGCTGACAAAGTGCGTAATCTCTCCTTCCGTGTCGGTCCAGATTTCTGGTCCGGTCGTTTCATAATGAGCCAACGGATTATCAAAGTTACCAAATTGATTCAGTACCTTCCCTTTACCTTCCTGCTGCATCTGTAAGGCTAAATCTCTAGCCGATTCCATACCTTCAGTCAGAATAAGTTCAGCACCATAAGCTTTCATAGAAGCACGGCGCTCAGCGCTGCTATTTTCTGGCATGATCAAAATCATCTTATAGCCCAATATCGCCGTTACCATTGCTAAGGCAATTCCGGTATTACCACTGGTGGCTTCAATTAAGGTGTCACCTGGTGTGATATCACCTCTTAGTTGAGCCTGTTGAATCATGCTGACAACCGGCCTATCTTTGACTGAACCAGCAGGATTATTACCTTCCAGTTTCACCAGAATGGTATTACTAGATTCTCCTGGGATACGCTGTAATCTAACTAAAGGTGTATGGCCGATAAAGGCTTCAATGGTCGGGTAAGATTTCATCAATTTGCTTCCATTAACACGACATAAGCAATCGCATACTCATGATCATCACTCAGGCTTAACATGGTCTTATCAATGTGCATTTTCTGTTTCAGCTCAAGTCCCACTCTCTCAAACTGTAATTCTGGCTTTCCAAGTGAGTCATTTTTAACACTGATATGTCGAAGACTTAAACCATCTCGAAATCCTGTGCCCATGGCTTTAGCGGCGGCTTCTTTTGCTGCAAAGCGTTTGGCTAAAAAATTGGCGGGTTTAAGTTGTAATTTGAACTCGCTGAACTCAGCATCACTGAGTATCCTTTCAGCAAATTTATCACCATGTTTATCAAGCAAAGCCTGCATTCGGGGAATATGAACCAGATCGGTGCCAATACCAATAATCATCCCCGGCGCGCGTCCTGCATCAATTGCTTCATCTCGCGAACCGCTGCCTGAAAACCAGTAAAAACAGAGCGAGCGACTATGGCATGACCGATATTTAACTCGACCAGTTCGGGTATGGCCGCAATTTTCTGTGTATTATGATAGTGAAGACCATGACCGGCGTTAACTTGCAATCCTCTTTCATGTGCTTGTCTAGCAGCTTCAGCAATCACCGCCAATTCAGCTTCGGCTTCGGCGTCCGTTTCCGCTTCAGCATAGCGGCCCGTGTGCAGTTCTACGATAGGTACACTACATGAGACTGCAGCTTCGATTTGACTTAAATCAGGATCGATAAATAGAGAGACACGCACATCTGCAGCCGCCAACCGCTGACAAGCCTGCTGCAGCCGAGATAATTGTCCTGCCACATCCAAACCACCTTCGGTAGTCAGTTCTTCACGTTTTTCGGGCACTAAACAACAATCTGCAGGGCGATATTTTTCAGCCATGGCTAACATTTCTTCGGTGACCGCCATTTCCAGATTCATTTTTGTCTGCAGGATATCGCTCAACATCGCCACATCACGTTCCTGAATATGTCGACGATCTTCACGCAAATGCAATGTAATACTGTCTGCACCAGCTTGCTCTGCTTCAATTGCAGCCTGTATCGGATCAGGATAACGTGTGCCACGCGCCTGACGAAGTGTTGCAATGTGATCGATATTGACACCTAGATAAATAGACATGAATCTCCAAACTCAGTTTGTTTTTGTAGTAAATTGGTTAAGACCAGCAAATAACTGGCGGCTATGTAAAGGACGGCCGCCTAAATAATAATTTATCACTGACCGCATCATATGTTTGATTTCTTTCAGGCTCACATCATCAAAATCAGCTTCTTGCTCAAGATGACGTAAGCTTCGTCCAGATATCGTATACTCAAGTTGCTGACTAAATACGCGTCGAGGCCCGCTGTCGGGATGGTAAATATAGACACCATCATCTTCAATACTCTGACCGGAGTCGACATCGACCGTTAAAGCTAAACCATAGCCAAGGTGCCCGAGCAGGGCTTTTTCAAATAATCGTAAGGTAATTTGCTCATTATTTTTTTGCTGGAGTGAGGCTAAAGCCTGACGATAGGCTGCATAAATCTCTGGCTCGGCCTCATGAAGAGGCAATAATTTTACAAGCAACTCATTCATATAGAGGCCACACAGACTGGCATTACCTATCAAGCGATAGTTCGGTTCATCGACTTCAATCTGGCTTAAAGTGACAAGGTCACCATGTCCATACCAACTCAACCACAATGGCTGAAATAGTTGTATGGGAGATGAGCGTTTCTTTTTTTGTCGTAATCCTCGGGCTACGAGACTTACCCGCCCATAATCCTGAGTTAAGACATCCACCAGTGAACTGGTTTCACGATAAGGTCTTTGGTGTAGAACAAAAGCTGACGTTAGCTCCACAAGCTACCTATAAGTCGTCGTTATAACCTAGATTCTTTAACATGCGCTCATTATCTGACCAGCCTTCACGCACCTTGACCCAAATCTGTAAAAACACTTTACAACCAAATAATTGTTCCATTTCCAGTCGGGCATCCTGACCGATGAGCTTGAGTTGTTCACCTTTTTTACCGATCACAATCGACTTCTGCCCGCTTCGCTCAACATAAACAACAGCACCAATTCGGTACATGCCCTCTTCTTCCTCAAACTGTTCAATTTCTACAGTAAGTGAGTAAGGTAGTTCCTGCCCAAGATAACGGAATAATTTCTCACGTACGATTTCACCAGCCAAGAAACGTGAACTGCGGTCAGTTAATTGATCTTCATCAAAGATCATCTCACCTTCCGGCATTAACTTCGCTATTTCTTGTTCAAGCACGTCCGTATTCATGCCTTTGCGTGCAGAAATCGGTACAACCGCAGCAAAATCATACTGTGGTGCAAGCTGTTGTATTTGCGGTAATAAATCAGACTTATCTGAAAGCTTATCGGCTTTATTAAGCACTAAAATGACCGGTGAGCGCGCATCTTGCTGAATACGTTTTAATACCCGTTGGTCATCGTCAGTCCATTTCAAACCTTCCACGACAAAAAGAACCACATCGACATCATCAATAGACGCCGCTGCAGCTCGATTCATATAACGATTCATCGCTTTTTTACCGTCGCTGTGCATACCTGGTGTATCCACATAGATGAATTGTCCAAGCTCAGTCGTTTTTATACCCAAGATACGATGACGAGTCGTTTGTGGTCGACGTGAAGTAATACATAGCTTTTGGCCAAGAATACGATTAATCAAGGTCGATTTACCGACATTTGGACGGCCAATTATCGCGACATAACCGGAACGAAATGGTGTTGAGTTCATTTTTTACCTTCAATTAAAGTTAAGGCACGTTCAGCGGCTTTTTTCTCAGCCTTTCGGTGACTGCTTCCCTGAGCGACAACCACCTTGTCTAGCAAGGTAATCTGACAGGAAGCTTCAAATACCGGTTGTTTCTTATCTGTTTTTAATTCTTTGACACTATATAACGGTAAAGGCTGCTTACGACTTTGTAATAATTCCTGTAAACGAGTTTTAGGATCTTTTACCGTTTCAGTCACGTCTATAGACTCTAATCGCTCAGCGAACAGTCTCAATATCAGTTCTTTAACAGGTGTTAAACCACTATCAAGATAAAGTGCACCTAAAATAGCTTCGACGGCGTCGGCGAGAATAGATTCACGACGAAAACCACCACTTTTTAACTCACCAGGACCAAGAATCAACACATCGCCTAACTTTAACTCACGCCCAAGCTCAGCTAGTGTCTCACCTTTGACTAAAGAGGCTCTTAAACGGCTTAATTTTCCCTCCTTAACCTGGGGAAAACGATTAAATAGCTCTTCAGCAATCACAAAACTCAAAATAGCATCGCCTAAATATTCCAGACGTTCGTTATTTTGTGGGTCCGCACTACGGTGTGTTAAAGCTTGCTGTAAAAATACGGTATCTTTAAATTCTACTTTTAACTGTTTGCACAGGGCTTTTTGCCGCTGGGTTATCATTATATCTTTGGCTCTACATCAATTTCTTTATGGAAATGCCCGACCAGATCGATCTGAGCAAAAAATGGTTTTCTGACTTCATAGTCAATGACAATCTTGGTGACATATGCCGTATTTTTTCCACGAAAAACTTCAACATCATCGCGTTTTACACTACTGATATAGCCGATATTAAAACGCTTGGAAAGCAATGTCTGGACTTCATTTTTTGAGAGATTATTATTACGTAATTCCGTCTTCATATCATCCATAATCTGAACAACACCATAGTATTCCTGATACATGGGCACCAAACGAATCGCTAATGTCACAAAAAAAGCGATCAGAGCCAGGACAATGACCCAACCAATTAAAGTCATACCACGCTGGTGTTTCATCACAATCTCCTTATTCAATAGACTGACCTATACGATTCCAGACGATACCGCCTTCATTCCAGTCCCAACTCATCCAGATCAAAAATGCCTTACCGACAAGATTTTCTTCAGGGACAGTCCCCCAATAGCGACTGTCATTACTGTTATCACGGTTATCACCCATCACAAAATACTGACCTTCAGGGACCACCGTCTCGCCTTCAACACGCTTAATATCAGGCTCAACCAGTATTAAATGATTATGTTCACCAAGTTGTTCAGAGCGTAACTCTGAACCTGGAGCAGAAATATTAATCATACTTGCAGGCTTTTCACGTGCCTCTTGCGTGATGGGTTTTCCATTAATATAGATCGTTTTATCAAAGTAACCGACTTTATCGCCTGGCAATCCTACAACACGTTTAATGTAATCGACATCGGGATCGTCTTTATGTTTTTTCACCGGATAACGGAACACCACAACATCACCACGTTGCGGTTCACCCGTATCGAAAATTTTTGTATTAAGTACTGGCAGACGAATGCCATACGAGAATTTATTCACAAGAATGAAGTCACCGATATGCAGCGTCGGCACCATCGATGACGATGGAATCCGGAAAGGCTCAGCAATAAATGAGCGAATCACTAGCACCAGTAAAATAATCGGGAAGAAAGAGCGCGCATATTCCACCACGACTGGTTCTTTTGCACTATTATCTCGACGTGGTGCCCAGAATAGCTTGTCAACTAACCAAATGATGCCGGTAATGGCTACCAATAAAACCATGATTGCAGGAAAACTCACTGTTTAACGCTCCTTTCTACCTTTTATGAATTTTTAGACAGCTGTAAAACAGCAAGGAAAGCTTCTTGTGGAACATCCACCTTGCCAACCGATTTCATTCGTTTTTTACCTGCTTTTTGTTTTTCCAGCAATTTACGTTTCCGTGAAACATCACCACCGTAACATTTTGCTAATACATTCTTACGCATCGCTTTTACTGTAGAGCGCGCAATAATATGTCCGCCAATAGCCGCTTGAATTGCAATATCAAACATTTGACGAGGGATCAGTTCTTTCATTTTTTCAACTAATAATCTACCACGACTAACACTGCTATCTTTATGTACAATCAAAGACAGAGCATCAACCCGTTCACCATTAATCATAATATCTAGCTTGACCAAATCTGCAGTCTCAAACCGAACAAAATGATAATCAAGTGAAGCATAACCGCGACTGACAGATTTCACACGATCGAAGAAATCAATGACCACCTCATTCATGGGAAGTTCATAGGTCAGAGCAACCTGTTTACCCATATATTGCATATTTTTCTGTACACCGCGCTTTTCAACACAGAGGGTAATAACAGCACCCAAGTGATCCTGCGGTACTAGAATATCGGCTCTGACTATAGGTTCTCTGATTTCTTCTATGGTGCCAATATCAGGTAATGATGATGGATTTTCAACACGTATCAGGTCACCATTTTTCTTTAAGACCTCAAAAACAACAGTAGGCGCTGTGGTAATTAGGTCAAGATCATATTCACGCTCTAAACGCTCTTGAATGATCTCCATATGCAAAAGGCCTAAGAACCCACAACGGAAACCGAAACCTAGAGCTTGTGAGCTTTCTGGTTCATAGAACAGTGATGCGTCATTTAAACGCAGCTTAGATAATGCTTCGCGGAAATTTTCATAATCATCACTACTGACAGGGAAAATACCGGCATAAACCTGTGGTGTGACCTCTTTAAAGCCCGGCAACATTTTGTCGGCCCCATGGTGTGCATGGGTCAAGGTGTCCCCCACAGGAGCTCCATCAATTTCCTTCACACCGGAAATCACGTACCCCACATCACCACAGTCCAAAACGTTACATGGTGTGCGTTTAGGTGTGAATGTTCCCACCTGGTCTACTTGGTATTCTTGCCCTGTCGACATCACTTTTATTTTATCTTTGTGTTTCAGTGAGCCGTCAACGATACGTACCAGCGATATCACACCTACATAACTATCAAACCAAGAGTCGATGATAAGGGCTTTTAATGGACCATCAGGATTTCCCATTGGTGCAGGGACTTTAGCTACCAGTTCTTCCAGCACATCTTCAATACCAATGCCGGTTTTTGCGCTGCAACGCACGGCATCCATGGCATCCACACCGATAATATCTTCAATTTCCTGAGCAACCCGCTCTGGTTCAGCCGAAGGTAAATCGATTTTATTTAGCACAGGTAAGACTTCTAAGCCCAAATCTATAGCCGTATAGCAGTTAGCCACACTTTGCGCTTCTACCCCTTGAGCTGCGTCAACCACTAAAAGCGCACCTTCACAGGCAGCTAGCGAACGAGATACTTCATAAGAAAAGTCGACGTGGCCAGGAGTATCAATAAAGTTAAGTTGATAGGTTTCACCGTCACGCGCCTTGTATTCCAACGAAACACTCTGTGCTTTGATGGTAATACCACGCTCGCGCTCAATATCCATAGAATCAAGCACTTGTTGAGACATTTCGCGGGCAGTTAAACCACCACAGATTTGGATAAAACGATCAGCAATCGTAGATTTACCATGGTCAATATGGGCGATGATAGAAAAGTTACGTATATTCTTCATTTAGTTACATTTTCATTAGTGACGTCGGAGGCCATCCCGAACAGTTAACATAGATTTTGCATGACATGCATTGTTCCCGCTGGCAAATGATGTTGGCCTTTGAGTCACGCGCTCAGCAAATGATTCAATATTATACGCATTTCACTATCACAAAACGATATTCTCGCTTGTCTATTGATAAAAACGTGACATATGACAAGCAGTCTGACACTCTGTCACCGGCCTTAGGTAATAATCAATCTAACCAGACTGCCTCACTAGAAAAAAAGAATTTTTGTGGATACAAATCATCATGGATAAAGCTGTCCTGTCTGGCCCTATCATTCGTACTTTTTTACGTTTTGCTATTCCTTCCATTCTAGGCTTATTAGCCATCACCACAGCCAGTATTGTGGATGGTATTTTTATAGGCCAATTTGTCAGTGCAGAAGGCTTGGCGGCTATCAATCTACTTATTCCCTATCTGTCACTGATATTTGGTCTGGCTCTGATGTTATCGATTGGTGGAGCAGTTCGGGCTGGTTATTACATTGGTCAAAATCGTTTTGATGCAGCGTCAGACGTATTTAGCCAGTGTCTTATTGCCATTATTGTGATTGGTTTAAGCTTTATGGTGCTTTCCTGGATATTCGCCGAGAATATTTTGTTTTTTCTCGGCACCCCCGATTCAATACTGTCTTTAATATTGCCTTATTTCTATATCATAAATGCAGTACTGGTGGTTCAAGTATCGACCATGGTGATGTATTACTTTATCCGTCAGGATAATGCCCAAACTCTCGCTTCATCTGCATTGATAAGTGGTGCCATCATCAATATCGTTCTGGACGCATTGTTTATTATCACCTTTGACTGGGGACTTAAAGGTGCAGCAGCAGCCACAGCCATCGCCCAAACTATTCAGCTAATTCTGTTGAGTCGTTATTTTTTAAGAGCACAAAAAAAACTTTCTTTCTCATTAATCCAACATCATTGGTCTGAACTTAAACCTGCTATGTTTAATGGTGGTTCCGAATTTATCAACGAGATCTCTGCTGGGCTGGTTATTTTAGTGCTGAACTGGCTTTTAGTGAGTCGACTCGATGTCGAAGGTATCGCTGCATTTGCCGTTATCAACTATCTGATTTTTATCAGCTTGATGTTGTATTACGGCATTTCAGATGCATTACATCTGGTTGTCAGTCAAAACCACGGGGCGAAAAATGTACAACGTATCCGTCATTTTTTGCTTACCGCCCTGAGTTGTATTTTGTTTATCAGTATCAGCCTGACGCTTTGTTTAGTCTTTTTCCCCGAACAAATCAGCAGATTGTTTTTAGATAAAACAGCGGAAAACACTTTGCAGTTGTCCAAACAATTTATTGCTTTGTTATGGCCATTATTTTTGATCAATGGTGTTAACGTCATTATGTCTATCTATCTGACGGCCATACAAAAACCTATTCCATCCATGGTTATTGCTTTATCTAGAGGCTTATTTTTACCGATTATGCTATTACTGCTTTTCTCCTGGTTATTACCTGAACCCAAGTTTCTAATTGCCTTACCGCTTTCAGAATGGCTGACATTTATAATTGCTATTGTCCTGTTCAGCATGTATCGGCCAGGTAAACAAACTCAACCTGCATTTCAACAAAGCAAAAGACCATTAAATTAGGTGGGGAGTTAATTAACGCCTCCTATACATTTTATTGAACTGGCGTTTTATAACAGTGCAGTCATACACTATAGGCACTTTCCAGCACACAAAATAAGCCAGATATGACTATCTGGCTCAATAAAAGGTCTGAGAGAGTATTCAGACACTTGGGGAAATTAAAATTGCCATGCAACGCTCAGGCGGACATCACGGCCGGGTTCGTTATATCCTCGAACAATTCCATAACCTGGAATACCTGTGTAATCAGCTACACTAGCCTGATCGATATAGTTTTTATCGAAAACATTTCTAACAGTCATTGTAATTCGAACGTCATGAAACTCAGATGGTACCCACTGAGCATATAAATCATGCACACCGTAACCCGGTTTATCAACTTTACCCTCAGAGAACTGGACATTATCACGCCCTTTCACAAATTGGGCATTCCAACCTAAACTCCACTGTGCGTCTAATTGATAGTCGAGTTGGGTAAGTAAAGTATCCCGAACAGTATTAGCAATCCCATTATGATCGTATGCGTTAGCATCAATACCATCAACATCAGCTTCATTATGATGATAGCTTACCTTGGCTAGAAGGTTCTCCGAACGTCGTCCTAACTCGACTATAACACCGTCTGACTTTAAATCACCGACATTTTCAAATAACCTTGGACCACCAGCGGGATCGGCAACAACATCTTCTATTCTGCTTCTATATACTTTAGCTGAACCGAACCAGGCTTTAGAGTCATAAGCAATGCCGAACTCAATATTTTTTGCTTTTTCAGGCTTCAAATCCGGACTATTTGCAACAAAATCGATTTTAAATGCATCTTGTGCCTGTGGTCCTTTAAACGCTTCAGCATAAGATGCAAAAGCACTAAAACTATCAGTGAAATGATAATTAACACCAATGTTGCCACTAACATCATCTTCATCAAAGTGACTATTACCAATTTGAGCATCTAACTCATAGTCATCATATCGCAGACCAGCACTAAGCATTAGAGCCTCAGTTATCTGAATATCATCCTGAATATAAACGCCTTTAACTTCTGACTTATCTTCAAAGGCAGAGTTGTCTGAATACGCTTCACCACCAGCAGTGGTTTTATCTTCGCGATAATCTACACCATAAGTAAACGTGTGCATTCCCAGAATAGAAGAATTACGTAAATCAAAGCCTTTCGTTTTCCCCTTTCCGTAATATGGACCAAAAGCACCGTCTTGGAATAACTCAGTCTCTGTATGGTAAAGCGTTAATGCCATATCAATATATGAGTTATCTATCGGATTTAAATCATAATTTAAGGTGACTGTTTTACGTTGAATATCTATCGGAAACAATGGGTTTGCTTCACTCACCACCCATTGTGGGCGTCTTGCTCGTTCACCTTCATCTTGCCGCTTTTCATAGCTAAGGCGAAGAGTCTGACTATCAGTCATATGACCAACAATCTTCGCAAAAACATAATCTTGATCAAATTCTGTTCCCAAGACGTCTTTATCTTTACCATCCTCATAATTATCAGTGTCATTACGGGTGTATGAAACCATAGCACTCCAGTCATCGGTCATTCGGCCAAAAAGGCTGGTGTTAGTTTTAAAGCTGTCGGTATTACTAGAAAAAGTACCTTTGATAAGTCCGCCAAATTTTTGTCCGGGCTGTAACATGTCTTCAGGATCTTTAGTTATAAATTTAATTGAACCACCTAGAGCCCCTGGCCCAGAAAGTGCATTGCCAGCACCAGCATTCACTTCGACTCGCTTAAGCAATTCTGGTTCAATACTGATGCGACCAGCGTGATGATATTGACGGGTCGATTGCTGAGCACCATCAATCGTAATATTTAATAACTGATCTTCGATGCCCCTGATATATAGTTTTTGTGCAACATCAGGTCCACCACCTACTGACACCTCTGGTGATTGGCTAAATAAGTCTTGTAAGTCATTGGCTTGGATCTTTTCTATTTGATCAGCATTAACGCTATTTGTTTCGGGAGTCACAGTATTTCCAACAACATTTAACGTGTCCAACTCAAGTGTTTCAGCTGACAACTGTTGTGCCGATAATCCGCATATAACGGTGAGCGTCAGCAGGGTTGGCTGACTTATTTTATAAAGAAAAACTCTCACATTAACCTCTAAATAACAATCATTATCAAATAATACATAATCGCATTCTAATGATTGAATGAGGTAAAGAATATGAAATTTACAATTGTTACATTCTGTAATCTACTTTACTGGTAGCGTAATAGTCATTCTTAAACCACCCTTGGCTAAATTTTCAGCTACCACCTCTCCACCACAGACTTCTATGTGGCGCTTAGCCAGAGTTAATCCCACCCCAAAACCAGTGTGAAATTTTTGTCTTGTCTCAACTAATCTAAAAAAAGGTTTGAATATATCGCTTAAATGTTTATCTACTACACCAGGTCCAAAGTCATCGATCTGGACTAGGTAGTTTTGCATGACAGTTTTTATATTGACTTTAACAGGGTCAGTTTTTGGTGTATGACTTAGCGCATTACGTAGAATATTTTCAAAGGCATGTCCTAATGCCCGAGCATTACTATTTTCAATAATTGCCTGCTCGGGCATTGTAATAATGATTTGACGGTCAGGAAATTCAAATCGTGCGTCATCAATTATGCTGTCTATCAAATCAGTTAAGTCGAGTGTTTCCTCTCGTAGATTTGGGCATTCATTATCCAGCCATGCCAGGGTGAGTGTATCTTCAACCATTGAACGCATTTGCTGACACTCATAATGAATTCGTTCAATAAGTTGTGGATCAAGATTTTTACTTTCAGCCCAACTCAGAGCTAATTCAATCCGAGCTAATGGTGTTCTTAACTCATGAGACAAATCAGAAATAAGATGGCGTTGTGTCTGAATTAAATGTCCAATACGTTCAGCCATACCGTCAAATGTTTCACCCAGTGCCGTTAGTTCATCTTGACGTTTTGCCAATTTTTTTCCAACGCGGACATTAAAATTGCCATCACTAAACTGCCTTGTTGCTTTTTCCAGCTGACTTAATGGTGACATAACATGACGGTAGATAATCACACTAATCACTGTCATCAGTAATAAAGGCAGTGCAATTTGTAAAAGTAAACTCGTTTGAAACCAATACGCTCCCGGACGCATTCGCTCAGGCAAGGTAATTAAAAAATGTGCTCTTCCATCTGCAATAGGAACATCCATAATCGGGTTTTCTTTGAAGTACAGATGTATTTTCCAGCTGATATCACGACCAAGACCAAAACTTTCCTGAAACTCTTCTGATAAATAACTATCACCTACTGGAGTGACATGTGAAGTCACCACCGCAGCCCATGTATCTTCATTTTCTTCGATCTTATCTATCCAGGCATCTAATGATTGGATATCACCCGCCGAATAATATTTCTCTGCTTGTTTTGCATATGTTGCTAATACATGCTGATCGTTCTCAGCAATAAAGCTCATATGCTGCTCAGTTTCCAACATCAGGAGATGTATCAACCAAAACAATAGTACAGTTCCGATAACTATGATTGCCACTAGCTTCCATAGCAAACGACGCTTCATAATAAAAGATATCCTGTGCCATGGACTGTTTGTAAGTGATCAGCAGGTAAGCCAGCGGTAACTAGCTTTCTTCTGACACGACTCATATGCATATCCAGACTTCTGTCATATCGACTGAACTCTTTTTCTAACACTAAGCGGTAAAGTTGTGGCTTACTAAGCGTTTGGTTAGGGTTCTGCATCAAAATCCAAAGCAGCTTAAACTGAATAGGAGTGAAAGGGATTTCCTGACCAGAAAAGGTCACGGTTTGTTTCAACTTATCAAGTTTAATGCCATGTCGAGTTAGCAGTTTATGTTCATCAGCACTCGTCTGTGGCAATGTTCGTCTAAGAATCGCTTCTATTCTTAATAATAGTTCAGTGAAATTAAATGGTTTAGATAAGTAATCATCTGCACCACTTTTCAACCCCAGAATACGTTCTTCTTCTGCACCATGTGCTGTTAGCATAATGACGGGAGTAACTCGGGTTTGTCTCAATGTTCTTAGAACACTGTAGCCATCCTTTTCGGGTAAAGAGACATCTAATAAGATCAAATCCAGTGGGAGACTAATTGCTTTTGTCAGGCCATCATCACCATCGTATGCAGTGACAGTATCAAAACCAGCATTTTCAAGTAATTGCTCCAACTGCTTATTCAAAGTGGTGTCATCTTCAACAATAAGCACTTTTGCTGACATACTGATTTGTTTATCCTTGCACTGACAATTAATACTAATGATTTGCATTTACAATATTAGCAGATAATCATGTGTCAGAATCAAAAAAACAGACAAAAAAAAAGCCGTTGACTCTCATCAACGGCTTTTTTATTTTAATTAAGAGAGTAATTACTCTTTAATTTGCAGTGCCAGGAACTGAGCAGAACCTCCACGTTGAACCAACACAGGAATAGGCTTATTAACAGGAAGCTTTTTAGCTATCTCAATAAACTGGTGTGGATCCTGAATTTCAGTGTTATTGATACTCAGTAGAATATCACCAGGTCTGATGCCAGCCTTAATAGCAGGCCCTTGTTCAACTTTCATGACCATGACGCCACCTTTTTCCACTTCGAACTGCTTACGCTGTTCTGGTGTAATATCAGCCACTTCCATTGATAGCCTTTCATCGACAAATCTACCAGGCTTAGAACTGTTACTTGTCAGAGCTTCATCTTTTGGTAACTCTTCAATCGTCACTTTGAGTGTTTTATGCTTGTTATTACGCATAACCTCAACATCAACTTCTTTACCTACTTTTGTTCTACCAACAATTGGCGGTAAATCTGAAGAAGCCTCAACTTCTTTACCATCAAAATCAAGAATAACATCACCCGCTTTAAATCCTGCACGTGCAGCGGGACTATCATCTACAACACGAGAAATAAGCGCGCCGCTTGGTTTAGATAAGCCAAATGACTGAGCTAATTCACGAGTGACATCTTGTATAACAACACCTAACCAACCGCGGCTAACATAGCCTTGTGATTTTATCTGATCAACAACATTCATCACGGTATCAATAGGGATAGCGAATGAAACCCCCATAAAGCCACCTGTACGACTATAAATTTGCGAATTGATACCAATCACTTCACCGTCCAGGTTAAATAGTGGACCACCTGAGTTACCCGGGTTAATAGCCACATCGGTTTGTATAAATGGCACATAGCTATCACTTGGTAAGCTACGACCTAATGCGCTAATGATGCCTGCAGTAGCCGAGTAATCAAAGCCAAACGGTGAACCGATAGCTAATACCCATTCACCTACTTTTAAATTATCTGAATCACCCAGTTTGACTGTTTTTAGATTTTTCGCATCGACTTTTAATAGTGCAACATCACTTCGTTCATCACTGCCTAAAACTTTAGCTTCTAACTCAGTGCGGTCACTGAAACGAACAATGATTTCGTCAGCATCTTTAATCACATGGTGATTAGTTAGAATGTAACCATCCTTGGAGATAACAAAACCTGAACCTAAAGACTCACTCTCACGCGGAATAGGAGCGCCGCCACCTTGTCCGCCAAAAAACTTCTTGAAGAAATCATCCATGCCTGAACCTTCAGGTAATTCCAAACCTGGGGGTAACATAGACGTGGGAGTTTGTTCGGTTTTATTGTGAGTTCGAATATTGACAACAGCATCGCCATTATCGGCAACCAACTCAGTAAAATCAGGTAAGGATCGTGCATGGACACTGAAACTTAACATTAGCCAAGTTAGCAGCATTGCCAAAGCCGTCCAATTTTTGTTTACTCTCATTTGAAGTCCTCATTTGGTTTGACATTGATACCGGCATCATGATGACTCATACGGTACTTAACCCATACAAAACCAGTAATCAGACCTAATAGACCAAACACAATTTGCAGCAGTTCCCCACCACCAGCTAAACGAACGGTAATTGAAGTAAAAAAAAGAAAAATAAGTGGCAGCATGTACATAAAAAAAGCACCTGAAAGCAATGCTTCTTCAGGAATGGACACCGTAACTTCTTGCCCAACTTTCAGAGCGCCTTCATCTTTTACTGCAATGCGAGAGAATTTTTTACCAACATGTTTGGCTAATAGCCCAGTACCACAACCTTTACGCGCCTGACACTGACCACATGTTGATTGTCGTTCAGCCTCAACCCATACCTGCTGGTTATTACGACTAATGACTGTTGCTTTTTGCTCAATCATCCTGCTCAGCCAGTGTAAAAGAAATAGTACTACCCATTTTTTCAACAGTGACAGCTGGAACTTCACCAACGACAGTAACAAAATGTGCATTCATGATCGTTCCAAAGGCATTAATGCCGCCCACGTGAGAAGCGCCATGTAGGTGGTTATGTCTGGCACGAATTTTTTCGACAAATATTGAAACAGAACTTAAACCATCACTATAAACACGCTGTTCTACCTCAGCGCCATTACTGACACTCAAGCGATTTTGTTGAGCCACCAGAGCAAAGCCGTCAGGCAACCAGTTAACTTGCCAGGCAAATTCATCTTCATGCTTATCAATATCAAGCGGATTTTCTGGGTCCGTTTTATGCCAGACCATATCATCACCCGCTAACAAAGACTTGAACTTATAATCAGGAATAGGTTCACCCGTACTGACAGATGAAAATGAAAATGTTTCCAATGCATCACCATCTTTAGCGATAAGCTCAGACTTTAAAAGCAGGTATGTATCCACATCTACCCATAGGCGATAGCCATATCGATAATTATCGTTTGGGGTGATCAATAATCGATAGGCTTCTTTTCCAGCAATACGATTTTTACCCGCCAATTCGATTTTATAATAAGGTGCGGCAGAACTGAATCGACGTGGTAAATCACTTGGGAAGCCTCTTCCTAATGGACGTCGACTTATACTGACTTGCTTACCATCAGGATTGATACAGGTCACCATATCATTACTGCGAATGACTTCTCTGGCCGCACCATTGAGAGAAATCATTCTTTCCAACTCACCATTTTCATCTGCCCGGTGAAAAATACGTATCGACTGTAGATTTCGTCCAGATTGATAATTGAATACACCTTCATAGGTCAGTGTTTTTGCTGCTGAAGTCATTTTCTCAAGGATCTGCATCGCATCTTGGTCGTTAGCATTTGCAGTGCTTGAGAGTGACACAAATGTGACGACTACCAGGTGAAGCAAAAAACGCATTAGGGACTACTCCTCACCGTATGAAACAACTCTGGCGTACGAGAATAAGCCTGAAGCACCAGCATATTCGTTATGGTCAACTAAATAGTTGTTCAGACGATCTTCGACCTCTGATTCACCTACAGTCCACCGATTAGATTCATCCACATTTGTCTGCTGTTGCTGTGGTTCGATTTGAGCCATATTGGTTGTTGGCATAACTGTCTGAGGCTGTGACATCAGGCCAACCATAGCTAAGGCACCAATAGATGCTGCTGCAGCCAATCCGGCAGTTTGTTTCCAGAACCAGTCAGGAAGCGCTAATACTTTTGCCTTTTGTTTATTTTCAGTTGCATTAGTCTGCAATTCAGGCTCTTCTGACAATGCCTGATTTATTCTATCAGTCAAATCAATATGCTTATGATCTGTCGCATAGCCATGTAATAAATCACTTGAGAACTGATACTTCATATAGTCCAGTTTGGCATTATCATCTGATTTCATTAATGCCAACAACTCATCAAGCTCTTGCTCGTTAAGCTCGCCATCAACAAACGCTGACAATAATTCTTGTTGCTTGATTGTCATAGTTCCTCTCCACCCATAACTGCTTTGACCTGTTTATCTATTGCCTCTCTGGCGCGAAATATACGTGACCGAACGGTCCCAATTGGACAATCCATTGCCTGTGCAATTTCCTCATAGCTGAGACCTTCAAACTCCCGTAGTTTGATAGCCGTAGCCGTATCTTCTGGCAATTCCTGAATAGCATCATGAATTGCCTGCTGTAAGTCATCACTCATTAGACTACTTTCAGGCGTCTCAAATTCCTTCAATTCAGGTGCATCGTAATAAATTGTTGCATCCATAGCATCAACATCACTGACAGGCGGTCTTCTAGACGCTGCTGTCAGGTAGTTTTTTGATGTATTTATTGCAATACGATATAACCAGGTATAGAAGGCACTGTCGCCCCTGAAGCCAGGTAATGCGCGGTAAGCTTTAATAAACGCTTCTTGCGCAACATCCATCGCTTCAACAGGGTCATGAACAAACCCTGTGATGACGTGAATGATTCTTTGTTGATATTTCATTATCAGCAAATCAAACGCTTTTTTATCACCTGCTTGTACGCGCCGTACTAGCTCTTGATCCACATTCATCCTTTCATCCGGCTTGAGTCGACACGTCTATCACTTCATATAATTCAGATTGATTGACCACGTCGATTTAACTTTGTTCCACATTCAGTGCAAAATAAACCTTCTTATTGTACCTGTATAGAGTCTCATGACTACAACGCATCATTACGACATTTTAATCATTGGCAGTGGCACCGCTGGTCTGACACTTGCTTTACACATGGCAAAAGACATCAAAGTCGCTGTAATATCAAAGGGTCAACTTGAAGAAGGTGCCTCCTTATATGCACAGGGAGGTATCTCAGTCGTTATCGATAAAACAGACTCAATACAGTCTCATATTGATGATACTTTGCGTGCCGGTGCGGGATTGTGTAATGAAAAGGCAGTCCGGTTTACAGTTGAACATGCACGAGAAAATATTGAATGGCTTATCCAACAAGGCGTGTCCTTTACTCGTGACGGCATCACTTCTGAAACTTACCATCTCACACAGGAAGGTGGTCATAGTCATCGGCGTATCATTCACTCCGCAGACGCCACGGGCAGAGAGGTCGAAACTACATTACTCGATAAGGCGAAATCGCATCCTAATATAGACATGCTGCCCTATCACATTGGCATCGATCTGATTAGTAGCAGTAAACAACTTGGTGAAAAAGAAAACCGTATTCTGGGTTGTTATGTGCTCGACATAAAAAATGATCAAGCCAAAACGTTGCTAGCGCCTATTACTGTTCTAGCTACTGGCGGTGCCGGAAAAGTCTACCTATACACCAGTAACCCGGATGTATCGACAGGTGATGGTATTGCAATGGGCTGGCGCGCCGGTTGCCGTATTGCCAATATGGAATTCATTCAATTTCATCCCACCTGCCTTTTCCACCCACAAGCAAAGTCTTTTTTGATCAGTGAGGCATTACGTGGTGAAGGTGCCAAATTAGTATTAGCTAATGGTGAACAATTTATGGAGCGGTTTCACCCACAGGCAGAGCTAGCTCCAAGGGATGTGGTAGCTCGTGCGATTGACCATGAAATGAAACGCACTGGACATGACTGTGTATACCTTGATATCTCACACAAACCGGCTTCATTCATCAAAGAACACTTTCCAACCATCTATAAACGATGTTTACAGTTTGGTATCGATATCACTAAACAACCTATTCCAGTCGTTCCTGCAGCACACTATACCTGTGGTGGCATCATGACAGATTTAAATGGGAAAACAGATGTTCCTGGTTTATATGCTATTGGTGAAACGGCTCACACGGGTTTGCATGGCGCCAACCGTATGGCCAGCAATTCATTATTAGAGTGCCTGGTCTTCGCTAAGTCCGCTGCCGAGGATATAAAAAAACAATTACCTCTCACCACATCGGCTATCGTCCCACAATGGGATGCCAGTCAGGTTTATCCAGCAAAAGAAGCTGTGGCAATTAGTCATAACTGGGATGAGTTGCGCCGTTGTATGTGGAACTATGTCGGTATTGTTCGTAAAACGGACCGTTTACTTCGAGCCAAACAACGTTTACAAGTTCTGCAAGCAGAAATTAGTGACTATTATAGTAAGCATCATATTACTGCTGATTTATTGGAGTTACGTAACCTTGCCGATGTGGCTGAGTTAATTATTGAATCAGCCTTAAAACGAAAAGAAAGTCGCGGCCTCCATTACATTCTCGATTATCCGGAAACAGATGATACACAAGAGGCGACCGAAACGATCATCGCTCCTAAACGTCAGGATGACGAAGTTCAGCTCTAAGTTTTCTCCAGTCTTCTTGCTTAACGGCGTCAACAACAATCATGACCGTCTGGCTTTGCCACCAACGTGATGTTCTGAAATAGATAAATAAGGCAAAAGGCATCTGAGTACTGGACTTCAACTCAAGTGGAGCTGAAACAAAACCATTATCGTATTTTAAAAACCATTGTTTTTCTTGATTGACACTTAGCTCTATCAATGAAGATACCAGATTGCACTGTCGGTACCAGAGGGTAAAGTTAATACATACCAAGCCGGTTAATAGCAGTATTATCAATGCATTAGTATTTCGTAGTGAGGCTAAGAGTAAACTGATAGCAACAATATGCAATGTTAGCATGTAAACAAATAAATAAGCTGATTGGTTGATTGTGACCTTCATCCATGAATGTCCTTTATTTTCATCCCTGTTTTAGTGTGGCTTATAAAGTTAGAATAAAACTTGTTAATAATTAATCGCAATGCCTATATGAATTTTCAGACGCTTATTCAACATGATCCTGCTGTCACTTATCTACACCAAGTCAGTGAGGAATCATCCCCAGTCGTAATGGCTTTACCGTCATTGACAGTTATTCAAGTATCAGGTGAGGAAGCAGAAAGTTTTTTACAAAACCTGCTGACAAACGATATTCGCACTTTGACCACATATACCGCTCAATTAAGTGGTTTTTGTAATCCCAAAGGAAGATTATTAAGCCTGTTTTATGTGATAAAAAGAGAACAGGACTTTCTACTTGTCCTAACAACGGGGTTGGCAGAGAGCATCGCCCAACGTTTAACGATGTTCAAACTACGTAGCAAAGTAGATATTACGGTTAATTCAGAACTGAAACTTATGGGCTATCTCAGTCAGGAACCGCTGGAAAATCAGCCAACGACACTGTGGTCTGGTAGTCAACATAATGCTCAATTAAGTATTTACTTACCAGGCAATTTGCATCGATATTTAGTGATTAGCACTGATGAGAGCTCGATTGATGACAAGCTTCGTATTGGTACAGAAAACCTCTGGTCATCTGCTGAAATAGTGTCGGGATTACCAATGGTTTACCTTCAAAGCAAGGAGCAGTTCACTCCTCAGCAGCTAAATTTAGATGTTGTAGGTGGCGTTAGCTTTAAAAAAGGTTGCTACCCTGGTCAGGAGGTGGTGGCAAGATTGCACTATCTAGGTAAGCCAAGTCGTCGCTTATTTTTAGCTCAGATACAAGCTGAAACAGCTCCTGAGACAAATATAGAGGTCTCTGATGAGTCTGGAGAAGTCGCTGGCCATGTGGTTCAGGCAGCGATGATTGAACCTGATATTTATATATGCCAATTAAGCATCAAGTTATCAGCACAAGATAAAAGTCTCTTCATTAATGAGAGTGCATTATCACACCTGACAGCACTCACTACAGAGGAAGAGGAAGAGTAATCTAATCCAGTTCCAACTTTTTTAGTTTATAACGTAATGATCGAAAGCTGATCCCGAGCTTTTTAGCAGCGGCAGTCTTATTCCAGCGTGTTGATTCCAATGCGTCCACAATAAGCTGTCGTTCCTGATCTTCAAGCTGTGACTCCAAGTCAATTTTGCCCAGCGTTTGATTTGGTCTCGTCTCCACCTCAACATTATCTGATAGAGATGAGTCAGGCAACATTAAGTCTGATGCTTCAATGACATTACCTTCAGACCATGTCATTGCTCTTTCTAGGATGTTTTCAAGTTCTCGTACATTACCGGGAAAGTGATATTCACGGAGTGCCTTAATAGCATTCCCTCCTATCATTGGCTTTTCCTCACCACTTTTAGCGGCAAGCTGGCTAAGAATATGCTCAACCAGTACAGGGATATCCGCGCGACGTTGCCTAAGAGGTGGAACAGAGAGTTCTATTACATTAAGGCGATAAAATAAGTCTTCACGAAAACTCCCATGCTTGACGCACTCCGCCAGATTTTTATGTGTGGCAGATAAAATACGCACATCAACATTGATTTCTTCATTGCCACCCACAGGACGTATGGCTTTTTCCTGAATCGCCCTAAGTAACTTCACCTGCATCATTAAAGGTAAATCAGCGACCTCATCTAAGAACAATGTACCCCCATTAGCAGCCTGAAATAGCCCCTGTTTATCAGCAACAGCACCGGTAAAAGCCCCCTTTTTATGACCAAAGAACTCACTTTCTACTAACTCAGCCGGGATGGCACCACAGTTAATTGGCACAAAAGCTTGCTCAGAACGACTACCTAATTCATGAATCAAACGTGCAACTAACTCTTTACCCGTGCCAGATTCACCTGTGATATATACTGGCGCCTGGCTGCGAGCTAATTTACTAATCTTATTTCTCAGCGAGCGGATAACGTCAGTATCGCCAAGTAGTTTATCCCTTGAACGACGCTCTTTTTTTTCTGTTCGATGGGGAGATAAATTTAATGCTGAATTAACCAAGTCACGTAACACTTTGAGCTTTAGTGGCTTAGACACAAAATCAAATGCACCTGATTTAAGAGCCTCAACTGCCAAGTCTACATTGCCATGCGCGGTAATCACGGCCACCGGACAGTTAGGGTAAGACTTCTGAATAATACGCACGATATCCAAACCATTACCATCGGGTAAGCGCATATCGGTAAAGCACAAATCAAAAGACTGTTGTTTGAGAGCTTGAGTGGCTTGAGCAACATTTTCTGCTGCCACACAGTCAATCGCCATGCCTGATAGCGTCATTGTTAATAATTCAAGAATATCGGGTTCATCATCGATGACTAACGCTTGTCTATTCATTGCTTAATCATTTCCTGCCATTGTTCTGGAAAGCTGATACGAAAAATCCCCGTATTTGACTCATCGTGAATATAGTTCAACCGAGCTCTGTTAGCTTGGCAAAGCTCTCGAGCTAAGTATAAACCAAGCCCAGTCCCTCCTTGACGAGCTGAATGGAATGGCTCAAATAAATGCGCCTGAACGGATTTAGGAACACCAGGGCCATTATCGGCGATATCCAGACAAATCTGTTTATTTTGTTGATGTACTGCAATATGAATAAATGGCTTTTCTTCACGATTAGCATGAAACCAGGCATTGTCCATTAAATTCCAAACGACTTGATGTAATTGCTCAGGATCCATCGCAATCTGAATATTAGAGGATGCGGCATCCAACGCTATATCATTGTCATCAAGTTGTTTTATCTCTGAAAATTCATGAATAAACTTTTCTAACCATTCGTTTAAAACGAATACGGAAGGTTCAGCCGTTTTTCTGCGGCTCATCTGTAAGATCGTTTCAATAATATTATTAACGCGCTGTGTGTGTTTCAAAATAATGGTCGTCAACTTCGTCATCATATGATCAGCCGCATATTGCTCGGCTAATAACTCTCCTGCATGACTGATTGCGCCGAGAGGATTACGAATTTCATGAGCAATACTGGCCGTTAACCGCCCCAAAGAAGCAAGTTTTAACTGTTGTGCCTGTTGGGCTAGTGCCGATGTATTTTCAATATAAATTAACGTTTCACCACTATCGAGCTGAGTAGCAGATGCTTGTACTTCTGGTAAGTCAGCACGTGCCTGGAATGGAAGAAAGACATTAGGGCTATGTTGGTGCCATAACCACACCTGTTCGCAAAGTTCCGGTACATGGTCACGCAGTTTAAAGCCAGAGTTATCATTAGGAATGCCAAGTAATTGTCTTGCTGAAGCATTAAGCATTGTCACAATGCCATGACGATCCAGAGCCAAGACGCCTGTATGCATTTGACTGATAATGTGTTGATTTAATACGGCCAGATTTTCAACATCTCTGGCGCGTTCCTCGGCCAGAACCTGAGAGCTTTGTAGCTTTTTTGATAACCACTGTGCCAGCCAGGCCGTGACAAAAAAAGTGGCCCCTAATATCCCTGCCTGACTGTATTTCGTGACACCATCACCAGCGATTTGTGAATAACTGACTTCAAGCAGTACCGCTAATGTCGCCAATGCAGCAATAAAGGCAGCCAAACGCCCCGGCATCAAGGCTCCACCAGCAACCACGACAACTAACATAAGCGAGCCAAGCCCCGTATGTAAACCGCCACTGGCATGAATAATCACGATTAATGCGATGATATCAATCACAGCCTGAATTCGGATCTGCATTTGCACATCGCGCCAGTGATTAAGTGTCAATACTAATAAAAGAAAGGCTGTCAGCAAATATGTCAGGCTGACAAAACTATACAGTCGAGGATCAGCCTCTCCCAGAAACTCTGGCGGCAGTTTCAAGTAATAGACCAGAAAAAGTACCGTCGCGAGAAATAAACGGTAACTGGCAAAAACGGTTAAAGCACGCCAGGTAGCTGGATCCTGATAATCCGATTTAGCTGAATTCGGCAGTGAACTCATTTCGACTCGTTAAAAGCCTCTAAGTGTTGAGTCGAACAAAAATAATGATGATTTTGTTGTATTGCTTCATGCTCGGAAACATGCAAACCACATTGTTCGCAACGCACCATTTTTTCCATCCGAGCTTGTTCATCCTCTACTTTGGCTTTACGCAACAAATTAGTAATGATGATATAAAGCAATAAACCAATCGCTAATAAAATAAGAATTCGCATTTTTCACCTCAAAAAAAAGGGTATCAGCATAGGATACCCTTTTTCTTTTATTTTTAGTGACGTTTAGCCACGAGAAGCACGCTTACGCTCATGTTCCAGTAACAGTTTTTTACGGACACGGATAGCTTTAGGTGTAACTTCAAGTAACTCATCATCACCGATAAATTCCAGTGCCTGCTCCAGGCTCATTCGAATAGGTGGAACTAAAGTCACAGCTTCATCCGATCCTGAGGCACGCATGTTGGTCAACTGTTTACCTTTCAGAGGATTCACAACCAAGTCATTATCACGCGAGTGAATACCAATCACCATACCTTCATAGACTTCATCACCATGTCCAATGAACATACGACCACGGTCTTGTAGGTTGAAGATAGCAAAAGCAACGGCTTTACCAACACCATTGGCAATTAAAACACCATTGATACGCTTACCGAAGCTGCCTGTTTTCATTGGTGCGTAATGATCGAATACGCTATAGATTAAGCCTGTACCTTGGGTCGCTGTCAGGAACTCCGTACGGAAACCAATCAAACCACGTGAAGGAATAATAAAGTCTAAACGAACACGGCCTTTACCATCCGGCACCATATTTTTCAGGTCAGCACCACGCTCACCCATTTTTTCCATGACAGTACCTTGATGCTCTTCTTCGATGTCAATTGTGACAGATTCAAAAGGCTCTTCTTTAACACCATCCACTTCACGAATAATAACTTCTGGCCGAGAAACACCAAGCTCAAAGCCTTCACGGCGCATATTTTCGATAAGTACAGACAGATGTAACTCACCACGACCAGAGACTTTAAACTTATCAGGATCTGTTGGCACTTGATCAACACGTAATGCCACGTTGTGGATTAATTCACGATCAAGACGTTCTTTAATCTGACGCGTAGTAATAAATTTACCGTCTTTACCTGCAAACGGAGAGTTATTGACCTGGAAGGTCATCGTAACTGTTGGCTCGTCTACTGAAAGCGGTGGCAATGCTTCAACAGCATTTGGATCACATAAGGTGTCAGAAATATTCAATGGGTCAAGACCAGTGAAGGCAATAATGTCACCGGCTTGCGCTTCTGCAACTTCTTCACGTTGGAGACCTAAAAAGCCCATAACCTGCTGAACACGACCATTACGTTTATTACCTTCACGATCAACGATGGTCACAGGAGTATTGGTTTTGACACGACCACGTTCAATACGTCCAACACCGATAACACCAACATAACTGTTGTAGTCTAGTGATGACACCTGCATACGGAAAGGACCTTCTGCATCCACGTCAGGATGACTGACCTTGTCTACAACAAGCTGGAATAAAGGTGTCATATCACCTTCACGCACGGTATCTTCCATACCTGCAAAGCCATTTAAGCCAGAAGCATAAATCACATCAAAATCGAGCTGCTCATCAGATGCGTCAAGATTGACGAACAAATCAAATGTTTGATCTAATACCCAATCTGGACGTGCAGAGGGTTTGTCAATTTTATTGATAACAACAATAGGTTTAAGTCCTAATGCCAAGGCTTTCTGAGTCACGAAACGGGTCTGAGGCATTGGACCCTCTGCTGAGTCAACCAGCAGTAATACAGAGTCTACCATCGACAGAACACGCTCAACTTCACCACCGAAGTCAGCATGGCCTGGCGTATCTACGATGTTGATATGATAATCATTCCAGCGAATCGCTGTATTTTTTGACAGGATAGTAATACCACGTTCACGTTCAAGATCGTTAGAATCCATTACGCGTTCAGTTAACTCTTCATGGTCACCAAAGGTGCCAGACTGACGAAGAAGTTGGTCCACCAGAGTTGTTTTACCGTGGTCGACATGGGCAATAATGGCTATATTGCGGAGCTTAGAAATATCTCGTTTATTTGTCATTAGTTTGAATTCTGTAAAAGCATGCCTGGCATGCGAAAAAAATATGCCCTTAGGCGCTTATTGGTTTTCCGATAGATGAGGTTGCAGTGTCTTTAACATCAACTTGTGCATTCCAAGACCAGCTGCAATCACATTACCTTTGTTGAACAATTTATCGGTGCCGTTAAAGTCTGTAATCATTCCCCCGGCCTCTTCGACCAAAAGTAATCCGGCGGCCATATCCCAGTTTTCCAGTCCCATTTCCCAATAACCATCAACTCGACCTGCAGCTACATAGGCAAGATCAAGAGCAGCTGAACCGGTACGGCGAATATCAGCGACCTGAGGAAATATGGCTTTAAAGCTATTGAAATAGGCATCATGAAAGGCTGGATATTTAAAAGGGAACCCCGTTGCAATCAGCGCACCATCGAGTTCTCTGCGTTTAGTCACACGTAGACGACGATCATTTAACTTGGCACCTTCACCACGGCTTGCGGTAAATAACTCATCGCGTTGTGGATCATAAATAACAGCATGCTCAACTCGCCCTTTCACTCTGACGGCTATGGAAACACAGTAATGCGGGAAACCATGAAGAAAATTTGTTGTACCATCCAACGGATCGATAATCCATACCGTCTCATTATCACCAGAGCGACCGGATTCTTCAGCCATAATAGCGTGGTCAGGATACGCTTTTTTTATAACATTGATGACTTCTTGTTCAGCCAGTCGGTCAACATCTGATACATAATCATTGCGACCTTTGGTTGTGACTTCAAGATGTTGAACGTGTTGCAGTGAGCGCATGATCAGAGAGCCAGCATTACGCGCAGCCCTGATTGCTATATTGAGCATTGGATGCATATACAAATTTTTCCAGAACGATTGATGCTTTAGGAGTACATTGAACTTCAATGACTCTTACTAAAGCCAGATATTATAACAACTATTTGTTTATGTATCTGGTGTAATATTAAAACGATGCTATCTCTGCTTTTTGATAAAGTGAATGGACAGCAAAAATATTTCTTGATAGCGTATATTTATGTTGCAAATTAGCAATATAATATCCACGCCAATTTAACTGGTACTTTAAGGAGATAAAAATGAAATCATTAGCAAAACTGAGTGCTGTAATCCTGCCTTTAGCTATGTTGACTGCTTGTGCCAACACAGCTGAAATGGAAGCGCTGAAAGCCTCTGTAGAATCAGCTCAATCAACAGCTGATTCAGCTCTTGTCGCAGCCCGCAATGCACAAAGCACTGCTGACACAGCGCAACGTACTGCAACTGACGCAGAACTGGCTGCAATGAATGCCCAAAAAGCTGCTGATGAAGCTCAATCAACTGTCGAAGAATGCTGTGCAAAAATCGATCGTATGTTTGAAAAAGCAATGAGCAAATAATCTAAGTTTTAGATTACCTCATACAAAAAAGCCGGAACAAATGTTCCGGCTTTTTTTTGTCTTCAATACAGCTATCATCAGAGTGCATCACTCGATACCTGCGCAACCCAGACAGATATTCCTGTTTTCTGACTAATTTTATCGGCCATATCAGCTGCTTCTTGTTGCGAGTTAAATGGGCCAATCAACATTTCCCCCACTGCCCCTGACTTTGCTGGCCAAAATAGATCATTCAATTGCAAAGTATTAATGGCCTCTCGAGTTTTTTGTATCGCTTTCTCACTTAACCCTGCATGAACAAACCAAACATCATCAACAATATCCAAAGGCTCTTCGCCCAAGCCTTTAACAATACTATCCTGTGCTTCAACCAGTTTTTCAGTGAAAGCCCAATCTTTGTCAGCGGGTAATTTATCCTGTGCGTCAAGAATCGCTGCAACCATCGGCGTCATATTTATTCCTTGACGCTTATCGATATCAGTATGGGGCTGATTAACTTCCAAATATAACTTGCCGTCACGCACACCCGCTTTATCAGGTTGGTAAACAATGTTTACTGGCGTATTAACAGATGTAATATTAAATAAATGCTGAATATCTTCAGGGAAAAGACGGATACAACCATGACTTACCCGCATTCCCACACCATATGGTTTATTCGTACCGTGTAATAAATAACCAGGCATGGACAAACGCATAGCATAAGCACCAAGTGGATTATCGGGGCCAGCAGCAACTACTTTTGGTAAGGGATCGCCTTTCTCGAAATGCTCTTTTCTAATGGACTCAGGTGGAGTCCATGTTGGATCTTTTCTTTTCTGAGTAATTCTAGCTTTACCTAATGGTGTCTCCCAACCTTCACGACCTATTCCTAGCGGGTGGGTGATCACTTTTTGAGGCTGCCCAGCTTTTGATTCTGGGTAATAAAAGAGACGTAACTCAGCGATATTGATGACAATGCCTTTCTTATCCGCTTTCGGCAAAATAAATCGGCTGGGGATAATCACCCGAGTATTTTCGCCAGGCAGCCAGGGATCAACATTTGGATTGGCTTCGACAATGTCGTTATAACCTAAGTCAAATTGACGCCCAATATCGAGTAAAGTGTCTTTTTCTCTACTGTAAACCACCATGTTGTGACCGACCACTGTTGAGTCAGCGGATTTCAGTTCAAAAGTAGTTGCCATAGAAGGTGCCGATATCGCAAGACCTACAGCAAGAGACAACAACCGTTTCAACATCGATGATTCCTGTTTATAAAAGAATAAAGCTGCATATTGTACTTGATTAAATATATTCTTCACATTCGGTAAAAACGTGCTTTGAATCTGAAAAAGGGCTAAAATCTGCCTTTACCTTAAACAGCAAGCTAGCGTACCCTACTTCAATGAAAAAATATTATTTGCCATTATTTATCGGTCTGACCTGTTTGTCTCTATCTGGTTGTTCTTTTTTCCAAAAAGAAGAAGTAAAAGCAGATGAAAGCTGGAGCGTAGAGCGTATTTACAATGAAGCTAAAGCCGCTCTGGATATTGCGGACTACAGCAAAGCCATCACCTACTACGAGCAACTTGAAGCTCGTTTCCCATTTGGTGAATATGCTCAACAAGCGCTACTTGAATCGGCATATGCTCACTACAAATCAGATGATCCTGAAACAGCTATCGCAACTATTGACCGCTTTATGCGTGTTTATCCACTTAATCCAAATATTGACTACGCTATCTATTTACGAGGCCTCGTTAACTTTCATCGTGACATTGGTTTATTAGAAAAATATATCCCACGTGACGAATCTCAACGTGATCCTGGTGCAGCTGAAGATGCTCTGCGTGATTTCAACACATTGATCAAACGTTTCCCGACCAGTCGTTATGCCGAAGATGCTGCTCAGCGTATTGTTTATCTACGTAATCGATTGGCGCAACATGAAGTTAATGTTGGTAACTACTATATGCGCAGAGGCTCATATCTGGCTGCATTAAATCGTGGTAAGTATGTGATTGAAAATTATGATCGTACACCCGCTATGCCTGATGCATTAGTGATAATGGCAAAAGCCTATAAAGTGCTTGGTATGACTGAACTCTCTGATGATGCTCTGCGAGTACTTAAAATAAACTATCCTGGTCACCCAGGTATTGCCGCAGTTACTCAGACCGAAGTGCAATAATCGCCCAATAAAAAAGCCCGCGGCTGAAAAATCAGCAGCGGGCTTTTTTTATATCTAAAAGAACGTTAAATAGCGTCTTGGTCCTGCTCACCAGTACGAATACGAATAGCTTGTTCTAAAGGTGTCACAAAAATCTTACCATCACCGATACGACCCGTATTAGCTGCTTTAATAACTGCTTCGATAACACTGTCGACTTTATCGTCAGTGACAGCGATCTCTAATTTCACTTTGGGTAGAAAATCGACAACATATTCTGCACCACGGTAAAACTCAGTATGTCCTTTCTGACGACCAAATCCTTTCACTTCATTGACAGTCATTCCTGTTACACCAATGTCAGAAAGTGCTTGGCGAACATCATCCAGCTTAAAAGGTTTAATTATCGCTTCAATTTTTTTCATCGTAGTTCCTTACTCTATAGTTGAAGTGACGGCGTAGCCTGAAGTAATAGGATATCGACGGTCTCGCCCAAATGCCCGGCTACTAATACGAATACCCGGAGGCGCCTGACGCCTTTTATATTCGTTACGATCTACCATTTTAATAACTCTTGCAACTACTTCTGCGTCATAGCCCTCATCGACTAAATCTTCAAAACAACGCTGGTCAGCAATATATCGCTGCAGAATTTTATCTAAGACAGCATAGTCAGGCAGACTATCCTGATCCAACTGTCCATCAGCTAACTCAGCTGATGGCGGCCGGGTAATAATACGTTCAGGAATGACAACTGATTGTTGATTTCGGTAGCGACTCAGCTCATACACTAAGGTTTTATAGACATCTTTTAATGGTGAGTAACCACCAGCCATATCGCCATATAAGGTCGAGTAACCAACAGCCATTTCACTTTTATTGCCAGTCGACAATACCATTGAACCCGTTTTATTAGACAATGCCATCAAAAGAATACCGCGGCAACGCGCCTGAATATTTTCTTCTGTGGTGTCGGTAGGCAAACCTTTAAATTCATCAGATAATGAATCAATAAACGCATTGAATGTTGGTTCTATTGAAATAAGACTGTACTTAACCCCTAAACCTTCGGCCATTGATTTTGCATCATCAAGACTCATTTGAGAGGTATAACGCGACGGCATCATTACCGCATGTACTTTGTCAGCACCAATGGCGTCAACAGCCAATGCCATGGTTAGCGCAGAATCAATGCCACCTGACAGTCCAAGTACAACACCAGGAAAGTGATTTTTTTCAATATAATCTTTGAGCCCAAGCGTCAATGCTTTATATATCGTAGATAAATCATCCTGTGTTTGATCCAGTACACCTGATAAGTTTAGCTCACCAGAGGAATTCCGTTCAATCGTGACAGGAAATAAATCTAATTCAAATGCTGGTGCCTGCACTACCCTTTCGCAATTAGCATTCATAGCGAAAGAATGCCCATCAAATACCAGCTCATCCTGGCCACCACACTGATTGACATAGATGATCGGTAAAGCAGTCTCAGAAATACGCTTTCTGACTTCGGCCTCACGCAATAGCCATTTCCCCATATGATAAGGAGAGGCATTCAAGTTGACGATAAGTTCGGCGCCAGCATCTTTAGCTTTCATGCTTGGCTGCGTAAACCAGATATCTTCACAGATGGTAATACCAATTTTCAGTCCATGAAAATCAAATACAGTGGCGGTATCCCCCTCAATAAAATACCGTTTTTCATCAAACACACCGTAATTGGGTAACTGCTGTTTATGATAGGTGCAGACAATCTCACCTCGATCAATCAGTGATGCGGAGTTATACAAATTGGAATCTACATCACCATAAGGGTGACCGATTAACACTGCGACATCATTCAGTTTACTGGCTAACGTTGTCAGTGCTTTATTCACACGCTTCAATAGTCCCGGACGCAGTAATAAATCTTCCGGTGGGTATCCGGTTAAAGTCAGCTCCGGAAAAATAATTAAATCAGCATTGAGTTGTTTTTTTGCCAGCTCAGCTGCCTCGATAATTTTATTAACATTACCAGCAACGTCACCCACAATAGGATTAATTTGCCCCATCACCAGTGTGAGTGTCTGCATTTATTTTTTATCCATCATTTCCAGCATAATGTCACCGATTTCAGCCGGCGATCTTGCGATACCACAGCCTGCTAATTCAAGCGCGTTTAATTTCGCTTCTGCTGTACCGCTACCGCCACTGATAATCGCGCCGGCATGCCCCATCCGCTTACCTTCAGGTGCAGTCAAGCCAGCAATATAAGTAACAACAGGTTTATTTACGTGGGCTTTAATGAATTCGGCCGCATCCTCTTCAGCATGACCACCAATTTCACCAACCATCACAATACCTTCTGTCTGAGGGTCATTCTCAAACAACTCAAGGCATTCAATAAAGTTCATACCGTGAATTGGATCGCCACCAATACCCACACAGGTACTCTGACCTAATCCATTCTGTGTTGTCTGATGAACGGCTTCATAAGTTAATGTGCCAGAGCGCGATACAATCCCAATTTTCCCTGGTTGATGAATGTTACCGGGCATAATGCCAATTTTACATTCACCAGGAGTAATTAAACCTGGACAGTTAGGACCGATCAAGTGAGCATCATAAGTACTTAAGGCATGTTTAACTCGTAACATATCCAGAACAGGAATACCTTCTGTAATACAGGCAATCACTTTAATACCCGCATCAGCTGCTTCCAAAATAGCATCAGCTGCAAATGCAGCAGGCACATAAATCATGCTTGCATCCGCCCCGGTCTGTTCTACAGCCTCATGTACCGTGTTAAACACGGGTTTATCTAAATGTGTCTGCCCACCTTTTCCAGGCGTGACACCACCGACAAATTGTGTGCCATAGGCAATAGCTTGTTCAGAGTGAAATGTTCCCTGCTTGCCAGTAAATCCCTGACAAATCACCTTGGTTTCACGATTGATTAAAATACTCATGCCTGTGACTCCTGAGCTGCCGCTACAGCTTGACGCGCAGCATCCGTTAAATCATCGGCAGCATATATACTCATTTCACTGTTTTTTAATAATTCACGACCTCGTTGTGCATTAGTGCCTTCTAGCCTCACAACAACGGGTAAAGACAAACCAACCTCTTTAGCTGCCTGAATAATGCCTTCGGCAATCAGATCACAGCGAACAATACCACCAAAGATATTGACTAAAATCGACTTCACTTTTTTATCAGAAAGAATCAATTTAAATGCTTCAGCAACACGAGCTGCCGTCGTACCACCACCGACATCTAAAAAGTTAGCAGGCTGCCCACCTTCTTTTTGAATTAAATCCATGGTCGCCATTGCCAAACCAGCTCCGTTAACCATACAAGCCACATTGCCATCTAGAGAGATGTAATTAAGGCCAAACTCACGGGCGATAACTTCTGCATCATCTTCCTGACTCGGATCAAACATGTCTGCTAAATCAGTGTGACGAAATAGACCGTTATCATCCAAATTGATTTTTGCATCAACAGCAAGTAAATCTCCTTCATCTGTGACGACAAGAGGATTGACTTCTACCAAACTGGCATCATTTTCTGTAAAAAGCTGATATAAGTTTTGCATCACTGATTGTAGCTGCTTAAAACTATTTCCAGTTAATCCCAGAAAAAATCCAGCTCGACGACATTGATAGCCTTGCAAGCCAACGACAGGATCGACATATAAATTCAATATAGCTTCGGGTTGTTGTTCAGCGACAGCCTCAATATCCATACCACCTTCTGCTGACACCATAAAAACAACACGCTGAGAACTACGATCAACCAGTACGGCCAGATAGATTTCACGGCTGATGTTAGTTGGTTTCTCAACCAATACCTGCTGAACTGGTAGGCCTTCAGCAGTAGTTTGATGTGTGACAATATTCTTTCCTAACATACCAGCCGCGGCTGACTCTACTTCATCCAGTGAGTTAACCACTTTGACACCGCCCGCTTTGCCGCGACCACCGGCATGCACTTGTGCTTTAACAACCCAACGCTCCCCCGCAAGCAATTCAGCTGCTTGTCGAGCTTGAGCAGCTTCAGCAACGGCTTGTCCTTGAGGTGTAGGTACACCGTATCGATTAAATAATTGTTTGGCCTGAAATTCATGCAGATTCATTGTATGTTCTTGCCTTACTTAGTTGTCTTTTCAACGCCAAGCACAGTTATCATTCAAATAACATATGATTTGTTGAGAAAAACAAGATCTTAATTCAATGTCGAAAACGTTATATTTTCTCGCAATAGCACAATAATTACCATCACTACACATGATATAGTTCATGCCGAATGTCATAAACGAGTTTTTACATGTTAACGCTATACCCAGAAATACAGCCTTATCAAACCCATTTCTTTGCAAGAGAACGGTTATCAACTGGTCAAAAACACCAAATTTATGTGGAAGAATGTGGCAATCCTTCTGGGATTCCAGTGGTTTTTCTGCATGGTGGGCCTGGCTCGGGTTGTCGTCCACAACATCGTCAATACTTCAATCCAAAGCAATACCGTATTGTATTGTTTGATCAACGTGGCTGCGGACGATCCACTCCTAGCGGTGAACTTGAAAATAATACCACTGCGCATCTTGTCGCTGATATGGAATATATCCGTACCCAGCTAGGTATTGGAAAATGGGTTATTTTTGGTGGTTCTTGGGGAGCAACTTTGGCACTCTGTTATGCCAGAGATCACGCAGATAATATCCTCAGCATGATTTTGAGAGGGACTTTTCTTGGTCGTCAGCAGGATATTGACTGGGTTTATGCCGCAGGCGGCGCTTCTAAGTTATTTCCAGAAGCCTGGCACCGTCTGACTCATATGCTCGATGACTCTGAACAACAAAACCCACTCAAAGCCTACTACACCCGACTAACCGATCCTGATGAATCACTGCAAATATCAGCAGCGACGCTTCTCAATAGTTGGGAAGCCACCATTGTGACCTTACGGGATTATGAGTATGAGCCAGACTTAACTGATGCACCTGGCCCGCTAGCTCACTCTCGTATCCAGCTACATTTTGCCTTAAACCAGTGCTTTATCGGCAATAGGCCACTCTTAAGTGAGATAGAAACGATTCGTCATATTCCTACCCGAATTATTCATGGTCGCTATGATATTGTCTGTCCAATGCAACAATCCTGGGAACTCCATCAGGCCTGGCCAGAAACAAGCTTGACTGTTCTGCCACTGGCTGGACATGCTGCCGGTGAGCCAGCTGTTATTGACGCCCTACTCAAAGCAACTAATGATTTGGCGGATGAACTGCGATGATCGCCTTATTGCAACGAGTGAAACAAGCCTCAGTTGATGTAAATGAACAATGTATCGCCCAGATTGATCAAGGCGTACTGGTATTTGTGGGTGTTGAGAAAGGAGATTCATCGGCGTTGATTGATCGTCTGGTAGAAAGACTGATTAATTATCGTCTATTCGCTGATACCGATGACAAAATGAATTATTCCGTCAAAGATATTAATGGTGGTTTACTTCTTGTCCCGCAATTTACTCTGGCAGCAAATACGCAAAAAGGATTACGGCCAAGTTTTGCGTCTGCCGCACAGCCTGACATAGGATATAAACTATTTAATGAGTTTGTTGATGCTGCCAAAAGGCGACATTCTAAAATCAGTACTGGTCAGTTTGGTGCTGATATGCAGGTTAAACTCATCAACGATGGGCCAGTGACTTTCTGGCTTCAGAGCTAAATTACATACCGCCACAGGATTATTTGAATGCGTATTATCAGAAACATAATTGTCGGACTTTTATTGGTATTTATCGGTATCGCCGCGATTATGCTTATTCCCTCTCCTCAAGCACCAGCTAGTAAGCCCTGGGAAGTGACGGTTATGCCTGATAATAATATCCGTGTATTTGGCATCCATCTGGGACAAACAGACTATAAAACGGCCCAACAAAAACTACGAGTATTTGGTAAAACAGCGATCTTCACTGATCCGGATAATAAGGCTACCGTTGAAGCTTTTTTTGATAGCGTTAACCTAGGTGGGCTATCAGCCAAAATGGTCTTGAATCTTGATGTACCAGAATATGAAATTGCCGCTATGCTAACAAGAGCCACGTCAGGCAAACTGCAACCTAGTGGCGCGCATCAGCATGAGTTAGTTGAAGAAGACAAGCAGTATTTATTAACCGCTCCCGTTAAAGCCATTACTTATATTCCCAGTGTACGCTTGAGTAAAGACATGGTTGAGGAACGGTTTGGTGTGCCGGGTAGCATCAAAACAGGATTACCAGATGATAAAGGCAACAGAGATGAAATCTGGTCTTACCCAAAACTGAATTTAACTGTTATTTATGCTAGCAATGGTAAGACCTTATTAATTTATCAAGCTAAATAAGCGTCTCTTTTCCTGCCAATTCATAAAAGGCTTCTTCACTTACAGGCTTGCTGAATAAATACCCTTGTGCACATTGGCATGTATGCTGTTTGAGGTAGTTCAGCTGCTCAAGCGTCTCGACGCCCTCCGCAACGACAATCAAACCTAAGCTCTCGCTCATTGCAAGAATCGCATTGACGATAGCCGCATCATCTTTATCTGTGGTGACATCACGTATAAAACTACTATCGATTTTCAGTACGTTTAGTGGGAACTGTTTCAGATAGGATAAGGATGAATAGCCAGTGCCAAAGTCATCTATCGCTAGACTGACCCCCATCTCACTGATTTCCGATAACGTTATTGTAGCCAGCTCAGGATCTTCCATTAACATGGTTTCTGTAATCTCCAGCTCCAGGTTTTTTGTCGGCATTCCCGTTTCATCTAGGATAAAACGTATCCGTCTGGCAAGGTTACCCCCTTTAAATTGTCTGCCTGACAAGTTGACAGCCAATTTGAAATCATCAACAAGCTGATGTTTGATATTTAAAAAGCTATTACAAGCTTGTTTTAGCACCCATTCGCCGACGAATTCAATCATGCCGCTATCTTCAAGGATGGGAATAAAATCAGCTGGTGAGACTAAGCCCCATTGTGGACTATTCCAACGGAGCAACACTTCCGCACCATTCATTTTTCCAGTTTCAAGATCGATTTGGGGCTGTAAGTGAATGAAAAACTCTTCCTGCTCAACCGCACGTCTTAACGCAGTTTCCATGGCCAGTCTTAATGATGCCTGAGCATTCATATCCACAGAGTAGAATTGAAAATTATTACGCCCAGTCTTTTTCGCATGATACATTGCTGCATCGGCATTTCGGATCAACATATCCACATCACGACCATCCGCTGGATATAAGCTGATACCAATACTTGGACTGATATTAATTTCAACATTATCGATAAAATATGCTTGTGACATAGCATAGATAATTTTTTCGGCAACTTTTCCTACATATTCTGCAGACCGAATATTTTCCAGAATAACGGTAAACTCATCGCCACCTAATCTGGCAACCGTATCCCCTTCACGGATGGTCTCTTTGATGCGCTTTGCTACGTCTCTTAAGAGACTATCGCCAGCTTTATGTCCCAGAGAGTCATTAATATGCTTAAAATGATCTAAATCCAGAAAACAAACGGCAAGTCGCCCTGAATCTCGGTGTGCTTTATGAATAGCATGCTCAAGACGATCATTAAAAACAGTACGATTCGGTAAGCCAGTCAGACTGTCAATACTTGCCAGATTGGTCAGCCTTTCTTCATTCTCGCGCTGCGTTGTAATATCTTCAAATAACCATATTGAACCATTTTGTGGTGCGTCGGTTTCGATAGCTTTACCTGCTATAGCACACCAAAACTTCTTACCATTTTTTCGAACCAATTCCAGCTGGGCTTCATAGCTTTCTCCAACGGAAAGAAAGTGGGCAGCATGCTCACCAAATTTCTCGTATGCCATTTGGCTTGGATAAATAAACCGTGTTTTCTGGCCTTCAATCTCTTCACGACTGTATTGAAATAATTCTTCAAACTTCTGATTAACACGAACAACATTCCGATCACGAATAAATGCAATACCCACCATTGCATTTTCCAGAATCGTGTTTAATTCTGATGACATCTGATGTAATCGCTGATTAGTCTGTTTCCACTTTGTAATATCTGCAATCACGCATACCCAAACAAAGTCATCACTACCAGTAATTATTCGACTGACAGATATCCACAATGAGAATGCTGTACTATCCAAGCGAACGCCTTCATACTCACCATTCGACTCATCATCAACCTCTAAATCATCAATTGACTCGGGTTTATGGTCTTCAGCAAAGAAGTGAAATAGATGTTGTCCGAGAATATCCTTGACGCTTCCGCCAAACATGCTCGCACCAGCTGGATTTATATCAACAATATAACCATCTTCATTTAATGAGAGGATCGCTTCTGGCACACCATTTAACACAGCCCGAAGCTGTTGTTTTTTATGTTGCATCGTCACTTTCGCTTTGCTGTAGTCAGCAATTAAGTTTTGCGTAACCTCTGCAAAGTGGTTAAAGTCTCGAGCCAGCATAGAGACTTCGTTTTGTGTTGATGTGACAGACATTCTAGTTTCAAATCGACCCTCTGAAAGTGCCCGGATAGAATCTCTCATATCCACTAAAGGTTGATTTATCCTATTAAATAAAATATAGGAAAACACCATCACACCACTCATAATGAGGACGCTGAAAAATATAATTTGCCACCATGAATAGTCAGCTGATGAAACGTCATCACTTATCTCAGCATAATTATATAAATTGACATACTCCGTTAATTGATTGAGTTGAGCGGTTAAGGCTGACATCAGACTGATGGCAGTTTGCTGTTGTTTGGCTAAACTCCTTTGGGCTATGGCGTTTTGCTCTTCTATTGCAACTAAACCATTCTTGCCTCCCATCAAAACTTTCAAAGACTCAATTTGTTTATCTATCGCTTGAAGCGTTTCAGTAACATATTGCAATTGAAAGGTTTGACTGGAAAAATCGTTAATATCACGTTCAATTTCGCTAAACACTCGACGGAACTGATTCTCAGACTGCATAAGACTTGAGGATTCTGTGGCCTGCAAAAACAGTTTAGCGTTAAGCAAACGAAGTTGGTTGATATGGTTTTTTAGTGGGTTAGCCAGCTTGAGAATTGACACTAAATTATCATTACGTAAGCGCTTTTCTAGAGCATCCATTAGCACCAATAACGACTCGGATATGCGTTCGTTACCCGCTTGCTTTTCCTTTATGTCTTTTGTTAACTCAAGGTGGCGTCTTTTTAGCTGATAAAGCTCAGTGTCGAGTGTCAAATAATCAAGATAGGTATCTAATAAGGATTTCAACATATGCTGTAACTGCGGATCTTCATCTAGGATCCTTGAGAGTTGTTCAGCACTTTCATTGAACATCGTTTCAATGGTGGTTCTATCAGCAAATTCTGATAATGCTGGAACCGACGATACAGTAAGAAATTGTTGCTGGCGTTGTGAAAAAAGCAATGACGCCTGACTAAGTTGTCGGCTGCTACTTTCTAATGGCAGTAAATGCTCAGCAAACATTGATTCGGTTTCAGACATCAGATTATTGGCGTAGTTAGCCATGATGCCCATAATAACGACAGCAATTAATGTTATTGCTGCCCACAACTGGAGCATATGCTTAATACTCCAGTTTTTAAACATATGCTTGATTACCGTGTTGAATTAACATTTAGCTATCCATCGCCTCAATGTTTTTGGTTACTTTCATCGTCAACATCGATTTGGTCAGTGGATTCGCTAGATGAAGGATCCATTTCATCGTCATCCATGAGTACTCGATTGGCCGCCCCATCCATATCATCGTACTGACCGTTTCTAACAGCCCAGAAAAATACAGCTACACCTATAATGCCCAATAACAGCATGCCTGGTAGCAACCCGTAAATGACTTCCATCACATTCTCCAAACTATTTTTTACATTTAATGATGCGATGAGCCCGGACTATGAGGCAAACATTCAACCAATCAGTGACTTTTAGCTTATATTATTTCTTCACAAACCTTCCGATTCGAGCTGAGTTACCAATCACCAACAGCGAACTTATAGGCATTGTTATCGCTGCAACTAAAGGATTAACCCAAGCACACATCGCTAATGGGACCATGATAACGTTATAGCTGATAGAAAGCATTATGTTCTGACGAATGATGCGTAAAGTTGTGCTTGCCAATAACTTCGCCTCAGCTACTTTTGTCAATTCCTGATGTGAGAGTACAACATCAGCACTCTCTACAGACACATCCGTTCCAGATGCCAAAGCAATGCCGACATCGGCTTGAATTAGAGCTGGGGCATCATTAACGCCATCTCCGACCATAGCTACGATGTCACCTTGGCTTTGCAAGGATTTAATTACTTCAGATTTATCCTGTGGTAGTACTTCTGCATACCGCTGTACATTGGAAAATGATTGGGTAACCGCGTTTACCACCTCCAACCGATCTCCACTTAATACAGTTATCTTGGCCCCGGTCGCTTGTAATAACTCGATCGTAGCAGAGGCATCAGTTCGAAGAGAATCAGTCAGGCCAATAATCCCCTGTAATTTTCCATTTACAGCAATTGAGACACAGCTAACTCCCTTCTTCTCATACTGCTTAATCTTTTCAATGAGATGATCAGAAAAGTGAATATCCTGTGAGCTTAACCACGGACGAGTGCCAACAAGGACGAGTTTATTTTCTATAACCGCGCTTATTCCCCGTCCGGGGGTGGTCGTGAATTTTGTAATTGGTAGTAGTTTTAATCCTTGATTAGCAGCTGTTTCGCATATTGCTGATGCAATAGTGTGTTCTGAATGCTGCTCAACTGATGCTGCCAATTTGAGTAGTTCAGATTCAGCTAATTCAGCATAGGACTCGACTGTGTGTACTTTTAAATGACCGGTAGTTAATGTACCGGTTTTGTCAAAAACAAAATGATTGACTGCAGATAAGCGTTCCAGCGTTTCACCTTGCTTAATCAATACACCGCGCTTTGCACCGACGCCAGTGGCTACAGCGACTGACATTGGCGTAGCTAAACCAAAAGCACAGGGACAAGTCACGACCAATACAGAAACAGCAGCGAGTAAGGCGATTTCAAAGTCAAACTGCAACCAATACACAAACGTCAAACTGGCAAGTGTCAGTGTTATCAGTACAAACCAAGGAACGATTTTATCTGCTAATGTTTGAATAGGTGCTTTTGAAGCTTGTGCCTCGTCCATCAAGGCGACAATTTTAGCAAGAGCAGTATTGCGTAAAACTTCCTCAACACGAACCTGAAAAGCACCTTCACCGTTGATACTGCCAGCAACTACTCTATCGCCCATCTGTTTTACTACAGGGACTGACTCACCTGTTAACATTGACTCGTCCACGGCACTATCACCAGAAATCACAATTCCGTCTACAGGGATACTTTCACCGGGTTTAACCAAAACAGTTTGTCCAATTTGAACGGCTCGAATTGGCACAATCTCTGTTGAATCATCGACAACCAATGTGGCAAATTTAGGTTGTAATTCCAACATCCTGCGCGTAGCGGAAAGGGCTTTCTTCTTAGAAATAGCTTCCAGATAGCGCCCCACTAAAATCACAAACAGGAAATTAACTACTGTATCGAAATAAACATGACCTGTATCTAACGCTTTTATCGTGGCATACGTCGAATATAAATAGGTGGAAGTTACGCCAATGGCTATAGGCAGATCCATAGTCAAATAGCGTTGTTTTAAACCACTTATTGCACTACGGAGAAAAGGATAACCTGAATACAATAATGTGGGCGTGGCAATCAAGAAGCCAATCCAGTGAAACCATTGGCGAAACTCGCCATCACTAGCGCCACTGTATAAGGCAATGGATATCCACATCATATTCATCATCGCAAAGCCTGCAAAGGCCATACGATAAAGCAATCCACGATGTCGTTTAGCTAATGCACCTTCAGCAGTTTCAGGGTCAAAAGGAACAGCTGCATAACCTATTTCTGCTAAACGGCCCAGTACAGATGACAAAGATATCTGAGTATTATCCCAACGTAACTTTAATCTTCGTCCTGTTAAATTAACCTCGGCATTGAGCACACCGGGCATTGCTGATAGTGCGTTTTCAATCAACCAGACACAAGCAGCACAATGAATACCTTCAACCAGTAAATGAATAGTACGTTCATTTTGGCTAATATCCGTATAGTCAGATTGAACTTCATCTAAATCATACGCCGCCAAGTCACCCAGCATATCGGGGGGGGGTGAGAGCGTGTCAGATTGTGCAGCTTTTGAGTAAAAGCTTTGTAAGCCCGCACCATAGATTGTCTGACATACTGTTTGACAGCCATGGCAGCAAAATATGCGCTCAGCCCCGTCAACTTCAGCCTTAAACTCATTCGGGTCTTTAACGGGTAAAGCACAATGATAACAAGAGGTTGTCAAAACTAATCCTGCGTTTCAGAAAAAGAAAATGTTTAAATCTAAGGATTAATTTGGATCCGGCGTGTTAGTACGTATTTATCGTCACCACGATGCGCTTCAATGATAATGTCCCAGCTACCAGGTAAATGAAAGCTGACATCTGTGACAAAGCTACCATGCCCAGATGGTTGCATATCAGATGAGAAGTCCTCACGTTTATCTGAAGGCCGGTAGGCAAAGAATTTTACTGAATCCAGCATTAAGCCTGCTGAATTGGGTCCAGTAATAACAGCTTCATATGTTTGTGTTTGATTCACTCTTGATGCAGTAGGCATCAATAACACACCAGACCAGCCCAGACTTTTCTCTTTCAGAATTTCTTCTTCTGTTTTAGCGTAGGCCTGCCCTTTTTCATAAAAATCCTCAATAACGAGATTAGGCGGTGACTTAAATGCTAAATAAATAAATAAAGCATTGGCGCTTAAAAAAACGACTAAAAATACCAGCATCCCCAATACCCATGGGTTTTTGAGTGCTTGACTATTTTCTTGGGAAATATGCATTTTCATCCTCATCTACTCAGGAGCCACAAACATACTTTCATATGAACTCGAGATAGCTGAATTATTTAATACTTCAGCTTTGAATTCTATAGGCATCAAGCCTTTATGTACTTTATCATCCGGCACTCTGACAAGCGCTGTCACAGGCACTACTTTACCTGGTTGTACGGTAATTTTATCAGCCATACCATGAAGCGTTGCTCCCTCAAGTCCCAAAACATCGTATCTAACTTCGATTGGATTTTTTGTTTTATTTAACAGCTTCAGTGTGTATTTGTTCTGAATTCCGCCATCACTCAATCTTACGTACAAGGGCTGACGATCATGTATCACTTGGAATTCTGTGGGTGATAGCGTGAAAAAGCCATAAATAATTCCAGACAATGCTGTCAGCAGAATTAAACTATAAATAATAACCCTAGGTCGTTTGTACATGGGTAAGACGTTTTTATCATGATGCAGTTCCTTATAGGATGCATAACGAATCAAACCGCGTGGCTGATTAGTTTTATCCATAATACTGTCACAGGCATCAATACACATACCGCATGTGATACAGCCTTCTTGTTGTCCCTTCCTTATATCAATCCCAGTTGGGCAGACGGCAACACAGACTTTACAGTCAATACAACTCCCTTTCGACTCATCCTCTAACTGGCCTTTTTTCAACTTCCCTCTAGGCTCACCACGTTCTGCATCGTAAGCAGGCAAAATCGTATCTTGATCATACATAACACCTTGAAGGCGAGCATATGGACATAACCAAAAACACACTTGCTCACGCATAAAGCCAGCAAAGACATATGTAAAAACACCAAATACGGCCATCGAAATCCAGACAGGAAGAGGTGCAGCTAAAGTGAAAATATTCGGCCATAGTTGGTATGCATCTGTAAACCATGCAGCAAATGAAATACCTGTGATAAGAGCAATTGCAATCCATAGTGAATGTTTAAAAAGAACGCGAGTAATTTTATCAAGCGTCCAGGGTGCTTTTTTAAACTTCATTGCTTTCTGAGGGCTATCGCCTTCGAGCTTTGTTTCTATAAAAGTATAGATATCAGTCCATACTGTTTGGAAACAGAAATACCCACAAAAAACACGCCCAGCAATACTGGTCACAGCGGCCAATAAAATAGCAAAGAATAATAACGTCAACGACAACATCCAGATATCCTGAGGATAAATCGTTAACTGAAAGAAATTGAATTGACGATTTGGAATGTCAAACAGAATAGCCTGATGTCCATTCCAGCGAAGATATGGGCCTAAAAAGAATATCAACCAAACAGACATCCCAATCCATTTCCGAAGTCTAAATCTACCACTGATTCGTTTGGCAACCACTTTTTGGTCACCAGTATTCACATGCCAATCAGCGACTTCTTCATAAATGTGGGTGACATCATCATTGACGTTTGTTTGTGTTTGACTCATATCATCTCCGGAAAAGATTTAGCTCATGTATTTTAACACAGGCCATTATAATATTAGTATTTACTGATATTAATTAGTTATAAAAAAGCCGACATTTGCCGGCTTTTCTATTCGTTAGAAACGAATATCTAATAATGATTTATTTATCGTCTAAGTTTTTCATAATTCTGTAGCCGATGACACCTATAACAACAATGGTTAAAACAACGGATACAATCGCACCAATAACAACTGCGTCAATATGCATATCTTCTCTCCTGAATAAGATTCACAACTCTCAGTAGCTAAACTGAGAGTTGTGATATTGATTACTGCCCACCACCTAACTGGTGCACATAAACAGCCAATTTCTTAATTTCAGTTACAGATAACCGTTGGGTTTCATCACCTTCATATTCAGGTTCTTCATCCCATTTTTCGGCCTCGATCTTGACTGCAAGCTTTTCATTCCATGCAGGCATAATAGCAACACGAGTTAACGGATCTGATGGGTCGTTAACACCATGCAGAATGGTATAGCGAACTTCTTCAGGAGCACCTGAAAAGCGCCAGATCTTATCTGTTAGGTTTGCCGAACCGAGTTCATGGATACCTTTACCATCTGCACCATGACAACCTACACAACCCTTTTCGTTAAATAACTTCCAGCCAGCATCGGTTGCTTGTCCATTAGATAAATTTTCGACAAATGTCACTAGCCCATCGACTTCTTCAGGTTTTAAAGTCTTTTCATGAGACATCATCATGCCATGACGACCTGCAGCAATTGATGCAACGATTGTATTGATATCACCACCATACAACCAATCATCATCGGCAAGAATTGGGTAACCAGAATTCTTAGCTGGTACACCACCCGTTCCATGACAAGCTGCACAGTTATCACCGAATAGCACTTTACTTGAGCCTACTGCATAGTTTCGCATTTCAGTATCAGCAAGAATTTCTTCTGCAGTCATTGAAGATATTTTTTCTTCAAATGGTGCTCTGACGTCTTGAACTTTTGCCAAATCTTCTTTGTACTCTTTGATTTGAGTCCAGCCTAATAGTCCTTTTGTACTGTCATTAATCAATGGCAGTGATGGATAAAGGATAAAATAGACTAAAACTAACAGACCACTTAAATACAGGGCATTGGTCCACCAGCGTGGTGGTGGGTTCTCTAACTCTCTGATGCCATCCCATTCATGCCCAGTATCTGGCACTTCATTAGGATTCTTTTTATTATCTGCCATCATTATTTCTCCGAATTTGTATCGTCATCGTCCTGAAGCATGGTGCGGTGAGACTCTATTTTGTCTTTATTTTTAGGGTTAAGAACCCAAAAATAGAGCACCACCATCAGTACAAAAATTACTACTGTAAACACCAAGCCAAACCAGTCGGTTGCTGTCATTTCACTCCAATTAGTATGAAAATACTCTTGAAGTTTACTCACGATATGACCTGCCGGGTTCAAAGTTAACCATTGTTCCCAATACTTGTAGATAAGCTACGAGCGCTTGCATTTCAGTTTTACCTTCAACTGCAGCTGACGCATTATTGATTTGCTCATCTGTATAAGGAACACCCAACACTTTCATTGCACGCAAGCGTTTTTCAATACCAGCACCATCGATAGTGGCGTCTTCAAGCCATGGATAACTTGGCATGACAGACTCAGGTACAACTGAACGCGGATCATGTAGATGTTGAATATGCCATGCATCTGAATACTTGCCACCAACACGTGCTAGATCAGGCCCAGTACGTTTCGATCCCCATTGGAATGGGTGATCATATTTTGACTCAACAGCCAGAGAATAGTGGCCATAGCGATCTTTTTCATCACGGAAAGGACGAATCATTTGTGAGTGACACAAATAGCAGCCTTCGCGCTGATAAATATCACGACCAGCTAATTCAAGTGCAGTATATGGACGAACTGTTTTCAATTCTTCATAGTCTGGATGCACTTGATCCTCAAATGTTGTTTTGAGGTAAAACAAAGGTACGATTTCTACGATACCACCAACTGAGACGACAAGTGCAGTTGCTAACACAAGCGCCCAGATATTTTTTTCCAGTTTCTCTTGAAAGGTAACTGGTTTATTAGAATTATGATCAGACATTCCAGTCTCCTTAAATGTTAGCAGCTGTAGCCATTGCAGCCGAAGGCTTAGCAATCGCACGACGGATAGTCACTGTGACATTGAATAACATAATGCACGCACCTGAGAAGAAAATAAGTCCGCCAACAGCACGCATTGCATAGTAAGGATGCATTTGAGCTACTGATTCAACAAAGGTATATGCCAAGTTACCGTAGTCGTCATATGCACGCCACATCAAACCTTGCATGATGCCTGATACCCACATAGCTGTGATGTAGACTGCTGTACCGATGGTAGCCATCCAAAAGTGCAGGTTCACTAAACGTATTGAATACATTGTTGTACCCCACATGCGTTCCACCATATGGTACAGCGCACCGATTGATACCATCGCTACCCAACCTAAGGCACCAGAGTGTACGTGGCCGATAGTCCAGTCAGTGTAGTGAGATAGAGCATTAACTGTTTTTGAGGCCATTACAGGACCTTCAAACGTTGACATTGCGTAGAATGCTAATGAAACAATCAGGAAGCGCAAAATATAGTCAGTACGCAACTTGTCCCAAGCACCACTCAATGTAAACATACCGTTGATTGCACCACCCCATGAAGGAATGATCATCGCTAATGAAATAGCTGCACCTAATGAACCAGTCCAATCAGGCAAAGCGGTATATTGAAGATGGTGAGCACCTAACCATACATAGCCAAACACTAGGGCCCAGAAGTGAATAACAGACAGACGGTAGGAATAGACAGGACGGTTAGCTTGTTTAGGAACGAAGTAGTACATAATTCCTAAGAAACCTGCTGTCAGGAAGAAACCAACTGCGTTATGCCCCCACCACCATTGAATCATCGCATCTTGCACACCAGCAAACAGCGAATAAGACTTAAATAACTCCACTGGGATAGCCAGGCTATTTACAACATGCAGATAGGTGATCATGACCATCATTGCAATGAAGAACCAGTTTGCAACATAGATATGCGAAACTTTTCGAATAGAAATGGTCATAATGAAATTGAAGGTATAAACCAACCAAACAGCTGCAATTAGAATATCAATTGGCCATTCTAATTCAGCATATTCTTTAGATTGAGTATAACCAAGAGGCAAGGTAATGACGGCACCTAAAATAACAAGGTTCCAGCCCCAAAACGTAAACCAAGCTAACTTATCACTCCACAGACGTGTGCGACATGTACGCTGTACAATGTAATAAGCGGTTGCCATTAATGTCGAACCACCAAAAGCAAAAATAACCGCATTGGTATGTAAAGGACGCAAACGTCCAAAACTGATATATGGATTATCAAAATTCAGTACTGGCCAAGCCAATTCTGAGGCGATATAGACACCGATACCCGTGCCCACGACCAAGTAGACACATGCCATATAGGCAAACCACTTGACCACTTGATAGTTATATTGTTGTTCCGCTTGCATAGCGACCACACCTTCTCTCTTTGGAAAACTCTCTCTCAATTTCGTTGTCACATGCCCAACAAAATCAGGACCCTTTTCTACATGCTTCAATAAATATAAAAGCAGTTAGAATTTTACATCAATCATTAGATTTGCTTCATGCCAAAACATTGATCTAGATCAAACGTAGTGTGATAAAGCATAGTGTGCTGTGAAATGCCCCACCCGCACGTAACAGGGAATTTTCCTAAGAACAAAATCTTTGGTCAAGTAAATAGCTATCCACAACAGAGAGTGAGCGGCAGTTTATACATAAAAAGCAATCACTTACAGACTTACTCACAAAAAAAAGAAATATCGACGATTTCAATATAGAAGGTGATTGCGGCTTATTAAATTTGCTCAACTCTCAAGGCTAACGACGAGCACTACTGCACGGTCTTCTGACAAGAGTAAATTGTATGTGTGGCAGGCAGACGCTAATGTCATAAACTCGGCTCCAATACCTAGTTTATTGAAATACTCAGCCATCTGTAGAAGGGGAAAAGTGAGGCCGGCTTCCGTCGTAAATATAATTACTTCCGGAGCCAGCGCTACTAAAGCAGAAAGAGTTTCTGCAGATAAGTTTTGGATATGTCTGACGTCAATATTGTCTATTATTTTATTTGGCGTCAATACAAACGCTGAGTCATATGACGTAAACGTTTGTGTATCTTTGTGTCGAACAGTCACCGACTGTTCATCGTATGAGTGGATTTGGTTATATTCGAAAACCGCTTCCTGACTCAGTTTCATCTGTACTACTGATAACCTGCCGCATCGTTAACACGGTCACGCAACTCTTTACCAGGTTTGAAATGCGGTACGTACTTTTCATCTAACTGAACAGATTCACCGCTCTTTGGGTTACGCCCAACACGTGGTGGTCGATGATGTAAGGTAAAACTACCAAACCCGCGAATTTCAATTCTATCTCCTTGTGAAAGGCTATCACTCATTTGTTCTAAGATGAGTTTAACTGCAAGCTCAACATCACGATAATTCAATAGAGATTGTTTTTCAGATAAAACTTCAATCAAATCTGATTTGGTCATGTCTTTAAAATTCCTGGAATAATGCGCTATACACCAATATGAAATATCGGTTTTAATCTGCTGAATCTATTAGAGAAAAACCCCTGAAAAGTCAGGGGTTCATCTTTAATATGAAAAACGATTAGTTGTCTTTCTGATCCATCTGTTCTTTCAGCAAATCACCCAGAGTAGTGTTGCCTGCAGAAACATTGCTGTACTCTTTCACAGCTTCTGATTCTTCTTGATCGTCTTTTGCTTTAATAGAAAGAGTCAAAGTACGATCTTTGCGTGACATGCCAGTAAATTTAGCTTCAACGTCATCGCCAACAGCCAAGATTTTACTTGCATCTTCGACACGTTCACGGGCAATATCTGCAGCACGAACATAACCTTCAACGCCTTCAGCTAACTCAATTGTTGCGCCACGAGCATCAACAGCAGTCACTTTACCGTTAACAATACTTCCACGTGGGTGATCAGCTAAATAAGCAGAGAATGGGTCGTCTTGTAGTTGCTTGATACCTAATGAAATACGCTCACGCTCAGGATCGATTGCTAAAACAACTGCTTCAACATCATCACCTTTCTTGAAGTCACGAATTAACTCTTCGTTATCTTCTTCCCAAGAGATATCAGATAAGTGGATAAGACCATCAATACCACCGTCTAAGCCGATAAAGATACCGAAATCAGTGATGGACTTGATAGCACCACTCACTTTGTCACCTTTATTATGGGTCATCGCAAACTCTTCCCAAGGATTCGTTTGACATTGTTTGATGCCCAGAGAAATACGACGACGTTCTGCATCAATATCCAGAACCATAACTTCAACTTCATCACCCAGTTGAACCAGTTTAGATGGGTGAACGTTTTTGTTAGTCCAGTCCATTTCAGACATGTGAACTAAACCTTCAACGCCATCTTCGATTTCAACGAAGCAACCGTAATCAGCAATATTAGTGACTTTACCGTGAATACGTGTGCTGTTTGGATAACGACGAGCGATATCTTTCCATGGATCATCACCCATTTGTTTCAGACCAAGAGAAACACGTTCGCGTTCTTTATCGAATTTCAATACTTGAACTTCAATTTCGTCGCCAATAGCAACAACTTCTGATGGATGTTTAACACGTTTCCATGCCATATCAGTGATATGTAACAGACCATCGATACCACCCAGATCAACGAATGCACCGTAGTCAGTCAGGTTTTTAACAATACCTTTAACCACTTTGCCTTCTTCCAGCGTTTCTAATAACGCTTCGCGTTCTGCACTATTTTCTTCTTCCATAATCGCACGACGTGAAACAACGATGTTGTTACGTGGACGATCAAGTTTAATCAGTTTGAACTCAAGTTCTTTATTTTCCAGGTGAGTCGTATCACGGATTGGACGAACATCAACCAAAGAACCAGGAAGGAATGCACGGATATTTTCCAGATCAACAGTGAAACCACCTTTGACCTTGCCAGAAATAATACCCATTACTGTTTCACCAGCTTCAAACGCGTGTTCCAATTTAGTCCATGCTTCGGCTGCTTTCGCTTTATCGCGTGACAGTTGTGTTGCACCGAAACCATCTTCTAATGATTCCAGAGACACATCGACTAAGTCACCAACAGAAACGGTAACTTCACCGTTTTCGTTCAGGAATTCAGAAACAGGAATAGCGCCTTCTGATTTCAGACCGGCATTGACCATAACAACATCAGGACCGACATTGACTACCGTACCGGTAACAATTTTGCCTGGTTGCATTGGAGTTGAATTTAGACTCTCTTCAAAGAGATCAGCAAAGCTTTCGCTCATTGTTAAATATCCTTGACCCTGTTGAGGAAACAAGATCACCTAATTAATCACTCGCTTATGCGAGATCGTTAAACATCCCATTCGACACGTATCGAACAGGCACCAAAAGTTTAAATTGCACAATAACTGCGCACTTTTTCATATACTGCAGAAATACCTAACTCAGTAGAATCCAATATCAATGCATCCTTAGCAGGCAATAACGGCGCGACTTTACGTTCACTATCACGTTTATCCCGCTCTGAGATTTCTGCAATGAGATCGGAAAGGTTACTCTCAATTCCTTTCTCTTTCAACTGCTTATGACGTCTTAACGCCCTTTCTTCTGCACTAGCTGTTAGAAACACTTTAAATTGTGCATCAGGGAAGACGACCGTACCCATATCTCGGCCATCAGTAACGAGGCCAGGTGGCTGACAAAAGTCGCGCTGGCGCTGCAATAACGCCGCTCTTACAGCGGGAATCGCTGCCACTTTAGATGCTGCATTACCGGCTTTTTCTGTACGAATCTGCTGACTAACTTCTTCCCCTTCTAACAGCACATTAAGTCCAGCATCATCTAAATCAAATTGAAGCTCCAAAGTTTGTGCTAGCTGAACAAGGGACTTTTCATCTGAGGCAAGAATCTGATGTTTAAGACTAGCAAATGCCAATACCCGATATATTGCACCGCTATCTAAGTAATGCCAGCCCAACTCTTTGGCGAGCATTTGTGCAATTGTGCCTTTCCCTGAGCCACTAGGTCCATCGATTGTTAATACAGGTATATCAGCCATCAATTTCTTCTACCTGTAGGCCAATATTATTGGCTAAATCAACAAAGCCCGGAAATGAAGTAGCTACATTGGCACAATCATTAATCTGAATAGAGCCACCAGCTTGTAATCCAGCAATCGCAAATGACATAGCAATACGATGATCACTGTGGCTATCCACCTCACCGCTATCAATTACACCGCCGTTGATGATAATGCCATCTGCTGTAGGCTCTGCATCAATGCCTAATGTAGTTAGGCCATCCGCCATAACTTGAATGCGATCACTTTCTTTGACTCGTAATTCTTCAGCACCGGTGAGTATTGTCTGTCCCTCAGCACAGGCAGCAGCAATAAATAAAGCTGGAAACTCATCAATGGCTAAGGGCACTTGCTCTTCAGGAATTTGAATACCTTTTAGTGGCGCATATTGAATACGTATATCAGCCACAGGTTCACCACCAGTAACTTTTTCATTACTCAGCGTAATATTGGCCCCCATCTCACGTAAGATATTGATAACGCCGATGCGAGTGGGGTTTACACCGACATGTTCCAGGGTAATATCTGACTCTGGGGCAATTGCAGCAGCGACCATAAAAAATGTAGCTGATGAGATATCTGCAGGTACATCTATTTTTGTTGCCTGTAACTTGCTGCCACCCATGATAGAAATGGTGTTGTCCTGTTTTTCAACTTGGTATCCCATACCTTGTAGCATTCTTTCCGTATGATCACGTGTTGGCGCAGGCTCAGTCACCGAGGTCTTGCCTTCGGCATACAAGCCGGCCAGCAATAAACAGGACTTGACCTGTGCACTGGCCATCGGCAAATCGTAATGTATACCTTTTAATTTGCTTGTTTTATGAATTCTCAGTGGCGGTTTCCCATCAGTGGTATCGATGTTTGCTCCCATCAAAGCCAGAGGTTCAGTAACACGCTTCATTGGCCTTGATGACAGTGATTTATCACCGGTCATCGTGACATCAAAACCTTGACCAGCCAATAGACCAGATAACAGACGCATTGATGTACCGCTATTGCCTAGGTTTAGTTCTGCTTCAGGAGCTTTAAGCCCATGCATACCAACACCATGAATGGTGACTTTTCCCTTGTCCGGGCCAATAATATTGACCCCCATACTACGGAAAGTAGCTAATGTTGCTAAAGCATCTTCACCTTCTAAAAAGCCGGTAACTTCAGTCGTGCCCTCAGCGAGGGAGCCCAGCATAATCGATCGATGAGAGATCGACTTATCACCAGGTACACGAACCTGACCAGTGATCTTACCGCCAGGATGAACAATATATCTTTTATTAGTCTCACTAGACACGTCAGTTGGTTCCACTCTTATACTTCACTGTTATCTATCAAATCAGGATCGGCAAAGCGGGTATCTCGTGCTTTCTTAGCCCGTTCAAATACCTCAATGAGGTAGTCGCCGTCTGCCTCTTTAATTGCTTGTTCGATTTTGTTGATACCCTGATGAAAATCATCAAGTAAATCCAGAATAGCTTGTTTATTACCCAAACAAATATCTCGCCACATAACAGCATCACTGGAGGCAATCCGTGAAAAGTCACGAAAACCGCCGGCGGCATACCGTAAGACTTCGTCACAATCATCACGTTGAGCCAACATACCTACTAGATTAAAGGCAAGTACATGTGGCAAATGGCTAGTCGCAGCTAACACAGTATCGTGATGCTCAACGTCCATCTCAAACACTTCAGCACCGGTAAGTTGCCACATCATTTTAATTTTTGCTGTTGCAGCAGGATCCGTCTCACTCACTGGCGTCAGTACAATCCGGTGATTTTCATACAAGGTGGCAAATGCAGCAGCAGGCCCACTCTTTTCTGTACCGGCAATAGGGTGACCAGGAACAAACTGTTTAAGCTTATCGCCCAAAGCAGCGCGTGCAGCTGAAACAACCTGTGCTTTTGCACTACCACCATCAGTAATAATGGCATCAGCTCTGACATGCTCACTCATATCAGAAAACACGGAAGCCATTGCCCCCATTGGTACGGCCACGAAGATGACATCAGCATCTGCGACAGCTTCCACAATTGACTCAGCTGCCTTATCAATAATGCCAAGTGCTAAAGCTTCTTGTCTGGCATCGTCACTTCGTGAATAGCCGATAACTTCGTTAACAGCGCCTTTCGCTTTTAAAGACAAGGCAAGTGAACCACCTATCAGCCCGACGCCGATTATTGCAAGGCGGTTAATCATCAACCACGGCCCAAGATGTCAGATAAGGCATCCAGAAAACGTTGATTTTCTTCAGCAAGACCAATACTGACACGTAGATGTTGTGGTAAGCCATAGTTAGCTACTGGTCGAACGATAACACCTTCATAGAGCAGCTCATCATAAACTTCAAAAGCATTAGTATGTACGTTCACAGTGATAAAGTTCGCACGCGAAGGGATGTACTGTAGCCCCATTTGCTCAAAGCCAGCAATAAGTTGTTTCATACCGGCATCATTGACTTCACGCGATTGCTGTAAATAAGCTTCATCCCCCAGAGCTGCCACTGCTGCTGCCTGTGCCAGATGGCTAACATTAAAAGGTTGTCTGACCCGGTTAATCAAATCAGCTACTTCAGGATGGGAAAGTGAGTACCCTACCCGTAAACCTGCTAATCCATAGGCTTTGGAAAATGTTCGAGTGATAATCAAGTTATGAAAATCCTGCAACCAAGGCACCGAACTTTCTTCCATATTGAGATATTCAACATAGGCTTCATCAAGCACAACTAAAACCTTTTCAGGCACTTTTTCCAGAAATAGTTTAATTTTTTCAGGCTCTAACCATGTACCTGTTGGGTTGTTTGGGTTAGCAATAAAAATAACTTTCGTACGCGAACTGATAGCTTTATGGATGGCTTCCAGATCATATCCATAATCTTTTGCTGGCGTGACAACAGCGGTTGCACCAATAAGCTGAGTGGCAATTGCATAGACAGCAAAGGCATGCTCTGAGAACACGATCTCATCACCCGGTCCTGCAAAAGCACGGGCCACTAATTCCAATACATCGTTCGAGCCGTTACCCAAGGTAATTTGCTCTGGTGCTACCTGATGCTTTTCAGCTAATGCGAGTTTTAATGCATAGCCATTACCGTCAGGATAGCGCGCCATTTCTTTCGCTGCCATGGCTACTGCTGCGACAGCCGCTTTTGGTGGGCCAAGCGGATTTTCATTAGAAGCTAATTTAATGACATTACGGACACCGTATTGACGTTGTAATTCTTCAATTGGTTTACCCGGAATGTAAGGTTGCAAATTAGCCACCCCACTTACTGCAAGATCACAAAAACTCATTTCTGCTCCGTTTTATTTCTGAAGCTATCGAAAATCAATAGAATGGCGCCAATACAAATCGCTGAGTCAGCGATATTAAATGCAGGCCAATGATAGGTACCATAATAGATATCAAGAAAATCAATAACATAACCGTGAACAACACGATCGATAACGTTACCCAAAGCCCCACCCAGAATTAAAGCCAAAGAGGCAGCTTCAAGCTTGGCATCACTTTTTAGCCGTTTTAACCAAAACAGCAAGATAGTGCTTACTACGATAGCTAAGCCTGTAAAAAACCAGCGTTGCCAACCGCTTTCTGACGCAAGAAAGCTAAATGCCGCGCCATGATTATAAGCTAGTGTAATATTGAAAGAAGGCAATACAGCAATAGACTGGTAAAGCTCTAGAGCACTATCGGCCCACCACTTGCTGAGTTGATCAAACACAATCACCAAAGCAGAAAGATTCAACCATTTCAGCATAATTTTTTAGGCGAACTGTCTTTGTTCACCGTCTCCTTCGATATTTTCAATACAACGGCCACATAATTCCGGATGCTCCGGATTTTGGCCGACAGAGCTAACTTGATGCCAACAACGATCGCAACGCTCATATTCAGCGGCTTTAATACTTACTAACACATCAGGCATGCTCGTAGAGACAGCTTGCTTGGCGGCTTCATCGTCTAATGCATGTAGGGTGACTTTTGATGTAATCAATACAAACTTTAATTCATCTTCGAGTTTGCTTAATAAGCCTAATAAATTTTCATCAACGAATAAGTTGATTTCAGCTGTCAAACCACCTTTAATTTCCCCTGCATTTCGTTGATTTTCCAGTTCCTTAGCAACCACCTCTCTGACACTAAACACCTGATTCCAGAAAGCCAGATCAAAGTCTGTGTTATGAGTTAACGGTGCTAACTCCTCACTCCAGAGATTAAGTAATACAGATTCATTATGTTCACCCGGTAAATATCCCCATAATTCATCTGCAGTAAAACTCAGAATTGGCGCCATCCAACGCACCATCGCTTCCAGAATATGGAACATCGCTGTTTGTGATGAGCGTCTTCCCAAGCTGTCTTTCTGCATGGTGTACTGGCGATCTTTAGTGATATCGAGATACAAGCTGCCCATTTCATTTGCACAAAAATTGTGTAATTTCTGATAAATCACATGGAACTGATAACTTTCATACGCCGCGACAATCTCTTGTTGTAAGTGATAGGCACGATCTAACGCCCAGCGATCCAAAGGTAATAAATCATTCACTGCAACCATGTTTGTAGCTGGGTCAAAATCATCAAGATTCGATAGCAGATAGCGAGCGGTATTACGAATACGGCGGTAAGAATCCGCAGTGCGTTTCAGAATTTCATCAGAAACGGTCATCTCACCACTGTAATCAGCTGAGGCTACCCACAGGCGAATAATATCCGCACCGAGATTGTTCATCACTTTCTGTGGAGAAACCGTATTCCCCAGTGATTTAGACATTTTTTTACCATTAGCATCTACAGTAAAGCCATGGGTCAATGCAGCTTTATAAGGTGCTTTACCTGTTGTCGCTACCGAAGTCAGTAATGATGACTGGAACCAGCCGCGATGTTGGTCACTCCCTTCCAGATATAAATCAGCAGGACGATTCAGATAATCACGGCGCGCCAGAACACAAGCATGCGACACACCAGAATCAAACCAGACATCAAGAGTATCTGTGACCTTTTCGTAGTCTGCTGCTTGTTCTCCAAGTATGGACTGTGGCTCTAAATCAAACCAGGCATCAATACCTTCCAGCTCCACTTTCTGAGCAACAGTTTCCATCAATTGTTCAGTATCAGGATGTAACTCACCTGTTTGTTGATGAACAAATAATGGAATCGGCACGCCCCAGGTACGCTGACGCGAAATACACCAATCAGGGCGTCCTTCCACCATATTTTCAATACGCTTTTGACCCCAGGCTGGCATCCAATCCGTATCAGCAATAGCTTTCATGGCCGCACTGCGCAGACCATTCTGATCCATACTAACGAACCATTGTGGTGTTGCACGGAAAATAATCGGGCTCTTATGACGCCAACAATGCGGATAACTATGTTGAATATCAACATGCGCTAACAATGCGCCTTTTTCTTTCAAAAGTGCGATAACGTCCGGGTTGGCTTTAAACACAGACTTACCAGCAAAAATCGGCGTATCGGGTAAAAACACCCCATTACCACCGACTGGATTATCCACTTTTAAATCGTATTTCAGACCAACAACAAAGTCATCTTGACCATGTCCTGGAGCGGTATGAACAGCGCCTGTACCAGCATCAGCTGTAACGTGGTCACCTAAAATAATGGGTACTTGTCGCTCGTAAAATGGATGTTGTAACTGTAAACCTTCCAGTTTTTCACCTTTAAAGCGTGTGAGAACCTCAGCGTCCATTGAATAACGCTCAAGTGCAGCTTCATATAAGGACTCAGCTAAAACAAGCTGTTCAGTGTCTGTTTGCAGTAATACATAGGTAAATTCAGGGTTGAGCGATACAGCCTGATTAGCCGGTAATGTCCAGGGTGTTGTCGTCCAGATAGGTAAACTCACATGCCCTTTACCAGAATGCCCCACCGCTTGTTCGAAAGCAGCCTGATCAATCACCTGAAACCGGACATCAATCGCTGGCGAAGTTTTGTCTTCGTATTCGACTTCTGCTTCAGCTAGGGCAGAACCACAATCCACACACCAATGAACGGGTTTAACACCTTTATGCAGATGACCTTGTTTCGTGATTTGTCCTAAAGTACGGATAATGTCGGCTTCAAAGCTGTAATCCATAGTGAGGTAGGGATTATCCCATTCACCCAAGACACCTAAACGTTTAAAGTCTTCGCGCTGACCGTCAACTTGTTTCGCTGCATAGTCACGACATGCCTGGCGGAATTCTTTAGCAGTGACTTTTACGCCAGGTTTACCCACTTTCTTTTCAACATTCAGTTCGATAGGTAAACCATGGCAGTCCCAGCCTGGTACATAAGGTGCATCAAACCCGCTCAAGGTTTTAGACTTGATAATGATATCTTTTAAAATCTTGTTAACGGCGTGACCAATATGAATATCGCCATTCGCATAGGGAGGACCATCATGCAAAATAAACTGTGGTCTACCTTTAGCTTGTTCACGAATTTTTTCGTAAAGAGTAATATCCTGCCAATGTTGCAGCATTTGTGGTTCACGATTCGGTAAACCGGCTTTCATTGGAAATTTTGTTGCAGGTAGATTTAGCGTTTGTTTGTAGTCAGCCACAAGATTCTCGTAGAGTTAGGAATACTAAAAGCGGTGATTATACGTATTTTTATTGCCGACCTAAATCATTGAAAGCACTTTTATTTACACTCAGTGCTTATGCAAAGAAGATTATTTGCAGTAGAATGCCGATTTTAACCCATCACAATTGAGCTGACGCTTTATGTCCATATCAGAAAAGGTGATCATCCGCGGACTGACAGTAGACGGTGGAAAGTTTCGTCCCAGTGATTGGGCCGAGCGCTTATGCGGAGCGGTAGCCTCATATGGACCCGGACGACGTATTATTTTTCATCCAAGTGTCAGGCTGGCAACGCTGGACGGAGTGAAATGTGTCGTCGTTGATGCCAGCTTGGAAGAAAAAGATGAAATGCTATTCGATTTTCTTATGGATTTCGCCAAAGACAATCAGCTACAGATTGATCGTACATCTCATTTTCCTGTCGAACCAAATTAATTCTGTTGCTCGGCGTCCGGCCAGTTCTGAATATAATTTTTTAACAGTTTATTCTCGAACTTTGCTTTCTTAAGCAACTCTTCCACAATATCGGTAATAGACAACATACCTTCCAGCTTGCCTTTATACACCACAGGCAAGTGACGGATATTATGCTCAACCATTTTATTCATGACTTCTTCGAGTGTATTATCCGGCTCACAGATGTACGGGTTAGGGGTCATGGCATCACTAACCAGCCGCTGATGCCACTGTTCTGGATCGGTATCCAGAATTTTCAGAATATCCCGTTCTGATAATATTCCAACCATCGCACCACTGGGTTCAGTAATGATTAATGAACCTATCCGGTGTTCCATCAACATAGCAACCGCTTTATCCAGACTATCTGTTGGCGATAAGCCAATGACAGGTTTACCTTTATTTTTGGTAATCGATTTGACTTTCATGGTCCTGCCCCTCTTCTCTGAGTGCTGAGGCCTATTCTGCTTGAGTCAGTAAGTGTTTGGCAACAAATAAGAAAAAAGGGTTGCATGATAATTCATGCAACCCTTTGTGGAACTACCAGTTGTAAGTAGCTGAGGCGATGACTCGACGACCATCACCGAAGTAACACACCAGATCCGTACACGTGGTTGTGTATTCACGATCAAATAAGTTACTGACATTTAGCGCCAGTCTTACATCATCAAAGTCATAACGGAGGCTGGCGTCAGTTAATGTGTAACCGCCGGTTTCAATATCCACTGTAGAAGTGCTCAAAGTATCCTTACCGATATAGGTGCTTTCTCCCACATAACGTAATCCAGCCCCTATTCCCAAGCCCTTCAGTACACCGCTTGTTTGTGTGTAGTCCAGCCATACACTTGCTGTTTGGCGTGGTTGATTGGGCAGAAGACTATCTTTTTCCCAGCTATTAGGACTTTTAGTAATACGCGCATCGACGTAACTATACGCAGCCGTTATTTTGAGTTGTTCAGATAAGTCCAGACCAGCCTCAATTTCAACACCGGTAGAGTTCACTTCACCTACCTGTCGTGAGACACCATTAACATTTACTGCGTCATACTCAGTGATCACATAATCATCTTTGGTCAAATCAAATACGGCCAAACTGATAAAACCATCAATATTTTGAGGTTCATACTTAACACCAACTTCATATTGTTTGGCTTTTTCTGGATCAAATAAGCCACCATTCTTATCGGTTTTGGTAACTAAATTAAATGATTCACTGTAGCTAATATAAGGTGAAAGACCATTATCGAATTTATAAAGCAGACCAACCCGACCTGAAAAGTCTTCTGCAGACTTATCGGCATCAACGTCACTGTTTTTTGTAAAATTCACATCAACATCATTTTTGACCCAGTCATAACGTCCACCAACAAGCAAACGCCAATTTTCATAAGCCAGTTGATCTTGTATGTATAAACCTGTTTGACGTGAATAGATATCCCGATCACGACTCAGTGAGAGGTTACCGACTGCCTTGCCATATACTGGATTGATATAACTTATCGTTGACGCCGTTCCACTGTAATTTTTTTCATCGGCTTGAGAATAACGCCAATCCAAACCAATCAGAACATCATGTGTAATCGAACCGGTATTAAAGTTTGACAGTAGTTGATTATCGACAGCTACAGCATGTAGATCCTCACGAACTCGTGATGCACTACGACCAAGTGTGCCGGCAACCAAATTAGTACCAGCGAGTGCTGACCCCATAGCTTTGAAATCAAGGTTCACATCATCATAACGAAGGTTTTGCTTGAAAGACCAAGAGTCATTAAACGCATGGGAAAACTCATACCCAACTGACCGATAATCACGATCAAAATTATTAAAGTCCTTTTCACCATCAAAAAAACCAAATTCGCGGTCGTAGACTTTAGCTCCACCAAAATTACGACTAAAGTAATTTAATAGATGAGAAGTAAAATGACTATTAAAGCTATAAGTTTGCTTATCATGCTGCTCAAGAGCCAGTACCGTTAATTGGGTGTCATCGCTGATATTCCAGGTTAATGACGGCGCTACCATCTTACGTCTTGAATCGTTGTAATCAACTTCGGAATTACCATCGTTTCCGACAAAGGTCAGGCGATAAAGAAGCTTGCCTTCATCATCGACTTTACCGCTAAAATCACCAGCTAACTCAAAAAAGTCATCGCTGCCTGCTGACAGACGTAATTCTCGTAAGGTTTCCTCTGTGGGGCGTTTGCTGACTAGGTTGACCAAACCACCCGGTTGCGCCTGTCCATAAGTGACGGAGCTCGGGCCACGAATTACTTCTACACGTTCTAATGCATAACTATCCGCTCTGGGTAGGCCATACGTACTGGTAGGAATTAAAAGACCATCACGGTACACCTGATTTTTGGCATCAAAGCCTCGCAAGCTGAACCAGTCATAACGTGTATCGTAACCGTAAGGCACACTTAAACTTGGCGTGTATTGCAAGGCTTGTGTGACTGTTTTTACACCACGATTAATGAGCTGCTGCTGTGTCACCACCGAGATAGACTGAGGCGTATCAAAAATAGACGCATTGGTTTTTGTTGCGCTTGTGCCTCTCTCAGCATGATAACTTTCAATAGGGTCATACGCTGACAAGCTGGTATGTTGTCCGGTGACAGTGACTACCGGTAAATCGGCTGATTTATCACTCCTTTGAGTCAGTCGATAACTTGTGTCTGATTGCTGAACCACAGATAGCGGTGTGCCTCGCAATAACGCTTGCAGGCCTTCACTAATTTTATATTCACCTCTTAGTCCGGAAGTTTTATAAGGTGCAGCGAGTTCTGGTGAAAAACTTAATAAAATGCCCGCCTGACGTCCGAACTGATTCAGAGCCGTCGCCAAATTGCCTGCGGCAACATTAAAGGTTCTTTTTTCGTTACTCTGCGCTGATACTTGCTCCGCTGCCAGTGCAGCTGAGGTAGATAATACAGTTAAGCCAGCCGCAGCAAGCAAAGCTGTGGTCAGCGTCACTGCGCTTAATAATGCAGGTTTATTGAACATGAGATTCCTCACTTCCATTAACAAATAGTGTCTATTTGTTGTGTCACGTGAGAATGAAAAACAGACCAAAAAATTTAACTTGTTTGCAGTGGTTTCAACGTTATCCAATAACGTGTTCTATACACTAACTCCAGCTGAAGTGTTGCAGCTAAGGCTTTTAAGACCTGCTCTATCTTGTTTAGAGGGTAAGTACCAGAAACCCGCCGATCGGCTATTGAAGGGTCACAACGTAACCAGCCATGATGATAATTTTCCAGCTCAGTCAGTACATCAGCTAAAGGTAAATTATCAGCCACTAATATATCTTGTTGCCATGCCAAGGCCTCATCTCTAGCAGGCATAACGGAGCCCAACTGATCATCAGTAAAACTGACCTGATGACCTGCTTTAATCAGCAGCGGTGAAATTTTATTCTGTATAAGAACATTCACAGCCCCCTCATAAACAGCGACTAATGCCGCATTATCACGCTGTCTTACATAAAAACGGGTGCCCAAGGGTTGTAAGTCAGCCCATGGAGTGTGTAATAAAAAGGGTCTGCTATCTTTTTCCGTTGTGATAACAACATCACCCGCCAGCAAAGTGAGGTAACGCCGCTGCTCTGAATACTGTACTGAAAATGCTGTATTGGCATTCATATAGACATGCGTACCATCAGCCAGAGTTACCTGCCGGGTCTCAGCAGTGCCCGTATGGTAATCAGCCATTAATGGAGAAAGAAGCGCATCATTCTTTAATAACGCCCATGAGCCACCGCTGACAATCGCGATACCTGCCAATGATTGCAAAAAATGACGGCGGCTTTTAGCTGCTTTATCAAAAGATTGGTGAGTTACCGCTCGTGAAAGTGGTGAGCTTAGAGAACTCAGCTCATTATTGACCTGCTCGATTCTTGACCAGGCCAGCTGATGACGGGCATCGGACTCAAGCCATTTCTGCCATTGCTGCCTGAGCACATGGTCATCATCACGTTCACTTAAGCTTAGATACCATTCAATAGCCTCTAATGCGATTTTTTGTTCTATTTGAATGGCTTCGGTCATTGTTTAGTTCACGCTGATCGCAAAATAACATTGAGCAGCAGCACGACATAAATAGCGCTTAACTGTCGACACCGAAACAGACAATTTCTCAGCAATTTCCTGTTGTTTCATTCCGTCCAGTTGGGCATAAAGAAATGCACGTTTCACATCCAGCGGCAAACCTTGTAATCGCTGATTAATCGCCACTATCGACTCAATAATAATGGCCTGTTCTTCTTCAGAAGGGTGTAAATCTTCAGCTATCTCAGCAATAGCGTCTAAATAGGCTTTTTCAACATATTGACGTCGCCAATGGTTAGCAACATTACGCTTAGCTAGCGTAGTCAGAAATGCACGCGGCTCTTCTAATAATAGCTGTTCCTCACGCGCCAATAAGGTCACAAAAATATCATGAGAAATATCAGCAGCAGATTCCGTCGATTGCACTTTGCCACGTAGCCAACGAAATAGCCAAGCGTGATGTTGTTGATAAAGACTAGCTATCGTTTGTTGATCTGACTCCTGATAAACGGACATACATTGCCTGACGAGTTAAATAAATGAGAATCATTATCATATAATATCCAACCTCAATCAGGCAATAACTATTCAGCTATCAGAGATGTTCGCGAGTTGCCCGGAAGTCGATATCAGGCCAGCGTTCCATCGTCAGATCAAGATTTACTCGTGTTGGGGCGATATAAGTCAGATTGCCTGCGCCATCCAGCGCCAGATTTTGTGATGCTTTCTTTTTAAACTCTTCCAGTTTGCGTTCATCATCACAGTACACCCAGCGAGCGGTATATACCTGAACAGCTTCATACGCACATTCCACATTATATTCACCTTTCAAACGGTGAACTACCACGTCGAACTGAAGCACACCTACCGCACCCAAGATAAGATCATTATTATCCAGCGGACGGAATAACTGAGTTGCACCCTCTTCACTCAGCTGCTGTAAGCCTTTTAATAAAGCTTTATTTTTAAGAGGATCTTTTAATCTGACCCGACGGAATAACTCAGGTGCGAAATAAGGAATGCCGGTGAATTGAAGATCTTCACCCTGAGTGAATGTATCGCCAATCTGAATCGTGCCATGATTATGCATGCCCAAAATATCACCTGGATAAGCTTCCTCAGCTTGCTCACGTTCCGCAGCCATAAAAGTCACGGCGTTCGCGATAGTGACATCTTTACCAATACGTGTCTGATGCAACTTCATGCCTTTTGTGTATTTACCAGAACACACGCGAAGAAAAGCAATCCGGTCACGATGTTTCGGATCCATATTCGCCTGAATCTTGAACACAAAGCCGCTGAATGGTTCTTCTGTAGCCTGTACTTCACGTGTTTTTGTTTCACGTGGTTGAGGTGCAGGCGCATACTCTACAAAAGAGTCCATCAGTTCTGTAATACCGAAGTTGTTCATCGCCGAACCAAAAAACACAGGAGTCAAACGTCCAGCCAGAAATGCCTCTAAATCAAACTCATGACTGGCGCCACGCACTAATTCAATTTCTTCACGTAAATCTTCAGCCATATTGCCAAATAGCTCATCCAGTCTGGGATTATTTAAGCCCTCAATAATCTCGCCAGCTTCTTTGCTGTGAGGCTCAAAGATATGCACACTGTCATTCAGTAAATGGAAAATACCTTTAAAGCCTTTACCCATACCGATAGGCCAAGTAATGGGCGCGCATTGAATATTAAGAATGGTTTCAACTTCATCTAATAACTCAATGGGGTCTCGACCTTCCCTATCAAGTTTGTTGACGAAGGTTAAAATTGGCGTGTCGCGTAGGCGACAGACTTCCATTAATTTAATGGTACGTTCTTCAACACCTTTAGCACTGTCAATCACCATTAAAGCCGAATCCACCGCGGTCAGAGTACGATACGTATCTTCAGAGAAGTCGGCATGGCCTGGTGTGTCCAAAAGATTGACGATGCGATCACGATATGGGAACTGCATTACTGAGGAAGTCACCGAGATCCCCCGCTCTTTTTCCATTTCCATCCAGTCTGAGGTCGCATGACGATCTGTTTTCCGGGACTTAACACTTCCCGCCATCTGGATGGCGCCGCCAAAATACAGCAACTTTTCTGTTAGGGTCGTTTTACCGGCATCAGGATGCGAAATAATGGCAAAAGTCCGGCGCTTTGATACCGCTTGTTGAACTGGGCTAGATGACATGAATGTAATGCTCTTGTGAATGCTAAATTCTGAGGTTCAGAAAAGCTGCCTATTTTCGCTGAAAAAGCTGATGGAAACAATAAAATAGGACAAATGCTGATGCTATTTAACGGAATAGACATGTTTGAAAAGCGCTGTTTTATGGTAACTTTCATATTCTTCAATCAGGTTTTCATCATGTCACGGAAAAAAGTAGCACGACACAAAGCAATCATTGACGAGCTCACCATTAATCCCTCGATGCGGGTGAGTGAATTAGCAAAGGCCTTGAAAGTCACCACAGAAACGATTCGTCGCGACTTAGAAGAGCTGGCAGAACAAAACCTGATCAGTCGAACATATGGGGGAGCTTTATTAAGACAGGCAGCTGAACCCGTTCTTAATGAACGCCATAAAGCTAATCTGGCCGAGCGTGCAGCCATTGGGAAAAAAGCAGCACCGATGTTGAAAGGCGCCAAAGTGCTGATGATTGGTTCGGGTGTGACTACGGTTGAAGTGGCAAAACGTATTGCCTATGAAATGAATAATATTACAGTCATTACCCATGCCTTTGGGGTGGCGACTGTCTTATCATTTAACCCGACAATTAATGTCATCATGGCACCCGGTGTTTATCATGGTGAGGAAGGTGCGACTCATGGTTCACAAACCTGTCAATTTTTATCAGATTATACGGCTGACTGGGCCATTCTTGGTGCTAGCAGTTTGGCACCGACAGGTCCAGCTGATGCATTAACAGATGCTGCTGATGTTTATAAGCAGATGATTCGCCAAAGTGCTAATAATATGGTGGTCGCTGATCACAGTAAATTCGATCGCATGGCCACGGCGCGTTATGCCAGGTGGAATGAAATCGATCATTTAGTCACTGATAGCCAACCCAGCGGGCCATTAAAGAAAGCGCTTACCGCAGATAAAGTAAGTATCATAGAGGCGGCGATTTAAACCACCTCTATAATGAAGTTAGCTTACACGTGACGAGATAAGGCATCTAAGAAAAAATCAGCTTCATAGCGCGACAAGGTCAGTAATGGTCGCAATTTCAACGTGGCGCCATACTTCCCAGCTGCACCAATCAAAACACCAGCATGTTTTAAACCATCAATAACATGTCGGGTCTTGTTTGGATCAGGAGTGGCTTTATTATCCCTTTCACCAATATCAATGCCTAAAAATAGCCCCTGACCACGCACATCAGCAATATACGATGATTGTTTTGCCATAAACTGCAATTGTTGCTTGAGGTAATCCCCCATTTTCAGTGCATTTTCCTGCAGATTATCCTGTTGTATCGTATTGAGTACCGCTTGGCCTGCCGCTGCAGCTACCGGGTTACCACCGAAGGTATTAAAGTAACCGACATCAGCGCAAAAGGATTCCAGATAATCAGGACGCGTAGCAACCGCAGCCATTGGAAAACCATTTCCCATAGGCTTGCCCATGGTCACAATATCTGGAGTGAGCCCGTGAAATTCAAAGCCCCAGAATGTTTTCCCCATTCTTGCAAACCCTGGCTGAACTTCATCAGCAATGAAAACCCCACCTGCTTTACGTACCGCCTCAACGGCTTGTTTTAGAAACCCACGAGGTTCTGAAAAAATACCATCTGATGAAAAAATCGTGTCGACGAGTAATGCCGCCACTTTGATACCACGGTGCTGTAAGATTTCAATTGCTTCAGTCACTTTCGCTGCAAAACCAGCAGCGATATCATCACCATAAACTGAAGATGAAGGAGCAGCAATCGTCACCACATTCTCATGTAGACTCCCTTGCTTTAAGATAGACGGTGAAACAGTTGTGACTAAACTGGTATTACCGTGGTAGGCATCCTCTGTCACAATAAAACCGGTTCCGCCAGAGGCATGCTCGGCTAGACGCATCGCTAAATCATTCGCTTCACTGCCGGAACAGGTCATCACCACATTGGATACTGACTCTGGCAAAGTCGCTTTCAGGGATTCCAGGTACTCATCCACAACACTCACCAAATAGCGAGTATGCACATTTAAAGTGGCAATCTGTTTTGAAACTGCCTCAACAACACTGGGATGACAGTGACCAAGACAAGGCACATTATTATAAAAGTCCAGATAACGTCTGCCATCGGCGGCCTGCATCCAGGCCCCCTCTGCTGACACCATTTCTATAGGCTCCTGATAAAACAGAACAGAGGCAGCCCCGAGATTATCCAAACGTCTCGCTACATTTTCCTTGTGTTGGCCTGGCTTTGCTTCAAACGCATTCATATCCAGAATACGCTTTTCACTCAGTGGTGACTTTTCTTGCTGCTCATACGTCTCGAGGTATTGCTTCGCTAATGTTACGGTTCCTTCAGTATATTTATCTAACCCTGCTTCAGCTGCAGTCTCCGTTTCAGGATGACTAGCCACCCAAGCCGTCAGTAATAGTCGGCGAAACATCACAAATGTGGATATCATCGCTTCATCTTCTGCCGATAAAGGTGACACAGTTTTATAACCACGAACCCAAGCACGTTCTAATTCTGGTAATAGCGGCGATAATTCAAGAAATGATACTGCTGAAGCAAAGTCATACATAAACCAACTAAAGCCACAATCATCAAAATCAATCACACCGAGATTGTGGCCATCGGCTAATAAATTCGCCAGACGTAAATCAGCATGTACTAAACCGAAACGTTCAGCACCTTCGCCATAATCTTTTAGTTTAGATTCAAGAACACCACAAAGTCGTTCGATTACATATTTACCCTGTTTGTCCAGGCCAAGTGCTTCTCGCCAATCCCCCCATAAAGGCTGACTACCAAAGGCACTCTCAAAGTTCCATTTTTTACGTTCAAAGCTGTCAGGTAGCACCCAATTTTTTGCATGCTGATGTAGTTTTGCCGAAGTGGCACCCAGTAATTCAAATCCTTCGATCAGCGATTCATCTTCATTGGGCTGTTGTCCTGGAAGGAACTCAAATGCCACCACATGGCGTGCCACACCGTTATCATCAAACTCTGCCACTAAATTACCATCTTTCATTGGTAGCGGCTCGGGTGTGTGTAGCACCTGTTGCTGGCGTAATGACTGTATCCACATCAGTTCAGACAGGATCTCATTTTTAGAATGATAATCTGGTCTATGTACTCTGATAATGAAGCGCTGATCATTGGTCTTATCATTAATTAGAAATGTGGCATTTTCTGACACAGTCAATAATGAAATTGTTGCCATATCCGAGACATCCCACATTGGAAGCAAACTTTTCACTCCACGTGTAAGCCTTTGAACAAACTGGGAGTTATATAATCCAGCCATAAATATCAACCTCTAATCTGTATGTCTTAAGCACATTTATATCTACATTTTGTCCGACTTGCAATATTTTTATTGCAAAGTAACAGATTTATGTTAAAAATAAGTCAGTACATTTAATAAACATCAGGAGAACATCTCATGCTCACATCAATAAAGAACAAATCCGTTATTGTCACTGGCGGTTCAAAAGGAATAGGTAAAGGTATTGCGAGTGTATTTGCTAAACAAGGTGGCAAAGTGATGATTGCAGCCCGTGGCGAAGAAGCAGCGAAACAGACTGTTGCAGAAATCAATGCCAGCGGTGGTACTGCAGAGTATTACTTATGCGATGTTTCTAACTGGGAGCAAGTTCAGTCTTTAGTTAAATATACTGAAGAGACATTTGGTGGTGTTGATATTTTATGTGCCAATGCGGGCACGTTTCCACAGAAAAAAATCATCGACTTAACACCAGAAGATTGGGATGACATTATGTCAGCCAACCTGAAAAGCACCTTCCTGTGTGTGAAAGCCTGTATTCCACAATTTGAGAAACAAGGTAAAGGCCGGGTTGTCGTGACTTCATCCATTACAGGTCCAATCACAGGTTATCCTGGCTGGTCGCACTATGGCGCCACTAAAGCCGGTCAGTTAGGTTTTATGAAAACAGCTGCAATGGAACTAGCACGATATAACACCACGATAAATGCAGTCATGCCAGGTAATATATACACTGAAGGTTTGGCCGATTTAGGTGAGGAATATTTGAACAGTATGGCTGCAGCCATTCCGTTAAAACGTCTGGGTGCTGTCGAAGATATTGCCAATGCTGCATTATTCTTTGCAGCTGATGAAGCCGCTTACATCACTGGTCAGCAAATTGTGGTTGATGGTGGTCAGACCCTACCTGAATGTATGGAAGCCGTAGAAGAAATCTAGTAGCGGATTCTCCTGCTGTAGATACAAAAAAGGCACTGATAAAACAGTGCCTTTTTATTAAGTCTTACATTATTTACGCAACAGATGCACTCATCGCATCATTAACAGTATTTGCACTCGCTACCACTTTTATCGCAATAAACTTTGAGGTAGGTGTGAACGTTTTATCGCCATAACTTTCAAGCGGTACTAAAGGGTTCGTTTCTGGATAATATGCCGCTGCCTGACCTTGTGGAATGTCATAACTCAGTAAGGTGAAGTTAGATACTTTTCTTTGTTTACCATCTTCCCAAACGGTAATCATGTCCACTTTCTGCCCATGTTCGAGGCCAAGGCGTTTAATATCAGCTTCATTAGCAAAGACCACATCACGCATGCCATATACACCACGGTAGCGATCATTCATGCTATATACCGTTGTATTGTATTGATCGTGTGAACGCATCGTCTGCAAAATCAGATCTGGCGTTTGTCCGTTCATAGTGACCTGATCCTGCAATAGCGTTTTGGGCAATGGGTTAGCAATAAAGTTAGCTTTACCTGTCGCTGTGTTCCATTCGTAATCTGCGGCCGCATTACCCAGATAGAAACCACCTGGGTGTTGAATTTTCTTACTGAAATCATCAAAGCCCGGAATCACATCAGCAATTAAGTCACGAATACGGTCATAATCTTCCACCAGCCATTCCCAGTCGACTGGTTTGTTGCCTAATGTGGCTTTGGCAACACCAGCAATAATTGACGCTTCCGAACGTAATAGAGGCGAAAATGGTTTTAACTGACCATAGGAGATATGCACCATGCTGAAGGTATCTTCTACTGTTACCCCCTGCAGTCCCGATTTCTGGAAGTCTTTTTCAGTACGGCCCAGACAAGGCAGAATAAGTGCTTCTTTACCCGTAACAAGATGGCTGCGGTTTAACTTAGTCGAGATCTGCACCGTCAGGTCACAATTTTGCATAGCCTGATGTGAGCGATCGGTATCTGGAGTGGCCTGAACAAAGTTACCACCCAGCCCAAAGAATACTTTCGCCTGCCCCTTCTCCATCGCGTCAATAGCCTGAACTGTGGTATGACCGTGATCACGTGGCACCTTAAAATCAAAGCGTTGTTCAATGGCATCCAGCAACCATTCTGGTGGTTGCTCATCGATACCCATGGTGCGATCACCCTGCACATTACTGTGACCACGGACTGGTGATAAGCCCGCTCCGGGACGACCAATATTGCCCCGTAATAATTGCAGGTTCACAATCTCTTGAACGGTTGGTACCGAGTGCACATGCTGTGTCACCCCCATTGCCCAGCACATAATGACACTTTCTGCTTTGCAATAAATCTTAGCGGCCATTTCGATTTCTGGCAGAGTCATGCCCGACTGTGATTCAATCAATTCCCAAGGTGTATTATCAATGGCAGCAAAATAGTCATCCATGCCATGTGTGTGTGCTTTAATAAAGGCATGATCCAATACAGCAGGTTTGCCTTTTTGCTGCGCTTCACGCTCCCATTGCAATAAGAATTTCGCCATACCACGAATAGCCGCCATATCCCCGCCTAATGCAGGTCGGAAATATGCACTATTGGTAGGCTCAGATTCATTGGTCAGCATTTCAAGTGGGCTTTGCGGATGCTGAAAGCGTTCCAGTCCCCGTTCTTTTAATGGGTTGAAACAGACAACATGCGCCCCTCGTTTTACCGCTTCACTCAGCGGTTCCAGCATACGAGGATGGTTGGTGCCTGGATTCTGACCGATAACAAAAATAGCGTCAGCTTCAGCAAAGTCTTCAAAAGTTACAGTGCCTTTACCTACACCCAGTGTTTCTGACATACCAATACCACTGGCTTCGTGGCACATATTGGAACAATCAGGAAAGTTATTGGTACCAAAGGCACGTACAAAAAGCTGATACAAAAAGGCCGCCTCATTACTGGCACGACCTGATGTATAAAATTCTGCCTGATGCGGCGAATCAAGTTGATTTAAATGTTTGGCGACCGTATCAAATGCTTCTTGCCAAGTCACAGTCTCATAATGATCTGTGTCTGCGTTATAACGCATCGGATGAGTGATACGACCTTGTGACTCCAGCCAGAAATCACTTTCTTTTAATAATTCAGTATTGCTGTATTTTGTAAAAAAAGCGGGAGTAACTTTACGGCCAGTGGCTTCCCAGTTAACTGCTTTTGCACCATTTTCACAAAATTTAATCATGCCTTTTTCAGGCGTTTCCCCCCAGGCACAACCTGGGCAGTCAAGGCCGTGATCCTGATTTGTTTTCAGCATCGCACGGATGTTGGAGATAGCGTTTCTGCTACCTAACCAGTTACGAGTAACACTGACAAGTGCACCCCAACCAGCAGCTGGACCATTGTAGGGCTTGTAATGACTCACTAGGACATCTCTCCGGACAAGATAATAAAAACAGCTAACAACGGTGCACGTAAGCAAAGCATTACGCTTGCTATGACAGGCATCTCGTCGTTGTAGCCGAATACGGTAAGTGAGATCAGAACGGCATGTTCTGCATGATGAAACAGGATCTAATTGTTAAATTAAACCTTATCATCCTTCTGATCGTTGCGATCTTGAATATTATAATTTGCTTCAACAGCCCACATCAATATTACATTGAATTTCAGGAAAAACTTCCTAGCACTACTATTAAATATTTTCCTTTAAAAACAGTAAAATAAAATTAACTTAACATTAACTATCTTCATGTTAAGATAAATACAATTCATTTAATCGGGTAAGCTATGTCACCACATGATCTTGATGATTTGGACATCATCATGCAGCAATGGAAAGAGGTAGGTTTAGAAACGGATGTGGATGCCATCAAAGCGATTGGTCGAATTTTACGCTTCGCTAAAACTATCGAGCAACAACTGGCGGAGCTACACCGCAGCTTTGATCTCAAGCCTGGTGAGTTTGATGTACTCGCCACATTAAAACGTGAAAACAAACGCTATTTAACGCCATCAGAGCTGTACCAAAGCATGCTGCTAACCTCTGGTGCCATGACTAGCCGGCTGGATCGACTGGAAAAGAAAATGCTAATCCAGCGCAAACATTGTCAGCAGGATCGTCGAAAAGTATTAGTTTCTTTAACCAGCACTGGAAAAAAACTGATTAACACCGCCTATCCAGCCCACTTTGTTTTACTTGAGAAACTGCTTTCTTCTATAGCAAACAAAGATAAACAGCTATTGGCCAACTTACTTAAGTCGTCGCTTGCCGCCATTGACTCAAAAACTACTGAAAAACTATGAATCAAACATTGATGCCAACGAGGGCGCTTATTTTATTACTGGCTGCATTAACGGCGTTAACACCGCTAGCCATCGATGCCTATTTGCCTGCGATTCCTCAGATGGCTAATGATTTAGCCACCAGCATTCACGACACTGAAATATCGTTAAGTCTCTATTTAGCAGGTTTTGCCATAGGACAGATTTTTGGTGGGCCATTCTCCGATCATTTTGGACGTCGTGCTGCAACAGGAAGTGGTTTAACGATTTTCTGTTTAGGAACGCTTGGCATTATTTTCAGCCAGGATATCCACAGTGTTTGGTTATTTAGGGTTGTTCAAGCTATAGGTGGTGGCGTAGCTGTAGTGAATGCTGCTGCTGTGATTCGTGATTTAAGCCATGGCAAAGACAGCGCCAGACACCTTTCCAATATGGCTGTCATCATGATGCTTGCCCCCTTATTAGCACCACTGATTGGTATGTTGATTCTGCATATTAGTGGCTGGAGACTGATTTTTGTTTTTTTATTAGTCTACGGTTTGACTATCGGCATAGCACTGTTTTTCCGACTACCTGAAACCCGTAAAAAAGCGACTGAACGAACCAGCATGTTCAAGCGCTATGGCATGGTCCTGTCCCATCGCTGTGCACTAGGCTTTATCTTTTCGCAATGCTTTGCCCTTGCAGGTATGTTTGCTTTTATCACTGGTTCCCCATCCGTTTATATGGGGTATTTTGAGATCAGTGAAACGATTTATCCATTTCTATTTGGTTTGAATGTGATCGGTATGATGTTGGCAAACCGTTTAAATATTCGCCTATTGCACTATTACAAACCACAGTTTTTATTAAGCTCAGGACAAGCTGCACAGATTCTGACAAGCTTGATGTTGTTACTCTATGTCAGCTTTGTCACTCAGCCACAACTGTGGTTAGTGGTGAGTTTATTGATTTTATTTATCGCTTCAATGGGGTTGATTGTCTCTAATGCCACATCCAGCACAGTAGAGTATTTTCCTCATAATAGTGCCACTGCAACGGCATTATTGGGCTCGATTGGTTTTGCAGCTGGTGCACTTAGCGGTTCCCTGGTTGGTTTACTCGGTGATGGCACACCTTGGCCGATGGTTGTCATTATGTTTGCCTGTTCCCTATTAGGTCCGATCCTCAGGTCAATCATGCAATACGGTCAACAACAGCCGCAAACTCAACACTAATTTTTAACCCCGCCTTAACTGCCAGCCATCTATGCTATGCAGTAAACAATGATAGAGGTCTTCATGAAGTTAGCATATGTCAGACAAAGTAAAGTATTCATGCCGTTGGCTACTTTACTGCTGCTATCAGCGTGTGTCTCTATACCTGACAGCCCTGACTATCAGCAACAAATCACACAACAGCAAACAATACCCGCCTGGTCACAATCTAGTGAAGCGATTCCCGTCATTTCCCTCAATCGTCTGATTGATTCAGAGCAACTCAATCAGCTGCTTGAGACGGCTATCGATAATAACCCCACATTGCAGCAAACCTGGTTAACCCTTCAAATTCGACAAGCACAGTTACAACAAACAGAGGCTGCACAAAAACCACAAATCAGTGCAGGTGCTAACGCCTCACGCAGTAAAAACTCAGGTGACAGTTTTAACAGTAATTTCGATATCAATTGGCAGGCTGATCTATGGGGTAAATTAAAAGACAGTAGTCAGGCAGCCAGTAAAGATGTTGCCGAACAGGCCCTGCTCTATCAAGCAGCTCGGGACAGTCTGAGCGCCGAAGTGATGAAAGCCTGGCTTAATCTCACTGCGACATCACATGCAATTAGCATAGAAATGCAGCGCTTAAAAACACTGGAACAAAATGAAACCTACATTCTGCAGCGCTACAGAAATGGGATTGGCACTTTGCAAGATTTGGATAATGCCCGCAGCTCAAGTGCACAATCAAGAGCGAATTTGGCAGCCAATCAAGAAGACTATCAGCAGCAGCAACGTGACTTAAAACAGCTATTAGGCCTGAACAATAGCCATGATATTGTCGCTCCTGATGTCTACCCATCAGTGAAGCTGGCACTTGCCGATTTACCTGAACAAACGCTGGCACGTCGACCTGACTTACAAGCTGCCTACGCGGCTATAGAATCACAGCAGTTACAAACTAAGGTCGCTTATAAACAGCTACTGCCGAGCTTAAACATTGGTGCAGCTCTAGAAGATGCTGCCTCTTCACCACATCAGGCATTGATGGCATCACCTTTATGGTCCCTACTCGCTCAACTGACCGCTCCTATCTATCGGGGTGGCGAATTACGCGCTGCCGCTAAAGAAGCTGAGCTTAATGAAGCTTATAGTTATCAGAGTTACCGGGAAACCTTATTAACGGCGATTAATGAAGTCGAGCAGTACCTGAGTCTGGAACAAAACCTGTTGACCCGCCAGCAACATATTTCCGATGCATTAAAAAGTGCTCAAAACAGTTTGAAACAATACCAGACAAGTTACCGAACCGGTCTTGTCGATATTCTGGATTTATTAACCGTGCAACAGCAGACATATAACCTCGAAGCTACTCTGGATAATCTCATTTATCAACGTTTAATCAATCGAATCAACCTTGGCTTAGCACTTGGCCTGAGAACAACATCATGAAACGTCATTATCCAAAGATCCTGTTCTTTTTTATCGCATGTGGCATTTTGTTTGCCACCATTTTTTTAGTAAAACAGCTGTCTGATGTGCAAGCCAGTCGGCCGATGCCAATACAAAAAGAGCAGCAGCCAAGCCCTGAGGTATCAGTGATCAAGGTTACACCCGGCAGCTACTCCTCTGAGGTAAATGCTTATGGTGCTGCCAAGCCCCATTTTAATATCACCCTAACAGCTCAGGTAGCCGGTCAGATTGACGAAATTGCTGAGCAATTTGAAAGTGGTCGACGTTTAAAAAAAGGCACCATTTTAGTTAAGCTGGAAAATAGTGATTATCAGGCAGCCGTTGAGAGCGCACGACAGGCATTGAGTTCAGCTAAAGTCAGTTTATTAGAAGAACAACGCCAAGGTATTCAAGCCTTAACTGAATGGAAATCCTCTGGTCTTCAGGGCGAGCCTGACTCAGATTTAGTATTGCGTAAACCGCAACTTGCTGCTGCAAAGGCCGCTGTTAAAGAAGCTGAAGCTAATTTAAAAGCTGCAGAAAAGGATTTATCACAAACCGCCATAAAAGCTCCGTTTGATTCTCTGGTTATTCAACGGGCAGTCTCACCCGGTAGTTATGTACAAACAGGCACAGAAGTCGCCACTTTATATAGCACGGATCGTGTTGAGATAAGCGTAGCATTGTCGGCTCAGGAATGGAGTAATTTACCAGGATTGAAGATACTCAATAGTGGTAAATGGCCAGTAACTATCACCAGTGTAGAGAATCATCAAACCTGGCATGGACGTGTTTTAAGAGCAGAGCAAAGCCTCAGTGACGAAACTCGTCAACGCAGTTTGATTATATCTGTTGATAGCCCGCTGGATCTCGCTCCTGCTTTGTTTCCCGGCACTTTTGTTGAAGCGCATATTGAGGGTCGTGATATTGCCGGTGTATGGAAACTGCCTACCAGCGCATTAAGCCAGCGCGGTGAAATCTGGTATGTCTCGGCAGATAAAACATTGAAAAAATTCAGTGCCTCACCACGCTTTTCCAGCAGTGGTTATATTTACATAACGCCACCAGAGTCACTCACTAATCAAGCAGTTTCTATCCTTACCAGTCCTTTAAATAGCTACCTTGAAGGCATGGCTGTGAAGCCTGTAGAGATATCACGGTCATGATAAAAAAATCTTATTCAAACGGGCTGATTGCCTGGTTTACAAACAATCCTGTCGCCGCGAATTTATTAATGATTTTAGTCATTATGTTAGGCATATTGGCATCAGGGCAGTTACGTAAAGAAGCTTTCCCCAGCATGGACCCCAGCTCGCTGACGATTTCGGTGTCTTATGACAGTGGTTCAGCCAAACAGTCTGAAGAAGGTCTGGCAATCAAAATCGAAGAGCAACTTGAAGGTGTTATTGGTATTAAACGTATCACCAGTACATCGACAGGCACGGGTGTGACCGTCAACGTTGAAAAGCAGAGTGAGTATGATTTAGACACTTTGTTACGTGATGTTAAAACCAAAGTTGATGCAATATCGACTTTCCCTGCTGATGCTAAAAAACCTGTGATTGAAAAAGCACAACGTGAGGAACACTCAATCTGGCTGCAACTATATGGCGATACCGACCGGCATAGTCTGCAACAGCTTGCTTATAACTTGAAGTCTGACCTAATCGCTAACCCCAATATCAGTTCTGTCAGTATTTCTGGTTGGCTGGATCCGATGATGGCCATTGAAGTGAATGATGGCAAACTACAATCCTATGGCCTGTCTTTATCAGATGTAGAGCAAGCAATTAATGCAGGCTCATCCAACACCATGACAGCGGTGTTAAGAAACAAAACCGTTTATTTGCAACTAAAAGCATCTGAACAAGCCTATTTGAAGCAGGATTTCGCTGCTATTCCATTATTGACTCTGGCGAATGGTAATCAATTATTATTAGGCGAAGTGGCAAAGATTAATGATACCTATGATGACACAACTTCTGTATTAGCCCGGTTTCAAGGTCATGACAGTATTGCTTTGCAAGTGATTACCACTGGCCAGGATGATATAAGCAATACGGTAAATGCTGCCAAAAAAGTGGCTAAAGAGTGGCAGGAAGACGGAAAACTACCTGATAACGTTGAGCTTGAGGCCTGGTATGACCGCAGTGAGTCTATACAACAGCGACTGACATTATTAGTCAAAAATGCGTTCACCGGCATCGCCATTGTCTTTGTCTTACTGGCATTATTTCTTAACCTGACTGTGGCCTTTTGGGTTGCAATGGGTTTGCCCTTTATCTTTTTTGGCACACTCTATTTTATGGGTGATAGCTATATGGGGCTATCACTCAATGAGTTCACCACCTTCGGCTTTTTATTAGCCTTAGGTATTGTGGTGGATGATGCAGTGGTAGTCGGCGAATCTGTTTACGATGTCAGATCCAAGGAAGGCGATACCATTGAAAACACCATCAAAGGCACAATGATTGTGGCGGTGCCGACTTTATTCGGTGTTTTTACTACAGTAGCGGCATTTTATGCACTCTCTCAGCTCGAGGGCGGATTAGGTAAGCTGTACTCACAGTTTGCTGCAGTCGTCACTATCTGCCTGATTTTATCAATCATCGAATCAAAATTAATTCTGCCTGCACATCTTGCTCACTTAAATACTCGTCGTAAAACCAGTCAGCATGGCCTGATTAAGCTATGGCATAACATCCAGCATTCAATGGACAGTGGTCTGCAGTGGTTTAATCAACACTGTTATCGCCCAGTTATTAACTACGCCCTAAACCAACGCTATGCTGTGGCTGTTTTATTCATCGCTTTATTTATTTTTGTGATGTCTATGCCTATGACAGGTCTGGTCAGACTCAGCTTTTTTCCAAGCATACCGGGTGATACAGTCCGGGCGCAGCTTTCAATGCAAAAGGATGCGAGTTACGGACTGACTCATGCTGATCTGGCATTAATGGAAAAACTGGCATATCAGACAGATAAAGAGCTGGGTGGTGATAATGATATTGCTAACCTTCAGATCCTGTCATCCAGCGATCAGGCAGGCAAAGTCACTGTCGAACTAAAACCCACAGCACCTTATGACATTACGACCTTTAGCCGTCATTGGCGACACTTAGTCGGCTTACCTGAAGGTGCGAAATCAGTTAGCGTGAGATCACGGCATGGATCTGTTGAAGATCTTCGTATTGAGTTACGCGCAAACGATGATCAGATACTCGAATTAGCAGGTAATGATATTAAGAATACCATCAGTGCTATTCCTGCCATCAGTGGTATAGATGATAATCTCGAACCCGGTCAGCCCCAGTTACTTTTGTCACTAAACCAACAAGGTCGTGCATTAGGGATGACCACAAACGATCTGGCTATTCAGATATTACAAGGCTTTAGTGGCCAGATCGTACAACGTTATCAACGTAACAGTGATGAAATTGAGGTCAAAGTCCGCTATCCGGAAGCTGAACGGCAAAACGCAGCTGATGTTCTTAACTCACGTGTTCGCACGCCCAATGGAGATGTTGTACCTTTATCCAGCGTGGCGAATGTGACCTACGGTTTTACTCGTGACACCATCACTCGAATTGATAAAAAACGAGCAGTATATATTTCCGCTGATGTGAATAAGGATTTATTATCCACTACCGAACTCGTTTCACAATTACAAACTAATATCGTGCCGACTCTGCTTCGGAAATACCCAGGACTGGACATTCACTTTGCGGGTGAGGCCGAAGAACAAGCTGAGACGGAATCTTCTATGGTGCATGTATCACTGATTGCCTTATTAGTGATTTATATGCTTTTAGCTATCCCTCTTCGTTCCTATATCCAACCAGCGTTGATAATGACGGCAATTCCTTTTGGCATTGTTGGTGCCATACTCGGGCACTGGATGAACGACCTGACATTGGGTATTTTATCGTTGAATGGCATCATTGCCTTAAGTGGCGTGGTGGTAAATGATAGTTTATTACTTGTGTCACGTTTCAATGATATCCGACATGAATATGAGGATATTAAACAAGCTATCAGCATTGCCTGTCGCAGTCGTTTACGTCCTGTCTTATTAACCTCAATCACCACCTTTGCCGGGTTAATTCCTTTATTGAGTGAAACATCGCGCCAGGCACAGTTTTTAATTCCAGCTGCCGTTTCCCTTGGCTATGGCATTATGTTCGCCACCATCATCACATTAATTTTGATTCCAAGTTTATTACTGATTCAAAATGATATTTTAGGCTTATTTAAACGAAAATCAGTCACATCAACTGCTGAGGTAAATTAGCTATGTTTCATGTTTTATTAATCGAAGATGACCTCGATCTGGCAGAAACAGTCATTGATTATCTCAGCCTTGAAAACATCGAGTGTGACCATGCCAGTAATGGGGTAATGGGGTTAGAGTTAAGCCAGGAAAATGAGTATGACGTGCTGTTGCTCGACTTAAACCTCCCCAGAATGGACGGTTTAATGGTGTGTGAGAAGTTACGTCATCAAGGATATGATGTGCCTATTTTAATGCTCACTGCACGTGACCAGCTGAGCGACAAAATTACCGGATTTAATGCTGGTACTGATGACTACCTGGTCAAGCCTTTCGAGCTGGATGAATTGATTGTGCGTATTCAAGCGTTAGCCCGACGCCGAAGTGGTCAAGTGCAACGTTTACAATGCGATGATTTAATTATGGATCTTCAGACTAAAACGGTCAGCCGTCGAGGACAATCTCTGAAACTCTCTCCCACCAGCTGGCAATTATTAGAAGTGTTAATGCGGGCTTATCCCGAGGTAGTCACTAAACAAAAACTGGAAACCGCCATCTGGGGTGATATGCCCCCGGACAGTGATAGTTTAAAAGTGCATATGTTTCACTTAAGAAAAGCCGTGGATGCGCCTTTTGATAAGAACTTAATTCACACGATTCCCAGCCACGGATTTGCATTAAGAAATGAAACTTAAACTCAGCCTCAAACTTAGTATTGCTCTGTCTTTTCTGGTACTAGGAATTACCATTGTGACCGGCTATTCCATGCTCAGTATTCATTTCTTTTTTCTTGGTATGGATAACATTATTTCTGCCAATATGGAAAATGCAGCAGAAGAATATGTTCAGGCACAACAAAAAACCACAGAAGTAGCTTATGTGGATGGTTTCACTATTACCCGTAGCTGGGATGAACAAACGGCTGTAGTCAAAAACTATTTCAAAAAGCCAAAACGTTATGCGGTACTGAGAAAACACTTCCAACGAGGCTCAGGTGTGGCCTATTTTCTCATCAAATTACGCGTTGAAGGGCAGGATTATTTTATTAGCCGAGCTTTTACCAGGGCAGATGCCTCACCTTTGGTAGGAAAAAATGCCAGACAAAACCGCCAATTTATTATTACGCTGAGCATTGGGATTACCCTGCTTCTTGCCTTAGTCACCTGGTTATTAATGAAACGTCTATCTCAACCAGTCTCCAAACTCACTAAGTGGACACATGAACTGACCCCGGAGACATTGAAACGTAGTCCACCTGATTTTGCCTATCCTGAACTCAATCAAATGGCAGAATTAATTCAAGGTTCATTATCGTCAGTCAATGAAGCGATGGAAAGAGAACAGAGGTTCCTTCGCTATACCAGCCATGAACTACGTACACCCATTAGCGTCATCCGTAACAATATTGAGTTAATGCATAAACTGCAGCAAAAACAAGCCGCTCAGCTATCAGATAAACAGCAAGACATTATTGAACGAATTGATCGGGCCAGTCAGACCATGCAACATCTGTGTGAAACCTTATTATGGCTCAATCGTGAAGATACGGACTCTTTGGCAAAACAACAATTTCGTCTTGATGAGTTAATCCATAATCTGGTTGATGAAATGCGTTATTTGTTAAAAAACAAACCGGTTAATATCGATATAAAAACGGATGTTTGTACCTTATATGCATCATCTGTTGCTACCAGAATTATCATTGGAAATCTGATAAGAAATGCATTCCAACATACCTGGGATGGTAGCGTCTCCATTCAACAACAAGGCAATCAAGTCACTATCAGTAATCAAAGTACAAAGATTGACAAAGATAATTTTCAAAATGATCAGGGATTTGGCCTAGGTTTGCAGCTAACTCAGCAACTCTGTCAGAAGCTGGAATGGCCATATCAAAATCATGTAAATGTTGATGGGCATCATGCCAGCTTGACTGTTATCAACGCGACCTCACATCAACAGGTAGAACAAGTATAAACCGGGTACCTTGCCCAGGCTCAGAACGAACACGAATAGAACCTTTCAACAGTTGTGTGACCCATTGATGACAGAGATGGAGTCCGAGGCCTGTATGCCCTGAGCCTCGGGCACCCGTTTCAAAAGGATCGAAAATTTTTGTCAGTCGCTCCGGCTCAATCCCTTGTCCATTATCAGAAAAGACAATAGACACATCATTGATGGACTCCTGCGTTACCTCAATCAAAATCTGCCCTTCATCCCGATCAGCAAACCCATGTGAAAGAGCATTATTAATAAAGTTATCAAATAACTGAGAAATAATACCGACGTAAGTCTGCACCATTAACTGTTGCGGTCCAATAATATCTAAATTGATGTGTTGTTTTTTTAATCTCGGCGTAGAGGTAGTTACCACATCCTGTATCACCAACATCAAATCAAAGGAGGTTGGTTCATCTGTATGTCTATCTACTGCTAACCGTTTAAAACTACTGACTAATTCAGCAGCTCTTTGAACATTCTTTTTTGCTAAAGCAATGGTTTCCGCAGTTTTTGATAGATAGTCTTCCAACTCACTCTTTTTCAAACCATCATTCACCGCTTGTATTAAGTGCTGTCGGGCTGAATCAAGGCTCGATAATGTCAAAGAGGTGCCTCCTAATGGTGTATTCAGTTCATGAGCTAGCCCCGCTACCATCATGCCCATTGAGGAGAGTTTGCGTAGCTCCACCATCGAGTCTTGCATCTGTTGCTGATGTTCGTACGCTATTTTTAACTGTTGGTTAGATTCAGCTAACGCTTTTTTTTCAAGTTGAAGCTGTTTAAATAAGTCATATTGTGTTCTCCCATCATGAAGAAACCGCCAAATCAGAAAAAATATAATTAACAAAATTAAAACTGTTGGCGTAAACACCATCACAGCGACTTTGTACTTTAACGAACTAAGGAAGTCAGGCGCTGTACTATCAATAAAAAATAAGCGATGACGACTTTCAGCATCACTTTCTCCGATATTAATCACACTGTAACTAATTAATCTGGAGCCTTTTATAAAGTTATGTAAGTTTTGCTGTTCAAGAATACTTTTGATTAATTCAGGAGCAAGTAGACGATTAGTTTTAACGATATAGTCTGTATAGGCTCGAAACTCAAGTGATGGGTTTGGATGGACAATCCAATATCCCTCATTATCAATAATGCGTATTTTATCACCTTGTTTATGGCTCAATGACTCAAGCATGTCATTCAAAACAAAATTGATAATTAAAACACCATCCTGTACGCCATCATCCGCTTTTGTATGCATCACCGCTCGGATAGTTTTTTCCAGTGGTAAAACAACTTTCCCTTTTTCAATATTTGGATTGATCGCCGAAATAAAGACATTGTTTTTTCCCAATTTCATCCCGGCCTGAAAATAACTACGCTTAGATTTATCTTGTAATTGTGTTTGTTTAACCTGCTCTATCTCACCAGCAGACACATTAATTCTCACTTTTTCTAAACCATGTTTATCAATCCATCTTATTTGGCTGATATACTTAGACACTTTTGAAAAATCTGTAAAGACATTGACCAATGACTGACGATCAATGGGCTGATCGACTTTTAATGCACTTTCAAACTGCTGGTTATGACGGAGTAGTCGTATCAGTTGCTGTATATGGCCAAGCTCACGTGAGAAGGTATTAACAGAGCTATCCAATCTATTTTGTTGTGTTTCAAAGTAAGGACGGTAATTTGATTCAAGGATATGGTAGTAAATTTGATAACTCAGAAAACTGATAATACAAACAACAGGAATATAGAGAAGAATCAGGCTTCGCCATATATTCTCGAATAACCAAGACGGACGTAAATAGCTCGTTTTCGAATCAACTAACGATGCTTCACTGCCCATTCAACCGCCTCCTCAATGGGCATAGGACGAGCGTAAAAAAAGCCTTGTCCTACATGACATCCGAGTTCTAACAGTTTATCCCTTTGCAGAGCGGTTTCTACACCTTCAGCAATTACTTTCAGATCAAACTTGGTAGCAACCCGTATGATCATATCGACTATATGGTCTGATGAAGATTTTTCACCAAGATATCGAACAAACGATTTATCAATTTTCAACGTCGTTGCAGCTAACTCTGTCACATGTGACAAAGAAGAAAATCCTGTACCAAAATCATCAATACTGACATCCATACCCAGCTGAATCAGTTTTCTTAAGGTAGCAGAAACTTCTTCATAATTGATCATCGCTAAGGTTTCAGTTATTTCCATATCCACTTGCTGAGGTAATATATTTTCAGCAGCCAGTAAGTCGAGAATGGAGGTGGAAAAACCGCTCAAAATTAATTCATGGCATGACACATTAAATGAGATAGGCACGCTGATACCGGCAGCTTGTAATTGTTTTATTGCTGAACAAGACTTTAATAAAATTGTTTTATCAAGCTGGTCAATCAGCCCCGAAGCTTCTGCAATAGGGATGAAGACATCTGGGGGCACCATTTCACCATCAGACTTAAACCATCGAGCCAGAGCCTCAAAGCCGACCAACTCTCCAGTTTGCATATTTACTTTAGGTTGCAGGTAGGCCTGTATTTCATTTCTACTCAAACCGATATTAAATTCATTCAACAGCTGGATATGCTTAGTAAATATGGCTTCATTATCCAAGGAAACATGATGAAAATGATTGTTGCTTGTTGAACGAAGACGTAATAGGTGGCTCTCCAACTGACCTAACAGTCGCTCAGGGCTACGGTTCAGAGAGGGCGAAAGTTGTGCTGAAACAGCTTGTGCAATCACCTTATGCTCAAGGTGCTGGATACGGTTTTTCTTACCTAAAATTTCTTCAAATTTTTCTGCCGTTAACAGATGAGACTTATCTATTAAAATGGAGAAGGCGCCACGGCTAGTAATCGCTACTGCTTGTATACCTGCAATCTTTAACAATTCAACATGCACTGCATGCAATAACTGAATAACAAACTTCTCGCCAAAGGTCACCGTTATATCGCTTAATCTATCAATCGAAATCAAGATAATCTGAGCGTTATTCTCCCAATAACTTTCCTCCGTCAATTGTTTACAAAACCAGTTGCGGTTATAAAAGCCCGTCTGCCAGTGCTTAAATGCCAATTCGTTCAAATAGTCTGTCAGTGCAATATTGGCAAACCCATTGGCAATACTCTCAGCAAACACTTTGAGTAAATGGATATCCGATTCAGTTAATGCTGTCGTCGATTTAACGATAATGATATAAGAAACAGAGCTTGGTTCTTTAAATGAAAAATACAATAAAGAATAATGCCCAACAAACATATGCTGCTTTTGCTCTAAGGTTTTTTGTATTCTTTTTAATAACAGATCATTTTCAATGGTGTTAATGGGTTGTTGGAGATAAGCCGAATATTGCCCTGTAGCAGCTAAAACTACAGAATCATTTTCCAAATCGAGCTGCTCAGCCATCTTCAGACTCATAATACCGCCGTCAGTAATACCGATAATTCGATTAATCTCTTCAAGCACTGTTTGAGAGAAATTGGACAAGTCGTGAAAATGTGAAATTGTTTGTGATGCCGAGACAACTTTCTCCAAGCCCTGATAGGCATTTTTTAACTCATTCATGCGCTGCCAGGTTTTCAGGTTGCCATTCATAACATTGAATAAATGTTCTTCACCCAAATCAGTTTTACACCAATAATCATCAATATCGTATTGTTCCATTACTGAACGATTAGGCGCCATACCTGGCTGTCCAGTCAATAAGATGATGCGAATGGTAGCGTTATCTAATGTAGTACGAATGTAGTCAACCAGTCGCAAACCGGCATCGTCGGTCTCCATCACCACATCGAGCAAAACCAGATTAATATCGGGGCGTTGCTCAAGGACAACTTTGGCTTCTTCAGCATTCGATGCTGTCAGAATTTCCATCGTTTGTCCCTGAACGATAATTATTGATAAAGCGTTGATCAAAGATTGCTGAAACGTTTCATTATCTTCAACGGTGAGAATCAGCCAGCGTGGTTTTTTAGAGCTCGATGTGAAATCACTCTCAGCATCAAAATCAAAAAAAGAATTATCTCGACTCATTTCGAATCATCCTTTGTGAAACTCAATTCACGCTGTATATGACGCCAATTTTATGGATACAGTATGTTTTGTGTCGTTATCTATCTTTAATTGTTTTTTTCACTTCTACTAAAAGTCAGTTAGCCAAACTCACTATCAATAATCAACCAAGTATTTGTATGGTTTTATCAAAATTGAGCCCGATAATACTGATAAAACTGTTTCGCCGTTCTTCCACTGTGGCTTCCTCGTCCCATGGCATAAAGCCGTGCTGCTTCATGTAACTGGCTCTTATCAGTCTTTATATCGGCAAATAAGGTTTCAACTATAGCGAAATAATTTTCCCAATTCGCGGGATAGAAGGATAATGTCAGTCCAAACCGATCAGATAAAGCCAGTTTATCCTCTAAGCTGTCAGCATAATGGACTTCGCCATCCACCAGACCACTCAGCTGGTTTTCTGACTGTTTCTCAGGTAATAAATGACGACGGTTTGAAGTCGCATACAGACGAACATGATCTGGAGGTAATTCAAGACCACCTTCGAGTAAGGTTTTGAGTGGTTTGTAGCTGGATTCGCCTGCTTCAAAAGATAAGTCATCACAAAAGATAATAAAGCGGAACTGCTCACTTTCCTCTTCCAGCTCGTCCAGAATTTCTGGTAAAAAACTCAGATCATCTTTATCGATTTGTATAATACGCAGGCCTTTCGGTGCCATTTCATTAAGTAGAGCTTTAATGACGGAGGATTTACCCGTTCCTCGCGCTCCCCATAACAAAGCATGATTACTAGTTTTGCCTTCGAGAAAATGTTGTGTGTTATCGACAATCGCTTGCTTTTGTCTGTCGATCCCCTGAAGTTCATCAAGACGAACTGGATCAAGGCGTACAACAGGTTTTAGTTTTTGACTTTTACTACGCCAAATAGCGGCGTAAACCTGATGCCAATCAATGCGCATAAGCTATCCTTCATTTATTCAAATACGGCTAGCATAGCATCATCTATGCTAGCGAAAAGAAGAAGACATATTTAATGCTTGATTGGTTCTTGTAGATGCTCTGGCTCGACGCTTTTTAGCCCAGATAATAATGCCTGTGACACTGAAAATAGCGATCATCAGTCCCATCATTGAAATGATTATTCGGCCAGGTAAACCTAAAATACGACCAGAATGTAGAGGGAACTGCGCTTGAATGAAGATATCACCCGCCGTCCCTTGTCCAGGCAATTTCCCACCGAGATAGTGACCACTTTTCCCATCAAAATAAAGCCAAGGATTACCTAAACCACCATCGCCATGATCATTCTCCGGCTTATAAAATCCCACACCATAAACATCGTAATGAGACGCATAAAAAATCCCGCCTGCAGGATCGGATATACCTAACTTGTCAGCTTGTTGACGTGCAATCGGCAAAATCTGTTCACGACTCAACTCGGCATTGATGGGCTCATCCAATGGCGTCGGAGTACGCTCATCAAACGGTGTAGGCGTCAGCTCAGAGAAAACGGATAACACTGGACGCATCACCTCATTATTCAGATTCATCGAGATAGATGTCACCGCTAAAATCAGCACAAAGCCCCATAACCAGACACCGCCAGAGCGATGAAGATCAAAGTTTAATTTATAGCCGCCTTGCTTCCAACGGAATCGTAATGACTTCTTCCAGCTTTTTGCTTTTGGAAAACTTATCCATAAGGCAATGAAACTATCTATTGTCCAAACGATAGCAATAATCCCCATAAACAGAATACCAAGCTCCAGACCAAATCCATCTGGTATATGCATGCTGTAATGAAGCTTGTAGAGAAAAGGCAAAATATTCTCACGCGCTAGAGATATCTGCCCCCACATTCTATTTGCCTGAATCTCAGATGTCGCCGGGTCGATTGCTACCTGATTAAAATCAACTGCAGCCGCTTTGCCTGTATCAGGAAGAGGTCTAGGCATGACCGTCATCATTAGACTATGATCAGCCTCAATATTGAGTGGCATGAAACTGACCATTAAGTGTGGGTTTTCAGCTTCAAACTTATTGGCAAGCGATAAAACATTAATTGAAGCAGAATCTACATCTTGTGTTTTAGCTTTGTATAACTGTGGATTAAGCCATTCGTCCAGCTCATGATCCCATGAAATAATCGCACCTGTGAGCCCTGCAATAAACAGAAAAACCGCACTAGCAAGACCAAACCAGCGATGCATAAGTACCCCAATTGAACGCATATTAATCACCGTGAACCTTATTAATTCTGAACTTATGTATTAAGCTGGAAGGCAATCGGCACATTAACTTCAAGCTGAGATTGCAACATATCATCCGGAAACGAAGGTAAAGGTTGAGCTTTTTTTAACATGCTTATCACAGCTTCATCTAAACGCTTTGAACCTGAACTTTTAGTGATGCGAAAGTCCAGAATTTTGCCATCACGATCAACAACAAAAAAGAGTTTGACGATACCTTCTTCACCACGACGTCTTGAGGCCATAGGGTAGCGTTTGTGCTTGGCTAGTGTTGCAGCAAGCTCACTGTAATAGGATTTCTGAGCAGCGATCTGGCTACCACTTAATTGCGCACTAGCCTGACCAGTGGTTTTTTTCTGTGCATTTTGTTTGTTATCACTCTGTTGACTTGTTGTTGTGGTAGCAACAGTTTGCTTTTTAACTGGCTTTACTGGCTCAACTTTTTCCTCAACGACCTCTTCAACACGCTTTTCGGGTTTCGGTTTCGGTTTGGCTTTGACTTTTGTCTCAGTGACTTGCTTTGCTTCCACCTTTTTTGGCTCAACGACTGGTTCAGGTTCAACAACGGGCTCAGGCTCGACCACTGGTTGAGGTTCTGGCTCAGGTTCTGGTTCTTTCACAGGTTCAACTTCAGGTTCTGGCTCAGGTTCAGCTGTTTCTTCTTGCGTTTTTTCTACTTCGCCCATATCCCCTAACATACCCAGGTCAATTTCCACCCCCTGTACACCTGTAAGCTCTGCACCATCTTCTTCAGTAGGCTTATAGGTAAAGAAAGCAAAAGCTGCAGCATGAATCGCAGCAGCAATCAAAAGCGCAAATATCCAATAACGACTTTTTGTCATGTTAAATCTGCTTGTTTTTGTGTAGCCAGAGAAACGCGCTTAATACCTGACTGTTTAATGATGGAAAGTACATGCTGAAGTTGGTCAACAGGCAAACTGCCATCCACTTTAACTAAGATGTGGAAAGTATCTTTATTTTCTGCTGCTTCAAAATGCTGATTTATGGAAGGTAACAGAGCACTGTCATCAATAATTGCCTGCTCAATGGCGACTTCACCATTATCGGAGACAATAATCACTAAGGGCTTTTCCACCTGTTTCGTCTCACTCGCTGATAAAGGCGGTTGCACTTTAATGGGATCAGACTGACTGATATGACCTGCTACCATAAAGAAAATCAACATCAGGAAAACTATATTGATCAATGGCACCAGATTATCATCCTGATCTGGCTTCTTATGTTGGATACTTTGTCCGACTTTCATCAATTCACTCCCGCCAAACTGACTGAGGCGGCACCCGCTTGTTTAAATGCATCTAGCAGATCAATCATACTTTGCGTCTGTACACCCGACTTAACATCAATCACGTAAACAGCTTCTGGGTCTTGTTTAACAACAGAGGCAACTGAATTGGCATCTTGTAGGGATAAAGTCATATTGCCAATTTTGTATGTACCATCATTAGATATCAGGGTCACAATACGTTGCTCTCGTGACTCTGACTGAGACTCACTCGGCGCCGAAACATCAATTTGGCGCCATTGTATAAAGGTTGAAGACAGCATAAAAAACAGGAGCAAAATAAACACCACGTCGATCAGTGGCGTCAGACTGATCGCCCTTTTGTGCCTTGGCGGTTCAGTATTAAGCAGCATGACGCATGGTATTGTTTTCAGTAGAGATGGCCTGAGCTCGTTCTACGGTGAAGACCTGTGTAACAGCATCATTCATTAATGCGGCAACCCGTTCAACTTTACGCTCCATCCAGTTATGTACCGTGACTACTGGAATAGCTACAGCAAGACCCACTGCTGTGGTTAATAGCGCTTGCCAGATACCACCCGATAACACGGATGGATCAACCTGATTACCTGCCGCTTCCATTTGTTGGAAAGCAATAATCATCCCTAATACTGTACCCAGTAGACCTAATAAAGGACTGAGTGTGGCAATGACTTCTAATGGGCGAAGATAAGCACGTAATTGATTGAGGCGCAGCGTAGCAACACGATCAAGTTCTTCTTTTAACGTGGCTACATCTAATTTGTGTTGGGTTAGGCCACGCATCGACATTAACACTAATTCATCAACCGGACGCTTAGGATTAAGCAGTAACATTGCCTCAGCTGCATCGCCTTTTTGCCAATGATGAATAACCGATTTTAGATGCTTAGAAGATTCGGGACGCGTGGTCATGAACTGCCATAGTTTGATAAGAACAATCGCTAATGCGATCACCGAAAATCCGGATAGAATCCATACTACTGGCCCCCCCACATGCATAAACTCAATAAACTGTGAAACAGCATCAGGTTGTGGAGTGAGTGTGTTCATGTCTACACCATTCAATGTGTCAGGCATTGTTGATGCTACTGAACCTGGATCCCCATTTACATCGGCTGTGGGGGCTGGACCTGTACTGACATTCTCTGTACTCGTTAATGCTTCGTTTTCTTGAGCCATAAAAATTCCTCTTATAGAACCATCAATGATAATCGTTATCATTTAGCTTATCAAGAGGAACTCTTTCCTATTACGCTAGGCTGTAGCCAGATCGTACTTTTACGAATGATAAGAATCTAGGTTTGCTGAATTTGAGGTAAAAAAAAGCCTCGCAATGCGAGGCTTTAATTTAAGATTCAAAAAATAGACTTATTCGTCTTCTTTTGTTTCTTCATTAACGGCCTTCATACTTAAACGAATGCGGCCTTGGCGATCGACTTCCAACACTTTCACTTGGATTAAATCACCTTCCGATAGTTTATCTGACACATTTTCTACACGTTCTTCTGAAATTTGAGAAATATGTACCAGTCCATCCTTACCAGGCAGAATAGTCACGAATGCACCGAAGTCCATCAATTTAGCGACTCGACCTTCATAGATCTTACCGACTTCAACTTCAGCAGTAATATCTTCTACACGACGTAGTGCCTGTTGTCCGGCATTGTAATCAGAAGAGAAAATCATCACAGTACCATCATCTTGAATATCGATTGTAGCACCGGTTTCTTCTGTAATTGCGCGGATGGTTGCACCACCCTTACCAATAACATCACGAATTTTATCTGCATGAATCTTGATTGTAATAATGCGTGGGGCAAACTCAGACATTTCCTGACGATGCGTATTGATAACAGCATTCATTTTTTCAAGAATATGCATACGGCCATCACGTGCTTGCGCTAGCGCTGTACGCATAATTTCTTCATTAATGCCTTCGATTTTGATGTCCATCTGTAATGCAGTGACACCTTTATCGGTACCGGCAACTTTAAAGTCCATATCACCTAAGTGATCTTCGTCACCCAGGATATCAGTCAGTACAGCATAGCCATTTTCTTCTTTGATTAAGCCCATAGCGATACCGGCTACAGGAGCTTTAATCGGCACACCGGCATCCATTAAGGCCAAGCTGGTACCACAGACAGAAGCCATTGAGCTTGAGCCATTTGATTCAGTGATTTCAGAGACAACACGCACTACATACGGAAATTCTTCCGCAGAAGGCATAACAGCCTGAATACCACGCTTCGCTAATTTACCGTGACCAATTTCACGACGTTTTGGTGAACCAACAAAACCTGTTTCACCAACACAGAATGGAGGGAAATTATAGTGAAGCATAAAGCGATCACGATACTCACCTTCCACTGCATCAATCATTTGTGCATCACGCTCTGCACCCAGTGTAGCGACCACGATAGCTTGTGTTTCACCACGAGTGAATAATGCTGAACCATGAACGCGAGGTAAAACACCAGTTTCAACGAAGATTGGACGGACACTTGTAGTATCACGACCATCAATACGTGGATCACCAGCAATAATTTTACCGCGGACTAGTTCTTTTTCTAACTTAGCAAAAACGCCTTTAACATCATCTTCAGAATACTCTGAATCTTCTGTAGCAATCGCTTCAAGAGCAGCTGCACGAACGTTACCTAGTTGTTCAAGACGTGCCAGTTTATCACTGATCGCATAGGCCTCTTGAATATCGGCATAAGCATTGTTTTTAACCAGATCATACAATGTGACGTCTTTTTCTGGTGCAGTCCAATCCCAAGCAGGCTTACCTACTTCAGCTTGTAACTCTTTCACTAAATTAATAGCTGTTTGTATATGCTGATGACCAAACATCACTGAACCTAACATCACCTCTTCTGGTAATTCAGACGCTTCAGATTCAACCATCAATACAGCACTCTCTGTTCCTGCGACAACAAGATCCAGTGCACTTTCAGCTAATTTAGCTTTATTCGGATTCAATACATAGTTACCATCAACGTAACCAACACGTGCCGCGCCTAATGGGCCATTGAATGGAATACCAGAAATAGCTAAGGCAGCAGAAGCACCAATCATTGCAGGAATATCAGGATCAATTTCAGGATCTAAAGCAACTACAGTCGCAATCACCTGAACTTCATTAACAAAACCTTTAGGGAATAATGGGCGTAATGGACGGTCAATCAAACGTGAGGTGAGTGTTTCTTTTTCACTTGGACGACCTTCACGTTTGAAGAAACCACCAGGAATTTTACCTGCTGCATAGGTACGTTCTTGGTAGTTGACGGTTAAAGGAAAAAAGTCCTGGCCTGGGTTGACATCTTTTTTACCAACGACTGTCACTAATACTGACGTTTCGCCAAGACTGGCAATAACGGCACCACCGGCTTGACGTGCGATTTTTCCGGTTTCAAGACTTAATAAATGGTCACCGTACTGAACTGTCTTTTTTACTGAGTTCACTCTTTTCTTCCTTTTCTTCTCTATTGTCAGCCATGGACCCGTTCCACAACTGATTTAAAATCATAAATCTAAAAACGAATATGCCCCTGAAACTGTTATAGCTTCAGGGGCATATTTTATATATCCTGCCTTGAGGTCGCCGATCTAGCCGGCCACATTGGCTGCATATCTTGAGTCACCAAAATCAACTTAGCGACGTAAACCTAATTCAGCAATCAATGCACGGTAACGTTGGATATCTGTCTTTTTAAGATAGTCCAGCATTTTACGACGGCTGCTAACCATTTTTAACAGACCTTGACGTGAGTGATGATCGTGAATGTTTGTTTTGAAGTGTTCTGACAAATTAGTAATGCGTGCTGTTAATAAAGCAACTTGTACTTCAGCAGAACCAGTATCACCTTCTGAGCGTGCAAATTTAGTGATAAGTTCTTTCTTTTGTTGTGCAGAAATAGACATTAAATACTCCAACTTTTTGTAGCTGTTGCTACTAGTTAAATTCTGAACTGCCCCAGCATCTTGACACCAGAACAGCCAACCTTTTGAAAGTAGGAATTCTACCGACTTTCTTAAAACGAAACAAGGCGTACTTTATGACAGCCCATTAGCAAATAAACGCTTTGGCGCAACCACACCTTCTACTGACATTTCACCTAAACCAATAAACTCATTATCGGCGTTGTATATACGCACATTTGCGCTTTTATAGGGCTCATCAACCGTCACCGATTGTCCATAACCGATACTTTTAGTCGCCTCTGCATCAAGTAATATCATTGGCCAATCTGGTAAGGCATCTTCAGCCTGTTCCAACATGCCATCTAATGCTGATAGCCCTTCTTCATCAAGCACTTTCTGCAAGGTTTCAATCGTAACTGCTTGTGATAAATCATAACCAGCAACTGCCGTTCTTCTTAACATTATCACATGTCCACCGGTGCCTAGTGCATGACTGATATCCTCGATCAGTGTCCGAATATAAGTCCCTTTGCTGCAACGAACCGACAAAGTAAACTTATCCCGCTGGTAATCAAGTAAGTCAATGGCGTAGATAGTGATACGACGTGCTTTGCGTTCAACATCAATGCCCTGCCTTGCCAGTTTATATAAAGGTTGGCCTTGATATTTTAATGCAGAAAACATGGGGGGAACCTGGTCAATCTCACCAGTAAATTGCTGGATGATGTTGATTAAAGTATTTTCATCAAATTCGGGAATGGGCAATTCATCGATGACATCACCATCTGAGTCACCACTATCGGTAATAACGCCTAACTGGCATGTCACTTGATATTGTTTATCAGCGTCTAATAGATAACTGGATAATTTAGTGGCATCACCTAAACAAACAGGAAGAAGCCCTGTCGCAAGAGGATCAAGGCTACCTGTGTGGCCGGCTTTTTTTGCGTCAAAAAGACGTTTAACCCGTTGGAGAATATGATTTGAACTATGACCTGTAGGTTTATCGATAATCACAATACCCGTGATATCACGACCTTTTTTATTTCGTCTTGCCATCAGCTGTGAGAATTAGTCTTCGTCTTCTCTGGGAATATCTGCATTGGCTTTTGCTATCAATTCATCCATATGAAAACCATGTTCTAAGGTTTTATCATAAAAGAATTGAAGCTCAGGCATATTTCTCAGTTTGACGCGCCCCGCTAATCCTCTTCTCAGATAACCCGCAGCGCTGTTTAGCCCTGCCAGACATTCTTTCATGTCCTGCTCATCTTCAAAGCCGTTAAAGCGCGTGACATAGACCTTGGCATACTTAAGGTCTGAGGTTACGTCTACGTGGGACACAGTGACCATTCCCACACGTGGATCAGAAATCTCGCGTTGAAGCATCAACGCGAGTTCTCTCATTATAACTTCGCTAAAGCGATTAGTTCGACTGAATTCTCTTGCCATTACAAGGTCGGTTTCATTAATACACGTTCATAAACTTCGATTTGATCGCCTGGTTTGACGTCTTTGTAGTTCTTCACACCGATACCACATTCGGTACCCGCATTCACTTCATTGACATCATCTTTAAAGCGACGTAATGATTCGAGTTCACCTTCGTAAACAACTACGTTATCACGTAAGACACGAATTGGGTTACTACGTTTAACAGTACCTTCGACAACCAAACAACCTGCGATATCGCCAAATTTAGGTGATCTAAAGACATCATCAACTCGAGCCAGACCGATGATCTCGTCTCGGTATACAGGTTCAAGCATACCTGTCATGGCTTTAGTAACGACGTCTAATAGATCATAAATGATGCTGAAATACTGAACATCCAGACCTTTTTCACTGATCACTTTACGTGCTGCATTATCAGCACGGACATTAAAGCCGATTAAAATAGCATCAGATGCTGCGGCTAGCTGTGCATCGGTTTCATTAATACCGCCAACACCTGAACCGACAACACGGACTTTAACTAAATCTGTAGACAGTTTCTGCAACCCTTGGCTGACCGCCTCAACAGAACCGTGAACGTCGCCCTTAATAACCACATTAAGTGTTTTAACGTCGCCTTCTTCCATCTTATTGAACATTTCGTCCAACTTAGCCGCCTGCTGTTGAGCCATTTTTTGCTCTCTCGCTTTAGTTTGACGGAAGTTAGCGATTTCGCGTGCTGTACGATCATCAGGTGCTGCCTGAAGTTCATCACCCGCAGCTGGTGTACCAGATAAACCTAACAACTCTACAGGTGTTGATGGACCAGCATGATTGAGTTGCTCGCCTGTTTCATTAAACATAGCACGAACACGACCATACTCCTGACCAACAACAACGATATCGCCTTTGTTTAACGTACCTTGTTGAACCAGTACTGTCACAACCGTACCGCGACCTTTATCCAGTCGTGCTTCAATGACAGTCCCATGTGCAGGGCCTTGCTCAGGCGCTTTGAGCTCCATAACTTCTGCTTGAAGTGAAATCGCTTCCAGCAGATCTTCAATACCTTGCCCTGTTAATGCCGATACCGGAATAAACTGAACGTCACCACCCCAATCTTCTGGGATGACTTCATGGTTAGCTAATTCTTGTTTAACACGATCAGGATTAGCATCTTGTTTATCAATTTTGTTAACAGCAACGATAATGACTGATTCTGCTGCTTTCGCGTGCTGAATCGCTTCAATCGTTTGTGGCATAACACCATCGTCTGCAGCTACAACTAGAATGACGATGTCTGTGACTTTTGCACCACGAGAACGCATTTCTGTAAATGCAGCATGACCCGGTGTATCCAAGAATGCAATTTCACCGCGACTTGTCTCGACTTTGTAAGCACCAATATGCTGAGTGATACCGCCCGCTTCACCAGATGTCACTTTAGTACGACGGATGTAGTCCAATAATGATGTTTTACCATGATCAACGTGACCCATGACGGTAACAACTGGTGCTCGACCAATTGCTTCACCTTGATGCTCATCTGACACCTGAAGCGCTTGTTCAACTTCATTTTCATTAATGGGTTTTGCAACATGTCCCATTTCCTCAACCACGATGACGGCAGTATCTTGATCAAGAACCTGGTTGATGGTAGCCATGGTACCAAGTCCCATCAGTGCTTTGATAACTTCACCGGCTTTGACAGACATACGCTGGGCTAAATCAGAAACACTGATGGTTTCTGGTACATTCACCTCATGTACGACTGGTGCAGTTGGTTTTGAGAAGCCGTGTTCTTGATCTTTATTAACAGCAACTTTTGCTGACGATCCTTTTTTCTTCTTACGGCGACCACCTTTACCTTCGGTCACATGAAGCTCTTTACGCTCGAAGTCGTCATCGCTACGACCACCCTTGCGAACAGACTTATCACGATTATGTTTCGCTTCTGCATCTTTTGTCTTACGCACACCAGCTTTTTGTTCTTTTGCTTGTGCTTCAGCAGCTGCTGCTCGAGCTTTTTCTCTCTCTTTCTCTAATGCCTCATCCTCTTCACGTGCTTTTTTCTTCGCTTCGAGTGCTTTTTCAGCTTCGATTCGAGCTAAATTAGCAGCACGTCGTTTTGCATCAGCTTCTTCTAGCTTCTTATGCGCTAGTTGTGAGGCTGTTAAGGTTGGCTCTGTTTTTTGCTTTGGTTTAGGTTTCACTGTTTCTTCAATCGCTTCTTCAGCTTTCTTAGATTTAGCTTCTTCTTCCAGGGCTTTTTTCTCTTCTTCTGCTGCTAAGCTGGCTTCCTCTGCCGCTTTGTTTTCAGCTTCAATAGCTGCAGCAACGGCCGCAGCCTCTTCTTCGGACTCGCGTAAACGACGAGCCTCATCTTCTTCTTGTTGCTGACGACGTTTAGCCTCTTCTAGACGAAGCGCTTCAAGTCGTGCTACTTCCGCAGCCTGCTGTTCAGCAACGCTCATCTGAGCAGTTTGCTCTGTATTACTCTCAGTCGGTGTATCTTCAGTTTCATTACGTTTTACATAAGTACGTTTCTTACGTACTTCAACGCTGACACTTTTACCACCACGAGCTGTGCCGCCTAATTTAATTTCACTGACTGATTTACGTTTCAGTGTAATTTTCTTGGGCGCTGCAGTTTCACCATCACCAGACTTACCATGACGTTGCTGAAGGAATTGTAATAACGTCTGCTTTTGCTCTTCAGTGATGAAGTCATCAGGCTTTGAGACGTTAATCCCTGCTTCGTTCAGCTGTTCTACCAAGCGTTCAGCTGTAATACCGACTGTGCCAGCTAGGTCCTTAACCCTCATGTCACTCATTGGTTACTCCCCTGCATCTGTTTGTTCATTAGCAAACCACGATTCTCTGGCTTTCATGATAAGTGCAGCAGCTTGCTGTTCTTCCATACCACCTATTTCAACTAACTCATCAACAGCGAGTTCAGCTAAATCATCAAGATTAGTGATACCTTTACTTCCCAAGGTTAACGCGAGATCTTGCGTCATTCCTTCCATATTAATCAGTTCTTGCGTTGGCTCTGCTGATTCAAGTTGTTCTTCACTTGCAATTGCCCGAGTTAACAGTACATCCCTTGCTCTGGAGCGAAGTTCAGCAACGATATCAGCATCAAATTCTTCAATATCCAACATTTCATGTTCGGGCACATAAGCGACTTCTTCAAGTGAAGAGAACCCTTCCTGAGCCAGAATCAATGCCACATCTTCGTCAACATCCAAATCAGCCATGAATGTTTTGAGCAACTCACCAATTTCAGATTCCGCTTTTTTGTCAGCATCAGACGCTGACATTACATTTAATTCCCAACCAGTGAGCTGGCTAGCTAAGCGAACGTTCTGACCACCCCGGCCAATAGCTTGTGACAACTGTGCATCTTCAACAGCGATATCCATACTGTGGGCATCTTCATCTACAACGATAGATAAAACCTCTGCAGGCGCCATTGCGTTGATAGCAAACCGAGCAACATCTTCATCCCATAAGATAATATCGACGCGCTCACCTGCCAATTCGTTAGTGACCGCTTGAACACGCGATCCTCGCATACCTACACAGGCACCAACAGGATCAATTCGAGATTCTTTGGCCAACACCGCTATTTTAGCTCGTAAACCCGCATCACGTGCAGCACCTTTTACTTCAATCATACCGTCACTGATTTCAGGCACTTCCAGGCGGAAAAGTTCAATCAATAACTCAGGAGCAACACGACTAACAATAAGTTGTGGACCACGACCTTCTGGTCTAATTTCTTTTAAATAACCACGAATACGGTCGCCTGTTCTAAAACTTTCTCGTGGGATCATTTCTTCACGAGGTAGAAAAGCTTCAGCATTACCACCGAGATCTAAAGTGACATTTCCACGTTCAACACGTTTCACAGTGCCATGGATCATTTGGCCTACTTTCTCGCGGTATTGATCAACAACCTGTGCACGTTCAGCTTCACGTACTTTTTGTACAATAACCTGTTTTGCTGTTTGTGCTGCTATACGACCAAACTCAACAGACTCCATAGGCTCACGAACATAATCACCTACGACAGCGTCAGGGTTGTTTTCCTGAGCATCTTCTATAGTCACTTCTGTATCTGGCGACTGATAATCTTCGTCTTCTACAATTAACCATTGACGAAAGGTTTCATAATTACCTGTGACACGATCAATCTGAACATGTGCATCCAATGCCATGTCATAGCGCTTACGTGTAGCCATCGCTAACGCCGCTTCAATTGCCTGAAAAATGACTTCCTTGCCCACGCCTTTTTCATTAGACATGGCATCGACAACCAATAAAATTTCTTTGTTATTCATCACGCCCCCAGTGGATTATGTAGCAGACCAATCCAGCTCAGTATTCAATATATTAACCGCTTATAATACGCTTTTTTTAGGCAACAAGTCTTGCTTTAGCTAACTTTGCCAAAGGTAAGGCATACACCTCACCATCCACTTCTATTAATATCTCACCCTCGCTGAATCCTTCTAAAATACCTTTAAAATTACGTCGGCCATTGACCGGTAATTTCATCGTTATTTTTGCTTCAGCGCCTTTAAATTTTTCAAAGTCCCGAGCCTTAAATAAAGGTCGATCAAATCCTGGGGATGATACTTCCAGTACATACGCACTTCGGATAGGTTCTTCCACATCAAGAATACCGCTCACTTGATGGCTGACCCGCTCACAGTCTTCTATACCAATACCTTGTTCAGCATCTATATAAAGCCGTAATATTGGATCCGATCCACCTTGGATATATTCAATACCAACCAATTCATATCCAAGTGTCTCTATCGACGACTCAACAAGTTGTTCAATCTGATCAGTAATGGCCATAAGTATGTTGTGTTAAGCCTTGCGGCCTAAATCAATTCTCCAGAAAAACAAAAACCCCATACAGGGGCCCGGAATTCAAAATATTGTCATGCGGCTAATGTAGGCCGCTCTGCCATAAGCATCGGTGCTGGAACAAGCTTGCTTCCAGTACTGATTACTCTCCAGAAAGCAAAGAATGTTAACAGAAACCTACCCATCACAGCAACTTAAACTATTTAATATCACTTGTCCGTGCTTTATTGCTTTTTTCATATACCCATGAATCAAATGACTCACAGACTATGAAATACACCTTTTAATATACGCGTATAAAACTATTTGTACTGTCACCAGTCTGTTTTTAACTCTCAAGCACAGGAAAACGCCTTTATGAGACTATCAACTTCTACTTTCATTCTATTTTCTTTATGTTGTCTTTCTGTAAGTGAACACATTATGGCTGACACTGATCTAGCTAAAGATTTTATTTTGTTTAAAACGATTGAAGACAAGGACACTAGCAGTGACTGCACTCAGCGAGGCGGTTTGCGTATCTATGTAGAGAATGTTCATCCTGAGAGAATTATAGATATCAGCTTAGATCGCTACTTTTCTGATATCAGACAACCTGGCCGCTCTATGTTTGCTTTGGAAAACGGTCACTTACAGCCATTAGGTTGTAATATTGTTATGGATAGCAAACAACGTTGGGAATTAGTAAATGCTAAATTTATCAGCAAAAAAGAAGCTATAAACAGGTATGGCAAGCTATATTAAACTGCCAATAAAAAAGCCTAAAACAATATATTGTTTTAGGCTTTTTTATATTCAGTTGGTAGCGGGGGCTGGATTTGAACCAACGACCTTCGGGTTATGAGCCCGACGAGCTACCAGGCTGCTCCACCCCGCACCTGATTAAGCAATGCATTATACATACCACTTTACCGGTATGCAAGCCTTAATCTAACTTTCTTTTAGTTTACGGGTAAGTGTATTTCTACCCCAGCCTAACAACTTTGCTGCTTCCTGTCGTTTGCCAGCTGTTTTTTCCAAAGCGACTTCCATCAATAGGTGTTCAATCAGTGGCACGACATCAGCAAGAGCGCCCTCTTGGCCAGTCAATGCTTTATTTGCAGCCCATTGTCTGAATAATTGCTGCCAGTCGCCACCTTGTCTACTATCATTTGCATCGACAATTTCAGAAGAAAGCTCTACAGGGAGATCATCCATCTGTACTACTTGCCCCGGTGACATGACAGTCAGCCAACGACAGGTGTTTTCTAATTGCCTCACATTTCCCGGCCAGGGAAGTTGTGATAAGTACATCTCTACGTCAGATGCAACTGACTTAGTCGACATATTTAATTCCTTAGCGGCTTTGTTCAGAAAATAGGCCACTAATGCCGGTATATCTTCGCGTCGCTCACGTAGTGAAGGTATATGTATACGAATGACATTAAGTCGATGAAATAAGTCTTCACGAAAATCACCACGTTCAACGAGTTTTTCTAAATGTTGATGGGTTGCAGCAATAATTCGTACATCGACTTTTACAGCGCTATGCCCACCAACACGGAAAAACTCCCCGTCCGATAACACACGTAAAAGACGTGTTTGTAACTCAATCGGCATATCACCAATTTCATCTAAGAATAAAGTACCACCGTTAGCCTGTTCAAAACGGCCTTTCCGCTGTACATGGGCCCCGGTAAAAGCACCTTTTTCATGACCAAATAATTCAGACTCGAGTAGCTCTTTGGGAATCGCAGCCATGTTTAAAGCGATAAATGGACCATGCTTACGTGGACTATGCCTATGTAGTGCTTGGGCAACCAACTCTTTACCTGTGCCAGATTCACCATTAACCATGACAGTGATATTGGATCGAGCTAGACGTCCTATCGCCCTGAAAACTTCTTGCATCGCCGGAGCTTCACCCACGATATCCGTACCGATATTGACGTCTTCCGCTGGCTGATTATTCTGCTCACGACTATGACTGATAGCGCGTTGGACTAACTCAACCGCTTCATCCACATCAAAAGGTTTAGGTAAATACTCAAACGCCCCGCCTTCATACACAGAAACGGCGCTATCCAGGTCTGAATAGGCAGTCATAATAATAACTGGTAACTCAGGATAGCGTTCTTTGATTTCAGACAATAACTCAAGACCGTCAATGCCAGGCATTCTGATATCACTGATTAAGACATCTGGTCTTTGCTCTCGGCCTTGTTTCAGCTCATTGAGAGCAGTATCCCCAGTTTCAAAAGCACGAACAGTAATATCCACCACTTCTAATGCTTTTTGTAAAACCCATCGTATAGATCGGTCATCATCAACAATCCAAGCTATCGCTCTACTAGCGCTCACGTCCAAACTCCAAAGGAAATATTACTGAAAAAATAGTTTGTCCAACTTTACTGGAACAGCTCACCGTTCCGCCGTTACGTTGTACTAAATTCTGAACTAAATATAAGCCAAGTCCTGTGCCATCAGCTCTGCCAGTAACAAGCGGATAGAACAGGCTATCTTGTAGTGACTCAGGGATGCCTGGACCATTATCTTCAATCTCAACTAACACTCCTAAACGGTAATATTGTTTTTCTATTGTGATATTTCGCTGAATCCTGGTACGCAGTATGATTAAACCAACACCATGCATAGCTTGAACCGCATTTCTCACGATATTAAGAAAGATCTGAATAAGTTGGTCAAAATCAGCGTAAAGGTCAGGAATACTTGGATCGTAATCGATTTTGAAGCGAAGACGTTCATCGACTTCTATATCGACGAGTTGACGTACGTGCTGCAATATTTCGTGAATGTTGGTATGGCGTTTTTCTGGCTGCTGATTTGGCCCCAGCATTCTATTCATTAAATTCTGTAGACGATCTGCCTCAGTAATAATGATGCGTGTGTATTCCTTTAAATCTTCTGAGTCTAACTGTCTCTCAAGTAACTGAGCCGCTCCTCGTAGACCACCCAGTGGATTTTTTATCTCATGTGCGAGGCCACGCACCACTTGTTGCTGAGTGTGAAGATTTTCATCCCGACTGATTCTCTGTTGATAATCAAGCAAAGCAATTTCAAGAATGACATAAGAGTCATCCGTATCCAGCATCTTGATTGAACAATCAACTAATACTTCTCCGCTTGCTGGTAAAAATAAGTGTACTTCACGTTCAATTAAAGCCTGACCAGTAGAAACAACTCGATCCAGGGACTTAAAAAGTTTTCTCTCTCCAGGTAACAAAGTTTGTAAAGGTATATTCTCCGCCTGCCGCTGACTTATCTCGAATAAAATTTCAGTGGCAGTATTGATATAACTCACACGCAATGCCGAGTCCAAAATCAATACAGACGTTGATAAACTTTCCAGTACATCGCTGCTGTCGAAAGCATTGTCGCTCATAGTGGTCACACTCATATTCATGCTCAATTGATAGCAAAAAACGCTCCACTTTTGAGCGTAATCAAAACGTTTAAAGTTAAGCTATTGATTGCTATGGAAACACTTATTCTCACTTCTCTGATTTAAGTAGTGAAGTGAATAATATTATGTGAACACACAACTTCAATGCACCATAAATGTGCGTTCAATATACATCTTTAAACTAGTCTTTGTAGGAGCGTTAATTTAATTTAGATGCTCGATGGAGATGAAATACAATACTGTCTGAGGCTAACTCACTACCACTGGCATTGATGATATTGGCCTTAATTTCGTGGGAACCTCTACTCAGATTATTAAACTGATAGTTTAGTGTTGCTTGAGGCTCACCGACTGTTTGCCCATCAATATATAACTGAACAGCATCCCCTCTATCCAGACTAAGAGCAGGTTCTATACTCAATGTGACTTTTACATCACCATTATTGACCCAGATGCTTTCGTTAGCAGCTGGGGCAGTGATTGATATTTTATAATCAGGGACAGGAGGTTGGTCCTGAGTCACTTCATCTGTAGTAATCGACTGAATTTTTGGTGCAGAGTATGTGGTTGTCGCTGATGATGGTAATTCTATTAATTCAGCACCCGGTCGTTCTTCATCAGAATAAACAACTGTACCACCGGAATCGACCCAGCGATATATATCTGTTAGCCCTTGAGAGCTGAATAACAATAAGAAAATCAGAGATATAACTTTCATCTGTTCAGCATATTCCACTGGCTTACATACCGCAACTCACAGATATAAAAAAAGCGCCCCGAAAGGCGCTTTTTGTTAGCTTCATCACATAAGTGATTAAACGCTGTAGTACAAATCGTACTCAGCTGGATGAGTTTCCATACGAATACGAGTAACTTCTTCCATTTTCAAAGCAATGTATGCATCGATCATGTCGTCAGTGAATACTCCACCTTCGGTTAAAAATGCACGATCTTCACTTAAGCAATCCAGAGCTTGATCTAATGAGTGACATACCGTTGGGATTTCTGCTGCTTCTTCAGCTGGTAAATCATATAGATCTTTATCCATTGCATCGCCAGGGTGGATTTTGTTTTTAATACCATCTAAACCAGCCATTAACATTGCAGAGAATGCTAAGTATGGGTTTGCCGTTGGATCAGGGAACCGTACTTCAATACGACGACCTTTTGGATTATTAACAAAAGGAATACGGATTGAAGCTGAACGGTTACGTGCAGAATATGCCAACATAACAGGGGCTTCAAAACCAGGTACAAGACGTTTGTAGCTGTTAGTTGAAGAGTTAGTAAACGCATTCAATGCACGCGCATGTTTGATAATACCACCGATGTAATACAGTGCAGTTTCAGACAAACCACCGTATTTGTTACCTGTGAACTGGTTTTCACCATCTTTAGAGAAAGATTGGTGAACATGCATACCACTACCATTATCACCAACGATAGGTTTCGGCATGAATGTCGCTGTTTTACCATACGCATGAGCTACATTATGTACAACATACTTAAGAGACTGAACTTCATCAGCTTTTTTAACTAATGTGTTAAATTTAACACCAATCTCACACTGACCAGCAGTTGCAACTTCATGGTGATGAACTTCAACAGGTAAGCCCATTTCTTCCATCGTCAAACACATTGCCGCACGAATATCATTAAGTGAATCTACTGGTGGAACAGGGAAATAACCACCTTTCACTTTCGGACGGTGACCTTTATTACCGTCAGCAAAGACTTTTTCTGTATTCCACGCTGATTCATCAGAATCAACTTTGAAGAATGAACCAGACATATCACTGCCCCAACGAACATCATCTAAGATGAAGAATTCTGGTTCAGGACCGAAGAATGCAGTATCGCCAAGACCTGTAGATTGCAGGTATGCTTCAGCACGTTTTGCCACGCTACGTGGGTCGCGCTCATAACCTTGCATAGTCGCAGGTTCAACGATATCGCAACGGATAATCAGTGTGTTGTCATCCATGAATGGATCCATCACAGCTGTTTCAGGATCTGGCATTAAAATCATGTCTGATTCATTAATACCTTTCCATCCTGCAACAGAAGAGCCATCGAACATTGCGCCTTCTGTGAAGGTATCTTCATCAATTGTGTGTGCAGGGTAAGAAACATGCTGTTCTTTACCACGCGTATCGGTGAAACGGAAGTCAACAAATTTGACATCCTCATCTTTGATCATTTGAAGCACATTTTCGACTGACATTTAACTTCTCCAATTTTTATAAACTGCACTTTCTGTAGTGCAAACTAAACACGCGACACAATACAGCAGAAATCACGCCAACTTTTACTACATAAAAAAATCAACTATTTAGGTGCATTTGCACCAAGTAATCGCACAAAAACGGTGCAAAAAACCACTCATTGCACAATATTGGTGCTACGCACCAACTCGAACCGTAATGACTAGCTCATCATCATTTTGTTGCGTGGCTATTACTTCATGACCGTTAATTCGAGCCCATGCCGGGATGTCATGTAAAGCACCAGGATCTGTACAAATGACATCAAGTTCTTCACCTTGATTCATCTTTTTGATTTGGTTTTGCGCTTTTATCACTGGCAGAGGACATAACATCTTTCGAGCATCTAGGATTTGCTTACTCACACATACCACTCCTGTAACACTTGTTCAGCAGCTAGTGGCGGTGTTTTTATCTGCAAACTTCCTTGTCGTGGTAATGCAATATCTAACTCAACTTCATCCGCCACTCTACCCTGACCAAAGCGAGCAACGATTGAAGCCGCAAGTTCATACTGATCTTCATCAAGCTGACCGTCAACCAATGCCATGGGACCACTATGACTCAAGGCATGGATACTAATAAACTCTTTTCTATAGCCTTCAAGAAATTTACTCTCACCCGCGTCTCTTGCGATGATCAGCTTAAATTCTGAACTTGGACGGATATGCCTGCCGACTTTTAGCAGCATAATATCGTCCATCTCATATTCTCTACTATTTCGGGATTTCCATAGGTCGACCAACTTATCAGAATAACTTTTATCAGTCAGGAAACAACAGCCACCCGCCGGGGTGGCAAAATCAGTTAAGCCAAATTCTTTTGCTAATGCTATCTGCGGTTTACGGTTACGACCGTGAAAGCCGTATAACTTAGTTCGATCTACCCATCTCTCACGCTCTGGTAATGTTTCAGGAAGATTCTTGGCACATAATGGCCTAAGCAGTAAATCATCAGCACCCGACTCTTCAGAGATGATCGGCATAGTTGCTTTACGTTGAGACATTGGCCGTTGACCAATCACTTCACCAGTAATAATGAAGTCAAAACCATTGTGATGATTTTCTTTTATCCACTCAACCGCTTTACTCACCATAAAGATTTTGCAGTCCAGACACGGATTCATATTTGCCCCGTAACCGTGCTTCGGATTAAGTAAAACATCTTTATACTCTTCAATGACATCAACTATGTGTAACTTAATACCTAGTTGTTCTGCCACCCATAGCGCATTATTACGTTTCTGTTTATCTTTATCATGATTGCGGATGGCGTGTGTATGCCCCTCAACGCAAAAACCGGTGTAAAAATTAATACCTTCGACTTCAATACCTTGTTCTTGCATAACCCGAACGGCCAGCATTGAATCCAGGCCACCTGAAATCAGGGCCACTGCTTTATGTTTTTTTTCCATCATTCTTCTGAGTCTGAGCTAAGCTGTTCCACCAACAGTAAGTGCATCAATTTTTAGCGTTGGTTGCCCAACACCAACTGGTACACTCTGTCCTTCTTTACCACAGTTGCCAACACCGGTATCAAGTTCTAAATCATCGGCGACCATCGAAATACGCTGCATCACCTCTGGTCCATTACCGATTAATGTTGCCCCTTTTACTGGTGTTGTAATTTGACCATTTTCAATGAGATAGGCTTCACTTGTTGAGAAAACAAACTTACCCGATGTGATATCGACTTGCCCGCCACCAAAATTGACAGCGTAAATGCCCTTCTCAACAGAAGCGATAATTTCTTCAGCTTTATGTTCCCCAGGTAACATATAGGTATTTGTCATTCGTGGCATAGGCAAATGAGCATATGACTCTCTACGTCCATTACCAGTACTTTGACTCCCCATTAGACGTGCATTATGTTTATCCTGCATATAACCGGTCAGCTTGCCATTTTCGATCAGAGTGGTGAACTGTGCATCAACACCCTCATCATCAATATTCAAAGAACCTCGGCGTGATGGCATCGTACCGTCATCAACAACTGTACATAAAGGTGAGGCCACCTGCTCACCCATTCGACCAGAAAATGTCGAGGTTCCACGACGATTAAAATCGCCTTCAAGACCATGACCAACTGCTTCATGCAATAACACACCAGGCCAGCCATTTCCTAAAACCACGGGCATTGTTCCAGCAGGCGCAGCTACAGCTTCCAAGTTAACCAATGCGAGTCTGACGGCTTCTTTTGCATAGTTGACTGCGAGATTATTTTGTTGGAAATAGCGATAATCCATCCGACGTCCACCACCGGCACTGCCTCGTTCACGTCGTCCATTATGTTCAACAATGACACTAACATTCATTCTTACCAGCGGTCTAATGTCAGTGGCATACGTTCCATCACTTGCCGCTATCAATACCGTGTCAATCCCTCCAGCTAAACTAACACTGACTTGCTTGACTCGAGGGTCAGCAGCTCTTGCTGCAGCATCAGCTTCACGAAGCAGGTTTAATTTTTCAGTTACTGTCAAAGCGAGAATCGGATCATCAGGGCTGTAAAGTACTGGAGATTGCTGCTTACTCCAGACAGCTACAGATTGCTGAGACCCTTGCCTGGAAATAGCCTGAGCTGCCTTTGCTGCCTTTTGTAAAGCTGGCAGAACCAGATCATCAGAATAAGCAAACCCGGTTTTCTCACCACTACATGCTCGGACGCCAACGCCTTGCTCAAGATGATAACCACCATCTTTAATAATCCCATCTTCCAGCACCCAATTTTCTTGTCTGGATTGCTGGAAATAGAGATCAGCATAGTCAACGCCAGCAGTCATTGTCGTTGCTAATGCATTTTCCAGATCATTATCTGTTAGACCAACAGGAAGAAGGAGTTGCTGGTGTACTTGCTCGGGAATCGAAGCGCTCATCAATACAGAATCATCGTTTGTTTAAAAGACATACATGATATCAGATTCTACTGCTTATCTGGATTGACAACATTGAGTTTGGGATCATTCCATGGCCCAGTTAGCTTATAGCTGTAACTGATCAAATTAATCACATCTCTGTCTAAGACACTACCTGCAATTTTATCAAACAGTAAGATAGCGGTACCGACGCCAAGCCCAACCGGGCCTCCAGCCACAGCTCCTGCAAGAGGCAGGGTTGATGACACTTTCGGCGTAACTTTCACCACCTGATTATAGGTTTGATTCACCAGATCGATGGGTCCTTTCATTTCAATCACAGCCGAATCACCTTGCATGGTGAGATTATTGGTTAATGCGATACCGTTATTAAACTGAAAATGTCCTTTGATACTACTGAAATCAAAACCACCACCAAACAGATCACTGAAATCTAGAGATAAACGACGTGGGATGGCCGCAATACTAAGTAAACCAAAAATTCTACCAGCGGCACCAGGCTCTACTTCAAGCAAACTTCCTCTACCTACTGACAAATCCAACGTGCCATTTAGACTATGACGGGAAAATGAAAGAGGAGCATCATTCCAGTTTAAATCTGCATTCACTCTGACCTGCTTAGCTGCAATCACTTTTTGATAGTTGAAATGGGCAAGTAATGCTTTTAAGTCATCACTCTCAATATCCAACACAAAATGACTGGTATCACCAGACTCTGTTTTTTGCCATTCCCCTGTCACAGAGGACTTCATAGTCCCAGATATTAATGATGCTGTTTTTATTAACCATTGATTGGGTGTTGTATCTGCTTGCAGATTCAACTGTCCCAAATCAAGATTATTGATAGTCAATGAGTCCACCGACAATTTAATCGCAGGCCATACATCTGACGATGACTTATCCGTAGTTGACTTAGCTCCAGCCTTATCATTCATATTAAGCTTAAGATATTGAAGGCTTACATCAAGTGGCGTTGTATTATTAATATCAGCGGGGACTTTTACGATGCCTTTTATTTGAGGCGAGCTCAAATCCAACTGCCAATTCGACTCTATTTGGTTGCCTTTAACGTGCAAATTATCAAGTGACTGCCCTTTGAATTGAAGTTTATCCAGCCGAATATCCAAACTATCAATAGTCTCTAACACGGATGGTCCAGTCGTTTTAGGTAAATTGTCTTGCCAATCTAACCAGGGCTGAATGTCCAGTTCTTTGATCATCCCAGCAATGTGTAAACCGCTAAACGCGCCATCAGACGGCTGGCCTCCCAGCATAACTTGCCCTGATATACGACGATTCTTATCAGAATAAAGGGCAGCTTTTAACCAATCTGCATAACTTAAGTTATAGACTAAGCCATCATTTTTTTCATGTATCATTGCCTGAAGTCGGATAGGTTCCGATAGCTCCTTACCTAATGGTTTGGGTGCATCAATCTTGAGACCTTGTAAGTCACTGGTCATCGAGACATTGAGTTCAAAATCACCCGGAGTTGGTTCACTGATTGCAAGACCAGTTGAATAGTCTGTTTCGCCACTGACAAATGCAGGAATGGCACCCGGCCAAATTTTATTGAGGCTTGAAACAGCAACTCTGCCATTAATATCAACATAGGTTTTTTCATGCTCTGTTTTAGTATTAATGACAATGGGTTCATTAAATGCTTTCGCCGTAATCTTTTCAGCTGATACACCATCATTACTAAAGTAAAGACGACCATTAATCTCATTAATCTCTAGCCCGGCGATAGCCTTGGTTGTTAACTGGCTTTGATTAAAACTGACATAGCCTTTAGCCTGCGCACTATCAGGGTCAACTAACGGCACTGTTAAATCCAGCTGAATATCGCTGCTACCCTTAGCCTGCAGCCAGTCATCAATACTGCCAAAGCGTGACTTTAATGGACTTTGTTTCAGAAAAGCCAAGGCATTACTTGTTGACCCATTTAACAGACCACTGACTTTCAGAATTGGATTGCTCTTAACAAGATTACTAATCGTAGTCGTGACTTTATTAAAGTTAAAACCCGCTATCTGTCCGGACTCACTCTGAATAAGTAAATTATTTCCCTTACCTTCAACCGTGCCATTTACGTGCATTAAATCCGGCCAACCTGGTCCATAATGTAACTGAACATCTTCCACATTCAGTTTCATATCAAAGCTGCCGCGTTCGGGTTCTGACTCAAAAGGAAAGGCCGCAGGATCCCCTTTCATCGTAATAGAACCAGAACGAATAACTCCCTGACGAAAAGCGTCAGCTGACCATTTCTCAAAGTCCTCTGGCAAAATTCTTTTTGGCACATAACGACGCCATGTATTGGCAACCACATCTTGCAGTGTCACTGTTAAATCAGTGTTAGTGATGTCATTAACTTGGTCAATTTCACCGTTAAGTAGAATATTTAAATCATCATTCCAGACCTGCAATGAATCTGCATTGACTTCCCAACCAGTTTCACTCTTTTGCCAGCTTATTTTGCCTTTCATTGACTCAAATAAAATAGAATCTGGCAACCAGGTTTCGGCATAAATAGCAGTAGCACGACTGTCGAGCTCAATTGACCCTTGATTTTCGTTCTTATCAATAGAAAAACTTAAATCATTCGCACCAGGGTAATCCTGCCATGGTAAGAATGAGACCTCATTGGCTTGCATAGATAACTTACCTAATCCCAGATGCTCGGAATAAGCAAAAGCAACATTTTGCAGATCACCCGCCGGTTTTGTATTCACTAAAACCTCTGGCATCTCATTCATGAGTAAAGCCAAAGAAGTCATATCACTCAAACGGATGAAGGAAGCATTTCCAGACAACTCTCCAGTTTCATCCTGTTTAATCTCAAATGCTGATACTGGCCACTCTTCACCAGCCATTTTAATTTGCAGCTGCTTACCCTGTATCTGCCACTGTTTATCGGTGTAATCTAGCTGAAAATCCCCCATCAAGTGTTCAAGACTAACTTCGGTAAATTCATCATCAGGTTTGGAGGAAGATAAGGTAGCATCACTCAGTTCAAGCTCGAGTCCGCCTAGCAGTGCTTGTTCACTTGCTTTCTGTACATTCAGTGTGGCTGTTAACAGGCCATCATCTAATTTCGCCCCTCTGAAAGCGCGTTTTTTAAGTAATTTACCCAAAGAAATCTCATCAAGACGTAATAACCCCTGCCATGAAGTAATATCTAATGCATCATTAATTTGGGCGGTTGCTGATAACTCAAGACTATTACCCAAGGTTTCAGGTAAAGCTAATTTTGCTTCAGAAATGAATTGTTGATTATTAAAACGTAGTGATGCCTGTTCGATAATGTACTGGCCATTCAACGCAGGTTCATTCTCATCTTTGTACTGAACCTGAACATTAGACAAGCGTGAATGCTTTAATCTGGTTAACCAGCTAAAAACCGTTTTGATATTATCATCAGAAAGCGGTTGTTGTGATTGAGGTTGATAGCCTTTTACCCGAAACTGGCCATCAGCCGTACGTTCAACGTTAACTTTGGCATTACGGATACTTGCATCTTCAATCATCAGCTCGCCACTGCGAATAGACGAAAAAACATCCACCGCCAGATAAATTTGTCCGGCCTCGAAAATGGGAGTATTGCCTTGTTTCGCTGATACCTTTACCTGACTAATTTCCAGTTTAGGAATCAGATCCAGCCAATATAGGCCGGCTTCTTCAATTTCTACAGGATAACCGCTTTGCTGAGACGCCCAGCTAGCAATTTCACCTTTTCGCTCTGCAACCTGATCTGATAGCCAAATGGCTGTTATCAAGAATAAAATCCCTAGCGTGATGGAAATCGCGATGAGATAGAATAATTGCCGACCGGCAATGTGCAGGCTGCGTTTTAGCATCAAATACCTACATTAGAACCACGTTGAACTGCTCACGACCATATTGCGGCTCACATTGAAATAATATGGGTTTGCCGATGTGGTGCTCAAGATCAGCCACTTTTGTGGAGTCCTCATCATTTAAGCGATCAATTACGTCCTGTGAGGCAAGAATGAGAAACTGCTTTGTCTCATACTGCTTTGATTCACGCACAATTTCACGGAAGATTTCGTAACAGACAGTATCTACATTTTTAGTATAGCCTTTGCCTTCACAGCAAGGACAGGCTTCACACAAGATATGGCCTAAACTTTCCCGGGTTCGCTTACGTGTCATTTCAACCAATCCAAGCTCTGAAACGGCGCTGATATTATGACGGGCTCGGTCTAACTGCATGGCTTTTTCCAGAGCACGCAATACTTGTTCACGATGTCCAAGCTCTTCCATATCAATAAAGTCGATAATAATAATACCGCCCAAATTGCGTACACGAAGCTGTCGGGCAATGGCATGCGCGGCTTCAAGATTGGTTTTGAAAATGGTTTCTTCCAGATTCTTATGCCCAACAAAGCCGCCGGTATTTACATCAACCGTGGTCATGGCTTCGGTCTGGTCAAAAATAAGATAGCCACCTGATTTTAACGGCACTTTCCGCTGTAGCGCTTTCTGGATTTCATCCTCCACACTGAACAAATCAAATAAAGGTAAATCCCCTTTATAATGCTCAAGCCGAGCTGCGCATTCAGGCATGAAGCCTTCGGCAAAATGCACCGCTTTGTGAAAAGTCTCTTCAGAGTCAATACGAATCCGGTCAACGTCCACAGAAAATAGATCTCGCAAAGCACGCATCGCAAGTGATAAGTCTTCGTGTAAAGGCTCACCACATTTCACAAGCTGTTTACGCTCTTGCAGTTTTGCCCACAATCGATATAGAAATTTCAAATCAGCTTTTAATTCGGCTTCTGATACGCCCTCTGCTGCAGTTCGCAGAATGTAACCACCCGCGCCTTCTTCCAACAGTTCAATCAAACTGGTTTTTAGTCGTTCACGTTCCTGTTCTGTTTCGATTTTTAATGAAACACCAATGCCTTCCGTTTCCGGCATATAAACTAAATAACGCGATGAAACAGAAAGTTGCGTGGTCAAACGAGCACCTTTTGTCCCCATTGGATCTTTAATTACCTGGACCAAGATCTCCTGACCTTCACGCAACAAACTACTGATGGTGGGTTCGACATTGGGTGCTTCTTTTAAATCGCCTGTCTGGCCTTTTGGAATGGAAATATCGGACACATGTAAAAACGCAGCTCGTGCTAAGCCAATTTCAACAAAAGCCGCTTGCATACCAGGTAACACACGACAGACTTTGCCTTTGTATATATTGCCAACTAAACCGCGATATTCATTACGCTCAATGAATACTTCTTGAAGTAGACCATTCTCAACTACAGCGGCACGAGTCTCACTCGGCGTCACGTTGATTAATATTTCACTACTCATCGATCATCCATTGTTAATAAAAGTTGTCCCGTTTCCCTGATAGGCAGCCCCATGATGCCAGAATAACTACCTTCTATATGCTTGATAAATAATGCCGCCAAACCTTGTACGGCATAACTACCCGCTTTATCAACACCTTCTTTGGTTTTGATGTACCAAAGAATATCCTTTTCTTGTAAATCTGCGAAGGTAACATGACTGACTGAAACAGCTGTCCACAATCTGTTTGACTGAGTTAAGGCAATTGCAGTCATCACTTGATGTGTTTTCCCTGACAACATTTTTAACATGCTGGCAGCCTGTTCGTCATCTTGAGGTTTGCCCAAAATCCTATTATCAACAACAACAGCAGTGTCTGCTGCCAGAACAGGCTTTTTATCTGCAGCCAGCAATAAACCTCGACCAGCTTCAGCCTTCAAACTAGCAATACGACTCACATAATCCAGCGGGAGTTCTTTATCAAGTACAGATTCATCTACATCAGGATTGATGACAGAAAAATCCACCCCCATCTGTAACAGAAGTTCACGTCGTCGTGGAGAGCGTGAAGCGAGATAGATCGAAGGAAAGTTCATGAGCGATGATAGGGATGATTTTGCAGAATAGTCCAGGCGCGATATAGCTGTTCAGCTAAGACAATTCGCACCAAAGGATGGGGTAAAGTCATGGCCGATAAAGACCATTTCTGATCCGAGCGCTGTAAACAACTCGAATCTAGACCATCGGGACCACCAATCATTAAAGAAACATCACGTCCATCTGTTAGCCATTGCTGCATCTGCAATGACAAATCTTCGGTACTCCAATGTTTTCCTGTCACCTCTAATGCAACTACATGATGATTATCAGGAATCGATGCCAAAATACGCTGACTTTCCTCTTTCTTCCACTGTTCTGGCTGAGCATTTTTACTTCGACGGGCGGGTGTGATTTCGGTCAGTTTTAACTCACACTCCCGAGGCATTCGCTTACTGTATTCTTCATACCCCTCAGTCACCCAGCCTGGCATCTTATTGCCAACAGCGACGAGATTTATTTTCATTCCTGCTCAGCCGACGCCTGTTCACTCTGTGCTGGTACAGCCCATAATTTTTCGAGGTTGTAGGTTAAACGTGTTTGCGGTGTCATGATATGTGTAATCACATCACCTAAATCTACAAGCGCCCATTCGCCAACTGTTTCCCCTTCAACCCCTAAAGGTTGTACACCTGCTGCTTTTGCTTGCATGACGACTTCATTTGCCAAAGCCTTCACCTGACGGCTTGATTTACCTGTGGCAATAATCATGATGTCAGTCACGTCAGTCATTTCTTTTACATCCAGTACCTGGATATCTTCTGCTTTAATGTCTTCGAGGGCATCGATGACCAATAATTTTAGTTGTTCTGCCTGCATTGGGCACTCCATTTAATCTATCTGTTTCATAGTGTAACGTAAGGGCTTATTAATATCCCGATTATTACGTGTTAATTAGTCTTTTTTATTAACGGTGTCAGTTGCTTGCGGAAACCAGCTCTGTGTTTTACCGGTGGCGTAATAAACCGTCAGGCCAAGCCATTCATGGCAGGCAGTTTCCAGCACTGACAGATGTGCTGGTAAATCAAAATCCCAGTAACGATTATTGGGTTTATCACTCCGATAATCCACCGGGTAGGGAATCACATTAATATGCTGTTGCTTGGCAACACCAACTGCTCTGGGCATATGGTAGGCTGAGGTAACTAAGATGTATCTGCCAGCTGGCTTAGGGAGTAAGGGCTTTAATTTCTGAAAATTCTCGTAGGTATTACGCGCCTGAGTTTCGATAATTAACCGCGCAGGATCGACATCCGCCTGTGAAAGTAGCATCTTAACAACCTGCCCTTCAGCATCTAGATCTTGCATCTGTACCAGATTGCTGCCACCAGACACAATTATCGGTAAGTCAGGGTATTGCCTGGCTAACTCAGCGGTTTTTAGAATGCGTTCTGCACCATCACCTACTTGTGCTGCTTGCCAGCTATCAGATAATTTTAATTGTTCTGCACCACCCAGCATAATAATGCCTGCTAATGGTTCCGGTATGTTTTCCGATGCTGAAAAACGTGTTTCTAACGGGTGCATTAAGTAATCACCGACCGGATACCCCATCACCACAAACGACACAATACTCATCAAGAGCAGTAATTTTTTCGCCTGTCTGACATAATTCAGCCAAAGTAACAGTGTGGCAAAAAGAAGCAGCCAGACCATTAAACTTGTCGGACTGAGTAATCCCCATACCAGTTTGGATAATACAAAAAACAGATTATCCATCTGTTTCTGGAACTGATGATATTTGCGGGTAAAGGCCTAATTGCTCAATCAGACTAATCACAGCATCCGGTAAAAGATAACGTACATCCCGACCCTGTTCTAAGGCCTCACGAATAGCCGTCGCTGAAATCGACATTTGCGTCACAGGTACTGACCAAATTTTACCCGCGCTTAATTCGATATCCGCCTTTTCAGCTTGATGTTGTTCAAAAAAAATCTGAAGCTCATCACTCAATAAAAACGTTTCATCAGCCCGTTGCATCACAACAATATGTGCTAAATCAATGATCTGCTGCCAACGTGACCAGCTTGGTAAGCTGCAAAAAGCATCCGTTCCCATTAATAAAAATAATGGGTTGTCAGGCAAATCTTCTCTGACACTTAGCAAAGTATCAACCGTATAAGATGGGCCTTCCCTGTCTAATTCACGATCATCAACAATAAGCTTGGGATGGTTTTTAATCGCCAATTCCAGCATCATTCGACGTTGTTTAGCATTGGCTACCGGTTCAATACGATGCGGTGGAATTGCACACGGAATTAAACGTAATTGATCCAGACTTAACTGCTCAACTACATCTAATCCGGTACGTAAATGACCGAAATGAACAGGATCAAACGTCCCGCCTAAAATCCCTATTGCTGGTTTATTGTCTGATCTGACCACTACCTAATACTATCCATTTTTGTGAGGTTAAGCCTTCAAGACCGACTGGACCACGGGCGTGAATTTTATCTGTCGAAATACCAATTTCAGCGCCAAGTCCATATTCAAAGCCATCGGCAAAACGCGTTGATGCATTCACCATGACCGAGCTTGAATCAACCTCTGCCAGAAATTGTCTTGAACGCTGATAATCCTGCGTGATAATGGACTCAGTATGACCAGAACTATGTCTATTGATGTGCGCTATTGCTTCATCAATATCATCGACGATTTTAATTGATAAGATAGGGGCCAAATATTCTGTGTCCCAATCTTCTGCTGTCGCTTTATTGATGTCTGGCAAAATCTCCAAGGTACGTTCACAGCCTCTCAGCTCAACCCCCTCTTCAGCATACTTAACCGCTAATCGAGGCAAGATTACATCAGCTTCATCAGCAGCAACCAACAGCGTCTCCATCGCATTACAGACACCATAGCGGTGGCATTTGGCATTGAGAGCTATGTTTTCGGCCATATCCAGATCCGCACCATTGTCGATATAGACATGACAAATACCATCCAGATGTTTAATGACAGGCACTTTGGCATCTTGGCTAATACGCTCAATCAGCCCTTTACCACCTCTAGGCACAATCACATCAACATACTGAGACATGGTAATCAAAGCGCCTACGGCTTCACGATCCGTCGTCTCAACGACTTGAATAATCGTTTCCGGTAAGCCGACCAGATTCAAACCTCGTTTAATGCATGCAGCAATAGCCTGATTAGAGTAAATCGCCTCACTGCCACCACGTAAAATGGTTGCATTACCGGACTTTAAACATAAGGCAGCAGCATCAGCCGTCACATTAGGTCGAGATTCATAAATAATACCGACCACACCAAGTGGTACTCGCATTTTGCCTAATTGAATACCTGATGGGCGATAATTCATATCAGTCACTTCACCGACAGGGTCCGCTAATGCTGCGATTTGTTCCAAACCTTCAGCCATCGATTCAATTCGCGTATCTGTTAATGTCAGTCTGTCGAGTAGCGCTGAGTCCAGCCCCTTTTCTTCACCGGCTTTTAAATCACGTGCGTTTTCTTGCTTGAGTAATTCAGCATTCGCACGAATATCGGTAGCAATTGCCAACAAGGCACGGTTTTTAATATCTGTGCCTGCACTCGCGAGTTTGCGGCTGGCTAACCGTGCTTGTTGACCTAATGTGTGCATATAATCAATAATTTTCAATTAAGCACTCCTTTCCAGTATTTTTGTTTCTATCTCTATTCCAGAGGCACTCAAACAGAGTGTTTCCAAAAGGCGCCAAGGACAGTTTTTAGTCATACCTTTCGCCGCCTGATCTATATCAGACATTTGTTGTAAGAAAGACTGCCAGCGGGTATGGCTATAACGTTCTATAGTTTGACGCATAACAGCTTTATTTTTATCCCACACCGGCGGTTTTTGAGAAGCAAAGACGCGATCAATGGGTTCACCTGAAGCCCATTGTGCGGACATATCAACCACACGTTGTAATGACCAACTGACTGCTGAGAAAACAGCCAGAATATCAACACCTTCTGCGCGTAAGCGAGATATTATACGTGGGATTCTTGCTGTCTGCCCGGCAAAGACCGCGTCCATGAGACCAAAGGCTTCAAACTTGGCATTATCGGCTACTGAAGCCAACACTAAAGCCTCATCAATTTGTCCATCAAGACTCAGTAGAGAAAGCTTTTCAATTTCTTGTGCTGCTGCAAATAAATTACCTTCCACACGCTCAGCAATCAATGTCGCAATTTTAGGATCACTTTTAAGCCCTTTTGCCTGCATTCGTTGAGCAATCCACTGGGGTAGCTGGACTAAACCTACTGGCCATATAGGAAGGGTAGCACCTAAATTATCCAGCTCTGTAAACCATTTAGCTTTTTGTGATCGCGCATCAATTTTGCCACTGATAATTAACAGCGTTGTATCCTGTGGTGGATTAGCAGCAAATTTTCTTAATGCTTCGCCACCCTCTTTTCCCGGACTTCCTGAAGGCAAACGAATTTCGATAAGCCGCTGGCTGGCAAACAACGATAAACTCTGCTCCTGCCACTTAATCTGTGACCAGTCAAAACGCCCTTCAACATTCCAAACTTCACGCTCATTAGCGCCAGCTTGGCGAATATGATGACGAATATTATCTGCCGCCTCTTCAATCAGAAGCGCTTCTTCACCAAATAACAAATAAACTGGTTTTAATGAAGTGGATAAATGAGTACTTAACTGTTCAAGTCTAATCCGCATTATTTACTTCATTGCTGAGAGTCGTCTCAAGACATTCTGAACCATCTGTTTATTTAAATCTTCGCGAATAGCTTCCCGTTGTTCATCCATAGCTAATAGTTGGTTACGATCAAATTGATAATCGCGTCTGGCTTGAATGGTAATGACATCACTCATAGGTTCACCATCAGGCGAAGACACTTTGAAAGAAAACCGGGTTTCTAACTCATACTCGGTAACTTTAGCATCTGAACCGACAGACAATACGTTTTGTTCAAATACATTTTCCACGACAGCCATAACCGCAGCACCTTCTTTGTAGGTATCCAGAACCTGAATACCATTACGTGTCAAAGCGCGTTTTAACTGTAAACCGAATGAATCTTGTCGTATATTCAATCCTTGAATATAGATGGTTTTTAATGCTTCTGGCACATTAGCTTGTCCCCTTAACTGAAAACCACAGGCAGTCAGTGTCAACAGCAAAATACCAGTCATCAAACTCATCACTACACGATTCATTTTCATATCCTTAAATTTAGCCAGCAACCACAATATTTAACAGACGGCCGGGCACTAGAATCATTTTACGAACCTCTTTACCTTCAGTGAAGCGTTGAACATTTTCATCAGCAAATGCCAATGCTTCTACCTCTTTTTGTTCAGCTTCAGCTGCTACGGAGATTTTGGCCCGTAATTTACCATTCACCTGCACCATTAACTCAATTTTGTCCTGTTTTAAAGCCGCTTCGTCAACCATTGGCCAGGAGACATTTACCACAGCCTCATCATGTCCTAGAGTGTGCCATAAATGGTGGCAAATGTGCGGGGTGATTGGAGATAACATCAACACCACCAGCTCAAGTGTTTCCTGCATCACTGCACGCGCTGTCTCACTATCATCATTTAATTTAGTGAAGCTATTCATTAATTCCATTACGGCTGCAATGGCTGTATTAAAAGTATGGCGACGACCAACATCATCACTCACTTTTGCCAATGTCTGGTATGCCTGACGGCGTAATGCCTGCAATGCTTCAGGTAAATCAGACAAATCGCCCTGTTTCACTACACCTTGTGCAGCATGCTCAGTTACAGCACGCCACAAACGTTTCAAGAAACGATTTGCCCCATCAACACCTTTATCTGACCATTCAAGTGACATTTCAGGTGGAGCAGCGAACATCATAAATAAACGAGAGGTATCAGCACCATACTGATCAATTAAAGCTTGCGGATCGACAGTATTGCCTTTCGATTTTGACATCTTGGCACCATCTTTTAGCACCATGCCTTGCGTTAACAGATTTTTAAATGGCTCATCACCCGAGATTAACCCTTCATCACGCATCAGTTTATGAAAAAAACGTGCATACAATAAATGCAGGACAGCATGTTCAATACCACCGATATATTGATCTACTGGTAACCAGTAATCTGCTCGCTCATCCAACATGGCTTCACTATTATCTGGGCAAGCAAAACGTGCGAAATACCAGGATGATTCAAAGAAGGTATCAAAGGTATCGGTTTCACGCTGTGCTGGTTTGCCGCATTTAGGACAGCTGCACTCATAAAACTCAGGCATGGATTTAATTGGTGAACCTGAACCATCTACGATCACGTCTTCAGGTAAAACTACTGGTAAATCCTGTTCAGGTACGGCAACCGCACCACAATCATCACAATTGATAATCGGAATCGGAGTGCCCCAATAACGTTGACGAGACACACCCCAATCACGAAGTCTATAATTAACCTGACGTTCTCCTTTATTCTGACTCACCAGAAAATCAGCGATAGCATCAAAAGCTTCTTGTGCTTTTAAGCCATCAAACTGTTTAGAGTTAATCAACTCCCCTTTCTCAGTGAATGCTGCTTTTGTTAAATCAACATCTTGATCATCTAGTGGTTTTATAACCTGACTAATAGGCAGCTGGTATTTTTGTGCAAACTCAAAATCACGCTGATCGTGAGCTGGTACTGACATCACTGCACCGGTTCCATAGCCCATCAAAACAAAATTAGCCGCCCAGACAGGCACTTGCTCCCCTGTTACCGGATGAATAGCAAGTAAACCAGTATCAACACCTTTTTTCTCTACTGTTTCCATGGCCGCTTCAGAGGTTTCCATTTTGCGACACTCATCAATGAATGTTTGCAGGATTGGATTGTCATTTGCTGCTTGAAGCGCAAGTGGATGTTCTGCTGCCACAGCCAGATAACTCACGCCCATCAAGGTGTCTGGTCGTGTAGTGTATACCTCGAGTGTTTCATTGCTGCCGACCATATCAAATTGAATCTGTACGCCTTCTGAGCGACCAATCCAATTTGCCTGCATGGTTTTGACTTGCTCAGGCCAGCCCTCAAGCTGATCCAGATCGGCAAGTAACTGATCGGCATAATCGGTAATTTTCATAAACCATTGTGGAATTTCTCGACGTTCCACTTTGGTATCACAACGCCAGCAGCAGCCGTCAATCACCTGCTCATTCGCTAATACGGTCTGATCATGCGGGCACCAATTCACTGCAGCTGTTTTCTTGTAGACCAGCCCTTTTTCGAATAAACGTGTAAATAACCATTGTTCCCAACGATAGTATTGTGGAGTGCAGGTAGCTAACTCACGTTGCCAGTCATAGCCAAGCCCTAAACGCTGTAACTGACCACGCATATAATCAATGTTCTGATATGTCCATGATGCCGGCGCCACTTTATTTTTAATTGCCGCATTTTCTGCAGGTAAACCAAATGCATCCCACCCCATAGGCTGTAATACATTTTTCCCTTGCATGCGCTGATAACGCGCAATGACATCACCAATTGTGTAGTTACGCACATGCCCCATATGTAGCTGTCCACTTGGATAGGGGAACATCGACAAACAATAGAATTTTTCTTTAGATGTATCTTCCACAACATGGAAGCTATTATTTTCCTGCCAATATTGCTGTGCAGCGGATTCTACTTGGTCGGGGCGGTATTCGTTTTGCATGGATTCTCTTTAAATCAGGGACTTGAAAAGCGCTAAGCATAACTCAGCATGAGCGAGGCTCAAAATAATCTGTCGTTTTGCTTAGCTAAAAAATAAAAGCAGCTGAATCAGCTGCTTTATTTTATGAAGATGGCGTGGAAATAAATCGGTTTTATTTACCTGCAGCCATCAATGTTTCATATTTTGCGTGGAGCTGGTCATGTGTTTCTTCGTTATCCGGATCTTTAGGAATACAATCAACCGGGCAGACTTCAACACATTGTGGTGTATCGAAATGACCAACACATTCAGTACATAAATCAGGATCTATTTCATAGATTTCAGCACCTTGAGAAATAGCCCCATTTGGACATTCTGGTTCACAGACATCACAGTTAATACATTCATCAGTGATAAACAGCGACATGGTTTACTCCAGTAACTTTTAAATAATTTTAGCGTGCTTAGTTGTGGGCCGGCAATTTGCTTTTCAATGCTTCTTGTACACAAGGCGCAACAAATTCAGAGACATCACCACCCAATACAGCAATTTCTTTCACTAGCGTGGAAGACACAAAACTCAAATTTTCAGCAGGGGTTAAAAATAAGGTTTCTACTTTTGACTGCATCCGGCGATTCATTGTGGCCAATTGTAATTCATACTCAAAATCTGACACTGCTCGCAAGCCACGAATAATAACGTTGGCCCCCATGTTAAGTGCTTCATTGACTAATAAACCTTTAAAGCCACTGACTTCGACATTATCAATACCATCAGTCGCTTTTTTTACCAATGCTACCCGCTCGTCCAGACTAAACATGGGTTGCTTGCCAGGGTTGATCGCAACCGCAACAATAATCCGTTCAAATAAGGGTGAAGCGCGTTTTATCAGATCGATATGCCCATAAGTTATGGGATCAAATGTACCTGGGTATATAGCCACCGTACTCAATCATCTTCTCCAGCATGAAATTCAAATAAGCAGTATTTTACATCACCTGCTTTCTTTTCTTTCAATAAATGCCATGTTGCTGGTAATTCAGGCATATCTTGCTTGGCCGGATATTCTAAATAAATCAGTGCCCCGTCGTTCAAGACGTCATAGGCAACCAGATCATTTGCCGTCGAGGTCCACAAATTTAATTGATATGGTGGATCAATAAAAACGATATCAACTTTTCTTTTCAGTTCACTGATAACGTGTACTGCCGTGGTATTCTTGATAAAACAATTGGAAGTCTGAAGTATTTCAGCATGCTGCTTTAGCTGTAAAAAAGCCTGCTGGTTATTTTCTACCAGCGTGACTTCAGCAGCCCCCCGTGAAGCAGCTTCAAACCCTAAGGCACCACTACCCGCAAATAAATCAAGACATCGGCTGTCACCGATATATGGCTGCAACCAGTTAAATACTGTTTCTCGAGTTCTATCACTGGTAGGTCTCAATCCATCTACCTCAGGAAACGTGAGTTTCCTACCCCGCCAAATACCGCCGATTAGCCTCAGAGCACCCAATCTGGTCTTGTTATTTTGTTTCGCCACCGACTAATACCGTTAACATTTTGTCTGCATGAACACGCCTTTTAAAGGCGTCTTTAATATCAGCCACGGTCACAGCATTCACTTTATCGTTAAAGCTATCCAGATAATCCAGTGGCAATCCGTAAAAGCCTATCATAGAAAGGTAGTCAGCGATCTTGCTATTACTATCTACTCTCAAGGCAAAACCACCGGTGATGTTTTGTTTAGCTGCTTTTAATTGTGCTTCAGTAGGGCCATTTTTGATGTAGGTATTTAACGTTTCTTTGAGCACACCCAATGCTTCATCTGTTTGATCATTACGCGTTTTCAGACCAAACACATAAGGCCCTGATTTTTGCATAGGACTAAGGTAGCTATAAACGCCATAAGTCAGGCCACGTTTCTCGCGTATTTCATCACTCAATATAGAGACTAGGCCACTGCCACCTAAAATGTGGTTACCCACATATAAGGGGAAATAATCAGGGTCATCCCGACTCATCCCTAACTGCCCCATCATAATGGTGGTTTGTGATGATGGAAATGGTAATACCACTTTTTGTTGTTTGGAAAAAGGAACAACCGAGGGCAATTCAGGAGCCGCTTCTCCACTTTTTAGATTAGCAGTTAACTGTGTTGCCATCTGTTTGGCTTGCTGCTCACTGACATCACCGACAATCACTACTACCGCATTTTTTGCGACATAAAATTGCTTATAAAACGTTTTTAAGTCATCCAGATTGATTTTTTCGACACTCTGAGTGTCGCCCGCAGGCATTCTACTATAAGGATGTTGACCATATAGTGTCTGGAAAAACGTCCGTGTCGCTAGATTTTGCGGAGATTGTTTTTCAGCCTGAAGAGCTGTCAGTAGCTGATTTTTTATAAGGTGAAATGACTTTTCAGGAAAAGTGGGTTTTGTCAGTACCCGTTCAAACATATTTAAAGCCGTATCAAAAGCTTTCTTTTCTGTCAGCGTACGTAAGCTCACCACAGCCATATCGCGCTGAGAACTTGAACCATAATTGGCACCTATGGATGAGAAGACATCGGCAATGGCATCCGCATCCAAATTAGCAGCTCCTTCATCGAGCATAGCGTTGGTGAGTTTTGCCAAGCCAGGATGTTCACCATCTCGCGCTGCGCCAGCATTAAAGACGACATTGATATCAACCATCGGCAGTTCTGGTGCATTCACAAAGTACACTTCTGCACCGTTTTCTGTAGTCCAGTGTCGAATATCGGGACTGGCGAATACGCTAGAACTAAACAATAGCGTAATAACAAAAACCCATTGTTTAATGGACATATTGACCTCCAGCGGATGAAACAGGATGACGGCCGTCAAGTGGTAAAGGCACTAACTCACCCACTGTTAATTGGCTGTTAGTAAGGTATTTATTTGCTACTGCCTGAACCTGCTCTGCTGTGACCGCTTTGATGTTATCCACATAGTCTTCACCTACACGCCAATCAACACCAATGGTTTCTAGCATTCCAATCTGCATGGCCTGATAAAACACACTATCTTTTTCATATACAGCATTAGCAACGACTTGTGCTTTCACACGCGCAAGCTCTTGTTGGCTTACCGCTTGAGTTTTTAGTTGAGCAATTTGTTCGTTAATGGCTTTTTTCAGTTCATCTATCGATTTACCGCTCGCCGGTGTACCTGAGATAGTGAATAAATCTGAAAGACGTGAAAACAGACTATTACTCGCACCAACACTGGTAGCTACCTGCTGTTCACGCACTAACTGCTTTGCAAACCTCGCACTATTGCCACCATCAAGAATATTCGCCAACACGTCTAATGCATAGGGTTCCCATTCTTCACCTTTGGTAACTGTCGTCACTGATGGGACTTTCCAGCCCATCATTAGGTAAGGCAGTTCTGCTGGTGCTTTTACCTCAACTTGTCGTATGCCCTTTTGAGCGACCTCAAGCTGAGGTTTTAATACTGGTACCTTTTCTGATTTTAGTGGACCAAAATATTTCTTTGCCAATGCCAATACCGCTTTTGGAGAAACATCCCCCACCACAACGACGCTGGCATTATTCGGTGCATACCATTTTTGATACCATGCTCTTAAATCATCAGCTTGATAATGATTAATATCGCTCATCCAACCAATCACTGGTCTATGATATGGACTACTGACAAAAGCAGCTGCATGAAACTGTTCTCTTAACAAAGCATGAGGATTATCATCAGTCCGCATTCGTCGCTCCTCGGCAACAACTTTGCGTTCCTTTAACAACTCATCGGGATCAATGATTAAATTGCGCATTCTGTCGGCTTCATTCTTAAAGCTGACTTCTAATCTATCTTTATGAAGTTTCTGAAAGTAGGCAGTGTAATCTTGGCCAGTAAAAGCATTTTCATCGCCGCCGTTCTCAGCAATAATATGGGAAAATTCATTTGGTGCCAGATGTTTAGTCCCTTTAAACATCATATGTTCCAGCATATGTGAAATTCCTGTTATCCCTTCGTGCTCATAGCTCGCTCCAACTTTATACCAGACTTGTGAAACGACCACTGGTGCGCGATGATCTTCTTTTACAATCAGCTTTAAACCATTGTCTAATTCGAACTCACTGACATCTGCTAGAGCGATCGTAGGTAACAAAAAAACTACCCACGCTATTTTTTTTATATTCAGCATCTACATCTCTTTTTTTGTAACGCGTGATAAGATTTAGCGTCGAAGTTTAACGACAAGCAGAGAATATGTTTAGTTTCCTAAAAAGAAAATCGAAAACACCCGAATCCGATGCCCCTGTAGCTGAAGAAAATGTTGTTGAAAATTTACCAGAATTATCCTCTCCAGTAGAAGTGGAGAAGGAAAGTAACGACAACTCTTCTCAACCTGGTTTTTTCAGTCGTCTTAAACAGGGCCTGAGCCGAACTAGCAGCAAACTTACTGAAGGCTTTGCGAGTTTAATTCTTGGGCGTAAAAATATAGATGATGATTTGTTGGAAGAGCTTGAAACACAGCTACTGACAGCGGACCTCGGTGTTGAAGCAACAAGCAAAATTATCAGTGACTTAACCCAGCGTGTTGCTCGTAAACAGCTTAGTGATGTTGAAGCCTTATTTTCGGCGATGCGTGAGGATATGATTACTATCCTCGACCCTAGCAGCCAGCCACTTGAAATTCCTGAAAAAACTGACGGCCCTTACGTCATTTTGATGGTGGGCATCAATGGTGTAGGCAAAACGACCACAATCGGTAAACTCGCCAAACAATTCCAACAGCAAGGTAAAAAAGTCATGCTTGCGGCTGGTGATACCTTCCGTGCGGCCGCTGTAGAACAATTACAAGTCTGGGGCGAGCGAAACAATATCCCCGTGATCGCACAAAAAACCGGGGCTGATTCTGCTTCTGTTATTTTTGATGGCTTACAAGCCGCCAAAGCCAGAAATATGGACATTCTCATCGCTGACACAGCAGGTCGACTCCATACCCAGTCCAATTTAATGGAAGAATTAAAGAAGGTGAAACGTGTCATGGGTAAAGTAGATGACACGGCTCCACACGAAGTCATGTTAGTGCTTGATGCCGGCACAGGTCAGAATGCACTTCAGCAGGCACAACAATTTCAACAATCTGTTGGTGTGACAGGCATCACACTAACCAAACTAGATGGTACGGCTAAGGGCGGTATTATTTTTGCCATCGCCAATAAAACTAAACTGCCCATACGCTACATTGGCGTCGGTGAAAAAATAGATGATTTACGTCCATTTAATGCGACTGATTTTGTTGATGCTTTATTGGGGAAAGAAGAGATTAAATGATCCGTTTTACTGACGTTTATAAGCGTTATACAAATCAACAAGAAGCGTTATCCGGACTGAGTTTTGAACTTGAAAAAGGTGAAATGGCTTTTCTCACAGGTCATTCTGGTGCAGGTAAAAGCACATTATTGAAACTTATCGCTCTGATAGAGCGCAGTACGCAGGGACAAGTGTGGGTAAACAACCAAAACCTGACACGCCTACCTAAATGGAAAGTCCCCTATTATCGCCGGAAAATTGGTTTAGTGTTTCAGGATCACAACCTGCTACATGACCGAACCGTTTTTGATAATGTCGCGTTGCCACTGATCATAGCCGGTGAAAATCACCGTGAAATTGGCCGTCGCGTCAGGGCAGCTCTAGATAAAGTGAATTTGTTAGGTAAAGAACGTAATTTACCTGTCGCGCTGTCTGGTGGTGAACAACAACGTGTAGGTATTGCCCGGGCAGTTGTCAACAGACCTCCCGTTTTACTAGCGGACGAACCTACGGGTAATTTAGACCCTGAACTTTCAAGAGAAATCATGCATCTTTTTGAGCAGTTCAATCAGGTAGGCGTCACCGTATTCATCGCCAGCCATGATCATGAATTAATCAGCACTATGCCTTACCGTCAACTTACGTTACAACAAGGACGTCTTGCCTGATATGTTGTCATTCAACTTACCTAATTATTTTTTAAGACATTTACAGGTCATGCTATACAGTCTGGGACAACTATCCAGAACACCTGTTGCCAGCGTCATGACTGTGTTAGTGATAGGCATCGCTCTGGCATTGCCTGCAGGGCTATACGTATTGCTAAAAAACGTCGAGCAAGTCGCTGGACAGTGGGATGATGCCAGCCAAATTTCCTTGTTCCTCAAACCCAGTACAAATGATGCTAGAGGCAAACAGCTCGCTGAACAATTACTTGTTTGGCCTGATGTCAGCGCAGTTGATTACCACTCTGCAAAGCAATCTTTGCAGGAATTTCGACAATTATCTGGTTTAGACGAAATACTCGACAGCCTCCCAAGCAACCCTTTGCCTCCCGTCATTATCATCAAACCTATAGAAACAGAACATGAAGAAGCCATACAGGGCCTACTTGACCGTTTGCAAAATATGCAGGAGGTAGACTTAGCTCAACTCGATATGGCCTGGTTAAAACGCCTGAAAACCATTAACCAGACTGGTCAACGTGGCATCACGATTCTTGCCACCTTACTGTCATTGAGTGTGCTATTGGTGATTGGTAATACCATTCGCTTAGCTATATTAAACAGACAAACAGAAATACGCGTTATAAAACTTGTCGGTGGTACTAACGCCTTTGTCAGGCGCCCTTTCCTATACACGGGGTTCTGGTATGGCCTATTTGGTGGCGCTATTGCCTGGTTAACGCTGTTAATAGCATTAGTCGCCATTAATGGCCCTATCTCTAGATTGACTGCACTCTACGATAGCCAGTTTACTTTGCAGTGGATGTTGGGGCAAATGTTTCTCTCGCTCCCACTCTTTGGCCTTTTTCTGGGTGTATTGGGAGCATGGTTGGCCGTGGGTCGACACCTGAATGATATTGAGCCCACTTAGCCTACAAAAACAGGAACTTTCTCTAAAAATAAACATCTTATAGTTCATACTAATCCTTTAATGATATGATTAAAGGAATGACTCTCAGGAGACAAGAACAGATGACAACGAATGTAGCTCAATATGATATGGCTTTAGCACCTATTGGTAATTTAGATGCTTATACCAGTCTTGTGCATACCATTCCCGTATTAACCGAGGAAGAAGAATACGACCTCGCTCAGCGCCTACAGAATGACGGCGATCTTAAAGCTGCTCAAAAGATGGTTTTATCACATCTTCGTTTTGTTGTTCGTATTGCCAAAGGTTACAGCGGTTATGGATTACCTGTTGCTGACTTGATTCAGGAAGGCAATATTGGTCTGATGAAAGCGGTTAAACGTTTCAACCCTGAAAAGGGTGTACGTTTGGTTTCGTTTGCTGTTCATTGGATTCGCGCCGAAATACATGAATACGTTATTCGTAATTGGCGTATTGTGAAAATTGCTACAACTAAAGCCCAACGTAAATTGTTTTTTAATCTGCGTAGCGCTAAACAACGCCTTGGTTGGTTAAATAAAGAAGAAGTTGAAGCCGTCGCAGAAGACTTAGGTGTGACAGCAGATAATGTGATGGAAATGGAGCGTAGATTAGCTCAGCCAGACACATCTTTTGACCTTCCAAGTGATGCTGACGATGATGAAAACCATTACTCACCAGTTGCTTATCTAGCGGCTAATGATAATTCAGATCCGTCAAACCAATTGGAAGATGATAATTATACGGATTACCAGAACCAAAAATTATCAAATGCGCTAGCAACACTAGATGATCGAAGTAGAGATATCATCATGCAACGCTGGATGAATGAAGATAATAAAGCCACACTACATACACTGGCTGATCAGTATCAAGTGTCCGCTGAACGTATACGGCAGATTGAAAATAATGCCATGAAAAAACTAAAACATCTGATGGTATAAAAACAAAAAAGCCCGCGAAAGCGGGCTTTTTTATGATGCAAGAAAAGACTTTTATCTTTCCAGTAAAGGTGTTTTATTAGATTTCCCATCCCATTCTTCTGCATCTGGAAGAGCATCTTTCTTTTCAGAAATTACTGGCCACACACGAGATAATTCTTCGTTGATTTGTATAAACTCCATTTGCTCATCAGGCAAATCATCCTCAGAAAAAATAGCTTCTGCCGGACATTCTGGCTCACACAGGGTGCAATCGATACACTCATCAGGGTCAATAACTAAGAAATTAGGACCTTCGTGAAAACAATCTACTGGGCAGACATCAACACAATCAGTATATTTACATTTAATACAGTTTTCTGTGACAACAAAGGTCATGGTGAATTCTCCAAAATCACGAGTTGATACAGGACCGACCTGTCAAAAATAAAATGTAATTCTACATGATTTCGCCTTATTCTGGGCAAGGTTCAATTTTAGGGTATGATCCTGATTGAATAAAACTCATGAGAAAACATCAGTAATTTTAAGGAACACCGCACAATGCGAAAAATAATATTATTCCTGATATTTGGGCTAATTTTCTTAGTAAGTGCTGCTTTTGCCGCATTTAACATGAATGATGTGACGGTAAATTATTATTTTAGTGAACTCACCATCCCCTTATCCGTATTAGTGGCTCTATCGATGCTTCTAGGCGTTGCTATAGGTGCCGTTATTTTATTATTCACTACAATGAAATTACGCTACGAAAACCATAGGCTACAATCAAAACTATCCGTTTCTGAACAAGAAATTAATAGCTTAAGAATACTGCCTATTAAAGACGCACATTAATAAATGTTTGGCTGGTTATTTTTCTTATTACCTGTAGCCGCACTTTCAGGGTGGATGATGGCCCGACGCCATTATAAGCGTCGCTATCGCCCGCAAGAATCCTCTTTTAGTCCTGACTATTTCAAAGGCTTAAATTATTTATTAAATGAACAGCCTGATAAAGCCATTGATGTATTTATTGGCTTGCTCGAAGTAAATAGTGAAACAGTCGAAACACATCTAGCATTAGCGAATCTATTTCGTAGGCGAGGTGAGAGTGATCGCGCGATTAGAATTCATCAAAACTTAATTGCCAGACCGTCATTAAGTGCACAACAGCGTCGTCAAGCTCTCGTTGAATTAGGTCTGGATTATATGAGTGCTGGCGTATTAGACAGGGCTGAAGTCTTGTTTTTAGAATTGTTACAACAGCCAGGTACGCCCCCAGAAGCTCCTAAACAATTACTGCGGATCTATCAGCAAGAAAAAAAATGGCAACAAGCCATTGATATGGCCAAACAGATCCCAGCGAATGACAAGCTCAATACCCGAGCACTGGTTGCTCAATTTTATTGTGAACTTGCTGAGCAAGTTATCAACAAAGATCAACATCAGGCTTTGAATTTATTACGTAGCGCCCATCATTATGATGAAAACTGTGTGAGGGCTAGCTTGTTAGAAGGCCAAGTTCATATAAAAACAGCACAATACCGTAAAGCTATACGCGTACTACAAAATGTTGAAAAACAAAATCACTCTTTTTTGCCTGAGGCATTACCTTTACTTTATACCTGTTTTAGCAATATGGATAACCATGATGACTTTAAAGATTGGTTAGAATCATTATTAGACAGATATCCCCACCTCACTTCTGCTCGCTTGATGCTGACTCGGCTTGTTGAACAAAAACAAGGTACTGAAGCAGCTCAGGGTTTCTTATACGAGCAATTGCATCAACATCCCTCTGTTGAAGGTTTACATCAACTTATTATGTTGGGCGAAGATAATCATCAAGCTTTAATACCACTCATAAAAGAAGTTACAACGACATTAATTCACAAAGGTGATCGTTACACATGTAAAAATTGCGGCTTTTCAGGACGTACTATGCACTGGTTATGTCCTGGCTGCTCCCAGTGGGCAACAATTCGTCCCATTGAAATTCATTTATCTTCACTAGAAAAATTATTGGAACCATCTCGATGAACACTATCACCATTCTGCATAATCCACGTTGCAGTAAATCACGGCAAACACTTAATTTACTTGAAGAAAAAGGCATTCATCCTAATGTAATCAAATACTTGGAGACGCCGCCTAGTTTTGAAGAGTTAAAAACGATTATCAAAAAGCTCGGTATCCCCCCCAGAAATTTATTACGCAAAGGCGAGGAAGATTATAAAACCCTAGATTTGAAAAACACATCGCTAAGTGATGATGAGTTAATACAAGCTATGGTTAGCCATCCAAAACTCATAGAAAGACCCATTGTCATTCACGGTGAAAAAGCACGACTTGGCCGACCACCAGAATCCGTTTTAGAAATAATCTAATTGCTATGATCAAAATTCTTATTCTCTATTACAGCCGAAGCGGCCATGTAAAAACAATGGCAGAGCAAATAGCACGTGGTGTTGAGTCTGTCACAGGTTGTGAAGCCATCATCAGAACAGTCCCTCCTGTATCAACAGTCTGTGAAGCAACTGAAGATACAATTCCAGCTCAAGGGCATTTATACGTCACTAAAGATGATCTTGAAAACTGCGGTGGCCTAATATTAGGCAGTCCAACACGCTTTGGCAATATGGCTGCACCGCTTAAATATTTTATTGACTCAACCAGTGATAGTTGGCTGTCGGGCGTATTAACTGGAAAGCCTGCGGCTGTTTTTACCTCTACAGGTAGCTTACATGGCGGACAAGAGTCCACCCTGCTATCAATGATGCTGCCATTATTTCATCACGGCATGTTACTTATGGGGCTTCCATACAGTGAGCCCGAGCTTATGAACACAGAAAGTGGCGGCACACCCTATGGAGCTAGTCATTTAGCGGGAGCGGAGAATAAGCGTACTCTTGATAATAACGAAACAGCATTATGTAAAGCGATTGGTCGCCGTGTCGCAAGTACAGCAAAGAAATTACATGAATCTTGAAAAACTATTCCGCATTCTTACCCTGATCAGTTTTTTTGGTTTGATGATAACGCTTCTCGCCTGGATACTTATTGCACCTCATGCTGATAACTATCCTATCGCAGCAATGCTAATTCTAGGTCTTGTCCCTTTATTGTTTCCGATGCGTGGTTTACTCTATGGTCGACCCTATACTCATGCGTGGACAAGCTTTCTAATGCTTTTTTACTTCAGTCATGCTGTAGGTGAATTATATAGTGCCTCATCAGTATCTGTTTATCCTCTCCTTGCACTTATTTGCAGTAGTCTTTGTTTTTGCTCTACCATCATGTATGTGAAAGCTAATGCAAGAAATAAAAAGGCGACCTCAGTCACAAACCCATTAGATAAAAAATGATATAAAGTTATCTAAACAGGAGAGATTTATGAGCAGCATTTCTGCATTTCAATCAGGCGTAGCCGGCATTCAAAGTGGCATTTACGGTGCAGCACAAAGTAGCGCAAAAATCGCTTCAGCCGATCCAGGCTCAAACGAACAATTAACTAAGGCATTAGTTGAACTGGACGCTAATGCAAGACAAGTCGAAGCTTCTGCAAAAGTTGTGAAAGCAAGCAATGAAATGGTTGGAAGTATTTTAGATATCAAAGTTTAAGCCTTACTCAAGCTAATTTTTGTGGGAGACTCCCCCTACCCCTCATAGACTGTTAAACTGTCTCATCGTTTTATAACCCCCGAACAGCCATTTGAACAATCCATCATTTTCACCGCTATCGCATGCTGCCATTGTCAGTGCAATCGAACCTCAGACGGTTAATAAACTCTCTGAAATTTTGATTTTGCCTGAAGTGACATCCACTAATGACATTCTTTGGCAACGTTTCAGTCAAGGTCAGTTAGAACCTGCTGTTTGTATTGCCGAAACTCAAACTGCTGGCCGAGGCAGACGCGGTGATAGTTGGCAATCTCCACCAGTAGGTAGTTTATATCTATCTTTGTTTTGGCCTCACTGCGCAGAAGAAGCCCGGCATGGACTCAGTATTGCTGTTGGTATAAGTTTAATAAATACGCTCAAGCAGTCTGGAATCAATCAGTTAGGCCTGAAATGGCCTAATGATGTTTTATATAAAAGACAAAAGCTTGCAGGAATTCTTGTAGAATCTCGGTTTAATACCAAACAATACACTGTTGTGGGAATTGGCCTTAACTTCAAGCTTCCTGAATCCACACAAACATTAATTCAACAACCATCTACCAGCCTCGAACAGCTTTGTGACCCGGTCCCCTGTCGTAACTGGCTGGCAGGAAAAATAATTCAGAACATGATAGAAACAATAGAACTGTTTGAACATCGAGGTCTTACTGACTTCCTTCCTCTCTGGCCTCAGTATGATGCTTTACGTGATCAAGCCATCACGCTGATTGATGGAACACAAAAAACAACGGCGCTTGCATGCGGTATTAATGAGCATGGCGAATTACGCTATTTACAAAACAATGAAATAAAACTGCTGTCTAATAGTCATATTAGCATTAGGTTTGCCTCATGAAATTACTAGTAGATATAGGCAATAGTCGCGTTAAATGGACCACTATGGATAATAATGGCCTGAGCGACAGCCACAGTTTTGACAGAAACAAATCAGGTATAAAAGCCTCATTGAATAAAGCTTGGAAGGCATTATCTGACATCGAATCAATATATGTTGCTAATGTAGCCGGGGAAAAAATAGCCGAACAACTCAGCGACTGGACACAAAAACAATGGGATATAACACCGCAATTTATTCATGCTGAGAAAAAGCATTTTGGCGTTAGCAATGCTTATGATGAGCCAGAAAAACTTGGTGTAGACCGTTGGTTATCTCTTATATCAGCCAGACAACATGCCAGGCTTGCACAATGCATTATTGATTGTGGAACAGCCATTACCGTAGATATTGTGACCAAGACTGGTCAGCATCAGGGAGGTATGATCATTCCTGGTATTAGTATTATGAAAAGCAGCTTGGTCAATAATACAGATGCATTAACTGCAGACACAGATACTCAAGAGTTTAAAACCCTAGCAACGAATACCTATAGTGCTATCCAAACCGGCACTTTATATGCTGTAACCGCTACCATTGAGCGTATCATCAATGATCTAAAAGAAAGCTTTAATAATCGGGTCCGATTCATCATCACTGGTGGTGATGCAGAAGCTCTACTCCCATTACTGTCTGATGATGTTCATTACTACCCTGATATTGTCCTCAAAGGGCTTGCTTTTTATGCTCGACAAGATAAAACCAAATCAGCAAGTAAGAATAAAGAAAAATCCCAGCAAGCCCAAGCATCGTCAGATTCTGATACCCCAGAAGACGCAAATATTGATGCAGTTACAGAAACTGCGCCAGCATCGACTGAACAATCAGAAACAAATGACAATTCAACGCCAGAAACAGTAACAGAAGAAAAAAAGAAACCTGCTCGTAAACCACGTAAAACAAGAGCAAGTAAACCTAAAGCATCAACAAAAACAAAGAAAGAATCGCCAGATCCATCATTGCCAGAAGAAGCAATCTAAGGTAATCTTTCGCTCCCTTAAGGAGAACTGGCCGAGTGGTTGAAGGCGCACGCCTGGAAAGTGTGTATAGGTTAATAGCCTATCGAGGGTTCGAATCCCTCGTTCTCCGCCACTATTCACACTGATTTAATATCACTCACTTTATTAAACTACGCATGTAGTCTTCAAACTCTGACACTGGTAAGGGTTTAGAATAGTAAAAGCCCTGCAAACTATGGCAGCCTATATCTTTCAAAATCTCTGCCTGGCTAGCTGTCTCCACCCCTTCCGCTATAACTTGAATATCCAGGCGCTTTGCCATCTCCGTAATAGCTTCAACAATAGCTCTATCATCTTCACTCAGCTCAAGATCGTGAATAAAGGATCGATCGATTTTCAGAAAATCGACATCCATTTCCTTTAGGTATGATAATGAAGAATAGCCTGTGCCAAAATCATCAACAGCAATTTTTATATCGGCATCACGAAGCCTATGCAACAACATTCGGCTTTCTGAGTGTCTCTGCATTAAAGTACTCTCAGTTATCTCGAGAGTGATCAATTCGCCTGATAATGATTGCTCACTTAAATAAGCTAACCAATCTAACCTTCCCCGCTGCCCACCAAAATTATGTGCTGAGCGATTAATAGAAATATGTGTGGAAGTCATATCGTCTTTTTTCCATCGTTTAAGATCATCACAAACGCGTTTAAAGACATAATCATCAATCTTATCGATCATCCCCATGCGTTCGGCTTGAGGAAGAAAATCCGATGGAGGAATCATACCGCGCTTAGGATGATTCCATCTCACTAGAGCCTCAGCATGTAAATAATCCTGTTCACTTAATGAAATAATGGGTTGATAATGCACATTCAATTCTTCTCTCGATAAAGCAGATTCTAATTCATTAATAATAAATGTTCTGGCAAGCCAGCTTGACTCTAGCTCAGCATTGTAAAATTTGAATGCACTGCCCCCCAGCTCTTTTGCCGCATACATGGCTCTGTCAGCATTTTGTATTAAAATCCCTGGATCTTGAGCATCATCAGGGAAAAATGTGACGCCAATACTGGTTGAGACGCGTATAGATTGCCCTTTAATTTCAACTGGCTTTTCGATTTCATTAATCAGATTTTTTGCAACATTAATCGCATGCGCTTTGTTATTGAACTCAGATAAGATAATCGTGAACTCATCACCACCAAGCCGGGCAACGGTATCCATTTCTCGAATGCAACTCGAAATTCTAAGCGCCATTTGCCGAAGTAATTCATCACCAAATTCATGACCTAACGTATCATTAACATCCTTGAAACGATCTAGATCTAGAAACATAAGACAGATCTTCTCATTAAGCCTCTCTGAGCGTTTAATCGCATGATGTAAACGGTCAGTAAATAAACGCCGGTTTGGTAAATTGGTTAAGCTATCGTAGTTAGCATGCCTTGCAATCTTGGCATGAGCTTCTTTTACATCAGTCATATCTGTAAAAACAGCAACCATATTAGTCAGTACCTGATCGGCATCATAAATAGCGGATATGGATAGATAGGTGGGAACTGACTGCCCTTTTTTAGTGATTGTCTTCACTTCGCCTCGCCACATCCCCCTACTCTGCATAACATCCCACAACTCATGAGTTAGTCGAATAGGTTCGTTTGAAGAAAACTCCGTGATTAAAAAGTCAGGATACTGATAAATCACTTCTTCTTGGTTGTAGCCAGTAATATCCACAAAAGCCTGATTGACCGCGATAATGTATTTATTCGCGTCAGTGATCATCATGGCTTCGCTAGTGGAGTTAAACGCAATATCAGAAAGACGAAGTTGTTGCTCAGTTAACTGCATTTTCTTAAGTACATCTCGAATGCGTTGTTCTGATGCCTGCGCGCGCTGAGTTGCTTGAGACAACTCTTTTGTTCGTGATGTAACTTCTGTCGAAATTCGATATGTTCTTCCTGTGATACTCAAAAATAATAGAGCAAAGAATGTTGTAATCAAAAAGCCAGATACTAATGCTAGTGATGCTAGGCTCGTTGAGTATGTATCAATAAAATATGGTGTTGGATAAAACTGCAACTGCATTTGACGCCCAGCTACTTCAAAATCAACGTAGTGTTTTATCCCGGTATTCATAAGATCACTTTGCTGATAAAAATATTCACCACTTTGAACGTCAAGCCAGTTTGTCATAAATTCTGGTTTTGAAGATTGCTTCAAAATATCTTCAACAAATTCTTTAACCCGGATAACCATATTGACCAGACCAATGATCCTATTCCCTTCTTTTTCCAAACTTATATTCCCTGAAGGCGTTTGATATATAGGCCGATATATTACGAGGGCATTTATAAGCTCTTTTGAACGTATCATCTTCAATGGACTTCTCGCCACGGCTTGCCCGCTTTTAATCGCTTCATCAATCACTTTTTTTGACACAACTGATGAGTACGGATTAAATCCACGTGCGATGAAATTATCAGCCTCAGGTTCCAAGTATGTTATTGGAAAATAAACACTATAATGCTTTGATACGCCCAACTTTTTCGAAGACACAATTTCTTTAATGGCGAAGTCATTGCCAAAATGTTGTTTCTGTTCTTCTTCATAAACCTGTCGTTGTGAATCAACTATCCTAGGTAACCACTCAACAACCTGAATGTGCTGTTGGTCATAACTCGTCCAATCTACAAAGCTTTTAAACTCCTCTCTGCTGACATTATCCGATGCGACAAATAAGCGTGAGACGCCATCCTGTATCAATTCTTGTGTCTTTAAAGCCACTTTGAATAGTTCTGATACTTCCTGGGTTCTTATTTTGAACTGATCAGCAAGACGGTTAACTTCAAACTGACGGATACTCCACACAATGGTACTGATGATGATCAGGGAAAGTAAGACAAGCACACCTAGGAACCAGCGTCTTGTTTTCCATACAGCACGAGGACGACCTATAAAGCTAAGCGTCAGAGGCAACATAACGTAAATACCGAGAATATTGCCTACAAACCACGTCAACCAGAGCGAGAACATGTCTAATGCGAATGGATAAAAAATATACGCTAGCCCGACCCCAGTGGTTACCCCAACAAACACTATCAGCGGAACTAACATTAAGAATAGAAAAATATCCTTATCACGACTCAGTGTTATCGGATATTTAATAAACTTCCAGAAAAGATATTTTCCAACAATGACTTGAAGACAGACAGAGATGCTAATAAAAAAAGCAATAATAATACTTTTCTGAAAATCTGAAATTAACTCCATCAGCATTACCAATGCTAATAGAAAAGCACCTAAGAAGAGGCCTGGAAGTACAGATATAGGGCGATAGGTTAGAAAACAAGCTAATGCAATCCCAGCAGGGAAGAATGCCAATGCTGAAAAATGTTCAAATGTTGCGATTTGGATACTAAACCAGCCTGTCATCAGATAAGCCAGCATGATAAATATGTTAATAAAGATAGAATTAAGAAATTTATTTTTCATTTATTTATCAATATGAATAGATAGTGAAATAAGGATCCTCAATGATTTACATAATCACTATTTCGATATCAATATATATCGACCATTGAGTCTGATTCATAAACTTATCTTTATTGCTGCTCAAGCGATAACAGCCGCACATTCATAAATTTAATCAGCACTCTTTTATTATGACGGATATCCTAACTGCTTGTTTGGCGTAATGATGCTGTTATAAAAAGTAAAATGGGATGGAAAAAGCTGTAATAAACACATAGAATGTGTCGTTCTATGGTGGCCTGCATTGGTCTCCTCGCGACGATATGTTGGTTACCCCGTCAGGCCCGGAAGGGAGCAGCGGAGCCTTCGGACTCGGGCGCCGAGATTCGGCTGGTGCGGGTCGCCACCCTAAATATTAAGTTAACCGGGTGTCTAATAACCGATGAGTTATCTGGTTTTAGCCCGTAAGTGGCGACCTAAAACATTTGAGCAAGTCGTTGGGCAACAGCATGTATTACGTGCTTTAATTAACGGTCTTGACCAAAATAGATTACATCACGCCTTTCTTTTCTCAGGAACACGCGGTGTAGGCAAAACTACTCTGGCAAGGATCTTTGCCAAATCTCTTAATTGCGAAAATGGTGTCAGTTCCACACCTTGTGGTGAGTGCCAAAGCTGTGTTGAAGTTGATAATGGTCGCTTCGTCGATTTAATCGAAGTAGACGCGGCATCCAGAACAAAAGTCGATGATACGCGCGAGCTTTTGGATAATGTGCAATATGCACCCAGCCGTGGTCGATATAAGGTATACCTTATTGACGAAGTCCATATGCTCTCGGCCAGTAGTTTTAATGCATTACTAAAAACACTTGAAGAACCGCCTCCACACGTTAAATTTTTATTTGCAACAACGGATCCGCAGAAATTACCTGTCACCATATTATCGCGTTGCTTACAATTTAACTTAAGACGTTTAGATATCACTCAGATCAGTGGACATCTGTCGTTTATCCTCGGTGAAGAACACCTCTCTTTTGAAGATACCGCACTCACACAACTGGCTCGTGCCGCTGATGGTAGCATGCGTGATGCACTTAGCTTATTAGATCAGGCTATTGCGTTTGGTAATGGCAATGTCACCAGCGATGTCGTTTTCCAAATGCTTGGAAGTATTGACCAGGATCAAGTTCATCAACTATTAAGTGCCCTGCAACAACAGGATGCAAAAGGACTACTTCAATTATCAACTGATCTCGCCGCACTTGGGCGTGACTTTGAGGTCATCCTTAACGCTATCCTGGATGGTTTACAAAAAATCGCGACTCATCAACTCATTCCAGATTTAGCCTCAGAAGATGATGAAACATCAAGTCTGAAGGACCTAGCTGAAGCATTTGATGCTGAGACCGTGCAGCTACTCTATCAGATTGCACTTCACGGTAAGCGTGATCTGCCTTGGGCAGCCGATCCCAAAAGTGGCTTTGATATGACTTTACTGCGGATGTTAAGTTTTCAGCCATACAACGGTGAATTAAGTACAGAGAATCGCCCCTCAAAAAAGTCTGAGCCACTCCGTAAACCGGCCGTTACCACACCGCCGGTAACAGAGAGCAATACCAGCAAAGTTGAAAACAGAGAGGTACAAACATCAACCTCAGTGAAGAGCTTTGAGGAAAGTCATTCCGAAAAGAATAATATAGATGCTAGCAAAGCTCCCCCTTCGGAAGAAGCTACCACAATACCGGAGCAAGAAAAACGCACCCCAGCGTTTGATCAAGTAGCAGATGAACCGCGTGTCACAGAGACTCAAACGAATACGTCCAGCGCAACACTTTCATCTCAGCCAGAGCCTCTACCAACAGTTAATGAAGACACTTTGATTAGTGTTGATTTATCTCCAGCAAACTGGACACAAATTATTTCAGAGCTGAAGCTATCTGCATTGACACGGCAGTTAGCAGAAAATAGTGCGTTTATTCGTTGTGAAGAGCGAACACTTCAACTATCGTTGTCATCTGAACTCGCGCATTTGGCGACAGCAAAATCCAAAGAACGTCTTGAGCAAGCGCTACAAAAGAAACTCGATCAAAATGTCAGTGTCGTATTTAATCATAATACCGATAGTGCTCAGTCGGGGCCTACAGTTGCAGTTGAAAGAGCTGAGCAATTAGCACAAAAACAACAACAGGCTATTGAATCTATTCAAAATGACCCCACTATTGAAGTGATAAAAAACACATTTAATGCTCGTATAATAGACAGCACAATAAAACCCTTAGATTAATCAAAGAGGACACGCCATGAAAGGTGGATTAGGCAATTTGATGAAACAGGCCCAGCAAATGCAGGCCAATATGGAAAAAGCACAAAAAGAGTTAGCTTCAGTTGAAGTTACCGGACAAGCCGGTGGTGGTATGGTCCAGATTACCATGACCGGAAAGCATGATATCAAGCGTGTTCAGATAGAAGATGCATTATTTGAAGATGACAAAGAAATGCTTGAAGACTTAATCGCAGCAGCTGTTAATGATGCAAATCGTCAAGTAGAGCAAACTACCCAAGAACGTATGTCAGGCATGATGCCACCTGGCATGAAAATGCCATTTTAGTCAGATAAGATGGCAAAGCTTGGTCCTAGCATCGATGAGTTAATCAGTGCATTGCGCTGTTTACCTGGCGTTGGCCCTAAATCCGCGCAGCGTATGACTTTCCACTTGCTTGAACGTAATCGCGAGGGTGGTCAACGTATAGTTCAGGCATTATCACATGCATTAGACAACGTTAAACATTGTCAGCGCTGCAGGATCCTGTCTGAAACTGAACTATGTTCTCGTTGCGCAGATGATCGTCGCCAACAAGATGTCTTGTGTATCGTAGAAATGCCGAGTGATGTCCTCGCTATCGAACAAGCTACGCAATATCAGGGGCAATACTTTGTTTTATCGGGCCATTTGTCTCCGCTGGATGGCATTGGTCCCGATGCGTTAGGTATTCCTAAATTGATTGAGTGGCTGGATAAAAATACTATTGAAGAAGTTATTCTGGCCACTAACCCGACCGTTGAAGGTGAAGCGACTGCTCATTTTATCAGTGAACTGGCAAGAGCGCGCAATATAAAGGTCAGTCGACTTGCACATGGCATTCCACTTGGTGGTGAACTTGAATATGTTGACAGTGGTACCCTTTCTCACGCATTCTCGGGAAGAGAGTCGCTTTGAGATGATGGCTAGCTTAGAGAGAGCATTTACTTATGGCGCAGGACGTAGTCGCTTTAGAACAACTGAAAACCTTCTCAGGTTTAATTCACCGCCATCCCCTATTCATCAATGATGAACTGGATGTAGGCGGCTATCATCTCAGTTTTTTTGATATGGAAGGAAAAAAACTAGATGATGATATTGCTGTTCCTGACTTTGTTCAGCATCTACCAGAAATTCTTTTAGAAATTAACCATAGTCCTAATGCACTATTGTCTATTCCAGACTCATGGCAGCAGACTCTACTCAACCTCCCCAAAATAAATGCATCATTAACATTTGATGTTAATAATGACGATGCACCTATTGTCCACAACAACACTATCAGATTTGCTAATCGCTTAAACTCAAAAAATAATGGACATCGAAACCAGACATTATTAATTGATTTAGCCCAACAAAACCTGCAACAGCTCACTGATAAAGAAATACAAGCCTGGCGCGAACATCATGATGTGCTTTGCGCTATCAACGTTAATGATATTGAGCAATATCATTATTGTATGTCTCATCGTCTTGATGTGTTAGAAGGGATTTTTTATACAAAGCCTGATAAAAATGCCAGACATCATATCGCGCCATCTACACAGACCTTAATGTCGTTACTAGTCCGCTTACAAGAAGAGGATATAGAACCAGAAGATTTAACTGAAATCATCAATCAGGATATTAGTCTCAGCTACAAGTTGCTTCGTTTAATCAATTCTGCTTTTTTTGGTCTGCCAAAAAAGGTAGAGAGTACCAAACAAGCTGTTCTTATGCTCGGGCTAAACAAAATCAAAACCTGGGCAAGTCTGTTATGTTTGTCAGGCATGGATGATAAACCGAATGAATTACGCCATGTAGCGATGTTCCGTGGCAGAATGTGTGAGTTGCTTGCCAAATATTACAAAGGTCACTCTGATATGTTTTTCACTGTTGGTCTTTTATCGGTTCTTGATGCCATGTTAGACAGTCCGCTTGCTGACATTATTGAGCCATTACCTCTGACAGCTGAGCTTAAAACCGCTTTGATAGATAAACAAGGACCGGCAGGACGTGCGTTAGCCGATACCATGAGTTATGAGCAGGCAGACTGGGAAAACGTATCTACATCGCCTGTCCCCAAAGAGATATTAGTCAAAACCTATTTAGATTCCATTCAGTGGGCGAAACAACTCACAATACAATTACAAGATTAATTTATGTCTATCACATGGTTGGCTGCTGGCCCCCAAAGTCATTTTCCACCTGTAGAAAAAGCAACAGACCACGGTTTATTAGCCGCAGGTGGCGATTTGTCAGCATCACGACTACTCGATGCTTATCAACAAGGCATTTTTCCATGGTTTAATAAAAATGATCCGATCCTATGGTGGTGCCCGGATCCTCGTATGGTACTGTTCACTGATCAGGTTCATACCAGTAAAAGCCTGAATAAAGTTCTGCGAAAAGGTCAGTTTGTTGTAACGATGGATAATGCTTTCGAGCAGGTGATGCATGCCTGTTCAGCCCCTCGACATAACCAACCTACCGATCCCGATAATCGGACCTGGATTCACAGTAATATGATCCAAGCTTATACTGATTTACATCATCAGGGATACGCGCACAGCATTGAGTGTTGGCAAGATGATAATCTCGTTGGTGGACTGTATGGGGTGTCAATCGGCAAAGCATTTTTTGGTGAATCAATGTTTAGTTTTGTACCCGATAGCTCCAAAGTAGCGCTTATCGCTTTATGCCAGCAATTACAACGCTGGGATATGCCGATGATAGATTGTCAGATTTATTCAGATCATTTGTCACGAATGGGAGCGGAAGAAATATCTCGATCGGAGTTTATAGAAAAACTGACGCCGTTATGTTCAGTAAAAATACCGCCAACACGTTGGCAGTTAGATGGTGATTTACCTTACGCATTATGAGCCTGAATTTTTATCAAGACCAACCACATGCTTGTTCTTATTTAAGTGGCAGACAGGCGAGAAACCTGTATCCAGATCCGAATAAACCAGCAAGTAAACATTTATATAGCCACCTTATCCAGCACGGATTCAGAAGAAGTGGCGATCATATTTATCGCCCTTTTTGCGCAGAGTGCTCTTCATGTGTTCCAGTTAGGATTGATATACAGCAATTTAAACCCAACAGAAGTCAGAAGCGATGCTTGAAGAGAAACCAGGATGTTCGAACCACACTTCATCCTGCTGAATATAATCCATTACACTTTGAATTATATGAACGCTATATTGAAGGTCGACATCTGGGTGGTGGAATGGATAACCCCACACCATCGAGCTATACCAACTTTCTTACCAGTACTTGGTGTGATAGTACTTTCCTTGAATTTTGGCTGGAAGACAAACTGATTGGCGTTGCTGTAACCGATTTCGTTGCGAATGGTGCTTCCGCATTTTATACCTTTTTTGATCCTGAACTCGCCAAACGAAGTTTAGGCACCTTTGCCATTCTCAAACAAATTGAATTAGCAAAAAACTATGATCTTTCATGGCTTTATCTTGGGTACTGGATAGCAGAAAGTCCTAAAATGTCCTATAAAACAAACTTTTCAGGATTAGAGGGTTATTACACTGATTGGCAGAAGTTAGATAAAAAACTTTGAATAATCAGTCATTTTACGGCAAAATGGTTCTTTTTATTCAAGAACATTAGAGTTTATGGCAAAAGAAGAACATATTGAGTTTGAAGGCACAGTGATTGATACCATGCCTAACACCACTTTCCGTGTCGAACTGGAAAACGGTCATGTGGTAACTGCGCATATTTCAGGAAAAATGCGTAAAAACTATATTCGTATTCTTACAGGTGACAAAGTCACCGTTCAGCTAACACCGTACGATTTAACTAAAGGTCGTATCGTCTACAGAGCACGCTAACCCCTTCCTTGAAGTCACTTCTCGTGGCACAGCGTCTAAAATAAACTCTTAAACACCATGATTTTCATCTGAATTATTTAATTCAGATGAAGTCAGGATGTTTATGTTTACCAAATAGCTGCTTCAATCCCATTAGACACATCACAATAAAAGCAATAAGTGTCCATGCTGGAATACTGAGATTCAGAAAAGTCCACAATACGTCAGCGCATTCACCCGATCCCTTAAGAACCATATCAATAGCTTGATTTAATGGGAAATTTTCTAGGATGAAATTTAGACCTGGTCCGCAACTTGGTACCTGATCTTCAGGAAGATTCTGTATCCATACATGACGGCCTGATATCGCCGCACCAATACCAGCCGTTAATAAAACTAAAAAGCCATAAATGCGACGTCCTGTAGTGACTGGATTGTGAACAGCCCCAGCTAAAAAAAACACACCAACGATAAGCACCATGACACGCTGCAAGATACACAGAGGACAAGGTTCCAAGTGTTCGATAAACTGGAAATATCCGGCAACAAGTAACATACTCAAACAGGCTAGAAAGCCAGCGAGAAAGACGCCACGAAATGAATTCAAAACAGACTCCTTAAGTCAATTAATCTGTGTTAAGTTAACCTAAAAACGGCTAGGATAAAAGGAATATGGCGATGAATGAAGATAATTTCGAAAAAAAGCTGACTGACGCCTACGATAAAATGATGGAACGCCTGAATGACTTTCTGGATGATGCAGAGCAACAGGCCGTTCCCACCTTGCAACGAAATCTTGATAAAGCAAAGCAACAAGCGATTGAACTAAAAGAACTCTCCCACGAAGAAGCCGAAAAAGTCGCTGCTTATATTCGCCGTGACTTACATGATGCGGCTGACTATCTTGAAACATCCGGCAAGACTTTTTCAACTTGGCTGACTTTTGACTTGCAGCTTGTTGAAGAGCGTATGCTTGATTTATTCGCAACTGTCGCAGATAAAACCCGCTTGGAATTAGATTTGCTAGCCCAACAAGCCGAAAAATCACAGCAATATCACACAGGTGAAATTACAGGTATTGGCGCGCTCTACTGTGAATCTTGTGGCTGTGAATTGCACTTCAAGAAAACGAGTCGTATCCCACCTTGTCCGAAATGCCATAAAACTAGGTTTAACAGAAAAAAGCCAGCTTAGGCTAAGACCACTACTGCTGCCAGTACCAGCCACCCTGCTCAATCAAATAGCTGAGAACCTTCTCGGCTTGAGGGTATTGCTGAAGAGATTGCCATTGTTGACTTCCGATAGGTGAATTGCCAGTGAGCATATCCATAACGGTTTTATAGGTAACAGAAATCGTCAATTTTTCACCAGCAACGAAAAGGAAAATATTTTGTTTCGTTTCTGCCCAGGCTAATCGAATATACGGATTCCGCTGTAATTGTCTCCCTGCTTGAAACTGAGCTGATACAGACAACTCATCTTCATCACTTAAATACTCATCAGCCAGCCATTCCAGAGAAGGTTTTGTCTGGGTGACTAACCGCCCCACAGCAGACTGTAATAATGTATCAGACTGGTTAATGGTATCAATCAAGCTGTGTTTAAAACGTTCTATGGCAGCAGCATCAATTTTCATTTCGCTGGACTGGATAGCTAGATCGGAATCACTATAGTGCATATCACCGAGACCGGATTCAGCAAGCTCATGTAAAAAGGCATCCAACACTTCTGTTTGAGTTGGGGCCCTGAAGCCAATAGAAAATGTCATACAGTCATCCAAGGCAACACCATGATGAGCAATATGTGGTGGTAAATACAGCATATCGCCAGGTTCAAGGTCCCAGCTTTCATCAGCAGTGAATTCAGATAGAATTTTCAGATCTAAGCCGTGAATTAAGTCGGTTTCTAATAGAGGCTCCACTCCTATTTGCCAACGGCGTGTACCTTTTGCCTGTAATAAAAACACATCGTAACCATCGGTATGAGGGCCAACACTTCCGCCAACAGGGGCGTAGCTAATCATTAGATCATCACGTCGCCAATCAGGAATAAAATTAAAGCAGCGTGTGATATCGGCCAATTCAGGTTCATGTTTATCCATATCCTGGACCAATAAAGTCCAATGCGATGCAGGTAATTCAGCAAAATCGTCTTCTGCAAAAGGTCCGTGACGACATTGCCATGGTCCAGATTTAGCATGTTCTTCAATAAGACGCGACTCCATATCCTCCTGACAAGCAAACCCTGCAAGTTCATCTGGTGAGATGGGTGACTGGAATTCAGGAAAAGCCTGTCGGATTAGTAACGGCTTTTTTTGCCAGTATTCATCTAAAAATGCTTGTTGAGATAAACCGGTATTAAAAAAATCAGTCATAACTGTCCTGCATGAAATAGTAGTCTGGCAAACGCCTCATTACCGTGGCCATGCACTTCAACCCTACTCAAGCATGCATAAGGCACATCAATATGAAACAAAGCGTCAAGTGGCATTGCCAGGACATAAGCTAGTAGTAAACGAATTACTCCTGCATGTGTTACAAGCAAGACATGACGTTGTTGATAATCCTTCAGCAGTGTTTGCCAAGCAGAAATACAGCGCTGATGAAATACTGTTAAGGACTCAGCTTGAGGTGGCATATTACGAATAGGATCATCATAAAATGCAAAAAACTGTTGTGGATTCATTTTTTCAACAGTCTCTGCTGTTTTACCTTCCCATTCGCCAAACGACATTTCTACGAGCTCGGGTTCATAACTCAATAAAAGTCCGGTATCACGACTTAAATCCTCAGCAAACTGAGCACAGCGAGATAAAGGCGAGGTAATAATTTGCTGCCATGGCAAGTTATCTCTGAGCACCGATTGCATCTGTTGACGCCCAGTTAGCGTTAGCGAATAGTCCTGCTGACCACGATAAACACCCTCACCTTCAGTCTCACCATGCCTTAATAAATCAATAATGGTGACGGACATGTCAGTCAATAGACTCCACGGTAAAGACCACATTATTTAAAGCGATAATCCTGACTTTCTTACCAACAGGACTATCATTTCCCTGTATTTTCCAAGTGGAATCATCCAGTTTAATTTTACCTACACCATCGACAATAGGCGTTTGTAGGGTGATGATTCGACCGATGTATTGCTCACCGCGCTTGTTCAAATTCGGTTGATCACTAAGCAGTGGATGGTCTCGATAATATTGTCGCCAGACAATGATGCTGACGATGGACAACAAAGCAAAAATTAATAACTGATATTGCCATGACAGGTCTGGAAAAAAAAACAGAAACAGCCCTGTGATAAAAGCTGCAATCCCCATCCATAAAGCAAAAAAAGTTGGCAACAATATTTCAATAATGATGAGGCCTACGCCTAATACCCACCAGTGCCAGAAATCAATCACAAAAGGCATGCTCAAGCTCCTTTTTTATTGAACGCTTCTTTTGCAAGTTCAGCAATACCAGCAACTGAGCCAATCACGTTGCTAGCCTCAAGCGGCATCATAATGACTTTATGATTATCCGCTGATGCCATATCCTTCAGTGCTTCCACATATTTTTGTGCGACGAAGTAGTTGACGGCTTGTACATCACCTTTAGCAATAGCTTCAGAGACCATCATGGTGGCTTTCGCCTCAGCTTCTGCTAAACGTTCTCTCGCTTCTGCATCACGCATGGCAGCTTCAAGACGACCTTCGGCTTCTAATACGGCAGCCTGCTTCTCACCTTCAGCTCGTAAGATTTCTGATTGACGATGTCCTTCAGCTTCAAGGATCGATGCACGTTTGGTTCTATCCGCTTTTAACTGGCGACTCATCGCCTCAACCAGACCTTGATCCGGTTCCAGATCTTTAATTTCAATCCGCGTAACTTTCACACCCCAAGGCGTTGTCGCATCATCAACAACATTCAGTAAGCGAGCGTTGATATCATCACGTTTTGATAATAGTTCATCCAGATCCATTGACCCCATTACAGTACGAATATTGGTCATAGTTAAATTCAAGATCGCATTATCCAGGCCACTGACTTCATAGGCCGCTTTCGCCGCTTCGATGACCTGAAAGAAAACCACGCCATCAACACGTACAGTGGCGTTATCTTTGGTAATAATTTCCTGAGAAGGTACATCCAGTACCTGCTCCATCATATTTATTTTCGAGCCAATGCTATCAATAACTGGCACGATTAAATGCAGGCCAGGTGATAACGTTCTGGTATAACGACCAAAGCGCTCAACAGTGTATTCTCGCCCCTGTTGGACTGCTTTTACCCCCATCATGATGATAACCACCATGAGTACTACAATAATCAGTACAAAACTCGAAAACCCATCCATTATTTCACCCTCTCGTTTATCGACATTGATTAAACATACTGTTTTAATGATAGCAGTATTGTCACCGCAGATTGTTTACCACTTGAATAATAGGTTTTATTCAGTGGACAATACATAGAAATACTTCCCGAATAGAGCCATTATGAAAACAAAAGCACAGTTTTTCTCACTGTTTATCTTCTTCCTGCTTACCTTTATAAGTACAAATGCAGCAGCCCAGCAGTGGTATAAAGTGGAACTAGTTGTTTTCGAAAGATACAGCGGTGCCAATGCCGAACACTGGCCAGAAATGAGCTCAATAAATAAAGGAAGTTTGAGCCCTAGCGCCAATAACAATAGGATTAAATCAGCAGGTACCGGACTCTTATCTGGCGTGGTATCCCGACTGAATAATGCGTCAAATTATCGCGTGCTTTATCATCAAGCTTGGCAACAGCCTATCTTAAGTAAAGGTAGTGCAAGAAGTATCCAAATCAATTCAAGCAACGGTTTGGTTGAGGGTCGAATAAAACTCTATCGAGTTAATTATTTTCACGCTGATATCGATGTCTGGTTTAAAGAGAATGGTGATTTACCTGTTAACAGCTCAATAGAAAGCAATGAGTCGCAAGTGTATCCAAATAATCCTCACCTAGATCAGATTCGTCGCATTCGCAGTAAAAGATTAATTTATTTTGACCACCCTCGTGTCGCAGCAATTTTAGAGATTGTTCCAGTAGCAACACCCGCTTCAGCGGTTTCTAAAACTCCCGAAACGTATTCACTTCCAGAAAACTAGACATTAGATTTGCTTGATGACATTGGCGATGATGGTTTTCACATCATCAATGCCATCAGCCAATGTTTGCTGGATTTCGTTCATTGTGAGCACATTATCGGTAATACCTGCAGCCCAGTTAGCCACAACAGCTAATGTCGCATAGGGAAGCTCTGCTTCTCTGGCCAGGCAGGCTTCGGGCATACCCGTCATGCCAACCAAATCACAGCCATCATTTGCTAAACGACGAATTTCCGCTGCCGTTTCCAATCGTGGTCCCTGGACTGCTGCATAAGTAGCACCATCTAATACTGAGAGACTCGCATCAGTTGCTGCTTTTAATAGCGCTTCACGCAGCTCAGAATCATAGGGCCAAGTAAAATCTATGTGATTGTCCGCTCGAAACTGTTCACTAAAAAAACTTTGTTCCCGGCTATGAGTGTAATCAATAATTTGATCGGGTACCGCCAGCACGCCTGGTGCAAATTTATCTGTAATACCGCCAACCGCAGCAACAGCCAAGATATCTGTAACACCAATAGCTTTTAGCGCGTGAATGTTGGCTCGGTAATTAATTCGATGAGGTGGAATGCTGTGTCGATCTCCATGGCGAGGTAAAAAAGCCACTCTCTTCCCTTTTAAGGTGCCTATTTTTATTGCAGCCGAAGGTTCACCAAAAGGCGTGTCGAGTTCTTTTTGCTCAATAATATCCAAGCCGGGATACGAAGTTAACCCACTACCACCAATAATGCCCAATAATCGCATTTATGACTCCTTCAGTGCATATACAGCAGGTAGGTTACGCCAAAAGCCACCCATATCCATACCAAAGCCGAACACATAACGATCTGGTACCCTCAGTCCAATATACTCAGGAACTGTACCGACTTTATTGCCATGGTCTTTATCAAATAAACACACACACTTTACTGAGGCTGCCCCTTCACTGACACAATATTCTCTCAACGCCGCCAGCGTCACACCTTCATCAAAGATATCTTCAATTAAGACCACATGACGCCCCTGCAAAGCAGTGAGTGGTTTCGCTTGCCAGCTGATCTCACCCCCAACGGTTTTGTCCCCATAACGGGTAGCATGAATATAATCCTGTTCAAGCTTAAAGCTTAAACGAGGTAATAAGTGCCCTGCCGTAATAACTGAACCATTCATTACGCATAACATTAACGGTAACTTATCAGCGTAATCCTGTTGTAATTGTTCAGCCAAACTATCCAACGCACTAAATATTTGCTTCATATCAAACAGCAAATCCGATTTGGATAGCAATTCCTCATACTCTGTCATCGCATACTCTCTATTGTGTTTCAGGCTTTATAATGGCCCATTTGTGCTTAGGATAATTTATGCGCCGTTTTTGGCCTTTACTCGTTTTTGTCGTGATCTTTTGCATCGTCTGGTACTTTGCAGCTGGTGAGCAAACATCACCAAAGACGACGAAAAACTATCAACGAATCATTACTTTATCGCCCAGTCTGACAGAAACCGTGTTTGCATTAGGCCTTGGCGATCGTGTTGTCGCCGTTACCGATTATTGTGATTACCCACCAGAAGCTCAAGCACTACCAAGCGTAGGAAGTTACACCAATACCAGTCTGGAGGCGATTACTCGGCTGCAACCCGACTTGGTCATTATGTTAAACGGTCAACAGCAAAGACAACAACAACTCCGGCAATTAGGTATAAAAACCTTAGTGCTGGAAAATTCCACTATTGCAGGGATTAAGCAAACAATCATAGATATTGCTGAACTGACAGGTAAACAAAATGAAGCTGATGCCTTACTCAAGAACATTCAGGATCAAATCGATTATGTACAAAATAAAGTCCGCCATATAGCCCCAGTAAAAACACTGGTGGCTATTGCTCATTATGTGAATAGCGATCAACTCGATACTGTGTACATTGCGGGACAGCAGGATTTTTATAATGAATTACTTGAGCTTGCAGGCGGTATGAATGTCTACACCGATAATACGGTTAAGGTGCCTTCCGTCTCAGCAGAAGGTATTATTCGCATGAATCCGGATGCCATTATTGATGTATTCCCAGAGCCCAAAGATCACCAGTCAGATATGAATCAGGTAAAAAAACAGTGGCAGTCATTACGTAGTGTAGATGCCATAAAACAAGGGCGTGTGTATATCATCGAGCATGACTATGCCAGTATTCCTGGGCCACGGATCTTTAAACTCTTACCTGAGATGGCGCAATTACTTCATCCCGAACTCGATTGGCAGACTGATGATTGAAGTCAATGACCTTTCCGTACACATTCAGGACAAAGTCCTGTTAGACAGCATTGCGTTTACTGTCAATGAAGGGGATTACTGGGTTATCGTAGGGCCTAATGGTTCTGGTAAAAGTACCTTGCTTAAAGCATTGATGGGTATTCAACCACTTTACTCGGGAGACATTCGCTTAAATCAACGTCACATCGCTGACTATAAACAACGTGAACGAGCACAGCTCATCAGCTATGTGCCACAGAATAATGGTCGTGAGTTGCCTTTTTCAGTGGAAGAATTTGTCAAAATGTCACGTTATAGCTATCACTCACCTCTATCAGAGTGGTCTCAGCAGGATCAGCAGGCCATTGAGCAAGCACTTGTGATTACCAATACAGAGCCTTTTCGCACCCGCCAGATGAAAACCCTAAGTGGTGGTGAATGTCAGCGCGTAATGATAGCTGCTGCGTTAAGTCAGCAGACACAAGCTATTTTACTGGATGAACCCACCAGCTATCTTGACCCACATCATCAGGTAGAAATTCACCAGCTGATTAACCAGCTTAATCACAAGCACCAGATAACGGTCATTGAAGTCAGCCATGATATTAATCATGCCGCTCACCCTGATAAACAGGTACTTGCTTTACGTGAAGGAAAAAAGTTATGGCAAGGAAAAGGCCCGGAATTGCTGGATAAACCACTTTTGAAGGCGTTGTACCAGCAAGATTTTGCGTTTGTTTTACATCCGACTAATCAGCGTTTATTTGCCCTGGCAGAAACACCATGACGTCACTGCACAAACTGACTTTAATCACGCTTATCAGTTTTATCATCAGCTTAGCTGCACCTTGGGTCGGTCTCAGTGATATTGCCGATGAAATCGTTAAACAGCAGATCCTGATGGATATTCGCCTACCCCGAGTGTTGTTTGCCTTTGTGGCCGGTGCAGGCTTATCACTATGTGGCATGGTATTTCAGGCTATGTTCCACAATCCTCTGGCCACACCATTTACATTAGGCGTGGCGAGTGGCGCCTCTTTCGGGGCAGCATGTACCGTCTTTCTCGGAATAAATATTAGCTTATTAGGCTTTGATATTATTACCATCGGTGCATTTATCGGTGCCCTGGTCGCCATTACCTTTGTGTTTTTTATCAGCCAATTACAACGCGGCTTTTCCAGTGAAACCCTGCTACTCACGGGTGTCGCCACTAGTTTCTTTTTCTCCAGTCTGATTTTGTTTATTCAATACCTCAGTGATATGACTGATTCTTTCATGATCATGCGCTGGCTTATGGGTGGGTTGAGTTCAGCCAGTTACCACAGCTTATTGCAGCTAATTCCCATTGTGACGATCAGTACCGCTATTATTCTGTGGCTGAGTCGTGAGCTGAACCTACTCATGGCAGGTGATGATATCGCCTTGAGCCGTGGCGTTTATGTGAAACAAGTACGTTACCTCTTATTTTTCTCCACCTCCTTATGTGTGGGAGGGATAGTTGCCTTAGCTGGCCCAATAGGCTTTATTGGTATGATGGTACCTCATATATGCAGGCTGTTAATTGGTACAGATCATCGGTGGCTGACACCAGCAACACTCATGTTTGGTGGTGGCTTTTTGATTCTCTGTGATGGTATTGCCAGATTACTTATTGCTCCCGCAGAAATCCCAGTGGGTGTTATCACCACACTGCTCGGTGGTCCCTTTTTCCTGTGGTTATTAATTAAACGTCGGCAACTTTAATTCAGGATCTGATAATCTCGACAAAGGTCTCGGAGGGGAACACTGATGCAGGCATCAAGAAGACAATTTCTACAATGGGGACTGACCTCAACACTGCTTTTTCATACGTCTTTATCACTGGCAGATAAACTGAGCCAACCGCGCCGAGATATTGCTTTCGATAACTTACACACTGGAGAAAAACTCAAGGTAACCTACTGGGAGGCTGGATTTTATAAAACAGATGCCCTGAAACAGGTCAATTATATTTTGCGCGACCACCGAACAGATGAACAAATGCCAATCGATCGACTTCTGCTTGATTTACTTAACTTGTTACACAATAAGGTAGCAAGTGAAAGTCCATTTCAAATTATCTCTGGCTATCGTTCCTACCAAACAAATGCAATGCTAAGAAAAACCTCTGATGGTGTCGCTAAAAAAAGTCTACATATGGTAGGTAAAGCGATTGATGTTCGACTAGCTGATATTGAATTGAGCCAACTACGTCAAGCTGCTTTGGAACTCAATATGGGCGGTGTTGGTTATTATCCTAAATCGAATTTTATCCATCTTGATACCGGCCGACCTCGGCACTGGGAAGGTTAATCTAATTCAGTCAACAATCGCTCTGCCAGCTCTCTGACTCGCTGCATTTGTTTCTCATAATTGCGAGAAAAACGATCATGCTGTTTTTTCATTTCCTCATGTCTTAACTGCATCTTTCGATGTATTTTCTGATGTTTTTCCAGATCGATATGACTCGGGCACGTACTTAAACAATGTTCATCAAGACCACACTCATAACGCACCAAATCTGCATTATGCTCATCAATGCGTTTTTTATGCATTTCAATACTGGATGAGTGCTCTGGTAAGGATTTTTCCAAAAGATAAATCAATGCCACCATACGCTGTGTTGCATGCTGCCAGTATTCGATTTCCTCCTGCCAGCGTTGATCATCTTCCTGCCATTGCAGGTTGTATTGTTTGAGCTGTTCCCTGTTCACCATTGTGTTAACTCCAAACACTCAATTAATCGGCTGATTAGCTTTTTGAGTGTGACAAAAATATTACCCCGAATACTGCCAAACTGACACAGTGAATTACCTCAACTTTTTATGAATGATTCATAACAGGACAGCGACGTTAAATAAACGTAAAATAACGAGATTTATTTTAGCCTCAGGAAACATCATGTCCCATATTGTCGTTTGTGCGTTGTATAAATTTGTCACGCTTGACAATTACACCGAGTTAAAAGCACCGTTACTTGATTTTATGCTCGAACATCAGGTTCGAGGCACATTATTACTGGCACAAGAAGGTATTAACGGTACCGTTGCAGGCTCAAGGGAAGCCATTGATGCTTTGCTTGCTTATCTTCAGCGTGACCCGCGACTGGACCCAATCAGTTACAAAGAATCCTTCACTGATACCCCACCGTTTATGCGTACCCGGGTCAAACTAAAAAAAGAAATCGTCACCATGGGTGTGGAAGGCATTGATCCGCTACAAGCAGTGGGCACGTACGTGAAACCCAAACAATGGAATGAACTGATTTCTGCCTCTGATGTGTTGCTGATTGATACCCGTAATGATTATGAATTTCAGGTTGGCACCTTCAAAAACGCGGTTAATCCGCAGACAGACAGTTTCAGAGAGTTTCCTGAGTACGTAAAATCCCACTTAGATCCTGAAAAACATAAACGTGTCGCTATGTTCTGTACAGGGGGTATTCGCTGTGAAAAATCGACAGCTTTCCTCAAAGAGCAAGGATTTGACGAGGTGTATCATCTGGAAGGTGGCATTCTGAAATATCTGGAAGACGTCCCTGCAGAAGAATCCATGTGGCAAGGTGAATGTTTTGTGTTTGATGACCGCGTCACGGTGAATCATAATCTGGAAAAAGGTGACTACGATCAGTGTCACGCTTGTCGCCTGCCAATTACTGAAGAAGAAAAGCAAAGTCCGCTTTATCAAAAAGGCGTCAGCTGTCCGCATTGTTATGACAAAACCACTCCTGAACAAAAAGCCCGCTACGCTGAGCGTGAAAAGCAAATTGAATTGGCCAGACAACGAGGTGAAGCACATATTGGTGTAGAAACCCAGGAAGCGGTTGAAAAACATCGCGCAGAGAAGAAACGTCGTCGCGAATTAGATCGTCAAGCGGCTAAGAAACAGGCCTGATATGCGTCTACTCCACCTGCTCTGTCTTAGTTTTTGTTTATGGTTTACCCCAGTATGGGCAAGCGAACATGATGCTGCTGTCGCCAGTGCTCACCCATTAGCCACGCAAGCGGGTATTAAGATTCTGCAACAAGGTGGCAATGCCTTTGATGCCGCCGTGGCAGTCACCGCGGCATTAGCTGTTGTTGAACCTGCAGGCTCTGGTCTGGGTGGCGGCGGTTTCTGGTTACTGCATCAGGCAGAAACCAATAAAGACATTATGGTGGATGGCCGTGAAATGGCACCGGGTAAAGCTAACGCGGATATGTATCTCAATCAGCAAGGCGAGTTCGAACAATCCCGCTCCCTCAATGGCCCGCTCGCTGCTGGCATTCCGGGTGTACCTGCTGGCATCGTCTATCTAAGTGAGCACTACGGCAAACTGCCTCTTCGCCAGAGTCTGGCTCCTGCTATTCGTTATGCATTAGAAGGCTTTGCAGTGGGTCAGCACTACACAAACATGGCACGCTTTCGATTATCGGTATTAAACCAATATGCCGCCAGTCGCCAGCAGTTTCTGTTAAATGGACAAGTCCCCAATGTTGGAAGTGTCATCAAACAGTCTGACCTAGCACATACGCTCAATATGATTGCTGAATATGGCACTGCTGGTTTTTACCAAGGTGATATTGCTCAGCGTTTAGTTGAAGCGGTTCAGCAGCATGGAGGCATCTGGACTTTAGATGATTTACAGCGGTATGAAGTGAAGCTCAGACAACCAATAAAAGGTCATTATCAAGGTTACAGCATCACATCAGCAGCGCCTCCTTCTTCAGGCGGCATTGTGCTTGTAAATGCATTAAACCAACTTTCTGCTTTTGACTTGACTAATGCCACAACCACACAGAAACGTCATTTGGTAATCGAAGCTATGCGTCGCGCTTACCGTGATCGCAGTCGTTTTCTGGGAGATGCTGACTTTATAGACATTCCTGACTACTTAACTTCGGCTGACTATGGCAAACAACTCAGTGACACCATTGACCCGGTCCACGCCACACCTAGTTCGGATCTGGCTGGTAAAGACATTGAAGGTGAAGATACCACTCACTTTTCCATAATAGATAGTCTGGGTAACCGGGTAGCAGCTACTTTGAGTGTTAACTACCCTTTCGGTTCTGGTTTTGTTGCAAAAGGAACTGGGGTATTACTTAACGATGAAATGGATGACTTTTCTGCCCCATCGGGTGCTGCCAATGTGTATGGTCTTGTCGGTAATGCAGCTAATGCTATCGCCCCTTATAAACGACCGCTGTCGAGTATGACACCGACCTTTGTAGAAAATAATGATCGTCTATTAATCACTGGCACACCCGGTGGCAGTCGCATTATCAGTATGGTGTTACTCAGTGTGCTTGATTTTATCGAAGGTAAAAATGCACAAGCTATCGTGGCCGCACCTCGCTACCATCATCAATACTTACCGGATGAAGTGCAGGTAGAAAATGTTGGTTTTAGCGAGCAGGAACTGGATGCATTAAAACAACGGGGTCATCACATCAGCCCACTATCACGCCAATATGGTGATATGCACATTATTATTGAAGACAAGGTTAATCGCACTTTAAGTGCGGCAAGCGATCCGCGTGGTGAAGGTCAGGCGACGGTCACCACACTGGAAAAATAATCACAGCCGCATTTTTTGCGGCATGATGCCTTTTCTCGCTTGTGCTAAAGCACTGGTTTCTAAAATAATCAATCCAACCACCGTCAGTGAGATCGGAATCAGACAAAACCAGCCGACTACCGCCAGCTGTATCATTCGCATATTGGCATCTTCCTGTCCTTGTAATACCCCCCAAGCGATTAGAAAGAGTACGAGTGATACGGCATAAGACACCATAAGAAAACGACTACGTCGCCATGCACACCACCAATGAGCTAAGACCAGTTCTGTTTTATCCGCCGGTCTATGTGCTTGTATCCATATCGATAAAATCACTATCAATGAACAGACAATCGGCACACCGAAAATCACCCAAAGATTTTCTGTCGCAAAAAGTACGGCAGGCAAAAGAAAATGAAAGATAGCAATATTAAACATCATTCGCTCATGCGGCTGACTGGCGAGATGTGCAGTGTTATCAGTTTCAGACATAAATACTCCTCTATTGATTGTTACGCACCTTTGCGGGCATCAGATAAAGCGGTCATTTCTAACATAAAAATAACTAAAACCATCAATAAAATCGGTACAGCAGCAATTCGGCTGAAGACCACCAGCATAATAGTCGCCATATTATGATCTGGCTGATTAGCCGAAATCAGCCAAGCCACCAGCATGATCAGAACAGATGCCCCGTAACTCATGAGTAACCAGCGTGCATGACGCCAAGCCAAATGCCAATGCTGCTGAATCAACACACTATCATATTCACCATACTTGGATTTCCAGGCAATCCAGCCTATGCTGAATAATGCACCAATCAATGCAATGCCCAAAATCCAGCCAATGTGCCCTGAACTGAAGGCTGCCACAGGAAGTAGTAAATGAAACAACGCGAGATTTATCATCATACGTTCGTGTGGCAGACTGGCTTGTTTGATATCGTCACTCATATGTCATCCATTAACATTTGCTAATATACCTTTATGATGCACCTGATAGACAGTCATTGTCACCTTGATTTTGATGCTTTTGATAACGACAGAGAGGCAATCCTTTCCCAATGTCAGACTGTCGGTATCAAACACATCATTGTGCCTGGTGTGACAGCTAAACAATGGTCAAACCTGATTGAGACTTGTGCTCAGTATCCTATGCTCAAACTGGCTTTGGGTTTACACCCGATGTTTATGGCAGAGCATGCATCTGATGATGTCGATAAATTACGCTCAACATTAATGCGAAATAAAGCGATTGCTGTCGGTGAAATCGGCCTCGATTTTTTTATGGCTGATACAGACAAAGAAGCACAAACCAATCTGTTTAAGGCACAATTGACGTTAGCAGCTGAGTTCAACTTGCCCGTGATTCTGCATGTTCGCAAAGCGCATGATCAGGTATTAAAACTACTCAGAGAAATTAATGTTCCAGGTGGGATCGTGCATGCTTTTAATGGTAGCTTGCAGCAGGCGGAGCAATATCAAAAACTGGGATTTTTATTTGGTGTCGGAGGTGCACTGACTTATTCTCGAGCAAACAAGTTGAGAACTTTGTTTAGTCAATTACCAGAAGAGCATATTGTGCTGGAAACTGATGCACCCGATATGCCTTTATCAGGTTATCAGGGTGAGCGAAATACGCCTGAACGCATCCCTCTTATTCTAAGAACACTGGCTGAGCTGCGTTCTGTTTCAGAAGCATCACTGGCAGCGGCAACAACGGCCAACTGCCAGAGACTGTTTCATCTTTTTTAATCGTGATGACCGATTTCGCCTTCCGTAAATAGGTAGTCTTTCAGCTCATCGTTAAACTTAGGATCACGACGACGAATCCACTCCAGTGTCATCGCCGCATGTTCTTTTTCTTCATCGCGATTGTGTTGCAGAATCTTTTTCAATTCAGGATCATGACATGCATCAACACGCTGGTTGTACCAATCAACAGCTTCAAGCTCTTCCATCAAAGACACAATTGCACGATGCATATCGCGAGTTTCAGTTGATAATTCTTCGATGGGTTCGTGGTAGCCTTCACTTGCCATATAAATCTCCTCTCTCTTAAAAGTGGTTGTATACAATGTTCTTGTGAACGATGGTAAAACTAGCATGTAAGACGATAAGTTGGCACTATCGAAGGTTAAAAAAACCCATAAAATATTCTCGGGACGACCATGGTTGATAAACAAATTTCGCTTATTTTAGATACTGTTAATGACATTATCATTGGAAAACAACAACCTATAAAACTCGCCATGACTTGTCTGTTAGCTAGAGGTCATTTACTGATTGAAGACCTACCAGGTGTTGGAAAAACCACACTCGCTCATACACTAGCGGCCACTATGGGCTTGAGTTTTCAGCGTATTCAATTTACCAGCGATATGTTGCCAGCCGATATTATTGGTATCAGTGTCTATGATAGGGAGTCTTCCCGATTTCATTTTCACCCGGGTCCGATTTTTACTCAGTTTATTCTGGCTGATGAAGTTAACCGCGCCTCGCCCCGAACCCAAAGCGCGCTACTTGAAGCCATGGAAGAACAGCAAGTCACCGTAGATAATGAAACATTAGATCTCCCCACACCTTTTTTTGTCATTGCTACGCAAAATCCTAGTCACCAGATAGGGACATTTCCTCTACCTGAATCTCAACTGGATCGATTTTTGATGCGGATAGAGCTGGGCTATCCCGATGCCAAAGCGGAGCGACAATTATTAATGGGCTCATCTCGACGCGAGTTATTGAAACAGCTCCAGGCTGTTACCTCAGTCGAGGTATTACTCACACTACAGCAGAATGCCAGCCAAGTTATCGCCTCTGAAGCTCTCGTTGATTATCTACAAAAAATACTGCAACACACACGCGAATCAGGTCATTATCATCATGGTCTGTCTCCTAGGGCAGGGCTGGGCTTGCTTAATGCAGCAAAAGCCTGGGCATTTATTGAGGGTCGTGATCATGTATTACCCGAAGATGTTCAAGCTGTTTTACCCAGCGTGGTGAATCATCGTTTGCAGTTGATAGATGAGAGCCAAAAATCTGAATGGATTGATAAACTCATACAACAGATTCCTATTCCTTAAAGATGGTCAGCAGCATCACTCAACTTTGGCAGAAATGGCAGCATAGGCAACGTATTTTCATCATGCCTTCAGCTTATGGTTATGCTTATGTCATTTTGCTGCTGGTCATGTTGTTGGGTGCGATTAATTACAACAACAGCCTTGGACATCTACTGTGTTTTTTGTTGGTGGGTCTTGGTCAGGTAGCGATGCATCATAGTCACCGTAATATCAAAAATCTCAGTTTGACGATCACGGCCTTAGATCCAGTTTTCAGCGGGCAATCTGCACAGTTTCGGTTAACAACAAACAACACCAAGCCACAAGCCAGTTATCAACTTGAAGTCCGACATAAAACCAGTGCAAAAAAATCACGCTGGCCATTTATCAAACGTTATCAATCCTTGCAGTTGTTAGATATTGTTGATGGCAATAGTAATCATACCTCCACACTAAGTATTCCTAGCCAAAAAAGAGGCTGGCAGCCATTGAATACACTTAGCCTGACCAGTAGTTATCCACTCGGTTTATTTCAGTGCTGGACATTATTCGACACTACAGCACAAGTATTGGTCTATCCTGAAGCAAAAGGCCAAAAACCACTGCCGATAACAGCTCAAACCGGACAGGAAGCTCATCAACACGAACATCAGGGTGAAGATGACTTTACTGGCTTAAGACCCTACCGCGAAGGCGAAGCCCTACATCGCGTTGCCTGGAAAGCTATGGCACGTGATGATCAGATGCGCAGTAAGCAGTTCTCATCCCCACAAGGCAGGGAGCTGTTATTTAGTTGGGACGATGTGGCTGATATCAACGACACTGAGCAAAAACTGTCTCAGCTATGTCAGTGGATTTGCCAGGCAGAGCAACAAGGTGACCGTTATGGTCTGGTCTTACCCCATGCTGAACTTACGACATCACATGGGCCATCTCATCAGCATCACTGTTTAAAATTGTTGGCATTGTTTGATGAAAACAGCTGATTTATCTCCACCACAATCAACTATAAATGCACTAATCATCGCCTTATCCATAGGCGCGATTCCGCATATTATCTACCAGCCCCCATGGGTCGGCATGATGTTTGTGATGATGATCAGCTGGCGCTTATTACATCATTGGAAGAATTGGCCGTTGCCAGCAGCCAGCCGCTGGTTAAAAGTGTTACACAATGGTACAGCCCTGTTAACAATCGTGATGCTGGTTGCCCAATTTGGTTTAACCATTGGACGAGATGCCGGTGCAGCCCTACTCACTATGATGTTGGCATTCAAAGTTGTTGAAATCCGATCCTTACGAGATTTTTATGTCAGTTGTTTTCTCGGCTTCTTTTTAGTTATTACTAACTTCTTTTACAACCAGAGCATCTTCATGGTGTTGCTAATGTTGATTGTGGTTATCGGCCTGGGCTATTGCCTACTGAGTGTTAACACTCAAGTCAGTGCAATCAATATCAAACAGCGCTTATGGTTATCCAGCAAAATGGTATTACAAGCGACACCGATGATGCTGTTTTTATTTGTATTATTCCCACGAATCTCAGGCCCTATCTGGGGGCTGCCACAAGATGCCAATGCCAGCCAGTCTGCACAAATGCCTGATCAACTCACCCTGGGAGATTTACCACCGTCCCAAGGCATAAGTGGTATCAATGACCAAATTCAGATGGGTAAAATCAGCCAGCTTATTCAATCTGATGCCATCGCCTTTCGGGTGAAATTTAACAATAATGACAAACCCGCCGCGTCTGAGCTGTACTGGCGTGGCCCGGTTTTATGGAAAACCAATGGCACTGTCTGGTCGCCGATTGAAGAAAAAAACATTAAGTCGACAAAGCCCAATATTCAAACCTCAGGCCCATCATATAACTACCAGATGACATTAGAGCCACATAATAAAAAATGGTTATTCGCGCTCGACTTTCCGACAAAACTGCCGCAATCGTTTCAGACGCATATCACCACAGATGGACAATTAAATAGTAATGAGACAATTAAACAACGCAGCCAGTATTCGCTGACATCCAGTCCTTCTTACACATTCAATGCTGCATCTGATCCCAACCTCAATGTTGCATTACAACTACCTGAAAACAAGCACACCAAAACACGGGCTTTGGCTGAAAAATGGCAGCAGCAATCTGCTACCCCGCAACAGTACATCGACACTGTTTTAGACTATTTCAAAAACGATGGTTTTGTTTATTCACTCAGCCCGCCCAGACTCAATGGCGACACAGTCGATGAATTTTTATTCAACACCAAAGAAGGTTTCTGCGAATACTATGCCGCCAGCTTTACCGTGTTGATGCGAGCGGCAGGTATTCCAGCACGTATTGTCACAGGCTATCAGGGGGGAGATTTAAACCCCGTTGATAATATTCTCACTGTCAGACAACGTGATGCCCATGCCTGGAGCGAAGTCTGGTTACCAAAACAAGGCTGGGTGCGAGTTGATCCGACAGCTGCAGTCTCACATCAACGTATTGAACAAGGCATTGGTCGATTCTTACCCCCTGGTAGACAATCCCCTGCAATGCTGGGTAACAATAATCAACTTGTCGCCGCATGGAACAGCCTCAAAAATAACTGGAACGCGTTTAATACCGCCTGGGATATGTGGGTGGTGTCTTTCGGCCCGGAACGCCAGCTTGAGTTGTTATCAAAACTGGGGATGACCAATCCAAACTGGAAGAAAATGACGCTGGTATTGACGATCTTATTCGTTCTAACCGGACTCATCATGACGTTCAGTATCTGGTTTAAGCGTTCATCTAGCGATCCTGCCGTTGTTTTATATCAGCGTTTTTGTAAGAAATTATCACGGCTGGGCATAAAAAAAGCCGACTACGAAGGTCCTCAAGATTTTGCCCAACGTGCTCAAGTCGCTTTACCCGAGTATCAACAGCAAATTGATAGTATTACCAACTTATTTACTAGATGGCGTTATCGTCAGCAGGATGAGCAGACGCTGTCAGTATTGCGTGAACAAATAAAAGCATTTAAGCCTAGACGCTAAGTCACTTTGCCAAGCTGTGTGATTTTACGGAAAATAGGCATCCCAGATTCGTTGGTTTTAAGGAACACGCATGACACACTCCAATCCCCTGTTCGAACGCACTCACATTTTGATTGGTGATGAAGGCATCGAAAAGTTGCAAAACAGTCATATTTTTCTTGCCGGTATTGGTGGTGTCGGTTCCTATACAGCGGAAGCTTTAGCCAGAATGGGCGTAGGTAAAATGACGTTGGTTGACCATGATGTGGTGTCAGGCTCCAATATGAACCGCCAGCTTGTTGCGCTACGTTCGACAGTGGATGTATTAAAAGCTGACGTCATCGATGATCGAATTAAAGATATTAACCCAGACTGTCAGGTCACCTTAATCACCGACTTTTTAACGCCAGAGTCGATCCCCACCGTATTATCACAAGGCTATGATGTAGTGATCGATGCAATTGATAGCTTAAGCAGTAAAGCAGCTTTATTAGAGACCGCATGGCGTAATGAGATGACAGTCTTTGCCAGCATGGGTGCCGGTGGCAAGCTTGATCCTACTCAGGTTAAAACCGGTGATTTAATGGATACCTCCATTTGTAAACTTGCCAAACACCTTCGTGGTCAATTACGCAAACGTGGTGTAGGTCGAGGTATTCAAACTGTCTATTCATTGGAAGCACCGCTTCCTCCGTTACCACCAGAACCAGTCAGCCGTGGTCGGGCCCGTGCCGTAAATGGCACGGTCAGTTATATGCCATCTATCTTTGGCCTAACGTTAGCAGGTCTGGTTATCAATCATATTATCGGTGACTCACGACGTGTCTGATCCGACGGATGTTATTAACTGCAACGACTTCATGTTGCAGCAACTACACACCCTACTCAGCAAATACGGCTTGGAAATAGAGAAAGTCTCAGCAGATGAAGCGATTCCCGGCAGCTTTTTTGGTGAACGTGAAGCCGGTTTAATTGGCAATAAACTCATCGTCCGTTCAGACACCCCGGTTCACTCTGTCTTACACGAAGCCGGTCACTACATCTGTATGGACCCAGAACGTCGTGCCAACTTACACACTGATGCCGAAGGTGATTACGATGAAGAAAACGGCGTCTGTTATCTGCAAATCCTACTAGCCGGCCATATCCAGCAAATGGGCCGGGCTCGTATGCTCAGAGATATGGATCGTTGGGGTTACACCTTTCGTCTAGGCAGTGCCAAGGCCTGGTTTGAACAAGATGCCGATGATGCTCGTCAATGGTTGGAAGACTTCAATATTATTGATCCTGAGCAACACCTCACCTGGCTCATCCGAAATCAATAACCATGGAATGTATTTTTTACTTTGTTCCAAGTTCGTTATATTCTCAGGTTTAATCTGAAAAAAGGGACTTTCAACTTGACACCAAACACCCATTGCTTTCGACTATTCGACATACCAGCAATGTCAAAATAATGTATTAAAAAACGTCTAACCTAGCTTCCTAATATATCTTATCGCCTCTTACATTGAAGGAGCAGGCAGTGTTAGGCGTTAAAAAATTCGATACGAAAAACTTACCATCAAAGGGAAACTTATGAAAAAACTAGCCTTGATCACGGCAATGATTGGACTCAGTGCGTGTTCAACCATGCAACCTCCTAGATACGCTGTATCAGTAGATAATATCCAAGCCTTAAAGAGTATGAATGAAATTCAGGGGGAGTTCGTTAACTTAACCCAAGCCTCGCAATTTAGTTCAAATTGCCGTTTGATGGGGCCTATTGAGCCAGCGGACGGACTCTCTATTCCACAATTCATCACTAAAGCATTTAACGATGAATTAAAAATGTCAGATAGATATTCCGAAAATGGCGCAGATATTACAGGTGAGATAACGAATATTGAATTTTCATCAGTATCAGGTCTGACCAATGGCTACTGGAATATCGCTCTAAAGCTCAATTCGAGCAACGGAACAAGCTTAAATGTTAGTAATAAATACTCATTTAAAAGTGGTTTTGATGCCATAACTGCTTGCAATGCCACTGCAGATGCATTGTCACCAGCCGTACAAGATTTGATCAAAGCAACAATCAACCATCGTGATTTTGCAAAATTGTTCGAGAAAAGTTAACAGGGTTGTTAAATAGAACGTTGTGATGACACTTTATAAATGTCATCACAATGTTCTACCGAGTACTTTCTGAACGGTTTATGATATCGATCGCTCTGCATTAGATGACTTCTAGGTTGAGTTGCAGTATTAAACCCAACAAATACAAATAACAATATATATCCTGAAATCTCTGAAATATAGGAGGGCGCGATTGTTTAAGTCACCCCACACCTTCACTACTTAAAAAATATCTCCGTTTCACTGTAAACTGAGCAATAACATCTGAACTTAACTATGGCATTTACAGGAGGCACAATGAGTACGCCGATTTCTTCTCCCGTCACTGATTTACTTGAAGCACAAGGTATTGCGTTTGAAGTGATTGAAATTCCACTAACCGAAGATAAAAAGCCGGTGCGTAATCTGGAAGAGCTGTTAAGCAGTCAGGGGCATGATCCGAAATCTGTGGTGCGTAGTTTATTGTTTAAAACCGGTTCAGATAATTATGTGTTGTTAGCAGTTGCAGGCGGTGGACGTGCTGACTGGGGTATTCTGAGAAAACATCTGGAAGAAAGAAAACTGCGTATGGCCGAGTTTGATGAAGTGCCGGAAGCCACAGGCTATGTCGTAGGTGCAGTACCACCAATTGCCTTACCTGACAGCATCACCGTATTACTCGATGAGAGTGTGGCTCAGTTTGATAATGTAGTGATTGGCAGTGGCGTCTTAGGTTACGCCTTGGGCTTAACCTCAGCTGACTTACAAAAAGTGATGGCTGATATCGACCGCGGCACATTTGTGAAAGAGTAAAAAACAAAGACTCGCTATATAAAAAGGCTGACATCATTATGATGTCAGCCTTTTTTGTATGATGGCATCTACTCCCCGTCGTCGAAGTCACCTTTATATTTCGGGTTAGGTTTGGCTGACTTCGAACGCTTATCTGCTTTTTCCTGATGTGAATGAGAGTCTGGCTGCTCTTCTTGTTCAGTATCACTATGTGATAATTCTTTCACTTCAAGCTCATTCACCATGCGCAAAGGTGCTGCAGGGGCTTTACCCTCTTTGTCCTCGCCAAAGTAAAGAGTGAGGTGTGGGAATGGAATTTCGATACCCGCAGCATCCAGATGGCGTTTAACCAGACGGTTATAGGCGCGGCCAATACTCCACTGACTGCCTGGCAGCGTTTTGATTCTGACTCGAATATTTACCGAGCTATCTGCAAGAGCTGTCACACCATGTACTTCCAGCTCATCATCAAGAATTTGAGAGCGTAATTCATCATCAGACATCAATTCTGCAAACGCTTCACGCAATTTGATGATGACTTGATCAGTATCTTCCCTATAAGCCACACCATACTCACCGAGATGATATGCAAACTCTCGCATATAGTTGGATACCGTCCCCACTGATGAGAATGGAATAATATGGAATGTACCAGACAAATCACGTAAGCCCAGCGAACGAATAGTCAGCTTTTCGGCTACGCCAGTAATACCATCTGCTGTGACCACATCACCTGTATTAATCGCATTTTCTAGCTGGATAAATATACCGGTAATCACATCTTGAACCAGTTTTTGTGCACCAAAGCCAATGGCTAAGCCCATCACGCCAGCACCAGCAATCAGCGGTCCGATATTGATACCCACTTCAGATAAAACGATCATAACGGTCATCACCGTAATGGTGATGGCAACCGCATTCCTGAAAATAGTTAACAGCGTTTTCTCTCTGGCACTGGGCATATGACCGCTATCTTCAGGATTGAGACGATGCTCAATCCAGCTGGCCAGCACAATCCATGTCAGCATTGCAGCTGACACAATTAAGAAAATCGAAATGGCTGAGGTGATGACGTGCATTCCCGTCGCAGAACTCATCCAGTTCGCTAAATTCACAATGCCCCAGGCATCCAGAATGGCACTGATAACCAGCACAACAACTATCAACTTGAAGATTTTAAATACACGAGGCAGCTGCTCATTAATACGATTCTCGGCATTTGCCAGGTGCTGCTTAAAGGCTTTCGGCAGAGTAATGCCATGTTCAGAGGCCATATCCAACAAAGCAATCACCCCGATACCGACCAGAACAGCTACAACTGTTTTTATCGTCGCTAACAGAATAATCGGCAAGGCCTCTTCTGATTTCACTAAAAGCCCTGTACCCAATACCAGAAAATAGATAGATGCAAACCAATGCCAAGTCTTGGCTAAGACCCTTAAGGTGACATCATTCACACTAAAATGGCTATGTTTAGCTGTAGCGATTAACTGCTCTTTCACCGTATTTTTCTTTTTAAAAACCACGCTTAGAGCAAAAATAATGGTAAAGAGAACAATAAGAAGATTGGCTAATTGACTCAGACTTTCTGATATCGACATGGCCAGAAATGGCACAATAAACAGCGTACCGTAACCAACTAATGACACGATGATAGAAAAGAAGCTCGACCAGTAACGAGCGGTTTCCGTGGAAATAGACAGTAAGCGCAAGCCTTCATTTCTTGCTGCAAATATAGCTCTAATCAGTACTTTGGTAAGCTCAACTGCCAGGAAGATATTTAAAAACAGCGTTTCTGAAACAGCAATATCACCTACTTTTCCTACCGCTAACAAAGCAACGCCATACCCCGCCAGCCAAGCTAATGCCACTACAGCAATATCTACAATTGTTGCAATGATGACCGCGGTTACTTTAATGATGACAGCATGTGTACTGTGCTCACGCATAGCGAAATTGTTGGTACTGCGAAAAATAAACCGAGCCAGTATTCTGAATATAATAAAACTCAGAATAGTTGCTGCAGCAACAATCGCTGTAGTAATGAGATCCTTAAACCAACCCTGAGTCGTTTTGTCAGATCCTGTCCAGATAGAGGTAATCGCATCCCAGCTACCTTTAAGCGTGGACATCATGGTTTGAACAACCGACTGACTTTGCTCGGCAATAGCCGCGGCAAGGGAATCCTCAGACTTTTTATCTTCCGCTTTTTTTTCGCTATTCGATGACTCTTTGTCATTTTGCTTATCAGCATTGTCTGACAAATTGTTTAATTCTTCGATTAACTTATCACGCGTTTCAGGATTCTCAATTAAGTTGGCTAAACTTCGGTAAACATCGGCTTGTGATTCACCCGATTTTGGGTTCTGCAAGCTCGTAGAAGATGGAGCAGCATTCGCCATCGACTGCGTTGGTGAAGCCAAACCCAGCAAAAATACAGAGAGGAGTAATAGCTGGGGCAATAAAAAATACGTTCGGACGTTTGGCACAAAGTTCTCCTGAAGTTAAGCCAAATTATATATTGCGAAAAAGATAATGGCTGGCAACCATAACAACTCAGCACATCAGACACAAATTAGAACACACTCATGACAATCAATAAATGTGGTGATTGAATTGAATGTCAGGCTGGTAGAATAGAACCAAAAATAATCTATCCTCTATTTTCAATCAAAGATTCTTTTCAGACAGGACTTCTTATGGACTCTGAGAACCGACTCAGTTATGTCGGACTTTTAAAAAATCATTTTGGCCTGATTGCTGCTGCTTATCTAGCAGTGTTTACCGGTAATCTTGGACAAAGCTTTTTTATTGGTTTATTTCGGACTGATATCAGCGAGTATCTTAATATTTCTGCTGGTGAGTTTGGCTCTATCTATGCGGTGATTACGATGATCAGTGGCTTTTTGGTCATGCACTTTGGTCCAAAAATCGACTGGATAGCGCCGCGTCGTTATGTACTCAGCGTGCTCATTGTTTTAACGATTGGCGTATTAATGCTCACCTTATCCCCTTGGTGGGGCTTATGTGTGTTTGGCTTAGGCTTGCAGCGGTTATGTGGACAGGGATTGATGACTCATTTTGGCAGTACACTTGCCGGACGTGAATTCTCTACTAATCGAGGTAAAGCACTGGGGCTTGTCACGCTGGGCATGCCCACAGGTGAAATTATATTACCCCCCATCATTGCTTTAATGGCAGTCAGTTTTAGCTGGCAGCAGGTGTGGTGGAGTATTCTCGCTGTACTTATTGGGCTCTGGGTTTTACTGATTTTGTTTGTTGAATGGCCACCTGCACCACGTCAAAAGCACGAACATAAACAACATAAAGACGCAGGACCCAGCCCTACCCGTGATCTACGTTTCTGGTTATTACTGCCGATGCTGATGGTATTACCCATTACTCTGACAGGCATTTTTATCTATCAAGCTCAGATGACAAAAGATTTACTCGCCAGCCCGACGACATATGCTTTGGCCTTAACAGGGTTAGGTATCGCTCGTTTTCCCGGAGCGTTATTAGGGGGGCGTTGGATTGATGAATACGGTGCCACCACCTTGGCAAAACTCTATCTAATTCCATTTGCTTTAGCCTTATTAATTGCCGCTACCGTTGGTGGTGATATGGGTATCTGGATTTTAATGCTTGGGGCTGGCACAGCATTAGGTATGTCTTCGCCGATTGGGGATACGTTATTGGTTCGACTATGGGGCCGCGATCACTTAGGTCAGGTGCGTTCGTTGAAGTCAGCCTTTTTAGTATTTTCTACTGGTATCGCACCGGCATTTTTGGGTTTTATGATCGATGCCGGTGTCGCTTTCCAGAGCATCTTACTAGGGATGCTGGCTTTCTTAATCATTGCCTGGATATTGGCACAAGGACCAATAAAGGAAGCACACAATAGCCCAAACAACTAAATCTAATACTTGGTTGTTTGGGCTTTGTATGATCTAGTAAGTCGTCTTCATAATGAATCAAGGACAGGTATAACCACCATCGATCACGAGGTCTGTGCCGGTCATAAACGAGGACTCATCTGAGGCCAGGAAGATCGTACCGTAGGCAATTTCATGAGGTTTACCAAAGCGTTTCATCGGCACCATTGAGATAAGTGCGTCCCATTCTTCTTTTGGCACACTGCTTTCAAATAAGTTGGTATCGAACATACCGGGACAAATGGCATTAATTCGAATATTGTCGCCAACAAATTCCAACGCCGCTGACTTGGTCATTAATCTGACAGCACCTTTCGTACTCTGGTAAGCCGTGGAGACACCTGCTCCCGCAATACCGTAGATAGATGAAAAGTTAACAATAGAACCACCGCCTGCCCGTTTCATTGCCGGCACGGCAGCTTTCATTCCTAATAAAACACCGAGTTGGTTTATATTGACTATCTGGTAAAACTTCTCGACAGTGTGCTCAAGTAAGCCTGCGTGATAATAAATGCCTGCATTATTGACTAACACATCCAGACGGCCAAAATGCTTTTCGGTTTCTGCTACAGCATTTTCCCAATCTTGCTCCTTGGTCACGTCGAGGGCTACGGCAATCGCTTCTCCCCCGTCCTGTTTGATTTCCTCAACCAGATTAAGCGTTTTATGCCAGAGAGCATCGGCAGGTTGTCCATCGGCAATGATAGGATCCTGCTTTAAATTAGCCGCCACAATTTTGGCACCTTCTTTTGCCATCATTCGAACTTGCTCACTGCCCAGTCCGCCGCCTGCCCCGGTAATTAAAATGACTTTATTGTCTAATCTACCCGCCATGATTGTTTCCTCAACTCTTTTGAAATAATGAAAAGCAACGCAGTACCTTGCTTGTTGGAAACATCGTAGGAAGGATAAAAAAGTGTCGCAAGACGGCACTTTTCAGAGACTTAGTTACTAAAAAGTAACCTTTGGTGTTTTATAACAAAGCGTAATATCTAATAAACACAGTGAGCATGGTCGTTAGCCAGCAATATTAATCAGCATCAAACACATTGACTAATAATTGGCGAATAGCTTCCGGTTCGAAGGGTTTATCACAGATAGCGGTCACACCTGCGGCTTTTACTTCAGCTAAACGAGAAGCATCGTCATCACTCGTGACCATGATAATTGGAATGAAAGTATTATCGAGCTCCTGCCGAATATATTCGACTAATTGCTTTCCATCCATATTCGGCATATTTAAATCAGTAAAAATGAGATCAAACTCATTATTCTTCACCACATTTGCAGCCTCAAGCCCATCATGGGCTTTAGTAATAACTTTCATTCCCAGGTTTTTCAATACACGGGTAATATGATTTCTGGCTGTCAGACTATCATCCACCACCAGCACCTTCAGCTCCTGAATATCATAATTATCGAGTTCAAGTCTGGCCGGTTCCATAAAGTCGATAGTGGTTGCCAGGGCTTTTTCTAAATCCTGACTATTAAAGGGTTTCGGAAGCATTGCCACAATACCAGCTTGACGTACATCATCCAGCTCTTCAAACCGTGTTTCGCTCGATACCAGCATAAAGTAGGTGTTGGTTTCATTTTTGATTTTACGAGCTAAAGCAATCAATTTGGCTGCATCCATATCAGGCAAGTGCAGAGCACTGATGACCAGATCTGGAGGATATTGCATGACAATTTTTAATGCCTCCATCCCCGTAGCAACCCCCTCAATGTTATAGACACCAGCCTGTTGAAGATGGGTAACAATAATTTTACGTTGAGTGGCTGAAGGCTCCACCAGCACAATAGATAAATCCGACAAACTCACTGAAGCCATAAGCTCAACTCCGCTGTTAAAAGACTGGCCGAAACTAAATATAACAACTTAATACATTGATTCATAATAAATCAGACAACTTACTCACAAATGGCGTGATGAACAGAACATGTCTACAGAAAAATATTTTTATTAACTTTCCATCAATACCGCCGATACCCACTTAAAGGTATCGAGATTTTAATTGGTGAGTTTTACTAGGAATAAACCATGAAATTACGGCAGCTCTATAGCAACACCTCTATCATGAAGAAGACCATGATTTCACCGATAGTCATGCTTCTTATGCTGACGATGCTTTTATTAGTCATCGTCACAAATTTGAATACTGTTTCAGATGATATTGATAATGTTGTTTATGACTTAGCTCCTGATACGGATATCGCCTCTCGTATTATGGATAAAGTTTATCTGAAGAGATTAGATGTAAAGAATTACATCAAAACATCTGATAACACCGTCATTGAAAAATTTAATGCCACTGCAAATGAGCTGAGTGAATTATTAACACTTGCTCATAATGAGTTTAAGGCACCTGACCGGGTCGCATTACTTCTTGACATCGATGAACTAAACCAGCGCTATGACATGGCATTTAAAGAAACCGTTGTCACCAACATGAATATCAGAAACGAGGCCGTTAATAATAACCTGAATATCAATGGCAAGTTAGCTGAGAAAAATCTGGACAACATACTTAATTCCGCACATGAAAACTACGACATTGAAACGACTTTTTTTGCCGGCGAGGCATTAAAGTCATTTTTATTATCACGACTCTATGTATTCAAGTACTTGGATAGTAATACTACTGAAGATAATAACCGGGCTGAGAAGGAACTCAATCAGACAGAAAAGTGGTTAGATGATCTCATTGCTAACATCACTGATAGTCAGAATTTGTCCATAGCGCAAGAAGCAAAAAATCAACTAAAAGACTATCAGGCGGGATTTCAAAAAATAACGATGGCCATTACCGCCAGGAATAAAGCTATTAATGAGGTACTGGATAAAAACGGACCTATCATTGCAAAAAAAACTGTTGATCTTAAGGACAGTGTTCTCAAGTCCATGATCGAGGAAGGTGAGTCAGCTAAAAGTAATATTGTTCAGACAGAATGGTTTGCATTTATTGTCTATATTATCGCCGCCTTACTAGGATTAGTCATATCGTATAAATTAGCCAAAGACGTGGTGACGCCGATCCTGCAAATGCGCTTAGTCATGGATGAAGTAGCGGCAGGGAACCTGACTAGGCGTATTGAAACAAATAGTAAAGATGAATTAGGCCAATTTGCAGAAAACTTCAATATGTTCACCGCTCAACTACAAAGCTTGATGAAAGAAATATCAATGGCTACCGAGCGATTATCAACTGCGGCTGAAGAAACATCCAGTGTCACTAAAGACTCTACAAATAATATCCTCAAGCAACAAAATGAAACGACTCTGGTTGCCACAGCCATAGAAGAAATGACCGCAACTGTCCGCGAAGTCGCGACAAATACAGAAAAAGCTTCTTTAGCAGCGAGTAATGGTGATCAAGAGGTTCGTTCCGGTCAAACTGTCATCAATCAGATGGTTCAATCAATAGGTCAACTGGTGGATGAAATCGAAAACTCATCAGGAGTCATTCAAACACTCAAAGCCGGCAGCGTTAATATAGGCACGGTATTGGATGTGATCAAAAATATTGCAGAGCAGACGAATTTGCTCGCATTGAACGCAGCGATAGAAGCTGCCCGTGCTGGAGAACAAGGCAGAGGCTTTGCTGTCGTTGCTGATGAAGTACGCTCTCTTGCACAAAAAACTCAGGAATCGACACTAGAAATCGAGCAACTTATTGCAAGTTTGCAATCCAATGCTGACGATGCTGTTTCCTCTATGGATTCAAACAAACACAGTATTAACTCACTGGCTGAAAAAACCAGCCATGCTACCGAATCCTTGAACAGCATAACCAGCGTTGTTTCATCCATATCAGAAATGAATGCACAAATTGCAACGGCAGCTGAAGAACAAAGCTATGTCGTGGAAGAAGTTAATAACAATGTTCATAATATTCAAATTCTTTCTGAAGGCAGTGCTACCGCCGCTCAGCAAGTCGCACAAGCGAATAATGAAATTGCTGACTTAAGTGCTCAACTAAAAATACAGGTCATGAAATTCAAAATTGACTAGTTATCTGCCTGGCCAGCCTGCTAACAGGCTGGCCTATGGTCTGATTCAAGCTTCATTAATATCAATCATTCCCCGTCTTATCAGATTTTTTTCACACTGACTTTTATATTATCTGTGACTCGCCTATGCTGTATGCATCAACTGATAAAGGAAAGTTATGCCTGAAGATCTGCACATCAAGATTCGTAATTTGGAAAAGTCCGATTACCCTCAACTAAAAAGTTTGATGGATAAAATTTACGATGATATTGGTGGCGCCTGGCCGGAACATACTATTTTTAAATTGATTGACGATTTACCTGAAGGTCAGATTTGTATTATTGATCATGACACTATCATTGGTGTTGCTCTGTCAGTACAAGTGAATTACCAGCGCTTCAGTAACCCGCATACCTACGATGATTTGATCAGTAAAAAAGAAACGATTCTGAACAACAGAAACGGCGATGCTTTATATGGGCTGGATGTATTGATTCACCCGGATTATCGTGGCTATCGCTTAGGAAGACGCTTATACGAAGCACGTAAAGAGCTGTGCCGCCAACATAATCTGAGAGCCATCCTTGCCGGTGGTCGTATTCCTAACTACCATCAGTTTGCTGAAGAAATGACACCCGCTGAGTATTTTGAAGCGGTAAAAAACAAACGTATCTATGACCCGATTCTGACCTTCCAGTTATCAAATGACTTTCAGGTCACACGTCTATTAAAGCAATACCTGCCTGAAGATGAAAAATCTCAGGGATATGCCACTTTGCTGGAATGGCGAAACATCTTTTACGAACCTGAAAGTACGGTGATTGAAACCCGTAAAACACAGGTTCGTATAGGTGCGATTCAATGGCAAATGCGTGAAGTTGAATCCGTTGAAGAATTACTACGTCAGGTCGAATATTTCATTGATGCCCTATCCAGTTATAAAAGCGACTTTGCCCTGTTCCCCGAGTTTTTCAATTCACCATTGATGGGACTCAGTCCAGATCAACGCAATCAGACCGAAGCGATCCGCTTTTTAGCCAGCTTTACTGAACGCTTTAAGAATGAAATGTCGCAAATGGCCGTTAGTTACAACATTAATGTGATTACCGGATCAATGCCCTTATTAGAGGACGATGTTCTCTATAACGTCAGTTACCTCTGCCGTCGTGACGGTACGATTGAGAGACAAACTAAGGTGCATATCACCCCTCATGAACGGCGCGACTGGGTAATTGAAGGTGGCGATCAGTTACAGGTCTTTGAAACAGATGCGGGGCGTGTTGGCATATTGATTTGTTATGACGTCGAATTTCCTGAACTGGCTAGACTCTTAGCACAACAGGATATGGATATTCTTTTTGTACCCTACTGGACTGATACCAAAAATGGTTATCTACGTGTTCGTCATTGTGCCCAGGCACGTGCCATTGAAAATGAATGTTATGTGGTGATTTGTGGTAGTTGCGGTAACTTACCTCAGGTAGAAAATCTGGATGTGCAATATTCTCAGGCGGCCGTGTTCTCCCCTTCTGATTTCTCCTATCCTCACGATGCCGTCATGGCAGAAACCACCCCTAATACAGAAATGATTATGTTCTCTGATTTAGACCTGGATAAACTCAAGCTGACCCGTAGCGAAGGTTCAGTGAATAACCTAAAAGACAGACGAACTGAACTCTATACCCTCAATTGGAACGGCATGGCTAAATGAAAGAGCATCCCATCATTTCTCAGATAAAAGCTGCTGACGAAGCCATTGTGGCGGAAGACTTTGACACTTTACTGGATATTTATACTGACGATGCGGTGTTAGTCGTTCAACCCGGTACAAATGCGGTTGGCAAAGTTCAGGTTCGTCAGGCATTTGAAAAAATTGCCGTTTATTTTCAGCATGGTTTGCAAGTTGATCAGGCAGCCATAGATGTTCTGGAGACAGGAAACACGGCACTTGTCTTAGCCAATACCGTTATCTCTGCTCCCGGTTTAGAACCCATCACAAGACAAGCGACATATGTGTTTGTTAGAAGTACCGATAATATTTGGCGGTGTGCGATTGATAACTCATACGGTCATGCCATTCTCAATACGGAATAACACACCTTGATTCACTATTTTCAAATAACTCAGAGATGAAAATGGAATTAGATACACAACAACCTCAGACCGTAACGGAACTAGATATTGACCCTGCTGCTGGTGATAAAGCCTATTTTTCAGTCTCCACCAGTAAACTAAAATGGCTTTATCTCGCCACATTTGGCCTATATGGCATCTATTGGTTTTATAAAAACTGGAAACTCCAACAGCCTTTTATCAATGGCAAAATAATGCCTGTTATGCGTGGCATATTTTCTATTTTTTTTGCTCATGCATTAACTAAACGTATTAAGCAAAGCATGGCTCGCCAAAACATTCCCGAAAATAAACATTTAGGTTTTCTTGCAACCATGTTTGTCTTGCTAGTCATCCTCGGTAATCTGGCTAGCACCTTAGCTGATAATCATGTCGTGCCTCAATATTTCAATATTATCTGGTTGATAATGTTTTACCTGAGTGTCTACCCTCTGATAGAGCTACAGGAAAAAATCAACATGCTGATGGACGATCCTATTGGTACTATTAATTCACGCTATGACTGGCGAGGCTATGCGGCCTTATTCATAGGGGCAGTACTCTGGCTGTTGGCTATTCTTGGAGCCGTTGCCTTAGTCGTACAAAACTAAGCGGAGAAACACTATGACATTAGAAAACCTATACCATTTAGCATTCACCGGTTTATTTATCATTTTATTAACTCTGTTAATCCAGTGGTTTATAGCCAGTAAAACCAAAGCATCTCAACCAGGCGCTGTACCAGGAAAAATTGATGAGAACTTGAGTCACTCCTCTTTTGTTTTCCGTGCTCATCGTACCTTTATGAATTCACTGGAAAACCTGCCTTTAATGTTAGGGACTTCTTTTATGGCTATTCTGATCGGCGCTAATGCCCTTTGGACAGGTGTGTTTATTTGGGTGTTTGCGATTGCGCGAATTTTCCATATGGTTTTGTATTACAAAATTGCCACTGAAAAAAATCCCAGTCCAAGAACTCTTTTTTTTATGATTGGCTTATTAGCTAATATTGCTCTGTTGGGCTTATGCGCGATCACGCTTATCTAGTCGGTCATTAATTAAAGCCTTGCTTTTAACTATTGTTAAAAGCTTGAGACTCGACAAAATATAAAATATTGGTAAATATGCAATGAAGCTATAATTTTAAACCAATCATAGATGGGTATTACGCTGATGAGAGAAACCATCCTTCAAGGGTTAGAGAATGAAATATCCCTATCAGAAGAATCAGAGATTACTAACAACTTAAGCTATATATTGTCTGTTATACGCAAACATCTGCAAATGGACGTCGCTTTTATCTCAGAGTTCACCAATGAAATGAGAAAAATCGAAATTGTAGACGCGGCGTATCCCAATACACCTCTAGAGCCTGGACATGCCGATCCAGCAGAGCAAACGTATTGTCAGAAAATAGTTCAAGGCGAACTAAGCGAAATTATTCCTGACACATCAAAAAACCTAGTAACACAAGCAATGCCCATTACCAATGAGTTGCAAATTGGTAGCTACTTAGGGGTTCCTATCGTGCTTAACGATGGTGAAATTTATGGTACATTCTGCTGCTTTAGTCATACACCAGACGATAGTCTGAGTGAACGTGACCTGGCTCTGATGAAAATTTTTGCTGATATTGCCGCGCGTCATATCGATAGACAAATGTTCAAAAGCCAAAAAGACAATCACATAAAAAAGCGTATTACTGAAATATTAGAAACGCGTGATGTCAAAACTGTTTTTCAGCCTGTATTTCATGTTGAGGAACAAAAAGTCATCGGCTATGAATGTTTATCACGTTTCAATAGTTCTCCTTATCGCACCCCTGATGTCTGGTTTATGGAAGCAGAGTCTGTTGGCTTAGGTGAAGAGCTGGAAATTATGGCCATTGAGGAAGCCATTGAAAAAATGAGCGCATTCTCTGGCAGCACTAGCTTCTCATTAAATATTTCACCTGAATACGTGATAAATGGTGCTGTTGAGCGTGCTTTGAACCAACATGTATTCAATAAAAAGATTGTTCTTGAAGTCACTGAACATGCCCAAATAAGAGACTACTGTGCATTCCGAGAAGCTATTGAATCATTACGTAATCAGGGCGTACGCCTTGCCATCGATGATGTTGGCGCAGGTTATTCAAGTTTCCAACATATTCTTGAGCTAGGTGCAGACATCATAAAACTGGACATCAGTCTTATCAGAAATATAAATGTTGATGCTTCAAGAAGAGCACTTATTGCCGCTTTACTTGCCTATGCTAAAGAAACGTCCTGTGAAGTTTTAGCAGAAGGTGTGGAAACTGAAGAAGAGTTCCGAGAACTGGTTAGACTTGGCATTAAAAAAATACAAGGTTATTTCATCAGCCAACCTTTGGAATTACAACAAGCGATTGATTTTCAATGTCCTGAATTTAATTAAAAGACACAGTAAAAACTGTGTCTTTTAATTTGTTAAAACGCATTAGACTTTGAACTGTTTTACCAGATCATTGAGGGTCGTTGCCAGACGAGCCAGATCTTTACTTGCCACAGAGGTTTGTACCGTTCCTTCAGCTGTTTGGCTGGTCATATCATTAATTGAAACAATATTACGATTAATTTCTTCAGCGACCGCGCCTTGTTCCTCTGCTGCCGTCGCAATCTGGCGACTCATATCATTAATATGCGAGATGACTTCCGCTATCAAGCTTAAGGCTTCTTTAGTCGAGTTTGCCTGACCTAGTGCTTCGTTCACCTGTTTCTGGCTTTTTTCCATTGATTCCACAGCATGATTAGAGCCCTGCTGTAACATATCAATCATATTAGTTATCTCACCAATGGACGCAGTCGTTTTGCTCGCTAAAGTTCGTACTTCTTCAGCAACCACAGCGAAACCTCGTCCATGTTCACCGGCACGGGCCGCTTCAATAGCTGCATTCAGGGCCAATAAGTTAGTCTGCTCAGCAATATTATTAATCACATCCAGTACGGTGGAAATATCCATGCTACGACTTTTAAGTTGATTAATGGAATCAACAGCCTCTTCAGTAACATTGGCTAACTGCTGAACCAGTGAGGTTGTTTTATCCATTGCGACAATACCCGTATCCACTTGTTCAGCGGCTTTATCCGTTGCTAATGATGTGTCACTAGTATTTTTTGCTACTTCTTGAACCGTTGCCGTCATTTCGTTCATGGCTGAGGCAACCTGGGTTGTTTCACTTTGCTGTTTCTGAACAGCCTGGCTGGTCTGCTGAGTAATGACCGATGTCTCTTCAGATGCAGCAGCAATCTGGCTGCTGGCATCAGTAACATTATTCATTGTTTTTTGCATAGTAATCAGCATATTGTTTAGCGCATCACTAGCATCCCCAATTTCATCATCACGTTTCATATTCATACGTGCAGTCAGATCGAGCTCTTTTGCAACACCAGAAATAAAATGTGATATTTCCAGAATAGGGCCAGAAATCAGATTAGACGCTTTAATCGCAAAGATAATCGCTACAAGAGCAACAATCACAAGAATGGTTAAACCATAGAACCATAAGGTTTTCGATAACTGGTTAGCCGCAGCAAATGCTTCTGCTTCATCAATCTCCGCTAAAATCGCCCAATTCAACCCTGGAATATCTAACGGTGCATACGCAGACAAGACATGTGTTCCACGATAATCAGTGAAAATTTCAAATCCTGATTCGCCAGTTAACGCCTTATCAACGCCATCACTATTGACTGGCAAAATACCTAATGCAGATCCCTTAGTTTCAATTAATTTTCTGCTTTTTTCATCAATCGCTTGTGTCTTTTCTAACAAGTTGAGATAAGCCGCTTTATCTTCAACCAAAAATCGGCTTTCACTCCGTAATAATTTATCGTTGCCAACAAGGTAGGTTTCACCAGATTCACCCAGACCGGCTTCTTTCCACTCTTTTTCAAATGTCATGATCTGGTTAATGCGGTCCACAGGCATTTGGAAAATCAATACCCCTTGGTTTTGTCCTTCTATTCGAATTGGTGCGGCTACAAAACTCGCAGGACTCTCATATGACGGTAAATACGGCGCGTAGTCTGCAATCGCAACTTTTTCTTGGTCCTTTAAATTTAACGCCTGTCTGAACGCTTTTCCTATAGCGGTATCGGCATAGGGACCCGTTTTAAGTGATGTTGCGAAATCCAGCTCTTTGAAAACGCTATAAATAATCATGCCGGTATCGGCATCAACAATAAAAATATCGTAATAACCAAACTTATTTAGGAAGTCTCTCAGAAAGGGATGATACTTTGCGTGGTAATAGCCATATGAACTGTCATCGTTGGCTTGTATGAGTTCATCTTTCATTCCAATTTTAGCTGGATTATCAATGATATAAGTTTTTTGAAGCGCTAACCCATCCATACTCATATTTGCTAATAACTGATCAGTACTGATGGCGGGGCTTGCCGCATTCAGAGATTCATACCGTTTAGTAAATTGATTATTGTAATAAGGCGCTACACGCTGACGAAGCGATGTCTTATCAAACTGATTCGTGTCGGCAGCATAACGTGACGCAGCTGAGTTGAGATCTGAGAGTGCTTCAGATATAAGATGAGAGTCAGCTAAATTAACTAGTTGACTCTCGATAGTAGCGAAGTAATCCTCCACCTGATGCTTTTTAACATTACGAAGAGAGATGAGCCGTTCTTCAGAGAGTGTATGCAGAGCAGCGTTTGATTCATTTGTGGCAATATAATTCGTCAATACAGTAGAAACAAGTATTGGAACAAGAGCGATAATAATCGCAGCCAACGTAATTTTTTGTTTAATTTTCATAGTACCTAATGTGTGAGAGCCGGAACAGTCTTCTTATATATCGTCCACGAGCACCCATTATTTAATTATTGGTACCAAAAATTTACCCACCACTGAATTCAAACTAATTTGTACAAAGTGGTGCTTATTTCAATCTCTGAAAGCCTGCTTTGTTTTCAAGGCCAGCGCCACCAGAGATAACATCACCGGTACTTCAACCAACACTCCCACCACAGTGGCTAATGCCGCACCTGAATTAAGACCAAATAAGCTAATTGCTACCGCAACTGCCAGTTCAAAGAAGTTTGACGTACCAATCAAAGCTGCTGGAGCCGCCACATTAAACGGCACTTTCCATAAATAAGCCCAGCCATAAGCGATGGCAAAAATACCGTAACTTTGAATCAATAGTGGAATCGCAATCAAGGCAATGACTAACGGTTTAGCCAGGATAGTTTCAGCCTGAAAACCAAATAATAAAATCACCATGGCTAACAAACCGATAATTGAATAAGGTTTTATTTTTTGAGTGAAACTATCAATTTCATGATGATCCTGACTATTATCAAGACGTTTCCGCGTGATATAGCCCGCAACTAACGGAATCACTACATACAACACAACGGATAAAAATAAGGTTTCCCAAGGCACGATAATATCCGTCATTCCTAATAGAAATGCAGTAATCGGAGCAAAGGCAAACACCATAATCAAGTCATTTATTGAGACTTGTACCAGCGTATAATTGGCATCACCATTAACCAACTGGCTCCAGACAAATACCATCGCTGTACATGGTGCCACGCCTAATAAAATCATCCCGGCGATGTATTCTTTTGCCGACTGTGGGTCGACCCAGCCAGCAAATAAAACCTCAAAAAACAAAATCCCCAAGCCAGCCATGGTGAAAGGTTTAATTAACCAATTCACCACCAATGTCAGACATAATCCTTTTGGCTTTTTACCCACATCTTTGATCGATGCAAAATCCACATTGACCATCATTGGATAAATCATTAACCAGATAAAGACGGCAACAGCAAGGTTTACATTGGCATATTGCCAAGTGGCTACTGTTTGAAAAACGGATGGAAATAAATACCCTAAGCCCACGCCGGCCACAATACACAGTCCCACCCAAACTGACAGATAGCGTTCAAAAAATCCTATTGCTGAAGTAGACTCCTGCTTCATTTTAATTCCTTCTCGATGCGAGTTTTTAATAATTGAAAGGCTTCATCGAAAGCCGCTTCTATCTCCGCCTCAGTCCCTTGGGCTTTCGCTGGATCAGGCGTACTCCAGTGCAATTTCTGGTACTCGCCATAAAAAATTGGGCAGACTTCATTGGCGGCCTGATCACAAACAGTAATCACATAATCAAAAGGCTGACCAGTAAACTCATCCCATGATTTGCTAACGGGACTTCCCGGATCAATACCATGTCTTTTTAATGTTTCTATGGATTTAGGGTGAACATAGCCTGCCGGCTGACTCCCTGCACTGACAGCCTGATATTCAGTCCCCTTAAGATAATTAATTAATGCTTCAGCCATCACCGAGCGGCATGAGTTACCCGTGCATAAAACCAGTACTTTTTTCATTTCAACTCTCTGTTTTAACGGATTGAGGTTTACAACAATCAACAAATTCCACCACAGCACAATCAGCATTATCAGCCTGATGCAATCGAGCTAGATCACTGCTACAACAGTCCTGAACCATAAAGGCAATCAAATCCCTCATCTGCTCAAAATTCGCCATGTAGATAATGGATCGACCTTCTTTACGTGAAGACACTAAATTGGCCTGACTTAAATGATTCAGATGGAATGACAACGTATTGTGAGCAATACCAAGCGCATCACTGATAGCACCAGCTGCTAAACCTAAAGGGCCAGTTTCGACTAATAATCTAAAGGCTTGTAGACGTGTTTCTTGTGACAAGGCATCAAATGCGTTCAGTGCAGTTTCTAGTTTCATATGTCGATAATAGTCGACATATATTTTATATGTCAATAAGTATGGACATGTCATCGTAAATAAGCGCATGTTAGAGTGATAACAATCGAACTAACTTAGAGAGGAAAACAATGAGTAAAACATTAGTCATTGGAGCCAATGGGCAGATAGGAAAACAACTTGTGAAGTTACTCTGCGCTGATAACAGTCCTGTTAAAGCTATGGTAAGACATTCTCAGCAAGCCTCATTTTTTCAAGATCTTGGCGCTGAAACCATCATTGCCGATCTGGAAGCACCTTTACCTGACGATGCATTCAATGACTGCGATAAAGTTGTTTTCACAGCAGGTTCAGGAGGAAAAACCGGGGCCGACAAGACAATTCTGATCGACCTCTGGGGGGCGGTCAAGGCGGTTGATATGGCTAAGAAGCATGGTCTTAAACAATTTGTTATGGTCAGTGCCAGAGATGCAGGTAATCCCGAGACAGGCACAGAGGCCATTAAACACTACAATATTTGTAAACATTTTGCGGACCAGTATTTATTAGCTAGTGGCGTACCCTATACTATCCTTCGCCCTGGCAAACTGATTGATGATAAAGCAACAGGACATATTTCTACCCAACGTACCGGTTTAGCAGAAAAGGATGTCATTACCCGTTCTGATGTCGCTGCCTGTGTACAGTTTTGTCTAAACCATACCGAATCGATTAATCAGATTGATGAACTCTATAATGGTGATGAAACTATCCGGGATGCCTTTATCAATAGTGTTTCTGGACGATTGGGGTAAAAATTACCACCCTGTTAGAGAACGACTATATTGACCGACACATCGTTTGATCGCATAAGCGAGCGTCATACTAATCAGTACTGTGAGCGGAAAGGTAATAGCAAACTGGACCAATCCGCTCATATGCTCCACATTGGGCAGCCACTTATATCCGACTAAGGCGATTAATACCCAAGGATGAATAAAATAAATGGCAAAACTAGCATCAGCTAACAGTCTCAATAAAGGTATTTGAGGGAAGTGTTCGCTCAGTTTTTCCAGCAACGATAAAAAGAAAAAACATAAAACAATCTTCTGCAAAATCAAGATATCCAGACCATCGAAGGTGAATGGACGTAATTTATGCAGATTGCCAAAGCCTGGATAAATCATCGCTTGAAGTATCGCCAGCGATATCACTGTGACTCCTAGAATGAATGCCTTGTTATGTAGATATCGCTGTACAGGTTCGCGATGCATCGAGACGAGAATGCCTAATAAATACATCGGTAAAAAATACATAACGGCATGCCATGGCGACAAATTACTGGCTGGACGATGAACAATCATTGCTACTATTAAAGCAATTATGAATATTACCAAACGTGCTTTCAGACTCTGACGAATGTAACTGATAAACAAAGGCGACATCAGAAATATCAGCATAATAAAAGGAATATACCAATAGGCAAACGAAGTTCTGCCTGTCCATAAATACAGGCCAATCATACTTAAATAATCTTGCCAGTTAGTTAAAGATGTGATGCCCAATTCTTTTGCATCGGGTAAAGAAATACCTGAACTTAAATAATAAATCAGTGCTAACAACGATAAAAACACATAAGGAAGCAAGACATTTTTGATTTTCTTCAGCATAAACTGACTGTATTGAAACCGCCTGTAAAAAATATGATGAAAGAAAAAACCAGAGATAAAGACAAATAATGGTGAGCCACCTTGGATTAAATTCGCTATGACTCTTTCATCAAAACTGGTGATGGATTTGTAACTAATACAATGTCCGGCAACGATGCATAATATGGCAATGGCTCTAAAGTAATCAAAGGCAAGGAGCCTCATTTAAATTACTACCACGGATATTCGAAACGGCATCAGCTAGTCACTTCTCATGTGTTAAAACAAGCGAACAATACACCAAATATCACGAATCATTATGATTTATTGTGATTTGAGATCAAACGGTATTATTTACGACTATTGTTTTTAATTTAGCAATGAAATCTGCTTCAGGTATAGGCTTACTAAATAGGTAGCCCTGATAAAAGTCGCAGCCATTATCAGCCAGGAAATCAAATTGTTCTGTGGTTTCTACGCCTTCTGCTACAACCTTCATTGACAGTCCTTTTGCTAAGGCAATGACCGCTTTTATAATTGCCTGACTACTCTCCCCAAGTTCAATATTACGTACAAACTGTTGATCAATTTTTAGCGTATTAAGTGGCAGGTCTTGAAGATAAGATAAAGACGAAAACCCCGTTCCAAAATCATCCATTGCTAACGTCATGCCTAACTCTCTCAATGCAGTCATTCGTTGAATACAAACATCCTTGTTAGCAATAGCGACTGTTTCGGTAAGTTCTAATTCAATAAAATCTGGGTTTGTCTGAGTTTTCTCTAAAATCCCAGATAGATGAGAAACCAGAGAATCCCTACCAAACTCAACGGCTGATAAATTGACTGCAATAGGTACGGCTGGCAGATTATTCTCAATTAATCTATTCACTAGGTGACAGCAACGTTCAAATACCCAACGTCCTATCTCAATAATTAATAGTGACTGTTCGGCAATGGGGATAAACTTGGCAGGCGACACCATACCCAACTCGGGATGAATCCATCTAATTAGCGCTTCAGCACCGATTATTTTCTGTTGGCTATCAAATTTAGGTTGAAAATAGATAACCAATTCATCTTTTTCGATAGCCTGGCGTAAGTCATGTTCCAACTTCATACTTTCAACTGCTTTAGATGTCATAGCAGACTGATAAAAATGAAAGTCGGCCCGCCCAGCAGATTTTGCATGATACATCGCCGCATCAGCATGTTCTATGATCGCATCAGCATTGTCACCGTCATCAGGAAATATAGCGATACCAATGCTGGCAGTGATATGAAGTGATTGTCCATTAACCTCATACGGCTGAGACAGTGCGGTCAATATTTTTTTAGCAATGCTGCTTGAGATTGATACCGGAGCCTGTATGTGATCAAAGTCTGTCAGCAAAATAACAAATTCATCTCCGCTGATTCTTACTGCCAGATCCGTTTCACGGCAATTCTTTTCCAGGCGCTGAGCAACTTCTCTCAATAAAGTATCACCCGCAGCATGTCCCATCGAATCGTTAATACTTTTAAAACGGTCAAGATCGACAAATAATACGCAAAAAGCTGTTTTATCACGCTTTGCTCTTGCAACAGCCTGTTTTAAATGCTCATTTAAGACACGACGATTTGCTAAGCCTGTTAATCCATCATAGTGCGCCTGGTTATAGAGTTTTTCTTCCCATGCCGCGTTTGATAATGCCACTGCAATACGATCCCCGAAGTTTCTAGCCGTATTTTTCACTTCATTGGTGATGGCAGATAGCTGATAGTAAGCAAAACCGACAATAGCAGTAAGCTGTTGATTAACCATAACTGGCACTACCAGATAATAAAATCGCTGATCATTAAAAATTGATTTGATATAGGAATTTGGCGGTAACTCTTCACTCGCGATAATAAAAAAACGGTTTTGCTCCGATTGAAGAAATCGATAATCCTCATCGCTGAGTACACTAGGTTTCATAACTACGCGCATTTGCTGGTCACTTTTGCGGTAATAGAGTTTTTCAATTTCTGGGGAGTTCGGATTGAGACTGGCAATCGCCATCATGTCGACATCGAGCGTGACGGGAAGGCGCTCCAATGCAGTTACTATCACCTCCTCAGCTTCCCGCACAGAGAGTATCTGACGATCGATCTCACTCATTGTTGTCTGTATATCAAACTGCGTCTGGATATGCCGCGTCATTTTATTAAATGAATCGGCAAGAGACTGAAACTCATCTCCACTATTGATATTTACCCGTTGAGAATAATCACCTTTCCCCACCTTCTCCGTCGCTTCCTGCAGAAAAGAAAGTGGCTGCAAATAGCGTGTGATAAGTTTTGTGACAAAAAACATAACCACTAGAACTGCCAGCATAATGATAGGAGGATAAAACGATTTAAAATGCCGGTTTGCAGAGAGTGCTATCGAAGCGGATTGCAATTGAACGATAATAACATCTGAGGAGTTGAACATATTGTGCAATGGCGTCAGCCAAAAGCCCACTAACAATGTTTTATGTCTATTCTGCTGCCATTTGAATGTACCACTACTTTCAGAAAATAATTTTTGATGCAATGCAGATGCCAGGGCTGGTTGCTTACTACTACTGAACCATAAACGTCCATTCACCCCATAGACCAATAAATCATTAGCACCGAGTAAGTCTGTTTCCCAAATAGACTCAGCTTTAAGGCGCCCCATTAACATACCCGATTGCTGGTGAATAAGTGGAACAATCACCCAAAGTGACGTCATTCCTGAACCATCAACATCAACGATCACTGTTTCTCCAGCATTGATTGCAGACTGTTGGTCTGAATTTAGTTCTGGCGCCTTGAGTTTTCCACCCAGTAAAAATCTACTGTTACCTGAATAATTAACAGCAATATGGGTAAAAAGTGATGTCAGCCTGTCTTCTTGGCGTGCTACCTGACTAGCATTAGTTGCTTTAGCAATTTTGTTATCAAGCAATTTAAGTGTGCTTTCTGCCACAACCAAACGGTCTATCAAACGTAGTCCATAATCTTTACTACTCTTACGTAACCCTGAAAATGCTTGTTGCTCTAATTCACCATTAACTTGATAAAACGACACTACTCCAAGAATAGCAACAGGAATAATGGTGGCTAAAATAAAGGCTATGTATAGGCGTTTAGCAACGGTATTTGTACTGAAAAGAGAACGTGAGAGCATCGATTAGAAGTCTTCCGCCACACCAATAAACAAGCCGTCTCTAGCAATAATAATGTCATCAAGACTGTCTTTATTCGAGATCTGTTTTTTGGTCAACCCATCTTTTCCTTTGCTATAGAAATCATATTGAGTGTTGATGGGATTCAGCTTCTTATCTTTTCTTACTTGTCCTTTTATTCCCGGACCGGCATTGGCAATATTTAGATAAATATATTGATTACCCCATGGGTCATTACCATTGTTGGGTAAATTACCAAGCTCAGTAATATCTGCCGGGAAACGATTCGTTTCAGCATAAAACCGTTCAATAAAAAAACGTACTTTGGTCAGATCTGCTACGGCCAACTGCTTGTCAGCCTCTTCCCGATATTGCTGATAACTGGGCACAGCAATCATTGATAAAACACCAATAATCGCAACAACAATCATGAGCTCAATAAGTGTCAGTCCACTGTCACGATGCCTACTCCATGAGTGAACACTACAAACTAAAGGAGAACTATATGCAATGCTATCTTGGTGATTATGGTTAAAAGTCATCTTACCTTGTGATTTAGCGAAAAAGCAGTGTATGCAAGTCAATAAACGACCTGATATATGCTTCTATTTTATATTGCGCACAAGGTTTCTACTAACTCTGATATTTACTAATCGTGAACAATCTCACAATTTCAACTAAACAGCATGACTTTTTACCAATATTTCTCAATACTGATTTGCCCCGGTTCACGTCGGGAATGTTTTTTTAAGCCGTGTGTATTAATTAGGACTTCCATCGTTTCATTCACCATGTCTGGATTACCGCATAACATCACTTGACTCTCTTCTGCAGTAATTTTCAGACCGGTACGTTGCTCAAAGCGTCCATCTTCAACTGCTTGAGGAATACGTCCTGATAAGGCCTCCGGAGCTTCTTCCCGACTAACAAAAGGCACATAGATAAACTGATCCTGATGTGCTGTATTTATCGAGTCAATATTATCTTGATAGGTCAGCTCATTTTGATATCTGACAGCATGGACTAAAACGATCTTCTCATATTGCTGCCACACTTCTCTGGTGTTCAGAATAGAAAGAAAAGGACCGACGCCTGTGCCAGTAGAGAGTAAATACAGGTGTTTACCCTCAGGTAATTGATCTAAGGTCAATAATCCAGCGGCTTTTGGGGCCACTAAGACCTCATCTCCAGCCTTAAGTTTGGCCAGTCGGGTAGATAGCAGCCCATCAAGTACTTCTATAAAGTAAAAATCGAGCGGTCGGGTATCAGGACTATTCACTATAGAGAATGGACGGCTAACCAGTTCACCCTCAACTTCCAAAGCCAAACGGGTAAATTGCCCGGCTTTAAACAGTGGATAATCAACATCCAGTCTCAATGAGTGCAAACGATCATTCCACTGTTTATTTTCAACTACCGTTGCTGTTAGCCAATCAGCCATTATGGAGTCTCCGTTTTTTGTCGAGTTGATATAACTTTCCAGTTTATGGTCATGCTACTATCAATCGACTTTTAATACGACGTATACAGCCGACATTAAATTAGCTTGAAGGATTAACGCTCAATGACCAATCACATCATTGCAGAAGCGACATTAACCGATCTGAATATCATCACGCATTTACTGACCGTCCTATTCACCCAAGAAGCCGACTTTGAACCACAGCCAGAAAAACAGCGCCATGCAGTCAGTGAAATCTTGAGACAGCCTGACAAAGGACATTTCTTACTCATCAAACATCAATCAAAAGTGGTCGGTGTCGTCAGTTTATTGTATCTAACCTCAACCGCTATGGGAGGTAAGGTCGCTTTATTGGAAGATATGGTCATTGATGAACAGCATCGGGGTAAAGGCTTCGGCTCTGCTCTATTAAACGCGGCAATCAATTTTGCCAGACAAAAAGGCTGTCTTCGTATTACCTTATTAACCGATACAAATAACACTATTGCCCAAAAAATGTATCAGGATGAAGGCTTCACTCACTCTGCCATGACTCCGATGCGATTAATTTTAGACACATAAACAGATACGTCATGGATGCCATTAATCCCAAATTATTATGGGAAATTTTTAAGCACATACAGCGGTGGTTAGCGAATCTTAATCGTGCTGGTGAAGCTCGTCAGCAGCAATCTAGAAAAGCCCTGAGAAATGTGATTATTGCTGCTCGCGAAACCAGCGTTTATGTCAGACAAATACAAGATACGCAACAAACTGATCATGCGACCGAGCGACATATGGCAAAATGCTGGACGCAACTTGGATTTGATTTAGATGATATCGGACTGAATAAGCTCGCTAAACGCTGTCATATCACGGGGAAACATTGGGCTGACCCTCAGTTTTATACCGATGACTTTCTGGAAAAAGCGGATATCAGTCTGGAGCGAATGGAAACACTGGCAAAACAGATATTACTGGATATTGATAAACTCTAAACCATGAAATATATTATATTTAGCCTGCTTTTTATTGTCTCACCACTGACTCAGGCACAAGCGCTATGCCCAATGACGACAGTTGATGCCAGACAAGCCTGCCTGGATGAAAAACTGCAATCAGCAATTGATGAGATGGTAAATGACTTGACCATCATCAAACAACGATATGCAAAAAATAACGCCTTAATAAAATCACTTGAGTTATCACAACAAACTTGGGATGCGTACCGGAAAACACAATGTCTGAATGTCTATCAAACCTGGCAAGAAAATCAGCAGCAAAAAACCATGACTATCAGTTGCGCTATTGAGTTGACCAGGCAACGGAATCAGTTTTTACAAAACTATTATCTGAAATAAACCCGCTCAAACCTGCGAAAAATATTGGCGAGCCTGCTCTGCATCCAGGTGAATCTGACTGATCAGTTGGTCAAGGTTTTCAAAGCGCTGTTCATCTCGAATCTTATGTAAGAAAAACACCTGGACATGCTCTCCGTATATTTCTCTTTTAAAATCAAACAAATGCACTTCAAGTAACGCTTTATTACCACCGATAGTGGGTCGAATACCAATATTTGCCACGCCATTGACCGGTTCTTCATCAATACCAAATAACTGCACAGCAAACACGCCTATCAGTGGAATTTTATGGCGATGTAAATGGATATTAGCCGTAGGAAACCCCATCTTGCGGCCGCGCTTATCACCATGGGCGACACGACCACTCATCCTGTAGGGGCGTCCTAATAATTTTTCAGCCAATACTAAATCACCGCTGCTCAGAGCATTTCTTATGCGCGTACTACTCACCCGATTTTGGTCAATAGCAAAGGTATGCATATTCACAACCTGGAAGCCATACTTCTGTCCTGCCTCCTGCAGCAGAGCAAAATCCCCTTTTCGCTCACAACCAAAGCGAAAGTCATCCCCCACCACCAAATATTTAACATTCAGTCCTTTCACTAATAATGACTGGATAAATGCTTCTGCTGACATTTGCGCCAGACGTTTATTAAACCGTAAGACACATAACTGCTGAATGGAATAACAACGCAATGCTTCCACTTTTTCACGAAAACGGGTCAGTCTGGCTGGTGCTTTCTCTGGGACAAAATATTCAAAGGGTTGCGGTTCAAAAGTAATCACCACTGCGGGTAATTTCAGCGTATCGCCTTTCATGGCTAACTGCGTTAAGACCGCCTGATGCCCGAGATGAACACCATCAAAGTTACCAATGGTGGCAACACATCCCTGTGGTGAATCAGGTAAATTATGAAAGCCGCGAATGATTTTCGGCATAAGGTGTTGTCTACCCAAAATGAACCAAACTCAACAGAGTAACGGCAAATAAAAAAACAATCCAGCAGGCAAGCACGTTCCTATTACCTTATAATAGGCAAAAATTATTTCGGTCAGAGGCAAGAATGGCAGCGAAACAAAAAAAACTGGATTATGAAGCTGCAGTGAAAGAGCTGGAAGCACTGGTTGAACGCTTAGAAGAAGGCGACATTAGTCTGGAAGAATCACTCAAACTTTATGAACGTGGCGTATTACTGACACGTGACTGCCAGGAATCACTACAAGCGGCGGAACAAAAAGTACAAATGCTGTTACAACAATCTGGCCAAACTAATATGGTAGATTTCGATCCGGAAACTGGTGAAGCGTGAACGTCAAGTTTCCCCTCCAAGACTGGATGTTAAAACACCAGTCTCAAATTGAATTTGTCCTGGAAAAACGTCTTCAACAAGCCCATAAACCTGGCTCATCACGTTTGTTTGAGGCTATGCGCTATGCCACATTAGGTGGTGGTAAACGTTTACGCCCCCTACTTGTCTATGCCACGGCTGAAGCACTTGGCGCAAAGCAATCATCAATGGACGTAGCTGCCGCCGCTGTTGAAATGATACATGCCTATTCACTGGTGCATGATGATATGCCAATGATGGATGATGATGATCTACGTAGAGGGCGTCCAACCTGTCATAAAGCTTTTGATGAAGCCACAGCACTATTAGTGGGTGATGCATTACAAACACTGGCTTTCGAAACTTTATGCGACGACACTCTGACTGAAAAACAACAAAGTCGGATGATAAAAACACTCAGCCAAGCTTCTGGTGCAGCAGGTATGGCAGGCGGTCAAGCCATTGATCTGGAGTCCGTAGGCAAAAAGCTGGATATCGATGCACTTCAGGCGATGCATAAATTAAAAACTGGCGCATTAATTAGAGCCAGTGTTCTATTAGGTGCTCTGGCTGCAGAAGAATATGATGAACATACTCTGGAACATCTGGATCGTTACGCTGACTGTATTGGACTCGCCTTTCAAGTACAGGATGATGTCTTGGATGTTGTCACTGACACAGCAACACTTGGAAAAACCCAAGGTGCCGATATTGCATTGAATAAACCCACATATCCTGCTTTACTAGGCCTCGAAAAAGCACAACAAAAAGCCGTTGCTTTGATTGAAAAAGCACTTACTCATCTTGATGCGTGTTCATTCAACACGGAAGTCCTGGCCACATTGGCCCAGTTTGTTGTGAAACGCTCACATTAAGAAATCGACAGAATGGATACTATACTCACTCATATCAATAGCCCGGATGACCTGCGTCAGCTGGACAAAAAAGAGTTGCCACAGCTGGCCGAAGAGTTGAGAACACTCATTATCGATAGTGTGCAACAAACCGGTGGGCATATTTCCTCTAACCTAGGCGTTATCGAACTAACGATTGCCTTGCATTATGTCTTCGATACTCCCACCGATCGATTGGTCTGGGATGTAGGTCACCAGAGTTATGTTCATAAAATACTGACTGGCCGTCGAGATCAAATGAACACCATGCGTCAGCCCGGTGGTTTATCTGGTTTTCCTAAGCGTAGTGAGAGTGACTATGACACTTTTGGTGTCGGCCATTCGAGTACGTCAATCAGTGCAGCTTTAGGTATGGCACTGGCTGCACAAGCCAATAACGATCCACGCCACGCTGTTGCCATTATTGGTGACGGTGCACTCACCGCTGGACAGGCATTCGAAGCACTGGCACACGCGGGTGATTTAAGTGCCAATTTATTAGTTATTCTCAATGATAACGAAATGTCTATATCGAGAAATGTCGGCGGTATGGCTAATTATCTGGCTAAATTATTATCGGGTAGCTTTTATGCCTCTGCACGGGAAGGCAGTAAGCGTGTACTTGAAAAGATTCCACCAGCATGGGAAATAGCTAAACGTGCTGAAGAGCACGTCAAAGGCATGATGGTGCCCGGTACTCTGTTTGAAGAAATGGGCTTCAACTATATTGGTCCGATTGATGGTCATGACATTGATACATTGATTGCGACTATGACCAATTTAAAAAAGCGCAAAGGACCACAGTTTCTTCATATCGTGACCAAAAAAGGGAAAGGCTATGAGCCTGCCGAACTTCATCCTTGTAAATATCACGGGGTAAGTCCTGCTAATAGTAAATCCTCTGGCCCGACTTACACACAAGTATTTGGCCGCTGGTTATGTGATATGGCACGTTTAGATCCGGATTTGTTCGGTATTACACCGGCCATGTGTGAAGGTTCTGGTCTAAATCGCTTTGCCGAAGACTTCCCTGATCGTTATTTCGATGTTGGTATTGCTGAACAGCACTCAGTGACCTTGGCAGCAGGTTTAGCCTGCGAAGGTAAAAAACCCGTGGTCGCGATTTATTCCACTTTTTTACAACGTGCTTACGATCAACTGATTCACGATGTCGCCATTCAGAACTTAAATGTCTTGTTTGCCATTGACCGTGCTGGTTTAGTGGGCGCTGATGGTCCGACCCATGCGGGTAGTTTTGATTTAAGCTACTTGCGCTGTATTCCAAATATGATCGTCATGGCTCCGGCAGATGAGAATGAATGTCGCCAAATGTTAACGACCGGTTTTCGTTATAACGGTCCAGCAGCAGTACGTTATCCTCGTGGTAGTGGTAACGGTACCGCGATTGAGCCTGCGTTGACTTCATTGGACATTGGTAAAGCACAATTAAAACGTCAAGGTGAAAAAGTAGCGATTCTTGCCTTCGGAAGTATGGTGTCAGCAGCAGAGCAAGCTGCGAAACAGACAAATGCTACTGTGGTGAATATGCGTTTTGTAAAGCCACTTGATACAGAAATCATCAAACATATCGCTGATACACATGACTTCATTATCACCATTGAAGAAAATGCCGTAATGGGTGGTGCTGGAAGCGCAGTAAACGAATTTTTAAGTGAAATAAATCACCCCACCGCAATGAAATTAATGGGCTTACCTGACACCTTCATTGAGCATGGGGTTCATAGCACCATGTTGAGTAAGTGCGGACTGGATGCTGCAGGTATTTTGCATACCATTAATCAGCACTTTACGGCATAATACGCTGTCTTCGTGAACGATTCCTGAGTATAATAGTCAACATTATGAGCGCAACGTATACCCTGAAAATTTTGGCCGATTTTGCTTCGGCACATACCCTGAGAGATTATCCAGGTGACTGCAGTCGCATGCATGGGCATAACTGGAAGTTGGAAGTTGAAGTCACTGCTATAGATCTGAATGATCATGGTATGGGAATGGACTTTAAAACCATTAAAACAGCCACTCGTGAGTTGGCAAAAACGTTGGATCACCGTTACCTGAATGATATCCCACCATTCGATACCATTAATCCAACTGCTGAAAACATTGCCAGATTCTTTTACCAAAAGCTCAGTGATACTCTGAATAACGATATCGCTAAAGTTTCCGGTGTTACTTTGTGGGAAACAGATCGCGCTTGCGTCAAATACAGCGAGGATAATTGAATGAGTACAACCCCAGTCAGCACTGAGATTAAGGACGAAATCGAAGACGTCCAGAATATTGCCGATCAGCGCAAAATTGCTATTGATAAAGTCGGCATCAAAGACATTAAACATCCCGTTAAGGTCAGTGATCGTAATACGGGTGAACAGCACACGATTGCTAACTTCAATATGTATGTGAATCTGCCACACCAGTTCAAAGGCACACATATGTCACGCTTCGTGGAGATTTTGAATCAACATGAGCGTGAAATCACGGTTAAATCTTTCCGCGAAATGTTGGGCCAAATGACGGAACGTCTTGATGCGGAATCAGGCTATATTGAAATGAACTTCCCTTATTTTGTAAATAAGGAAGCCCCTGTTTCAAAAGTGAAAAGTCTGATGGATTATGATGTCACCTTTATTGGTGAAATCACTGGCACAAAAACAATGATGACCGTGAAAGTAGTTGTTCCTGTCACCAGCTTGTGCCCATGCTCAAAAAATATTTCTGACTATGGTGCTCATAATCAACGTTCACACGTCACTTTGACTGTTCGCGTAGACAGCTTTGTTTGGATTGAAGACTTGATTGATCTGGTTGAGAAAGAAGCATCTTGTGAAATCTTTGGCTTATTGAAACGTCCGGATGAAAAATTCGTCACCGAACGTGCATACGATAATCCAAAATTTGTTGAAGATATGGTACGTGATATTGCAGCCAGACTAAATGAAGACTCTCGCATTACGGCTTACACAGTCGAATCAGAAAACTTTGAGTCCATTCATAATCACTCTGCTTATGCATTGATTAGCAAAGGTTTTGATTAATCATTATTGATTTTTTAATAAAAAAGCCCGGTTTAACCGGGCTTTTTTTTGCTTAATATTTTTGTCTTAAATCAAGACGCTCACCGTTATGTTGTATATCTAACTGCCCTAGAAAAGACATACCTAATAAGGTGACAGAAGGCTCTTCACCATCAAGTACGACAGCATCCACATTATGTAACTTAATCTGATCAAGCTGCACATAATCAAGCTTGATCTTATAGCCAACACTTTTGCCTGAAGCTGTTCGGATACCAACCTGCTGCCCACGAAGATAATCAATTCCCAGTCTCGATGCTGTAGCCGCATTCATCGCGATAGTGCTGGCGCCGGTATCGACTAAAAAACTGATGGTGTAGCCATTGATATTGCCTGTAGCTGTATACATACCATTGGTCGGCCACAACGTCACTGCTGTTTTTTTCTCGGCTTCTATGTAATTGCTATTAATCCGATCGCCTAAGGGAAAGATTTGTTTTTCACCATCGATTTCAAAGGTTGCACTGTTGCTGTTAGCGGCGATTAGCTTCAGGCCTTCTGGGCTGGTTTCTCCAACAGTTAAAAAGTGCTGCTGACCATCGACTTCAACCACAGCTTTGTCTTTAAATAAACCAACCACCATAATGTTTACGACGACAGCCTCTGCTCGATAGCTAATTAACAGTATAATAAGCGACAGTAATATGACTTTAGCCATAACATTTCTTTTTAATCAGGTTTATCACTAACACCATCATGAGTGCATTCTCTCCTATTACAGTATCTGGCGTACTGCTGGCTGGCGGCCAATCCCGCCGAATGGGTGGTCAGGACAAAGGTTTGCTTCCCTATCAGGGTCGTTCAATGGCAAGCCACGTTATTGATGCTATATTACCGCAAGTTGATGATTTTTATATCAGTGCTAATCGACATATTGAAGAATATCAATCATTTTCTCACCCGGTCATCATGGACGACCTTGATAATTTTCAGGGTCCACTCGCCGGTATATTGGCTGTGATGGCGCAGATCAATTCTGAATATTTGCTAACTGTACCATGTGATAATCCGCATATCAGCCCACAGTTAAGGCAGCGGTTATTAGAAGCTGTATTAGCCACCGGTAGTGATATTGCCGTTGCTCATGATGGTCAACAGCTACAGCCCGTTTTTACGTTAATTCCACGTCGACTTGAGCAGTCTCTGTCTGACTATTTGACTTCAGGTCAGCGAAAAACGCGTGACTGGTTATTCCAGCACAAGGTCGTCGAAGTCGACTTTTCAGATCAAGCCGACTGTTTTATCAACATCAATACATCTGATGATTTAGAGATAAAACCCAAGATACGTTCAGATTTACCAGTCCTTGGCTTTGCAGCATTTAGTGGTACTGGTAAAACCACGTTACTTACCAAGCTTATTCCTGCATTAAGGGATAAAAATATCCGTGTCGCCGTGATAAAACATGCGCATCACAATTTTGATATTGATAAGCCGGGTAAAGACAGCTATCAAATCCGTGAAGCAGGTGCGGAAGAAATTATTATTGCTTCTGCAAAAATGATGGCGCTAATGAGGAAAAATCACGATGAACAAATCGAACCTGAATTGCAGCCGCTCATCCATCGACTCGACACCACTAATATCGACCTTATTCTTGTCGAAGGATTTAAACACGAGAATTTCCCCAAAATAGAATTAAACCGAGCGGAACTGGGAACACCTATTTTGTTTAAAGAGGATCCACAGATCATAGCGATCGCCTCAGACCAACCCAATAAAAATAATGATATGCCTTCAATGCTAGATATCAATAATATTCCCGCGATGGTCGAATTTATAGAACATTTTATTTTTTCATGGAAAAGCTAAACATGGCCGAATTTACTCCACAGCCCAGTTGCTCAGATGACTTTGATGACAATAACCTGAATGTAAAGCAAGCAAAACAGCGTATTCATGATTTATTATCACCTATTTCAGGTTGGCAGAAAGTCTCTTTAAGGCAGGCTCTGGGGCAGATTTTACATCAAAGTGTTGTATCACCACGTCAAGTTCCACCTTATGATAATTCAGCCATGGATGGATATGCCTTACGAAGTGATGATATTGAAAAAGCGCCATTTTCACTAAAAAATGCTGGTGTCGCTTTTGCAGGAAAGCCTTATCAAGGCCGGGTTGAAGAAGGACAGTGTGTTCGCATTATGACCGGAGCAAAAATTCCGGATGATTGTGACACGGTAGTGATGCAGGAACAGGTAGAGCCTAAAGAACATACCATTATTATTCATAGTGAGGTTAAAGCCGGACAAAATGTCAGACTTGCCGGAGAAGACATTGACTGTGGTGACACAGTTTTACCTGCTGGACGGCGACTCACCGCAGCCGATTTAGGGCTGCTGGCATCTTTGGGCATCGCAGAAGTGGTCATTTACCGCCCTCTCCGAGTCGCTTTTTTTTCTACCGGTGACGAACTATGCGGTTTAGGCGAACATTTAGGCGATGGTCAAATCTATGACAGTAATCGTTACACACTGTTTGGTATGCTCAGCCAGCTGAATATCGATGTGATTGATATGGGTGTGGTCCCCGATAATAAAGCCGCGTTAAGAATTGCTTTGCAACAAGCTTCTGCTGATGCAGATGTTATTATTTCCTCTGGAGGTGTCTCCGTAGGTGATGCCGACTACGTCAAAGATATGCTGGCTGAACTGGGACAGGTTAACTTCTGGAAAATTGCGATGCGTCCAGGACGTCCTCTGGCATTTGGTCAAATCGGTGAAGCGATGTTCTTTGGTTTACCCGGTAACCCTGTTTCTGTGATGGTAACCTTTTATCAATTTGTCCAACCAGCCCTGAAACGCTTAGCAGGTGAAACTGACACCGCTCCTATTATCGTAGAAGTACCGTGCGATAATGTAATTAAAAAACGTGCTGGCCGCTTTGAATTTCAGCGCGGCATTTTATTCCGTAACAGTGATGGTCAACTCAGAGTCAGTACAACTGGAGCCCAAGGCTCAGGTATTCTTCGCTCAATGAGCATGGCGAATTGTTTTATTTTACTTGATGAGAGCTGCGATGGACTCAGTGCCGGCAGTCTTGTTAACGTTCAACCCTTTGCAGGTCTGGTATGACAGAATCCACAACCGAACACACTTTGGTCAAACAACAACGCGAGTTTAATAAACTGCGTAAACGCTTACGTCGCAACGTCGGTCAGGCAATTGCCGATTACAATATGATTGAGGACGGCGATAAAGTCATGGTTTGCTTATCTGGCGGTAAAGATAGTTATACCATGCTCGATATTCTGATTAACCTAAGAGATCATGCGCCGATTAATTTTGAGCTGATCGCGGTGAACCTTGATCAGAAACAACCCGGCTTCCCCGAACATGTCTTGCCGGAATATTTATCATCAATCGGTGTGCCCTTCCACATTATAGAAAAAGACACCTACAGTATCGTTAAAGAAGTTGTACCAGAGGGTAAGACCACCTGTGGCATCTGTTCTCGTCTGCGCCGTGGTTCATTGTATGGCTACGCAAGACAAAATGGCATCACCAAAATAGCTTTAGGTCATCACCGTGATGACATTATTGAAACGCTATTTTTGAATATGTTTTATGGCAGCAAAATAAAAGCCATGCCACCTAAATTATTAAGTGATGACAAAACCAATATCGTCATTAGACCTTTAGCTTATGCACAAGAGTCAGATATTGCGCGTTATGCCGAAGCAATGAAGTTTCCTATTATTCCGTGTAATTTATGCGGCTCACAGGAAAATCTACAACGTCAGGCTATCAAAGCCATGTTACAAGGATGGGAAAAACAATTCCCAGGCAGATTAGAAAATATTTTCCGCAGTATTCAGAATATTTCACCATCGCAAATGGCCGATCTTGATTTATTCAACTTCACTGATCTAGAACAATTCAGGCAGGAGCCAACCGGTGAAGAAGATCGCTTTCAGGATGATATACAACAGCCTGCGCTAGCAAGATAGACACAGACTTATCACCAGTTATAAGAAATATTACAAAACGAATACAAGTATCAACGCTAAGTCATTGAAACTGGACAAAACAAATATAAACCATTGATTTTTATATGTTTAATAAAATGGTCATTTTTTAACCAAAACCGTCAGGCTTGTTACGTAAGAATGACTTAGCGATTTTCACAGAAGTTAATCACAGAGTTATCCACAGAAAATGTGGGTAACTCTGTAAGTCATTGATCGCTTCTCTAAGTGCTTATTTTTCGATTGGCTTGGGCGTAAAATCTTCTGCAAACTCTAAAGCATTACCATCAGGATCACGACAGAAAAACGCTGCTCTACCGGACTTGCTTCGCGAAAATTCATAACCTGCAGCTTCCAGACGCTCACCTAAGGCTTCTAAATCATCCACTACTAGGGCTAAATGACGATCACGGCCACCATGTGCAGGACGACCATCTGTTGAATCAGGATTAGGTAATACCATCAGATGAATCATTTGTCCGGTATCAGCGATATCTAACCAAGCACCATCATAGGCAAACTCAGGTCTGTCGGGATTTAATGGTAGTTGTAAAACATCACAATAAAAACGTAAGGAAACATCTAGGTCTTCTACTAAAAAACTGGCATGTGCGATTGATTTGATCATATTTCACCCGGATAAATAAAAAACATTTAAAAGCGCTAGCGTTATTCTAACGTGAAGCGATCTTTGCTCCCAAATAAGGCTCAGGCTTTACCTTGCTTAGCCATGCCATAGGCGGCAATAAAAATAAGTGCTCCACCTAACCATTCAGTCTGACTCATTTGTTCATTGGTCAGCCACCAGGCGGATATGGCGGCGACTATAAGTTCTGACAACATCAAAATGGCTGAACGAAATACTGGCATACGCGCTAAACCATATAACACCGCTATCGTCATGGCGGTAAAACATAAACCACCAAAGACCATGACCACAATCCAAAGGTTAAGACTGATATCGGGGACACTCGATTGCTGCAGAATTAATACAATCCCTGCCACCATGACGACTCCCCAATATACGATGGTCGTTTTAACTTCCATGGCCACATCAGCAAGTTTGCGACTTAATACGTTATTCACTGAAAACATGAACCCCGCAAATAAGGCTAACCAGTCCGCCAGATCGTTTGGCCACGGCAGTCCGATTTCCGGATGCCATAACATAATCATCGTCCCTGACATCGCGACGATAATCATCAACATAGACAGTCGGGAAATCTTTTCGCCTAACCACCAGCGACTTAATAATACTGACCATAATGGTGATAAGTAGAAAAGCAGCATGACTCGCATTACTTCGCCCTGAGTAAGGGCGACTAAAAAAGCAATATTGGTGATACCTGCAGCAGCGGCAAGCGCCCAGAGACTCAGAGGCCAATGGCCTGAAAAATCTTTCTTTTGTCGCATCAACATAATACTTGCCACAATGGCTGCAGCAAAATACATCAATAATGTAGACCAAACGACGGGAAGGCCTTGTTGTTCGAGTAAGCGCATCGGATACCAAATTAATCCCCACATGGCTGAGGAAAATAAGATACCGAGTACAGCAAGATTAAATTGTTGGTTATTCGTATTTGTCATGGCACACCTTATAACACGAGATGGTCTCAACCCGTTATAATGGTCGGATTTTTCACTCATTTATTTGGAATTATGAATCCAGAACTGGCAAAACTGCACCCCTATCCTTTCGAGAAGTTAGCACAGCTTAAGCAAGGCTGTGTACCACCGGAAGATAAGGCACATATTGCACTGTCGATAGGCGAGCCTAAACACCCTACGCCAGGATTTATCACCGAAGCGGTCATCACACATTTACACGGTTTATCATCCTATCCCACCACAGCGGGTACCAATGAGCTCCGTCATACTATTGCGACCTGGCTAAATACCCGGTTTAATCTGGATGGGCATATCAATGCTATGACCCAAGTTTTGCCAGTGAATGGCACGCGTGAAGCTTTGTTTGCTTTTGCCCAAGCAGTCATTGATCGTGATAAAGCACCATTAGTATTAATGCCTAATCCGTTTTATCAAATCTACGAAGGTGCAGCTATTCTGGCCGGTGCAGAACCCTATTATATGAATTGCTCCGCCAGTAATAATTTTATTCCCGATTTTGAAGCCATTGGTGAAGAGACCTGGCAACGTTGCCAACTGATCTATATCTGCAGCCCTGGCAATCCAACCGGCGCGGTTATTGACCAAGTCACTCTGACACGTTTAATTGAACTAGCTCACCAGTATGATTTTGTCATTGCTGCCGATGAATGTTACTCAGAGATTTATCCCGATGAAGCCAACCCACCGGTCGGTTTATTAGAAGCAGCTTACGCGGCTGGTTACACCGATATGAGCCGCTGTGTTGTTTTTCATAGTCTGTCAAAACGTTCGAATGCCCCTGGCTTGAGAAGTGGTTTTGTCGCTGGTGATGCTGATATTCTGAAACAATTCCTACGTTATCGCACCTACCATGGCTGCTCAATGCCACCGGCTACACAAGCGGCCTCCATTACCGCCTGGAATGATGAAGATCATGTGGTGCATAACCGTGAGCTGTATCTGGAAAAATTTAATGCGGTATTAGAGATTTTATCGCCAGTGATGTCAGTGTCGATGCCCCAAGCCGGTTTCTACCTTTGGGCTGAAACACCGATTGCTGATACTGAATTTGCCAGACAACTATTTGAACAACAAAATGTCACCGTATTGCCAGGCACCTATCTGGGTCGGGACACCACCGCAGGCAACCCAGGTTCAAATCGTATTCGCATGGCCTTGGTTGCCCCGCTGGAAGAATGTATTGAAGCTGCAAATCGCATTCGCAGCCTTATTGAAAGTTTATAATTAAATCAATGGAGTAGACACCAATGAGTGATATTCAACAAATTATTGAAGAGGCGTTTGAACGTCGCGCTGATATTAATCCAGCTAATGCTGACAGCGATGTTAGAAATGCAGTTAATGAAGCACTCGCTATGCTGGATAACGGTTCAGCTCGTGTGGCAGAAAAACAAAATGGCGATTGGGTTGTTAATCAATGGCTGAAAAAAGCGGTTTTATTATCATTCCGTTTAAATGACAACAAGATCATGCCTGGTGCAGAAACTAACTATTTCGACAAAGTTGATCCTAAATTTGCCAGCTTTAACGAAGATGACTTTAATAAAGCCGGTGTTCGTGTTGTTCCACCAGCCGCTGTTCGTCGTGGCTCATACATCGCACCTGGTGTTGTACTTATGCCCTCTTATGTCAATATCGGTGCTTATGTTGATTCAGGCACCATGGTTGATACTTGGGCGACTGTAGGCAGCTGTGCTCAAATCGGCAAAAACGTTCACCTTTCAGGTGGTGTTGGTATCGGTGGTGTATTGGAACCATTACAAGCTGGCCCAACAATCATTGAAGATAACTGCTTTATTGGTGCGCGTTCTGAAGTTGTTGAAGGTGTTGTTGTTGAAGAAGGCTCAGTTATCTCAATGGGTGTTTACATTGGTCAAAGCACAAAAATCTTCAATCGTCTGACCGGTGAAATCACTTATGGCCGCATCCCAGCAGGTTCTGTTGTGGTTTCAGGTAACTTACCGTCTAAAGATGGTTCATACAGCTTGTACTGCGCGGTCATCGTCAAACAAGTTGACGAAAAAACACGCGGCAAAGTCGGTATCAACGAATTATTACGTGATATCTAATATCTGAATAGATCAGTAAAATTTAGGGGATGGGTATATTGTTTACTCATCCCCTTTTCTTTACAGCTTGATAACAATGTGACGAACTATGATTCTCTACGGTATTAAAAACTGCGATACAGTAAAAAAAGCCAAGCGGTGGCTTGATGCACATTCAATTGACTATCAGTTTCATGATTTTCGCCAGCAAGGCCTTGAAGAACAGACGATCAGAGAATGGCTTCAATCCGTTGACTGGGAGACTTTATTGAATAAACGAGGAACCACCTGGCGCAAGCTGGATGATCCACGTAAAGAGCATTTGGACAAAGACACAGCGGTTGAACTAATGCTGGAAAACCCTACTCTGATTAAGCGACCTGTTGCGGTAAGCAACTCAACAACCATAGTCGGATTTAATGAAGATGTTTACCAACAATTTAATTAACTTAGGTTTTCCAGGTAGGGTTCTGGCACTTTTATTCTTATTCGCTCCTCTAGCTGGCTTTGCAGATGATACAAAGCATGAAGATAGTTACTTTGATCATTATTATCTTCAAGGCGGCACTTATTTGCACTATACCGATAGTGATGACTATACCGGCACAAAAATATTTACTTCGCTGGAAGGCGTTAAGTCGAATGACTGGTTGTATGGTCTAGCCTTATTTGACAACTCTTTTGGCCAGTTTTCCCAGTATCTCTATACCGGTAAGAGCTGGAATTACCATGGTAAATTTGAAGGATTCCACACCAAGCTAACCGCGGGCTTTATCCATGGTTATCGAGGTGATTATAAGGATAAAATCCCACTCAATCACTTCGGTATCGGGCCAGCGATAATCCCTGGCATCGGTTATGATAATGGCAAATTTGGTGCCGATGTCATTATGTTAGGTGGCGCAGGATTATTATTTACTGTCGGCACTCATTTATAACTTCAAAAACAAGAAATTTTCATGTCTGAAACCATAGAACTGACCCAAGAATTAATTCGTCGTGACAGTGTGACTCCAGAAGACAAAGGCTGTCAGATCATGATAGCGGATCGTCTGGCACCTTATGGCTTTCATGCTGAGCATATGTGTTTTGATGATGTCGATAATCTCTGGTTACGCCGTGGCAATCAAGGGCCGGTGTTTGCGTTTGCTGGCCATACTGATGTGGTGCCAACTGGCCCGGTTGAGCGTTGGAGCCATCCCCCATTCGACGCGAATATTGTCGATGGCATGATGTATGGCCGTGGCACTGCTGATATGAAAGGCAGTATTGCTGCGTTTATCACGGCCTGTGAACGTTTTGTCAAAAAACATCCCGATCATCAAGGCAGTATCGCCTTTCTGATTACTAGTGATGAAGAAGGCCCGGCGGTGAATGGCACGGTGAAAGTGGTCGAAACACTACAAAGTCGCGGCGAGCATATTGACTGGTGCCTGGTTGGTGAACCATCCAGTACCGACAAAGTGGGTGATATTGTTAAAAACGGTCGACGAGGCTCGCTTAACGGTCGACTCACAGTCAAAGGGAAACAAGGCCATATTGCCTACCCACATTTCGCACAAAATCCAATTCACCTGCTTAGCCCTGCCCTAACAGAATTATGTGAGATTGAATGGGATCAAGGTAATGAAGACTTTCCACCAACCAGTTTTCAGGTATCTAATCTGAACTCGGGTACCGGTGCAACTAATGTCATCCCTGGTACCGCTGAAGTTGTTTTTAATTTCCGCTATTCAACGGAAGTAACCCATGAACAATTAAAACAGCAAGTACATACGATCCTCGATAAACATGGTTTGAGTTATGACTTGCAATGGGAGCTTTCTGGCCAGCCATTTCGTACTGCAAGTGGGCAATTATTAGAAGCAGTTCAAAAGGCTATTGTTGATGTCACAGGTTACCAGACAACACTTTCAACTTCTGGCGGCACCTCTGATGGACGTTTTATAGCACCAACAGGTACTCAGGTCATCGAACTCGGGCCGCTGAATGCCACCATTCATCAGATTGATGAGTGTGTTGCTACAGCAGATCTTGACACCTTGTCTGAAATTTATGAGACTCTGCTAACTTATTTACTGGTTTCCTAGGCAAGTTCTCTTGTATCCAAGACAATACAAACGGCACTATCTATATGTGTTAGCAGCCATTGTGCTGCTATTGCAGTCGTTTGCTGTCTGGCATGATGCCGAACATCCTTTCCATAAAGCTGAAGCGCAATGTGAGCGCCTCAATGCCATTGGTCATTTTCCACTTGCTGATGTTACTGCAGATGTCAGTATTTATCTGCAACAGACTGTTATCAGTCTCGAAGTAGAGTCTCCCATAACCACTCTGCCATTCGCGCAGCGTCAATCCTATCTTATCCGCGCCCCACCTGCTTTTTCATAACCTCTCCTACCCTCTTTATTTTTAATCACACTACGGATCCGTTTAACGTTTGATCTGTAGCTATAGCTTATGGCTATGAGGAAAGTTTATGAAAAGCAAAAAACTGCTTGTGCTGCTGATGACAGCTGCACTGAGCCCGGTATCACCTGCGTTCGCCGGCGATATTGACGATCTGAAACAAGAAATAGCAAAAATGCGTGCTGATTATGAGCAACGCATTCAACAACTCGAACAACGTTTATCTGATGCAGAAGCGACCACTCAGGCCGTTGCCGATGAGGTAGCAGCAGTACCAGAAGCTCCCATTCCGGTGGCTTCGGCAAACAGTAGCAATACGTTTAATCCTGCTATTAGTATGGTCTTAAACGGTACCTTCAGTCAGTATCAAAATAATGCAGATGATTACGCTTTGGATGGTTTTAATGTTCAAGGTGAAGGTGGCTTAAACGAAGAAGGTTTTTCTCTGGGTGAAAGTGAGTTAACTGTAAGCTCGAATATTGATCAATTATTTTATGGTCAGGCTACACTGGCAGTGCATGAACATGAAGGTGAAACAGAACTTGAAGTTGAAGAAGCCTATATTGAAACTCTAGGCTTAGGCAATGGCTTAACTGTTCGTGCTGGTCGTTATTTTTCTCCCATTGGTTACTTAAACGAACGTCATGCTCATGCGTGGAACTTTGCTGATGCGCCATTAATTTATCGTGGACTGTTTGGCAATCAACTTTCTACAGATGGTGTGAAACTCTCTTACCTATTACCAACTGATTATATGCTCGAGGTGGGTACCAGTGTCGGCAATGGTGATAGTTATCCTGGCAGTGGTGATCACAGTGGTATTGGTGACTGGCTGGTCTACGCCAAAACCGGTGGTGATATTGGTATAGAAAGCAGCTGGCAAGCAGGTATTTCTCATTGGCGCTCAAGCCCTGATGATCGTTCTTATGATGGTGGACACCACCATGGTCATGATGAAGATCACGATGAAGACATTTCAGCAATGTTCAATGGTGATACTGATATCACGAATCTGTCTCTAGTTTATAAATGGGCACCGAACGGTAACTTCCGTCAGGAAAATCTGACCTTGATCGGTGAGTTCATGTATCTACATGATGATGGTGATATCAGTCATGGCAGTGATGAGTTCGCTAACTACGATGGCAAACAATACGGCGGTTATCTGGAAGGTATTTATCAATTCAATCCACAATGGCGTTCCGGTGTCCGTTATGACTGGTTAGGTAGCAAACATCGTGCATCAGATGATGAATTGCTGGCAGATGCAGGGCTTGAAGGTGGTAGAAGCCACCCGCAACGTACCAGTGCCATGGTGGAATACTTACCGAGTGAGTTCAGCCGTATTCGCGCGCAGATTAATCATGATCAATCCTATAGCGATGATGATTGGCAAATGATTCTGCAATACACCGTTAGTCTTGGCGCTCATGGCGCGCACCAATACTAGGAGTTCATAATGAAAACACTTATTTTCACTGTTTTATTTTTATTGAGCTCACCAGTATGGGCTCAACTGTCTGTATTCGCTTGTGAACCTGAATGGGCATTCTTAACTAAAGAGTTAGGTGGTGATGATGTTTCGGTGTTTAGTGCGACCAGTGGTTTACAGGATCCGCACTATATCCAGGCACGCCCGAGTCTGATTGCTAAAGCACGTCAAACCGATTTATTGGTTTGTACAGGTGCCGAGTTAGAAGTGGGTTGGTTGCCATTACTTCAGCGTAAAGCAGGTAACCCCAATATTCAGATTGGTGCTGAGGGCTATTTCATGGCGGCAGATTATGTCCGATTACTGGAAAAACCTGTCACTGTCGATCGGAGTCAGGGCCATGTTCATGCAGCAGGTAATCCACATATTCAAACCAGTCCGGTGAATATTTTTAAGGTAGCGCAAGCGCTGACTGAAAGGTTAAAACAACGTGATCCTGAACATGCCAGCAACTATGAAAAACGCTGGCAGGATTTTCAGCAGCACTGGCAAACAGCTATGAAACAATGGCAAGAGAAAGCAGCGCCTTTGAAAGGTGTGCCGATTGTTGTGCAGCATAAAAACTGGATTTACCTGACCAAATGGTTAGGACTGAACGAAGTCGCTGTGCTGGAAGCGAAACCTGCCGTACCACCCACTGTAAAACAGTTGCAATCAGTAGTTGAGAAGCTGAAACAAACACCGGCAAAAATGGTGATTCTGGCAGCCTATCAATCACCAAGAGCCACAGATTGGTTGGTGGATAAAACAGGCATCAAAAAAGTGGTACTGCCATTCACCGTTGGTGGAGATAAAAACAGTAATAACTTGTTTGAGCTTTATGACGACACCATCAACTTATTACTGGATGGCGCTAAATGAACCTGATCAATCTTGATTGGTCGCTAATATTGCCTGCCCTCGTGGCAGGCATGTTAGTTCTGACAACACATGTGCCTCTGGGTCAGGAAGTACTCAAGAGAGGCATTATTTTTATTGACCTTGCCATTGCACAAATGGCCGCACTAGGTGTGATGGCCGCCACCATTTTTGTTGGTGATATGCATGGTCCCTGGCTGCAAGTCAGTGCTGCTACCAGCGCGCTCTCCGCCTCCGTTTTAGTGCTGTGGTTAGAGAAACGATATCCGCATATTGTCGAAGCATTAATCGGCTTATTATTTATATTGGCCGCTAGTGGTGGGATTTTACTTGTCAGCCATGCACCACATAGTGATGAATTACTCCATGATTTATTAGTGGGTCAGATTTTGTGGGTTACGCCTTCTCATCTGTTATGGGTCACGGCACTCTATGCTGCCTTATTAATTGTGTGGTTTACCATGCAATCCCAGCGTAGCTGGCTGTTTTATATTATATTTTCACTGACTGTCACAGCCTCCGTACAATTAGTGGGTGTGTATCTGGTCTTTGCCAGTTTAATCTTGCCCGCTTTAGCCAGCCGTGGATTTGAAAAACCCTATCATAAGCTCATGCTTGGTTATGGTATTGGCTTTCTCGGTTATTTCTTTGGGCTGATTTTAGCGTTATTACTTGATGTGCCAATGGGCGCCATGACAGTTTGGACTTTATTTGCTCTGGTGGTATTAAGCCGCTTTATGATGCAGTGGCTAAATAGACGATAACTTTGGTAGATTGTCTTAAAACAACCATCGGGAACGCAGCATGAGCGAATCAACACAAGCCAGTCAAAACACCGTCAAACTCGTGTACTTATTATTTATTGCCAATATTATTATTCAGTTCTTAGGTTTTGTGGCAGTGGTCATTGCTTACATAAATAAAGACGATGCCGCCGCTTGGTTACAATCTCACTATCAGTTTCAAATTAGAACATTCTGGATAGGTTTTCTGTATCTATTTATCGGCGTGTTATTCGCGTTCTTTTTAGTTGGCTATTTCATTTTAGTATTCTGGGTTATCTGGGTTGTCATTCGCTGTGTCAAAGGTATGAAATACCTGGATCAGCAACAGCCACACCCTAATCCAAACAGCTGGCTGTTTGGCTAAAATGAACAGACCGGATAAACCGGTCTTTTAAATGTTACTGACGATAAAATGCCATCGGCCCGTTCGCTTCATGGGTCGGCATAACTTCAATGGTAGTCACATTGACATGCTCTGGGGTATTGACCAACCACCAGACTGTATTAGCAATATCTTCGGCATCTAATGCTCTAGTACCTTCATAGACTTTATCTGCACGAGCCTCATCGGCTTTAAAACGTACTTTTGAAAACTCTGTTTCAGCATTACCTGGTTCCACATTAGACACTCGTACATTGGTACCTAATAAATCCGCACGTGTTGCTAGTGAGAACTGTCTGACAAAGGCTTTGGTGCCACAATAGACATTGCCACCAGGATACGGCCAATTCCCAGCGACAGAACCAATATTAATGATGTAGCCAGATTTACGTTCAGTCATCATTGGTAAGATGGTGCGCGTACAGTAAAGTAAGCCTTTGATATTGGTATCCACCATTTTTTCCCAATCATCCAGGTTAGTTTCCTGGGCAGGTTCCAGACCTAATGCCAAGCCAGCATTATTCAGTAAAACATCAATTTTCTTAAAAGGTTCAGCAAGACCATTGATAGCAGATTCAACCGCTTTTCTGTCTGTGACGTCAAAGCAGCAGGTAGCTACTTTATCTTTGCCACCCAGTTCCTGCTGTAAATCATCTAGTCGTTGCTGGCGTCGTCCCGTCAGGATTAATTGCCAGCCATTGTTTGCAAACAATCTGGCACAAGCTTCCCCAAACCCTGAGGTCGCTCCGGTAATCATGATGGTTTTATTCGACATGCATTCGACTCCTTATTGAGATTAATCAGGCACCTTCAGAAAACACAATGGTGCGGCGACCATTGATAATAATGCGATGCTCAATATGTGCTTTCACGGCTCTCGCCAGCACAATACGTTCAATGTCTTTCCCCATCATTACTAGATCTTGCGGACTGTTATCATGCTGAACATGCTGTATATCCTGCGCGATAATCGGTCCCTCATCTAACTCAGCAGTCGCATAATGCGCTGTGGCACCAATGATTTTAACGCCGCGCTCATAAGCCTGATGATAAGGTTTAGCGCCTTGGAAGGCAGGTAAAAAGCCATGATGAATATTGATAATCCGTCCAGAAAACTCAGTCACAAATTCCTCAGACAGAATTTGCATGTAACGCGCCATCACAATCAGATCAATATCAAACTCTGCCAGCAGGCGTTTTATTTCAGCTTCCTGTGCTTGTTTGGTCTCAGCCGTAATAGGTAAATGATAAAACGGTTTATCAAACTGACGAGACATACCCTCTAAATCACGATGATTACCAATGATAAGAGGGATATCACATTTCAGCTCACCTTCTAATTCTCTGAGTAACAAGTCGTATGGGCAGTGGGAAGCTCTTGTCACCAGTAAAGCTACTCGATAAGGCTCTTCGCTATAGCGGACGGACCAGTTTAAGTCGATAGTGGTTGCAAACTGGCTGAACTCGGCTTCCAGCTGTTGATGGTCATAACTACCATCATCTTCCAGCTTAATACGCATAAAATACTGGCCGACTTCGGTATCGGTATACTGCTGACAATGCAAAATATTAAACTGTCTTTGAGCAAAAAAGCTGGTGATACCTGCCACCAAACCTTTTTGATCTTTGCACTGGATCAGGAAAACAATGGCGCTCATGAGGGTTTCCTAAGAAAATAATACGGATAAAAAGCTAAATCCTAGCACTGTCACAAGGCTTTATGGATATTCATCGTATTTGTCATTACGACCTTTGACTTTATCTCGTGGGTATTTAGCCGCATTCTTTTGCATTTTGTGTTTGATGACCTGATTTAAATCGATATTTAAGTCATGACAAAGATAAAAAAGGTAAACAGCAACATCGGCTATTTCATCTTCTAAATCTTCACGTTTCTCAGAGGCGAGGCGCTGTTGGACTTCTTCAGCACTCTTCCATTGAAACCATTCCAGTAACTCAGAGGCTTCTATCGATAACGATATGGCGATATCTTTCGGATTATGAAACTGCTCCCAATCTCTTTCACGACGAAACTCGATGAGTTGCTTAAATAATTCGGGCTCAATCATCCTGTAAGAACTCCTCTACCACCTTTTTAAATTGTTGTGGTCGTTCAGCCTGAACCCAATGACCTGCCTTTTCAATACCGCTAAACCTTGCCTCAGTAAACTGTCTACTAATTTGCTGACGGTCCTGCTCAGTCACATAATCTGACAGCTCACCATAAACAAATAAGCTTGGCATGGTAAACGTTTTATCCTCACTAATCGCTGCCATTAATTCAGGATAGTTTGCCTTTAAAGCTGGAAGATTAATCCGCCATTGGAAGGTCTCTTGCTCAGAGACTAAATTCATCAATAAAAATTGGCGAACAGCCTTGTCCGGTACCGATTCAGCCAAGGCATCATCGACTTCAGTCCGGCGGGTAAATTGAGACAAATTGAGCGCCATCATGGCATCCATCAGTGGTGTATGCGCACTGAAGTATTGGCGTGGAGAAATATCCGCTACGATTAATTTAGATACTTTCTGTGGATACATTGCAGCAAACATCATCGCCACTTTGCCGCCAAGAGAATGGCCGAGAATATGTACATGCTCTAACTGTAAATCTTCACACAACTCGTGAATATCATCCGCCATAACAGTGAAGTTCTGTTCATCACTGTGTGGGGAACGGCCATGATTGCGTAAATCAACGCTAATAACACGATAAAAACGTGAAAAATACTTTGCCATACTACGCCAGTTATCCGCAGAGCCAAATAAGCCATGGATAATAATTAAAGGCGTACCTTCACCACTTTCTTGATAATGCAATTTCATTGATAGCTTGTTGAAACGTTATAATCGAACAATTTAAATAAACTGGAGCCTGATGTGGAAGACGAAACAATTTTGGTGATGCTAGTGAAACAATATGCCGATAAATTTGGCATTACCTTCAGCTCAAAATATCTTGATGATCCTGATAAGAAACAATTACTGATCACACTGATACAAGAAGCCAACGCGGGTAAGCGCGGTCCAGTCACTGACGACGATCTACAATAAAAAAAGCCACCGAAAGGTGGCTTTTTTCTTTAATCATCCAGTTTCTCAAACACCAGACAGGCATTGGTTCCACCAAAGCCAAAACTATTCGACATCACCGTCGTCAATCCAGCGTTATCCACGCGTTCCCGCAGAATAGGCATGCCTTCCGCTTCAGGATCTAATGTTTCAATATTGGCAGATGCAGCAAGAAAATCATTTTCCAGCATCAACAAACTGTAGATCGCTTCCTGAACACCGGCAGCACCTAAAGAATGACCTGATAATGATTTTGTCGATCCCACCGCAGGCATATCGGCGCCGAAGGTATTCTTGATAGCACCTAATTCAGCCAGATCACCTACCGGCGTGCTGGTGCCATGAGCATTGATGTACTGTACTTTACCGCGGCTCGTTGACATCGCTAATTGCATACAACGCATCGCACCTTCACCTGATGGCGCTACCATATCGTAACCATCTGATGTTGCGCCGTAACCGGTCAGTTCAGCATAGATTTTGGCGCCACGAGCTTTGGCGTGTTCGTACTCTTCAAGTACCAGTACACCACCACCACCAGCGATAACAAAACCATCACGGTCAGCATCGTAAGCACGAGATGCTTTTTCTGGCGTGTCATTATATTTAGTCGATAATGCACCCATCGCATCGAATAAAGAACTCATAGACCAATGTTCTTCTTCACCACCACCAGCAAAGACAATATCTTGTTTGCCTAGTTGAATTTGTTCCATGGCGGTACCGATACAATGAGCACTGGTAGCACAAGCAGATGACATGGAATAATTTACACCTTTAATTTTAAAAGGTGTAGCAAGACAGGCTGAAGTTGTGCTTCCCATGACTTGGGTAACACGATAAGGCCCAATACGTTTTAAGCCTTTTTCACGCAGGATATCTGCGGCTTCAACCTGATTTGAAGAAGAAGCACCACCGGATCCCATAATAAGGCCTGTTCGAATATTAGAAACCTGCTCATCTGTTAAACCAGCATCGGCGATAGCTTGCTCCATAGCGATATACGCATAAGCAGCAGCATCCCCCATAAAACGTAATGTTTTACGATCTATGAATTCTTTGAAATCAATATCGATGGAGCCTGCAACATGGCTACGAAAGCCCATATCAGCATATTCTTGTTTGAAGCGAATACCTGAGCGGCCCTCACGAAGAGACTCTGTCACTGTTTGGGCATCAAGACCTAAGCAAGAAGTGATACCTAACCCTGTAACGACAACACGTTTCATTATGACATCCTAAAAATCATCGGTTGATGTAAACAGACCAACGCGTAAATCTTTTGCAGTATAAATATCGCGTCCATCCACAGATACCGTGCCATCAGCAATAGCTAAAACCAGCTTGCGAGAAATAACACGTTTTAAATCAATACGGTAAGTAACTTTCTTAGCTGTTGGTAATACTTGTCCAGTAAATTTAACTTCACCTGAACCTAATGCTCGACCACGGCCAGGATTCCCATCCCAAGCCAGGAAAAAACCAACTAACTGCCACATTGCATCCAAGCCTAGACACCCAGGCATGACAGGATCACCAGGAAAATGGCAGTCAAAAAACCACAGATCTGGATGTATATCCAATTCTGCAATAATTTCGCCTTTACCGTAAGTACCACCTGTATTTGCAATATGAGTAATGCGATCCATCATCAGCATATTGGGAACAGGGAGTTGTGCATTGCCGGGACCAAACATTTCGCCGTGTCCACACTGCAATAATTCTTCGTATGTAAATGATGATTGCTTACTCATGAATTCTCTTAATTATCCCGTCAATTGGGCTCCGTATAATACCACGAACGTTTCTAAACCAGAAAAAAACGTCATTGGTATATATATAAAAAAGCCACGGGATTGACCGTGGCCATTACTTAGTTAAATTTATGGTTTATTGTTTTATAGCAATAGTTTGAGCTGTCTCTGGAGCTTTGATGTTCAAGCCTTCCAATAAAAGTCCCATGCTATTCAAAATACGATACTGCGCATAAAGCTCATCATACTCGGTGTTGACCAATGCCTTCTGAGCTCTAAAAACTTCATTCTCTGAGTCCAACAAGTCCAATAATGTACGTTGTCCAAGACTAAATTGTTGTCTGTACGCATCACGCGATTTTTGACTCGCTTCTACATGCTGTTCTCTATACAGCATTTGATGCTTAACAGTTTCCCATGCATTCCAGGAAAGTCTTAGACCTTCCTCCACTTCACGGTAAGTGTTGTTACGTATTTCAGCCGCCTGATTAATTAAATAGGCAGTCTCTTCGCGACGGGCTGAATCTCTACCACCATTTAATAGGTTATAGCGTAAGCGTAACATCGCAGTAATATCTTTGTCTGTACCAACCTGACCATCTATATTGTGATCAGCACGAGTGCCGACTTCAAGGTGAAGATCCGGATAGAATGGTGCCTTAGCTGTAGCATGCTGAGCTCTTGCTGACTCTAGGTCAAAGTTGGCCAGCCTTAAGGTTGGATGATTATCGACCGCTTTGGCAATGGCTTCATCTAGAGTTTCGGGTATAAAACTTTTCGGAACTTCAGGCTCTTCCAGTGATTCAGCTTGCGCTCCCACGACTCGAATGAAAGCTGTTTCCGCATCACGTAGCTTACTTTCTTCTTCCATCAGATTAGCTTCAGCCAGAGCGAGACGGCCTAGACTCTGATCCATGTCAGCACCACGCCCCACGCCACGTTCACTACGCAGTACGATTTGATCATGTGTTCTTTGATGGGCTTCAAGGTTAGTCTGAGCTAATTCAACTATTTTTTGCTGTCTTAATACATTGATATATGCATCCACAGCTTCTAAACCAGTATTTTCGGCAGCACTGTAGACAGCGGAGGCACGTGAGTTGGTTCTATATTCCTGCCTCAACACTTCATTTTTAGTTTCCATGCCATCAAACAACATCTGACGAAGTTGTAAACTAGCTTCGTCCCTGTTTAATCTTACTTCACCACGGCCTGCCGAACGTGTATTAGGATTATCAGTCATTTCCCAACCAGTGCCGAGAGCAAGGTCAAGTGTGGGGTAGTATCCTGCTTTAGCCTGATCAATTTCTTTAGAAACCGCTTGTCTTTCGCTAGCGGCAGCAAGAATATCAGGGTTTGACTCAATCGTCGTCATAACTGCTGATTGCAGTGTCTGAGCTGATACACTTGATATCATCATCCAAAGAGGTAAACTTAAAACTAACTTTTTGTTCATGACTTCAAATCCCAATCCCCCCCAGCCTAAACAACATGTGTTCAGTAACTGACATAAGCCGCATTCCATTATGCTTACAAATGGCACGTTGTATTAAAACATAACATATTGTTATTTAATAGAACTAACGTAAATCTCTGAAAAATATAGCAAGTGACAACCTATCCGGAATACTCATTTTCTGGAAAATGGCTGTTAAATGTGCTTTTACTGTTCTTTCTGTAATATTCATTGTCTTGGCGATCATTTTATTTGTCGCCCCATGACTCACAAGCTCAGCTACTTCTAATTCTTTTCGTGACAAACTGTCTAATTTTTCTTGCTGTTCTGAAGAGAGTTGTGGCGCATGATTTAATTCATCTATCAGGCCAGCTATAACATGTCGCTCGACCCAGACCTCACCTCTTTGGATCAACTCCAGCGCTATCAGCAATTTCTCATCTAATAGTTCTTCCTGAAAATAACCCCGAGCACCTTGCTTTAAAATAGAAATCTGCTCGATAACAGATAATTTTGGTCCCAAAATTAGTACTCGAACACGATCAACAGCATTTTCCATTATGCTAAATAATGATTGAGCCTGCTCATCTAAACAAGATAAATGACAGAGAATTAGTTTCGGTTTTGCTTCTATCAGTGATGGCTGCGCGTCTTCAATGCTTGAGAATCCACTCACCTTATAATTTTCACCTAATAGGTGCTTTATGTGCACAAGCTGGTTTACATCTTGACCGATGCAATAAAGCATTAACTTGTCTGTCTTATCTGACATTGTGGGCATGGCAGGATTAATCAACGTTCTCTCATTGCCTCGTTTTTAGCTTTGAGTATCGGTTTAAACAAATAATCCAGCACTGTTTTTTTACCTGTCAGAATATCAACCGTTACAGTCATACCTGGAATAATCTCTAATGGACCTTTACTACTCTCTATATAGTTTTTATCTGTTCTTAAATAGATAAGATAAAAACTTTCTCCCTCATCATTGGTGATTGTATCAGCACTTATCCTTTCTAATGTAGCAGGAAGTCCACCATAAATGGAAAAATCATAAGCCGTTAATTTCACCATGGCTTGCTGACCTGGACTCAAAAAAGCGATATCAGAGGGTCTGATCTTCGCTTCTATCAACAGATTATCCTCTACTGGAACAATTTCAAGTAAATCCATTCCTGGCTGAATAACCCCACCTACGGTATTTATTTTTAATTGTTTTATCTTGCCTTTCACAGGTGACCGTACCAAGGTTCGTCTTACTCTATCTTCTTGAGAAGTCGTTGTTTCTTTTGTAATAGCTAACTCTGATTGCACCTCACTCAGTTGTGATGCTGCATCAGATTTAAATCGAAGAGTAGTATCCTTGATTTTCTGTTGTGCTTCGTTCAGTGTAGAACGGATACGTGGAATAGCCAATCGCGTCGTTTCCATTTCACCGCGCAAATCATTTGTCGCCCGCTTTAATCTCAGCAATTCGACTTCGGATATTACACCAACTGAGACCAAAGGCTCAGACATTTCTAACTCTTGACGACTTAGGTCATAGCTTGTACTGAGTTTATTTAATTTTGCCTGGTTTTCTAGTAACTCTTGCTGTCGTTGTTTTACTTGTTGTTTGAGGACATCAATACTGCTTTCTAATTCGAGTTGTCTGGATTTATATAAGGACTGTTCACTTGCAGCCAGCCCAGGTTGTTCCTTTATGATTTCTTCTGGTAGCTGTAATGGCTTACCCTCAACTTCAGCGGTTAAACGAGCTTTCCGTGCAAGTAATTCCCAGTATTTTAATTTTGTTTCGCGAAATGATGATGAAAACCGTGTATCGTCAATTTTGAGTAGTACATCGCCTTTGTTCACAATGTCGCCTTCTTTCACCAACACTTCTGAGAGGATCCCACCTTCCAGATTTTGTATGATTTGAACTTTACTGGAAGGAATGACCTTCCCCTGGCCTCTCGTGACCTCATCTAACTCAGTGACACTTGCCCACCAGAAAGCACAGATAAAAAACAAACTGATAAGTAATAATAGAGAGTGGCCAAGTCGAGAAGAACTTTCCAAAGAAGCTGCGCTAACCTCGGACATAAATTCCAGGTCATCTGAGTGGGTTCGTCTAAACCATGCCATTGTTAACCCTTACTCACTTTAATATGACCATTTTTCAATGCGGCAAGAATCTGCTCGCGAGGCCCGTCGGCAACAATGTGTCCTTGGTCCATGACAATCACTCTATCCACCAAGCTCAATAAGGACGCCTTATGAGTCACTAATAATAGGGTTTTATCCTCGATATACTCTGATAGTTTTGATTTAAACCGTTCTTCAGTACTATTATCCATAGCATTTGTCGGTTCATCCAACATCACAACAGACGAATTCAATAACAACGCTCTTGCTACAGCAACGCTTTGTCGCTGACCACCAGATAAGCCTTCACCACGTTCCCCAACAGGCATATCAAACCCAGACGGATGACGGTTTACAAATTCAGTGACACCAGCAATATCGGCCGCTTTTAATACTTCATGATCTTCAGCAAATGGAGCAACCATCGTAATATTTTCACGGATACTGCCATAAAACAGCACCACATCTTGCGGTGCATAACCAATATTTTTTCTGAGATCCACAGGATCAACCTGCCGAATATCAGTATCATCGAGTAAAATAGAACCTTCACTTGGTTCATACAAACCCAACATCAGTTTTTCTATTGTGCTTTTTCCCGAACCTATTCGTCCGATAAAAGCCACTTTTTCACCGGCATTAATCTTAAAAGAGACATCGGATAAAGCGTCAATGGGTTGTTCTGGATAGCGGAAACCCACATTTTTAAACTCAATACCACCTTTAAACTCTGGGCGATTAAGAAACTCACGACCAGAAGGTCGTTCAACGGGTAAAGCCATCAAACTATTCAAAGAGCTCAAAGCAGCTTTAGATTGGTGGTAACGTGTCAGAATGCCGGCTAATTGTGCCATTGGTGCCAATGCACGTCCTGTTAGAATCGTGCTGGCAATCAGTGCACCCATCGTAATTTCATTTTCAGTAATCATATAGACACCAAAAACAACGACACTAATTGACGCCATTTGCTGTAAAAATGAAGAAAAGTTAATCGCGCTAGCGGATAATATTCGAGCACGCTGGCTATATTTAGTCATAAAGCCAATGGTCTGCTCCCATTTACGCTGAATTGGAGTCTCTGCGCCAATACTTTTAATGGTTTCTAACCCAGTGAGAGTCTCAATTAGGGTGGAACTTCGCTGTCCCGAATGCCTGAATAAGTGTTGAATCGTTTTAGATAAGGGGATCTGGATAATCAAACTTACCAATATAGTTAAAGGGATCACCGCTAGAGGAATATAAGCAACAGGCCCTGCAACAAGCCAAATAACGGCTATAAATAATAATGAGAAAGGCAAATCCACCAATGTCGTCAGTGTAGCCGATGTAAAAAACTCTCTAAAAGATTCAAACTCTTGCATGCTATTCGCAAATGAACCGACCGAATTTGAACGTGCGGACATTTTCACAGCCATCACTTTCTCAAAAATGGTGGAAGAGAGAATGACATCGGCTTTTTTACTGGCAATATCAATAAAATAAGCACGAAGCGTGCGAAGTAATAATTCAAAAACAAATACTGTGGCCACCCCAATAGCTAATACCCAAAGGGTTTCTGTGGCATTGTTTGGTACCACTCGGTCATAGACATTCATCACAAACAACGGTGATGCCAATGCAAAGCTATTCACAAGTATAGAGGCGATAAATACTTGGCCATAGATTGGCCAAAATCGCATAATAGTGCCCCAAAACCAGTGTTGCGCACGTGGTATAGCTGAAAACTCAGTACGTTTATCAAATTGATGAACGGGTTTGATAAAAATACTGTAGCCAGAGTAATGCTCTGCTAAGTCATCAAGCGAAACCTCAGACTCTCCCTCACCTGTCTCAGGAAAAATAACTCTGGCTTTGGTTTTTTTGACTTCGAGGAGAATGCAGGCATTCGCATTGTCTAGTAACAATATAGCTGGCAACACTAGGTTAGATATTTTTGTCAGCTTTCTTTTTACAATTCGTGAAGACAGCCCTGCACGCTCAGCAGCACGACTAAATAAAGATGGTGAAAGCTTGTTATCTACTAGAGGAAGTCCTGCAGTCAATGATTCAGGACTATGAGGTTTGTTAAGAATCTTTGCCAGCAATGTCAAACACGCCAGCAAAGGATCATCATGTGTACGGTAACTATCCTGAGCATCCCACTGCTCATTTTTGTTTGTATTGATGACAGGCTCCGTATACATTTTTTGATTTTTAGTTATTAATAAACTTGCTGAGTTTCACAGTTTTTTAGTTTACTGTAAAGCTTATCCCGTCATAATGTGCTTATACGTCAGGTTAAATGAGGGTTGAAAGAGAATGGTATATGTAAAGAGAGATGAAACGGCAAATATCATCGCTGTCTATGACAGCCCTCAAGCTGACGCTAAAGAGGAGATGTCCATCACCTCTGAGGAGTTGGTCGCGTACTTAACACAATCGGAAAGAAAAGAAGATAGTCTGTCAGCACTGAGCGCATCAGACTTATCATTAATCAGGGTACTAGAAGACTTGATAAATACCTTGATAGAAAAACAAGTCATTTTATTTACTGACTTACCTCTTGCCGCTAGAGAGAAGCTCGCCAATCGTGAAAAAATCAGGGACCAGCTCAATAGCCTTGAAAATCTAATGAGTGATGATCCCGGATTACTTTAATTTTTACGGCTCTTTCTTGGTGGACGCTGCTTTTTCTGAGGCGTACTCTGAGTAGCACTTTTTATTGCTTTATCACGGTATGGATTATCACTGGTTTTGAACTCAATCATCACCGGTGTACCCTGTAATTTAAGTACTTCTCTAAAAGTATTTTCCAGATAACGTTTATAACTGTTTGGGGTCGACTCAGTCTGATTGCCATGAATAATAATTCTGGGAGGATTTTTCCCCCCCAAATGCGCATAACGAAATTTAATACGTCTTCCTCTAACCAACGGCGGAGGATGATCCGCCACTGCATCTTCCAATACCCGAGTTAAGCGTGATGTAGGTACTTTTGTCATCGCTGATTGGAACGCTTGTCTGACAGACTTAAATAACAAACCAACACCACTACCGTGTAATGCTGAAATAAAGTGCGTCTTAGCAAAATTCAGAAAAGGTAAGCGACGTTCAATATTAGTTGTTACCCATTCACGCTCACTTTTTTCGAGACCATCCCATTTATTGACGGCAATAACAACGGCACGACCGCTTTCTATAATTAAACCCGCTAAGTGCAGATCCTGTTCAACAATACCTTCATGTGCATCAAGTACCAACATAACCACATTAGCGTCTTCCAACGCTTGTAATGTTTTTAAGACACTGAACTTTTCCAGTTTTTCAGATACTTTAGAGCGTCGTCTGACACCAGCAGTGTCAATCAAAGTGTAATTGACCCCATCTTTTTCAAATGGAATATGAATACTATCGCGAGTTGTTCCAGGCTCATCAAATGCCACAACACGCTCTTCACCAAGTAAACGGTTAATTAATGTTGATTTACCAACATTGGGCCTCCCCAATACTGCTAATCGAATTTCATTTTCGTCAAACTGTTCTGGTTCATCTGTCTCTAACTTTTCAACCGCCGGGATACGCTCTTTTATTTCTTCTAGTAAGGCATCAATACCCCGACCTTGAGTTGCAGAAATAACTTGGGGTTCACCTAACCCTAACGCATAAAACTCAGCTGAAATAATTTCACGACGCTCACCTTCTGTTTTATTGATAACAAGACAAACAGGTTTTCCGTCATTTCGTAAAAGCTGAGCCACATCAGAATCAGTTGGCATTAATCCCGCACGACCATCTACGATAAACAGAATGAGATCAGCTTCATCGATAGCAAGCTTTGCCTGCTTACGCATGAGATCGGACATATTGTCTGTTTGATCGGTGAGACCACCAGTATCAATTAAGATAAAATCAAAACCAGGTTCTCTCGCTGTGCCATATATGCGGTCACGAGTCAGGCCAGAGTAATCAGCGACAAGCGCATCACGACTTCTTGTCAGCCGATTAAATATAGTAGATTTGCCAACATTAGGACGGCCAACCAGAGCAATTACAGGTTTCAATTTTCAGGTACTCTCACTGCGGTAATACTGCCATCAGCTGCAGTAACATAAACAACACCATTAACAACTAATGGTTTGCTATAAATTGGACCGTCACTGAGCTGCTGACGAGAGACAAAACGACCATCATCTCTTGCGATCCAATGTAGATACCCTTCAAAATCACCAACTACAATATAGTTTCCTGCAATCGCAGGGGCTGTTACTTGACGTCGTAATAATCGTGTCTGGCGCCATAAGGCATCACCTGATCCATCTTGAACGGCCCAAACATAGCCTTCATCATCAGTCACATAGACAGCATTTTGATAAGCCACATCCAGCCCAATTTGTGAAGACATATCACGTGACCATAAAACTCGACCCGAATTGATATCTACAGCTGCCAATTGTCCTTGGTATGTCACTACGTAGACAGTGTCGTCTACAACCACTGGATCAGCATCAATATCGACTAAACGTTCCAGCTCTGTGCGACCACGAGGAATAGCAATACTTTTTTCCCATAGTACTTTGCCATCATTTAATGATAGAGCAACTAATTTACCGTTATCATAACCGGCGATGACTTCATTACTAGCGATCACCGGACGACCAGCACCTCGCAAGCTCAGTAATGGGACAGCACGCTGGTATGACCATATCACTTTGCCATCATCAGCAGAAATGCCAGACACTCGGCCATCAGATGTACGGCTGACTACAACACCATTTGCCGATGTTGATGGAGCAAGGACTTCACTGGTCAATTGTGTGCGCCATAGTTCTTTGCCATCAGCTTCATTCAAGGCGACTAGTTCACCTTTATCAGAGCCAACATAAACCATTTCCATACCGCCACCAACACCCGTGACGACATTGAAATCAAGATCAACATCCCAGATTTCACGTCCAGTTTCGGCATTAAGTGCTGTCACTTCACCCTCATGGTCAACAGCAAAGATTTTATTATTTTGCCACCAGGAAGCGAGAGCGAGTTTCTTTTCATCGGTGCCGTCGTTGACGCCTTTATCCCATAAAATCTTTGGGCTCAGCTCACTGACAAATTCTGTTAATGGTTCTGGCGGTTCTTCATAAGACTCTTCAGCAAACCAACCGCCAACCGTACTACAGGCTGTTAAAGCTGTGAGTGAAAATCCGATCGCCAATAATCGTAAATTAACTTTCATGAGCTACGGCCACATCGTCTAATTTCATTTTAATTAATGATTGTCTGGGTGCACCCGCATTCAACCCCATTAAAGCTTTTTGATAAGCCGCATGTGCTTCTTCAGCCTCACCTTGCGCAGTTTTAATGTCTCCCTCCAACTCGGCAAACAGTGAGTTGAATGCTTCTGCATCATTTGACTTCACTTGCTTTAATGCTTCATCTAACTGACCATGGTCAAACTCAACCTTTGCCAACCGTAATCTTGCTAACGCTATATGGCCTGATAATTTGGCATTAGCAATCACCCAGCGCAAATAATCTTTTGCTTTATCAAATTCCCCTGCCTCACTGGCTTTTTCAGCCATTTGTAACGCAGCAAATACAGCATAGGCACTATTTTTATTGTCTTGCATTAATTTTTCGGTAGTCGCCTGAGCAGCTTCAGTGTCTTCATTACTCACTGAAACGATAGCTTGCTGATACATCATCGCCGCTTGCTGAGTTTGAACTTGTTGGTAGTTCATCCAATAACGAACACCAAAAATACCTGCAATACCCAGTATCACACCTATAAAAACAGAACGGCCATTTTCTCGCCACCACTGCTTTATCGCTTCCGCTTTTTCTTCATCAGATGCATAGATATCCATGCGGTCTCCTCAACATCGGTTTTATGATCAACATAATATAAAGCGCTTGATTATACGTTTTTATACACGGCTTGTGGATCAACAATTCATTTAAGAATATGCACCACACCTTACCAACGAGCACCAAAGCGGTGCCCTAATAATAAAAAATGCACCATAATGGTTCCCAATATACATCTATATTAGATATAAATATTTATAGAATACTGATTTATAAATACTTTTTAATTTTGGTGCAGGTCTTGCTATTTTGGTGCTTTATATCTAAACCAACGAGGGGATAGGATAGTGAATAGTGCAAATGATGTTTTGTTTATATTACTAGGCGCCATAATGGTGCTAGCCATGCATGCTGGCTTTGCGTTCTTAGAAGTCGGAACAGTTCGTAAAAAAAATCAGGTTAATGCACTGGTGAAAATTATCGTTGATTTTGCAATATCAACTATTGCTTACTTCTTCATCGGTTACGGTATCGCCTATAACTTACATTTTTTTGATGCCGCCCCCACGCTTAATGAAAACTATGGCTACGGCCTGGTGAAATTCTTCTTTTTACTTACCTTCGCTGCGGCTATCCCGGCCATTATTTCAGGCGGGATTGCAGAAAGAGCTAAGTTTTATCCTCAATTGATCGCTACTTTTTTTGTGGCCGGATTTATTTATCCATTTTTTGAAAGTATCAGCTGGAATGGTGCATTCGGTATCCAGGACTGGCTCAATAATAATTTTGGCGCAAGCTTCCATGACTTTGCTGGTTCTGTTGTTGTTCATGCAGTCGGTGGCTGGATCGCATTAGCTGCGGTTTTACATTTAGGTCCACGTCATGGTCGCTATGGTAAGAAAGGTGAGATTTTTGCACATCCACCTTCAAATATCCCCTTTTTAGCTTTGGGAGCATGGATATTAACCGTTGGTTGGTTTGGCTTTAATGTAATGTCAGCTCAGAGTATTGATGGTATAAGTGGGCTAGTTGCAATTAACTCTTTGATGGCTATGGTTGGCGGTATTTTAGCCTCATGTCTCATCGGTAAAAATGACCCAGGTTTCGTTCATAACGGCCCATTGGCTGGATTGGTTGCAGTTTGTGCAGGTTCTGACATTATGCATCCCTTAGGTGCACTTGTTACTGGGCTTGTTGCAGGCGCGTTATTTGTATTCACTTTCACTTTGACACAAAACAAATGGAAGATAGATGATGTCCTTGGTGTTTGGCCTCTACATGGACTCTGTGGCGTGTGGGGCGGTATTGCTGCTGGAATATTTGGTCAGGTCGCGCTAGGTGGAATGGGGGGTGTCAGCTTAACCTCGCAGCTTATTGGCACTGGGCTAGGAGTGTTAACAGCATTTACCGGTGGGTTTGTGGTGTATGGCCTACTCAAGCTAATGCTTGGCTTAAGATTAACGCAAGAGCAGGAATATGAAGGTGCCGACTTGAGTATTCATAAAATCACAGCAACACCCAATAATGATTGAATGATAATGGAATAAAGGCATAATCCGATATTTAACGGATTATGCCGCCTTCCTGTTCCTTGAGAAAACCAGATAACATAGATATTTCATCTGACTCTGCATCTATATCATTGATCCTGACTTCTGCTTCTTCCAGCTTTAAACCAGAGCGATATAAATACTTATAGGCTTGTCTGATATTCTTGATTTGTATATCGCTAAAACCACGTCTGCGAAGACCTTCAACATTAATGCCGAACGGTTTTGCCATATGTCCTGATACCAACACGTAAGGCGGCACATTTCTGGAAATGACACTCCCCATAGCACTGAAGGAATGTGAGCCCATGTAATTAAACTGACTGATTAAGGTAAAACCACCCAGAATGACAAAGTCATCAATAATCACATGACCAGCTAGCGAGGCATTATTAGCAAAAATATTGTCGTTGCCGATAATACAATCGTGTGCAATATGAACATAGGCCATAATCCAATTATTACTGCCTAGCCGTGTTACCCCACCACCTTGAACGGTACCACGATTGATAGTTACTGACTCACGAATAAGGTTGTTATCACCAATTTCGAGTAATGTATCTTCACCGTGATATTTTTTATCTTGAGGCTCTTCACCTATTGAGGCAAACTGGAATATACGGTTATTTCTGCCAATTTTTGTCGGTCCGTTTATCACCACATGTGATGCGATTTCGGTGCCTTCACCGATCTCAACTTGTGGACCGATGACAGAAAATGGACCAATTTTGACATTATCAGCAATAACGGCACTTGGGTCTATGATAGCTGTTTGATGAATCACTTCGGCATTTCTTGGTTAACACACATGATATCTGCGCTGACGACGACTTCACCATCAACACTTGCTTCACCTGTAAACTTCCATAAGTTACGCTTATTCTTTTCTAGTTTCACTTCCAGTCTCAGCTGATCACCAGGTTCCACTGGCTTTTTGAAACGCGCATTATCAATACCAGCTAGATAATATAATGCTTCATCAGAGCGGATTTCATCAGCTGTCTTAAATGCTAATAGCCCGGTTGCTTGCGCAAGCGATTCAAGGATTAACACACCCGGCATAATAACCCGCTGTGGGAAATGTCCAGTGAAATGTGGCTCGTTGAATGTGACATTTTTTATGCCGACTAAGCGCTCACCTGGCGTAAATTCTATAACCCTATCGATCAACAAAAAAGGGTACCGATGAGGCAAAAGCCGTTGAATTTCATGTATGTCAATCGTGTTCAAGCTAATATCCCTTGACTATCATTGTATTTAAAAGACCGACAATGTTACTGCGAGATAGGGCTTTGGTAAAGCAAAAGAACATTTCGATCAATCTTTATGTAGCTCTTCAAGCTGTTTAACACGATCAAATAATTTATCCATTTGGCGATATCTAATCACGTTTTTGTGCCATTGTTTGGTTGGCTCTACTGGTATACCAGAAGAATACACACCAGACTCATTGATGGACTTGGTCACCATGCTCATCCCCGTCAACTGGACGCCACTAGCGATGTTGATATGCCCTGCCATTCCAGTTCCGCCACCTATCGCACAGTACTCACCAATGGACGTACTACCAGCAATACCAGTACATCCAGCAATTACTGTATGCTTACCAATAGTGACATTGTGTCCGATTTGTATTTGATTATCGAGCTTTACACCTTCGGCAATAAAAGTATCTTCGATTGCACCTCTGTCAATGGTTGTATTAGCGCCAATTTCGACATCATTACCGATTGATACAGAGCCTACTTGAGGTACTTTTATCCAGTTTCCGTTATCATTAGCGATGCCAAAACCATCAGCACCAATAACGACACCAGGATGAAGAATCGCACGTTCTCCAATAACGACACCAAAACATAAAGTCACATTGGGACGAAGTTTTGAGCCTGTATGAATAATAACATCACGCTCAATCACGCACCCTGCACCAATAACAACATCATCTTCTATGATGACATTTTGCTCGATAACCACATTAGCACCAATACTGACATTACTGCCAATTTTTGCCGATGGATCAAGTGACGCTGAGGGGTGAATTACAGGAAGCTTTTTCTCAATTGGATGCAGCAGACTGGCTGCTTTTGCATAAGCCACATAAGGATCATCAACTTCTATTGCATTTGTCATGACATATTCTGACATGCCTTTCGATACAATAATGACACCTGCCTGTGATTGCTTTAGAAATTTTTTATATTTTGGATTTGATAAAAAGCTAAGCTGAGTCGAGTCAGCATTTGATAAGGTACCGACGCTACTAACTGAATAGTTAGCATCGCCGATAACATTACCATTGATATATTGTGCTATTTGAGCAAGAGTCGAACTCACAGATGTACTCTATTTTTTAGATTTTAACATTTCCAAAACTTTGTCAGTTAAATCAACTTTATCACTGGCAAAAATAACACCCTGATATAAAACTAAGTCATAAGATTCTTTCTTAGCTAAGTCGACAATCGTTTCAGCGATGTCTTTTTCGAGCTTTCTCAGTTCTTCATTGCGGCGGATTGATAAGTCTTCACTATACTCATCCTGAAGGCGTTGTAATTCACGTTGATCACTCAATAAATCGCGTTCTTTATTACGACGTTGATCTGCACTTAAAATAGCGCCGTCTTTTTTTAGTTTTTCCTGAGCAGCTCTTAATGCTTTATGTTTCGCTTCTAGTGACTTACTTCTTGCTGAGAATTCTTTTTCTAACCGCGCGAGTGCTGCTGCTTTCTGTGGTGATTTATCGAGCACCACGCCTGCATTTACAACACCGATTTTTAGGTCTGCTGCATAACTAGCAGGTGCGGCGATGAACAATGCAAATAATAGCCAAATAAACTTAAAATTCTTCACACTCAACTCCAATAATTAATTAAAACGTCGAACCTAATGAGAACTGGAATGCTTCAGTCTCATCGCCGTCTTCTTTCTTCAACGGTGCCGCTATACTAAATGACATTGCACCGAATGGTGAAATCCATATAGCTGACAAACCTGCTGAATATCTCAATAATCCTGCATCAAAATCTTGGTCCACATCATAAACATTACCAAAGTCAGTAAATGCACTGAGACGGAAAGATTTTAACGTTTTTTTCATAAACGGTACTGGGAATATCACTTCAGCGCCACCACTGACCAGTAAGTTACCACCTAAAGGTTCATCATCTTCTTTAACACCCAAGGTATTCGCTTGGAAACCTCTGACGCTTCTGATACCACCCGCATAGAAGTTCTGGAAGAAAGGAAACTCTTCTGTATCACCGTATGAATCACCATAACCAAACTCACCTCTCAACGAGAAAGTAAAAGTATCGTTAATCGGATGATAAGCATTCGCCTTATATTTTAGCTTGTAGTACTGCAATGAAGGACCTGGTACAGCAAACTCACCAGTCAAGGTCTGAGAGACACCGCTTGTTGGCAACAATGCGTTATTACGGTCATCACTTGACCAACCAAGATTTAATGTCACAGTATCAAAGGTATCACCTTCGCGCTCAATAAAATCAGAATAACGTGAAATAGTATTATCAGAAGGTAGATCAATTTGAGTACGTTCATAACCAACACCGAGGTTAATACGGTTTTCTTCTGAAATTGGAATACCAAAAGTGATATCACCACCAAAAGCATCCAAAGTATACGTCGCGATATTAGCTTCATCAGCATCGGTTTCACGATAAAACGCATTAAAGCCCTGACTGATACCGTCAACGGTCACAAATGGATTTGTGTAACCGAAGCTATAGACGGTATTGATACTACTATTATTGAAACCAAACCGAACGTGTTTACCACTACCCAAAAAGTTTTTCTGTGTCACATTGGCATTAAAAATCAGACCATCAGATTGTGAAAAACCGATACCGGCAGAAAGACTACCAGACGGTGTTTCAGTAACACCAAAATCCAAATCAACCTGATCCTGCACACCTGCGACCGGTATGGTTTCAACGTTAACATTCTCAAAGTAGCCCAGACGAGAAACCCTTGCTTTTGATTGCTCTACTTTTTCGGTAGATATCCATGCTGATTCTTGTTGACGAAACTCACGTCGTAATACTTCGTCACGAGTTTTACTGTTACCAGAGATATTAATACGTCTGACATAGGCTCTGCGGCCTGGATCTACGAAAAAGGTCAATTCTACTTCACGATTTTCTCGGTCAATCTCAGGTACAGCATTCACATTAGCAAAGGCATAACCATCATTACCTAAACGATTCGTTAAGTTCTCTGTACTCTTTGTGATGGCCTTACGTGAAAATACAGAATTTTCGCGAATTGTAATTAACTTAAAGAGCTGATCTTCAGGGACAATCAAATTCCCTGCGAGACGCACCTGATTGATTTTATATTTTTCGCCTTCACTGATATTAATCGTGATGAACATATGCTTTTTATCATCACTGATAGAGACCTGTGTCGACTCAACTGTGAAATCAACATAACCGCGGTCCAGATAAAAAGAGCGCAATGTTTCTAAATCAGCGGATAATTTTTGACGTGAATACTGGTTGTCTTTGGTCAGGAAGGACAGTAATGACCCAGTTGTCGTTTGAAAGTCGGTCATCAATTCTTCATCATCATAAGCATGATTACCAACAATATTAATTTCACTAATTGTGGCGACGACACCTTCTTTCATTGTAATACGGATAGCGACACGGTTTCGTGGCAGAGGTGTGACTTCAGAATTGATCACAACCCCATATTTACCACGACTGAAATACTGACGTTCCAGCTCAAGCTCAACTCGTTCAAGCATCGCTTGTTCAAATACCTGACCTTCACCAAAACCGATTTCACGCAGTGATTTAAGTAATTCTGCAGAGTCCATGTCTTTGTTACCAACAAGCTCAATGCTAGATATGGCTGGACGCTCTTTTACTTTAATGACCAGTACATTGTCCTGTTTTTCGACTTCAACATCATTGAAGTACTTCGACTTAAACAATGAGCGAATAATGCCTTTTGCATCATTATCCGTCATCGTGTCGCCAACTTTTACCGGAAGATAGTTAAAGACTGTACCAGCAGATATACGCTGTAATCCTTCTATACGAATATCTTCGATGGTAAAGGACTCAGCATTAGCGACTGAAAAAAAACAGAAAAAGAAAAGTATAGGCAGTAATTTATTCATTGTTATCAGCAATAACTATCCGTCGACGAAAGAGTAAGTGTACCTGCAATTAAACTGATTATCCAAACACTCTTGATAGATCATTAAAAAAGGCAATAAACATCACCATTATCAAAACCAAAAAGCCTACTTTCTGTATCTGTACTTGTACAGTTTCTGAAAGTGGTTTGCCTCTGACGGCCTCAAATGCAAACATCGCCAGATGCCCACCATCCAACATGGGAATAGGTAACAGATTCAGGATGCCTAGCGTAATACTTATCATGGCAAGAAAACTGATGAATGACGTAATGCCTTGCTCAGCCGAACTGCCTGCGATTTGTGCAATACTGATAGGACCACCTAAGTTATCCGTAGATACTTTTCCCGTTATCATCCCCCACAAACTTTTTAATGTTGATGAGGAGAAGTCCCAGGTCTGAATAACAGCCTCTTTGAATGCAGCAACAGGACCATACCTTAATTCAGCCTGTAATGTTTTTGGTATCTTGGTTTGGCTGGAATCTACTGCTGCTCCGATTCGACCATTCCCATCCTCACCAGCTTCCGGCGTGATCGTCCTTGTCAGACGCTCACCGTTTCGTTCAATTTCAATATTTAGACTTTTACCTGCACTAGCCTGAATCAATTCCACCCATTGCTGCCAATTAGAAATGGCTTGCTGCTGTGAGGATAGAAGAACATCCCCCACTTTCAACCCTGCTTTCTGGGCAGGAGAATCTGGCATAACTTTACCTAATACAGGCTTTATTGCGGGTCGTAGTGGTTCAACCCCTATTTTTTCTAGGATATTTCCAGCTTGATCAATGCCGACCTGAGGTAATATAAAAGAATGATATTGCTGAATACCCGAGCTAAGCACCATCATTTTGACGTCTTCACCGTATTCTGCTTTTTGTATTAATGCTTTATATACACTATTCCAAGTCGGTGTTTGCTTACCATCGATCTCAACAATCTGATCCCCAGCGACAAGCCCTGCTTGGGCGGCAATTGATGCTGGACGGACATCATCAATAACCGGCTTAATACCGGAAACACCGACGACGAACAGAAGCCAGTAGGCAAAAATGGCAAAAATCAGATTAGCAATTGGGCCTGCAGAAACAATCGCAACTCGCTTCATCAGCGACTGTCGGTTAAATGCATACTGAGCTTGTTCTTCACTGACTGGCATTTCTCGCTCATCCAGCATTTTCACATATCCACCCATTGGAATAGGTGCTAACACATATTCAGTGCCATCTTTACCCACTTTTTGCCAAATAGGTTTACCGAAGCCAACAGAAAATCGTAAAACTTTGACTCCACAGCGTCTCGCTACCCAGAAATGGCCATATTCATGAATAATAATCAGAAGAGCTAAGGCAATTAGAAAGAATATTAATGAATGCATAAACCAATCTTGCTTTTAGCCAAAGTTCTTGCTGCTTTATCGTCAGCCAGGATTTGTTCAAGCGACGTAGCATCATTAATAGGCAGTTCCGCTAGTACGTCTTCAATAATTTTAGCGATGTCCGTAAATCGAATTTGTTCATCTAAAAATGCTTGCACAGCCACTTCATTGGCAGCATTTAAAATTGCCGTGGCCGTGCCGCCTTCGGTTAACGCTTTATAAGCTAAACGTAAACACGGGAAGCGTGAAAAATCTGCAGCACTGAAGTCCAGTCTGCCAACTTTTACTAAATCTAACGGCTCCACACCAGATTCTATTCTTTCAGGCCAAGACAAGGTATTTGTAATCGGGGTGCGCATGTCGGGATTACCCATCTGGGCTAAGACAGAGCCATCCTCATAATCAACCATAGAATGAATAACACTTTGTCTATGCAAGACGACTTCAATTTGTTCACTCTGCAAACCAAATAACCAATGAGCCTCAATTACCTCAAGACCTTTATTCATCATAGTCGCAGAATCAACAGAAATTTTTTGGCCCATTGACCAGTTTGGATGTGCAACAGCTTGTTCTGGTGTCACATCTTCTAATTTATCAATATCATAATCTCTGAAAGGTCCCCCCGAGGCCGTAAGAATAATTTTCCTTACTCCCTTTCCGTTAAAATCATGATGCTGTGTATTTGCTACTGGAAGACACTGCCAGATAGCATTGTGCTCACTATCCACAGGAAGTAATGTGGCACCGTTCTCAGCAACGGTTTTCATAAACAAAGCGCCGCTCATCACTAATGCCTCTTTATTGGCAAGTAAAATACGTTTTCCTGATTTCGCTGCAGCCAGAGTGGGTAGTAACCCTGCGGCTCCGACAATCGCAGCTACTACAATATCCGTTTTTGCTGAAGAGGAGACATCTTCAAGCGCTTTATGTCCACTTTTAACAATGGTCTGGCAGTTTTTTTTCTTAAGCTCTTCAGCCAGTTTATCTGCTGATACAGGGTCAAGCATCACAGCAATGTCAGGATTAAATTGAATACATTGCTGTAACATAGATTCTACAGAATGATTGGCAGTTAACGCGTAGACTTTGAATTTTTCAGGGTGAAGGCTTAAGACTTCAAGCGTACTTAGACCTATGGAACCAGTTGACCCAAGAATCGTCACTGATTTCATCTAAAACCACCCATGATTAAAATAAGGAAAGTAAAAACAGGGACTGCTGCTAATAAACTGTCAATTCTGTCTAAAATGCCGCCATGACCGGGTAATAAGTTACCACTATCTTTAACAGAGAATGCACGCTTATACAGACTCTCAAACAAATCGCCAATAATAGAGGCTGCTACCGTAATGATTGTGAGTAGAATCCATTCAAACATCGTTATCATTTCAGGTGTTATCACTGAATAAAAGCCAACAGCCCAAATTGAGGCAAGCACGATGCCGCCAGCAACACCTTCCCATGTCTTGTTTGGACTAACTGATGATGCCAAAGCATGTTTTCCATAACGTTTACCTGCAAAATAGCCACCCGTATCAGCTAGCCATACGGTGACCATCGCAAAAAAGAATAAAACGGCTCCCATCTCATTAAAGGCTTTTAGCGTTATAGAAGACACCACAAATACAGTCAATATGAAAATACTGCTAATCGCACCGAAGACTTTATTTTGAAATACACGTGATAGCTGTTTTGCTATGGAGGTATTGGCAAAACCAAGAATGATGATCAAAGCGATAAGCCAAATAATTATGCCAATACTGATGATGAAATATGGACTAATTTGTGTGGCCAAGTACAGGATTACGATCAGATCAACAGCCAGCATGACACGCATAGCTGGGCTTTTTATGCCCATCATCTGATGCCATTCCCAAGCAGCAAGTATGGCAACGGCAACGATCAGTGTAGTAAAAGTTGTTATTGAGCTGGCAAAAATAGCCCAAACAATCAGGGGGATTAAAATGGCGGCAGTAATTAATCGTTGTTTAAGCATCTGATTGACCTTGTAGCTGCTCAGAAGTACGTCCAAAACGCCTTTCTCTTTTGCTGAATGAGCTGATAGCAGCATCTAGTTGTTTTTTATCAAACTCCGGCCACAATACATCTGTAAAGAAAAATTCTGTATAGGCCATTTGCCACAATAAAAAATTACTGACGCGCTGCTCGCCACCAGTTCGAATAAATAAATCGGGTTCCGGAAGAGCAGCAGTTGATAGAGAAGCGTGAATATCTTCTTCACTGATATCATCAGGTTTGAGTTCACCACTAACTACTTTATGTGCTAGCTGACGAACCGATTGCGTAATATCCCAACGACCACCATAGTTGGCAGCTATATTCACTATCAGCCCAGTATTCTTTTCTGTTAACGCCTGAGCTTCAGCTATTTTTTTTTGTAATGCTGGGGAAAACTTATCTATGTCACCAATGATGCATAATCTAATATTATTTTGGTGTAGTTTTTTGACTTGATTGTCCAGAGCATGACTAAATAATTCCATAAGCAATGATACTTCTTTACCTGGTCTCCGCCAGTTTTCACTGCTAAAAGCAAACAAACTTAGTACTTCGACACCAAGCTCAGCACAACGTTTAACAATCTCAGCGACAGTTTTAACACCTGCTCGGTGGCCCATAAAACGTGGCTGTAAACGTCTTTTTGCCCACCGACCATTGCCATCCATAATGATGGCAATATGTCTGGGAATATTATCGTTTTGGGATTTCATTCAAGAGCCGGTCAATAAAAGTGTAACCACACGGTTACACTTCCATTAAATCCGTTTCTTTTTCTGCAAGGACATCATCAATTTGCTTGATGGTAGCATCGGTCAGCTTCTGAATATCTTCTTCAGCACCGCGTTGCTCATCTTCAGAGATTTCTTTTTCTTTCAATAGATCTTTAAGCGTACTGTTTGCATCACGACGGATGTTGCGAACAGCAATACGTGCATTTTCTGCTTCACTTTTTGCCACTTTGACTAAGTCACGACGACGTTCTTCTGTCAGTGGTGGAATAGGAATACGGATAGTCATACCGGCACTATTAGGATTGACACCAAGATCAGATGTCATGATGGCTTTCTCCACGACGGATACCATATCTTTTTCCCACGGCGTTACCGTCAATGTTCTAGAGTCTTCAACTCCCACGTTAGCCACTTGGCTTAGTGGTACATCAGAACCATAGTAAGACACATGCAAATGATCCAATAAGCTTGTATGAGCTCGTCCAGCACGAATTTTAGCCATTGCTGAGCCAAGTGCAGCAACACTTTTATTCATACGATCAGCAGCATCTTTCTTGATATCTTCAATCATATTCAGTCCTATTTCACTAATGTTCCAACTTGTTCGCCATGGATAATTTTTGTTAGGTTGCCTTCTTTGTGAACGTCAAATACACGTAAAGGAATCTTCTGTTCCTGACACATGACGACAGCTGTTGTATCCATGACAGCAAGGCGGTTATTGATGACTTCATCATAACTAAGTTCATCATAACGAACGGCACTCGGGTCTTTGTTTGGATCAGCATTATAAACGCCATCAACCTGGGTCGCCTTTAGCATCAGTTCAGCACCAATTTCTACAGCGCGTAAACTCGCTGCCGAGTCCGTTGTGAAAAAGGGATTACCAGTACCAGCTGCAAAAATAACGACACGGCCTTTTTCAAGATGTCTGATAGCTCGGCGACGAAGATAATCCTCGCACACCTCATGAATTCTTATCGCTGACATCACACGACAGAACGTACCATTTCGTTCTAACGCGTCTTGTAAAGCCAGAGCATTCATCACTGTGGCTAACATACCCATATGATCGGCACTGACACGATCCATGCCGCTCGCTGCAAGACCTGCACCACGGAAAATATTCCCGCCACCAATGACGACACCAAGCTGAACGCCTTTTGCGCTCAGCTCAGATATCTCTTTTGCAAAACGGGAAATCACTTCTGGCTGGATGCCATACTCCGCATCCCCCATTAATGCCTCGCCACTCAGTTTGAGCAAGACACGCTTATAAACTGGTTGACTTCCCGTTTGTGTCATAAATTACTTCCCTCTGGCTTGAGCCATTACTTCTTCAGCAAAATTGTCTTCTGCTTTCTCGATACCTTCACCTACTTCAAAAAACTCAAAAGCGTCAATTGAAGCACCAGCTTGCTTGATTAGTTTTTCAACTGTCACATCTGGGTCTTTAACAAATGGTTGGCCAACCAGGCTGATTTCGTTAACGAATTTCGCCATACGGCCTTCGATCATTTTTTCGATGATGTTTTCAGGCTTACCGCTATCTCTTGCTTGAGTTGCAACGATATCACGTTCTTTATCCAACAACTCTTGTGATAAATCATCCGGAGAGATTGCTTGTGGACGATTAGCCGCAACATGCATGGCTAAATCTTTAGCCAATTCTTCGTTACCACCGGTCAACTGAACCATAGTACCGATACGATCACCATGACGATAGAAACCAATAATGCCACTATCCGTATTTAATGTTGTAAAACGGCGAACCTGGATATTTTCACCAATTTTAGCCACCAATGCCTGACGTACAGTTTCTACTGTTTCACCAGAGTCCAATGTTAATTGTTTTAATGCATCTAAGTCTGCAGGTTGTGCTTCTAATGCTTTTTTCGCAACAGCAGACACAAAGTTAACAAAATCATCTGCTTTTGCTACGAAGTCAGTTTCTGAATTCACTTCCAGCATAATCGCATGCTTGTTATCACTACTAGTCTCAATAGCGATGATTCCTTCAGCAGTGATGCGATCTGCTTTTTTATCGGCTTTTGCTAAACCTGATTTACGCATTTCTTCGATAGCGACTTCAATGTCACCATTTGCTTCAACGAGTGCTTTTTTGCACTCCATCATGCCTGAGCCTGTACGCTCACGTAGTTCTTTTACTAAAGCTGCAGTAATTGCCATTGCTCTAACCCTTTTAATCTGATTGTTTTATGAATGCTCATCACTGAGCTCATATACAACACAGGCCCACCCACGGGCGAGCCTGCTGAATTAAACTAATAGAAATTATTCGCTGGCTGATTCAGCACTTTCTTCAGCAACCTCTACGAATTCTTCTTTTGCATCTGCCGTTGTTACAGACGCACGTCCTTCCAGAATTGCATCAGCAATATTTGCAGTGTAAAGACGGATTGCGCGCATTGAGTCATCGTTACCAGGAATAACGTAGTCAACGCCATCAGGGTTACTGTTGCTATCAACGATAGCGATAACAGGGATACCTAATTTTTTAGCTTCTTGAATAGCAATGCGTTCATGTTCAACATCGATAACGAACATTGCATCAGGTAAGCCACCCATTTTACGGATACCACCAATGCTTTTTTCTAATTTTTCTTGTTCACGAGCCAGATCCAAAACTTCTTTTTTCTTCAGACCTTCAGTTTTACCAGACTCGATCATTTCCTGGATAGCATCCAGACGTTTGATTGATTGACGTACTGTTTGGAAGTTAGTCAACATACCACCTAACCAACGACGGTTGACGTATGGCATGCCTGCACGTTCTGCATCTTCACGAATTGCATCTTGTGCTGCACGCTTAGTACCAACAAACATGATACGGCCCTTTTTAGAAGCCAGTTTGCTGACAAAATTCAATGCATCGTTGAACATTGGCAAGCTATGTTCTAAGTTGATGATATGGATATTGTTACGTTTACCAAAGATGAATGGGCCCATTTTTGGGTTCCAGTAGCGGGTTTGGTGCCCGAAATGTACGCCTGCTTCAAGCATTTGGCGCATTGTTGTTTTAGCCATGTTTATACCTTCATAGTATGGGGTTGAACCTCCACGTACCCCAGCTGTCGACTAATTAGGTCAGACCTAACAGCACCCCGACACCTGTGACGGCACATGTGTGATTTTGCCTTCTTTCGGCGCGCATATTATTCCACACTTAAGCAACAAAACAAAGCGAAAAGAACAATTAACAGGGCCGGTCAGAATGATTACTGGTGACCAAAGCAGATTTACGGCAAACTATGTGTAATATCACATACTTCATTACAAAATTAGCAGGGAATTTAAATGGCTGTCAGTATAAAAACTGCCGAAGAAATTGAGAAAATGCGTGTTGCAGGTAAACTTGCCGCTGATGTTTTGACAATGATTGAACCTCATGTCCAGGCGGGTATTACCACTGAAGAACTCAATCAAATCTGTCATGACTATATTGTCAATGAACAAGAAGCTATTCCTGCCCCGTTAAACTATCATGGTTTCCCCCGTTCAATCTGTACCTCAGTGAATCATGTTATTTGTCATGGCATCCCCAGTGAGAAAAAGCTAAAAGACGGCGATATCATTAATATTGATATCACTGTTATCAAAGATGGTTACCATGGTGATACCAGTAAAATGTTTCAGATCGGAAAAACATCCATTCTGGCTCAACGCCTTTGCCGTGTTGCCCGTGAATCTATGTTTGTAGGGATTGAGATGGTCAAGCCTGGTATTCGACTTGGTGATATTGGCCATGCTATTCAGACTTATGCTGAAAAAGAAAACTTTTCTGTTGTACGAGAATACTGCGGACATGGTATAGGACAAGTCTTTCATGAAGATCCTCAAGTGCTTCACTACGGTACGGCGGGAACGGGGCTCGAACTAAAGCCCGGCATGACATTCACTATCGAACCAATGATTAATGCGGGTAAACGTCATGTACGACAACTCCCCGATGGCTGGACAGTAGTAACTAAAGACCGCTCTTTATCAGCACAATGGGAACACACGATTTTAGTGACTGATAACGGATATGACATTTTGACCTTGCGTGAAGAAGAAACCGTTTAATCAAACTAAGGTGTTGTATGCCTCAGCAGACTCTATCTATATGGGAAGTTGGTAACTTAGTTATACCTTCTGATGCAGAGGTAACTAATGAAATTTGTCGGGAAGCTTTAAAACAAAGTCAGCTATACCTTCAACAACAATTTGATTCTGGTAGCCCGATTGAAGAATTAGTGTATCAACGCGCTTCTTTTGTTGATGAAATTCTCAACCAAGTCTGGCAGCAACATATTAGTTATGAGACACCTGTCAGTCTGGTGGCTGTTGGTGGCTATGGCCGAGGCGAACTACACCCCTACTCTGACATTGATGTTTTAATCTTGCTTGATGAGTCTGTATCTGACACCCCACCAGACTCTCTGTCCAGTTTCCTGACTCAACTCTGGGATGTTGGACTGGAAATAGGTCACAGTGTAAGAACCATACAGGAGTGTCGTCAGCAAGCAGAAGATGACATTACGATTGCCACTAATTTACTTGAAGCCCGTTTATTATGTGGCGCAAGTGAACTGTTCGAGTCACTACAAAAACTGACCGTTACTAATAAAACCTGGGATACACGACGATTTTTTGAATTAAAAAGACAAGAACAGTTAGATCGGCACCAACGCTATAACGATACGGCTAATAACCTTGAACCGAATATTAAAGAATCGCCTGGAGGCCTAAGAGATATTCAAGTTGTAAACTGGGTGGCGCAACAACATTTTGATGTAAAGAATCTGGAAGGACTTCGTCAAAAAGGCTTTCTGGCGAATAGTGAATATGACACCTTGCAAAAAGCTCAAAACTTTTTGTGGACAATCCGCTTTGCTTTACATCACCTTGCTGGTCGTAAGCAAGAAAAATTGATGATCGACTTTCAACGTGAGCTTGCCAAGAAGCTGGGTTATAAAGACGATGAGTCTAGACTCGCTGTCGAAAAATTCATGAAAGATTATTATCGTTGTGCCCGATCTGTTCGACAAATGAACCGTCTTTTGCTGCAACTTTTTGAAGAGACAATCATCCTCGCTGATGAACCTCGAGAAGTCAAAGTCATTAACAGACGTTTTCAGTCCCATAATGGTTATCTTGAAACGATCAACCCTGGCATCTTTGCTTATTACCCATATGCACTGTTAGAAGTCTTTCTTATTCTTCAGCAAAACCCAGAACTCAGAGGCGTGAGAGCCTCGACAATTCGTCAGATCCATGCCCATTTACATCTGATAGATGGCAGCTTCCGTCGGGATATAAAAAACCGAACCTTATTCATGGAAATTATCCGCCAGCCTAAAGGTGTGACCCATGAATTCCGACGCATGAATGAACTAGGTGTTTTAGGCGCTTACCTGCCTGAGTTCGGTCGCGTCGTCGGCCAAATGCAGCATGATTTATTTCATGCCTATACGGTAGATGAACACACTCTATTTTTAGTAGGTAATTTAAGACGCTTCTCCTGTGAAGAAAACAGGGAGGAGTTTCCTCTATGTTCAGAAGTATTCAAACAACTACCTAAACCTGAAATACTCTACATTGCTGGCATTTACCATGATATTGCCAAAGGTAGAGGTGGAGATCACAGTGTCTTAGGTGTGGTTGATGCAAAAGCATTCTGTGAACGTCATAACCTCAGTGAATATGATACGAATATCGTCGCTTTTCTGATTCGATACCATCTTGCAATGTCGACTACGGCTCAGAAAAGTGATTTGGAAGATCCGACTGTCATCAAAAAATTTGCTGACTTAGTAGAGACGACTGAGCGACTGAATTATCTCTATTTATTAACGGTTGCTGATATCAGAGCGACTAATAATAACTTGTGGAATGGTTGGCGAGATTCTTTATTGAAACAGCTTTACCACAGCACGCATCAGTGGATTGAACATACTGAGGCTCAAGCAAAAAGTACACGTGAGAAGAGTTACAAAAAATATCAGGAAGCTATGCAAAAGCTTCTTGCTACCGGCCGTAGCCAGGAAGACATCGGCAGACTCTGGCACGCTTATGATTTGGACTACTTTCTCCGGCATTCAGTCGATGAACTTGTCTGGCAATCAGAACAACGCTTAGATCACATAGATGATGACCCATTGATTGCGTTGAGAAAGCATAACGATCAACAGACCTTGGAAATTTTTATCGTCACCCATGACCGAGCTGGTATCTTTGCCGCTATCACCGCTGCTTTAGAACAATGCCAATTAAATGTGTTAGATGCCAAAATCAATGTCACCAACGAGTACGATGCCTTAAATACTTTTATCGTGAATGGGGACAGGCTTGATAACAGACAAATCACAAGTTCGCTTGAAAAACAGCTAGCCAATACGTCTCATGTGAAGCCATATAGTCCAACCATCACCCCTCGGACTATGAAACTGTTTAAAACTCAACCTAGCATTGATTTTGACACCAACCTGCAGCAAAACCATACGGTTATGTCTTTGCATACGCATGACAGACCTGGTCTGGTATCAGCTATCGCACAAGTATTTCTGGCCTGCAAAGTACAATTAATCAATGCGAAAATTAATACATTAGGTGATCAAGTGGAAGATATATTTTTTATCACCACTGCCAATGAAAATGCACTTGATGAATTAGAAGAAAATAGTCTAAAAGAACAGCTGCTGGCCAACTTATCACACTAAAAAGAAACGGCATGAAATAAATACATGCCGTTTCTTTTTATAAAATATAAGAAAGCTTAATTCTGAGAAACTGTCAGGTCATTAGAAAGTTTTTCTAACTTTTTATCACCAATGCCTTTGACATTGGCAAGCTCGTCTATCGTTTTAAATTTACCATGAGCATCACGATACTGAATAATGGCATCTGCCGTTGACGGTCCAACACCATTTAACATCTGTAACTCTTCTGAGGTCGCCGTGTTGAGATCAATCTTGTCGGCAGCAAAAGCATAAGAGGTACTTAAAAGAAGTGATAAAACCAATGCAAAAAATGATTTTCGTAACATAATCCATACTCCGTGTTAATACTAAGTCCATAAACAGCTTCTCCTGAAACTGAATGTTTAGATTAGATGAAAGAACAAACGAAAATCAAACAGACTTTTTACATTGTGTGAGCTGGCTCACAACTCACTTTCTGATGCGGTCTCCCGCCCCTTTACCAGTTAAGGTAAGAAAGATTAAACAGAAATATTGCTTTACTGAAAATGAAGCAATCATTTTGGCATCTGTTTCAGCAAGCAACTCTGGTGTCGACATATCAATATCATTGACCTGGGCTAAACCGGTAATACCAGGACGAACCGAGAAAACATTCAGCTTATTTCTGGCTTCAATTAACTCATGTTGACTCTCCAGACAAGGCCTCGGCCCAACCAGACTCATATCGCCTTTCAATACATTCCAAAGCTGAGGCAGTTCATCAAGTTTAGTTCGTCTAAGAAACCGCCCGAAAGGTGTCACTGAAGACTCAGCCGCCAAATGGGTGGCCACATGAGCGGTGTCTTTACGCATAGTTCTGAATTTAATCAATGTGAAAGTATTTAAATTTCTACCAATACGCTTTTGAAGAAAAAGTGGTGAAGCATTGAATACACAACCAACTACTAATAACAGAGCAAATACTATAGAAAGGGGAATAATCGCTAATATTGACAAGATTATATCAAATAAACGTAACATACTCTTAAACTCCGTTTAACCCTGTAATCACATAGAAAAGCAGTATTTTCTCAAATAGTTAATAAACGATCGTAGAAAATGATTGAAATTAATTTTTATAGATAAAATGCAATTGTACACAGGCTATCATTATCAGAATGGTCCGATGTGCTTAAATTTGAAACGCCCAAAGGTAATTCCTTAAGTCATAGCCTTATTGGGAAATGGCTTATGATCACCATTTTTTTATTATCGGAAAATTCTAGGTAGAGGTGAACGATAATAAATTTGACGCGTCAGCCAATAGAGTGCACTAACAATAGAAGTCCAGGGACGTGCTCTGCCATTGCGTAGATTCTTATATGGAGCTGTAAAGTCTCTGTCTAATTTTTTAACTTTACTAGGCAAAACAATAGTATCGTCAACTTCCAGATCTAATTGACTCAGTAATGATGGACGAATATGTCCCGCTCTTACTTCACGTTCAACCTCTTCTCGTGTAATAAAGCCGAACGAAATGGCTCGTTTCAGACAGGAAACCCATAAATATCCCAAAGGATTTGCTAAAGAAATCCAAGGCTGTGTATTCATATCTGTATAGTGCAATAAGGCGGTGGTTGCAGGCTTAAATGATTCTAATGAGTTCCATTTTGGATCAATATTTTTTCCTATTTCTGGCGCAACTTTCATTTCATACATTAGTCCAGCATAGTCAAGGTCACCAGAATTCAGCTTCTCCACAATCGCTTTGATATCCCACTTTAAGCGAGCGCAGTCAAGTAACATAACGCTAAATTGTCCTTTCCGACCATTACCGCCATCTTTTACTGTTAATAAATCAGCCTCATCCAATGGATAATTCCATAATTCAGTAATATCCTTAAAAACTTGCATATCTGCATCCAGATAAATTGCTCTTCCTTGATACTCACATAACTCAGGGATTAAAAACCGCTGAAATGAAAAAGGAGTACGAGGGCGATTTTTCGGATTATCTGGAACAGGGATATCTATTCCGGATTGATATAGAAAACTAACATCCACAGCTAAGTCAGTCTTCTCACGAATCGAGAACTCCAACACTCGTGCTGGTAGCCATTCAGCAGGGGTGGCAGCGACAAACACTCGAACCGGCTCAGTATTAGAACCACTATTCATGTAAACTTTATTTTTCATCTGAACAATCTCATTCAGTGACTTCGACACATTCGGAGTAGCAGCATTGTTGGAATATTTTTCAACATAACTCGAAACTTCAGGACGCTTCATCATTCGAGAGATAATATCTCTATTCAAAAATGTCCGGTCATAGTGTTTTTCCGGTATATCAACCATAAGGTTCTTATATTTAAGATCAACACCCAAAAATTCGTTTATATTTTTTATTGAGTTATCGAAATCAAATACAAGTTCCTCATAGTGGATGTGAAAGACTTTTTCATGAGATTGAGCTCGACTCACAGCGTTATAGGCTTCACACCAAGCATTGATCATGTCATCAATATCTGTAATAGCTTTCCACCAGTCTTTCCCTTCTTTCGCCATTGCCGTCCTACGAAGCATGGAATTAACGACATCGAAAGGATTCCGAGTTATATGCAAATAACGAACTTCTGGTATAGCCAAGACGTTATCAATTTCTTTGCAATAGTTTGGAAACTTGTCACCCCATAAAACCAAAGGAATACTATGCTTCTGACCGTGGTGCCACTTATATAGCTCACGAAGCATGGGCCAAACAGCTTTCTCAGTAAAGTTACTCGTCAGTATATTGCCCGAGTTAAGCGTTTCTCTAGGTGATAACTCGCGCTCACCCATTTTATGAACCACCTGGGCACGCCTTTCACGAGTTCCGAGTAACTTTCTTAGCACACGATCTGCATTCAGAAGGTTCTCTTCCGACGAAATATGGACTGATGGGTTGGAATTAAATATCTGAACCAAAGCAGTCGTTCCGCTACGTGGACAGCCCCCTATCATCAATGGATATATATTCATTAAATCTAAGCCAAAAAATTATGCTTCAACATCAATATTAAGAATAAAAGCTTTTCCTGCCCAGCTATAATTAAAATACTCGGTTGCGGTGTACTTTGAACCACTTAGCCAGTCAGCAAAGGCTTTATTCACACCACGATCCGGGCGGCCTCGATAACAAAACCAATCATCAAAAAGCACAACTGCACCGTCAACCAAGCGTCCATCAAGAAACTTTAGACAGTCCTGAGCAGAGCTGTATAGATCACAATCAATATGAGCAATAGCTGCAACCGATTCGCCAAGCTTATCGAGTGTTTCTGATGAAGATAAGCTATCTGAAAACAATCCTGGAAAAAGAGCTACATTATCTAATGATAGCCCTTCTACAGCAATTTTCTCTCGAACAAGATCAACACTGGTATCGTTAAATTGGCCTTCTTGGAAAACCCCATACCCTGCAAGATGATCATCTTTCTCAAACACTGGCAGTCCTTCAAAAGAGTCGAACCCAAAGAAATGATTAACATGACTCATCTTTGTTTTATTCTGCCAATTAACATTGGCTTTTATTGCCCTTGCAAGAGATACGCCCTGATATACACCGAACTCAAAGTACTCCCCGTTTGTTTCTGATTTATAAATAAACTCAAATGCTTTTGATAAAGCACCTAGTCGGTCAATTCCTGCCGCCATTTTCAAACCTTATATTCCAATTTATAACTATCACATTACCCAGACAGAAATCATCAATCGTCACTGTTAATAAAACAATTAAGATGATATCAAGTCCGCCTTATAACCTACCACTACATAACAATACTCTAACAAGTCTGAAGGTAGGTGATGAACTATTTGTTAGTCAGTCCCAAGAAACTGCCACTCCGCTCTTTTCTGGATCGGATTTGAAAATATGACGCTTCCATTTACACGAAAAGTAACAGGTTCAGAAATACACAAATGTTCAACCCCATCAGGGCTCATCACCTGAACTGACAGGGAATAAACACCAGGAGCAAGCTCTGTTGGCCCCAAGTCAGTCCGAATAATAGCAGCCAATTCAGGCCAAACCAGATTTTCCCGAACAGAATTCCAATCCATTAACAGACTTTGAGATGCATCCTTTAATAAGACTCTAACCTGAATATTCTGTGGGAACCTTGAAACATTCACATCAAGTATCAGATTAGCACCATAATCTACAACTTGCTCATGCTCCAAGGCTTCGCCATTAACCAAAAGCCGGAGGCTCGTGAGTTCTGAGTTTAAGTTTGTAGTGTTTTTTTTAGAATTACGCATATCCAGATTATCGTTGTAAAGAGTAATTGCTTGTTGCACATCACCCTCAAATAACATCCGACCTTTTTCCAGAAAAATCCCTCGATCGCATAACCTTGCCACTTGGCCGATTGAATGAGAGACAAATATGACAGCAGATTTACGAGCCAATTCATTGATACGTTCATAACAACGCAATCGAAAGCCCAAGTCACCAACAGCTAGCACTTCATCAACAATCAGAATGTCGGGCTCAATTACTGAGGATGCAGCAAAGCCTAAACGAGACTTCATCCCTGAACTGTAAAACTGTACTGGTGCATCAAAAAACTCACCTATATCAGCAAACTCTTCTACCTGTGAAATATAATGCTGTAATTCCTTTCCACGCTTTCCCATCAGTTGCCCACGCACTGACACGTTATTTCGGCCAGTCATGGTTGGCGCAAAACCAGCGCTCATTTCCAATAGATGTCCCAATTCTCCATTTCGTGCAATACGCCCACGTTCATGCCGTAACTTTCCCGCGATACACTTCAACAAGGTACTTTTACCTGCCCCGTTGTGTCCAAGTACTCCCAGAACTTCTCCACGACGAAGCGAGAAGCTAACATCACGTAATGCCCAAAACTCCGTTGCACGTAATTTATCGTTTTTCGATTTGTTGCCAGTTACGCTATGTAACAGTTCACGTGTAGCATAGCGGACAGACGCATTCAAATCCCGCGAATATTTTTTCCATAATCCTTCGACGTGAAGAAGAGTATTCATAAAACTTTTAATCCTAATAAGTCATCATCAGGGAGGCTGGTTTAAATATAAACACAAACCATCACATAGATTTTGAATCTGCATGTCTTTTTACCAATCAATGCACGTTAGCTCCCAATTCTCTCAAGCAGAATCGGAACCTGTTTCCTCAGTTGAAACAAAGACCAGAATGATAATATCAATGCTATCGTAGACCAGATAAGCATTGGGAATAAATACAGCATGTAGTCATTGTTTTGGAACAGTTCATTGATAATAGCAAGAGGCGAAGCGACTGGATTAATGCTATTGACCCAATACAGCCACGAGTCAATGTCTTTAACGGCGGGGTAGAATACTGGCGAAATAAGTAGCATAGGCAACATAATTGAACTCAAGGCCTTACCTACATCAGCGTATAAAGCCGACCAAGGTAAAAGTAACATACCTATAGCGGAAGCACTAAGCATTAACAGTAACAAACAGCTAAAAAATAATAGCCAAGACATGACATCTGTGGGCAAGGATAACCCCAATATCGGCACCGCGATAATAATTAGCACAGTACGTATCGCTAGAGATATAGCGCTTTCAAAGACCACGGCGGCTACAAATGGTGTTGCACTGATATCAAGTCCTCGCAGCATACCTTTCTGCTTTCGTACAAGTCCCGACATATCTCTGACTAGTTGGAGCCAAAATTGGAGTAATGTAATACCCGTGAAAGCTCTCAGCGCATCCAGACCATAGTGAACATTGTTAACATCCGCACCGGTTAGCTCTCTCTTAATATACACATAACAAATCGCATATAAAGCAGGAATAATTAAAACCCATGCATACCCCAACAAGTGTTCTCGCATTTGCATATGGATACTGCGCTTAGCCAGCGTCCAGCCAGATAATATGGCATTATAATATGCTGACATGACTAACGTCCCTCTTTGCATAAGAAACAATATTTTCCGCTATAGTTTCCAGTCGTTTCATAGCTAGTTCTGGCTGAGAAAGGTCAACAGCATAGTTGCCAAGAAACCAGTTAATAAACTGCCGATACTGTGTTTCCAACTCTGTCACATCAGCCTTACAACAATAATCCCAAGCTTTATCAAGCCTGTCTGTTGTCGCTTGGAATGTCACACAGTCGTACTCAGCCCGCCCAAAAGTCACAACGGGCTTACTCTGCAACAATGCCTCGAACCCAACGCCGCTGTTTATTGTATAAACAGCAGTCGAATGGCGTATAAGTTCATACACATGCGCATCACTCCAAAATACTATTTGACCATCTACAAACTTCTCAAATTGTTTCATGGCCTTGCGGTTTGCAGGATGTGGCTTAAGAACCACTGCAATATTATTTGCTTTGGCCCATTTAACTAATGCCTCAACTACAGGCAGCTCGGCAATATCCGAAAAATAACGAATAGATTGATCGTGAGGGATTTGGAGGGGAAAGAAAATATAGGCTTGTTTTTTTCGCGACCGAAACCAAGTTCTAGAAGAGGGAATATCACCTTGGGAGAGCAGTTTGTTCAGACCCTTATGAGAAGTTTGTGCAAACTTACTTCCTAACTCACCTGATTTTAACCTTTTTTGATATATATCAAATGATTGACTAGTTACATCATCCATCATCTCCAGATTAAATGGATATTGACTTGATGCGGCACTCCAGCCTTTCGGATCTAAGACAAACACTGAGCGGAAATATTCCTGCATGAAAAATAGCACTGGTGTCGGTCCGTCATGAAAATCCAGATAACAACGATGAGGTATTAAAGCTAACTTTGCTCCGCTCGCTTCGACAGTCTTTCTGTTAATTTCCCACGCCGGCAATTCAATTATTTTGACTGGTATACCCGCTTTTTCAATGACATTAGCCAGACGAATAGCAAATTTTTTCCAATATAACCTAAGCTCCAGCACGTCATCGGATAATAATGGAACTTCATTATGAACAGAATGCCCCCGCTTCCACGGCAAATCTAACCTGGGAAGAAACAAATGAACACTCTGGGAGTTTGGCTGTGTTATTTCAGTTAATTTTTCGGTTCGAGTCTGGTAGTCATTGATATCGAAAGCGCCTTCCAGTCTTGCCGTCATCCATTGGCTATGACTCAAATCATTACCTGAAACAGCTAAAAAAGCTTTAAGTTCTCCTGAAAAGCGAATCGCGTTTGGCTCATCTGACAGCAGGATTTGGAGCATAAAAAAACGCATATCGTTATCTTTACGTTGGCCCTTACCAGCCCAAACGATGCTGGATTCATTAAACTCCCAGTCAGCATATTTGCGTTTCAAATTATAGAGTTTTACATCTTTACTCATGGCCTGTATTTGACGGTAAAACACGATCTGGTCAACAAACCATTTAATAGTGCCCTGTTTCACTTCCTCATCAATATTGTTAGCAACCTGTTGCATGAATTGACATACAACTTCCGAGGCTTTTAACCAGATAGAGCCAGTCGCAATTGCTAAATGCTCTTGGGCTTCACCGTTCAAATCACGTCGAACAAGTATAATTTCAGCATCTGATTTATCAGAAAAATTAAGATCGATTGGGTTAACAATTAATGAATCCGCATCAAGGCTAAAAATTGGGTGCTGACGATGAGACAACAGCTCTGCTAACTGCGGGAAGCGTGCACTAGCATAGTAGGCCAGTTTCTGCTGTTCATTCAATGATGATAAATCTATGTACTCAAACGAAACAGCCAAGCGCGTGGATAGCAACGAATCAGTAAGTTGTCTAATTCTTTCCTCCACAGTATCATCCGGGTTAATGACATGTAATACAAAGTTATATCCCGGTGAGTACTTATCAACGCTTTTAATCAGGGAAACTGCATATTTCAGATAATTAGTATCACATGAAGAAAACAACAGTAAGGCGTTATCCATTTCTGGCTTGAGCGGGCTCAGCCACTTCACAGTTCTCAACTTATTACTCGCTCCCTAACACTCTTAATTAGCACTTGTAGAATTAAAATATTCAAACTGACACCATTTAGCGATCAAATATTTGCAAGTAATCTAACAACATTATCGTCTACCGTCACTACAAGGCACTTCATTTACGCTTAATTATAAGTTGTTCTGCATCAAAAAGCAGAGCATCGCTATCAACCTTTATTTGAGTGGTCTTCATATAAATTTCTATTTGATTAACAAAACCCACAATCTCTTAACGGTGATTTTTGAAATTTCCATCAGTAAAGACGCTCAGCAGCTCTTACACCTTCATGACGAGAGCCCCCATAAAACTCCCTCGGTCATTTCTAAAATCGCGTCTAGTAGGCGAGCATCAACACCAATGATGGGAGTATAGATAAATGCTAGGCATAGTAGCTGTCGAGGCTAAAATTGGAGTAATTTCATTACCTACCAGACCTTGACTTACCCATTCCAGCGCCTATATGGAGTCCTTTGCAGTAAAGTAACAGCTGAACAGCACTCTCGAAATGGTTATCAATTCGAGAACTAATCACTTCTAACGCTCTAATCTAAACTGAGTTAGCTTCATAGAGTAACGTTTTTTTATACTGAATTTATTTTTTTATAAAGATGTGCATTATAGGAATCAAACTTCTTAATTCAACGACCAATCACTTTTAAACTACTTTTATATCAAATATTGCAGTAATAGATGTCTAAAACGTTATAAATCACTCCTTATCAATACTTTTCATTCAAAAATATTACCTAGTCTTGGGGCAAGGGAGTTACCAAGCTTCTCTGAGTATAGATTTGCACCACGTCCACTTAAGTGTCTCATATCACTAAAATACTCTTCAGGGTTAACAACGTCTTGAATGCCAAGATCAATAAAAATTACCTCTCTATCTTCTGCCCACTGTTTTAAGAGCTCAGAATTTCTAAGATAATCCTGTCGCCGATTAAACGTATCAATTACGACAGGATTAGTTGGCAGAGCATACAAGACCAAGACTCTTCCAGTTTTAGTAACTGCTTTTTTTAGTTGATCAAAAAAACCTGACTGTTCCGTCAGTTTTGGCCACACATTATCAGGCAAAGGTACAAAGTGATGCTCAGGGTCGTATTGTTCTTTCCACCGTTTGAATTCATCATCATAATTCTCAGGAGCTTCAGAAATACTTTGGTGTGGAACAAACCCATTTATGGGCTCTCCCGACTTGCTAGAATTAAATCCAAGATAACTCTTACTATTAGCGTTCATGAAGTCAGGTAGTAATAGTGTTCGAACTGCAGAGGAATATTTCACTACCCATGCCTCATGAAATAAATTTCTCGCTAACCTCACATCCCAACTTTGACGTGCCTGACATAAATCATCAATACCTATATCCATAGCGTAGGGTGAGGTAAGAACTGGTTTCTGCAAAGCACCACATGGTTGGCCCGATGCCGTTATTATTCGATGTTTGGAAGTCAATTGCACGCCAACAATAATCACTTTAACATTTGAAAGTGATGGAGCTTGAAGTACATTAGGAATAATACTCGCCCACCAAGATGCTCCAAAGCCATCAAACGCATGATTAAACGTGTTCACCTTTATGCCATGTTGTTGGAAAGCTTTATCAATTTCAAGTGGATTCACACCCCAACGAGTTTCGCTATCTCCTACGAATAAAATATCCCAATTTGATTTTTCATCTCGCTCATCTAACTGCCTGTCAATACTCTCGCTATTAGAATATGAAACATGATCAAACAAGCTAATATGTAATATAACTTCAAAGACTATTAAGACAAACAGACACGTGCATAGAGAATAAAAGATCCTTTTCATCACAGCTTAACTAAAATTGAAAATATATGAATGGAACAGTAGCAGGTGCGCCAAGAACAACAGCCCCAACTACAGACCAAAAAGCAATGGAAACAGCTATCCCTGGTGATAATTTTTCACGTCGTAACTTTTCCAAGAGCCACTCTATGGGGAATTGCATTAACATTAAAAGTGCAAATAAAAATAATATTTGTCTTACTACCTCAGGCATATAGAGTATGTCGTTCATCGAGGTTGGTGAAAACATCGATGAAAGTATATCACACGCCTGACCAAGATCATTAGCACGAAAAAAAACCCAAGTAACATAAACGACTAAGAAGCAGTATATCCACCCAATAATACTTATGAATGAGAATCTATTTTGATGACTTATTTTGAGCTGACGATTGCTTATAAAGTGTTCAATGACAAGTGCAATACCATGTACTCCCCCCCACACAATAAATGTGTAATTAGCTCCATGCCATAATCCACCGAGCAGCATAGTCACCATGAGTGCAATTAGAGTTCTACGAGGCCCATGTCTTGAACCACCTAAAGGTTTATACAAATAATCACGCAACCATTGTGACAATGTGATATGCCAACGCCGCCAAAACTCTCTTAATGACGAAGCTGTATACGGCAGTCTAAAATTAACTGGTATATCTATACTAAACATTCTGGCCAAACCTACTGCCATCGTTGAATATCCCCAGAAGTCTGCATATATTTGCCCACCAAAACCTAATGAAGCAGCCCACGCAAGTCCAAAAGTATAAACGGTTTCTGAGCTATAAAGTTGATCTACTAGTGGAGCCAACCCATCTGCAAAAAACTCTTTCAATAACAATCCCAAACCAAATATTGCTAAACCAGAAGTAAATTGTTCAAGTCGAAATGTATATCCACCTCTCAACTGAGGCATTAACTCATGTGCACGACAAATTGGTCCAGCAATCAACTGAGGGAAAAAACCTTTAAACAACAGAAGGGTTGAGAAGCTATTTTCAGCAGGAAAATCCTTACGATATACATCAATCACATAAGCCAGTGCTTGGAACACAATAAAACTGATTCCTAATGGCAACACAGTTTGATGCACGACAAACAAATCAGGAGCGATCCCGAGATCAGTTATCACCTCTAACAGAAATCCTGAATATTTGTAATAAGCCAAGGTCCCCAACAAGATTATGCAGGCAAACCACAGGGGCCATGCTGATTCGGATCTTTCAAGCTTTCTGGCGCACCACCATGCTACTGCAACGAGTCCAATCAATAATAATAAATATTGAGGTAGCCAATAACTATAGAAAATCAAGCTGCCTAAAATCAAAACTATTCGTTTAGCATTTGCTGATGGCATACACCAAAATATAATTAATATGGCTGGTAGAAAAAGACCACCGAATACGTATGAATTAAATAGCATCTAACATTACCTACTGTCAGCTTTTGAATGACTAGATACCCAGTATTCACCAACGCATAACACAAAGAATCTGAAATATACTATCGAGTTATAGGGCATTTTCTATTTCTTTGGTAGAAGGAAGTACTGTGGCGAAAATATGCTGAAGTTGTTGCTCAAGTACTGGCAAAGCAAATGCTTGCGTGCAATGTCGTTTAGCTATCGAAATGGCATCCATACGAACTTGAGGGTGATCTAGAAGATAAGAAATCGCATTCTTCCAGCCGTCATTAACCAGAACCCCACCACCAGCCGGTATTACTGTCGTATAGACAGGAATATCAGACGCTACCACTGGGATTCCACATGCCGAATACTCAATAAACTTGGTAGGAGCCTTACATCGATTAAACTTTGTATCTACCAATGGCGCCAGTCCAATATCCCATTTCAAGCTCCCAAGGCTGGCTAGGAACTCTGAATATGATTTTTGAACTGAGTGACTGCGTACTCTTTTGCCAAAACGCTCCAATGCTTTAGGCATTTTAATCGTTCCAAAAACCTCAAACTCTAGCTCTGAACGCTCTTCGAGTAGTTGTTCCAACGCCGGAACAACTAAGTCCAAATCATGTTTGTGGCCTTTTGAACCCATGTAGCCAATCACAGGATTTTTTCGTTTCTTGGTTTGATTTGGTTGACTCATATCGCCCATATATGGCGCATAAATCCCATGGAATATTTTCTGCTGCGGAAAACGCTCTTTAAATAACTCTGCTAGGGATGATGTAGAAGCATAAATCAGGTCGCAATTTTTCAGCAGATACTCTCGCGTATTAATGACATCCAGTGAGCCATGGCGCTTTTGTATTTCAGCCCCCAGGGCGTCAGGTATTTCGAGAAGATTATCATCAATGTGATAAATAACAGGAATGCCTCGCCGACGAAAATAATCAAGAATAGCTCGACCACTGGCATGCCCATAACGCGTCATGACAACGACATTCGGCTGGAATGCTTCTGCCCACCTTTCCCAGCAGTTACCTCCTTGTAATTCAACATGTTGTTGAGAAACGACAGCAAAGTTCACCTCACCTTTCGAGTGCAACGACTGCAGAGGAATATCAAAACTGATGAAATAAGTGGCGTTGACATGTTCAGTAAATATCAACACATTCGGTGCTGACGTGTTACCAGCAGAATATAACTGAAAACCATCACCTGCCTGTGTCTTCCCGCTAAACAGGCGACAAAGAAAACCTCTCAAATTCAATTACTTACCCCATCTTCGACATATTATTTTCATTTTTTAGCTTCGCTTCATATTCTTTGATAGATTTTTGCCGAGCCCTTTTTGCTTCATACACTGCTCTATGCTTTTCATAGCCCGAAAGCCTATCCATAGCAGAGTTTTTCTTATCCCATAATCCATGGAGAAAAGATGGAATGAGGTGACGATATTTAATATCGCGTAACAAAGAAGGTCTGAAATATCCAAGCTCAACTTCCTTTTGAATATCGGACTCACTGAGTTTATTTTCAGCCAACATTCTGCGAACCTCGTTAAACCAAAGATAACCAAATTCGTTTCCGCACTCAGTCCAGGGTTGAGTATAAACGTCGGTGTAATGAATCAACCTTGTCTCAGGCTCCCAGTGTTCCAAACTGTTCCACTCAAAAGGTACACCATATTTGACTTCCGATTCATCTAGTATGCACATGTCATACATAAGTTCTTCGTAGTCATATTTACCTTCATCCATACCAGCAACAATATTCTCAACATCCCAATCCAAACGCTCGCAATCAAGAAGCATGACAGCACATTGTTTTTTCCGCTTCTTTGGGGCGCCAACTTTCTGTGTTGTAACGTTCTCATATTTCACTTCCTGCTGAATAACTATCTTGGCGTCGTCAAAAGGGATATTCCAAAGTTCACGAATATCTTTGAAAACCAGCATATCGGCATCCATGTATATGGCTTTGCCTTTATATCCGGCCAGCTTTGGAATACAAAAACGACTGAACGAGAAACCTGTACGCTGCCCATTTCTTGGATCATTAGGGATGGGAACCGGGAGATCCAACATAGGGATTACTTCAACCTTTGCTGTTGTGTGGCGTTTTATCGAGTGTTCGAGTACAGGAACCGCTAGTAACTGAGAACGATCTGTACCTACATATACGCGAATCACTTCTTCGTCCGACATACTTATCTCCTATTCACATCAACTTTTGGTGCAGTTCAAACTCTGTTCGAGCCCAATCTGCTAATAACGAGAGGCCAGTCTCGACACTAACTTGAGGGCGCCAATCAAGTAATGCCTGTGCTGCACTAATATCCGCACAAGCATGGCGAATGTCACCCACACGAAACTGTCCTGTTATAGCATAGTTATTTTCGGCACAACCCAGGTTTTTGATTAATAATTGAGCTATATCAAGAATTGTGGCTGCTGAGCCAAAACCTATATCCAAAGTAGTCCCATGAGGCAAGTGATATTGCCCTGCTCGAAACAAAGCATTCGCGACATCATCTACATAAACAAAGTCACGTGCTATTAAGCCATCTTCATATATGGCTAATGATTTACCTTCCAGTAGTTGTCTGGCAAAAATCGACAACACACCAGTGTATGGATTTCTTAACGACTGCCCGGGACCATAAACATTCTGAAAACGTAGAATAGTTGCCTGCCAAGGCGCTCCTTCTCCAGCTTGTTTAAATATATACTCCTGCATCAGTTTTGTTGAAGCATAAATAGACGCTGGCGCAGGCGGTAATTCGGCATTACTAGGATGGGCTAGGACTGGCAATTTAGCCTCGGCAGGCATTGGTACATCAAAATCACCTGATGACATGCTATTTGCTTGGCGGGGAAGACCGGCATAAACTCGACCAGTGCTATCACGGTATGCCCCTTCACCATAAACAGCTCGGGAAGCTGCCAGCACTATTCTTTCTGTAATATTGCCCGCTTGTTGTCGAATACTCTCAACAAGATTAGTCGTGCCCATAACATTCACATCACAATAGCGTGATATCTCGTCATACGACTGACCAGTACCGGTTTCAGCGGCAAGATGATAAACGAGTTCTGGCTGTGATTGCGCGACGATAGAACGCACTGCTGATTTATCAGCGACATCAGCCTTTACAAAAATGACTGAATCAGGAAACTCTGGGGCTTTTGCATTTTCACCATGTACTTGAGGGTGCAGATTATCAAGTACCCATATACGGCTTTCCGGTTCTGCTTTCGATAATTCATTTATCAAACGCCGACCTATAAACCCGGCACCGCCTGTAATTAAAATATTCCGTTGCATTTTATTCCTAATTAACCGTTATTCGATGAGCTTTAATCTCATTTATAATTCGCCAGGCTGACTTTTCACTTGGCATGATAACTCGATCAACAAACTGCTTTGATTTTTCTTGCAGCATTTTATTGTTACGACGATCTAGCGCCTGTTCTAGAAAATTCGACCAGTCATCTACAGTATTTAACAAACTCAGCGGTTGGTAATTGTCTAATTCAAGGTCATAACGAACGACTGCTGTCGGCAAAAAAACTCTCGCTGCATCAAGCGCGACTGTAGACGGTGTAGTGATAACAGCATCGAGTATATTTAATAACTGAGGTGCTGCAATCCCCTTCCACTCGGTTGCCGCGGGATCAGCAATAATGATATTGCCCACATCAGGTTTATCGCCTTTATGTCTGCTGGTAAGCCACATACCCGCATTATGGGGCTTAATTAAAAATTTAACATTAGGATATAAGTTGGCAATCCGCTCTACCGCCTCCAGAAAAAATGAACGGTATTTTTCGCTATATCTATGCCAGTGAAGATTCTCAAAAATACCCACAAAAGGCTGCGCGAAGTTATCAATTGGTAAATGTATAGCTGCTGAATCGTTAATAATTGGCTTTGGGCAACCAACAGGGATACATTTTTGCCGGGTTTCAGAAGAAATATCAGAATGTAAATTATCCGGGACTCCCCAGATAAAAATCTTGCTTGATGCAAACTTTATACGTTTGATGTCATGTAGATAATCACTATAGCTAAGGCCAATATTCTCATAGCCATGTTGCATTGTCGCAGTAAACAAACCTGACGCATTTGCGATATTAGTTAACTCATGAGTAAAACGGTGGGGACTCAGGTTGCTCTCAGTTACAGAAAACACGGCTGATACTGACTTGGGAAAACCTACACTCTTTATCTCTGATAAATCATCCGTAAGGATCCGCCAATCTACATCAGAAGCTTGCAACTCACTTAGAATCTGAGGGTACCGTTTTACCACTAAAACACTTGTCCATATAGAGCATTTCACTCCCTGGTTTTCAGCCTCTGCTATTAAGGGAAACGCAAGGGGAATATCTTGAATCAAATTAAGCCCAATTATTAAGTCAGGCTTATGTTCTTTTCCATTTATAACGGTTTTATTAATATTGACCACATCGTTAACAACCCTCATCCATAGCTCAGCGATTGTATCTTCACCATAAAGTTGTTTAATTAGCTGTTTGCCCATAAGTACTTGTGACTTAGCAAACTCCGTGTCGGTAAGATATCGTTTTATCCCTGCTTCAAAGTCATTAAAAATGACACAACTTCCCAAGTCCTCAAGAGCCGGCGTATTTGTAGCTACAACTGGTGTACCTTGAGATATAGCAAGTACCGTTCTATTAGCTGATTTACATATACTAAAGTCATCTAGACTATTTGGAATGACAACCACATTAGCGTTTTTTATCTGCTGTTCAATAATATTCTTATCCCATGCTATATAACGAGTCGCAATAGACATCGGATATACGTACTTTCTATATTTTTCAAAATTATTACTGACAACGACCAATTCGACAGGAATCTCTGCAGCGACTTTTTCAAGAGCCTCTTGTATCAGTACTAAGTCGGATATTCCAAACTGGGCATGTGGCGCACCGTGATTTCCAAACCACAGAATTGTTTTAAGCTGTCCATCAAGCTTATTAACCTCTTTCTTTGTTAATGACAGTTCTGGTGCTTTTTGCTGACGCCTATTAGTCAGCATGGACGCTTTACCTGTCATGCGACTGCGTAGCCTGTCGTATTTTCGGTAAGCAAACTTCAAAGTAGAATGTATAGCAGCTATGGTTACAATCTTAACTAAGCTGAGAGGCTTTCCCGAGTTTAGTACAGTGGATATTTTTCTCAATATCGGGTTTTCTATAACCATCCGTACATATAGTTCATTAACTAATGGCAAGAGGAGCTTCCGTTTGGTCGCCCTCAATATTTTCTTGTTTTCAACTCCATCAGGAACTATATAGACAGGGACAGAATCACCGATATGAGCTTTAACAATTGCCGCAAGAGGCTCCGTTGTTACCGTTATTGCAGTTGTAACTCTGGTTACCATTAAAAAAATGTCGGAGGGGGAAAGCTCATTTTTGTATATGTAATCCTCAATAAAAATATTGTCACATAAGTCAAAAACTACAGGGATACCTAATTCGACGGCTTCCAAAGCCAGTCCATAATCATCCATTGTGAAGCTTTTAACTATGACTAAAGCATCCAGCTTTGATAGACAAACATTTCTAGTACTTTTGAAGATTTTGCTCTTAATGTTTTTTTTCTCCAGAGCCAAAATCGGAATCAATGCCCGATAGCGCAAGCTGGCAAGATTGAAATTAAGAGTTGAGACTTTCCACCCAATTGTTAACTGCTTCATCAGACAAATAATTCGGCTGACAAATTAACGCCCTTGGCGTCTTTATTTGAAAGTACAGGTATACTATCAAATGGCCAAGTAATATTAATAGCAGGGTCATCCCATTTAATACAACGCTCAAAGTCCGGGGCATAGTAATTTGTCGTTTTATATAGAAACTCAGCAGTATTGCTGAGCGTTATAAAACCATGTGCAAACCCTTCTGGAATCCAGAGTTGCTTTTTATTTTCGGCTGACAAGGTGATGCCTACCCATTTACCAAAGGTAGGTGAGCCTCTACGAATATCTACTGCCACATCATAAACTTCGCCTTGCACTACGCTAACCAGCTTACCTTGAGCGTGTGGAGGCAATTGGTAGTGAAGCCCCCGAAGAACACCTTTGACTGATTTGGAGTGATTATCTTGAACAAAGTCAACCTTCCAGCCAACGGCGTCTTCAAATTTTTTTTGGTTGAAACTTTCGAAGAAAAAACCTCTCCCATCACCGAACACATCGGGTTCGAACACTAAAACGTCTGGTATTTTGGTTGGTATTACATTCATAAATTTGATAGCTGTATGTGAATAGTGGTTGGTCAGAAACAAGGAGTTAATTATGTTCAATGTTTACTTAAAACCTGCATAAGATATTGCCCAGAACCATCTTTCAGCATGGGTTTATGCCATTTTTCCATATCATCAGTGCAGATCCAGTTTTTGAAAAATATGATGACCTCAGGACAGTCAATTTTGAGTGCTTGCCGGTTTTCAATTCAATTACAAAGTTTGAGCCAATAAATCCAGAGCTCACCGGTAACAAGAATAGTCATAAATTTATCTACAATCTATTGAATAAAGCTGCTGTATATAGGGCTATGTTACCTATCATTGTTTGTCTGTACACATCACTTTTCATAATTAAGTACATTCGTTTTATACCAGACGATCTCCGTGCATTCATAAAGGCATCAAGAGTTCGTTGATTACACTCAGTCAACAAATGTCGGTTCTTATGCAAAGCCATGGTATTAGTATCATTCCAATCACAAAATCGGCCATTAAGTACCATTTTAATTCTATTCAACCTCGCATTCCATGTTAAATTTGTACCAATTTCATTGTTGTCATGTTGGCGGTATTTCACTGACGGCATACTGTCATAAAAGATATCCCCATCGGCACCGCTAACCAGCATATAAAGCCACCAATCGTGGCTGATAATATTTTGTGCTCCAGCCTTACATACCAATTCTCTTGCCTTATTATTGATGACCATCGTATTACCACCAGCAAGACTCTGCACAATAGCATTTGCAAATGATGGTTTTTTGGAAAACAAAGGAGAAGCATGCTTCAGATCTTTTCCACATTGCGCAATGAGTCTGGTACGAGAGCAATACAACGCTGGTTTATGATTGCCGTTTTTTCCCAAGTTGTTGAGCGCTCTTGAAAGTTTTTCAACTTCCCATATGTCATCCTGATCAGAGAAAGCATAATAATCTGCCACTATATCAAGATCACATATTAAAGACATGAAATTAGCAGCAAAACCTTTCCGTGGGCCAGTTTTAATTTCAAATAGGCCTTTATTCCACTCTTTCTGATAAGACCTGAGAATTTCACAAGTGCTATCTGAGGAACCATCATCAGATACCCAGATATCTATATGGTGGATACTCTGCTTCTTAATTGAATCCAGTTGCTCAATGAGATATTGCTCACCATTATAGCTGCACATCAGGACAGCGACTTTTATTGATGATAGTTCAGACATTCAGTATGACCAGACTCGAAACTGAATGGCAAATCGCCATACTCACCTGAAAAATAGTTAGTCGAAAATCCTTACCTACAATCACAAAAATGGTATCCGTTTCATTATTACTCTTTAACTCAGCTAAGCTGGCTAGCCTCAATTGAACCCGACTAACAGTTGCTGATTTATCTGCTGTTGAGGCATCCTTTTTTAATACTCAATGCTGTATCAGGAGCAAATTTTACCACTCTGCTAACATTGTCGCTAGCACTGGAGACAAGTCATCACACTTGACAAAGACTTTATTGAGAGAGTATCACTGCATTATATAATTAAATGATACGGTCCCCAGTACAGTTTGAAAAATATATTTGAAGTATTTAATAAAGTCGTACTCTATATCATTATGAGCATCATTCAGCCAGCAACTATGGCCTGCACAAATCAATATCATTGATTTGTGCAAATCCAGTAATACCAGGACTGACATGAAAATCACCGCGCTTCTGGTGCTCATCAATCAGTCCATGATGATTGAGCCGTGGTCCAATCAAACTAATTCAACTTTAAGCACATTCCATAATTGCGGCAATTCATCGAGTTTACTACGCTGCAGAAAGCGACCAAATACTGTGATGGCACCCTGGTTAGTCAAATGGCTGACTACATGAACTGTATCTTTTTTCATGGTACAAAACTAAACCAATCTAAATTTATGCCGATAAGGCCGTACTCTGCGGCATAATTAAAAAGGGAACCAATAAACAATATTAATGATTAAGGTGCGTCTATGATTTAGCCAGACTTAATTACTTAACCATTTTATTTAACTGCTTCGCCATCGAAACAGCAGGTCTCCACCCTACAACTTCTCTGGCTTTTGATATATCTACTTGTAGGCAACCAAACAGCCGCTGTGCAACTTGCTGTTTACCCAATATCTTAGCAATCAACTCCATAAAACTGACAGGGACTGGAAATAACCATAACTTTTTATTCATAACATCCCCAAGCCTAACTAAAAGTTCAGAAATAGAAACATCTTCGCCGTCAGCAATAACAAAAGTCTCATTAGCGGCTTGAGGGTGAGCCATACATAAAAGAATAAAATCTACTAAATTATCTACAGCAATCAATGATCTCTTATTATGAACAGCTCCTAGCGGCAGTGGCAGACCTTTATCTAACCATTTCATCATTGACGCAAAATTGCCCTTTACACCAGGACCATATACCAAAGGGGGACGAATTATTGTTACCTCCATTTCACTATCTCTTGCAATCCGAATTAAGCCTTGCTCGGCCATCCACTTCGAAGCAGCATATGGATCAAGCGGGGAATGCTCTACAAACTCTTGAAATGGGCTATCTGCTAATGAGTATTCACCATTAACTTTTATTGTACTTAGGAAAATAAAACGCTTAACACCAGCATCAACAGCTTGTTGTGCCAAATTTAATGTCGAATCTGCATTGGTATACTTATATAGCCTTATAGGCTCTATGGCGTTATCGTCCATAACATGAACTCTGGCAGCAAGATGGATAACAACATCAATACCAGCTAATGCAGTTAACCAATTTTGGTCAGGTGACAAACACCCAGTCACCACCTGTTTAATATCCTTAGGTAAATATGGACTATAGTTGCGTACAGCAGCAATACATGTGTGATTATTTAAATTCAACTCACTTAATAACGTTTTACCAACAAATCCTGTTGCCCCAGTCAATAAGACTTTCATTAAACTATTTACCTATTTCTGTTAAAAGAACTCTCATTGCATAGGAGGGTTAGTATAGATTAATCTCGTATACTCATTAATTACTTGAGTATTAACGTAACTATTTGTGAACTTTCGCTTTACTCTATCCTGCCCATTGCGCCCGATCCATTCGCGAATATCTCTGTTCTTAACTATATAAACCATTGCATCTAAAAGTGCTTAACTATCTTTAGCCGGTATTAATAGTCTTGTCTCTCTGGAAACGATAGCATCAGATAGCCCATTATTTCATTACCGATTGTTGGTAGTTCCATAGCAGCAGCCTCAATTACTGGGCTACTCCCATCTCTATAGCTAGACAAGACAAAAACATCTGATACGACCATACTTTTTTCAGGGTGTTTGACATTTCCTTCAAACAGCTCTCAGATACTTTTATCAATGCAAATACGACTAAGAAATATAAGAGTAACTGCTTTATCAGATATCTTGAGGTTAAATCTAAATATCTCTAGCTCTCAATGGTCAAATTGTTCAGGGTTTTATTAAAACTGATACCCGCTAATGAACCATAACCTAAAACACGCAATTTATCTTCATTACAAATGCACCTACTAATCAAGAAATCTTTCTGTGATTCCGGATCTGCATAACAATGAGTATTTAACATTAAAATTAATTTATCTAGCCAATGCACCTTAATCCTTTCATTTCATCCTAAGGCCGACCTGAATGAGTACGTATAACTGTATAAGCTAAAAAATCCAGCTATACTACAGAAAAGCCAAGCTTTTGGAATTGTAGAATATGAAAGTGTTTTTTCTAAAAAAATGAAAAAGCTTTACTCATTGACTACCCTGATTATTCTTTTGTGATTTTGTTAAAAATAGAAGCTGATTATAAATGGAAGGCTTTTCCACTTAGAGATTGTATTCATGATGAATATGAACAATCAAATTTAACTTTTATATATTTACATATAAAAAATTACACTCTATTTGAATTTAAAATTGCACTGAAGCCGCGACAGAAAGATACCGTCTCATATGGTTTAGCGAAACCCGATTTAGTAATCATGTATGAGGATAAGTTGTATTAGTAAGCAATCGAGAGATAGAATATTTAACAATAAATGCAAAAGAACGTGCAGCTCAGCCCCATGCGTCAATTTAGTTGGATAAGCTGACTTTATAGTTGAGGGTGGCACAGATGCCTGAAATAAAATTTCCCCGCCATCCATGGCAGTCTACTTTGATATTTCTTATTGGCATCCATGCCACTTCTTCATCTTATAACTAATAAGACGTTTACTCAGTGATCAATTTCTCATTCTAAGCATCACCACCGAATAAATCTCGTGTATATATTTTATCTTTCACATCAATAATATCTTCAGTGACGCGATTAGCTAGAATCACATCAGCCTGAGTTTTAAACTGCTGGAGATCATTAACGACTTTTGATCTAAAAAACTCAGCGTCCTCAAGCACAGGCTCATAAACGATAACCTCAATACCCTTGGCTTTAATACGTTTCATCACGCCTTGAATTGCTGAGGCTCTAAAATTATCAGAACCTGATTTCATAACTAAACGATAAATACCAACCACTTTAGGGTTTCTATTGATGATCGAATTGGCAATAAAGTCTTTTCGAGTGGTATTGGCATCAACAATCGCTTTGATGATGTTATTAGGCACATCTTCGTAATTCGCCAATAATTGTTTAGTATCTTTTGGCAAACAATAACCACCATAGCCAAAAGAAGGATTGTTATAGTGACTACCAATGCGTGGATCTAAACCAACACCTTCGATAATCTGACGTGAGTCCAAACCGTGGGCTTCTGCGTAACTATCAAGCTCATTAAAGTACGCCACCCGCATAGCAAGGTAAGTATTCGAGAATAACTTAATCGCTTCGGCTTCAGTACTATCAGTCACCAGAACGGATACATCTGGTTTCAGCGAGCCTTCAACAAGTAAATTAGCAAAGATTTCTGCACGCTCACTTTTCTCTCCTACCACAATCCGTGATGGATATAAATTATCGTAAAGTGCTTTACCTTCTCTTAGAAACTCTGGTGAGAAGAAAATATTATCAACACCAAAACGTTGCTTGATTTCTGCGGTATACCCAACAGGTACAGTAGATTTAATAATCATTACCGCACTAGGATTGATGCTTTTTACATCCTGAATAACTGCTTCTACAGACTTTGTATTGAAATAATTGGTATCTGGATCGTAATCGGTTGGTGTGGCAATGACGACATAATCAGCATCGTTATAGGCATCCACTTTATCCAGTGTCGCCCGAAAATCTAGTGTTTTATTTTGCAAAAAATCTTCAATTTCAGCATCAACTATTGGCGACTTTTTATTATTGAGTAGATTGACCTTCTCCTCAATAATATCTAAGGCCACGACCTGATGCTTTTGAGCTAATAAGACGGCCAGTGAAAGGCCAACATACCCTGTCCCTGCGATTGCTATTTTCATATTTTCACTCAACTGTAACTGATTTAGCTAAATTTCTCGGCTGATCCACATCTGTACCTTTTATCAAGGCAACGTGGTAACACAATAACTGCAATAAAATATTGTAGGTAATAGGCGCCGTAATCCGACCGACATTAGTCGTTGCTTTCACGACTTTGAAACTGGTTTCTGAGCTGATATCACTGCGTTCATCTTCAAACACAATCATCTGCCCGCCACGCGCTTTGACTTCCTGTAAATTGGATTTTAACTTTTCCAATAAATCATCGAGAGGGGCGATAGCAATAACTGGCATTGTTTCATCAATCAAAGCTAAAGGACCATGTTTCAGCTCACCGGCAGGATAGGCTTCGGCATGAATATAACTGATTTCTTTTAACTTTAAAGCCCCTTCCAGAGCAATCGGGAACATCGTTCCACGCCCTAAAAATAAAGCATGTTGTTTATCAGCAAATAACTGGGAGATTTCACGAATCTCTTCTTCATGCTCTAGTGCCATACGGATCAAATTAGGTAGTTTCTGTAAACCACCCGCAATCATTGACTCGCGTTCTTTATTTAAACGTTTTTGAACTTTGCCAATACTAGTTAATAATAAAGCCAATACAACGAGTTGTGTGGTGAATGATTTAGTTGATGCCACACCAATTTCAGGTCCGGCATGAGTCAGGTAGGTCATATCGGCATCACGTGTCAGACTACTCTCAGCTACATTACAGATACTTAAGGTAGTAATGCCATTTAAATCATGGATTTTTCTGTGATGATTAATTTGATGCAGCGCAGCCAATGTATCGGCTGTCTCACCTGACTGACTTATCATCACAAATAAGGTGTTATCTAAAATGACAGGGTTGCGATAACGAAACTCACTAGCAACTTCAACCTGGCATGGCAAACCAATAATATCTTCCATCCAGTATTTGGTCACCATACCCGCATGATAACTGGTACCGCAGGCGATGATATGAATTTGTTCAATGCTTTTGAATACTTGTTCAGCTTTAGGACCAAAACTAGATACCAAGACCTGATCTTGGGTAATACGCCCTTCTAAGGTATCAATAACCGCTTGAGGCTGTTCAAAGATCTCTTTGTGCATGTAGTGACGATGCTCGCCCAGCTCAACCGACGTAATATTAAGACTTGACTGTTTGACAGGACGCTCAACCAATTCACCGGTTTCTGCACTATAAATTTCGACCTTATCTCGCGTTAGTTTGGCTACATCACCATCTTCAAGAAAAATAAAATTCTGTGTCACAGGAAGTAAGGCTGAAACATCAGAGGCTATAAAGTGTTCACCAATCCCAATACCGATGACTAAAGGGCTTCCCTTTCTGGCAGCCACTAACATATCAGGGTGAGACTTATCCATTACACCTAACGCATAAGCACCATCAAAGACTTTTAGTGAACGTAAAACTGCCTGTAAAAGATCATTATCCTCTTGCAGTTCAGCATGAATTTCATGGGCAACAACTTCTGTATCAGTTTCAGAAGTAAAACGGTACCCCTGACTTAGTTGTTTTTGTTTTAATGATTGGTAGTTTTCAATAATACCATTATGCACAATCGCCACTTGATTGTTACAAATGTGTGGATGAGCATTATTTTCAGAAGGTATACCATGGGTCGCCCAGCGTGTGTGAGCAATACCAATTCGACCAGTAAAAGGTTCATTTAACTGATCCACTTTATCCTGTAATTGCTGTATTTTTCCCAAAGATCGAACACGATGAAGTGCGTTGACATCATCAAGCAATGCCATTCCAGACGAATCATAACCACGATATTCCAGTCTTCGTAACCCTTCCATCAAGATAGGGCTAACATTCCTTTCAGCGATTCCGCCAACTATTCCACACACTTAATTAAATCCTCTTGAAATATAGCACTGACATAGCTTAACTGAGACTCTGCTCATAAAAGAATGCATTTCTATTTATCGTTCCCCAGCCAATCACTTAACTCACATTGAGGAATAAATCCATCAATCGTGTCTAACAATATAGCGCGTGCTTTTTTACAGTCATCATGTTTGTTAGCGAGCTCCAGTTCTCGAATGATTGATATGAGAGCAGGCCACTCAATCACACATTCTTCTGCCCGCATAATTTTTTCATGTTCGGTTGTCGATACATTATCACCGATGAGTAACTCTTCATAAAGCTTCTCACCAGGCCTGAGACCTGTATAGACAATTTCAATATCACCATTTGGGTTATCACTATCACGAATAGTAAACCCACTTAAATGGATCATACGTCTAGCTAAATCAACAATCTTAACTGGCTCCCCCATATCAAGCACAAAGACATCACCACCTCTGCCCATCGCACCTGCCTGAATAACTAAAGCAGCTGCTTCAGGAATTGTCATAAAATAACGAGTTACCTTATGAGCAGTCACGGTTACCGGTCCACCTTTGGCAATCTGGTCTCGAAATAATGGCACCACTGAGCCTGATGAGCCTAAGACGTTACCGAACCTGACCATGGTAAAGCGTGTTTTTTTATAAAGCGTTTTTGATTCAGCAAAAGCTTGAAGCACTAACTCTGCAAAGCGCTTTGTCGCCCCCATGGTATTGGTTGGACGAACAGCCTTATCAGTTGAGATAAGCACAAAAGTTTCTACCTCGGCATCAATCGCAGCTTGAGCACAATGCAGCGTGCCAAACACATTATTACGGATACCTTCATTGGTGTTTCTCTCAACTATAGGCACATGTTTATAGGCTGCAGCATGATAAATCGTATTCACGCCAAAACGCCGACATACCATCTCAACACGCTGCTGATTAAGCACAGTTCCCAGCATAGAGTAAATGGGCATATCTAGAGCTAATGATGCCAGTTCACGCTCAATTTGATAAAGATTGATTTCGCTTGCTTCATAAAGGACCAGACATGATGGCGATAAATAAACAATTTGCCGACAAAGCTCTGAACCAATAGAACCACCTGCACCAGTCACCATCACCGCTTTATCTGTGATATTTTTGCTTAGCAAGTCTTTAATCGGTGCGACAGGTTCACGACCCAATAAATCAGCAATATCCACTTCCTGAATATCAGAAACTTCCAGACGTCCTTCAGCAATATCCATCAAATCAGGTAATGTTCTGACGTGAACAGGATAATGCTCCAACAAATTTAGAATTTCACTTCTGCGACGACGGCCCGCCGATGGCATAGCCAGCAAAATGTCTCTGACCATGAAACGTTCAATCAGTCTGGCAAGCTGGTCAACACCATAAACCGTCATACCATTAATTTGTTGTCGCCATAATGTTGCGTTATCGTCAATAAACGCCACGGGACGCATCTGATTACTTAATTTCATCAGTGCCGCGGCTTGTGCACCAGCCCGTCCTGCACCATAAATCAAAATAGGTGGAATATAGCGAACCGCATTAAGTTCTTTCCAAAGATGATGATCGCTCTTTACAATCAACCATCTCGCCATCATGCGGCTCCCACCTACAAACAACATCAGAATAATTGCTTGAATGGCATAAACCGTTCTAGGCACTAACCCAGCCAGGTCATCAGCAATCAGCACGATGACAGAAAAGATTAAGGTAAAAAGCAACACTGCCCTGGAAATTGTCCAGATAGCATCCATGCCGATGTAACGAATAATTGCACGATATAGACCTGATTTTATAAAAATGGGGATGGCAATAACGGGTGCAAGAAGAAATATCCACAACTGCTGGTTAGACGGAATATAAAGTTCACCTAGGCGTAAAGAAAAAGCTAACCATAATGAGAATGGGATGGCTAAAAAATCCAGTATGACACTGATCGTTCTTTTTATTGGCCGCGGTCTGCTCAAAAACCATAGGCCCATTTTTTTCACAATTGAGGGGTATGTCAACGTAATACACTCAGCAAGTTTTAGCTAAAACACTTCAAAACGACAAAAAATTATTACTCTTCTCCGCTCATAACCCACGCTATTGTAGTTTGCCAGTCTGGCAACGCAAGAGCAAAATGTTGTTTTAACTTTGTATTGTCGAGTAAAGAGTTAGCAGGACGATTCGCCGGTGTTGGATAGTCACGCGTAGTGATAGGATGGAGCTTCGGCACTGAATGCCCTTGCTCAGCCATTAAATTAAATATTTGTTGAGCAAAATCAAACCAACTCGCTCGTCCGGCACCAGATAGATGGTATACACCGCTATGGTTATGCCAGAAGTCTGTTTGTTGATGACTTTGCGAAATGACTTGCGCCGTTACGTCAGCAATGTGGCGAGCCCATGTTGGTGCACCTATCTGGTCATGAACGATGGATAACTGCACCTTATCAATCGCTAACCTTTTCATAGTATTAAGGAAGTTAGCACCTCTTGCACCATAGACCCAGCTAGTTCTGAATATCAGATATTTATCTGTGACATTACTGATAGCCAATTCACCAGCCAATTTTGTTCTGCCATAAACATTGAGTGGCTGAGTTTCCGCATCTTCTGTCCAGGCTTTATCACCACTACCATTAAATACATAATCGGTTGAGTAATGAATAAACGGGATATCACGCTTTTTGGCGACTTCAGCTAGTATCTGTGGCGCTAGAGCATTGACCTTATATGCCAGCTCTTGTTCAGTCTCAGCTTTATCAACAGCCGTATAGGCTGCCGCATTGACAATTAAATCAGGTGCCAGTCGTTCTACTTTTTCAGCTAAGTCGTCAGTCTTACTCAGGTCAAGAGTTTTACTATCTGTAGCAATAACATCACCAAGACACGACAGGCTTCTTATTAACTCATGTCCTACCTGACCATGCTTTCCTGTTATTAGAATACGCATTAATCGTAGAATTCCGCTTCGTTAAAATGTGCTCCCTGCTGGTCTTTTGCAGATAGAGAAGGTGATTTATCCAATAGCGGCCAATCAATATCCAACGCAGGCTCATTCCATAACAAACAGCGTTCATGTTCAGGTGCATAATAATCCGTAGTTTTGTATAAGAAATCTGCAGATTGACTTAATACAAAAAAGCCATGGGCAAATCCTGGTGGTACCCATAACATCTCATGGTTTTCTGCCTTAAGGTGAACACCGACCCACTGACCAAATGTGGATGATGACTGTCGCAAGTCGACAGCAACATCGTAAACCTCACCCGCAATAACACGTACTAATTTACCTTGTGCATGCTGAATCTGATAATGCAGACCACGTAATACATTTTGTGATGAGCGTGAATGATTATCTTGCACAAATTCAGTATCTACCCCAGTTAGTGCTTCGAATTGTTTTTTATTGAAACTTTCCATAAAAAAACCACGCTCATCACCAAAGACTCTGGGCTTAAGAATTTTTACATCTGACAGTCTCGTTTCTATTACTTGCATTTAATAAATCTTTTCGTGAATTAAGTTAATCAAATAATCGCCATAACCACTTTTTACTAAGGGTTTTGCTAATGCTAATAACTGATCAGCATCAATATACCCATGGCGGTAGGCAATTTCTTCAGGACACATCACTTTTAAACCCTGACGTTTTTCTATCGTTTGAATAAATTGTGATGCTTCTAATAAAGAATCATGTGTCCCTGTATCCAGCCAAGCCATTCCTCTACCCATCACTTCAACATGAAGATGGCCCGCATCAAGATAACGTTGATTGACATCCGTTATCTCATACTCACCACGTGCTGAAGGTTCTAGACTTTCTGCGATATCGACAACCTGATTATCGTAAAAATACAGTCCGGTAATCGCATAACGGGATTTGGGTTTAGCTGGTTTTTCTTCAATACTTAACGCTTTTCCTGCATCATCAAATTCAACAACACCATAACGTTCCGGATCAAACACAGGATAAGCAAAAACGGTTGCCCCATCCTGTCTGTTATCTGCTTCAGACATCAAATCTGCCAAGTCATGTCCATAATAGACATTATCACCCAAAACTAAGGCAGTATTGCTATCACCTATAAATGATTTCGTTAAGGTAAATGCCTGGGCAATCCCTTCCGGCTTTTCTTGTACGACATAACTTAACTCAAGTCCCCATTGACGACCATCACCTAATAATTGCTGCAATCGAGGAGTGTCTTGAGGTGTTGAAATAATGCAGATTTCTCTCATCCCTGCCAGCATTAATGTCGACAACGGGTAATAAATCATAGGTTTATCATAAACAGGGAGTAACTGTTTACTGATAGATTGTGTGACGGGATGTAAACGCGTACCGCTGCCACCAGCTAAGATGATACCTTTGCGCTGACTCATGATTCATGCTCTCCCAGACCAAGACGTTCTTGCTGATAACTACCGTCCATAACACGTTCATTCCATTCACGGTTATTGATATACCATTCAACCGTTTTACGCAGACCAGTTGCAAAAGTTTCTTTTGGTTTCCAGCCTAATTCACGATTAATTTTGCTGGCATCGATAGCATAACGCTGATCATGACCCGGACGATCCGTGACGAAGGTAATCAACTCTCGATGAGGGCAATACTCAGACTCAGGTAATAACTCGTCGAGAATGTCACAAACACGGTGAACAACATCCAGATTGGTATGCTCGTTAAAGCCACCAATGTTATAACTTTCGCCTAACTCACCATTTTCCAGAACGACTTGTAATGCTTCAGCGTGATCATCCACAAATAACCAGTCACGGATATTATCGCCTTTACCGTAAACGGGTAAAGGTTTGCCAACCAAGGCATTATTAATGATCAGAGGAATCAATTTTTCAGGAAATTGATATGGGCCATAATTATTGGAACAATTGGTCATGACGACAGGCAAACCATAAGTGTGGTGCCATGCACGTACTAAATGGTCACTACCTGCCTTGGTTGCAGAGTATGGTGAGTTGGGTTGATAAGACGTTGTCTCCTCAAACAGTCCCGTCTCACCTAAAGTGCCATACACCTCATCGGTAGAAATATGGTGGAAACGAAACTGTGTCGCCGCGCCTTTATCGAGTGTTTTCCAATACTGTCTGGCGGCCTCTAATAAAACGTAGGTACCGACTAAATTAGTTTGCACAAAATCTGCTGGACCATCTATCGAACGATCGACATGTGACTCTGCCGCTAAATGCATGATGGCAGTAGGCTGATGCTGTTTAAATAATTCAGCCATTTTTTCTGCATCACATATATCAGCTTGTTCAAAGTGATAACGATTACTGTCCGCAACAGACAGAAGGGATTCAAGATTACCAGCATAGGTCAGTTTATCAATATTAACGATGTGGTAATCACTGACTTCAATAAGACGACGAATGAGTGCTGAACCAATGAATCCAGCCCCTCCAGTAACAAAAAGTGTTTTCCTTGACACAGGTAGCTCTTCTATTTGAGTGAATTGAATATTTGCCAGCTAAAAGTAGCATTAGTGAGGCTTGGAAGCAATGTAGAAGCCGTCTTTTTACACAAACTAACGCATTATTTCCAGACTATAAAAAATAGTACCGACGCATTACGTTGTTAGGCTGTTGAGGAGAGTGGAGATAAAATATGGTACGCCCGGCAGGACTCGAACCTGCTACCCTCGGCTTAGAAGGCCGATGCTCTATCCAGATGAGCTACGGGCGCATATGCTTGTTACTAAGCGAGGACGTAGTTTAAGAAGTGGTCGGGGCAGAGAGATTCGAACTCCCGACCCTCTGGTCCCAAACCAGATGCGCTACCAGACTGCGCTATGCCCCGACTTAATTCGAGAAGTCATCCCCGAAGAAGGCGAAATAATACGTGGTTAGAATTTAAGAGTCAATCACTGTTTTGATTTTTTTTGCTGTTCCGCTCGCATCATGCGATCATAGCCGTTTTTGCAAAAGCGGGAAGATGAATGAGCGCAAAGATTATCGATGGCAAGGCAGTTGCTGCTGACCTCAAACAACAACTGAAATTAGCAACGACAGAACGGTTAGCTGAAGGTAAACGTCGTCCAGGTCTTGCGGTCGTATTGATAGGCGCTAACCCGGCATCACAGGTGTATGTAGGTAGTAAACGTAAAAGCTGTGAAGAAATCGGATTTAAATCTGAGGCCTACGATCTTCCGGAAACAACAACCGAGGACGAGTTACTATCTCTGATCGATCAGTTAAATCAGGATGATGATATAGACGGTATTCTTGTTCAACTGCCTCTGCCACAGCATATTTCTGCGGAAACCGTGATTGAGCGAATTGCGCCGCATAAAGACGTCGATGGTTTTCATCCATACAATATCGGTCGTCTTGCTCAACGTAATCCACAACTCAGACCTTGTACTCCAAAAGGCGTTATTACCTTGCTGCGCACGACGGGTGTAGATCTTAAAGGACTCGAAGCGGTTGTGGTAGGCGCATCGAACATCGTTGGCCGTCCTATGGCACTGGAATTATTACTCGCTGGTTGTACAACGACCGTTTGTCATCGCTGGACGAATAATCTCGAAGAACAAGTGCGTCGTGCTGACTTATTAGTGGTTGCCGTCGGTAAACCTGGATTTATTCCTGGTGAGTGGATAAAACAGGGCGCGATTGTCATTGATGTGGGTATTAATCGTCTTGAGAATGGCAAACTGACCGGCGATGTCGAGTTTGAAAAAGCCAAAGAAAAAGCCAGCTGGATAACACCAGTGCCTGGCGGTGTTGGCCCTATGACCGTAGCAACCTTACTTGAAAATACCTTATTTGCTGCTGAAACATTGCATAAAAACTAAAAAGATAAGCGCCTGCTCAAAAGCAGGCGCAGATGTTTTTACACTCGACGCCAGCTCGTTTTACCCGCCGCATCTTCAAGAACAATGCCCATTTCCGTCAATTGATCACGAATTTCATCAGCACGAGCCCAATTTTTATCCGCTCTGGCCTGATTACGCTCAGCGACTAAACCATCGATATCAATAGCTTGTTGATCAGCTGAGTTATCTCCAGTCAGGAATTTATCAGCATCTTGCTGAAATAAACCAAGCACATCACCAAATGATGACAACAGACCCGCTAGATAAGCGACATTTTCTAGTTGTCCCTGCTCTCTAGCCTTATTGATCGCTTGCCTAACATCGGCCATCACCGACAGTGCTAAGGCAGTATTGAAATCATCATCCATAGCAGATTTAAACCGCTTGCCGAACTCTTGATCCTCCTGCCAATTCACACACTGGCTGGTTTCAACATCACGTAAAGTCGTGTAAAAACGTGTTAACGCAGCTTTCGCCTGTTCCAGTTGATCATCAGCATAATTTAATGGGCTGCGATAATGACTAGATAAAATAAAATAACGAATCACTTCGGCGGGATATTGCTGCAGAACTTCACGCACAGTGAAAAAATTGCCCAAAGACTTAGACATTTTTTCATCATCAATACGCACAAAACCATTATGCATCCAGTAATTCACTGACTGGCAACCATGGGCGCCTTCAGATTGTGCGATTTCATTTTCATGATGTGGGAATTGTAAATCCTGTCCGCCGCCATGAATATCAAACTGCTCACCCAAGCAATGCGCTGACATTGCTGAACATTCAATATGCCAGCCAGGTCGTCCTGGCCCCCAAGGCGATTCCCAGGCAGGTTCATCAGCTTTGGCAGCTTTCCACAAAACAAAATCGAGTGGGTCTGTTTTAGCTTCATTCACCGCAATACGTTCACCGGCGCGTAAGTCTTCAATATTGCGACCAGATAATTTGCCATAACTCTCGAATTGGCTGACGTCATAATACACATCACCATTATCAGCTTTGTATGCAAGACCATTGCTTATTAAGGTCTCAATCATCGCCAAGATTTCTGCCATTGACTCAGTCGCCTTAGGCTCAACATCCGGTCTGAGAACCCCTAAGGCTTCAGCATCCTTATGCATTTCATCAATATAACGTTCTGTTAATGATTGAATGGACTCACCATTTTCTGCAGCCCGTTTGATGATTTTGTCATCAATATCCGTAATATTTCTCACGTAGGTCACATCATAACCCAGCGCACGTAAGTATCGTGTCACAACATCAAAAACAACCATTACCCTTGCATGACCAACGTGACATAAATCGTATACCGTCATACCGCAGACATACATGTTGACTTTGCCTTCATGTATGGGAGTGAAAACATCTTTCTGCCTGGTAAGGGTGTTATAGATTTTTAGCATATTAGTTATTCTTCGATATATCTTCTTTTAAACTGATGGTGAGATTAAAGACCGGAGAGTCAGCGGTGTGATCATAACGATCGCTGACAAAATAGCCTTCTCGTTCAAACTGAAAAACCGTTTCTGGTTTACAATCCACTATAGCAGGCTCTGCAAAAGCCTTAATCACCTTCAATGACTCAGGGTTCACATCATCCAGATAATTACCTGTTTCTTTGCCAGGTGCTTCGGCTAAAAACAATCTATCATACAAACGTAGTTCGACTTCTTTGCCTTCTGTTGCAGACACCCAATGAATGACGCCACGAGGCTTCATTTCAGGTGGTGGATTCTGCCCCACGGTATCTGGTACTAATGAGGCCACCACTTCAATAATGTCACCGTTATCATTCTTAATAACATCATCGGCTTTGATCACATAGGCACCACGTAAACGTACATAGTCTCCAATCACCAGTCGTTTGAATTTTTTCCGACTCAAACTGGTGTCTTCGGTAAAGTCAGACGCATCGATATAAATCGTTTTGGTGAAAGGTAATGACCGGTGTCCCATAGACTCCTGCTGCGGATGATTCGCGACTACAAGCCACTCGGCATCGTCAGCGGCATTGGTGATAGTGACTTTTAACGGATTAAGTACACACATAGCACGCGCCGCGTTTTCATTGAGATCGTTACGAATCTCAAATTCCAGCTGTGCGATATCCACCACACCATCTGTTTTAGCGACAGCAAGACCATTACAAAAAGCACGTAATGCCGCTGCAGTATACCCCCGTCTTCTCATGCCAGAAACTGTCGGCATTCTGGGGTCATTCCACCCTGCCACAATTTGCTCATCAACCAATTGTTTCAGGTTACGCTTACTGGTCACCGTATAATTTAGATTCAAACGTCCAAATTCATATTGCTTAGGCTTTGAAGGCACTGGCAGATTTTCAATAAACCACTCGTACAAAGGACGATGGTCCTGAAATTCCAATGTACAGATACTGTGGGTCACCCCTTCAATAGCATCGCCCTGTCCATGAGCAAAATCATAGCTAGGATAAATACACCACTGGTCACCGGTTTGATGATGCGCTTTCTTACGTATGCGATATAGAATCGGATCACGCATATTCATATTAGGAGAAGCCATATCAATCTTCGCCCGTAATACACAAAAACCTTCATCAAACTCGCCCTGCTTCATCTTTTCAAATAAAGCCAGATTTTCTTCAACACTACGATCGCGAAATGGCGATTCTTTACCCGGCTTGGTCGCCCAGCCACGATATTCACTAGCTTGCTCAGCAGTCAGATCACAGACATAGGCTTTGCCTTGTTTGATCAGATGAATGGCCCAGTTATAAAACTGTTCAAAGTAATTTGATGCATAACGAACATCGCCTGCCCATTGGAAGCCAAGCCATTGAACGTCTTCTTTGATAGCTTCAATGTATTCCTGTTCTTCCTTGGCTGGGTTGGTATCATCAAAGCGTAGATGACAGTCGCCACCGAACTCTTCAGCCAGACCGAAATTCAGACAAATGGATTTAGCATGACCAATATGCAGATAGCCATTGGGCTCAGGTGGAAAACGCGTGACGATTTTTCCAGTCACCCTTCCGGTATCAAGGTCTTCCTGAATTATAGGACGAATAAAATTATGATTAACAGCTGACTCGGACATATCGAATGACAAATTTATATGAAAACGCGCATTATACGCTGTCAGCTAGGCAGGGTAACAGCGCTGTTTTTAATCGTTGTTTACGAAGCGCTTAAATATTGGCTGCTTATTACGCAAATACCTAATAAACAGCGAATCATCCTCTACCTTGTTTTTATGCATAATCTTTCATAAAAGGTTTGCAATACACAACTGTTTATTCCCATACGAATGTATATTGCTCTATCATGTCGACTTTAAAATTGATCTGGACTCTTCCTTATGATCAGACGTTTTATGCAAATGCTGTGCTGGCTATTTGCCATTTTTTCTTTTTCAATACAAGCAGATGGGACATCCAAAATGCCACAAGTCAAACTTGAAACCAGTCTTGGTGATATCGTTATCGAACTTAATGAAGATAAAGCACCGGTCACGGTTGCTAACTTTCTAAGCTATGTTAACGACGGTTTCTATAACGGTACGATTTTTCACCGCGTCATCAAAAACTTTATGATTCAAGGCGGTGGCTTTACTCAAGACTTTCAACAAAAAACTACAAAATCAGCCATTAAGAATGAAGCCGATAATGGTTTGAGTAACAAGCGGGGCGCGGTTTCTATGGCAAGAACTAATGATCCTCACTCTGCCACAGCTCAATTTTTTATTAATACTGTCGACAATGGGTTTCTTGATTTTAAGGGTAAAGCGCCCAGCGGCTGGGGTTATGCCGTATTTGGTGAAGTCATTGAAGGTATGGATGTTGTTGATGCGATAAGAGAAGTCGATACGACTATGCGTGGTCCTCATCAAGATGTCCCTGCAGAAGATATTATTATCATCAAAGCGACTGTTATAAATTAATCACACTCAACCTGCTTGTTATTAAACACGCAGGTTTTCTCCTATGACCAAACTGTTTATCTCTGATCTTCACCTAAATCCGGCAAGGCCTGAATTAACGGCGCTTGCCTGTCAGTTTCTTCGACGACAGGTTGATGCTGTTTCTGAGATTTATATTCTGGGTGATATTTTTAATACCTGGTTAGGTGATGACTTAGTCCCAGATGAGTTTACTGACTTTATCGATACGCTGCGTTCATTAACGCAGGCCGGTATAAACCTTTACCTTATGGTCGGTAACCGTGATTTCATGCTGGGAAAAGCATTTGCTGATTCAGTTAATGCCACATTAATTCAGGATGGCTACTTGTTAGAACTTGCTGGCAAACCAGCACTGTTATTACATGGGGATAGTTTATGTATTGATGATGTCGGCTATCAACGTTATCGCAAAGTGGTAAACAACCGATTCTTACAGTGGTGTTTTTTAAATTTACCTGCCCGCTTTCGCCAGAAAATATCCGATAAGATAAAACAGCAAAGTCAGCAAAAGAAACAATATAAGTCCAGTCAGATCATGGATGTGAATGACGCTGAAGTGGCGAAAGTAATGCATGAAAATGATATCAAACTACTGATTCATGGCCACACACATCGTCCAGCCATTCATCGAATTACATTGGAAAACAATAACGATGCTTATCGCATTGTTTTAGGTGATTGGGAAAATGAAGTCAGTTATCTTTTAGTCGATGATCAGCAACTCACATTACATGATCATCGACTCGAAAATCAGCAGCAATCATTACGATCGTTATGAATTTTCATCCAACACTTGAATCAACTTTTCAGGTGGCAAATAACCGGGGAGGATTTGACCGGACTCAAGGAAGATAGATGGTGTGCCTTTTACGCCGAGCTGTTGTCCCAGCTCAAATTCTGCTTTGACTGGATTAACACAGGTTTTAGTGGCTAATTCTTCACCTTGTTTTGCCTCGGTCATCGCTTTTTGTCTATCAGCCGCACACCAGACATTAACAGCATCATCGTAAGACTTCGAGCCTATTCCGCCTCGGGGGAAAGACATATAACGCACGCGAATACCCAAATCATTGTATTTCTCTATTTCCGAATGCATCTTGCGACAATAACCACAATCGATATCGGTAAACACGGTAATAGTGTATTTGGGATTCTCAGGACCAAAAATAATCATATCTTTTTCATTTAGCTTAGCAATTGCGTCTTTGCGTAAACTGACCCTGCGTTGCTCAGTTAGATTGGTTCTTGAATCCAATGACACCATGTCACCCTGAATCACATAACGACCATCTTTAGAGAAGTATAAAACTTGCCCATTGATAACCGCTTCATATAGTCCTGTATCGTCAACGGCTCTTAGGCTGGTTACTTTCACGTCAGGTAATGACTTTTCTATTTTTTTACGTAGCTCATCATTATCGGCATGAACAACACTGACACCTAACAGAGACATTACTAATATAGCGTATTTCAACATGGGACTTTTAATCTCTAAAATTATTAAACTGCAATGGCATATCGATTTTATCGTGACCTTTCAACATCGCAATGATCGTTTGTAATTCATCACGTTTTTTGCCTGTTACCCTGACACTCTCTCCCTGAACAGCCGCTTGCACTTTCACTTTACTTTCTTTGATAAGCTTAACAATAGTACGGGATAAATCTTTATCAATGCCTTCTCTTACTAATACATCCTGTTTACGCATTTTTCCGTTACCAACAGAATCTTTAATTTCTAAACAGCTTACATCGACACCGCGTTTGACTAACTTGAGCCGTAAGATATCGAGAAGTTGATCAAGTTGAAAGTCACTCTCAGCATGCATAACAAGTACTTTTTCTGACTGTTCGACCTTGGCATCAGTTCCACGAAAATCAAACCTGTTTTTTAACTCACGGTTCGTTTGATCCACGGCATTGGCCAGTTCATGTTTATCAACTTCAGACACGATATCAAAAGAAGGCATCTATTCACCTAAATCACTATAAAAATGTGAATCAGTTTAGCATTTGTGGTTGCTGGCGTCAGGCTTATCAACTCTTGTTCTCAACCGCGTGGATGATGTTGGCCATGTAGTTGTTTTAAGCGCTCTTTTGCTACGTGGGTATAGATTTGTGTAGTCGATAAATCAGAATGGCCGAGTAATAACTGAACCACCCTTAAGTCAGCACCATGATTCAATAAATGTGTCGCAAATGCATGTCTTAGAGTATGTGGTGACAGGTGTTTTTCAATACCCGCTTGGCCAGCATAACGTTTAATAATGTACCAGAAGGCTTGTCGTGTCATCGCCTTGCCACGACGGGTAGGAAATAAGTCATCAGTTATTTGCCCGTTTAATATTCCGGGCCGACTTTCGTATAGATATTGCTGTAACCAATCTAGAGCAATTTCTCCGATAGGCACCAGACGCTCTTTATTTCCTTTACCAATACAGCGAATTAAACCTTGCCGAAGATTCACTTGCTCAAACTGTAATGACACCAATTCAGAGACCCTCAATCCTGCTGCGTAGAGTAATTCCAGCATAGTCCTGTCTCGTAAACCTAAAGCATCAGTGGTATCAGGTTGTGCCAGTAAGGATTCAACTTCTGCTTCGGTAAGACTATCAGGTAAGGAACGACCGAGTCTGGGTGAGTCAAGTTGTGCCGTCGGATCAGAATCACGTATGTCTTCACGTAATAAATAACGGTAAAAACGTCGTAACGATGATAAAAGCCGGGCTTCACTACGGACTTTTCTTCCTTCTCGTAAACGTTGGCTTTGATAGCGTTGAATATCCAGCTGAGTGGCTGAGACTAAATCAATATCAAACTGACTCAACCAGGCAGAGAATGCTAATAAATCTCGTCGATAAGCATCAACTGTATGCTGACTCAATCCAGATTCTAGCCATAGGCTATCAAGGAAAGGTTCAAGATAATAAGAAAACTGTGGCTCGCTCATATAACTACTGTTAAATATCCGATATTTAATAGTAACAACTAAGCAATAAAAAAGGGCAGTGTATACACACTGCCCTTTCTTTCCAATCGTCTGTTATGACAATTCGGATTATAGTTTTTCTTTAATACGTGCTGCTTTACCAGTCAGATCACGTAGATAGTAAAGTTTAGAACGACGCACATCACCACGACGTTTTACTTCAACACTTGCAATGGCAGGGCTGTGTGTTTGGAAAACACGTTCAACACCAACACCGCTAGAAATTTTACGAACAGTGAATGCTGAGTGCAGACCACGGTTACGTTTAGCAATCACGATACCTTCGAACGCTTGTTCACGCTCACGGTCGCCTTCTTTGATTTTAACTTTAACAACAACAGAATCACCCGCTGAAAACTCAGGGATATCCTGTCTCACTTGTTCAGCGTTAAGCTGTTCGATAATGTTACTCATTGTTAACTCCCAACTAATCCTGCCCGCTCTCGGCAATAAACTCTTTTAATAGCGCAGTCTGCTCATTAGTCAAAGTATCTTTATCTAATAAGTCAGGTCGTCGCAACCATGTTCGTCCCAAGGACTGTTTGAGACGCCATTTACGAATCGCTTCATGGTCGCCTCCCAGCAATACCTCGGGTACTGACTGGTCATCTAAAACTTCCGGTCTGGTGTAATGCGGATAATCTAATAATCCCTCCACGAAAGAATCTTGTTCCGCAGACTGTTGATCACCTAAAACACCGGGCATCAATCTGGACATACCATCAATCATAACCATGGCTGCCAGCTCTCCACCACTAAGGACGTAGTCTCCTATTGACCACTCCTCATCAATCTCTTTTTCAATCAAGCGTTCATCGACGCCTTCATATCTTCCTGCCAGCAGAATCAATTTCTGTTTACTTGCCAGCTGCTCCAGACTTTTCTGGTCTAGTTTTTTGCCCTGTGGTGACAGATAGATAACCGTTGCATCATCTCCCAACTTTTGCTTTGCTGATGATATAGCCTCTTGCAGAGGCGCAACTTTCATTACCATTCCAGGGCCACCACCATATGGCCTATCATCTACTGTTCGATGTCGATCATAAGCAAAATCGCGTGGGTTCCAATAGTCTAATTTAACTAGACCACGAGTTACCGCTCTGCCCGTTACTCCGTATTGAGTAATCGCATCAAACATTTCAGGAAAAAGGGATATAACACCTAAGTGCATTATCCGCGTTCCATCAATAATCTTCGCTCCAATCGACTTGGATAACTTCTTGCTCCAGATCGACCAGTTTTACAACTTCATCCACAACAAAGGGAATTAAGATTTCTGCTTTTTTCCCTTCTGCTTTAACAACCAGCACATCATTTGCACCAGTCTCCAGCAGGTGGTCAACTTTACCTAATACTTCGTTTTGAAGATTACGTACTGTCAGCCCTTGCAGGTCATTCCAATAAAACTCATCTTCATCGACAGGTTCCAGTTGTGACTTTTTAATCGCCAACTCTGCGCCAAGCAAAGGCTGAACCTGATCACGGTCAGTGACGTTTTCAATGCCCATCACTACACCTTTACCTTGCAAACGGCCACCAGATACTTTTATCTCAAGCCACTCTCCTCTTCTTGATAAGAATAGAGGTGAATATTGCAAAATATTCGTCCGAGGCTCAGTAAAGGAATACACTTTTACCCAACCTTTGACACCAAAGGCACCGGATATTTTACCTACCGGGATAAACTCCTCGGATGTTGACATATCCTAGCGCCCTTGAGATTTATGCTGCTTTTTGTGCTTCTGCAATCAGCTTAGCAACGCGCTCTGAGGTTTGCGCGCCTTGGCTGACCCAATGAGCAACACGGTCTAAATCAACACGAAGTTTTTCTTCCTGACCACGAGCAACCGGGTTGAAGAAACCAACGCGTTCGATATAACGACCATCACGTTTGCTGCGTGAATCAGTTACTACGATACCGTAAAAAGGGCGTTTTTTTGCGCCACTGCGAGTCAATCTAATTGTTACCATAATTTAGCCCGTTGAAAACTGGATCGGAAAACCGTCGTATTCTACGCAACAATCCGATATTTGAAAAGTCCTTTCGACACTTATTGGAAAGGTAAGCCACCACCCATTGGAAATTTGCCGCCTAACCCTCTCATCATTTTGGCCATTCCGCCTTTAGAACCCATCTTCTTCATCATTTTTTGCATCTGACTAAATTGTTTCAGAAGACGATTCACATCCTGAATTTGTGTTCCGCTGCCTGCCGCAATTCTTTTTTTGCGCGAACCTTTAATAATTTCAGGCTTTTTCCGCTCTTTCTTTGTCATAGAATTGATGATGGCTTCAAGTTTTGCCATTTCTTTATCATTCACCTGCTGTTTAGCCGCAGCCGGAATATTTCCCATGCCTGGCATTTTCTCCATCAAGGAACCAATTCCACCCATTTTTCCCATTTGACGTAGTTGTTCCTGAAAATCGTCCAGGTCAAAGCCTTTACCTTTTTTCAGTTTATTAGCCAGCTTCTCTGCTGAACCAACATCCATCTTACGTTGAGCTTCTTCAACCAATGACAGAACGTCACCCATTCCGAGAATTCGCGAAACCACGCGATCAGGATGAAAAGGTTCGAGAGCCGCTGTTTTTTCACCGACCCCCATAAATTTAATAGGTTTACCTGTAATATGCCTTATTGATAACGCAGCACCACCACGAGCATCACCATCCGTCTTGGTGAGAATGACGCCGGTGAGAGGCAAAGCTTCATTAAATGCTTTTGCTGTATTAGCCGCATCCTGTCCCGTCATACTATCGACAGTAAACAATGTTTCTATTGGATTGATGGCGGCGTGGATCTGCTTAATCTCATCCATCATGTCATCATCTATATGCAGTCGGCCTGCAGTATCAATGATGACAACATCCACATAATCACGTTTTGCTTGTTCTATTGCATTACGAGCGATATCAACTGGATTCTGTGAAGACTGGCTGGGGAAAAAACGGGCATCGACTTCTTTTGCTAAGGTTTCTAACTGATCAATCGCAGCAGGTCGGTATACGTCAGTACTGGCCACCATGACTGATTTACGTTCACGCTCTTTAAGCCAGCGCGCAAGTTTTGCAACGCTTGTAGTTTTACCCGCACCTTGTAAACCTGCCATTAAAATGACAGCTGGAGGCTGTGTATTCAAATTGAGTGAAGAGGAACCATCCCCCATCACAGCGACAAGTTCGTCATTAACGATTTTCACTAACGCCTGGCCTGGCGTTAAACTGCGCAAAACATCCTGTCCCATTGCGCGCTCTTTGACGTTATCAATAAATTCACGCACGACTGGTAATGCGACATCAGCTTCAAGTAATGCCATCCGCACTTCACGCAGCGTTTCTTTGACATTTTCTTCAGTAATACGTCCCTGACCACGAATTTTCTTGAGTGTACTGCCGAGTCTATCGCTTAAGCTATCAAACATAGATCACCTTGTTAGCTGATGATGTCCTAATTAAGAATTTTAGGATTAGTTAATTCAATACAGCATTATAACTGATATATTGTTTCGGTCATTGCTACATCATTATATTATTGAAGTATTAGGGTAAACTAGGTTCAAGGATCACACATCATTATGGCAATTGCGAATGCTTTAGCATTTCTACTTTATTTATGCAGCAGCGTTATTCTTATCAGACGTTTCGTACAAAAAGATCCAACATCGGTCAATGCCAGTATTCCTGTCGGGATTCTGATTATCATGGCACTCCTTTTTCATGGGACTGATATATTTTTCACGATGAAAAATGCCGGCGGCTGGGAGCTTGGTTTATTTACAACATTTTCTCTCACGACCTGGTTAATGGCTTTAATCGCATTTTTAGTTGGGATACGTCTGCCTAATGCCCATCCCGGGATTATTGTGTATCCACTGGTTGCAATGAGTTTGTTATTAAAGGTTGAGTTACCTTCACCCGAACCACCTTCTCTACCGCAGCCCGCGCTGGAATGGCATGTCTTATTATCACTGGCAGCATATAGTTTTTTCATGCTTGCAACGATTCAAGCCATTATATTGGCTGTCCAAGAGAAACAGCTACACCAACGTCATTTAAATGTCTTTATGCGTAGACTCCCCCCATTACAAACGATGGAACGCGCGCTGTTTCAACTATTGACTACTGGCTTTGTGTTGCTGACATTAGGCTTGATTACCGGGCTGATGTTTGTTGATGATTTATTTGCTCAGCACCTAGTACATAAAACTGTTCTTTCTATTATCGCCTGGTGCGTGTTCGCCAGCCTGCTCTTGGGTCGTATACGCTATGGTTGGCGTGGACAAACAGCAGTAAAATGGACATTGTCTGGATTTATATTTTTACTACTCGCTTATATGGGCAGTAAATTTGTTCTTGAATATTTGATGAGCTAAGGGCTTATGCTAGAAGAAACCTCTTTATTGGTTCTATTCCTTATCCTGTTTTTTTTACTATTACTGTCGGCTTTTTTCTCAAGTTCAGAAACAGCTCTGATGTCACTCAACCGCTACCGTTTAAGACATTTAGAACAAGAAGGCAACCGCGGCGCAGTGATAGCTTCTGAGTTACTCAACCGTCCAGATAGACTGATTGGTCTGATCTTGCTGGGAAATAACTTTGTTAATATTCTGGCTTCTGCGATTGCCACGGTCATCGGTATCAAGCTGTTAGGTGAAAACGGGATTGTTGCTGCCACTTTTGCATTGACGCTGGTAGTGTTGCTATTTGCTGAAGTCACTCCTAAAACACTGGCGGCTTTGCATCCAGAAAAGGTGGCCTTCCCTGCTAGCTTCATTCTCAAACCCTTATTATTTTTACTCTATCCATTGGTCTGGTTCACGAATGGAATCACAAATAATATGGTTAGATTATTTGGTGTGTCACCTGAACAAGCCACTTCCTCTGCGATAAATACGGAAGAACTAAAAGTCGCTTTGATGGAGGCTGGGTCAATGATTCCAACGAGTCACAAAGATATGTTGATGAGTATTCTTGATCTGGAAAAAGTGACCGTCAATGACGTTATGGTGCCAAGAAATGAAATTGAAGGACTGGATATTAATGCACCTTTCCCGGAAATTGTGAAGCAACTCTCCCACTGCGGCCATACCCGACTTCCAGTCTATGAAGATAGTATGGATAATATCGTCGGTATTCTTCACTTGCGTAAAGCCTTACATTTAATCTCACAGAATAATCTGACACTGGAAAGCCTACGTAGCATTATCAAAGGAGCTTACTTTGTCCCCGAGGGCACGCCATTAAATACTCAGCTCATTAATTTCCAGAGAAACCGTCGAAGAACAGGTCTAGTAGTTGATGAATATGGTGATTTGTTAGGCCTGATCACACTGGAAGATATTTTTCGCGAGATAGTCGGTGAATTCACAGCCGACACTATTGATGAAGATAAAGATATACATCCGCAAGATGATGGTAGTTATTTAATTAATGGCACCGCTAATATTCGTGAAATAAACCGAAATAACAGCTGGAATTTGCCTACCGATGGCCCTAAGACGATTAATGGTCTCGTTCTAGAGTATCTGGAAAGTATCCCTGATCCGGGTGTCAGCGTTCGTATGGGGGATTATGTTATAGAGGTTATTCAAACCTCCGATAATGCGATCAAAACTGTCCGAATCAGACATTTAGAGTCTGAGTTAGAACAGGAAGAGTAAATTTGTCGATCAGATACATAAAATTATCTGGTCTGAGCGAAAACGAAAGTCGTTCCCTGAAGTCGATGCTACGTATTGCATCTCCTCTACTAACTAATCAGTGGCGAATTACTGATAATGATGAGGCTGATTTAGTTATTTATAGTTTTTCTTCAAATGCAGGACGAAAGGCTTGGAAGGCTTGTTCAGCAAAATTAACAGGATTATTAGCCTATAAAAACAATGCTGAGGCACCGGCTGATATTCTATTTCAGAAACCTCTGCATAAAACGCAATTTGCCGAAACACTTAATCTTGCTGCAGAAAAGCTGTCTCACCAGTCGCCTTATGAAAACGAAGCCAACATCACTTCCCCGATAACAATGAACAAAAACTGGCTGAGTAAACTGAATGAAATTGTCGGTTTCCAAAAAAAACCTGCATCACATCTTCCTCAGTTAAATCTACATATCATCGAACATAATGCGAATGTCATTTCAACGATAAAAGATCCTGCTTTACTTCTTATTTGGTTAAACCAGCTTCCTAACGATCTTTATCAGCGTGTTCCTTCACTACTAACTAATCTAGAAGCGCTTCTTCAACAAAAAATCAAGCCAAGCCTACTACTTCAATTGTTAGAAATTTATCGCTCACAAGTGAATGAATTATTATTTACACGTGATATTGCTGCGGTAAAACGGGATTTGTACATTAATACAGAAAGTTTACGCACCATAAGTTTAATCAATAAATTGATCAACTTGTTATCAATCGCCTACCAGCAAATCATCCATGTTTATTATCAGCGCGGAAAAACACCACTTGCCAATCCTCTAATGTTATTGGCACTTAACAGAACAGCAGAGATGCTCAGTCTGCAGTTATTACATAGCTTTCAATACTATCGCATCACACCAGCAGGCATCTGGAAACAGTTGCACGAGCTTTTCATATATCAAGAGCAAGCACAAACGCTTTATCAGCCTGTTTCTGTCAAACCCTATTATCAAAGTCGTAGTTTTTTTGATATTTACGGCCAAATTGTTTTAACCGCACTAACCGATCCCTACAGTCAGATGAGGTTTGATGTACTGCGTTTATATAGATTGATGGCGCAATTCACCGACAAAGTGGTGATTGATAAAATGTCAGAACAACAAAGTAAGGTAAACAGTCGTTTCCTGCTGCTAGGCCATTTTTGCATTGATGCTACACAAGATATATGTCCGCAGCCTTTATATAAGACAGCCAATAAAATAAGGCATGCTAATGCCAGTCGACGTTTTGATACTCAGGCAGTTTTAAAAGCGATAGAGTCAACCTTGCGTGAAGCAAAAAGCCGTCGTACTCACACTGTAATGTCAGCCGAGTTGAGACTGGTAAAACATATTATTCCCCAGTTAAATACTACTTACGAAAGACGCTTTGAGAGAATCACAGATCAGCAATTTAAACCCATCCAAATTAGTCTAGGACTGGAATCAGTTCATCAAAGTCTAGATAGAGGTCTGGTGAACGCATTAGAGTGGCAGCTGGTGAATCACAGTCATAGCGGGATGATGGCAAAACGAAAGTATAAAGACTGTTATCACCTTAATATTGGCGATTTTGTAGGCATCTTTGAGAAAGATACTATCGTTATGCTGGCTGTCATCAAGTGGTTACAAATTGATATTTATAATAATGAGGTTCAAATTGGGCTTGAACAGATAGAAGGTAACCCCGTCCCCGTCACTTGCCAACCTGACAATGATGACGAAGCCCATCCGAGTTTACTATTAGAAACAGACTTTGATACTCGTTCACACATAATATTGACAGAAAAAGGCCTATTTTCGCCTAAGAGAAGATTTCAGCTCATCGGTGAAAAGATAAGCTGTTCGATAGTTGCCAATGGCCTGATCGACGCTAGTCTGGATTATGAAATTTTCAACTACAGTCTCAATCTCGGTTCATAAATGCGGCTCGATCGCATATCATGGACTTAAGTTATCGAGATAAAAACTATAAAACGGAATACCAATATGCGTACTGTTATAAAAATTGTCGTCTTTTTAATCGTTATTGTTGTCGCAGGCTTAATTGCCTTGCCTTTTTTCATCAACCCTAATGATTATAAAGATGAAATATCCCGTGAAGTAGAAAAAGTCACTGGACGTAACTTGACTCTGCAGGGTGATATTAGCTTATCCGTGTTTCCATGGATTGCTCTGGACCTAGGCCCTATGTCTCTCAGTAACGCGGAAGGATTTAAATCAGACGCATTTGCTAAGGTTCAAGCAGCAGAGATTCGAATCAAACTCATTCCTTTACTCAAAAAAGAGTTAGAAATGGATACCATTGTTCTTGACGGTCTTGTCCTCAATCTTGAAACGGATAAAAACGGGAAAACGAACTGGGATGATCTGATAAGCAAAGATGAGCAACAGGAGTCAAAACCAGCCGAATCAACCTCCTCCGCTGACACGAATGAAAAATCCTCTCCCGCCTTACAGACTATTACCGTTGCAGGTGTGAAACTCAGCAATGCTAATATTCTCTGGTCAGATGCATCTAAGGGTGAAAGTTATCAATTACGCAACCTTAATCTAACCACAGATCCACTTGAGCCCGGCGTGCCAACTGCTGTGGATATGGATTTTGATGTAATTAGTACCAAACCAGAAGCCAAGGCACATGTCACGATATCGACTAATGCGGCAGTGGATATGGAAAAACAACAATATGCCTTAGAAGATCTTTCATTTTCAGCAATTGCAGAAGGCAAAGAGCTCGCTTTCAATCAAGCTGACTTATCTCTGAAAGGTGATATCAAAGCTGATATGGCAAAACAATGGTTGGAAATTAGTGATTTAGCCCTCTCGGCCAAAGCATCAAACAATCAACAAACAATTGATGCAAAATTAACCGGTCAAGTCACTTCTGATTTAGATACACAACAATCTAACATTGATAACTTAGAAATTACTGCCACTGTCGAAGATCCAAGCCTGCCTAATGAGAAAGCAGAACTTCACATGACCAGTGGTATTAAAGCGGATTTAAAACAGCAAACTCTGACCGTATCAGCGCTGGCACTCAAACTACAGGATTTATTACTTGAAGGTGATATTCAAGCCAAGGACATCCTTAAAGAAAAACCAACTTTTGCTGGCAGCATTCATGTGAATCCCTTCAGCTTAAGAAAACTGGCATCTGATATGAAAATCGAATTGCCTGAGATGAATGATGAATCAACGCTTGAAAACGTTGCATTCCGTTCAGAACTGAGTGGTTCAACCAATCAAATTAACTTTAAACAACTAGCATTGACTCTGGATCAAAGTAACCTGACAGGACAGTTTGCTGTTAGTAATTTTAGTAAGCCAGCATTCAACTTCAATTTGAAACTGGATCAAATTGATGCGGATCGTTATATGCCCCCAGAGAAAGAAACCAAAGATACGGCAAAGGCGCCAGCCACAACTGAAACTGATAACAAAGCTACAACTGAAGAGGCCCTGCCATTAGATGCTTTACGTCAAGTTAACGCCAAAGGCACCATTGATATTGGTAAAATGAAAGCGACTGGACTGACCAGTGAAAATATCCATATCACTATTGATGCCGCTGATGGCCTGGTGAAACTCACCCCGATGAGTGCTGATTTATACCAAGGTAAATATAATGGTAATGTCATCCTGGATGCACGCCAAGACGCACTTAAGTTATCACTGAACGAACAAATCAAAAATATTCAGGCTGGCCCCTTACTTAATGATATGACTGGTGATGCCAAAATCAGTGGTACCGCGAATGCAAATGCAAAACTAACAGGTACTGGCGCTACTGTATCGCAAATCAAAAAAACACTAAGCGGTAACGGTGGCTTTTCTTTTACCAATGGTGCGGTACAAGGTATCAATATTGCTGAAATCATACGTAAGGCTAAAGCGGCGCTAAAAGGTGAACAGCTACCTAAATCTGATGCACCTGTACAAACTGATTTTTCCAGCCTTAGTGGAACATTCACTGCTGACAACGGTGTGATTAATAATCAGGATCTTGAAGTTAAATCACCTCTTTTACGTATCAATGGTGCCGGTAAAGCTAGCCTACCGAACCAAACGATTGATTACGGTCTAAAAGTTGCTGTTGTAGGTACAAGCAAAGGTCAAGGTGGTAAAGAGCTTCAAGATCTAAAAGGTGTCACCATCCCCATCAAAATTGGCGGTACTTTTTCAGAACCAAAACCATCAGTCGATCTCGCTAATCTCGTGAAAGATAAAGCTAAAGAAGAGCTGAAATCGAAAGCAGAAGAGAAACTCAAAGAAAAACTGGGTGATGATTTAGGTGGTCTGCTTAGCGGCAAATTAGGTGGAAAAACGAACCCTGAAGCCGACTCAACAGATGCTGAGAAAGTGACTGACGGTGAAGCTCAAGAAGAAAAATCCTCTGATAAAAAACTCGAAGATGCCGTCAAAGATAAATTAAAAAATTTCTTCTAAGCACTAAATACTCTTTCATATATGCCCGCCTTGATACGACGATGTCAGGCGGGCTTTAATTTGTAAAACATGACAAAATCTTTTAATTTCGCTGACGCATTACTTGATTGGTTCGATCACTATGGTCGCAAGAATCTGCCCTGGCAACAGAACCCCACGCCCTATCATGTCTGGTTGTCTGAAATCATGTTGCAGCAAACACAAGTTTCTACAGTCATTGATTACTACAATCGCTTCATTCATCGTTTTCCAAATGTTCGATCATTAGCAGAGGCAAAACAAGATGATGTTTTAGCGTATTGGTCTGGTTTAGGTTATTACGCTCGTGCTCGTAATTTGCACAAAACAGCTCAAATTGTCAGCGCAGACTATGCGGGACATTTTCCAAAAGACATAGAAAAGCTAATCAATTTACCGGGTATTGGACGTTCTACCGCCGGTGCAATTATGACGCTGGCCTATCATCAAAAGTACCCCATATTGGATGGTAATGTTAAACGTGTATTAACACGCTTTTTTGCCATAAATGGCTGGCCTGGCAATAAAAAAGTTGAAGATAGTTTATGGGAAAAAGCCTCATTGCTATTACCTGAAAAACGCATTGCAAATTATATTCAAGCACAAATGGATTTAGGGGCGACGCTTTGTACCCGTAGTAAACCGGACTGCCTTCACTGTCCAATGCAAAGGCATTGTGCGGCTTATCGTCTTGGCACACCGACCGCTTACCCAGAAAGAAAACCAAAAAAATCTATACCAACAAGAACCTGTTACTGGCTTGTCTGTCAAAATGATAAGGGTGAACTATTTTTAGAACAAAGGCCTTCTACAGGCATCTGGGGTGGATTATGGAGTTTTCCAGAACGAGAGGAAAAACAGGATCTGACGGCTTATTGTGAGGAAAAACTTCACATTTCCATCGACCATTTTGAAGAACTATCTCCTATTACTCACGTGTTCAGTCACTTCAAATTAACGATTCAACCGCTCCTGATAAAATCACATCTAACAGGTGTGACCGACATGAGTATGGGCAACTGGTATAAAATAAACGACATCATGCAACTGGGTCTTCCGGCACCAGTGCGTTCTTTTTTACACACATTAAAATAGAGGCAAATATGGCACGCACAATACACTGTGTAAAACTCAACAAAGAAGCCGAAGGTTTAGACTTTCCTCCTTACCCAGGTGAAATGGGAAAAACCCTTTATGAGTCAGTATCAAAAGAAGCATGGCAAATGTGGTTAAGCCAACAAACTATGCTGATTAATGAATACAGACTGTCTCTTGCAGATCCAAAATCGCAGGCCTTTTTAAAAACAGAAATGGAAAAATTCTTCTTCGGTGAAGGCTCCACACCTCCTGCGGACTTTGTTCCAGAAGGTTAATCTCTATTAAAAAGCGCAAATACCTCATAAAAATAAGGGATAGTTAAATCAAACTGTCCCTTTTTATTCGCTATAAAAATGTTTAACTTCACACATAATCTTATATAAAACAAAAAAATAAATGGCGATAGGCGTTATATAGAAAAACCCAATCGATAGTACATAACAAAAAAAATATTGATTTTTATCATAAATAGAGTGTCTTTTTTTTATTTTATATGGTTACAATGCGGATAAGCTTCATGGAAGTGTAGATCGGTCAACAAGGAGTTGTGCCGATGTAGTTATTAAATTGAGGTTGATATGGCAGAACAAGTTACAGGTAAAGTTAAGTGGTTCAATGATGCAAAAGGATTCGGTTTTATTGAGCAGGTTGATGGTCCAGATGTTTTTGTCCATCACTCTGCGATTAAGTCAGAAGGCTTTAGAACATTGAAAGAAGGTCAAACAGTTACCATGGAGGTAACTCAGGGTCAAAAGGGTCCACAAGCAGAAAATGTAATTCCTAGTTGATATACGTTTAAACGTAGCACCAAAAGGCCGTTCAGAAATTACTGTTCGGCCTTTTTCATTTTCAGCATTCTTTCATAACTACATCAAACTATGAGACAAAAAGCATAACAAGTTTGATTTACTGCAGAGGACTCTCATGAAAACAAAACCAACCGCTATCGTACTTGGCTTAGCTTTAACTGTCACCACATCAACAGTTATGGCAGATTGGGGAGGTTTACTCAAAGATATTCAGGAAAATAGTAAGACCTTATTAAACTCATCCGTTTCTGATGCCACGTCAAACACACACTCATCAAACCTTGACCTTGCTACCATCATCTCAGGGCTAAAAGAAGCGTTAACGGTTGGTAGCGAGCGTGCTGTTGCCAGTGTGAGTAAACCGGGTGGTTATCTTAAAAATGCCGATATTCATATTCCACTGCCTCCCCAAATTGAAAAAGTGGGCTCGCTCATGCGTCAATTTGGCATGGAAAGTCTGGCAAATGAATTTGAAACAAGCTTAAACCGCGCAGCCGAAAAAGCGGCACCACAAGCGGCTGATATCTTGGTCAATGCGATTAAAGCAATGAGTATTAATGATGCTAAAAATATATTGAATGGACCAGATGACGCTGCAACTCAATATTTCAAAAAACATACTGGAGATCAATTAAGAAGCTTATTTAAACCAACCATTGACAAAAGTCTGGACCAAGTAGGCTCGACTAAATACTACAACCAATTGACCGATAAGATTGCTGATGTACCTGTCGTCGGGGAAAATATCAATATCAATCTACCAGATTATGTGACGGAACAGGCGCTTGATGGATTGTTTACTATGTTAGCTTCAGAAGAGAAAAAAATCCGTGAGAATCCAACAGCCCGTACGACCGAATTACTCAAAACTGTATTTCAACAATGAATCTATCTCAATAGCTACTATTGAACGATTGAATGTAATAACATAGCCCATACATAGAAAATAAAGGAAAAATTCATGGCTCAATCGCACAATCTGAATCTCGCCAGTCAAGGCACTTCATTAAAAGCACTGTTTAGTGGATACTTGATGGTGGTCGCTGTTGGCTATCTGATGGCACTCGTTCAGATTCAGCTAACTCATGGCTTGGCTGATGGTGAGTATGGTCTTTCTGTAGAAGATATTGTCTACAGTTATTACGGCAACCGAAATAACTCTTTATTAGAAAACAAATTAAGTGGCTCAATGAAGCCTATGGCAAGTGATGAAGATCGTGCAGCCATTGTTACCTGGGTACATCAAGGGGCTACCGAAGCGGCTTATGAAGGCACTGGAATTAAGCAAATATTTGAAGCCAATTGTATTCCTTGTCATAACGCTGATTCAGGTATGCCCATTCCTGACTACACCGACTTCGAAAATATCAAAGAACGCGCAGTCGTAGACACCGGGGCCTCATTCCAATCACTTGCCCGCGTCTCACACATTCATTTATTTGGTATTGCATTTATCTTCATGTTTGTAGGGTTAATCTTTAGTTTAGCTTCAGGTGTACCAAAACCATTGAAAGTCGTTGCGATTGTTACACCTTATGTATTTTTGATCGTTGACATCAGCTCTTGGTGGCTGACAAAGCTGAACCCTAATTTTGCGTGGATGGTCATTATTGCCGGTGGTGCAATGGCGATGTCGTTTGCCTTTATGTGGTGTGTATCTATGTATGAAATGTGGATTATGCCACGTCGTCATTATGATGATCGTGATGCTTTATTAGATGAATAATCAATAAACAATCCATATCACTCAAAAAAGCCATTTACCCATTAAGGGAAATGGCTTTTTTGCTTTATCCCTCTCAAAATACTCACTTCTCAAGCAGGAAATTATTCCACTTCGTCATATAACGTATGGATTTATTTTCTGAAATATCGTAAAAAAATACATATATCTCATTTATATAGGGCGACTCAGCTTGTGGATACTTTATGGTTACTTTGTTCTGCGTGTCTTGTATTTACCATGCAAGCAGGTTTTCTCTGTTTAGAAAGTGGCCTAGTACGTAGTAAAAACAGCATTAACGTCGCCGCAAAAAATATCACTGACTTCACAATATCCAGCGCTATTTTCTGGTTAATCGGTTTTGGTATTATGTTTGGTGATAGTGTTTCCGGTTTTTTCGGTATCAGTCATTTTATGTTTGGCGAAAAGCCAACAGCCAGTTTGACCACTTTTTTTATTTTCCAGATGATGTTTTGTGGCACTGCAGCCACGCTTGTGTCAGGTGCGGTTGCTGAGCGCACCAGCTATATCGGTTATGTCATTATTACTATCACCATTACATTGTGCATCTATCCTGTGATCGGCCATTGGGCATGGGCGGGGATATATACTGGCTCGCCTACAGGCTGGTTAGAACAAATGGGATTTGTTGATTTTGCTGGTTCTACCGTTGTGCACTCAGTCGGTGGCTGGGTTGCATTAGCGGCCATACTGATTATTGGTCCTCGTATCGGACGCTATGATGTTAACGACCGGCGTATTCCTGGCAGCAACCTGCCTATGGCGGTATTAGGAGCTATGCTCATCTGGTTTGGCTGGTTTGGATTTAATGGCGGTAGTACGCTCGCTTGGTCAGATAATGTGCCCAGCATCTTACTGAATACTTTGGTTGCTGCACTTTGGGGGGGTATTTCCACTAGCCTGTTGAAATACATCTCGGATGGTTATGTAGATGTATTAATGATTATTAATGGCGTATTAGGTGGTTTAGTGTCTATCACCGCAAACTGCCATGCAGTGAGCAGTGATCAGGCCTTTTTCATTGGCATTATCGGTGGAGTTATCGTTTTTTATGGTGACAAATTACTGGAATGGAAAAAAATTGATGATGCAATCAGTGTTATTCCGGTTCATTTATTCGCGGGCATCTGGGGCACCATTGCACTGGCATTACTAGGTGATCCGGCACAAATCGGGACAGGCCTTAGTCGGTTGGATCAATTAGAAGTACAGCTGTTAGGTATTGGTACTATTGGTCTCTACAGTTTTATTATTGCCTATGTGGTATTTAAAATTATTAATCGGTTTTATCCACTGCGTGTTGATGCCAATGCTGAACTAATTGGCCTTAATGTAGCTGAACACCGTGTCAGTACTGAAGTCTTTGATTTACTTTCAGCCATGCATCATCAGCAACAAAAATCTGATTTTTCATCCACCGTTCCGGTCGAGCCATTCACGGAAGTCGGTCAAATTGCTCAACAGTACAATCGTGTGATTGATAAGGTTAATAAAGAGATAGAGCAACGCGATCAGGCATTCACAGCCTATAAAGAAAGTGAGTTCCGCAAAGGCGCTATTTTACAGGCGGCGATGGACTGTATTGTCACTATCAATGCTCGCGGCGAAATTATAGAGTTTAATCCTGCCGCCGAGCAGTGTTTTGGGATGTCCAAGCGCTCTGTACTCGGACAAAACTTTTTTGTGTTATTTATCACCGAGCAGTCTCGTTCAGCAGCGATGAGTAATCTGTCACAAGGGTTTGTCAGTGGCGATGGACTGGTACTTAAACGCCACAATATAGCTGAGTTAACACGAAGTGATGGTGAGGAATTCCCCGCTGAAGTCGTCATCACACAAACAACGGATACCACACAGCCTAGTGTCGAATATACCTTACATATTCGTGATATTACCCAGCAAATAAAACTACAGAATCGCCTAAAACAGCTGGCCTATAATGATCCACTCACCGGGCTCTACAATCGTACCTATTTCATGAGCCATTTAAAGCAACTCATCAATTATCATCAACAAACACCAGGATCTGTTGTGTTGATGTTTCTGGACTTGGACCAATTCAAAAAAATTAATGACAATCTCGGACATAAAGCCGGTGATGAACTGTTATGTGAAGTGGCTCAGCGTCTGGGTAAAGTCACGCGTGAACTGGATTTAGTCGGGCGCTGGGGTGGAGACGAGTTTGTTATCGTTTTGTCGGGTGACATCACACTGACATCTGCTGAACAAAAGGCGATGGATATCCTCGGAGTTATGCGTGCCCCTGTGACGCTAGCTCAACAAAACCTGATTGTACCAACTAGCATCGGGATTGCTATCTCAGAAAACGGACAGATTCAGGCGGAACAGCTATTACAGCATGCTGATATCGCCATGTACAAAGCAAAACAAGCTGGACGAAATACATATCGCATTTATCTGGAAGAAATGGTTGAGCGGTCCTTACAACACTTTCAACTTGAACATGCCCTACCGGATGCTATCAAACACAATCAGTTTTTCCTTGAATATCAGCCTAAAGTCTCCTGTGAAACCAGTGAGGTAGTCGGCTTTGAAGCATTATTACGCTGGGATCATCCAGAACATGGCTTAATCATGCCAGGAAACTTTATTCCTGTTATCGATGAGTCAAATATGATTATTGATGTCGGCGAATGGGTGATTAAACATGTAATTAAACAACTATCGGCATGGCGTGATGCTGGTGCCACATTATTACCCGTTGCCATTAATATCTCTGGCCATCATCTACATTCAAATACATTAACAGCCTATGTTGAAAAATTGATGACCCACTATGGTATACGTGGTGAAATGCTGGAGTTTGAAATTACTGAAGGTGTATTAACAGGTAATACAGAGGAAAGTATTGCCGCGTTGAAAGCGCTGAAAAAAACCAATATCAGACTATCAATAGACGACTTTGGTACAGGCTACTCATCATTGAGTTATTTGAAAAAATTCCCTGTTGATGTACTCAAAATTGATCAGGCATTTATCAGAGAATGCAGCGTTAATCTGGAAGATGCCGCCATTTGCAAAGCTATCATTACCTTAGCAAGAAGCCTTGGTTTGGAAGTCATCGCAGAGGGCGTTGAAAACAAGGAACAATTACAATTCCTTAAACAGCACCAATGCGATGTTTACCAAGGCTATTATTTCAGTCGGCCGATAGCAGCAAAACATGTCATGACCTTGTTAGAGCAAAACCTATCAGCCACTTAAATGGGATTAGCTGTTGGCCTTTTCTTCCAACAGCTCCCAGCGCTCAAAAGCTTCTGACATTTTCGCTTCTAGTTCAGACAAAGCCTGTTGAGCCTGGCTGACTTTGTCTGCGTCTTGTTGGTAAAAGTCAGGCTCAGACATCTTCGCCGTTAAGGTTTCCTGTTCCATTTCCAGCTTCTCAATAATAGCGGGCAATGCTTCAAGATCCAGTTTTTCTTGGTAAGTGAGTGTGGATTTTTTTGTTGGTTTACTGACTGACTTTTCAACAGACGGTTTTGTCTCTACTTTTGATTTGCTCTTCTGTGTAGCATCACGTTGTCGCAACCAATCATCGTAACCACCAACATACTCACGTAACTCACCATCGGTATCAAACACAATGCTGCTGGTCACAACATTATTAATAAATGAACGGTCATGGCTCACTAATAGTAAGGTACCAGAATAGTTCAGTAATAAATCTTCCAGCAGTTCCAAAGTTTCAGCATCAAGATCATTGGTCGGTTCGTCCATCACCAGCAAGTTAGCAGGTTGAGTAAACAGTTTTGCTAATAACAGTCGGTTCCGCTCACCACCAGATAATGCTTTGACTGGTGTGCGAGCCCTATCAGGCGTAAATAGAAAATCTTGCAGATAACCAATGATATGTTTACGACTACCATTAATTTCTACGTGATCACTTCCCTGCCCCACATTCTCTACCACAGACTCTTCTTCATCTAATTGGCTGCGTAATTGATCAAAAAAGGCAATTTCCAGATTTGTGCCTAATTTTACCGAGCCATGCTCAGGTTCGATCCGTTTTAATAAGATGGATAACAGCGTACTTTTACCACAGCCATTCGGACCAATAATACCGATGCGATCGCCACGTTGAATGACAATAGAAAAATCATCAAACAACATCTTGCCATCATAACTCTGACCAATATGTTCGGCTTCCAATACCAACTTGCCGCTTCTGTCGGCTTCCTGTAGCTGAATATTAGCTGTACCTTGTCGTTCACGTCGTTGACTACGCTCTTTACGCAAGGCTTCTAATGCTCTGACACGGCCTTCATTTCTGGTACGTCGAGCCTTAATGCCTTGGCGTATCCAGACCTCTTCCTGAGCTAGTTTTTTATCAAACTGGGCATTTTGCTCAGCCTCAGCCGCCAGCAGCTCTTCACGTTTTTTCAGGTAATTTTCATAGTCACCGGGAAAGCTGACCAGATTGCCACGATCCAGTTGTACGATACGCGTGGCTAAGGCCTGCAGGAAAGTCCGGTCATGGGTAATAAATAAAACCGTGCCACCATAGCTTTTTAAAAAGCCTTCAAGCCAGGTGATAGATTCAATATCCAGGTGGTTGGTCGGTTCATCAAGTAATAGAATATCCGGTTGTTTCACCAACGCCTGTGCCAGTAACACCCGACGTTTTTTACCACCAGATAAACTATCAAACTCCATATCAGCATCAAGAGATAATTTGGAAATGACCGTTTCGACACGCTGTTCTAATGACCAGCCATCTGCGGCTTCAATTTTATGTTGCGCTTTTTCCAGTTTATCTAATAAGGCCTGTGAACTGTCTGTCTGTAATTGATGAATAATATCGTGATATTCCACCAGCAAAGGCGCAACCTGACCTAAGCCTGCAGCGACCACATCAAATACTTTGCCATGTGTACCGCTGGGGACTTCCTGTTCCAACCGTGAAATAACTAGGTCTTGAATACCGACCATTTCGCCGGAATCAGCCGTAACTTCACCTGCGATGAGTTTCATCAGTGTCGATTTACCGGCACCATTACGACCAACTAAACAGACACGTTCACCACGATCAAGCTGGAAGTCGACGTTATTTAATAAATTCGGGCCACCGAAACTCACGGTAATTTGTTTTAATGACAGTAATGCCACACTTATTCCTCAGCAGCTTGTGCTGCTTCTAATTGTTCGCTGGCATCAAACCATTGCATTTCAGTCTCATCCAGCTGTGTTTTAAGATCCGCCTGCTGTTGTAATAAGTCTTTTAACTTATCTTTATTAGCATCGGTATAAAGTTCTGTATCAGCAAGTTGCACTTCCAGTGAAGATAATGCTTCATTCAGCTTATCCATCTTTTGTTCGGCTTTTTTCACACTATTACGAAGTGGTTGCAGCTTCTGCCGCTGCTGTGCGGCAAGTTGTCTATCCTGTTTTTTATTATTAACGGCTGGCGATGACTCTGCTGTTTTTTCCGGTTTATCTTTATTTAATAACCATTGACGATAATCATCCAAGTCACCATCAAAGACTATCGCCTGTCCATTCGACACCAGCCATAAATCATCGGTTACTGTGCGTAGTAAGTGTCTGTCATGTGAGACAACGACCAGTGCGCCTTCAAAATCCTGCAGCGCAACAGTCAAAGCCAAACGCATTTCCAGATCAAGATGATTGGTCGGCTCATCCAGTAATAACACAGCCGGTTTCTGATACACCAATATCGCAAGTACCAGCCTGGCCTTTTCACCACCGGAAAATGGTGCAACGGGCTCTAATGCTTTGTCGCCGTGGAAACCAAAACCACCAAGAAAGTTTCGACACTCTTGCTCTGATGCCATTTTATTCAGACGTTGGATGTGCTTTAACGGACTATCGTCTGGTCTTAGTTGCTCCAGCTGATGCTGAGCAAAATAGCCAATGCGGATATCTTTGCCTTCTTTACGTTTACCAGTCAGTGGCTCCAATACGCCAGCAATGAGTTTAATTAACGTCGACTTACCTGCCCCATTCGGCCCCAACAACCCTATCCGATCTCCCGGCACCAGACGCATTTTAATATTACTGATGAGCGGCTTGTTTTCATCATAACCCACCGATGCTTTATCTAAATCCAGCAGTGGTGTGGCAAGACGACTAGGCGGGAAAAACTCGAAATTGAAAGGTGAGTCCACATGCGCTGGTGCGATTAACTCCATGCGTTCCAGGGCTTTAACACGACTCTGGGCTTGTCGAGCTTTTGTCGCTTTCGCCTTAAACCGCGTCACAAAACTGCGCATATGGGCAATTTCACGCTGTTGTTTTTGATGCGCTGCTTGTTGATTGGCCAGATGCTCAGCTCGCGCTAATTCGAAATCAGAGTAGCTACCCGTATAGAGTTTTACACGCTGTTGTTCAATATGCGCTATATGCGTGACCACACGATCCAAAAAATCACGATCATGCGAGATCACGATTAACGTGCCGGGATAAGCTCGTAACCATTCTTCCAACCAATACACGGCTTCTAAATCAAGATGGTTTGTCGGTTCGTCCAGTAATAAAAGATCAGATCGACACATTAATGCCTGTGCCAGATTAAGTCGCATCCGCCAACCACCAGAAAAGGCGGTCACAGGCCAGCTCTCTTGCTCAGCGGTAAAGCCTAAACCATGTAATAACTTTCCTGCCCGGCTATTTGCGGTATAGGCATCAATCGCCGCCAACTTATCGTGTAATACGCTGACTAAGTGACCATCATGATTCGCCTCGGCCGCAACCAATTGTTGATTTAACTGGGTTAATTCAGCATCACCTTCCAGCACATAGTCCAGTGCAGAGGTATCAACAGCGGGGGTTTCCTGAGCCACATGAGCGATGGTCCACACGTCAGGAATCGATACCTCACCGGTATCGGCATGAAGTTGTTGGCGTAACATGGCAAATAAACTGGATTTACCTGTACCGTTTGCACCAGTTAGACCAACACGTTGTCCAGGGTGGACAATAAGGTTGGCTGATTCAAACAGTAATTGCGTGCCGCGACGAAGAGAGACTTGATTGAACTTTATCATGGCGCGAATTGTATCAAGGCAGAGCCCTGTCTAGCAGAATTTCTTATGATACAGCCTCGGGTAATTGCCAGTTAATCGGTGATTGCCCATGTTGTATCAGATAATCATTTGCCTGACTGAAATGACGACAACCTAAAAAGCCGCGATGCGCTGATAAAGGCGATGGATGCGGTGCTTTTAAAACCAGATGTTTCTGTGAATCAATCACGCTGCCTTTTTTCTGGGCATAACTGCCCCACAACATAAACACCACGTGTTCACGTTGTACGTTAATGGTTTCGATCACTTTATCGGTAAACTGTTCCCAACCTTTTCCCTGATGCGCGTTAGCATTGGAGTCTTCTACGGTTAATACGGCATTGAGTAACAATACGCCCTGCTTCGCCCACGACTCCAGATAGCCATGTTTAACAGGTTTCACACCCAAATCAGCTTCAAGCTCTTTGTAAATATTGACCAGTGATGGCGGCACTTTGACGCCGGGTTTGACTGAAAAACATAAGCCATGTGCCTGTCCAGGCTGATGATAAGGATCTTGACCTAGGATAACCACTTTAACGTCATCAAGCGGTGTAGTCTCTAAAGCATGAAACCAATCAGCAGAATGAGGATAGATTTTTTTATGCTGATCTTTTTGCTGACGAAGAAACGCTTTCAGATTTTGCATATACGTGGCTTCAAATTCTGATGCCAAAACGGCTTGCCAGCTGGGCGCGTGTTCTAGAACCATATTCCTTCCTTACGAAAAATTCATCTTATGATACCGAATGTTATGACTTATTCGACAGCTTTCACATAACACGAGCAATACAAGAAAATTTTCCTTCAATAAAACAGGAGAATCTCCGATAGGGTCTTATTTACTCTAGTGCTAGCCTAGCTATCTTGATTGACTGACTGACTGGATGTCGCACTCGTGAAAATATCTATGCAACTTATATTTAGTATGCTGCTTATCAGCTTATTAAGCGCCTGTGGTGATACTGAGGAGGACTATGATCTTACTGCCTCTGACACGACGGTTCCTTCGCCGCTGGAAAAAGACGACATTCCCAAATGGCTGGAATCATACGATGAGCTCGCACCTGAAGATTGGCTAATTTTACGTAGTGCTGCAGCATTGAGAGGTGAGGTAACTGATCGTGAACATCGGATCGAAATTTTACAGCATGCCTCACACCACTTCCGTGAAAGTCCACGAATGATTGCCAATCGCGCCGTGCAATTAGAAGACATGTTACTAGAGATAGGTATTGAAGAAAGTGCTGTCAGCTTAATAGATATGTTTACTCATCTGCCGACGGAAGGTACACCACATAATTTCTCCGCATATTGTCAGTACTACTTTAATATACGATCCAAGGGGTATCATCAGGGATATGCCCTCGCTCAGTTAGCAAAGCTGAAATAAATGCATCAGCCCTCCCCATCACTAGGATGGGAGAGAGGATTGGTCGGGGGAGAGCCGTGCATATTCTTTAGCCAGGGAAAGGTGTATGAAAACTCAGCATCTTCAGTTTTAATGCCTGACGCTGTTCCTCTGTTAAAACCTCATAGAGATCATGAGAAAATCGAGCCTTGCTGAGTGCATAACGTTTATGAATCACCAAAGATTCATCAATTAATTTTTCCAGTTTTTTCTCATCAAAATCATCAGACAATGTCATTTCCTGGATATCACGTCTGAGTTTACGTGCCTTCTCACGATCTTCTTCCATCAAATCTCGTTCTTTTTCTACTAGCATCACTATTTTGGCGTTCTGCGAGCGCGTTAAATTGAGATCATGTAAAAAAAATCCTACCTCATCTGGCTTGAGTGACTGTTTCATCTGAGCTGAAGCTGATTTGTAACTTGGTTGAAGTACTGAATCAGCCGTTTCCATCATTGGATTTGCCATAACAATAATAGGCAGCAATATCATCAGTAAAAATAATCTCTTCATCACCGTACTCATATCTGGATATTGACTCGCAAGCTAATCAATGACCTCAACTTGTGAAGTAGTATCACGCATGGGCATGTAAACATGGGTTGTCGAAAGGTAAAAACGCGTAAAGATCAGAGAATAACGCTGGAGCCAATATCCAGTAAGCACTATGATGACAACATCAATAAAATAAGGAGCTTGATGTGACTAACGTACTCATCATTGATGATGATGCTGAACTGGTGGAACTATTTCAGGAATATCTGGAGCAAGAGCAATTCCAGGTTGAAGCAAGCTTAAACGGTAAAGCTGGACTGGAAATGGCGCTTAGCGGCACGTTTGATTTGATTATCCTAGACATGATGCTCCCCGATATTTCAGGAACAGAAATTCTGCTACAGATTCGTCAAAAAAGTCTGATCCCTGTTCTCATGTTTACTGCTAAGGGTGATGATATTGATCGTATCATTGGTCTTGAATCTGGTGCCGATGATTATGTGCCAAAACCTTGTACCCCCAGAGAGCTTGTTGCACGTATTCGTGCAATTCTGCGTCGTATGGATGCGGTTATGGTCGATATACAAACTCAAGATGTGCAGATTGGCCCTCTTCAATTAAGTGCTCAAAAACGTCAGGTGTTATGGTTTGATAAACCGCTGGATTTAACCAGCACGGAATTTAATTTACTCGAAGTGCTGGTGAGAAAAGCTGGGCAGATAGTCAGTAAGGATGAACTCTCTCAGCGTGCTCTCGGCAGACCATTAGTGAGGTTTGATCGGAGTATCGATGTCCATATGAGCAGCATTCGTCAGAAACTGGGTAACCAGGAAGAAGGACAGTCTTATATTCAGACAATTCGTGGCAAGGGCTACCAGTTCATTCGGGAATAATGATGAGAATGAGTAAGTTATTCTGGAAGTTCTTTATCGTCTTCTGGCTGGCTTTATTACTGGCTGGTTTTAGTGTTGGTAGCGTCGTTTGGTTTCATCATAAGTCCATACAAGAGCAAGCCAATAAAACCGATCCAGAAATTGATGTTAATGCTCAAGCATTTGTCTCAGTAGCAGCCGAGATTTTTAGCTATGGAGGAGAATCAGCGTTGAGCAGTTTTCTAAAAAAAGCTCAACAAGCCCCTTTCCCCGAAGTCTATGCCATCAGCGATGAAGGTGATGAAGTTCTGGGGCGCTCGATTGATCCCAAGGTAGTGGCTTATGCAAGAGCTTTATTCCTTCAGGGAGAGTTCCCATTAGCTATACGCTATATTTCTGATAAAGAAGGTCATTCATTATTGCTTTTCTCACCAATGAAACGAGGCGTATCAGAAACATTATATATCGGACCGCCTAATGAACGACGTGAGTTTGGCCCTGCTCCTATGCTCAACGAGTCATCGCCTCTGCCACCTTTTGAAACCAGACGCACGCCTCCGCCACCTTCAGAATCAGTCCCTTACCCACTGACATTATTAATTGGCTCAGGTCTTATTGCTTCTATTTTCTTTAGCGCTTTACTTGCCTGGTATTTTACTAAACCTATCAGTTTGTTAAGGCAATCTTTTTCGAGACTTGCCGAAGGTCAGCTAGATACACGTATAGGCAAAAAAATGGGCCGCCGACGTGATGAGCTTGTTGAACTGGGACAAAACTTTGATGATATGGCTGGTAAAATTAGCCAATTAATGACCGTACAGCAGCGCTTACTTCATGATGTCTCTCATGAACTACGTTCCCCTCTGGCTCGCATGCAGGCTGCCGTTGGGATCGCAGAACAACAGCCAGAGAAAACACAGGAAATACTCAATCGAATTGAACGTGAATCCCAGCGGATGAGTGATTTAGTTGGAGAGTTATTGGTCTTATCGCGTCTGGAAACGGGTGTGACAGATAATGTGCATATTGAGATTTGTCTGAACGAACTACTTGATGAAATTATCAGTGATGCCCGCTTTGAAGCCAGTAGTAAAAATATTCAGATTCATTACTCAGCTGTTGAAGATATCTTTATTACAGTACGAAGCGAATTAATCCACCGAGCCATTGAAAATATTCTGAGAAATGCAATTAAGTTTTCTCCGCCTGATGCGGATATCAATCTGACAATATCAACTGATGAAGATAATCATCGCTTATATATCGTGATTGAAGATAATGGTCCGGGCGTTGCTGAAGGTGATATAGAGTCTATTTTCAAACCCTTCTTCCGGGGCCAATTGACAAAACGGAATGATAGTATCGGTTTGGGCCTTGCAATCGCCTACCGTGCAGTTAATGCTCATCATGGTGAAATAAAGGCATCGAACAGGCCTGGAGGTGGCCTTCGTGTTGAAGTCGAACTACCCTATATAAAGTAAGGAGTTTAAGCCGTTATAGAGATGTGGCGTTGGACAACTGATTCAGTGCCGGGCTGCTGCTCGGCAGTCTTTTCAGTTTGCACAAAAGTATTTACCACTGTTTTGCGCTTATTGGAATCTGTGTTATTCACTAAAATACCGGCATCGTCTAGACCAAGACTAAGTATTTTTGGTTGAATCCCAGACTGATTATTATTGGCTTGAATACGTATAGCTAATTCATTTGCAAGATCATTTGGCTTACTCTCGAGTCCAGATTGATTCTTTATTTCCTCGCTAGAATCATCCTCAATTGAGAACTTTTTTAATCCCGCCTTTGCCTGACTATCAGAGATATCCTGAAGGGCTTTTTCTACCGTATCTTTATCAAGAAAGTTTTGCTCATTCTCATTTAGCTTTGCATGAATAGTCTTAGCTTTCTCAGAAATCAGCGTTTTAGATGGTTGTCGAACAGGCTGAGACTGTAGATTATTATTTAAACTACTTACATTCATAAGCAAAGACCTCATTCAATGAACAATGACTAGAGCCATCAAGCTATATCATCAATTTCGATCTCACTATATTTCTTTTAACTTATTGATAACAGATAGAAAAAAGTAAACCTATGTAAAAGCTTGTAAAGAGAGTAATCAACTCATGCAAAATCAGTCATAAACGCAAACACTCTTCAATATCCGTTACCTCGATAAAAAAATAATTGCATGCTTTACAGCTAAGCAACTGACTTGTTTAGCAAAAAAAGACTGGTAACCTTAATTTAGGAAAAACTACTTGATAATTTAAATAATAATCATTATCATTAGCAACCGATGGAGTTGTAAGGAATTTGTGACAACAATGACCGACCTGCTCCCTCTCTCTTAAATCTGAAAACCGAGTTTGTTGCCAGTCTTTTGGCTGGCAACTTTTTTTTCACTCACTGCTTTCCTCATCTCAGTAAAAACTCCCTTTTAGCTGATTTTTCAGTCTGTTTTGCCTACAATATTATTTTTTTATAGGTATAACTCTGAAAATAAATGCCCGATAAACTTATAAAGTCTGAAGCAGAGTGGCGACAAGAACTCAGTGAAGAGCAATTCTATGTCACTCGTCAATCTGGCACAGAACCGGCCTTCTCAGGTATCTATGTCGATCATGATGATGAAGGTGTCTATCGCTGCATATGTTGTAAACAACCGTTATTTTCATCAGAAAATAAATTTGACTCAGGCTGTGGCTGGCCAAGTTTTTCCGCACAGATATCCCATGGCGTGGTCAATCATCTAGCAGATAATAGTCATGGTATGGATCGTACCGAAGTCCGCTGTCAGTCCTGTGATGCCCATTTAGGCCATATTTTTGATGATGGCCCGGCACCAACCGGATTTCGTTATTGCATTAACTCGGTAGCACTCGACTTTGACGACCAAAACTGACTGGACGGTTTATATTATTGAGGCAGATAACGGTCATCTATATACCGGTATCACCACCGATATATCGCGTCGTTTTCAACAACATCAGGCAGGGAAAGGTGGTGCCCGCTTTTTTCATACCAGTCAGGCAAAAAAAATTGTCTATCAAGAAGCCCATCCCGATCGAAGTAGTGCCTCTAAACGTGAAGCGGCCATCAAAAAACTGAGTCGTCAGGCAAAATTAGCACTTATCGCTTCACGCTAACAATCTGTATAATGGCGCTTTTTTTTCAGCGTCATTCTCGTCGCAATCAAATAACAGGATATTCCCTTGCTGAGTACTGCAAACATCACCATGCAATTTGGTGCTAAACCCCTATTTGAAAATGTGTCCGTCAAATTTGGTGACGGCAACCGTTATGGTCTTATTGGCGCTAATGGTTGTGGTAAGTCCACCTTTATGAAAATTCTTGCTAAACAGCTTGAGCCAACCTCAGGTAACGTTATGCGTGACGTGAATGAATCATTCGCCGTGTTGAAGCAGGATCAGTTCGCCTATGAAGATCAACGTGTGATTGATGTGGTGATTATGGGCCAACCTGAATTGTATGAAGTCCATATTGAACGAGACCGCATTTACAATCTTCCGGAAATGAGCGAAGAAGATGGACTCAAAGTCGCTGAGCTTGAAGGACAATACGCTGAAATGGATGGTTATACCGCAGAGTCACGTGCCGGTGAGCTTTTATTAGGTGTTGGCATTCCTGTTGAGCAACATTACGGTCCAATGAGTGAAATTGCGCCAGGCTGGAAACTGCGGATTTTACTGGCTCAGGTACTGTTCGCCGATCCAGATATCATGTTGCTTGATGAACCGACTAACCATTTGGACATCAACACCATCCGCTGGTTGGAAGATACACTTAATCAGCGTAACAGCACCATGATTATCATTTCACATGACCGCCACTTCCTCAATAGTATTTGTACGCATATGGCAGATATGGATTATGGCGAGTTACGAATTTACCCCGGTAATTATGACGAATATATGCTGGCATCCACTCAGGCTCGTGAACGTCTGATGGCGGATAACGCTAAGAAGAAAGCTCAGATAAAAGAATTACAAGGCTTTGTCGCCCGATTCTCAGCTAATGCCTCCAAAGCAAAACAAGCGACTTCCCGCCAAAAACAAATGGAAAAAATCCAACTGGAAGACATTAAACCGTCCAGCCGGGTGAATCCGTTTATCCGTTTTGAGCAGGAAAAGAAATTATTCCGCAACGCACTGGAAGTCAGCAAAATCACTCAGTTCTATGAGTCTGATGAAAATGCCTTATTCAAAGACTTCAGCTTTATGAGCGAAGTCGGTGAAAAAATTGCCATCATCGGCCCCAATGGTATTGGTAAAACCAGTTTGGTCAAAACCTTAGTCGGTGAACTGCCACCTAAATCCGGTGAAGTAAAATGGTCTGAAAATGCCAGTATTGGTTATTACGCACAGGATCATGATCATTTATTTAAAGACGATCTGACCCTGTTCGAATGGATGTCTCAATGGGGTGGGCCTGAAGACGATGAACAAGTGATTAGAGGCACTCTGGGTCGCTTATTATTCTCAGGCCATAGCATCGACAAAAAAGCCAATGTATTGTCTGGTGGTGAAAAAGGCCGCATGTTATTTGGCAAATTAATTCTACAACGCCCAAATATTCTGGTCATGGATGAACCAACTAACCATATGGATATGGAATCAATTGAGTCACTCAATATGGCACTGGAACAATTTGAAGGGACACTGATTTTTGTCAGTCATGATCGCGAATTTGTTTCGTCACTCGCCACACGTGTCTTTGATATGGAAGCCGATGGCATTACTGACTTTCGTGGCAGCTATGACGAATATCTAAAAAGTCTGGGCGTCACTAACTAGTCGTTACTAAGATCAGCTGAGGTGATAACACCTCAGCTGATTTAATCCAAGGCCTCAGCTTGAAACTCATCGCAACGTGATAAATCGAAGCCATGTGATGTTTGCAATTGTTTATTCGCCTGTCGCAAAGCAGTGCGCATCCCCTCTTCTAAGACAGGATGATAAATCGGCATTGCCAGAACGTCTGTAGCTGATAGCTCCTGACTTACCGCTAAGGCCAATGTATGAGCCATATGTTCAGCAGCAGGGCACGCCATTTCTGCACCAAGAATTTTTCCTGTCTGTTTATCTAAGTAGACCCGCATAACACCTTGATTGCGTTGAGCAGCACGAGCCCGTCCCTGGTCAGCAAAATCCACTTCACCAATCACACTATTTTGTTCATCCAGTTCTGAATAAGGTGTACCAACAATCGCACTACCCGGTTCACTGAAGACCATACTCAAGGGCGTACGACGACAGTACGAGTTGATACTATCACTTGATACATTATGGCCGGCAATACGACCTTCATCTGCAACTTCATGTAATAGCATTTTATCGGCAGTAGCATCACCGGCAATAAATACAGCTGTACCATCAACCTGCATAGTATTTGGATTAATCTCTGGCATGCCTTTATCATCAAGATCTACGTCTAAGGTGTTCAGTCCAATACCATCCAGATTGGGACGGCGCCCGACAGCAACCAGTACCTGATCCACCTCTATTTCAATATGCTCACTGACGACTTTCACACCATTTTCTGTTTCAACTAGATCTGCTTTAGCATCTGTATAGATATCAAACTCTTCACTCAAAGCTTGTTTTAGAGCATCGCTAACTTTTTTATCTGTCAGCCCTGCTAATAACGATTCTGCACCAAAAGCACTCACCTCAATACCTAACCGCGATATGGCCTGAGCCATTTCAATACCGATAGCCCCAAGACCTATCACGGCCATTTTGGGTTTCAGATTTTTTTGTTCAAACAGGGTATTTGTCGTCAGTAGTTTTTCACTACCTATCTGATCCCAGTCAGCAGGTACCATAGGCCTGGAACCAGTGGCGATGATGATTTTTTTTGCGGTTATAAGCTGCTCATTAACTTTGATTGTATTTGGTCCAGTTAAACAGGCTCGACCTGTAATAACCTTATCTTCAATATCACGAATGGATGATAAGGTGCTTGATACAAAATAGTCTCTTAAATGGCGAACCCGATTGAATACCGCCGGTATATCAATCGACAATTGGTCGGCATTTTTTATACCAAAATCGCTAAAAGTATGACGGCGATGATAAGCATTTGCAGACTCAATAAGTAGCTTGGAAGGCATACAGCCAACGCGGGCACAGGTGGTGCCATACTCACCTTCATTGATTAATAAAAAATGCTCAGTTTCCTTTTGCACTTGCTTTAGTGCTGCTAAACCGGCCGTGCCGGCCCCAATAATAATGACTTCGGTCTGAGTTGCTTTTGTCATGGTTGTCCTTCCTGGAGCTATGTTTATTAATCTTCGATTCTAAACCCGACTTTAATCGTGACCTGCCAATATTTCACACCATCATTTTCAATATATCCCCGGGTCTCGATGACCTCAAACCAGTGCATATGTTTGACCGTTTCACTGGCCTTTTTGATTGCATTTTGAATGGCCTGATCCGAGCTTTCACTGGAACTACCGGTTAATTCAATCAGTTTATATGTATGTTCACTCATCACTCGCTCCTTTGTGCGTCAGAGATATTGTTCTTAAGCCATCATAAAACCTAAAACCCGACATTACCAGAAATGCGCTACATCACATTAAACAAATGATTTTTCTATCTTTTGCTGTTACAGGATTGTATAATATGCCGTTTATCATCCCGCTCCTCAGTTTTGCGTTCAAAACTGACATTCACAGGTTTTTGCATGTCCACAGAACAACTTGACTCGATCCCCTCATTTAGTGAGTTGGGTATCGCTCCCGCTATTGTCAAAGCAATTAAAGAAGCCGGTTACGAAACGCCGTCACCCATTCAAGCACAGAGTATCACGCCATTATTAGAAGGTCGTGACTTGCTTGGCCAGGCTCAAACCGGTACAGGTAAAACTGCCGCGTTTTCTCTGCCTCTATTAAGTCGTTTGAATGATCGTCAAAAGACACCTCAAATTTTGGTACTCACACCGACACGTGAGTTAGCTATTCAAGTCGCTGAAGCCATGCAAGGCTATGGCCGTCATATGAAAAATTTCCATGTGTTACCTGTTTATGGTGGCCAAAGCATGGGGATTCAACTTCGCCAGTTACAACGTAGCCCACAGGTCATTGTAGGTACGCCAGGCCGAATTCTTGATTTAATTCGTCGAGGTAAATTGCCTCTTGAAGATCTGAAAGCGCTGGTATTGGATGAAGCTGATGAAATGCTACGCATGGGCTTTATTGATGATGTTGAAACTATACTGAAAGAAACACCAGAAAACCGTCAGGTTGCGCTATTTTCTGCCACAATGCCAAAACCTATTCACCGGGTAGCTCAGCGTTATCTAAGAGATCCCGTAGATGTGCACATTAAGTCAAAAACATCGACGGTAGACACGATTACACAACGCTACTGGCAAGTGACTGGCCTGCACAAACTTGATGCATTAACTCGTATTCTGGAAGTCGAAGATTTTGATGGCATGATCATCTTTGTTCGTACTAAAAATGCGACTGTGGATTTGTCTGAAAAACTCGAAGCACGTGGTTATGCCAGCTCACCATTAAACGGTGATATGAATCAGGCTCTACGTGAAAAAACCATCGAAAGAATGAAAGCAGGCAAAATCGATATTCTGGTGGCTACCGATGTGGCTGCTCGCGGTCTGGATATCGAACGCATGAGTCATGTCGTCAATTACGATATTCCTTATGACACCGAATCTTATGTTCACCGTATCGGTAGAACAGGTCGTGCTGGTCGTAAAGGTGAAGCGATTTTGTTTGTTTCTCCGCGTGAAAAACGTATGTTAGGCGCGATTGAAAAAGCCACCAAGCAAACTATTACGCGTATGCAATTACCGAGCAGTGAGGATATTGCTGATCGCCGCGTTATGGCATTTAAACAAGATCTCACACAAACCATTGAATCTCAGGATTTAGCGTTCTTTGAAAACCTGATTCGTCAGTACCAGGAAGAACATAATGCCGATCCGATTGAGATGGCTGCAGCGTTAGCATTTCAGGTGCAAAAATCGCGTCCACTGAATCCGCCTGTTGTGCATTCTGAGCGTAAGCAACCCAGAGAACGTACTGAACGCGGCGATCGTCCTGAAAGAGCGAATCGTGGTGAACGTGGTATGCGTTCAGAAAGACCACCAAGAGCAGAACGTAGCCCTCGCCGTCAGGCAGCTCATCAGGCTGAAGAAGGAATGAAAACATACCGGATTGAAGTCGGCACAGAACAAAGTGTTGAACCTAAGCATATTGTTGGTGCTATTGCCAATGAAGCCGGTATGGATAGTCGTATGATTGGCCGTATTACGATTAATCAGGATCACAGCCTGGTTGATTTACCCGATGGTATGCCAAAAGATATTTTTCAACACTTGAGAAAAGTCTGGGTTAATAATAAACAGCTGGAGATTAGTCTTCCAGGTGCAGATGCTGATGTATCATCAGCAAAAACGGAAAGAAAACCTCGCCGTAGCGGACCTCCTGGAAAAACTAAAAAACGTCCAGCGATTGCTGCGAAAAAACAACGAAAAGCAAACCGTGACTAACCATCATTGAACTGCTTAAAAAAGGCCCGCCTGTGAACAGCATGAGCGGGCTTTTTTATATCTTTAAGCGACTAACTTCCGCAATGAATATACTCGTGCCACAATAAGCGCATGCTGAATATTATCTGGATTGCCTTTTTCCTTATCGCCTTTGTTGTCGCACTATTTAAGTTACTGGTGTTAGGCGACCAATTAATATTTACCCAACTGATGCAAGCCATGTTTGAACTGGCTAAAACCGCCTTTGAAATAGCATTAGGCCTTACCGGCGTGCTTGCGCTATGGCTCGGTATTATGAAAATTGGTGAGCGTAGCGGCTTTATTCAATTATTGACGTACGCTCTAACACCATTATTTCAGCGCCTAATGCCTGATGTACCCAAAAATCATCCTGCCATTGGTGCCATGGTGATGAACATATCAGCCAATGCACTCGGTCTCGATAATGCCGCCACGCCGCTGGGCATAAAAGCGATGAAAGAGTTACAGAAATTAAATCCATTTAAAGATACAGCGAGTAATGCGCAAATACTGTTTCTGGTGATAAATACGTCTGCTGTAACTCTATTTCCAGTCACTATCTTCACCTATCGGGCACAAATGGGAGCAGCTAACCCAACCGATGTTTTTATTCCCATTCTGATAGCCACCTATATCTCTACCTTGGTGGGATTACTCAGTGTGGCCTGGGTCCAAAAAATTAATCTCTTGGATCGTATTGTTCTGGCCTATCTTGGCGGTTTCACAGCCATCGTTTTTAGCTTGTTGCTCTACTTTTCAAACCTACCGCAACAAGAGATGGTGAACCAGTCATCGTTAATCAGTAATGTGATTCTATTTTCCCTGGTGATTGTTTTTATCACTGCCGCATGGATAAAAAAAGTAAATGCCTATGATGCTTTTATTGAAGGGGCGAAAGAAGGTTTTGAAACAGCAGTCACCATCATTCCCTATCTTGTCGCTATGCTGGTAGCCATTGGCGTTTTTCGGGCCAGTGGGGCAATGGAGATGCTGACTGAAGGATTACGTCATCTAGTGCTTAGTCTCGGCCTGGATGATCGTTTTATAGAAGCATTACCCACCGCATTAATGAACCCCCTCAGCGGCAGCGGTGCCAGAGCCATGATGATTGATACTATGCAAACCTATGGTGCCGACTCATTTGCTGGACGACTATCTTCCATTGTTCAGGGCAGCACGGAGACGACCTTTTACGTGCTTGCCGTCTACTTTGGTTCTGTTGGTATCAAGCATATTCGCCACGCTATTGGCTGTGGACTTGCCGCAGATTTTGCCGGAATTTTAGCGGCTATCACTGTGGCCTATTGGTTTTTCGGCTAGTCAGAAAAAAAACATACCTATTCAAGAAAAATTTGTTAAATTTTGCAGCTTGTTCAACCCCTTACCTCAATGGAACCAGCCGTCATCTGACTACCAAGCTCTCCATATAAGTAATCGGTCTGTTTATTTGTCCGTTTGGAGATTGCATGCTTGAAGCCGTTATTACACCCCACTGAGTCTACCTATGATCATATTGCAGAAAAATTAGCAGACCACGGTTACTGTGTTTTGCCACAGTTGCTACATGCCAATTTAAATAATGCATTACAGCGTCGTGTTATGAATCTGGATGACAATGAATTCAAACAGGCAGGTATCGGCCGTGAACAGGACTTTCAATTAAATAATGCTATTCGTCGTGATGAAACCCGCTGGTTAACTCTCAATAACAGCATTGACCAAGATTACCTCGCTCAGATGGCTGAGTTTCGTCTAGCCATCAATCGTCGTTTATTTATGGGATTATTTGATTATGAAGCGCATTATGCTCATTACGCCCCAGGCGCTTTTTATAAAAAACATATGGATGCCTTTAAAGGTCAGTCTAATCGGGTACTTACCACAGTTTTGTATCTCAACTCAGAATGGCAGGCAAATGATGGTGGTCAGCTTTTAATTTATGCTGCTGACTCTGACACGGTTATTGAGACAGTTAACCCAAACTTTGGAAGTTTTGTTATTTTTCTTAGTGAGCAGTTTCCTCACGAAGTAGTCAAAAGCTGCCGAGATCGTTACAGTATTGCTGGTTGGTTCCGTTTACACGATCCTTTACAAGCACCTTTAATATGACATCACACTTCGACATTTTTCAGCTAGGCCACCCAATACTACGTCAACCTGCTGAGAAAGTTGAAGATATTATGAGTCCTACATTCCAGTCTCAACTGGATAAGCTGATGGACTTTGTGATGGAAAAAGGAGGTATGGGCATCGCAGCACCACAAGTCGGTATTTCGCAGCGTTTTTTTATCATGTCCTCCCATCCGAATGCCCGTTACCCCTATGCGCCAGATGTCCCCGCTTTTTTTGTTATTAACCCAGAAATCATCTCTAGCTCAGCTACACAGGAAAAAGACTGGGAAGGCTGCTTAAGTTTACCGGGCATTCGTGGTTTGGTTCCTCGTCATACATGTATTCAAGTTCGTTATCAGACCCGCGATGCAGAGTGGGTTGAAACGCATTATGATAATTTTCTGGCTCGAGTATTCCAGCATGAGTTTGATCATCTTGAGGGGCATGTTTTTCTTGATCGTGTCGAGTCTACTTATGATGTGATGATGGAACATGAATGGCAAAAACAAATCGTCGAAAAGAGAAAAGGTTAAAACAGAGATGAGCCAGAAGTTTGATGGATTATCTGAGCGTTTAATTCAATTTATTCAACAGCAACACCTCTTTTTTGTTGGTACCGCGACTGAGAGCAGCCGAGTCAATATTTCACCAAAAGGTATGGACTCACTTCGCGTTTTAACACCAAATAGAGTCATATGGCTTAATGTGACTGGCAGTGGCAATGAGACAGCAGGTCATATTCAGCAATTACCGAGAATGACAGTGATGTTTACTGCTTTCACAGGGAAACCAATGATCTTAAGGCTCTATGGAACTGCCAGAGTGATTCACCAAAATGAGACTGAATGGGCTGAATTAGTTAACTTATTTGACCCACTTCCCGGCGCCCGTCAGATCTTTGATCTGAACATAGACCTTGTGCAAACCTCATGTGGCATGGCAGTGCCCTATTTTGACTATCAAGGTGAACGTGAACAGCTCAATAATTGGGCAGAAAAAAAAGGGCGTGAAGGTATTGCTGACTATTGGCGCGAAAACAACACCAAGACTATTGATGATATTGCCACTCACATTGAAGATAAGAATTTAAGCTAAAGCATGCTCGAGTATACTGAATACACAAAGTTTCTGGTGTCATTAATCGCCATTGTTAATCCCTTAGGCATTATTCCAATTTATATCAGTCTCACTGCAGACTATAGCAATGCTGAACGTGCAAAGATCGCCCGTACCGTCATTATTGCAGCCACGACAATTTTGCTCATCACTGCTTTTTTTGGGCAATGGGTATTAGAATTTTTTGGTATCAGTATTAATTCATTTCGCGTTGGCGGCGGCATACTGTTGTTACTGATGGGGATTGGCATGCTTCACAATACTAGTAAAGGCCTAAAACAAAATCACGAACTGGCACAACAGTCAGGAGAGTCAATCGCTGTCGTTCCCCTTGCCATGCCTCTACTTGCTGGTCCAGGCGCTATTAGTACCGTGATTATTACAGCGTATAAAGGACATGGTATCGCCCATTACAGTCTGGTTGCCTTAGACATTGTTTTACTTGGCTTACTGTTATGGGGGTTATTACTACTCATCCCTTGGATAGCTGGTCGCATGTCAAGCAATGGTATTAATATTGCCACGCGTATTATGGGTCTTATTCTCACGGCCATTGCAGTAGAGTTTATCGCCAATGGTTTAAAAGGTTTATTTCCCGCACTCGTTGCCTAGGCTTCTATTTAGCTACTGGAACGGCACTATCAAAAAAAGATTTGACTTGCTCGACGATAATTTCAGGCTGAATATTCATGCAGGCAAACGGGGTGTCTATATGACATTCGCTCTGCGCACAATATTGGCATTCAATATGCTTTTCAGCTGAGATTTCAGCCCCCAGAATCGAAGGTGGCAATGGTCCAGTAATCATATAAGATGGACAATCAACCAGCTTTGCTAACCACTGCGTCGCTGTTGCTACAGTAATTAATAAATCCGTTTTTGCAAGGCGACCAAGAGTGACATCCATTGCCACTTCTCCGTTAAACTCGCCCCAGACATAATAGCCTTCATTTTCCAGCAAACGTTTAAGTTCATCTTTATAGGGATATTGTTTACTGGCGACACGTCCAGATGTCGATAACGCAATAACTTTCTGATTCTTATTACTTGGCAAACTCACTGTCTTATCAAAGTTATCTAAAGAAATATCGATAGCTTCAGGAAACTGACAGCAATGATTTAAATAGAACTGAGGATAGTCAGTATTCGCAAATTCGGGCTTATCCCACCAGCGCTCAAACCAGAGAGACATATTTGGAAACGTACTTTCTATATATCGCCATGGCTGCTGAACATAAGACTGCTCAATTTCAAAAGTTAGTAGAGATGAAAAGAGCTCTCGCATTGGCATTTGCAGATAGTTACCCGCTAATGGCAGGCCCATATCTTTAAGACACCTGGCCAGTACACATGGCATAAACCAAGTATCAAGATTGATAATCTGATCATATTGTTCGTATGCGATATATTCGGCTAAATCAATAAATCGAGGTAAGGCTTCCTGCAACTCAGAGGGCCACTGCTCTGAAGTAACCATATGAACTTTATCCACTTCAGACATCAAGCCCATCAGCTCTGCGCCAACATTAAAGGTCATCACATCCAATTCAGCATCAGGGTAACGCCGCCGCATTATCTTGACTGTAGGTAATAATATCGAAGCTACATCACCTAAGCCCATCATCCTTAATAATAAGATTTTCATATTGCTGTTCTTTATCTGAGATAGCTCAATACTAACAAGCTCACCGAACTCGTGGATAATATTTCAATAAGAAAAGTCTGTGATTTATAGCAGAATCAAAATATATAGCTCTGCCGATATTTAAGAGCCGAACATTTTACCAACTTGCTGAGTCAACTCAGCAGAACGAGTTGGGTCACGTAATGCCGTCATAACTTTATCTCTCATCCCCGGCATAAACATTAAATCAGCTAAAATAAGGCTAAAGCCTTCATAATCAGCTTCATTTATGGCTAATTTTTCAACAAATAACTGACAAAGCTCAGGCGATTCGAGAGCTTCCCAGCAGCGCCCAGCAATAACGGCTAAGACTTCAATTTGGCGACTAATATCGTTACTCAGCACCTGTTTTATCATGCTCTTAATTAAGCCCTCAGCAGGGCTATTAGAAACGGCCCGTAAACAGGCACAAATTTCTGCTACGTCTGGTAGATTTTGCTCTAATTCATTTTTCAGACGCCACTGTAAAGCTTCCACCATATTATTGGTCGGTTCAGCATTTTCCATGAAAGATGTCAGCATATGAAAAGGCTGTGGTGGTAGTTGAGGTAAGGTCTGTATTAATGCTTTTGTCAGCACTCTATCATCTGTTCTTACGGCAATGTCAGCCACACCTTGCATACCAAGAACTTGCCAACTATCAAACGGTTTTTGACCGGTAAAATAATCATATGCCGCATCATAGAATGAGGAAGGTCTTAAATTTAAACTTTTCGTGGCCTGAGCATTAAACGCTGCCATGCGATCTTCACGCGGATTGAAACTATATGGACTATCTTTTAAAGCGCCTTCGATAAAATTACCATCTGCAGCGGCAAGTAAACACTCACCAACTCGGTCAAGAACCATGACTAGAAATTCATCACGAGCAGCCTGTATTAACAAGCCCTGCTCATCAAGCGGGAATTTGAGAAACCAGACATAATGTCTATCAGTAAATTGTGGATGCCAAAAAATAATGCCGAATAAGGCTATTCGTTGGAATGGAAATGGATAAGGTACTTCTGCTGCCTCAAAGCGAGTAAATTTCTTTGCACTCAGTTTGGTGACTCTGCGGCCCATGTCAAACACACGATAATGGGCGCCACTCTGCTCTAAAAACTCACTCAGGGTGGTAATCGTATTTTGGCTCATTTATTACTCTAACTTAGGTGCGATACTCAGCGTTAATTTTGACATAGTCGTAAGAGAAGTCGCATGTCCATACTTGGTCGTAGGCATCACCACGATCTAATTTTATGGTAATAACAATCTCAGATTCAGCCATAACTGCTTGACCTTTTTCTTCGGTATAACTGTTCTCTGGTTGGCCAGATTCAACGATACACACATCACCGATAAATATAGACACACCTGATAAATCAAAATCAACTAAACCACTGCGACCAACAGCAGCCAGGATTCTCCCCCAATTAGGATCGGATGCAAATAATGCAGTTTTGACTAGTGGCGAATGAGCAATGGTGTATGCCACTTGACGGCACTCTTCCTGACTTTGTCCCTGCTCAACGTTAATGGTTATAAACTTAGTCGCGCCTTCACCATCACGCACAATCGCCTGAGCCAGATAACGGCATACATCGTTTATCGCTTTCTGTAAGGCTTCGCCGTCAGAAGACGTAATCTGAGTAATTTCAGCATTGCCTGCCTGGCCTGTTGCCATCAACACACAGGCATCATTGGTCGAGGTGTCACCATCTACAGTTATACGATTGAATGACTGCCCCATTGCATTATTAAGCATTGTTTTTAATACAGCCTGATTCACGTTGGCATCGGTCGTAATATACGCCAGCATCGTCGCCATATCAGGACGAATCATACCGGAGCCTTTAGACATTCCCGTGATAGTGACTGTTTTGCCTCCAAGCTTCAACTGAACAGATTTTGCTTTAGCAAGCGTATCAGTTGTCATAATGCCCTGTGCTGCGGCTAACCAATTATCTGCCGATAAATGACTATGAGCATCAGACAATACAGCATTGATTTTATCCACCGGTAATGGTTGCCCAATAACACCGGTAGAAAAAGGTAATACACTGGCTTCATTCACACCTGCAACAGCCGCAACAGCCTGACAACAAGACTTAGCAGCCATTAAGCCCGCCTCACCTGTACCGGCATTGGCGTTACCTGAGTTAATCAGTAAATAGCGTGGCGTTTCTTCAGTTTGATGCTGTTTTGCAATGATGACTGGCGCGGCACAGAACGCATTTTTTGTATAAACAGCCGCTGTTCGAGTACCTTCCTCTAGTTCAATCAATACAACATCTTGTCTACCCGGTTTTTTTATTCCTGCACTCGCTGTGGCAAGACGAATGCCTTTAACTGCTAATAAATCTTCTGCATTAGGTGCTGACAAGTTAACTGCCATTAACGAATTGCTCCGTGACATTGTTTGAACTTTTTACCACTACCGCAAGGGCAGGGATCATTACGGCCTACTTTATTACCATCACGGGTATAAGGCTGATGAGCAGCCAGATCTTCCTCTTCACTCTCTTCACTAGCTAATTGTTGAGCCTGCTCGTGCTGATATTCTACTTCAGCTGTTTGACGACGTTGCTCCTCAACAGCTTCCACATCCTCTTCTGCGCGGATTTGTACACGTGAGATCAATTTAATGACTTCATGTTTAATATTGTCGAGCATCGCTTTAAATAAGCTGAATGATTCACGCTTATACTCTTGCTTAGGATCTTTTTGTGCATATCCACGTAAATTAATACCTGTACGCAGATAATCCATTTGAGCTAGGTGATCTTTCCACTGAGAGTCCAGAGTTTGTAGCATGATGGCCTTTTCAAAATGACGCATCAATTCTTCACCAACAGACTCTTCTTTATGTTTATAGGCTTTTTCAGCTTCTTCGACAATACGTTCACGTAAAGACTCTTCATGCAAAGAGTCATCTTGTTCCAGCCACTCACTAATCGGTGCATCTAAAGCAAATTCTTCTCTTAATGCTTCCTCAAGGCCAGCCGTATCCCATTGTTCATCAATACTGTTTGGTGGAATATATAAACTGATAACTTCATTAATAACACTACTACGCATGGATGTAATGGTTTCTGACACATCATCAGCTGCCATCAATTCATTACGTTGCTCATAAACCACTTTACGCTGGTCGTTGGCAACATCATCGAACTCAAGTAATTGTTTACGTATATCAAAGTTATGACCTTCAACTTTACGTTGGGCATTCTCAATAGCTCGTGACACCCAAGGATGCTCAATCGCTTCACCCTCTTCCATGCCTAATTTCTGCATCAGTCCAGCCATCCGTTCTGAGGCAAAAATACGCATTAAGTTATCTTCCAAAGAAAGATAGAAGCGCGTTGAACCCGGATCACCCTGACGACCAGAGCGGCCGCGCAGCTGATTATCGATACGACGAGACTCATGTCGCTCTGTACCGATAATATGTAAACCACCTGCTGCTAAAACGGCTTCATGACGGTTCATCCATTCCTGACGAACTGTTTGTTTTTGCTCTTCACTCGTATCTTCTGCTAATCCATCTAACTCTGCATCCAGACTACCACCTAGCACAATGTCCGTACCGCGGCCCGCCATATTAGTAGCAATTGTAACCGCCGAAGGCATACCCGCATTGGCAATGATGTGTGCTTCTTTTTCATGGAATTTCGCATTGAGGACAGCATGTGGAATCTTGGCATTTTTAAGTAAGCTGTGCAGGTATTCGGAACTCTCAATAGAGGCAGTACCTACCAGAACAGGTTGGCCACGTTCTACACACTGTTTCACATCTTCCAGAATAGCTTCGTATTTCTCTTTTGCCGTCAGATAGATACGATCTGCTTCATCCTTACGCTGCATTTCTTTATGCGTCGGGATAACGACAACTTCCAGACCATAAATTGATTGAAGCTCATAAGCTTCAGTATCAGCAGTACCTGTCATACCAGATAATTTGTTATACAGGCGGAAGTAATTTTGGAAAGTAATTGATGCGAGTGTTTGATTCTCATTCTGAATCTTCACATTTTCTTTTGCTTCAACGGCTTGATGCAAGCCTTCAGACCAACGTCGGCCAGGCATACTTCTTCCGGTAAATTCATCAACGATGACAATCTGGTTGTCTTGTACGATGTAATCAACATCACGCTGAAATAAAACATGGGCACGTAGAGCAGCAGTCACATGATGCATCAGGCCGATATTAGTAGCATCGTATAAGCTGGCATCTTCTGCCAATAAACCAATGTCTGTGAGCATTGATTCAATTTTTTCATGACCCGATTCAGTAAAGTGGACTTGTTTATTTTTCTCATCCAGAGTGAAGTCACCTGGAACAGTGACATCATCACCTTCACCTTCCTGTTTGCTTAGACTCGGAATCAGTGTATTAATTTTCTGATATAACTCTGAACTATCTTCCGCTGGTCCCGAGATAATCAATGGTGTTCTGGCTTCGTCAATCAGAATTGAATCGACTTCATCAATGACTGCAAAATTTAATTCCCGCTGAACCTTTTCTTCCAGGCGGAAAGCCATATTGTCACGAAGGTAATCAAAACCAAATTCGTTATTGGTGCCGTATGTAATATCGCAATTATAAGCTTCACGTCGCTCATCATTACCTAGACCACCAACGATAACGCCAGTTGTCAGACCAAGAAAACTATAGAGTTTGCCCATCTGTGTAGCATCACGTTTAGCCAAGTAATCATTGACGGTAATAACGTGCACACCATTACCCTCCAAGGCATTGAGATAAACAGCAAGCGTTGCCACCAGTGTTTTACCTTCACCGGTTTTCATCTCTGCAACTTTGCCATCATTCAGCACCATACCGCCGATCATCTGTACGTCAAAGTGCCGCATACCCAAAACACGTTTACTTGTCTCACGTACGACAGCAAAAGCTTCGGTCAGTAAATCGTCGATGCTCTGTCCATCAGCGAGGCGTTGTTTAAACTCTGCGGTTTTTGCCTGTAACGCCGGGTCATCAAGTTGCTCTATTTCCATTTCAAACTTGGCAATCTCATCTATATACTTGCGCATTTTTTTTAATACGCGATCGTTACGACTACCAAAAATTTTACTGAAAAACTTGCTAACCATTTTTTCGCCTTAAACTGTATTGACTTCGGCGTGAACACCGATAAAAAGTAATAAACTTGTGATTATACCGCGGACAGAGTCAGTGTTTGTAGATCACACTGTTTCATGTGGAGACTTCCCACGGATAAAACAAGAGCAAAAAAGAATTTACTTGATAAAACTATAGGGATTGATATGTTTACCGTCACGTAAGACTTCATAATGAACGTGTGGTCCAGTTGAACGTCCGGTAGATCCCATTAATGCGACAACTTCACCTTTGCTTACACGTACGCCCTTGCTGACTTTAATAGTTTTATTATGTGCATAACGCGTGACATAACCATTGCCATGATCAATTTCGACTAAACCGCCATAACCACCACGCTCACCTACCCAACTTACAATACCGTCAGCAACAGCCATCACCGGGCTACCCTCTTTTGCAGCAATATCGATGCCTTCATGAAACGTTTTTTTACCATTAAAAGGGTCAATGCGACTGCCATAGAATGACGAGACCCAACCATTTTTAACTGGTTTACCTTCAGGAATCCCTGCTGCAATATTTTCTTTGGTGATCAGATATTCCTCAAGCGCATCCAATGTGTCACTCTGCCCACGTAATTGGCTTGAGAGTTGTTGAATTCCTCGATCTAAAGCCTCACTACTCAGTGGTGAACCATCGTGTTCAATACCGCCCTGAGCTGGATGTTCATCCAGAGAGAAATCTTCAGCATTGATACCTGCTATTTCAGCTAAACGTTGACTGAACATTTTCAGACGAATAGTTTCCGCCTGCAGGCCACCTAACTGCTTGGCATAAAAGTCTTGTAAATTTTCTTCTTGATTATTACTTGCTTGAATTTGATTGCTATCAGGCGACGTTGGTTCTGAAGAGAGAGAGATAACTTGAGGAGGTTTTTGGTTTGTTCGGTCTGTATATAACCACTTTGCTAGGCTATAGCTGCCCACACTGATTAGACACGTCAGCATTAACATCAAAACCAATAATGTCGATCGCGTTAAATGCCAATGCTTATGGGTCTTGCTGTTTGAGGATATAATGATAACCTGCATTGTTATCCTTTTTCAGTCACTTAAAATATGTCAAAAAAACTTGAGCGCATTGGCCAACTATATAAAAACGATAACCAGATGAAATGGTTATCAATTCACGCCCAAAAACTGAACAAGCTTAACACCATTTTGCAAAAAAGCCTGCCTTTAAAATTTAGTAATCACTGCACCTTGGCTAACATCACTGAAGATAAAATCATCATCCTTACCGACAAAGCCAACTATGCGAGTCTATTGCGCTTCCAGGCGGCCTTTATTTGCACTACCTTATCAGCACATTTACCGAAACCGGTAAAAAAGCTTGAGGTAAAGGTCAGACCACAGGCCGAACCACTCAAACAAAAAACACTTCCCAACACACTTCGTGTATCAGAAAAAACAGCAGAGCTTCTGGAAAGTACTGCTGCTGAAATGCAAGACGGCCCGTTAAAGGCCGCCTTGAATAAATTAGCTAAACGTCAATCCAAGCGGAAAGATTAGTTTGAGATAGAAGCTGCAGGTCGACTGAAAAGAATGGGGGCATCTTTATCATCTTCAAAGCTTACTAATTCCCAGGCATCTTCCTGTGCTAACAATTTCCGTAATAATTTATTATTCACTTCATGCCCTGATTTATGGCCTTTAAAAGCACCTATCAGGCTATGCCCAAGTAAATATAAATCACCGATGGCATCCAGTACTTTATGACGAACAAATTCGTCTTCATAACGTAAACCATCTTCATTTAACACACGGTAGTCATCAACGACGATGGCATTATCCATACTGCCACCTAATGCCAGGTTATTTTCTCGTAACTTTTCAATATCTTTCATAAAACCAAATGTACGTGCACGACTCACTTCGCGAACAAACGATGTGGAGGAGAAATCAACATCGACTTGTTGGGGTCGTCCAGTGAATGCAGGATGCTCGAAGTCGATAGTAAATGACACTTTGAAGCCATCGAATGGTTCAAATTTGGCCCATTTATCACCGTCTTCCATCACAACTGGTTTTTTGATGCGGATAAACTGTTTAGCAACATTCTGCTCTTCGATACCTGCGGACTGTACCAGGAATACAAAAGGTCCAGCACTGCCATCCATAATAGGCACTTCAGCAGCATTCAAATCGATATAGGCATTATCAATACCCAATCCAGCAAATGCAGATAATAAATGCTCTACCGTAGAAACACGTTCACCATGCTCAACTAGAGTGGTTGATAATGCTGTTTCGCCTACATTCTCAGCTTTCGCCTGAATTTCAACGACGGGATCTAAGTCCACTCTACGGAAGATAATACCTGTATTAGGGGCGGCAGGACGTAGGGTCAGATACACCATCTCACCACTATGCAAACCGACACCGGTCGCACGAATCACATTCTTCAATGTTCGTTGCTTTATCACGGTGTATTACCCCCTTAAACAGTTACAGATCAAAGCATAATATCATAAGCAGAATATATGCAGCTATACTAAATTAATCAGCCTGGCGACGAAGAAAAGCTGGAATATCAAGATAATCCATATTGACATCGCCGTTCGCTACTTGTTTCTGCTGACTATCTTTACCATTACGAATGACCGTTGGTTCATCATAATCAATTTCAACAGGCTTTTTAACAATCTCAATTTGAGGCGCCGCTTCTTCCGGTGCTTTTGCCACAGCGACTCTTGGAGCGCCCAAGCCAGTGGCAACTACAGTGACTCTCAATTCATCTGTCATATCAGGGTCAATCACAGTCCCTACAACAACTGTAGCGTCGTCTGAAGCAAATTCTTTAATAGTGTTACCCACCTCTTCAAACTCACCGATACTCATATCCAGACCAGCTGTAATATTAACTAACACACCTCTGGCACCCGCTAAATCAACATCTTCCAAAAGTGGGCTTGAAACGGCGAGTTTTGCTGCTTCACGAGCACGGTTTTCACCTTTAGCGTGACCAGTACCCATCATTGCCATGCCCATTTCTGACATCACAGTACGTACGTCAGCAAAGTCGACATTGATCATACCTTCACGTGTGATTAATTCAGCAATCCCTTGTACCGCACCTAGCAAGACATCATTCGCTGATTTAAATGCATTCAGCAAAGTCATGTCCTTACCAAGTACTTTCAACAGTTTTTCGTTAGGAATAGTAATCAATGAGTCAACGTGTTGACCTAATTCTTCAATGCCGGCTTGCGCAATCTTCATGCGCTTACCGCCTTCGAATGGGAAAGGTTTTGTGACTACTGCCACGGTCAGAATTCCCATTTCTTTGGCCACTTGAGCAACGACAGGAGCAGCACCCGTTCCTGTACCACCACCCATACCAGCTGTGATGAACACCATATCAGCACCATCAATCACTTCCATGATGCGTTCTCTGTCTTCTAGTGCGGCCTGACGACCTACATCAGGATTAGCTCCAGCACCTAATCCCTTAGTGATATCACCACCAAGTTGCAGCTGCGTGGTTGCCGAGCTCTTGCGTAATGCTTGAGCATCCGTATTCGCACTAATAAAATCCACCCCTTCGATTTGGTTGATGACCATATGCTCAAGCGCATTACCGCCACCGCCACCAACACCAATCACTTTAATGACAGCATTTTCACTGTATGTATCAATTAATTCAAAAGTCATAACGTCTCCCCCAATAAATTGTTTAAAACAAACATGCTTAGTTACTCAGCTTAAAAATTCCCTTGGAACCAGCTTTTCATTCTTGCCAGCATGCCTTTTAAGCCATCACTTACTTTAATTTCACCATGCCCAGGGGCATGCTCCTGATTGCCGAATAACAGCAACCCAACACCTGTTGCATGAATTGGGTTACGCACTACATCAACAAGTCCCCCGACATGTTGTGGCACACCCAAACGCACAGGAAGGTGGAAGACCTCTTCAGCAAGCTCAATAGCGCCTTCCATTTTTGAACTACCACCTGTCAGCACAATGCCGGCAGCCAGAAGTTCTTCAAACCCACTACGACGTAGTTCAGCCTGAACTAGCATCAATAATTCTTCATATCTTGGCTCAACAACTTCAGCTAGCGTCTGCCTAGCAAGTTGGCGAGGAGGCCTATCACCGACACTTGGTACTTCAATGGTTTCGTCTTCACGAGCCAATTGTGTCAACGCACAGGCATATTTAATTTTGATTTCTTCGGCGTATTGCGTCGGTGTTCGTAATGCCACAGCAATATCGTTCGTCACCTGATCACCGGCGATTGGAATGACGGCAGTGTGGCGAATGGCACCATCAACAAATACTGCAATATCTGTTGTGCCTCCACCGATATCGACGATACAAACACCGAGTTCTTTTTCATCCTGATCTAATACCGAGTAGCTAGATGCCATCTGCTCAAGCACGATGCCATCAACCGTTAAGCCGCATCGCTCAATACATTTGGTAATATTTTGTGCAGCACTCACAGCACCTGTGATGAGATGCACTTTGGCTTCGAGTCGAACACCAGACATACCAATCGGTTCACGTATACCTTCCTGGTTATCAATGATGTATTCCTGAGGTAACACATGCAGCAGTTGCTGATCACCAGGAAAATGTACAGCTCGAGCTGCATCCATCACACGTTCGATATCACCTTGTGTCACTTCTTTATCACGAATAGCGACTGTGCCATGTGAATTCAAGCTTCGGATATGACTGCCGGCAATCCCAGCGTATACCGAATAAATCTGACAGCCAGCCATCAGTTCAGCTTCTTCAATCGCACGCTGAATAGACTGAACGGTCGACTCGATATTGACGACGACACCTTTTTTCATGCCTCTGGCAGGGTGAGAGCCAATGCCAATAATTTCGAGCGCATTATCATTAGGACCGGCATCAATAACCGGTGCAGCAACAATGGCCACTACCTTTGATGTTCCGATATCCAATCCAACGATAAGTTCTCTTTCACTTCGTTTCGACATCATACTGTTCCATTAAAATCAGGTTGCTGGCCGGATTTCCATACCACTGCCAGCCCATTGGTGTAACGCATATCAATCTCTTTAATCAGGTCTTTAAATGAGCCTAAGCCACCCAAATAGACTGTGACAAAACGGTTTAGCCTGCTTTCATCATCGGTTCGGCCTAACTTAAGATGCAGACCATCTTTAAAATCCACTTGCCAGGCTCGACGTTTATCCATACTCATGCTGACAACACGTAAGCCCAGCACATTCACTTTTTGCTGGATAGCGACTAAGCGGCGTGACATCATCTCACTCATACCCTCAGGTCCATTCAACTGGATTAAACCATCTGGCAGTGTTTCTTTACTCGGCTTGAATACTTTGCCGTGTCGATTGACCAAACCATCATGATTCCAACGGGCTACGGCTTCATGCTCAGCCACAATTAAATGCAATGTATCCGGCCATATTCGTCTGACTTGTATTTGCTCTACCCATGGTAAGGTCTCACCCGCTTTTTGAATGCTCGCCACATCCACATTTAAAAAGCTACCTCTAACATACGGCATAACAGCCTGAACTAACTTGTCCCTATCGGTATGACGTAGCGTGCCATCAACCGTGACATGTTTGATCGGCAATGTATTTGCCTCACGCAGATACGTCCCGCCAGCAACTAACACAACGACGACTAACAAAGCAGCAGCATGCTTAAATAGTTTTTTCCATGGTAATGTCGACCTTGGCTGTTTCACCTTCGGTGGCTGCTGCAGTTTGGCACCTCTCCGCTGTTTAGCCATCAGTTTTCATCCTTAAAACTGGTTTCTAAAATACGCCAGACTAAGTCTTCAAATGACATTCCAGCTTGCTTAGCGGCCATAGGTACTAAACTATGGTCGGTCATACCGGGTACGCTGTTTGCTTCCAGTAAAAACAAATTCCCTTGTGTATCACGCATAAAGTCAATGCGACCCCAGCCTTTCATATCCAATGCATTGAAGGCTTTTACAGCAATATCTTGCATGTCTTGTTCAACATCAGCATCCAATCCACAAGGACATAAATACTCAGTATCGTTGGCGTGATATTTAGCATCAAAATCATAAAATTCATGTGGCGTTTTTAAACGAATGGCTGGTAAGGCCTCATCATCTAAAATGGCAACGGTATATTCCTCACCATGTATCCACTGTTCAGCGATAACATCAGCGTCATATTTCAACGCTAAATCAATCGCCTGTCGTAGCTCTCCGTGGTCATTGACTTTGGACATGCCAATGCTTGAGCCTTCATTAACAGGTTTGATAATTAGTGGCAGACCTAACTCGGCGACTAATTCATCCGTATTGGTTTGTGCAGATACGGCAACAAATTTGGCTGTAGGTAAACCCTGCTGAATCCATGTCAGTTTGCTCAGACGTTTGTTCATCGACAACACTGATGCACTAATCGCACTGCCGGTATAAGACAGGTTAATGGCCTGTAAAAAACCTTGAATTTCACCATCTTCACCGCCACGCCCATGAAGCACGATAAATGCTCGGTCAAATTTACCACTGGCAATTTTCTGGCAAATATCAAAACTGACATCAATGCTATAAGCATCAACCCCTTTACGTTGCAGACCGTCTAATACAGCGTTGCCGCTTATCAGCGAAATCTCACGCTCAGCAGAACGTCCGCCCATCAGTACAGCAACACGACCAAAATCAGCAGCTGAACGTATGCGTTTGGTCATGGTTGCTCTCCGATAATATGTACTTCTGGGATGAGCTTGACCCCATGCTCTTGCTCCACTCGCTGCTGCACTTCAAAAATCAGTGCTTCAATATCTGCTGCAGTCGCCTCACCATTATTAACGATAAAGTTGGCATGTTTATCAGATACACTGGCACCACCAATAGTCAGCCCTTTCAAGCCACTGACCTCAATTAAACGTCCAGAAAAATCACCGGGAGGGTTACGAAATACTGAACCAGCACAAGGTTGGTTTGTGGGTTGACTGATATTTCGCTTTTTCAATAAATCACGAATCAATTCAAGCTCAGTATTTTTGTCACCATGCTCAAATCGCATTTTTGCAGCAACAAACCACTGGTTGTCAGGCAAGCTGACATGGCGATAGTTCACATCAAACTGTTCTGAGCGGTACTCGTGTAGCTTCCCTTGTTTATCAATGGTCGTAATTTCCACCACGGAGTCCCATGTTTCAGCCCCATGCGCCCCAGCATTCATCGCTAAAGCTCCACCAAAGGTGCCAGGAATACCCGCCCAGAACGCCGCGCCTTTCAACCCTGACTTAGCCGCTTGTTTAGCAAGCTTGCTGCAATAAAGGCCTACTTCCGCGGTAATTTCATTATCAATGACATCCATGGTTTGTAATGTGCCAGCGGTGACGATGACTGTACCGTCAAAGCCGCCATCACGAATCAGTAAATTGCTGCCAAGCCCTACCCATAAAATAGGTTCTTCTACAGATAGTTGTTGTAAAAACAAGGCAAGATCATGCCTATCTGTAGGACGATATAGTTGTTTCGCCGGACCACCTACTCGCCATGAGTTATAACGAGATAAAGGCTCGTTTGTTTTCAATTCACCTTTCAATGTTTGTGGAAGCGCTATCATTCAGCACCTCCATTTAATACATCAGGCAATGCCTGAGCCATACGTCCAATGTCACCGGCACCTAGTGTGAGTAATACATCACCATCTTCCAGTAGACCAGGCAGTAACGCATATAACTCTTGTTTATTTTCCGCAAATACTGGCTCAACCTGACCACGAAGACGAATGGCTCGGCATAAGCTACGCGCATCTGCACCAGCGATTTTTGTTTCGCCTGCTGGGTAGACTTCTAATACCACTAATACATCAACACTGGATAACACATGGGCAAAGTCTTCGAATAAATCGCGTGTTCGAGTGTAACGGTGCGGCTGAAATACTAAAACTAAACGGTTATTAGGCCAGCCACCACGTGTAGCGTCTAATGTCGCAGCGATTTCTGTTGGATGATGACCATAATCATCAATCAGTAAGGCTTGGCCTTTACCAGCTTTGACCTGACCCAACAGATTAAACCGGCGTCCGACGCCATCAAACTTGAGCAATGCTCTCTGGCAATTAGTCACACTGACATCAAGATTACGTGCCACAGCCATGGCAGCAGTCGCATTCAGGGCATTGTGTAAACCAGGCATATTAAGTGTCACCGGGAAACTCTGACCGGATCTTTTCTCAACAACGGTGAAAAAGCTTTGTCCCTGATGTTGTGTCAAATCAACTAATTGATAATCAGCGTCTGCATTTTGACCATAGGTAATAAATGGTCGGGTAACATCAGCTAATAATGACTGATTGACAGGGTCATCCAAACATAGAACGGCCAGGCCATAAAAAGGTAAGTGATGAAGGAACTCAATGAAGGTCGCTTTTAACTTATCGAAATCCCCATCGTATGTCGCCATATGATCTTCATCAATATTGGTAACAACGGCAATCATTGGTTGCAGGTATAGGAATGAGGCGTCACTTTCATCAGCTTCAGCCACCAGATAACGTCCCGTGCCCAAACGTGCATTAGTGCCAGCACTGTTTAAACGACCACCGATAACAAATGTAGGGTCGAGTTCACCTTCACTTAATAACGCTGCAATCAAACTGGTTGTTGTGGTTTTACCGTGGGTTCCCGCTACAGCAATGCCATAACTAAATCGCATTAGCTCCGCCAGCATTTCAGCTCGAGGCACTACAGGAATTAATTGTTCTCTTGCAGCGATTAATTCAACATTATCTTCACTGACAGCTGTGGTTACCACTACCACATCAGCGCCTTCAAGGTAGGTGGGGTCATGACCAATCATGATGGTCGCGCCCAAACTACGGAGGTGCTTGATTAAACTATTTTCAGCTAAATCACTACCGCTGACCTGATATCCCAGGTTCAGCAATACTTCAGCGATACCGCCCATACCGACACCACCGATACCGATGAAGTGAATATGCTTCACACGACTTTGCATAGCAGAGGTAAGTCTATCCATTAGCGGCCTCCATACATAAGCCTGCGACATAAGCTGCTGTACCAATCTTTGCGACCTGTCTTGCCGCATTTGCCATGTTCAATAATCCTTCTCTGTCGCCACTCAATCGACTAATGGTCTTTGCAACCACATCGGCATCTAAGCTTTGGTCAGCCATCAATATGGCCGCATTAGCGTCCACCAGTAGAGCGGCATTATGCGTTTGATGATCGTCAACTGCGTAAGGATAAGGCACCAAAATCGATGCAATACCTGCTGCAGATACTTCAGCCACAGTAAGAGCACCAGCACGACATATCACTAAATCTGCCCATCCGTATGCATCAGCCATGTCTTCAATAAATTCTTTTACATTAGCCTCCACACCTGCGTCTTTATAAGATTGACGACAATCATCACTGTGTTTACTGCCACATTGATGAATCACCTCTGGACGCTGTTCAGCTGATATTTTGGCTAAAGCTTGGGGCACACAGGTATTTAATGAGCGTGCACCCAAGCTTCCACCTAAGACTAATAGTTTCAATCGGCCTGTTTTTGCTGTTTGACGATGCTGTGGTTCAGGTAGCTCTTCAATTGATTTTCTGACGGGGTTTCCGACCCATTCAGCATCAACCTTTTTCTCAAAACTATCAGGAAAACCAGTCAGCACCTTATCTGCCAATTTCGCTAGTAAACGATTTGTCAGTCCAGGAATCGCATTTTGTTCATGGATCATTAAAGGTTTGCCCATCAACCAGGCTGCAAAACCACCCGGGCCTGAGGCAAAACCACCTAACCCCATTACTACGTCTGGTTTTAATTGACGAATGAGTGACCCAGCTTCAAGTACCGCTTTCACCACTTTGAATGGCGCCATCAACCAACCGAGAACGCCATTGCCACGTAAGCCTCGGACTTTAATCTCAGATAATTTATAACCTGCTGCAGGCACTAACTTCGCTTCAATACCATGCGCAGTCCCTATCCAAGACACTTCAACATCTCTCTGACGTAACTCATCAGCCACCGCAAGTGCTGGGAAAACATGTCCACCGGTACCACCGGCCATGATCATGACTCTTTTCATCGTCTGATCCTCGCTGATGCTTTTTCTGGTAGGCGTGTTTCCATATCCACGCGGAATAACAATGCAATGGCCGCACAGACAATCACTAAACTACTACCGCCATAGCTCATTAATGGCAGTGTCAAACCTTTTGTCGGTAAGGCCCCCATGTTCACACCGATATTCACACAAGCCTGCAACCCCAACCAAATACCAATACCGTAGGCAATCTGAGCTCCGAATATCTGCCCTGCCTGCTCTGCTGCACGACCGATGGCTAAAGCTCGCCAGATAAACACGAAAAACAACGCAATTACGGTAAGCGCACCTACCAGTCCTAATTCTTCGGCAATGATGGAGTAGAGAAAGTCGGTATGTGCTTCGGGTAAGTAAAATAGCTTTTGCATACTGCTACCCAGACCGACGCCGAACCAGTCGCCACGGCCAAAAGCAATCAATGCCTGTGTTAATTGGAAGCCACTGCCGAATGGGTCTGCCCACGGGTCCATAAAACTTTGTAATCGCTCAAGACGATAAGGTGCAATCCACACCAGCATGGCAAACAGTAAGCCCATGACCCCAATCAAGGTGGCAAAGACATCCAGCCTTGCCCCGCCCAAAAACAACATGGCTAGCACGGTAGACATGATGACCACCATTGAGCCCATATCAGGTTGCAGTAACAGTAATAATGCAGCGATACCTAATAAAGTCAGCGGTGCTAAGACTTTTAAAAATGAAACATGCAATTGACCATGATGGCGCTGCAGATAATCTGCAATGTAAATAATTGCAAAAAGCTTAATTAACTCTGCTACCTGTAAGTTCACTGGACCTAGAGGTAACCAGCGTGAACTACCATTGACTTCTCGCCCTATACCGGGGATTAACACCATAATCAGCATCGCCACACCAGCCATCAATAACTGTGGTGCAATACGCTGCCAAACAGCTAATCTGACGGAGATAAAACCCCAGGCAATAGCAATGCCTACCGCAGCAAATGCAAACTGACGTATGAAAAAGTAGAGTGGCTGTTCAAGGCGGCTATCTGCCACAGTAATAGAAGCAGAACACACCATCACAAGCCCTATGAACAGCAATGCACCAGTTGCGAACAATAAACTCTTATCAAATTGCAGTGATGACTCACTCATGCTGCAATCTCCCTGACGGCTTGTTCAAAAGCGTTACCACGTTCAGCATAGTTACTAAACATATCGAAACTGGCGCAGGCAGGAGATAACAAAACACTGTCTCCTTCACTGGCGATGCCTTGCGCAATTTTTACCGCCTCGGCCATATCCGTTGCCTGGACTTGATCAACACCAGTAGGAATCACTTTAGCGATTTTATCTGCATCTATACCTATTAATATGACGGCCTTAACTGATGCTTTTAATGAAGGCGTCAGCTCTGAAAAATCTTGGTCCTTACCGACACCACCTGCAATCAGAATAATTTTTCCACTCTCAGCTAGCCCATCAATTGCAGCGACTGTTGCTCCCACATTGGTCGCTTTAGAATCATTAAACCAACGAGTTCCATTGAGTTGTCTGACAAACCGACAACGATGAGGTAAGCCTTTATACTCTCGAAGTGCTGACAACATAGATGTCATCGGTAATGCCATCGCTGATCCCAGCGCGAGTGCTGCTAATGCATTCGCAATATTGTGTGAACCAATAATTTTCATCTGTTCAATCGGGAGCAGCGGATATTCACCTTCTGCCAGCCAGGTTTGTCCATCTCTTTCCAGCAGTCCAAAATCCACACCTTGTGACTCGTGAAGACTGAATCCAATCGTATTTCGACCAGATTGAGTCATACCATTAACAACAGGATCATCACGATTAATTACCATGACACCATCTCCATTAAAGATGGTTTGTTTTGCATGCTGATAGGATTCTAATGAATCATAGCGATCCATATGATCCGGGCTGACATTGAGTACGACTGCAGCAAAAGCGTTTAAAGATCGAACCGTCTCTAATTGAAAACTGGATAACTCCAAAATATAGAAATCAGGTGCAGACTCTTCCAACAAATCCAGCGCTGGTGTCCCTAAGTTACCACCTGCTCTCACTGTTTTCCCTGAGACCTGTGCCATCAAAGCGAGTAAGGTTGTTACCGTGCTTTTACCATTTGAACCGGTGATAGCAACTACCGGTGCATCAGCATATCGCGCAAATAGCTCAATATCACCAACGATCTCAATTCCCGCCTGACGCGCCATTTCAATTTCAGGTAAACGCGGATCAATGCCTGGACTCAGCACAATAAGATCAGCTTTTAATATCCAATCCTGATCAAGTCCGCCTGTTTTAATCAATACTTGTGGATAGGCGTTTTTCACATCTTGCACAGAAGGTGGCGTTTCACGCGTATCCATAATGGCAATACCAAGCGCTCTATTGGCTAAAAAGCGTGCACACGACAGCCCAGTCTGCCCTAGACCGATGATCAGGCAGTTTTTATGCGAAAGACTATTCATGCCATATGTCATCGTATTTTCAACGTCGCTAAGCCAATCAACACCAGGAACACAGTGACAATCCAGAACCGCACAATAATGCGTGGTTCTGGCCAGCCTTTGAGTTCGTAATGATGATGGATTGGTGCCATAAGAAAGACGCGTTTACCGCGCAGTTTGTATGAGCCCACTTGAATCATGACCGAGAGTGTTTCGATAACAAATACACCGCCCATGATTAATAAAACCAATTCTTGTCTGACAAGCACAGCAACCGTGCCTAATGCAGCACCAAGCGCTAGAGCACCAACATCGCCCATAAAGACTTGTGCAGGATAGGTATTGAACCAGAGGAAGCCGAGTCCAGCGCCGACCATAGCCGCACAGAAAACAACAAGTTCGCCAGCACTTGGAATAAAGGGAATTTGTAAGTAGGTGGCGAATTCAAAGTGGCCACCTACATAGCTAAATAAACCTAAAGCGGCTGCCACCATAACAGTAGGCATAATGGCTAGACCGTCCAACCCATCCGTTAAATTCACCGCATTACTACTGCCGACAATGACTAAATAGGTTAACAGCATGTACCACCCACCCAGCGGGATAACAATCTCTTTTACAAACGGTACAATCAGTTGTGTTTCTGCAGGAACAGTTGTTGTCATATACAAAAAGACAGCTGCACCGCCACCAAAAACAGACTGCCAGAAGTATTTATATCGACTTAATAATCCTCGAGGGTCTTGACGAACCAGTTTGATGTAATCATCAACAAACCCAATCAAACCAAATGCCAAGGTGATAATCAAAACGACCCAAATATAACGATTGGTTAGATCAGCCCACAATAACGTACTGACCGCAATAGCCACCAGAATCAATGCCCCACCCATCGTTGGCGTGCCTTTCTTACTGAAGTGAGACTCAGGTCCATCTTGTCTGACTACCTGACCAATCTGTCTGAAACTGAGATGACGGATCATAGTTGGTCCGATAACTAAGGCGATGCCCAGTGCCGTCATAACCCCAAGAATGGCTCTTAATGTAAGGTATTGAAAAACGTTAAAGCCACTGTAGTATTGGCTCAAATAATCACTTAACAACAACAGCATTACTGTGCCTCCGAGGCTAGCTCATCGGCTAATTTATCCAGCTGCATAAAGCGTGATCCTTTAATTAAACAGGTTACATCTGCCGTTAAAGTGTTTTGCAAAAGCTGTTGCAATGTTTGTATATCCTCAAAATGAATAGCGTTATCACCAAACTCCGCTGCGGCGAGTTGGCTTTTTTCTCCAACTGTAAATAACGATGTCACACCTGCAGACTTGGCTTGAAGTCCCATGTTTTGATGGATAGCATCACAATCCTCACCCAACTCACCAAAGTCACCGAGTACAAGCCAACGTGGTTCATCAAAACCAGATAATGTTTCTAAAGCTCGAACATATGAGCCAGGGTTAGCATTGTAGGTATCGTCGATGAGTCGGCTGCCAGCCAGTCCTCTACGCATTTGTAGTCTATGCGGAACAGCTTTTACGCTATTAAACCCTTTGACCATGGCATCGACAGGGATATTCAGCGCTACACAGACACTGATAGCAGCCAATGCATTAGCTACATTATGTAAGCCAGGCAAAGGCAACGTTATATGATGATTCACGCCATCAATATTCACCAGGAAATGACTTGAAGACGCTTCTGGCTGTATATAATCAGCACGAATATCAGCGTCATTATCGAAAGCAAAGCGTACTGTTTTACGTTTAGCTATTAATGGCTGCCAGATTGACTCATAAGGCATGTCAGCATTTACCACAGCAGTGCCGTTTGCTTTCAATCCCTGATAAATACTGCCTTTTTCTCTGGCAATACCTTCTTCACTTCCCAGCCCTTCCAAATGTGCAGAAGCGATATTGTTAATTACTGAAACATCGGGGGATACAATACTCATCAGATAGGCAATTTCACCAGGATGGTTTGTTCCCATCTCAATTACAGCAAAATCATCATTTTTGTCGACACGACACACCGTCAACGGAACACCTAAGTCGTTATTCAGATTCCCTTGCGTTGCTGAGACAGTACCGACCTGAGACAGGACTGCTTTGAGCATTTCTTTTAAGCTGGTTTTACCATTACTACCGGTAATAGCAATGATTTTTGCTTTACATTCTGCCAACCAGGCGTGAGCAATTTGTCCAAATGCCAGACGCACATCATCAACCTTAAGTTGGGGCAAATCATCATCCTGATACTCACTAACTAAGGCAGCCACAGCACCATTTTCTCTGGCTTTCGCTAAATAAGTATGGCCATCGACATGTTCACCTTTAAAGGCAATAAACAAATCGCCGGGGGTTACCTTGCGTGAATCAATCACGGCACCTGTCACTCGAGCATCAGCAATCGTAGCGTCTGATGAGATGATTTCAGCAATCCGTGTAAGTGGTAAATTAAGCCCCATCAGTGCCCTCCTACCACGTTTTTTATGCCATTTGACTCTGCGTCAAATACCGCTGCGACTACAGCAGAATCACTGAAGGGATAACGCACATGATTAATTTCTTGATAGGACTCATGACCTTTACCCGCAATTAAGACAATATCACTCGGTCCTGCATGATTAATGGCATAGGTAATAGCTAGCTTACGATCGAGTTCGACTCGGATTTTTTGTGGCTCATCACATCCAGCCAGAATATCTTCGACAATGAGTAAATGATCTTCTGTTCGCGGGTTATCATCAGTAACAATAACCTGATTCGCTTCTCTTTCAGCGACTTTACCCATAAGTGGGCGCTTACCTCTATCCCTATCGCCACCACAACCAAACACACACCATAATTGGCCTGCATCAGGGAGATGCACCTGTAAGGTTTTCAACGCCTGATGAAGAGCATCAGGTGTATGGGCATAATCAATTACTACTGAAGCTTGTCCTGTCTGTGAATAGGTTTGCATTCGACCACAGACTGCCTGGCACTGATTAATTGCATCGCGGGATTGTTCACTATCCAGCCCTAATGCCGTTAACACCCCTATTGCAGCAAGTAAGTTGTCAACATTAAACTCGCCTAAAACGGGTAAGCGAACTGGCATTGAGTAAGCATTTACTTTTGCATCAAATGAGACACCATCCGCTTTGTAAGAAACATGTTCAGCACGTATATTGACCTGATTGTCTGCACCACCGTAGGTAAGTAATGAAACATTCTCTCTCAGTTTTGATATGACATCCGTACCAAAGGCATCATCGGCATTAATAACGGCATATTGAACACTCTCCATATCAAATAAGCGTTTTTTTGCCGCCGCATAATTTGCCATTGTTTTGTGATAATCGAGGTGATCACGGCTCAGATTCGTCAGAACAGCGACATTAATCTCCACACTATTTAAACGGCCTTGAGCCAAAGCGTGTGATGAAGCCTCTAACGCCACATATTCACAACCATCACGCTTAAATCTTGCCAGTAATTTTTGCATAGTGACTGGATCGGGCGTGGTCATCCCCGTCATTTCCAGATCACATAAACGTCCCGCTCCCATTGTGCCAATAACACCGCAAGGTTTATTGATCGCTTCCAACGCTTGAGCAATAAATTGACTCACAGAGGTTTTACCATTTGTCCCTGTTACCGCAATGATAGTCATATCGGCAGAGGGATGACCGCAGAACCGAGCAGCGATAAATCCGGCTTTTTCAGCCAGGTTTTCAACTGAGTAAGCGATAACAACGGCTTCCGAGAGCATTTCAATCTCGGTCTCAGTTAAAGGCTGTTGTTCATCAATCAGAACAGCAAAGATATCTTTTTCTAATGCTTGTCGAAGATGCTTCTCTCTATCCGCTGCATTTTTAGCTAAGGCTAAAAATAAACCACCGGCAGCGACACGTCTGCTGTCCATACTGATGTCAGTCAAGGAGCACTCTTGTAGTGCTGACTTATCAACAACGACATCACTGAGTAACGCCATCAAGGATTGAGGTTGAACGATTGAAGTCATCATTTGTGAGCCACCTGCATCTGGGTCATCGGTAAATCATCAGGGGCAATATTCAACAAACGCATTGCGCCCGTCATCACTTCTGCAAATACAGGCGCAGCAACTGCGCCACCGTAATACTCACCTTGAGGCTCATCAATCATTACGACCATTGCTAATCGCGGTGCTGAAGCAGGGATAATGCCAGCAAAGACAGATTGGTATCGTTTATCAGCGTAACCACCACTAATCGCTTTTTTTGCTGTACCGGTTTTTCCGGCCACATGGTAATTAGCTACAGCAGCACGTGTAGCTGTGCCACCAGGTTCGGTGACTTTCACCATCATATGCACGACTTCATGCATGATGTCGGCTGAAAATTCTCGACGGCCAACAGGTTTTTTGTCAGTTTTGATAAACGTTACAGGTTTGAGAATGCCGCCGTCCGCTAGTACGGTATAGGCTCTGGCAAGTTGCATGGCACTGGTCGACAAACCATAACCATAACCCATTGTGGCAATATCCAACGTGCGCCATGATTGTGGATCAGGCATGGTACCCATTGCTTCGCCAGGGAAGTAGGCCCCGGTAGCCTCACCTAAGCCAAAACTGGCAAAGTCATGCCATAACTCAGCAGGGTCAAGTGCTAAAGCAATTTTACTGGCCCCGACATTACTCGATTTTTGGATGAGGGTGGCTAAATCGATTTCGCCATAATCACGAAAATCTCTGATGGGATGACCACTTACGCGGTAGTAACCTGGATGCGTGTTAATAGTCGTTGTGATATCAAACTGACCTGACTTGATCCCACTGGTTACCGTAAAGGGTTTGACTGTAGAGCCTGGTTCAAATAAATCAGTCACTGCACGGTTTCTCAGATCACTGGGTTTCAGGCCCGCCCTATTATTCGGGTTATAAGAAGGCTGATTCGCCATCGCCAGTACTTCACCGGTATGGGTATCAAGAATAACGGCTGTGCCAGATTTAGCATGATGGTCGGCAACGGCTTTTTTTAGCGCCTGATAAGTTAAATACTGTAATCGCAGATCTATACTTAATTGAACGTTTTCACCAGATTTTGCAGGACGAATCAGTTCTCCACCTTCAACGTAGTTACCACGGCTATCACGCACCATGCGTTTCAAACCTGGACGGCCTGTCAGCACAGCATCATAAGTCAGTTCAAGACCTTCCTGACCAATGTCATCAATATTAGTAAAGCCAACAATATGTGAGGCAACCTCACCCGCTGGGTAATAACGTTTATATTCACGCTGAAGCGCTACGCCTTGGATTCCTAGGTCTTTAACCTTTTCAGACAGTTCAGGAGTAATACGACGTTTCAGGTAGATGAATTCTCGTGATTGGTTTTGCTCAATCTTATTTCTAATTGTTTGTGTGGATAAGCCAAGTAAACGTGCCAGCTTAGGAATACGAGGATCAGTTGCCAACACATCCTGTGGGTTTAGCCAAACAGAATGAACCGGCGTACTAATAGCAAGCGGCTCACCATGACGGTCTAAAATCATTCCACGGTGAGCAACAACGGGGACCTGGCGTAGGTGACGAGCATCACCTTGATGACGCAAAAACTCAGGGTTTAAGACCTGAATATCTGCTAACCGCCAGCAAAGTCCAGCAACCATCAATACAAACATGATGCGTACAAGATTAAGGCGCCATGTGCCGACTTGTTGCACTTTCTGACCGCGATGCTTCATGGTTTTATTACCACTGTCATGTCAGATTTTGGTACAACCATACCTAAGCGTCTTTTCGCTTCTTGTTCTACACGGCTAGGGCTAGCCCAAGTACTCTCTTCCAGCAATAAACGACCCCACTCTTCATTCAACCCGTCACGTTGTTTTTCTAACTGCTGTAGTTGTACAAATTCGTTCCGGCTAAGGTGTTTTGTGTAAATTACGGACACAGCAGAAACCAAAACGACAAAAACCATCACAAATAATGGCGTATCGATTTTGATGGTTTCTAACAGTGCTCTTATATTCATGCCAGCTTCTCCGCAATACGCAGCACAGCACTACGCGCACGAGGATTTAGCTTGATTTCTTCATCTGACGCTTTGATTGCCTTGCCAATGATTTTCAGACGAGGATTTAATTGATCCACCGTAATGGGGAAATGAGACGGCAAATCATCACCACGGGCTTCATCACGAAAAAAACGTTTCACAATACGATCTTCTAATGAGTGGAAGCTAATCACAGCCAATCGACCGCCAACAGCCAATACGTCAATTGCTTGTTCTAATGCCACAGACAACTCTTCCAGTTCCTCATTGATAAAAATTCGGATTGCCTGAAACGTTCTGGTTGCCGGGTGTTTGAATTTGTCGCGTGATGGACTTGCCTTATCGACTAAATCTGCCAGTTGTTTTGTGGTTGTGATTGGGGTTTCTTCTCGTGTTTCCACGATGGCTCTGGCAATTCGTTTGCCATAGCGCTCTTCACCTAATGTTTTGATGACATCGGCAATCTCATCCATCTCAGCAGTAGCGAGCCATTCAGCCGCACTCATTCCTGCATCCGGATTCATCCGCATATCAAGTGGTCCATCTTTCATAAAGCTAAAGCCACGTTCAGCATCATCCAGCTGTGGGGATGAAACACCGATATCCATCAAAATACCATCAACATTTCCCTGCCACAGACGGGCATGAACTGCTGTATTCAATTCTGAGAAATTGCCATGTTCAATAGAAAAACGAGAATCTTCAGCGGCTAAAGCCTGGCCTGTTTTAATTGCTTGGGGATCGCGATCTAATCCAAGTAGACGACCGTTGTCAGATAGCAGTGACAACATTGCACGGCTGTGTCCTCCACGACCAAATGTTGCATCAAGGTATTTACCATCTGCCTTCACTGACAAGCCCTGTATGGTCTCGCTTAACAAGACTGGCAGATGTTCCGAGTCGTTCTCAGTCATAATTCCGCCTTATATCGACAGGCTTTCTAGTTCAGCCGGTAAAATCTCGCCAAAATCTTCTTCTAAACATTCATCCATGAGTTCATTCCAAGTTTGTTCATTCCACAATTCAAACTTGTTACCTTGACCAATCATCACTATGTTTTTATCAAGGCCTGCAAACTCGCGTAATTTTGCGGGTAATAAAATACGGCCATTGCCATCCATTTCACATTCAGTGGCATATCCGAGAAGCATTCTTTTTAATCGACGTACTTGAGGGTTCAAACTGGGTAATGCGGAAAGTTTTTCTTCAACAATTTCCCATTCAGGTAATGGGTATAGCTGCAAACAATGATCAGAATGATCGATGGTGATGACTAGGCGGCCTTCACAACAGACGTCAAGATGCTTACGGAACTTGGCTGGAACAGCCATCCGTCCTTTTGCATCCAGATTGAAAGTTGCAACGCCTCGAAACACTTGTCATCCTCAAAAAACACGATCCACTAAGATCCACTTTCCCCCACTTGTCGACACTATAGGAGTGCAAATGTCCGAAGTCAAGCCTGTCAATAAACAAAATCCTCTTTTTATGACAATGACTTAGAGACTTTTCATAAAAGTGGGAGAAAAAGACTAGAGGTGTTTCTCAAGGAGGTCTTTCTTATCAAAAAACTGGCATGTGAAGTTAAAGTAAATTCTAGATTACGTATCTAAAAGACAAAAAAATAACTGCTCAGACAGAAAATCTGGCTCTGTCTGCAGCAGTTATTTAGGGTCTTCAAGTGTAAGTTTGAGACGACCGGTAAGCCGGGTTCTGTCGTGGACAATCATTCATCTGGGACTGATGTCACCATCAGCCTCAAGCAACCTACCCAGGAACAGTGCGGGTCGCACATGTCTGTCGAAACAGACGTTCCTCTATTTGGTCTTGCTCCAGGTGGGGTTTACCATGCCACTTCTGTTGCCAGAAGCGCGGTGCGCTCTTACCGCACCCTTTCACCCTTACCGAATCGCTTCGGCGGTATACTCTCTGTTGCACTGGCCGTGGGCTCACGCCCCCCAGGTGTTACCTGGCACCTTACCCTATGGAGCCCGGACTTTCCTCACCGATATTACTATCAATGCGATTGCCAAGTCGTCTCAGAGGAGTATTCTACCTAATCAGTCTTTTTTCTGCTGTATTTTCAACGCTAGTTGGTAGGCTTCATTTTTACTACCACCAGTGATATTAGCCACCATCGCCGCTGCTTTTTTCACGGGTAGTTCTGTCAGCAGAATGCTAAGCAAACGGATTATCTCTTGTTCATCAGCTGTCGTCTCATTGTGACTGCCTTCTATTAATAAAACACACTCACCTCGTTGCTGGTTATCATCGTCTTTTACCCAGGCAATAAGATCGATTAACGGCCGGGTTTCAATTGTTTCGTGTAATTTAGTTAACTCACGTGCCAGACAAGCGCGTCGCTGCTCACCAAAAATCAATACGGCTTCTTCTAATGCTGCCACAAGACGACGAGGGCTCTCATAGAAAATCAAAGTTCGGGGATCAGTCTTTAAGGACTCCATTATTTGTTTACGAGCAGATGACTTAGCTGGCAAAAACCCTTCAAAGCTAAATCGATCTGACGCAAGGCCTGATGCAGATAAGGCAGTAATCAATGCACAACATCCGGGAACAGGAGTAACACGAATACCCGCTTCTCTAACTGTTGAGACAAAGCGATATCCTGGGTCACTGATAAGCGGTGTACCGGCATCACTGATCAAAGCCACTGATTCGCCCGCCAATAGACGTTGGCAGAGCGCATCACTACGTTGCTGTTCGTTATGTTCATGTAATGAGATTGTCGGCGTTTGAATCGCATAATGTTGTAATAGGTATTTGCTGTGTCGAGTATCTTCAGCAGCGATAACATCAACGCTTTTCAATACCTCAACCGCTCTTATCGAAAAATCAGCCAAATTACCAATCGGGGTGGCAACAATGAATAATTGACCTGCTTGGCTTTCGCTCACAGTCTTTCCTCAATCTTGAATACAGTGTGGTCGTAATATACGCGAACAGGTAAGATGATGCCTCCTATGACTAAATTATAGAATGCCCCTATGTTCCTGAAACGCAGCTTCTGGTTATCCGCCATTATCCTCCTGAGCTTGACGGCTTGTCAGCCGGTGCAGTCACCAATGAGTATGACAAAACCTGCTCAAATAGAAACGATTGCCTCAGAATTATCCGGCCAATATCAACAGGCCGCTGAGGAATATGCCCAACTCGCCTCGTCTAATGATGGCGCAGAACAGGCGGCATACCAGCTAAAAGCAGCTCAAATGTATTGGCAGTCAGGACAAGTTGAACAAAGCCAACAACAACTTGCTCAAATCAAATTCAGTTTACTCGACAAGTCCAGACGCTATGATGCCGCCATTCTGGGTGCGAATATCGCCTTATTTAATAGTGATGGTGAACGTGCATTAGAAGCACTCAGCCCCATACAAGAAAAAGATTTATCCGCCCAAAACCTAAAAAGAGTGTTAAAACTCAAGGCTGATGCCTACACCCTGACAGGAAATTGGCTGGAAAAAGCAAATACACTTCTTAAACTAGAAAAAATTCTGACAGACGCTGAGTCATTGAAAAACAATCATGAAGCTTTGTGGCAATCTCTCATGCAAATGACGCCACAAGCGCTCGATTTATTTAATCCTGGTTATCCGCCGGCAGAAGACAGTGGCTGGTTTGCCCTTGCCTACAATATAAAAGCCTATCAGGATAACCCGGAAGTACTGGCTGTGGCGCTGGAAGATTGGAAGAGGAGTTACCCTAATCATCCCGCCGATCCTGAACTTTACAAAAAAACATTAGCTGCAGGCACGCACATACCAAAAGACATCGAAAATATTGCTGTATTACTGCCAAACTCGGGACCTTTTGTTGAAGCCGCAAAAATCATAAAAGATGCCATCATTGCTGCACAATATGTCAGTGGTTCAACTGCACAGCTACACTTCTACGACATAAAGACGGATGCTATCAGTGGTCAGAACAATGTGATTTCGCAATATGATGCTGCTGTGGCTGAAGGCGCTGATGTAGTTATCGGCCCTTTACAAAAGTCTTCCGTTGAAACGTTAGCCACACACTCAGATTTAAGCGTGCCCGTTTTAGCGCTAAATCGTATGGATGATGCTCAGGCATATGACAACCTGTATCAGTTTGGTTTAGCCCCGGAAGATGAAGCTATCGCTGTCGCCGATTATGCTAAGCAATTAGGTTTCAAACATAGCATCGTTCTCGCACCGAACAATGATTGGGGTCAACGTATTGCATCTGCCTATACAACACAATGGCAAAAAGAAGGTGGAAGTACATTAATAGTGTCTAACTATAACGAAGCTGAAAATGACTTTCGCGACACGCTAATCCCATTGATGGGATTAAATGAAAGTGAACAGCGTTATAAATCTTTAAAAGGTACACTTGGCAGATCCCTCGAATTTGAACCACGACGTCGTGGGGGTGTTGATTTTTTATTTTTAGTGGCTCGTCCTCTTAAAGCGCGTCAGTTAGTTCCCCAACTTAAATACCATCGTTCAGGTCAATTACCATTACTCGCTACTTCGCACGTCTATAGTGGCCAGGCCGATCCCCAACAAAATATTGATTTGAATGATCTCGTCATCAGCGATATTCCTTGGGTATTTGATGAATTATCAGCTGATGATCCGGTTTATCAATCATTGAAAAACCAATCGCCTGAGAACTTTGCCAGCGCAATCAGACTCTATGCTCTAGGTGTAGATGCTTACAGGGTGTTATCGCAGCTTAATAAACTGAGTCGGGATCCAACTAGTTCAATGGAAGGTGCCACAGGCGACTTATCTATTAATTCACAGGGATATGTCACGCGTAAAATGCGATGGGGAAAATTTGAACAAGGTGAGCTAAAGCTTATTAAATAATTATGTTTGCCAGGGAAAAAGGCCAGCAGATAGAGAAACAGGTTTCACACTATCTACGAAAACAGGGTTTGCGTTTAATCAAGCAGAACTATCATTGTCGTGGAGGTGAAATCGATTTAATTATGAAAGAAAACACTACCTTGGTTTTTATCGAGGTTCGTTTTCGGAAAAATGCACGATTTGGTTCAGCACTGGAAAGCGTAAATAATCAAAAACAAGCAAGAATTATCCATACAGCACAACATTACATTCAAACTATCTCATCTACAGCAGAACAATATAGGTTTGACGTTGTGGCTGTAACGCCAGTTGATTCATCTTTACAGATTGAATGGATAAAAAACGCTTTTTCAGCTTAATTAACTTATATAAATTTAAGTACATAGAGTTATTACAAGGAAAATCATTATGCTCAACATCAAAAAAGCAGCTTGGTTAGGTTTAGTTATTCCAGCCGCGACATTGTTCCTTCAAGCCTGTGTGCCTGTTGTGGCAACCGGAGCAGCTACAGGAGCATCTGTTGCCTACGACCGTCGAACCACAGGAAGCGTTATTGATGATCAAGGTATCGAGTTCAAAGCTTCTTACGCTATATACAATAACAAAGAAATCTATAACCAAAGTCATATCAATGTCACCAGCTATAATGGCGTTGTCTTACTGACAGGCGAAACACCCAGTGAATCATTGAAGCAAAAGGTCACTGAAGAAGTGAAAGCGATTCCAAAAGTCAGACGTATTCATAATGAACTGGCGATTGCAGCTCCAAGCGCTTTACCTTCACGTAGTAGTGATGCCTGGATTACATCAAAAATCAAAGCGAAAATGACGACTGATAAAAATGCCGATCCTTTCCACATCAAAGTAGTAACAGAGCGTGGGGTTGTCTATTTAATGGGGATGGTGAGTCATGCTGAAGCGGATGAAGCAGTTAATATCGTCAGAAATTCTGCTGGTGTTCAGCGTGTCGTGAAAATTTTCGAATATACTGATTAAAAAATTTTTTAGTGTAATAAAAAAAGGGCTCAAAAGAGCCCTTTTTTATGTCAGTTCAGAATGGTTTTACAACGACCAAAATAACAATGGCAATCAGTGCCAGCACAGGTACTTCATTAAACCAACGGTAATAGGTGTGACTACGCTCATTATTATCAGCAGCAAACTTTCTCACCATTGAACCGCACATACCGTGATAAGCAAAAAGAAGAAAGACCAGCGTCAGTTTTGCATGTAACCAGCCCATTGATGCAATTTGTTCAAGCGAATAAAAACTTAATAGCCAGACACCAAAAAGAAGAGTCAGCAAGGCACTGGGAGTCATGATGCCACGGTAGAGTTTTCGCTCCATAATTTTAAAGCGATCTTTTCCTGCCTGATCCTCTGTCATCGCATGATAAACAAACAAGCGTGGTAGATAGAACATCGCCGAAAACCATGTCACGACAAAAATGATGTGAAATGCCTTCACCCAAAGCATGGTGTATTCCTCATACAAAAACAATGATAGTATCAGTTTATCTATAAGGGGGTAGTTATGACCGATTCAAGCGCTCAGGATAGACGCCGCTTCAGCCGCATACCTTTTGACGCTGTGGCCCACATAAATACCGATAATGGGGATTTATTTCTCAATTGCCAGATTATTGATATTTCATTAAAAGGTGTATTGGTTCATAAACCAGGGCAATGGCAATCTGCGATTGGTGATAAATGCCATCTTGATTTATTACTGGATAAAGCTCAGGTAGTTATTGAAATGGAAGCGACTATTGCTCACATTGATGATGAGCAGATCGGCTTTGATTGCGCACATATCGACCTGGAAAGCATTACACATCTAAAACGCTTAATTGAACTTAATCTGGGCGATGAAGCTATTCTTCACCGTGAATTATCAGCCTTAATCGATCAGCATTAAGCAGTAACATCTCGAAGTATATTAATTACTTCTGATAGGTGTTTCACTGCGTGTACTTTCATGCCCTTTAAACCTTTTCGTGGCGCATTCGCCGCTGGCACAATCGCATGAGTAAAGCCGTGTTTATTAGCATCTTTAATGCGCTCTTCCCCCGCTTGCACCGGTCGTATTTCTCCGGTCAGCCCAACCTCACCAAATAATACCCAGTCTCTGGGTAGAGGTTTATTTCGCAAACTGGAAATAATCGCAGCTAATACGGCTAAATCAGCGCCTGTTTCACTGAGCTTTACCCCACCCACAACATTAATAAAAACATCCTGATCGTGACAGGTAACACCACCATGACGGTGTAAGATAGCCAGTAACATTGCTAAACGATTTTGTTCAAGTCCTACAGTGACACGTCTCGGATTTCCTAGCGGACTACTATCAACCAATGCTTGAACCTCAACAAGCATGGGGCGACTACCCTCACGAATCACTGTCACAATACTTCCTGGCACCGACTCCTCACCACGAGATAGGAAAATGGCTGACGGATTACTGACTTCTTTGAGTCCTAATTCCGTCATGCCAAATACACCCAGCTCATTGACTGCACCAAAGCGATTTTTTACAGCACGCAAGATTCTGAAGCGTGTTGAGGTATCCCCTTCAAAATAAAGTACGGTGTCAACCATGTGCTCAAGCACCCGTGGTCCGGCTAATGCGCCTTGTTTAGTCACATGTCCGACAAGGATCATTGTCGTGCCAGTGGATTTAGCAAAACGTACCAACTGGGCTGCACTCTCACGGACTTGAGCAACAGTGCCAGGTGCAGATTGTAATAATTCTGTGAATACCGTTTGTATAGAATCAATCACCATCACTTGGGGTTTACGGTTTTTAGCCACCTGAAGCATTTGCTCAGTGTGGGTTTCAGCTAGCAAGTCTACTGGTGCCTGCTCTAATTGTAAGCGTTCGGCACGTAACCTGATTTGCTGTAAGGACTCTTCCCCACTGATGTACAGTGGACTGATGCCACTGCTGTCGGCCATCGTCGCCATCGCTTGTAATAACAATGTCGACTTACCAATACCAGGATCACCGCCAATTAATACAACCGCGCCCGTGACTAAACCGCCGCCAAGGACGCGATCGAGTTCTGGTAAGCCTGTGGTCCAACGCACGGCTTGTTCAGAAGTTACATCTCCCAGCGCCTGAACTTCACTTTTTTGTTCGCCAGCATAGCCTGTATGCTTACTGATTGTGGCTTGTGCGGTTGATGTTGCACTGGAATAAATCTCTTCTTCCAGACTATTCCAGGCACCACAGTCAGAGCATCGCCCAGCCCATTGTGGGGTTTGCGCGCCACACTCTTTACAAACATAGACCTTTTTAACCTTAGCCATCGATCACATCCCTGCTAACACGTTTATTCAAGACCGTGACAAGCTCATATGGAATAGTACCTGCAAGCGCAGCCAACTCTTCCAGCAACAATTCTGATCGCCCCCATAACAACACCTCATCACCAACGTTTGCCCGAACACAATCAGTCAAATTGATACAAATGGTATCCATGGAAATACGACCAACAACTGGGCAGCGTTGTCCGTGAATAACCACTTCAGAACAATTAGATAAATGTCGGCTATATCCATCACCATAGCCAATACTGGCCACACCAATGCGTGACTGTTGCTCAGCTGTCCAGTCGCCACCATAACCAACCTGTTCACCGATGTTAATGTTGTAGGTCGAAATTAATTGTGTCGTTAACTGCATAGCAGGCTGTAAATCATGGTCTAGCGCCGTTTTACCACTAAATGGAGAAATACCATAAAGCATTAATCCAGGGCGAACCCAGTCCAGGTGTGATTCAGGGTAGGCCAATACAGCACCAGAATTAGCTAGACACACAGGTAAACCGGTTTTACGTTTCAGGCTCAGCATATGATCGAGTTGATGTTGATTACGGATATCACCAACAAGATCGGAGTTAGCAAAATGACTCATTAGTCCGAACTCATCGTCCATATTACCTGACGCTTTTAATCGGCTAATCATTGTTTCAATCACATCAGGTCGAATACCAAGACGATGCATGCCGCTATCAACCATAAGCCAGTTAAAACTCAAAGGCTGATTAAGTTTTATTGAACACAATAAATCGACTTGGGTACTTAAATGTATTACTGGCGATAGATGTAACGCTGCTGCAAGCTGGAAATCATCAGCCGTATTGACGCCTTCCAGAATAACGATGGGCTGAGTCACACCATGATGTCGAAGAAAGGTAGCTTCAGACAGTCTAGCAACAGCAAACGCATCACTTTGCTTTAAGGCTTCCGCCACGGTTTCCACACCATGCCCATAGGCATCGGCTTTGATAACCGACATCACCTTACTCTTGTCAGCCGCTTGTTTGACGCGTTTAAAGTTATGCTGTAAGGCAGAAACAGAAATAGTCGCAGTGGGGAAAGTCAATGTTACTCCTCACCGTAGCTCGGGTAATTATCCTGATCGTCGTAATAGCTTGGGGCAAAATTCTCAAAGCGGGTGTATTTGCCCTGGAATGTCAACGCCACGGTACCAATTGGACCATTACGTTGTTTACCAATAATAATTTCCGCCTTACCTTTATCTGGGGAATCAGAGTTGTAAACTTCATCACGATAAATGAATACAATAAGATCGGCATCCTGCTCAATCGCACCAGATTCACGTAAATCAGACATTACCGGACGTTTATTCGGGCGTTGTTCCAAGCTTCGGTTCAACTGTGATAAAGCAATTACCGGTACTTCAAGCTCTTTACCTAAGGCTTTCAAAGATCGAGATATTTCAGAAATTTCGGTTGCTCTATTTTCAGTCGCTTTACCAGCATTACCCTGCATTAATTGCAGATAGTCAATCACGATTAGACTCAAACCATGCTCACGTTTGAGACGTCTGGCTCGTGCACGCAACTCAGTCGGACTCAATGCCGGAGTATCATCAATGAACAGAGGGGCTTCATTCAACAGGGCAATGGCTGATGTTAAACGCGGCCAATCATCGTCATTTAACTTACCGGTACGTAATCGATGCTGGTCAATTCTGCCCAGAGAAGACAACATACGCATTGCCAATGCATCAGCAGGCATCTCCATACTAAAAACGGCGACTGGTTGTTTACTATGTATGGCACCATTTTCAGCGATATTCATTGCAAACGTGGTTTTACCCATGGATGGACGCCCCGCCACGATAACTAAATCGGCTGGCTGCAGACCCGAGGTTTGTTCATCAAAGTCAATGAATCCGGTCGGGAGACCGGTGATTGCACTATCTTGCTCAAATAAGCTATCAATTCTATCAACAACCTTACTCAAGACATCTTTCACCTGAATAAAGCCGCCACCACGTTTTGCGCCTTTTTCGGCTATTTCAAACACATGACGCTCAGCAATATCGAGCATATCTTCTTTGCTCATGCCTTCAGGCTTAAAGGCCATATTGGCAATGCTATTACCGACTTTGATTAATTGGCGAAGAATAGCCCGTTCGCGCACAATTTCAGCATAAGCTGTGATATTTGCGGCGCTCGGTGTATTACGTGCAAGCATCCCCAGGTAAGCGAGTTCCCCCACCTGATCCAACTCACCACGTTTGTCATGCCACTCAGCAAGTGTAATCACGTCAACGGGTTGCGACTGCTCCATCAATTGAGCAATTGCACGATAGATTAGTTGGTGGTCATGACGATAGAAATCTTGCTCAACCAGAAGATCCGCCACTTGTTCCCAGGCAGAGTTGTCGAGCATTAATCCGCCAAGCACTGACTGCTCAGCTTCGATTGAATGAGGCGGCACTTTCAGTGCTTCAGTGGCAGAATCCTTAAATGAATCAAAATAATTTAAGTCTTCCACAGTGTTTATAGCCTCTATTTAACGTAAGAAACAATTCTCATAAAAGAGATGATGAAAATAAAAAATGGAGGCCAGGCGGTAAGCCCAACCTCCATATTCTAATTACGCTTCTTCTTGTGCTTTAGCAATGGCTTCAGCTTCTTCCAAAGCTGCTTCTCTTGCTTTTTTCGCTTCTTCTGCTTCAGCTTTTGCTTGCAATTCAGCTTCTGAGCTTACATTGACTTTAACCACTTCAACAACATCTGCATGTAATTGAATGTCAATGTTGTATTCACCTGTGTGACGTAAAGGACCGGTCGGTAAGCGAACTTCATTGCGATCGATATCAGCACCAGCAGCATTTAATGCATCAGCAATATCTGCAGCTGTAATTGAACCGAATAATTTACCCTCGACACCAGCGTTAGCCATAATATCAAGAGAACCAGCAGAAACTAATTTCGCTTTACGCGCTTCAGCTTCAGCTAATACTTTTGCAGCTGCAGCTTCAAGCTCTGCACGACGTGCTTCAAATTTTTCTCTGTTAAGCTTAGTTGCAGGTAATGCTTTACCTTTTGGTACTAAGAAGTTACGTCCGAAACCAGACTTAACACTTACTTCATCGCCCAGATTACCAAGCTTTTGAACTTTTTCTAGCAATATAACTTGCATCGTTCTACCCTCATACGCAATCAAATCGATTGCTTATTCAAATACCCGTACCACTCTTTCCAGAGCGGCCACGTAAATTAAACCACTGATCTATTACACCTAGGCTGGCTAAGATCATCACCATTTGTGGCAACATGATCACAAGCAAAACATAAATCGCAATCAACCATGCTTTACTTTTTTGTTTTATCGTCACGATAGCATGAACGATAGCCAAACCTTGAACACCAAACACCACTAGCATCACTGGTAAACAATCTATTAACCATGGCACATAACCACCAACAGGGGTCAATGCCATAATCATTAAAATTGCTGTCAATACGGCTGGTGCTTTGCCTAATTTTAACTGTTTAAACTCAGTGCCAAATGCACCGGGATTATAAAGATTAGATTGCCAAGCTCGTCCAATAATGACGCCTAAAATCGCATTCAGGCAAACGCCCGCAGCAACCAGTCCCGTCATTAAACCAGACAGCCTCACCATTACCTGTTGAGTCTGTGTAGTATCTAATTGCCAGCTGGGTTGTTGACTAATGTTGTCAATGAATGGCTTCAACATCTGTTGCCACCAAGCTGCTGTATCAGGAATAAACAGATGCAGCATCAAAACAACTAAAATTCCCAGACCACTTGCAGTTAACAAAGACAATGCAAATGATCGTGTATATCCGAGAATCAATGTCACCAAATACACTGGCAACCAACTAGTCAAGAAGACTAAACCGGCGATCCATAACTGCCCTACTAATAGCTGGGCAAGTAAAGCAAATACCACTAACGTTGCCAGAATAACACTCACACCTTCACGAGGGCCCATTCTCAATGTCGTTAACGAAATCACCCCACTGGATAAATAATTCAGTGGTGGAAAAATGATCGCTAGCGCAGACAATACGGCTGTCGTTGCAGCCGCTTTCCAGCGGCCTTGCATGGCATAAGAGGCAATAGCTTTAAACAGCATAACTGATATGTTTAGGTGCTAAGATCAAGACAAATTATTTATGCATGTCGCAGTATGGCAACAATGCTAGGAAACGCGCACGCTTCACACAAGTTGAAAGCTGACGCTGGTAGCGAGCTTTAGTACCTGTGATACGGCTCGGTACGATTTTTCCGGTTTCAGTAACGTAATTTTTTAACAAGTTTACGTCTTTATAATCAATTTGCTTGATACCTTCAGCGGTAAAGCGACAAAATTTTCTACGTCTAAAAAAACGTGCCATTATGAATTCTCCTAAAAGTCTGCAGCAGTATTAAGCTGATTTTTTCTCGTCGTCTTTTTGCATCATAGGTGAAGCTTCAGTAACCGCTTCTTCCATGTTAACAACCAGATGACGAATCACAGCATCGTTGAAACGGAATGCAGTAGTCACTTCATTCAGTTGTTCAACACCACATTCAACGTTCATAAGAACATAATGTGCTTTGTGTACTTTATTGATTGGATAAGCAAGTTGGCGACGACCCCAATCTTCTAAACGATGGACTTGACCACCTTCGCTTGTCAGTGTTTGGGTATAGCGCTCGATCATGCCAGGCACTTGTTCACTCTGATCAGGGTGGACCAGAAACACGATTTCGTAATGTCTCATTAGAGCTCCTCACGGTTTATACAGCTTTATGGTCTGTGCCACAAAGCAAGGAGTTTACCCTTAGATTTCAAATCAAAAGGTAACCGAGAATTATACTTGTTTTTTCAACAATGAACACCCCCGCATACAAGGGCCCCCTATCTCAGGGGTACTGCCTTTTATTATAGAGAAGAATAATACATTGGCTAATTGAAATAAGGCATGTCAACGACACGACTTAAACAATAACAGCAGCATCTAAACTTAAACAAAAAGGACTGTTTTTATGAAAAGATTTATATTTTCTACTGTCTGTTTTGCTCTTGCAACGGTGATGAATATCTCTCATGCAGCATCTGCAACGGCATTTACACATGGGGCCTTTGTATCAACTTCTCAAAAAGCCACCGATTGTAATACTGGATTTTGTACTGGCGGCGGTTATGTTTACAACAGTGATGGAGGTGTAAACACAACATCTGCGGCGTACACAACAAATGACGGTAATGCACAAGGCTCGTCATCACTGTCAGGAGCCGCGGGCGTCCCTGTTTTAAAGACCTACGCTCAAGCCCCTTCTAGCGCTTACAGTAAGGGCTATGCTCAGGGCATCCAAATGTACCAATACACGGGGGCTTCAACTATGATTCTGGAAGCCAATGCCTCTTTTCATAGTGTAATGTCAGGTGAGGGTGCTGGACTTTATGGTGCTTCAGCGCTCATTGCTGTCGATGAATATACAGATACATATTCGCTTGAAGATGGCTTCAATTACGCTTATTTGGATGATGTTCTTCTTGAAGGTTTTTCTGGTGCGTTTGACTTTGATAGTGACAGCATTTTTGACGTGTCAGGAGATCAATATCTGAATATGACACTTTCTTTAGTCCTTGATCCAATGGATACATTTTATCTATGGGGTGAAATGACCGCCTTTGCATTATCAGGCAGCAGTTCAGATGCCATGGCGACGGGGTTATTTTCGTTTAATACCTCTGACATCATTGCGCTTGGTAATATTTCTGCAGTGCCGGTTCCAGCAGCCATCTGGTTATTTTCATCTGCCATATTCGGGATATTTGGCTTACGTCGTAAATTTATCAATCAAGCTAAATAACTTTAGAAGTTGACGTGCCGTGGAGTATTGCGGCACGTTATTCTTGCTGTTCAGGTATACAGTGTAGTTTACTAATACATACTTCATGGAGAATCGAGTGATAGCGGATGAATATCAAAATACTCATCATCGATGATCATCAGCTTTACATTGAGGGTTTGAAAGCTATATTTCCACAGCTTTTACCGAATGCAGAAATTCTGTCGGTCAATCACATAGAAAATTTAGATGAGTTAAATCAGGACATGGATATGATTCTACTCGATCTGAGGATGCCAAACGGTGGAGCTGTCGCCGTCTTAGACTATCTGAAGAGTCATCACTTAACTATCCCTGTTCTTATCGTCTCCGCATCAGAACATAGTTCAGACATCAAACTCGTTTTCGAGCATGGTGCCATGGGCTACTTACCCAAAACAGCTTCTAGTGATGATCTTCTAGAAGCAATTAAAACTATTCAAAATGGCGATAAGTATATTCCCGAACAGTGGAATAAATTTATGTCATCAGACAATCAAAGCATCATCTTTAATATCAATGGTCAACAAATCCGACTCTCACCACGACTATATGAAACGCTTCAATTGATTGACAAAGGCTTCTCAAACAAAGAAATCAGTACCATCCTTGGCATTAGTAGCCACACTGTCAATGATTATGTAAAGGTATTATTTCAACGACTTGACACAAATAGCCGAACAGAACTTATCCATACTGCACGGGCACTGAATCTGTTTAAATTTCAATAATGACTAAGTCACTAAAAATCAAGCCATCAGCTTTCAATAAGGAAACCAGAGCAGAAGGTATTCGTTTTTTATATCGAAATCTCAATTCTTTAATACCTGGCTTAGCTATTTTGCCTTGTGTCATTGCTTGGTCTGTCTGGGGCAACATTGATCATGTCATTGTTCTTAGCTGGTTATCTATTGCTTTGTCGGTGATCCTATTACGACTCTGGTTAAACTATCGTTTTCATAAACTTACTCCTGACACTAAGCAGGTCTTTAAATGGGGACGATACTTCACTTATACCTCCCTACTCACTGGCTTCGTTTATGGTTCTGCGGCTTTTTTATTATTTATCCCAGACTCTCTACCACTACAATTACTGCTGTTCACTATCATCATAGGGCTCACCTCAGGCTCAATATTTGTTACATCTCATTGGTTGGAAAGTTACTATGCGCTCATGATTCCAGCACTCGGAATGGCCTCACTCTCCCTTTTTCTACAACATGATAGTGGTTATCAGCTACTTTCCTTTGCGATTTTTGCTTATTTGCTGATGAGCATTACTATGGGTAAGCGTTCAAGTGAATCAGTTCTCAACAGCATTCAACTTCGTTTTGAAAACACGGAATTGCTACATCAAATCACAATAAGTAAAGAAAAAGCTGAACAAGCCAATGCTCGTAAAACCCGATTTCTTGCCTCTGCCAGCCATGATTTACGTCAACCGGTACATGCTTTGAATTTATTTACTGACGCCCTTTCCCAAGAGCCGCTCACTGAGAAATCGACTAAGTTACTAAGTTTTATGAAAGAATCCGTCGAAGCTCTCGGCCAATTACTGTCCTCATTACTTGATATTAGTAAACTGGATGCCGGAATTGTTACACCAGAGTTCGCTTCTGTTGATATTTCGGATTTATTGAAACGCTTGTACAGAAACTTTCTCCCTATCGCAGAGAAAAAAAAGCTTGATCTTAGGCTCAGAAGTCATCCATCTGCCCACGTGTTGAGCGACCCAGTCCTATTAGAAAATATACTGCGAAACTTAATTGATAATGCCATTAAATATACAACTAAGGGCGGCATACTGATCAATTGTCGAAGTCGGAAAAATCATGAGTTGTGGATTGAAGTCATCGATACTGGAGATGGTATTTCGCCACTCAATCAAGAGATCATCTTCGAAGAGTTTTATCAAATTAATAATATGCAGAGAGACCGTCGTCAAGGACTGGGTTTGGGTCTGGCAATTGTTAAACGGCAGGCTTCGTTATTAGGGCATCAGCTGAGCGTCAAATCACAGCATGGTAAGGGTAGTGTCTTCAGATTATGTATAGAACAAAATAATTACCATAAAGCTTATTCCTTAGCTGAAGAAAAAGAAGAGAAACCTCTTCTACCCCAAAAGAACTCACATATTCTTATTGTGGATGATGATCCACTGGTTCTTGAAGGCACTAAAACTATTCTGGAAAATTGGCACTATTCCGTTTCAACTGCAAGCGGACTAGAGCAAGCATTAAATATTATCGCCGCTACAGCTATCGACATTATTATTTCTGACTTCAGTTTAGAAGGAACTGACGGCATTACTGCTATAGAGGCACTGCGTAATAAATCGGGTCATGCCATACCTGCATTATTAATTACAGGTGATACGGCACCTGCTCGCATTAAAGCAGCACAAGACAGCGGAATGGTTCTACTTCATAAGCCTGTTAATATCGCAAAGTTACGGACGGCTCTACATTTCCAGTCAGACATTCATTGACGTTGACGAAATGCTTCAAATAAACACACACCGGCAGCCACCGATACATTAAGACTCTCTGCTTCACCCTGCATAGGAATAAAGACGACCTCATCGCAGTTTTCACGGGTTAGGCGACGAATTCCCTTACCTTCCGCGCCAAGCACAATGGCCATAGGTCCTGTCAGTTTCGTTTGATAAAGACTGGTCTCACTCTCACCTGAAGTCCCTATCAGCCACACACCTCTTTGCTGAAGTTCATGCATCAACCGTGCAATATTGGTGACCTGAACAAAAGGTAAGCGCTCAGCTGACCCACTGGAAATTTTTATCGCCGTTGCTGTTAAACCGGATGCGCGATCTTTAGGTGCAATAACTGCATGCGCACCCGAGGCTTCGGCTGTGCGTAGACAGGCACCGAGATTATGTGGATCCTGCACCCCGTCAAGAATCAATAATAACGGGGGTTCGTTAAGGTTATCGAGCAGATCGAATAACCCTTTTTCATCCAGACTTTCCAAAGGTCGACACTTAGCCACACAGCCTTGATGCTGAACTTCTGGTGCAATTTTATCGAGGGTCTCACGTTCAGAAAAGTGAATAACCACACCTTGCTCATTGGCAGCATTCAAAACACTTTCGACACGGCTATCTTGACGCTCAGCGGCAAGCCAAATCTCTTTAACTCGACTAACAGGCACTTCAAGTGCGGCCTGCACAGCATGCAGGCCAAAAATGATATCTGGGTCGATCGGGGCGTGATGGGCCGTTTTCGTTTTACGGCGTTTGGTAGGCTTCAGACTCTTGTCCTTCAATAACAGGTTTAACAAACAATTCGACACGACGATTTAATTGTCGTCCAGCTTCAGTATCGTTAGTCGCACGCGGTTCACTTTCACCTTTACCTATAGCGAATAAACGACTGGAAGACACGCCTCTTGATGATAAGTAATCAACCACAGACTGTGCTCGGCGCTCTGATAACTTCATATTGTAACTTTCTGAACCGACGCTGTCTGTAAAACCGACTACGTGAATAATCGTATTAGGATATCTTTGTAAAATATCCGCGACTTTGTTCAACGTAGGGGTAAATGCTGATTTTAATCCTGCACTGTCAAAGTCGAATGATACTTCGCTAGCGATATCAATTTTCAGTGTTTCGTTTTCCAGCTGCTGGATTTTTAATTCATTACGAGCACGTTCATCAGCTAAGGCCGCTTCCATTTCTTGCTGTTGTTTATCCATGTAATGACCAACACCACCACCAGCAAGAGCGCCCACAGCTGCACCAGCTAATACACCACCAGTCCCATCATCGACCGCATATCCCAACAAAGCACCAGCTGCAGCACCTATCGCTGCACCAGTTTTAGTTTTTTGATTAGGATCATCGGCTGCACAGCCGCTAAGAGCTGCAGTAATAAGTGAAACCAAGACAATTTTCTTCATCTAATTTTCTCCTTGGGTTTTAATGGATTCTAGACCGTCGATAGGTTGCTCATTATACTGGTTACTGAAAAATCATTATTAACAGGTAGCAAATGGGCACACAATTCATTCCTATCAATATCGCTATTTTGACAATATCTGATACACGAACTAAAGACAACGATGCCTCCGGTGACGTGCTGCAGGATAAAGCCACTGCCGACGGCCACCATGTCAGTTACCGTGACATTGTCGCAGACGATACATATCGCATAAGAGCCATTATTTCACAATGGTTAATCAATGAGGATATCGATGCCATTATCACAACGGGGGGAACAGGACTAACTGGACGAGATGGCACACCAGAAGCCGTCAAAGTTTTATTTGATAAAGAAATTGAAGGTTTTGGCGAATTATTTCGTGCACGTTCTTACGATGTTATCAAAACATCTACTGTACAAAGTCGGGCCATTGCCGGTTTAGCTAACGGCAAATTTATTTTTTGTCTACCAGGCTCCAAAGGCGCCTGTATTACTGGCTGGGATGAAATCCTCCATGACCAGTTGAATGCTACCCATAAACCCTGCAATTTTATTGATCTCATTCCACGTTTATTAGAAAAATAATGCTCATTAAGCTCTACACAACAGCTGGTTGTCACTTATGTGAACAAGCTGAGGTTTTTTTACACGAGTCATCACAGAGGTATGAGATCACTATCGAGCTTGTCGAAATTGGTGATGACGATATGCTTGTTGAAGAATTTGGTGTACATATTCCTGTTGTCGAACTTCCAGATAAGCAAAGGTTATACTGGCCGTTTAATCTAAGCCAACTGCAGAAAAAAATCCAAGAACAAACAATTCCTTACACGTAAACTTCACATCCATAAACATATGCTCTAGAGAGATTGATCTTGGAGCATGCGATGTCACTAAATTCGATATCCACCGCCATTAGCATTATTTTATGTGTGTTTTTCAGCTCAGCTTTTGCTGGTGAATATCCAAAGGCACCTGGTGTTCGTTATGATGTAGGTGGTTACAAACTTCATATGCTATGTAAAGGTCAAGGAGAGCCCACTGTCGTCATTGACACTGGACTTGGTGATGACTCAACAGCCTGGTTTGATATTCAAAATAAAATTGCCAAGATCACACGTACTTGTGTATATGACAGAGCCGGTTATGGTTGGAGTGATGCGGGCCCACAACCCCGTACCAGCATTCGTATAGCAAATGAACTAGAAAGCTTAGTTCATAAAGCAGATTTGGTAGGCCCTTTCATTTTAGTCGGACATTCATTTGGTGGTTATAACATGAGAGTGTTCGCAGCTAATCACCCAGAAGAAGTAACAGGTATTGTGCTTGTGGATGCGTCGCATGAGAATCAGTATGAAATGTTAAACATTAAGCTGCCACAAAATTACAATCGAAAAAGAAACATTATTATCCTGCCCAAACCCTCCAGCGATTTATTAAGTCCAGAGCAGTCCATGTTAAAAGAACGTTCAATCCATGCTGCTCGCTCTGAAATATCTTCGCTCTATCAAAGTGCCTTACAAGTTAAACACCTTAATCATCTACCAAATGTACCGCTAGTCATCATTAGTCGAGGTCAGAGTGAGTGGAAAGGTCAGAAAGATGGCGATAATCGTGAAAAAATCTGGGTGCATTTACAGCAGGAATTATGGAAACTCACCCCCCATAGCCAGCATCTCTTTGCTTTTCATAGCGGGCATGATATTCATCTCCACCAACCTGAAATTATCGTCAGTGCCATTGCCGAAATGGTCTCAGCTAGTCAGCCTCAGGTTATGCATTGATCGAGAAACTGGCTATACTGTGTTCCTTTTCTAAAGACACAGCATGACTATTCAGTTTGTAAATACAGAAGCCGGTCTTAAAACACTTTGCCAACAGCTAGCAGACAGTGAATGGCTAGCAGTGGATACCGAATTTCATCGCGAAAAAACTTATTTCCCTCAATTATGTTTGATTCAGGTGGCTAACAATGATGTCATTGCATGTATTGACCCATTAGCGATCACTGACTTATCACCATTAATGGCCTTGTTCTACTCAGAGAACGTCACGATTGTATTTCATGCTGCAAGACAAGATTTAGAATTATTTTTCTTAATGCAGAATGCACTGCCACCAAAAGTATTTGATACACAACTCGCTGCAACAGTACTTGGCTATGGTGATCAAATTGGTTATGGCAATTTAGTAAAACAATGTCTCGGCGTAGAGCTCGATAAAGGTCAGGCAAGGACTGACTGGCGACAACGCCCTCTTTCAGAAGCTCAGGTCGAGTACGCTGCTGATGATGTTCGTTACCTCCGCCAGCTTTATTTGCAGCTAGTTGATGAGCTCAATAGAACGGGTCGTGTTGAATGGTTGAGTGATGACTTTGCTGCATTAACTGCCACAGAAACCTATCAGGAAGATCCACAAAAAAGCTGGCTAAGAGTAAAAGGTGCTGGCAGGCTAAAAAGTCAGCAACTTATCATTTTGCAAGAACTTGGCGCCTGGCGTGAAAAGCGTGCTATTGAGGTGAATTTACCTCGCCGCTGGATACTGAAAGATGATGTGATGCTAGATTTAGCCCGTTTTGCTCCTATGACTCTCAATGCGATGAAAAAAATTCGTGGGATAGAGGCACGAGATCTTGATCGTTACGGCAATACATTAATCAAGGTGATCAGCGCGGCAAAAGAAATTCCGAAAGAGCAATGGCCTGTTTTAAAACGACCTTCCGCTCTAAGCAATCAACAGGAAGCCTTAATTGATGCGTTGATGGCATTATTAAGAAAGAGTTGTGATGAACAGTCTATTACGCCATCTGCTGTTGCAACACGTAAAGATATTGAATCACTGGTTCGAGGTCAGGACGGTGCATTATTACACGGCTGGCGCTATAAAATTATTGGACATACTTTGCAGGCATTTATGCAAGGAAAAATCAGTATTCAAGCCCAATCAACACATTTAGAAATAAAGGAAAGTTAAGTTATGTCAGTGCTCATTTGTGGCTCCTTCGCTTTTGATAATATTATGGTTTTCCCCGATAAGTTCAAAAACCACATCCTGCCAGATAAGGTTCATATGTTAAATGTCGCCTTTCTGGTGCCTGAATTACGCCGTGAGTTTGGTGGTTGTGCCGGTAATATTGCTTATAACCTGAAGTTACTTGGTGACAATCCTATGCCTATGGGAACAGTGGGTACCGACTTCACCCCCTATGCTGATTGGATGGATGCCAAAAATATTAGCCGTGACCATGTTCACGTCAAACAAGGTCATTACACTGCTCAGGCCTTTATTACCACCGATCAAGATGATAATCAGATTACGGCATTCCACCCCGGTGCAATGAACCTCGCTCATGAAACGCCTATCAGTGAAGCTAAAGATATCAAATTAGCTATCATTGCCCCAGACGGTCGTGACGGCATGATTCAACACGCTGAACAATTAAAAGTGGCTGGAATCCCATTTATCTTCGATCCAGGTCAAGGCTTACCGATGTTTAATGGTGACGAATTAATGGCCTTTGCCGAACAAGCCAGTTATATCGCTCTCAACGACTATGAGGCACAGTTGTTCATGGACCGTACTGGATTGCCAGAAGAAGAAATTGCCCGTCAGGTTGACGCTTTGGTTATCACGCGTGGTGCAGAAGGTTCTTATATTTATACCGAGGGTAAACGCATTGAAATTGCATGTGAGAAAGCAGCTCAAGTCGTAGATCCAACTGGTTGCGGTGATGCATATCGTGCGGGTCTGTTACACGGTATTTTGCATGGAAAAGACTGGGAAGAAACAGGCAGAATCGCCTCGACCCTAGGGGCTTTAAAAATTGCTCATCATGGTACGCAAAACCACCAGATTGACGCCACTTCGATTCTGTAAAGTAATAATATTGACTATCGTCGGGTTAGAAAAAATAGGCTATGAGCTGAAGTATCATTAAAGCATATAACCCGGCGATAACGTCATCTAACATCACCCCAAAACCACCATGCAGCTTTTTGTCAGCCAAACTCACTGGCCAAGGTTTCAAAATATCGAATATCCTAAATAGTACAAATCCCAATACAATCCATAACCAACCGCTTGGCGCGGCGACCATTGTAATCAAATAACCTACGATCTCGTCCCAGACGATAGCGGAAGGATCGTCCTGCTGCAACCAGTCAACCGTTTTTTGGCATAACCAGATGCCGATAATAAAAAATAAAGCTGTCAGCAAAAGATAACTAATAACAGGCAATGACTGCATCAGATAAAAAACCGGAATCGCCGCTAAGGTACCAAAAGTACCCGGTGCCTTTGGAGCCAGGCCAGATCCAAAACCATAAGCTAAAAAAGCGGTCGGTCTTTTTAGTAATTGTTTGAAAGTGACTTTAGGCAAAATGGTCATATCCTTTGGTGGTGATATCTAACACCGATGGTTGTCCGTCTTCATCCAGCAGAACAATGTATTGCTCATCAGTAATTTCACCAATTTGCCGGATATCTAAATTTAATGCTTCAATCACCGGAACATTTTCTGCCGAGACCGTAAAGCAAAGCTCATAATCATCGCCAGAACCTAGAGCCAGCTCTAGAGCTTCAAGTCTATTTACTTTTTGAAGACTTGGAGATAATGCAATAGCATCTAAATTGATTTTTGCCCCCTTACCACTGGCTTCCAGAATATGTCCAAGATCGGCTAATAAACCGTCAGAAATATCAATTGCCGAATTAACGTAAGGTAAAACCTTCTGAGAAATCGCTAGCTGAGGCGTAGGCTGTTCCAATCGTCTATTCAAAAATGTCCAGTCTGCTTCAGATAAGACCTCTGGCTGCCATGATGCTAATCGTTTCTGTAAAGCAGCACCAGCATCACCAAGTGTACCTGTGATATAAATTTTATCTGCTGACTTAGCATGGCTACGCTGAAGCTGAGCACCTTTTTTCACTAAGCCATGCACCTGAATACTGATACTGAGTGGACCTTTTGTCGTGTCACCACCCACCAACTGAATATGATGCTCGGCAGCTAAGGCAGACATTCCCTCCGCAAAAGCCGATAACCATTTTTCGTCAAGCTCGGGCAAGGTTAATGCCAAGGTAAACCAGGCTGGCGTAGCACCCATCGCTGCCAAATCACTTAAGCCTACAGCAAGAGATTTATGACCAAGTGTGTAAGGGTCAACATCTGGAAAGAAATGAATACCGGAAACTAAGGTATCAATGGAAACAGCAATATCGCTATCATCAGCGCATGACAATACGGCACAATCATCACCAATATCGACAATGACATCCTGACGTTTTTGCGTTGCATCAGCAAAAAACTGTTTTATCAGAGAAAACTCAGTTAAAGCCACAAAGTAACCCCATCAACTCAGGCAGGAGTCATATGACAGCTGCCCTATCATGACTTATTTTTTTTGGCGTGCAGCTTTCGCTGCCTGGTGCTCATGAGAGCGTAATCGAGCGCCCATTTTGTCCAATACGCCATTCACGTATTTGTGACCTTGCTCGCCACCGAATGACTTTGCTAACTCAACCGCTTCATTCAACACGACCCGGTAAGGTATTCCAGGCAAATGCATAAATTCAAATACAGCTAAACGTAAAACTGACACTTCAACAGGGTCAATTTTAGTTAAGTCGCGATCAATAACCTGCGCTAGTTCAGCATCAATTTCGCTCTGATATTTGATAGTACCGTCAATTAATGTCACAAAATATTTTTTATCAATTTTGTCAGCATATTCTGCGGTAACAAACTCAAGTGTATCTTTTTGTGGCGCTTCACCATTTACTTGAGCTTGATAGAGTGCTTGTACAGCAGCTCGACGTGCTTTTGTTCTGGGTAATCCAGTGGCCATTTATTTGCCAGCCTCAATTTGTTTTAAACCATTCACCATTTAATCACTCCCATGGTTGCCTCAGGGTATTTTGGTCCAGATTCTCACGGACTTTACCGATAGTTATTCAATCAGATTACGAACATTAAATAGCTAGAAACATTCAGGAATAACACCTACACACATACCGATAACACATAGGCATCTGAATAGATCATGACATTCTTTAGTATTTAACAGTCCAGAATTTAATCAATTTGAAATATATTGTACTCATTTTCAGTCCGTCATGGCGAACCAATACTGACTCTTACAACCAACGTTTACGTTTTTTCTTGGGGATAGGTAAACTCGCTGCATTAGCTTCAACGGTTATCCACTGATAAGGCTCTTGATCAATTCTTACTGCAGTTAACGTTTCGCCCCACACAGCACCACTGTCCAAAGAGAATACATTGCCATATTGACCAACACCCAATGTCGACCAGTGTCCAAACACAATACGATCATCAGCTGTCCGTCGATTAGGCATTTCAAACCATGGTCGTTGATGCAGTGGTTTATCTTCCGGAGCGCCCTTGAACTTTAGTGCAATGCGGCCATCTTCATGGCAATAGCGCAATCTGGTAAAACAATTTGTGATGAATCGTAAACGGTCCCAGCCTTCCAGCTCTGGAACCCAGCGTTTAGGCTTATTGCCATACATATGCTGAAAAAAATCACGCCAGTTGTCACTCTTTAAAACAGCTTCTACTTCCGCAGAATGTTGCAGCGACTCTGGCACAGACCACTCTGCCACGACACCTGCATGTACCATACTAAAATTAATGGAAGGATCATGATGAAACAACGGCTGCTGCCTTAACCAATTAATAAGCTCATCTCTATCTGGGGCAGAAAAAACTTGTTCAATCGTATCCAGATGGTGCTGATAGTCAACAACACCGGCAGCATTCGCCAGCAAGTGCAAATCATGGTTTCCTAAAACTGAAACACAGCTATCACCTAACTGTTTTGCCAATCTTAAGACTTCAGCAGATTTCGGTCCCCGATTGACTAGATCACCAGCCAGCCATATCTGATCATTTGCTGGATCGAATTGAATTCGATCCAGCATTTTGGCTAACTCGTCATAACAGCCCTGAACGTCACCAATTGCATATACTGCCATATCGTTGAATAGTACTTATCAGTTAACGACGACGATAAAGCGGTTCAGGTCGCAGTACAGTTGCCTGATAACTTTCAGTAAAATCATCAAAAGCTGTTAATGCCTTGTCGATACGATTTGGGTTCGCCAGTTCAAAGCTGTTAATTCCGCACTGTGACATATAAAACAATTGATCATGTAATACATCACCTTGTGCACGAATTTCAGCATTAAAACTATAGCGTTCGCGTAACAAGCGAGCGAAGGAATAACAGCGGCCGTCTGTGAATGCAGGAAACACCAATACAATCAATGAGAAATGAATCAAATCCGGAACCACTTCTTCCAGAGGATCATCACCACTTAAACGTAAACCCAGTTCGCCTTCATGCTTAACCAAGGTTTCATGCTGTTCCTGCCAGCGCGCTAAGGAGACGGTAATATTGCCAGCAACCAGATCCGCATCATCATCCAGATGTGTCCAATTATCTTCGACGATTTCACGATCTTTAATTATCTGCATATACACGCTCCTTGAATGGATCAATACCTAAACGACGAACAGTGGCCAAGAATGATTCATCATCATGACGTAAATCGACATAAGCATCCAGTAAATGACCCACAGTATCAACAACCTCTTCTTTAGGAATAGCCTTACCCAAACGTTCACCCAATGATGCGTCTGCTTCAGAACTACCACCCAGTGTAAATTGATACCACTCTTCGCCTTTTTTATCGACTCCTAGGATACCGATATGTCCCACACTTTGGTGAGCACAGCCATTCATGCAGCCTGAAAATTTAATTTTAATATCACCAAGATCATAGAGATAATCTAGATCGTCAAAACGGTCCGCAATCTGTTTTGATAACGGAATTGATTTGGCATTCGCCAGACCACAATAATCCAAGCCAGGACAACAGATGATGTCTGTAAGAGTATTAATATTTGGTGTGGCCAAATTATCTGCTTCAAGTCTTAACCATAAAGCATATAGATCAGCTTGTTTGACATCAGCTAAAACCAGATTTTGGTTATGTGTTGAACGCACTTCACCCAAACTGAATTCATCTGCCAGATCCGCAATCACATCAAGCTGATCAGATGTCACATCACCTGGTGCAACACCCGGCGCTTTTAAAGATACATAAACGGCGCGGTACCCAGGCTGTTTATGTTCCACTGTATTTTGTTTAGCCCAACGAGCAAAGGCTGCATCTTCGGTCAGTGCTTTTTCAAAACTATCATCGGCAGCTGCATCACCATCATATTCAGGTTCAGTGAAATAAGTTTTCACACGATCAATTTCTTTCTGATCCAATTCTAGCTGATCGCGTATTTGTACCCATTCGGCTTCAACCAATTCGCGAATGTGATTAATACCATGTTCACGAACAGTGATTTTAATACGCGCTTTATATTTATTATCACGACGCCCCAGACGGTTATAAACTCGTAGAATTGCTTCCAAATAGGAGAGCAGATCTTTTTTCTCAAGGAAGGGTCTGATTTGCTGACCGATAATAGGCGTACGACCTAAACCACCACCGACAAGCACTTCAAAGCCGACTTCACCTTCGTGATTTTTAACCAGATGTAAACCAATATCATGCAACTTTGTCGCAGCACGGTCTTCTTCGGAACCAATTATCGCAATTTTGAATTTACGTGGTAAATAAGCAAATTCAGGATGGAAGGTTGACCATTGGCGAATGATTTCAGCCCAAGGACGGGGATCTTCAATCTCATTGGCATTGATACCTGCTAACTGATCAGATGTCGTATTACGAATACAGTTACCACTACTTTGAATAGCATGCATCTGTACTGTGGCAAGTTCAGCAAGAATATCTGGCACATCTTCTAGCTTCGGCCAGTTCATCTGAAAGTTCTGACGGGTTGTGAAATGAACAAACCCTTTATCATAACGACGTGAAACTTCTGCAATTTTACGAACTTGCTGCGAAGACATTAGTCCATAAGGAATGGCAACACGCAACATAGGCGCGTGTATTTGAATATACAGTCCATTCATCAGTCGTAAAGGGCGGAACTGTTCTTCAGTCAGCTCACCCGCCAGGAAACGACGTGTTTGATCACGGAATTGTTCGACCCGCTGCTCAACCATCGTTTGATCATACTTATCGTATTGATACATTTAAGCTCTCTAAACACTAAATACCGGACCCGATATTATAACTACCGCGCTATATAACAGGAAATTATAAATACCAATATCTATATAGATAAATTAACTAATACTCCATCAGTAGTGATTCAGTTCGGCTTGCATATGGCTGTAGATATTTTTTTCTGGATTCGGGGATTACCATGCTTATTTTTGAAACTCGTTATACTGACTACTTTTTTGTTAAGCGGGATAGAGTAAATGTCTAAGGCAAGCCGACAAAAACAGCGTCTGTGGCTGGTCATCGCTTTCGGTTTTTTGATTTGGGGGGCCAGTCATTATCAGCCGCATAATCAATCTGCCAACAGCGTTGATAAGACCGCTATTTCATCACTCTATCAACAACAAAGAAGTGATGTACTAGTAGAAACTAATGGCGTTGTGAGCCGTATTCTCCCAGATGATAATAAAGGTAGCCGTCATCAACGGTTTATCATTACCCTGCCAGATAAGCTCACCGTGCTTATTGCGCATAATATCGATCTGGCGCCTCGGATTGACTCCTTGAAAGTCGGAGATGAAGTGCATGTATTTGGCGAGTATGAATGGAATAAGAAAGGTGGTGTTATACACTGGACTCATCATGATCCCGCGAATAAGCATCCGCACGGATGGATTCGCCACAAAGGCCAACTATATCAATAATGTCAAAGAATATAACCCGCTGTTATAGTTTCCCACCCATTGCAGCAACTTCTGCTGAAATCCTTATTCTGGGCTCAATGCCGGGAGCAGAATCGCTAAGGCAACAGCGATATTATGCACATCCACGCAACGCCTTCTGGCCAATTATGCAAGGTATGTTTGCTATCGAAACGACATTGCCATATCAACAACGGTGTGAACAACTGACCCAACATTACATAGCTGTATGGGATGTATTAAAAGCCTGTGAAAGACCAGGCAGTCTGGACAGTAATATTGCACCAGACTCAATCGAAGCCAACGACTTTAATACTTTTTTTCAGCAGCATCAGAAGATACAAGCCGTATTTTTCAATGGTGCAAAAGCAGAACAAATTTACCTGAAATATGTACATCCGACTCTGGCTCAATCATCGCGGGAAATAGCTATTTCTCGTCTACCATCAACCAGCCCAGCTAACGCGGCTATATCATTAGAAAAAAAACAAGCCATCTGGCAAGAACGGCTAAGCAGCGTAAAAAAATAGTGATCAATAAAAAAGGGGCGTAGTTAACGCCCCTTTAATTTCAGACTATTTAAGCCTTGAGTGCAGCCGCTACCCTGGCAGCATAATCAGGATCAGCTTTTTCAAACTGAGCCAACATCCGCTGTTGTACGGATGCATCACATTGTCCAAGACCACCAGCAATATTGCCTGCTAATTGCTGCTTTTGATCGTCACTCATAATACGGAATAAATTACCCGCCTGTGTGTAATGATCATCTTCACCCGTATCAAACCGATCTAACCAAGCACCAGCCTCTATTGGCATAGCCGGTTCTGCGACACTTGTATCCGGCTTAGGCGCGTTATCACGATCATTCGGGAAGTAGTTAGCCCCACTTGTCTGATGATGATTACCGCCAACTGGACTTAACCCCGCCATAGCACCATCACGCTGATAATGATTAACCGGACATTTTGCCGCATTAACAGGTAACTGATTGTAGTTCACACCAACACGATAACGATGAGCATCCTGATAAGCTAACAAACGTACCTGTAACATTTTATCTGGCGATGAACTAATCCCCGGCACAAAATTACTCGGTGCAAATGCCGCCTGCTCCGTTTCAGCGAAATAATTGTCCACATTACGGTTCAACTCTAACTGCCCCACTTCGATCAGTGGAAACTCATCATGTGGCCATACTTTGGTCAAATCAAACGGATTGAATTCTGCATCACGCGCTTGCTGTTCTGTCATGAGCTGCACTTTAACCGTCCAGCTTGGGAAATCACCGCGATCGATAGCTTCCACTAAATCTAACTGGGCTCCGAATGGATCCGCCACTGCAGCTTCTTCTGCTCTCAGTGTTTTGATGCCCTGATTAGTTTTAAAGTGCCACTTAAACCAAAATCGTTCACCTTTCTCATTCCAGAAGCTATACGTATGTGAGCTGTAACCATTCATATTTCTATACGAGGCTGGGATACCACGATCAGACATCAATATAGTCACTTGATGTAAAGCCTGAGGGTAGTTTGCCCAGAACTCATACGCCATTCGAGGATCCGGCACATTCGTTCTCGGATTTTTTTTCTGCGAATGGATAAAGTCTGGAAACTTACTTGGATCACGTAAGAAAAATACCGGTGTATTATTACCAACCATATCGTAGTTCCCCTGCTTAGTATAAAACTTCACAGCAAAACCACGTGGGTCCCGGGCAAAATCATGAGAATCCTGACCACCGCCTACGGTTGAGAAACGAATGAAAACGTCTGTTCTTTTACCTTCGTTTTGCAAGAAATCAGCAATAGTGACGTCTTTTAAACTTTTTGTGATGGTAAAGGTTCCGTAAGCCCCGGTACCACGTGCATGGACCACGCGTTCAGGAATTCTTTCACGATTGAAGTGAGCCAATTTTTCGAAGGTGTAGTGGTTGTCATAAGTCAAAGGTCCTCTTGGTCCCACACTGATACTATTATTGTCGTCAGCGACTGGAGCGCCGGCGGATGTCGTTAAAATTGTTTTTGTCATCGGTTTATCCTTGTTGCTACAAATCATGTCAGGCAAATTAATTGCGCACAACAGAGTCTATTACCACTCGAGTTATTTGTATAACTGTTTAATATTGTAGAAATAATCGACAAAAACGATTAGAATAATTAATAGCACCTAATATTCAACTCATTCGTTGGTTTGGCAGGCATAAAAAAAGCCAGTCAGCTAATACTGACTGGCTTTTTTAGCACACTTCGAGCGAACTTATTTGAGAAGTTGACTCAGATCTTTTGCATCCCAGTGAGGGAAATGTTTACGAATGAGAGCGTTCAGTTCCATTTCAAAAGCAGAAAACTCCCCTTCAGCGACAACTTCGTGACTACTTGATACCGCATCGGTAATCATGCCTGCACCAATTGTTACATTAGTCAGACGATCAATAATGATGAAAGCTCCAGTAGTTCGGTTACGCTTATACGAGTCAAATACGACTGGCTTGTTTAATGAGAATTCACATAAACCAATTTCATTCAGTTTCAATTCACTGGCTTTATTATGCTCAAGCGTATTAACGTCAATTTGATAGTCAATTCCTGTTAGTGCGCCACCAGCATCATTCACACCCACTTTGATGCTGTACTGTTTATTTGGTACTAATGGCTGTTCCGTCATCCAGACCACCATGGCTTTAAACTGGCTTGAGACATGCGGTTGGTGATGATTACTATGCACAAGCATGTCACCGCGACTCACATCGATTTCATTTTCTAATGTGACAGTAATTGCTTCACCAGGCACGGCATGATCTAGATCACCATCATAAGTGACAAGCGCCTTCACTTTACTTTCTTTACCAGATGGCAACACTGTAACTTCGTCACCAGGCTTTAAAATACCCGATGCCAAGGTGCCACAATACCCACGGAAATTGAGGTTTGGACGGTTCACAAACTGAACGGGGAAACGCATATCATCGAAGTTAGGATCTTTATCCACATCGACTGTTTCCAGAATTTCCATTAGGGTTTGGCCTTGATACCAATCCATTTTCTCACTGCGGTTAACTACGTTATCACCCACCAGGGCAGACATAGGCACAAAGTGAATATCTTCCAGCTCTAACTCACGTGAGAATTCAGTGTAATCATGACGAATCTTATCAAACACTTGCTGACTGTAATCCATCAGGTCCATTTTATTGATGGCAACAACAACATGTTTAATGCCTAACAATGAGGCAATGAAACTATGTCTGCGAGTTTGTGTTTGTACACCGTAGCGTGCGTCAATCAAGATAACAGCTAACTGACAACTGGATGCCCCAGTTGCCATATTACGAGTGTACTGTTCATGTCCCGGTGTGTCGGCAATGATGAATTTACGTTTTGTCGTAGAAAAATAACGGTAAGCAACATCGATGGTAATACCCTGCTCGCGCTCAGCTTGCAATCCGTCAACTAACAGGGCTAAATCAACCTGTTCACCTGTGGTACCTGATTTGGCACTGTCACGTGTTACCGCTTCCAGTTGATCTTCATAGATCATCTTAGAGTCATGTAGTAGACGGCCAATCAGAGTACTTTTACCATCATCCACGTTACCGCAGGTTAAAAAGCGCAGCATTTCTTTATTTTCATGCTGCTTCAGATACGCTTCGATGTCTGTGGCAATCAGGCTATCTGATTGATATGAACTTGATTCAGTAGTCATCTAGAAGTAACCCTCTTGTTTTTTCTTCTCCATAGAACCGGCTTCATCGTGGTCGATAGCACGGCCTTGACGTTCAGATGTGGTGGTTAGCAACATTTCCTGAATAATTTCAGGCAAGGTATCAGCTGATGATTTCACTGCGCCTGTTAATGGATAACAACCCAAGGTACGGAAACGCACTTTTTCCATACGTGGCTCTTGCCCTTCAGGAATACGCATACGATCGTCATCGACCATAATCGTCAGGCCGTTATAGTCAACAACCGGGCGTTCTGCAGCGTAATAAAGCGGCACAATTGGAATTTGTTCCAGATAAATGTATTGCCAGATATCCAGCTCGGTCCAGTTGGATAATGGGAAAACACGGATGCTTTCACCTTTATTCACTTTACTGTTATAAATGTTCCAGAGCTCTGGTCTTTGTGCTTTCGGATCCCAGCGATGATTTTTATCGCGGAAAGAATAAACACGTTCTTTCGCACGTGATTTTTCTTCATCACGACGGGCACCACCAAAAGCTGCATCAAAACCGTATTTGCTCAATGCCTGCTTCAATGCATCCGTTTTCATGATGTCCGTATAGCGAGGATGGTCAAAAGGATTGATACCTGCTTCTTTACCTTCCTGGTTAGTATGAACAATCAGTTCGAGGCCTAGTTCTTTCGCTCTGTTATCACGGAACTTGATCATTTCCTGAAACTTCCATGTAGTATCAATATGCATCAATGGAAATGGCGGTTTACCGGGAGCAAAAGCTTTCATTGCTAAGTGCAACATGACAGCAGAGTCTTTGCCAATTGAATACAGCATTACTGGATTCTCAAACTCAGCTGCCACCTCACGCATGATGTGGATGCTTTCCGCCTCCAACTGCTTTAAGTGTGTTAATTGTTTTTCAGTCATTATCTTTCTCGGTTAGTTAGATTTGACATGCAAGCCGCATTCTTTATTTTCAGGATCTTCCCACCACCAGCGTCCGGCACGAATGTCCTCACCCATAGTAATAGCTCGTGTACAAGGCGCACAGCCAATACTGGCAAAACCCTCATCATGTAACTTATTATAAGGCACTTCGTATGTTCTCAGATAAGCCCAGACGTTACCATTCGACCAATCGGTTAATGGACTAAACTTTTGCAAGCCATGATCATCATCCCACTCTGAGACAGGGAGTTCTGAACGCGTCACAGATTGTGAACGACGCATGCCAGTGATCCAAGCTTTTTTGCCATTTAGCGCCCTGTTTAATGGGACTACCTTCCTGATACCACAGCATTGCTTTCTTAATTCAACACTGTCGTAAAACGCATTCGGTCCATTGTTAGTAACAAACAGTTCAACATCTGCCGTGTTGGGGAAAAAAACCTCCACCTTTTTATCGTAGTGCTTATTTAAGGTTTGCATTAGCTCATAGGTTTCTTTTGGCAAACGTCCGGTGTCCAGAGTGAAAATATCAATGCCTGGCGCATGCTTGCATATCAAATCCATCAGCACCATATCTTCAGCACCGAAGCTGGTCGCCAGCGTTGCAGGAAGATAGTTCTGCTCAATGTCTTTTAATACTGCGATCACAGCATCAATTTTGGCCGCCAAAGCCGGTTTTATTTCACTCATTGTTTTCTTCTCACATGAATTATTGTGGTTAGTCCCTCTATTGAGGTGATCTCACACTGCTGCCCGTCCTTGGTTAAGCTGTTGAATACTTCATCCACGGCGTCGCCAGTATTCACTATAAGCTCAATGGATTGCTCTAATGCCAGTTTATGCACTGCTTCCCTGGCTTTGATGTAGTGCATAGGGCAACCAAACAGGGTTAAATCAACTTGTTTCATATCAGACATTTTATGCCTACCAATACAAGAATAATGGCTAATAATGGACGCATTACACTATCTGAAATACGAACCCCCAAATGCGTTCCAATAAAGATACCGGGTAATGAGCCTGCAATTAAATACATTAATAGTGACCAGTCCACGGTTCCCACTGCTGAATGCCCGATACCTGCCACAAATGTGAGAGGTACAGCATGAGCAATATCTGTCGCTACGATTTCTACCCCTTTAAGGCGTGGATACAAAAACAACAGGATAACCGCACCAAGTGCACCTGCCCCAACGGATGATAACGTCACCATCACGCCTAACAAAGCACCAGTCACAACAGTAATCAGGGCCTTATTCATTTCATTTTCACGAATATCATATAGCGCACTGACAACAGGATGACTTTCCTTTGAGCGCAATAATCTGCCTAGCGGCGCTTTTAATAATAAAGCACTTGACGTCAGAATTAGTGCGATACCAAGTGCTTTAGTAATCACTTCAGTGTGATTGCCATCATGCATTCCTGTAGCGTTCATAAACCATAGGGTGGCTAATGTCGCCGGGATACTCCCAGCAGCTAAACGCCATACGACATGCCACTTCACCACCCCATGACGCCAATAAGACCAAATCCCCCCCGCTTTCGTGATAGCGGCAAATAACAAATCTGTGCCAACGGCAATAGCTGGTTGTATGTGAAAGATGAAAATGAGTATGGGTGTCATCAAAGACCCGCCTCCAACACCGGTCATGCCGACCATGATGCCGACAAATAATCCAGCTAATAGAAAGCCCCATTCCATCTGTTTTGCGCCTTATGTATATCGAAAGAGCTGACAAGTTTACCAAAGCATAATATTCTATCAATGAATATTATTGACTATCTTTATAACAAAAAAATATATAGATGAAGCTACAACAATTAAAATATATCCGAGAAATTGCCAGAAGGGGTTTAAGTATCTCTGCAGCTGCAAATACATTACATGCATCCCAACCGGGAGTCAGTAGTCAAGTACAGCAATTAGAGGATGAACTGGGGTTACAAATTTTCGAACGCCATGGCAAGCGACTGATAGGCATTACACCTATTGGTCAATCAGTTATCGATATGGCCGAGAGGGTATTGCAGGATGTGGATAATATCCGCCAGCTGATTGCAGACAATAAAATGGAACAGTCAGGCACGTTATCCATCGGCACGACACATACGCAAGCCCGTTATGCTTTACCAAGCGCGATAAAGAAGTTTTCTGAGCACTATCCAAATATCCATCTAAATATGGTGCAGGGTACACCTACCGAAGTCGGAGAAATGGCAGCGACGGGGAAAATAGATTTAGCCATAGCGACAGAAGGGCTTGCCCAATTCGAATCATTGGCCATTTTACCTTGCTACGAATGGAACCGCTGCGTGATTGTTCCGCCTGAACATCCCTTAATATCGGTGAAAAAATTACGTTTGGAAGATATTGCCCAATACGAAATTCTGACTTATGTCATGGGTTTTACTGGCAGAGCCAAACAGGATCAGGCCTTCATTGAAAAAGGTTTACATCCAAATGTGATTTTTACAGCCACCGATGCTGATGTAATAAAAACCTATGTTGAATTGGAAATGGGCGTCGGCATTATTGCCAGCATGGCATTTGACCCCGATAAAGATGCTCCTCTTCAGGCACTTGATGCCAGGCATTTATTTCCATCGAGCGTCACCCATATGGGGATACGAAAAGGCAGTTATCTGCGAAGTTATATGTATGCCTTCATTGAGTTTTTTGCTGCCCACCTTGATAAAAAAACCGTCGATAAAGCCATCACTATATAAAATTAGAAAGTCATTTCATTTGTTGAGAGTTTAAATGAACAACACTACTTCCCACACAAAAATAAAACAGTTATTAGTTGAGATCGAGTCGCTTATCCCCGCCACTCATCAACATTTATTATCTGAACTGGCTGCTGAAGTTGAACAATTAATGACTTTTTTACCTCAAGCCTCACTCACAGGGGAATATATCGCTAAACCTGAATTTGACAACGCTACGGGCTGCTATAGACAAGGTAAAGAACAGGTATTCTACTGTCCTCATTGTTATGAATCACAACAAGACTTAATTGCTACTCAACGTATAAATAGTCGTCTTCGCGTTTGTCCTCAATGTCGAAGCAGTATAAAACCCGTAAAATAAATAGCTTATATATGCTTTTATCTAGTAAAAAAAGCCTGATTACAATAAAATGACAGCATAAGCACAGGATGTGGTTGTAGTGATATAAGGAATAATGCCTCGGGGTGGCGAAAGCCTGAGATGCTCAACTTAAAGAGCGGACCCGATGAACCTGATCCAGTTAATACTGGCGTAGGGACAGGCTGAAATAGATCTTCATCCACACCGTATTGGTGTCTCTCGATTTATTCCCCTGTCCTTTTTGATTCAAAAAAGGATAACAATGAAAGTAAAAACACTGGCTATAGCCATCACAACGGCTATGACATCTCCAATGATATTGGCTGAAGTCCCCCCTGCAGACTTGCCATCCATGATTGTGAGTGCTGACTTTCGTCCTAACGATGCCCATGACACCCCGATAAGTTTAACCACGATAGATAAAAACACCATCGAATCTCGCGGTGCCCAGCATATCGAAGATGTGCTCAATCTCGCACCCAATGTTAACGTCTCCAGTGGTGCCTCACGAGGACAGTATTTCCAAATTCGAGGCATTGGTGAACGTAGTGAATTCCAAGCACCACTTAATCCATCAGTAGGTTTATATATAGATGGTATAGATTTTAGTCGCAGCGGCGGTGCAGCTACCTTATTTGATATTGAATCTGTCGAGGTATTACGCGGTCCACAAGGCACCCGTTATGGTGCAAATGGCATGGCTGGCACCATCAACTTAAAAAGCACTGAGCCAACGAATGATTTAAAGATGAAGTTTGAATCAACTATAGCGACCTACAATACTCATGCAGAAGGGATTGCTGTTGGTGGACCGTTAATTGAGAATACCTTACTCGGTCGTTTTTCAGTTCATAGCTATAAATCAGATGGCTTTATGGATAACGACTTTTTAGGTAGAGATAACACTCAAAACCGTGATGAAATAACTGCCAGAGGTCACTTGAAATGGCTAGCTACAGATGACCTGACTATTGACCTTAATGTATTACACTTAAACATTGATAATGGCTATGATGCTTTCACGCTTGATAACAGCCGTAACAGCTTGTCAGACCAACCTGGAAAAGATGCTCAAAACACCAATGCCTTTGCATTAAAGGCCGACTATCGAGCGAATGATAAAGTACAGCTCCAATCCAGCCTCAGTTATTCCAAATCTAACCTTGAATACAGCTACGATGACGATTGGTCTTATAAATCGCAATTTGATGCTGGACTTAGTCCATACAGTGGCTTTGACCAATACAAACGTAAACGTGAAAACACAGCATTGGAATTGAGAGCATTATCTAATGAGGATGGACGCATCTTTGCCGACACTACCGACTGGACATTTGGCCTGTATGTATCAAAACAGCGTCAAAATCTGGACCGTACTTATTTTGGGAATGATATCACCAGCGGTGTTGTCACTGGCTATGTAACCAAAAACAGCTATGAAACTATTAACACAGCAGTTTATGGACAACTCGATACATCACTAACCGACAAACTCACATTAATAAGTGGCCTCAGAGCAGAGTATTGGGAAGCAGATTATAAGGATTCGGCAGGGCTTTCAGACGACCCAGATGACTGGATGTTTGGAGGCAAATTAGGTCTTGAATATCATATTAATAACGATCATATGGCCTTTGTAACACTGTCTCGCGGATATAAAGCGGGAGGAATAAATGTTGAGCCCGATCTAAATGAAAAATACCGTTCTTTTGATACTGAGTATTTATGGAACCTTGAGACTGGACTCAAATCATTCTGGCTTGATGGAGAGCTGGAAACATCGGTTACTGCCTTCTATATGCTGCGACGTGATGCACAGGTAAAAAGTTCTCTTCAATATCCTAAAGATGATGGGTCACCAGGTTTTCTTGATTATCTAGAAAATGCCGGCCAGGGTCGAAATATGGGTCTAGAGTTTAGTGCAGACTGGCTCATGAACAGCAAGTTTAGAGCATTAGCTTCACTAGGCATTCTTAAAGCAGTGTTCGATGATTACGATAATCCTGAACTGGCAAGTAAAGGACTTAGTCTTGAAGGTCGTCGCCAAGCACACTCACCAACCTATCAGTTTAGTCTGGGGGGAGAATATTACATTTCATCAAGCTGGACATTTAAAACAAATATTGAAGGCAAAGATGAGTTCTATTACTCAAATAGCCACAATCAGAAGTCTGGTTCATATGCTATCGTCAACGCCAGCTTGGAATATGCAAAAGAGAACTGGACCGTAACTCTATGGGGAAGGAACCTATTCGATAAAGACTATTATACTCGAGGCTTCTATTGGGGCATTGACCCTAGTGCTAACTATGCCGATAGAAAATATGTCCAGTACGGTGATCCAAGGTTTGTCGGTCTGACAGTAACATATGATTATTAAACACTTATTACTCGAGGGTTCAATGAACCCTCTTTTTACCGATGAAGGAATTTTTATATGCGCGTCTCAGTTGATATCAGTCTCTACCCTCTGACCGAACAATTCGTAGAACCCATTTTGGCTTTCATTAAAAAGCTGGAAGATAATCCTAAGCTGAACATCTCACGGAATAACTTGAGCACACAAATCTTTGGTGAATACCGTGATGTAATGGATGCCATGGATGCCGAAATCGAAGCTGTTTTTGAACAGTTACCGCACAGTGTGTTTGTACTGAAAATGATCGGAAACGATCGTTACCACGTAGAAGATTAAACGAGTTATCTAATGATAGATGCCGCAATTAACGGCCTGTTGGCCTTATCCGCATGGGAAGTGTTCGCCGCATTACTCGGTATGGCTTATGTCATTCTGGCTGCGCGTGAATCACAATGGTGCTGGCCGATGGCGTTTATCAGTACACTCATCTACACCGCCTTATTTTGGGAAGGCCAACTTCCTATGCAAGCCCTACTCAACTTTTACTATATGGGTATGGCGATTTATGGCTTCGTTTTATGGCGGCAGCATAAACAAAATAATGATGAATTAGTCATTCATAGCTGGTCATTGAATGCCAATTTGCTATTCGTAGTGGCTGGTGTCGTGATTAGCTTTTTAGTGGCTTATTATCTGGACAAGAATCAAGCATCACAACGCCCCTATCTTGATGCTGGCATCACCGTATTTTCTGTGATGAATACCTGGTTGATGGCCAGAAAAGTACTGCAGAACTGGTTTTATTGGATCATTATTGATGCCGCTTCAGTCGTGTTGTATTACCAAACGGGCTATTACGCGACGGTCGTCTTGTTCTCCATCTACACCGTGCTCGCTACGGTTGGTTTTGCCAACTGGATCAAGCTATACCGTCAACATCCACTAGCTCAGAGTCACTAAATGCAAGCTGTTATTTTTGACATGGATGGGCTGCTGATTGACTCAGAGCCCTTTTGGAAACAAGCTGAGAAACGTGTATTTTCAGCTATTGGTGTTGAAATCACTGATACTCTGTCGGCCAAAACGATGGGCATGACTACGCGTGAAGCGACTGAATTCTGGCTCAAACATGCTGGTCTGTCACTCAGCCAAGAAGCCATGGAAAAAGTTGAAAATGATGTGATAGATGAAGTTGCCTCTTTAACGGCTTCCCAAGGTCAGGCTTTACCCGGTGTGCATACTCTGTTGGAACAACTCAAACGACATAATCTGAAAATTGGTCTGGCAACCAATGCCCCGGCCCGTCTTGTTCCCGTCGTATTAAAACGGCTGGATATCACAGCATTTTTTGATAATTACGTCGCCGATGATGATGTTGAACAAGGCAAACCCCACCCCGCCATCTATCAACTAGCTCTGCAGCGTATCAACGCCAAAGCCGATAGCACCCTTGCATTTGAAGACTCCGTCACTGGCATGACAGCCGCCATCAGCGCTGGCATTCGTACCATCGTTGTGCCTTCAGCAGCCAATTATCACTTACCGCAGTATGATGCTGCCGTATTAAAGCTGGAAAGCCTGAACGGTCTGGCACTCAAAAAATTGCGTGATTTATTTAGCTAACGTTATCATTAATCAAACAACACTGGCCGATCCAACCAGTCCTGCAGCTGAGTTTCACCCAGTACATTCATCAAAAATAACAATAAGCGGTAACTCAAACGACAAGCTGAAAGGTCAGGAATAGGTTGATACTGTGTGTATACTTCGACAAAAAGCTTGGCTTGTTGTGGACTGAGTAAATATTCCAGTAACACCCATTCTAGTTCACGCGGGGCTCTGACAAAGGCATCCAGATCCACGATGGCATAGGTGTCATCATCACACTGACGCAGTTGATCCCAGCGAAAGTCTGGCATGACCGGCACAAACTGCTCAGGTGACAGTGCTCCAGACTGTTCATAGCTTAGTTTTAGTATGTCAGCAGGGATCTGGAGACCGCTACGATCCGACAATAACTGAATGGTTTGCTCCAGTCGCACAGGCCAATCATTTGCATTGAACACGGGCTTATCAATGCAGCCCCACTGTGTAGATATTTGTAGATGCAATTTGCCCCAGTGATGAGCAAGCTGACTCACTGTAGTGTTATCGATCTGATATGCACTGAGATCCACACCGTTAAGATAACGAACCAACACGTAATGGCCAGCTTGTTCAGCTATCACCTCGGGAACAGCAAAGTCACCTTCGCGTTGCAGAAACTGACTGATAAAGTGGGTGCGTCCCAAAGAGTTTGGAAAGTCGAGCTGAAACAGATGATTTATTCCCAACCAAAACGTGGAATTTTGCAGCCGTTGTTGGTGACAGACCTTTAAGATCATCTTGCCATCAGCAGTATCACACTGCCACAGCTGATGAGTGCTATCAGGAAATTGTGCTTCCAAGGGTAATGCCGGTGCACATAACACCGGCAGACTTGCTTGCTGCTGTTGGCTTAGTTCAGGATAGGAATGCATCTACTGTCGTAACTTTACCAAGGTAATTTTTCACCATTCGTATGCCAGAATGTACCCGTCGTTTCCAGTGTCAATTCTTCCATACGTTGGATAAGGCCTGCTGCTGACTCATCGGTATCAATTAAACCGCCATGGCCTGTCATATCGGTACGCACCCAGCCTGGATGTAAAATAGCCACGGCAATGTCTTTGGGTTTCAGATCAATCGACAGTGATTTCCCGGCAGCGTTCACGGCTGATTTAGACATGCGATAAGCATAACTACCGCCAGAATCATTATCTTCAATCGAACCCATACGGCTGGTAATAATACCGACTTTACTGCCCGGCCCCAGGTGCTTGAGAAGTGCTTGTGTTGTCAGTAAAGGCCCCAAGCTATTTACACGATACATGCTAACAAAGTCGTCAATGGCATCTTCATCAATTTGCCCAAGGCCTATGCCACCGGCGACACCGGCATTATTGATGAGCCAATCAATTTTTCTGTCTCCTAATAACTCAGACAGCTTAGCTAAACTTTTTGGTTCGCTGACTTCCAAATCCTCAATAACTTCTACATTTAAAGCATTTAATTCAGCTGAGGCTTTCCGGCAGGTTGCAATAACATGCATTCCTTTTTCAGTAAGCTGACGACAGAGTTCTAAGCCGATCCCTCGATTACTTCCAGTCACCAATGCTGTTTGTGTCATTTTATCTCCTCCTTTTTTAATTGCTGCATTTTTTCTCTTGATGGTGAACTGACCACACCCTCTTCCGTCACTATGGCATCAATTAACGCTGCAGGCGTCACATCAAAAGCCGGGTTCGAGACATGTACTTCTACTGGAGCAATGGCACGTCCATCTATTTCTGAGACTTCAGAATGTGCTCGTTGTTCAATCGGAATTTGACTACCGTTTTCAATCGACCAATCTATCGTTGTTGTTGGTGCTACCACCATAACTTTCACACCATGATATTTCGCTAAAACGGCTAATGAGTATGTACCGATTTTATTCGCTGTATCACCATTTGAGGCAATTCTATCAGCACCGACAATAATCCAGTCTAATCGACCTCCGGCCATCAATGCACCGGCAGCCACATCGGCTTGTAAAGTCATTGGAATGCCTTCCTGCATCAGCTCCCAAGCTGTTAACCGACTCCCTTGTAACCAGGGACGAGTCTCATCCACATACACATGCTCAATTTTGCCATCAATAAATCCCTGACGTATCACGCCTAATGCTGTGCCAAATCCGGCTGTGGCAAGCGCACCAGCATTGCAGTGTGTTAACACGATACTGTCATTATCCAGCAAGTCAGCGCCATATTGCCCCATAGTTCTATTTGCTTTTACATCCTCTTGATGTATCCGCTCCGCAAGTCTCAACAAAGTAGGTTCGGGGGATTCATATTTCGACAACGTATCACAGGCTTGTTTCATACGCTCAATCGCCCAAAACAAATTCACTGCCGTCGGTCGCGAAGCAGCTAATCTTTTTAATGCTGGAACCACTGCTTCTTGCCAATTTTCGCCAGCACTGAACCAGGCTTCTCTTGCCGCTAATACCACGCCATAAGCCGCTGTTACACCGATAGCTGGCGCACCACGCACTACCATTAATTTAATGGCTTCTGCCACTGCATCAGAGTCATAAAATGCCAACCAGTTTTCGGTATGTGGTAATACACGTTGATCGAGTAAATGGAGTTGTTCTTCACGCCATAAAATGGGTTCAATTGTCTGTAATAATCTGGTCAAAACAAGCTCCTGTCATGCTTGATGAATCTTAGTTGTGATTGGTTTGTCATGATAAATGTTTAGAATAGGTTTTCATTCAGTGCAACGGTATAATCAAATTCTATGGAAAATGTCGATCTGATAATTAACGCACACTGGTTGGTTCCGGTAACAAAAGACCGAACCGTGTTAGAAAACCATGCCATCATTGTCAAGGATGCACGTATTGTAGCCCTTCTGCCACAAGAACAGGCAAAACAGCTTTATTCTGCAAATGTTGTCCATGATCTCAATGAACATTGTTTGATCCCCGGTTTAATCAACAACCATACGCATACCCCAATGTCATTGTTTAGAGGCTTAGCTGACGATTTACCGTTAATGACCTGGCTCAATGATCATATCTGGCCTGCAGAAAATGCCTTTGTTAGTGATGCCTTTGTTGAAGCAGGTAGTGCACTTGCGATCGCAGAGATGATACGTAGTGGCACCACTTATTTTAATGATATGTATTTTTTTCCTGAAGCAACAGCCAGAGTAGTTGATACATCAGGTATTCGCGCTAGTCTCGGCATAGTGGTCATTGAGTTCCCAACAAACTGGGCCAGCTCGGTAGAAGAATATTTACACAAGGGCCACCAGTTACATGATCACTACCGTCACCATCCTCGCATCAACACCATTTATTCACCCCACGCGCCTTACACTGTAGCTGACAAAACACTGCAACAGATCATTACCAATGCCGAAGAAATGGATATGCCCATTAGTATGCATATTCATGAAACTGCAGATGAAGTTGCCCAGAGTCTGAAGGAATATGGGGTAAGACCTCTTGAACGTTTAAAACAAATCGGCCTGCTTTCACCAAGGCTGCTTGCTGTCCATATGACACAGCTAACTTCAGATGAAATAAACTGGTGTGCCGAAGCAGGTGTCCACATAGCTCATTGTCCAGAGTCAAACTTAAAGCTGGCTAGTGGATTTTGTCCTATAGCAGAGCTGCACAAAAACGATATCAATGTCACGATTGGAACAGATGGGGCGGCATCCAATAATGATCTTGATATGTTTGCAGAAATGCGACAAGCCGCTCTCTTGGCGAAAGCAGTGGCCGGTGATGCGGCAGTAGTGCCTGCTCATACTGCATTAGAAATGGCTACTATTAATGCTGCTAAATCATTGGGAATGGACAAGGAAATTGGTTCACTCGAAGTTGGTAAACAAGCTGATATGGTTGCTGTTAAATTATCGGATATCGAAACACAACCGGTTTATGATGTGGTATCTCAGCTGGTGTATGCCAGCAGTCGTGATAAAGTCAGTGATGTCTGGGTAGCCGGTAAACAGCTATTGAACTCGCGCCAACTTCTGACATTAAATGAAACTAAGATTATTCAAGACTCCCAACAATGGGCAATCAAAATAGGATCACAAGGTCAATGAGCCAATCACAAGCAAACGTCGACTTAAATGAAGTAGCAAAATTTGATGCTTTAGCATCAAGTTGGTGGGATCTGGAAGGTCAATCGAAACCCTTACATGATTTGAATCCAGTTCGTTTAGCTTATATCGCAGGGAAAACCTCGTTAGGCAATGCTGATGTCATTGATGTAGGTTGCGGAGGCGGCATTCTTTCTGAAGCACTGGCAAAAAGTGGGGCTAATGTGACGGGGATTGATATGGGTGAGATGCCGTTGAATATTGCTAAACTACATGCCTTGGAAGCTGGTCTGACCATCAATTATCAACAGATCACAGCTGAAGAGATGGCTGGCCAACATCCTGAACAATATGATGCCGTAACTTGTCTTGAAATGCTGGAACATGTGCCGGATCCCGCATCCATTATTCAAGCATGTGCTGATATGGTTAAACCCGGTGGTGATGTTTTCTTTTCAACATTAAACCGTCACCCTAAAGCCTATCTTCTTGCTGTACTGGGTGCTGAATACGTTATGAAAATGTTGCCAAAAGGCACACATGACTACAAACGCTTTATTCGCCCAGCTGAATTATCTACCTGGTGCCGACATGCTGGTCTCAAGGTTAAAGACATCACGGGTATGAATTACAATCCGCTGACTCGTCAATTTAGTCTTGGCAACGATGTAAAGGTCAATTACCTCATCCATTGCAAAAAAATCTGATATGCCAAAATATGATGCTGTGTTTTTTGACCTGGATGGCACGCTGGTCGATACCGCCCCTGATTTAGCGTATGCCCTTAATCAGGTGCTGCTCGAACATGATAGTCCCGAGCTTCCACTTGAAATAATTCGTCCAGTCGCCAGTGATGGGAGTCCAGGATTAATTAAGTTGGCCTTTGGGATAACGCCAGACGATCCACACTACGTAGCAATACAAGCACGGTTTATTGATCTATATCGTCATCATATCAACAGAGAATCTAAACTCTTTGATGGTATGGAACATATTCTTCAGTCTATTGAAAAAGCAGGTTCAAAATGGGGAGTAATTACTAACAAACCAGCCTTCCTTACAGATCCACTGATGCAGGCATTGAATCTTCAGCATCGTGCAAGCTGTATTGTTAGTGGTGATACTACCGCAAATAGTAAACCTCACCCAGAACCTATGTTATTTGCGTGTAAAGAGTCACAGGTTCAGCCGGAAAATTGCCTTTATATAGGTGATGCTCAGCGTGATATTGAGGCTGGAAATATAGTTAACATGGATACACTTGTCGCACATTACGGCTATATAAAGCCGACAGATCAACCTGATACATGGCAAGCCAATGCAATGATTTATCATCCTGACGACATACTGAACTGGCTTTGATCTCCCATTATGTCTGCAAAGAAAAAACTGGATACAGCGTATGATTTTTGTTTAAAACTAGCAAAGTCACATTACGAGAACTTCCCTGTCGCTTCCGTATTACTTCCAAAACGATTAAGAAAGCCAATTGCAGTCATTTATGCCTTTGCACGCACTGCCGATGATTATGCTGATGAAGGTCAGATGTCAATAACTGAGCGACTGGACAAACTGCAACAATATCGTTCACATCTCTTAGAAATCGACACAGGTAGCTATGCTGGTGAAAACACTATTTTCATTGCGCTGAACGATGTGATCGACCATCATCAGTTACCGGTTTCATTATTTGATGACTTGTTATCTGCTTTTATGCAAGATGTGGTAAAAAACCGTTACCAGACAATGGAAGAAGTGCTCGATTACTGTCAACGTTCAGCTAACCCTGTAGGTCGTCTATTACTGCATTTAAATACACATCCAACACAACAACAACTACTACAATCGGACGCGATCTGTACCGCCTTACAGTTAATTAATTTTTATCAAGACATACTGCAAGACAAACAGGAAAACAATCGTGTATACATCCCTCAAGATATGCTCGCTGAAGCTGGACTAAGTGAGCAGAAAATTAGAGCAGAAAATAGTCATCAATTCACTCCGGTACTACGTCATTTATACCAACAGACGATGGAGCTGATGATTCAGGGAATTGAGTTAGGAAATACGATTGATGGTCGATTAGGCTGGGAAATACGAGCAATGACATTAGGCGGATTAAAAACCTTACACAAACTAATGTCTCAACCCGACGCTAACTTATTACAGCGGCCACGCTTAAGCCGGCTCACAAAACTAAAAATACTGTTTTTGAGTCTGTCAAAAAGTTATTTAAAACCTGAAAGAGTCAGGCCTTAAAGATTCTCATAACGGTTTGCATCAAAAATACCCGCGTCTACCGGGCTTAGCTCTCGTTGCCAAGTAGTAAAGTCATGAAAGACTGTCCAAAACTGCGGATTTGTTCTACGTATACCCCACTTTGCAACAACTTCATCAAACTGCTTTTCGGATGTCGCCGCTACCAAGGCTTTTTCAAAAGAGGCAAACTGCTCCGAATCAATATCAAAAATAAAGTTTGGATAACTACCAGCAATACCTGGATAAACCGTTATGCTGTCATTTTCTGGTTTGTATCGTAAAGACTCGCCAAAAAGAAAGGCAACATTACTGTGGTAACGATTTCGTATCAGAGAATAAACCGTTCTCTCTTCACCTTTTTTAACCCGTATGAATGTGAGTTCTGGCAGATAGTAGAGTCCTGTTTTTTCCTTAAAGGAAGTTTGAGTCAGTTGGTTTAAAATCGAATCAGATGATTGTATCCACAAGGCTTGCGATTTTCTAAAACAAGACTGATTCTGACAGCGGTTAATTGAGTCATCGGCATCAACATTCACTTGTTTAAACTGCTGCAGAATTCGGTTTAACAGTTCACTTTTTGTATCGACAGATGAAAATTCTTCCGCCGTTTTAATATCCACATCTAGCGGTGCATATGTGAAATAGTTTTTAACCACTCCCATACCTTGATACCAGTCATTCAGTACAGACTCACGCTTATCTCTAGGCAGTAATCGTAAAAAATTATGCTCTGCTCCGTTACGGATTAAATCAAAATAAAGTCGTGTTTGTAATTGATGAGCGACATTACCAAACAGATCAAAATTTACAACTAACTCATAATAGGTTCGCTCAAATAATGGATAATCCATCCACCATGTTGTTAGAGGAATTTGTCCGACCATGCCTTTGACAACGCTGGCATTATCAAAATGTCTGAACACCGTTAGAAATGCATTTGTATTATTGCCATCACCATTCCAGATTGCCTTCGTTGAGGTCCAATTTAGAGGCGCGTTTTGATAATGTTGGCCTCGTAAAGATAAATAGTGATTTCGTTTATCTTTATATTTACTCCAATTTGCTTTTGTATCTATCAAGTTATCATCTTGTCCAGGTAAGCCTAAAAGCGGCTCTACCTGTTTTCTGTAATCAGAATCGGTTATAAAAAGATCCTTAGTAGGATCTTGATACATCACCCAAAACTGATCACGGATCACATCTGTCGCTATTTGGCCGCGACAGACAGGTCCTCTAATAAATGTCCGTGTGAAATATTCAGCATTTTCTAATAAGAATTGATACCGTGCTTTTGCTGGTATGGCAGAAAATGTCACGAAGGGATTAGCACGGTGATCATAATCGTAACCAGGTAGCGTTTTCACATTCCATTTCTCAGTAAAAAAGAGACTTTCTATACGCTTTCGCAACTGTTCATCAAATAACAACGTAATATGACGCTTATGAACAGTAATACCTTTAACTAATCTCAGTCTATAGTAGATAACTTCCTCAGGATCAGAGTTAGGTAGACGCGTGTCGACAATAGAAATCGGCTCACCAGATGGTGTATACGATCTGACAAGCTCAAAAAAACGTGTTTTTTTACCTTGATCAGTAAAATAAAGGTGAGCTAGAAATAAGTGTTCATACAACCATCTACCGACTAATCTACGTCGTTTTGAGGTTTGGTTGAGATATGACTCCCATTTTTCTATCGCAGTTGTTTCTTTGTGAGATAACTCAATTGGTTCTTCAGCGACTTCTGCACCTTGATACAGCCAACCACTAATAGTTGAAAACTCATCATCGGTAAGCCCTGTCACGGCAAATGGCATGCCTGTTAAAGGATGTTTAGTTTCGTATTTGGCGATCGTATCTTGCGTTGGACATTGATTTTCACGTCGGATACTAATATCAAGATCGTCAGGTAATTTGTTATTTGCTATGAACTGGTGAGACTTACCCAGAGCCAGCATTCGGTATAACAGGCTTGCTTGAGCATCTTTACCATTGATAATTGATTGAAACCCTGCATCCTCCCATTCTTGCGGGGTTTGAGCATCAATAAAAAGTCTTGTTGGCGCTACCGGATCTTGTCTAGTTCCGTCATAAGCATTTAATTTTGTTGCTCCCCGTAACAATCCGGCTGTTGATTCCATTTTTAACTGGCATGGAGCATCAAAACAACCATGGCAAGCGACACATTTTTCTTCGATAATCGGTTTAATATCAGAAACGTAATCAACATGAACCGCTTTAGGCAAAGGAAGGGTATTTTTCAGTGTAATTTGTTGACTGTCATCTGAACAAGCAACTAACAAGCAGGCAATAAAAAGATAAATAAATTTTAAGTACATTAATCGCCCACAAGAATTCTAAAATATTAAACTCAGGTTATTTTACTAGATATAAGTGACGGCGAGGTTAAGCAATGAGAGTTTTTGTTTCAAAAATTCACTCCTCTTAATTCAGGTAGAGATATCATAGTGAAAAATTGCCTTATTACAGCGTGTAATCATCTCTAATGCGTTTACATATTGAAATGAGATGACTTAGTGAATTTACCTTAATAGTCAAACAAGGCTCGTTCATGAAGGTATCTATATTAGCCTAGGGGGGATGTCGCTTCGTTCAAGAGGCTTAGACTCTAAACCTTACAGACAAAAAAACCTAATATGAAAAATGACCGGCTATTTTTTGTAAGTCAGGCTGTGATTAACATAGGTAATCACTGCAATAGAGTGTATATGTATATCGATTGCCGCATCTCAGCCATTGGTTATCTTGGACATCTCGCTTTGTCTATCTCCAAGAATGACGTGTGTGCAATACCATAGCTGCAATATGACATGTGCCAACACTGTCCTCACATCAGATCCTCACAGGTTTGAGGGGGAAGTTAAGGCACATATCGGATAGATAAAAAAACCCGGCTCACTATAAAGAGCGGCTATCGTTTGTCTTTAGGCCTGGTAGTTATTTACTTAATCACACGGATGTCATGTATGCCGATACCCCAGGAGCAGTTATCGGTCCCCTACTTTATCAGCCACCTCACCGTAGCGGCCTCTTCAGGCTTGCTATGCGCATGCCACTATCATTCTGACGATATTGTTATGTCCAAGGGGACAGCTTGCCACCAATACAGCCGTAATTAGCGGTCACTTTGCTCAACTAGATTGCCACTAACCCTCAGGCAATAAAAAAGCCCGACTCTTTCGAATCGGGCTTTTCTATTTTATTTAAGCCTGGCAGTGACCTACTTTCACATGGGAACTCCCACACTATCATCGGCGCTAAGTCGTTTCACTTCTGAGTTCGGGATGGGATCAGGTGGTGCCAACTCGCTATGGCCGCCAGGCATAACTGGTGTCGTCAGTCTTTACTGACGCTCGGAAATCGGTAACAAGATATTGCGTAAAGAGTTCGCAACTCCCCAAGTTCCCTTGGGGTTATATGGTCAAGCCTCACGGGCAATTAGTACTGGTTAGCTCCATACATTACTGCACTTCCACACCCAGCCTATCAACGTGGTAGTCTTCCACGGCCCTTCAGGGGATTAAATCCCAGTGAGAACTTATCTTGAGGGGGGCTTCCCGCTTAGATGCTTTCAGCGGTTATCCCGTCCGTACATAGCTACCGGGCAATGCTGTTGGCACAACAACCCGAACACCAGGGGTACGTCCACTCCGGTCCTCTCGTACTAGGAGCAGCTCCTCTCAATTCTCAAACGCCCACGGCAGATAGGGACCGAACTGTCTCACGACGTTCTAAACCCAGCTCGCGTACCACTTTAAATGGCGAACAGCCATACCCTTGGGACCGGCTACAGCCCCAGGATGTGATGAGCCGACATCGAGGTGCCAAACACCGCCGTCGATGTGAACTCTTGGGCGGTATCAGCCTGTTATCCCCGGAGTACCTTTTATCCGTTGAGCGATGGCCCTTCCATTCAGAACCACCGGATCACTATGACCTACTTTCGTACCTGCTCGACGTGTCTGTCTCGCAGTCAAGCACACTTTTGCCATTGCACTAACCGCATGATGTCCGACCATGCTTAGTGTACCTTCGTGCTCCTCCGTTACAATTTGGGAGGAGACCGCCCCAGTCAAACTACCCACCATACACTGTCCCTCGCCCAGATAATGGGCGTAGGTTAGAACTCCAAACATACCAGGGTGGTATTTCAAGGTTGACTCCACGATAACTAGCGTCATCGCTTCAACGTCTCCCACCTATCCTACACAAGTAGGTTCAAAGTTCAGTGCAAAGCTGTAGTAAAGGTTCACGGGGTCTTTCCGTCTAGCCGCGGGTATACGGCATCTTAACCGCAATTTCAATTTCACTGAGTCTCTGGTGGAGACAGTG
>OZ223249.1:947500-1770000 GCA_965140485.1 uncultured Methylophaga sp.
CGTTTTCAGCAATTCCATTTCGGTACGCTGAATTAAATCACCTACGTAATAAATATTTTCTGCTTTTAAACAGTTAGCTGATCTAACGGTCAGGTCTAGATCATCAATAGCCTGGAGTAAAGCTGGATCTACTGCAGGTTGTTTAGGCTCAGAGACACTTTCTTCGATAACAGTAAAGTCAACGAATGAAGTTAACTGATCACTTAAAATTGTTGCCGCATATTTGATACTATCTTCTGCTTCTAGTGTACCATCTGTCTCGACATCGATAATAAGTTTGTCTAAGTCTGTACGGTTCTCTACACGTGCACTTTCAACACTGTATGTCACTAAACGAACAGGGCTGAACGATGCATCTAGATAAAGTTGACCAATTGCTCGATCTTCATCTTCACCTACATTTCGAGTATTTGCAGCAGAATAGCCACGGCCTTTCGTTACTTTAAAAGTAATCGATAGGCTGCCGCCAGTCAAATTGGCAATAACATGTTCAGGATTAACAATCTCAACATTATGTGGCAATTGAATGTCTGCTGCTGTAACAGGACCAACACCTTCTTTGTTTAGTGTCAATACAACTTCATTACCTTCATGAAGTTTGACAGCAAGGCCTTTCATGTTAAGAAGAATATCTAAAACATCTTCTTGCACACCGTCGATGGCTGAGTATTCGTGAACAACACCATCTATCTGGGCTTCAACAACGGCAGCACCTTCCATTGAGGAAAGTAAGATTCTGCGCAATGCATTACCTAAAGTATGACCAAAGCCACGCTCTAACGGCTCAAGTACAAGACGTGTACGCGTATCACTAAACTTTTGGATATCAACGATCCTTGGTTTAAGAAATTGACTCGTGTAAGTCGTCATGCAAATTCCTCTAGTAAACTTCTATGAAGCTTAGTTATGATTATTTCGAGTAAAGCTCTACAACCAAGTTTTCTGATAATTCAGCTGGAAGCTCATCGCGTTCTGGTAAACGTTTGAAAGTACCAGAAAAGGCTTTAGTGTTAACTTCAACCCACTCAGGAAAACCAAGTTGTTCTGCAACAGACATTGCGTTAGCAATACGCTCTTGCTTTTTCGCTTTTTCACGGATTTCTACCACATCACCTTCTTTAACTTGGTAAGAAGGGATATTGGTTGCTTTACCGTTTACTAAGATAGCTTTATGAGAAACAAGTTGTCTCGCTTCTGCACGAGTACCAGCGAACCCCATTCTGTAAACAACATTATCTAAACGTTGCTCTAACATGCTAAGTAGGTTAACGCCTGTAGCACCTTTTTTCTGATCAGCTGATTTGTAGTAATTACGGAACTGCTTTTCTAGTACACCATAAATACGACGAATACGCTGTTTAGCGCGAAGCTGTAATGCATAGTCAGAATCACGACCTCTGCGAGCGCCATGTTGACCTGGTTTTGTTTCAATCTTGCATTTACTTTCGATTGGGTTGCCTCTGCTCTTCAGAAACAGATCTGTACCTTCTCTACGGCTTAATTTACAAGTTGGGCCACGATATTTTCCCATTGTGTATTACTCCGAAATCTATTAAACCCGACGACGCTTAGGCGGACGGCAACCGTTATGAGGGATAGGCGTTACGTCTGAAATATTAGTGATTTTGAATCCTAAATTATTCAGCGCTCTTACAGCAGACTCACGACCTGGTCCAGGACCTTTGATTTCAACATCAAGGTTCTTCATACCAAATTCTTTAGCAACTTCTCCTGCTTTTTCTGCTGCAACCTGGGCAGCAAAAGGAGTGCTTTTACGTGAACCGCGGAAACCACAACCACCAGAAGTAGCCCATGACAAGGCATTACCCTGACGATCCGTTATAGTAACGATTGTGTTATTAAATGATGCATGCACATGTGCAACACCATCAACAACATTCTTTTTAACACGTTTACGTTGTCGTGCTGATGAATTTGCCATCGTTTATCCTTACTTAACCATACGGCGAGGACCTTTACGAGTCCTTGCATTTGTTTTAGTTCTTTGGCCGCGAACCGGAAGACCTCTGCGGTGGCGTACGCCACGGAAACAACCCAGGTCTTTTAACCGTTTAATATCCATAGATACTTCACGACGTAGATCACCCTCAACAGTGAACTTTGCAACTTCTGTACGAAGCACTTCAACTTCCTGCTCAGACAAATCTCTTACTTTTGTGTCTGGAGCAATTCCAGCAGCTTCACAGATTGATTGAGCACGTGTGCGTCCGATACCATAAATTGATGTTAATGCAATTACAGTGTGCTTCTGCACAGGAACATTTATACCAGCTATACGAGCCATTGATTTACCCTAAATTCCTCAGGAGTGAACAGTGAATTGTAACATACAATTATTTTGTTCAACAACCAACTAAAGATATTCGCCAATTAACCTTGGCGTTGTTTATGACGAGCTTCTGAACAAATCACTCGTAAAACACCATTTCTTTTTACAATTTTACAATTGCGACAAATCTTTTTAACTGACGCCTGAACTTTCATGTTTTTTCTCCAGCATAACCTTATTCGTGGTTCTAGCCTAAAAAGCCAGACATCCCACCATTGTTTTTATTTGATTTCTTCATCAAACTTTCATACTGCTGAGACATCATGTGAGACTGAACTTGTGATACAAAGTCCATAACCACGACAACGATAATCAGCAATGATGTACCACCAAAATAGAAAGGTACATTCCAATATAAAATCAGAAATTCTGGCAATAAGCACACTGCAGTAATATAGATAGCGCCAGCAAGGGTTAATCTGCCCATTACTGTATCTATGTATCTTGCAGTTTGTTCACCTGGACGAATTCCAGGAATAAAAGCACCAGATTTTTGTAAATTCTCTGCAGTTTCTTTTGGATTGAACACCAGTGCAGTGTAAAAGAAACAGAAGAAAACAATCGCTACAGCATATGCCATAACATACATAGGCTGACCTGGAGACATGAGTGTAGATATATCTTTCAGCCATCCCATACCATCAGTCGAACCAAACCAGCCGGCTATTGTAGCAGGAAACAGTATAATACTTGAAGCGAAAATTGGTGGAATTACACCAGCCATATTCAATTTCAGTGGTAAATGTGTTACTTGACCTGCAATCATTTTGCGGCCTTGCTGTCTTTTTGCATAATGAACAGGTATACGTCTTTGTGCGCGTTCAACAAATACCACAAATGCGGTTACTGCAAGTGCAAGGATAATTAACGCTATCACAAGGAAGGCGTGTAACTGTCCAGTACGTGCAAGCTCAAGTGTTCCACCTACAGCCGCGGGCAGACCAGCAACAATACCAGCAAATATAATTAGCGATATACCATTCCCGATCCCGCGCTCAGTGATTTGCTCACCTAGCCACATTAGGAACATAGTACCTGTCACAAGTGTAATAACAGCTGTGATACGGAATATAAATCCTGGATCAATAACGACATTTACACCTGAAGCGCTTTGAGACTCTAAAGCTATCGCAATACCAAGCGCTTGGAATGTAGCTAATACCAGCGTGCCGTAACGTGTGTACTGAGTGATCTTACGTTTACCAGCAGCACCTTCTTTTTTTAGCTGTTCAAGCTTAGGATGCACAACCGTCAATAACTGCATAATAATAGAAGCAGAGATATATGGCATGATTCCTAAAGCAAAAACAGACAAACGCTGCAATGCACCACCTGAGAACATGTTAAACATGTCTAGAATGGTACCTTTCTGCTGTTCAAACATAATCGCAAGCGCTGCTGGGTCAATACCTGGTACAGGCATAAATGTTCCCATGCGATAAACGATTAATGCGCCTAAAACGAAAAGTAATCGGCTTTTTAATTCACCAAACTTACCGTTTCCGAGCATTGCAGCTGCAGCTTGTTGTCTGTTTTTTTCCACTTATTCTTACTCTTCGACTTTTCCGCCTGCAGCTTCAATAGCGCTTTTCGCACCAGCAGTAGCTACAATACCTTTCAAATTAACAGCAGATTTAATTTCACCCGAGTTAATAACTTTGACACGTAAAGTACTTTCTGGAACTAAGCCAGCTGATTTAAGTGTCAATAAATCGATTGTGTCTGAATCTAATTTTGTTAAGTCGTCTAAACGAATTTCTGCTGTTGTACGACTAACACGTGAACTAAAACCAACTTTTGGTAGACGACGTTGTAAAGGCATCTGACCACCTTCAAAACCTCTTTTATGAAATCCGCCTGAGCGTGATTTCTGACCTTTATGGCCACGTCCACATGTTTTGCCTAGTCCTGATCCAATACCACGACCAACACGTTTTGCTGATTTTTTTTCACCTTCAGCAGGAGCAAGTGTATTTAGGTTCATCTTAAACTTCCTCAACCTTTAATAAATACGATACATGATTGATCATGCCTCGATTTTCAGGTGTATCCAGCACGATGGCACTGCTTCCAGTTTTTCTAAGACCTAAACCAGATACACATGCTTTATGTTTTGCTAGACGACCGATGGTACTTTTCACCAAGGTGACTTTCAATTTAGCTTGTGATGACATCTTATTTATTCCGTAATCTCTTCAACTGACTTACCACGTTTGGCAGCAATTGCTTCAGGATTATTCATATCAGTCAATCCTTTAATCGTTGCACGAACAACGTTAAGAGGATTTGTTGATCCGTTTGATTTAGCCAGTACGTTATGAACACCAACAGCGTCAAATACTGCACGCATCGCACCACCGGCGATAACACCAGTACCTTCAGAAGCTGGTTGCATAAATACTTTTGCAGCACCATGACTTGATTTCACAGCATGTTGCAGTGTATCGCCTTTTAGAGAGACGGTTTGCATGTTTTTGCGTGCTTCATCCATAGCTTTCTGGATTGCTACTGGTACTTCACGTGCTTTACCTTGGCCGAAACCAACGCGACCATTTCCATCACCAACGACTGTCAATGCAGAAAAGCCGAACACCCGTCCACCTTTTACTACTTTAGCAACGCGACGGATACCTACTAATTTTTCAATTAAGCCATCAGAGTTATTGGCTTGTCTTTGATCATTCTGAGCCATGTTAAATTACCTTTTAAATTAGAACTGAAGGCCGTTTTCACGGGCTGCATCAGCTAATGCTTTTACACGACCATGGTATCTAAAACCTGAACGATCGAAAGCGACTTCAGTAACACCTTGTTTGGCAGCACGTTCTGCAATAACTTTGCCTACAGCTGTTGCCGCATCAATATTGCCTGTAGCTTTAAGGTCTTTTTTCACTTCAGCATCTAATGTTGATGCTGTAGCGATAACTTTAGAACTGTCATGAGTCAGAACTTGTGCGTAGATATGACGAGGCGTTCTGTGAACAGTTAGTCTATAAACTTCTAACTCTTTCAATTTGGCACGCGCTCTAGCCGCTCTACGTAAACGTGAAATTTTCTTATCCATTTTTCAGCCTATTTACTTTTTCTTAGCTTCTTTACGAGCAACATGTTCGTCAGAATAACGTACACCTTTACCTTTGTAAGGCTCTGGTGAACGGTATGCGCGAATTTCTGCTGCAACCTGACCAACTGCTTGCTTATCCGCACCTGAAACAACAATTTCAGTCTGGCTTGGTGTTTCAACAGTTATGCCTGCTGGCACATCATATTGAACAGGGTGCGAATAGCCCAGGGTTAGATCTAATTTATTACCTTGTGCCTTAGCACGGTAACCAACGCCAACTAAAGTTAGTTTTTTTACAAAACCTTCTGTAACACCAACAACCATGTTGTTGATCAGCGCACGGGTTGTACCTGCTAAAGCTACAGCTGCCTGTGAATTCACATTAGCTGCAAATTTCAAAGCTGAATCTTCTTGGCTAACATTGACATCTGGGTGAATATTACGAGTTAAAGTTCCTTTCGTGCCTTTAACTGTAACTTCAGTATCACTCAAAGAAATCTCAACGCCTGCCGGTATTTGAACTGGTGCATTTGCAATACGTGACATTTTACAATCTCCAATAAATAAGGCTTAGCTAACAGCGCACAAAACTTCGCCGCCTTGACCTAAGGCGCGAGCTTTACGGTCTGCCATAACACCTTTAGATGTAGACACGATAGCAACACCCAAGCCACCAACAATGCGTGGTAATTCATCAGCAGATTTATATACACGTAAACCTGGTCGACTTACACGATTGATTTCAGCGATGACGGGTTTACCTTCAAAATACTTAAGGGTAACGGTTAATGTTGATTTACCATCTACATCGTTTACATTAAACCCTGAAATGTAACCTTCATCTTCTAATACTTTTGCAATGCTAATCTTTACCTTCGAAGAAGGCATTTTTACATCGACTTTATTTGCTTGCTGTGCATTACGAATGCGGGTCAGCATATCAGCAATAGGATCTGTCATACTCATTTATCTAGCTCCACTAATCAGGTTGGTAATTACCAACTTGCCATTACCAAACCAGGGATATCGCCCTTCATCGCATGTTCGCGCAATTTGTTTCTGGACAAACCAAATTTACGGTAGTAACCGTGTGGTCTACCCGTAATATCACAACGATTTCTCATGCGTACAGGACTCGAATTACGTGGAAGCGCGTGAAATTTTGTCGCAGCTGCTTCACGTTGTTCAGCAGTGAGAGACATATCCAACATTTGTTTTTTCAATTCCGCGCGTTTTGCAGCGTATTTTTCAACCAGTTTCGCTCTTTTGATTTCGCGATTAATCATGCAACGTTTAGCCATAATCTTTTACCATCAACCTTGTTTATTTTCTAAATGGAAACTTGAATGCAGTTAACAAAGCACGTGATTCTTCAGCATTAGATGCTGTGGTTGTGATTGTCACATCCATACCACGTAATTTATCGATTCTGTCATATTCAATTTCTGGGAAAATGATTTGCTCTTTGATTCCCATACTGTAGTTTCCTTGGCCATCAAAAGACTTTGGATTTAAACCACGAAAGTCTCTGATACGAGGAATTGAAATGGTTATCAGTCGATCAAGAAAGTCATACATACGCTCTGCACGTAATGTAACTTTACATCCGATTGGCCAACCTTCACGAACCTTGAAGCCAGCGACTGATTTTTTTGCTTTAGTAACAACAGGTTTCTGACCGGCAATTTTTTCCATGTCAGCCATTGCATTTTCTAGCACTTTTTTATCAGTCAACGCTTCACCAACACCCATATTCAGGGTGATTTTAGTGATACGAGGCACTTCCATTATTGACTTGTAGTTAAACTCTTCTTGTAACTGTTTAACTACTGTTTCACGATAATAATCTTTTAATCTGCTCACTGTGTTTTACCTAATACGAAGCTCAAGCGCTTACAACTTCGCCATTTGATTTAAAGAAGCGGACTTTCTTTCCGTCTTCAAGCACTTTAAACCCAACTTTATCGCCCTTGCCTGTGGCAGGGTTTAATAAAGCCAGATTCGACCCATCGATTGGCATTTCTTTTTCAATAATGCCACCTGTGCGACCTAAAGCCGGATTGGGTTTTTGATGTTTTTTCACTAAGTTAATGCCTTGAACGACAAACTTAACTTTTCCATCTTTCTCAATACGACTTAAGACTTCGCCTTGTTTACCACGATCTTTGCCTGTTAATACAACAACTTGATCGCCTTGTTTTAATCTTTCCATCTCAGCGCTCCTTATTACAGTACTTCTGGTGCCAGAGAAATAATCTTCATGAACTTTTCACCACGTAGTTCACGTGTAACTGGTCCAAAAATACGCGTACCGATCGGCTGCTGAGCCGCATTCAGAAGTACTGCAGCATTTTCGTCAAAACGAATAACTGAGCCATCTGGACGACGAACACCTTTACGTGTTCTTACGATAACTGCGTTATGAACAGTACCTTTTTTAACTTTACCGCGAGGGGCAGCTTCTTTAATGGTCACTTTGATGACATCACCAATACCGGCATATCTCTTATGTGAACCACCCAATACTTTGATACATTCTACTCGTCTGGCACCGCTGTTATCAGCTACTTCCAGACTACTTTGCATTTGAATCATGGTCTAAACTCCAAACTGAATAGTTGCTTTATTTCGCACGGTCGATAATTTCGACCAACTTCCAGCACTTTGTCTTAGACTGTGGGCGAGTTGAGGCAACACTAACGGTATCACCAATATTACATTCATTATTTTCATCATGAACATGTAACTTGGTAGAACGTCTTACATATTTTTTATAGATCGGATGGGCAACTCTACGTTCGATCAGAACGGTAATTGTTTTGTCCATCTTGTCACTAATGACACGACCGGTTAACGAACGTGCTGTACTTTGCTGATCACTCATTTCCGTGCCCTATCTTTTTTCGTTCAATACAGTCTTAATGCGAGCAATGTCTCTACGAACACGTTGTAACTCACTGTTGCGAGTCAATTGCCCTGTTGCATTCTGCATACGCAGATTAAACTGCTCTTTATGCAACTCACCTAGTTCTTTAACTAGATCTTCAGTTGTCTTTTGTCTAATTTCGCTTGCTTTCATTACAGTATCGCCCGCGTTACAAATGTGGTTTTAACGGGAAGTTTTGCTGCTGCCAGACGGAATGCTTCACGTGCAATCTCTTCAGACACACCTTCCATTTCATAGAGCATGCGACCTGGCTGAACATTTGCCACCCAGTATTCGACGTTACCCTTACCTTTACCTTGACGTACTTCCAAAGGCTTACTTGAAATTGGCTTATCAGGAAATACGCGAATCCAAATTTTACCACCACGTTTAATGTGACGAGTCATCGCTCTACGAGCAGCCTCGATCTGACGTGCTGTAATACGACCACGCTCAAGAGATTTCAAGCCAAACTCGCCGAAGCTAACTTTTGCTCCGCGGTGTGCAAGTCCTCTATTACGCAGCTTCTGCTGCTTTCTAAATTTCGTTCTTTTTGGCTGTAACATTGGTTATAACCTTATTTTTCAGCTGCAGGTGTGTTTTGAGCAAATGCATCAAAAACTTCACCTTTAAAAATCCAAACTTTGACACCGATGATACCGTATGTAGTTTTAGCTTCCGCTGTACCATAGTCGATGTCAGCACGTAATGTATGTAAAGGCACACGACCTTCACGGTACCATTCTGTACGTGCGATTTCCGCTCCGTTCAGACGTCCTGCAACATTAATACGAATACCTTCAGCACCTAAGCGCATTGTGTTTGTCACTGCACGTTTCATTGCACGACGGAACATAATACGACGCTCAAGTTGCTGAGCTACACTTTCTGCAACCAATGTTGCATCAAGCTCAGGCTTACGAATTTCTTCAACGCCCACATTGACAGGTACACCCATCAGTTTTGACGCTTCTTGACGCAACTTATCGATATCTTCGCCTTTTTTACCGATCACAATACCTGGACGAGCCGTGTGGATTGTGATTTTGGCAGTTTTGGCTGGTCTATCAATCTGGATCTTACTGACTGATGCATGTGATAGTTTCTGTTTAAGAAAATCACGTACTTTAAGATCATTGCTCAGCATATTTGAAAAATCTGCTGAATCGGCATACCAGATCGAATTCCAATCTTTAATTATACCAAGTCTAAAACCTGTTGGGTGAACCTTTTGTCCCATAAGTCTGCTCTCTTACTTCTCGTCTACAACCACAGTGATGTGGCTGGTGCGTTTAAGAATACGGTTGCCTCGGCCTTTAGCGCGAGCCTGCATACGTTTCATGGTAGGACCTTCGTCAACCATTACTGCTGAAACGACTAATTCGTCGATATCGGCACCGTCATTATGTTCAGCGTTAGCGATCGCTGAGTCCAGCACGCCTTTCATAAGCTCTGCAGCTTTTTTAGGACTGAACGCGAGTAGATTGATTGCTCTTTCTACAGGCAAACCTCTGATTTGATCTGCAACCAAGCGCACCTTTTGTGCGGAAATGCGTGCGTAGCTGAGTTTAGCTTTTGTAGCCATATCTTAACCTTACCGTTTAGATTTCTTGTCAGCGGCATGACCTTTAAAGGTGCGAGTTGGTGAGAACTCACCCAACTTATGCCCAACCATATCTTCTGTAACAAACACGGGTACGTGTTGACGACCATTGTGAACGGCAATTGTTAAACCGATCATATCTGGAGAAATCATCGAACGACGTGACCAAGTCTTAATTGGACGTTTGTTATCAGTTTCTCTCGCTTCCAAGACCTTCTTTTCAAGGTGCTGGTCTATAAAAGGACCTTTTTTAATTGAACGCGGCATAGGATTCCCTAAATCTTATTTACGATTACGACGGCGTACGATCATATTGTCAGTACGCTTGTTCTTACGTGTTTTGTAGCCTTTAGTTGGTACACCCCAAGGTGTTACTGGGTGACGACCGCCTGAAGTACGACCTTCACCACCACCATGTGGATGGTCAACCGGGTTCATTACAACACCACGTACTGTCGGACGAATACCACGCCAACGAGTCGCACCTGCTTTACCTAATGAACGCAGTGAATGTTCACCATTACCAACTTCACCCATAGTTGCTTTGCAATCTAATGGCACTTTGCGCGTTTCACCGCTACGCAAGCGGATCGTCGCATAGCCATTCTCACGAGCAACATATTGAGCACTGCTACCAGCACTGCGAGCTAACTGAGCACCTTTACCAGGTTTCAGCTCGATGCAATGTACTGTGCTACCCAAAGGGATCGCTGACAGTTTTAGTGCATTACCTGCACGAATTGCTGCTTCTTCTCCTGACTCGAGACGGTCACCTGCTACCACACCTTTAGGCGCGATAATGTAGCGTTTTTCTCCATCAACATAGTTCAGTAAAGCGATATGAGCAGTACGATTAGGATCGTACTCAATTCTTTCTACTACAGCTTGGATACCGTCTTTATTGCGTTTGAAGTCAATCATACGGTAGCGTTGCTTATGACCGCCACCACGGTGTCTAACAGTAATACGACCAGCGTTATTACGACCACCTGATTTAGACTTTTTCTCAACTAACGGCGCATATGGTTGGCCGTTATGCAAGTCAGGAGTACTGACTTGGACAACAAATCTGCGTCCAGCTGATGTAGGTTTAGCCTTTTTTAATGCCATTCCTGATTCCTCACACGTATTCTATATTTCTATTCGCCAAGGAAGTTGAGATCAGCACCATCAGCTAATGTCACATAGGCTTTTTTCCAGTCACTACGCTTGCCCATAACACGGCCTGTACGTTTGACTTTACCTTTAACATTAGTGGTAGTTACTGCTGCAACTTTCACATCAAACAAGGTTTCAACCGCTTGTTTGATCTCGATTTTATTGGCATTAGGTAATACTTTTAGTACGACCTGATTGTTGTTTTCTGCAACACGTGATGCTTTTTCAGCAACCACAGGTCCTAGAATTACTTTTGTTAAGCGTTCTGAGTTCATGCAAATGACTCCTCTAATTTACGGATAGAGTCTTCGCTCATCACGACTTTTTCGAAACGCAGTAATGCTACTGGATTCACATGTGCTGCATCGGTAGCAGCAATGTCATATAAGTTACGTGATGCTAATGCAAGGTTACCTGCAGCATTCTCAGTCACTATCAATGCATTAGAAACACCTAAACTTGCTGTTTTACTCAACAGATCTTTTGTTTTGGGTGAGTCCACTTCAACTTTGTCAACGACAATTAATGCATCGTTACGACGTAATTCAGACAAAATAACAGCTAATGCTGAACGGTACATTTTGCGATTAACTTTTTTGCTGTAATCGCGATTTTTAGCAGCAAACGTTGTACCACCTGAACGCCATAAAGGACTACGAATTGTACCTGCACGAGCGCGTCCACTTCCTTTTTGAGCGAAAGGTTTACGACCACCACCACTCACTTCTGAGCGTGTCTTTTGTGCATGTGTACCACTGCGAGCACCAGCCAAGTATGCAGTAACAACTTGGTGAACTAATGACTCATTATACTCACGGTCAAATAAAGCATCAGAAACAGTAATGTTTCCCGCTTTTTTGCCGTCAAATGATTGTAATTGAAGATCCACGTTTATTCCCCTAAGAATCTTACTAGGCTTTGACAGCCGGGCGGATAATTACATCACTACCTGTAGCGCCAGGCACTGAGCCTTTTACTAACAGTAAATTGCGATCTGCATCCACCTTGACGATTGACAGGTTTTGAAGGGTACGTTTTTTGTCACCCATATGTCCGGCCATTCTCTTGCCTTTAAATACACGGCCAGGAGTTTGACATTGACCAATAGAGCCAGGCGCTCTGTGAGACAGAGAGTTACCATGAGTGGCATCACCACCACGGAAGCCATAGCGTTTTACAACACCAGCGAAGCCCTTACCTTTGGTTAGACCAGACACATCAATTTTCTGTCCGTCTTCAAAAATATCCACTTTCACTTCAGCACCCAGTGCCAAGTCATTTAGTTCTTCAACTCTGAACTCCATAACTTTGCGACCAGCTGCAGCTTGTGCTTTTGCAAAATGACCAGCTTGAGGCTTAGTCACACGTGAGGCTTTACGCTCTCCAACTGTAACTTGGATTGCGTTATATCCATCCGTATCGACAGTCTTAAGCTGACTTACGCGATTTGGTTCTACTTCAATTACCGTTACTGGGGTAGATACACCATCTTCAGAGAAGATTCGTGTCATACCACGCTTACGGCCGATGAGTCCGATAGTCATTGACCCAGCCCCTCTTAATTCAATTTAATCTGGACATCAACGCCTGCAGCGAGGTCCAGTTTCATTAAAGCGTCTACTGTTTTATCAGTAGGCTCAACAATATCCATAAGACGTTTGTGAGTACGGATTTCATACTGTTCACGAGCATCTTTGTTAACGTGTGGTGAAATCAATACTGTAAAGCGTTCTTTTTTTGTCGGTAACGGAATAGGACCGTTAATACGAGCACCTGTACGCTTCGCAGTTTCAACAATTTCTTTTGCTGACTGATCAATCAAACGATGATCAAAAGATTTCAGCCTAATTCTAATAGTTTGGGTTGCTGCCATTTCTATTACTCAACGATTTTACTAACGACACCGGCACCAACAGTGCGGCCGCCTTCACGAATAGCAAAACGTAACCCTTCTTCCATCGCAATCGGTGCAATCAAAGTTACGTCCATCTTAACGTTATCACCAGGCATAACCATTTCTACACCTGATGGTAATTCACATGCGCCTGTCACGTCTGTTGTACGGAAGTAGAACTGTGGACGGTAACCATTAAAGAATGGTGTGTGACGACCACCTTCATCTTTCGACAACACATATACTTCTGCTTCAAAACGTGTGTGTGGTTTGATTGTGCCTGGGTGTGCCAGTACCTGACCACGGTCTACATCTTCACGTTTTGTACCACGTAACAAGACACCTACGTTGTCCCCTGCTTGACCTTGGTCTAACAGCTTGCGGAACATTTCAACACCTGTACAGGTAGTTTTTTGGGTATCTTTAATACCAACGATTTCTAATTCGTCACCTACTTTAACAATACCGCGTTCCACACGTCCGGTGACAACCGTACCACGACCTGAGATTGAGAATACGTCTTCAATCGGCATCAGGAACGCACCGTCAATTGCACGTTCTGGTTCTGGGAAGTAGGTATCCATCGCTTCTGCTAAACGGATGATTGATGGTGCACCAATATCGCTTGTATCGCCTTCTAATGCTTTCAGTGCTGAACCAACAATGATAGGTGTGTCATCACCTGGGAAATCGTAGCTGTCTAGCAGTTCACGTACTTCCATTTCGACTAATTCAATCAGTTCTTCATCATCAACCATGTCGGCTTTGTTTAAGTAAACAATGATGAATGGAACGCCTACCTGACGTGATAACAGGATATGCTCACGTGTTTGAGGCATAGGGCCGTCAGCTGCGTTTACAACTAAAATCGCGCCGTCCATTTGTGCCGCACCAGTGATCATGTTTTTAACATAGTCAGCATGGCCTGGGCAGTCTACGTGTGCGTAGTGACGGTTAGCTGTTTCGTATTCAACGTGAGCTGTTGAGATAGTGATACCACGTTCTCTTTCTTCTGGTGCGTTATCAATATCCGCGTAATCTTTGAATTCACCACCAGACATTTCACCCAACACTTTGGTGATCGCCGCTGTCAGCGTAGTTTTACCATGGTCAACGTGACCAATAGTGCCCACGTTGACGTGGGGTTTTGTACGTTCAAATTTTGACTTGGACATTCTCGTCTACCTCGTTTAACTTACGTTATTTAGTTTTGTTAATGATCGCTTCTGCAACATTGTTTGGTATTTCACTGTACTTGGCGAACTCCATTGAATAGGTAGCACGACCTTGTGTAGCAGAACGCAAATCAGTTGCGTAACCAAACATTTCTGCAAGAGGCACTTCAGCCTTAATAATTTTTCCACTAGGCGCATCGTCCATACCGCTGACCATGCCGCGACGGCGATTTAAATCACCCATCACATCGCCCATATATTCTTCGGGTGTTACCACCTCAATATCCATGACAGGTTCTAAAAGAACCGGAGATGCTTCTAAGGCGCCATTCCGGAAAGCCATCGAGCCTGCAACTTTAAAAGCCATCTCATTGGAATCGACATCATGATAAGAACCATCAAACAGGGTTACCTTGACATCTTCCACAGGGTAGCCGGCTATTACACCATTTTTCATCTGCTCTTGTATACCTTTATCTACAGATGAAATATATTCTTTTGGTACTGTTCCGCCAACAACCGCATTTTCAAAGGCATAACCAGCACCTTGCTCTTGTGGTTCGATCTTAATCCAGACATGTCCATACTGACCTTTACCACCACTTTGGCGCACAAATTTACCTTCTGCATCAACAGTTTTACGAATTGTTTCGCGATAGGCGACCTGTGGTGCACCGACATTAGCACTGACACTGAACTCACGTTTGAGGCGATCAATGATAATATCCAGATGAAGCTCACCCATACCAGCGATAATTGTTTGGGCTGACTCTTCATCAGTAGAAACTCTGAATGAAGGATCCTCTTTAGCTAACTTACCAAGAGCAATGCTCATTTTTTCTTGATCAGCTTGAGTTTTTGGTTCAATAGCAACTGAAATAACAGGCTCAGGAAATTCCATTCTTTCCAGAGTAATTTTATGATCTACATCACAAAGTGTTTCGCCTGTAATGGTATCTTTCAAACCGATAGCTGCAGCAATATCACCAGCACGAACTTCTGAAATCTCTTCCCTACTGTTAGCATGCATTTGAACTAGGCGACCAATACGTTCTTTTTTTCCTTTTAATGGGTTAAAGACCGCATCACCAGATTTTAGTACACCAGAGTAAACACGGAAAAATGTCAGTGTGCCTACAAAAGAATCAGATGCTATTTTGAATGCAAGGGCAGCAAATGGAAGTGAGTCGTCTGCTTCACGAGTTTCATATTGCTCACTTTCTACATCAACGAGGCCTTTAATGGCAGGCACATCATTCGGGGCAGGCATATATTCTACAACGGCATCAAGTACAGCTTGCACGCCTTTATTTTTGAATGCAGACCCACAGAAAGCAGGCACAATCTCATTAGCAAGCGTCTGATTACGGATACCTTGCTTAATTTCATCGATGGTAAGCTCGCCTACATTTAGATACTGATCCATTAACTCTTCACTGGATTCAGCTGCTGACTCTACGAGTGCTTCATGATATTTCTGGCATTCTGCCAACATGTCTTCTGGAATATCACGTAACTCATACGTAACACCGAGATCTTGCTCATTCCAGTAGATGGCCTTCATTCTAACCAGGTCTACAACGCCTTCAAATTCGTCTTCGGCACCAATAGGCAATTGCATTGCTACTGGCTTTGCACCAAGACGGTTTTTTATTTGCTCAAGTACCCGGAGAAAATTCGCACCTTGACGGTCCATTTTATTGACAAATGCCAGACGAGGTACATGGTATTTATTTGCTTGACGCCAGACGGTTTCTGACTGAGGTTCAACACCACCGACTGCACAGAAGACAGCAACTGCACCGTCAAGAACACGAAGAGATCTTTCTACTTCAATAGTGAAGTCTACGTGTCCTGGTGTGTCGATGATATTGATTCGATGTTGTTCAAATTGTTGATCCATCCCGGCCCAGAAGCAGGTTGTAGCAGCGGAGGTAATTGTAATACCACGCTCCTGTTCCTGTTCCATCCAGTCCATAACAGCAGCTCCGTTGTGGACTTCACCAATTTTATGCGAAATACCGGTATAGAAAAGCACGCGCTCAGTTGTCGTGGTTTTACCCGCGTCAATATGAGCCATGATGCCTATATTTCGGTATCTGTTAATAGGTGTAGTACGTGCCACTATTAGCTACTCTTAAGTCAACAATGTTAAAGAACAAACCGTCACCAGAACAAAGCTGGTGACGGGAAAATATATCTTAGAAGCGGAAGTGCGAAAACGCCTTGTTTGCTTCTGCCATACGGTGTGTATCTTCTTTTTTCTTAACTGCTGTGCCTTTGTTTTCATAGGCATCAGCAATCTCACCAGCCAAACGCATACCCATTGATTTTTCACCACGTTTACGTGATGCTTCAACCAACCAACGCATCGCAAGAGCCACACGACGTTCTGGACGAACCTCAACTGGCACCTGATAAGTTGCACCACCAACACGGCGAGATTTGACTTCGACCATTGGACTGATGTTTTCGATAGCTTTTTGGAAAACTTCAAGACCATTTGCAGATTTACTTTCCGCTACTGAATCCAGTGCGCCGTATGTAATTTTTTCTGCAACTGACTTTTTACCATCTTTCATGATGACGTTAATGAACTTAGCTAAACCGATGTTTTGAAACTTCGGATCAGGTAGTACTTCACGTTTAGCAACAACCCTTCTTCTTGGCATTTGTCTTTCCTAATACTTTATACGTTTAACGCTTAAGTTTTGTACTTAGCCCTTTGGACGCTTCGCGCCGTACTTAGAGCGGCCTTGGCGACGAGCAGAAACACCAGAGGTATCTAAAGCGCCACGAACTGTGTGATAACGAACACCAGGTAAATCTTTAACACGACCACCACGAATAAGAACAACACTATGTTCTTGTAAGTTATGGCCTTCACCACCGATGTAAGAAGTCACTTCAAAACCGTTAGTCAAACGAACACGAGCAACTTTACGCATCGCTGAGTTAGGTTTTTTTGGTGTAGTTGTGTAAACACGAGTACATACACCACGGCGCTGCGGACATGCTTGCAATGCCGGTACATTATTCTTTTTCTTTTGTTTCAATCTTGGTTTACGAACCAACTGATTAATTGTTGCCATTAGTACAACCTTAACAAATATCTACCGATGGTATCCTGCGATACTGTTATTCTCGCATTACCATCCATTAAAAAGCGGGCACTCATCATAAGAGTGCCCGACAAAGAAGACGAATTTTATAACGTATAACTAACTACGTCAAGGATTCTTTATGAAACCTCTTTAATTTCTTCGTCTTTATCTTCTTTTGCTGGTGACGCTTTGGTGACAGGCACTTCACCCAATGCTTCTTGGCGACGGCGTTGGCGTTCTTTATGATATGCCAGACCTGTACCAGCCGGTATCAAGCGACCAACAATAACATTTTCTTTCAAACCACGTAGGTTATCGCTTTTACCTGTTACAGCAGCGTCAGTCAGAACACGTGTCGTTTCTTGGAACGATGCCGCAGATATGAATGACTCTGTCGCTAGCGAAGCTTTGGTGATACCTAACAACAACGGCGTGAAAGTGCATTCTGCTTTCTCTTTATCACGTAACTCATCATTAGCATCTAAGGCACGGTCATACTCGACTTGCTCACCTTTTAAGAACTTACTATCTCCAGCCGCATCGATTTCAACTTTACGTAACATTTGACGCACTATGACTTCGATGTGTTTGTCGTTAATTTTAACGCCTTGTAAGCGATAAACTTCCTGAACTTCACTCACCATATAGTTTGATAAAGCCAAGACACCTTTCAGACGCAAGATATCATGTGGATCTTCTGGCCCATCAACTAACATTTCACCTTTTTCAATATGTTCACCTTCGAACACTGAAACATGACGCCATTTAGGAATAAGCTCTTCATATGGCTCGCCTTCTTTAGGTGTAATAATGAGTCGTTGTTTACCTTTTGTTTCTTTACCGAAGCTGACCGTACCACTAATTTCAGCCATCAATGCTGGGTCTTTTGGTTTACGAGCTTCAAATAAGTCAGCAACACGAGGCAGACCACCAGTAATATCACGAGTCTTACTACTTTCTTGTGGAATACGTGCAACGATGTCACCAATTTCAACTTCTTGGCCATCACTTACACGAACAATCGCACCACCAGGCAGGAAGTACATAGCTGGAATATCAGTTCCAGGAATAAACACATCACTACCGTCAGCATCTGTAAGGCGAACCATAGGACGCATGTCTTTTGCAGAACTACTACGTTGTTTAGGTTCACGAACAATTAAGCTAGTCAGTCCTGTTACTTCATCAACTGTTTTATCAACGGTGACACCTTCAACCAAATCACTTAGCTGAACAATACCAGCAACTTCGGTTACAACAGGGTGTGTGTGTGGATCCCAGTTTGCAACGATTTGACCAGCATCAACTGCCTCATTATCAGCTACGGTCATTTCAGCACCGTATGGGATCTTATAACGTTCACGCTCACGACCGTTTTCATCAATCAGGTGTAATTCACCTGAGCGTGATACAGCAATGAATTTACCAGCGCTATTTTGTACATATTTAATATTGTGGTAACGGATATTACCTTTATATTTCAAGGCAACTGAGTTATCAGCAGCTGTTCTTGATGCTGCACCACCAATGTGGAAGGTACGCATCGTTAACTGTGTACCTGGTTCACCGATGGATTGTGCCGCGATGACACCCACTGCTTCACCGACATTGATTTGATGGCCACGACCTAAGTCACGTCCATAACAAGCTGCACAAACACCATAGCGAGATTCACATGTGATCGCACTGCGCACCAAGACTTCGTCAATACCTTCATTTTCAAGCTTATTGACGGCTGCTTCATCAATCATTTCACCAGCAGCAAGAACGATACGTTCGCCATCGGATGATTTCAGATCCTGTGCTACAACACGACCAAGTACACGCTCACCAAGAGGTTCAACAACGTCACCACCTTCAATGATAGGCGACATGTTAATACCCAATGATGTACCACAATCTTCTTCAACAACAACCAGGTCTTGCGAGACATCGACTAAACGACGCGTCAAGTAACCAGAGTTAGCTGTTTTAAGTGCCGTATCAGCAAGACCTTTACGAGCACCATGGGTAGAAATAAAGTATTGCAGTACGTCCAAACCTTCACGGAAGTTCGCGGTGATCGGTGTTTCGATAATCGAACCATCCGGTTTAGCCATCAGACCACGCATACCAGCAAGCTGACGAATCTGTGCAGCAGAACCACGAGCACCAGAGTCCGCCATCATATAGATAGAGTTCATTGATACTTGTTCTACAGCATTGCCTTCAGCATCGATAACGGTGTCTTTACCAATACCATCCATCATCGCTTTAGCAACTTGGTCATTTGTACGCGACCAGATATCGATGATCTTGTTGTAACGTTCACCATCGGTTACCAAACCTGAAGCATATTGCGAGGCAATTTCTTCAACTTCAGCTTCAGCTTTTGCCAAAATAGTAGCTTTCTCTGCTGGAATGACCATATCGTCAGCACCAACTGAAGCACCTGACTGAGTCGCCTGAGTGAAGCCAAGATACATTAATTGATCGGCAAAAATAACGGTATCTTTCAGACCTAAACGGCGATATGAAGTATTAATCAAATCACCAATCGCTTTTTTCGTCATTGCACGATCAACGACTGAGAATGGCAGTCCTTTAGGTACTATGCTGAATAAAATGGCACGTCCTACTGTTGTTTCTACACGAATGCGACGAGATTGCTCCGGCTCTGGCAGAGTAATATCTGTTTCTTCAAGACGAACAGTCACTTTTGCATGAAGAGAAACCACTCTATTATCGTAAGCACGACGTAGCTCTGATAAATCAGCGAACACACTGCCTTCGCCTTTCTCATTTACACGGTCACGAGTCATATAATAAAGACCCAAAACCACGTCTTGAGAAGGAATAATTACAGGCTCACCGTTGGCTGGCGACAAAATATTATTTGTTGCCATCATTAATGAACGAGCTTCTAGCTGTGCTTCCAGAGATAACGGTACATGTACCGCCATTTGGTCACCGTCAAAGTCAGCATTAAAGGCACTACATACTAAGGGGTGAAGCTGGATCGCTTTACCTTCGATAAGTAATGGTTCAAACGCCTGAATACCTAATCTATGCAATGTCGGTGCACGGTTAAGCATGACTGGATGTTCTCGAATAACGTCTTCCAAGATATCCCAAACTTCAGGACCTTCGCGCTCAACCATTTTCTTAGCAGCTTTGATTGTTGTTGCTAAGCCTGCACGTTCCAATTTACCGTAGATAAATGGTTTAAATAGTTCTAATGCCATTTTCTTAGGCAGACCACATTGGTGCAGTTTTAGGTATGGACCAACCACGATAACTGAACGACCTGAGTAGTCAACACGTTTACCCAGCAAGTTTTGACGGAAACGACCTTGTTTACCTTTGATCATGTCCGCCAAAGATTTCAATGGCATACGATTTGTACCAGTGATGGCACGACCACGACGTCCGTTATCTAATAACGCGTCTACAGATTCTTGCAACATACGCTTTTCGTTACGAACGATGATGTCTGGTGCATTTAAATCAAGTAAGCGTTTCAGACGGTTATTTCGGTTAATAACACGACGGTACAAATCATTTAGATCTGATGTTGCAAAACGTCCACCATCCAATGGAACTAATGGACGAAGATCTGGTGGTAATACAGGCAAGACTTCCATCACCATCCACTCTGGTTTGTTACCAGACTCATGGAAGGCTTCCATTAACTTCAGGCGCTTGCTCAGTTTTTTGATTTTAGTTTCTGAGTTTGTGCCATCAATTTCTTCACGGATAGTTTCAATTTCTTTTACAACATTAATGTTGCGTAATAGCTGTTGAACAGCTTCAGCACCCATGCGGGCATCAAATTCATCACCGTATTCTTCAACTGCTTGCAGGAATGTTTCATCTGATAGCAACTGACCTTTTTCTAGTGGTGTCATGCCTGGGTCAACAACAATAAATGCTTCAAAATAAAGCACACGTTCGATATCACGCAAAGTCATATCTAAGAATAATGAAATACGTGATGGTAAAGATTTCAGGAACCAGATATGTGCAACAGGGCTTGCTAATTCAATGTGCCCCATACGCTCACGACGTACTTTAGCCACAGTGACTTCAACGCCACATTTTTCACAAATGACACCACGGTGTTTTAATCGTTTGTATTTACCACATAAACATTCATAGTCTTTAACAGGACCAAAAATTTTGCAGCAGAACAAACCTTCGCGTTCTGGTTTAAAAGTACGATAGTTGATGGTTTCAGGTTTTTTGACTTCACCAAACGACCACGACCTCACCATTTTTGGTGAGGCGAGGCCGATACGAATGGCGTCAAATTCTTCTGGCTGAGTTTGTTGCTTTAACAAATTAAGCAAGTCTTTCATCTTTCATTCTCCGCTGCCGTTAGACGGCTAATATCTTGATTATCTGTAACAACCCGGTATGTCTTATTCATCAACTAAGTCGACATCAATACCAAGTGAGCGAATCTCACGGGTTAATACTTTGAATGATTCAGGCATACCTGCATCCATTCGATAATCACCATCAACGATGTTTTTATAAATCTTAGTACGACCATTCACATCATCTGACTTCACGGTTAACATTTCTTGTAGGGTGTAAGCTGCACCATAAGCTTGCAGAGCCCAGACTTCCATTTCCCCGAAACGTTGACCACCAAATTGAGCTTTACCACCCAGCGGTTGCTGTGTAACCAAGCTATATGGACCAGTTGAACGTGCGTGCATTTTGTCATCAACCAAGTGATTCAGTTTCAGCATATGCATATAACCAATCGTCACAGGACGATGGAAGAAATCACCTGTTCGACCATCAATCATTCTTGCCTGTCCACTGCGCGGCAAGCCGGCTAGTTCAAGCATATTTTTGATTTCATCTTCATCAGCGCCATCAAATACTGGTGTCGCCATAGGCACACCACCTTGAAGGTTTTTAGCCAACTCAATGATTTCATTGTCTGATAATGAATCAAGGTCTTCTTTTGTACCGCTGGTGTTATATACCTTATCTAGGAATCCTCGTAGGTCAGAAATAGACTTCTGTTGTTCAAGCATTTCCTGAATACGGTAGCCTAAGCCACGAGCTGCCCAACCTAAATGCACCTCAAGAATCTGCCCGATGTTCATACGAGAAGGTACACCCAACGGATTCAGTACGATATCAACTGGACGACCATCTTCTGTATACGGCATATCTTCAACAGGCACGATATTTGAGATAACACCTTTGTTACCATGACGACCCGCCATTTTATCGCCAGGTTGAATACGACGTTTCACAGCTAAGAAAACTTTCACCATGCGCTGAACACCAGGAGCGAGATCATGACCTGAAGTCAGTTTTTCTTTCTTCAGTTCAAAAGCCTCATCCATTTCTACACGGTATTGTTTTAGATGCGTATTAGCAGCTTCAAGTTGTGTATTGAGCTCTTCTGACTCCATACGTAAATCAAACCATTTCGCATGTTCTAAACCACTCAAATATTCTTTAGTAAGTTTAGTACCTGCTTTCAAGTTAGGACCACCTTCAGCGACTTTACCCACTAAAGCACGTTCCAGACGTTCAAACACGTCTTCAACCATAATGCGGTTCTGATCTTTTAAGTCAGCCCAAACCTTTTCAAGTTCCGCTTTCTCAATTTCACGTGTACGTTCGTCTTTTTCTACACCATCACGTGTGAACACTTGAACATCGATAACGGTACCGTATGTGCCTGATGGAACACGCAATGAAGAGTCTTTAACGTCAGCCGCTTTCTCACCGAAAATGGCTCTTAGCAGTTTTTCTTCTGGTGTTAATTGCGTTTCACCTTTTGGTGTCACTTTACCGACAAGAATGTCACCAGGCTTCACTTCAGCACCGACATAGACAATGCCTGATTCATCCAGCTTAGCCAATGCACTTTCGCTGACATTTGGAATATCACTAGTGACTTCTTCTGTGCCAAGCTTAGTATCACGAGCTAAACAGTTTAGCTCTTGAATGTGAATGGTTGTGAAACGATCTTCTTCGACCACACGCTCAGAGACGAGGATCGAATCTTCGAAGTTGTAACCATTCCAGGGCATGAAGGCAACCAGAATGTTTTGTCCTAGTGCTAACTCACCTTTATCTGTCGATGGACCATCAGCAAGTACATCACCTGCACCAACAATGTCCCCAGGTTTTACGATAGGACGTTGGTTGATACACGTGCTCTGATTTGAACGCGCGTATTTGATCAGGTTATAGATATCAACACCTGATTCGGAACCTTCTGTTTCAGCATCATTCACGCGGATAACAATACGACTGGCATCTACAGAGTCAACCACACCACCACGTTTAGCCGTGACCATAACACCAGAATCTTGCGCAACAACACGTTCAATACCTGTACCAACAAGAGGCTTATCAGCACGTAAAGTAGGTACTGCCTGACGTTGCATGTTCGATCCCATCAAGGCACGGTTAGCATCATCGTGCTCAAGGAACGGGATTAATGATGCAGCTACAGAAACCACCTGGCGAGGTGAAACGTCCATCAACTGTACTTGCTCTGAAGGTGTCAATGATGATTCATTACGGTAACGACAATGAACCATATTTTCAGCGATAGAGTTGTCATCATTCAGTGCGATTGTTGCCTGAGCAATTTTATACTCACCCTCGTCAATAGCGGACAGATAGACAATTTCATCGGTTGCCTTGCTGTCGATAACTTTACGATATGGTGTTTCAATAAAGCCATATTCATTTGTTCGTGCGTAAGTCGCCAGCGAGTTGATCAAACCAATGTTTGGCCCTTCAGGCGTTTCAATTGGACATACACGACCGTAATGCGTTGGATGTACGTCACGCACTTCGAAGCCTGCACGCTCACGAGTCAGACCACCTGGGCCTAACGCAGAAACACGACGTTTATGTGTGACTTCTGATAATGGATTGTTTTGGTCCATGAACTGTGAAAGCTGGCTTGAACCAAAGAATTCTTTGATTGCAGCGGCGACCGGTTTTGCATTGATCAATTGTTGTGGCATTAAGCCTTCTGATTCAGCAATGCTTAAACGTTCACGTACAGCACGTTCAACACGAACCAAGCCAACGCGGAACTGGTTTTCAGCCATTTCACCAACACTACGTACACGACGGTTACCTAAGTGATCGATATCATCGACAACACCATTACCGTTACGGATAGCGATTAATTCTTTCAGGACATCCAGGATATCTTCTTTTGATAAAGTCCCTTCGCCTTCCATTTCTTCACGGCCTAGGCGACGATTGAATTTCATTCTACCGACGCTGGATAAATCGTAACGATCTAAAGTAAAGAATAAGCTAGTGAATAAGTTTTCAGCCGCATCTTCAGTTGGTGGTTCACCTGGACGCATCATACGATAGATTTCCACTTTCGCCTCTAATGGACTATGAGTTTCATCTAAACGCATTGTGTCAGACATGAACGGACCATCATCCAGGTCATTGGCATAGATAGTTTCAATTTCATTGATATCGAAACGACCAAATGCTTCTAATAAATCTTCAGTGATTTCATCGTTAGCAGAAGCCAGTAATTCACCGGTTTCTGGATCGATCATATCTTTTGCAATCACTTTTCCAACAAGATATGTTGAAGGTACAGTCAGCGAAGTAATACCTGATTTTTCCATACGACGAATATGACGACCAGTAATTTGGCGTTCAGCTTCGACGATTACTTCACCATCGTTGTCAGTGATCTCAAAAGGTACAGATTGTCCACGTAAACGTTGTGGCTCAAGCTTCATCTCGAAGTTTTCACCTTTTCTGACAAAGCTATCTGTACTGAAGAATATCTCAAGAATTTCTTGGTTGTTATAACCCAATGCTCTCAATAGAACAGTCGCAGGTAATTTACGACGACGGTCAATACGAACAAACACTGAATCTTTTGGATCAAATTCAAAATCAAGCCATGAACCACGATAAGGGATCACGCGAGCATTGAATAAGATTTTACCGGAAGAGTGAGTTTTACCACGGTCGCTGTCGAAGAACACACCAGGTGAACGATGTAGTTGTGACACGATAACACGCTCAGTCCCGTTAATGACAAAGTTACCTTTTTCAGTCATTAATGGGATCTCACCCATATATACTTCCTGCTCTTTAATGTCTTTAACGACTTTAGATTTTGCAGGGGCATCTTTGTCATAAATGACAAGACGCATTTTAACTCTTAAAGGTGCAGCATATGTAACACCACGCAGCTGACATTCTTTAACGTCAAAAGATGGGGTACCTAAACGATAGCTGACATATTGAAGCTCTGCCATGCCAGTATGGCTTTTGATTGGGAACACAGATTCAAAAGCGGCGTGTAGCCCTTTTGCTCCGCGCTCATCTGCAACGACGCCCATTTGTAAGAAATCCTGGTAGGAATTCACTTGGGTTGCTAGAAGGTTTGGAACTTTCAAGACACTTGGACGCTTGCCAAAATCTTTACGAATCCGTTTTTTCTCGGTAAACGTATAGGCCATTTATTACACCTCGAAGAACGTCCTGAGTTCACTTTTGTGGACTTCAGGAAAGATTGTTTTCTTAATGGTCAGTAATATGCACTGACCAGCAACGGAAAAAGGCCGGTGACCAAAGTCACCAGCCATTTTCTTTTTCGTAATAGTCACTTGACCATCACGATGTGTGTGATGCTTACTTAAGTTCAGCAGCTGCACCAGCTTCAGTAAGTTGTTTAACAACGTCTTCAGCTTCAGCTTTTTCAACACCTTCTTTAACTGTAGCAGGTACGCCTTCAACCATGTCTTTAGCTTCTTTCAAGCCAAGACCAGTGATGCCACGAATTACTTTGATGACAGAAACTTTATTGTCACCGAAGCTTGTCATAACAACGTCAAACTCAGTTTGTTCAGCGGCAGCAGCAGCGCCACCTTCAGCAGGAGCAGCGGCAGCAGCTACAGGAGCAGCAGCAGTTACACCAAATTTTTCTTCCATTGCTTCGATCAGATCAACGATCTCAACAACAGTCATATTGGAAATCGCTTCCAAAATATCGTCTTTAGATACAGCCATGATAATTTTCCTATTTCAAGCTTACAGAATTTATTTACTTGCTCAACCCAGTAAAGGACTAAGCTGCGTCTTTCGCATCGCGAACAGCCGCGAACGTACGAACCATCTTGCTGGTAGGTGCTTGCAAAGTACGAACAAATTTCTCGATAGGCGCTTTGATGGTACCCATGAACATGCTAATAGCTTGATCTTTGGTTGGCATCTTCGCCAGTCTGTCAAGTTCACTGGCAGGGAATAATTTTCCACCCAGAGAAACCATTTTGACTTCAAGTTGTTTGTTATCTTTCGCAAAATCACCCATGACCCGTGCTACTGCACCTGGATCTTCCATAGAGAAGCCAAGAATCAAAGGACCTGTCATTCCTTCCTGCATGCAGGCGAAATCAGTACCTTCTACAGCACGGCGAGCTAATGTGTTACGAACAACACGCAAGTAAACATTTTGTTTACGAGCGGCAACACGTAGCTCGGTCATTTCAGAAACTGTTAACCCACGATATTCTGCAGCAATAGCAGAATAAGCATTGGCAGCTACTTCAGCGACCTCAGCAACGACGGCCTTTTTACCTTCAAGATTTAAAGCCACCTAAGACCTCCTTAGGTTCATTCACTTCTGAATGAATAGTTGCTAAACAAGAGAGTGAAACCACTCCCACCTTTTACGGTATTCAACGTCAGAGATTCTGCAGCTGAACCCGTCTGCGCAGGTTGCTCTTCTTAATAAAGAGACAATTAAAATTACTTACCTGCGGTCTTAGACGACTCAGCCCTGAGGCTGAGCGGTCCAAATTTTTAATCTATCCTAAGAAAGATTTATCTACAGTGATACCAGCACCCATTGTGCTAGAAACACTGATACGTTTGATGTAAACGCCTTTTGCTGAGCTAGGCTTCAACTTGTTAAGGTCATCAATCAACGCTTGTAAATTTTGACGTAATGCGTCAGTTTCAAAACCTGCATTACCGATTGGGCAATGGATGATACCAGCTTTATCAGTACGGTAACGAACCTGACCCGCTTTAGCATTTTTTACAGCTTCAGCAACATTCGGTGTCACAGTACCGACTTTAGGGTTTGGCATCAGACCACGTGGACCTAAAACCTGACCTAAGGTACCAACGATACGCATAGCATCTGGCGATGCGATAACCACATCAAAATCCATATTACCTTTTTTGATATCTTCAGCTAAATCTTCGAAGCCAACTACGTCAGCACCCGCTTCTTTAGCTGCATCAGCATTTGCACCTTGTGCAAAAACAGCAACACGAACAGTTTTACCAGTACCGTTTGGTAATACAGTTGAACTACGAACAACCTGGTCAGATTTACGAGGATCGACACCTAGGTTGATAGAAACATCAATAGATTCAACAAATTTTGCAGAAGCATTTTCTTTAACGAAGCTTAACGCTTCATCAACTGAAAATACTTTACCGTCTTTTAATTTTTCGCGAATAGCGCGAGTTCTTTTACCGATAGCCATTACTCAACACCCTCCGTGTTCAGACCCATGCTACGAGCAGTACCTGCAATTGTTCTTACAGCAGCGTCTAAATCAGCAGCAGACAGATCAGGCATTTTCGTATTAGCAATTTCTTCTAGTTGCGCGCGAGTCACAGTACCGACTTTGTCAGTATTAGGACGGCTGCTACCACTTTTTAGACCAGCTGCTTTCTTCAATAAGATTGAAGCAGGAGGTGTTTTAGTGATAAAGGTAAAACTTTTATCATTATAAACAGTGATAACGACTGGAATTGGCAGACCATTTTCCATGTTTTGAGTTTGTGCGTTAAAGGCTTTACAGAACTCCATGATGTTCACGCCTTTCTGACCTAACGCAGGACCAACTGGTGGGCTTGGATTAGCACCGCCTGCTGGCACTTGCAGCTTGATATAAGCTTCAATTTTCTTTGCCATGATTACTCCTTATGGGTACAAACGCTTTTCAGCTCCCCGCTAAAACAGCTGACGTATCGCATCAGCTTCGGTATTCGTTTAGCCTTTTGCTACTTGGCTAAACTCTAATTCGACAGGTGTGGAACGGCCAAAAATAACGACTTCAACACGTAGTTTACTTTTCTCGTAATTGACCTCTTCTACAACCCCTGTAAAGTCATTGAAAGGACCATCAGTTACTCGTACAACTTCGCCTGGTTCAAATAGGACTTTCGGCCTTGGACTTTCTGCACCATCTTGAACTCGTTGTAGAATCTGATTTGCTTCAGCTTCGCTAATAGGTGCTGGACGGTCACCAGTACCACCAATAAAACGAAGTACACGTGGCAGATCATTCACCACATGCCATGTTTCATCGTCCATTTCCATATTAACAAGCACATAACCGGGGAAAAACTTACGTTCGCTCTTACGTTTTTGCCCTTCTCTCATCTCTACGACTTCTTCAGTCGGCACGAGGATTTCACCGAATTTATCTTGCAACTCGAGGCGATTAATACGCTCTTCAAGAGACCGTTTTACTTGTGCTTCAAAGCCTGAATAAGCTTGAATTACATACCAACGTTTACTCATTTGAAACCCTGTTTTATAGCGTCAGAGCGCGAACGCCCCAACCTAATAATGAATCAACGCCCCATAACATCAAAGCGACCATCATCACCATTAAGATAACGACCAAAGTCGTTTGAACTGTTTCTTGACGCGTTGGCCATACAACCTTTCTAACTTCAACATTGGTATCTCTAACATAAGATAATACCGTTGAACCGATAGTTGTTTTAGAGGCGATGAACAGTGATACGCCTGCCACAACCAGTAGGCCGAGTACACGTAACAATGTTGAATACTCTGCGTATGTATAAAACAAAGTAATCGCAGCCGCCATTAAGACAACTGCGATAATTAGTTTGATATTGTCTGCCATTTTATTCGTTATATCCGCTTTGAGGAAAACATATGATGGCAGGCCAGGAGGGAATCGAACCCCCAACCTACGGTTTTGGAGACCGTCGCTCTGCCAATTGAGCTACTGGCCTATCATATGCTCTCAAAAATTGCTGAGTGCCTATGCACTCAGCTTTGTGGCATCCTTATACTATTCGACGATTTTACTAACGACACCGGCACCAACAGTGCGGCCGCCTTCACGAATAGCAAAACGTAACCCTTCTTCCATCGCAATCGGTGCAATCAAAGTTACGTCCATCTTAACGTTATCACCAGGCATAACCATTTCTACACCTGATGGTAATTCACATGCGCCTGTCACGTCTGTTGTACGGAAGTAGAACTGTGGACGGTAACCATTAAAGAATGGTGTGTGACGGCCACCTTCATCTTTCGACAACACATATACTTCTGCTTCAAAACGTGTGTGTGGTTTGATTGTGCCTGGGTGTGCCAGTACCTGACCACGGTCTACATCTTCACGTTTTGTACCACGTAACAAGACACCTACGTTGTCCCCTGCTTGACCTTGGTCTAACAGCTTGCGGAACATTTCAACACCTGTACAGGTAGTTTTTTGGGTATCTTTAATACCAACGATTTCTAATTCGTCACCTACTTTAACAATACCGCGTTCTACACGTCCGGTAACAACCGTACCACGACCTGAGATTGAGAATACGTCTTCAATCGGCATCAGGAACGCACCGTCAATTGCACGTTCTGGTTCTGGGAAGTAGGTATCCATCGCTTCTGCTAAACGGATGATTGATGGTGCACCAATATCGCTTGTATCGCCTTCTAATGCTTTCAGTGCTGAACCAACAATGATAGGTGTGTCATCACCTGGGAAATCGTAGCTGTCTAGCAGTTCACGTACTTCCATTTCGACTAATTCAATCAGTTCTTCATCATCAACCATGTCGGCTTTGTTTAAGTAAACAATGATGAATGGAACGCCTACCTGACGTGATAACAGGATATGCTCACGTGTTTGAGGCATAGGGCCGTCAGCTGCGTTTACAACTAAAATCGCGCCGTCCATTTGTGCCGCACCAGTGATCATGTTTTTAACATAGTCAGCATGGCCTGGGCAGTCTACGTGTGCGTAGTGACGGTTAGCTGTTTCGTATTCAACGTGAGCTGTTGAGATAGTGATACCACGTTCTCTTTCTTCTGGTGCGTTATCAATATCCGCGTAATCTTTGAATTCACCACCAGACATTTCACCCAACACTTTGGTGATCGCCGCTGTCAGCGTAGTTTTACCATGATCAACGTGACCAATAGTGCCCACGTTGACGTGGGGTTTAGAACGTTCAAATTTTGCTTTAGACATGAGTAGTATCCCCGGCACTAAATTTTTATTGAGCCAAAAAATCAAAACAGGCAGGAACACCCTGCCTAAGACAAATTGTGGAGCCCGCAATCAGAATCGAACTGATGACCTCATCCTTACCATGGATGCGCTCTACCGACTGAGCTATGCGGGCCTAAATTCTTCCAATCAAAAATGGAGCGGGTGATGGGAATCGAACCCACGTGATCAGCTTGGAAGGCTGGAGTTCTACCATTGAACTACACCCGCAATTCAGTCATCTTGTTTAATTAATGGTGGAGGGGGAAGGATTCGAACCTTCGAAGGTAGAACCGTCAGATTTACAGTCTGATCCCTTTGGCCACTCGGGAACCCCTCCACTAAAGACGTGGCATTTTCCGTAAAACCGAGACTAATGTCAACACTTAAATCAGTAATTCTTAATTCACTGTTGTCTGTGTGTTGAAGAAGTCTTCATATTCAGTGTGATTAACTAAAGTAGAAAGACCATAATAGTATACTATTGCGTCTAAATTCTCTTACATTTTTTCTTAAACAGGAGTCATTATGGAGCAGTACCGCGGTACGACCATTCTTTCTTATCGTAGAGATGGTCAAGTTGTTATCGGAGGTGATGGGCAGGTCAGTCTCGGTAATACCATCATGAAAGGCAATGCGCGAAAAGTCAGACGTCTTTACCATGGTAAAGTCATTGCCGGCTTTGCTGGCGGCACAGCAGACGCATTTACTTTATTTGAGCGGTTTGAAGCCAAGCTGGAAAAACATCAAGGTAATTTAACACGCAGTGCGCTTGAATTAGCCAAAGATTGGCGAACAGACAGAATGATGCGCCGGTTAGAAGCCCTTCTTGCGGTAGCAGATGAAGAAGCGTCACTCATTATTTCTGGTAATGGCGATGTCATTGAACCTGAACATGGACTGATTGCTATTGGCTCCGGCGGCCCTTTTGCCCAAGCTGCAGCTACGGCTTTATTACAAAACACTTCACTCAGCGCCAGAGAAATTGTTGAGAAAGGGTTGAATATTGCTGCAGATATCTGCATCTATACTAATCACAATCTTACAATCGAAACTCTGGAATCAAACTGATATCTACCATGCAATCATTAACACCAAAACAAATCGTTAACGAACTCGATAAACGCATTATTGGACAACAAGCAGCTAAAAAAGCCGTTGCTATCGCATTACGTAACCGTTGGCGCCGTCAGCAGCTTGATGCCTCACTTCAGCATGAAGTGACACCAAAAAATATTCTGATGATTGGTCCAACAGGCGTAGGCAAAACAGAAATTGCCCGCCGTCTTGCTGCACTGGCTAATGCTCCCTTTATCAAAGTTGAGGCCACAAAATTCACCGAAGTGGGCTATGTCGGTCGTGACGTCGAATCTATCATTCGTGATTTGGCAGAGACCGCAATGAAGATGTTACGTGAAACGGCGATATCTTCAGTCAAAAGCAAAGCAGAAGATGCAGCTGAGGAACGAATTTTAGATGCTTTACTACGTCCAGCACGCGATGTTGATACTGAAGATGACTCAGCGACACGGCAGCGCTTTCGCAAAATGCTGCGTGAAGGCAAACTCGATGATCGTGAAATTGAGTTAGAACTCAACGCGCCAAATGTTGGCGTAGAAATCATGTCCCCGCCAGGCATGGAAGAAATGACCAATCAGCTTCAGGAAATGTTTCAGAATATGGGTACAAACCGTAAAAGTACTCGTAAGATTACTGTTGGCAATGCCATGCGCATACTCGTTGAAGAAGAAGCGCTGAAACTCATTAATGAAGAAGAGTTGAAAGCTGAAGTTCTAGATCGTGTGGAACAAAATGGCATCGTTTTCTTGGATGAAATAGATAAAATCACTGGCCGCGGCGATAGTGGAAATAACGCCGATGTCTCACGCGCAGGTGTGCAACGTGACCTTCTACCATTAGTTGAAGGGAGTACTGTGTCAACAAAATACGGAATGATCAGAACAGATCATATTTTGTTCATCGCATCTGGTGCATTCCATTTAAGCAAACCCTCTGATCTTATTCCTGAACTTCAGGGTCGATTGCCTATCCGCGTTGAGCTTGATGCCCTCTCCTCTGCTGATTTTGTTCGTATTTTGACAGAACCCGACGCTTCTCTTACAGAGCAGTATGTCGCCCTCATGGCAACCGAGGGCGTTGAGTTACGTTTCACTGATGAAGGTATTGAACGAATTGCCGAACTGGCTTGGGAAGTCAATGAAAAAACGGAAAATATCGGTGCCCGTCGTTTGCATACCATGCTGGAAAAATTGTTAGAAGAGATTTCCTATGAAGCGGGTAGTGAAGACAATCTCTCTGTGGTGGTCGATAAAGACTATGTCAATCAACACCTCTCTGTCGTGGCAGAAGACGAAGATTTGTCACGTTATATATTGTAAGGAATGCTCTGATGGCAGAAACCAAATTACCGACAGAAATCACTTTGCATAAGCAATCAAAGTGCCTTTCTCTACGTTATGACGATGTACAATATCATCTGCCTGCCGAGTATTTACGCGTCTACTCACCCTCAGCAGAAGTGCGTGGTCATGGCCCAGGACAAGAAGTCCTTCAAACACATAAAGAAAGTGTCGGTCTTGATAAAGTAGAGCCCGTCGGCCACTACGCACTTAAGTTATTTTTTGATGATGGACATGACAGCGGTCTGTTCACATGGGACTATTTGTACGAACTTGCCACACACCAGGATTCTCTATGGCAAGACTACCTAAATCGGCTTGTGAAAGCCGGTTATCAGCGTCAAAATTAATAGGTTAAGTTATGGAAGCCAAAGACACCACCCATTTCGGTTATAAAGAAGTACCCACGGCCGAAAAAGCCAAACATGTCGCCGAGGTTTTTCACTCGGTTGCGGGTAAATATGATTTGATGAATGACTTAATGTCGCTCGGCATTCATCGCTTCTGGAAACGGTTTACCATTATGAATAGTGGGGTACGGCGTGGGGCAACCGTATTAGACATTGCCGGCGGTACTGGGGATTTAACACGTAAGTTCTCTAAGCTGGTTGGTGACACGGGTAAAGTCGTATTAGCTGATATTAATGCCTCAATGCTGAATGTTGGTCGTGATCGTCTGACTGATGATGGGATTGTTAGCAATATTGAATACGTTCAAGCCAATGCGGAAGCCCTACCATTTCCTGACAATAGCTTTAACTGTATTACCATCGCCTTTGGTTTGCGTAATGTCACAGATAAAGATAAAGCGCTGGCGTCAATGTATCGCGTACTTAAACCTGGTGGTCAGTTAATGGTCTTAGAGTTTTCTAAACCCATTGAATGGATGGCACCTGTTTATGACGCTTATTCATTCAAGATCCTGCCACAATTAGGGAAGATTTTTACTGGTGATGAAGACAGCTACCGCTATTTGGCTGAATCTATTCGTATGCACCCTGATCAGGAAACCTTAAAACAAATGATGGTGGATGTCGGTTTTGAACGGTGTGAATATCACAATATGAGTGCCGGCATTGTTTCACTACATCGTGGTTACAAGTTTTAAACTCATGGCTACTTTATTACGTCCTATCGAATTTGCTATCAACCAGGCATTGAAACAGGATCCAGAAACCTCTGAGCATCTTAAGGCATTCGAAAATCACGTCATTGTTATTCAAATTGAGGACTGGCAACAATATCTGCATGTCTCTTTTCATCAGTCCACCATTAAATTGACTCATAATGATGAAGAGAATGCTGATTTATTAATCACTGCCAAAGCATTAGATTTGTTGAAACTCGCCAAACAGCCTGAACATTTATTTTCCAATGAAATTCATATTCATGGAAATGTACAATTTGCTAAACAGTTACAAGATGTTTTGGACGGCTTTGATTTCGACTGGGAACAGCAAATAGCCAAGGTGACAGGGGATGTTATCGCTCAACCCTTAACCCATGCGATTAAACAAAGCTTTTCATGGCTGAATGCTACGCAACGCTCCTTGTCTATGTCACTTTCTGAATATCTTCGTGAAGAAGCCCGTATATTACCTGACAAGATTCAGATTGATGACTTTCTGAATGATGTAGACAAGTTAAATGCAGATATCGACAGACTTGAAGCACGTATAAATCGACTGGACGCAAAGTATTGATGCTTTTGAGCGTTGACCATTGCTATATCCATCTAAGGAGCCATTAATGAAGGCTAATCAGTTATCCAGGCTGATTCAAATTAATCATGTCTTGGCAAAGCACCGCCTGGACCAAGTGATCAAAGCAATCCATCTATTGCGTCCACTTCGATATTTCAGTTTCTTATCGCCACATCGCTGGCGTAATAAACAATCGACACTTCCTCGAGGTGAAAGATTACGCCTTGCCTTACAGGACTTAGGGCCTATCTTTGTAAAGTTTGGTCAAGTCTTATCAACACGTCGCGATCTATTACCCCCGGATATAGCTAACTCATTGGCAAAATTACAGGATCAAGTCGCTCCCTTCCCTGCTGAACAAGCAAAGCAACTTATAGATAAAGCGTATGAAGCAGAATCCATTGAGACATTATTTGCTCATATTGAACCTGAACCGCTCGCTTCAGCTTCCATTGCACAAGTACACGCCGCTACCTTAAAAAGTGGTGAGCAAGTCGTTATAAAACTGGTCCGTCCGGGCATAGAACCCGTTATCAATCGTGATATTGCTTTGTTGTATACCTTGGCCTCATTTGCTGAACGCTACTGGTCTGAAGGCAAGCGTCTACGTCCTAGAGAGATCGTTGCCGAGCTTGAAAAAAATCTGTTTGATGAGCTGGATATGCTCAGAGAAGCTTCTTCCGCTTCACAACTACAACGCAATTTTGAAGGCACCACCTTACTATATGTCCCCAAAATATACTGGAAGCTGACCAAACCGAACATACTGGTTCAGGAGCGTATTTATGGCACGCCTATTAGCGATACTGAGGGTCTGATCGCGAAAGGTGTAGACATGGCAAAACTGGCAGAAATGGGGGTCGAAATCTTTTTCACCCAAGTATTCAAGCATAGTTTTTTCCATGCTGATATGCACCCAGGCAATATTATGGTGGATAGTTCGGATCCAAAAAACCCACGATATGTCGCTGTAGATTTTGGCATCATGGGTACTTTATCACCCGATGATCAGCGTTATCTTGCAGAAAACTTCCTCGCCTTTTTTAATCATGACTATCGTCGAGTAGCGGAATTGCATGTGCAATCTGGTTGGGTTCCCGCGGAAACACGACTTGATGAATTTGAAGCCGCGATAAGAAGTGTTTGTGAACCTATTTTTGCCCGCCCACTGAAAGAGATCTCCTTTGGCCAGCTGCTATTGAGGCTATTTCAAACAGCGCGTCGCTTTAATATGGAAGTTCAACCTCAATTAGTATTACTTCAAAAAACCTTACTTAATATTGAAGGACTCGGTCGTGACCTATACCCCGATCTAGACCTCTGGAAAACGGCAAAACCCATTTTAGAATCATGGATGAAAGAAAAAATGGGGTGGCAAGCAGCATTGAGAACATTACAGCAAGAGGCTCCCCATTGGGCTGAAACCTTACCGGAAATGCCACGTCTATTGTATGACCTCAGCAAACGTGCACAGGAAGGTCAGTTCAACGTGAATTTAGCATCAGCGGATATTCAACAGTTACGTAAAGAAATCAAACAAGCCAGCTATCGTAGTACTGCAGCCACATCAGGTGCCGCCTTCTTAGTTGGTGCGGCAATCATCACAGGTCTTGATGGTTATGCTATGACGATGTTTGCCGGACTTCCAGTATTAAGTTGGCTGTTCGGCCTGTGTGGGCTTGGTCTTATTTATTTTAGTATTTCAAACAAAAGTTAATTGTTATGTTTAAGTGGATTGGCCTGATTTTAGGCTTTTTATTATTAAGTACAATGAGCGTAGGCTTACTTGTTTTGGGCATTTTTGGTGCGCTGATTGGTTTAGTATTTGGTGGCTTAGCTGACCGTGTCAGAGCTTATGGTTTTGGCGGTGCAAATCCATTTACCAGCCAAACTCGTCAAACAGTGTTCCTAGAAACAGTATTTGTGCTGATGGGAAAATTAGCTAAAGCGGACGGCCGTATTAGCCAGGTTGAAATTGATCATGTAGAAGCTTTTATCAGAAAAATGGGAATGACTGGTGAACATCGTCAGGAAGCGATTCGTCAATTCAAGAGAGGCGCAGAACCAGACTTTGATGTTACTGAAACGGTCAATAATTTCAAACAACACTGTGGGAATACCTTTAATTTAAAACAAGTTTTATTGGTATATCTGATTGTTATGGCTCTTGCTGATGGCAAACTTGATCCACAAGAGAAAACTATTTTAGAACAGGTTTCAGCTCAATTAGGTTATAGCCAAGCTGAGTTTAATCGTATTTTGGATATGGTGTTGAGTCAGGCGAGTTTCTCTAACGGCTCACGCCAACAATATACCTCAGGTTATCAACGCTCTTCTGCCGATGAATTGGCAGAAGCCTATAAAGCTCTCGGTGTGACAGAACAGAGCTCCAACCAAGAAATCAAACGCGCTTACAGAAAATTAATGAGCCAGTATCATCCTGATAAATTAATGGGTCAAGGGGTCCCTGAAGATATGATTACTGTTGCGACTGAGCAGGCTAAAGAAATTCAGTTGGCTTATGATCTCATCAAGAAATCTCGTGGAATGAATTGATTTCCCCAAGTCCGCTTTAATCACTAATCTACTATTATTTCTATGGCCATACGCTGCCGCTGAGCGTTGTGAAGTTAGATTTAAGAAACAATTGTTGGGTTTCACTCTCCAGCCCAACCTACACGCAGACTAGAACAATCCTACTATTGAACCATTCTCATCAATATCAATCCGCTCTGCCGCAGGATGTTTTGGCAATCCAGGCATTGTCATCACATCCCCACAAAGGACAACTAGAAAGCCAGCGCCATGCGAAAGACGTACATCCCGAATCGTGAGTGTATGCTTTTCTGCTGTTCCCCTTAGGCTGGGATCGCTACTAAAGGAATAGGGTGTTTTTGCCATACAAACAGGTATATCACCATATTGCTGATTAAGTGCTGCAATCTTATCTATCACTTTTTTATCTGCGACGACCTGACCTGTTCCATATAACCGTTTTGCGACTTCGTTGATTTTGTCCCATAGAGGTAGGCTATCCGGGTATAACAACTGACAAGGTTCGGTATTAGTAGCCAGTATCTCAACAACACGTTTTGCTAGGGTTTCAGCGCCCGCACCACCTTCCGCCCAATGGCGAGCAAGGATAGCCTCTGCCCCCATCTCTTTTACTGCCGACTTGATAAGTTCAATCTCGGCATCACTGTCGTTAACAAAATGATTGATAGCGACAATACAACGCAAACCAAACTCATTTTGTAGATTATTTAAGTGACGTTTCAAATTAGCAAGCCCGTTATTTAAGGCATCCAGATTTTCTTCACCAAGTTGTTTGAGTTCCAGTCCACCATGATATTTCAAGGCTTTTACTGTGGCGACAACCACAGCCATATCGGGCCTGATTCCGGCTTTACGGCACTTAATATTAATAAACTTCTCTGCCCCTAAGTCCGCACCAAACCCGGCTTCAGTGACAACGTAATCACCTAGTTTTAGCGCCATCTTGGTAGAGATGACGGAATTACAGCCATGAGCGATATTGGCAAAAGGCCCACCGTGTACAAAGGCAGGATTATTTTCCAATGTCTGAACCAGGTTTGGTTTAATGGCTTCTTTCAATAATGCAGCCATAGCACCATGAGCCATAATTTCACGGGCATAACGCGGGGTACCATCTACAGAGTAAGCAATTAAAATATCACCAAGGCGTTGTTTTAGTTCTTGTAGTGAGTTCGATAAACAAAAGATCGCCATCACTTCAGAGGCGACAACAATATCAAAACGATCTTGTCGTAAATAACCGTTTGCCGGCCCCCCCATACCAACGACTATATCCCGTAATGCTCTATCATTCATATCCATCACTCGCTGCCAAACGATTCGTCTGGTGTCGAGCTGAAGTGTGTTTCCATGATGGATATGATTATCGATCATCGCTGATAATAGATTGTGTGCTGAAGCAATGGCATGCAGATCACCCGTGAAGTGAAGATTAATATCTTCCATGGGTACGACTTGCGCATAGCCTCCACCTGCAGCGCCCCCCTTCAGACCAAAGCAAGGTCCCATTGAGGGTTCGCGAACACAAACAATTGATTTCTTGCCAATTCGATTCAGAGCATCACTCAACCCTATCGTCGTTGTTGTTTTACCCTCGCCAGCAGGTGTTGGGCTAATCGCTGTCACTAAAATCAACTTACCATCAGGCTTAGCTTCCATCTCAGCCATCACATCCAGCGATACTTTCGCCTTGAAACGTCCATATGGGTCAATATGTTGGGCGGCAAGACCAAGTTTATTCTCAGCAAGCTGAGTGACTTCTTGCATTGAAGCCTGTTGGGCAATTTCAATATCTGACATGGTTTTCCTGAGCGGCATTAAATTTAAACCACATTATACGTGAGTTAACTGGGAATCCCGAATACCGCATTAATCCCCCCAGCGTGGCATCATCTCATGTTCTATTTTGGCCTGATCCAGGATTCGGGCAACAACAAAATCGACCAGTTCATCCAATGAAGTTGGATTAAAATAAAAGCCGGGGTTAGGAGGTAAAACACATACGCCTAGCTTAGCCAGCTTCAGCATATTTTCCAGATGAATTACTGAAAATGGTGCCTCTCTTGGCACTACAATCAATTTCCGATCTTCTTTCAGCATGACATCAGCTGCACGATTAATTAAATTATCACTCTGACCACAAGCAATCGCTGATAATGTCCCCATTGTACATGGGCAGACGATCATAGTGGGTACACGATGCGAACCACTCGCTAAAGGTGATGACCATTGCTGTTCACCATAAACCACTATTTGCTCAGATGGACACTGAAACTCTTGACTCAATTTCGCTTGTACATCGGATGCTCTTGCCGGTAATTTCCAGTTAAGTTCATCAGCCAGCACAATTCTGCCAGCGGTTGAAATCATTAGATGTACTTTAATACCTTGCTGCAATAATACTTCCAATAAACGTTTTGCATATGGAGCTCCCGAGGCTCCGGTAATTGCTAAGGCGATCTGCTGCTGATCTAACATAATTAAGCAATCGCCTCTAAAATTCGCTGATGAATACCACCAAAGCCACCATTACTCATTACTAAAATTTCATCACCAGACTGTGCTTCATTGCTGATTGTTTTAACAATAGCATCAACTGAATCAAAAACACTGACATGCTCGCCTAATGTTTCTGTGACTTGTTTTAATGACCATTTCAAATCTGCATCTTGCAGTAATAAAACCCGATCTGCCTGAATTAATGACTGTGCCAAGGTATCCTGATGCACACCCATTTTCATGGTATTAGAGCGAGGCTCGAGCACAGCAATCAGTCGACGATTCCCCACTTTTGCTCTTAATCCGGCAATAGTGGTGGCGATGGCAGTTGGATGATGAGCAAAATCATCATAAACTCGAATATTATTGATTTCACCTTTGAGCTCTAGACGACGTTTAACACCTGCAAACGCTGATAAGGCTTCACAGGCATGTTCAATCGTTACCCCAACATGATGAGCAGCAGCAATTGCAGCAAGGGCATTATTTACATTATGCTGACCAAGCAGATCCCATGTTACATGCCCTTTGGAGTCAGCATAGCTGACTTCAAACTCACTACCATCATTTTTCATTAATGTAGCTTGCCAATCAGCATCGACGCCTAGCATTTGTCGTGGTGTCCAACACCCCATATTAAAAACATGCTCAATCGCTTTATCTTGAGGAGAAATAATTAAGCCTTGCTCAGGTACCGTTCGAACTAGGTGATGGAACTGTTTCTGTATGGCTGCCAAATTATCAAAGATATCGGCATGGTCGAACTCAAGATTATTGATAATCAATGTTCTTGGCATGTAATGGACAAATTTAGAACGCTTATCAAAAAACGCCGTATCGTACTCATCTGCCTCAATTACGAAAAAGGGTGTTTTACCCAAACGCGCTGTCTCGCCAAAATTATCAGGTACACCACCGATGAGAAAACCGGGAGCCATATCAGCATGCTCTAGTATCCAGGCAAGTAAACTACTTGTGGTAGTTTTGCCATGCGTACCGGACACAGCTAATACCCACTTGCCTTGCAATACATGTTCATTTAACCATTGAGGCCCAGATACATAAGGCAGGCCTTTATTGAGCACATATTCCACTGCCGGATTACCTCGCGACATAGCATTACCCATGACAACCAGATCAGGAGCAGGGTCTAAATGCTCAGGTTTGTAGCCCTCTTTAACATTAATACCAGCTGCAGCAAGCTGATCACTCATCGGAGGATAAACGTTGGCATCAGATCCGCTGACTGTCATGCCTAGTTCTCTAGCTAAAATAGCAAGGCCACCCATGAATGTGCCACAAATCCCCAGTATATGAATATGCATTACGCAACTCCTGAAATTGTAAGTCCGACGACGATTAATGAGATAATCGTATAAGTCATCGTAATGACCGCTGCCAGGCCGGGTCGGATATCAAGTGCATACCTGAAGATATGTGCAACAACAAATAAACTCCAGAAAATAATAATAAGTACCAGTAATAAAATAATGCTGGTCAATTGACTATGTGGCTCAACGACTCTGAACACAGAAAAGACCGGCCAACTCAGCAAGCCTATTATGGCACCAGCACCTGCCATCGCTGTCACAGTTTGTTCAAAGCGATTAGATAAACCACGAATACCTAATAATAGTTTTATCGCAATAATTAGCATCATGGAATCAGCCAAACTAGCAACAAGACTGATGATCCAGTTATGATCGATGTGACTGACTAGAACACCTACCAAAAAGTAACTGACAATACTAAAGTTAACTAATTTTGAAGATGCTGGAATATCTGCAGGGCTAGCCTGAAATAAACAAATCTGCAGGAATCGCTGAATCACTTTACTCATCGGGGCATAATAACGTGTCAGTTAAAGGGAACAAAGCATTTAATAATATTTTTCCTTAGCCAATAAAAAAGCCCGGCACAATACCGGGCTTTTACAGTCAAGAAAATGATGAATTAATCGTCAACAACGACACCCCATGGGAATTTTCCTACATTGATCGTTTTAATGGTTTTATTTGTTGCTGTGTCGACAACAGAGACTGTGCCACTTACACCATCAGCCGTATATAAACGTGAACCATCACGGGTCATACCTAATCCCCATACACGCTTGCCTACAGGTACATTCGCTTTCATTTTAAGCGTTTTTGCATCCAGCACAGCCACAGAATTACCACGACCAGTTGTCACGTAGATTGTTTTATCATCTGGACTAACGGCAATATCCATTGGCTTAGAGTTAGGTAGGTCGATAGATGCTTGCTTAATGATCGACAATGATTTTGTATCGATTATTGTTACTTCATTACCCACTTCACTGGTTGAGTAAGCCAGTGAGCCATCACTATTAAAAGCCAGACCCCGAGGGCGGGCTGCAACCAAAATATTTTTCACCACTTTATGCTTGGCCGTATCAATGACGTGTACCATATTGGTTGATTCACTGGTCACAAGTGCCAGGCTGCCATCTGGTGAAACTGCAACACCTTCTGGTTCCAGACCTACAGAAATTACTTCGATTGTTTCACCTGTTTTAGGATCAATTACACTTGCTTGGGCGTCGTCTTCATTTGAAATATAAATATTTCCATTAGGTGCAACGTCAAATGTTTCAGGGTCGTCACCTGCATCAAGTTTTTTTACAACTTCTAAGGTATCTAAGTTAACAACAGCAATCGCACCTTCTTCACTAATAGCGACGTACAGCTGTTTTTGATCAGGGGATAAACCTATACCTCTAGGACGCTCCCCGATATCTATTGTTTTGGTCACTTCGTTGGTTTTTGTATCAATGACACTGACTGTATTATCTTTTTCATTACTGACAAATACACGGTGTGATGGCTCAGCCCAAACTGCCGTGCTTGCCATAATCAATGTTGATAATAAAATATGTTTTAATTTCATCATGCTTCCTTCTTCTCTCTGATTATTTTTTACAGCTGATCATACCAAGACTATCTAACCCACCTTTCACGCCTCTTAGTGGTGCCTCAGCGACAATGTTGTCATCTTTATCTATCAATAGAGCAATTTGTCGTAACTGTCCGGTGTCTCTAAATGTAGCGGTATCCCCTTTTTGACCATCAAAAGATAGATCATTTTTTAAGTAATTCAGCATATCTGCGGCATCTGTTTTTTGTGTTCTAGCTACGGTATCAGACAGCATTTTTATGGCTGCCCAGCCTGACCAGGCGTCATCATCCATTTGTGTTTTATGGTTTCTCGTAAACCGATTATTCAACTGTGATGCAGCAAACTTAACAAAATCATGATGCCATGCATGAGCAGTTACCAATACATCAGGGTTTTTAGCTTGCCATTGTGCAAGGGCATCCTGCTTCATTTTTTTGCTAAGAGGGATATTTAATAAATTGGGCAGGCAAACCTGACGTAAACTATCCGCATCTGAGCTGACGTTGAATACAGGTACATGTGCTAGTTTTTTCAGCTTAGCCATTTCCAATATATGTTTCGTATCTGTTCCAATTAAAACAGCCGTTAACTCAGACTGAGGTAATGCTTCAAGCTCTTCTTCAGTAATATTTTTTACTTCGTAATTTTGTCCGAGAAATTTTCCTTGTAAATTGGCCTCAGTCAGCCCTTGCTGTATCCCAGCCCAGACTTGACCATCGGTAGGGCCAATATAATGAAGAGTGACATTTATCGTGTTTGCAAAAATAATTTGGGGCCAGACAAATAACAATAAAAGTCCGAGCTTCTTCAACATAGTCATAATCTCTCCATCTTTTGTTTCTTGTTTATAACAATACAGAATCGAAAAGCTGAATAAATCAGCAAATTCCTCAATCTTGTAGAGCAGATATCATTTAGTAAAGTTCATCTGATGACTATTGTGTCAGTAAAACAGTCTACTTCACCCTAGGAGTTTTTCCTGTTTTACCACTAGCAGCCATTATTGGTTTAATTCAACCACCACTTTCAAGCCGTTTTAATTCTCAAGAAATAAAAATAAAGGTCGATATCTTGATTATGATAATAGGTAGTTCTTTTATGAATAAACAAATCCACTCACTACAGATGCAACAAACATTAGAAGGCTTAGAAGAGTTCATGACTTTCATGAGCTTTCGAAGTGATTGCAGTAGTGTAAGAATATTGTCTATTGAAACAAAAGAACAAGCCGCTATCAGAGATGAAGCAGAACAGTCTGGGAAAGTAATCCCAATTGGGTCTCGTCGTAGAACACAACCAGCGACGATAACAATTAGCAAAGAACTCCGCTTCAACGATCAAAATATTCGCTCATAAAAAAAGCCCGATTTCTCGGGCTTTTTCTTTAGACCTGGCTACCATCTTCGCCAATATCTTGGTCCGTTTCTTTAACAGGTGGTAATAAATCTTCTTTACTCACACCCATAAAGAGTACCGTCGAACTCGCTACATATATCGACGAGTATGTACCAATCATAATACCTAGCAATAGTGCTTCAGCAAATGAGTGAATGACTTCACCGCCCAGAATAAATAAGGCAAATACCACTAATAATGTTGTAAATGAGGTCATTAAGGTTCGGCTTAATGTTTCATTCAAAGATGAGTCAATAACTTCTTCTGATGAGGCTTTACGTGATTTTAGGAAACCTTCCCTCACCCGATCAAACACCACGATCGTATCATTTAGTGAGTAACCGATGATCGCCAACACAGCAGCCAGAACCGTTAAATCAAACTCAACGTGTGTGATCGAAAAGAAGCCTAAGGTGATAATGACGTCATGTATCAATGCTGCTACAGAAGCAATCGCAAAACGGTATTCAAAACGGAAAGCGACATAAATCAGAATACCTATTAATGCATATAAAACGGCTAAACCACCCTGTTCGGTGAGATCATCACCAACTTGTGGCCCAACGAACTCAACACGACGCACATCAATAGGACTACCGGAATCAACTTGTAGTAAGGAAACTACATTATTACTGATCTCGGCCATATTTTTGGTTTCTACGATCGGTAATCGAACCAGAACATCGTGGATTGAACCAAAATTCTGAACGACGGCTTCTGGATAACCACCATTTTGTAAGCTTGAGCGAATTTTATCCAAGTTAGCAGGCTCTTGATAGCCCAGCTCAATCATCGTGCCACCAGTGAAATCAATGCCAAAGGTCAAACCTTGCGTTACCAATGAGCCAATCGATGCGATCAGTAATATGCTCGAAAACACTATGGCATACCAGCGTTTCGACATGAATTTGATATGCGTTTGTTTGTTAAAAAACTGCATGTAAATGATTCCTAAATTGATAGCTTAGGTTTGTTTTTACGGCCATAGAACAAGTTGACTAGAGCACGCGTTCCCATAATGGCTGTAAACATAGAGGTCAGAATACCGAGTGATAATGTCACGGCAAAGCCTTTGATTGCACCGGTACCAAAACCAAACAATACGATTGCTGCAATCAATGTAGTGATATTCGCATCAGCAATTGTCGAGAATGCCTTGTCGTAACCAGCACTGATACTCGCCTGTGGACTATTGCCGTTTCTCAGCTCTTCACGAATACGCTCATAAATAAGTACATTCGCATCAACAGCCATACCAACTGTCAACACGATACCTGCAATACCCGGTAAGGTTAATGTCGCCTGTAGTAAGGAGAGTAATGCCACTATAAATATTAAGTTAGCGGCAAGTGCGACGTTGGCAAAAATGCCAAATACCCGATACCAGATAATCATGAACACAAGTACCAGCACAAAACCGATAATGACAGACTCAAATCCCTGCTCAATGTTCTGCTGCCCCATACTTGGCCCAACAGTACGTTCTTCAACAATTTCAATTGGTGCAGCCAATGCACCTGCACGGAGAAGTAAAGATAAGTCACGTGCTTCGGTTGTGCTATCCAAACCAGTAATCTGGAATTTTTTACTTAGCTGGTCACGAATAGTGGCGACATTGATGATTTCTGGTACCTGGCGACGGACAGTGACCAACTCCCCATCTATTTCTTTCGTTTCCATTTTAGACTCAATGAAAACCACTGCCATCGGGTTACCGATATTATCGCGTGTCACATTGCTAAATGCTCTCGCACCTTTACCATCTAAGGTCACTGAAACTGCTGGTGTACCAGATTGAGAATCTAAAGTTGATGCGGCATTAATGACATGCTCACCAGTCAACATAACTCGTTTATCTAATAAGTAAGGACGTCCATCGCGGCTATAATAAAGCTCAGTATTTGGTGGGATACGACCATTGAGCGCGTCTTTCACGTCATGCTCTGTGTCAACTAGCCTAAACTCTAATGTTGCTGTCGCTCCCAGGATTTTCTTCGCTTGTGCAGTATCCTGCACACCAGGTAGCTGAACAACAATACGATCTTCACCCTGTTGTTGAACGGTAGGCTCTGCTACCCCCAACTCATTGATACGATTACGAAGTGTAGTGATGTTCTGTTGTAATGCTAATTGCTTGGTTTCACGAATACTCTTTTCAGACATATTCATAATCAGCTCAGGGTTCGCATCATTATCTGATACCTCTACCTGAAGAGCATTTAGGTTTTGCAGAATCAGAGACTCTGCCTTATCTCGGTCATCAGTGTTACGTAACACCAGAATCAGCTTCTGACCTTCAACTTTAATTTGTTTATAACGAATTTTTTCGTCACGTAGTGATAAACGGATATCGCTAGCGTAACTGTCTAAACTTTGTTTAACCGCGGCATCCATGTCCACTTGCATAAGGAAGTGAACACCACCGCGCAAGTCAAGGCCTAGATTCATCGGTTCAGCACCTAAGGATGCTAACCAATGTGGTGTGGTGGATGCCAGATTTAATGCAATGATGTAATCGCCCACTAGCGTTTTATTTAATACATCTTTAGCTTTTAATTGACTGTCTGCAGAGGTCAACCTAATCAGTAATTTGTTATCCTCAAGTTGAGCCCCCTTGTACTCAATTCCTGCATTTTTTAATGCTTTTTCTGCTTTATCGACTAAAGCTAAATCCACTGTGGCCGTTCTACCAGCAGAAATCTGCACTGCCGGATCATCCCCATAAAGATTAGGGAGTGCGTATAGTCCAGCAACCAGTAACACAACAAGTACGAGTAGATTTTTCCACAGTGGATATCGATTCATATTAACTTCCTGACATTTTCAAGCCATTTCATCAATGGCAAGACCTTATAGCTTTTTCAATGTACCTTTTGGTAAAACAGCATTCACTGATTCACGACGTACTTTGACTTCAACATTTTCAGCGATCTGAACAGTAACAGCGTTATCAGTAATGTCGATAACTTTTCCCATCAGACCACCATCCGTCACTACTTCATCACCTTTTGCTAAGGCAGACTGCATGGCTTTGTGTTCTTTAGCGCGTTTTTGCTGAGGTCTAATCAGCATAAAATAAAACAGCACTAGCAGGATAATTGGAAAAGCAAAATCCATCATGCCTGGTGAAGACGCTGTCGTTGCTGCATCAGCAGCGGCGGCTGGAGAGATAAAAAAGTCCATCGTTAATCCTCAAAATCAACAAGAAAAAAGAAACCGATTATGCCACAGCATGCAAGGTGTTCGATAGCATTCCACTGTATTAAACGATTTCTGTCTGCCTGAGTGCATAAAACTCTTGGCGGAACTGGGTCAATGTATTGCTCTCAATCGCCTGTCTCAAACCTTTCATCAATGTTTGATAGTAGTGAAGGTTGTGGATCGTATTAAGTCGTGGTCCTAACATTTCTGCGGTTTTATCTAAATGATGTAAATAAGCCCGGCTATAATTCTGGCAGGTATAACAATCACAATATGGGTCTAACGGTTTTGTATCTGTTTTGAAACGACTGTTACGGATTTTAATCACCCCCTGATGGACAAAGAGATGACCATTCCTAGCATTGCGTGTTGGCATGACACAATCAAACATATCTACACCACGCATAACGCCTTCCACTAAGTCTTCAGGGCGTCCCACGCCCATCAAATAATGTGGTTTGCCCTCCGGCATCACCGGGGCCAGAAAATCAAGAATACGCAACATATCCTCTTTCGGTTCACCGACTGATAAACCACCAATGGCGTAACCATCAAACCCAATCTCAGTCAAACCATCCAAAGAAATCTGTCGTAGTTGCTCATGCATACCGCCTTGAACAATACCAAATAATGCCGAGGGATTGTCTGCATGTGCTTCTTTACTACGTTTAGCCCAGCGTAATGATAACTCCATTGATTTTGCTGCTGTATCCACATCAGCGGGATATGGCGTACATTCATCAAAAATCATCACAATATCACTGCCTAAAGCACGTTGAACTGCCATTGATTCTTCAGGTCCAAGAAACACTTTGCTACCGTTTACGGGTGAACTAAAATGCACACCCTGCTCTGTGATTTTACGAAGATCCCCCAGACTAAATACTTGGAAACCACCCGAATCCGTTAAAATAGGGCCTTGCCATTGCATAAAATCATGTAAATCACCGTGAGCAGAAATAATCTCCGTTCCAGGGCGCAACATTAAATGAAATGTATTACCTAATAAAATTTCAGCGCCTGTCGCATCGACTTCTTCAGGTGTCATAGACTTGACCGACCCATAGGTGCCAACGGGCATAAATGCGGGGGTTTCTACCGTCCCTCGTTCAAAGGTTAATCGTCCTCGACGAGCAAAGCCATCCCGCGCAAGTAAATCAAATTTCATTCATTTAATCTCAGCAAAAAACGCCGAACAGCATAACATTTTCTTGATATTGGCGACGAAACAAACACAATTATCCTCTCCATAAGGTAGGATCATAGCCCTTATCAGTGATGGAGATATCAATGTCCGACCCCAGAATTATTGTCGCCCTTGACTATGCTACAGCCAATGACGCTATACAAATGGCTGATAAAATTGATCCGAAACGAGCGAGAGTAAAAGTAGGAAAAGAATTGTTCACCCGAGCAGGGCCAAGCGTTGTCAGTGAACTTATCTCTCGAGGCTTTGATGTTTTTCTGGATCTGAAGTATCACGACATTCCGAATACCGTTGCCAAAGCCTGTTCAGCAGCTGCAGACATGGGTGTTTGGATGCTAAACGTGCACACATTAGGTGGTGCGGCCATGATGGAAGCTGCCAAAGAAGCTGTTGATAATTCAGGTACACACTCCATTCTAATTGGTGTCACTTTACTAACCAGTATGGACCAGAACACATTTAATCAAATTGGTCTCAGCGGGAATATGTCTGATACCGTGATACGTTTAGCTAAAATGGCGAAAAACAGTGGCTTAGATGGTGTTGTCTGTTCGGCTCAGGAAGCCAGCGCGCTTCGCGAAAATTTAGGCGAATCATTCCAATTAATCACTCCAGGTATTCGTCCTGAAGGTAGTGACCGAGGTGATCAGCACCGCATTATGACACCCAAGCAAGCGATAGAAGCTGGAAGCCACTATCTGGTGATTGGTAGACCCATCACAGCCGCAAGCGATCCGATGCAAGCGCTAACAGAGATTGAAAAAAGTCTTCTCTAATAAAAAAGCCCGGTTATACCGGGCTTTTTTATTTTTATCTGAAAGAGCACTTATACCTTAAATTTACTGGCCGCTTCTTGTAACTGCGTTGCCAGAGTACTTAATGTTTCTACCGCAACAGAAGACTCTCTGGCTCCTTCTGCCGTATGCTCAGCAACCTGACTGATATTCACAATACCTCGATTTATATCTTCAGCGACCGAAGACTGTTCATTTGCAGCACTGGAAATTTGTGCACTCATTTCATCCATGGTTGAAATCATTGCTGTTATCGAGTCAAGAGCAGCACCTGCACTGGATGCTTTTTCAACACTGTGTTTTGCTCGCTCACGACCTTCATTCATGACTTTAACAGCCACCTGTGCGCCTTGCTGTAAACGTTCAACCATCTCTTCAATCTCGTGAGTAGATGATTGTGTTCTAGCAGCCAAGGTACGAACTTCATCAGCTACAACGGCAAAACCTCTACCATGCTCTCCAGCGCGGGCAGCCTCAATAGCCGCATTCAATGCAAGCAAGTTGGTTTGCTCAGTAATACCCCGGATAACATCAACAATGGCACCAATATTACCGATATCTGATTCCAAGCTACTTAACTGCTCTGCAGCTTTTTCAACTTCAGTAGCTAATGAGTCAATAGCTTGCATGGTTTCCATTACAACTTGTTTACCCGCCTTCGCTTCAGTATCCGCATTACGAGCAGCTTCAGCAGCACTTGAAGCTGTTCTGGCAACTTCTTGTACTGAAGCCGTCATTTCATTCATAGCGGTCGCCACCTGCGTCGTTTCAGACTGTTGACGAAGTACACCATCAACTGTTTCTTTACTGATGGCTTGCATATTATCACTCGCTGAAGTGAGTTGTGTTACCCCACCAACAAGCGTGTGAACTAAGTTCGCAACATTTTTTCTAGCACTGTCTAACTCAAAAGCCATCCAACTAAAATCACTTTTACCTGAAATAGCCACTTTCTTTGTGAGATCACCTTTTTTGATATTTTGAATGGCTCCCACCAGTGTCGTAGCACGTTTGTCACCGAAACGACCGATATAGTGTGCAATAGCAATAACTAATAAACTGGCGACCACAACATAAATGGCAGCGATATAAAGGGCCTGCAGTTCTTTAATACCAGAGTGGTACATATAACCTTCAAGAATAAGTAGCCCCAACAGTGCCAAAACACCAAGACCACTGATGATGTACATACGTTTTCTCAAAGAGAAGTTTTCAAGTTTAAACACGCCCGTCTCTCCCGGATTGAACTTAATTATTATTTTTGCCTCATACGTACAAACTAAGGCCACTATCCAGTGTAGTTGAACCTATTGTCTCGTCGGCTTCATTTATTATATCGTCACTTTGACTACTGGCTTGAGTAAAATTCTGAGAATTCTGCGTTTGCTGAGGCTGATCTTCTCTTTGTTGCTGATGCTGTTGCTGACCAACCTCAGCATGAGTCAGTTGAATGCCGTTTTCTGCAAAACTATCTCTTAATTTTGGCAAAGCCTGTTCCAGAGCATCTCGAGTAGTCGAGTGCTGAGCTAGAAAAGTTACACTGGCCTGCTCGTTTTGTACATGAAGTTTTACTTCGACTGGGCCTAAATTAGCCGGATTCATTTTCATCTCAGCCTGCTGAATCCCTTCTTTCGCCATCCATACAACACGGCTATTCATCACTTGCGACCAAGCAGAGCTCTGTATATTGGGCTGGACAGGCAAACTCAGTGTTGAAGAAGATGTCGTTGCGCCTGATACGCTTGGTGTAGATACTGTACTGGTATTTGCTGAGTTACCTGTTGACGGTGACACACCCAATAGCCGCTCCTGCAGCGATTTATCAGCACGAATACCTGGTAAGTCGATATCTGCCTTATCTTGATTTTCTGTTTGTGCCGCAATTAGATTACGAACCGTAGTACCTTGCTCTCCCTCGCCATTTTGGCGTTGCCTTTTGATTGCATCCATAATATCAGCACGAATTTCACTGGTTTTACCCTCAGCCTCATTCATAGATTGCAATGCCTTAGCAAAATTAGGCACTTTGTCACTATCAGTGGTAGTTTGGGTTTGTTTAATGACTGCCTTTTCCGTATCAGTGACAGTGACTAAGTTAGCATCTGGCTGTTTCTTATTTATTAAGGCGGGGTCAGCAGAGGTGGCTGTAGATGACTTTGTCAGTGTTTCCGCCGGACTAGATTGAACAGGAGCATCAACCGTAGTTTTTTTCATTGCTGGCTTGTCACTACCATCAATTACAGTCGCCTTATCATTACTAACCGTAGTGACTTTTGTTTCCGGTTCTGCAGCGAGCATCAGTGTATTTTGTTGAGTTACAACACCTGCGTCAGCTTCAATTTCAGTTTCTGATAATGAATCATCTGCATCCGTATCATCCTGCTCCTTAGTCTCGTGCTTACTCTCACTCGTTTTTTCATCAGACGGCAACTTATTGCCGTCATCAGCGTCAGTTTTTTCCGTCTTTGCTTCAGCCTCTGATGCCTTGGCATCCTCCTTTTCAGGCTGTTCTTTGATTTTATTTTCTGACTGTTCAGCTAATGTCGATGCTTTATTGGATTCAGAAGACTTTTTTTCAGCAGTTTGTATATGCTTGTCTAGCGTCTCAGAGAAAGAGTTATCCTTCGATACCTCTTTAGTGTGTGTTGGCTTAGTGTTGACAACATTATCAGTTTGTATGGAAACACTTTGTGGCATATCGCCTCTCCCTACTTAATAGCCGTTATAGACCTGTTCATCAAGTTAGGAGCAAGCAGTGTGCCAAATATCAGTCAGAAGAGTTCAATATCGCCAGCATCGACATTTTGCTGGGTGACAGATTTATGCTTCGTTTCATCAATTTTTTTATGTAGCTCAGAAACCGTTTGTTTGACTTCCATAAACTTCTGCTGGCAAGCAGCTAAATCAGCATCACTTCCTGCTGAAGAAGGCATATCACTGATCACATTAATCAGAGCTGATACCGTATTTAGGCGTTTATCCATATGCTCACTGAGTTGGTGACACATATCTTCAAACTGTAATGATGTTACGGCTTGACTTACCAGTCCAGATATCTGATGACTAATATCGCTAGTGCCTGAAATCACCGCCTGCGTTTTATTATTTAATGATGACATTGTTGTCGTCATTTCAGCCACTTTTTCCTGACTATTCCTAACCAAATCGGTATCAGCAGACACTAAATCAGCAATAACCTCGGTGGCTTCATCAATCGTCGCTTTCACCTGCATGGTAATTTTATTTATTTGGTCACTGAACTCATCGGATTTCTGTGATAACTTTCTGACCTCATCAGCGACAACAGCAAAACCACGTCCTGCATCACCTGCCCTTGCGGCTTCTATGGCTGCATTTAATGCCAGTAAGTTAGTTTGAGATGCGATATCTTTAACATCATCAAGTAAAGAAATAACACCATCTACACGCTTATTTATTTCATCTAACTTTTCCATGACCAAAGTACTATCGTTCGTGTTTTTAAGCAACGTTTGCACGAGAAATCCCATGACTGACTCAGTTTCTTTGATGAACTCTGTTAGTCCCTTTTGATCATCTTTATGATCAATCAGGCTATGGAGCATATCATCCTCGCTCGATACCTGATTATTAAGCCCCTGAAAGCTATCTGCCAAAGATTGCACAGCATCAGTCAGAAGTGTAGATATTTGCTCATTCTCAGCATGGATACTTTCAATCTGAAGGGTAATATCACTCAATACTTCAGTTTTAAGCGTGTCAATATCTGCTGAAGACAAGTCTGCTGTCTCAATATGACTATCTGTAAGTGCAAAAGCATTCTCACGTAACAACAGAAACATCGAGGCAGATGTCAGTGAAACAAAAAGCGCTGCTTGCCAATTTACAACCACGTAAGCAGCCAAAATGAGTCCTATAGACGAAAGGCAAGCACTGAGGTGTTTTTTTGCAAACGGCATTCTCATAATATCGTCCTTAATTATTTCTTTATATATGTACCGAAGATTATCGACCTTGCTTCATGATCTCTTGAGCAATTTTATCTAAAGGCAGCATAAGTTCAGCCGCACCTAATTTATAAGCCGCTCCAGGCATCCCCCAAACGACACTGCTTTTTTCATCTTGAACGATGTTAATGGCCCCATTTTCTCTCATCTCCATCATGCCTCTGGCACCATCATCCCCCATACCAGTCAGCATAATGCCAATTGCGTTTGCACCTACATCTTGGGCAACCGAACGGAATAGAACATCGACTGAGGGTTTATGACGTGACACAGCTGGCCCATCATTCAAACGACAATAATAACGAGCACCACTGCGTTCAACTAATAGGTGTTTATCACCTGGTGCTATATATGCGTGTCCAGGAAGAATCTGTTGCCCATCCTTAGCCTGACTAACATTTAATACGGACATTTTATTAACACGTTCAGCGAAAGGCGCACTAAAACTTGCGGGGATATGCTGAGTTATCACGATTCCTGGGGCGTTAGCAGGTAAACCACATAAAACATTTTTAATTGCTTCAGTCCCTCCCGTTGAGGCACCGATGGCAACAATTTTATCTGTGGTTTTCAACGGGATATTTTTTGTGCTTCTGGCAAGAACGGCATCAGCAGTCAAACGCTCTTCAACTTCTAACATCACTTTTTGCGTCAGTTTTTTGGGTTGAACGCCAGCCGCCGCTTTGACTTTACTGATAATTTCTTCTGAGTAAGCTGCCAGTGTCTGAGATAAATCCAACTTAGGTTTTTCCACAAAATCAAAGGCGCCTAGCGCGAGTGCTTCAAGCGTTACCTCAGCCCCTTTTTCGGTTAAAGTGGATACCATCACCACTGGCATTGGTCGTAAACGCATTAAATTTCTCAGGAATGTGACACCATCCATCTTTGGCATTTCCACATCCAGTGTTAATACATCAGGGTTGAACTTCTTTATTTTTTCTCTTGCCTGGTACGGGTCTCCGGCTGTTGCAACAACTTCCAGCTCAGGATCGGAATTAAGAATCTCTGTCAGCAACTTCCGAACCAATGCTGAATCATCAACAACAATGATAGATATCTTTTTCATGGTTCCCCTTCGTTATTCAAACAACTCAACCCCACCACTATATGATATTTCTTTTAAGCGTTCGTGATACTGAGACTCTCGAATTAGAATAGTATCGTTGTATAAATGCTGGATACGCTTGATAAACATTTGGCCAGTCCCTGGGTAATACATTAGTTTACGTGGGTAGATATCACCTAGATCATAAGCAATCACAGGTATGCCCTCGATTTTGGCGTAATCGAGAACAAACAAACTATTCTGGTGACCAATATCGTTTGAAACGCCATCGATAATTTTGCCACCACCACAGACTTTCATTTCTAGATTTTTACGTTCGCCCCCTGCTTTTAGGATTTCATTAATCAGTGCCTCCATAGCATAAGTACCATAGCGAGCACCAAGCTTTTTCCAGCACTCACTGCTACTGTCGCCAACACAGGGCAACATAAAGTGATTGACACCAGCAATACCGGCAATAGGATCACGAATGCAGGCAGCAACACATGAGCCTAGCGTTGTGGCAATGAGTTCACCTGCACCACGATTAACATAAATTTCACCTGGTAAGATTTTGGCTACCCATGCCTGGCGAGAGTTATCCCAATAGCGATTGATATTTTCAAACCCCGCTAATGCCTGAGGCATGTGTGTTTTTAATACCATCATTTGATACGCCGATATATCGTATTGCCATCAGAAATAAATTGGTCACTGATATTGAATAATGTTTCTGAGTGACCGATGAACAGATATGCACCAGGTAACATTTTTTCAGCGAAACGGTGAAAAAGACTGATCTGTGTTGTTTTATCGAAATAGATAATGACGTTCCGGCAGAAAATCACATCAAATGTGCCTTTCATAGGGAAAGGATGTAACAGGTTAAGGCGCTTGAAGGAGATAAACTCCCGTAAAAACGACTTCATTCTCACCAATCCGTTATTTTCAGCTTTTCCACGTGAGAACCAAGCCCGCTTCTCATCGTCAGAAAATTGGTTTACCCGCTCAACGGTATAAATGCCTGAAGCCGCTTGCTCAAGTACATTGGCATCTATATCCGTAGCCAGAATTTTGACATCCCAACCAGGGTGTTCCTTAAAAAATTGATGTAAGCACATAGCTAAGCTATATGGCTCTTCACCTGTTGAGCAGCCTGCAGACCATATTCGTATTTTTTTGCTCACCTGATTTTTAATTAATAACTCAGGCAGCACATGTTCTTTCAAGTAATCAAAATGATGCTTTTCGCGAAAAAAGGCAGTTAAATTGGTTGTAATGGCGTTAACCAATAGCTCAATGGTGTCAGCATCACCGTTATCAACTGCCAGACAAAACGCATCAAAACTACCGCCATAGTGTCTGCGCACATGTTTTGATAAGCGGCTATAAACCATATCTTTTTTTGCAACAGGCAGCAGGATGCCTGTCTGTGCCGTGACGAAGCTACTTATTCGAGTAAAGTGCTTATCTGAGAACTCAAATTCTCGTGCCGCTTTATCCATAAAACAGTCATCCCCATGGAAGGTGGTTTATTGATTCATGGATTAAAACTCTTCCCATTCATCACTTTCCTGCTCTTTTGTTACTCCCTGCTTCTTGGGTATTGGTTGATGAGTCCGAGCATTATCACTGACATTATTGGTGGTCTGAATGGGAGGGGCTGAAGTTCTGGGCAGTGCAGCTTGACCCAGTGTTTGTTTATCCATCACGTTTGTTTTAAAGAATTTCATCATATCTTCAAGATGATTACCTTGCTGATCTAATGATTCGCTTGCCGCTGCCGCCTGCTCAACAAGGGCAGCATTCTGCTGTGTCATCTCATCCATTTGTGTCACAGCCTGATTCACTTGCTCAATACCAGAAGTCTGCTCAACCCCTGCAGCTGCAATTTCAGAAATAATGTCGCCGACTTTTTTGGCACCATCAACAATTTCTTCTAAGGTTTTACCCGATTCGTTAACGAGTACAGAACCTTCCCTGACTTTCTCGCCACTGTCATTGATCAGTTCTTTAATCTCTTTGGCAGCAGCGGCTGAGCGTTGTGCTAAATTACGTACCTCTGACGCAACTACGGCAAAGCCCCGACCTTGCTCTCCTGCTCGAGCAGCCTCTACAGCTGCATTAAGAGCAAGCAGGTTCGTTTGAAAAGCAATTTCATCGATTACCCCGATGATGTCAGCAACACGCTTACTTGAAGTGCTAATAGCGGCCATGGCCTGAATAGCTTCTTGAATTACACTGCCACCTTTTTCGGCTTTGCTTCGAGCATCTACTGCTAATTGATTCGCTTGACGTGCGTTATCAGAGTTCTGTCTAACGGTACTGGTGAGCTCTTCCATACTCGCTGCCGTTTCTTCCAGTGATGATGCTTGCTCTTCAGTTCGCTGACTTAAATCGGTATTGCCTTGCGAAATTTCACTTGCTGCTGATGAAATACTGATCGATGCTTCAATGATGTCTTGAACTATGGATGAAATTTTTGTTATTGAGCCATTCACCGCTTGCTGAAGCAGAGCGAACTCGCCTTCGAACTCGCCATCCATCAGCTTAGTAAGGTCACCTTGTGCCAACGCATTCATGACAATGGATGTGGCTGATAAAGCTTGCTGAACGGCAAACTGTAAATGTTTTTGTTCGGTAATATCAGAGGCGTATTTAACTACTTTATATGGGTTACCATTTAAGTCAAAAATAGGGTTATACGAGGCTTGTAACCAGACATCTTTTCCATCTTTACCAACTCGTTGATACTCACCTGCGTCAAATTCGCCTCGATTAAGTTTTGCCCAAAACTCTACATACTCAGGACTTTTTGCCAACTCAGGCGTAGCAAACATACGATGATGTTTACCTACAACTTCTTCACGATGATAACCAACGACATTCAGGAAGTTATCGTTGACACTGCGAATAGTGCCATCCATATTGAAGCTAATTACTCCCATTGCCTTATGGATAGCTGAAATCTGACCTTCAAAATTGGCTCGTTGCAATTTCGTTTCTGTAATATCCGTGGCAAACTTCACAACTTTGAATGGTTTGCCATTGATATCAAAAATGGGATTGTAACTGGCTTGTAACCAAACTTCTTTACCGCCATTAGCGATGCGTTTATATTCACCACTATCAAACTCGCCGCGGTTTAACTTTGCCCAGAACTCTGCATACTCGGCACTTTGAGCTAACTCTGGAGTAGCAAACATTCGATGATGCTTGCCCACTACATCTTCGCGGCTATACCCCACTACTTTGAGAAAGTTATCGTTCACGTCAATAATGGTACCGTCCATTTCAAAACTGATAACACCCATTACCTTATTTAAAGCATCAAATTGACCATGGATCTCTGCATTTCGCAGCTTTTCTTCAGTAATGTTATGCCATTCAAGCATATTACCAACATAGTTGCCTTCGTCATCCATCATGGCTGTCACATTCAGCCTGAATACAAGTGGCCCAACGCTGATATCTGCTTGATGAGGTAAATTATCTGGGTTACTCAGCATTTGTCGCTGATGGCTTGGATTCTTGTGAAAAACATCAATATTACTGCCAACCAACTCTTTGACAGAAAATCCAGGGTAGATTGTTTTTAAAGTCTCTTCATGCTCGGCCAACATGTTCAATGTTGATTGGTTGGCATAAGTGATGTTGAAGTCTCTATCAATCATCATGATTGCTGTCACGGCATTATCAAGAGCATTGACCGTATTAAAGGTGCCTGTATCTGATTTCTGACTCGCTACCATCTCTCTCTCCTCCTCGGGATAGTATCCCGTCGTCATTTTTTTAATAACGTTATCTAGTATTTCATTCCATGCTGATGCCACTGCTGTTGACCAGGCGGATTCAGCATTTTTCTCCAGTACAGTTAATAAACAGCTTTTAACAGCTTGGTAATCGGTCTCTTTGACCCCGTACGTAATATGGCGCGCACCTAACTCGGTTAAATAACTATCTAATAACGCAGGATGACGCAGGTTTTGTACCAACAACACTAAAGCAGCCAAGGTTTTTTTCTGCTGACCTTGCTCTGATACGCCTTTGAATAAATTTTTTAATTGCGGTTGTTGCTCAAAAAGTTCGATGTAAAACTCGGCAATAAGGTATTCACCTCGAGCAGCAATGGGGATGAAACTCTCTTCCACCAGCTCGATAGCTGTTTTGGTAGTTAAAGTCTCAGCAGCCTGTTCAGGTTCTGCCTGACTCACTAATGGTGTTTTTAAAGTCTGGGCTGCTGGTTGTTCACCTGCGGTCAACCAGGCCAACGGGTCATTGCCCATCACATTTTTACTCTTGGCCATCAGCCGCTCTCCTATCTAAAACATCGCTGGCCAATGAAAAATAATCCTCCGCACCAGAGCTTTTTTTCCGATAGTCAAAAATGGTTTTACCAAAGCTAGGACATTCAGCTAAGGCGACATTTTCACGAATAGGCGTAAAAAGTACTCTGCCAGGGAAGTATTTGAGAACCCGTTTACGAACCTCTGCAGTGAGTTTTCTACGTAACTGCATACGAGTCGATACCAGCCACAGTCGAATATGATGCCCCGAGATTTCTTCTGAACGTTTCAGAATTTGCATCATTCTAGATAGCCCCTGAAGTGACAGATAATCTCCCGACACTGGAACGATCAGCTCATTGGAAGCAAACATCGCATTAACACCAAGCAACCCTGATGATGGTGGACAATCTATTAATACAAAATCATAGTCAGATAACGAGGATTCCTCGATAGCTTTTCTCAAACGATGCCCCCGCTCAACACCACCTTCGTTGATGTGTTCAAACTCATTCAATCTTGGCCCTGCAGCTACGACATCAAGACGCTCTCTAGCATGCAATTTGACGGCCTCAATGGCTTCACCCTCTAATAAAACAACATCAATACCTAGTTGTTGATTATCTACACCAAAGCTCGTTGCAACTTGACCTTGGGGATCCATATCAATAACAGCAACTTGTTTACCTTGCAAAGCAAGAGCATGCCCAAGGTTTACCGTCGTTGTGGTTTTACCGACGCCCCCTTTTTGGTTCATGATGGCGATAACTCGAACTTTGCCAGATGCCATCATTAGCCTACCTGCTCGACACTGAGTAATTTATCGACATCCAATAACATAAGCATGTAATCGTCATTAGTGGTAATACCTTTTATAAAACTGGTATCGACTACGCTTCCTAAGTCTGGTGCGGTTGAAATCATTTGTGGATCAACATTCTGAGCCTCGGACACAGCATCAACCACAATACCGACGACACGATCGGTAATACCTTCAATTTTTAATACAATGACCACTGTCGTTTTTGTGTATGCATTAAAAGGCATTTGGAACAGCAGTCTTAAATCAACGATGGGTACAATCACACCGCGAAGATTTAAAACACCACATACATGTGCAGGAGTGTTCGGGATGGGAGTCACACTATCCCAGCCTTTAATTTCCTGAACACGAAGAATTTCTACACCATAATATTCATCAGCTAATTGGAATGTCAGATATTGCTGAGCACCATCATCAACACTGTCAACCACATCAAGAATATCGAGTATTTCGTTTGCACTATTGGTTTCAGACATAGATTAAGCTACCTTTCCTGCTGAGGCTTTTTCTGCCAAAGAAGGGTTTCTATGCATGGCCATCAATCCAGGAATATCCAGAATTAATGCGACCGTCCCATCGCCCAGAATCGTCGCACCAGCAATACCTTTAACCTTACGGAAATTTGTCTCCAGGCTTTTGATGACGACTTGCTGTTGTGCTAATAACTCATCAACAAATAAGCCCACTTTATAATCTTCACAGTCAACGATGACCAGCAATCCAGCCTCTAAATCGTCAATACCACCGTCAAGATTGAAGACATTAGTCAGTCTAATTAATGGAACGTATTCATCACGAATTTTGTATAACTCACCCTTACCCGTCAGCTTATTGACTTTATTTAAATCAACCTCGACAGACTCAATAATCGATATTAGTGGAATAATATAACGCTGGTCAGCGACCTGAATAATCTGGCCATCCATGATGGCTAAAGTTAAAGGTAAACGAATGGTGAATGTTGATCCTACACCTGATTCAGACTTGACCTCGACTGCGCCCCCCAAACTATTAATATTTTTCCTAACGACATCCATGCCCACACCACGCCCAGAAAGATCGCTAACCTGATCGGCTGTGGAAAAGCCTGGCAGAAAAATCAGTTCATGTATTTTCTCAGGGGAGAGCGTTTCATTCGGATCAACTAAGCCTTTTTCGATGGCTTTATGTAAAATTTTCTCTTCATTTAGACCCGCACCATCATCACTAATTTCTATAACAATATTGCCACCTTGGTGGTAAGCATTGAGTTTTAAAATACCAGTTTCAGATTTATTAGCTGCAAGACGTTTTTCTGGTACCTCTAGCCCATGATCTAATGAGTTGCGTACAAGGTGTACAAGTGGATCACCAATTTTTTCCATCACTGTCTTATCAAGTTCAGTTTGCTCTCCACTCAGAACCAACTCTACTTGTTTTCCTAATTTACTGGTCATGTCATGGACCAATCGAGGGAAGCGATTAAATACAAAACTGATGGGCAACATACGGATACGCATAATACTTTCTTGCAATTCGCGAGTATTACGCTCTAGTTGCTCAAGTCCATCGATTAATTGTGGCAACAAACTTTCATCAAAATTATCACCAATCTGACCCAGCATCGACTGAGTAATGACAAGTTCTCCAACCAGGTTGACAAGTGAATCGACTTTATCGGTGCCTACACGAATAGAAGCGGCTGAAGCATCTACAGCAGCGGCTTTCTTTCTAGGTGCCGCTTCATTTTTTGTAGGCGGCTTTAGTGGAGCTTCAACAGATGTCGGCGTTGATTCAACTACTGTCTCTTTAGCTTCCAACTCAGAGGCAGGCTCAGGAATCCCTGCTACGCCCTCGGTCTCAGCTCTGGGTTCTTCAGATGACTGCTCTATGGACTCGCCCACAGCGTCATTATCTTCAAGCCGTTCAATACTCAGCTCACAATCACCATCAACCCATTCAAATACCTCGTTTATTGCTGCTTCATCAACATCCCCAGTAAGTGTGAGCTCCCAACTGATATAACAGAGCTCAGGATCAAGCTCAGTGAATGGGGGTAACTCTTCTTCATTAGCAACAACCGTTAAGTCACCCAGCTCAGCTAACTCACTAAACATACGGATGGGTTCATTGCCAGTTTGAAGGAGGTGGGGTAAGGGTTTGAACTTAATCAGCCAGGACTGACTTTGAAGATCGTTATCAACGACATCAGATTCTTGAGCTTCAGGAATAACAATGTCTTCAGATTCTAACTTTGGATTTGGAGCCGTGCCTGAATCATGCAATATCTGCTCAATCGCACCAGCGACCTGCGTAACTTTATCAGTATCAATGTCTGAGCTATCTTGCACCGCTGTCAGCATTTCACGTAACGTGTCCACAGCTGAAAGTAATGTTTCAATCACTTCATGAGTTGCTTCACGCTCACCATTTCGAATTTGATCAAGAAGCGTTTCTAAACCATGAGTAAATTCAGAAATATTGTTAAAGCCGAAAGTGCCCGCGCCCCCTTTTATTGAATGTGCAGCGCGAAAGATGCCATTAACCGTATCATCATCGATTTCACCTTGTGACATGCTTAGCAAGCCACTCTCCATAGTATCCAGGCCTTCGAAGCTTTCTTCGAAGAAAATGCTATGAAATTGCGAGACATCGATGCTCATTGGTCTAACCTAGAACTTTTTTTGCCGTCGCTAGCAGTTGCTCGGGATTAAAAGGTTTAATCAGCCAACCGGTAGCGCCCGCCGCACGGCCCTCTTGTTTCTTTTCGGGACCCGCTTCGGTAGTTAATACAAGAATAGGGGTAAACTTAAAACTGGATAACTGTCGTAATTGCTTGGTTAACGTTAACCCGTCCATTATCGGCATATTGACATCAGTAATCACCAAATCAAAAGACTGTTTTTCAGCAATGTCGAGGGCTTGTTTTCCATCATTTGCGACAGTGACTCTATGTCCAGCACCTTGAAGTGTAAAGGTGACCATTTGCCGCATTGATGCCGAATCATCCACTGCAAGAATATTAGCCATAACAAAAAAGCTCCTTCTTTAATATCATTTTTTATATTTTATTGTGCGTAAAATGCTTTGATACCGATCTTATCGACCGCTTCACAAAAAAGTTGACTTGGATTTGACCAAATTATGACCAGGCCATGAAGTTGAGCATCACGATAAAACGCATAAAAAAGCTGAATGACAGATGTATCAATGCGTTCAACCTGACCTAAATTAATTTGAATAGCCTGACCTTCAGCCATCGCCATTAATAATTGTGCATACAAATCAGCTACTTGAGATATTGTAACGGACTCAGCACAATCAATTTCCATGATAGTTTCAGCCATATTTCTGTCTCATTCTTATAAAGAAATGGAGCTGAAAACTCATTCAAATTGCTCGAGAATTTAGCTTTCAACCACCGGTTTTACTACCTTTAAATTGGTATCGGCCCACTGGCAAAAAAGATTATATTAATTTATTTTTTTCTGTTTCTGAGCCACAAACTATTCGTATGCTCATCTGCTTCAGCTTGTTCTCTCTTTAACTGTTTTTTTACTTCGATTGTCTCGTATCGGGTCATTAAAGCATCAATAGCCTGCTCCTTATTTCTGGCCTGTAACCAAAGCTTTTGCTGCTGTTCAACTTTCGCATTCGCTGATTTCACTTGGGATTCCTGACTGAGAATAGCTTGGTCTAATTTGGCTAAAAAGCTTCTCAAATCGAGTGCTTTTTTTGCAGTCATCACCATGGGGTCGTCTTGTCGGAACCTAGCCAGATACTCAGCCCGGTATTGAAGCAGATCATCCAACTGAAATTGCTCCTGTTGGAGTAAAGCATTTTGTTGGCCCAGTTTCTGTAACTCAGATTCCGTGGCTTTTCGAGCCATCTCTATCACGGGATCAAGTTTACGACTACGACTCATTTATCAACTCCACATTGAGCTAGAACATTAAAAACGCCGAGTATTTCCATCCTGTAACATGGGTGTTTGTGCCAGACTCTGTTGATTCTGCAATTGGTTTCTTAACTCAAGCACCTGCTTTAAACGTTGATCACTCTGTTGCCAATTCACGGCTTCATTCATCCCTTGTCTCAACAGCTGGCGTAAAGCAGGAAACATAGCAATTGATTCATCAATAGCAGGATCACTTCCCTTACTATAAGCCCCTACACTGATAAGATCTTGGTTTTGTCTATAAGTAGAATAGATTTGCTTAAACTGTTGTGCTTGTTTCAGGTGTTCGTCACTGACAATATTTGGCATTACCCGGCTAATAGATGCTTCCACATCTATCGCAGGATAATGACCTGACTCAGCTAACTGTCTAGATAAAACAATATGGCCATCCAAAATGGCACGTGCGGCGTCAGCGACCGGATCCTGTTGATCATCACCTTCCGTTAAAACTGTATAAATAGCTGTAATCGCACCGCCATTCACTGGGCCATTACCCGCTCTTTCCACTAATTGAGGTAACAAGGAAAATACCGATGGTGGGTAACCTTTGGTGGCCGGTGGCTCACCAATCGCTAATGCAATTTCACGTTGTGCCTGAGCAAACCGTGTCAATGAGTCCATCAATAATAAAACTTGCTTACCTTGATCACGAAAATATTCAGCGATACTGGTTGATAGCATGGCACCATGTAATCTCATCAAAGGTGAATGATCGGCAGGAGACGCTACCACGACTGAACGTGCCATACCTTCTTCACCTAGAATATCTTCAATAAACTCTTTTACTTCTCGACCACGCTCACCAATCAAACCCACGACGATAACATCTGCTTCAGTAAACCGTGTCATCATGCCTAACAGCACACTTTTACCAACGCCACTGCCAGCGAACAAGCCCATCCGCTGTCCTCGACCAACACTCAACAGTGCATTAATACTTTGTACACCCACATCCAAATGTTGACGTACAGGCGATCGTGCAAGTGGATTAACAGGTTCACCGTGTAAAGGAACTTTGTCATGAACACGAAGCGGCCCTTTGCTGTCCAAGGGTTTACCAGCACCATCCACAACACGTCCGAGCATGGCTTCGCCAACAGGAATTTGTGAGTCACTTCGAATAGGTCTGACCTTAGCATTAGGCACCAGCCCACGCATATCACCTGTCGGCATTAGAAATGTAGTTTCTCCAGAAAACCCCACCACTTCGGCTTCAATGGGTTTTTGTCCTTTACCGATAATCTCACAACGGCTACCAATAGGCACCTGAAAGCCTACAGCTTCAAGCGTTAATCCCACCATTCGGGTCAAACGACCTTCAATCAAAACATCTTGTTCATCACCCGAATCCAATCGCTGCTGATATTGCATCAGCTTCTGCTGTAATCGCGATTGGCGCTCGGCATTACTCACTGTCGCTTTCCCTCTCATCACCCAAGACTTTATTGATGATGCTATTTAACCTCGACTCAACAGTGGCATCAACACTGGTATCAGATGTTTCTAATCGTAAACCACCACGGGTAAGCAAAGGATCTTCTATCCATTGATATTTATTTGAGTCATGTTCTAGAGACAAACCTTTTTGGATAATTGAGAGATCATCCGGGTGAACATATATCTTCAATTGACGATCACTGATGGGTAAGGCTTCCAGAGCAGCACGCATTGCGCCGATAACATGTTCAGGCTGATGTTTGAGCTCACGCCTTACTAACTGACGCGTCATTGTGATCGCTAGATTCACCAGATCTTTCTCGATAATCTCATCTAACTCTGACAACGGCTGTTGTAAGGTTGTTAACATTTGCTGAAGCTTTTCTACTTGTATCTGAATATCTTTCAGACCGGCTTCTTGGCCATCAGAAAACCCGGCTTGATGTCCCTCTTCATAGCCGGCTTTATACCCTTCTTCCTGAGCTTGTTGTTGAAGCGCCTCAATAGCTTTTATATCTAGCACCTGAGGAGCATCCTTGTCCTCAACATCCGTCACAGACACCATTCTTGGTGCCTCCCAGCGTTTTATCGCATCAGCAATTTCATCGGCAGATAAGACATCGGCTTGTTTAGTGACAACGGTATCATCAGACGAAGTCATCGCCAGCACCTCCACCTAGCATAATCTCGCCCTTATCAGACAAGCTTCGTGCTGTAGAAAGAATTGCTTTTTGTGCAGCTTCAACATCGCTCAAACGAACAGGGCCCATCGCTTCTAAATCATCACGCATCATTTCACCTGCACGTTGTGACATATTACGCAGGAATTTCTCTTTCAATGCGTCATCAGCCCCTTTCAATGCCAGCTGTAATTGGTCTGTCTGAATTTCACGCATCAGAGTTTGCATACCACGGTCATCGACATCAATGAGGTTTTCAAAGACAAACATAAGATCTTCGATGTTTTGTCCAAGATCTGGCTCGCTCTCTTTGATTTTTTCCATAATTGCCGCTTCAGATGTACCATCAACAAAGTTGAGAATATCTGCAGCGGTTTTTAGTCCACCAACCATAGTTGACTGAGCCCCAGCAGTACCACTGAACTGTTTCTCCAGAATTTCATTGAGTTCAGTTAAAGCCGAAGGTTGCACGCCATCGAGTGTCGCAATCCGTAAAATAATATTTGCCTGATCACGAGCAGGAAATTGCGATAAGACACCGGCGGCCTGATCCGCATCGAGAAAGGAGCATACAATCGCGATAATCTGTGGATGCTCTAGCCGGATGATTTCATAAATACCTCTTGCATCCATCCATTTGAGCTGTTCAAGACCATTGGTATTACTACCCGATAGAATACGATCTAACAAACTGCCAGCACGGTCTTCACCCAATGCACCAACGAGCATTTTGCGTACATAATCATGTGAACCTATGCCAAGGCCAGTTTCTTGCTCAACAGTGGTCACAAAACTATTCAGTACCGACTGAACTTCTTCGCGGGTGACATTCTGCAATGTTGCCATTGCCTGGCCGACTTTCTGGACTTCTTTTGGCCCCATATGCTTTAAAATGGCAGCGGCTTCCTCTTCGCCTATAGAGCGTAAAAAAACAGCTGCTTTTTCAGTCCCCGTCAGTTTTCTGAGTTCTTCTGCCATCAGGCATCACCCGCCGTCCAATTTTTAACCACTTGCGCCACAAGCGCAGGGTCTTGTTGTACTAAACTTCGGACATTAGATAGTTGCTCTTCCATCTGTTCCGAACCAGTCGTCAGTTTAGCAATCTCTTCGCCACTCGCGCTACTTCTGGCTAAGACTTCTTCTGGTGACATATTTTCTTCATCTTTCTCAGAAACAGGCACTTTAGTCATATCTCTGAAGGCAGGACGAATCACCCCAAAGATAAGGAACAGAACAACCAGAGCGCCACCGACTTGTTTCGCTAAATTCCAAACCCAAGCTTCTTCCCAGATAGGTTTTTCTGGTAATGCTTCAACTGCTTCAGGCGCCATAAATGGTGCATTGACTACATTCAAACTATCACCACGCGCTTTACTAAAGCCAATGGCATCCATCACTAAGGCATTAATACGAGTCATTTCAGACTCTGATAATGGTTCAGATGTGACGTTGCCTTCAGCGTCTACTGTTCTTTTTTCATCCACTAATACAGCGACACTTAGCTTTCTGACATTGCCTGGTGCCATCCGGGTGTGACTGATGGTTCTATCTAACTCAAAGTTACGTGTTGTACTTTTTCTACTTGAACCTGGTGTTGTCGCTGTAGTATTCGCTTCATCAGCGCCATCTTCAGGTGCTGTTTCCTCAGGAGCGACGCCACCGCCTGGAGGTTGATTACTCAGTGCACCGGGCACACCAAATGGACCACCACTACCCACACGTTCTTCTTCCTGCAACTGCTCACTTCTCACTGCAGTCATGTCAGGGTTATAACTTTCATGGGTCTGCTCTGACATGGTAAAGTCAACGTCGGCTACAACCTGAGCTCGGACCCCGTTCATACCCACAATTGGGGATAAAATGTTCTCAATACGGTCAATATAAATCTGTTCAACTTTACGAGTGTACTCAAGCTGTGTATCACTCATTGCCACACCAGCGGCACGCTCTGGTTGAGTTAATAAGTTGCCACGCTGATCAACGATAGTGACATCAGCATTTTTCATATCAGGCACACTAGATGCCACCATATGTGTAATAGCCGCAACTTGTGATTGCTCTAGAGTTCTGCCAGCGTATAGATGTACAACAACAGAAGCAGTAGGATCTTTACGATCACGCACAAAAACAGACTGTTTGGGAATAGCCAAATGTACACGAGCACTTCTGACATTGTTGAGTTCAGCAATGGAACGAGATAATTCTTCTTCCATTGCTCGTTGATAACGGGCACGCTCAATGAACTGACTGGTACCAAAACCTTGATCCTGGTTCAGCATTTCCATCCCTAAGGCGGCACTACGGGGCAATCCTTCTGCTGCCAACTTCATACGCAGTGTTTGCACATCAGCTGCCGGAACTAACAAAGCGCCCGTCGTCGGATCTAATTTGTAATCGACATTCATCTGCTGCAAAACATCGACGACTTCAGAAGACTCAGCTGGTGCCATATTGGCAAAAAGCACTTGATATGAAGGTGTTTGTGACCACATCAATACGTAACCACCAACAGCAATACTGGCTGCAATTGCCAGCAAAAACAGCATCTGTTTTACTACAGGCTGTCGAGATATATTTGCTTGCATAGCGCCCAAAGCCGTGGTTGGCCGCGGTGGAGACATATTGGCTTGTGGGCCGGTAGTGGCAGGTGCGTTTTCCATATTTTTTCTCTAGTTAGATATGTTCGTCGATTAAATCGACATACGCATAACTTCTTGGTAGGCCTCTATCAGTTTATTACGGACCTGCAAGGTTGCCTCGAAAGCGACACTGGCTTTTTGTGATGCAATCATGACATCTGCCAGATTGACATTAGGATCGCCCAATTCAAACGACGTCTTGAGATCACCCGATGTTTTTTGCAGCTCATTCACCTCATTCACCGCTTTTTGCATGACATTGCCAAAATCAACGCGACCATTATTGTCAGCATCTGCTGTTGGCATAGGTTGTGTGGCTGGTGATGCTTGAGCTTGTAAAGCACGCATTTGCGTAAGTAATTGATTTGGGTCGATAGCTTTGATCATCTTTGTCTATGCTCCGCTTTAAAAATGACGCTGATAGTTGCTTTATGCAGACTTCTTGCCAAGTTTTTCGGGGATCTGTACCCCTTGTTCACGGAATTTAGCGATCTTATAACGCAATGTTCGCTCACTAATGCCCAACTCTTTTGCTGTAAGCCTACGGCTTCCTTGATATTTTTCTAGCATGTCGAGAATATGACGTTGCTCTTGAGAGCGCAGATCAAAGCCCTCAACCTGATTTGTATTATTTTCTGGAACAGCTGTGGCTTCAGACTCGACAATTGAATGATTCAACTCTTGCCCAGATACAGCTTCAAAAATAATATCCTTAGCTGTGATCGACTGTCCTGATTGAAGAATTAATGCTCGTTGCAATACATTATCGAGCTCACGAACATTACCCGGCCAACTATGTGCAATTAAGCGTGATTTGGCTGCATCATCAAGTGAAGGTGCTACACGTCGTGACTGACTGGCATGTCGTGTCAATAAACGGTTAGATAAGGGAAGAATGTCGTCCTGACGTTGCCTCAATGGGGAAATTTCTAGAGGAAAAACATTTAAACGATAAAATAAATCCTCACGAAAACGGCCTGCTTTTACTTCATCACGTAATGTTCTGTTTGTTGTTGCTAAGACCCGTACATCCAACGAGATGACTTTTCTGCCACCAATACGCTCAACTTCACGCTCTTGTAATACACGCAATAGCTTCGCCTGCAGAGATAAATCCATTTCAGAGATTTCGTCTAACAGAATCGTGCCATGATTAGCTTGCTCAAATTTACCAGCATAAGCCTGGCTGGCACCTGTGAAGGCCCCTTTTTCATAACCAAACAAGGTTGCTTCAAGCATGTTCTCTGGAATCGCTGCGCAGTTAATAGCCACAAAAGGGTGAGTAGCTCTTGGGGATTGCATATGCAGATAACGAGCGAGCACCTCTTTACCTGTGCCACTTTCACCATTAATCAACACCGTTGCATCGCTATCGGCCACTCGCTTCGCAATGGCTTGTAACTCTTTCGATGCTTTCGCCTGAGCCACCATATCATCTTCGTCACTGCCAATATCACTGATGTAACGTTGAACACGTTGTAATAACTCATCGGCTTCAAATGGCTTTAATAAATAATCAGAAGCACCTTGATGCATGGCATCTACAGCACTCTGTACCGTGCCATAAGCGGTCATCATAACCACAGGCAGATCGGGCATCATTGCTTTTGCACGCTTTAACAGTGTATGCCCGTCCATGGGTGCCATCTGTAAATCACTCAACAACAAGCCCACCGGCTCGCTGGCAATCTTATCCAGCGCTGATTGTCCATGTTCCATACCCATTACACGGTATCCAGCTAATTCAAGCGTGTCACACAAAGCTCTACGTAAATTAGCATCATCCTCAACCACTAAGATATTTGATTGATTCATAACGCTGCCTCCTGTTTCACTTGATCCGTTGATGCCTGAGTTGAGGTAAAAATAGGAAAAAATAATTTCACTGAACTGCCTTTTTTAGGTTCACTTTCAATTGAAAGGACACCCCTATGCGCTTTAACAATTGATTGAACCACAGCTAAACCGAGTCCAGTGCCATTCGAGCGCGTCGTATAAAAAGGTGTTAATACCTTGTTTAACTCTGCTGAAGACATGCCTTCCCCCGTATCATTTACACTAATACAGATACATTGCTCATGTTCATCATTCTCTGAGTAATCAGCTATAAGGTCGATTCGACCATGATGCTCACATGCCTGACGTGCATTGTTGAGTAAATTAGTAATGGCACTTATTAATGCCGACTGACTGCCATAGATATAGCCATCATTAACCTCATTCGTCACTGTTAAGGTGACAGCACTCTTTTCCACATCATTTTGTGCAGAAAATTGTTGTTGTAACTGGCTTAATAAGTCTGCAACCGCAACTGGAGAGGGTGATGCCATATTGCCTCGTGAAAACGATAATAAGTCACGGATAAGCTGCTCCATATGACTAAGGCTTTCTTTGACTCTTCCTGCAAAGCGCTGTTTGACCTGTTCATCCGCCCCGTCTTTCAATAAAGGCGAAAGATAAAGCATGGCTGAAGAGAGTGGTGTTCTGATTTGGTGGGCAAGTCTTGCTGTGACTTCGCCTATAGTGGATAGACGCTGTAAATGTGAGACTTTGCTCTGCAGAGCTCTGGTATCTGTTACATCTTGTAATAGAATGATTTGCCCAGGCTCATGTCCTAAGGGGTTAGTTGATATGTGGACTAAACGTCCATCTTTAAGTGAGACATCATGCCCATCACCTGGTTTGGGATCAAAAGCACGTTCTATGACATTCACCCAACGCTCTCCTGACAAGGGTTCTCCTAATAAAGATATCGCTGCTTCATTGGCTTCCTGAATAAAACCGGAACCATCAATAACAACAACACCAGCAGGTAGTACAGCCAGCAGTCGACTATGACGATTAGCTAATTGGTCAGCTTCAGATGAGGTATGTTTAGTCTGTTCAGCCGATATATGGCTGACATTAGAAATAGTGCTGAGATCAATGTCTCGTGAAAAGGTTTGTGTATGGTAATGCGATTGTTGTGAATCATCACCCACCGATAATTTCAGATTCATATTTCTTGCTCCTACATGCACTATTGCATCGTAGTAGAGCTTGAGCAATTACCATGCCCAAAATAAATAATCTTTTATATCAGCAGGTTAAATAAAAAACGTCAAAAGATCGACATTCCTGTTTTTACTATTCAGTATCCCGTTGGATACCATATTTACGCATTTTCTCAACTAATGTTGTTCGACGCATTTTTAGTTTATTAGCAGCATGAGCGACCACACCGTCAGCATCATCTATCGCTTGTTTAATCAACAAATATTCAAGATTAGCGAGATGTTCTTTCAGATCAATACCATCTTCTGGCAACACCATTTCATCCGATACACCATTGGAACCAGACTGAAATGACTGCTCCGCTGTCGGCCGACTCTCAGTAGAAGTTTCAGGCATATTTCTTGGTTCATCTTGCTGAGGTCCGGCATCAATAACCGTGGTAATTTCCTCAGGCAGCTCATCACCTTCTAATTGATATTTTTCCGGCAAATCATCAAAATCAACCGTGCCATAAGGGTAAAGAATCACCAGTCGCTCAACAACATTAGCTAACTCACGAACATTCCCAGGCCATGGATAACGACAAAGTGATGTGATAGCAGCTGAAGTAAGCCGTATAGTTCCTCGATTTTCATGTTCGATTCGTTTAATTAGTTCATGAATAAGCAGTGGAATATCTTCTGGCCGATCTCTTAATGCAGGCATTTCAATCGGAAACACATTAAGTCGATAATATAAATCCTCACGGAAACGACCATCAGCAATATGCTCTTCTAGATTACGATGCGTTGCAGCAATCACGCGAACATTCGCAGTTTGTGTTTTATTACTGCCCACCTTCTCATAGGTTCTTTCTTGAAGCACACGGAGTAGTTTGACTTGCATGGGTAATGGCATATCGCCTATTTCATCCAGAAATAAGGTACCACCTTCGGCCATTTCAAATCGTCCTTTCCTGGCAGTTATCGCTCCAGTGAAGGCACCTTTCTCATGTCCAAATAATTCACTCTCTAATAGTTCACCGGGAATCGCACCACAGTTTACTGGTACAAAAGGTTTATCTCGTCTGGATGAAAAATGATGTAGATTACGAGCGACAACCTCTTTACCTGTACCTGACTCTCCAAGAATTAAAACGTTTGCTTCAGAGTCAGACACTTGATCAATCATGCGTTGCACATTCTTAATCATCCGGCTATTACCCACCAAAGACCTGAACAGATTATTGGCTGTTCTTGTTTCTGTCGCCATACCTCGGTAGATGGTAGCTTGTTGCAAGGCATTGCTTAATTGTGGATATTTTATTGGGTAACGGATGGAACCTATGGTGCCAGGAAAATCTATTGCATTACCAGAAGTAGATTCTAGGATAAAAACAGGAACACGAGCTTCATGATTAACCAGCTCTCTAAGTAACTGTTTGGTTTGATTTTGGCCACCACAGTCTCCGACAATCGCCATAACAACATTATCCAGACTTTCAACCTGCTCAAACCACAAATCGGACTCGCGTATAACGACCGGTTGGCAATTTATAAACTCAATGAGTGTGCTTAACATCTCGCATCGGTCTGTATCATTTTCTACGACCAATACATTATTTACACTCATACTGACTCCACTTTGTCACTTAGTTTTGAATTGGCGATAAGCCCTGAATATCTGGAGTTAAGCATTTTCTAGCAGGCATTGTCAAAATTATGACGGTATAAAATAAATACGCATTCTTTAGCTAGCTTGATTGGTATGCAGCTGCCACTTTTTTATTTTTATTAAACTGACCTAATTCTGTTTGAATAGATTGTCTTGCTTCACGGCAACGTTTTTCGATATTTTGATTCAATAAGACGACTTTTTCTATTAGAGCACGTATTTCTGGCTGTTCATCCGTATTATCAAGAGGAAATACTTGCTTTAATAATTCAGCACGTTGCTGGGTCAGTGTAGAAACATCAGACCATTTCTCAGCTTCTACCGCTTCGTTCATGGTCTCGGTCAAATGTAAGAGCCGTTTGAGTTGAGTTATCTCAGTCATGATTAATGAAATTCAGGTGGGATGCCATCCCAACCCGCTTTGATTTCTTCAAGTAATTTAGTGACTTCATCTAAAATCGCAACATCGTTGCTGACATTAGCTTCAAGTAAACGACGTGTAATGTAGTCATATAAAGAGTCAAGGTTTTCAGCGATCTCTCCACCTTTCTCAGCATCCAGGCTTGTTTTCAAACCCTCTACAATTCGGATACACCAGGCAATTTGATGACCTTTCTCAGCTATTTCATTACGAGCAATGCAACCTTTTGCTGTAGCGACCCTTGCAAGTGCGCCTTCCATCAACATCTGAATAATTCGATAGGGTGAAGCATAATTTACTTCAGACTCTATGGCACCACGACCATACCCTTCCATCGCTTTTTTATTCACCATTACCTGCATACTCCAATCCTTAATGCCTAGGGATCATACTACTTTATTTTGAATTCAAGGCGGATAGTTGTGAAATCAAATAATTACCCTGTGACTGTAAACTACTCACTAATGTGTCCATTGCTGCATATTGAGCACGTAGTCGAGTTTCAGTCATCTCAAGACGCGATTCCATTTGCTCTTTTTGCGAATCCATTCTTTTTAAACGCGAATTGAGTCCTTCTTCTCTTGAATCAATCAGTCCATCTGTTTGTAACCAAGTATCAGCTAGAGACTCTAAACGATTAGCGAAGCCTTCACTTTCAGCTGAAAACAGGTTAGCAAATGAGTTAAAGTCAGAACTTAACACCTCATTGACTTTATCCTCATTAACCGTCATCACTCCATTTTTATCAAAAGAAATGCCTGCTTCAACTAAGTAACTAAAACTTGAGCCGGTAATGCTCGCTCCCGAGTTAAAGACATCTCTGACTTGGCGTTCAATAGTGAGCAGCGTGCTATCCGCCTCTAACTGACCTTTACGCTGAGATTTAATTTCTGTCATCAGCGCATTGTATGCCGAAGCAAACTCGTTTACTGACTCTAAGATAGCCTCATCATTTCTTGTGATATCGAGTGTCGAACTACCCACATCTTTTACGTTTAATGTCACTCCATCAATAGCGTTGGCTATGGAGTTTGAACTACTGGTAGTGGTGAAACCATCAATATTAACGATTGCGTCTTTTGCCGTGGAGATAGATGACAAGTTTTGTGTACCACCAGAGCTATAAACAAAAGCTGATAGACCGGATGCATCAGCATCGTTACCATCACTATCACCACTCACGGAAACACTTATTGCGTTTTCAGTCCCAGTCTCGTTTGATGTCAAAACCAATCTGGCACCGCTGTCATCTGTAATAATTGATGCCGTAACACCCGTATTATCAGTGGCATTATTGATGGCAGTGCGAATACCGGCAAGGGAGCTATTACTGGAATCTATCGCGACATCGAAGCTATCGCCTCCTACGCTGATGCTAAGCGTCCCTTCTCCGACTGTCGAGTTGTAATCAGTAAATGCAGATGACGCTAACTTATCTCGACTGGCAACTTGGGTGACATCAATATTGTAGGAACCAGCAGATGCTGAACTGGTCGATGTCGCTGTGAATAAGTCTTCATCTTGTGAATTAGCTTGGAACACCTTAAAACTGGATGCACTAGCTAACGACGCCATGGCTGTTTGAAAAGAATCAAGTTTACTTTTGAAAGAACCATAAGCACTGATCTGTGCATTGATAATACTTTCTTTACTTTTTAGTCTATTCAGCGGTTGACGCTCGATATCCATCAGACCTTTAACAATGCCCTCTAGATCGAGTCCTGTTCCTACGCCTAATGATGATATTGTAGCCATGTTAATTCTCCGCTTAAACTGTATTGCAAAATTGCAGCAAGTTTTGAGCCAATCAAGCCTTTGTTTCTAATAATACACCGCGATACTTTTCGATTGCATGCCTTGCCTCAAGTATCTCTTCAGAAGGGATTTGACGAACCACTTCTTCCGTCTCCGAATCAATCACTTTGACCACGGTATCCCCACTATCATCATCGACACTAAATTGCAGGTTTCGGTTCATGTTCTGCATATAATCGTTAAGTTGAGCCACCTTATCACGCAAAGCTTCTGTTCGCTGTTGCTGCTGGCTGGTCTGTTCACTCGTCTGTGATTGACTTGAAAAAACAGATGATTCAGTAACAGTGTCAGTCTGAACAGATTGCGCAACCGGTTTAGACTGACTAGTAACATTGTTTTGCACTGATTGAAGGGCAGATTGCACTAACAGATCATTATTAGCCATTGTCTTCCTCCTAATCTAAATTCCTTGAAAACGGCATAAAGCCTGGAGAGTAGTTTACCCACCAGGCCCATGCGTTTCATCCTTTTGTTATTATCCCAACAGTGATAATGCTGACTGAGGAATAACGTTAGCTTGCGATACGATTGACACACCGGCCTGTTGAAGAATTTGCGCTCTGGTTAACGCAGCAGTTTCAGCAGCAAAGTCAGCGTCAACAATACGGCTACGGGCTGCAGTAGTATTTTCTGTGAAGCTGGCTAGGTTAGAAATAACCGCTTCAAATCGGTTTTGAATCGCACCGAATGTAGCACGAGCCGAACTGATATTATTGATATCAGTATCCAAATTAGTTAAAGCTGACGAAGCACCACCAGAAGTAGATACATCAGATGTTGAGGTAGTTACAGTTGCAGAACTTACAGCCACGGTGTCAGTGGCATCCTGACCAACCTGAATTGTCACATTAAGATTTTTAAGAACAGTTGTACCATTAAATTTTGTAGTATCAATTATACGTTTATTTTCAGCCTCAAGCTGGGTCACCTCAGCTTTCAAACCATCACGATCTGTAACAGTACCGTTAGCAGACTGAACAGCGATTTCACGGATACGTTGTAAGTTATTACTGATTTCAGCCAAAGCACCTTCAGCTACTTGAGCCAAAGAAATACCATCCGCCGCATTTCTGGCTGCTTGTTGTGAACCACGGATATCTGCTGTCATTTGTTGAGCGGTGTATAGACCTGCCGCATCATCTTTCGCACTGTTAACACGTAAACCTGATGATAAACGTTGTAATGATGTATTCAGTGTGCTTTGAGATTTGTTTAAGTTACGTTGTGCATTCATTGATGCAATGTTGGTGTTGACTACTAATGCCATGAGATTTACTCCCTCATAGGGTCGAGCTATGCTCGTTTTATACATGGCGGACAAACTATGAAAATTCTAGTTTTTACCGCCTCCGAAGACATTAGCGGCAAGGAATGAAGTTTTCTTTAAGGGAATTTACAAAAAAATAGGTCAGACTTTGCAAAAGTCTGACCCAGTTCACATTTTACTTTTTTAAGCTTATCCCTGAAGTAGAGATAAAGCGTTCTGCGGCAAGGTATTAGCCTGAGCAAGAATAGAAGTACCTGCTTGCTGTAAAATCTGAGCACGTGTTAATTTTGCTGTTTCTTCAGCAAAGTCTGCATCCATAATCCGGCTACGAGCCGCACTAGTATTTTCAGACAGGCTTTGTAAGTTGGAAATAACAGCTTCAAAACGGTTTTGAATGGCGCCAAACGTAGCACGTAATTGGCTGAGGTTATCAATATCTGTATCGAGCGTTCCAAGCGCAGATGATGCACCAGCAGATGTTGAAACATCCGCTGTAGTTGTTGAAGCTGCGGTAGCACTCACCGTTACAGTATCTGCAGCATCAGCCCCAACTTGGAATGTGAGAGATAATCCGGACAATACTTTTTGTCCGTTAAATTGAGTAGTATCAATGATACGTTTATTTTCATTTTCAAGCTGTGTTACCTCAGCTTGTAAACCATCTCTATCAGTTACGGTGCCGTTAGCTGACTGAACGGCTATTTCACGAATACGTTGTAGATTATTAGTAATTTCAGCTAGAGCACCTTCTGCGACCTGTGCAAATGAAATACCATCTGCCGCATTGCGTGCAGCCTGATTTGCACCACGGATATCGGCTGTCATTTGTTCTGCAGTGTATAAACCAGCCGCATCATCTTTAGCACTATTAACACGCAGACCAGAAGAAAGTCGTTGTAAAGCTATATTAAGATCACCTTGCGATTTTGTTAGGTTCCGCTGCGCATTAAGCGACGCAAGGTTAGTATTTACGATTAATGGCATTTGAATTCTCCCATTTCAAATATTTATTGCCTGTAACCACAACGGGTTACCAGACTCAACGGGAGTAAAGCAGATTACATACCAACTTTAATAATTCAAATAAAGGTCACGCCCAAAATCAACGTAAACCACTGTTTTTGTTATAATTTAAAAATATCACCCCATATAGAGAGTTGATTTTCCAAGATAAATTTTTGACGCACCCAGTCATTCAACTCTTTTCCTTTGGCGGCAATTTTATCCGGTTCTGCTAAAGCGGCAATGATCTGCTCCTTCCATGCTTCAGCAGTATTCTCAACACGAAAAACTGGAGCATCCATATACTGGTATGGTTCGATATCACTGGCAATAACCGGCCATGACAAAATGCCGTACTCAAGTAGTCGAAGGTTACTTTTACCTCTATTGAAGTCATGCTCTTCTAATGGGGCAAGTGCCAGATCAAGGTTTAAGTTAGCCAAGTGCTGTGGATACTCTTGATAACTTACGGGTTCGTGGTACTCCTTAATGTATGGCTTCATACTGTCAGGACACATTCCCATAAATATCCAATCTACCTTATCCGCCAGCTCAATAACAACCTGCTCAATGATCTCTAGATCTCCCTGGTGTTGTGCAGCACCAGCCCAGCCAACTCGAGGCTTTTCTCCTGATTCTTTTATAGGGATGTCTAAATCCAGCCAGCGTGATGATTCAAGGGAGTTAGGAATAATTTTAGTATCAGGAGCCAACGACGAATATTGCTCAAAGAGAAATGGTGTCGAGACAATTAAACGATCACACATAGCGGCAATTTTTTTCAACCTATGCAACAGATCCCTGCCGACAGCTTTTTTCACATTACTCTTAAGTGGAATATTGTGTACCAAATCATCAATACCTATGATGATGCTGATGTCTGTGTATTTTTTTATTGTTTCTATAAATTCATAATGAACGTCATTAAAACTATGATGAAAGAAAATATAATCCGGTTGCCAGCGTGATATCTCACTTAAGGTCGGCACAAAAGGCGATTTAACAAGTTCATGATTAGGCATCCATATAACTTCAACCTTACCAGCTTGCTCCAACATTCTCATTGGCGCCCTTATACGATACTCCCCAACACCTTTGTTACTGAAAGGAAAGACCATCACCCTTGGTCTCGACTTTGACTGAGGTAAAGATTGAGAAAGAATAGTCGTCTCAGGAGAAAAGCAAAGATCCTGCATCGATAATTGTGCATTAAAAGCAGGTTCTGTTGAAAAATAATGAGACCATCTTCGTAGAAATTCAGCTTCGACTGCTGGCCCCTCATTGAAGACAATCCCTAAATCGTCTCTTTTCTGATTGGTGAATGCCGATTGGAGAAATAAAGCATAAGGTGTCCAAAGTACACGTTTGTTCAGCATTTTAACTTTCAGACAAAGATCCTGAATAAGGTATTTTGATGCAGCAAGCTGCTCTTCATCCAGACCTTTCACCATTTGAAAAGCCTCTTTTTTTATCACCAATGCCGCTGAAGAGACTGTTGGGTACTCTTGAACGCAATGTGCTCTGTTCATATATCCAGCAGAATTGAGTTCTTCACCTTTGAATAAGCCAGCACGATCATCGGTTACACCCAGAACACCTCCAGCATGGACAACGTTCTTTTTCCCATCAAGAATCCGTCCACCAACTACAGCGACATCAGGTCTCATCAGGAGAGGTAGCATTTCATCTATCCAATTCGAATCAATGATCACAGTCGAGGCAGATAAGATCACAACTACTTCACCTGAAGCTTGCTCGACACCATAATTAATCGCAGCTGCATAGTTTTCCTGATCAAATGAGTGCAGCTTAAATCTGTCACCAAAAAATGACTCAGCTTCAGCGTAGATAAAGGACATATCCTCAACATCGCTTTGTTGATCAATCAGAAGCAATTCATAGTCAGGATAATTTAGATATTGATATAACTGAGACAGGGTTTGAGCAATAGTCGTAGCATTATTTTTATTGGCAATAATAATAGAAATACGCGGTTGATATGAAAGAGGATATTTAACATGGAAACAATTATTCTCTTCATGCTCAACTTCTGCTGGACGAATTCCACACCGAGCCAGATGTCCCTGTCTGATAATCATTTCGTTCATTAAAGCTAAGTGATTATCCATCTGGTGAGGATAAGCGGTAAATAATACGTCTGGTATATGACCGAAGATCATCTCACCATATAGCTCAAATATTTTGAATGCCATATCTGTAATCGCGACATAAGCAAAGCTAGTGTAGCCTTCTACAACTTCAAAAGCGTCACGTTTTACTATAACCGAACGTCCTAAATATGACTGTGACCGTAACAGCTCAAGATTGAAGGTCGATGGCTTAAAACGAATATCAAATTTGGTTTCATCTACTAATTCATCACTAGAGATAAATTTATAAGCAGAGTGCTTGTTAATTTTTTCAGCAAAACTGAGTAACGCATGAGGTGACAATTTATCGCCTGGTAAGATTGTCATTATCCAATCAAGTTGTGAGTCAGCAACCACTTGGTTAATCATCGCATTGATATCATCCTCAATGACGACCCATTCAATATTTTCAGGCGCATCTTTCAAAAGCTCAGGAGCATCAACCGTACTTAAAATTGTAAGCCCCCAGCCACTATATAGCTGTTGCTGTAATGACTCTATTGTTTTTGATAACAATGATAGTTCAGAAGGATTTAATGACATTAACAAATGAAAAGTAGGTTTGACTTGCCACTTTTGCATCATATCTTCGGCCATGATCACTGCACGACCTTCAGTTAAAAAGTGTGTTTCTAACCACCGTTGATTTTTATACCATTGAGGAAGAGTGACATCAAAGTCTGGATTATTGGATGAATTTTTTTTCAGCCATGCCCTAACTTCTCCAGACCATAATATTTCCTGCCCTTGCTTATCAGCATTTTTTTTGGAAAAGATGGCTTGTGTATTTTTCACAAAATCTTTTACATGCTGCAGACAAGTTTGTTGGAAGATATCATTCTGAATTTTATATCGCCCAATAGTCGCTTTGGCAAAATCAATGTCTTCGGGAGAATCGGTTGAAGCAATACCATCACCAGCTATTGGGTAACGAAGGTTCTTATCCGTATAATCGCTTCTGATGATAACTGTTGGACATCCGCATAGTGTTGCTTCCTGGACAATCGCTGAAGGTTCGTAACAATAAAGAACTTCTACTCTTCTAAGGACATCGGCAATCTGATGTGGCGTAAGCGATTGGTCCTGACAGAGACTGATAGAATTTTGAACATGATGTGTCAACTTCCCACCATTAACAATGTATTTATTCGCATAATAAGCACTTCCAGAGCGTTGATTATCATGTGGATTATCATCATTATTAAAGATGGCATTATCTACAACGGGTACAGTCATCAATGGATAAGAGTTACCCTCAGGGATAAAATAAGCATCAAAAGCGTAAATAAGCTCGTCATCATCAAAGCTTTCTGGTCCCCCCAGCAGTCCCGGCTTATTGAGTAACCAGCGAACGACATTAGGTAATTGATATGGATTACCTTTCGCGACTTCAGGATAAACAGCAATAGGTATTCTACGTGTTTTCTCATGCCGTATGACATCTGTAATAGATAGCCTGGGCGTCCTCAATGTTAGGTGATCTTCCATAGCACCTAAGATATAGGCTTCCATTCCCAGTTCATTAAGAGCATGACAAAGGGAATATAAAGCTCTGATTCCAGCAGATTTAGGACTATAGTTATTTACATAGATATAGTAAGGCTGGCTTTTTGCAGAAAAAAAACTAATATCGGTGTTTATTCCTTTAGTAAGTTTTTTCCTGAACTCTCGAACATATTGAAGAATTTCGGAAGCAGATGTGACGTAATCATCCTCATCTCCGACTATAAACTCATACCCCCAACTCACCATCAAAAACGGTATTGTATTCTCGGTGGCGGCTATTCGGTCAGGAACAGTGTCACCAACATAAAGGCTTTCTTCAAAACTAAGTTGATGCTTGTCCAATATGTAGATCAGCATCTGAGTTTTTGTATTTACATAGGGGCAAGCATCCAGCGCATAGACTCCTTCGAAATATTTATCCCACCTCAGATGGCTAATGATCTTTTGTGTAGGGACTAACCTTTTGTTTGTAGCAATGAATAAGCGGTGTCCCTCGGCTTTTAACTCAGATAATAATTCATCAACACCCTCAAAAACTAATGTCTTTTTGTAGCCTTCGTTGTCATAACAATCTTTAAATGTTTGGGCTAAATTGTCTAATATATGTTGGTCATCAGTGCCAGCCACTGTCTGCAACATTTTCATTAATGGCGGTCCAATCAGTTCCTGGGTAAAGGAAACCTGGGGAGTATGCTTACAGTTTTTAAAAGCCTGTTCAGCAGCAGCCAGAATGCTAACTGATGAATCAATCAAAGTACCATTTAAATCAAAGATTATATTCATAATATTACGCACCGAAAGGTCTCAATAGTTGAGAAGTATTAACTATATAGTGCTTGCCCACATATCTGATCACTAATGATAGGATATGGTAACAACCATCTACTATAATTTAATAATAAGAGTTAAAACCACTAGTCTAATGCTCTACTACCTATCCAAATGAGCACGACAATTTAAAGTAAGATCATATCCATATGCTTCGAAATGTTAGGACACATTTCCTTCGATAGAGTCTAGATCCGATAATCATATTAACGGTGGATAACCATTTTTTCTGGGCGATAAATCAGACATTCTGATAAATGTTGCAGAAGCATCAAAACTACGAGCTAGGGAAAACTGCTGGTAAAAAAGTTGCATCCATCAATTGGCTAATATGATGATAAGTCTTCTAATCGAACTCCCCACCAGTTTTGGGGACATGAATAAAGTAGTCAGGTAGCGGTTCAGACATTACAAACATCTTTCCATTAATAGCGTTTTTCTTATAGCTGAGTTTAAATTCGTCCAAACATCTAAACCCAAGCCCTGTTTACTCTTAATAATATCTGGCACATAAACATTGCGCTTTTTAATTGAGCCTGAGCATTGCTCCATAATCCTAACCTGCTTACTTGGAGAGATAATCTGACGAATTCTCTCTGCGTGTTCTAACAGAGTTTTAGCATCGTCAGAACCTACATCATAAGCGGCTTTATCTTTCCCATTGATAAGTATCTGTAATAGCCATAGCGCCATATCCGCCGCATAAAGGTAACTTCTCACAGGAGAACCATTGCCATGAATAGTGATACATTCATCATTTAAAGCACTTCTGATGAACTGTGCAACAGCAAGATGCTTTGGCAAAAGGTAACCGATAAAAGCAAAACATCTGGCCAGTTTTAATTGACACATACTTCCTTCAGTTTCGCTAAGAGCGACCTGCTCCATGAGTTGCTTAGCCATACTATAATAATTCGCTGAGTTTAATTTGCCTGGTTTTTGCGGAACGTAGTCAGACTCATATACTGCGCCAGAACTGACTATCAAGATAGAATTTGCAGAAGCCATTTTCGCCTGTTCAATAACTCGCTTCGTGCCTCTTGTGGCAATATCAAACAAGTCACTACCATTTTTTAATTTATCTGGTTGAGTATCCATGGCTGCGTGGATAACGTAGTCATAGACCTCGTTCTTGAATGGGAAATCTCTGACTTCTCCCTTAATTAGATGAAGCCACTTTTTACTTAAAAAGAAAGGATGTCGCTGATAAAACTGATCAGGATGCCTAGATATTCCCGTTACCTGTATATTAAATCCCTTAAGATTCAGGCAATAGATTGTCATTAATATCCAATACCCCGTAAATCCAGTGCAACCAGTGACGAAAAGGTGCTTATCGGATAACACGGAGAAGTCAACAAACTTTAGGAGATGATTAATATCAGCCTGAGCTAACTCATCAACATTTAACTCAGAGAAATCTTCAGCCATTATAATTGCTAATAAAGTTGAGCAGTTGTAATGGTGAATTGAATACAATATGTGAAGACTCCCAATCCCCATACCCCCAGCCAGCAGCAACAAAGGGCATAGAGTTGAATGAAGCAGCTTGATAGTCGTCTAATTTATCTCCGATATAAAGTGCTTCTTTTTCTCTTATATTATGCTCTTTCATCAACCTTTGTATAAGAAGTGATTTTTTTTGCTTTCCTACGGGTAATTGATCGACGGAGCCAATATCGGTGAAATACTTTGCTAGTGATAAATGCTCAATAACTGCCATAGTTGGCTCATAACGCTTGTTTGTTGCGATATAAAGCTGATAACCCTGTTTATTTAACGAGTCTAAAACTTCCTCTATCTCAGCATACATTGGCGTTTCAGTTGCCACACGGCTGTCATAAAAGCTTTTAAACGCGGTTGCCATTTTTTTGATGAGAACTTCATCTTCAGTATTTGCCAGCATGGCTACGGTGTCGGTAAGAGGAGGGCCAATTATCGAAGCAGTTATCGGAACCGATGGTGTGATATTCAGCTCCGACATGACCTGCTCGTAACAATTCAGAATACATGGTGCCGAATCGATGATTGTGCCATCAAAGTCAAAAAGGATATGTGTTAAGTTCATGATTGATATATCGTTATTATGGGGTTTGGATAAAGTGATTTGAGCATATCAGTGATGGGGCCTTGCGAGCGGTATGAGGAAATAAGAATCGCCGTCTCAGGAAAACGTGCTATTAATTCATCTGGAGCATCAATCTTCCAGCTCCCTATGACTTTCCCTTGTAAGTTAGCATTACTATCTACAACCCCCATAATGTATTGGTTCAATTGATTTGTTTCGAGATAAGGTATGAGTCGTGCGGTATGACTACCAGCACCATAGATAATGAATGGCTGTTGAAGAAACGGCTCAATATTTATTAGCCCTGCCGAAAGTTTATTATCAGACGCAACAATATATTCCATTAAACTTGAGTTAGTTGAGACATCAACCACAGCAGTTTGAACACGCGAATACAAGCTCAAAAGGCTATCTGTAGTACCAGAGGGTAACTCAACAATGGTTGACTTTATTGGATAAAAACCAAACTGTGCCATCAACTGGTTTAGTGAATTAGCACTGAAAAATTGAATATGCTCCAAAGAGAATTCACCAAAAGGTTCAAAGTCACCTCTACAAAAGCGTTCACTAGCAGGTACTTCTATTAATATTTTGGCATCAGCTTTCACACCACCAGATATTAACGATAAATCGTTATATAAGTCAGGTAAATGCTCTAACACTCCCATCATACAAATTAAGTCTGCTTGTTTTAAACAGCTTAAAGAGGAAGACCCTTCAAGCGTTCCACTCGAAACACATGTCAAATCGAAAAGCTGTTTTGCTTGTTCAGAAGCATTCGGTGCAGGATCAATACCAAAGAGATTTGACCAACCAGACACTGAAAACTCGTTAAGCAAGATTCCATACCCACAGCCTAGGTCTAGAATTCTCTTTTCCTTTGAAATAGATGTTTGAATAAAAGAAACAACCCTCTCAGCGCGATATTTATCTATCTGTGGTATCGCCGTGGCAGACAGCGAAATATCATATTTAGATAAGGATTTATAATATCGCTGATATGACGATACTTCGGGTAGCTGATTAGCGTAGTGAAATCCACAATTAATGCATGTCGTAACGCTATAGCTCATATCCTTACCATCTAATTCAGTAAGATGGTTTTCATATATAACGTTACTATTTATAGTTCCGCAAACCTGACAAGGTCTAACCCATGCGTAGCTCTTCTCACTCATATTGATTTGCCTTTAGCAATATATCGCTAAGGTAATAAATATTATCTATATGAACATTTTTATTTATGAGCTCCTGACAAATTTCCTCTTCATAACGGATGCTGGATATCAATATTGGACGTTTTTTATTTTTATCTACATTGAATGACGTTACAGACTTATTAGCTATTTCTTTTTTTGTTGGGTCACTGTCAAATAAACAAGAGACATTTAAATACTCGATTATTGGCTCAATGTAGTTTTTAAAATCACCGCCAACACAAAAAATATCAAATGGGACAGCGATTGTTCTATTAATTATTTTAATGAAGTTCTGCTGCTTTTGGTCTTTGCTCAAAGCTAACGTCGCCATCAAACGAATATTATTGATATAGCAAGGTGACTCAAAAAAACCAACTTGCAGATATTTAATAGCAAATCCATGACGTATGAGTAATGCACTGATAGAGCTTATTTCGAATTGATGTATGTGCTCAGGATTATTATCGGTAACAACCCATGGATGCCCGGATTTATTGGGTACCTCTAAAATAAGTTTTCCATCGGGCTTTAGCCATGATTTCCAATCCGAGATAACAGAGTTTAAATTGGGTATATGCTCCAACACATGGAAATTAATAATCAGATCAAATTGCTGGTTTTCACTAATTTCATCAGCATGATTGAAAACACCGTCAAAAGCCGTCTTTGCTTGCTCAGCATCTCGAGAGATTTCTAAACCAAAATAATTTACATCCCACGTCTCTTTAATTTTTTCTCCCAAGTCCCCCTCAGCGCATCCCACTTCTAATACAGACATCCCCTTAGTTAAGTAAGAGCTTAGATGTTGCACCCTTTCCGAGAGCTTTTTTTGTGTGTACTTCTCAGGCAGCTGGTTTCTTCCAATTAAGTCATTGTAATGCTTGTTCACCAAAGTGGGATTAGCCAGTCGCCAAGAATGATGACAATAAGAGCAAGTTAAGACATGGTTTAACCTGTGCTCTGCCTTCGCCTCACAACAAGGACATAACTCATACATAGGCTTATTATTATCAATCATCTCCTCTGTCCACATATTCTGAGGCTTCTGCAAGAGGTACTAACATTTCTTTTTGGAGCTGATCTATGGATAACAGAGGTGACATATCCTCCAATGGCATAGAAATCATTGAACCATTGGATTGTGGGATAGCCGATACTTTTGGCCATAACGCTTCGTCTTTAATAATCGTGACATCACAAAGAATCGGACCTGGATGATTGAGTACATACTGAATTTTTTCATCCAGCTCACTGGCATCATTAATACGTATTGCTTCAAGGCCGATTGCTTCTGCGAGTTTGACTAAATCCGGAATCAGTAAGCCGGCTTCTTGCCCTGTTGCCACATAGCGTTCATCAAAATAATTTCGTTGTGTATTGCGAATTGAGGCATAACCATTATTGTTCATAATGAACATGCGTATAGGTAAATTTAGAGATTTTAAGGTGCTTAGCTCTTGAAGATTAAGCTGCAAACTGCCGTCACCTTCTATCGAAACGACGGGCTTTTTACCTGATGACAGACAACCACCAATCGCAGCTGGCAAACCATAGCCCATAGAGCCTAAACCCGAGGTGAGGAAAATACGTTGTCCAGTTTTGTTCACAAAAGTGGAGTAAAAGACTTCGACTGCCAGCCCTGAGCTGCCCGTAATAATAAGCTCATTTGCTTTAGTGAGAGCAGATAAACGATCGATGAAATGATAATGACTAATTTCACCTTGCTCTGGAAATTTTTCTCCATCACAGCGTGGATAGCGTTGTTTCCAGTCTGCAATTTTATGTATCCAGTCAGCATAGTCGGCAGGTGTATCATTCAACTCAGCCATAAGCTGTTCAATAAAGGTTTTGGCATTAGTTTGAATTAAACGAGCTTTGGGTAGCTGATGTTTTTTCAGTTCAGAGGCATCAATATCGATAATCACCTTATCGGCATACTGAGCAAAGTTTTGCGGATTATGTGCTGTAACCACATTATCCAGACGTGCGCCAATGCTGATCAACAAATCACAATTCTGGGCGGCAAAGTTTGCCGGTCTGAGTGCTACTGAGCCTGGACGTCCTGCGCATAATGGATGTTCGTAAGGAATCAGATCCAGAGAATTCCATGTCGTTAATACCGGAATACCCGTTTTTTCATAAAGTTGTTTGAATGCGTCAGCAGCACCTGACAGGCGGATACCATGACCTGCCAGAATAATGGGACGCTCTGCCTGCTGAATTAATTGGATAACTTCATCCAGCTGAAGTGAGCAGTCTGACTCAGCATCCATACAGGACTCTTCTCTCTCCAATTGTTCTGGTTCGATTAGGCTAGCCTGCACATCCAAAGGCACATCCAGCCATACGGGGCCTTTTCGTCCACTCATGGCCTCATGTAAAGCTTTATCAATATAACGTCCAATATTTTCTGGCTCATCAATTGTTACCGCGTATTTGGTAATCGGTTTAACCATCGAGATGATATCGACTTCCTGTGGACCCATTTGCCGTACACCAGTATCGGCTTTCATATCAGCCCGTTTCACCTGACCGGAAATAATCAGCAATGGCACAGACTCAATCCAGGCGCCCGCTACCGCAGTTAAAGCATTGGTTGCACCTGGGCCTGTTGTGACCAGCGCCACACCGAGTGTTTCATTCACGCGAGAGTAGGCTTCAGCAGCAATCGCTGCAGCTTGTTCGTGATGAGTCGGTATGAAAGTGATATCAGGATTCTGCCCCAAGGCATCCACCAGATGCATGGCCCCTCCACCAGGAAGTAGGAAAACCTCTTTAACGCCTAATTCAGCCACTCGGGCAAAGATATAGTCAGCAACGCGTTGTTGGCTCATGCCCACTCCGAAGTTAGCCAGTCAGCACGAAATATCAGGTTCGTTTTGCGGCGACTGTTCTGGTTAATGGTTTTATCGTCATAATAAGAGTCATCAATGAAATGCGTGGTAGATAACTCTTCAAAAATAGCACCGGTTTCACTACTAAAGGCATGTTTAACACCGCGCTCAACGGTCACCATTTCACCGGCTTTTATGGTTTTTAATTCATCACCCAATTGCAAGTGCATTTCACCCGCCAGCACATTAAAGGTTTCTTCTTTTTTATGATGAGCGTGCACGGGATGATTTTGTCCTGGCAATAACACCAGAATCTTTTTACAGTACTCACGATTGACCACATCAATGATGGTCGCCCCTGTTTCTTCAAAATTCTCAATGCCGTAGTGATGAGACAACTGACAGTTCACGCCATCAGCAATAGCGATGCCGGCTTCACGTAATAAAGCACACACCTTAGATAATGAAGCTGAAACCATGTCACGGGTATCGGTGATTTCTAACTGCTCGAGTAATAAAGGTTCATTAGCCTTTACTGCCGCTTTTAACTCAAACTGTTTGTATTTGGATAAGTCGTTAGCTAATAGTTGGCCGGGTTGACTTGGAATCGCCAAGTAAAAATCTTCTATTTGCAATGCTTTGCCTGCAGTGAGATCTTGTTTAGCAAACACCGCTCGGCGTAATGAATTCAGTGTAGTTAACTCTGTCTCAGTCACCGCCACACGCTCGCCCTCAAGGCCAAGCATGGCATATGCTTCTTGTGCTGAGAGTAACCATTGCCTGACTTGCTCCGGATTCGCCGAGTAAGCATTGAGCTCCCCTACCCCAACATGCTTTTCAAATAGCTGTGCGCCCATGGCGACGGCCATTTTCACTGCTTCCGTTTCATTTGGGTCTTCATGGGTTGAATAGCCGACTGTCACCTCAGGAAATCGTTGTTTTAATAGAGCAATTTGACCCAACTGCAAATTTTGTCTTGGCGTTGGATACTCACCAACACAGTGCATCACAGCTAATTGTTTGTGGCGATGCAAGAAAAACTGAACGACATTGTCAATCTCTTCCATCGTGGCACCAGCGGTAGACATTACCAGCGGCAAAGAGGATTGAGCGATACGTTCTAATAATGGCCAATCGGTAAGTGAACAGGAGGCAATTTTTAAGATGTCAAAACCATGTTGTTCAATCCAGTCAACAGAGGCTTCATCAAACGGCGTACACATGGAAATAAAGCCTGCTTCATCAATGGCTTTTTTTAATTCCAGTAGTTGCGTTTCATCCAGTTCTGTATCGCGAAACCGTTTAACATATTTGATATCTTGTCTGTCGCGATAATCCGGATGAATAAAGGTTTTCAGGTTCCGGTACTGCAGTTTAAAGGCAAACTGGAAAGGGAAATCATCACAAACCTGTTTCATTTGCTGAATAACTTGCTTGCCATGAGCAATATCACCTTGGTGATTATTGGCCATTTCCAGCACGAATAACTTTTGATACATCGGTGTTTTGTCAGTCATCACTCACACTTTGAAATAAGATTGGATAGTGTCGATCATGTAATCAATCATCTCATCAGATAGCCCTGGAAAAACGCCGATCCACAACGAATCATTCATGACCTGATCGGTGACCGTTAATTCGCCAACTTTACGATAGCTTTGCTGTTCAAAATACGGCTGTTTGATGAGATTACCGCCAAAAACCAGTCGATTGGCTATTTTGTGTTGTTCAAGATACTGAATAAAGTCAGCTCGATTGCCTTGTTTTAAAGTAATAGCAAAACCAAACCAGGACGGTTCAGCATTATTTTCTGCTTCCGGCAGTAATAGATAATCCTGCACTGAAGATAAGCCATCATATAAACGTTGAAAGTTAGCTTTACGTTTTTCAATAAAGCCCGTGACTTTGTCTAATTGTGACAAACCAACCGCAGCCTGCATATCAGAAATTTTCAGATTATAACCAAGATGAGAATAGGTATATTTATGGTCATAGCCGCAGGGCAGCTGTCCCAACTGATAACTGAAGCGTTTATTACAGGTATTATCTTTACCTGGCTCACAGAAACAATCTCTGCCCCAGTCACGGAATGATTCCAGAATCAATTTCAGTTGGCCATTATTGGTATAAACCGCTCCACCCTCTCCCATCGTAATATGATGAGCTGGATAAAAACTTAAGGTCGCGATATCACCAAATGTGCCAACATGCCGAGGCTGATTCAATGCAATCGGCTGTCCCCGATAATCGGTTAATTCAACAGAAGGAGAATAGCTGGTGCCCAGAGCATCACAACAATCTTCGATTAACCACAGATTATGTTGGCGAGCAAAAGTCACAACAGCATCAATATTGAATGTATTACCTAATGTATGCGCCATCATAATGGCTCGCGTTTTATCTGATAACGCGGCCTCAAGCTGACTGACATCGATATTGTAAGAAGGCAAGGTAATATCAACAAAAACCGGCACTAAACCGTTTTGTAAGATGGGATTCACCGTAGTCGGAAACCCAGCCGCGACAGTGATGACTTCATCGCCTTTTTGTAATGCTTTATCACCTAACTTAGGTGAAGTCAGTGCAGTTAATGCTAATAAATTCGCTGATGAACCTGAATTTACCGTGAGAACATGTTTGACACCAATAAAGTCAGCAAGCGCCTGTTCAAACTGGGCATTAAAACGGCCCGTAGTCAGCCAGCCATCCAGTGAGGCATCCACTAGATGCTGGATATCATTGTTATCCAACACTTTTCCAGACACAGCAACAGCATTCTGTCCAGGCTGGAAAGCCTTTGATTGAAATTTATGTTGGCTGTAGCGTTTCACCTGACGTTGAACTAAAGCACGTAATAAAGCTTCCACCGTTGAAGCCGGAAGTTGGCCTTGTCGACTGGCGATATTCATTGGACCAGTAAAAATAGGCTGACCTAAATCGAGGTATTCTGTTGAACGGTTTGCTGTTGCATCGTTTAATAAAAACCAGTTATCTGCTGGAACTGGCTGGTTATCAGTCAAAGCGAGAATTTCATAACACTCTATAACGGCTGTTTGCTGTGCTATCACCACGCACAATGCTGGAGATGTCGCGGGCTTATTCACAATACACAGTTCACCGCAGACAAAAGAAGGCGATATAGGCGACGTATCATGAGAATGCATAGGGTTCATTGTGTTGTCTTATATTACCGAGGTTGAGTTTTTAGCCTGAACAAACTGCTCAATTTGTTGCAAACTGAACTCTCGCATTAACTTTCCAGAATAAAAAGCATCATACCAGTCAAATGTTAAAGAGAGAGTCTCATCAATTCCCCACACCGGTTGCCAGCTTAATCTCTGCTTTGCTTTGCTACAGTCGAGCATCAATATTGACGCTTCATGATGTTCACTTTGCGGAGGAGTGGACCAATCAAAAGGCGACCATCGTTGCTGAGCAGACTCGACCAGATAGTGTACCGGCTTCATATCATCCATATCAGGTCCGAAGTTCCACGCCTCGGCCACTTCTGTCCCTCGCTCTGTCAGTTGTTGTGCCAGCAGCAAATAGCCCGATAATGGTTCTAACACATGTTGCCAGGGCCTGATAGCCTGAGGATGACGAATTTCGAGAGGTTGCCCTGCCTGATTAGCTTTGATCATATCAGGAATTAAACGGTATTCAGACCAATCACCACCACCAATCACATTACCCGCTCGGGCAGTCGCTATAGCTACTTTATTATCTGTGAAAAATGAGTTGCGGTAAGCATCCGTAACAAGCTCAGCACAACCTTTACTATTACTGTATGGATCATGCCCCCCCAAACGGTCATTTTCACGATACGGCCACAACCATTCATGATTTTCATAACATTTATCGGAGGTGACAACGACAACGGCTTTAACACTGTGGCAGTGTCTAACAGCCTCCAGAACATTCACTGTGCCCATTACATTAGTTTGATATGTACCTACCGGATCGAGATAACTGGGTTTAACCAATGACTGCGCAGCCAGATGAAAAACAACGTCTGGTTGTGTTTGCTGCATGACTCCAGACAATCTCGATAAATCACTAACGTCTGCAGTCACCGAATCGATAAGAGTCTCAAGCTCCAGGGTCTGATACATTGAAGGCTCAGTATTCGGTGCAAGCGCATAGCCCGTCACTTTGCTTCCAAGTCGACTTAACCACAAACTCAACCAGCTACCTTTAAAACCGGTATGACCGGTAATCAGAACAGATTTGCCTTGCCAGAAATGGGGATTAATCACCAGACTTTCCATGGTGCATTGCCTGACTGCCAAAGTTGCTCGAGGTGTTGCTTATCACGGAGAGTATCCATCGGTTGCCAGAAACCTTCATGGCGAAAAACTCGCAGCTGTTGCTCTGCGACGAGCTTTTCCAATGGCCGTCCTTCCCAGCTCGTTTTATCATCGTTAATATAATCAATCACTTTGGGAGATAAAACAAAAAAGCCACCACTGACCATACCGTTATCACCTTTGGGTTTTTCCTGGAAGTTAACGACACGATCACCTTGAATATCTAAAGCACCAAATTTCGCTTGAGGATAAGCTGACGTCACCGTAGCCAAATTTCCATGTTCATGATGAAACTTTATACTGGCTCGAATATCAATATTGCCAACACCATCACCATACGTCAGACAAAAGGCTTCTTCATCTTTAACATAATCCTTAATACGACGGATACGATCACCAGTCATACTATCGTCACCCGTATCAACCAAGGTGACTTTCCATGGTTCGGCATGCGCTTCATGCACATGCATTTTATTATTTTGCATATCAAAGGTGACGTCCGACATATGCAAAAAATAATTCGCGAAATATTCTTTGATTAGATAGCCCTTGTAGCCACAGCAAATAATAAAATCATTCACACCATGGTATGAATAAATTTTCATAATGTGCCACAGGATAGGTTTGCCACCGATTTGAATAAGGGGTTTTGGCTTATTTATAGATTCTTCACTGATACGGGTGCCTAAACCACCGGCCAGGATCACTGCTTTCATATTTTTATAACTGACACTGGTTAAAAAGTGTCAGTGTTTCATAAAAAGTTAAACAGGGACAGTCCTTGCACTTTGACATAGGCTTGTTGAGCAGCTTGCAATCCCGTTGTCTGGGAGTTTAGACGAGAGATAGCTTCGGCATAATCCAGGTCTTTCAATTTAGTCAGACTCGTTTCCAGACTTGCAAGGCTATCTTCATTGATACTTCGTTGCTGATCTATAGAATTAATTCGAGCACCAACTGCGGTTCTTGCTGTAGTCAAACTATCAATACCGGTTGAGAGATTATCAAGAAACTCACCATTATTTGGTGCTGTTCCAACCGTATTTGTTTTTAATGCTGTGGAAAACTGATCAATAGTCTGAAAAATAGACTGTGTCGTACTATCTGCATTGGTGATAACAAAGACATCATCCCCCGGAAAAGTCGCTTCTACTGAATAATCACTACCTACACGCATACTACGCTGGCCACTATCGCCGCCATAAGCAAAGGTAGTGGTATCAAACGCTTGAGTGAAAGATTGATAACCCGAGAATAAAAACTCACCATTAGCATCTGTCGTATTAGCCAGGCTCACTAAGGATTTATTTAGTTCATCAATTTCTTTCGCAATACCTGCACGAGCATTGGCATCATTTGTTTCGTTCAGCGCCTGAACAGCGAGTTCACGGATTCGTTGAACAAGATTTGTGGCACTGGTAAGTGCATTTTCAGCCGAGTTGAGTTTATTGTTGGCTACATCAGCATTGGCTTGGTATTGCTCGCTAATACTGACTTCACGTTGATAATTAAGTGACTTTACTGCTGCCACCGGATCATCTGATGGACGTAAAATTCGCTGTCCAGTTGATACTTGCAATTGAGTATCAGCAAGCTGCTTCTGCTGAGCCAGCATAGTATCCACGCTTTGCTGCTGGATATAGGTTGTAGAAATTCTCATTACAATCTCCTAAACAGCATTAATCAATGAATCAAAAATGGTATTTGAGACGATGATGATCTGCGATGCTGCCTGATAAGCCTGTTGGAACTTGATAAGTTGAGCCGCTTCTTCGTCCAGATTCACACCGCCAACCGCATCAAACCGCTGTTCGGTCTGTTGTAGCAGAGCCAACTGCGTTTCCTGACTAGCTTCCGCTTGTTGTGTACGTGTAGCCACATCAGAGACCAAAACGGCATAACCTTCTGATAATGAGCGAGTAATACCAGGTCCGATAGTGACCAAGGTTTTATCCATTTCCAGGTTCGCTAACGCTAATGCATTTTCATTATTACCCGAGCCAGATATATTCACGGTCCCGGTTGCCGCATCAAATTTTGAAGAAGCGGCAATGGCACGAGGATCAGTAATTGCCACAGAAATAGTCCCAGCGGTAATATTTGCCGGGTCAAAGAAGTCACCGCCATCATTACCATCTAAATCAACCGAGCCCTGCCCACCATTGGCAATGTTAGTTGTATTGTTATGGACAGCATTAAAACCTTCAACAACCGCTTGTGCAAGGACATCCAGCTCAGTTCTGACATCATCAATAATGGTGTCACGAAACTCCAGTGCGCCACCTAAAGTGCCGCCTGATAATTGGCTTGTGATGTTGGTACTCGTATCACCATAGCCTATCCCCAATCGCGGCGGTGTTGTTGAAGTATCTGTTACTGTAGTCAGTGACATACTCTTTGTGCCAGCCACCAAGGCTTGACCATTACCAATCAAAATATTAGTCGTACCATTTGATTGCTCAATCACATTCACTGATACGATTTCAGATAGTTCTGTGATGAGTTTGTCGCGTTTATCCAATAGATCGTTTGGAGTGCCACCTGAACCTGTGGCTTCTGTAATAGCCGAGTTTAATTCCGCAATACTTTTAGACAAATTATTGATGTCATCCACAGCCACAGTGATGTCATAATCAACTTGTTCATCCAGCTTTGTCAGCTGTGAATCCATAGTATTGAAACGGTTTGCTAATAACTCCCCTTGGGTCAGCATTAACTGTCTGGCAGCAATCGATGTAGGATCGTTTGCCACCTCATTCACCGCGTTAAAAAACTTACTGATACCTGTACTTAAACCTAAGTCTTCCGAACCAAGCAGATCATCTACTTGCTGCGAATAACTGAGATAACTTCTCTGCGCGGCTTCTTGTGCTGTATAGGTTCTGACCTGACTTGCCAGGAAGGTATCATAGACACGTTCAACCGACGTTATTTGTACACCTGTGCCAAAGTACATATCCCCTTTGTAATCCGGTGTACGAGTAGCCTGGTCAGCACGTTGGCGTGTGTAACCCTCAGTGTTAACGTTACTGATGTTATGACTGGTCGTCGATAGATTACCTTGGGCAGTGAGTAATGCCGATGTCCCAATCCCTAGCAGACTCATGTCATGCTCCTTAACTCGTCAGCGTGATTATGCATGGTCTGACTCCAGCGAAATTCGTGCCAGAATGTCACTATTCATAATACGTTTTATCTTGTCTGAGTAATTTGGGTCGGTGGCAAAGCCGGCTTTATGTAGTTGCTCAACAAACGCTTCAGCATCATTTGTGTGGCGCAAGGCGTTACGATAGCGTGGTTGCGTTTGCAGGAACTCTATATAGTCATTGAAGCTGTCCTGATAGGAATCATAGGATCGAAATTGTGAGGCTTCGTTGTAGGCTTTGCCTTCACGATATTCGAGCGCCACTTTACTGACACTGTTACCGTTCCAGCTTTTATCTGCTTTGATATTGAACAGGTTAAAACTTGTATCGCCATCCTTTCCTTTTAAAACAAACTTACCCCATCCAGTTTCGAGTGCAGCCTGAGATAAAATAACTTCAGGAGCAACGCCAATCTTCTCTGCTGCTTGCTGAGCATAGGGCCAGAGTGTTTGAACAAACTCTTTGGGTGAATTGAATATCACCTCACCGGCATCGATAACTTCTGTTTTTGCATCTGTTTCTATGTTTTCGGCATGAATGTCCCGTATCTGCTCTATCATCATCTCATTCACTTTTTTAGCTAAAGCAGGTCGAATAATGACGGTATCATACCCATAAGCTTGGTCCGCTCTGGCGGGTTCGGACGACTGTAACTGGTAGCTGCCTAACTGTTTAATAATCGCATCTTGAAGGCCAAGTCCACCTCGCATCGATAAGTCAGAAGCCAATTGCTGATCAGCCATATCCTGATACATTTTGCTCTGTGTTGAATCAAAGATACCTTCCGCTAAACTCGCTTGTCGCATAGATTTCAGCATCATATTGACAAATAAAGACTCGAACTGACCGGCAACCTGCTTTAAGGTTTGTTCGGCTTGACTATCTTTGACCGCTTGCTGACGTAGTTGATTGAGGCCATGAAAATCAACCGCAGACTGAGCAATGTTAGACTCGTATGCCATAGTTAGATAACCACTAAGTCGGCCTTGAGAGCGCCAGCTTGTTTTAATGCCTCTAAGATAGCGACTAAGTCACCAGGAGCTGCTCCCACCTGGTTTACAGCACGTACGATTTCATCCAGCGAAACACCGGGATTGAATACAAACATGCGGCTATTTTCTTCAGTAATATCAATACTGTAGTTCGGTGTAACCACTGTTTGTCCCTGAGAAAAAGGAGCAGGCTGACTAACTTCAGGGTTCGCAGAGATGGTTACCGATAAATTACCATGCGTCACGGCCGCCGGACTTACCTGTACATGCTGACCAATAACAACGGTTCCACTACGTGAATTAACAACCACTCTGGCCGGTGCTTCCCCAGGACTCAGCTCTAAATTCTCAATCAGTGATAAAAAGGGCACTCTTTGATTAGGATCTCGAGGTGCGTTCACTTTTACTGACGACGCATCCATTGAAAATGCAGTATTTTTACCCAGTGTATGGTTGATCGCATCACTCAAACGACTGGCAGTTGTAAAGTCAGGGCTATGAAGATTCAGAATAATAGAGTCACCCACATTCAATGCGTTTCTGACCGCACGCTCGACCGTCGCACCATTCGGCACACGACCAGCACTTGGAATATTGACTGTTAAACGAGAACCATCTGCCGCATCAGCACCAAAGCCGCCCACAATCAAATTCCCTTGAGCCATCGCGTAAATTTGTCCATCAGCCCCTTTCAAGGGAGTCATCAATAAACTCCCTCCTCGTAAGCTCTTGGCATCACCTAGCGATGACACCGTAATATCAATAGTCTGACCCGGCTTCATAAACGGCGGTAAATCAGCATGGACTGAAACGGCTGCCACATTTTTGCTTTTAGGATCCGTACCCGGAGGGATATTAATTCCCATTTCCACCAGCATATTTCTCAAACTTTGCCCAGTAAACTTCGTCTTATCACCCGTGCCATTGAGACCAACGACCAGACCGTAACCAATTAACTGGTTACTACGAACACCAGCAATGGAGGCTAAATCTTTTACCCGTTCAGCATAGGCGATACTTGAGCTGAGTAATAATGCAAATGAAATAAATACTCTGAACTTCATAACTTTCACCCTTTAAAAAGGCATTAATGCACTGACAAAGAATCGACTTAACCAGCCCATCACATTGGCATCATTGGTGGGACCATCACCCACATAAGAAATCTGGGCATCAGCAACACGTATAGACGAAATAGAATTATCGGCCTCAATATCTCTTGGACTGATCATTCCTGATAAACGAATGTATTCGTTACCTTGATTGATAGTGACTACTCGCTCACCTCGAATCACTAGATTGCCATTTGGTAAAACCTCAACAACGGACACACTGATATTCCCGGTGAGTTTATTATTTTGATCGCTATCACCCGCCCCCTTGAAATCTGAGTTTGATCCAATACCGAAAGCCAGGTTGTTATCTTTTGTGTTAGCTAGTGGTAGCTGTCCCGGAAGATTAAATTGTGGCGTAGTGCCAAACAATGTCGGGTTATCGATGTTATTAGTGTTGGATTTGCTAACAGTGGTTTCCGTTTCTTTTTCGGCATCAGTCTGTTCTTCCAACTTCACCGTCAAAATATCGCCAACGCGTCTTGCACGATAATCTTCAAACAAGGAAATATTATTACGTGCATCAAAGATGGCACCATCATAATTATCCTGTGGTTCAATGGGTGCTGGGCGCACGGCAGCAAAAGCAGGATCACGTTTCACCTCATTGCTATAGCAACCTGATAACACTGCCACAGCAAGAAAAACTAAAAATGGGGCAACTGCTCTCATTTTGACACTCCAAAAAATAACCAACTTCACATGAAAGGATCCTGCAGAGTTCGTGCCAAAATATAAGTTCGAGGGAAGATAAAAAGAAAAAGGCTATCTGGTAGTAGAAACCAGATAGCCAAGGTGTAACTAGAGGTTTTGGCTGGCGTATTGCAGCATTTGATCGGATGTAGATATCGCTTTTGAGTTCATCTCATAAGCACGCTGAGTTTCAATCATATTAATCAGCTCAGTCACCACATTCACATTGGATGTTTCCAATGCGCCGCCAATAGTTTGGCCAAAGCCATCCAAACCGGGCGTACCTGTAATGGGTGTACCGCTGGCGCCTGTTTCCTGAAATAAATTTTCACCGATAGGTTGCAGACCAGTAGGATTAACGAAGTCGGCTAACTCGATATTGCCTACTATGGTCGGTGTCGCCGTTCCAGGTTGAGTTACACTAACGGTGCCATCGGATCCCACAGTGATGCTTTGTGTATCTGCTGGAATAGTAATTGAGGGTTCTAGAGGGTTGCCATTTGACATGACAATCTGACCATCTGAGTCTAATTGAAACGTACCATCACGGGTATACGATAATGTGCCATCAGGCATCAAAACTTGAAAGAAACCACGTCCGTTAATTGCAACATCTAAGGCTTGTTCAGTTTGAATGATATTACCCTGACCATGTAGTTTTTCAGTTGCTACCGTTCTCACACCTGTACCAATCATTAAACCAGAAGGTAATTGTGTACTGGTGGAAGATTGTGCTCCAGGTTGTCTAATGGTCTGGTACAACAAATCTTCAAATACGGCACGATCTTGCTTAAAGCCTGTTGTATTAACGTTAGCCAGATTATTGGAAATAACTGACATTCGCGTTTGTTGGGCATCAAGGCCGGTTTTTGCAATCCACAAAGCCTGATTCATAATTGTCTCCTGAAATTCATGCAGTCAGTATTTTTTGAATGCTAATTACTCATCTGCATTAAACGTGCCGATGCAGTGCTATTTTCTTGAGTTGTTTCCATCATTTTGACTTGCATCTCATATTGACGCTGCAACTCAATCATATTGACTAAGGACCCAACCGCATTCACATTACTGCCTTCAAGCGTGCCCGACGCAACTGTTACCGTCGCATCTAAAGGTGCTTCCGAACCATCTTGCATTCGCATAAGACCGTCACTGTCTTTAAATACTTGCTGCAAGTCCGGTTTAACTAATTTAATTCTATCTAATACGGCAACGGCATTTGCCGCTTCACCAATAGGGCGAATCGAAATCGTACCGTCACTACCAATATCGATAGTTTGTGCTGGAGGAATAGCTATAGGTCCACCTTCTCCCATAACAGCCAAGCCTGTTCCCGTCACTAACTGTCCGGCTTCAGTCACATGGAGATCACCAGCACGTGTATATCCTTCTCGACCATCTTTACCTTGAACAGCAATAAAGCCTTCGCCTTGAACAGAAATATCTAGGTCGCGACCGGTAGATTGAATTGATCCGGTTTGATAATCCGTCTGTGGTCGTTCCAACATCGAATACACTCTGCTGGGTAAGCCTTCACCAAATACAGGCATACTTCTAAACTGCTCAAAATCAGCCCGAAAACCAGTGGTATTCACATTCGCCAAATTATTGGCATTTGCTGCCTGAGCAAGCATCGTTTGTTGAGCGCCATTCATGGCGATATATAAGCTACGGTCCATTTTTCTGCCCTCAATGCGCTGCTATAAACAGCGCATTTATAATAAAAACGTTATCGCAGGTTAATAATGGTTTGAGTAATAGCGTTATTTGTCTCAATCGCTTTAGAGTTGGCTTGGAAATTACGTTGCGCTGTAATCAGCCCGACCAGCTCAGCTGTCAAATCAACATTTGATGTTTCTATTGCACCCGCTTGAATTTGACCAAAACTACCTGTTGCTGCTTCCCCTGCAATCACTGGGCCAGAATCAGTGGTTTCTTTCCATGCTGTGCTACCAATTTTATTCAGCGCTTGTGGATTGGCAAAGTTGCCCATGGCAATTTTACCGATCGGAATGGCTTGACCATTACTATAGTTAGCTCTGATTAAGCCTTCTTCACTCACATCAACCCCAGTTAAACGACCTGTTGGGAAACCATTAACAGTAAGTGCACCAACATTAAAGCTACCCGAGTTCTGAGTTGAGCCTCGTAATGAGATAGTAACGGCTTGTGTTTCAGCACCACTTGCCCATTCAGTTGCACCACCATCTGTGAAGGAGATAACCACATCATCTACAGCTGCGGTACTAGGGTCGGCATCCACGCTTGCTAATGTGCCATCAGCATTAAAACTAATACGAGCATCAGTTTCTAGGGCAAAAGGTACACCATCTGTTCCACCTTTAACCTCACCACCATCAACATAAGCGGCCATTTGCCATTGGTTATCTCCCACTGGCGTACCACCATCTAGGGCTGCTTCATCAATATGTTGATAGTAAGTAGTTACAATATGCTCATTACCTAATGAATCATAAATGGTCGCTGATGTTGAAAAGCTGTATGTGCTGTCATCGGTAGGGTCAATCGCCAGAATACCGCCTGTACCACTATCAATAATGCCATCAGAAGTTGAAGGTAGATTAGTAGCAATAGTCAGGGCCGTAGTAGCCTCAGGAGCACCAACCGACGCAGGTAATTGGATCGGTGAAGTTGCATTCATACTGGTAGCTGAAATATTACCATCGATATCTACAGGGAAGGTTCTTAAATACCAACCTTCATTTGAGATAATATATCCGTCATTATCCACCCCAAATTCGCCAGCACGAGTGTAAATAACTTCACCACTATCGAGCTCAGGAGCAAGAGCAAAGAAGCCCTGTCCACTGATAGCAAGATCTAGGGAGTTTTCGGTGAACTCCAGATTACCCTGATTAAATTGTTGTGCGACATTTTGTAGTACTGCACCACTACCAATAGCCGTTTGATTGGTTGAACCAAATGCAGACACAGCAAAGACATCACCAAATTCTGCACGAGACATCTTAAAGCCTGCTGTGTTGACGTTAGCAATATTGTTTGATTTGACATTTAGGTCGGCGGTTGCCGCATTCAAACCACTTAAAGCTGTACTAAATGACATAAGATGTTCTCCTAAAGTATTTCAACTACTTCACTAAATGACGCAGAACCAATTCCGGCCAAATTTACTATTAACCCATCAGTAGAACTGATCGATACGCTCGAGACCTGCGCCTCAATTCCTGTTGCAAAAGCGGTATTGGAGCCATCAACAGTACCCGAGGCTTTAAATTGATAGACACCTTCAGGCATCGCTTCACCGTTATCATCGAATCCATCCCAGGTAAAGTCGGTATAGCCCGAAGCAGCACCCATTTCGATGGTGCGAACAACCACACCAGCCTCATCATAAATACTGACTTTTAGATCAGTAACAGGATCGGCAACATTTATCCGACCGGACATACCGTCTGTTGCCGTTAAGTTACCTATTGAAGAGGGAAGTAAAACCGTTCTACCAACCAGTGAAGATCCCTGTAGGGCCTGGTTAGACTGCATTGAGTTTGCAAAAGTAGAAAATGAATCCTGTAAATCAGACAGTCCGGTAACTTGTGCAAAAGAAGCAATCTGACCAAGAAAGTCGCCATTTTCCATAGGGTTCATTGGATCCTGATACTTCAACTGTGTTGTCATCAGGGACATAAAATCTTCCATCCCTAATGTTCCGGGATCTTTATTAGTATCTTCTTTTGAACGATTTGAGTTCAAGAATGCATACGGGTTGTTATCGTTAATTCCGCTCACAGCCATCTTTCACCCCTCCTTATTGCCCTAACTGTAATGTTCTTAACAGCAATTGTTTTGAGGTATTCGCGATTTCAACGTTGTTTTGATAGGAACGTGACGCGGACATCATATTTGCCATTTCGGTAATTGGATCCACATTTGAGTGGAAAATATAACCCTCTTCATTTGCCATTGGATGACTCGGGTTGTACTCCTGTCTAACAGGAGCCTGACTTTCAACAATACCTTGCACCTGAACTGCGCCCTGCTTATAACCTTCTTGAACATCATCAAGAACAGTGGCGAATACAGGCTGTCTGGCTTTATAGGTCTGATTGATACTACTGCTGACACTATCGACATTGGCCAAATTACTTGCCGTTGTATTCAGACGCAGAGACTGAGCACTCATGCCACTACCAGCAATATCAAAAATATTAAATAACGACATTGTGCCTATTCTCCTTTCAATGCTCGTGTCAGCGAATTAAACTTACCACCCAAAAATTGCAGGCTAGCCTGATACTGAACAGAATTCTGCATAAACTGTGCCTGTTCCACTTCTTCATCCACACTATTACCGTCCAGTGAGTCCTGAGTTGCCACCCGATATTGAATCGGCCCCATCAGTCCATTTGATTCCGGGTTTGTGGAATAGTGTTTTTGGTTAGTTGTGTTTAATTGACTAGGCGATGTTCCTGCCATCGCATTATTTAAAGCATCTTTAAAATCAATATCTTGAGCTTTATAATTGGGCGTATCAGCATTTGCCATATTGGTGGCAAGCAATTCTGCACGCTGTGAACGCACACGTAATGCATCAGCATGAATTCCAATTGCACTATCAAAATTAATCGGCATCTATACGCCTCCATCCTCATTTACAATTGTCATTCAGCATTTAACGTGCCAACTAAACTAAGTGTCTGAATTGCCGATAACCAGCCATGAGTTCGGCAATACAATGGTCTAACATAGCGGCAAAGATTTCCCCTCTTTTGCCGCCTTATTGCTACACTAAAAATAGAGATACTGGCTTATATTTCTTGTTATTTTTCAAATATGAGACAAGTCCCACAAAGTCTATTGATTGAAACTTGACTAAGAAAATAAATAAGGCTAAAACCGACCACATGGAGAGGGCTAGATAAAGTGGTAAAAGATAAAATTAATCAAGGATTTACTTTAGTTGAGTTGATGGTAACGCTTGCTGTAGCCGCCATCATATTAGCTATTGCTGCACCTAGTTTTTCACAGATGATTAGAGACCACCGTCTTATCACCACAGCCAATGACTTTATGGGTACGATGCAGCTGGCACGTAGTGAAGCTATCAGAAGAGGCATTCAAGTCACCATGCTACCTATTACTAATGGTGACTGGAGTAGTGGCTGGAATGTATTTACAGACTGGAATGGAAATGCAGCTCTGAATGACGTCGGTAATAACTGCTCTCAGAACAATGACTGTTTTCTTGTTCAACAAAACTCACTCAGCACAAACATCAGTTCAAATAGTAATGGAAGTCTGGGAAAAGGATTTCGCTTTATGCCAACAGGAGAGATATTCACTATTGATGGTCTAGTCAACGGTACGATCACCTTTTGCACAAGCCAGAGCAACAGCAGAACAATCACAATCAGTAGTTCTGGTAGTTCTAGAGTAGGCATTGGAGCAGAATGCCCATGAAAAAACAACAACGTGGCTTTACATTATTAGAAGTGATGGTAGCCGTTTTTGTACTTGCACTTGGCTTGCTCGGAATGGCACACCTTCAAGTGACAACATTAAAAAGTAATCAAACAGCAGGATTAGAATCACAAGCCAATATCTTAGCTTCAGATATATTAGATAGGATGCGAGCCAACACAAAAGCAGCTCAGTCGGGTGCATACAATTACAACTCAAATACTGATGTTTCAGGAACTACTATAGCAGCGAAAGATTTAGCGAATTGGTCAGTTCTACTAGGAAATAACCTTCCATCAGGGGCAGGTGAAGTGACATGCCCAGCCTTTGATTCAAGCAAAGCTTTTATCTGCAAGATAACAATCACATGGTCCGACAAGCAGTTAGGTGATGAAAATACTAACTACGGTGATTACGGTACATCGTCTCTATCATTAGAGAGTGCAATATGAAAAAGAACAAAGGCTTTTCTTTAGTTGAACTCATGGTCGCTCTGGTCATAGGCCTTTTATTAGTAGCTGGGGTAATTGAATTATTTGTCAGCAGCCGACAAATGTATCGCGTGCAAGATATGAAGGCCCGAATGCAGGAAGATGGGCGTTATGCCGTTTTTCGCATCTCTAAATTACTCAGCAGAACCGGTTATCTAGGCTGTAATTCTCTACAAAGCAGTGATGGTTCCGAGATTACTAACACATTAAATAATGCCGATTCATATTTTTGGGACTTTGATGTCCCACTGACAGGTCATAAGTCAAATGGCGATGGTTCATGGAGCCCAGCCTTAACCGATATCCCCAGTGTTGACAAAAACAGTGACGTACTAACACTACGTACTGTAGATGAACTATACATTCAGATAGATGATCATGATGTTGGTGGCTCTGAAGACGCTGATGTTGAAAACTATTCTGCACCACTGAAAATTCCAGCTGCGAATGGGTTAACTCCATGCTCAACAGACAAGGATAGTCCTAATTACAAGGCGTCCTGTTCGAATATTGTCATGGTGAGTGATTGTGAAAATACAGCGATTTTTCAAGTCACAAACGATCCAAGCTCCGATGGTACTCTGGAGCATGCTGAAGGTGGAGCAGCTAAACCTGGTAACAGCACATCTAATCTTGGAACCACATTCAGGCGCGGCTGGCTCAATACCATTGCATCCCACTCGTTCTATGTTTCTGCACAAGGCGGAACTCCCTCACTTTATGAGAAGGTTGGCAATAATGACGCTGCCGTTGTCGTGGATGGTGTTGAAACGATGAAAGTTGAATATGGCATTGACGATAATGGTAATCTCAATGTCGACCAGTATGTTAATGCTGCAGGAGTAACTGATTGGTCAAAAATCATCAGTGTGAAAGTTTCTCTCGTTATGATTAACACAGACCCTAACCAAAATACTGACGTTGCCGTCGGCGACAGTGTTTATTTTCTAGATGGCGTTGAATATAAACCTAATGACGGCCGTCTACGTCAAGTCTTTACCAAAACCATCTCTCTTAGGAACCGTACCCTATGACGAAGAGACATGAAACTGGGGCAGCGTTAATTGTCAGCTTAGTCATGCTGTTGTTGATGACCATGATCGGTATTTTTGCAATGCGAACAAGCATCATGGAAGAAAAAATGGCTGCTAATCAAATTGACCGAGATATCGCTTTTGAAGCTGCAGAAATAGCACTTAGAGAAGCTGAGATAGAAATACTGTCATGGACTGACTACCCCTTAGCAACTGATGATGGCAGTGACAAGGGGGTATGGACACGTGATGTGATGGATCCTACCACTAATAATGCCACGCCATGGTGGGGCGATGTTAATGAAACATGGTGGCAGAATAACAATAACTCAATAATTGCTACGACACCTGCTGGCGCTATTGGTGCCCCCAGATATGTGATCGAAGAAGTCTACAAAGATCGAGGCGATCTTGAAAGTAGCCCGAGTACAGGCACGAAGAAATTCTATCGCGTCACTGCTAGAGGTTTAGGTGCTTCAACTCAGGCTAGAGTTCTTTTACAAAGTACCGTTGTATTGAGGTTTTAACGATGAACATATCAACTCGAATTATATCCACAGTCAGCCTCTTTACATACTCGTTATTAGCAACGGCAGGAAGCTTAAATATCAGTCAAACACCACTCTACATAGGTGGTTCGGCAGATGCTAATATCATGTTCACATTAGATGACTCAGGCTCTATGCAATTTGAAATCATGCCACAGCCGGATCCGAGAAGGGTACATTATCTTTTCCCTATGCCTAACTCGGTATACGGTGCCAATATGAATCCTAGAGATATCCCCGACTTCGAAGAGGATAACGCATATAATTTCTATTTTCGTTCTTCAGCCAACAATTCAGTATTCTATAATCCTGACGTGACTTACGAGCCATGGAAAGATTATCAAGGTGGGAGCATGGGCAATGCAGATCCCTCGGCCGCTTTTTACAACCCTGCCGCGCCATCAGTAGGCACAATAAACCTTAAAGCCCTACAAACGATATACAACAAATACTGGTTTAACGATAAAAACAGCGTCACTAATTATTCCCGCACACCCAGATACCAATATAGTTTTTGGCCAATTACGTACTACGTTTTTAATGGAACGTCTTCAGACTCACGGTTAGATAGATCCAAATATACTCGTGTCCGTATTACAGATACGACTCCCGTTGATGCTACTTTTAAGAGTCCAAACGGCACGATTCGAACTCGTGAACAAGAAATACAAAACTTTGCAAACTGGTTTCAATATTATCGCTCAAGAGTATTAACCGCCAGAGCAGGAATAGGTCGTGCATTTGCTAGTCAGCCAGATAATATTCGTGTTGGTTTTGCCGCCATAAATAAGGGATGGTCAATTATTGATGGTCAATGGCAGCGTTCTATAATAAAAGGGCTAAGAAAGTTTTCGGGAGCGGAACGCGAGGACTTCTTTAGCACCCTTTATAACCATACAATTAATACCAACGGAACCCCTCTTAGAGAGGCAGCAAATTATGTTGGTCAGTATTTTGAGAGGAGTGATAATAAAGGACCTTGGGGGCAAATCCCAGGAACCGATGATGCCACCGAGCAACTCACTTGTCGGCAGAGTTATCATATATTAATGAGCGATGGATACTGGTCTAATAATAACAATTTTTATTTCGAGAATTCTGATGGTGCTGATGGACCTATTATTACTGGTCCAGATGAGAAGCAATTCCAATACATCGCTGAACTACCATATAAAGACGAGTACAGTGGAACACTCGCAGATGTTGCGATGCATTATTGGAAACGAGATCTACGCCCAGATCTTGATAATCAGGTTCCGACGAACAGTCATGACGAGGCGTTCTGGCAGCACTTAGTTACTTTTACCGTAGGACTTGGCGTTACAGGAACCATAGATACTAATACTGCCCTCAAAGATATTGAAAGTTGGCCGAATCCTCATGTGGATCAGACTGCCCCTGCAAAAATCGATGACATGTTACACGCAGCCATCAATAGTAGAGGACAGTTCTTTAGTGCATCTGATCCGGAAACCTTTGCTGAATCTCTAACGAATATACTGACGAACATTACTGATAGAAATTCATCATCAGCGTCAGTTGCGATTGACGCGGGGTCATTAAGGACAGATACGCAAACTTATCAAGCTACCTATAATAGCGGAGACTGGACAGGAAAGGTGCGCGCCTTTGGTTTTGATGAGAGTGGCAAGCTAAATACCGCGCCAACATGGGATGCATCGGAAAAACTCCTCTCGCCATCACAACGTATTATATTTACTTTTGATGGGACGACCGGACAACCATTTAGGTTAAACAACCTTTCAGAATCACAACAGGCACTGTTAAATAAAGATAAAAGTGATAGCAGTCAATATGATGACAAACTACTCAATTATATAAGAGGCGATAGAAGCAACGAGAAAGCGAATAGTGGCGAATATCGAGATCGATCAGCAGCCCAGAATAATAGTGCTGCATCTGCAACACTTGGGGATATTATCAACTCTTCCCCCATCTTAGTCGCCAAACCTAATGCAGACTATTATGACGATTGGGGAAGCAGAGGCGACGACGATCAGCCGGAGGATGCTAAGCCATATTCTTCTTTTGTTAAAGCGAATCTTCAACGTAAAAACATGCTGTATGTGGGAGCAAACGATGGAATGCTACATGCTATTCAAGCGAATGGAGACGATGCTGGAGTCGAGAAGTTTGCCTACGTGCCAGCAGAAATCTATCCAAATCTAAGTAAGCTAGCCGATCCTGCTTATTCCCATCAGTTCTTCGTTGATGCCACTCCCGTTGCATTTGATGCTTTTTATGATAACAGTTGGCATACAGTATTGATTTCTGGTTTAGGTGCTGGAGGTCAAGGCTTTTTTGCCCTGGATGTTACAGACCCTGAAAGGTTTTCTAGCGAAACAGAAGCAGCTAAGAATGTTTTATGGGAATTCACAGATAAATATGACCCTGAAACCAACATAGGCGATGCCGATCTTGGATATACCATGGGACGGGCCAGTATTATCAGACTAAATAACGGTCAATGGGCTGCCCTGTTTGGAAATGGCTATAACAATACAATTGACAATGGTAATGATAAAACTACGACAAATGACAGTGTTAGCGGAAATGCCTTTATCTATCTTGTTGACATAAAAACCGGATCACTTATTCGTAAGTTTGATACAAAAACAGGAACGGCTCAAGATCCAACCGAAAGTGGTAGACCCAATGGTATTGCTACCCCGTCAGCAGTCGATATTAATAAAGATGGCACAACAGATGCCATATACGCTGGGGATTTATTCGGCAATGTTTGGAGTATTGACTTAACGGGCAAAGAGCCCAGCAAATGGGACTTTTCCTATACTGTTGGTGAAAATCCTACACCTATTTTTACAGCTTGCTCAGCAGCAACCTGTACAAAAACAAACACTTTACCCATCACTACGCAAATTATACCGAAGAAGCATCCTACAAAGGATGGATACCTGCTTATGTTTGGTACAGGTAAGTATTTCGAAGTGGGCGATCATACTCGATACGGCCAGACAACACAGTCATTTTTTGGCATATGGGATCCACGTACATCTGTACTCAATACTTTCAATAAGTCACAACTTCAACGCCAGGATATTCTCCAAGAGTTCATTAATGATAAAGGAGAACGCTATAGAGTTTCGTCTGACAATGAGGTCAACTGGGGTTTGAACAAAAGTAATGGACAAAAAAGAGGATATTACATTGACTTGATCAGTTTGACATCAAATAATAATGACGGTGAAAGAATGGTCAGTCGGCCAATTCTTCGAGATGATAAGATCATTTTCACAACACTAATCCCCTCAGACGATGCTTGCAAGGGTGGTGGAACAAGTTGGATTATGGAATTTAATTACTTAACTGGTGGCCGACTTGAATATTCACCATTTGATTACAATGGTGATGGAATCATTGATGCCAATGATTTTATAGAGGTTGCAATAGGTACAGATAAAGATGGAAATCCTATTAAGACAAAAATACCAGCTTCTGGAAGAGGCTTCGATAGCATAGTTTCGACGCCGGCAATATCTAGGCCAGCTGGCTCTTCGAATATTGAAGTTAAAATCATGAGTAATGCTGATGGTGGTTTGACTGTTATTAAAGAGGCTGCACCGCTTGATGCTATTGGAAGAGCATCATGGATACAACTCAATTATTAGTTCAATCGAGAAAGCAAGATGGTATGTAGATATTAATTTTCTTTGCATTGCGATTTTCCTTTACAGTTATTGCTAATACATCTTCACAGTTTGGCGTGCTCATGATAACTTTAAAAAATAGGAACCTTAAGCATATTCAGTAAAACCTCTAAAGTTGATAATCAAACGGTCATTCATAGACTATTGTCTATGGGTCAGGTGAAGTAAGGACCAACATTCCGGCTAGATATGCGATTCAGTATAGAGCTAAGACTGATGATAAAAACAATGTTCTCCCAAATATTAAGGGAGATATGTCCACTCTCAAAATAGTTGATTCTTATGCATAAAAATAATGGTTTTACACTTATTGAGTTGATGATTGTTGTAGTCATTCTAGGCATTCTAGCGGCAATTGCTTATCCATCCTATCAAGAGCAAGTCAGACAGACTCGTCGAGCAAATGCTCAGGCAGATTTAATGGAATTGGCGAGCTATATGGAGCGTTTTTACACAGAAAACTTTACATATGTCGGTACCAAAAATGCTCTGCCTTTTGCCCAATCACCAAAGACAGGGACAGCTTATTACACTATTGAAGTCAATCCAGATCCAACAACAACAAGCTATCGATTATTAGCTAAAGCTCAAGGTACTCAAGCTGATGGCACTAGCTGTGACTCTTTAACCATCACTCAGACAGGTGCTACTGGTCCAGCTGGTTGTTGGTAATAACTAATCACAATAAAATAAAAAAGCCGACTTAAGTCGGCTTTTTTATTTTTTACTTATTGTCAGAATTAACTTTGATCAACTTGAATTTGACCGCTACCGATTAGCGAGTTGATAATATCCGCATTAGACATACCAGAGGTGTCACCACCCACTAGTTGATCAATATTCGTATTTTGTAAAGTAATTGTTTGTGTCATATCTCCGCCATCACCTTCGGGAGTTAGGGATAAGACAACATCACTACCTTGCTCTGCAACAGATATATAATCGGTAATGTCATTGCTTTCTTCACCTTGAAGGATATCAGAAAGATCTAATACATCACCTTCGCTACCATTAAAGTCAGTTACAATATCACTCGCGGGGTTAGATAAAGTCCCTTCATCACCGGCATTCCAAACAAATAAATCTGCACCATCACCACCAGTAAGGATATCATCACCAGCTCCTCCGACCAGCGTATCATCTCCCTCTCCACCCTCGAGAATATGCTCACCAGCGCCACCAATGAGGATATCGTCGCCAGCACCGCCTTCTAATGTTTCAGTGACTGTTGGGGAATCATTTACTGTAGCTGTACTACCACCATTGACGCTGTCAGATTCATAAGTACCTTCAAGACTAGTACCATCACTAAAAGACACCTTGAAAGGTACTTCTTTAGCACCAAAGTCTTCTCCTCGACTCAAACCACGGCCATCAGTATCAATGCCAAACGTTAATGTATCTTCATGTGTGAAAGCACCTGGCTCAAATCGAATAACCAACTCTTCAGAGTCGCCTTCTGTAACCATTTGAATATCATCACTGGAGATGGTTGAACCATCTCCAAGGGTGAAAGTGTAACTGTTAGGACCAACCTGATTAAATGTGCCATTAAAATCAGCAAGCGAAATACGAATTTCTGTTATGTATAGCGCTGCCGCAGCTAACGCCGTCAATGAAAAAGAAAATTGATTGCCACTTGCTGAACTACCAGTCTGTCCAGAACTTACTCTAGCAGTAACTTCTCTATCTCCAGAATCATATGTTCCACCGGTGCTGCCTATCAAGACATCATTACCAGCTCCACCATAAATGAAATCTACATCATTACCGCCGATGAGTATTTCATCTCTGAATGAGCCTTCAAGCAGGCTACCATTGACGTGATTAACAGAAACATTTGCAGAGTCTGTTTGACTACCAGCTTGATTCTGATAACTGAAACTACCACCATTACTGTTCGCATCATTAAAATTAACATTATTTCCATTTACGGAAACAGCATCAGTCTCTGATGAAACATCATTCAAGGAATAAGTTTCACCATCTGCACCACTGTCATTAGCAAATAAAGCCCAATCAGGTATATCAACAGAATCCTGGTTAGTAATAACTAGGTCATCACTGACTACCAATGTAGATGAATCTACATCGACATCAACTGTAAAAGAGTTGCCAGCTGTATCACCATCACCATCAGTAATGGTATATGTTAGATTTTCTGTGAATGAGCCACTCGCTGAATCACCTACAGTGTAGGTATATTCACCACTATTTATATTCACCATCAATACTCCGCCATTGGCGGTGACAATAGTCCACACTTGTGTTGCAGAGTTAAAGTTTGACGAAGCGTTTGATGGCGAAGCGGTATTAGTCAGTTGGTCAAAGCTATAGTCAACACCGTCAATAGATATTTGACTTATCCAACCACCATCAGCACCAAATCCTGATTCAGATGGCATCTCACCATTAACTAGGTAGCCGTGTGCGACTTTATCGGTTATGGTATTTACTAAAGTATCTGCAAGCTGAGAAAAATCGGTGACCGTAATGACTGGAACATCTGCTTCTTTCACACCATCGTAAGCAATGGGCGTAAGCTCATTAGCTACAGCATCAGCGCCCATTCCTAAAGCATAAGATGTTACGTCATTGTCAGCTAGAAACTGTTCCCATGCCTGTTGTTCACTACTATCAATTCCAACACCGATATAATTGCCGTCGGCATCAGTTTGATTACTCTCATTAGGCGCACCATCAGACATAAAATAGGCGATATTCTGTGCATCTGGTATTTTACCTATCTTGGCGAAAGCATCCATCGCTTCAGCTAAGGCAGCATCATAATTGGTTTCTCCATTCGCAGAGAGTGAGTTAATGATGTCTTTTGCCTTTGCAGTATCTACCCAAAAACTTGTTGGATTCTCAGCGCCATTGTTAAATGTCACCAGGTTCACCATGACATCGCCCAGCGCCTCGTATTGTTCAATTAAGTTAAGGCTGGACTTAATCATCACTTCAAGTTTTGTCATGCCTTGAAAATCAGCAGAGGCGTTCATACTGTTCGACACATCAAGAACTAGAAGTAAATTAGTGTTTACAGCTTGACCAACAGATAGCGAAATCTGCTCTGGATTGGCGACAGGAGTATCATCTTGAACCGTGACACCAAAATTTGATGTGAATGATTCCCCAAGATTATTGGTGACATTGACATTAACATTAATATTTTCAGTAACACCATCAACGTCACGAATGGCTTGAAGCAGCTCAACCGTATACGAAGCTTGGGTATTTGAGGTATCACTTAATGTCACTGTAAAAATCTGATTAGCAGCATTAGCAGAATCTGTACCACGAATGTAACCGATCAATGTGTCAGTGGAGCTATCCCATGCAGTATCAATAGCTTGACCATCCAGAGTTAATAAACTTGTCGTATTTCCCGTTGTTGACAGGGTAATACTGTTTAAATCAGAGCCCCCCATATCCAGACTGATCGTTTGAGTGGATGATGCCGCCCCACCTGATTGCCCATTAGCTAAACCACCCTCAGAAACCAAGCTGGACGGAGCTTCAATAGTAATGTCACCAGATGGGGGCGTTACAGGAGGTGGGACATCAGATGCTTCACCATTATCATCAATAAAGAGTAAGTCAGCTTCTGGAAAATCATAGGTGTTATTAACACCAATAGTGTCAAACCCGGCTTCAGGAATTATTTCTGGTTCAAGATAGTCGACAAAGACAGCATCATGCCCTTCATTACCTGTGACTGTACCTGCTCCGGCAGCCGTCTCTTGACCAGTTTGAGTAGGATCTTGACCTTCTAAAATTGCTTGCTGTATGGCATCAACATCGTCAGTAACCGCTTGTTGGTTATCTACGACATCTGTATTTGTTGGATCGAATACTTCAGTATCTAGAAGTGCTTGAGAGCTGCGTCCCAAGTCCATCACACTACCATCAGCAAATTCAATCTCAACCGCACCTTCGGCACCTGTTGAAATTAAATCATTGGCATAAACCACATCACCAACTTGAAGAGCTCTTACAGAACCATCCGTGGAGGTGGCGGTTACAGCGCCAATGAGCGCTTTTACAACACCAATTTCTGTAGCCATATTTATTCCCCTAATCGCAGAACTGGACAGTCCAGAACGCGTAACATATTCATCATGGCGTAATATTGCCGTGAGAGCTTCATTTTATCTACTGTACTTTGGTACTAACACATAAGTAAATGTGAATAAGTTCACACTTTTAAAATTCTATGATGATTGTCATAGCAAGTTTAGTACCATTAATTAAAATGAATGGGGATGAGTTATTAATTCTTAACAAGATTATGCTGTTTTTCTTCTCTAGCTAGTTGATCAAGTACATCCGTTACTAACTTTCTTGGAATCCAAGCTTCCCCATCATAAACAACACGTACAGCCCTGACAATCGCATGCCTTTGTTCATAAGCGACAAAACCACGACATGTAAAAGCAGACAACTTCAACTGCTCATAAGTTGCTGGCTTATCAGTAATAATAATCGTTTTAGTCTGTGTTGAACGCAGACTGACATAGAAACATAACTCATCGGCTGAAAGTTGATTAGATTGATCTGATATAACTAATACGTCTGGCTTTAACTTCGTGATTGCGTCTAACAATGCTTCAAATGAAGTTTCATATAGTGCATTGGTGATAATGTTGTGCTGGCTCTGTAATAGAGCAAGTTCCTTCTTTATATCGGAACCGACTAGACAGACACTAATCATGCATAAACCTCAAGCATTTTTGTTATTAACGGCCACTTTTGTTCCCAGCCAATGAGAGGCGACTGCTTGTAACTACTTCTGACATATTGTTGCATTTGGCCTTCTACAATAGTGAGTAACAAATTTGCAGTCTCATTTACCGGTCTTCCACCTGCCTGAGTTAATGTTAATTCTCGCTCTCGGAGAATCTGCCGAAACTGAGTTTCGATACGGTCAAAAAATTGACTGACACGCTGTCTTAGACGTTCTGTTTCTCCAGTTAAAGCAGCCCCCATTAAAACGCTAGTGATGCCAGGATTCTTTGTTGAAAATCCCAGTAACAATGTCATTATTTTCTCTATGCGATGTAGGGCATTCTGCTCATCTTGTAAGATTCGTTGTATCAAACCAAATACGGTTTCCTCGGCAAAGCCAATTAACCCTTCAAACATTCTCGCTTTACTGGGAAAATGTCTGTACAAGGCAGCTTCAGAGACCCCCAAACTTGCAGCGAGTTTAGCCGTAGTGATTCGCTCTCCCGGGCGTTGCTCTAGCTCTGAAGCCAGAGCTTCAAGAATATCCTGACGTCGTGAACGTTTTGCTTCAGCTCTAGTAGTTTTTACTGCTTCAGTCATCGACCACCTCCACGAATCAAAGTACCTACTCCTTCATCAGTAAACATTTCCAGTAAAACGGCATGTTGAACTCGCCCATCGATAATATGAGCCGTTGTCACACCAGACTGTACCGCATCCAGAGCACAACCAATTTTCGGAAGCATACCACCATAGATAATGCCTTCATCAATTAACTCATTGACTTGCTTAGCATTTAAACCTGTTAGCAATTGACCATCGGCATCTAATAAACCGGCAGTATTAGTTAACAGAATTAGTTTTTCAGCTTGTAGTACTTCAGCGATTTTACCTGCAACTAAGTCAGCATTGATATTATATGATTCACCATCTTTCCCAACCCCTACCGGTGCAATCACTGGAATAAAGTCACTATGGATCAACATATCAATGACGCTAGTGTCGATGCTGGCCACTTTGCCAACATGCCCTAAATCAATCAACTCTGATGGATTAATGTCAGAAGAACCAGACATCTGTAATTTTTCAGCAAAAATCAAGCTGCCATCCTTGCCGGTTAAACCAACCGCTCTGCCGCCATGATTATTGATAAGATTAACAATACTTTTGTTTACTTGACCACCTAAAACCATTTCGACAATATCCATGGTTTCACGGTCTGTAACACGCATACCGTTCACAAATTCACTTTGTTTTCCGACACGTTGAAGTAATTCACCTATTTGTGGACCACCACCATGCACAATGACAGGGTTAATCCCTACGGCTTTTAACAAGACCACGTCTCTGGCAAAACTATTTTTTAATGCCTCATCCACCATGGCATTGCCGCCATATTTTATAACCAGCGTTTTGCCTGAGAATCGCTGAATATAAGGCAAAGCTTCAGTTAATACCTGAGCAATATGGGTAGCACGTTGTGTGTTTAAACTCATTCTTTTTTCTTAAATTATAATTTTAGTGTCAGGGTCGGTTTTACTTGCTGCATTTGTTCTATAAATAACTGTTTAATTCTTTCTAATTCCACATCATTTGTTGCCTCAAACCGGAGTGTTAAGGCAGGTAAGGTATTTGAAATACGAACCAGGCCCCAACCATCTGCGTAATCTACCCGGATACCATCAACTGTAGAAACATCTCCTCCATCAGCATTAAAATTACTAATCAGTGTGGTCATGAATCGTTTAGCTTCCGCATAAGGCATATTCACCATAATTTCGGGAGTAGACACACGCTGGCTAATTTCGGCAAACAACTGCGTAGGGGTTCGCGACATCGGATCAGCCACTAATAGCTCAATAAGTCGAGCAGCGGCATAAGTTGCGTCATCAAAGCCATACCAGCGATCATTAAAGAAGAAATGTCCACTCATTTCAGAAGCCAGCACGGCATTATACTGTTGCATTTTGTTTTTGATAACAGAATGTCCAGATGGCACCATCATTGGTTCGCCACCAGCAAAGCGTATCACGCCTTCAAGTAAACTCGTACTTTTTACATCATATAATACCGTCGCGCCGGGTTGTTTTTCCAAGACATCTCTTGAAAACAAAATCATAAGTTGATCAGGCCAGATGATATTACCTTCTGTATCTACAACACCGAGACGATCACCATCACCGTCCACCGCAATACCAAGTTCTGCGCCCGTAGACTTCACTTCTGATATTAATGACTGTAAATTTTTGGGATCACCAGGGTTTGGATGATGATTTGGGAAACGGCCATCAATATCACAGAATAACTCAATAACATTACAGCCAATTTCTTTGAGCACTTTAGGTAAAACTTTGCCTGCGACACCGTTTCCGCAATCTACAACAACTTTGATTTTCCGTTCAATCTTAACGTCAGTTTTGATTCGTTGGATATAGGCTTCAGTCACATCATTCGCACTGATGTTACCGCGTCCAGTTTCGAATGCGCCTGTTTTTATTCGGCGATATAAGGCATGAACTTCATCACCTTCAAGTGTTTTACCAGCAATAACCAACTTAATACCATTGTAATTAGCAGGATTATGACTACCTGTAATCATAGCACCTGAATGAGTTTTTAAATGTTCACAAGCGAAATACACTACTGGCGTTGGAACTTGTCCAAGATCAATGACGTTACACCCAGTGTTGGTCACACCTCGCATAAAAGCTTTTGCCAGCGGTTGACTACTCAGCCGGCCATCATGACCAACAACTAACTCAGACACACCTTGTGCGAGCATTTGACTCCCGACTGCGCGACCAATCAATGTCATGATAGGCACAGTGAGCTGTTCCCCCACAATCCCTCGAATATCATAGGCTCTGAATATCGCTTCATCAGGCATATTTTGTTCTGAAGGGGGATTTAACTCGAGTTTCTTTTCTGCCGACACCTGATTTTGCTGAGTATCCTCGTGAAAGCTTTCTTCAATGTCATCATGCTCTGATGCAAAATTGATATGATGTTGAGGGTCTGTCGACACATTTTCTATGGTCGATAACTCTGGATCAGTAGAGATAGAAGGCTCTTTTGTATTCTCACTCTCAGTTTCCTCATCACTCAATTCGAGCTCGAGTAACTCAGAACGCGTTTCCACAGTTTCATTGAGAGTAGAGTGCTGTTCAGCAGGAGTTTCATCCCCGTCATCGCTGTCAGAAATTATCGACGCATTTGAAGCAACATCTTCATAAGGCTGGTCATAATCAATAACATCCTTATTTACTAACTGAGTCTCAACCTCGGACTCATTCTGTGCATCAGCAGTTAAGTCTGCTGTTTGCTCAGTCTGCTCATCAATAACAAAAGTATTGAGAGGTTCTTCTACGGGTACAGGTCGTTTCTTTTCTGGTACAGCCAGCTGTTGAATAAAGTCTCTGACACCATAGAGTTCTTGAAAGATGAGTGGATATTTTGGTTTTAATCTTACTTCTTGTAAGTCAGTCAGTTGCTCTTCTAATGTATTGGCATCTGAATGTAATAATTTTTTTTGCCACCACTCTCTAACACCCCATAAAAAAGCGATTAATACCATCACAGGAATGAAGACTATCCACAGCGATAAACCAGCAGATGGAGGCGCTCCCCAAAGCTTCACTTGCCAATAAGAACTAGCTATCGACTGACTAAAAGTCGGACTGGCTTGTTTGTATTGGCGATTGCCAATCGTGGTCAAAATACCTAATGGCATATTTCCCTGAGTAACTTCAATATACGCACCAGGAATCAGCCCTGGATTAATCATTTGAATATCTGCGGGATTAAGCCCAATAGCTACTGCGGCATACTGTTGATTATCATCGAGAGGGACTCGCGCTGCCAATAAAATATGATCAGCCTTACCATCTTGCATGATCATGGCGACATCGGGTTGGGCCTGCGTTTTCAGCTGACGCAAACTTTTTAACGAGGCATAAGTAATTGGTAAACAACTATCACTTGTTGGAGACTCATATTCTTGAGTGATTAAACAAACCGCTTTGGCCGTTGGAAAAAAAGTCTTAGCAAGACTCTTCCAGTCTTGAATCTCATATATATTCTTGGTTTTTGCGAGTTGCTTAGTTTCGTTTTGTTCAGCAAGGCTAAGAGCTTGTTGCTGCCAATCTCTGATTTGTTGCTGATAGCTGGAAGTAACAGCATCAACAATCTGCTGGTTCTTATGTCGCTCAGAATCCTGTTGTGTTGCATCAGTTTGATTATTGATAAATAAAACAGCGCAGCCAAGTATCAATAAAACAATCAGTAACAAAACCACACTTATTAACTTGCTTCCCAGCTTTACAGCGAGCTTTTCCATCATAGCCATGCTCTTCCTCTATGCTTGGTATTACTGACGTCCAGTATGCCCAAATCCACCCGAGCCACGTTCAGATGATGTAAATTCATCCACTTGCTCAAAACCGACTTGAACGACAGGTATAAATACCATTTGTGCAATCCGTTCACCTACACTAATCTCAAAACTCTCTTTACCGCGATTCCAGCATGACACAAAAACCTGTCCTTGATAATCGCTGTCAATTAACCCCACCAAATTACCTAAGACAATACCGTGCTTGTGCCCTAAGCCAGAGCGAGGAAGTAACACAGCAGCCAGACTGGCATCATCGATATGAATAGCAAGACCAGTCGGAATTAAAATCGTTTCTCCTGGTGCAAGAGTGACAGACTCCTCAAGGCATGCACGTAGATCTAAACCAGCCGATCCTGAGGTTGCATAATCCGGAAGGGCTATCGTGTCGCCAAGTCTAGGGTCAAGCACTTTTAATTGAATTTTTTGCATAGAATCTTTTTATTATTAATGTCATAAGTTCTCTAGCCAACTGAGTTTTAGGCATCAGTGGCAATGTTTGCTCACCATCATTCCAAATAACACGCAATGCATTATCATCGACAGCAAACCCCTGTTTTTCTCCAACCCAATTAGCTGCGATCATATCGAGATTTTTCCGCTCTAATTTTGATTGTGCATACTCTGTCAAATTTTGGGTTTCAGCCGCAAACCCAACAACAAACTCTGGTTTATTGTGTCGGGTCGTGACGCTCGACACAATATCTTTTGTTGGTTCGAGTTCTATATTTAACGGCTGTTTTGTATTTTTTTTAATTTTTTCTTGCTTAGCTTGTGTTGGTCGGTAATCAGCCACAGCAGCACAGCTGATGAAAATATCACATGATTCCAAGCTATCATCAACTGCAAGCATCATTTGTTCAGCTGTTTCTACATCAAGACGTTTAACAGCCGTTGGGGTAGCCAAACTCACCGGTCCGGCAATCAGCGTGACAGTTGCCCCAGCTTCTTTGGCTGCCTGAGCTATAGCAAACCCCATTTTCCCTGAGCTTCGATTACCTATAAATCTAACAGGATCAATCGGTTCATATGTTGGTCCGGCAGTAATCACAACCCGCTTTCCAGTTAACAGGCCAGGCACCATCAGGCGGCTTAGTTCATCAATAATAATTAGAGGTTCAACTAAGCGACCTTCTCCTTGCTCGCCACACGCTTGATCACCACTGGCGGGGCCAATCACACTGATACCGCGCTGTTTCAACAGTGTCAGATTGCTTTGTGTGGCGGGGTTAGACCACATTTTATTATTCATTGCTGGTGCAACAGCAATTGGTGCCTCCGTGGCTAAACAAATGGCAGCAAGCAGGTCATCCGCACGACCGGAAACAAGCCGAGCCAAACAATCGGCTGTTGCCGGTGCAACCACTACCCAGTCTGCCCAACGTGCCAATGCAATATGACCCATAGCGGACTCTTCATCTGCATCTAATAACGTCATCGCCACTGGGTGACCACTCAAGGTCTGTAATGTCAAAGGAGTGATGAATTCAGCAGCACCAGATGTCATCACAACACGTACTTCAGCACCATGTTCCTTTAAACGGCGAATTAAATCGGCTGATTTATAAGCAGCAATACTTCCTGTTACGCCAACAACAATCTGTTTGCCGTTTAACGATGTGATACTACTCCTACTCATTCGTTATCTTTCCTCACAGCAAGCTCACGTAGAGTTAAATCACCTAATACCTCTGCCTGAGCATCACCAATATCTTTTAATAACTTATTCACATCTTTATCCAGCACACCTTTAATTTCATAGGCACTATTTTCTTCAGCCGTTCGTAAGCAATTTAGTAGGGCTGCTACTCGAATTGTAGCCACATCACGGGAAGGTACATAGCGTGTTTCATCTCCCGCCACTTCAACGATAAATCCACCTTTTTCAAAGCTACTAAGTAAATCCTGTACCGCGTTATTAGTCAGCCCTGTTTGCTCTTCCAAATGCTGAATACTGAGAGGAGGCTGATTTTGACAAAATCGTCTGGCAATCACTGTTATTAGCCAAAGCCCTTCTCGCTCTCGCAATCTTGGACTTAGAGTTAATGGCTTGCCTGCCAACCTCACCAATTTCGGATGCTGAAGATAAAATGCAACTTGAGAGCCCGTTAATAAAATAAACCAAGCCAGATATAACCAGATCATAAAGAAAAACAAAATTGCAAAGCTTGAATAAATGGCAGTGTAGTTAGATGAGGAAGCTACGAATTTAGCAAATACGGTCCCTACTCCAATCCATAAGGCACCGGCAACTGAGGCACCGATCAAGGCTGGACTCAGTTTTACCTTTGTATTAGGTATGAATTTATATAAAAACGTAAATGCGGTGATGATCATTAGGTAAGGTAAAAGCTTCGTGCCAATGACTAATAAAGTGCCAAATGGCTCAATACTACTCAATTCTTTTACGAATTCATGGTTAACAACGGTTGCTACTAGCCCAAGAGCTGAAAATATCAATACAGGCCCAATCATCACCACACTGAGATAGTCGGTAAAACGACGCGCGAATGATCGAGAGCGTTTCACACGCCAGACAAAATTGAACGCATTCTCAATTTTCTGAACCAAGGCAATGATCGTGTAGAACAGCATGGCAACACCAATGGATCCCAGTACGCCAACTTTTACATTTTGAACAAAGCCAATAATATTCTCGGTAATTTCCGGTCCACGCTCTCCGAGCGGCTCCAGCAGACTCAACAGCATCGGCTCCATTTGATTATGAACACCAAAGGCTTTTAATACTGAGAATGCTACGGCGATTAAAGGCACAAGGGACAAAATAGTGGTAAATACCAAGCTCATCGCTCGCAAATTTAATTCACCTGTCGCCAATTCGCGAATCATGATGTAAGTCACACGAATGGCATTTACCCAAAAACGCCATAACGGCGAAGCATCCTCTGGAAGGTCTTGCCATAACGTAATATCAAAAAAACGCTGAATACGAATACGCTGCTTTTTATAAAAATTTAGGATGGACTTCACCATAAGACTCTATACCGGATTATCAATATCAATAAAATGATGAACGATATCAAACTGCTCTGCCAGCATCTCTCCCAGTGCTTTCACGCCGTAACGCTCTGTAGCATGATGCCCAGCTGCCATATAATTAATACCTAACTCACGCGCCATATGTACAGTAGGTTCAGAAATCTCACCACTGATGTATATATCCAACCCCAGTTCAGCCGCATGTTGCAAATATCCTTGGGCTGCGCCGGTGCACCAACCAACAGTGGTAATAGGTCGATCATGACCTTGTATGACCAGAGGATCACGTTTTAACTTTTGTCGCACATGACTACTAAATTCCGACAAGGATAAAGGTTCTGGCAAGCTGCCACATAAACCTATCGCAGGCTCCCCCATACCCAAAATCCGACCGTCCACCTCTATACCTAATAGTTCAGCTAATTGTGCGTTATTTCCAATGCTCGGGTGAGCATCCAATGGCAGGTGATAGGCGATTAGATTAATCTCATTTTCCAATAATAATCTTAATCTGCGCTGTTTCATCCCAATAACTCGGGCATCTTCACCTCGCCAGAAATAACCATGATGAACAAGTATCGCATCCGCATTGACATCAAGCGCCTCGTCTAGCAAAGCTTCAGATGCAGTCACTCCAGTAACCAGCGTTGTAATCTCCTCTCGACCTTCCACCTGAAGCCCATTCGGACAATAATCTTTGAAGCGATCGGGTTCTAAAACTTGATTGATATAGGCGAGAAATTCAGTTCGGGTTATCATCGACTTAAATCCCTGTGGCTAAGTAAGTCATCACTATAACAAAATGGAGAGCAATCTATGGAAGCAGTCAATATTATTGCACTCAGTATGGGAGCAGCATGGGCTAGTGGAATCAATCTCTACGCGACCATATTTATGCTTGGCTACATGGGCTTGACCGGAAATATTGCCTTGCCTGATGAACTTCAGATTCTCACCGATCCTATGGTGATGGCTGCTGCCGGTTTTATGTATTGCGTAGAGTTTTTCGCTGATAAAATTCCTGGCGTCGATTCAGGCTGGGACACCATGCATACGTTCATCAGAATACCTGCCGGCGCGATGTTAGCTGCTGGCGCCGTTGGCGATGTCACCCCTGCAGTGGAATTAACTGCGGCATTGTTAGGTGGCACACTAGCGGCGGGTAGCCATGCGACTAAGGCGGGCAGCCGCTTATTAATCAACACATCTCCAGAACCTGTCACAAACTGGGGAGCATCTATCAGCGAAGACTTATTAGTGATTGCTGGTTTATGGACGGCGCTTCACCACCCGGTGCTATTTTTGATTGCTCTTGGTTTATTTATTGTACTGATGATTTGGCTTTTACCAAGGTTATGGCGCTTACTTAAAACAATCTTCCAGAAAGTAGGCGCTTGGCTGGGACTGATAAAACCAGTAGAGAACGATTCTATGGCTTCAGCTTCTACTGAGCCAACAAAGCCAGTGAAGAAAATTGAACATGATCCGCATTAATCTTTTTTGCGGTAAACCGTGCTATGTGGAGTGCGAACAAGATCAAAGGCATCAGTGTAACCACTGATAGTCTCAGATGCCCCAAGAAATAGATACCCGCCCTTATTTAGTGATTGCGCCATTCGCTGTAAGATGTCTTTTTTTCGATCTGCCGAAAAATAAATCAGTACATTACGACAAAAAATAATATCGAACTTGCCCAAGGTGCCAAAGCTTTGCAGCAGATTCTGGGGCCTAAAGCTCACTCGTTGTCTGACGTCATCCATCACCCGCCAACGGTCGCCTTGTTTAGTGAAAAATTGCTGACGTCGTTGATCAGACAAGCCTCGGCCAACAGCCACATCTTCATATTCTGCTTTTTTGGCCTGCACCAGCATCGTACTCGAAATATCAGTAGCGACAATTTGGCTGGAGGCAATTCTGTTAGTAGGATACTTTCGGCAATATTCACTCAGCATCATGCTAATCGTGTAGGGCTCCTGTCCCGAGGAGCATGCAGCGGACCAAATCCTGAGAGAGCTTCCTCGAAGCTTATCCAACTCTGGAAAAATGACTTGACCGAGCGTCTCAAAAGGTTGCACATCGCGAAACCAAGAGGTTTCGTTGGTTGTCATTGCATCAATCACCGCATCGCGCAAGTGATGAGGTTGCCCACGTTCAACGGCAGCTATCAACTCTGATAGGCTGGTCATCTTTTCATCACGGAGCAAACGGGTAAGTCTGCTAACGATCAGGTATTGCTTCCCATCTCCAAGTAAAATACCACAGGCATCTTCTAAGAAACGCCTAAAGCGCTGGTAATCAATATCCGTTATTTCTTGCGTCTGCATAGTGTCTCAGGGTTAAGTATCAAGGGCATATATAGCATATCGGTCAATAGACTTAAACATTTACCCCAACATCCGATAAAGTAGCAACACATTAATAAAATAAGTTACTAAAATGAAAACATGTCTTATCACAGGTTGCTCAAGTGGTATTGGTTTATGTGCAGCTGAAACTTTACATCAGCGAGGCTATAAAGTCGTTGCTACGGTTCGCAATGAAAGCGACAAAGCTCGATTGGAACAGTATGGTATTCATACTCTCATTATGGACCTAGCTGATGAAAACAGTGTTAAAAAAGGCTTTCAACAAGCGTTAAGTTATCTTAATAATCAACTGGACGGTTTATTTAATAACGCCGCATTTGGGCAACCAGGCGCAGTTGAAGATCTATCACGAACAGCCTTAACAGATCAGTTTGAAACGAATGTGTTTGGTACACAACAACTAACGAATCTCGCTATCGCTCATATGCGTCAGCAAGGGTATGGACGCATTATTTATAACAGCTCCATATTGGGGTTAATTGCTCTAGCTTATCGAGGCGCCTATAACGCCAGTAAATATGCTATTGAAGGCTTAGCAGATACTCTACGCATAGAGCTCTCCGGTACTCATATTCATATTAGCTTAATTGAGCCTGGCCCTATTACCAGCCGTTTCAGAGACAATGCTTATGCAAAATACCTGCAACATATCGATAAAATAAACAGCCCACATCGTGACACATACGAAGCGATGGAAGCCAGATTACAGAAAAAAGGGCCTGCCGCTCCATTCACTCTGTCGGCCGATGCCGTCGTAGAAAAATGTATTCACGCCTTAGAAGCAAGAAATCCTAAAAGCAGATACTACGTCACTTTTCCAACCTACCTTTTTGCATATAGTAAGAGACTGCTGCCAACAGGTGTATTAGACTGGATGTGTAGAAAAGTCTCGGATAGCTAGCCAAAAGGGAAGTAGATTATGAGCAAGCGGTCAGTATGAATGATATTAAACCTTCAGAGACGGTGACGCATACAAAAAACCGAATTATGGCTTTCAGCTTATGTTCTGCTGTTATCGCTATTGGCGTATTTATTTCAACTCATTATTTCTTCCAGACAGTTTCAAATAATACTTGGGTTTCTGCTCTGGTCGGCGTTATCAGTTATGTAATATGTCTTTATTTATTAACACGATATATTACTGAGCCTATACAACTCATCATTGATGACTTGGGCCAGCTTACCCAGTCTGTGCCCTTAGTTGCCAGTAAAAAATACATGGAAGCGCGGGAGCAATGTGAATCCATCAATGAAGCTAATTCTGACCAGGCCGTTGTTAATCTAAAGCAGGAACTATGCAATCTCGCCACCATGCTGGAGGATCTGGAAGATAAGGTTTCACAACGAAATAAGGCTGTTTTTAAAGCACATCAAGCCTTAAAAAATGAACGTGATTTCATTACACAGCTCGTTGATACAGCTCAAATGATTGTGATGACATCCGATGATAAACAGATAATTCACTTATTTAACAATTACGGTAAGCAACTGACCGGCTTCAGCCATGAAGAAGTGGTTGGTTCAGAAATAGCCCGATTCTTCCCTCCCGGCAACTGGTCCGAAACCGATAATATCCTCAAAGAATTACTCATTGGAAATATTCAGATTGCTCAACAAGAGGCTGAGCTTGTTGATAAAGCTGGCAGTCTAAAACAGATTTCCTGGTTCCATTCTCGTGTAGAAAGAAACAATAAAGAGACGATGATCCTCTCTGTAGGACTCGATACCACCCAAACGCGAGCAGCTGAGCAACGTATCGTCTGGATGGCAGAGCATGACCCCTTGACTGATCTATGCAACAGAAGAAAGTTTACTGAAGAACTTGAAAAATCACTGCAAACAGCAATTCGTTATAAGCACAAAAGTACCCTTTTACTGTTAGATCTGGATCGCTTTAAAGACATCAACGATACGAGTGGGCATCGTGCCGGTGATGAAGCCTTGAAACTGGTAGCTAAAACCTTGAATAGAGTGACTCGGTTTACTGATTTTGTCGCCAGACTGAGTGGTGATGAATTTGCCGTTATCATGCCTGAAAGCGATGATGCGGGGGCAATCACACTCTCTAAAAAAATCCTGGCTGAATTATCAGCCATTCATCTCAATTATGAATCAGTACGACACACTATTTCTGCCAGTATTGGTATTGTCAATTTTCCATTGCAAGATGCTACGACAAATGAACTGATGGGCTTTGCTGATCTGGCAATGTATCGAGCTAAAGATAATGGTAAAGGTCGATATCATATTTTTTCGCTGGATGATCGCAGTCGTGAACAGCTACAAACACGCGTGTACTGGAAACAAAGAATCGAAGAAGCTCTCGAAAATCATTTATTTGTTTTATATTTCCAACCTATCCTTAATATGAGCAGCCATAAAATCCAGCACTATGAAGTGCTGATCAGGATGCGTGATCCAAAAACGAATGAAATCACATTACCCGGTAAGTTCATTGAAATTGCCGAAGAAGTTGGCTTGATTCAAAGTATTGATCATTATGTTTTACATCACAGTATTAAAAAATTAGCTGAGCTCCAACAACAAGGAAGAAACGTCGAGTTTGCTATCAATCTCTCTGGCGCTGTAGTTGATACACCGGTTCTATTACCCTACCTAAAGAAATTAATTAAGCGCTTTGATGTTGATCCCAGTGCTTTGATTTTTGAAGTCACCGAAACGGTCGCGGTATCCAATCTTTATCAGGCAAAACTCATGATGACAGCGATAAAAGCCTTAGGATGTCGATTCTCACTAGACGATTTTGGTGTGGGCTTTGCCTCGTTTAATTACATGCGAGAGCTACCTATAGATATTATTAAGATCGATGGTATTTTCATCAAAAATCTAGATATCAATACTGATGATCAGCTATTTGTTAAGGCATTGATCGATGTGGCTAAAGGACTGGGTCGTAAAACTATTGCTGAGTATGTAGAAAATGAAGCGATCTTCGATATATTACAAACCTATGGCGTTGACTTTGCTCAGGGTTTTTATATTGGAAAACCCCAACAGGACTTGTTACCCACAGCAGATTAATCAGCATTCATTTCCAAAATCCCGCTTATATCAAACAGGCGAGAAGCACTCGTTCTGATTCGATAAATCAACTTCTCATCGCTCGCAAAACAGACTATATTTAAGGGAGAAAGCTATCCAACTTTCTCCCTTATTTTTAGGACTAGTAATCAGTGAAGCTTAAGCTCTTTAAAAATCAGCTTATCCGCTTCAACTTCAATATTAACAGTGTCACCAGCAGAGAATTTACCGGACAACAAATCTTGTGCCAGCGGATTCTCAATTTCATGCTGAATCACACGCTTCAATGGTCTTGCCCCATAAACCGGATCAAAACCTTCTGACGCAATAAGATCTAACGCCTCATCGGACAACATCAGCTTGATGTCACGCTCAGCCAACCTTTCACGCAGATGAGAAAGCTGTATATCAGCAATGGCACGAATTTGCTGTTGCTGTAATGGATGGAACACTACCACATCATCTACACGGTTAATGAACTCCGGTCTAAAGTGCTGCGAAACAATCTCCATCACGGCCGCTTTCATTGCCTCGTAGTTATCATCTCCAGCCATTTCCTGAATAACACTGGAGCCGAGATTAGATGTCATCACAATAACGGTATTACGGAAATCCACTGTACGCCCCTGCCCATCGGTTAAACGACCATCATCCAGCACCTGAAGCAAGATATTAAAGACATCGGGATGGGCTTTTTCCACTTCATCTAACAAAATGACTGAATAAGGCTTACGTCTGACGGCTTCCGTCAGATAACCACCTTCTTCATAACCGACATAACCAGGTGGCGCACCGACCAGACGAGCAACAGAGTGTTTCTCCATAAACTCAGACATATCAATACGAACCATCGCATCCTGTGTATCAAACAGGAAATTGGCCAGTGACTTACACAATTCTGTTTTACCAACACCGGTTGGTCCTAAGAACAGGAATGATCCATTAGGACGCTGTGGATCGGATAAACCTGCACGACTACGACGAATCGCATTGGCGACTGAGCTGACCGCTTCATCCTGACCGATGACTGTTTCATGTAAGGCGTCATCCATTTTCAGCAGTTTGTCGCGCTCACCTTCCAGCATTTTAGCTACAGGAATACCGGTCCATTTAGAAACCACTTCAGCTATTTCTTCTTCACCGACTTTATTACGCAATAGCGTGAACTCTTGCATTTCAGCTTCTGTAGCGATTGTTAGCTGTTTTTCTAGCTCTGGAATACGGCCATATTGCAGTTTTGCCATTTTTTCATAGTCAGCATTACGGTTAGCGGCATCGAGCTCCAAACGTGCTTTTTCCAGCTCTTCTTTCACATGCTGACTACCATGTAGAGACGCCTTCTCAGACTTCCAGACTTCTTCCAGATCGGTATATTCTCTGGCCAGTTTTTTCATCTCCGTCTCAAGTGTTTCAAGACGTTTTTTAGAAGCATCGTCACTTTGTTTTTTCAACGCCATACGTTCAATTTTTAATTGAATTAAACGACGTTCCAGACGATCTAACACCTCAGGCTTGGAGTCAATTTCCATCCGAATACGACTGGCTGCCTCATCAATCAGATCAATGGCTTTATCGGGTAACTTTCTATCCGTAATATACCGGTTAGACAAGGTCGCTGCCGCCACAATCGCTGGGTCAGTAATATCGACACCATGATGCACCTCATAGCGTTCAGCCAGCCCACGTAAGATCGCAATAGTCGATTCAACGGTAGGCTCACCAACAATCACTTTCTGGAAACGACGTTCAAGGGCAGCATCTTTTTCCACATACTGACGGTACTCATTTAACGTAGTCGCGCCGATACAATGAAGCTCACCACGTGCAAGCGCAGGCTTAAGCATATTACCGGCATCCATAGCACCTTCGGCTTTACCGGCGCCGACCATAGTATGGATTTCATCAATAAACAGAATTATTTGGCCTTCTTGTTTCGATAAGTCATTCAAAACAGCTTTCAGGCGTTCTTCAAATTCACCACGGAATTTGGCACCGGCAATCAACGAGCCCATATCCAGAGCCAGAACGCGCTTGTTTTTCATACCATCGGGTACTTCGCCATTAACGATGCGTTGTGCCAAACCTTCAACAATCGCGGTTTTACCCACACCCGGTTCACCGATAAGGACAGGGTTATTTTTGGTGCGACGTTGCAATACCTGAACAGTGCGACGAATTTCATCATCACGACCAATCACTGGATCTAATTTGCCGGCTTCTGCTCTTGCAGTCAGATCAATCGTGTATTTTTCCAAAGCTTGACGTTGTTCTTCTGCATTAGGATCTGTCACTCGCTCTCCTCCACGAATCTTATCGATAGCATTATTAATCGCCGTTTTATTACCACCATTCTGGCGCAACAAATCACCGTGTTGGTTTTTATCTTCCGCCAGCGCTAGCACAAACAACTCACTGGAAATATATTGATCTTGACGTTTTTGTGCCAGCTTATCCGTTTGATTCAGCAATCGGCTTAAGTCTTGTGAGACATGGATATCACCATTACCACCCTCCACCTGTGCCAATCGTGATAACTGCTGCTCCAGCTCGGCTTGATAGGCAGCAACATTGACTCCACTTTGGGCAAGGATAGGTTTGACGCTACCGTTTTGTTGTTGCAGCAAAGCCAGCATCAAATGCACAGGTTCAATAAACTGATGATCCTGCCCAACAGCCATACTCTGAGCCGCAGCTAATGCTTCTTGAAATTTACTGGTTAATTTATCAATTTGCATAAGAGGTATTTCCCCTAAAAAACTAAGTTAATAGAGAAATGGGGTAGGCCTCGATAAAAATCAAGAGACTTGATGAGGATGTTTATGCGCTGTTTCGATATAACGGGTTAATTGAGCTTTTAGTTGCTCCATTTCCAAAGAAGGCTGCAAAGGTTCTCCAACACTGATTTGAACATGACTGGGGACAAAAGGGGCAAGTAACACCTGACCTTGTGCTTTAATCCCATCCAGGCGTACAGGGTATATAGGCGTTGTCGTCCACTTTGCCAAACGGATAACACCCGCTTTTATTGGCCTAGGCGAATCCGTATCTAAATGAATTTTGCCGTGAGGAAATAAAGCAATAATTTCTCCTTTCTCCAAAGCACGTCTTGCAGCTCGAAGCGCTTGTTCAGCCCGCCCTTGTCGATCCACAGGGATGCAACCAGCCGCTTTAAAAATCCAGTGTAAAACGGGACGATGATATTCTTCAGCAGCAATAAGAAAGCGTAATGGCCGGCGGCTAGCTGCGATTAATAGCAAGGGATCAAGTCCCGAAACATGGTTGGCAGCAACAATTGCAGGCCCCTGCTCAGGTAAGGGTAAAACTAAACCAGGGTGGCGATGTAACACTTTGCAGAGAATACGAGTAAGTCCATCCAGCCAGTTCACATGTATACCGCCCCAGTCAGCACGTGACTGAGACAAGCAGACGGTAAAAAATATCAGTAAAAGAATAAGCGTCATCCACATGCGCTTAACTCTCGAAAGGGCTTGTATCTCCCATGCCATGTCGGGTGACTTCGGGTAAGTCATCAACAAATTCAACCACCGTGGTGGGCTCAGCCCCACAGGCACCGCCATCAATAATCAAATCAACCTGCTTGCCAATAGCATCGACAATATCATCCGCATCTGTCATCGGCATATCATCGCCAGGTAAAATCAGAGTTGAACTCATTAACGGTTCATTAAGTTCTTCCAGCAATGCCAGTGCAATTGTATGTTCAGGAATACGTAACCCAATAGTTTTACGTTTAGGATGCTGTAATTTTCGTGGGACTTCTTTCGTGGCTGGTAAAACATAGGTATATGGGCCAGGTGTATAAGCTTTTAACAATCTAAACACCGCATTATTAAATTTTGCATAGGTGGATAGCTCGGATAGGTCACGACATACCAACGTGAAGTTATGATCTGCATCCAGCTGACGAATTCGACGCAGTCGCTCCATTGCATCGTTATCGCCGATTTGACACCCTAATGCATAACCAGAATCCGTAGGATACACAATCAAACCGCCACGGCGAATGATTTCGCATGCCTGCTTGATAAGTCTTACCTGAGGGTTATCTGGATGTATTTGAAAAAACTGGCTCATATAAAATCACACTTGTAAAAATAAGGTCTTAATTTACCCATGTAGACCAGATGGGTGTCACATTTGGCGGCAGAGCCGTCATTTTACCGAGTTCAGTATAACTATTGTCTGGGCTGTGAAAGTCTGAACCTGCAGAAGCTAACAAATCGAATTCAATCGCAAGTCGCGCCATCGTTCTCACTTCTTCAGGGTGTTGTGACCCTGACACAACCTCAATACCTGCGCCGCCCAGCTCTTTAAATTCGGCCACTAACTTTCGGCGTTTTGTCGCCGTCATTTTATATCGCGCCGGATGGGCAATCACAGCCTGTCCACCTGCTCCATTAATCCAATTGACTGTATCTTCAAGACTGGCCCAATGGCCACTGACATAGCCCGGTTTATTGCGAACAAGAAAACGTTTAAAGACATCCTTCATATCTTTCGCATAACCTTTTTCGATTAAAAAGCGGGCAAAATGCACTCGTCCCAGCATAGTTTCTGATGCATATTGACTTGCTCCTTCATACGCACCGGGTATACCTGCTTTGTCTAACCGAGTTGCAATATCCTTCGCTCGCTGACGACGATAATCTCGCAGCGTTGACAGTCCCTCTTGTAAGGCGGAATTATTAATCTCTATCTGTAAGCCGACAATATGGACCGTTGCACCATGCCAACTGACGGATACTTCTACACCAGGAATGAATACCATATCCTGTGCCAAAGCCTCCTTCATCGCCTGCCTGATGCCTTCTGTGCCATCGTGGTCGGTCAAAGCTAAATGTGAAACACCCTGCTGTTTGGCACGCGCTACTAGGGCTTCGGGAGACAGCGAACCATCAGAAGCAGTGGAATGGGTATGTAAGTCAAACTGAGTCATAAGCCATATTTTACGATAGAATGCAGTCATCCTGCTTAACGTAAAGAAACGAAATGAAATTATTCTTCGATTTCCTACCCATCCTGTTATTTTTTGTTGCTTATAAATTCGGTGGTGGAGACTACGCATTTAATGGTGTTACCTATCACCTTGAAGGCATTTATATCGCCACAGCGGTCATGATTGTAGTCAGTATATTGCAGGTATCCATCACTTGGTTACTGTTTAGAAAAGTGGAACGTGCGCATTTAATCACCTTGGCCTTAGTTCTTGTATTGGGTGGTCTTACGCTTTGGTTACATAACCCGGACTTTATTAAATGGAAACCAACCGCGGTTAACTGGCTATTCGCCTTAGTATTTATTGGTGCTTATCTATTCACTGAAAAATCACTACTTGAGCGGATGATGGCAGAGCATATTCAATTACCAGCCAAAGTGTGGACACGCCTCAACCTGGCCTGGGTCATCTTTTTTGTTTTATCAGGCTTTATTAACCTGTATGTCGCTTTTAACTTCGATGAAGCCACTTGGGTTAACTTTAAATTATTTGGCATGCTGGGACTGACTATTGTGTTTGTGATAGCACAATCGATTTACCTGGCTAAACATGCTGTTGAAGTCAAAAAAGAGGAAGAATAAAACCATGCTATACGCCATTATCAGCGAGGACCATCCAAACAGTCTGAGTAAACGTCTTGCCGTCAGACCAGCGCATTTAGAACGTTTACAGACACTACAAAATCAGGGCCGTTTAGTGTTAGCTGGTCCTCACCCTGCCGTTGACAGTGAGACACCAGGAGATGCTGGTTTCAGTGGTAGTCTGGTTATCGCTGAGTTTGATAGTCTCGAGCAAGCACAATCCTGGGCTGCAGATGATCCATATATTGATGCTGACGTTTACGCAAAAGTCACCGTTAAACCCTTTAAAAAAGTTTTACCATGAGCACCATTGAAGAAATAAAAATCGCTTTAGAATCCTTGTCACCCGAGTTGATTGATATTGAAGATGACAGTGATAAACATGCTGGTCATGCCGGCAATACCGGAGGTGGCCACTACAATCTGCTGATTGTTAGTGAGGCTTTTACAGGCTTAACACTTATCAAACGTCATCGCCTGGTGTTTGAACAGGTGGAACCACTGATGAAGTCGAAGATCCATGCCTTAAGTATTCAGGCAAAAACGCCTTCCGAATATCAGCCTCAATAAGACACCATGGCTGACAGCGCTGATCTAAAGCAAAAAAACCAAGCCTTTTTGCAAGGATTAGAAAAACAACGTCTAAACAAGGATTGCCTGCGAATTATTGATTTACGAGGCAAGGTAAGTGGTGAATGTCAGGCCTATGAGTTTGGCGGCCGTTGTCATTATCTGGACGACAGAGCTTATCTGTTGGTAAAACAATTGATGAACCGCACTCAGGGCCGTTATACAGTGGCCGTTTATGAAGCGGTTCTGAAAACTATCAAGCAATTAGACCAGTCGAGCACAGGTGATGAGCCAGATGAAAGACATCAGCCGAGGATCCAGCGTCTTACTCTCGATGAAAACTTCTCCCGAACAGAACAGCGATTAAATTTTAGTACAGCAGTAAAACTTCGTATCGCCGATGTGCTGTACAGCGGTCATACCGTTAATATCTCCTTAACCGCCATTCGAGTCACATTAAAGCGCAGTTACACACTGCATGAGGGTGACTCAGTGACTGTTGAGTTTAGTGAGCTTTCAGAAAAATACAGACACTCTTTCCTCTCTGTTCAGCATTATCAGATTTTAAAACTAGAGCATGATGAAGCCTACTCAACACTGATCCTCACCCAGAAGAATACCCGTGCAGAGTTTGCTGAGTGGATGTCTGACTTTATTGAGCGGCAAGCAAAGCAGCGTCATATTGATACCGAGTATGAGTTACTCAACTTACAAAAATCCTTTTATCGACGACTTTGGATAAGTCATCTGGCTTACCCGGTGTTATGGCAAGTTCAACATGCTGACTACCCGGATTATCAAGCTATTTTTTGTAGTGTAGAAGCAGAGTGGCAGACGCAACACTGGCAAACCGACCTTACTGCACTGATTGAAAGTTTGCCCGCACCGGAGCAAAAAGAACAAGAAAAACTGCTGATTTTGATTGGTGGCAAGCGGGTTTGTTTCTCGCCGCTAAAATCAGACAAACAAGTCAGCGCATTGCTCAACCAGGCTGCAATCAGTCATCAGCATCTGTTTCTGATGCTCAGAAGCTCAATCCAGATTGACGACACCTTAGCTGAGACCTCAATAAGTGATTTAAAAGAACTCATTCCTAGCTATGCTCAACGGTTAGCAAATAATCTAGATTCTCCACAATATGCTATTCGCCTGATTGATTTACAACCAGCCCTTACGCCTTCCATTTCTGATACGAATAAAGAAGTGAGTAGTCACCTAGAATGTTATGACATCCCGATCTGGGAATTAAATGATTTACCGACACCTTACGCTCCGAGTCATATCATTAAACGTCAGATTCAGCGATATCAAATTCGCACGCCAGTGACCATTCACATTAATGAGCAGCAGTGGGAAACCAGCAGTGTGGATGTTTCAAGTCATGGTCTATCAGTTTGTTTGCCACTGAGTATTGAGATAAATCTGGATAAAGTTGTTTATGTGGACTTCCCTCGCTGGCAGAGTCAGACTAAAAAAGTCAGCTTGCAACGCATCCCTTACCAACTGAAGAATAAAAAGCGCTGGAAAAATCAATATCAACTGGGCTTTGAGCGTATTCATGAACATTGCAGCTCAAGTCAGGACAAGTTTTTTAATCATGTTATCGCCAGCAACCAACAGCAATTAAAACAAAATCAGGATGATGTCATTCAGCGCCATGAAAGTGGCTTGTTCATACCAGCCCTGCTTGACACTGTTGAGTCGATTCCTTTATTTCTAGGTGCCGATGAATCAGGTCAAAGACGCATCTATATTGTTGGCTGCACTGAGCTCAATAATGCGAGTCAGAAATCGGATAACTTTTGGTTGTCGATAGAACCTCACCTAGCTGAACTTCATGAGCAAGTGAAAAGCTTTCAAGCAAAAGAAGGGGAGTCGCTCAATACGGCTCTATATGGCTTTGAGAGTAGTCTGGATCGATGGCAATGGATGTTTGATCATCAATTTATTTCGCAACATGATAAAGATCGCTTTCTACAACGAGCAATGACAGCTAAGCAATTTTTTGCCTTTCAGTGTTATATCAGCCCAATTAGTGGTCGGGAGGCTGATAAACAAACTGATCTGTTACCGCTACTAAATCAACAGCGTAGTAAACAAGCCCACCGTATAAGACATATTCGCCGGCAGCTCAGTGAATTATTTGCCATAGCAGAACTAACAGATATCACTGCCTTAATTCAGCTGATGTATGCAAACTCATCTGTTTCGGACCGCATCCCATAAATAATCGGGGCTGAGCCCAGCGACAGAAAGACACCCCAGCTGCGCCATCGTCATTTCTAACTCGGCACGATATAAATGTAATAGATGTGCCACACCGAGGCTACCCGCGACAGCAAGCGCATATAGTTGTGGACGACCGAGTAATACAGCATCGGCCCCTAATGCCAGGGCTTTAGCAATGTCATTTCCAGAGCGAATACCACTGTCGATTATCACCGGTAATGTATCGTTACCTAATGCCTTTTTAATATCAGGCAAAACACTTATTGGGGAGACGGCATCCATTAATACACGGCTACCATGGTTTGAAATCACAACGGCATCGGCACCTTTTTGTTGAGCCGTTACAATATCCACCGGAGCTAAAAGCCCCTTAACGATGACAGGTAGTGAGGTCTGTTGCTTTATCCAATCCAATGTTGTCCAATCTGTTTCTTGTTGGGCCAGGCAGGATTGAAACACAATATCTTTATCCAGCACATGGCTGGTATATTTTTCCTGAGATTGTGCCGCTAGATTAACCGCCGTAATACCCTCTGGTAATTGAAATTCTGAACGCTTGTATTGAGCGTCTACTGTCCAGACGATAGCTTGATAGCCAGCCTTAACGGCACGTTCGATCAATTGCTTATTTTGCTCAATATCAGCTTGCCAATACAACTGAAACCATAACGGTGCAGCATCAATTTGCATGTCTGCTACAGTGGCATAAAACGTCTCAGCAATATCCTCCAACTGCCTACTGGCTAAAGAGCTAACCACCAAACCTGTCTGTAAAGCGGCAGCGGCTTGTGCCATGGCCAACTCGCCCTGAGGATGAACTAAACCGTGATAAGCAATGGGCGCAAGCAACATCGGATAGTCATGCAACTGACCCAATAAATGACTTTTAGCACTGCCTTTATGAATACGCTGTAATCGCCGAGGTAACCAATGCCAGCGGTCAAATGCCTGTCGGTTTATTTGTTGCTGGCTGGGTTTATCGACACCTTCCTGAATATAAGCCCAAATATCATCGGCAATAAACTCTCTTGCCAAAGTTTCATAATCAGCAGCACATCTAATGCTTGTTGGAATAGCTGATAAAGCGGCTTGCAGAATATGCTTAGTTTGTTGAACCATGGGTGATTGCTCCCTTCAACTTTATGTCTGTGACCAGTGACGTAACAGATTATGATAAAGGTGCGTTAACGACGCGATGGACTCACTATTTGGGTTCTCCATGATTAGCGTCTGAATACTTTGATCAAGTTCATACAGCATTTGTCTCTGTTCACTGCTTGCGACTAAACTTTGTGACCAGAAAAAAGCCGCCAGCCGCACACCCTCGGTGACAGGTTCCACCCGGTGCAAACTATTTGCTGGATAAACAATAGCATCCCCTGCTGCCAGCTTAACGCGCTCCTCACCATAACTATGTTGAATAACCAGTTCTCCACCTTCGTATTCCTCGGCGTCAGATAAGAAGACGGTGGTAGAAACATCACTGCGTAATTTAATGCTTGAATTAGGTAGTGTTAATAATGCGTTATCAACATGGTTACCATAGGCGCCACCACCTTCATAGCGATTAAATAATGGCGGCAATACCTTTGATGGTAATACGGCAGACATAAATTGTGGGTGTGCACCCAAGCGATCGAGAATCAGATCACCAATCTGTTGACCTACCTGACTCTCCCGACTTAGCTGCAAATTGGTTTTTGCATTGATAGCGACATGCCCAGCAGTCTGTCGTCCATCCTCCCACGTCTCTTGCATCAGCGCCTGCCGACATTTTTCAGCTTCCTCTGAACTCAACAGACCCTTAATAGGAATAAGCATAATGAGTGACACCCTTATAGCAAAAAAGCTTTGCCATCATAATGATGGCAAAGCTAAACAGAGTATAACTAAATGTAACCTTTAGAAATCGAGTTTCAACGTGGCCACGGCAGAGCGACCTGCTGCCATCGTTGCATAATGTGACGTATATGAAGAAGAGTAATACTCTTTATCAAGCAGGTTATACACATTTAATTGTGCTTCCAGCTTGTCACTGATGGCATAGTTCACCATGCCGTCAAAACGTGTATAACCAGGCACTGCTCTGGTAATCAGCGCATCATCATTGAAAGTATAGCCACCAACCATTTCACTTTGACTGATCATACCCACGCCCGACGTCAGCTTAGGTGTAACTTTATAACTCGTCCATAAAGTGAAACTGTGGCGTGGTGTGTTAGGAAATGCTTTACCCGTTCCGGCAGCAGGTACGCCACCGCTCAAGCCCAGATCTTTTTGTTCACTGTCCATATAGGTATAACCAGCAAATACATCCCATTTACGTGTTAATTGACCTGTCGCTGACAGTTCCAGGCCATTAACCACTTTTTCACCACCCATTTCGGCCAGTGAAGCATCATTAGGATCCTGAATACGGACATTCGTCACTTCATTACGAAATACTGCAGCGCCAAGAGATAAACGATCATCAGCAAAATTCCATTTGGTTCCTAACTCATAGGCGCGAGTCTTTTCTGGTTTGAGTTGATCCGCATTACTCGGTGAACGGCGTCCGTTAGGATCAATCGAGCCTGCTTCACGACCTTGTCCCAGGAATGAGTTACCAGGTGTACTAGACGTTGAGTAGTTAGCATAGATACTACCGTTCTCTACTGGTTTGAAGACAATGCCCAGCTGATAATTCCATAAATTATCAATACGTGACACGCTTGCCGCTGAAGCGCCCGTATAGCTTGAGTCATAATGATCAAAACGAACACCACCATTCAGTAACCACTGTGGAGATAATTCCATAGTATCAAACACATAGGCAGAGGCTGTTTTTGTTCTGTACTTAGCAGGTTCTGGCAAAGTGTAGCCAAATAACCACGGATCATTAGGTGATGGATTGCTTAGGCTGGTACAGAGAAAAGTATCAATCGCGTCCTGACCACAATTAACATACGCATTGTTAAAGGTAACGGCCGTGCGCTTTACTTCAGATTTTTCATGAGATAGCTCTATCCCGGTGGTATAGCTATGTTCAATGAAACTGGTGTCAAACTTTCCGCTCAGCTCAGTCGCATTTTGTACAGTTTCTGTTTTGCTGTAGTTAGCATTACCTCGACGCCAGACTAAACCTTTAGCCACATTACCTTTACTGTCGTCAGGCAATGTCCAGAGATAATCTTGCTTGGATTTTGCAAAGCGAAATGTATTTTTAATGGTCGTGTCTGAATTTAAATCATGCTCGACAATACCTGTGAGCTGATCGGTGGTTTCATCCCGAAAGTCACGGTGTGTCATCCCATACCAATTCTTCCGGTCTCCGCCAGTTGTCGGATGCAGCGTGACAGCTCCTGAAGTAGGTAAAGTACTAGGGATATTATATGGAACACCACCATCGGGAATGTCATTAGTTTCCAGATGGTACCAAGCCAATGTGGCTCGTGTCGGTGTGTTTAAGCCCAACGTGACAGAAGGTGCAATACCCCAACGTTTATTTTCCGGCCCATCTCGTCCTGGGATATCTTCTTTTAAGCCCATCGCATTCAAACGGACAGCTACACTATTATCAAAAAACTGGTTCACATCTATGGTGCTACGGAAATGATTATCCGTACCTAAACCGACTTCTGCTCGCTTGAAATTTTCTGCTTTTGGTAGTTTGGTCGAAATATTGATACTACCACCCGCCCCTGCACGGCCATTAAATGCCGAATCAGCACCTTTTATCACTTCTACTTGTTCTACGTTAAACATCTCACGTGAACCCGCGGCGATATCACGTAAACCATCAACAGAAATACTGTTTTGACTATCAATACCACGAATAAAGGGTCTATCACCTAATGGGTTGCCCCCTTCGCCTGCACCAAAAGTAATACCAGGCACCGTTCGTAATGCTTCCTCCAGTGTAGTCACCCCTTTCTCACTGATAACGGCTTTTGGAATAACATTGACTGTTTTGGGCGTATCCAATAATGGGGCAGTAAATTTATTTGAGGAAGAATATTCAGTATTAAACTGGTTTGTTTTCTCACCGAGGACATTAATACTATCTAGCTCAACTTCATTATCAGTAACACTGTTATCAGCCATAACGACTGGTGTCAGAGGTAGTGATAATAAAAAAGCAGTGATCGTCGGATGAACAGATTTATTCAAGAGAGGACGTCGAGAGGGATTTTTGTTTTTCATAATGCTCGTATTTAGTAAAGATAAGCCAAACGCGTTGCCACGCCAGAAGAAGGAAAACTTTACCTTTAACTAAATCTAAATGCAATAGATTCTCAATTGCATTTAATAGCAATAACTCATCTCTAGTAGATAAAACAGTGTCATGATTAAGTAATGATGTTTCTTTAACAGGCTTTCAGTTGGATTGAGCAGCTCAGATTAGCTTCTCAATCCACTATCAGCGGACAGAGAGGCAGTGACTTCTCATGAGTCACTGCCTGTTACTCAGTTCAGGAGGCGGCGATCATCATTTTTTCAAGTAATACTGAACCACACCGTGTATTGCCACGTATATCCACATCACTACCAATATCGACAATACCCATAAACATGTCCTGTAAATTACTGGCAATGGTGAATTCATCGACTGGGTATTGAATTTCACCATTCTCCACCCAAAAGCCTGCAGCACCTTGTGAATAGTCGCCATTGACGATATTAACGCCCATCCCCATGGTTTCTGTAACGATAATACCTTTATCCATTTTTTTTATGAGTGAAGCTAGATCGGCATCCGTACTGCTATCAATCGTTAAGTTGTGTACTCCACCGGCATTGCCTGTTGTTTCCAAACCTAGGCGTCGGGCAGAATAACTATCCAATACATAGCCCTGCAACACTCCATCAAGAATGATGTCTCGGTTTTGCGTCGCTACACCTTCGCCATCAAAACTGGCACTGCCTAATGCTTTGAGAATATGAGGTTGTTCATGTACATGAATAAATTCAGGGAAGATTTGCTCACCTTTTTTGTCCAGCAAAAATGACGCTTTACGATACAGCGCACCGCCGCGAATGGCAGAGATTAACTGTCCAAATAAAGAAGGAGCCATCTGAGCAGTAAAGATAACCGGATAGCTTCCAGTTTTTACTTCACCCACACCAAGCCGTGAGAGAGTACGTTCTGCAGCTTTTAAACCGATAGACTCAGCACTGACAAGATCAGTGGCATCGCGTTTGATGTCATACCAGTAATCACGTTGCATACCACGTTGATCTTCAGCAATAAGCGTTGCCGACAAGCTATGTCGACTACTTTGGGTTGCACCGATAAAGCCATGACTATTGGCATAAACACGCTGTCCAGTATGACTGGAAACGGTGGCCCCTTCGGAGTTTGAAATTCGCTGATCACTATCAAGACCGGCTCGCTCACATAAGGTCGCGAGATCAATGGCCTGATCAACATCAATAGACCAAGGATGATAGAGCGAAAGCTCAGGAAATACAGTTGCCATCAAGTCAGCATCCGCTAGACCAGCAGCCTCATCTGCCTGAGTATGTTTGGCAATATTACAGGCGGCGTTCACTGCCTCAGCAATTGCCGCTTCACTTAAATCTGACGTACTTGATGAGGCTTTGCTATGACCAAAATATACCGTAATGCCTAAGCCAGTATCGTTATTGTGTTCCAGTGTTTCCACTTCACGTTGACGAACAGTTACAGACAATCCCTCACTATGGCTAAGACCAACCTCCGCAGCACTTGCACCGCGTTTTTTAGCTTCTGTCAGTGCAATCTCTGCAGCGCGCTCTAACTCAACTGTATTTGTCATTTGACTCATAGTAGTGTTCAAATCCTCGACTTATTTGTCTTGTATCAACAGCATGAAATGCTAGTTATGTTTATTCAGTGTGGTGACTACCAGCACAAACCGGACAGCTGGGATCCGGTTTAAGTTTTATCTCTCTCCAACTCATGGAAAGTCCATCCAGCAGTAATAAACGTCCGGTTAACGGTGTACCAATTCTGGCCAGAAGTTTTAATGTCTCTGCCGCTTGAGTGCCGCCGATCATGGCTAGCATCGGTGCGAATACACCACTTTCTGAACATGTTTCTTGCAGCTCACCTTTATCTTCGTATAAACAACGGTAACATGGTGAATCGGCTTGGCGTGGGTCATAGACAGTGACTTGCCCATCAAAACGAATAGCAGCACCTGATACCAGAGGAATCTTATTTTCCCGACTGACTTCGTTTAAGAAAAAGCGTGTCTCAAAGTTATCAGTGCAATCAACAATCACATCTGTATGACGAGATGCCACCAGCATGGTCGGTTTATCCAATCGCTCATCAATCACATCGATCTTGATATCGGGATTAAGAGCCTGTAGTTGTTCATAAGCTGAATCGACCTTTTTCCGTCCGATATTCTTGTGTGTATGAACAATCTGCCGTTGAAGATTAGCTAACTCCACAACATCATCGTCCACCAGCGTTAAATGACCTACCCCAGATGCAGCCAAATACATTGAAACAGGCGCACCCAGACCACCTAAGCCGATGATCATCACATGGCTATCCAGCAGGCGCTGTTGGCCTTCAATATCCATCTGAGACAGTAATATATGGCGACTGTAACGCAATAACTGTTCGTCATTCATCGTTAGTTAACTCTATTGAATAGCCCGGCATTATAACGTGAGTTGTCCCATGACGGCCCGATCGTTACCTCCAAAATCCTGATGAGCAGAAATTTGTGAAAAGCCTGCTTTAGAAAATAATTGCTGTACTGCGAGAGACTGATCATGACCATGTTCAATCAGTAGCCAGCCATTGGGTTTCAGACAGCTTGCAGCCTGTCGGATGATCTGCCGAATATCATTAAGTCCATCCGCTCCTGATATTAATGCTGAAAGCGGTTCAAATCGCACATCACCTTGTTTTAAATGTGGATCATCCGCTTCAATATAAGGCGGGTTAGAGATAACCATATCAAATTGTTTTGGCTGACATGCATTCAACCAGGAAGCCTGAATAAACTCGACATTCTCAAGAGCATACATCTGCGCATTCTGTTGAGCTAACTTAACAGCCTGGGACTGAAAGTCGCTCGCAACCATGCTGATATCAGGTCGCTCATGTGCGATGGATAAAGCGATGGCTCCACTTCCTGTTCCTAGATCAATTATTCGCATACCGGGTTGTACTTTTGTCAGCGCCAGCGCCACCAATAACTCGGTATCTGCGCGAGGAATCAACGTCGAATCATTCACAGCAAAATCAAGAGACCAAAAGCCTCTGCTGCCAGTGATATGTGCGATTGGTTCACCACTTTGACGACGCGCAATAAACTGCTTAAAGTCTCGCCATTGTTGTTCTGTAAGATCTATTTCTGCGTCAAGTAACAGGCGTGTAGGCGTACAATTTAAAAGGTGGCATAACAAATATTGCACATCAACATCTGGACTGTTTGAATCAACTAAACAAGTGCGGCCATAAGCCTGTGCTTCACGTATAGAGGGTTGCATTAAATTAACACAAAAACTAACGCTAATACCGCAATTACACCTATGCCAATACTCATATTACGCTGCAGCTTTAATTGGGAGTGAATTTGTGCCCATTGCTCCTGGTGATTGCTATCAAATTCATTTTTCATCGCTGTAACCTGATTACGGATAAGCGGAAGTATTTTTTCATTGACTAAACGTTCGAGACTTTTCGCCACCAAGGGATTTAGGTCATGTTTCAACTGTCGGAGCACCGAGTCACGTACAATAGTTTGTTGCTTATCCAACCATTTCGCCGCATGTTGTTCCAAAGCACGATCGATATTTGAACTTAAGTCCATCTCTTTCAGCGCTTGCTGTAAAACGGGTTCAGCTGTTATCGAGACCAATTCATTCAGTTGTATTGATAAGGATTGTTTCAAATCGGAGAATTGTTGCTCAGTCAGCTCTCTAACCAACTGAGTGACATCGTCAGCTCCTAGGTAGGCTGAAGGTTCAACTTGGGTTGATAACTGTATTTGCTGCAAGCGCTGCTCAACCTGGTTCAAAAGCTCCTGTTTAAACGAAGCGACAATATCGTTAATATCAGTTTGACTCGGCTCAGTACCCGGATTACTCATTTCAGGCACTGCAACAGTGCTTAGCTCAACGTCATCTAATAGCACTTCTAACTTGTCGGCCTCAGGTGGTTTACTTAAGACAGCCGAAGCACCAGCATCAAACGCTTTTTTCTGGTCAGCTTCAGTTTCATTACCAGTGCAAATAACGACTGGAATCTGTCGCCATTTTGGATGTTGTTTCAACTGCGTAGTAGCAGTCAGCCCATCCATTTCTGCCATCATCACATCCATAAAAATGATGTCAGGCAAGGAATCTGTGTTCTGCAACCATTGCAGCGCTTCCTCAGCACTAGCAAGTTCAACGCTACTATAGCTATGGTCACGTAGCAATTTGCTTAAGGTCATTCTGGCAACGCGAGAATCATCCACCACTAATGCCGTCAATTTAGACATGTTTATCCTCTGCTGATACTAACCGGCGCGAAACGCATCCATTTTAATCGACTCTACTCTTTTACCTATCATAATGACTTCCCCGTGATAACGCTGCTGCATATCGCTGGCAAATTCAAAAAAGTAATAACGCTGTAACTGTATTCGACCCTGACCGTTACGCTTAAAACGGATTTTACGCCAGAACACTGTATCGTTTAAGAATGCCACTCCGGTATTTGCACAATAAGATTTTGCGGCAATCGTGGCACGCTCTGCCACACCACGGCTATCCCACCAGAACCAGGCCAAGGCGGCCAGGATAATCACTAAGAAACCGCTATCATTCATCCCAGATCGCCCCATAATGTTTGTGCGACAGCTAAGGCTGCCAGCGCGGCTGTTTCAGTACGCAGAATACGTGGACCAAATTGTACAGCCTGATAAGAAGTCTCTTTTGCCATGGCCACTTCAACATCTGCTAAACCACCTTCAGGACCAATCAGTATTGTCAGTGATGTCGGTTTAGGTAATTCAGTGAATCCTTGTTCAGCGAGAGGATCCAGCACTAGATTCAGCTCGTCTTTATAGTCAGATAATACATTTGATAACGTTTGAATCTCAGCTAATTCAGGTAAAAAACTTCGCCCTGACTGTTCACAGGCGCTAATCATAACCCCTTTCCAATGCTGAAACCGTTTATCCGCACGGCCACCACTTAATTGCACATTACAACGCTCAGTGATAACGGGAACAATTTTTTTTACGCCTAATTCCACTGCTTTTTGTATCGCAAAGTCCATGCGTTCACCACGAGAAACACCTTGTAATAGGGTGATATCTAATGGGGATTCTTTCTGTATTTTTATGATATTGCCAAGACGAACTCGTGACCGTCGTTTTTCCGCCAGCGTCAACTCTGCCTCATATTCCTGACCTTGGCCATCGAATACACGGATCATTGCACCAGGTTTTAGACGTAAAACCTGGATAGCATGACGGTGTACGTCATCAGGTAAGTCAAATTCTGATTCAGATGACGACAGTGTTTCAGTATAAAATCGAGGCATTCGCATGATGTTGATATTAAAAAGCAGCTATAGTGACAAGCAGTTTACAGATTGTCATCGATAGATTGAATCAAATTCCTTTTTTCGCTGTTATACTCAAGGCATGAATATAGACCGGCTACAAATTCAGCAACTTGTCAGGGACGTGGCTTTCACGATCCTTTCACCCTATACCAATAATGTCAGCCGGGACTATAAAAAAGATGGCAGCATCGTCACTGCAGCTGATCGCGAGGTACAAAGCTCTCTAAGCAAACGACTCGCAGAGTTACATCCAGATATTGCATTGCTTGGTGAAGAAATGTCGGCAGAACAACAGGAGGAACTGTTCGACTCAGGCAAGCCAATTTGGTGTCTTGACCCTGTCGATGGTACCAGTAACTTCGCTTCTGGCCTACCGTTCTACTCCATATCGCTGGCTTTGATTGAACAGGGGGAAGTGACTTTTGCTATGGTCCTGGATCCCTCACGTGATGAGAGCTTCACCGCCATTCGTGGTCAAGGTGCCTGGTTGAATGATTCTCCTCTGCGTCTGACATCACCGAGCCTTAGCCTGGATAACACCATTGCTTTTGTCGACTTTAAACGATTACCGACAGAGTTAGCGCTGAAATTAGTTGCCGATCGTCCTTTTGCATCCCAACGTAACCTTGGCTCTATCGCACTTGAGCTATGTTGGTTAGCCGCGGGTCGTGGACATATTTATCTACATGGTAGTCAACAAATCTGGGACTATGCTGCCGGCGACTTAATATTGGAAGAAGCAGGCGGTTTTGCATCCACACTCTATGGCGACCCGTCATTCCGATACACTTTAAAACCACGCTCCTCATGTGCCGCCATTGATGAAGATTTATTTAATGTTTGGCAGAGTTACTTACTGGATGCAATGAATGGCTAAGGAGAGACTGGAATTTATCATTCCAGACTGGCACATGCCTGAACAAATTCAAGCCTGCACAACAACAAGAAAAGGTGGAATCAGCCCTCCTCCGTACGATAGCTTCAATATCGCTCATCATGTTAACGACACCTTTGAAAATGTGGAAAAGAACCGGGCTGTACTCAACTCTACTCTAGATTTACCCGCTGCCCCTCTTTGGCTGCAACAGACACACAGTACACAAGTTATTGATAGTCAGGACTGGCATGAGGGCGTTGAAGCAGACGCTATTTACTGTAATCAGAATAATCATGTCTGCGCGATTATGACAGCCGATTGCCTGCCTCTGTTGCTGAGCAATGAATCCGGCACAGAAATCGCCGCAATACATGCGGGCTGGCGAGGTTTGTCTGATGGCATTATAGAAAAAACGCTGCAACGATTTAACGATGCAGCAGAAAATATTCATGTCTGGTTAGGGCCAGCAATAGGCCCGGAAAAATTCGAAGTAGGACAGGATGTTTATGATGCATTTGTCAGTCAGGTTGCTAATGCAGAAGTGGCTTTTCAACAAACAGATGACACGCATTTTTTAGCTGACATATACCAACTCGCACGTCTGAGATTAAGGCAATACGGGGTCATGCACTTATCTGGAGGCAATGACTGTACCCTGACTGATGCTTCACGCTTTTTCTCATATCGTCGTGATGGAGAAACAGGGCGTATGGTTTCGCTTATTTGGATTTGTAATAAATAAGGTATCATTACCGGCTTAATTCAGCCTTGTTGGATCATTATGGAATTACTCATCTGGATCATTTTTTTTAGTCTGGTTGGCGGACTATTAAGTGTTATTGTCGCTTCATCCTTTTTATTATTGCCTGAAAAACATCGCACACTGGCGGTGCCACACTTAGTCAGTTTTGCAATAGGTGCTATGTTAGGAGCCTCTTTTCTGGGGTTAATACCTCATGCTATCGAGCATGAGTATGCTATTGACGCGCATGCCATCGGCTTAACCTTACTTATCGGTTTACTTAGTTTCTTTGCTCTGGAAAAAATGGTGTTGTGGCGGCACTGTCATAGCCATCATGGTCATGAACATATCCCTGAGTTAGACAGACCCGATCATCATGGTGGCCACCACCATAATCATAAAAATAAGTCTGCAGGACCGTTAATTCTGGTTGGCGATACGATTCATAACTTTGTTGACGGTATATTAATCACAGCCGCATTTTTGACTGACGTTCATCTCGGTGTAGTGACCGCATTAGCAATTGCCGCCCATGAAATCCCACAAGAATTGGGTGACTTTGTCATCTTGTTGCATAGTGGTTTTAGCCGAAAAAAAGCACTCTATTACAATATATTATCGAGTCTAGGCACATTAGCTGGGGCTTTACTTGGTTATTTTGCTCTTTCAGGTATGCAGCACTTTTTACCTTATGTTTTACTTATTGCCGCATCCAGCTTTATATATGTTGCTGTGGCAGATTTAATTCCAGGCTTACATGAAAAGGTCAAACCCATCGAATCTTTTCAACAAATTAGTTTGATTGCCCTGGGCGTTGTTTTCATCTATATCGCTCACAGCACACTGCACTAATCATGGCGGGAACGAGTCCCAATAAAAAGGTCTTGATTGTCGGCCCATCATGGGTTGGCGATATGGTCATGGCGCAATCTCTTTTCATTGCCTTAAAACAACAAAATCCAGACGTTATTATTGATGTTCTGGCTATGGATTGGACTCGGCCTCTATTACAGCGCATGCCAGAAGTCAATGAAGCCATCAGTATGCCAATATCGCATGGCATCTTTGGTTGGAAAATGCGTAAACAGTTAGGCTTATCACTACGTGAAAGGCATTACGACCAAGCTATTGTACTACCTAATTCCTGGAAGTCAGCATTGATTCCATGGTTTGCAAAAATCCCCCTAAGAACGGGATGGCTTGGTGAGTATCGTTACGGCTTACTGAATGATGCCCGAAAACTCGACAAACTGGCTTTACCGATGATGGTGGAGCGTTTTGTTGCTCTAGCTCATCGGGCGTCACAATCACGAATCAAGCCCCCGTATGATGCACCACTCATGATTGCTGAGCCTGCCAATGAAGCGATTAATCCTAAACGTCAGTCTAGCCAGCAAAAACGACTTATTCTCTGCCCTGGTGCAGAGTTTGGACCAGCCAAACAGTGGCCAACCTCTCATTACGCCGCTTTAGCTGACTTTTTCCTGACATCCGGGTGGCAAGTATTGATTCTGGGTTCCAAGGCTGATGTCAGTACCGCTGAAGAAATCGTCAATCTTTGCCAGAAGCCCTCGGACAATTTAATCAGTCTTGCTGGTCTAACACAGTTAGAAGAAGCCATCGATTTATTGGGTACAGCCGATTATGTGGTATCCAATGACTCAGGCTTGATGCACATTGCAGCCGCGTTACAGGTGCCATTAGTCGCTGTTTACGGTCCAACCTCACCGGCGTTTACACCGCCTTTAGCCAGCAATGCTCATATCATACAAATTGATATAGACTGTAGTCCATGCTTTAAACGCACCTGTCCTCTAGACCATCATAACTGCATGAAACAACTTTCTGTTGAAAGTGTTATTAACCAAATAAACACAACAAAATGAAACTGTTAAGCTCGTTTTCCTTAGATTTATCACTTCGCAATACTCGCCTATTTACGGCGGTTTTTAGCCTACTATTTTCTATACTGGCATTTACTAATGATCAACTCATCAATAGTGATGGCGTTTTGTATCTGAACATGGCGAAGGCCTATATAGGCGGAGGACTTGCAGCCACAGCATCAATGTATGATTGGCCCTTTTTTTCCATTTTAATTGCAGAATTTCATCAATTTACAGGCATCCAATTGGAGTTTAGTGGGCAGATAATCAATAGCCTCCTTTTTGTTGTTTTTACTGATGCACTGGTTCTTATTGCTAACAAATTATTAACGAACCTAAGACATGTTTTTATTGCCGCCCTGCTCATTCTGTGCTTTTCCACTTTAAATGACTATCGTAGCTATATTATTAGAGATATTGGTTATTGGGCTTTTATCTCCATTTCACTATACCGAACCATTCTATTTTTAGAGAGACCAAGCTGGTTAAATGGCTTTTATTGGCAATTAACCAGCTTATTAGCCCTATTATTCCGTGTTGAAGCTTTTGTTATTATTCTGGCAACGCCTCTCTTCATTGTGTTCCAACTAGGATTTAGAGATGGTTTAAAATCAATTATTAAACTCTGCTCATTGTTCCTTCTTGGTGGCGTATTAACTGCAGCCGTATTTACTCAACAGCAAGGCCTAATGAACGCCTTTGGTAAACTACTGAGCGTGACACAATTTCTTGACTACTCAGCCATCACAAATGAATTTCACAACAAGACAACTGTTCTAGGTAATGAATTATTGAACCAGTATTCAGAAAGATACAGCGGGATGATTTTGGCTTCCGGACTTGTTTATATGCTGTTAGCCAAAATCGTCACAGGCTTAACGCCTCTCAATCTTATTTTATTTATATTTGCCAAACTGCAAGATATAAGAAGTTCTCATAACGAGAATACTCGTCGTTTCTTACTTTTCTTTATTGGCATCAACCTCATTATTTTATTTGCTTTCCTATTCAAGCATTATTTTGTGAGTACACGCTATGCCGTCATGTTAATCACTGCGCTGATGCTACTCATGCTGCCTGCAATGAGCCGACTGATTGATGAAAGTTGGCAAGCAAAAAATAAATTTGCGCTTGTATTAATTCCATTCCTACTTGTCGCTAGCCTTATCGATACATTCACTACTAGCATACAAAAAGGTTATATAAAAGAAACAGCAATATGGGCGAGTCAACATTTGCCAGAAAACAGCCAAATTCTTACCAATGATATTTTTATTGATTATTATTTCTATAAAAATGAGGCTAAAGCACAGCTAAAACTTGTTAGAACTCTTCAAACAAATAAACAATTTGATTATTTTATTGCTATAGAGAAACAATCTCATGCAGAGGAAAAAAAGCAATATGCAAACTGGCATTTGATCCCCATTCACCATAGTGAGAATGCTCGAGGAGATAAAGCTGTAGTATATAAGGTAGTTAGTATTGACAACTAAGCCACGCTATATTCTTCAGATATGTCATAGCTACGATCCGCCTTTTGATGACTGTGCGAGACAATACGCATCATTATTTAAAGGCACTAGTTTTCGAGTAACAACTGTATTCTTATCAGGGAATGCGAAAGCTGGCTTAATAGACGAGATCAATTCTGATGAGGTCATTTTTCTAGAAAGTCCCAAGAGTAAACTTAAAGGGCTTAAGTTATCTCTCTTAAAACGTATTAAGGCAATAGCTAGCCAAAAACACTATGAACTTTGTATTGCACATAGAACAAAACCCACATACTTAGCCCTTACAGCGACACAACTTCCGGTCATAAGTATTCACCACGCTTTTGGTGACTTTGACCGTTTAGGAAGAAGGCTTTTTACAAAGCTCTTCTCATCTCGCTTACTACTAGTTGGTGTATCTAAGGCAGTATCAGCTGATATTAAACAGCATTTACCGAACTTTCCTTCAGATAAAATCGAAACTTTATACAATAGAGTTGATATTGAAAATTCAAGAAAAGAGCTTTTAGATAGAGCTCAAGCCAGAGAATTACTGGACATTCCATCTAATTCTTATGTGATAGGCAATGTGGGCAGATTACATCCTGATAAAGACCAAAAAACGCTAATCAAGGCATTTGCTAAAGCAAAAGATTCTTTACCAGAAAATACATTATTAATCATCATTGGTAAGGGGAAACTGGAGCGTGAACTCCATGACTTGGCTCTTTCGCTTAATATAGAGAAAAATATCAAATTCATTGGATATATTAAAAATGCCAAGTGCTACTTTAAAGCCTTCGATATATTTGTATTAACCTCAGATAGAGAGCCTTTTGGCATGGTTGTCTTGGAGGCAATGATTGCGAACCTACCTATAATCTGTAGTGATTGTGGAGGAGCAAAAGAAATTGTAGAAGACATCGGTTGTTTGTTTCCTTTTGCATCTTCTGAAAAGTTAACAGAGTTACTAGTCCATACTAGTAAGGCCAAATTTGTTCATAATCATCAAGCCTCAAATATAAAATTACACAGTTACTTTTCTGATGAAGCGGTGAGGAAAGCCTTTTGGAACCTAGAAAAAATAAAAAAAATACTGTTAACTTGAGTAATAAATTTAGTTACTTAATGGGTATTTAAGAATAAAAAGACAAAGTTCATAACAAAATAGCTCCAAGAACAAGGTCGTATAAAAAAATGACAAAAATAACACAACAAGACAAATATGACTTTGACACCATATGGCAACTGGATACAGAATGGTTCGAGTCCCCAAACCATAGACGTGGTGGCTGGAGTGGCGTAGTTAAGTATGTTCTGGAAACAACAAATGGCGCTATTGATGTGTTTATCAAACGCCAGGAAAACCATCGCACTAAAACATGGCGTCATCCATTAAAGGGTATTCATACCTTTCAAAAAGAATATAACAATATCCTCAGACTTACGGCGAATCATATCCCGACACTTGAACCTGTCTATTTTTCATGTGATACGTCAAGAGCAATTTTGGTAACAAAAGAACTCATTGGTTACCAATCTCTCGAAAATATTTCCCCCTTAAGCTTACCAAATGCGTCACGAAAACAGTTACTTAAAGCTATAGCCCATGTATTAGTGAATATGCATCAAGCGCATTTCCAACATAATTCACTTTACCCCAAACACATTTTTGCCAAGCCAGTCACCAATGGCTGGGATATAAAAATAATCGATTTGGAGAAAATGAAACGCACTCTCTTGGTCAGACAATCGATGCTGAGAGATCTCGGCACGCTGGAACGCCATGCGAATCAAGACTGGTCGATGAAAGACCGCGTTTTCTTTTTACAGCAATACTTCAATGAGCAACCATTATCTAAAAAGACCAGGCAGCTTTTGCATAAGATTGCTAAGCCCAAAAAAGCAAAACGTCATTAGTCGTGTTGACCGACTGCATGCGATATACTTACACACTGTTTAACTCAAAGACATATATCACATCATGATCGTTTTAGGTTTGTCTGGCGCGGTAAATCACGACGCCTCTGCTGCTTTATATATCGATGGAAAGCTTGTAGCTGCTGCTGAAGAGGAGCGCTTTCTGCGTGACAAGCACGCCAAAGGGAAGATGCCTTATGAGGCTACTAAATTCTGTTTAGAACAGGCCGGTATTCGCCCCGATCAGATTGATATTGTGGCCTTCCCTTACGCTGAGATTGGCCTGAAATCTCCAGCACGCTGGCATTATGCAAAACGTCACTGGTATGCCCCTGACCGCGCCCTGACCGCATTATTTAGTGGCAACCGTCGATACTGGCGTAATCACCGAAATGTGATGAAGTTATTAGATGATCTGGGTATCGGCGCTAAACGCGTTAAATTTGTCCCTGTTGAACATCATTTAGCGCATGCTAGCAGTGCCTACCATTTGAGTGGTTTTAAAGAAAAAACGGCGATTATCGGTATTGATGGTAAAGGCGAATATGCCACTACCTTTTTTGGTTATGGTGAAAATGGCAAGATTCATAAGATCAAAGAATTCTATGATCCGGATTCGCTTGGCGGTGTCTATGGCGCATTAACAGAATATCTTGGCTTTGAAATGCTGGATGGCGAATTCAAAGTAATGGGCATGGCTCCTTACGGTGATCCGAAGCGTTTCGACTTCTCACGTTTAATTGACTACAAAAACGGTGACTTCAAGGTCAATACGAAACTGGTTAATGTCGTGGGCACACGCCGTTTCAAAAAGAATGGCAAAGGTTACTTTTTCAGCCCCGAGTTAATCGAATGGCTTGGCCCAATGCGTGAAGGTGATGAAAAAGATGAACCATATATCGATTACGCGGCAAGCATCCAGGATCTCTTAGAAAAAACAGCCTTAAAACTAATTGATTTTTATCTGGGTGACATTATTAAAGAGACTGGCAAAATAGCTTATGCCGGTGGTGTTGCTCTTAATGTGAAACTCAATCAACGTATTATCGCTATGCCCGGCGTAAAAGAACTGTTTGTGCAACCGGCGGCTAGTGATGCGGGTACAGCTATTGGTGCTGCCAGTTACGCATCACAATTAGCAGACATGCCCGTAGAAAAAATGGAGCATGTCTACTTAGGCCCAGCCTATACGACAGAACAATGTATTGAGGCCTGCGAACAATACGTACAACCAGTTAAATGGCAGAAAATGAGTAATGTCACTGCCGAAACAGCTAAAATTCTAGCCGATGGCAATCCGGTTTCCTGGTTCCAGGGACATATGGAATTCGGACCTCGCGCTCTAGGTAATCGAAGTATTCTAGGGTCCCCCAGTCACTCAGGCGTAGCTGATAGAATTAATGCCCAGATTAAATATCGTGAACGGTGGCGTCCCTTCTGTCCTAGTATGCTGGATACAATTGCGCCAGAAATATTACAGACAGATCACCCTAGCCCATATATGACATTTACATTTGATGTGGCTGAAAGCTGGAAGTCACGCATTCCTGAAGTGGTGCATGAAGATGGTACGGCTCGAGCTCAAATTGTCACTCAGGCAACCAATCCTCGCTACTACTCACTGCTGCAGGAAATGGAAAAACTGACTGGCAACGGTGTAGTTTTAAACACCTCGCTGAATCGCCGCGGTGAGCCGATGGTATGTAGTCCTACTGATGCGTTGAATATGTTTTTCGGTTCTGATCTACAGTATTTAGTGATGGAAGATATACTCATCACAAAGTAGGTTGATTTAATCCATATAACTCAGCATATGCTCAACCCGTCTTTTCCAAGTGTAGTGTTGGCTTATTTTCTGTTGTCCCCGTTTAGCTATAGCTAAACGGGCATTATCATTATTCAAATAATAAGCTACTTTTTCTACCAATTCTTTGGATCCTTTGAAGGTTTCAATTTCCAAGCCAATCTCAAATAGTTCAGCAACTTCATCACAGTAATCAGTTAATACAAAACACCCCGCGGCTAGAGCCTCAAATATTCGTAAATTAACACCAGTTTCCGCTGCATAAAAAGGCCCTCTGGTGATATTGAGTACTATCTTTGAACTGACAAGATGCTGATAAAGCTCTTCCCCCCATACAGGTTTGTCATCCACTTTCTGCTGTAACGTAGATGACATTATTGGTGTATTCCTTTTCCACCTATTTCCCCTGATAGAAACATAATCAGCAATATGCTCCAGCATAAAACAACGTCTCAGATCCGCACTGCCTACAAATAAAACGTCATGCTGATACTTTGCTGGATCAGTCTCAATTAAATTAGCCCCAAAAGGTGAAAATATCGTATTAATATTTTTTCGATTGAAAAACTCTGTCACTACTTTTGAAAATGAAAATACGCGGTCATAAACACGCACTTCATTCTCAATAAAATAGATAAACTCTCGACGCTTAGAATAAAGATTGCAGCTATCGGTATCGTATAAATAGAGTTTGATACCTTTATCTTGAGCTAAGTTTGCAAGCTGGCTCGGATTAACAAAACGATACAAAAATCCGACAACCAAGATAATGTCAGGCTCAGTCTGCTCAATGAGAGATAACAATGCTCCAAACTGTTTCTTAGGTAAGTAATAAAAACTTTTTTTCTCTGATAATTTTCGTTGCACTTTTGCAAGCGCTGAGCGAGGTTTATATAAGTTAATCTGCTCCAGCTTAGCTAAATCATAATATTCTGAATTATCAATACAAGCATGGATATCTCGACCAAGAGTAGCCCCACCAATTCCATCCAGAATTAAAATTTTTTTATCAGTCACCTACCGATGTCCTTATCTTAATTTTTATATATTGGAGATAATTTTCTGTGTATTAGATTGGTTAATAAATTGTTTTGCTAATAAGTTTTTAAACTTATTCCATTTCCGTTCAATCTTCTTTTTACCGAAAAATCGAATATAGCTACTTATCGGAATGATATCTGAGTTGCCGATATTATCGATAATCAAACACCTCATGCCATCATTTCGCTGCTGCAAAACCATATTCTTCGGTTTGAGTGTCATGGTAATAATGTTCTGTTCTAACAAATCCTGTTTCAATCTGCTCAGAGCCTGATTGATGGGGTCGACTAATGCAGGTGTCGACGCCAGATTATCCAGATAAAACTCTAATGTTTTTGAAACCTGGCCATCATCATCACGAATCAAATCAAATACAGCACCAGACCCCATATTGGTGTCTTCATTACCATAAAATCGTGGCAAACTTAGCCAGTCGATATTTCGTTGCTGTAAAAAACGATAATAAGCCTGTTCACGGCGTGTTTCTTCTTCACCACGTAAAACGACGACCTTGACACATTTTGATTCATCATCGGGATGCACATGAACTTCTCTGTGCAGTCCCTTACCGACTAATGTCGCGCTGGATAATTCAAGCATCACCGTATCCATTGGGGTTTTGGCTCTGCCAACGCCAGGCATCGCTAACCATATCATCGAGTGATTTCTCAGCAGTCCAGCCAAGTAATGATTTTGCTAACGCAGGATCAGCATAATTGATGGCAACATCCCCCGCCCGGCGTTCAACAATTTGATACTTCACTTGTTTATTTGAGGCTTGCTCAAAAGCTGCAATCACTTCAAGTACGCTGTAACCTTGACCAGTACCAAGATTGACCGCTTTACAACATGGCGCTGTTGCTTCAGATTCCAGCCAGTTAAGTGCTTCATGATGTCCTCTAGCTAAATCCATCACATGAATGTAATCACGTACGCCTGTACCATCTACTGTGTCATAGTCACCTCCAAACACAGACAAGCACTCTCGTTTACCAATCGCGGTTTGTGTCACATAGGGCATTAAATTGTTAGGGATGGCACTGGGGTCTTCGCCGATTAAACCCGACTCATGTGCTCCTGCCGGATTAAAGTAGCGTAGCAATACAACACTTAATGTGTCTGGTGTGGCTTTCACCATATCCGCCAGAATTTCTTCTATCATCAGCTTGGTACGCCCATACGGATTGGTAGCCGAAGTAGGAAATGTCTCATTGACTGGCATGGAAGCTGGATCACCATAGACTGTAGCTGAAGAACTAAACACAAAATTTTTCACAGAGAACTGTTGCATGACCTCCAGCAGAACGAAGGTGGCGTCAAGATTATTCTGGTAATACATTAATGGAAATGCACATGACTCACCCACCGCTTTCAGGCCTGCCAAATGAATAACAGCGTCAATAGGATGCGTATTAAAAATACCTTGCAATGCGGTTTTGTCTCGGCAATCAGCCTTATAAAAGGCCAGTTTTTTACCGGTAATCTGACTGACACGATCTAGGGCAATGGCTGAACTATTACTAAGATTATCGACAACAACGACATCAAAACCAGCTTCTAATAACACCACACAGATATGTGAGCCAATGTAACCTGCACCACCGGTAACCAATACCGTTTTCGTCATTATTTTTTCCTTTTCTGTTTTGCCAGTGAGGCAATCACTGCAGCAGCCTGCCGCGGCATACTATATAAATCTTCGATCGCGGCATAGTGAAGAGCTTGCTGCGACCAATACTGTAACTTGTCTTTATCTAACATTTCCGCCAAATCTAAAGCCGTTTTTTCTGCATTCTCGGCATCGCTGATAACCCGTCCTGCATCTGCCTTAGTCACATGTTTGGTGTAACCACACACATCAGATACTAAGCTTGGCAATCCTGCCACCATAGCTTCTAAAATCACCGTACCTGTATTTTCTTTTCTTGCTGGATGAATTAATAGATCAGCCGCCAACAAAAAGCGGGGAATATCGGAACGTCCCCCAAGAAATTCCACTTGCTGGGCAATAGAGGCTTGCTGTGCCTGGCGTTGTAAATAACGGTTATCACCGTCACCTATGATCATTAGCTTAGTTTTATTCTTGAGCTTATCGGGTAATCTGGCCAACGCAGCAATTGCCCGATCAACGCCTTTAGTTTTGAAACCCGTCCCCACCATCAGTACTAACCATTCATCTTGGGCAATATTAAATTCAGCACGGACTTGCTGACGAATGTGTTCAGCATTGGCAGGACGTTGTCTATCACGATCAATACCTGGCGGTAAGCTGATTAAACGATTTTTAGGCGTCTGATAATGTTGTTCGAACAGGGCCTGTTGCACATCAGAAATCATCATCGACACAGTATTTGACTGCTTGCCAAAGACGGCTTCTTCACAAGCTTTATAAAATTTTACACGTCCGGAAAACTGTAAAAGCGTATACAAAGGGTGAGACTTAATACGATCTATATAACAAGGGTCTGCGGCGTAATAGACATCCAGCCCCGGCATTTTATTAAAGCCAATAACCAGGTCGTAATTCTGCTGATGTAATTGTGGCAAAAGCTGATCAATATAGGATTGTAACTTGGCGTGATTGCTCCAGCCCTTGGTTTCAATAATATGTACATTAAACTGCTGTGGCACATCCCCTTGCCATTCCATCACATACACATCGACCGTATCATCAGCTTGCAAGCAGCATTGCATGATATTCATAAAATCACGGGCAAGTCCGCCAAAAGGGAAATACTTATATAAACAGACCGCGTATTTCATAAACGTGTATTTTGTCCCTGCAGCATAACTCTGAAAAAGGCCTCCAACTCAGGATTCTTCCAGTTTTTCAGGAAGCGTTTTTTATCTTGCAAGTGAGCCATGAGCGCTTGTTTTTTATTGCTATATTCTCGCATAGCATCTAAATCAATAAGCCTGATTTTATCTTGCTTATCCAGTAACAAGTTCTGCGCTTTCATATCACCATGACCAACTTGCATTGTGTTCAGATCTGAAAAGATAGTTTGAATCTGACTCACTTCTGACTCAGTTGGCATACGTTGCTGGTAAACATCTAACAACTCCTCGGTCTCATGGTATTCGCTAATAAAATAAGCTGTTTGTCTCAATGGACCCATGCGCTTTTCAATAAAGGCGAGAGGTTCGGTTGTTGGAATACCAGAAAAAACCAGTAAATTTGCATTGCGCCATGATGCTGCGGCCCGACTTGGTCGCCAGCAGCGACTGAGTCCATGAGCTAGGCTCTTAATATTATAACGTTTGATAACGACCTCACGGCCAGCCAGTTTTGTGCGTACAACTGTCGCCGTATTGCCTGCTTTTAATACCTGGGCACCAACAAATAATGCCTCAATATCACGAACGGACTGAAGTTGACTCTGTTGCCAGAAATCTCGTTTTGCTGCGACCTGCCAATGAACATTTTTTTGGTAACAAGTCATCGTACATGGACGAAAACATTTCTTAAGAAATTGTGTTTTACGTTGCTGCCATGTTTTGTCTAACAGCTGACTAAACTGTTGCTGCTCATCGACCGAATAATGCCAATCACGCCCTTCATAATAGACTTTAAGCAAAGGCATCAAATGACTACGCTGTTGCAATGAAAACTGGGCAAATAGTCTGGCCAAGTTTGTCAGGCTAGTATCTTTATCAAGTGCTTTGCCATCACTCGACTGTTTCACAGAGCCCAGATCGATAAGCACAATCTTATCACCACTAAGCAATAAATTATCGAGATGAATATCATCCTGATAGATACCGCCTAAGTGCAGAGTAAGCATTAACTCTGATAGCAATACCAAGCGCTCAGGAACCGCCGAATCAAGGTGAAACGCATGGCTGTTTTCAATAAAGTCATACACCAATACTGAACCATGTGGCTCTGAGACCGAGAGCAATAATTTGGGTGTTTTTACTGTCACAGGCTTGACCGCATCAACACCTTGTAACTCACGCTCAAAGTCTTTTTGAGCTTTTGTCTGATTAGCGAATAATTTAATTACGACATTTTTGCCGTGGCTATCTATGGCTTTCATCACCAAACGGCGATCTGGCAAGTCACGCAGAATTTGCATACACTGATAGCTGTTTTGTTCTAATTGCAGATCAAACGGCAATTGCGGTCGGCTATCAGTGCTGATAATGGCATGAATATCTGACATATTATTCAGCATATAATTTATCTGCCCGCAGTTTAACCTGCTGCCATAGGTCGGCATAATGAGATAGCGCCTGGCGCAAAGGCAGTTGAGTATAGGTTTTGATAAAGCGGAACAAATCTCGCTGGGTCAGCGGCACAGCATAGGCAGAAAAATATAAGCTGCCCAAATCTTTTATTTGCCAACGCAATGGCACTTTTTTCCGAATTTGAGCACGATGAAGGTCAATTAAATATATCGGCATTGAGGGCTGATAAACATTGGTCTCAGCAAACGACTTATCCAGCAAAAAGTGACAAAGATAAAAATCCCGATGATTCATGCCATTTTTATGCATGGTCCCAGCGATATGGGCTAGTTTCTGGATTAAATCGTATTTGCTTTTGAATGACGGTGGTGTGCGTCGCCACTGCTGCCCCAGATATTCCAGACTCATGGTATCGGTCAAATCATCAGTAATCACAAAAGAATGACGTTTCGCTGGATTCCATCCTTTTTCACCATAACCGGCTAAGGTCATGGTATCCAGATGGTGAGACTGTAAAAACTGCACCGCCTGCCATTCATTTCGAGCACTGATAATCGGTAAGCGTAAAGACAACAGGTTTTTGAAAATTTCTTCCCAACCTACACCTTGATGATATTTCAGAAAGTAGCTGTGTTGTTCGACTTCGAATCGTAATGTTCGCCGCCCTTCTTTATCACGAAATATCTCACCCGGCATGGTCTGCAACCAAGGAAAAATAGCTTTATTCCGCCAAGTCTGGGCTAAGTCTTCACGTAAATACAGTGTGTGTGTTTTCATTCAGTTTTATGATGTGATTCAGTCAAACTCAGTCTTGCCTCAAAACCGCCAGTCAGTCTGAATTTTGTTAAACTGTCGATGTCTAAAAGTGAGATGTTATCATCACTACACCAGTTTAAGGGGAAGCCGTGTCATTTAAAGCCACTATCGTACGTCACCAGGCGATGATCGAAAGTCTGTTTGCACTTGAACCACAAGTCACAGCACTTGCTGCCCGAATTTCAGCTTGTGTAAAACAAGGCAATAAAATTCTGTTCTTTGGCAATGGTGGCAGCGCCTCTGATGCGCAACATTTAGCAGCAGAATTTGTGGTGCGCTATCACAAAGACCGTCGTCCCTATGGTGCCATCGCCTTAACAACAGACACCTCTATTCTGACGGCTCACAGCAATGATTATCAGTTTGATACTGTCTTTGATCGCCAGATTCTCGCTTTGGGACGTCCAGGCGATATCGCCATTGGATTATCCACATCAGGTAATAGTGGCAACGTTATTAATGGCATCAAGACGGCTAAAGAAATAGGCATCTGGACCTGCGCTTTCACTGGTGAAGGTGGTGGACAGTTAGCTGAGATTGCTGATGAGTGTATGGCCGTTCCCGTCAAAGAGACCGCTCGGGTACAGGAAGGACATATTCTGATTGGTCACTGGTTGTGTGAAACCCTCGACGAGACAGACTAAATTTATTCATGACTCAAACCATTATTCACACTGATGTCGTTATTATCGGCGCAGGCATTGCTGGCTTATGGCTACATCATCGCCTTAGCGATATGGGTATCCATGCTTTGCTTATAGAGAATGGGCAAATCGGTCAGGGACAAACGCTTAGCTCACAAGGCATTATTCATGGTGGCAGTAAATATGCTCTGAATGGTGTGTTATCCAAAGCCGCACAAGTGATTAGCACCATGCCTGCCCGCTGGAAAAACGCCTTAAATGGTGAAGGTGATATTGATCTTCGCAACGTCAAAAAGCTGGCTGACCACCAATTACTCTGGTCTAAAGACAAACTGTCATCAAAAATGGTGTCATTTTTTGCCAGCAAAGCCTTAAGCAGCCGCATGCAGCGTGTAGATAAAAGCGAGGCACCAGCATTATTTCAGGATGCAGGCTTTAAAGGTACGCTGTATCAGCTTGATGAGCCTGTGTTAGATATTCCAAGTCTGCTGACAAAAATCACTGAAAAATGGCGTTCGCGTATGTTGTCTGTGCCTAACAATAGCCAATACCATTGGCAGCGTTCAGGACAACAGCTGGAGTCGGTTCAAATTGGCGATATCACTATCCATGCCCAACAATTTGTGCTGACGGCAGGAGAAGGTAATGAAGCCTTATTGCAATCACTGTCGATTAAACAGCCCAGCATGCAGCGTAGGCCGCTACAAATGGTTTTATGCAAAAGCCAAAATCCCAATCAGCCTCTGCCGACTATCTATGCCCACAGCCTGGGAAGTGGCTCCAAGCCTATTGCGACAATTTCCAGCCATAAAACACAGCAAGGTGACACTGTCTGGTATATCGGCGGCAATATCGCTGAAGAGGGCGTTGCTAAGTCACAAGAGAGCTTGATCACCGAAGCCAAACAGCTGCTTAAAAATATTTTGCCATGGTTTACATTACCAGCACTGGATTGGGCAACACATGCGGTGAACCGGGCTGAACCCAAACAATCCAGTCTGACCCGACCGGATAATGCGTTTATTGATTCACAACATAATATTCATATTTGCTGGCCCACTAAATTAGCTCTGGCACCGGATTTAGCCGATCAGGTACTGAAAGCCATTAATGTCGATACTATAGAAAAACGCAGTTACGACAATCCTGAATTTCTTCATCCTGAGCTCGCTAAACCGTTATGGGACAGAGTTTTCTGATGGCCTATTTAGAACAAAAAAAACCAATTGCGGAGACAGGTATACAGGTTTCACCTCTTGGTCTTGGTACCGTTAAAATCGGTCGAGATAAAGCGGTAAAATACCCTGATGGCTTTCAAATCCCTGAAGATGAGCAAGTAATTGCCTTGCTTGAGCAAGCCTGGGATGCTGGTATTAATTTGATTGATACCGCACCCGCTTATGGTCGAAGTGAGCAACGTCTTGGACAATTATTAAAAAAAGTCCGGCGCGAATGGATCATTGCCACCAAAGCAGGCGAGTATTTTGATGCCGTAAGCGGTGAATCCCACTATGACTTTACGCCAGAGTCACTGATCAAAAGCATCGAACACAGTTTAAAAACCCTGCAACGAGATGAACTAGATATTGTGTTGATTCACTCTGATGGCAATGATGAACATATCATTCGTCATCTTGGTGCCCTGGAAGTCCTAGCAGACTTAAAACAACGTGGTTGGATTCGTGCCAGTGGTATGTCTACAAAAACCGTGACAGGTGGCATGTTGGCGTTAGAACAGTCTGATATCGCCATGGTGATGCATAATCTGCAATATCAGGAAGAACAGACAGTGATTGAACAGGCGGCCGAACTCAATAAAGGCATTTTCATCAAAAAAGCACTGGGTAGTGGCCATCTGGCGAAACAAACCGGTACTGACACGGTTCAGGACAATTTCGACTTTATCTTTAATGAGCCTGCAGTGAGTAGTGTCATTATCGGCACGATTAATCCAGACCACCTGCATGACAATATCAATAAAGCTGCTCAGGCTTTGACGAAATAAATACCAGCCGGAAGCTAGTCGTGCTGATTAATTTTATTCACTATCGCCGTTGTTGAGCAGTTTTCCACCAGCCCCATAACGTTTACTTCACCGCCATAAGCTTCAACGATTTCCCAGCCGACCACGCCTTTTTTATCATAGTCACCACCTTTCACCAGAATATCGGGCTGAATCAGTCGTAATAACTCCTCTGGCGTATCACCTGGAAAACAGGTCACCCAGTCCACATCAGCTAATCCAGCCAAAACAGTCAAGCGTCTATCTGCGGTATTAATTGGACGACCTTCACCTTTTAATTTGGTGACTGATTCATCGGTATTAATAGCCACGATCAGCCGATCACCCAGAGCTCTGGCTTGTTGAAGATAAGTCACATGCCCGGCATGCAAAATGTCAAAACAACCGTTGGTAAATACGACTTTCTCACCGCGTTTTTTGGCTTGCTCTACTGCCATTTTTAACTGCTCAACGGTGACTGCACCACCAATACAGTGATCGGTGTTGTTGATACCCTGATGACGTTCATATTCCTGACGCAGTTCAGGTTCACTGACCGTTGAGGTGCCTAATTTAGTCACTACGATACTGGCAGCTACATTGGCTAAAGTGACTGCTTGTTCCAGGCTGACACCAGCTGCTAATGCCGTGGCTAGTGTTGAAATAACGGTATCACCAGCACCTGTCACATCAGCGACTTCTTTGGCGATAGCAGGTAAGTGAAATTCAGGCTTATCCGCTTGCACTAGCGTCATACCATGTTCACTACGCGTAATAAGGATTGCTTTAATATTCAGCGATTTAATCAGTGTTTGAGCTTTACTGATAAGATCCTGTTCTGATTCCACGGCGCCCACAACCGCCTCGAATTCACTCATATTCGGGGTAATCAAATCAGCGCCACGATATTTAGTGAAATCTTCACCTTTCGGGTCGACTAAAATCAGGCTTTGTTTATCCCTGGCTTTTTCAATCCAGTACTGAGGATGGGCTAAGGTGCCCTTGTTATAGTCTGACAGGACAATCACTTTCGCGTTGTCTGTGACGTGCTCAGCTAAATGCTCCATATCCTGGGCGACTTGCTCTGTGAAGCGCTTTTCAAAGTCGAGACGAATAAGTTGTTGATGACTGCTGATGACTCGTGATTTGATAATTGTGCAGGTATTGGCGGCCTGGTGAAACAGACAATTCACACCCACAGCATGAAGCTTTTGTTTGAGGACATTGGCAGCTTCATCAGCACCGGTGATGCCGGTGATATTACATTGTGCGCCCAGTGAAGCAATATTCATCGCGACGTTGGCAGCACCACCTGGTACATCTTCCAAGCGATCCACATTCACTACTGGCACGGGTGCTTCAGGTGAAATTCGGCTTGCTTTGCCATAGTAAAAACGATCAAGCATCAAGTCACCAATAACAGCAATGCGGGCTTGATGGAATTCAGGAAAATCAAATTTCATAATGCGGTTTTATCACGCCAGAAAAGAAGTCAGAGCCATTATTGTGCTTGTAAAACGGCAGCGAGTCTATTCCAGACTTGGTCTGGTTGCATCTCTGCCATACACACTGGCATGCCTGATTTTGCTTCAGGCAAAGGACAACGTCGTTTATAACAAGGTGAACACGACATTCCCGTGATCAAATGCTGTTGATTCTGACCCGCCGTACCAATCAGATGAGTATCTGTTGAACCATATAAGGTAATGGCAGGTTTATCCATCATCGCGGCCATATGCGCAAGCCCTGTATCGCTACATAGAGCCGCTTTAGCACCTTGCATTATGGCTACAATATTATCCAGCGGTAACCTCGGTAAGGTATAGGCATGGTCACTCACAGCTGCAATCTGCAAGGCGCGTTGATACTCTTCATCATTGCCGGAAGGAATCACCACAGAATATCCAGCCTCAACCGCTTTTAAGGTAAGCGCCTGCCAATGCTGTACCGGCCATAATTTTGTTAACCAACTCGCGTTATGAACCAGCATCACATAATTTTTTGGTAACTCAAAAGCCAATTGCGGCAGCTGACAGTGAGCTAAATCCACACCATATTCCGCTTCAGAGTCCGGCAAGGGATAATCAAGCGCTTTTGCCATAATCTGACGCATACGCTCAACCGCATGTTGGTTTGGATTCACATTGATTTTATGACGATAAGCCAGATAAGCTGGTTTTTCGCGACAACTGTATTTATCCAGGCCAGACACTGGCCCTTTTCTTAGCAGGCTGACCAGCGCACTTTTCAGATTATTTTGCATGTCAATCACAACGTCATAGTCGTCAAGATTTAATGCTTTATAAAAGTGACCGATCTCACCATTAAATAAATGACCAAACCAGTTTTGTCGCCAGCGGCGATGTGAGGTGGTAATCACACGTTTCACACGAGGATGCCATTGAGGCACTGCCGCAAAGGCACTATCGACCACCCAGTCAAATTCAATGTCAGGAAAGACTTCCGCAGCATCAGTGAGCGCAGGCAAAGCATGCATCAGATCGCCCATTGAAGTCAGTTTAATTATCAGAACTCGCATCAGCTGTTTAGTTAAAATCCAGCGTTAGTGGGTGTTCACGATGATGCTTGAGGATATTTAAAAAGGCATCCGGATTTTTTATTTGAGTCAGCTCACCTTCTCGAGGAAATAACTGATCCTGTAATCGAGATAGCCAAAACCGAAGAGCAGCTGCACGACACACCATATTCCAGTTCGCTTGTTCAGACTCTGTCAAAGCACGCTTTTTCAGATAGTGTTTCATAAGAGACTGATAACGATCAGTTTCGGGTAAACCATCTTCCCCAACACACCAGTCATTCACAGCGACAGCCAAGTCATAAAGTAAGTATTCATCACTGGCAAAGTAAAAGTCGATAATGCCGCTAAGTTTGTTACCCTCGAACAACGCATTATCACGGAATAAGTCTGAGTGAGTGACCCCTTCAGGTAATCCCAACGTCGCATAACCTTTCTGATAAGCAAGTTCGTTATTCAGTATGTTTGATTTTTCATCATCCAGCTTCGGTAATAGTTGCTCTGCTGTTTGCTGGCGCCAGTCAGGGCCTCGTTCAGAAGGCCGTCTAGATTGAAACGACTGCCCCACAATGTGCATATCGGCCAGTACATCGCCAATTTGCGCGCATTGCTCAACTGTAGCGGTGGTATTCACGCCCTTACCTGGTAATCGCACAACTAGAGCCGCAGGCTTACCACACAGCTTCTTTAGATATTGTCCCTGGCTATCTGCTTCAGGGTGCGCGGATGGAATGTCATTCATGTAAAAAAACGTCATCACATCCAGAAAATAGGCTAACTCACCAAAGGTGTGTTGCTCAAACAAAGTGAGTACATATTCACCTTTGCTTGTAGTGACGAAATAGTTAGTATTTTCGATACCGTCACTGATGCCTTGATACGACACCAATTCTCCGACCGAATAATCACCCAGAAACGCGATTAAATCGTCGCGTTCGACTTCAGTATAAACTGACATTAAAAAAACTCAGATAGATAAACGACTTACCACTCCAACAGAATCCAGTTTGGTACGGCACCAGAATCCAGCTCAAAGCTTTTTGTCTCAAGTGAACCATCTCCATCTGAGTCCATTAAGTAATAAGGTTTGCCAACAGAAGGCGTGACTTTAATCATATAAAGCTGACCGTTCATTCGATATTCTTCAACCATACGGTCATCTTCTTGGATAATATTGATATCGGGCTCCATGCTTTCACCGCTTTGTAGTGGCTCAGGAATCACGGGTGGTTTTTCCATCACTGATTTTTCATCTGCCCAAACTTGGGTTGTCATTACTAGGGTAACTGCGCATACAATAGCGAATTTGTTAAACATGAGGATGCTCCGTGTCATTTGGCACTAAAGATAGCATTTCCGCTGCTTGGAGAAAAGCAGTCTGTTCCCTATTACCCAATTGGTCGTTATAACTTATGAGTCAATCTGCCCCTTTCGTTCTGGTCGACGGTTCTTCTTACCTGTATCGCGCATTTCATGCCATGTTCAAAGCGGATCTTCGCAACTCTGCTGGTGAGCCGACAGGCGCTGTCAGGGGTGTGACTGCCATGTTACGTCGTCTATTAGCAGACTACCCTCAAAGTCCGATTGCCGTTATTTTTGATGCAAAAGGTAAAACCTTTCGTGATGAGTTATTCGCTGAATATAAAGCGCAGCGCCCTCCTATGCCGGATGACCTACGTTCTCAGATAAAACCAGTGCATGACATTATTAAAGCCATGGGTTTACCACTGCTGGTCATTGATGGTGTCGAAGCGGACGATGTAATAGGGACTTTTGCTCGTCAGGCGACAGAAAAAGGCCTCGATGTGGTTATCAGTACCGGTGATAAAGATATGGCACAGCTGGTCAACCAGCATGTCACGCTGGTAAACACCATGACAGAGACTGTACTGGATATCGAGGGTGTGAAAGAAAAGTTTGGTTTACCACCTGAACTTATTATCGACTTTCTAGCACTGATGGGCGATAAGGTGGATAACATTCCAGGTGTGCCCGGTGTTGGTGAAAAGACCGCGTTAAGTCTGTTACAAAACTTGGGCAGCCTGAAAGATATTTACGCCAATCTGGAAGCCGTGCGTGAACTTGATTTTCGTGGTGCCAAAAAAATGCCGGAGAAACTGGCTGAAAACAAAGAAATGGCTGATCTGAGTTACCAGTTAGCGACCATCAAATGCGATGTTGAGCTGGATATACACCTTGAAGAGATTAAAAACCAACCGCAGGATACTGAAGCACTGCTAACGTTATTCAAACAAATGGAATTTCGTGGCTGGATAAGTGAATTACAATCATCAGATAGCTCATCAACCGATAGTGGCTCAGCTACAGAGGCTGATAACACTAAGACAGAACAAAATTACGACACAATCCTAAATCAACTACAATGGCAGGTCTGGTTAGAAAAACTCCAAAAAGCGGAGCTGTTTGCCTTTGATACCGAAACCACCAGCCTCGACTATCTTGAAGCCAGAATAGTCGGTGTATCGTTTGCAGTAAAAGCCGGTGAAGCGGCATATTTACCGTTAAAACATGACTATCCAGGCGCACCCGATCAGTTAGACTTTGATAGTGTCATGCAGGATCTCAAACCATTGCTTGAAAGTCCCAAGCATCTCAAAGTCGGCCAAAACCTGAAATATGATCGCCATGTATTACTCAATCATGGCATCGATCTACAAGGGATCGCCCACGATACCATGCTCGAATCCTATGTACTTGATAGCACGGCAACTCGACATGATATGGACTCATTAGCTCAAAAATATCTTGGCCGAGATACGATTCATTTTGAAGATATTGCCGGCAAAGGTAAAAAACAACTGACGTTTAATGAGATTGGCATAGAGCAAGCTTCGCCTTATGCCGCAGAAGATGCTGATATCACTTTGCAGCTGCACCAGACATTATGGCCAAAAATTGAAAACATTCCCTCTCTGGCCAAAGTGTATCGGGAATTGGAAATGCCTCTATTACCGGTACTGAATACGCTGGAACGTAATGGCGTCAATATCGATATCTGGATGCTACAACAGCAAAGCGATAATATGGCCAGACAAATTGCGGAGCTCGAAGAGCAGGCGCATGCCGTTGCTGGTCAGAAATTCAACCTGGGTTCACCAAAACAATTGCAGGAAATCCTGTATGAGAAACAGCAATTACCGGTGAAAAAGAAAACACCGAAAGGCCAGCCATCAACGGCTGAAGAAGTATTACAAGAATTAGCCGACGAAGGTTATGAGCTGCCACAAATCATTATGCAGTACCGCGGACTGAGTAAACTGAAATCCACTTATACTGATAAGCTACCGCTTCAGGTCAATAAAACCAGTGGGCGAGTACACACGTCATATCATCAGGCGGTGACAGCTACAGGACGTCTGTCCTCCTCTGATCCTAATCTACAGAATATTCCTATCCGCAGTGAAAATGGCCGCCGCATTCGTGAAGCCTTTGTTGCATCGGATGGTTATGTCTTATTAGCAGCCGATTACTCACAAATTGAACTGCGCATCATGGCTCATCTGTCCGGCGATAAAAGCTTACTGAATGCCTTTGCCAATGGCGAAGATATTCACCGTCATACCGCCTCAGAAATATTTGGTGTGGCATTAGAAGACGTTACTGGTGATCAACGCCGCAGTGCCAAAGCCATTAACTTCGGTCTGATTTATGGCATGTCCGCACATGGCTTGTCTCGACAACTGGGTATCGAACGTCATCAGGCAGCAGATTATATGAATGTGTATTTCGAACGTTACCCTGGCGTTCGTCAGTATATGGACAACACCCGACAGCAAGCGAAAGAACAAGGCTATGTCGAAACTATCTTTGGTCGCCGGCTCTACCTGCCAGAAATCAACTCCAGCAACGGTATGCGCCGTCAGTATGCCGAACGCACCGCGATTAATGCCCCTATGCAAGGCAGTGCAGCTGACATCATCAAACGCGCCATGATTGATATCCATACCTGGTTAGCTGATGCCGATAATGGCATCAAAATGATCATGCAGGTACACGATGAGTTGGTATTTGAAGTGCCGCAAGAACAGCTGGATATGGCAAAAAACACCATTGAAGACTTTATGGTAAAAGCAGCCGAGTTAAATGTACCACTGGAAGTGGGTATTGGGGTTGGTGATAACTGGGAGCAGGCACATTAAAACTAATTATTAGTAGCTATAAGCCTTCTCATTGCGTTTTAGTCATTTTTATATTCTCTCTACTACGGCTTAAAGTGAGAAATAAAACTACGAGAATTATTAATTCTGAATACTTTGTAGTCTTTACGCTCAGAATGGAAATTTAATTCTTGAATAGCTTGTGAAATATCTTCAAAACTAATGCCTTCAAGAATCTTTATATCTATATTCCACCATTCTAAACGGCATAATTGATGAATTATCTCTTTGCTAAAACGAAACTTAATGACTTTGGCCGGCACACCAGCAACAATCGCATAGGGCGGAACATTTTTTGTTACAACGGCTCTAGAAGCCACAATGGCACCATTCCCTATCTCCACACCGTCCATTACTACAGCATCTCTTGCAATCCAGCAGTCATGACCGATAGAAACTTTAGTCAATTCATCGCGAAGGTTTTCATATTTTTCCGATAAACCTCGGGAAAATAATGATGTTGAAAGCCAGTCAGTAGGGTGCTGATGACTATCAAGCCCTAAAATCACATTATTCCCAATAGAACAAAAACGTCCTATTTCAATATTCCCATATAGTTCATAACCACTTCTGATATAACTATAGGCACCAATTTTTGTGAATTGAGATTTTAATAGTCCATTAGAAATGGATGCGTTCTCCTCAATGTCGATTATCTGTTTAGACTTGAGTGAACTTAAATTTTGACTCAACTTAATCCCATGTTTTCTGAGCAGTCGCTTAATAAGCTTATGTTTTAGGTAATTAGGCAGCATATCATTTTTTTCTTATTAGCTTTTTCGCTCGCGGATGCGCCGAATCATACACCTTAGCAAGATGTTGAAAATCCACATGAGTATAGATTTGGGTCGTACTAATATCGGCATGCCCCAGCAATTCCTGCACAGCACGCAAATCACCACTGGCTTCAAGCATATGTGAAGCAAATGCATGCCGGAGTCTGTGAGGATGAACCCGATCGGAAATTCCCTGCTTTTTACCCCAGTAACTCAGTCTTTTTTGGATAGAGCGTACACCCAGACGTCGTCCTTGTTGCGTGATAAAAACTGCTGGCTGATCAAAAAAGCCGAGTTTGTCCCGTTTATCCAGCCAATCTTGTAATGCAGATAAGGCTTTGCCACCAAAAGGACAAACTCGATCTTTATTACCTTTACCGGTCACATGCACTAGGTGGTCGCCGAAATCGATATCTCTTAACTCCAGTGAGGCCAGTTCTGCCAGCCTTAAGCCTGATGAATAAAATAATTCCATCATGGCTCTGTCTCTTGCAGCAACAAAAGTATCCGGGCGGGTGTTATCCAGTAAGGCATTCATCTGATCAACATCAAGTGTCGATGGTAATCGTTTTTCAGTTTTTGGCGCCTGGACTGCTTTTGCTGGGTTACTGTCAGTCAGACCAAACTTGATAAGAAATTGATAAAAGGATCGAGTTGATGACAACATCCGTTGAATAGACCGTCCAGACAGTCCCTTACGATGTAAAAAAGCAATGAACTGTCTGATATGACTGGATTTAAGCACTGTCCAGTCTGAGATTTTTTGTTGCTCTAAAAATTCTGCAAGCTGAAGTAAATCACGGCGATAATTGTTGACCGTATGTTCTGACAACCGCCGCTGTTGTGACAAATTGTCAAGAAAGTCATCAACGGGATGAATTATCTCACTGCGCATGCTGCTCGTGAGTATATTGTCTAATCACACGCATAACGACTTCACCTAAAAATCTCAAATAATCGGTGGCCATATCCGCATGAAAGCGGTTGGCATCAACACTACCAATGGCTAATAAACCAGCACAGGGTTGATGTCCTAAAGGCAGACAGGCAACAGAGTTAATCTCTTCAGCACGCTCGTCAAACAACAAAGTTTTTTGGGCTTTGGTCAGACGACCACACACGGGGTCTTGTTTGGTAAATAAGTTATCAAAAATGCGTAATTGTTTATCATCAGCATGAAGTTGAGACAAATTCGCATCGACTTGGGGCAAATCGAGCTTTTGCTGCCCATGATAGAACAGTCTTAATGCTACATCATCAGCAGCAAACTCATGTTTTAGTTCAGTTTGAATCAGCTTAATCAGATGAGCCAAATCGGTAGCATCCATTACACTTAGGCATAAACTATGTACACGTTTTTCTAGGGCTGCATTGCTATGGGCATTCTCTATTAGTGCATGAAGCTGCTCATTAAGCTGCTGGTTTTTTTCTTGTAAGCGTTGAATTTGTCTTTGGGCAAGCGAAATGGTGCCTTCTGGGGAACTATTAAGGTTCAGAGACTCTAGTAGCTGAGGCTTATCCAGAAACAGATCCGGGTGTTGCTCTAAATAGTTTTCAATCTGTTCCAGTGTTAAATCTGTTGTAGTGTTGACCACGCAATTTCTCCGTCAAATACATGCTCTGCAGGGCCGGTCATCCATACAGAGGCATTTTCATCTGGCCAGCTAATTTGCAACTGCCCTCCAGGTAAAGAAACAGTCACATCCCTAGCTAATAAACCACGGCGAACACCTGTCACAACGGCAGCACATGCTCCTGTTCCGCAAGCTGATGTTTCGCCTGAGCCACGCTCAAAAACGCGCAATCTAATCGTCTGGGCATCTTCTAGCTGCATAAAGCCAACATTAACACGTTCTGGAAAACGTTGGTGTGACTCCATAGCGGGACCTATTTTTTCTACAGCAGCAGTATCTACATTGTCTACCAGCATAACAGCATGGGGATTTCCCATGGACACACTGGCAATTTCAACTTTATCGTATTCTGGTACATCAATAAGATAAGTGACCGCCTCAGTATCTGCAATGAAAGGGACTTTTTCTGGCGCAAATATGGGTTTTCCCATGTCTACACTAACTAGACCATTAGCTTGAATTGTCGGATGAATAATGCCAGAAGCAGTCTCCACTGCAATAGTGTCTTTAGTCGTCAACCCTGCATCACGAACATAGCGAGCAAAACAACGTGCGCCATTCCCACATTGCGAGACTTCACCACCATCAGCATTAAATATTCGATAGCGAAAATCCACATCCGGTGATGATGCTTCCTCAACCAGCAAAAGTTGATCACAGCCGATACCAAAATGCCTATCCGCCATAAAACGAATTTGCTCTGTGCTCAGTTCTATTTTTTGCTGGATGGCGTCAATGACTATAAAGTCATTACCAAGACCATGCATCTTGCTGAATCTCAACATAATTTATGCTCTTATCACATGTTCACCAGCGAACAGATCATTAATCGTTTCACGTTCTCTGACAAGATGAATTTTATCGCCATCAACCATCACTTCAGCCGCTCTTGGACGTGAGTTGTAGTTCGAACTCATAGCAAACCCATAAGCGCCAGCAGAGCGAATAGCCAATAAATCACCCTGTTCGATAGCGAGATCACGGTCCTTACCTAAAAAGTCACCGGTTTCACAGATAGGGCCAACGATGTCATAGCTAAGCACTTCTGCATCAGAATGTTGTTTTACTGCTTGAATATTTTGCCATGACTGATAAAGCGCTGGACGTAACAAATCATTCATCGCCGCATCAACAATCGCAAAACATTTCGCTTCAGTTGGCTTAATAAATTCCACTTTTGTTAACAAAACTCCAGCATTGCCTGCAATCGCACGTCCTGGCTCTAATAAAATCTCTAAATCACGATCTGTTAATAATGGAGCCAACGCTTTTGCGTATTCTGCCGGTGTTGGCGGTGTTTCATCACGATAATGGATACCTAAACCTCCACCAATATCCAAATGCTTAATGTTGATACCATCTTCAGCAAGTTCATCGATTAAGCTCAGTACCCGTTCCAAGGCATCTACAAAAGGAGAAACCGAGGTCAGCTGAGAACCAATATGACAATCCACTGCAACGACATCTAAATTCGACATGGCTTTGGTAGAGCGATATACCTCACGTGCATCTTCAATAGCGATACCAAACTTATTCTCTTTCAGCCCTGTCGAGATATATGGGTGTGTTTGCGCATCCACGTCTGGATTCACTCGAATGGAAACAGGTGCTTTTTTAGCTAATCGACCAGCCACATTATTAATACGATCCAACTCCGGAATCGACTCTACGTTGAAACAACGTATGTCGTGTTGAAGGGCATATTCAATTTCCTGTTCGGTTTTTCCCACACCAGAAAAAACGGTTTTAGCAGGGTCGCCACCAGCGGCAATAACTCGAGCTAACTCGCCCATGGAAACGATATCAAAGCCCGAGCCTTGTTTTGCCAGCACGTTTAATACAGCAAGATTAGAGTTTGCTTTTACCGCATAACAAACAAGGTGTGGATAAGCAGAAAAAGCGTCATCAAACGCTTTCCAGTGATTTTCTATAGCCGAGCGCGAATATACATAAACAGGCGTACCGTATTGCTCTGCAATTTTATCAACCGGCACTGTTTCTGCGTGTAAAGTGCCCGCCTGATAATCAAAATAATTCATTGTTACCTTACCCTGCCGCGATTAAATTAGTCTGGCCTTCCGGCAAGTAAAGATTACCTTTTTGTCCACAGCCAGTGACGGCCATCAGTATACAAACCAGCAATGCCAGTCTGGTCCAGCAAGAAATTGCTCGCATTTTATTTCCTCAAAAAATTTATTCGGCAGTATATAACGTCGCAGACTTTTTCGTCTTGAATCTGAAAACTAGAATTTCTTGTTTAAGTTACATACTATTAGTGTTCCTCAATCAGCTTATGTTAAGGAATCACAAATAGTCATGGCAAATATGGCAGCCCCCATGAGACTCAGCGGCCTGGCTCGACGCCTGGTTAATGAAGGTCTTCTAAGTGAAGAGCAAGCACTGCAAGCCCAGTCTGCAGCCAAAGAAGCCAAACAACCATTTGTTACATATCTGGTTAATCATAAAATTCTCGCCAGTGCGGATATTGCGGCGATTGCTTCTCAGGAGTTCGGGGTACCGCTGTTTGATATTGACGCAATGAACCTTGAGCTAGCGGCAACGTCACTAATTCAAGAAAAGTTAATTCGCCAACACAATGCATTACCTCTATTCCAACGTGGTAAACGTTTATATGTCGCAGTATCGGATCCAACTAACTTACAAGCATTAGACGAATTCCAGTTCAATACGGCCATGAATACTTTTCCGGTCTTAGTCGATGAACAAAAACTCTCCAATATTATCGAAAAAGCATTGGATAAAACCAATGAAAAGTTAGACAACTTCGATGATGAAGAGCTCGATGATATCGATTTAGGCCCGGATGACTCGGATAAGAATGAAGACATCAGTGACAAAAATGTTGATGACACCCCCGTTGTACGTTTTATAAACGGCATTCTAACCAATGCTATCAAGTCAGGGGCATCTGATATTCACTTTGAGCCTTATGAACAAAAATACCGGGTTCGGGTCCGTATTGATGGCATGCTACATGAGATGAAAACGGCTCCGGTTGCTCTTGGTGGTCGTATTGCAGCCAGATTAAAAGTGTTATCACGCTTAAATATTGCTGAACGTCGTGTTCCGCAGGATGGTCGTATGCGACTAAAAATGTCGAAGAATAAAGCCATTGATTTTCGTGTAAACACCTGTCCAACATTGTTTGGTGAAAAAATTGTTCTACGTATCCTTGACCCCACCAGTGCGCAGCTAGGAATTGATGCCTTGGGTTATGAAGAAAATCAAAAGAACACATTTTTAGAAACTATGCACAAACCCTACGGCATGGTGCTGGTGACAGGCCCAACAGGGAGTGGTAAAACCGTTTCACTATATACAGCATTAAATATTCTTAACACTGGTGACCGTAATATTTCTACTGCTGAAGATCCGGCCGAAATCAGCTTACCCGGCATTAATCAGGTCAATGTCCACCCTGCTATAGGTCTGACGTTCTCCGAAGCTCTACGTGCATTTTTACGTCAAGATCCGGATGTCATCATGGTCGGTGAGATTCGTGATCTGGAAACTGCAGAAATTGCCATCAAAGCTGCACAAACTGGTCATATGGTTTTTTCCACCTTGCATACCAATGACGCACCACAATCATTAACGCGTTTGATGAATATGGGTGTGCCGGCATTTAATATTGCTTCAGCCGTTTCACTGATCATTGCACAACGTCTGGCGAGGAGATTGTGTTCAAAATGTAAAGCGCCAGAGACTCTCCCGAATGAAGCACTTTTGGCTGAAGGTTTTACGCAAGCTCAAATTGATGCTGGCGTCACAGTTTATACCGCGGTGGGATGCGATAGTTGTACAGAAGGATATAAAGGTCGGGTAGGTATCTATCAGGTAATGCCTGTATCTGATGCGATGGGTCGCATCATCATGGAAGGTGGTAATGCAATCCAATTAGCGGATCAGGCAGAAAAAGAAGGTATTGATGATCTCCGTAAGTCTGGACTCAAAAAAGTCGCAGCAGGCTTAACCAGTCTGGAAGAAGTCAATCGTGTAATCAAGGAGTAAGATGTGGCTCAAGCACAAACGGCTAAGGCAAAAAAAGTCAAAGTACCCAATATCTTTCTCTGGCAAGGAACGGATAAGCAGGGCCGAAAAGTCAAAGGCCAAATCAGTGCTGAAAATCTGAATCAGGCAAAAATGGATTTACGTCGTCAGGGGATAACGCCGTTAAAAGTTCGCAAAAAACCCAAAGACCTATTCGCCCCAAGAAAACCGAAAATTAAACCATCTGATATTGCGGTTTTCAGCCGCATGCTTGCTACCATGATGTCTTCTGGTGTGCCCTTAATGCAGTCAATGCAAATTATTGGTGAAGGCCATGAAAACAGTAGTATGCAAGAAATGATTCTAGCAATTAAAGCAGATGTTGAGTCGGGTACCAGTCTCGCTGAGTCGCTAGCTAAATTTCCTCGTCACTTTGATGATTTATACGTCAATCTGATTAATGCCGGTGAGCAGTCAGGTGCCTTAGAAACGCTATTACATGAAATTGCCGCCTATCAGGAAAAAACAGAAGCCTTAAAAGCCAAAATTAAAAAAGCCCTTGTTTACCCAGCATCAATAATCGTCGTCGCCTTTATTGTGACGGCCATTCTGATGATTTTTGTTATTCCGCAGTTTGAGTCACTGTTTAAAGGCTTTGGTGCTGACCTCCCTGGCCTGACAAAATTAGTGATTCGAATATCTGAGATATTTCAGGAGAAATGGTGGCTAATCTTCGGCATACTTATAGCTGCGGTTTATGGCGCCATGGAGTCACGTAAACGTTCACGTAAAGTTCAGCATTTCTTAGACAGGATGTTGCTTAAAATTCCTGTGGTAGGTGAAATCATGAGAAAAGCTGCCATAGCCCGTTTTGCCAGAACATTTTCAACAATGTTCAAAGCCGGTGTGCCTATGGTAGAAGCCATGACCTCCGTTGCCGGAGCAACAGGCAATGTCGTTTTTGGCGAAGCCACCCTGATTATGCGTGATGACGTTGCCACTGGAACGCAACTGAATAAATCCATGATTGATGTTGAATTATTCCCCAATATGGTCATACAGATGGTAGCTATTGGCGAAGAATCTGGTTCACTTGATGCCATGCTGGCAAAAGTGGCCGAATTTTATGAGAGTGAAGTGGATGATGCTGTCGATAATATGACGGCATTACTGGAGCCGCTCATCATGGTCTTTCTTGGTGGGATTGTTGGCACATTGGTAATTGCTATGTACTTGCCCATTTTCAAACTCGGCGCAGCGATCTAAATATGTCTGTTGTAGATTACCTGACGGCCTCGCCAGTCGCATGGATAATTGTTGCAGGCCTTCTCGGCCTTCTGGTCGGTAGCTTTTTAAATGTAGTTATTTACCGTCTACCTATCATGATGCAGCATGAATGGGCTGAACAATGTGCAGAACTTAATGGCGAAGCGAGTCAATCTCAAACCACTTTTACACTGTCAAAACCCCGGTCCGCATGTCCGCATTGCGGGCATGCCATCACTGCTATGGAAAATATTCCAGTCATTAGTTACCTGTTTCTTGGTGGTAAATGTAAAAGCTGTCACGCACCGATTTCAGTTCGCTATCCGATTATCGAAGTGATATCTGCATGTATGTCAGCCATGATAGCCTGGCAGTTTGGCTTTGACTGGAGCGCTATCGGTGCACTTTTACTTAATTGGGCTTTGCTAGCATTAACGTTTATTGATGTTGACCATCAACTGTTACCAGACAAAATCACTCTTCCACTCATCTGGCTTGGATTACTATTCAACTTAACAGGCAACTACACCGACCTGCACAGTAGCGTAATTGGTGCCGTGGCAGGTTATTTATCACTGTGGAGTATCTATCACCTTTTTAAACTGGTGACGGGCAAAGAAGGTATGGGATATGGCGATTTCAAGCTTCTTGCAGCACTAGGTGCCTGGATGGGCTGGCAAGCGTTACCTATGATTGTTTTATTATCATCCTTTGTCGGCGCAATCATTGGTATCACACTTATTCTACTAAAAAACCATCAGCGTGAAGTTCCTATCCCATTTGGCCCTTACCTTGCTATTGCTGGCTGGATAGCACTTGTCTGGGGAGATACCATTAATAACGCTTACCTTCATTGGTCTGGACTTGTTTAATGGTATTTAAGGTTGGACTCACGGGCGGTGTCGCCAGTGGTAAATCGACTGTGACTTCACTGTTTCATGGTAAATATCATATTGACGTTATAGATGCTGATCACATTGCACATGCCCTTTTAAGCCAAGGTTTACCGTGCTACATAAAGGTGGTGGACACTTTTGGAGAGTCAGCCTTGTTAGAGAATGGCGATATTAACCGTCGCTATCTTCGTGAACGCATATTTCATGAGCCAATAGCCAGGCAGAAACTTGAGGCGATATTACATCCTGCTATTCATCGACAGTTATTAAATAAAGCGGAATGTGCTTCATCACCTTACTGCATTTTATCTGTACCGTTATTGATTGAAGTAGGTATGCATAAGGAAGTCGATCGTGTCTGTGTTGTTGATGTCAGTGTAGATAAGCAACTGGAAAGATTAAAAAACCGTGATAACGTTTCGACAGAAACTGCGCTGGCGATGCTCAATAGCCAGTGTGATCGAGAAGTTCGCTTGCAACATGCAAATGATATTATTGATAATAATGATTCCGTAAATTCGTTATCACAGCAAGTTTCTAAGATACATGAACTCTACTTAAAGTTTGCTGACTAAGTACATTAGTTGCTTGTCAGTATAGAGTCATGGACAATAACCCCATTCACTTACCGTTATAAAAATAGACCTGTGTCAGATTCGATAATTTTTGAACAACCACTCAATGAACGAATTCGAACCTTTTTGAGGTTAGAATTTCTATTTAAACGTGTTGATTCTGCATTGATGGGCCAATCTGAAATGCATCATCGGGATGCTTTGGATGGAATATTGAGCATGCTCAGTGTGTTTGAGCGTAGCGATATGAAGCAAGAGTTAATGAAAGAAATCGAACGGTTAATTGCTAATTTATCTGCGCTTGAAAATACTCCTGGTGTTGATAGAGATGCACTGGATGCATTACTTTCAGATCTTGATCAAAGTTTAGATGCCTTGCATATTCAGAAATCAGGCTTAGGCCAGCAATTACGCGATAATGAATTTTTATACAGCATCCGCCAGCGCTCAAGTATACCGGGTGGCACCTGTGAATTTGATTTACCGTCTTATCATTTCTGGCTACAACATGTTGTAGCTGAAACACGTGCTGAACAACTTCAGCTTTGGTTAAATGAATTTGTATCGGTACGAAACGCTGTTGAACTGAGCCTAAGACTTATTCGAGGCAGCGTTGGTTTTAAAGAAGAAGTAGCTGAAGCCGGCTTCTATCAGCGCAGCTTGGATTCAAGTCAACCTTACCAACTGATTCGTGTTGAAATTCCACGTGATAAAGCATTTTTTCCTGAAGTCAGTGGTGGGAAGCATCGATTCACTGTTCGCTTTATGTTATTCGACATCCAGCAGCGACCACAGCAATCGTTCGAAACCATTCCTTTTAAGCTCAGCTGTTGTGCAATGTAATTATGGTGACTACTGTTAACTGCCCACAATGTGGTACGCAAGTTCCTTGGCAAGCAGATCAAGTCTGGAAGCCTTTTTGTAGTGAACGTTGCAAGCTAATAGATCTCGGTGAGTGGGCTTCTGAGGGGCATCGAATTCCCGGCCCCCCCGTTAACAATCCATTAGATGATAACGATCCCGACTACCATTAGTATCAGGCATCACCTGCCGTCAGAATACCTTTTTCATAAGAAAAATTAAGCATTCGATTCAGTGGAATCAGTGCCTTTTGACGAACATCCTCATCGACTTCAATCGTATTATTCATATCGACCAATGTCTTATGTAAATTCACCAACGTATTCATTGCCATCCACGGACAATGAGCACAACTTTTACAGGTTGCACTCTTACCACCTGTCGGCGCAGGAATAAGACGCTTATCAGGTACCACCTGACTCATTTTGTAAAAGAGTCCATAATCTGTGGCAATAATCAATGTATCTGCCTTTGAGGCTTTACCTGCTGCAATAATTTGTTTTGTCGAACCGACAAAGTCTGCTTTAGCAATAACGGCCTCTGGTGACTCTGGATGCACTAAAACTTCTGCATCAGGATATTTCATCATAAGTTGTTCAAGTTCATACAACTTAAACTCATCATGTACGACACAATGACCTTGCCACAGCAACATATCGGCATCAGTCTTATTCTTAATGTATTGGCCTAGATGACGATCTGGTCCCCATATAATTTTTTTGCCTTCAGCTTTTAAAGCTTCAATAATCTGAATGGCGTTACTGGATGTCACAATCCAATCAGCACGGGCTTTTACTTCAACACTGGTGTTGGCATAAACAACCACTGTACGATCTGGATACTGGTCACAAAATTCACTAAAGGCATCAATTGGACAACCAAGGTCAAGTGAACACTCTGCTTCCAATGTTGGCATGATGACCGTCTTTTCAGGGCTCAATATTTTTGCTGTTTCCCCCATAAAGCGAACACCACAAACGACTAGTGTTTCAGCAGAATGCTTAGCGCCAAAATTTGCCATATCTAAAGAGTCAGAAACATAACCCCCCGTCTGTTCTGCCAAAGCCTGCAATTCATCATCGACATAATAATGTGCAATCATCACTGCATTTTTTTCTTTCAACAGATGTTTGATTTTCTCAATATAGTCGGCTTTTTCTTCTTCTGAAAGCCAGGGCGTTGGAACAACATTGTCTATAATTGAGTCAATTTTTGACTGTAGCGATTGGGGAATGGCTTCTGCTAAACTCATAATTCTATATTGCCTGTGTGGTATTCAGTTGTCGCTGTATTGATTCGACGATGACCTTGTTAGCTGCTGGAAAGTCATATTGATCCAGAGCAGAAATATCTACCCATTTGATGGTTTGACCTTCATGCCCAGTTGGTGTTCCATCAAAAGTATCGCTCCACCAGACATCAAGTAATACAGATTTATCACTATAGTCATGACTGTGCTGGATAAGGGGTGTGGCATCCTTGATTTCGATCGCTAGCTCTTCTTTAATTTCTCTCACCAGAGCATGAAAACCTGTCTCTCCATGCTCAACTTTACCGCCTGGAAATTCCCATAAATCCCCCTGATGCTGGTCGGGTTTACGCAGTGCGATCAGAACCTGTTTTTGCTGCAAAATGACAGCTACAGCGACGTGTATTTGACTCATTTAATCTCGGCCAACCAGAGTGAATAAAGCCCCACAATACGGGCAAGCTACTTCACCTTTCGTTTCGATATCTAAATAAACTCGTGGATGCCCATTCCAGACAGGCATGTCTGGCATTGGGCAACTCAAGGGAAGATCTTTTGGGTGAACCCAATAATGTTTTTCAGTACAGGATTTATCACTATTTTGCTCACCCATTAAGATCTCCTTAACTAATCAGCCTGAGGAATTTTTCTCAATCTGATGTTTAGTTCTTTTAATAAGCTATCATCAACTGGGCTTGGTGCATTGGTCAATAAGCAACTTGCTGATTGTGTTTTTGGAAACGCCATAACATCACGTATTGATGCAGCTCCAGTCATTAACATGACCAAACGATCCAGACCAAATGCCAGACCACCATGCGGAGGACAACCATATTTCAATGCATTTAATAAGAAGCCAAATTTATCCTGCGCTTCTTCTTCATTAATACCTAGTAATTCAAATACTTTTTGCTGGACATCTGTCTTATGAATACGCATTGAACCACCACCGAGTTCGGTACCATTCAACACCATGTCATAAGCGCGTGACAGACATTTTTCTGGATCAGAATCTAATAATTCCAAATCAGACTCACGTGGAGCTGTAAACGGATGGTGGAGTGCATGCCAGCGTTCTGACTTGTCATCCCATTCAAACATTGGGAATGCAACCACCCATAGAGGTTTCCAGCCGCGTTCAACCATATTTAAATCATGACCCAGTTTCACACGTAATGCGCCCAAGGATTCGTTGACGATTGACGCTTTATCGGCACCAAAGAAGACTAAATCACCTGTTTCCGCAGAGACACGCTGCATAATGGCAGTAACAACTTCATCAGGTAAAAACTTCAGAATAGGCGACTGTAAACCTTCACGTCCGCCATCAATATCATTTACCTTGATATACGCTAAGCCCTTCGCCCCATAGATGCTGACATATTTAGTGTAGTCATCAATTTCTTTACGGCTCAGATTATTACCACCAGGTACTTTTAATGCCGCAACACGTCCACGTGGATCGTTGGCTGGTGAAGAAAAGACTTTGAAATCAACCTCACCCATTAAATCACTGACATCAACTAATTCCAGCGGAATTCGCAAATCAGGTTTATCACTACCAAAGCGATCCATGGCTTCGGCATAAGTCATTCTTGGGAAAGGATTCGGTAAAGCTTCTTCCAATACATTGGCAAAAAGACTGCGAATCATTTCTTCCATCATGTTCATGAAATCTTCTTCTTCAACAAAAGAAGTTTCAATATCAATCTGAGTAAATTCGGGTTGTCGGTCAGCACGCAAATCTTCATCACGGAAACAACGAACAACTTGGTAATAACGATCCATACCGGACATCATTAATAATTGTTTAAAAAGCTGTGGTGACTGTGGTAAAGCAAAAAATTCACCTTGATGCGTACGGCTTGGTACCAGATAATCACGCGCACCTTCAGGCGTTGCTTTGGTCAAAATCGGCGTTTCAATGTCTAAAAAGCCATTTGCATCCAGAAAATTACGTAGCTGACGTGTTATCTGTGAACGGAAACGCAAGCGCTGCTGCATTTCTGGTCGACGTAAATCAATATAACGATAACGCAAACGAATATCTTCATTCACGTCTAACAATTCATTTAATGGGAAAGGCGGTGTTTCCGAGGCATTAAGAATTTCAAGTTTCTTAGCAATGATCTCAATCTTACCGCTACGTAAATCGGCATTATCACTACCAGCAGGTCTAAGCTGAACAATCCCCTCTATTTTAAGGACATACTCACTTCTCACACGCTCAGCATTGGCAAAACACTCAGCATCCTCAGGGTTACAAACAACCTGAACTAATCCTTCGCGATCTCGTAGGTCAATAAAAATGACACCACCGTGATCTCGTCGACGATGCATCCAGCCAACAATAGAAACTGACTGACCTTCGAGGGTTTCATTTACCTCGCCGCAATAATGGCTACGCATAATAACTTCCAATCTTTAAATTTTTATAGTTTGCAATTGAGTTCTGAAAAATAAGATTCGAACCCTTAGTTAAGCTTGTTCAGACTTCTTCTGCTGAGCCTGCTTTTTTAATAACTGTTCTTTTCCCCAATCAGGTACAACGACCCCCATTGAGATAATCATTTTCAATCCTTGTTCAACACTCATCTCCAGCTCAATCACATCTTCTTTTGGCAACATGAGCACAAAGCCAGAGGTAGGATTAGGCGTCGTTGGGATAAACACACTTATCACTTCTGATCGTGTTTTCTCTTGTACTTCACCAAGCTGTTCAGAAGTCATAAACGCAAGACTCCACGTTCCTTTCCTTGGGTATTCCACCAATAGCACGCGCCGAAATGACTGACCATCCGTCGCTAAAACAGCTTCTAATATTTGCTTTATACCGGCATATAACGTTCTGACCAGAGGAATTCTTGATAACAAAGATTCCCATGCATTAACTAATCGGCGGCCTAAAAGATTAGCTACAATCATACCTGTAGCTAATACCAACACAACCGCTAACAATACACCCAAGCCTGGGACATGAAAGCCTAATAAATTATCGGGCTGATATGTCTCGGGTAATAGTAATAATGTTTGATCTAAAAAACCTACGATAGCGCGGATAACCAGAAAAGTAATACCCAAGGGCATCCATACTAATAATCCGGCTATCAGGTATTTACGCATTTATCGTCAGGTTCTTAGTATCCATCAATGGCAGCCGCAACCCGTTCCGCATGCAGCTGCTTTAGTCTTTTTTGCGCTATCACTTGCCCCAGTATCTGCTAAATTACGTTTACTACCCGTTTTAAAGTCAGTTTCATACCAGCCATCACCTTTCAAACGAAACCCCGAGGCTGACACCAATTTGCGTAACTGCGCTTCTTCACAAGCTGGACAATGAACCAACGGTTCATCACTGATTTTTTGCAATGCTTCAAATTCATGTCCACACGCATCACAGCGATATTCATAAAGTGGCATTATTCCTTCCTCATACTTATTAGAACAATTTGGAGACCACTTTTTATAGTGTCTCGAAAGCCGCATTTCAAGAGTCAAACTCATTAATTATAACTAAAAAACACCATTACCGCCGCGCTCACTTTAAACATTGATATTTTATTACGCTAAACTGTCTATATGAGATCCCAAAATGATTGGCAAGCCATTCGCCGACTGATTCCTTTTATAAAAAAATTTAAAGGCCGAGTATTTTTTGCACTTGGTCTGCTCACCTTGGCAAAGCTAGCTAACGTTACCGTTCCCCTGACACTCAAACACGCCATAGATGCGCTAGATCCTCAACATCAGAATATTATTTATCTACCCGTCTTCATGCTTGTGGCTTATGGTCTTTTACGGTTTGCCAGTAGCGCGTTTAGCGAACTCCGTGATGCTTTGTTTGCCAAGGTTATTTTTCGCTCTGTTCGACGTATTGCTACTCAGATCCTTGCACATCTACATGAGCTCTCTCTGCAATTTCACTTACAACGTCAAACAGGTGGTATCTCTCGTGATATAGAACGTGGAAGTCGTGGTATCAGTTTTTTAATGAATTTCATGATATTCAATATCCTGCCAACATTGGTAGAAATTGGCTTAGTGAGTGCGATTTTGCTCATCAACTACGACAGTATCTTCGCCGTCATTACTACAAGCACAATTCTTATTTATATTTTCTACACACTGCTCGTCACAGAGTGGCGCATGCGTTATCGGCGGCGGATGAATGAAATGGATTCACAAGCGAATAATCAGGCAATAGATAGTTTGATCAATTATGAAACCGTTAAATATTTTAATAATGAACAACTTGAAGTTGAGCAATATGATAAGAAATTAGCTTCTTGGGAAAAATCGGCAGTCCATAACCAAACATCATTGTCGGTGTTGAACATTGGTCAGGGCATTATCATTTCTTTAGGGCTGACAACCTTGATGCTACTCGCAGGACAGGGGGTCGTAGATGGCAAGCTCTCACTTGGTGACTTAGTCTTGGTTAATGCGTATCTGCTTCAACTCTATATGCCCCTTGGCTTTCTCGGTTTTGTTTACAGAGAGATTAGACATTCTTTAGCCGATATGGAGCGTATGTTTAATTTGCTCGATCAACAACGTGAAATTTCAGATAGCCCCAATGCTGCTGATATTCAAGTAAAAGGCGGAGAAATTAAATTTGTTAATGTTAGTTTTGCCTATCACAGCGATAGAATGATACTGAAAAATATTAGCTTTACCGCTAAAGCAGGACAAAAACTAGCGATTGTTGGTCCAAGCGGTTCAGGAAAATCAACTATCATCAGGTTACTTTATCGGTTTTATGATCCACAAAGGGGTCATATAGAAATTGATAACCAAGATATTAAAACAGTCACCCAAAATAGTCTGCGTACGCACATTGGTGTTGTTCCACAAGATACTGTTTTATTCAATGACTCGATTTATCACAATATTGCCTATGGCAGACCATCGGCTAGTCCCGAGGATGTCACTTTAGCCGCGCGACGTGCTCATCTCCATGAGTTTATTCAACAACTACCAGAAGGTTATGACACCATTGTTGGTGAACGTGGTTTAAAACTATCGGGTGGCGAGAAACAACGTATTGCTATAGCCCGTACATTATTGAAGGCGCCTGAAGTGCTATGTTTTGATGAAGCGACTTCTGCACTAGATAGTCATGCTGAACAACGTATTGGAAGAGAAATCCTCAACCTGAGTTCCAATAAGACAACACTTGTTATTGCACACAGACTATCCACCATTGTTGATGCCAATCAGATACTGGTATTAGATAAAGGACGGCTGGTAGAACAAGGCACGCATGCACAGTTACTCGAACGGGATGGTGTATATGCATCAATGTGGTACATGCAACAAAATCATACAAAAACTAGCGATACAGATTAATTAGGTTATTTGACACACCTAGACCATTTTTTTGGACTTTCAGACAAAACTCAGGTTAGTATGTCGCGCGATTCTGGCCGACTTAAATCAACACATACAAAGAGATAACGATTTATATCCGTTCAGTTTCGGTTCAGTTTGGTTGTGCCAAACTTGCATCGCACTGGGTCATATAACCTATGAAAACAAGAGGATTAATAATGAAATATGGTAAATCACTTATCGCCGCTACTTTAACTGCAGCGACATTGATGTCAACTTCTGTAATGGCTGAAAACCACACAGTTACAGCTCAAGTCACATCATTCAAACCTATGGTTATTCAAATTCAACCAGGTGACACAGTTTCTTTTGAAAACATGAATGGTCACATCACAAACACAAAATTTGTCCAAGCAGACGGTGAACACGAGTATATTCCTGAAGGCGCAACTGGCTGGACTTCACAAATGGGTGAAAACTTCACAACTGATCCTTTAACAGTTGAAGGCGTGTACTTATATAAATGTGACCCTCATTGGGGCGCAGGTATGGGTGGTGTAGTTATCGTTGGTGAACCAACTAACTTAGAAGCTATCCAGGCAACTAAACCTAAAGGCGCACTGAAGCGTTTGGTTAAAAAAGCTGCAAAAGCGGTCAAATAATATAAATTAAAACCGTTTTGAAATAAAAAGCCCGCTTAATTCTAAGCGGGCTTTTTTGATCATTTACTTCCCGTACTATGATAATATCTACGAGTTTTGTGGATAACCATGTCATCTAACAATAACAATTGATATGGTTGGATGAGATTTAAGATTATCAGATAGTTGGGAGGACTCCGTCGATGAGTCACAATGTCGATACAGGCAAAAGGCGCTTTCTGACCGCAGCTGCCAGTGTTGTTGGTGGGGCAGGTGCAGTGGCCGTTGCCATACCATTTGTTTCGTCCATGTTACCTAGTGCTAAGGCTCAAGCTGCCGGTGCACCAGTTGAAGTGGATATTAGTAAGTTAGAAAAAGGACAGTTACTCACTGTTGAATGGCAAGGAAAGCCCGTCTGGCTTTTCAGACGTAATGAAGAAACGATAGAGACACTTATATCTCTTGATGACAGGCTCGTTGATCCTCACAGCGAAATGGCAAGCCAGCAACCTCCTTATTGTCAAAATGAAGCACGCTCTATCCGTTCAGAGTTAATGGTTCTAGTTGGTATTTGCACACACTTGGGCTGTTCACCAACATACCGACCAGAGTTAGCACCTGAAGATTTGGGTAAAGATTGGAAAGGTGGCTTTTTCTGCCCATGCCATGGCTCTCGATATGACTTAGCCGGCCGTGTATTCCTAAATATGCCCGCTCCAAAAAACATGCTCGTGCCACCCTATTTTTTCGAAGGTGATAACGTCGTGGTAATTGGTAAAAGTTCAGAAGGAGCTGCGTAATGTTTTCTGGATTTATGAATTGGGTTGATGCTCGTTTCCCCGCATCCAAAATGTGGAGAGAACACCTTTCTGAATATTATGCACCAAAGAATTTTAACTTCTGGTACTTCTTTGGTTCACTCGCCTTGCTCGTATTGGTTATACAAATTGTCACAGGCATCTTTTTGACAATGAACTATAAACCAGATGCCGCGTTAGCATTTGCTTCTGTTGAATACATCATGCGTGATGTTCAATGGGGTTGGTTAATTCGCTACATGCATTCCACCGGCGCCTCTGCTTTTTTCATTGTGGTATATCTACATATGTTCCGTGGATTAATATACGGCTCATATAAACAACCACGTGAACTTGTGTGGCTATTCGGTATGTTGATATACCTTGTATTAATGGCTGAAGCATTTATGGGCTATCTGCTACCTTGGGGACAAATGTCTTACTGGGGTGCGCAAGTTATTATTTCTTTATTCGGTGCTATTCCGTTTATTGGTGAACAGCTTGCCCTCTGGATTCGAGGTGACTTTGTTATAGCTGATGCGACACTGAACCGTTTCTTTGCTTTTCATGTTATTGCTTTACCGATTGTATTACTTGGACTAGTTGTTGCTCATATCATTGCGTTGCATGAAGTAGGCTCAAATAACCCAGATGGTGTTGAAATCAAGAAACTTAAAAACAAAGAAGGGAAGCCACTAGATGGTATTCCTTTCCACCCTTACTATACGGTTAAAGATATTGTAGGCGTCATTGTCTTCTTGATTATCTTTTCACTGGTATTATTTTATATGCCGGAAATGGGTGGCTGGTTCTTGGAGCATGCTAATTTCATTCCTGCCGATCCATTGAAAACACCAGAGCATATTGCACCTGTCTGGTATTTCACACCTTTCTATGCGATTTTAAGAGCCGTACCAAGTATCAATGCATCTGCATTCCCTGGTGTTGTGGCGATGGGCTTATCCATCGTATTCTTATTTTTGCTGCCTTGGCTAGATAGAAGCCCTGTAAAATCAATCCGCTACAGAGGCCCTTACTTCAAGATCGCGTTAACTTTATTTATTATCAGTTTCTTAATTTTAGGCTTTTTAGGTACCCAGCCTGCGACTGAGCTGTATACACTGATTGCTCAAATTTCATCCGTTATCTATTTTGCCTTTTTCATTTTTATGCCGTTCTATACGAAATTTGATAAGGATAAACCTGTACCAGAAAGGGTAACAAGCTAATGAAACATTTAATTTTTACTGTTTTCCTCAGCCTGTTTACGGTGCAGGCAATGGCTGCATCTGATGGTGTTCACCTAGATCACACTGACATTGACATCACCGATCAGGCTTCATTACAACGTGGTGCAAAGACATTTGTTAACTACTGCCTGAGCTGTCACCAAGCGGCATACATGCGATATAACCGTATGGCTAAAGATCTCGGTCTAACTGATGATCAGGTAAAAGATAACCTGATGTTTGCCTCTGACAAAGTTGGTGACACCATGACCGTTGCTATGCGTCCAGAAGACGCTAAGAAATGGTTTGGTGTTGCGCCGCCGGACTTATCAGTCATTTCACGTTCAAGGGGCACAGATTGGTTATATACTTATCTGAGAACGTTCTACCTTGATTCTTCTCGCCCTGTCGGTACAAACAACTTGGCATTTAAAGATGTAGGCATGCCTCATGTTTTATGGGAACAACAAGGTTATCAAACAAAAGATGTGGAAACTGGTGAATTAGACTCTCCAGAAAATCCACCTATGTCGAAATCTGAATACGACCAAGTCGTTCATGACTTGGTGAATTTTCTTGCATATATTGGTGAGCCATCAAAATTGCAACGAATGGCTCTAGCAAAATGGGTATTGCTGTATCTCGTCTTGTTTTTATTAATTGCCTACCCACTGAAGAAAGCTTTCTGGAAAGATATACATTAAGCCTTAATTGATGAATATAACTAATGATAGGATCAGATAACCAATGAATAGTACTCGCCGTTCTAAAATGACGGTTTTCTCTGATCCTGTTTGTCCATTTAGTCATCAGGTTCGTATTATCCTCCACGAAAAAGAGATTGATGCGAACGTTGAAAACTTAGTTGAAGGTGCGTGGCCTGAGGAAGTCGCAATAGCCAATCCATATGGAATCGGTCCAACATTATTTGATCGTGATTTAGTGCTATTTAATGCAGCTGTCATTGCTGAATATTTAGATGAACGATTTCCACATCCACCACTTATGCCTGTCGATCCGGTAGCAAAAGCGAAAACACGTCTCATGCTCTATAGAATTGACAGAGATTGGTACTCTCACTGGAATGTGATTTCGGGAAGAGAAAAAGGTAATGTCAGTAAAGCGCGCAAAACGATTCAGGAAGACTTAACTGTGCTTGCGCCTTTATTTGAGGATTCAGCATTTTTCATGAGTGATGAGTTTTCTGTGCTTGATTCTACATTAGCACCTTTATTATGGCGTCTTCCTGCATTAAAAATAAAATTACCAGCCAGTGCTAGCGCAGTAGAAAGATATGCACAGAAAATTTTCCGTAGAGACAGTTTTCAACAAAGTTTAACGCCAGCAGAAAAGGCCATGCGATAAATTCTTATGACTTCACAAAAGCCATACCTTATTAGAGCGATACATGAGTGGTTACTGGATAATGCCTGCACCCCTTATGTCCTGGTTAATACAGACTACGATGGTGTTCAAGTACCTACAGACTTCGTCCGTGATAATCGTATTGTGCTTAATATAGCACCAGATGCTGTTCGTGACTTGAATATCAGTAATGACTGGCTTAGCTTCTCAGCAAGATTTGCCGGGAAACCTATGGATATTTTTATTCCTATTGTCGCTGTCCAAGCTATTTATAGCAAAGAGAATAACGAGGGCATGTTCTTCCCTGAAGAAGATACTCCTCCACCCTCTCCGCCCTCCCCGGAGCCTGAAGACGAACCGAAAGAAACGGTTAAAAAGCCAACATCGCGTCCAAGCCTTAAAGTGGTGAAATAACTAAAGCTGATATTTCTCCATACGGTATCGCATAGCCATTCTGGTGAGTCCTAGTTCACGGGCCGCACGAGAAACATTTCCTGCTGTACGCTCCAGAGCTTTCTCCAACAAGTATTTCTCCACCTGTTCAAGAGTCATATGACTTAGCACCTCAACCGGGTCTTGTTGGAGTGAATGTGTGATGGTTGTCTGCATAATTAATTGTGGCACATCGATTACCCCCTCTGTAGACATCATTACAGCACGCTCAACCACATGTTGTAGCTCACGTATATTTCCAGGCCAGTGATAGTTTTCCAGTGCATTGACGGCGGCCTCTGTAAACACGGGTAGCTTTAAGCCATATCGTCTGGCTACTAATTCCACAAAATGAGCCGCCAATGGGGCAATATCCATTTTCCTTTCCCTTAATGGTGGCATCTGAAGTTGAATTACGTTTAACCGAAAGTATAGATCTGACCGAAACTCACCCTCAGCGACCATTTGAGGTAGTTCTCGGTTCGTAGCAGCAATAAAATGTGCATTTACTGGTCTTTCCTGTGTGGCGCCTATACGCCTGATTTGACGGCGTTCTAATACATTGAGTAATTTTGATTGTAGTTCGAGTGGTAATTCACCAACTTCGTCTAAAAAAACAGTACCCATTTCAGCGACTTCAATTAAACCAGCTTTTGCTTGGTGAGCATTTGTAAAGGCTCCTCGCTCATAGCCGAAAAGTTCTGCTTCTATTAGGTCCTTGGGTAATGCAGCACAATCGACATGTACAAATGGTTTGTCTCGCCACTTACCTGATTGATGATAATAACGAGCAAGTACATCTTTACCTGTACCTGTTTCCCCATTAATTAAAATGACTGGATACTCAGTTTGAGCACGATCAACCAACTGGATAACACGTTCCATTTGCTGCTTAATTGACTGCATAGCACTGCTATGACCAATCATAACGACAGGCTCTGAGCCATGAGCTTCACGAACATGCGAATAATCAAGTTGCTGACTTAACTTTTGTGTTTGCATCACTTTATTCAATGTCAGTACCAGCTCATCTAGATCAACAGGTTTCTTCAGATAGTCTGTCGCACCGAGCTTCATCGCTGTTACGGCGTCCTCTAACTCACCATAGGCTGTCATCATCACTACTGGTATTTGATTCCATGTCTGATGCTCTCTCAAAGCCTTTAAGAAGTCCAAGCCGCTGGCATCTGGTAAACGAACATCTAACAAAATAATGTCTGGAAGCATTTTTTCTAGATGGGTATACGCATCAGAAATGGTTTCTGCTACTGCAACTATATGTGCTTCCCTTTGAAGCCGTTTCTGAACAGATTTTGCAAATAGTGTTTCGTCTTCAATTAATAAAACATTCAACATCAATTGACCTTAAATAATTTTAGGCAGTCTAATAGTCACTCGTGTCCCTTTATTACCATTAACAGCATAAATCAGCTCCCCTTGATGCTGCTTTATAACTTTTAATGTAAACGGTATTCCTAATCCAAAACTGAGTCGTTTGGTTTCATCCTTGCCTACTGTACTCTCATCTAGCGGGTCAAAGCTCATGCCTTTTCCCTGATCGCTAATTATCAATTCAATATGGTTGATAGTTTCTCTATATTCCAATAGTAGAGCTGATGACTTAGGTGAAGCTTCAATGGCATTCTGTACTAAATTAAATATTGCTTGCTCCATGAGATTAATATCAATCAACACCTCAGCAGGCACCAGCTCCCAACCGTTACGCTGAACTTTTATTAACTTATCTTTGATTTGTAAATCCATCATTGCCAGTGCATTGTCAGCAACTGTCGTCAACGGCATATGAATAAAGTGCGCTTTAATCGGATGCAGATACGTTAATAGTGACGTTACCCAGCGTTCAAGTCGATCAACTGCGATAATGATGTCTTTTAATGCTTCCTGCGTTTCTGGTTCAGGGTTTTCGTCCAGTGTCACCTGAGAGACAGCACGTATCCCTGCAAGCGGATTTCTTATATTATGAGCAACTAAGGGGACCAACTCACCTAAAGCGGCTTGTTTTTTTGCATCTATAAGACTATCACGGTTTATAGCCAGATCAGTTGCCATTGAATTAATTGCTTCCGCCAGGCGAATTAACTCTTCTACACCTTGGCCTTTGATTTCATGATTTAACTCACCTTTACTGATTCGTCGAGCACCTTGCATAACCTTAGCTAAAGGTTTAAGTACATTATTATTAACAAAGCGTCTTGATAGCAGTAATAAACTAAAGGCGAGTAACACCGGAATAGGTATCAATATAATCAGCTGTGACATCCATTTCTGTCTATTCTCTGACAATACATTTTGCTGACTATTTAGCAGTGTCTCAAACTGATTGAAGGCATCTTCAAGCTCTTTAAAGGTATATTTTTCCAGTTGTAGGTTAAGTAACTCTTTTTGTTGTGCTGATGGCTCTAATGTTGTCAACATTATATGGGTTTCATCGTGAAACCGTTGATAGGCTACCTCAATATCAAGTACAGCTTGAAACTCATTCTCTTGCTCAGCTTCCGCCTTTAAATCTTGAATAAATCCAGTGATTCTATTGGTATAGTCGTCATACTCCTCGGGAGCAGTTGCGTCAGCAAGAAAATTAGCATCAAAGACTTCTTTTAATTGCCGATATAACTCTCCTCGAATATTTTGCATATGATTATTCATGGAGGTCAGCCGTAAAGACTCCTCAGAGCTTTGTTGCCATGCAAAAGCCCAGACAATACCGACACTTGCTGTTACCAGAATAATGATAAAAAAGCTTAGCTCATGTAATAGCAAGGAGCCTTGAATGCTACGAAAGCGATAAAGTATTTTCATATAAAAAAACGGGCTGTGATCAGCCCGTTTAATGCTGCTTAAGACAAATAAATATTACCCTATGCTGGCTCATAACTTTCGAAAGTAATGCTTTCGTCAATTAATGCAGCCTCACCCTCATTCCATGTGTCGCCATCTGGAACAATGGTTCGAACTTGATATATTCCACCTGGAATATCATCTGACAATGTAAAGATATAATATTTACTGGCATACAGCTTGTAGCGCGAATTTTTAGGATCGTTAATATAGGGCTGAATAATGTATTGTGTGCCTTTTACTTTCTCACCCTTATAGTCTATCTCAACCTGCTTTTTCTCAGCACCAGCTGCCAATGCCCAGCGTAGCTTACGCTGGAAATAACGCCACTCGCCTCCCGTTAGGCGTTTCATTTCGTGAACATCAAATTCTAAGAATAAGACAAACACACCATTACCACGCTGGTTTTCCATAGGTTCGTATGGACGCTTAAACTTACCTGTGAAGAAATCAAAACTCAGATCACTACGTCCTGTATTACGGATGTTCGATACATGCATTTTTATGCTGTCTTCACGAGAGTCTTCAACAAAACTTTCTTTTTTATATTGATACGTTAATGTGCCCGGCTGTGTAATATTTTTTAAATGTGCTTTATCAAATAATTCGTTATTGACTTCTGAAAAGCCAGGCTCAGCAAAAGCATTAGTGAAAAGCAGGAAAAGCCATCCAGTCGCACATACCATTAACAATTTTTTCACTTTGAACCTCTCTCTTTTTTACTTTGATTTTATAGTGTTATTCTAAACAGCCGTGCATTATAAATAGTGATGTATATATGAAAATATATAGTTCTAATACCCGCCTAATAAACTGCATAATACTTATTATTACACTGTTTATGACAATCTCATGCAGCCAAAATACGCAAGAGACTAGGTTCTTTGAACGTAATAGCCCTTACTCTTTTGAAGATACCTTATTAAATCTTGATATTGCTATTTCAGAGCAAAATTATCGTATCATCCACCGTAGTCATATTGGACAAGCCATTAGAGACCGTGGCGATACAAATTTCCCATTAGCAACGATTACAAACTTCTGTAATATCACTTACGCCAAAGAACTGATGCAAATCAATCCTCAGTTAATTAATGCGATGCCCTGTTATATCAGTGTTCGTCAATCAGCTTCTGGTCAAGTTATTGTTAGTACCAAATTAATGGATGAAAACTCATCTAACGATAAGCAAAATTCATTTGCAAACAAAATCAATCTCAACCTAAAAACAATCATCGGGGCAACAATTGAATAGTCACCCCGATAGCTGCTTAGTTAAAACTTAATCGTCATCATCCTTGCGAACACGTTTTTTAGGAAAAGGATTAACATTGGTCAATGATGGCAAGTGATACTCAGCCATTATCGCGTCAATTTTATCTTTATTTTTAGTAAGGAATTTGTTTAGAAGCGCATTCCATTTTTTATCCTGGTAGCGCGTTCCCATGCTAAAGCTGAATACGTAAGCTTCGCCCAATTCATTCAATGGTTGAACTGTCATCGGTACGTCAGACACACTAGCATAATAACCAGCTATCGGTCCCCATAGTAAGGCAACATCAATATTACCTTTTGCCAGCTCTTCATTAATGATCCGACCAGCATTAACACGGGCATCACCAGGCATCATTTGGAAATATTGAATTTGATCTGCTAAACCTAAATCGAGCAGTGCTTTTGTTGTTACACCGCGGTCAAAAATACCAATGCGTAATGGTTTACCATCTTTTTTAGCTGTAGCGATATCTTTCATCTGGTGAAGCTCGTAACCTTCACCTTTACGATAGACCATTGCCTCAATAGAGCTCCAGTAAGGTTTCGTCGGTTTTAAGAAATCCGTATGTTCCGGAATACTCATTGCTACATCACAAAGGAATAAGCCAGTTTCTGGATCGACTTTTTTAATGGTATTTCTTGAAAAGCCTATACGCTGCGGGAAAAAATAATATTCAACCGGTATACCTAATTCTTTACCTAATAACTCTGCAATCTTATTATCAAAGCCTTCACCTTCTCTATTAGAGTATGGCAGATTATATCCGTCCGCACAGACCCGTACGGCCTTTTGTCCAGGGAGGGGTTTTAAATCATCAGCAGCATATGCTGTTGTTGTTCCCAGAAGGACTCCCATGATAACTAGTGTCCAACGCTGTATTTTGGTCATTCTCTCTTCCTTTTTTTGATTATGAAAAACTTTCGACCATTAAGCTAACATATTTGTTTCAAAAAAAAGACCCGACATCAAAAGATGCCGGGCCTTTTATTCAGACTAAGATGATGAGGTAATCTACATCATCTGGGGTCTTACAGGCTGAATACGCTCAGAATACCACCCAGGTTAGTCCAGCTAGACAGTGATTTGTATGCACCGACTGCGCCAAGACCATCTGTATCATTTTCTAGGCTTGGGATCGCCATACCGATACCGGCCCAACCACCAACACCTGACAGTACAGAGATATACTGTTTACCTTCATGCTTGTATGTGTTGACGTTACCGATAACACCAGACGCTGTTTTGAAGCGCCATAGTTCACGACCTGTTTGTGCATCAACCGCTTTCAGGTAACCTTCCAGTGTGCCGTAGAACACCACATCAGAAGCTGTTGCTAACGCACCAGACCAAACTGAGAAACGCTCTGGGTTTGACCATACGATCTTACCTTCACGTGAATCCCAAGCGATGAAGTTACCTAAGTGAGTACCACCTGGTGCTGGGAACATGCTTAATGTCGCACCAACATAGGGTTGACCCGCTACGTATTCCACTTCAAATGGCTCATAGTCCATGCAAACGTGGTTGGTTGGCACATAGTGTAAACCAGTACGTGGAGAGTACGCAGATGGCTGTTGGTCTTTAGAACCTAACGCAGCAGGACAAATACCTGTTGTGTTAACGTCTTCACCATTACGTGCAGTAGAGTATTTCGCTACACGATCATGACGACCGGTTTTCATGTTCACGCCATTTGACCAGTTAACCGCTGGATCATATTTTTCAGCGACCAGTAATTCACCTGATACGCGGTCCATGGTGTAACCAAAGCCGTTACGGTCAAAGTGAACAGCTGTTTTACGCATTTTGCCTTTCACTTTTTGGTCAACAAGAACAACTTCGTTGACACCGTCATAATCCCACTCATCGTATGGTGTCATTTGGTAAACCCATTTTGCCATACCGGTGTCTAGGTCACGACCCCATAGAGACATTGACCATTTGTTGTCACCAGGACGTTGAACCGGGTTCCAGGTAGAGGGGTTACCATTACCGTAGTAGAACATGTTCAAATCAGGATCATATGAATACCAACCCCATGTTGTACCACCACCAATTTTCCATTGGTCACCTTGCCAGGTTTTCAAAGATGAATCTTTGCCGACAGGTTTCAGCATAGATGTAGTTTTGTTAGGATCAACTAACATTTCTTCATCAGGACCAGTGCTGTACGCTTTGTATTTCACGTTACCGTCTAAGTCATAAGCTTGGATGTAACCACGTACACCGAACTCACCACCTGAAATACCCACTAAGACTTTGTCTTTAAATACATGAGCTGCGGCTGTGCTGGTTGCACCACGTTTTGGATCATCACGCTTATCAGACCAGACGACGCTACCATCAGCAGCGTTCAGAGCCACTAATGTGGTGTCCGCTTGGTTCAGGAAGATTTTGCCATCACCATAACTTAAACCACGGTTAACGGTATCACAGCACATAACAGGGACTGTTTCATCGTAGTTTTGTTTAGGTTCATATTTCCATTTGATCGCACCGTCGTTGTTTAAGTCCAACGCAAATACGATATTAGGGAATGGGGTGTGAACATACATTGTGCCGTCGATAACCAAAGCGTTACCTTCGTGACCACGTAAAACACCCGTTGAGAAAGACCATGCCATGTTTAAATCTTTAACATTGTCTTTGTTGATTTGAGTTAGTTCAGAGTAACGAGTGTTTGCATAGTCACCTGCTGGCATAACCCAGTTGTTTTCATCTTTTTGCATTTCCAATAATTCATCAGCTACTGCCAGACCTGGAACAGCTAATGTCATCATTGCGATTGATAATGTTTTCAGCTTCATAAAGTTTTCCTCTTTATTGCTTTCTAGTTATATACGACACGAAAATTGTTCAGTGTTGAACCTCATGCGTAGGGCAACAATAATCTTGAAGAAAACGTTAGTCAAGCATATTTCCCATCTTTTTTATGATATTTTACTTATAACTTTCGGGAATTTTTTCCCGAAAGCATAAGTGAATGAAATTTATAGATTTTTTTATTTATCGCCTTCTTTAGCCTTGATTACTGATCCAATCAACCGCTAGCTGAATTGCTTCCAATGTGCGCTCACGCCCCAAGAGTTCCAGAGTCACATCCAAGGAAGGAGACACAGTATTTCCCGTGATAGCCACCCGTATCGGCTGGGCAACTTTCCCCATGCCGACCTCATGAGATTCTGCACAAGCTTTTATCTCTGTATGAATAGGTTCGGCCAACCACTCAGGAAGCTCTGTCAGCCTTGATTGCATATCCTTAAGTAGTGGCAGACTTGTCTGATTAAGATTTTTCTTAGCAGCTTTCTCATCATAGCTACTGACTTTGTTATAAAAGAACGAACTACTATCAGCCATTTCAACAAGTGTTTTGGCACGCTCTTGATAGAGAACCGCAATTTTTTCAAGGCTAGGTCCAGCAGAGAGATCAACTTTTCGTTGCTCCATATGCCAAGTTAAATGCTCAGCAATGTGAGATGGAGAACTACTCTTGATGTATTGCTGATTCAACCAGAGTAATTTCTCAGTATTAAAACTAGATGCTGCTTTGTTAACATCTTCAATATCAAAAAACTCAATCATTTCTTGTATCGAGAACACTTCCTGATCACCATGTGACCAACCGAGCCTAACCAAATAATTAAGTAAAGCCTCGGGGAGATATCCTTGATCACGGTAGCTCATCACGCCAACAGCACCATGTCTTTTTGAAAGTCTGGCGCCATCATCACCAAGAATCATCGGTACATGAGCGAATTTAGGAGGCTCAGCGCCAAGTGCTTTGAAGATATTTATTTGTCTGGGCGAATTATTAAGATGATCATCACCACGAATAACATGAGTCATCTGCATATCCATATCATCAACAACAACGGTTAAATTGTATGTTGGTGTACCATCTGGTCTGGCAATCACTAAATCGTCTAGCTCAGCATTTTTAAACTCAACATCACCGCGAATCATGTCTTTGACGATAACACTACCTGTAGTTGGATTCTTGAAACGAATAACAGGCTCAACACCGGGTTTTGGTTGTGTTAAATGTCTGCAGCGCCCATCATATCGAGGCTTTTCTTTATTAGCACGCTGCTTTTCACGCATATCTTCCAGTTCTTCTTTAGAACAATAGCAATAGTAAGCATCGCCTTGCTCCATTAGGGTTTGAATAATTTCCTTATAACGATCAAATCGTTGAGTTTGATAAAAAGGCCCTTCATCATAATCCAGCCCCAGCCATGTCATACCATCAAGAATTGCCTGTACAGATTCAGCAGTAGAGCGTTCAAGGTCGGTATCTTCAATACGAAGAACAAATCGACCACCATGCTTACGAGCATATAGCCAGGAAAACAAAGCTGTTCTCGCCCCACCAACATGTAAATAACCTGTTGGACTTGGTGCAAAACGGGTACGTATAGTCATGTTAGAAACTCTCAACTGGATTGATTCAATAAAGGCGGCTATTGTACCAGTTGAGAGTGTATAGATTGCAGTTGAAATCAACGGAATAAAATTTCAGAAGCGCTGAACTAGCATGCAACATTGAATTGAATTTTTTCGTACTCAAAAAGAAATGGCTTATCATTTTCACAAACAAACCGGGAACTTTTCCTAAAAATGATTTATCCATAGCTATTATTACAATAACGATCATTTATCGAGAGAGACAGATATGTTTAGTCGATTATCAACAACATTTATTACCAGTTTGATACTACTTTTCAGTAGCTACCCTCTGCTGGCAGCCACTCCTGAAGAACCTATTTGGCCATCGCTGAAAGAAACATACTTCGCAGATAAAACTATTCATGACAATGCTAATGATTTACTTGTTTTAGAAGCGCCGAAACGCGCTGAAGACGCAGCCATAGTACCCATTACGATTAAATCATTAAAACCACAAACAAAAGACAATTACATAGAGAATATCTATGTATTTATAGATAATAATCCGATGCCTTACTCAGCAAAGTTCCATCTTTCACCAAGCTTAGGCACTGTGGACTTATCTACCCGTATGCGAGTAGATCAATACACTTACGTCCGCGCTATCGCTGAAATGAATGATGGTAGCCTTTATATGGTGTCACGTTTCGTGAAAGCATCTGGCGGTTGTAGCGCTCCTGCAGGTAAAGATGCAGCCGCGGCATTGGCGCGTTTAGGAAAAATGCAACTTAGAATGCGTGAGCCAACAATTGGTGAACCGGTGCAGGCTCAAATGATTGTCAGCCATCCTAATTATAATGGACTGCAATTTGATCAAAAGGCACGTAAATATATTCCTGCACATTATGTCGATAAAATCGATATCACCTATAACGGACAGCCTTTAATCAGTGTTGATGCTGGTATATCTATTAGTGAAGACCCAAGTCTTCGTTTCACGTTCACGCCTGAAGAGCATGGAAAACTCGAAGCGAAAGTACACGATACTCAGTCAGAAGAGTTTAAAATAGAAAAAGATATCTAGGGCATATTGTCCCATAAATAAAAAGGCCGCTTAAGCGGCCTTTTTTATATTTAAAAATTTTATTTAGTATGAATACGACATTCTTTATATGCAGTTTGATTCACTTCTTGGAAAAGCTTTAAACCTTTCTTAATGCCTTTATCATCTCTAAATTCCGCCCCTTTATCAGCAGGGAGATTCTTGTACATAAAACCCGCACTAATATCTTCAAATTCTTTTTCAGAAAAAGCTTCGGCCAATTTATCAGCGACACAAGAACATTTATGAACACCTTCATAAACATTCATATTAGGATTTGCATCCATACAATCCATAACAAAATGTACACGAGTAACCGTAGAAAAATCATTGGACATTGCCATTGTTGGCAATAATGCCAAACCAGTAGCAAACAACGCAGCAGCTCCAGCAATCTTCATTCATTCTCTCCTATCAAAATTATTATTCATCTATTTGGATGAGTTGTGACTCAGCCTTATAGTATTAAGTTCCACTTATCCTGATTTTGGTACAGAATTAGATAAATATACTACATGAATTCTTCACAATCTTCTGCCGTTACAAAGTAGAAGAAAAACGCTTTATTTTCACACAAGACCAACATCAGGTAGAATTTCTATTCAATTAAGACACTACTAACAACGGCGGGAGATAGCCAGATGAAAAAATTGTTATTGCACTTGGATACGGATCCAGTAGCCAGCACCTTCGACCAAGCAGTGGCCTATGATGCCGGTGTCGATAACATTATTGCTCATGGCGGCGCGACACGTGATAACGTCACACCACATGTTCATGGCATGATTTTTACCCGTGGAGGTAAAAACCTGAAAAACAGTGCCATTTTTATTGGTGGCTCTAATGTTCCTGCCAGTGACCTAGTGGGTCAAGCTGTTAAAAAAGCTTTTTTTGGCCCCGTCAAAGTTTCTGTCATGCTTGATCCTAATGGTTCAAATACCACAGCAGCAGCAATCGCCCGAAAAGTTCTGACTGATTATGATGTTAAAGATAAAAATGTTGTCATTTTAGGTTCAGGCCCAGTTGGTCAGCGTACAGCACTTTACATGCTGAAAGAGGGTGCAAAACAAGTCACATTAACTTGTCGCAGCATGGAAAGAAGCACAGCAACAACAAAAGAAATGAAAGAAAATTACGGCGTTGATGTTATACCGGGAGAAACCCGCAGTGATGAAGCCGTCAAACGCGTGTTGTCTGATGCTCATGTTGTAATTGCAGCTGGCCCTGCTGGGGTTTGTGTTGTTCCAGAAATGGCTTTGGAAAACAATAAATCAATTGAAGTCGTTGCCGATGTTAATGCTGTACCTCCTTTAGGTGTAGCAGGGATGGAAGTGATGGATAACGGTACAGAAAAAAATGGCATGCGTTACTACGGTGCTATCGCTATTGGTAACTTTAAAATGAAAGTCCACCGTGGTGCTATCGCTTCGCTTTTTGAAAGCAATGATGCATTTCTGGATGAAACAACCATTTACGATATTGCTTGCAAGATTGATAAAGAACAGTGAAACAACAAACTGCTGAAGCTGAGAGCCTGACGGCAATGTCATCTGTCACCGTTCAGGCTCCAGCTAGGCTTCACCTTGGATTTCTTGATTTAAATGCTGAGATTGGACGCAAGTTCGGTAGCATCGGGCTTGCCATCAGCAGTCATCACACCACGATACAAGTATCATCTGCTGAGAGTTTTAATATTGAAGGTGCATGCTTAACTGATGACGTGCGACTGAAAATCAGTCAAATTAGTCAGCAGTTTTATGATAGTTTCGGCCACCAAATTCCTCCAGCAAATCGTCGTATCAATATTCATGTAAAAACCATTATTCCAGCACATTCTGGTCTAGGTTCAGGAACACAATTAGCACTAACGCTTGGAACTGTGCTTGCTAAATTCCATGGTTTGTCTCTTGACACACCGTCCTTAGCTAAAGAATTAGGCAGAGGAAAACGTTCAGGTATCGGTATTGCTACTTTTGACCGTGGTGGCTTTGTGATTGATGGTGGTCTTAAGCCAAATCAGACAGTTCCTCCTATACTTACACATATTGACTACCCATCAGACTGGAAAATGGTGCTAGTTATGGACCCTCATCATCAAGGCATACATGGCAAGGCTGAGTTACAAGCGTTTAAAGAACTGCCTGTTTTTCCTCAAGCTAATGCGCGTTTGATCAGCCACATTACCTTAATGCAGTTGTTACCCGCTTTAATTGAACAGTCTATTGGCGAATTCGGCAAAGCGATTACTGACATTCAGGCATTGATTGGTGATCATTTTGCTCAAGCACAAGGGGGGCGTTATACCAGCAAACGTGTCGAGGCCTGTTTATTACATGCTCAAAAACTGGGTCATACTGGTATAGCACAAAGCTCATGGGGACCAACCGGATGTATCTTTGTTGAAAATGACATGCAAGCAAAGCAGTTAATTCAAGAACTGGAGCAGTTTGTCGACAACACTTTTTCTGATGACAACACACCTACTTTTATTCAAACATCTGCAGATAATCGTGGTGCCGTTATTGAATCCACTATGTAAGTGTGGCTATTATCATAACTTCAGCCGTAATTTGATTTTATTATAAGGATTTATTATGTCCAAACGTTCGATTATTCATATGCTCAACCCGATGAAGCACAACAGTCCATTTGATATCAATATGGCGTTAGATGCTGGTTATGATGTACTTATTCCATACTCTCATGTCGAGTTGGGTGAAGTAGCGGGCTTAACTCAAGATGCCATCTTTTCACGTGGGCCTTCAGGTGTGAAAAAAACCGGCATGTTCATTGGTGGACGGGATATCGGGTTGGCAATGGATATGTTGGAATCTGCAAAAAAATCTATGGTTCCACCCTTTGAAATCTCTGTATTTGCAGATCCAAGTGGCGCTTTCACAACGGCGGCGGCTTTAGTTGCTTGTGTCGAACGTGAGTTAAAAAGCAAATTCAAGCAAGAATTAAAAGATACCAAAGCGGTTGTCTTTGGTGGAACGGGACCTGTCGGTATTGCTACTGCAGTCATTGCTGCTCTTCAAGGTGCAGAAACAGCCATTGTTGATCACTTTTCTATTGATACTGCATTGGACTTTGCAGCAGAAGCTAAAGAACGTTACGACGTCGATTTACGTGGCACAACAGCAGCCTCAGACGCTGATAAAGCACGCTTATTGTCTGATGCGGACATCGTTTTCTGTGCAGCAAAAGCAGGAGTACAAGTATTAAACGCTTCTGTCTTACGTGATGCGACAAAACTAAAAGTAGCTGGTGATGTGAATGCGGTTTCCCCTCTTGGTATCGAGGGCGTTAAGTTAATGGATTTCGGTGCACCACTCACACATGCGACTAACTCACCTGATGCTGTCGGTATTGGTGCCCTGGCCATTGGTGATATCAAATATAAACTGCAACAAGCACTTCTAAGAGAAACTTTAGAATCAGAGAAACCTGTTTATCTTGATTTTCGTAATGCCTTCGATGGTGCACGTAAATTAGTTTAAATCTGTAATGCTATGCCAGATGAGCAGTTACCACTTCTAATTTTTGCTCAGACTGCTCGTTTTATCGCACAATCAGCGACCCAACTTGGGTACCAAACTTGGGTCGCTGATTGTTTTGCAGATACAGATACCCAACAAGTAGCAGATCGACTCATACAGCTGGCTCCTATAGAACAACTTTCTATAGAATCGCTCCTTAGCTCTTTAGAGTTTTTAACTCAGAAACAACCCTGTCTGTTCATTTGTGGCGCAGGCATAGAACGCTTCTACCCGCTACTTCGGCAGCTTCCACCCCATATTCAACCTTTAGGAAATCATTTTCAGGTGTTTAAGACCTTACGATCATCCCAACCTTTTTTTGGTTTACTAAAACAACTTGCCATTCCCTTTCCTGAAACTCGCTTTACTAAACCAACCGATTCAAACAATAAACATTGGATTAGCAAAGATATGCAAGGCTGTGGTGGAAGCCATATTCAAACCACGATTGAGTCAAGTGCGCATCATTTAGTTTTTCAGGAATATATTAAGGGCAGATCAGGATCAGTCAGTTTTATTGCCGATGGTAATGCTATAGGCATACTTGGCTTTAATGAGCAGATTAATAACAGCGAGACATTCCGCTTAGAACAAATTATTAATCAGTTTGATATAAGTAAATCATTGCAGGAAAAAATCATACAATCTTTAGAACAGCTTGTAAAAGCTATTGAATTTAAAGGTTTCGGCAGTCTCGATTTCATAGTAGATGACTCAGATAATATCTATATTCTTGAACTCAATCCCAGGCTTTCTGCCTCAGCAGAACTTTACTCCATGAATTCGAATATTTTAGCTTGGCATATTCAAGCAAGTCATGGTTCCTTACCAAAAAGATCTACTCAACAAGCGCATGCCGTTAAATCTCTGTCTTACGTTTTCGCTGATAAACCCTATCAGGTGAGTGAACAAGCCCAATGGCCATTGCAAGCCCATGATATTCCAAAAGCCTCACAAAAAATTCAAGTAGATGAACCCATCTGCACATTGCTGATAGAAAGTGCATCCACACAAGATGCTAATAATAAACGTCATCAATTGGAAACTGAAATAAAGAAAAATTGTCTTTTTACTGCTTGAAAAGACTAGCAATCCCACCCATATTAACGATGACTTATTAAGACAGGACCAAATGCATGAAACGCATATTACTTTTTCTTGGCACCAATATCGCCGTTCTAGCTGTATTAAGCATTACTATGCGATTACTAGGCATAGACAGTCTATTGGATGAGCAAGGCGTAGGCCTTGATATGAATGCCTTGATTATCTATGCGGCGGTGATTGGTTTCAGTGGATCTATCATTTCACTGCTTATTTCCAAATGGACGGCAAAACATCTCACTGGTGCCCAAGTCATTCAACAGCCTAAAAATGATACTGAACGTTGGCTAGTGAATACGGTTAAACGCCTTGCTCAACAAGCAAATATTGGCATGCCGGATGTTGCTATCTACAACTCACCACAACCTAATGCTTTTGCTACTGGCGCCAATAAAAATAATGCACTTGTCGCCGTCAGCACAGGTTTGATGCAGTCTATGACTCAGGAAGAGGTTGAGGCTGTATTGGCTCATGAGGTGAGTCATATCGCTAATGGTGATATGGTCACTATGGCGTTAATCCAAGGTGTTGTGAATACATTTGTTATTGTCTTATCCCGTGTGATTGGACACCTCGTTGACCGTACGGTATTCAAAGTCGAACGTGGCCATGGTCCAGCTTTCTGGATTACCTCGATTATTGCTGAACTGGTGTTAGGCATTCTGGCCAGCATCATTGTGATGTGGTTTAGTCGTCAGCGTGAATTCCGGGCCGATGCCGGTGCTGCAAGCCTTGTAGGCTCTCCAAAAATGGTAGCGGCACTGCAACGCTTAGCAGGAACATCAACTGAACCTTTACCCGATCAACTGCATGCGATGGGTATTTCTGGAGGAAAAGGTGGTGGTCTGTCAGCTTTATTCATGACACACCCACCGTTAGAAGAGCGTATTAACGCCTTACGTGGTAACCGATAATCATTAATAAAAAAGCCGGGCTAGCCCGGCTTTTTTACTTTAAGCTTAAAGCTCATCATCCTCAAAGTTATAATTCATTTCAGGTGAAGGCTCATGAATATAATAGCCTTGAGCATAATCAACGCCTAAGCGCCATAATAAAGCTAGACTATTTGCATCAGAAACAAACTCAGCGATAGAGCGTTTACCCGCTTCTTTTGTCATTTCAATAATCGCTTTGACGGCCGCCTGGTTTTCTACATCATGTGCCATGTTTTCAACGAATGTACCGTTGATTTTCAGGTAATCTACATTGAATGCTTTCAGGCTATTTGAGAAATCAATACCCGATCCGAAGTGTTCTAAACCAAACTCACAACCCAAGCTTTGCAAACGCTCGATGACATGTCTGACTTGATCGACGTTATCAATAGCCATTGTCTCACTAACTTCAAAGATAAGTGCTTGGGCATTCAATTGTTGGGCAGATAATGATGCTGATAACCAATCAACAAAAGCTTCCTCATGAAGGCTTTGCTCAGATAACTTAATGAAGAAACGTGTTTTGGGGAAACGTTGGCGATGAATGGTCAATGCTTTTAATGCGTTACGAATAACCCATTTATCAATTTCCGTCATCATTTTTAGTTGAACGGCATGTTGAATAAATTTATCGGCAGCAATAAATTCATCGTTTATGCCAAGGCGAAGTAATACTTCATAAAACTCTTGTTCTTCACCGTGTAAACTTACAATAGGTTGGTAGAACAGAGTAAATTTATCTTCTTGCAGAGCTTTTTGGAGCTGCTTTTGCCAGTTTTCGCTAGACTGCTGTTCTATGTCGTGCGTTTGCACATGGAAACGTATCACCTGATTACCGCCAGCATGCTGTGCTTTCATCGCCGCTCTATCTGCATTTTCTAATACAGCTTCAGCGGTCAATTGACTTTCATTTATCCGTGCAATACCAAGACTACAACGAAGATCGATTGTTTTGCCTGCAACATGCGACACATAGTCATCAATAGTTTTTCTGAAAGACTCTGCTCGCTCATTCACATACGTATCATCATGATTTGGGATGATAATCGTAAAGACCTGATCACCATAATGTCCGATAATTTCTTGTTCAAGCAGATTATCGTGCAACAAATCAGAAACACTTTTCAGAATAATTTCACTCGTGCCTAAACCAACTTTCTCTTTAATCGAGAAAAAATCATCCAATGTGAGATATAGAAGCTGGGCATCACCTTCACCCTCAGCAGCACGCCGTACTATTTTTTCCAGCTCATCAATAAACCGGCTACGATTATATAAGCCAGTTAATTGATCGTGATCACCGACTATAGGCATCACTGCCGACGACTGTTGACTAATCACCGTATCATCACGAATCACAACCTGTGTACAGTCTTCCCCCTCAACACGTGCATGACTAAACTGAATTTCAGCCTCAAACGTGATCCCCTCAGCAGTGAGTCCATTTCCAGTCATCGTTACTGGCGGGGAGTCCGGTTGTTCAGTGAATTGTCTGAATACCGCTTTAAACTTAGAGTGGTCATCTGCACTAAATAAGTCCAGAATCGGCAGTCCAGCAACGTCTTCAGCCTCATCATAACCAAACAAATTTAAATAAGCTTGATTGACATAGATATGCATACCTTCATGCATATAGGCAACAGCATCTCTTGAACTATCTAGCAGGGTCTTAGAACGCTTTTCACTCTCTCTAAGTGCACGTTCATTTCGTCGAGCGAGGCGTCTGATAAATAGATTATCAATCTCGCGATTAATTGCGAACTGTAAACGTGGTTTATCATCAAACAGTACAATATCTTTGGCTATGGTTGAGAAGTAATCAGTTTCATGTGAGTTATCATCTGCGATGATGATACATGGCAAATCTTTATCCAAATGTTGAATAAGATTGAGTATATCGATGGGCTGCACATCGGCCACGTTTTCGCGACACAAGATTAGCTCCCAATTCTGTGCTGATAGCAACTTTTCAATCGCAGCCGGTTTATCCTCTCTAGTTGCCCTGACAGCATGCCCTGCACTACGAAGTACATTGACAATAGCATCTGCATCCGTCAAAGAACTATCAATAATAAGTACTCGTAAAATGCCTTCAGCTCTTGCCACAGTCTTTACCTTATTTTTCTTTCTTTTTATCCAGAAGTATGGGTTTCTTACCTTCGAGCTTAGTTTGTTGCATTTCCATCCACTCAAACAGCTGCTGATTTAACTCAGCCGCAGGTAAGGTATCGGTAGCTATCTTTTGACCTATAATCATTTTTATAACGCCAGGATATTTTAAAAATCCATGTTTTGGCCAGGCTTTACCTGCATCATGACAAACGGGAATAACAGGATAACCTGTTTCTTTTGCTAACCGAGCTCCACCGATACCAAAGCGACCAATATATCCTTTTGCGATTCGTGTTCCTTCAGGAAAAATGACCACCCAGGCACCACGATTTAAACGGTCTAGTCCCTGTTCTATAACTTGATTGAGCGCTTTACGTCCAGCTTTACGATCAATTGCAATAGGGTTTAAAGATGCCAACCCCCAGCCAAAAAATGGAATCCAGAACAGTTCACGCTTCAACACCCACACTTGAGGAGGAAAGACCGCCTGTAGAGCCAAAGTTTCCCATGATGACTGGTGTTTGCAGATGATGACAGCAGGTTCGTCACCGATATGCTGACGCCCCTCAACTTCCAATTTCACATGACAGATTTTATCTAATAACCAGATGTTGGATTTAGCCCATTGGCTGACTACGGCATAGCGCCATTTGAACGGTAATGGCCACAATAATACCCCCAGACATGAAAACAGAACGGCTGTAAAAGAATGCAAGATAAAGAAAATGGTGGATCGTAAATAGATCATTGTAATTTAAGTTCTAATAAGGCGTTTGCCACACTGGCCAGATCATCATACACCTCAACACCTTCAGGAATACCAGCCTCGAGTGTTCGCTCCCCCTTGCCTGTCCTGACCAGTATAGGTCTGGCTTCTGACAATTTGGCAGCCTGAATATCACGTAGAGAATCACCTACAGCAGGCACATTTGTGAGGCTTACCCGTAAACGATGAGCTAATTCTACGAATGAACCATTCTGCGGTTTACGGCATTGACAGTCATCTTCCGGACCATGAGGACAAAACATGATCGCTTCAATTTTGCCTCCTACCTGAGCTAGCATACGACGCATTTTGCTATGAATACGGTTTAGTGTTTCCACATCAAACAAACCACGCGCGATACCAGATTGATTGGTAATCACCACCACCCGGTATCCCGCATAATTTAATCGAGCTATCGCTTCAAGGCTGCCTTCAATCGGCTCCCACTCTGCCGGATTTTTAATGAAATCATCCGAATCATGATTAATGACGCCATCTCGGTCCAGAATTATCAGCGACATAATTGCTCCTGTTACTCCTGCAAGCAGGAAATATCGGCAACGCCTAAAAATAAGGCTCGGGTTTGATTGAGCAAGGCTAAACGATTGTTTCGGATTGCCTCGTCATCAGACATTACCATGACTTGCTCAAAAAAAGCATCGATGGTTTCACGCATGCCAGCGAGATAATTGAAAATACCTGCGTAATCAGCGGTTGAATATAATGGTTTAAGCGCCTGCTGTGCTGCAGTCACTTTCTCTGCTAATGCTTTTTCAGCTTTTTCAACTAATAAGCTTGCATCAACAGTTAACCCTTCCTGTTCAGCCTCATTTTTACGCAAGATATTACCAATGCGTTTATTACCTGCTGCCAGAGAATCAGCTTGTTCCAGTTTTCTAAACTCTGCAACCGCCGTTAATCTCTTCATGAAATCCAATGGCTGAGTAGGCGCCACAGTCAAAACAGACTCAAACTCATCCGCTTTTGCACCTTGATCAAGCGCATAACCACGTAAACGATCATAGAAATACTGCATCACTTTTGTTGTTACTTCCTCTTCAGTCAGGATATCAACAAAGTTATTTGCTGCTGCGGCAATTAAATCAGCCAGATCAAGAGATAACTGTTTTTCGATAATAATACGTAAAACACCAAGAGCAGCACGACGTAAGGCAAACGGATCTTTGACACCTGAAGGTGGTTGGCCGATACCAAACAAACCCACAATGGTGTCGAGTTTTTCAGCCAAACTGACAGCAATACCTGTCGTTGTTTGCGGCAACTCATCACCAGCGAAACGTGGACGATATTGTTCATCGAGGGCTTCTGCTACGTCGGCATTCTCGCCATCCAACTGAGCATAATAACGGCCCATAATACCTTGCAACTCAGGGAATTCACCGACCATTTCAGTGACAAGATCACATTTCGCCAACATTGCAGCACGCTCAGCTAATTGAGCGTCGCTTCCCATCAGTCCGGCAATGGTTGCAGCTAATACGGCAACACGTTGAGATTTGTCATAAACCGTTCCCAGCTTATTCTGGAATACGATTGTTTTTAACTGTGCCTGGCGATCAGCCAATGGTGACTTACGATCGGTATCCCAGAAAAAGGCAGCATCACTTAGTCGAGGTAAAATCACACGCTCATTACCGGCAATGACTTGTGCAGGATCCTGGCTGGCGATGTTACAAATCGTAATAAAGTGCGGTAATAAATCACCATTCTTGGCACGCACCGCGAAATACTTTTGATGACCTTCCATCGATGAAATCAACGCTTCTGCAGGTAATTCCAGAAAACGTTGATCAAAATTACCTGCTAATGCTACCGGCCACTCAACCAACCCGGTTACCTCATCAAGAAGCTCTGGATTAATGACCGCATCACCACCAAGGCTATTCGCTAACTCATTCACTTGTCCATGAATAGCCTGTTTTCTGGCGTGATAATCCACCATCACATGACCTTCCGTTTCCAGTTGCGGCGCATAGGTCATCGCAGAACTGATACGGATAGGCTGTGGATGATGGAAACGATGACCAACAGTGAAGCGATCCGCTTTTACGCCCAGTAAACTCACCGGCACAACCTCATCACCCAGCAAAACCAGCAGCCAATGAACAGGTCGCACAAACTCTCCTGGCAGCTCTCCCCAACGCATGCGTTTAGGAATAGGTAAAGCATTTAATGACTGCTGGATAATATCTGGTAATAGACTGGCTGTTTCAGCCCCTTTTTGTAGCTGTCTGAAAATCAACCATGCCCCTTTTTCTGTCTGCATGGTTTCCAGATCATCGACATCAACGCCACATGAACGGGCAAAGCCTTGTAATGCTTTTGTGGGGTTACCGTCTTCATCAAATGCAGCGGTCACCGCTGGTCCGCGGCGCTCAACGGTTAAATCATTTTGTTGAGTTTGTAATTTAGAAATCACTAACGCCAAACGTCTTGGAGTGGCATAGGCGCGTATTGCACCAAAGCTTAACTCAGCGTTTTTTAACCCCTGTTCAACACCTTGTTGGAAAGCCTGGCTCAGTTTCAACAATGCTTTTGGCGGCAATTCTTCTGTGCCTAATTCGATAAGCAGATCCTGATAAGTCTCACTCATGGCTGCACCTCCTTATTGTCAGACTGAACCATTGGAAACCCTAATGACTCACGTCTGTCGTAATATGCCTGAGCGACGGCTCTGGCTAAGGTACGTACACGGAGGATAAATCGCTGTCTTTCTGTCACGGAAATCGCTTTTCTTGCATCTAACAAGTTAAATGTGTGCGACGCTTTTAACACCAGCTCATAGGCAGGTAAGGGTAATCCCGCTTCAATCATGCGTTGGCTTTCGCGTTCACAGGTATCAAATGTAGTGAATAAACTATCTACATCGGCATGTTCGAAATTGTAAGTCGACATTTCAACTTCATTTTGATGGAACACATCACCATAGGTCACTTTCCCCATCGGGCCATCAGCCCAAATCAGATCATATACGCTGCTCACACCCTGGAGGTACATAGCAATACGTTCCAATCCATAGGTAATTTCACCAGTAACAGGTCGACATTCAAGTCCCCCCACCTGCTGGAAGTAGGTGAATTGTGTCACCTCCATGCCGTTCAACCAGACTTCCCAGCCCAGTCCCCATGCACCAAGTGTCGGTGATTCCCAGTTGTCTTCCACAAACCGCACATCATGGATAGCAGTATCTAAACCGAGCATTTCCAGCGAGCCTAAGTACAACTCCTGAATATTGATAGGTGATGGTTTAAGCACTACCTGAAACTGATAATAGTGCTGCAGACGATTCGGGTTTTCACCGTAGCGGCCATCAGTTGGCCGACGAGAAGGCTGAACATAGGCTGCACTCCATGGTTCTGGGCCAATCGCGCGCAAAAATGTGGCTGGATGGAATGTCCCTGCGCCGACTTCCATGTCATAAGGTTGGAGAAGCACACAGCCCTGCTCAGCCCAGTACTGTTGCAGCCTGAGGATCAGTTCCTGAAAGGTTCTTGGCGTTTCCGCCTTCATCACCGCTGTCTTAGTCATTAGCTCGATTTCACAATCCAAAGTCAAAACATACGGGATTATAGCGAATACAGAGCAGCCTGTAGAGGTAGACAGCAGATAAATATGCTAGCGAAAAGTCTAAGCAGCTATTTTCCACATCACTCCATCTTCCTCATTCAGGTACAATTCTCAACCTGAGTCAGGCAATCATGAGAGTGACCATGCAACGAACCATTGGCATCGTTATGGATCCGGTTGAACGGATTAATACCAAAAAAGACAGTAGCCTTGCGATGATGCTGGCTGCCCAGCAACGCGACTGGCAGATTCTGTATATGGAACAGCGAGACCTTTTTCTGTCTGAAGGCAAAGTTTTTGCTGAAATGCGCAGTCTTCGTGTGTTTGATGATCCAGAACATTGGTTTGAACTAGGTGAAAAAATCACTCGTCCCATTACCGATGTAGACGCCATATTGATGCGAAAAGATCCGCCTTTTGATATGGAATATATCTACAGCACTTATCTATTAGAGCAGGCACAAGCGGCCGGCGTTCTGATTATTAATGATCCGCAAAGCCTACGTGATGCGAATGAAAAATTGTTTACCGCCTGGTTTCCACAATGCTGTCCGCCTACCTTAGTAACACGCCAGAAACATCTGATTAAAGACTTTCAGCAGACACATGGCGATATTATTCTGAAACCGCTCGATGGTATGGGTGGAGCCTCAATTTTCCGTATTAATCAGGGTGATCCCAATTTTTCGGTCATCGTAGAAACACTCACAGATCATGGGCGACGCTCAGTGATGGCGCAAAAATATTTACCCGCCATCAAAGACGGTGACAAACGTATTCTGATGATAAATGGTGAGCCTGTGCCTTATGCGCTAGCTCGTATTCCCGCGGAAGGTGAAACTCGCGGCAATCTTGCTGCAGGTGGCCGTGCCGAAGGTCGGCCATTAACTGACAGAGATCGTTGGATCTGCGAACAAGTTGGTCCCAAACTACGAGAAAAAGGTTTAATTTTTGTCGGTCTGGACGTCATCGGTGATTACCTGACAGAAGTCAATGTGACCAGCCCGACATGCATCCGCGAACTTGATCGACAATTTGGTATCAATATTGGTGCCGACTTAATGACAGCTATAGACAAACTATTACCATGAAATTAATTGCCCTCTTATTTATTACAGTGACCTTACTCACCGCTTGTGGTGAACAACAAGAAAGTGCCCGCCAGGCAAAATTTTATGCTTTTGGCACTGAAATTGATGTCAGTCTTTATGGTGTAGATGCCGAAACCGCTGAAAAAACAGTGACTGATCTGGAAGACTCATTCAACACCATTAACGAAACCTGGCATGCATGGAAACCCAGTACTCTAACTCGTATCAACGAAGCGATTGCGAATGGCGATCCGGTGGAGATAAAGCCACAAGTCGCAGCAGTTATTGAAGAAGCTGCTACCTACGCTAAGGAAAGTCACAATTTATTTAACCCTGCAGCTGGCAAATTATTTGAACTATGGGGTTATCACCGTGATGATTGGTTTGAGTCTCGACCACCACCACCTCAGGATAAAATTGATGCCTGGCTGAAAGCAGGCCCTACCATGAATAATATTCATATCAAAGATAATATTCTGACCAGTGATAACCCAATGGTAAAGCTGGGCTTTGGTGGATTTGCGAAAGGTACAGCTGTCGATGCAGCGATTGATGCCTTGAAAAAACTTGGTGTAAATAACGCGATCATCAATATAGGTGGTGATTTACGTGCCATTGGTAGACACGGCCACCGCCCTTGGGTAATTGGCATTCGTCATCCGCGTAAAGAAGGTGTAGTCCTTGCTTCTATAGCCATCTCCGGCGATGAAAGTGTCTTCACTTCAGGAGATTATGAACGCTACTTTACATACGAAGGTAAACGTTATCCGCATATTCTTGACCCAAGAACAGGCTATCCCGCACAGGATAATATTTCTGCGACAGTTATTAATCAGCAAGCTGCCCGCGCTGATGCTGCTGCTACTGCATTAATCGTTGCCGGTGACGATTGGCCAGAAATCGCTGCTTCAATGGGAATTAAAGAAGTGATGATTGTTCGTGCTGATGGTCAAGTTGAAATAAGTCCATCCATAGCGAAAAAAATTCATTTCACTGATAAATCTACCAAACCGATAATACGTGAAATAGGTTCAACAACGACACCATAATCATGGCAACCAGCGCATCATCTGATCGATTAATTTTTACACTGCTGTTTTCAGTCATCCTGCATCTGGTGATTGTGCTGGGTGTAAGCTTTGATGTGTTTTCTGAACCCACCAATGCACCAGCAAATAATCTTGATATAACGCTGGTGAAACAGCAGGATAAACTCAAACCTGAAGAGGCCGATTTTCTTGCACAGGCGAATAATGAAGGTGGTGGTGAACTCGATACACCCACGCCAGAGCCAACAAAAGATCTGCCTGTACCAGTGACTAAAGATGTGCCATCGTCGCCGCCTCCTGCCCCTAAAACGGAAACCGTGGAGGAAGTAGAAAAAGCTGCTGTCCAGCCACCAGCGCCAAAGCCAGCACCGCCTAAACCAAAGGTAGTCAAACCTAAGCCCGAGGTCAAAAAGCCTAAACCAGAACCTAAAGCAAAGCCGGTCCCTAAACCCGAGAAGCCGATCAAAAAGCTCACTCAGAAAAAAGCTGAGCGGAAAGTAGAAAAAACAGAGACAGCGGAAACCGCTGTCGAGACGGAAGCAGAGCCAGAAAAAGTCACAAAGCCTGAAATATCTGCCCGTGATTTGATGATGCAGGCCAGAAGTGAGATTAGTGAACTCCAGGAAAAACTGGATAGAAGTACTAAAGCATTGAGTGAAAGGCCTAAAAAACGCCGTATATCTGCTTCTACCAAAGAGTTTGCCGCTGCCGCTTATATGAAAGCCTGGGAAATGAAAGTGGAACGTATTGGTAATATGAACTACCCACAAGAAGCCAGACTAAAAGGCCTCAGCGGTAGTCTAATGTTATCAGTAGATATCAATCCGGACGGCAGTGTACCCGCTGGCGGTATTGTCATATCACGTTCATCTGGTCACAAAGTACTGGATGATGCCGCCGTTAAAATTGTACGGTTAGGTGCGCCGTATGCAGCAATACCTAAAGATGTCTTGAAAAATAACGATATGCTGACGGTTATTCGTACCTGGAAGTTTGAAACCGGACGTGGTTTATCAACAAGATAAAAAAGCCGGCAACAAATTGTTGCCGGCTGGAAGTTTACTGAAATAAATACTGGCGAATTTCTTGTTCGCTTTTATTGATGAAGTTTTTGTTAATCGTTTGACTGATATATTTCTGCGTTACCTCACCCATTTGTTGCTTAAGGGCCCCCAAAAAACTGGGTGGAGATATTAAGACAAGGTCGTTGACATCACCGGTTCGGCGCGCCGTTTCCAGACGTTCGCTAACGTCATGGGCAAACATCTGCATTTCGTGCTTTTTTGGTTCTGTTTTAGATTCCATCGCATGACGACCTCCAGCACCATGACTATCAAAACTTCGTCCAGGCATATCAGTGACCAATTCTTGATTCTGGGCACGGCTGGATAGATTAACCAAGTCATCTATTTCCTTGAGTGGACTAGTCCGACTCTCAACAGAAAAAATCCGAGCACGACTGCTCTCGGCAACAACGATCCACTTTTTCTTCATAGTCGTTTCTCCTTCTCGCTTGGGAAAACAAGCAACGCAGGATAATAAGCGGGAAATCACCCTGCATCATCATTTCAATCGATAGAAGCAATAACTCGACTATAACAGACAAAATGACCTTTGTCTGTCACTTAACAAACTTAAACAATTCTTTACTTTTCAGCAGCTTGCGACAGATTATATCCCATCCCTGCTTTACTGGTATTGCTGTACTCAAGCGGGAGAGCGGCCTTAAGCTGATCCGCTAATTTTTGGCAAATTGTTATATCACCTTGCTTTAATTCCAGCTCAATTTCATGAATCGGTGTTTGCCTATCACCCGCTCTGACCTCACCGCGATCATAGGCCAGTTCAACCACGGTGTCAGACTCTAAGTCTAACCACCATACATCCCGCTCAAACTCAGTTGTAAAGACAGGCTCGAGAGCACTCCATACCTCGTCTTGTTCCAGTAATGGCGCAATCGCAGTTTCAGCCAGACGCTCAAGATCAAATGCCGGAGCAGCTAATTCATGTTCCCATTCTTGACGTTCGTGTAGACCAGCACGGGCTTGGCCACTACATTTCACTGTTTGCAGCCATTGCTCACCTACTTGTCGTAATCTCAGCCCTACACCAAAACTCATTAAGGCTTTATCAGGTGTATCAAAATAGGTACTCAACAAATGCTGTTGATACACATCCTGTCTCAACAACGATTTTAGCCAGTCCAGCGCCTGCAAATTAAGCGAGTCAGCCTGCTTTACCTGAAGTTTTATTTCTTGTTCTAAACTCATGAGTTCAATAAAGGTTTTAAATATTTACCGGTGTAAGAAGCCGGATGCTCCGCCACTTCTTCAGGTGTGCCAACAGCAAGAACTTCACCACCACGTGCACCACCTTCAGGGCCCATATCTATAATCCAGTCTGCCGTTTTAATTACATCCAGATTATGCTCAATCACTACAATCGTATTGCCGCGATCTCTCAGGCTGTGCAGCACTTTCAGTAACTGTTCGATATCGAAAAAGTGCAGCCCCGTGGTAGGCTCATCTAAAACGTACAGTGTTTTACCGGTATCGCGTTTGGATAACTCCTTAGCAAGCTTGACCCGTTGCGCCTCACCACCAGATAAAGTGGTCGCATTTTGTCCTAGCTTAATATAGGTTAGCCCAACATCAATCAACGTTTGTAACTTTTTAGCTACCACCGGTATGTTTTCGAAAAAGACGTTAGCCTCTTCGATCGTCATATCCAATACTTCAGTAATGGTTTTACCTTTGTAGCGGATATCCAGTGTTTCACGGTTATATCGCTGCCCCTTACATACATCACACGGCACATAAATATCAGGTAAGAAGTGCATTTCGACTTTGATCAGGCCGTCACCTTGACAGGCTTCACAGCGCCCGCCTTTGACGTTAAAGCTGAAACGCCCCGGACCATAACCGCGTGAACGTGCTTCCGGCGTCCCTGCGAATAACTCACGAATCGGCGTGAATAAACCGGTATAAGTAGCCGGGTTTGAACGTGGTGTCCGTCCAATTGGGCTTTGATTTATCGCCACCACTTTATCTAATTGTTCCAAACCAATGATGTCAGAGTGTGGAGCTGGCTCTTCCGAATTACCATTTAAATTCTTAGAGGTTAGTTTCAACAAAGTTTCATTGATAAGTGTTGATTTACCTGAGCCGGAAACACCCGTCACACACGTCATCAAACCAATAGGCACATCAATATCGACATTTTTCAGATTATTGCCACATGCACCACGTAAACCAATCACACGACCAGCATGTGGTTGCTGACGTTTCTCCGGAACATCTATTTTTCTACGGCCGGACAGATACTGCCCGGTCAGTGACTCCTTACTTTTCATGATTTCTTCAGGTGTACCCTGAGCCACGATTTGCCCACCATGCACACCTGCGCCGGGGCCTATATCAAGTACAAAATCGGCCATGCGAATCGCATCTTCATCATGCTCAACCACAATAACTGTGTTACCTAAATCCCGCAGTCGGGTTAAGGTTTCCAGCAGGCGATCATTATCACGTTGATGTAATCCGATTGAAGGCTCATCTAAAATGTACATCACCCCAACCAGGCCAGCACCAATCTGACTAGCTAAGCGAATACGTTGTGCTTCACCACCGGATAAAGTCTCTGCACTGCGTGCCAGATTTAAATAATCGAGACCGACGTTGACCAGAAAGCTCAGGCGCGCTGAAATTTCAGTGACAATTTTTTCTGCTATTTCGCCACGTTTACCTGGCAATGTCAGTGTTTCAAAGAAGGTACTCACTTCGCCTATTGGCATTGCAGTCACTTCAGGTAGTGTAATCTCATTCACAAACACATTACGTGAAGCCAAAGTTAATCTGGCCCCATGACACTCTGGACAAGCACGAATAGAATGGAATTTAGCCAGATCTTCACGTACGCTGTTTGATTCTGTTTCGTGGTAGCGGCGTTGCATATTAGGGATGACCCCTTCAAAAGGATGTTTGCGGCTTACTTTTTTACCGCGATCGCCGATATAGTTAAATGCTATCTGTGTTTTTCCACTACCATACAAAATCACTTCACGGATGTTGTCGGATAGATCTTGGAATGGCGTCTCCAGATCAAATTGATAATGCTCTGCCAGCGATAACATCAGCTGATAATAATAGGCATTACGACGGTCCCAGCCTCGAATCGCGCCAGCGGCAAGACTTAACTCAGGATGGGTTACCACACGAGCAGGATCAATAAACTGTTTCACGCCCAATCCATCACAAGTTGGGCAGGCACCTGCAGGATTGTTGAACGAAAACATGCGTGGCTCTAATTCAGAGATGGAATAACCACACTCAGGACAGGCAAAACGCGCGGAAAACAGCGTTTCATCTGACTCATCATCCATAGAGACCACCTTGGCCACACCATCGGCCATGCTTAATGCCGTTTCAAAGGATTCTGCCAAACGTTGCTGAATATCAGGACGGACTTTAAAGCGATCCACAACGGCTTCGATCGTGTGCTTTTTACGCAGCTCTAATTCAGGAGGATCATCCAGCTCAATAACCTGACCATTCACTCGAGCGCGCACGAAACCTTTAATTCGCAGTTCTTCCAGAACATCCCGGTGCTCACCTTTGCGATCCTGAATAACAGGTGCGATCAGCATCAAGCGTTTGCCTTCAGGCATTTCCATCACAGCGTCCACCATTTGACTCACGGTTTGCGCCGCCAGAGGTTGATGATGTGTTGGACAACGTGGTTCACCAGCGCGAGCAAATAACAGCCTTAAATAGTCGTAAATTTCGGTGATGGTGCCAACGGTTGAGCGTGGATTATGCGACGTCGATTTTTGTTCAATCGATATCGCAGGAGACAGGCCTTCAATATGATCCACATCCGGCTTTTCCATCATAGATAAGAACTGACGGGCATAAGCCGACAAGGATTCTACATATCGACGCTGTCCTTCTGCGTATAATGTATCGAAGGCAAGCGAGGATTTTCCCGAACCAGACAGGCCGGTGATAACAATCAGAGCATCTCTCGGCAGATCCAGGTCAATATTTTTAAGATTATGGGTACGAGCCCCACGAATGCTTATATTTTTCATCCCGGGAACGCTTATATTTTTCATCAGGATTCCGTAGTAAAATCAAACGGATCAATATACTCTGTCCTACTACCATGACGCAAAAACAAACTACATCAAATTCATTGACCTCTCTTGAAAAGCGGAGCATTTCGGGACTTTCGTTGATTTTTGCCTTGAGAATGCTGGGATTATTCATGATTCTGCCGGTTTTTTCGATATCGGCCCATCAATACACAGGTAGTACGCCAATGCTCATTGGTATTGCAATTGGCGCATATGGACTGACTCAAGCGCTATTGCAAATCCCATTTGGGATGTTGTCCGACAAAATCGGTCGTAAACGCGTTATCACCCTCGGTTTACTGTTATTTGCTGCCGGTAGTGTGATTGCAGCAATGGCAAATTCCATTGAAATGGTCATTATTGGACGCTTATTACAGGGTAGTGGTGCCATCGCCGCCGCCATTATGGCCTTAACTGCAGATCTGACGCGCGATGAACAACGTACAAAAGCGATGGCAAGCATTGGTATCAGTATCGGTCTATCATTTTCTGTTGCATTGGCAACAGGCGCTATTCTCGAACACTGGATTGGGTTAGCAGGGATCTTCTGGGCTACGGCCTTGCTGGCAATTATCGGTATTGGCATTCTGCATGTATGGGTACCGTCTCCTAAACGTCTAGTGACACATACCGATCTTGGCCCTGTCCCCAAACAATTTGGCAAAGTGTTTGGCAATAAACAAATCATGCGATTAGTGCTGAGCATTATGTTGCTGCATTTACTCCTCACCACCAGCTTTTTTGCTTTGCCACATGCCTTACAGGATGTGGCAGGTCTTGATAAAAGTCAGCATGCCATGGCTTATCTTCCAGTATTACTGTTAGCTTTTGTCACAATGGTGCCATTTATCATCATTGCTGAGAAAAAGCGCAAAATGAAATCGGTTTTCATCAGTGCCATTGCAGTAATAGGTCTGGCTGAACTAGGTTGGGCATTTTTTGCTCACTCATTAACAGCGATCCTCGTCTGTCTTTGGTTGTTTTTTTCTGCATTTAATATCCTTGAAGCCAGCTTGCCGTCGATGATGTCAAAGCTCAGTCCCTTGGAAAATAAAGGGACAGCAATGGGTGTCTACTCTAGCGCCCAATTTGTCGGCGCATTTATTGGTGGTGCCATGGGCGGTACACTTTATGGCATCTTTGGTCTGGAAGGGATTTTTGTCGCTAGTGCCGTACTGGTCATCATCTGGTTGTTACTGGTTTTCCCAATGCAGGCCCCTAAGCATTATAGTAGTAAAATCATTCACCTGAATGCAGCCTCTATGAATAATTCGGCTCAATTCATTCAAGGACTAACAGCTATTTCCGGTGTGAAAGAAGCGGTGGTTGTGCCTGAAGAGCGAGTGGCTTACGTTAAATTCTCTCCAGATGAAATTAATATGGATGAACTGGATGTCTTTATTTCAAAGCAGTAAAAGGGCGGTACCGCCCAACCATAGATTCCTAGTCGATTCGATGCCGTTAATTACAGTGCGATAATAGACGTCGCACAGAGAATATAAGTATGAGGTGATTGATCAACCCAGCAATCACTGACAACAAAAGCTGGCCAGACAATATCGCCATAGATAGATGTGTTAACAGCGTAGTTCTAATGACTGAATAACTTAACTCAATGGACAAAATAATGGTCGATGATACCAATCAAAGTCACAGTCAGGTTATTTCACATGCCGCTCTAATTATTAAAGCCTTACAGCACTATCCTCAGGGTATTAGTATTACGGCATTGGCCAAATATGTTGATTTACCCATTGCTACAGTTCATCTCCTTGTATCTTCGCTTGAGCAAGAATCACTGGTTATTGACTCACAGCAAGGTATCCAACTAGGAGCTGCTCTTCGACAAATAACACATGCCGCCCACACTGATTTCATCAGTATAATCAGACCACAGATGGATACACTGGCCAGACGGACAAGAGAAACCGTTGATGCCTGCGTTTTTAGAGATCAATATTCTTTATCTGTTGATCAAATCGCCAGTGATCAGGAACTACGCGTCACCTCACCAATAGGAACAGCCTTTCCGGCTTATACTTCAGCCCATGGCAAAGCGTTTCTAGCCAAGTTGAGTAATGAGGAAGTGAAATCCATTATTGGTGATAAGTGGTTACAACTCACTGAATCAAGTCATATCTCTTATGACACTTTATTTCGTGACCTGGATCTGATTCGAAAAAATGGCTGGGCTGTCGATATTGAAGAACATGCTGAGGGCGTTTGTGCTGTTGGCGTTGCGATTGATACATCGTTAACAGAGCGTTATGCCATAGCAGTGTCGTTACCCACCATTCGCTTTAATAAAAATATGACCGAAGTCACTTCTGCTTTACTGCAATGCCAAGCTGAGGTTGAGGAAGTCCTCAAGAGCTAAAATGGGTTTAGCTTCTTCCTGGCTGTGATTAGTCATAAAACTAAACTTCGAACCAGCTTGGGATTTTGATATTGGGAATGTGTGACTGAGATGATATTATCCATGCACATATCAATCATCCTCTGTTCTGGAATTAAGAGAGTCCTTCACAGAGCGATGCCTGAAAGCATTTTTTTAACAGTGATAGTCGTGATTGAATGGTTGGTGGCAATGATCAACCAAAGAGACTGTCCGCATTAAATCAAGGAACAAGCCATGTCAGTAAATAAGGTCATTCTGGTCGGACGACTCGGCGCAGAGCCAGAAAGTCGCGCCTTCCCTAATGGTGGTTCAATTTGTAATTTACGTATTGCTACTTCAGAAAGCTGGAAAGACAGACAAACAGGTGAGCGTCAGGAGCGTACCGAATGGCACCGTGTAGTATTACGCAATAAGCTGGGTGAGATTGCTCAGCAATATTTACACAAAGGCTCACAAGTCTATATTGAAGGTCGAATTCAGACCCGTAAATGGCAAAATCAACAGGGGCAAGATCAATACACCACTGAAATTGTCGGAAATGAAATGACGATGCTTGATAGCCGCGGTGGCGGCGGTGGTAATCAAGGTGGTGGCAGTAATTATAATGCCGGAGGTGGTGACACTTCTTTTGACCAACGTCCACAACAACAATCAGGTGGTAACAATGCTCCTCAACCTGCCTCTTCATCAGCGGGTCCTGATTATGGTGGTGGCGGTGATGACTATTACGATGATGACATTCCGTTCTAGGTCTATCTGAGTACACATAAAAAAAGCCCTGTTTTGCAGGGCTTTTTATTATCTTCATCTCAGAAAACAGTCATAGCAATGCATCAATATGACTGGCGACACTGCGGCCTAATGCTGACATTGCATATCCTCCCTCAAGCGTTGACACTATCCGTCCTTGTGCAAATTTATCGGCTATTTTCTTCACTTCACGGGTTACCCAGGCAAAGTCCTCTTCCACGAAGTCCAGATCCGACATATCGTCTTCCCGGTGCCCATCAAACCCGGCAGAAATAAAAATCAATTCAGGTTGAAACGCTTCCAGCTCTGGTAACCATTGCTGCTCAATAAGTTGACGAAACTGTTCACCACTGCTCCCGGCAGGTAGGCCAATATTAATCATATTGTCATGTTTACCCGGCACCCCGGTATCAGGATAAAAGGGATGCTGAAAACTACTACACAGCAGCACTTCTGACTGCCCGCGAAAAATATCTTCAGTGCCATTGCCATGGTGTGCATCAAAATCAATGATGGCAATGCGTTCCAGTTTATATTTGGCCATCGCATGCGCCACGCCTACGGCGACATTATTAAAAATACAAAACCCCATCGCCTTATTATGCTCAGCATGATGACCGGGCGGTCTGACGCAGCAGAAGACTGTACGGGCCTCATTTTTCATCACTAAATCCACGGCTTTTATCACGGCACCAGCGCCGCGTTGTGCTGCTGTTAACGACGCCGACACCATCAAGGTGTCCGCATCCAGCCAAACCCGTTCATTCTCTTGCAACTTATGAAAGATATCATTGACATAACCGGCGTCATGAACACGACATAACTGCTCAACTGTCACCATTGGTGCATCATGAAAATGCATAATCATTTCCAGGCCACTGGCGATCAAGCGGTCGTGAATTGCTTCAAGCCTTTCCGCTGTATCCGGATGGTATGATGTCGTTTCATGTAAGGCACAATCTGCATGGGAAATAAACGCGATAGTCATAACGACACCTTCAGCAATCGTAATAAAGTTTTAGTACGCTAATCGTATCAGGAAATTGGATCAGTGATATGACCACACATTTTTTAGACCGCCTGTTTTCACCCCGTTCAATTGCTGTTTTTGGTGCCAGTCAAACGGCTGATGCAGTAGGCCGACGTGTCTTTGATAATCTGGTTGATACCGACTTTTCCGGGCCGGTATACGCGATTAACCCAAAATACGATCACATCGATAAGCACATTTGTCACCCTAATCTGGAGGCCATCACTGAATCTATTGATCTCGCGGTAATAGCGACACCGGCCAACACCATTGAATCCATCATTCATCAGTGTGGTCATGCTGGCGTTAAAGCAGTCATTATTATTTCAGCGGGTTTCAGCGAGAGCCAAGGGCAAGGACTCAAGCTCGAACACGATGTTGTCGCAGCCGCTCATCAATACAATATCCATATTCTCGGCCCTAACTGTCTAGGGCTTATTCGTCCCAGCATTGGTATGAATGCGACTTTTAGTAAAAACACAGCGGCGCCAGGACAATTAGCGTTAATTTCACAATCGGGCGCTTTATGTACTGCTATTTTGGACTGGGCAGCCGCTAATCAAGTCGGCTTTTCTGCCATTATTTCTCTGGGCAATGCCGCCGATATTGATTTTGGTGATCTACTCGATTTTCTTGCACAAGACCACAAAACACAAAGTATCTTACTGTACGTGGAAGGCATCAGGGATGCGCGCCGATTTATGAGCGGTTTACGTATTGCATCACGAATGAAACCTGTCGTAGTGATTAAAGCAGGTCGCCATCAGGCAGGTTCAGAAGCCGCTCTCACCCATACAGGAGCAATGATGGGTGGCGATGATGTGTTTAATGCCGCTATCCAACGTGCAGGTGTGGTCAGAGCCGATACCATCCAGCAGCTTTTTGCGGCGGCGGAGCTATTAGCCACCCAATGTCGGGTACATGGCAGACGTTTGGCGATTGTCACCAATGGTGGCGGACTCGGTGTAATGGCCACCGACAGAGCTATTGATTTGGGTATTGAGCTAGCAAAATTATCTGATACCAGCATTAGCAGTCTGGATAAGGTTTTACCCCACCATTGGTCACGTAGCAACCCGATTGATGTACTTGGAGATGCCTCACCAGAGCGCTACAAAGCTGCTGTAGATGCCTGTTTACAAGATGAAGGCATTGATGGTGTGCTGGTGATGCTGTCACCGCAAGCCATGACGGATCCCGATGCCTGCGCACAAGCAGTTATTGACGCACAACAATCCAGCTCTAAACCTGTATTAGCCTGCTGGATGGGTCAACAACTGATTGCTAGTGCTGATCGTTTGTTTGCTCGACATCATGTGCCTTGCTTTTCTGATCCGGAGTCTTCAGTAGAAGCCTTTGCCTGCCTGGCCCGCTTCCATGAAAATCAACAACTGCTAATGCAGGTTCCCGGCCCCTTATCATCACACAGCGAGCCAGACATTGAAGGAGCAAGACTTATTATTGAAAGTGTACTGGCTGAAAACCGCCAGGCATTAACAACAGCTGAATCGCGAGCGTTGTTACATGCTTTTGATATCCCGGTCAGTTTGAGCATTCAATGTCATAGTGCTAATGAAGCACTGGTTGCGGCAGAAAGTTTTGGTTATCCGGTCGCTATGAAAATAAATGATCGCCATATCCAGCATAAAACCGATGTGGGTGGTGTGCGTTTGAATATCAATAATGCAGCAGCGGTCAGATTGGTTTACAAAGAATTACTGGAAGCTGTGCGTAAAAAGGTACCGGATATTAAATCATTCAGTGTCAGTATCGAACCCATGTATACCGATCCGTTTGGAAGAGAGTGTCTGGTCGGCGCCAATCGTGATCCGGTATTTGGCACCACTATTGTGTTTGGGGCCGGCGGTGTGAAGGTTGAAGTTTTGCAAGATACAGCCATCGCCCTCCCCCCTTTAAACACTTTCCTGGCTGATAAGCTGATTAATCAAACCAAAATTGCTGCCATGCTCGGTGAGTTCCGCGATATGCCCGCAGTGAATCGTGACGCCTTAATACAAGTCTTATTACGGGTGTCAGAGATGGTTTGTGAATTACCCGAAATAGAATCGTTGGATATCAATCCGCTGGTTGTCGACGAGCGTGGCGTATTGGCATTAGATGTCAGAATCGTAGTCGCACATCATGTGAAAACCATTAATCGTTATGATCATATGGCGATTCACCCGTACCCAACACATATGACCCGGCAGGAACAGTTAGCCGATGGTACTGAAATTATTATTCGCCCCATTCGGCCTGAAGATGCCGTGATTGAACAGGTCTTTTTCCGTAAATTATCTACCGAATCTCGTTACTTTCGCTTTATGCAAGAGCTCAATGAACTGTCACAGGATATGCTGATACGGTTTACTCAACTTGATTACAGCCGTGAACTCGCCTTGATGGCTGTGACGATGGAAGATAACGAAGAAATTGAAGTGGGTGTGGCTCGCTACAGCATGAACCCTGATGGCATAAGCTGTGAGTTTGCCTTGGTGGTTGCTGACGAGTGGCAATATAAAGGCATTGGTACACGGCTAATGAATGCCCTGATTTCTAGTGCCCGCCAGCAAGGATTCAGCCTGATGGAAGGTGAAATTCTGACCAGTAATCAACCCATGAAACGGCTTGTAGAGCGGTTAGGCTTTAACGTCACAGCAAGCCTGGAAGAGCCGTCGATAAAACAAGCTTCTCTACATTTATAAACAGATATGACAAAAATTATCTAAAACCATTGATTGTTATTAACAAGAGTGGGAGCATCCATCAGAAACCACCAAAGAAGGCGTGTGAATGAAAAAAATTCCGTATACCACTGTTCGTCCTATTCGTAGTCTTAACCTGTTATCACAAGAAGAAATCGTTAAACTCAGCTCACCCAGCGCTGAACAACACCAGTTGTTTCGTGAATGTGCCCTCGCGATTCTCAACACTGATAGCCATGAAGATGATGCCGAAGAAATTCAACAACTCTATGCTGACTTTGATATCCGGCTAAAATCGCAGCCTCGTGGCGTCATGCTGGAAATCTTTAATGCGCCAGCCCAATCTTTTGTTGATGGCACGTTGATTCGTGGTATTCAAGAACATTTATCATCGGTGTTACGCGATATTGTCTACACTGACTTTAAAATTCTTGCAGAAGAAACCAATAACTCAGCAAAAATCACCGATAAAGTGTTCCGCATCCTGCGCAATGCCAATATGGTCAGACCAAATGTCTCACCTAATCTGGTGGTCTGCTGGGGTGGTCACTCCATTCCCCGCGAGGAATATGACTATGCCAAACACGTCGGTTATGAATTTGGCTTGAGAGGGCTGGATATTATTACCGGCTGTGGAATTGGCGCCATGAAAGGCCCCATGAAAGGCGCTGCCGTCGGTCATGCAAAACAACAAATCACTCATGGTCGTTATATTGGTATTAGCGAACCAGGCATCATTGCCTCAGAGTCACCCAATGCCATCGTCAATGAACTGGTTATCATGCCGGACATTGAAAAACGACTGGAAGCCTTTGTGCGCTTGGGTCACGTTATCGTGGTATTTCCCGGTGGCGTTGGTACGGTAGAGGAAATCTTCTATTTACTGAGTATCCTGCTACATCCGGAAAATAAATACGGTATCCCATTAATCTTTGCCGGTCCGGAATCATGCCGTGACTACTTCAATACCTTAGACATCTTCCTCAAGCAATGTTTGGGGGAAGAAATTAATAAACTATATGAAATCATCATTGGTGAACCAGAAGTCGTAGGCTATAAGGTCAAACAAGCGATGACTGAAGTTCATGAAAATCGTCGTGATACCGAAGAAGCGTATTACTATAACTGGCAGTTACATATTGACCCAATGCTTCAGCAGCCGTTTATTCCTACCCATGAAAATATGGCAGCATTAAATCTAGATCCATCATTGCCCAAACATCTGTTAGCAAGTCAGATCCGTTCAGCATTCTCAGGTATTGTCGCTGGTAATGTGAAAAGCTTTGGTATTAAAGAAGTGGCAAAACATGGGCCATATCTACTAAAAGGCGATCCCAGCATCATGCAGGCGATTGATAATATCCTCAATATCTTTGTGAAACAGCAACGGATGAAGCTCGGCCAAGGAGAAGGTGATTATCAGCCATGCTATAAACTTGTGGGGTAATCCCCTTCAATAATAACCAGCGAGTCACATATACTTCTTCGCAAGGATGATCGCCTGCTAGTCATGGAGTTTTTCCATGACTAGCCATTGCGTTAGCTTTGGCCTTAATATCCAGCTCTTAATTACCTTCTTCGTTCTGCAGGCACTGCTTTATAGTGATAACAACAAGCAAAATCCGTAAGCGCCATGTCAAAATGGGTCATTGTGGGTGTGTTAGATTAAACCGTTTACCAGCAAGCATAATCAGCAATAAAACTGGCAGTCCCATCAAGGCGGTCATCAGGAAAAAGTTTTCAAAACCGATGGACTCCACCATTGATCCAGAGTAACCGCCGAGCACTTTGGGGATTAAGGTCATCAATGAACTGAAAATAGCATACTGCACTGCTGTAAAAGAGATATTGGTCAAACTCGACAAAAAGGCAATAAAGGCGGCATTAGCCAGACCACCTGACAAGTTATCGGCGGTAATCACCACATATAGCATGGTAATATCGTGGCCGCTTTGCACCAATACCATAAATAATAAATTGGTAATGGCAGATAACACCGCCCCCAACATCAGAATAGGCATTACGCCATAACGTAAGACCAGTAAGCCGCCATAGAAAGCACCAAAAATCGTCATAAACACACCAAAGGTTTTGACCACGGTGGCAATTTCATTTTTGGTGAACCCCAAACTTTGATACAACGGATTTGCCACCACCCCAAGCACAATATCTGAAATCCGATACAACCCCACTAAGGCCAGCAATAACCAAGCTAAAGACCAGCCATAGCGGGTAAAAAAGTCTTGAATAGGCGCAATATAACTGTGAGTGACACTTTGTTTATCGATGAACTTTATTTGCGTCATCAGCATCGCAACCAGAGCCGCAGCAAGGCCTGCAAATACCAGTCTGATCAATTCAATAAAAACAGAAACCAACTGAGTATTACTGAGAAATAAACCCAGCTTCTCTTTCGCCTGACTGGTTAAGTCTGCTGTCATCGCAAAGCTACAAATAAAGGCACTCACCGCCAGTAAAAAAGTAATAAAAAACTGCACATGATGGCGACGGTTAATAAGGGCTGATTCTTGTTGTTGTTTGGGCTCTGAAATCAGCAGCGTGGTTAAAATGCCAAACAAAAATAAACTGGCCATGCACCAGTAAGTCAGCTGCCATGCTTCAAAATTATAATAACCAATACTGGTACCAAAATAACTGGCCAGAAATAAAGCTCCGCCACCGGCGATCAACATCCCCACTCGATATCCGGCGATATAGCTGGCCGACATCATCGCTTGCAGTTCAGCATTCGCTGACTCTATACGATACGCATCGGTAACGATATCCAAAGTGGCCGATGAAAAGCCCAGACAAACCGCAGCAGCCCCCATCCAGACCAATGAATTTTGAGCTGGATCAACCATCGCCATAAAAATAATGGAGCCCATCACCATACATTGCGCGAATAGTAACCAGGCACGACGACGTCCGAGCAGACGGGTTAATATCGGTAAAGGCATCACATCCACCAACGGTGCCCAAACGAATTTGAACGAGTAACCCAGCGCTGCCCAGCTGAAATAAGTGATTTCACTTTTTGCGATGCCGACTTCGCCAAGCCATAAACTTAATGTGGAAAAAATCAGTAATAACGGCAGACCTGCCATGATGCCAAAGACAAGCATAGTGAGCACTCGCGGGTGCATAAATGCTTGTAAACTCTCCTGCCATGAACGTAGTCGTGCTATCAAAATCAGTCTCAGATCGCGTTGAATCAGCTAAAGTAACATTGAAGTATATCTGGTTCCACTTTTGTTCTTATGGATGCAAATAGCTAGAAAATATTGCTGATATTTATGCAGTCAACGATAATGAGAAAATTACGAGAATAGATTTTGATATCCTTGATACCTAATGGCTAAGCAACGCAAAATAATTCACGTCGATATGGATGCTTTTTTTGCCTCTGTTGAGCAGCGTGATCACCCGGAATACAAAGGCAAACCACTGATTGTCGGTGGTCAGCCTAACAGCCGTGGCGTTGTTGCTGCGTGTAGTTATGAAGCTAGAAAGTATGGCATTCATTCAGCTATGCCCTGCTCGCGAGCCTATCGCTTGTGCTCTCATGCTCTGTTTTTGCCGCCACGCTTTGACGCTTACCGTGAAGTTTCCGAGCAAATCCGTGATATTTTCTGGCGCTATGCCAGTGAAGTTGAGCCTTTATCTCTTGATGAAGCGTATTTGGATGTCACCTACACCGAGGCCTTTAACGGTTCAGCGACATTGATAGCCAAGGCCATCAAACAAGATATCTTGGACGCAACCAATCTAACCGCTTCAGCTGGTGTGTCTTACAATAAATTCCTCGCCAAAATTGCGTCTGATATGGATAAACCAAACGGCCTTTATGTCATCAGACCTGAACAAGGTGAAGCCTTTGTGGCTGATCTTCCTGTCGGTAAATTTCATGGCGTTGGTCCTGCCACAGAAACCAAAATGCATAACTTAGGCATCCATACCGGCAAAGATCTGCGTGGCAAAGCATTATCTGAACTAACTGAACTTTTCGGCAAGGTTGGTCAGTATTACTACAATATCGCTAGGGCTATTGACGAACGCCCCGTTCGCAGCCAGCGAGTTCGTAAATCACTGGGCAAAGAAACCACTTTTGCTGAAGATATCCACTCTATTGCTGAATTAACGGCCAAACTGCTTGATATAGGGGAGCGCGTCTTTGAGAGTCTGGACAAACAAAATCTGAAAGCACGTACTGTCACTGTAAAAGTGAAATATGCCGACTTTCAACAAGTCACCCGGGCACACAGTGCCGAGCACATCATTAAACTGACTGACTTAAAAAAGATTATTCCATTGTTGCTGGAAAAAACAGAAGCAAGTCATAAACCAGTAAGGTTAGTGGGATTAAGTATGAGTGGGTTTGATTTCCCTATAGCAGAGAATCTGCAGTCGCAATTAGATTTAGCGTTAGATGATCAATTTTAGAAATAAAACGATCCATTGCTTGGCTTGAGGGAAGAAACCCTGCATGCACTTTATTATGACCATTGAGCTTCAACCATCAATCCAAGCAAAACCGATATTATTAAAGCGCTGACTTAATACGATTTTTTAGGATTTTATAACGACTAAACGCACATTTCACAAAGTTACCATCTCTATGTTTGAAGCGTTTCTTCAACGCTTTTTTCACTTCCCATGTGCCTTTATAACCATTGGGAAATACAACTAAGTCACCGGCTTTAAATGTGGTTGCAGGTCCACCATCAGCAGGTGTCATCACACATTCACCTTCTACAATTAATGCGACTTCAGTGGTCACGAATGACCAGGGAAATACGGAGACTTCTTTTTCCCATGTTGGCCAATGGGCAACTCCCAATTGTTTTAATTGTGCTTCGCTGGGATTGCTGTCCACGGTAATGTTTTTCATTTGAATTCCTAAATATAAATTTGCCCAAAACCCGTTATGTTTCGACATGAGCTGAGGATTGAAGACCGTGTATTCTGCCTGTCTTTCAGCAATAAGCCGAATTTACCGTTCACATTCGATGTCAGAGCGAGGTCATATTTGCCATAATGCCCCTTTGCTTTAATCACTGAATTTATTTATGCAGACTGAAGGACAACCCGCACTGGACGTGCTACAGAACATCTTTGGTTACGATGCCTTTCGACATAATCAACAGGATATTGTTGAGCATGTCATTGCCGGAGGTGATGCTCTGGTATTAATGCCGACTGGCGGCGGTAAATCGCTTTGTTATCAGATTCCGGCACTTATCCGACCAGGCACCGGCATTGTGGTTTCACCTTTAATTGCCCTGATGCAGGATCAGGTGGTGGCATTAAACGAACTAGGTGTGAAAGCGGCTTTTCTGAATTCAAGTCTTTCAGTAAATGAAGCCCGTATGGTCGAGCAAGAACTTGAAGCTGGACTGATTGATGTATTGTATATCGCCCCGGAACGCTTACTGAACGATCGTACATTATCGCTGTTAAGCCGTGTCTCTATTTCCTTATTTGCGATAGATGAAGCGCATTGTGTGTCGCAATGGGGACATGACTTTCGCCCTGAATACCAACAGCTTCGTTTACTTCATGAACGTTTTCCTAATGTACCTCGTGTCGCCTTGACAGCCACAGCGGACAAACGCACCCGTCAGGAAATCATTGAACAACTCAATCTGCAGCAAGCCAATGTTTATCTGAATAGTTTTGACAGACATAATATTTTTTATGCCATCACAGAAGCGACGCAAGCCAAGCAACAGCTTTGGCAGTTCATTCAGGAACATCACGCCAACGATGCCGGTATTGTTTATTGCCTTTCTCGCAAAAAAGTAGAAGCCATTGCTGAGTGGCTTCAGGAACAAGGTCGGGTTGCTTTGCCTTACCATGCCGGTTTATCTAATGAGATCAGAGCTAAACATCAACAGCGCTTTTTACGCGAAGAAGGCGTGATCATTGTCGCCACCATCGCCTTTGGTATGGGTATTGATAAACCTGATGTGCGATTTGTCGCTCACCTGAATTTACCGAAAAATATTGAAGCTTATTATCAGGAAACTGGGCGGGCAGGACGTGATGGTTTACCGGCCAATGCCTGGATGGCCTATGGCCTGCAGGATGTCATTACCCTGCGACAGTTTATGCAGGACTCTAATGCGCCCGATATGATCAAGCGGGTTGAGCAGCATAAATTGGATGCCATGCTCGGTTTATGTGAACTCATCACCTGCCGTCGTCAGGCCATACTGGCCTATCTTGATGAAGAAGCCCCTGAAAAATGCGGCCAATGCGATAACTGCCAAACGCCACCAGAAAGCTTTGATGCGACAGAAATGGCACAAAAAGCCTTATCCTGTGTTTATCGTACCGAGCAACGATTCGGGGTGAATTATTTAATCGATGTGTTACTTGGCAGTGACGATGATCGTATTAAACATAATCAACATGATAAGTTAAGCACCTACGGCATTGGTACTGAATTGAATGCGACCCAATGGCGGGGTATTTTCCGTCAGTTAATCGCTACGGGTTATCTAGATATTGATATTCAGCGCTATGGCGCATTACGTCTGACGGAAAAATGCCGGCCCGTATTACGTGGTGAACAGACGTTATATTTAAGAAAACAATCACCCAAAAAATCTGCGACGAAAGCCAGTAAAAAACAAACCGCCGTGCGCCCACAAGACCAACATCTATGGGAAGCGTTGCGTCAATTACGCTCTGATATTGCCAAACAACATGGGGTGCCGCCTTATGTCATTTTTCATGATGCGACGTTGTTGGAGATGTGTCGTTACCGACCTGCAGATATGTCTGCGATGCAACGGATTTCCGGTGTGGGCGAGCAGAAACTCAACCACTATGGTCATGCGTTTTTAGAGGTGATTAAACAACATCCTTTATCTGAGTTACTCAATAACGGTCTGAGCGATACCATTAATGACACGCTGTTATTACTCGAAAAAGGACATGGCATAGACAATATTGCCAAACAGCGTGATTTAAAGCTCAGTACGGTTTATAGCCATTTGGCTGAAGGCATCAATGCCGGACTACTGGATGTAAAAGACGTCTTGGATTTGGAAGATGCCGAACTCAATACGATTATGCTTACCATTGAATCTTTAGGAGATGAATCACAAAGCCTTAAAGCAATTTATCAGGCGCTGGATGAAGCTTATGATTATGGTGTGATTCGTTGCGTGCTCGCCTCAATGTATTGACAGCACATATCGACTATTTTCAGGCTTTATCTGACTGCACTTGTTGTAATTGCTTTAATATCGCTTCCGCTTCCTGCGTCAATGATGCAAATAATCGTATATCGCCATTTCGTTGCGCATGTAATGCTTGTTCGCGCTTTTGCGCTAATTGTTTTTTTAGTTTGTTCTCAGGATCGGACTTAAATAATGACCACATACATAACTCTCTGATAGTTAAATAAGTCAGAGAGTTATGTAGCGATAAAGTTCGTTTTATTTTGGCAGATCGTAGTCATAGTCAATAATAAGCGGTGCGTGATCAGAAAATGATTCCCCACGGTATATTTCAGTCGCTTTGACTTTGCCTTTCATACTCGGCGTTAAGATATGGTAATCAATACGCCATCCAACATTATTCGCTCTGGCCTGACCACGGTTTGACCACCAGGTGTATTGGTGTTCTTCCTGTGGTAACTCACGAAAGGCATCGATGAAGCCCATTTCATCAAACAGTTTATCCAGCCAGGCACGCTCTTCAGGTAAGAAGCCTGAATTTTTAAGATTACCTTTCCAGTTACGAATATCTTCATTTTTGTGCGCAATATTCCAATCGCCACAGATTAAGACATCACGTCCTGAATCTTTCATTTCCTGCATTTTAACTTCGAAAAAGTCCATGCAACGATACTTAACCAGTTGGCGTTCTTCTTTTGCCGATCCTGATGGCATATATAATGAAATCACACTTAAATTCCCGAAGCGGGCTTCGATATAACGCCCTTCTGCATCGAACTCCTCATTCCCCATACCAACAATGACTTCGTCTGGTTCTGCTCTACAATAAAGCGCGACACCGCTATAGCCCTTTTTTTCAGCATCATGGTAATAACAGTGATATCCTTGCGGCCTGAAAATGTCATCTTCGAGTTGATGAACTTGAGCTTTGGTTTCCTGAATGCAGACAACATCTGCATTTTGTTTTGGTAACCAGTCAAAAAAACCTTTACGGGCGGCGGCTCTAATACCGTTCACATTCGCTGTGATTATGCGCATGGGTCATCCTATTGAAAAATAATCACATAATACCATTTACAAAACAGATTAAAATCAGGATAATGTCGGGCTAATCTGTAAATACAGATAGCTAGGTTTAGCTACAGATAAATGAATTTTTAGGAGAAGCACTTTGGCAAATTCGGCACAAGCAAGAAAACGCGCGCGTCAAGCAGAAGTACACCGTCAGCGTAACGCCAGCCAACGTTCAGCGATGCGTACAACGATTAAAGCACTGAGAAAAGCAATCGCAGCTGGTGATAAAGAACAAGCTGTCGCTGCTTTCAAAGTTGCAGCACCTGCATTAGATCGTATGGCGGGTAAAGGCATTATTCATAAGAATACTGCTGCTCGTGGTAAAAGCCGCTTGAACAACGCTGTTCGCGCAATGTAATTAAAGTTTTAACTTTATAAAAAAAACCGACTTAATGTCGGTTTTTTTATGTCTGTCATTTTGCTTTGGTATTTATTTAGCTGGTTAATACCAGGTTATCGCGATGTATTAATTCGGGCTCGCCCACATAACCCAGGATAGATTCAATTTCACTGCTAGACTTACCTTTAATCAGATGCGCCTCGTCAGCATTATAATTCGCCAAGCCTCTGGCGACTTCTTTACCATTTACGTCACGACAAATAACAAGTTCACCTCGTGTGAACTGACCTTCTACATGTGTTACCCCAACGGGTAACAAACTTCGTCCCTGCTCTCTTAAAACTGCCACAGCACCATCATCGAGTACCAATTGCCCTTTAGCAATTAAGTGTCCCACCAACCACTGTTGGCGCGCTGTAATCGGTTTATTGTCAGGCCATAGTAATGTGCCTACGCCATGCCCTGCAGCCAGATGACGCAGGTTATCAGGATGTTTACCAGATAAGATTACGGTGTAAGCACCTGAACGAGCAGCACGACGTGCAGCTAGTAACTTGGTCGTCATGCCACCACGGCCTAACTCACCTTTACTATCACCTGCCATTTGATCAAGTGCCGTATTATTGGCAGCTGATGCAGCAATCATGCGGGCATTAGGATTTGTTCTCGGATCCGAATCAAATAAACCATCCTGGTCCGTCAAGATGACTAATACATCTGCTTCCACAAGGTTGGCTGTCATCGCGGCTAAAGTATCATTATCACCAAAGCGAATTTCTTCTGTCGCTATAGTATCGTTCTCATTAACCACAGGCAGAATATCTAATTCCAGTAGTGTCTGTAGTGCACTGCGTGCATTAAGATGCCGACCACGATCAGATAAATCGGAATGGGTGAGTAGGATTTGTGCGGTGTGAATGCCGTGTTTGCCACACTCCGTCGCATAGGCATTGACCAACTCCATCTGACCGACACTAGCAGCGGCTTGCAGGCGATGAATTTCGTGAGGACGTCTTTTCCAGCCCAGCTTTTGCATTCCGGCCGCAACAGAACCGGATGTAACTAAGACGACTTCTTTCCCTTGGCGCCGCAATTCGGCGATTTCCGCACTCAACCAACGAATGCGGTCCGTATCCAATCCTTCACCGATACGGGTTAATAAAGCACTGCCAATTTTGATGACCCAGCGCTTAGTACTCAATAATTGCTGATGTGGTTCTGTCACTGAGGCTTATTCCTGAACATCATCCTGTGATCTGTCTAGACTTTCGTCTTTTTCACTGGCACGAACTTCTTCCAGATAATTCATGACATCGTTGACGAGGACATCACACCCTTCACCAGTCTGACCACTAATGTAAAACACTTTACCCTGCCATTGAAGACGGTCCAGCACTTCTTTACATAGCTCATCACGAATATCTTCAGGTACCAGATCCATTTTATTCAGTATTAACCACTGATCCTGACTTCCTAAAGCTTCGCTATAGTTTTCTAGTTCACGATTAATAATCTGCACACTTTCAACCGGATCCTGTTTCACATCAACCGGCGCCATATCCACAAGATGTAAAAGTAAGCGCGTACGAGTCAAATGTTTAAGAAACTGAATACCTAAACCTGCGCCATCTGCCGCACCTTCAACTAATCCTGGAATATCAGCAATAACAAAACTGCGCACGTCTTTTAAAGTGACAACACCTAAATTTGGATAAAGAGTAGTAAAAGGATAATTCGCGACTTTGGGTTGAGCTGCTGACACCTGACTGATGAAAGTCGATTTACCCGCATTGGGCAAGCCTAGCAGTCCCACGTCAGCTAACAACTTCATTTCAAGGCGCAATGTGCGCTCTTCACCGGGCGTACCATCACTGGTTTGACGTGGTGCTCGGTTAATACTGGATTTATATCGCGCATTACCCAGACCGTGCCAACCACCTTTTGCAACCAGTAACTTATCACCCTCTTTGGTCAAATCGCCAATCAGTTCCTCAGTATCATCATCCCAGGCTTCTGTACCAATAGGCACTTTAATGACTAAGTCTTCACCGCGTGCACCACTACACAGACGACCACGGCCATGTTCGCCGCGCTCGGCTTTGAAATTGCGTTGATAACGAAAATCAATCAGCGTATTGACTTGGGAGTCTGCCAGCAGATAAATATCGCCGCCATCGCCACCATCACCGCCATCGGGGCCACCAAAAGGAATGAATTTTTCACGGCGAAAACTCAAACAACCGTTACCACCGGCACCGGCACTAATTTTAATTTTCGCTTCATCCACAAATTTCATTGTCGCTACCCGACCTTAATCTCATGTTCTTTCTGGATATAAAACTTATATGCCAGAAACAAAAAACCCCGCATCAGCGGGGCTTTGTGCTGTTTGCCCCATACGGGCTAACAAATATTCTTAGTCAGCAACAACACTGACGAAAGTACGGTTTTGAGGACCTTTGGTCTCAAATAATACTTTACCTTCAGCTGTCGCAAATAAAGTATGGTCTTTACCAATACCTACGTTACGACCTGCATGGTAACGTGTACCACGCTGACGTACTAAAATGTTTCCGCCAGACACTAATTCACCACCGTAGCGTTTTACACCAAGGCGTTTAGACTCTGAATCACGTCCGTTACGAGTACTACCACCAGCTTTCTTGTGAGCCATTTCTTAAACCTCTTTTCCGATTCTTAGGCTGAGATGCCTGTGATTTCGATTTCAGTATATGCTTGACGGTGACCCATCTGTTTTTGATGGTGCTTACGACGTTTAAATTTGACGATTTTCACTTTATCGCCACGGCCGTTAGCTGCCACTTTTGCAGTCACTTTAGCACCGTCTAGGTAAGGTGCACCAACTTTGATGTCTTCACCTTCGCCAACTAACAGAACTTTATCAAGCTCAACCGTATCACCGGCTTCAGCAGTCAATTTTTCAATGCGGAGCTTTTCGCCCTCTTTTACTCGGTATTGTTTACCGCCAGTCGCGACAATAGCGTACATCGCTGTCTCCAAAGTATAATAGTGTTAATGCGGGTTACCCCACAAAAGACCGGCAATTGTATCTCCTTTCTTCAAGGAGATCAAATTCATATTGAAATATTTGCGCAGTATTCTCGCTCATGAGAAAGTACGCGTTTAAATCACACATTATAGGCAGATTACGGTTCCGTGGATATCCAATCCATCTATTCTTTGATACAAGATGACATGAACGCTGTAGACGGGTTGATTCAACAACGTTTACAGTCTGATGTTGCCCTCATTAATCAACTAGGCTATTACATCATTAATAGTGGTGGTAAAAGGCTTCGCCCCGCCATCGCTATATTGTCAGCCAGAGCATGTGGCTATGAAGGTAGCCGACATATCAACCTTGCCACCATTATTGAATTCATACACACCGCAACCTTATTGCATGATGATGTGGTGGATAATTCAGATATGCGTCGAGGCCAGGAAACAGCTAACTCACTTTGGGGTAATGAAGCGAGTGTACTGGTTGGCGATTTTCTCTACACCCGCTCATTTGAAATGATGGTGGAAATCGAGTCGATGCGTTTGATGCAGATTCTCTCTCATACGACCAACATCATTGCCGAAGGCGAGGTACTGCAATTATTAAATTGTCATGATGCTGATACCACTGAAGAGCGTTATCTTGAAGTCATACACCATAAAACAGCCAAACTGTTTGAAGCAGCGGGCCAGTTAGGTGCCGTTATTTCCGGCTCTGACAACGCTATTGAAGCAGCTATGGCTAGCTATGCCATGCATTTAGGAAGTGCCTTTCAGTTAGTGGATGACTTACTCGACTACAGTCAGTCCAGTGATACTATTGGTAAAAACATCGGTGATGATCTTGCTGAAGGTAAGCCAACACTACCTTTAATCTACGCTATGCAACATGGTAATACTGAACAAACAGCTGTTATACGTGAAGCTATCGAACAAGGGCAGCGAGATAGAATCAATGACATCATCGAGATAATCCAGAGTACAGGTGCCATAGATTACACTGCTAAAGCGGCTGAAAAGGAAGTTATACAAGCGAAACAAGCGTTGGATAAACTTGCAGACAGCACATATAAGCAAGCTTTGTTATCACTCGCTGATTTTGCGATTCAGCGAAATTATTAGTGATTCGATTCACATTCTAAGGCCATCAAATGAGAAGCATCGCAAATTACGTGCTTAAAACAGTCATGATATGTAATGGATGCGCGCAATGATTTCAGATAAGGACATACTGAACGCCAGAATTCTCATTGTTGATGACCAGCTAATCAATATTAAATTATTGGAAAAAATACTGCGACAAGCAGGGTTTACGTCTCTCTATTCAACAAATCTGGGCGTTGAAGTAAAGCAACGCTATTTTGAATACGAGATCGATCTTATCCTACTAGATATCCGTATGCCTGATATGGACGGCTTTCAGGTAATGCAATCATTGCAAACAGCCATTCAAAACGACTACCTTCCTGTTTTAGTTATCACCGCAGAGCTTACCCAGGAAATCAGAAAAAAATCCCTTAGTTCTGGTGCAAAAGACTTTATTACAAAACCATTTGATCAAACCGAAGTCATCCAGCGCATTAGAAATATGCTGGAAGTGCGCTTGTTACATAAACAAGTCATGACACAAAATGAAACATTGGAAGAGCAGGTCAGAGTTAGAACGCAACAGCTTGAGCAAAGTCGGCTCGAAATTATAAAGCGCTTAGGCCGAGCGGCAGAATACAAAGATAATGAAACTGGTAATCATATTCTGAGAATGAGTCATTTTGCTCATATGTTGGCATTAGCGGCTGGTCTTGATGAGAGCTATGCTGCTGATATATTAACTGCAGCCCCCATGCACGATATTGGCAAAATTGGTATCCCTGATCACATCTTACTTAAACCAGGTAAATTAGACGGTGATGAATGGGAAGTAATGAAAACTCATGTCAAAATTGGTGCAGATTTATTAGCAGATACCGATGTTCCCTTACTCAAGCTGGCCAGTAATATAGCACTGACTCATCATGAAAAATGGGATGGTTCTGGTTACCCTAATGGTTTAAAGGGTGAAGATATTCCGATTGAGGGCCGTATTTGCGCCGTATGTGACGTATTTGATGCCTTAACGTCTGAACGTCCGTATAAAAAGGCCTGGCCAATTGATAAAGCTGTTGATTACCTGAATGAGCAAAAAGGACAACATTTTGATCCTGAATTAGTGGTGCATTTTTTATCTATATTAGAACAAGTACTTGATTACCGATCTCATCATCCTGATTCGGTGTATCAAACAGAAGATATAGCTTAATTTTGCTTAAATGCTTTTTAGTTGTTTCAAGGTTCGCTATCCTTAGTCATTATGGCTCAAATATATAAATATCATTTATTTTTCTGTACCCATCAACGTGATGATGGGAGTGCTAATTGCGGTGAACACGGTTCACAGTCACTTCGTGACTATGCCAAAAAGCGTGTTAAAGAACTAAAAATAAAAAAAGTCCGCGTCAATAATTCGGGCTGTCTAAACCGGTGCAAATTAGGCCCCATGTTAGTCATTTATCCTGAAGGTACTTGGTATCGCTTTGAGACAGAAGCTGATATTGATGAAATTATTGAATCCCATCTGCTAAATGACACGATAGTGGAACGCCTGCTCAAATGACACCTGATCAATACTGTCGTGACAAAGCAGCAAAGAGCGGCTCCAGCTTTTATTACAGCTTTATGTTTTTACCACCACAAAAGCGCCAAGCCATCACCGCGCTATATGCTTTTTGTCGTGAGGTAGATGATGCAGTAGATGAAATAGCCGATCCGCAAGTTGCTGCACAGACCTTAGCCTGGTGGCGCTCTGAAGTTGACAATATTTTTGACCATGCAGCTACTCATCCTGTTGGTAAATCACTGGAAGAAGCTCTGAAGCACTTCGAGCTCCATCAAGAGTATTTTCATGAAATCATTGATGGAATGGAAATGGATCTGTTCCAACATCGATATGATGCATTTAAGCATCTGGCTTTATATTGTCATCGTGTGGCTAGTGTGGTTGGGCTACTTGCTGCAGAGATTTTTGGGTATCAAAATCGCCGAACGCTGAAATATGCTGAAAAACTGGGGTTAGCTTTTCAGCTGACTAATATTATTCGTGATGTTCGTGAAGATGCAGAGCGTGGTCGTATCTATCTACCAGCTGAAGATATGGCTCAATTCAATGTTACAGCAGATGATATTTTGGCATTAAAGCAAACACCCGAATTAACTGCCCTCCTTACTTTCGAAACTGAACGCGCACGTTCTTTTTATCAAGAAGCGAAAGCACTCCTACCTAATGAAGATCGCTACTCACAACGGACAGGCCTGATTATGTCTGCGATTTACGAAGCGACATTGGACGAGATTGAAAAAGACCAATTCCGCGTCATGAAACAACGTATTTCTCTGACGCCGTTGAAAAAGCTCTGGCTAGCCTGGCGGACATCCAGAGCAGAAAAAAAATATCAGCAATGACCATCTTAATTGTGGGTGGCGGTTGGAGTGGCCTCACTGCAGCGGTACGTTTGTTGGAGCAGGGAGAATCTGTTCACCTCATTGAATCTGCAAAACAATTGGGAGGAAGAGCCCGAAACGTTTCCTGGAATGAAAAAACTATTGATAATGGCCAGCACTTACTGATTGGCGCCTATCAACACACTCTCAAATTACTGAATGACTTAGGTGCCGAAGAATCGACCCTATTCCATCGATGTCCCATAGATTTGTCTATACATCACCCTGACTTTGCCGATTTAAGTCTTCGAGATACGCGTCTTCTCCCGTGGCCACTGTCTCTAGCAATAAAGACCTGGCAACTCAATGGCTTTACTGTTTTCAGGCAAATAGCACGCCTTATTTTCAAAGCCCGCTCCCAAGAAAAGCATACTGATCTTTCTGTATTAACTTGGCTAAAACAAGAAAAGCAGAGCCAGAGGCTGATTGAACAATTATGGGAACCACTTTGTCTTGCCACCCTAAACACACCGATTGCGGAAGCATCTGCTGTCATTTTTTCTACTGTTTTATTAGAAACGTTCAAGCAACGTGATTATTCAGACTTTCTGATTCCTAAAGTCCCTTTAGGTGAGACATTGCCTGTATACGCTGAACGATACATCATTCAACAAGGTGGAACAATTTCTCTGCAAAGTCGTGTAAAGTCGGTCGTTATTGACAAAAATAAAGCCACCGGCATCATCACAGATGATGGTAGCGAGCTCGAGGCTGATCATATTATTCTGGCGACATCAGCACATACAATGCCGAAATTACTCGGCCAGTATTGGCAACATCCAAAACCTGCCTTTTATCCGATAATCACAGTATATTTACAATATTCAGCTAGCCTAGAACTATCTCGTCCAGTGCTTGGGATGAGTGGAACGATAAGTCAGTGGGTCTTTGATAGAGGAAAAGGTCTACTGGCTATTGTTATCAGTGGACCTGGTGAACATCTTAAAATGACCAACGACACACTGATTGCACATATTCGTAACGAGTTAGTCTGCGCTAATATCGTTAATCATTCAGCGTTTATCGGTGGTTATATTATTCGGGAAAAACGTGCTACATTCAGTAGTTATACTAATGTTAACTCAGATCGTCCTTGCTCAAAAACCTCAGTGGATGGACTATATTTGGCAGGTGATATTATTCGTAACCTTTACCCTGCTACACTAGAAGGTGCAGTGATAAATGGTGAAAACGCAGCGGAATTGATAATGAAAATCAATACGGTTAGCTAAGCCATTAATCACTTGCTATAATTTACGCCTCAATATTTATAACAATAAGGGAATGCTATGCTGAAACAGTTTAAAATACTTTTAATCGCGTTATTTCTAGGTACATTCATCGTTGCTTGTAATGATGATAACAGTGCTCAGACTGAGTCTAAAGACGCCTCAACACCTAACGCTGCAGAAATGAGCAGTGATGATACGACTGACACAACGGGCGTTGTTGAAGACGAAACAGACACTCTTGCAGGAATGACTAAAGAAGAAGCCATTGCTAAATGGGGTGAACCTGATGTCACTCAATCACATAAAATTGATGCGTTAACTATTGACCATCTTGAATGGCATAAAAAAGACGGGATCACAGCTATTCAATTCCACAATGGTGTCGCACAATTTAGTCAATTTGTGCCAGCAGAATAAAACGTAATGCAACAACATACTGAGGATGGCCTGTTGGCTCAGCAAATTATTCTCATCACCGGTGCCGCTCAAGGCATCGGTGCCTCAGTAGCTAAAGCCTGCGCACAAGCGGGTGCTACAGTTATCTTACTTGATAAACAAGTTCCACAACTTGAGGCTGTCTACGATGAAATCGTTGAAGACACTGGGGTAACTCCGGCGATCTATCCACTTGATCTCAAAGGCGCCACTGTAGATGACTATAAGCAACTAGCCCAGACTATCACAGACAACTTTGGCAAATTAGATGCCTTGATTCATTGTGCTGCCAGTCTCGGACAATTAGCTCCTGTTATGAATCAAGATCCAAAAACATGGGCTGAAACTTTACACATCAACCTGACAGCAGCTTATTTACTGTCACAAGCCTGTCTCCCCTTATTAAAACAACAAAACAGTCACTTAATTTTTACTACGGATTCACATAAACATACAGCTTACTGGGGCGGCTACGGAATCGCTAAAGCAGGTATAGAGGCCTTTGCAGCTCAATTAGAAGATGAGCTTGAAGCGGAAGGAAAAATATCCGTTAATGTTGTTGAACCAGGCGACGTTAGAACTGCACTCTTTGCTCGAGCTTATCCAGCTCGAAACCCAGAAGGCTTACCATTACCTGAAGAGGTAGTTGATAAATATTTATCTCTACTGTCAGGGCAAGAAACAGTTACACAATAAGGCGTCAATCCTCTGACGCAAAAATCATAACGTACTGATTTAATTAAACTTATCACTATTGGCACAATTATCGCAGGTTAAAATCATAACTTGGATAAGGACGTGCTCCTATGGAACACCAATCAAAAACGAAACAGCAACCGTTAAGTCTCATTGAAGGCTCGAAAACCACTGAGGATAACGTTCAGACAAAAACAGTGGAGCAGGTCCGACAACAACTTTCTTATATTCTTCAAACCAGTCTAATTCTTGAAGACATGCTTGAACTATTTCAACGTGAAGTTAGCGCAGCTTTTCCAGAATCAAGCTTTCACTATCAGAACAGCAGCATGAAAGTACAAATTGACTCAGCAGAAAAGTCTCACCATCGCTGTCATTATAAGCTTGAAATGAATGGAGATTACCTAGGGGATATTACCTTCACACAGCGTAAAAAGTTTTCTCAGGCTAATATCAACTTCTTGGAAGACTTGCTTAGCTTACTGGTTCACCCGCTCAAAAATTGCTTACTCTATAAAAAAGCATTAGCTGCAGCTTTATTAGATGATTTAACAAATCTCGGCAACCGAGCAGCTTACGAAAAGAATTTACAACGTGAAATAGACCGAACAAAGCGACACAATACGCCTTTGACGCTAGTCCTCATTGATATTGATAACTTTAAATATATTAACGATAACTTTGGTCATATCACTGGCGATAAAGCATTAAAAATTTTAGCGGATATGATCAATCATTCTCTGCGTAGCAGTGATATGGCATTCAGGTTTGGAGGTGAAGAATTTGTGCTTTTACTACCAGAAACCAATATTCACGATGCTGAGGTTGTAGCGGAAAGAATTCGCGAATCTGTCTCTCAGATTTTATCCCATGATGGTAAAAACAGCTTTAGTTTCACAATTAGTCTGGGTTTAGCCCAACTCCAGAGCAATGAAGAGGGCTATCACCTGTTTGAACGTGCTGATATAGCACTCTATGAAGCAAAACATATGGGTAAAAATATGACTGTATGCGCTAAAGCTTAAAGCGCTATAAACCATCAAAAATTCTTAATGACCTCTGATGCGAGGCCTTCTCTTTGATGAAGACTCCTCAGCATCTCGTTTTTGTTCTGCTTTATTTGTGCTAAATTCTTTTCTAGGTCGCGTTTTTTTAGCGCGTTCCTGCTTTTCTGCAGGCTTCTTTCTACCCGTTACAGCTTTACTCACCGGCTTCATTCCAGCCTGCTCATAAAGATAATCCAAATCTGAACCTTCCAGCTTTGTCCAGTGGCCCATACGCAGGTTATTAGGGATGATGATAGGGCCATAACGTACTCGCATTAAACGGCTTACCTGTACCCCCTGGCTTTCCCATAAACGACGTACTTCTCGGTTACGACCTTCCTGAATAACCACGTGAAACCATTTATTTGCGCCTTCGCCACCTGATTCTTGGATATCAGCAAACTTAGCCTCACCATCTTCAAGCATGACGCCATCACGTAAAGCCTGCATCATTTCAGATGTCACTTCACCCAATACACGAACCGCATACTCACGATCCATTTCATGGGAGGGATGCATTAAACGATTGGCCAACTCACCATCTGTCGTCAGGATAATTAAGCCACTAGTATTTAAATCGAGTCGACCCACGCTAACCCAGCGCCCCTGTTCAGGAATAGGCAATGACTGAAAGATAGTACGACGCCCTTCAGGGTCCTTACGTGTGCAGACTTCACCGACGGGTTTGTTATAGAGAATCACCTGCTTAGCAGGTTCCTGCCATAAACGTTTCGGAGAAAGCGGTTTGTTATCCAGCTTTAAGCGATCACCTTCACTAATCTGATCTCCTAAACTCGCCAGCTCACCATTACGAGTGACGCGTCCTTCTTTAATCCAGGTTTCCACCTGTCGACGAGAGCCATAACCAGCTCTTGCTAATACTTTTTGAATACGTTCAGCCATAAAAACGCGTCAGCAACCCTTTTATTTATAATTCAAACCCATTGATGAACGGACTTCCGCCAAGGTTTCCTGCGCCACTTCACGGGCGGCAGCATTACCATCATCAATAATACGGCGTACATCCTCTGGGTGCTGGCTTAGATCCAACGCCCGTTCACGAATTGGCCTCAGTTCAGCACTGACAGCATCAATCAATGGACCTTTACAATCCAGACAACCAATACTCGCGCTACGACAACCTTCCTGTACCCATTGTTTCTGATCCTCAGATGCGTAAACCTCATGCAACTGCCATACAGGGCAACGCTCCGGCTCACCAGGATCCGTACGACGGACACGATTTGTATCTGTTGGCATACGTTTAATTTTCTCTGCGAGGCTATCATCGGGCTCACGCAAAGAAATCGTATTACCGTAAGACTTGGACATTTTTTGACCATCCAAGCCGGGCATTTTAGATGCTGGTGTTAATAACGCTTTCGGCTCAGGCAAGATCACTTTACCTGCACCTTCGAGATAGCCAAACAAGCGTTCCATATCACCCAAAGCTAGGTTTTGTTGATTTTTAAGCAACTCTCTAGCCGTAGCGAGCGCATCAGCATCACCTTGCTCCTGATAAGATTTCCGTAAGTTATTGTACAACTTTGCGTTTTTCTTACCCATTTTTTTGATTGCGGCTTCGGCTTTTTCTTCGAAATCTTTCTCACGACCATAGAGATGGTTAAAACGGCGAGCCACTTCTCGTGTTAATTCAACATGTGCTACCTGATCTTCACCAACAGGCACTTGTCCTGCCCGATAAATCAGAATATCGGCGCTTTGCAATAAGGGATACCCCAAAAAGCCGTAGGTCGATAAATCTTTCTCTTTTAGCTTTTCTTGTTGATCTTTATAGGTCGGCACACGCTCTAACCATGACAAAGGTGTCATCATCGATAACAATAAATGTAATTCTGCATGTTCGGGCACTTTTGACTGTAAGAAAAGTGATGCTGTTGAAGGTTCAATACCCGCAGCTAGCCAGTCGATGACCATTTCCCAAACACTATTTTCGATAATACTGCTATCTTCATAATGTGTCGTCAACGCATGCCAGTCAGCGACAAAGAAAAAGCAATCAAATTCGTGCTGTAATTTAATCCAGTTTTTTAGAACGCCATGATAGTGACCTAAATGCAATTGTCCAGTTGGACGCATGCCTGAAACAATGCGACGGGACTGTATAGCAACCGTATCCAAAATGTTCTCCTGATAAGCCTTAATTAGCTAACTATAAAATACTGAATATTTGCGCTGGTAAACCAAAAACACTCACCAACAGACCAAGCATAGCACTGACCAATGGCCATAGAATCAAAGTCAAAATGCCAAAATAAAGCAGTGCTAACAAAATAAAGAAACCATAAGGCTCTATTCGACTAAACTTATAAGCCAGCGGTCCTGGTAACCAGCTTGATAATACGCGACTGCCATCCAGAGGTGGGATAGGCAGTAAATTGAGCATCATCAACATCGTATTAATCAAGACACCAGCAACGCCCATAAACATCATCGGCTGACCAAGCGTAATATCAGCATGAATAAGCATCAATCCCAGCTTGGCAACTATGGCCCAGATAACCGCCATAATAAAGTTGGCAGCCGGGCCTGCTACTGCAACCCATGCCATATCTCGTTTCGGCTTATGCAGATTCTGATAGCTGACTGGTACCGGTTTTGCCCAACCAAACACAAAACCACCAAGCAATAACAACAATCCCGGTACAAGCACTGTGCCAATAGGATCAATATGCTTAAAGGGATTAAGTGTAAGCCTCCCCAACATTTGAGCCGTTCTATCACCTAACTTTAATGCCACCCAGCCATGCGCTACTTCATGTACGGTGATAGCAAACAGTACAGGGATTGCCCAGATAATAATTTTCTGGACCAGACTGAACTCAAACACGAATGGTATCCTGCCCACCCATATAGGCACGCAATGCTTCAGGAATTACCACTGAGCCATCTGCTTGCTGGTGATTTTCCATCAATGCTAATAGCGTACGTCCAACAGCCAGACCAGAACCATTGAGCGTATGTACTAACTCAGGTTTTCCTGTAGCAGGGTTACGCCAACGGGCTTGTAAACGACGTGCCTGGAAATCACCAAAATTACTGCATGAAGAAATTTCTCTATAGGTTTGCTGGCTTGGCAACCAAACTTCAAGGTCATACGTTTTTGTAGAAGAAAAACCTAAGTCTCCTGTACACAGATTTACTTTACGGTAAGGCAACTCGAGCATCTGCAATACTTTCTCAGCATGTGCAGTTAATTCTTCATGCGCCGTAGCAGAGTCTTCTGGGCGTACAACTTGAACAAGCTCTACCTTTTCAAACTGATGCTGACGGATAAGCCCACGCACATCACGACCATATGAACCAGCTTCACTTCTGAAACAGGGGGTATGCGCTACAAACTTCAGTGGTAATGATGCGTCTTCAGTAATCGTGTCGCGAACAATATTAGTCACCGGCACTTCCGCAGTGGGGATGAGGTAAAACTCGCCATCGTTCACTTTAAACAAATCTTCTTCAAATTTGGGTAACTGCCCCGTTCCTCTTAATGAATCAGCATTCACCAAATAAGGTACATAGGTTTCGGTATAACCATGCTGTTCACTGTGTAAGTCGAGCATAAACTGGGTTAGTGCGCGCTGTAACTTAGCCAAAGGTCCTGCTAGTGTTACAAAGCGGGCAGCACTGATTTTTGCTGCTGTATCAAAATCCATGCCTAAAGCGGCACCCAGATCGACATGATCTTTTGGTTCAAAATCAAATTGACGCGGTTCGCCCCAACGTAGGACTTCCTGATTTTCACTTTCATCTTGACCAGCAGGCACATCTGCCTGAGGAATATTGGGAATACCCATGGCTATGTCTTGCAACTGTAGCAATACATCATTCAATCGAGATTCAGCCGCTTTATGGCGGTCACCCAAATCTTCAATTTCTTTTAATAAGGGCGCAATATCTTCACCTGCCGCCTTGGCTTTACCAATATTTTTTGAGCGACTGTTTCTTTCCGTTTGTAATTCCTGGGCATCTAATTGTGCCTGTTTACGTTCTTCTTCAAGCTTAGCCAACAAGGCTACATCTAAATCAAAGCCTCTACGGGCTAATTGCTCAGCGACCTGAGCAGTCTCATTTCTTAATAACTTCGGATCTAACATTCTTTTATTTTCCAGATTGTGCAGACCAGCTCACAATATGATCCGGCTTAACCATACTTTCCAGCTGTGTAATAATTTTTTCCACTTTTTGTGGAATATCAAAAAACTCAATCACTAAAGGGAGTTCGGGTGATAAATCTAATAATGATGCTTTATGCAATTCACCTTCAGCTCCTAAGCCGGCAATGCCACGGAACACGGTAAAGCCTTTAATATCTAAAGTTTCAAGCAACTTTATAACGCGATTACTGTGATCGCGACCTTCAGCAAGGTACACACGAACCATCGTCACCTCGAACCGGCTCATAACTGTCTCCCCAGACTTAGTCCCACCCATGTAGCTGTCAGACAGAGAAAAACACTAATAATTACATTTAGCATCGCTCTACCGATATCACCGGATTCCAACAAAGCAATGGTTTCCATGGAAAAGGTCGAAAACGTGGTAAACGCGCCAAGCAAGCCAATTAAAATGGCAGAGCGCCATTCAGCCATCCCCAACTCTCTCTCAATAAAGATGATAAAAAGAAATCCCATCAATAGAGAACCGAGCACATTAACAGCCAATGTGCCATATGGAAAGTCCCGACCTAAAACGCGATAGACACCATTGGAAACAACAAACCTCAGCACGGCACCCACGGCACCACCAGCCGCAATAGCAATTATTTGATGCACGAACAAAATTCCCTGCCAAAAAACGGGTAGTTTACCGTATTCTGGCACAATGCTCGCAACTGATTGTTTAATGAGGAAAATAGCATTTAATTAAGCAATAGTCTCAGTACAGGCAAATCACTGACAAACAAACCGTTATCGACCAAAGTTAATATCTTTCAACCATTTCGGCTAATGAAACTGGTGTAATCTTTCTGGCATGTCCTGCGCTACCGAATGCTTGATAACGCGCTTCACAAATTGTTTGCATCGCCTGCGTTGCTGCTTTGAAGAATTTTCTGGGATCAAACTCTGCTTTATTCTGTTCATCTGTCAAAAACTGACGAATTGCCCCCGTTGAGGCCATCCTTAAATCGGTATCAATATTGACCTTACGTACCCCATACTGGATACCTTCAACAATTTCTTCTACAGGCACACCATAGGTTTGACCAATATCACCGCCATGCGAGTTGATAATTTTCAACCAGTCCTGCGGCACAGAGCTTGAACCGTGCATGACAAAATGGGTATCGGGTAGTTTTTGTTGTAACGTTTTTAAGTGACTAATTGCCAACACATCACCTGTCGGTGGTTGTGTAAACTTATAGGCACCATGACTGGTTCCAATGGCAACAGCCAGAGCATCAACTTGCGTTAATCTGACAAATTCCACAGCCTCATCGGGATCCGTCAATAGTTGACTGTGATCTAAAGCTGAATCAGCGCCATGTCCATCTTCTTCGCCCATCATACCTGTCTCTAAAGACCCTAGGCAGCCTAATTCCCCTTCGACTGACACACCACAAGCATGCGCAATATCCGTGACAGTCTTTGTTACCTTACTGTTATATTCAAAGTCTGATGGTGTTTTCATATCTTCATGCAATGAACCATCCATCATGACTGAGGTAAACCCTGACTGAATCGAACGAATGCATATAGCCGGGCTAGCACCATGATCCTGATGTAAAACGACTGGTATATGAGGATATTCTTCAACAGCGGCGAGGACCATATGCCGTAAGAATGGTTCGCCTGCATATTTTCTGGCACCAGCGCTAGCCTGCATAATAACAGGGCTATCAACCTTATCTGCGGCTTGCATAATGGCATGTACTTGCTCCATATTACTGACATTGAATGCCGGAACAGCAAAATCATGTTCAGCTGCATAGTCTAATAATTGTCGCAATGAAATCAGGGCCATAACGCCTCCTGTAATGAAAAATATATTATTCGAGCTTAATCTATCTGTCTGGGTTCAGCCATATCACCCACTTTGACAATTTTCATCGCATTGGTGCTGCCCTGAATTTCAAGATCACCTTTTGTAATGATGACGATATCCCCTTCAGAAACGACACCACGACGGACAAGTTCATCAACCATCTCTTTATTCATTAAGGCATGGTCATGATGTTCAACATCAAATTTCAGCGGGTAAACGCCCCGGTATAAAGTGACTTTACGGGCTGTTTTTTCATGAGGTGTCAGCGCAAAGATAGGAAGTCCCGAACTGATTCTGGACATCCATAATGTGGTCGCTCCTGAGTCTGTAAGAGCTGCAATCGCTTTTACATCAAGGTGATTGGCGGTATACATGGCTGCCATGGCGATAGCTTCATCCATACGTTCAAAATGCGAGTCTATTCGGTGTCGTGACACTCTTATTTCTCGCTCCTGCTCAGCCTGTAAACAAACCCGATCTACGGCAGCTATTGTCTTAATCGGGTTTTTACCTATCGCGGTTTCCCCAGATAACATTACAGCATCTGTACCATCCAGAACCGCATTAGCCACATCAAACACTTCTGCTCGTGTTGGAATCGGATTCATGATCATCGATTCCATCATTTGAGTAGCAGTAATAGTCAGACAGTTTTTTGTCCGTGCCAGACTAATGATGCGTTTTTGGATAGGAGGTAATGCCGCATCGCCCATCTCCACGCCCAAATCACCACGAGCCACCATAATGGCATCAGTAGCAGCAATGATCTCGTCAATAGCTTCTACAGCTTCGGCACGTTCAATTTTTGCCACAATGGCACCATAACCACCTGCATCACGTAATAATTGTCTTGCCTGATGTATATCTTCTGCTGATCGCGGGAATGATACTGCCAGATAGTCTGCCTGCATGCTGGCAGCTGTTTTTATGTCCTGTTTATCTTTATCAGTTAATGCTTTGGCAGAGAGCCCACCACCAAGACGATTGATGCCTTTATTATTTGAGAGAACGCCACCGAAGCTGACCGTAGTATGAATTTTATGAGCATCAACGTTATCGACACGCAAAACAATTCTGCCATCATCCAACAATAGGGTGTCTTTTGCTTTTACATCTCGCGGGAGCGCTTTGTAATCAATGCCGACTTGCTGCTCATCTCCATCCTCTCTGCCAAGTTGGGCATCCAGAATAAATTTGGCCCCTTCTTCAAGTACGACAGAGCCTTGCTTAAAACGTGAGATACGAATCTTTGGCCCCTGCAGATCAGCCAGAATACCCACTTGTTTGTTTTGCATGCGAGCACGTTCTCTGACAAGCTCAGCTAGTGCTAGATGCGTGTCAGACTCACCATGGGAAAAGTTTAGCCTGACCACATTCATACCAGCGGCAATCATCGCATCTAGTACTTGCGGGCTCTGTGTGGCCGGCCCTAAAGTCGCAACAATTTTTGTTCGTCTTATGGCCGTCACATTTACGCTCCTTTATGCTTGTGCTGCGCGCTGCTCCAAAATCTCCACTGCAGGTAATTTTTTACCTTCAAGAAACTCCAGAAAAGCACCACCGCCTGTTGAAATATAAGAAATATCGTCACAAATTTTATATTTAGATACAGCTGCTAATGTATCACCACCACCAGCAATAGAAAATGCATCTGATTCAGCAATCGACATAGCGACTTCTTTGGTACCTTCACCAAACTGATTAAATTCAAATACACCTACAGGACCATTCCAGACAATCGTACCTGCATTTTGTAAAATTTCGGTTAAAGCAGCAGCCGATTTTGGCCCGATATCAAAAATCATGTCATCAGCAACAATATCACTGACTTTTTTGGTTTCGGCTTCTGCATTTTCAGCAAAATGCTTACCACATACGACATCAACCGGTACAGGAATATCCCCACCGCGAGTTTGAGCTTCAGTACGTAACTTTTTACAAGTATCGATTAAATCTTCCTCATAAAGTGAATTACCAACTTGATATCCTTCAGCTGCAATAAAGGTATTTGCTATTCCGCCACCAACGATAAGTTGATCCACTTTTGTTGATAAAGATTCTAAAACGGTTAATTTGGTGGAAACCTTTGAGCCACCGACAATCGCGACTAAAGGTCTTGCTGGATTATCCAGAGCTTTTGATAGTGCTTCTAACTCTGCCGCCAATAATGGGCCAGCACAAGCAATCGGTGCATATTTAGCCACACCATGTGTTGAAGCCTGAGCACGATGAGCTGTACCAAAGGCATCCATTACAAAGACATCACATAATTTAGCCATACGCTGTGATAGAGCTTCATCATTGGCTTTTTCACCGACATTAAACCGTACGTTTTCACACAATACGACCTCACCTTCCTCAACCGGAATGAACTCAGGCTCTAACCAATTTTGTTCAAGCCTCACGGGTTGATCTAACAAGGCAGATAAGTAATTAGCCACGGGGGCTAGAGAATATTGATGTTCGTATTCACCTTCAGTAGGTCTGCCAAGATGCGACATGATCATGACCTTTGCACCTGCTTTTAATGCCATCTCTATGGTTGGCAATGAAGCATGAATTCGGGTGCCGTCAGCAACCACACCTTTTTTCAGTGGCACATTAAGATCCTGGCGAATCAGTACACGTTTACCCGCCAAATCCAGATCAGCCATCTTGATTACAGACATGATGATTTTCCTCGTGAATAATTAAATTTGTGATCTCCGTCACAAAGTATAACGTTCTAAAACAGTTTGACCATAAAAAAAGGCTTCCTGAATCCAGAAAGCCTTAATTTTTTATTGATAAATGAATAAATTAACGACCTACATACTGCACAAGACGCATCATATTGCAGGTATAACCATATTCATTGTCATACCATGCAACCACTTTGACAAAGGTTTTATCCAATGCGATTCCAGCACCTGCATCAAAATTCGATGGTGCAGTATTGCCTCTAAAGTCTGTTGAGACTACGCTTTCTTCTGTATAGCCCAGTACATCCCTTAACTCAGAGGTAGAGGCCGCTTTCATCGCAACACAGATATCATCATAAGTTGCATCTTTGTCTAACTCAACAGTCAGATCCACCACAGAAACATCCGATGTCGGCACACGGAAAGCCATCCCCGTTAATTTGCCATTCAAATCTGGTAAGACTTTACCGACAGCTTTAGCCGCGCCAGTAGAAGATGGGATGATATTTTCTAAAATACCACGACCACCACGCCAATCTTTCATTGAAGGGCCATCCACTGTTTTTTGAGTGGCTGTAGCCGCATGGACGGTTGTCATCAAACCGCGTTTAATACCAAAGCTGTCATGTAAGACTTTAGCGACAGGTGCTAAGGCATTGGTTGTGCATGATGCTGCCGAGACAATAGCTTGCCCGTCATAATCTTTATGATTCACCCCATATACAAACATCGGTGTGTGATCTTTTGATGGCGCAGATTGCACCACTTTTTTGGCACCGGCATTAATATGTGCCTGACAGGTTTCTTCTGTTAAGAAAAACCCTGTACATTCAATTACTAAATCTGCACCGACTTCATCCCATTTCAAATCTGCAGGATTACGTTCTGCTGTAATGCGAATGGTTTTACCATTCACTACCAGATTGCCGTCCCTGACTTCCACTTCGCCATGAAAGCGGCCATGCACAGAATCATACTTGAGCATATAAGCCAGATATTCAGGATCGAGCAAGTCATTGATAGCAACCACTTCAATATCTGTAAAATCTTTGATGGCAGCACGAAATGCCATGCGACCAATGCGGCCAAAACCGTTAATACCGACTCTAATCGTCATGCTTAGTCCCCTATCTCTGAATCCGTCTGTCTAAGAACTGAAATCTCAGTTTGAAATTTCACTTATTAGACTTTCGAGTTTTAGAGAGAGAAAAACCAGTGAGCAGATGCTCACTGGTTCAATCCCTTTACTTCATATCTAAATCAGCAATAATTACAGTACTGATTTAACTGTCTTAACGACATTTTCGACGGTGAAGCCGAAGTGTTTCATCAACACACCACCTGGCGCAGATTCACCAAATGTGTCGATACCAACAACACCACCTTCCAGACCAACATATTTGCGCCAGAAGTCAGTGACACCCGCTTCAACAGATACACGTTTAACACCAGGTGTTAATACGCTGTCTTTGTAAGCTTGGTCTTGACGATCAAACACGTTAGTTGAAGGCATAGAAACAACACGTGCTTTTACACCATCAGCTTTCAGTTCTTCTTGTGCTTTAACTGCTAAGTCAACTTCAGAACCCGTCGCGATGATGATGACATCAGCTTCGCCACCTTCTGCTTCAGACAGAACGTAAGCACCTTTGCGGATAGCTTCGAAGTCAGCAGTATCGTGTTTACGACCTGGGATACCTTGACGGCTTAAGACTAAGCTTGAAGGACCATCGTTACGCTCAACAGCAGCTACCCATGCAACCGCTACTTCAGTTTCATCAGAAGGACGCCATACATCCATGTTAGGAATGTAACGCAGACCTGCTGTGTTTTCGATTGGTTGGTGAGTAGGACCGTCTTCACCCTGACCGATAGAGTCATGAGTTAAGATAGCGATTGTGCGTTGTTTCATCAATGCAGCCATACGCAGTGCAGACTTAGCATAGTCAGAGAACATGTGGAAAGTACCACCGTAAGGCAGTAAACCACCGTGCAGAGCCATACCGTTCATGATGGCAAACATACCAAATTCACGAACACCGTATGAAATGTAGTTACCTGGCTCTTTACCAGAAACGTGTTTGAAGCTTGAGCAGCTTGTCAGGTTTGAACCTGTTAAGTCAGCAGAACCACCGAGAAACTCTGGTAATTCAGGTGCTAAAGCAGCAATAACGTTTTGTGATGCTTTACGTGACGCAACGCTTTCTGCTTTGTCGTTGAAGTCAGCAATCATTTTATCAGTGAACTGTTTCCAGTCAGCTGGTAATTCACCTGCCATGCGGCGTTTGAATTCAGCAGCTAATTCTGGGTATTCAGCAGCGTAAGCATCGAATTTTTTGTTCCATTCAGCTTCAGCAGCGTCACCTTTTGCTTTGGCATCCCAACCTTCATAAATTTCTTCTGGGATAACAAATGGCTCAGATTCCCAAACCAGCTCTTTACGAGTCAGTGCTACTTCTTCTTCACCTAATGCTGCACCATGGCAATCATGGCTTCCGCATTTGTTTGGTGAACCGAAACCGATGATAGTTTTACAGCAGATCAAAGAAGGTTTGTCAGTGACTTTTTTCGCTGCTTCAATTGCAGCATTGATTGCATCAGAGTCGTGACCGTCTACTGATTGAACGTGCCAGCCGTAAGCTTCGAAACGTTTAACAGTGTCATCTGTGTACCAGCCATCAATGTGACCGTCGATAGAGATGTTGTTGTCATCCCAGAATGCGATCAAGTTACCCAGACCCCATGTACCAGCAAGAGCACATGCTTCATGAGAAACACCTTCCATCAAGCAACCGTCGCCCATGAAGACATAGGTGTGGTGGTTAACGATGTCATGACCTGGCTTGTTGAACTGATCAGCCATCAGTTTTTCAGCCATCGCAAAACCAACACCATTGGTGATACCTTGGCCTAATGGACCTGTTGTTGTTTCAACACCTGGTGCATAGCCGTACTCAGGGTGACCTGCACATTGTGAATGTAATTGACGGAATGTTTTGAGTGAATCCATTGGCAAGTCATAACCTGACAAATGCAACAATGAATAAATCAACATTGAACCGTGACCATTAGATAGGATGAAACGGTCACGATCAGCCCAATTTGGGTTATTTGGGTTGTGTTTTAAATGGTCATTCCATAACACTTCGGCAATATCTGCCATACCCATAGGCGCGCCGGGGTGACCCGAGTTTGCCTTTTGTACTGCATCCATGCTGAGCGCACGGATTGCATTAGCTAAATGTCTACGTGTAGCCATTATCTACATTCTCCTATTAAAAAAAATTAAGCTGCCCGCCATTTGATCGAGCAACCCATACTAGGTATTTGATTTTCTGGGCCGTGGCCTGTTTCTGCCACTTGTTTCATTGCTTCAAACAAATCTCGTCTGACATCAGATGCCGCGGCTTCTTTTCTACTGGCATCCAAACGACCGCGATATTGTAGTTGCAAATCACCGTTATAACCAAAAAAATCGGGCGTGCAGACTGCACCATAAGCTTGGGCAACCTGTTGTGTTTCGTCGTACAAATAAGGAAATGAGAACTGTTGCTGTATCGCAACCTGTTTCATATTATCGAAAGCGTCTTCAGGATAGTCATTCACATCATTAGACATAATAGCGACAGAATTGATACCTAATAATTTCAACTCGTTGGTATCACGAACTAATCTATCAATCACTGCTTTTACATAAGGGCAGTGATTACAGATGAACATGACTAATAGTCCATTTTCACCTCGACAGTCATCTAATGTCCATATCTTACCGTCTGTTCCTGGCAGAGAAAAATCAACGGCAGGCAAACCAAATTCACAGACTGGTGTCTCTAAAGCCATAAACGCTCACTACAGTTGTACTTTATGTCGTTTCAGATGAAAAACTACGCATGAAACTCTTTTGGAGTTCAGCATATTACCAGACAATTTGCATAATGCGAAATCAAGCTATTAGCGATTTTTAGCCTACTTCAATGCTGTGAACTGTAAAAAAAGTAATGACTTAGAGAGCAAGATGATGAACATCATAATACTGTTGAGAGAAAGGAACAGCATAATTTTGAATGTTGCGCGTAATGTATAATCATCTGTTACGGCAAGCATCACACATTGAGGTGAACTGTTATCATTTAATGCCAACATCATGTTTTAATGTCGTTATTGAATTACTGCCTCTACAGGCTCGTTTCCTAAGCTGAGAATCTCATGGCTCAAAAAAAAGCGCCCTCTAAAAAGCGTACAAGCTCAAAAAAATCATCATCGCGAAGAAAAAAACAAACTGGTTTTATCAGCCGCTCCAGTTTATTAAAAATTGCATTTACTCTATTAGTCCTGCTCGGCCTATTAACAGTATTTCTTGATATTCAGATTCGCAGTCAGTTTGAAGGTAAACGCTGGGCAGTCCCAGCAAAAGTGTATGCGCGTCCGCTTGAATTATATGTTGGCGCTCCCCTTTCGATTACCGATTTGAAAATTGAACTTAAAGGCTTGGGTTATCAATTTACCCGTAAAGCAGCGCAGCCAGGTCAAGCCGCATTTTCGTCATCTAGAGCTATCATCGATACACGTGGATTTCGCTTTAGCGATGGGATGGAGCCAGCAAGAAAACTTATTCTCGACTTTGATGGCCAACAACTAACACAGCTCAGAAACTACCAAGGCCAAGATATCCCTTTGGTTCGCCTTGAGCCCGTTCTAATCGGTGGCATCTATCCACTCAATAATGAAGATCGTGATCTTATCCAGCTTAAAGATGCGCCTCCCATGCTGACCGAAGCACTGATCGCGATAGAAGACAGAGACTTTTATCAACATCACGGCATCTCTCCTAAAGGCATTGCTCGAGCTATGTATGCCAATATCAGAGCTGGTAGGTTTGTGCAGGGCGGAAGTACCCTGACGCAACAGTTAATCAAAAACTTCTACCTGACCTCAGATCGTAGTCTTGTTAGAAAGTTACTTGAAATTCCAATGGCATTATTATTAGAGCTTCACTACGAAAAAGATGACATTTTAGAAGCCTATTTAAATGAAGTTTATTTAGGACAAGATGGAGCAAGGGCAATCCATGGTTTTGGATTAGGCGCACATTACTTTTTTGCTCAACCACTACAGGAATTAAAATTACATCAGTTAGCGCTATTGGCAGGCTTAGTGAAAGGCCCTTCTTATTATGATCCAAGACGTCACCCTGAACGTGCTAAGAAACGACGTAATCTGGTGTTAAAGGTCTTGTTTGAACAAGGTAAAATTACCCAGCAACAGTATCAACGAGCCATCAATGCCAATCTTGATGTTGTCAAAAAAGGTACCTTGCTGAAAGAAGCGTATCCTGCCTTTCTGGATTTAGTAAAACGTCAACTACGTCGTGATTATCGTGATGAAGACCTCAACTCAGAAGGATTACGTGTCTATACTAGCTTGAACCCTATCGTCCAAAGTCATGCTGAGTCTTCTTTGAAGAGCACCATTAATACTCTACAACAGGGCTATGGTACGAAGCTAAAGCCATTGCAAGGTAGTATGGTGGTAACCGACCCGCAAACCGGGGAAGTTCTGGCAGTGATTGGTGACAAAAACACCCGCTATAAAGGTTTTAACCGGGCGCTCGATGCTGACCGACCGATTGGCTCTCTAGTGAAACCCGCCGTATATTTGACGGCATTAGAACAGGGTAAAACACTAGCGAGTACCGTCGATGATTCCAGCTTTACGATGAAACTCCCTAATGGGCAAATATGGAAACCACAAAACTTCAGCAAACGCTCTCATCAAAATGTCTTGCTAATTGATGCCTTAGCGCATTCTTACAATCTTGCCACTGTACGGTTGGGTATGGAGGTCGGTTTAAAGAAAGTGATTAATACTATGAACCGACTGGGCATTAAACGTCAGCTTGATGCTTATCCCTCTCTTCTACTTGGTGCTCAGGGTTTATCTCCACTTGAAGTAGCCACAATGTATCAAACCATTGCTGCCAATGGTTTCCAAACACCTGCTCGAGCGATTCGAACGGTGACAGACAGTCAGGGCGAAGCTTTATCCAGCTATCCATTTCAGCTTCGTCAAACGATAGAGGCGGATAATGTTTACCTGATTCAGACGGCTATGCAGGAAGTCACTCACGCTGGCACGGCCGCCAGTATCTATTCGAGTTTGCCGGCCAATATCAATACTGCTGGTAAAACTGGTACTTCAGATGATCAGCGTGACAGTTGGTTTGCCGGGTTTAGTAATAACCGATTGGCTGTTGTCTGGCTTGGTATGGATGATAATTCACCTTTACCATTTACAGGTTCAGGTGGTGCACTCCGTGTCTGGAAAAGCTTCATGAAAAGCCAGCCACTTGAATCGTTTGAGGCACCGCTACCGGACGATATAAAATGGCTATGGGTTGATAGTAAAACAGGATTATTATCAGCACAGGACTGTGAAGATGCCAGACAATTGCCTTTCATATCAGGCACAGAACCGACTGAACTATCTGATTGTGTGACAAACCCAGGCGAGCAATCTAATCCCGTGACCCGTTCACTGGACTGGATTAAAGACTGGTTCTAATAAGGGATAAAAATGACAACTTTTACACCACGGTTTTTGTTAACAGGACTTATGTTAAGCATAGTTGCTGCCTGTACAACAACACCCTATCAATCTTCACCACCGCCAGTAGATGATCGGAACACTATACCTCCGCGTCAACAGCCATCAGAAACACAAGCTTATCCCCCCGTAGAAGAGGCGATCCCAGAACAAGTTATGCCGCCACAGCAAGCTGCACCACAGGTTCAAACACCTAAAAAACAAAGTCCTGCAGTAATCGCTTTACTGGATAGAGCCGAACAAGCGAGAGTAAGTGGTGACTTACGTAGTGCCCAGAACAACTTACAGCGCGCGCAACGTATTGCCCCACGAGATCCGAAAGTTTATTACTCATTAGCTCAAACACATATGAGTCTGGAAGATTATGACCTGGCTGAACAAGTGGCCTTAAAAGGTGTCTCTTTATCATCAGGCAATAATGTACTGTTGAAGCGTTTCTGGCAGTTAATTACTGAAATCAGATTGCGATCAGGTGATGTTTCCGGAGCAGAAGTAGCAAAACTAAGAGCCCAAAAATACTAATCCGACTGACTAAGGCGCTGGTAGAGGTGAGGATAGTCTGATAAAAGATCCGTCATTCCCTGGATATCGAACACTTCTACCTTCTCCAAAAGCTGCTGAGCGTAGTTAGCTAATGGTGTGAATTTTTCTTTGTCAGCAAGCAGCTCTATATCAGAGGCAAAGCGTTTAATCTCGCTCATATTATTGCTCTCTTTAACCATCTTCCAAATCTGCATTTTGCTCTCCATAAAACTGAGTACCACAGGTAATACCGTAACCTCATGCTCGGACAAGACAAGTGTGTCCGTGTCCTCAGCGAAATCTGAGTTTGTAGGTTGCTCGTATGATAGAAATTCAGCGAGTTTATTATACAGTTCTGCTTTCTTAACCGGCTTACGGATATGATCATCAAAATGTTCCGTTTTGAGACGGTCAAAGTCATCTTTCATTACTGATGCCGTCAGCGCAATAATGGGGATATCAAATTCCGCTTTAATTTTTTCTGCAGCCTGGTAACCATCCATAACAGGCATACGCAAATCCATTAATACCAAATCAATATGATGCTCTTTCATCGCTGCTACTGCTTCTTTGCCATTTATAGCCTCAACAATCTCTAATGCAGATGGTGCAAAACTCTCAATTACCAAGCGACGATTATCTTCAATATCATCGACAACAAGCACCGTTGCTGGTGCAAAAACAGGCAATGCCGGTTCAGAGTAATTATGCACGGTTGTGTCAGCAGCAATCGATGCCACCACAACGTTATCCAAGTGAACAGTGAATGTGGAGCCTTGGCCCAATTCACTTTCCACAGTAAGAGTTCCCCCCATCAATTTTATTAAACGGCTACAAATCGATAAGCCCAGCCCTGTTCCGCCAAACTTGGCATTGTCCTGACCGACAATTTGGTTAAAGTCTTCAAAGATTCTGTCTAATTGATCTTCTGGGATACCGAGGCCAGTATCCTCGACATCGATACACAGTGCTAACTTACTACCTATATTGTCCTTATTCTCAACACTTGCCCTCATGGTAATTCGTCCAGACTCAGTAAACTTCACTGCGTTACCCAGCAAGTTGAGCAAAACTTGTCGTAAACGAACCACATCTAACATAAGACTATGAGGAATCTCTGAATCGACTTCTAATACCAGTTCCACCCCTTTATTACGTAATGGCACACTGAATATATGCGATAACTCTTCAAACAGTACATGAGGGTTGGTCGCGGTATAATTAATATCGAGTTTTCCTGCCTCAATTTTTGATAAATCAAGGATGTCATTAATCAATAACATCAGATCATTACCTGCCGACTGAATCGTTTTTACATAGGATTTGATCTTATTGTCTTTCACCTGTTCATGTAATAATTCAGTGAATCCAATAATGGCATTCATAGGGGTACGGATTTCATGACTCATATTTGCCAAAAACTCAGATTTTGTGCGGTTAGCGACTTCTGCTTTTTCTTTGGCGTCTAATAATTGCGCTTCCATTTCCAGTCTGTCGGTAAGATCAACGGCAATACCGAGTAGGGCATCCTGACTCTGATATCTGATGGGCATAATTGACACCATCATGGAGCGTTCTTCACCATCTAGACTTTTGAACTGGATAATTTTCTGGTCAACAAATCCTTGTGTTTTTATGTCTTTTAAAACCTCTTCTCGTTGGCTTGGATTAGAATAAAAATCCAGAATATTAAATTTATCCAGCTCGTCTAGTTGTAAGTTATAGTCTAATAATGCCTGAGGGTTTCCAGTGATAATTTGGCCGTCATAACGCGTCACAGAGATTTGTAATGGAAGATGATCTATCAAGGTTTTTGTTTGCGCTTCTGCGGCCTCACGCAAGCGGATCTGAGCAGCGAGCTTTCTATTCCAATATAAAATCCAAATAACCAACACTAAAAATATAATGACAATTTTCAAAATCAAATTGTAATCAATAACTGCCGCGTACTTATCTTTACCCCACTCATCAAGAATATGTTGCTTCTCCGTTTGAGAAATTGCATTAAATGTACGGTTAAACAGGCTAACCATAGGCTGATAAGCCTGACTAAACCCAAAAGCTAGGGAAGTTTTAAACCCGGTTTCGCCGACTATGCGAATATTATTAATGCCCATCTCAGCAATGTGATAACTGGCTTGTGCCAAGGTAGCGACCAGAGCATCCACTTTTCCTGTGGAAACTGCTGTTAAACCCTCCTGAATCGTCAGGACTTCAATAAAATTAATATCGGGATATTGGGTGCGGATGTTATCCACATAACCATATTCATGGATGACTGCAATTTTTTTCTTTTTTATCGCTGAAATATTTTCTACATAGACATTGTCATCACGCATCACGATAACAATCGGACTATTTAGATAAGGTCTGGTGAAGGTAAGAAACTGTCCCAGCGTTGAATCACTGGTTTCCGAAATCATGTCGACTTGCCCAGATTCAATAAGATTAATTGATTCAGTCCAACTGGCAGTTGGGACATACTCAATCGTGATACCGAGCTTGTTTTCTATCAGCTTCAGATATTCAGCAACGATACCAATATAATTACCATCTTTATCAAATGCCTCATAAGGCAACCAGTTAGGATCACCTGTAAAGCGAACCGTTTTATGCTCGTTTAACCAGAACTGTTCACTTGGAGATAAGATAATATTTTTCGACATCCCCCCTGCGATGATATTTCGTTTGAACCACTTGTCATCAATACTACGTTTTTGAATAGAAGAGATCGCCAGTAAACCTTTATCAATAATCGATGATAAGACTGGCTCAGACTTCTGTGTGGCCATATAGAGATTCTCACTCCCTAAATAGCGTGTTGACTGCAAGGGTTCAATATTCGTGATCCCTTGTTTTTCGAGCTTATAGCTTAAAACAGCATAATAGTCATACAACAACTCTGCTTTACCGTTTAATACCAGTTGAATAGCCTGATCTGCTGTATTGGTTTCAATAATATTAAGTTCAGGAAAATAACGTTTAATCGTACTGATGCGGGAGTCATCTTTCGGCAAAGCGACCCGCAAACCATCCAGGGAATTTTTATCATCTAATTCGATATCACTACGAATAAAAAAATACTCTACAGCTTCATGGTATGGGCTGGAGAAGGTCATGTATGAAGACTTTTCCTGTGTCAGGAATACAGCAGGTAATAAATCAATATCCCCAGCGACAAACTGTTTGAGATGCTCACGCCAGGTGCCTGTCACTTCATGTTCAAATTTCAAACCGGTTAAAGAGGAAATAATGTTGAGGTAATCTTTAGCTATACCCTGATACCGTCCCTGTACATCAACAAAATCGAAAGGTGGCCAGTCAGCGCCGCCACCAACGGTCACCACTGGATGTGCTTCTATCCAGGCAATTTCTTCTTTTGTTAACAAGATAGGGGGTTGATATTGCGTTTTGACTGCGTTTGAATCAGCCATGACATTCTGACTGAATAACATGAATATCGAATTCAGCAACAAAAAGAACGTCATGAAAAATGTCATTCTTTTTGTTGCTGAGTGGTTCATGTTCTTGGCTTCTATTTTACAATTTCGGCAAATTGTTCAAGGTGACTGAACATCAGGTCCACTAGCTCGGGATCAAAATGGTGCCCCCGCTGCTCCTGAATAAATGCAATCGCATCACCCACTTCCCAAGCAGGTTTATAGCAACGTTGATGCGTCAACGCATCAAACACGTCAGCAAGAGCAACAATTCGTCCATAAATATGAATATCATCGCCTTTTAAGCCTCTGGGATAACCACTGCCATCCCATTTTTCATGATGCTGATACGCAATAATTGCTGCGGATTTGATTAATTTACGCTTGGAACCGGACAGTAACTTATAGGCATTTGTAGTATGTGCTTTCATGATCTCAAACTCTTCTGGCGTGTATTTACCTGGCTTATGAAGAATCTCATGCGGTACCGTCATCTTACCGATATCATGCATTGGTGAAGCGTGGTAGAGCGTATCGGCATCAGTATCCGTTAATGTTGGATGTAATTTGGCCAATAAAGAAGAAATTTCTGCTACCCGTCGAATGTGTTTACCTGTTTCGTCTGATGTTGATTCCATCAACTCAGTTAAGAACCAGATAAGCTCTTTCTGACTATTTTCCAATTCGGATAATAACCTTGCTTGAGCAAAGCGTGACTTTGTTTCGAGATCAATATTTTGTTGTTCAAGCCATTTTTTTGTTTGGTACAACTGAACATGTGTTCTTACACGCGCCAGCAGCTCGGCAGCATGAAATGGTTTGGTGACATAATCTACCCCACCGACTTGAAACGCCTTTGCTATAGAGTCAACATCGGCTTTAGCAGTGAGGAATATAATGGGAATATCTCGATATTGGGGACGGCTTTTTATATGCTGACAGGTTTCATACCCATCCAGCCCCGGCATCATAATATCAAGTAGAATCAGGTCAAAATCAGTATCATCACTACCAAGTATAGATAACGCTTTCTCACCGCTATTGGCAAATGAAAATTCATAGCTGTCTTCTCTCAGTAAACTCATAGCAACCTGAATGTTGTCAGGGACATCATCGACTATGAGAATCTGAGCTTGAGCTGCCATCAATTTAACCTATTGATATTAAGGCTTGATTATATAAGTAAGTTGAGAGAAAAGTACAATACCCTGCAATAAGCAGGGTATTGTAGGGAAGAACGAAAGAAGAAGAGCGAATAGTGAATGTAGTGTATGGTACTAGGATCTAAGCTAACCCCAATACATCCTGCATATCAAACAGGCCATTTTTCTTTTGCATTAACCAACTTGAAGCTCGCATAGCACCGAAAGCGAACGTCATACGGCTTGAGGCTTTATGTGTAATTTCAACCCGTTCACCTTCTGCTGCAAACATGACAGTGTGATCGCCAACAATATCGCCCGCACGAACCGTAGCAAAACCAATCGTATTTCTGTCACGTTCACCAGTACGGCCTTCACGACCATAAACAGCACATTGTTTAAGATCACGACCTAAAGCATCAGCAACCACTTCCCCCATACGTAATGCGGTACCAGATGGTGCATCAACTTTATGGCGATGATGGGCTTCAACGATTTCGATATCGACATCATCACCTAATACTCGAGCAGCGATATCCAACAGTTTTAAGGACAGATTAACGCCAACACTCATATTGGGTGCTAACAGTGTAGCCACTTGGTTTGATGCCTCTTCGATCGCATGTTTCTGTTCCGTGTCAAAACCGGTTGTACCAATTACTGGTCGACACTGATTCGCAACACAGAAAGGTAATAGCGCCATAGTAACTTCCGGCAACGTAAAATCAATAATGATGTCAGAGAGTTTTGTGGCTTGTTCGATATCGGCACTAATCGCCACACCAAGCTTACCAACCCCAGCAACTTCGCCGGCATCTGCCCCAATCAAAGAAGAATCAGCACGATCGATAGCCGCGCTGAGCTCCAAGCCATCTGTCTGTTCAACAGCTTGAATTAAACAACGCCCCATTCTGCCGGCAGCGCCATTAATCGCAATCTTTGTTGCCATTTTTATTCCTTTTTAACAAAGCCTGATTATGTCAGCTCATCATCTTATTCAAAAAACCGTTTTACTGCATCCAACCACGAACTATGTTTGGGGTTATGCTTTTCACCGCCACCTTTGAGATCACCTTCGAACTCTTTGAGCAGTTCTTTTTGTTTTTTTGATAACTTCACAGGTGTTTCGATAATAACCCGGCACAATAAATCGCCTGTCGCACCCCCACGAACTGACTGCACACCTTTACCTTTAAGTCGGAATTGTTGACCCGTTTGTGTACCTTCAGGAATTTTAAGGTTAGCTTTGCCTTCCAAAGTCGGTACTTCGACTTCGCCACCTAATGCAGCATTTACAAAACTTAGTGGGACATCGCAGAATAAGTTCGTCCCATCACGTGTGAAGACATCATGACGGTTGACTGACACTTCTACATATAAGTCACCCGCTGGGGCACCATGAGTTCCTGCTTCACCTTCGCCAGCAAGGCGAATACGATCACCTGTATCGACACCTGCAGGCACTTTAACTTGTAATGTTTTTTCTTCCTGAACCAGGCCCTCGCCATGACAATCTTCGCAAGGTTCTTTGATCATCTTACCTGTACCACGACAGTGTGGACACGTTTGTTGCATGGTAAAGAAACCCTGCTGGATACGTACCTGTCCATGCCCACCACACGTAGTACAAGTGACCGGTTGCGTCCCTTTCTTAGCTCCTGAACCATCACAGGTTTCACATTCAACATTAACAGGTATGCGAATCTTCGCGGTAGTCCCGGCGACAGCATCTTCCAATGACAAATCTAGACGATACCTTAAATCAGCACCACGATAGGCTTGCTGACGGCCACCGCCTCCACCACCACCAAAAATGTCATTAAACACATCACCAAAAATATCACTGAAGCCGCCACTACTTCTGAATCCGCCGCCCATGGATTGATCCACACCTTCATGACCAAATTGATCGTAGGCAGCACGCTTTTGGCTATCAGATAAAATTTCGTAGGCTTCTTTGGCTTCTTTAAACTTGGACTCAGCTTCAGCATCATCAGGGTTTCTATCCGGATGATATTTCATCGCCATGCGACGATAGGCTTTTTTAATTTCAGCTTCTGTCGCCGTGCGTGATAAATCTAAAACTTCGTAATAGTCTCTTTTGGCCATTATTCTTTTTTCCCAACTACCTAAAACGACAAAACAGGCGCCGGAGATTCCTGACGCCTGTTTGCCATGCTCACATAATCTTAATTAAAGATTATTTTTTGTTGTCGTCGTCGACTTCTTCAAACTCTGCGTCGACAACATCATCACCAGCTTGACCACTGTCAGCTTGACCAGCATCAGCAGCGCCCGCTTCCGCATTTTCAGCGTATGCACGTTCTGCCAATTTGCCTGCGACTTCACTTAAAGCAGTTGTTTTTGCTTCAATATCGTCTTTGTCTTCACCTTTAATGGCTTCTTGTAAAGCGGCAATCGCTGATTCAATTTTTTCTTTTTCATCAGCTTCAACTTTATCACCTAAATCTTTAAGTGACTTTTCTGTGCCGTGAATTAATGCATCCGCTTGGTTTCGTACAGTAACAAGCTCATGGAATTTACGATCTTCATCCGCATGGGCTTCTGCATCTTTCACCATTTTCTCAACTTCATCATCTGATAAACCACTAGAGGCTTTAATCACGATAGATTGTTTTTTACCTGTCGCTTTATCAGCTGCTGATACGTTAAGAATACCGTTAGCATCAATATCAAATGTCACTTCAATTTGTGGTGTACCACGTGGTGCAGGAGGAATATCTGCCAAGTCAAAGCGACCCAGTGATTTATTCGCTGATGCCATTTCACGCTCACCTTGAAGAACATGAATAGTCACTGCAGGCTGGTTATCTTCTGCTGTTGAGAACACTTGATTCGCTTTTGTAGGAATCGTGGTGTTTTTCTCAACCAGTTTGGTCATCACGCCACCCATGGTTTCGATACCCAAGCTCAGAGGAGTCACGTCAAGTAACAGTACGTCTTTAACATCACCTGACAATACCGCCGCTTGAATAGCAGCACCAACGGCAACGGCTTCGTCTGGGTTGACATCACGACGAGGCTCTTTACCAAACATGTCTTTAACCGCTTCCTGCACTTTAGGCATACGGGTCTGACCACCAACCAAAATCACATCACTGATTTCAGAGGTTGATAAACCAGCATCTTTAAGCGCCATCTTACATGGCTCCATACTGCGTGAAATCAAGTCTTCTACTAGCGATTCCAGCTTGGCACGAGTTAAACGCATTTCCATGTGTTTAGGACCTGATGCATCCGCTGTGATGTATGGCAGGTTGATATCTGTTTGCTGGCTTGAAGATAATTCAATCTTCGCTTTTTCAGCGGCATCTTTCAGACGTTGCAGGGCCAGTGGATCTTTAGCCAGATCAACACCTTGGTCTTTTTTGAACTCAGCAACTAAATAATCAATGATGCGTTGGTCAAAATCTTCACCACCTAAGAAAGTATCACCATTGGTAGCCAGTACTTCGAATTGGTGCTCACCTTCGATATCTGCAATTTCGATAATTGAAACGTCAAATGTACCACCACCCAAGTCATAAACAACCACGGTAGAGTCACCACGTTTTTTGTCCATACCGTAAGCAAGTGCAGCAGCTGTTGGTTCGTTGATAATACGTTTTACTTCAAGACCGGCAATTTTACCTGCATCTTTTGTTGCCTGACGTTGTGAGTCATTAAAGTAGGCAGGAACAGTAACAACGGCTTCAGTCACTTCTTCGCCTAGAAACTCTTCAGCTGTTTTCTTCATTTTCATCAGAACACGAGCTGAAATTTCTGGTGGCGCCATTTTTTTATCGTTGACAGAAACCCAGGCATCGCCATTGTCTGCTTCAACGATTTTATAAGGCACCATGTCGATGTCGCGTTGAACCACATCTTCTTTAAACTTACGGCCAATCAAACGTTTGATACCGTACAGTGTATTGTTTGGATTGGTAACGGCCTGACGTTTTGCAGACTGACCAACTAATACTTCGTCATCTTTTGTAAAAGCAATGATTGATGGCGTAGTGCGATCACCTTCGCTGTTTTCGATAACGCGAGCTTTACCATCTTCCATCACTGCGACACAGGAATTTGTTGTTCCTAAGTCAATACCAATAATTTTTCCCATTTTTATACTCCATCAATCTTGTATCTTGCTGACTATTTAAGCAGCCTTCGGATATGTAATTGGGGGATAAAATTGAAATTTCAAGCCCCGAATTTATTTTTATTGAGAGACAACAACCATCGCAGGTCTAAGTAAACGGCCGTTGAAGCTATAGCCTTTCTGCATGACGCTAATAACGTGATTCGCTTCAAGGCCATCAGCTGGCTGCATTGACACGGCTTGATGTAACTCAGGATCAAAAGGTTGTCCAACTGGGTCCACTTGCTCAAGACCAAGCTTGCCAATGTTATCCAGTAACATTTTCATGGTCATACTCATCCCATCACGCACTGCCTCTAATGTGGCAGATTCTGACTGAGCCGCATTCAGGCCAAGCTCAAGACTATCGCAAATAGGTAGAAGCTCATTCACAAACTTATCTAGTGCATGTTTGTGGGCATTTTCCAGATCCCGAGCATGACGGCGACGCACATTTTCCAGATCGGCACGAGCCAATAACACTTGATTCCAGTTTTCTTCGGCTTGCTGTTGTGCTTCTTCCAGTAACTGTTCTGTCGTTTTTTCAGTTTCTGCTGATGCCTCAGTTTCTGCTTGCTCATTCGCTTCTACATCTGGCTTTTCGTTTTCTTCATTGCTCATGATTGAATCATTCCGGTTTGCTAATCACAGACCGTCAATCTGGGGGTGAAAAATTTGATTTCAAGGAAAACTTTGGAATTTATTGATTTTTTGTGATTCTACTTGTATTCAAAGCGTTATCTGAATATTTGAGCTTTGAGGTTTCGGATTAAGCCCGAATTCATTTATTTTGCTTGTCCAAAATAAACGCACGCTCAAACGACAACGTATAAAAAACAAGCCATCATCAAGACACAGAGATTTATCTTCAGAGTTATAGGTCATTAGTTTCGCCTTGATGGCGAGTCAGTGAAATGCTTACCCATTTCCCTAGCAACCCTAGGGCACCCGACCGTACTGGCCTACGGCTCCACTGCGCTCACAACTTTGTCTGGAACAAATTTGGATGCCTGAGGCGCCCAAAGGGTGAGTGAAATGGATGTCACGAATCCAATTAAATGAACGCCCTGCTGCAGCGCTGATAGTGTAATTCAATAAAGGAAAGTTGAGGTTCATTCCTCACCCTAACCAACAAGTCTGACCTTTATTTAAAAACTCGCTATACTTTCAAACCGACCTATGACTTCAACCAAACACACTCCCCACCACTTGTTTTCTGCACTGTCTCCAACATCGCCTCATGTGCAGCAAGCTCTTCCTCTGAGGCACGGATAACTCTCAGTTTTCTGGATGGAACAGCAGACAGGGTTTCTTCTACTTCGTTATCCGATGATGATTTAGTTTCGACTTCCTCAGCAGCCAACAGCATGGAGACTTGACCACCGGTCATGGCTAAATAAACGTCAGCTAATATCTCAGCATCCAGTAAGGCGCCATGTAACTCACGATTGGAGTTATCAACGTCATAACGTTTACACAAGGCATCTAGATTATTTTTCTGCCCCGGATGTTTGTCTCTGGCCATTTTTAAGGTGTCTAATACGCTGCATAGGGTATTGACCCTACGCTTTTCACCTTTGAGCTTTTTCAGTTCGTGATCAATAAAGCCGACGTCAAACGGGGCGTTATGAATGATCAGCTCAGCACCATCAATAAATTGTAGGAAGTCCTCAGCAATATCTTGAAAGCTGGGTTTATCGGCTAAGAATTCATTGGTAATACCATGGACTTCTATCGCACCGGTATCAATTTCACGATGTGGATTGATATATTGATGAAAGGTTTGTCCGGTCAAGCGACGGTTTACCATTTCAACACAACCGATTTCAATAATGCGGTGATCTTCTGCTGTGCTGATACCGGTGGTTTCGGTATCCAGAATCACTTGTCGTTTAACAATATTTTCTGCCATAACGTCCTCTTATTTTTTACCAGCGATTTGCTCTCTGGCGGCAACCGCTAACTGATCCGCGCGTTCATTTTCAACATGTCCTTGATGACCTCTTACCCATTCCCATTTTACCTGGTGGGAGGCTACGGCTTTATCAAGGCGTTGCCAAAGCTCAACATTCTTCACTGGCTTCTTAGCCGCTGTTTTCCAGTTTTTTGCTTTCCAGCCAGATAACCACTCCGTCATACCTTTGATCACATACTGTGAGTCCGTGGTAATTGTGACCTGGCATGGGCGTTTTAAGGCTTCAAGCCCTGCGATCACGGCCATCATTTCCATCTGATTATTGGTAGTATTTTTTTCAGCACCAGACAGTTCTTTCTCTTGTCCTTTTGCTCGCATGATGACGCCCCAACCACCTGGGCCTGGATTGCCACTACAGGCACCATCAGTAAATAACTCAACGTGGTCCATCTGTTCCTTCTCTTGTTATCGGTTTATTAACTAAACCGGCTGACGGAAATAAATTCGGCTGACGCCAGCGCTGTTTAAGTGGGTTAAGCGGGATTGTTCTCTTACATGCAACCACAATCGTTACGCCGCCAAAACATGGCCATAAACGCTTTCCCCAGCGTTCGATAAAGCGACATTTATTAAGCCAACTGATCCGACTAAAAGGTGGCCTGAACATCACTTTATGATGCTCAACCACTTCAAAATTTAATAGTGCCAACCAATCCCGAATACGGGTTTGAGTAAAAAAGTGACCATGCCATGGCGCATTGTCTTGCCATGAAAACAAGCGGCGAAGTCCCCATAAACTCCAGGGGTTAAAGCTACATAAGATAACTTTACCGTCAGCCCTTAATACTCTCTCTGTTTCCCGTAATACCTGGTGTGGGTCATGCGCATATTCAAGCACATGTAACAATAATAAATTATCTATACTATGAGACTTTAGAGGCAGTGACTCAGCACTGGCATTTAAATCTCCCATTGGACCAACAATGCTTGTTTTGGTTACTCGATTAGAGGGAGGGAATAGAGAATAATGTCCACCTAATTGAACATAAAAATAGCCAACTAAAGGATGATTGAGCGACGTCAGTGTATCCTGCTCCTGCTGAATTAGCATTTCACCCAATGGACTATGCCACCATTGATTCAATCGTCGTTGTTTGTTCTCATTCATGTTCTGAGCCCATTTAAGGAGAAATCATGCTGACTGTGCACCGAATTCCCGCATTTGAAGACAATTATATCTGGCTTATTCAAGCGCAAGGCACAAATAAAGTCATTGTTGTAGATCCTGGTGATGCTTCCCCAGTTATCCAAACTCTCAAAGCAAAAAACCTAGATCTTATTGCCATATTGATTACCCATCACCATGCAGATCATACTGCAGGTATTACGGAGCTAACAAAAGACGTTTCTATTCCTGTTTATGGTCCAATTCATGAGACCATCGAAGGAGTGACTCACCCACAGTCAGGCACTAAACCTATCGCAATTGATCAAGATTTCCCGTTGTTCACCGTAATAAATACGCCTGGACATACACCGGGCCACATTAGCTACTTGGCCGAAGGTAAATTGTTTTGTGGTGATACGCTATTTGCTGCTGGCTGTGGTCGACTCTTAGGAGGTAGCGCAGAACAATTACACACCTCACTTAAGCAATTATCTAAACTACCACCCTCAACAGAAATTTATTGTGCCCATGAATACACATTAGCCAACTTACGTTTTGCTAAAGCGGTAGAGCCGGAAAATACACAATTACAACAACGTTTTGAACAAACGGACAAAGCGCGTCAGCAACAACAGGCCACCGTGCCGTCATTAATGCAAGATGAGCTGGCAACCAACCCCTTCTTACGTTGTGAGTTAGACACTATAAAAAAGGCGACCGAAAAATTTTCCGGTCACCTTCTTCAAAATAGCCAAGCTGTCTTTAGCGCGCTACGGGCATGGAAAGATCAGTTTTAATCAACCTTTTCATCTTCCTTATCGAGGTTATTAAAGTGAATGTCCATTTGTGGGTAAGGAATAGATATACCATTTTCATCAAATGCTAACTTAATGGTTTCAATCAACTCTGAGCGCACTGGCCAGTAATCACCGGCAGCTACCCATGGACGGACATCAAAATTCACACTGTTGTCGCCTAACTCTGATACACGAATAACAGGTGCCGGATCGGCCATCACTTTCTCATGCCCGGTCACGATATCAGTCAGTAATTGTTTGGCTTTGAGCAGATCATCGTCATAACCAATACCAAAGACCATATCGATACGTCGGGTATCTTTGGCTGAATAGTTGGTAATAGTATCGTCATAAATTAGACCATTCGGCACGATAACTTCACGGTTATCACCTGTTTTCATAATGGTGTTAAAAATCGTAATTGACTCAATAACACCTGCGGTACCACCCGCTTCAACAAAATCACCAATTTTGAAAGGTCTAAATAAAATCAGCATCACGCCGGCAGCAAAGTTTTGTAATGAATCTTTTAAAGCCAGGCCAACAGCTAAACCTGCCGCACCCAGCACGGCAATCATCGAGGTGGTATCCACACCCAATTGATCGAGCGCGGCGATCAATACAAATAACAATAAAATGGCATTGGCAATGGTACTGAAGAAATTAATCAGTATCGGATCAAGATTTGCTCTGACCATCAATTTACGTGACATTTTTACCAGCCACTTAACTACTATACGACCAACAAAAACAATGATCGCAGCATAGAGAATATTGATCAGCCAAAATACGACAATACTTCCCGTTGCAGTTTCCATGTTAGTTCCTCTTTGATATGGATTGAATTACTTCACGAATTAACTTGGGGCCATGGTAAATAAGGCCACTATAAATCTGTACTAGTGATGCACCTGCATCCAACTTGGCTAACGCCTGTTCAGCAGACATGATTCCACCCGCGGCGATGATAGGCAAGTCATCATCCAATGCTTCTCTGAAAAGTTTGACTATCTCTGTTGATTTTTCAAACACAGGTGCGCCACTTAGACCACCTGCTTCTTCCGCATTATCGAATCCGGCCACAGCATCACGATCCATTGTTGTATTGGTCGCAATAACGGCATCGATTTTGTGTTTATTAAATGCTTCAGCTAGCTGTGAGACTTCATCTAACGTCAAATCCGGCGCAACTTTCACTGCCATCGGCACATATTTTTCATGCTGCTGTGCGAGCTCTGACTGCGCCTTTTTTAACTCAGCTAATAATGTATCCAAGGATTCGCCAAACTGAAGTGTGCGTAAACCCGGAGTATTGGGGGAAGAAATATTGATAGTGACATAATCAGCATGTGGATAGACCTTATTCAGTCCTATCAGGTAATCGTCTACCGCCTTCTCGACTGGTGTATCAAAATTTTTGCCAATATTTATGCCGATTAACGTTTTTGCATCAGCCGCCTGTACTTGCTCTATAAGATGATCAACGCCCAGATTATTAAAGCCCATTCGGTTAATAATGCCTTGGGCTTCTGGAATCCGAAATAGACGGGGTTTGGGATTTCCCGGTTGAGGCCTTGGCGTAACCGTACCAATCTCTACAAAACCAAATCCCAAGGCCGACATGGCTTCAATATGATCACCATTTTTATCTAGTCCAGCGGCTAGTCCGACAGCATTAGGAAAAGTCAGGCCCATTACACGTACAGGCTTGTTTTTTAATCGTCGCGTCATAAGCCAGGACACACCTGACATTTCCAGCCAATCAAGCCCTGATAAACCTATATTATGTGCCTTCTCAGCATCGAGACGGAACATCAGTTCTCGCATAATGCGGTAAAACATTTAAACCTCCAATTCAATTTGATAACCGCTGAATTTGCGGAGATTGATGACGCCATTATCTAATATAAGATATTGTCCCTTGATGCCATCCAGTCGACCTTGAACGTCTGCGGTTTTATCAAAATTAAATGAGCTGACTTTTTTCGGATAAGCATTGACAGGGTATTCAATCGTTTGCACTGGCTCTGAAGCCAAGATTTTAATTGCATTCTCACCAAACTGTTGTTGTAGCATGCTTATTTCGCTTTCACACAGTGCTAACAGTCGGTCTCTTTCAGCAGCAAGGTCGACTGGCTCTGCTTCACCTTTCAACATTTTCCGCCAGTCAGTTCTATCTGAGACATGTTGTTTAAACATCACCTCAACCAAGCCTGATTGATAACGACTTTTTACTCGAAAAATAGGCACAGCCTGGGTCGCCCCCTGATCAATCCAGCGCGTTGGAATCTGATTAATCCGGGTAATACCGACTTTCAATCCGGAACTATTAGCTAAATACACGATATGATCTTGCATACATACCGCTTCTCCCCATTCAGGTTCACGGCATGTACCTTGTTCATAATGGCACAGCTCAGGCTTCATAAAACACAAGTCACATTGTGCTAATTTCTGCGAACAAGGGAAACAAAAACCACCACTGAAACTTTTTTTGGTGAGACGATTGCAATTCACACAATGTATTTCGCCCTGATAGTGCAATGAGATAGGCTGACCAATCACCTCATTCATAGCGAATAATTGCTCATCCAGCTTCATTTCATAATGTGCTTGTGTGTCGTTATTGAGACTGACCTGCATTTTGGACAACTGTCCACTAAGCTTTGCCACTGAGTTTCCCTTTAATCTGAATTTTTTACATTTTATCGTAGATAGACACGGCTCAACAGACACCAACACGATCCGCTAATTTCAACTACGTCAAAGTTTCCAAGAAATTCAGCAAAAACATGATGTTGTTCATTTTTTGGTGAGAGCTGGCACTGATTAACACTTTGATGACCTGCTCTTTGTATGCCGCAGGACACATCATCAAACACACATCAGAATAACAAATAACATATTGTTTATTAAAATAAAAACAAATACATTGTTGGCCACTGCTTAACGATTTAACCTACGTTAATTACAACTTATATCAATAATACGGAGACAGGCTGAAAATCCTTGCTTATAATAGCCCGGATGTTTACTCGAAATATGATAAGAATAGCACTCGTATCGATATTTACGTTACTTGTCGCATCCTGTAGCAGCACACCGGAAAAAGGCGCTGGGGCGTCAACTTCTCCGTCTGTGACGTATTCCAAAGCAAAACAGAAACAGAAACATACGCCATGGGAACAAGCGTATAACGAAAAGCTGGAAGATACTGAAAACCCCTTATCCTCAGAAAATCCACCAATTACACTCCCACCACAACCCCCAACTGATGTTTGGGAACGCATTCGCGATGGTTTTGTTATTTCCGATTATAAAACGCTTGAACCTGATACTGAACGCCAACTTCGCTGGTTTATTGATCACCAGGAATACGTAGCGCGAGTCGTAGAGAGAGCCAGACCTTATCTGTATTACATAGTTGAAGAAGTTAAAAAACGTAATATGCCAATGGAGGTGGCCTTATTGCCTGTTGTTGAAAGTGGTTTCAAGCCAATGGCCTACTCACCCAGTCATGCGGCCGGTTTATGGCAATTTATTCCTGGGACTGGACAAGTTTATGGTTTAGAACAGAACTGGTGGTATGACGGTAGACGGGATGTGGTGAAATCGACTCAAGCCGCACTCAACTATCTTGAAAAGTTACATAATGATTTTGGCGATTGGCAACTGGCTTTTGCAGCTTATAACTGCGGTGAAGGCACCGTTGGGCGCGCTATCAGAAAGAACAAGAAACTAGGCAAACCAACTGATTTTTGGTCACTGGATTTACCTAGGGAAACGTCTGCTTATGTACCTCGTTTAATGGCTGTTAGTCATATGGTGAAATATCCAGAACGTTATGAATTAGCGCTCAGCCCTATCGCTAACAAACCATTTTTTGGTCAAGTCAATGTCGGTTCTCAGATTGATTTAGCGATGGCTGCAAAAATGGCTGGCATCAGCGAAAAGCAACTCCATCAATTAAATCCTGCCTTTAATCGCTGGGCGACCGCACCCGAGGGTCATCATAAACTCGTGCTGCCACTGGAAAAAATTCCAACGTTTAAAACTGCCTTGAAAAAGATGCCTGCATCAGAACGAGTTAAATGGGCTCGTCACGAAATCAAACGAGGTGAATCTTTAAGTGTCATTGCTAGAAACTATGACACCACAATAGATGTAATTAAAAGAGCCAATAAACTGGGTAGCACACAAATCCGTGCCGGTAAAAATCTGCTTATTCCGGTAGCATCGCACGAGATAAGCCAGTTAGCTATGAATAAAGCTCAGAAAAGCATTAAACATACAACTAAAGCTAAACAATCCACATATATCGTTAAATCTGGCGATACTTGGTGGGATATTGCTCGTAAAAATAACACCGATGTAATCACGCTTACACAGCAAAATAAGAGATCTGCCAATGACATCCTGCATGCAGGTCAAAAACTCGTTATCACCAGTGAAGTAGACATCCGAAAATCTGTCAATTACACCATTAAAGATGGTGACTCTCTGTGGGCAATATCTCGTAAATTTAATGTCAGTGTTGCTGATGTAAAAGAGTGGAATGGTCTAAGTGACCGCTCAACATTACAACCTGGTCAGAATTTAACTTTATATATAGACGAAACCTGATTCGCCGTGTTGCATGTTGCTCTATATGAGCCCGAGATCCCACCGAATACGGGCAATATTATTCGTCTTTGTGCCAATGCTGGCGCCAGCTTGCATTTAATCGAACCACTCGCTTTCTCGATAGATGATAAACGGTTACGTCGCGCTGGCTTGGATTATCATGAGTTTGCGAATATCACTGTACACCAGAATTTTGATGCATTCCTGACATGGAGTAAATCTAGACGCATATTTGCCTGCACAACCAAAGCCAAGCAACATCACCATCAGGTAAGGCACAAGGATGAAGATATTCTATTGTTTGGTCCCGAATCACGTGGCCTGCCTGAGACGGTATTAAATCAGATTCTAGATAGCCAAAAAATACGCATACCGATGTTACCTGATAGTCGTAGCCTTAATCTTTCAAATGCGACTGCCATAATCTTATATCAAGCCTGGCAGCAACTGGACTTTGCTGGAGCAAAACAGTTTGCCCCTAATGAGGTAAGCCCCCCATCAGCATAGTGAACTCATGTACTTTAGTCGTGTCGATTGGTTATAAGCTGATCATTAATAGAATGCGAAAGTCATCACACTAGCTTCAGGACGCTGCTATTTTTATTAGGCGGGATTAGGTTATTATCTACACATCATCTAACTCTTTGTGAGTAATCGCTATGGAAAGCTTGAAGCAAAGATGTTTATCCTCAAATACAATTCATTAGGCACTATTCATGGGTTTAAATCACAATAAATGATAAGCCATCAATTTTTGTGTGTATGTCTATTTAGTCTGTTAATGAGTATTCCGCTTTTCAGCTATGCTCAAGAAGACTCGGATGAAGGCATACCGCTAGAAAAAGTCAGCTTGCAACTGAAATGGACCTATCAATATCAGTTTGCAGGCTATATTGCTGCCGTAGAAAAAGGGTTTTATAAAAAAGAAGGCCTGGATGTTGAGCTACGCCCTCGTCAGCCTGATATTAATGTGGTTAATGAGGTCATTAGTGAAAAAGCTGATTATGGTATTGGTGGTATCGGGATTCTGGCTCAATACGCTAATGGCTCACCCATAAAGGCTCTAGCTGCCATTTTCCAGCATGATGCATTAGTATTTATATCACGGTCAGAATCAGGGATTGTCAGCCCCTATGAAATGACAGGTAAGCGAGTTATGTTTGACTCGTCTAATGGAAATGATGCCATATTAAGAACCCTCATGAATGATGCTGATATCCAACTCAATGATATCAACATCATCCCCCAGAATAAGGCCATCGATAGCCTTATCAATAATAAAGTCGATGTTATTTCTGGTTACATTAGCGATCAACCCTACGAGTTTCTGCAAAACAAAATCCCCATTAACATTATCAATCCACGCAATTATGGCTTTGATTTTTATGGCGATATTTTATTCACCAGTGATAAAGAATTAAAAAAATTTCCGGGTCGAGCACAACGAATGCTTAAAGCCTCATTAAAAGGTTGGCAGTATGCGCTCGAGCATAGTGAGGAAATGATTCACATCATCAAGAAAAAATATGGTGCGAAACAAAGCCTATCCCGACTTAGATTTGAAGCCAGAGAAACAAAAAAACTAATCTTACCGGGTTTAATACCTATAGGCAGTATTGAACCAGCACGTCTGAAACGCATTGCTGATATCTATGCTCAACTCGGCCTCACTCCGATGCTTTCTGAGACAACACTTAACCATTTCATCCACCAGCCTAGTACCACATTATCGCTTACCGAAAATGAACAAGCGTGGTTACAGGCACATCCTGTTATCAAAGTCGGTGTTGATAAAGACTTTGCTCCATATGAGTCGATTAATGAGGATGGTAAATATGTTGGCCTGGCAGCTGAATATATCCGCTTATTGGAAGAACGGCTCGGTGTGAGGTTTGAAATCATCTCCGACCAGACCTGGGATGAACTGATGACTATGGCCGAGAATGATCAAATAGACATGCTGGCCTGTCTGAACGAAACATCTGAACGTAAGAAATACCTGGAATTTACAGAACCGTATATTCAAAACCCTGTCGTTATTATTAATACCGATATCAACGGCTATGTTGGCTCATTAAACAATCTGGCGGGTAAAACGGTCGCTTTGGAAAAAGGTAATTTCAGCCATGCACTGCTGAGCGATGACTATCCTGAAATTACTTTGCTGTTTACAGACACACCTCGTCAAGCATTGGAAAAGGTAGCCAGAGGCGAGGCTGATGCCTATATAGGAGATGCAGCCTATGTTAATTACCAAATAAAAAATAGTGACCTACTTAATCTGCAGTTTGCAGGGCAAACGCAAGCTAGAGCTGCCTATCGTATGGGGGTGGTACAAAGCGAACCAGAACTATTCAGCATCATAAATAAAGTCTTGGCTCAGTTATCAGATAAAGAAAAAAAAGAAATCGAGTCTCAATGGTTAGGCATTAAGGTCGAGCCAGGTCCACAACTCAAAACGTTGATTCAGTTTGCCGTAGGCATCGTACTGTTATTTCTGTTATTTAGTTACTGGATATACCGGCTAAGACAGTCACGAAAAGCCCTTCAGGAAAGCGAGGGTCGTTTAAGTGATGTGCTAAATACGTCACCAGTGCCAGAAATTATCATTGATAGCCACGGTAATATTACATATTTGAATCAGGCGTTTATTACCTCTTTTGGCTATGAGATAAGCGATATTCCAACGTTGGACGATTGGCTAATCAGGACATTTCCCAAGCAAGACACACGCGAACGCTTTATCTCACAAGCCAATATAGCGTTCAACAAACAATATGTGTCTTTCAACTTTGAATCGATTGAGACCTTCCTTATAGGTAAAGATGGACAACGACGCGCTGTCATTGCCAATGCACGAAAAATTACCAGCGACACAATACCGGATACATTGATCATTCTTTACGATATTACTGAGCGAAAGCGTGCAGAGGAAAAATTAAAACTGTCTGGGAGAGTCTTTACCCAAGCACACGAAGGCATTCTTATTACCGATGCTAATGGTCTTATCGTGGATGTGAATCCCGCCTTTTCTGAAATAACGGGCTATAGCAGGGAAGAAATATTACATCAAACTCCCTCGATATTACGCTCCGATAAACACGATGCCTTGTATTTTGAAGAGATGTGGAATGAACTTCGTCAGCAAGGCCACTGGCAAGGTGAAATTTGGAACAAACGCAAAGATGGTCAACTCTATGCTGAGTTGCTGACTATCTCTACGCTAGTCGATGATTATGGTGAAACGATTCACTACCTTGGCATGTTCTCTGATATCACCCAAAGCAAAGAACAACAGCATGCACTCGAAATGATGGCGCACTATGATGTTCTAACTCAACTGCCTAACAGGACCTTATTTGCCGACAGGTTCAAACAAGCTATTGCTCACAGCAAACGTAATAAGAGTCTGCTTGCCGTCGTATTTTTGGATTTGGATGGATTTAAACCCGTTAATGATACCTATGGTCATGAAGCAGGTGATCAGCTTCTAATTGAGGTATCAGCGCGCATTCAATCTTGTATAAGGCAAGACGATACGGCATCACGCCTTGGAGGTGATGAGTTTGCTTTATTACTCAATGACGTCAGCTCTGCAGAGCACTGTGAGACACTGATAAATCGTATTCGGCATGCCATTGAGCTTCCCTATCATATTGACGGTAATACTATCAGTTGCAGTGCCAGTATTGGTATTACACTTTACCCTCTTGATAATGCCGATGCGGACACCTTATTACGTCATGCTGACCAGGCAATGTATCAGGCAAAAATGTCTGGTCGTCAACGCCATCATATGTTTGATATGCAGCAAGACGAGCAAATGTCTGAACAGCAGAATCAATTTAAAGCGATCGAAGACGCATTAATATCGGAGCAACTTGTTTTGTTCTATCAGCCTAAAGTGAATATGCGCACCGGCGAGATTATTGGTGCTGAGGCGTTAATACGCTGGCAACATCCTCAACATGGCTTGCTCTCACCCGCTCACTTTTTGCCTACTGTTGAAGGCAGCTCTTTAGAGATCAATATAGGAAACTGGGTTATTGAGCATGCCATCCAACAACTAGCAGAGTGGATTGAACGTGGTTGGACAATGGAAATGAGTATTAATATTTCTGCACGTCATTTGCAATGGCATGGATTGTTTGATCATCTGGACCGTGTTTTAGCCAAGTATCCGAATGTACCCTCCTATCTTATTCAGTTAGAAATTCTTGAAAGTAGTGTTTTAACAGATATTAATAATATCTCTTCTATTATCAAAACCTGCCGCCATACACTTGGTTTAAAGATTTCATTAGACGATTTTGGTACTGGCTACTCATCGTTGACACATTTACGTCATCTACCAGTAGATACGGTTAAAATCGATCAGAGCTTTGTGCGAGACCTGATTGATGATCCCAATGACTATACTATTATTGACGGCGTAATCGGGCTGACAGATGCCTTCCATCATCAGGTCATTGCCGAAGGTGTAGAAACATCCGAGCATGGCAGAATGCTACTCGCTATGGGCTGTGACTTAGCACAAGGTTATGCGATTGCTTATCCGATGACGGCTGCTGATTGCCATCAATGGTTCAGTGACTATGAACCTAACCCTCAATGGATTGAACTGGCTAATCGACAGCTTAATGCTGAGCAAACACTACTTGAACTGATGACTTTACAGATAAACTATTGGTTAAACCGCGTTATTGCCAATTTAGAATCGAGCCCTGATACGGTTAGCCAATGGCCTTTGATGAACCATAAAAAATGTCACTTCAGTTTATGGTTAGAACAAGCCAAGAAACAGAATTTGTTTGATAAGGTCTGGATAGAGTCGATGAAACTGGCATATACAGAGCTATATCATAATGCTAATAGCCTTAAGTACCAGTTTCAGGAAGACCAGCATCGAATCAACGATACTGGTATAGCTGAATTAAAAGCCCATTTTGAAACAATTCAATTATTAATGGATGCTAAAAAACAAGCACATTAGTCACCAATGAACTGGCCCAGACTTCTTGGGCCGTCAGGCATGGAAAGTTGATTAACAACTTTCTGCTGTTTGATATCAATCACTGACAAGCTGTTACTGAACCAGTTCGTGACATAGGCATACTTGCTGTCAGCAGAAAAAGAAACACTTTCAGGCATCTCTCCCACCTTAATTTTTGTCACTATTTTTAACGTTTTAGTGTCAAAAACCCATACATCATTTGTGCCCTGATTCGCGACATACAACCAATGATTATCTGGTGTCACTGCAATACCATAAGGAGCAAGGCCTACTTTTAATGTATGGACCACCTCATAGCTTTCACCATCAATCACAGTCACCGTATTGTCTTGAATCGCTGTCACGTAAATACGTTGACCATCTGGACTTATGGTCACTGCATACGGTGCTTTTCCGGTTTTTACCTCCCCATATTGACGCGGGGTATCGGCATCAAGCACAGTCAAGGTATCACTATTACGATTGGCGACATAGATACGCCTTGCTTCACTATCCAAGGCTAATCCAGCAGGGTTTTTACCTACAGCTAAAAGGTCGACAACTAATTTCGTTTCGGGATTAATCACAACAACAGCATTACGTTCCCAGTCAGAAACAAAAACCTGGTGTTTACCTGTCGGATCAACCGCAATAGCAAATGGCTGGCCTCCTGTTTTGATTTCACCCAGTGTTTTATTCTCACTAGTATCAATCATGGTCACGACACCCATTTCCGGATGTGTCACGAATAATTGTTGTCGTTGATTGTCTATGGAAATACCTACCGGCCCGGTAGTAACGTCAATTGCTGCTGTTATTTCCTGTTGTTCAATATCAACAACTGAAATTTCATTCGCTGCCTGACTACTGATATAGGCATTTTGAGCTGCTAGTGGCATCGCCACTAGCAATAAACTCAATGAGAGACCTAAACGTAATTTCACCTATTTCTTCCCTTCAAGTGATTCTTTTAGGCTGGCCATCCCTGTCTTGGCAAATGCTTCCATGGCTTTTACCGCTGATTCATCGTTATATTGTTCAGGTGGGAAGTTGCCAGTATCAGCGCGATAGAAGCGTCCTTTCCAATTCATCTCAGTACCATCATTTGCTTTGCTCAACTCAATGCTGACGGTATAGAAGCTCACTGGAAATGCTTCAATATTTTCTTCCAGTAATCGATAACTCATATAATGCTTCTCGTCGTCCATTTCATCCAAGCTATCGGTAATTTCACCTTTGCCTTTCAGCTTAAGAACTCGAGTGCCTTCTTCTGGCGAAGTGACGGCTTCAACCATTGGGTGCCAATCCGCTATACCATTAAAATCCGATACTTTTTTCCAAACTGTTTCAACTGGTGCATTAATCACCATAGTTTCGTCGATTTTTTGTGGTGTTGGTCCGTGAGCGAAAGCAAGACTAGTGACTAATAATTGACTTGCCATCAAGGCGGTTGCCCATAATTTCATTAAATATTCCTCTTTCTTTAAAGTGTCGTTGTCGATTGGGGTTATTTTGGATCGCGGTTGGTGTGACCCAGTGTTTCTACGTGACCATTAACGATGCCAAACTGGGTAAAGCGATAAATTTTGTCTGAATGAGCTTGTTGAACCAGATCGTGATAAATCCAGAACTCAACCTTGCCACTACTATTTTCTCTTTTAGAAACAGAATCAGGTTCGCCCAGTTCATTTTTAATAAAGTCAGGGGTTTTACCAGTAAAGTGTTTGAGGAACGCCATTTCCTCGTAGGGCTTATGTAAAGCAGAATCAGCAGTGCTGATGCCAGGAATGAAAAGCAGTAGTGACAAAAATAATGGCAGGAGTTTCATGTTGTTCCTCAATAAGAATAGAAAACCTGACCATCGTACTGAGCATTGTGCCAATACCGTTAGAGACATGTCCTCGTATTTCAGCAGGACCTTTTCATCTATGTCTGCGTGAGTTGCTCCTCATCGTATCTCTGGCTATGGGTTAATAGATTTCTGTCCTTCATAATTTTAGTTTTATTGGTAATGAACTGAAAATTATGGAAGGTCTGAAGCGAGTTCTTCATCGCAACGATACAAGTGAGCAACCTCAAAATATCAGCCGTGACATTGTCTGGGTGACAGCCCTATCCGTGCTCACTTACCTTGTGGCTTCCTATTTCGATCTAGCAGAGCGTTATATTAACTGGACAGCTCTGGGCGAGATATACCAGCTGGATGAAATGATTTTTGTCTTACTGGTATTTTGTGCTGGCCTTATCTGGTTCAGTAAACGGCGTATTTCAGAATTATCACTCTCACTGAGACACAACTTAGCGATGCAAGCTGAATTGACTCAAAATAATAAGAAAATACGACAGCTACTCAATGATAAACAGTCTTTAGTACAACGAATTGCTTTGGTGCGAGAATCTGAACGCGATCATCTTGCCTCTGAGCTTCATGATATTTTCGGTCAACATCTTGCCGCTATGGATGCTAATCTGACAGTCGCATTAAACCAGACAGATAACACAGCGCTGAGCCCCATTCTTGAATCCATTATGGACAGCACCACCGTGCTGCGTTCCATTACTCGCAATAAACTGCGTCACCTCAAACCACCCAGCCTTGACAGCATTGGCTTGAAAGGAGCCATATGTGAACTGGTTTCAGACTGGAAACAGTCATTTCCTGGAATTGAAAATATCGCTGTTGATATTAAAGATAATGAGATCCCCAAACCAGTCGCATTGACTCTTTATCGTGCTTTGCAGGAAGGATTGAGCAATATAAGTCGTCACGCTAATGCCGAGCAGGTTTTTATTCATTTTTATCAATTCCGCGAACATGACAATATCTTTATTCAGCTCAAGCTGGAAGATGATGGTCAGGGCCTTGACACCAACCTGGAAAAACAAAATGGCCTTGGCCTTATTAGTATTCGTGAACGCTGTGAAGCACTAGACGGTGAATTTTACATTGCAGCGCGTCACCCCCAAGGAACCTGTTTAACCGTTACGATTCCTTACGCCCCACTTGTTTGAGTAAATCCTATGTCTAAAACCACTATTTTATTGATTGATGATCATGCCATTCTGCGTGATGGCTACCAACATTTATTAAACTCTTCAGGGTTTGAGGTAGTAAGCCAGGCCAGTAACTCTGAAGAAGGATACCGGCTTTATGTCACCCATAAACCTGATGTTTGTATCATTGATATCAGCATGCCTGGTGCCGGCGGCTTGGAATGTATCAGGCGCATTATCGCTCGTGATACACAGGCGAAAATTCTTGTTTGCACTATGCATGATGACTCTACACTCGCAATGCGGGCAATGGATATGGGTGCTCGTGGTTATATCACTAAGTCCTGTCCATCATCTGTACTGATTGAAGCCGTTAATACTATTGCCAATCGCGGCCATTATCTCAGTACCGAAATTGCTCGTTCTATTGCCATGGAAAAACTGATACATGCTGATCAAAAAGTGCACTCCCTATCGCATCAGGAATTTGCTGTATTTCGCATGGTCGCTGAAGGCAAAAGTATTAATGAGATGGCTGATAATCTGGCCCTAGCACCAAAAACAGTCTCCAACTATAAAACTAATATGATGCGAAAATTAGGCACCAATAACTTAGCTGAAATTATTTTTCTGGCACAAAAGACAGGCCTGATTACTACACCGCCGAATTAATCAACGCTAGTGAAAAAGTTCATTATGTTTTTACGCATCCATCCCACCAAAAAAACAAAAATGAACCTAAAGAACTGATATATAACAATAAGTAATTATACCTACAAAGCGTCACCATGGTTTTGAGGATAACTTCCCTGAGCCTTTTAGGTGTCGCTCTCTATCCCCCATTACAGCAAAGATAAGAAGATGAGCTTTGTGCTCAGCCGTGCTTTTTTAACAGCTGATACACAAAGTCAGCATTGACTGACTCTCAAAACAAATAGGAGGATATATGAGAGAAATGCATCATAGCCGGTGGTCAAAAATCGGTACTGCGCTAGCTGTCTCATCCGCGCTCGGATTGATGTCAGGCATGTCAGTTGCAAATGATAAGTTAGTAGAACTGTCAAAAAGCAATGAGAACTGGGTAATGCAAGGGAAAGACTTCTCTGGTACCCATTACAGTACTGCCAAGCAAATTAATAAAGACAACGTTAAAAAACTGCGTCCATCATGGTCATTCTCAACAGGTGTACTCAACGGTCACGAAGGTGCGCCGCTTGTTGTAGATGGCACAATGTTCATTCATACACCATTCCCAAATAACACCTTTGCTATCGATCTGGATGAACCAGGTGTGATCAAATGGGAACACAAACCAAAACAAGATCCAGCAGCTCGCGCTGTGGCATGTTGTGACGTTGTAAACCGTGGTTTAGCTTACTGGCCGGGTGACGACAAAGCACCAGCCATGATCGTTAAGAGCTTACTGGATGGTCACGTTGTCGCGTTAAATGCTGAAACAGGTGAAGAATACTGGAAAGTAGAAAACGGTGACATCAGTGTAGGCCAAACAGAAACTGCAGCACCATTCGTTGCTAAAGACCTGGTTATCCAAGGTTCTTCTGGTGCGGAATTAGGTGTTCGTGGTTATGTCACTGCTTACGATATTCATACTGGTGAAATGGTATGGCGTTGGTATGCAACAGGTCCTGACTCAGATGTGGGTCTGGATAAAAACTTCAACAAAGATAACCCTCATTATGGTCAAAAAGGTCTAGGTACATCTACCTGGGAAGATAACGCATGGAAAATCGGTGGTGGTACTAACTGGGGTTGGTACGCTTATGATCCAGATTTAGACATGTTCTATTATGGTTCAGGTAACCCTGCTCCATGGAACGAAACTATGCGTCCAGGTGATAACAAATGGACCATGACTATCTGGGGTCGTGATCTGGAAACGGGTTTAGCTAAATTCGGTTACCAAAAAACACCTCATGATGAGTGGGATTACGCGGGCGTAAACGTCATGATGCTCTCTGAGCAAAAAGACAAAAACGGCAAAATGCGTAAACTGCTGACTCACCCTGATCGTAACGGCATCATCTACACATTGGATCGTGAAACTGGTGACTTAGTATCTGCCAACAAAATGGATGACACGGCCAACTGGGTGAAAAAAGTTGACCTAGAAACAGGTCTACCAATTCGTGACCCTGAATATGGTACACGCATGGGACACCGTTCACGTGATGTATGTCCATCAGCAATGGGCTTCCATAACCAAGGTTTCGATTCTTATGATCCTAAACGTGAACTGTTCTACTTAGGTATTAACCACCTATGTATGGATTGGGAACCATTCATGCTTCCATACCGTGCAGGTCAGTTCTTCGTTGGTGCCAACGTATGGACATACCCTGGTCCTAAAGGTGATCGTCAAAACGGTATCGGTTCAGGCCAAGTTAAAGCCTACAACGCGATTACTGGTGACTTCGCTTGGGAAAAAATGGAGAAATTCTCTGTTTGGGGCGGCACAATGGCGACCGAAGGTGGACTGGTATTCTACGGAACACTGGATGGCTTCATCAAAGCGCGTGATGCTGACAGCGGTAAGTTGTTGTGGAAATTTAAACTTCCATCAGGCGCAATTGGTCACCCAATGACATACACCCATGAAGGTACACAATATGTTGCTATCAACTATGGTGTAGGTGGTTGGCCTGCAGTTGGTCTTGTGTTTGACCTGAATGACCCATCAGCTGGTTTAGGTGCAGTAGGTGCCTTTAAAGAACTGGCGAAAAACACTCAAATGGGTGGTGGTGTCATGGTCTTCGCACTTGATGGTAAGAGCCCATATGACGATGTGAGCTTAGGTGAATACGGCATGTAAGCAAAGGCTTACTCGTCAAATAACTTAAGACTTATTTCGTTAGAAACTTGGCCAGCAACCAACAGGTTGCTGGCCTCCATCAAAGAGACCAACATGATGAAACGAAGCGTGAAAAAAGCCAAATCAGGTCGTATGTTACCTTCATTTTTGGCACTCATATTAGGCAGTGGCTTAGCCTTTAATGCACAAGCCAATACCAGCACCCTTAAAGTGTGTGCGGCCAGTGATGAATTGCCCTACTCAAATAAGCAGCAGGAAGGCTTTGAGAATGAACTGGCAAAAATTCTAGCGGATACCATGGATCGGGAACTAGAGTTCGTCTGGTCCGATAGAGCAGCCATTTTTCTTGTGACAGAAAAGCTGCTTAAGAATCAATGTGATGTTGTCATGGGTGTAGACAAAGGCGATCCTCGTGTCGCGACCAGTGACCCATACTACAAGTCTGGCTATGCCTTTATTTATCCAGCAGACAAAGGTTTGGATATTGAAAACTGGCAAAGCCCAGCATTAAAAGACATGTCTAAATTTGCCATTGTGCCAGGCAGCCCTTCTGAAGTGATGCTGCGTGAGATTGATAAGTATGAAGGCAACTTTAACTACACCATGTCGTTAATCGGTTTTAAGTCACGCCGTAACCAGTATGTACGTTACGCACCCGATTTACTGATATCAGAAGTGGTGTCAGGTAAAGCCGATATTGCTCACATCTGGGCACCAGAAGCGGCCCGTTATGTGAAATCAGCCTCGGTTCCACTCAAAATGGTGGTATCTGAAGAAATTGCACCGACCCACGACGGAGAAGGTGTAAGACAACAGTTTGAACAAGCGATCGCCGTGCGCAGTGACGATCAGGAACTGTTGAAACAAATCAATACAGCTCTGCATGAAGCCGATCCGAAGATCAAAGCCGTATTGAAAGATGAAGGCATCCCACTCTTATAACACTAATAAAAATACTCTTTGTTACTACAGGAAATTTTTTAAATCATGACTAACAAAACATTTTTGCCAAAGAAGATTCGAGGAATCGCATTATTAACTGTCTCGGTACTTTCCGTGGCAATGATTCCTGTCGCTCAATCTCAATTGGTTTTCAGAAATACAGTTACAGGTGATGTACTGGACTTATCTTTTGGCAAGAAAGGTGAAAAAACAGAGGCTGTAGAGCATTTCCTCAATACAGGTGAAAACATGTACAACACAGACGATGAGGCTATCAAAGCAGGTGAAAGCTTGTTTATGACAGCATGCTCTGGTTGTCATGGTCATCATGCTGAAGGCAAGTTAGGACCGGCATTAGGGGATGATTATTACACCTATCCCAAAAATGCTAATGATAAAGGCTTATTCGAAACCATTTATGGCGGTGCTAGAAGCATGATGGGGCCTCAGTACAACAACCTCACTAAAGATGAAATCTTACACATCATGGCATGGGTAAGAAGCGTTTATTGGGGTTCTGCAGATAAAGCAGACTGGTTAACTGAAGAGCAGAAAGCTAACTTTGAACCAGCAGAAGTGCCAGAAGACTTCAAAGAAGCTATGGATAACTTTAATAAAACTCATCATTAATTAATGGGTGGCATGTTGCCATAGTGGCAGCATGCCAATTCATTATGTCGTCGCAAAAATAAGGAGAGAAATATGAAACTAAAAACAATCGCTGTCACATGTTCAGCCCTGATGATGTTGTCAGGCGCGAGTGCTGTTATGGCTTACGATGGAACAAAATGTAAAGCGCCTGGCGATTGCTGGGAAGCAAAACCTGGATTTCCAGACAAAATTAAAGGGTCTAAATACGATCCAAAACACAGTGAAAAAGAACTGAACAAACAAGATGCTGCGTTAAAAGCAATGGAAAAACGCAATGCAGATCGTGTTGAACAGTTCAAAAAAACAGGTAAATGGGTTTATTAATCCATTACTGAAGCAGACCGGCCTCATTCTCGGGCCGGTCTTTTCTTTTTCTTCCATGTGAAACCGTTATGAACCAGCTATCTAAAACCTCAACGATAGCGATGTCAGATTGGCATGCGCTTATTCGTCAGATGGAATCCAGCATCAATAACACAATCCTAGGTCAGGAGCATATTGTCAGATTAATGACCATTGCCACCTTGTCGAGAGGACATATTCTGTTAGAAGGTGATGTCGGTGTGGGTAAGACCACCTTATTGAAAACGGTAGCGGAATGTCTGGGTGGTAACTTTGAGCGTATTGAAGGTACCATCGATCTGATGCCACATGATCTCGTTTACTACACCTATATTGGTGAAAATGGTAAGCCAGGCGTCAGCTCCGGTCCGGTTCTAAAGCATGGCGATGAACTCTCTATCTTCTTTTTCAATGAGATTAACCGAGCGCGTCCGCAAGTCCATTCTCTATTATTGAGAATCATGGCTGAACGCAGCGTACATGCGTTTAATCAAACACATTATTTCCCACATTTGCAGGTCTTTGCTGATCGTAATCGTATTGAAAAGGACGAAACCTTTGAGCTACCGGCTGCAGCGAGAGATCGCTTCATGATGGAGCTGCATGTTGAGCAGCCAAAGTCGGAAACACAGCTTAAGGATCTCATGTTCAACCCACGTTTCCATGATGCTGACAAACTGGTTGATTCTGCCGATAAAGCCGTTGTGCCATTTCAGCAGTTAAATGATATTGCGGTAGCTATTCAAGAGCATGTTCACAGTAGTGAAAAAGTACAGGACTATGGCTACCACCTCTGTCGTGCGCTGCGTGAACCGGCTGAATATGGTATTCAAATTACTGATGTTGATACGAGCAATATGATCCGTGGTGGTATGGGACCTCGCGGTATTAGTTATCTGGCTCGTGGTGCTAAAGTGAATGCTTGGCTAAATGGTCGTGATGCCCTTGTGCCAGAAGACTTTCATATGATCATTCGTCAAATAGCCAAACACAGACTGTTTTTAAATCCTGTGTATGACTATAACCGTGATGACATTGTTGAATCACTGATCACGGCTGCATTGAATACGATTCAATCACCATGAATCAAACCTTTGATTACAAAACCACTGGTCTAATCAGTGGCTTAATGCTGGGCTCACATAAAAGCCGGCAACGCGGTACCGGATCGGATTTTTATAAGAAATCATTATTCTTGGATGAACCCGATACTTCACGGCTGGATTTAAATGCCAGCCTGACTGATCCATTTGAATCCCTGCATGTAAAAAGTTTTCGGCAACGTAGCAAAATCGATGTCATCTTACTTATCGATGGTTCATCGTCAATGCTCTATGGTGAAAAAACCTCATTGCTACGCGAGGTCTATGACAGCACCAAAGATTCAGTCAATGCGGCTAATGATCGTTTTTCCTGTTATCTGCTCAAAGAAAAGCTGCTGAAGCTGGATGATGCCGAGGCTTTGACCACTGAGCTGACAAAGCTTCGCCCAGAGTCCAATCAGGCTGAAGCGACTCAGCAGGTTTTTCCGGTATTACCAGGCAAACCTGCACTGATATTTTTAATCTCCGACTTTCACTGGCCGGAAGCACAGTTACAGTCCCTGATGACTGTTTTATCAGCACATTTAGTTGTGCCTATGGTGTTATGGCAGTCTAAAGAATTTCTCGATTTTCCCTTATGGCGATTCGTTGAACTCACCGATCTCGAAACAGGTGCCAGTTCTCTGGTGTTTATCACCCGGGATCAAAAACAAAAAATTCAGCAGCAGTATGAAGGTCGAAAAGCATATCTTACCCAACAATTCCGTCGCTTTAATCAACATCCCTTTTGGTTGATTGATCACTATGATGCCAGACAAATGAGTCGATACTTTTCGATGCAGTAGGAACCATTATGAAGCTTTTTAACACCATGTCACTGCTTTTAAGCTTATTTCTGCTGTCTGCCATCTGCTCAGCAGAGACCACCATCCCAGGCCAAATTATCAAAATGGATCAGGGACGAAGCTATGGCTTAATGGTCGGCGACATTATTGAGCATCAATACCTGATCGCTATCGACACAGATTATTCTTTGTCACCATCATCTCTGCCTGTCGAGGGTGAACTGACCTACTGGCTTGATCTGAATAGTGTCAATATGAGCTCTGAACAGCAAGGTGGAAAGACGCTCTACCACCTTACTCTTCGCTATCAAACATTTTATGCACCACTAGATGTCCGCGCATTACTCATTCCAGATCAACAGTTAGTATTTACTGACAGCTCAAATCAACGCTTTGAAATCACCTTGCCAGAATGGCATTTCACTATGTCGCCGATTAAAGAAGTTGTCTCAAGTGGTGTCGGTAATGATGATGGTAGTGATGGTTTTATGAAAGCCGATATCGCGCCCAGAACACACTCGCTTTCACGGTATCAAACACCCATTATCATTTATGCCGGTTTGTTGATCTTAAGTTTGTTAATCTGGTCTGCTCTCGCAGGTTTATTACCTAAGTTCAACACCTCCCCATTCCATGTGGCCAAGCGTCACATTAAACGTATCAGACGACAAAAGAATATGACGCCTGAGCAAGTGCAGCGTGGCATGCAAGCAATGCATGATGCGTTTAATGCCCGAGCATCTTACACGGTGTTTGCCTCACAGATTGATGATTTCATTAAACAATATCCACAGTTCAATGCATGTCGAACGCAAATCGAAGATTTTTTCCAGCAATCCAGAAATGTATTTTTCTTTGATGAAGAACCCAAGCCAAACTTACTGACGGATTGTATTCGTCTATGCGACAGACTCGCCGCTGCTGATAAAGTGTTGCAGAGTAAGCCATGAATCTTGCTTTCCATCTGCCATGGCTGTTGCTGTTATTACCACTCAGCTTATTACCTTTCTTCAGCAGTTTATTTGATCGCCATGCAACGCCCAGCAAACAGCTGATTAAACTGAATCCGCTCACCATCTGGCTAAACCGCTTGATAAAGCTGGCAGCTTCTCTTGCTATTGCTTCAATCATTATTGGCCTCGCCGGTTTACATAGCCTTGAGCAAACCGTGACACGCACCGGACAAGGGGCACATATTGTGTTTGTACTGGATCGAAGTGCCAGTATGAATGAAACCTTCGGCGGCCAGACGCCTGATGAAAATGAACAATCCAAAGCCCAAGCGGCCAGGCGTTTACTATCAGAATTTGTTAACCGCCGTCCTCATGATTTGTTTGGGGTAGCAGGTTTTAGCACGCAGCCATTTTATATCAGCCCATTAACTGAACATAAAAGTGCCATTCAGGCAGCTATCAATAGCCTGGAAACACCAGGGTTAGCATTTACTAACGTTGCTAAGGGTTTAGGAATGGGCCTTAGTTATTTCAAAGACCAACCGCACACTGGATCTCGTGTAGTCGTTTTAGTGTCTGATGGTGCGGCAACTCTGGACCATCGTGCTCAGAAAACGCTGCGGGAATGGTTTGAACGTTACCGGGTCAGCTTGTACTGGTTCTTTTTACGTACAGAAAACGGACAAGGCATCTTCAGCGAGCCAAAATCGCATCGAGATGATAACCCTAAAGTGATGCCTGAACGCCATTTGCATAAGTTTTTCAATACCTTATCTGTACCTTACCACGCATATGAAGTCGATACCGCTGAATCACTTCAGGCAGCCATCGCGGAGCTGGATGAACTGGAAAGCTTGCCATTGATTTATCAGGAAAAACTGCCAAAACAAAGTCTGTCGGCATGGTGTTATGGCTTGGCTTTGTTTTTTGTTCTGTTACTCGTTGCCGTGAAATTTTTGGAGAAACGCTCATGATGTTGCGCCATCGTTATCTACAACATCTTATGCTGGTGATTAGCTTGGTTTTTCTTACTTTACTAGGTCTGCAAATAGTAGAAAGGCAACATCAAAAAGCGATTAACGATGCCATAAAACTTTTACAGTCGCCTCGTCTGGTGGACGCAAGTAAGATTGATCTGACTGAGCCTGAATTACAGTTTGCCTATGCCCATCATTTGCAACAACGCGGCATGTTTGAAGACGCGGTTGATGTTTATGGTAAAGCCGAACGGCTTAGCTCTCCGGCCATGCTGAAACTGGTTTATTACAATATGGGTAACCTCTATCTGCAACAAGCTATTGAAACGGCTGAGAAGATGGGGATTGATCGTGCCACAGCACTGGCCGATGTCGCCAAAGATCTCTATAAATCGGCATTAAAAAATGACCCCGAGTTTTGGGCAGCGAAATACAACTATGAAGCGGCACAACGACTCTCTCGTGATTTACCACTGGGCGATTTAAAAGATTCAGGTGAAGCTCAGGAAAGCTCTGAAGAACTGTGGTCAGCAATGCCCGGTTTCCCTCTGGGTTTGCCCTAGGGTGTTGTTATGAAGCGTTTATATGCATTGATAGCTTCCGCGATATTATTGCTTATCGCCATTGTTCTGCCCCCTTTGCCATTCACTGTCAAAAGCTATGATTATGTGTTTGTGCTTGATATCACCCGCAGTATGAATGTGCAGGATTATGCCGATAAACACGGCGGTGCTATCAGCCGTTTAGAAAAAGCAAAAGCAGCTATGCTGAATGCCGCCAGAAGTCTGCCATGTGGTTCAAAAGTGGGCTTAGCTGTATTTACTGAACGTGTTCCAGCCCTACTCTATTCGCCTATTGAAGTCTGTAATGATTACCCGATTCTTGAAGCAAGTATTCATGCTCTCGACTGGCGTATGGCCTGGGTTGCAGACAGTAACATCGGACAGGCCCTCTATAATACCCGTGAACTGATGATGAATGACGTGCTCACCGGAAGTAAATTGGTGTTTTTAACCGATGGTCATGAAGCACCACCTATCAATCCACGTTATGCGCCTGATTTCAGCTATCTGGATACAGAAGATCAAAAAGAAGACTGGAAAGCCGGCATCATCATTGGCGTCGGTGAGCTGGGTCTGAGTAAAATTCCAAAGTTTGATGAAGATGGTGTACAGATTGGTTTTTATACAGCGGAAGATGTACCTCATGCCTCCCGCTTCGGTTTACCGGCTGACCCAAGTAAGGTTGAGGGATATATACCACGCAATGGCCCATGGGGCACTGCTAAGGTTGTCGGTACTGAACATCTATCGAGTCTTAAACAAGACTATTTGATGGAACTGGCTAAGCAAAATCATATGCTATATCACCACCTTGAAAACAATGCTGATATGGCCCGTTCACTACAAAACGTTGATTTTGCTTATCAGGCAAAACAACCCACGCACTTTAATAATATAGCGGCGGCTCTAGCCTTATTACTGCTTCTCTATTGCTACCAACCTTTCAGAAAGAAATGGTCTATTTAACTTAAGCAGCCTACAAGCTGAAGCTGATCTTATTGCTTATTCTTCATTTTGTGCCCGATGCTGGCGTCGGCTCTGACAAATCTTTGCATGATTAGTATCAGCCCACTCAATAAGTGCTTGCATGGGTACAAGAAAGGAATGTCCCAAAGGACTCAATGTATATTCCACTTTTGGTGGCACCTCTGCATAAAGCTTCCGTTCAATAAAGCCGTCCTGCTCTAAACGTTTTAAGGTGCGAGATAACATCTGCCTTGATATATCACCTATTTCACGATGCAGCTCATTAAAGCGCAAAGTGCCGGGCGTCAGCGCGGTCAGGATTAATAAACTCCATTGGTCACCAATTCTATCCAGCACATCTCGTACTGGACAAGGATGGTCAAACTGAGTCTGTGCCTGCGTTTCAACGGAATTAGTGCTCGTCATGGTCACCTCCAGGTAACTAAGTACGCTCAAATTGACTTCTTGTCAGCTCAATTCAAAAAATCTACTCTGCCCTACATGGTCTACTTTTTAGACCTGATATTTTTTTCATACTATTAAGAGGTGCATTATGTCACACATTGCTGTTATTGGGGCTTCTGGTGAAGTCGGTTCAAGAATCGTCAAAGAACTATCAGACAGACATCATCAAATTTCCGCCATCTCACGTCATCCTGAAAAAATTCCATCATTACCAGGTGTGACGCCATTAAGAGGCGATCTCTATAACACGGATGAGATTGTTCAACTGTTGAAGGGACACGATGCGGTGGTGAGCGCCGTAAAATTTGTCGATGCTGGCGCACAGCAAATCATTGGTGTCATTAAACAGTCAGGTGTTCAACGCTATTTAGTGGTCGGTGGTGCAGGCAGTCTGGAAGTACAGCCCGGGCTCCTTCTAATCGACACGCCCGAATTTCCAGAAGTCTTTAAGACTGAAGCGACTAAAGGTGCTGAATTTCTCGATGAAATACAAAAAGAAACAAACCTGAACTGGAGCTTCTTATCCCCTTCAGCCTTATTCGGCCCAGGTGAGCGTACAGGTAAATTCAGATTAGGCAAAGACACCCTTCTTACTACTGACAGTGGCAGTCACATTTCTTATGAAGATTATGCCGTCGCACTGGTTGATGAGATTGAAACCCCACAACACCCTCGACAACGTTTTACTGTCGGTTATTAAAAATGACTATAAAGGAAACCATCATGACTCTATCCCGCTATTTTTTCTCAACGCTTTTTAGCCTTGGTCTACTGTTCTCAGCGGCTAATGTATTTGCAGAACAAACTGTCCAGCGTGATCTGGCTAAAGAAGAGGCTAATCGTCAACTCGTTATCAACTTTTATAATCAATTTTTTAACGAACATCAGGTTCAGCAAGCTGCCGAGGTGGTGGCAGATAATTATATTCAGCACAATCCTCATGTGCCTAATGGCAAAGCACCTTTTGTTGGCTATTTTGAAGGTTATTTCAAAAATAACCCTCAATCAAAAGCAGATATCGTCAGAAGTACTGCAGATAATGATCTCGTTTATATGCATATTCACTCTACGCAAAATGCTGAAGATTCAGGACAAGCAGTTGTTGATATCTTCCGCGTTAAAAACGGAATGCTTGTTGAACACTGGGATGTTATACAAGACGTGCCACAAAAGTCCGCTAACGATAATACGATGTTTTAAATCAGAAGGGATTGGTTGGACTGATTTTCTCGACCAACCGACCTCATTTTATGATTCACCTTTTGCTCTAAGGCTTTACCGCGTACACAAATTCAATACAGCGAAGAGGGAATATCAATGTTAAGAGCTGTAAAAACACAAACTGGAGACAAAAAAAAGCCGGAGTAGAACTCCGGCTTTTTTGAATCTTTTGGTGGCTATACCTAGATTCGAACTAGGGACCCCATCATTATGAGTGATGTGCTCTAACCAGCTGAGCTATATAGCCACACGAAGCGCGAAATAATACGATATAAAAGCTTAAGTTTCAAGTGAAAATATCATATTTATAACCAGTCACTCAGCTGAATACCAAAACCAATGCTATTGGAGTGTGTGTCATAGTCAATCAGGCTTTCTCCATAGCCATTAAACCATTGCACATAGCCTTTGACACGGTCGGTAAGCGGAAAGCTCCAACCAAGCTGAACTGCGCCATAATTATCATCAAAATTCAGGTTGTTCCTCAGCAGAATATCGAAGCTGTGATTATCCATTTTATATACAGCGCCAAACTCAAAGTTACCCATATATTCTTCAATATCAGGGTTATCATCGTCGCTACTGCTATCAGGGATACGCCACCAAGGTTTGAGTGAGTAATACCAGTCATTGTGCTCAAATACAAAGTCTGCATAAACCCGATTCCAGCTACGCGATAATTCGCCTGCCTGACCATTCGATTGGTGAACAACACCTGTGCGGATAAGTGAGTTTTTTATGCCGAATATTTCGTAGTTTGTTTTAAATGATAACCAGGCCTCTGGTTCATGATCAGACTCACGAAAAGGCGATGAACTATGTTTATTAAACTGCTGCCAAAAAGAGCGGTTTGTATAAGCCACATACGCATCTGCTCGACCATTAAATAAATCATAGGCAACGGGTAGTTTTAAGCTGATTTGAAACTTAGTTTCCCATGGCTGCAAGTGAATATTGTCACCTGGATAAGCAGCTTCAAATGGCGTTTCATTAGGCGACGCCATATTATTACTTAAAATAATGTAATTTGGTTTATGCGGAAGTAAGACAAATGGATTTTTGGCTTCTTTCTTTTCCAGAAACAAACGACGAGTGATCGCTGATTTATCTTCTGTTTCTACACCGCTACTAGTGACCTTAATATCAATAGGATTTGGATTGGGTGATGCCTCTTCAATTGTATTTTGAGTAATCTTAGAATCACACAATTGTTTGATATCACCAACTGATACCGTATCGTCAGCCGTCGCCAATTGGGTGAGCAAACATTGATTTAGCTTATCATCAGCATTAACTAGCGATATGTTACCAACAGCTAGCATTAATAAGAGAAAAGAAAATGATGCCGTCTTCATGGATTGCCTATGCCAAAAATAAATAAAAATTCACGACATCATAGCCTAGAATTCTAGACATTGAAGCGGAAATGCATCACATCACCATCTTTGATGACATATTCTTTACCTTCTAAACGCCACTTGCCAGCATCTTTTGCGCCTTGCTCACCATTGAACTCAACAAAATCATCATAGCTGATGACTTCAGCGCGAATAAAGCCTTTCTGGAAATCGGTGTGAATGACGCCCGCCCCTTCCGGCGCTGTTGCACCCACTTTGACTGTCCATGCGCGTACTTCTTTTACACCAGCTGTAAAGTAGGTGTGTAAACCTAATAATTGATAACCAGCACGGATAACACGATTAAGTCCTGGCTCTTCCTGACCAATCTCATTCAAGAACTCAACTTTTTCGTCATCTTCGAGTCCAGCGATCTCAGATTCAATCGCCGCACAGATAACGACCACATTAGCATTTTCTTGTTCAGCCAACTGTTTCACCGCGTCTAATGCTGGGTTATTTTCAAACCCATCTTCCGAGACATTGGCAATATACATGGTGGGTTTGATTGTCAGCAGATGTAAATCACGAATCAAAGCAATTTGGTCTTTATCTAGATCCATGGCACGCACAGGTTTGCCACCATCTAGGTCTTCACGCATTTGAGTAAGCAGTTCCAGTCTGGCTTTCGCCGTTTTATCACCACTTTTTGCATCACGTGTGGTTTTGGTGACAGCTTTTTCAACACTTTCTAAATCAGCAAGCGCTAACTCAGTGTTGATCACTTCAATATCATCTAAAGGTGAGACTTTACCGGATACATGAACGATGTTGTCATCTTCAAAACAACGAACAACATGTGCAATCGCATCCGTTTCACGGATATTTGCTAAGAACTTGTTACCAAGCCCTTCACCCTTTGACGCGCCCGCCACCAGACCGGCAATATCAACGAACTCCATAGTAGTAGGAAGAACACGCTCTGGATTAACGATAGCCGCCAGTTTGTCCATACGTGGATCAGGGACAGGGACAATGCCGACATTAGGCTCGATAGTACAAAAAGGATAGTTCTGCGCATCGATACCGGCTTCAGTCAATGCATTAAACAAGGTTGATTTGCCAACATTAGGTAAACCGACGATACCGCACTTAAATCCCATGAGAAATCCTATTGTGAATGTAACCAGTTCATGGCTTTATCCATATTTCCGGATAAAACCTCTGGCAGAATACGTAAAACATTATCAATGGCCTGCTCAATCTGTTGACGATCTGTCGGAGAAGGTTTGCTGAGCACATAATCAGAAACCAGCTTACTATGACCAGGATGACCAATCCCCAAACGACACCGTAGAAATTGTTTTCCACCTGTCTGAGCAATGATATCCCTAAGTCCATTATGCCCACCATGTCCACCGTCACGTTTTAATTTAACAGTTCCGGGAGCCAGATCTAATTCATCGTGGATGACGAGAATATTCTCTAATGGAATTTTAAAGAAATTGGCTAATGGGGCAACAGACTGACCGCTTCTGTTCATGAATGTCAGTGGTTTCAGCAAATAAACCTTATGACCATCCAGAGAGCATTGAACCAGCTCCCCGTGATAGCGGTTTTGAACAGTAAAGTTCACACCGAGATCACGAGCAAGCTGGTCCAGTAGCCAGAACCCAACATTATGTCGGGTTCCTTCATATTGGGAGCCGGGATTACCTAAACCGGTTATGATCCAGCTCCCCATCTAAAGATTACTCTTCAGTTGCTTCTTCATCACCTTCTGCGTCTTCAGCTTCATCATCTTCCACTGTGTGTACGCGAGGCATATGAATGTTGACTACAGCTTGGTCATAAGCAGAACGTTCACCTTCTTCAAGGTGCTCTTCCTGACCGTGAGACAGCGCAGTCAAGCTAACACCTTTAGTCAGAACAAGTTCTGATAAGTGCATAGCTTCATCTAACTCTAGCTTGCTGATATCAACTTCAATAAACTCAGGCAGGTCAGCTGGTAAACAAGCAATCTCAACCTCAGTCATCACGTGAGAAACAACACCACCGGCTTTCACACCTGGTGCTTTTTCTTCACCGATAAAGTGAAGTGGTACAGTCATTGTCATTTCATGTTTCGCATCAACACGCAGGAAATCAGCATGAATGATTTTGTTGTCATTGGCAGGGTGACGTTGTAGGTCTTTCAATACAACTTGCTCTTTTTTCTTGCCAATGTTCAGCGTCAGAATGTGCGCATAAAACGCTTCTTCAGCTAAATGACGAATGAATTGGTTGTGATCTAAAGCGATCGATACTGGCTCTTTTTCAGCGCCATAAACAACAGCTGGTACTTTACCCGCATGACGAAGGCGGCGGCTCGCACCTTTCCCCTCATCAGTACGCGCTTCAGCTTGTACTTCAAATAAGTTTTCCATTTTTTTCTCCAAAAATAATGGACCTTAGTCCATCAAAAATGCCGCTAATAAAAGCGGCGTAAGCCTCACCCGCGACCAGGCTCGGCACGTAAAAGTCAGCCGTAGCTGACTAATCCATATACAAGGAGCTGACTGACTCCTCGTTACTAATTCGATACATCGCTTCTGCCAGCATCTCAGCGATACTTAGCACGCGAATTTTTTCGCATTCCTGTGCATGAGGCTGTAACGGAATAGTGTCCGTAACCACCAACTCATCCAAAACCGAGTTGCTGATATTTTTTATAGCCGGACCCGATAAAACAGGATGTGTTGAGTAGGCGACAACGCGTGTAGCGCCATGCTCTTTCAATGCGGCTGAGGCGGCACATAAAGTACCGGCTGTGTCGACCATGTCATCAATTAATACACATACACGGCCATCTACGTCACCAATGATATTCATGACTTTCGCTTCATTAGCGCGTGGACGACGTTTGTCGATAATCGCTAATTCCACACCTAAATGTTTTGCTAATGCACGCGCTCTGACTACACCACCCACATCAGGAGAAACCACAACTAAGTCCTGGTATTTGTGCTTCCAGATATCACCTAACAACACGGGTGAGGCATAGACATTATCAACAGGACAATCAAAAAAGCCCTGGATTTGGTCGGCGTGTAAATCGACAGTTAAGACTCGGTCAGCACCTACGCCGGTCAGCATATTCGCCACGACTTTTGCCGTGATAGCAACACGTGCTGAGCGAGGACGACGGTCTTGTCGAGAATAACCAAAATATGGCACAACCAGCGTAATACGTTTAGCCGATGCTCGACGGATAGCGTCGGTCATCACCATCAATTCCATCAAATGGTCGTTGGTTGGCATACAGGTAGGTTGAACGATAAATACGTCTTTGCCACGCACGTTATCTAGAATTTCAACCATGATTTCGCCATCGCTGAATTTTTCCACAGTGGCTTTACCAATGGAAATATTGAGGAAATTGGCGATACTTTGAGCCAGACTGCGATTGGCATTACCAGTAAATACCATCATGCGGCTGTCTGCTGTTCGTTGTTGTAGCTGGAGAAGTCGGTTTTGTGTCACGGTAGAGGCGCCGAGTTTTCTATCAAAAAAACAAAAGAGTGGCTGGGGTACCAGGATTCGAACCTGGGAATGCTGGGATCAAAACCCAGTGCCTTACCGCTTGGCGATACCCCAACTGACAAAACTCATTCTATCATCTTGCTGTCACATCTGGCTTATTTTTCTGCCAGTGCTCTTGCAGTGAGTGGCGACTGATTACAGCCTTTTGCCACAAAACCCTGCCAGTGTGAAGGCAGATTATCTATGACGTCTTGTGCTTTTTGCTGACTTTGAAAATCAGCGAAAACACATGCTCCTGTACCAGTCATTCTTGGTGGCGCGTATTGTGCCAACCATTCTAGTGCATTTGCAACTGCAGGATAGTGTTTTACTACTACCGCTTCGCAGACGTTTCTGCCTTCCCCAGAAAGGAAGCGCGGTATTGTGATAGGTTCGCAGTCTCGTGTCAATTCCACTGACGAAAATATTTCTGCAGTCGACACATGACAATCAGGACAGATCACCGCAAACCAAGGTTCTACAGGGGATATTGATGTTAGGTCTTCGCCAACACCTTCGGCCCAAGCAGCATGCCCTGCGATAAAAATAGGTACATCAGCCCCTAAACTGAGTCCAAGTTGCGCTAATTTTTGCTCAGATAGCCCACATTTCCAAAGTTGATTTAAAGCAACTAAAGTTGTCGCCGCATTAGAACTTCCGCCACCCAATCCGCCGCCCATTGGTAGTCGTTTAGTGATGGCAATATCAACGCCCTGCTCATTATTGGTGAAGGGTTTTAATAATCTTGCTGCTTTAATAATCAGATTATCGTCGCTCGGCACACTATCAAATTCAGTTTTGAGCGTGATTTGACCAGAGTTATTGGTATCAAAAAACAGACTATCGCCAAAGTCTAAAAACTGAAATGCGGTCTGAAGATTATGGTATCCATCTTCTCGCTGTCCGGTAATGTGCAAAAATAAATTTAATTTTGCCGGCGCTGGCCATGCTTTCACTCAGCTTGACTCCAATCAGAAATGATTAATCTGATATTCAAATCAGGGTGTTTAATAAAAATTTTGGCAGGGACAACCAAACCATTAAAGGGAACATAACGCAGATATTCAATCTGCCAACCGGCCTGCTGTAATGTTTTAAGACGTCCATTTTCATCCAGCTGATACTTATCTACAGCAACCTCTTTATATGGCATGCCTCTAACCCAATCGCGTAAGGCACTGACGGGTAAAAGCCAACCTAAGGTTTTAGCTAATAGCTGCTCAGGTGTCTGTGCTGAATATTGTTCACCATTATCCAGCACCAATGTGACCTGTTCAGCATCACCAACCAGTTCAGCCCCCCCTTGCGAAAAAGGGCCAGACAGTTTGATCTCAAAATCCTCACCTTGTTGTTGCCAAGTAATACCAGCATTCCAGCCTTCACGTCCTTGCGTTATCGCCGTACGGCCGCGAAATCGCCAGTCTTTTAAAGAAGCCATTTCTTGCTGTTGTTGCTGCCATAACTGCTCTGGCGACTCGGTTGTTTTGGGTTGCCATAAAGGCGCACAGGCAGTCAGTAACAGACTCAGCCCTGCCAGCCAAACTAGTCTCATTGGCCAAACCTGCGCATCGTTTCAATAAGAACCTTATTGTCTGGATCTTGTAACAAAGCTCTATCCCAGATTTCTTTTGCTTCTTGTTTTTTACCACGCTGCCACAGTACTTCACCTAAATGCGCAACGAACTCTGGATCAGGATTCGCCTTTGTCGCTCCACGTAGGTATTTTTCAGCTTTTTCCAGCTCACCAAGGCGATAATAAACCCACCCCAGACTATCTAAATAGAAAGGGTCGCCGGGCTTAAGCTCTAAAGCACGCTGAATTAACTTTAATGCTTCCTCATGACGATCTGTGCGATCGGTCAATGTGTAACCCAGCGCATTTAATGCCTGAGAGTTATTAGGATCATTAGCCAGAATTTGCCTCAAATCTGATTCCAGCACATCCAGCTTGTCCAATGATTCGGCAACCATGGCTCTGCTGTAGAGCGCATCTTCATTATCTGGATAATGTTTAAGTGCTTTCGTCAATAGGTCGAAAGCCTCTTGTTTCATGCCATGATCGCGCAATAAGCTGGCTTCAAATAAATAATATTGTAAGGCTTTCTGAGGCACTTGCTGTCTTAGCTGTGATAAATGTTCACGCGCTTTTTGGATATCATCCCGGCCCAATAATAAGTTGATGTAATGTGTCTGTGCCAAATCAAAACGGCTACTTTGAACCGGTACCGATGCAAACCATACCAGTGCTGCATCGACATTCGCGTTCATTTCCTCGGCTAGCCCCATAAAATAGGCAGCTTGATTAGTGGGATCGCCTAATTTCAGTAAATCACTGAAATACGATTTGGCTTTAACACCATCTTTTTCTTCCAGCGCCAATAATCCTAATGCAAAAAGGACATCACGATTTTCAGGATTATCTGCCTGAATCGATTCAAAAATCGTACGTGCTTTATCCAGTTGGCCGTCATCGCCTAGTAACTTGCCATAGGTAAAGCGCAGCTCATCACTGGCATCATCTTTTGCTGCCGCTTTAGCTAATAGTTTGATGCCTTCTTTAGTTTTGCCTAAACGCTGTAATGTATCGGCTTTCAATACAAGATAACTTTCATTATCCGGATCCGCTTTTAACAAAGGGTTAACTTCAGTCAATGTTTCTTGATATTGCTGATAGAAAAAAGCTAAACGGGCGTAAGCATAATGCGCATCAGGATGATCCTGTTGATATAAGTCCAACTTCTTAAGTGTAGCTAACGCTTCTTCTGGCGATGCCACTTCCGCCAGATTTTCTATAGCTCTGGCTAAATAAACTTTTTGTTTCTCAGGAGCTAGGGCCAATGCTTTATTCAATGCCTGGACAGCCCCGTCATAATCCTTTTCCATCATTAGAAATGGTGCACGCATGATGTAGACATCGGCGTTATTAGGTTCCACTTCCAACCAACGGTCCAGTGCATGATTGATTCTTTCTTCGTTTCTGGAAAGCGTCGCCACTTGTGCGCTTCTACTCGCGAGCTTCGGAGACTTGACCATATCCGCAGCACGCTCATAAAGTTCAACTGCGGCACCGACTTCACCACGCTGCCCCGCCACTTCCGCAGTAAGGATGTAGTACATCAGTTCAGGTGACATTGGCATAGTGACTTCAGGCTTTTTTTCCTCTGTCACTTCGGGTGCAACTTTGGCGACGGTTTGCGCCTCGTCAACTGTGGCTTTGCTTTGCTGTGCGGGCGTTGCAGCACAGGCAGACATCAGAGAAGTAAGTCCGATCAGAGCAAAATATTTTGTACGTTGCCCTACATTCATCATGAATGATTGCGTTGAATCCATATTAAAACGACCTGAACGTTTGATTTTGATAGAATGGCGAATTGTTTTCACTTAATAACAGACGATTGTAATAATGGCTGTAAAGTTTAACAGCATTTAATAACGACTTTTTCTTAATATGCATCTTGTCACCTATGGCATCAACCACAACACCGCTCCGGTTCACATCCGTGAGCTTTTTGCGTTTGATGCGAGCATGCTTCCAGCAGCTTTATCCACTCTACATGAAGATGATTCCATACTTGAAGTCGTTATTTTGTCGACATGCAATCGTACTGAAATCTACTGTTGTGTTGATGGGGAGTATGACAACCAAATCCCTACTTGGTTGCATGAGTACCACCAACAAGAAGATGGCACCATCACCCCTTATCTCTATCATTACCAGCAAGCTGATGCGATTCGTCATCTTATGCGTGTCGCCTGTGGTCTCGATTCCATGGTGCTGGGTGAGCCACAAATACTGGGACAATTAAAAGACGCCTACAGCCAGTCGCTTAATGCAAACACCCTTGGAAAATCATTAGGACGTATGTTCCAGCACGCATTTGCTGTTGCTAAACAAGTCCGAACTGATACCGCTATCGGTAACAGCCCGGTTTCGGTCGCCTTTGCTGCCGTCAGTCTGGCAAAACAAATCTTCAGTGAATTGGCCGACTCCACCGCTTTATTAATAGGTGCAGGTGAAACCATCGAACTGGTTGCCCGTCATCTTTATGATAACGGTATCAAGCGCATCATTATTGCTAACCGCACAATCGAGCGTGCCCATAACCTTGCCACTCAGGTAGATGGTTATGCTATCAGTCTCAGTGAACTACCCGCTCACCTGTCAGAAGCCGATATCGTAGTCAGCTCAACGGCCAGTCAACTACCTATTCTTGGTAAAGGGGCTGTGGAAAGAGCTTTAAAAATCCGTAAACGTAAACCTATCTTCATGGTAGATATCGCTGTACCACGGGATATTGAAGCGGAGGTCGGATTATTAGAAGATATATATCTCTATTGTGTTGATGATTTGAAAGAAATCATTGAAGAGAACTTGCAGTCTCGCCGTGATGCAGCCTTACAAGCTGAAGAAATCATCGATACACAAGTGGATCATTTCCAAGCATGGCTGAGGACACAAGATGCTGTCCCTGTTATCAGAGCCATACGTGACAATGCTGAAGAGATAAGTAGGCACTCACTAGAAAGAGCAATAAAACAACTTGAGCACGGCATGCCTGCGGAACAAGTCATGACCGAACTCGCACGTACACTGACCAACCGTTTGCTGCATGAACCGAGTCGCCAGCTTCGTCATTCCGGATTTGATGAAGAAGGCCATTTACTCAGTACAGCGCGGCGTCTGTTTAATATCAAGGATCCCAAGTGAAAGATTCGATCAAACATAAACTAGAATCCCTCGTTGATCGTCATGAAGAAATTAGTGGTCTGCTCGCTGATCCTGACACCATGGCGGATCAAAATAAATTCCGCACACTGTCTCAGGAATACGCCCAATTAGAGCCCGTTGTCAGCAACTTTAATGCTTATCGTGACACAACTGCTGCATTGGAAGATGCCAAGTTGATGCTGGATGAAGACGATGCTGAAATGCGCGAAATGGCAAAAGAAGAAATCAATGAGGCAGAAGAAAAACTCGAGCAACTTGAATTAACACTGCAAAAATTATTACTACCGAAAGATCCCAATGATCAGCGTAATATTTATCTGGAAATTCGTGCCGGAACGGGTGGTGATGAAGCGGCTATTTTCTCAGGCGATTTATTCCGTATGTATACAAAATATGCCGAGTCTCGCCGCTGGAAAGTAGAAGTCATTAATGCACAAGAAGGTGAGCACGGTGGTTATAAAGAAGTCATCTGCCGCATAGTGGGTGAAGGCGCGTACTCTCGTCTCAAATTCGAATCAGGCGCTCATCGTGTACAACGTGTACCGGAAACAGAATCACAAGGCCGTATTCATACCTCGGCCTGTACTGTCGCTATTCTGCCAGAAGCGGATGAAATCGATGAAGTCGATATCAACCCAGCTGACTTGAAAGTCGATACCTATCGCTCACAAGGTGCCGGTGGTCAGCACGTTAACACCACCGATTCTGCAGTACGTATTACCCATATTCCAACTGGCATTGTGGTTGAATGTCAGGAAGAACGTTCGCAGCATAAAAACCGGGCGAAAGCGATGTCGGTTTTACAAGCGCGCATTATGGCTGCGCAGGTGGAAAAACAAGCGGCCGAAGAAGCACAAACGCGTAAATCACTGGTGGGCTCAGGCGATCGAAGTGAACGTATCCGCACCTATAACTACCCCCAAGGACGTGTGACCGATCACCGCATCAACCTGACCTTATACAAACTGGTTGAAATCATGGAAGGTGAGCTGGAACAAGTCATTGAACCATTGATCAACGAATACCAGGCGGATCAGCTCGCCGCTTTATCCGGCGAGTCTTAAATCCAATCGCGTGGCGGCAGAAAGTCCGTATATAAACGGGCTTCTGCTGACCCGGCTTCCGGAATCCAGTGATAACGCCATTTCACCAATGGTGGTAATGACATCAGAATCGACTCTGTGCGGCCACCAGACTGTAATCCAAACAATGTGCCGCGGTCATACACCAGATTAAATTCGACATAACGACCACGACGGTATAACTGAAAATCGCGTTCGCGTTCACCAAATTCACTATCTTTACGTTTTTGTACAATCGGTGCGTAAGCCTTGATATAACTGTCGCCAACAGACTGCATAAATGCAAAACAGCGATCAAAGCCCCACTCATTAAGATCATCAAAAAACAGGCCACCGACGCCACGACACTCATCGCGATGTTTTAGATAAAAATACTCATCACACCATTGTTTAAAGCGTGCATACACGTCATCACCAAAAGGATCACAAGCGGCTTTAGCCGTGGTATGCCAATGAATGACATCCTCTTCATTACCGTAATATGGTGTTAAATCATAACCACCACCAAACCACCAGATAGGATCTTCGCCCTCTTTCTCTGCAATAAAGAAGCGGACATTAGCATGCGATGTCGGGACATAAGGATTATGAGGATGAATCACCAGCGAAACGCCCATTGCCTGAAAGCTTCGGCCGGCTAATTCAGGTCGGCTAGCTGTGGCAGAAGCAGGTAAATTATCGCCACTGACCTCGGAGAAGTTGACACCACCTTGCTCAAATACAGCGCCGTTAGTTAATACCCGTGTACGGCCACCGCCACCAGTTTCACGTTTCCAGTCATCAATTTCAAACGATGCTTCACCATCTATTAACTCAAGCTCATTGCAAATACTTTCTTGTAGACGAAGTAGATACTCACGAACTGCATTAATATCGGGTGTACTCATCGTAAAACTTCTCCTGTTTGTGCATCTCTGATTTGGCTGGGTTTACTCGCACCGCCCAAGCTGCCAGGTAAGACATAATCCAGCTCTGGCAATTGCCAATGGACTTGGTGCACATTCATTGCTGGTCTGAGTCCATTTATATTTGCACTGGTTGACACAATCGCGCCACCAAAAGCCTCACACAAAGTGCGAGTCTGTGGGTGCGCGGTTACCCGTACAGCAATGGTGTCATGTAAGCCTGTCAATAACATCGAAACTTCTTCACGCACGGGTAATAACCAGGTTACCGGACCAGGCCAGGTTTTATTCAGCTCAGCCAGAACATTGGCATCAACAGGCTGGATAAAGTCTTGGAGTTGATTAAAATCCGATGCAATCAGAATGAGACCTTTATGCCAGGGGCGCTGTTTAATCTCTAATAAACGCAATAATGCTTCTTCATCCCAAGGATCACATCCCACGCCAAATACGGCCTCAGTCGGATAGCCGATAACACCACCGGCATTCAGTGTTTTTACTGCTTCTCGTAATCGCCAAGTATTTGTCATGTTCTCGCCTCTATTCGGACCACATTGATTGCACACCCTAATCTCACTTAATAAAAAGGGGTTAACCAGTAACCCCTTTTTTACATTCTCAAAGTGTGATTCTAGCCCTGTTCACGTGCCACAGCGCGGTAAGCAATGTCGGTACGGAAATACGCATCATCCCATTTAATATGACGCAATGCGTCATAAGCCGACTTTTGCGCTTCTGCCACAGTATTACCCAGAGCGGTCACACATAAAACACGGCCACCCGCAGTCACTATATCGTCACCCTGGCTGGCTGTACCGGCATGGAATACTTTGCTGCCATTTTGCTCGGCATCTGCAATGCCAGTAATCACGTCACCTTTACGGTAACTATCTGGATAACCACCGGCCGCCATCACCACACCAATTGCCGCACGTGAATCCCACTCGGCTTCGACTTCATTTAAACGTTTATCTAATGCCGCTTCACATAATGTGACTAAATCTGACTGTAAACGCATCAATATAGGCTGTGTTTCCGGATCACCAAAACGGCAGTTATATTCAACCACACGTGGTGCGCCTGCTTCATCAATCATTAAACCGGCATACAAAAAGCCTGTGTAAGGGCGACCATCAGCCGCCATGCCTTTTACGGTTGGCTCAATGACTTCCGCCATAATGCGTTGGAACACATCATCGGTCACTACCGGCGCTGGAGAGTATGCGCCCATGCCACCTGTGTTGGGGCCTTTATCACCGTCGTCACGTGCTTTGTGATCTTGTGATGTTGCTAATGGCAAAATATGTTCGCCATCGACCATCACAATAAAACTGGCTTCTTCGCCTGTCATAAATTCTTCGATAACCACACGGCTACCCGCATCACCAAAGGCATTCCCAGACAGCATATCTTCAACGGCTGAAATGGCTTCGGCTTCAGTCATTGCCACAATCACGCCTTTACCCGCAGCCAGACCATCGGCTTTCACCACGATGGGGGCGCCCTGCTCTTGAATATAAGCTTTAGCTTCATCCACCTGGGTAAAGACTTGATATGCCGCGGTTGGAATCTGATGACGAGCGAGAAAATCTTTAGTGAAGCTTTTTGAGGCTTCTAATTCTGCCGCTGCTTTTGATGGGCCAAAACAACGTAAACCCGCTGCTTCAAAAGCATCAACCACACCCATGGTTAAGGGCACTTCCGGCCCTACCACGGTTAAATCAATCGCGTTGTCCTGAGCAAATTTCACCAGCCCGGCGATATCTTCCACTTTGATATCGACATTGCTGATATTGCTTTCGCTGGCTGTGCCGGGATTACCGGGTGCCACAAAAACCTGAGAACAGGTTGGAGATTGATTCAGTTTCCAGGCGAGAGCATGTTCGCGCCCACCGCTACCGATGACTAATACTTTCATAGATGATTGCCGGAGATGCTTAAAAAGAGGCTAATAATACCGTAGATAACGGCTTTTCCAAACCACCAAAATGGATGATTTATATAGGCAAAGCGATTCTTTTTCTCAAGCAATCAGTCAGCAGCCAGCGCCAGCTTTGATCCAGGTCAAGATCTGTTCGGATAATAAAACAGCATAAATCCTCGCTGGTTATACTTTGCGCACATTATTTAGGAAGAAAACCATGACTGATGCGATTGAATTTAATGAAGGATTAATCCGCCGTTACGACAAAGCTGGTCCGCGCTATACCTCCTACCCGACTGCTGTCGAATTTCATCAAGGTTTTACTGCCGAAACTTATGCTGAGCATATTGCTTTATCGAATCAGCGTGGTGGCCCGCTTTCTCTGTATTTCCATGTACCGTTCTGCGATACCGTTTGTTTCTATTGCGCCTGCAATAAAATCATCACCAAAAACCGCCAGCATGCCGAGCCTTATCTGGAAAACCTCTATGAAGAAATTCGCATGCAGGCTGAACTGTTTGACTCAAGCCGCGTGGTCGAACAACTGCATTGGGGCGGCGGCACACCGACGTTCTTAACCCATCAGCAAATGCGTGAACTGATGGCGCATACCCGTCAGCATTTCACCTTAGCGGATGATGACAAAGGCGAGTTTTCGATTGAGATTGATCCTCGCGAAGCTGATGACGCCACCATCAAGCTGTTAAGAGAACTGGGCTTTAATCGCATCAGCCTTGGTTTGCAGGACTTCAATCCTAAAGTACAGAAAGCCGTTAATCGTATTCAAACTGAAGAACAAACATTCTCAGTTTTAGATGCCGCACGTCGTGAAGGTTTCCGCAGTATCAGTCTTGATCTGATTTACGGTCTGCCGCACCAAACCGTGGAAAGCTTCAGCGAGACACTGGATAAAGTCATTGCCGCCAGCCCCGATCGTTTATCTGTGTTCAACTATGCCCACATGCCCGATCTGTTCAAAACTCAGCGTCAGATTGCCACTGCCGATATCCCCTCGCCACAAGTAAAATTACAAATTTTGCATCGCACTATCGATAAACTCACTGCCGCCGGTTATGTATATATAGGTATGGATCACTTTGCCAAACCCGACGATGAACTGACCCTGGCACAAGAAAATAAACAGCTTTACCGCAACTTTCAGGGCTACTCGACCCGCGCTGAGTGTGATCTGATTGGCTTTGGTGTAACCTCTATCGGCAAAGTCGGTGATGCTTATGTGCAAAACGTGAAAACATTACCGGAATACGATGAAGCCATCAAAGCAGGTAAATTACCCGTATTACGTGGTGTTGAACTGGACGACGATGATAAATGCCGTCGTGACATCATCACCCGACTTATCTGCGATTTTGCCTTAGATATACCTGCTATTGAAAAAGCCTATCACCTCAACTTCAATGACTACTTTGCAGATGCTATTGCCGACCTAGAACAATTTGCCCAAGACGGCCTGTTGCAGTATAAATGGGACTCTATAGAAGTCTTACCCGCTGGCCGCTTATTGATACGTAATATCTGCATGGTGTTTGATAAATACAGTCAACAAGCAAGGCAGCGATTTTCCAAAGTTATATAGGAAATATGCTGGAAAAAATCCGACAGTACTTCATCTTCGGTCGATTAGGCGTCAAGCTTTATGTGCTTGCTGTCATTACTGGGTTACTGTCGAGTCTGGCTATCATCCTGTTACGTCTGGCCATTGATTCTGGTCAGATGTTGTTATTCCCCTCTGGTGAAGTCGAAAGTTACGATACGTTACCGTGGTACTGGTTGTTATCGATGCCGATTATCGGCAGTCTGTTGATTGGCTTGTTATTTCGTGGGCTGGACGCCGAGCAACGTAATACCGGCATTTTGCATGTTATTGAGCGACTGTCGTCATATGAAGGTCGTCTGCCCTGGCAAAATGCTGTGCGTCAATTTATTGGTACCAGTATTGCCATCATTACCGGCCACTCCGTGGGTCGTGAAGGACCGGGTGTGCATCTAGGTGCTGCCAGCGGCAGTTTACTTGCCAGCGGTTTAGAACTCCCCAATAATAGCGTCCGTATCCTGGTTGCATCCGGCTCTGCTGCTGCTATCGCTGCATCCTTTAATACGCCCATCGCCGGTGTGATCTTCGCGATGGAAGTGATCATGATGGAATACCATATCGCCAGCTTTATTCCCGTCATTCTGGCTGCTGTCACCGGTGCCGTCGTGTGTCGGCTAACCTTTGGTGATGATACTGTTTTCGTTAATCTTGCTACCCAAATGCAATCTTTATGGGAGCTGCCCTACATTATTTTTCTGGGCATTATCATTGGTGGTCTGGCCACTCTATCTTTAAAGAGTCTGCAACTTTTTTCCGGCACCTTTAGTAAACATCCTGCTTGGTTACGCCCTGTCTATGCTGGCATTTTAATGGGCGTTTTTGGTATGGCCGTTCCCGAAGTTATGGGCATGGGCTATGGCGTTATTGGCAGTATTTCCGCTAATGAAATCGCAATTGGCAGCCTGATCATTATTCTGGTGCTTAAACTCGTCCTGTCTTCCGCTTGTGTGGGGTTTGGTATACCTGCGGGAATGGTCGGACCGACCATGGTCGTCGGTGCTTGTGCTGGGGCCATTCTGGGTTATATAGGCAACCTACTCTTACCCGAATACGCCTCATCCATGACTTTTTATGCCGTTATCGGTATGTGCGCGATGATGTCTGCCACACTCAAAGCTCCGCTTGCCGCCTTAATGGCGATGTTGGAATTAACCGGTAACCCTGAAATCATCCTGCCAGGGATGCTGGCTATCGTTTTCTCCAGCTTGATTATTCATGACTACTTCAAGCTTGATGCCTTATTCGTCAGTATTCTGCGTTATCGTGGTCTCGACTTTCAAAACGACCCCATCTCACAAGCTTTACGTAAGATTAGTGTCGGCGCAGCGATGCAGCGTAATTTTGCGACACTCAATCAAGTCGTTAACGCACAAATGGCCATGCAAACCTTAAAAAACAGCCCAGAATGGATCATTATCACCCGTGATCGCATTCCTGTTGTGATGATGCCCGCCAGCGATCTGGCAAGAGCCGTCAGCGTCAAAGATATGGGCGAAAACACCGAAATCGACTTAATGCAGATTCCTGGCACACGTCGTGATGTACACAAAATTTCCTTACATACCAGCTTGTTTGAAGCCTATCGAGCTCTGAACGAACACCATGTAGAAGCCCTCTATGTCAGTCGTCAGAACGCGCCAATGATCGAACGGATCTACGGTATTTTGACCCGCGAAATGATCGAAGCTCACTATCAATTACCTAAATCTGTAATAAAATAGTAAAAAGGGTAGTGAACAAATCGAAAATCTTCGTTATAATGTGCGGCTTGTTGCCCAGGTGGTGAAATTGGTAGACACAAGGGACTTAAAATCCCTCGCCCTAATCCGGCGTGCCGGTTCGATTCCGGCCCTGGGTACCATAAGAATACGAAAGCCTCGATACTGCAAAGTCTCGGGGCTTTTTTATTTCTACAAAAATTACCTTCTTTCAATGTCTCATAAACCTAAGATAGCTTAAAGCAACTTACTAACTGATTCGGCATAGTTAGTATCTGTTGTTGGAAGTTTTCTATATTTCGACGAATAACAAAGTAACAGCTAAGAAAATCATGAGCTTCATACATCTTTTGATGCTCGTTTACATCGTTCGTCAAATCATCATCTAAAGCAAAGCGACAACACGTTGCGGCGTAAAAACGTAAATCAAAAATAATGCTTAATAAGCTGACATTACGATCCACAACAGAAATAAATTCATTTTGCAGATCATAAATAGCTAATAGAGGATAAAGACCGATGGCTATTGATGCTGTAACTGACACAACTAAGCAATTAATTTCGGCAAAACCAAACACTATCAACGGATTAGTTAGAAAAAATTTAAGCAGACTATGAGTTCTTCCCTTGGAATAGCCTTGGCAGACATGTGATAATTTTTCGTTTTTTTAGGACAGAAACAAAAGAGGAAAAAATGAAAAAACTAGCGACCGTCTGCAGTTTGATAACCATTCTCGGTATCTCTTCCAACGCATCGGCAATGGACCATGCTCATTGCATAGATGTCATCAAAGTTACCTCTGACCTTCAGCTCGCTATTATTGGATCGAGTGACCTTGATCAGGCCATATCCAATATGGAAGCTGTACGTGACAAAACCCCAGACATGCAAAAAGAATTGAATGCATTAATGGAGGTCGCAAAAATGGTAGACCCAAAAGACCCTGCATCACTTGATGATGAGGTTATGGCGTCATTCGATCAGGCCGATATGAATTTCAACGAAAAATATGAAAAGCTCTGCGGCGAATATTAATTCAGTATTCAACTGACACCATAATGTTGCTTTCAATGAACATAAATTCGCGTACAACACATGCTCATCAGAAAAGGAGAGGCGTAATGAAACGGTGCTGGCCATTTTTCATCACCATGCTGACGATCGCAGGCTGCGACACTGGCACAGGAGGGGATGCCGCTGTCAAACCAACAGGTACCTATAGTGTTGAACAACGCTGCAACGATATGGGACCTTTGACGCTCGATCTTACACCACCCAAGCTTGTCGGTAATTACACCTTGTTAGCACGCGGCGGCGGTGATACCAACACCCCAAGCTATGTTGCCGTTGATCGTTTTGAACTTGGTTACCTCTGGAAAGACGATGACAGTGATTTCCAAAAAGCCCAGGATGGCTTACCACTTTATACGTGGACAGCAAGACTCACCAAAGAACCGGGCTGGCTGAAGAATGCTGACGGGGAGTACGAATTACCCAAAGAAGCCTCGCTAGCTTATGATGCAGAACAAGACAGTTTCTTTATTGAAAGTGTCTGTGGTGAAAACCAACGTGATCCCGCCCATGCATATCAGCATCAACAAGACCGCATGGTTCTGCAAGCTCTGAATTTAGACATGGCCAAGGCACGTAAGCAGCTTTATGCTGACTCAAATAATGCATACATTGATATACGGCGTGAACATCTAGACTATTCCTCAAGTGACGGTGTCCACGAAGGCCATCATGATCGTAATCTGCAACTTCTAAGTATCGGCAAACAAATGAAAAAAGATGCCGAAACCAAAGTACCGGCATTGGGTGAACTGATTGCAAAAAATAAACCTGATGATCCGGCCAGGGCTAAGCGTTATCAGCAGGAGCTTCCAGCTTATCTGCGTGCTGCCGCAAGGGCTCATGCCCACTGGTATATTGATTCAGCTGATATCCGTCTCGACTGGTTCCATGGAAACGACCCCGAAGGCGAAACTGAAATACGCCAAGGTATGGCCCAACTCGAAGAAGCGTATCTTGAACTGGCAAAAGAATGATCCAATATATCGTTACTTAACTCGATTAGGAGTCAATAGGATCACATCAATATAGAGTGAAAACGAGTAACTCTGATCCTATTGATTCCATACCCAATGAGCCTATATAAAGCTGTGTAATATGTCGTTATATCTACTTCAATGCTTTTTTTTCAAATGTGATGGGCCATAAGAGAACACTAACCAAATGACTGCTTCTACCGCTAAAACACGCTGGCTTTTCTTGCTTCTGACGGCCCTAATTACTGTTGCTCAGCCTTCAGCTGAAGCAGGTTTGATCTCCGGCTTAACAAAATTAGGTAAAAGCATTGATGCACCGGATAGCCCTCATGGCTCGTCCTTTCGGTTTGCTGATGAGTTAGCCCATTATCCAGAAGGCGGCGTCGCCGAAATTAGTTTTAACCATAGCCAAAATCAATGGCTAGCAAAAACACCCGATGGCAAAAGCGTACCCGTTCATCAATTCACTGAAACCGCGGCAGATGCAAACAAGCAAGCCACCTTATTACTGTCAGAAAGTCATCTCCCTTATTCACTGGATGTCTTTAATAAACTCCCCTCAGACGTAGCTATCAAGATTAAATCTCGACAAGGCAAAACCTATTCACTCACCACCAGCCCAACAACCAAACTCATTGATAAACACATCAGCATTAATATTAGCGATATCAGCGCATTAAAAACAGCCATGTGGCAGTTACAACGCCCCATCTCTTCGTCAAATATGCGCTTGATTCAACTGGCTGATAATCCTGAAGTCAGCCTACCCAAACAAAATTACGGTTCAAAAATACCGGTGGATAAAGTCGGTACTCATCAGTTGCTGAACGCGCTCAAAACAATGCGCCAGCAAACCTTTGTTATTTCAGCCAAGGTAGAAAATGGCTTTTTAATACATGGCAAAGAAAAAATCGCTGTGAAGGATTTAGAAAAGGTCGCGGCTGATAGAGATATCAGCCTGATCATTCTCGGCTCAGATAAACCGAAAAAGACCTTACAAACATTGGCTAAAGACTGGCAAAAAAAGAAAGATGATGGCAGTTTAAACTCATACACAACCGGCGATTTTTACAATGCCTTTGCTGCTAAAAATTCGTCGGCTCCAATACCTGTTGATATTGATTCCTCCGGGAAGTTACGCACCGCACTGCATTTTGATCATCGCGCACCAACTAAAGCAGCCGTCGACAAGCAAAGCAGTAGCCTCGAGCTCGCCTCAATGCCACTGAATTTTTTAGCAAAATCCGCCATGCTACTTCAGCCCAATGAAGCACGTGCAAAAGAACTGGATGATCGTATACACCCTCTCATTCCGTCATGGGTTCATCTTTCTTTAATCGCTTCATTAGCGATTGGCCTAGTCTCCTACAAAACATCCTGGTTCTTATATCTCAAACTCTGGGCCTCACCAGTCAGAGTCAATTACCGAACTTGGCATGCATTCACAATCCGTTATCTACTGCACCGGCTGTGTTTTGTTCTACTTTATCTGCCATTGCTCGGCATCTTTAGTCCGATCTATATATTGATAACCTGGATTTACAGAATTATTCACTTTTTACTGATTCGTCCTGTTTATTGGGTTTTGAGTAAACAGCGTTAATGAAAAAAACTAAGAATAACTAATTTTAGTTAAAGAGATTATGTAGCCATAATGAAAATACTATCTAGCCTGTACATCGTTATTTTTACTTTAATAATTCTTACCCAATTATGGCTGGTCTATAAAGCTGGTGATGTAGACGGCTCTATAATTGTTGGGTTTAGCATGGTTATGTTAGGAATTGTGGTTCTAACACTATTACTGTTTGGCAAGAAAGTACTAATTCCGAAATGGTTTGGAATAATGTACTCCAGCATTCTTTTTATATTCATACTAAAAAATGCATATGGCTATTTTTATAGTCTGCCAACTACATTCTGGAGAATATTACTAATCTACGGAACCTTGCCTGTATTGATTTTTTATTTCAGCCTGAAAAAGGCAAAAATAAGTCAATAAATTCTACGGTTGATACTCATATATAAATTCAACATTCAGTCTTATTGATTTTGAGTAAAATCAGTTAGATGTTAACTTAGACCTTAGCCTGATTAAGCCAGCCAGACTGGTAAAATCAAACACTCTGACACTATTGAGCCCCCCGAAAATATGACTTCAAAAGTCTCGACACTCGACGATCTTGCAAAACTGACGAGCTATTCGCTGATGGACTCACTAAATTGTGATCCTGACGCAACGGTAAGTGGCGAAGATCACTATCCAAGGCAAGTCTTCTCGGGTCATTATGTGCCGGTAAAACCCACACCAATCGAAAACCCAGTTTACGTCACACACAGCAAAACCTTTTTCCATGAACTGGGGTTCGCTGATAGCTTGGCGACCTCGAACGACTTCGTTCGAATGTTTTCCGGCGATCTCACCTACGTTCCCGAGCCTATTCGTCAAGTCGGTTGGGCGAGTGGTTACGCCCTGTCGATTTACGGTACGGAATACACTCAACAGTGTCCATTCCAAACCGGTAACGGTTACGGTGACGGCCGGGCAATCTCAGTATTGGAAGCCGTTATCAACGGCCAACGCTGGGAAATGCAGTTAAAAGGTGGCGGGCGAACACCCTACTGCCGAGGTGCCGATGGTCGGGCTGTTTTACGATCCAGTATTAGAGAGTTCCTTGCTCAAGAGCATATGCACGCACTCGGTGTGCCCACATCACGTTCATTAAGTTTGTATGCCTCGACAACTGAGCGTGTCAGACGGCCCTGGTATTCGGATGGTTCGGCGTCCACTGAACCAGACATTGTTATCACTGAACCCGTTGCCATCTCAACGCGCGTCGCCCCCTCTTTTATTCGAGTGGGTCAACTCGAGCTATTTGCTCGTCGTGTTGTTAGTCATGCACATGAAAATGCCATGGATGAGCTCGAAAAGATCGTCTTGCACGTAATCGATCGAGAATATGCTGACGTTATCGATAACAACCTGAATATCGAAACAAAAGTCATTTCACTTGCCAAGGCGTTTCGTGAACGCCTCACCTCACTTATCGCTAACTGGATACGTGTCGGGTATTGTCAAGGCAACTTCAACAGTGACAATTGTGCAGTAGGCGGCTTTACTCTGGACTACGGTCCTTTTGGCTTCTGTGAATCGTTTGATCCTCTATACCAGCCATGGATCGGCGGCGGACGCCATTTCTCATTCTTTAACCAACCCACAGCGGCAGCTCATAACTTCGCCATGTTTTGTAAAGCCTTGCAGCCTTTGCTTAAGGGCGATAAACGTTATTTATCAGAGCTAAAAGACGTTCAGCAAGGTTTTGCTGACGTGATGCAAACGCAATTAGAAAAGATGTGGGCGGCTAAACTGGGCCTTGAAAGCTATAACGAGGCATTAGTCAGCGAGCTCATCAGCCTAATGACGCTGACAACCGTCGATTACACCATTTTCTTTCGTGAGCTCTCACACTTACCCGACAACATGGAGCCACTCAAAAAAAGCTTTTACGGTGAACTGAATGCTTCTGATAATGGTTTTAACTCAGCGTCTCCAAACACTCAGGACATCGATCAACACTGGTCAGCGTGGCTTGATAAATGGCAAATGCTGTTAGGCATCAGTCACAAAAACGACACGAACCAGGCTCGTCCTCATGAAACGATTTCCAATCAAATGAAACGGGTCAATCCAAAATATATTTTGCGAGAGTGGCAACTCGTTGCAGCTTATAAACAAGCAGCCGAAGGTGACTATACACTCCTTCGTGAGCTACAGGATGTGATGACACAACCCTACGCCGAACAGTCAAAAGACATTGAGAAAAAATATTATCGACTTATGCCAACGAAGCTGAGTGATATAGGCGGAGTATCACATTATAGTTGTTCGTCGTGATTTGGAATCAAACGCACAAACCTAACTGGTACCTCTCAACTAATCTGCTTTTATTGATTTATGCTTACCCTCTTTTTCAAATATTTGAGCGACAATTTTTGCAATTTGGTGTGCTAAATATGGTGGGACAGCATTACCTACTTGAGTGTATTGTTGAGTACGGTTGCCAACAAAAAAATAATTATCAGGAAATGTTTGTAAGCGCGCAGCTTCTCGTACAGTTAAAGACCGACACTGACTAGGATCGTAATGAATGTAGTAGTGGCCATCTTTAGATATATGACTGGTTATAGTTGTTGCATACTTGTCAGCTAGTTGTACTCTAAACCTGTCAGCAAACTTGCCGGATGTCCAATTTTTATGATTGGGTGCAAGAGCTTTAGGGAAAGCTTTTGCCTTAGGAGTTTCTGCTCTAACAAGTCCATAGATAGAGCAAAATAAATATCTGATTAGATCACTCTCAATATGACCACGGCTTTCATGGTTACAAATCAAGTTTTTTTGTCTTGGGTCCTGATACCAATGCAGGAGTTTCTGAAGACTTTTTTCATGCTTTTTTACTCCCCAATTACTACCTCTGGAAAGTCTTTGACTTTTGACTTCTCTTAAACAAAACTCCAAGTGCTCAAGACCTGAAAGTAATCCTATTCTTTTTAGATCTATCTTCAGATTCTGGGCACCTTTTACTATGACATTCATCCAATTCTCATAATTATCTTGTTCTCTTGATAAGCCACTTCTTAGTCTTGGAAGATCAGATATAACATCACTAACAGTAACTTGCCCGTATGGTGATTTTTGTAATATGTCAGGGGTTATATTCTGTAAAAAATCTTTTCTAACCCCAAGTAGAATAACCCTATGTCTGGCTTGAGGAATCCCATAATCTTCAGACCGGATTAAATAGTCAGCTGGATTTGCATTGTGTTTTAGTTCTTTAGATAAGGAAAAAATTTCATACTCAGCACATATTTCCTTTGAGTCAATTCTGAAAGATGGTTTTTTCAGATCTTTGAGAATATCGTTTATTATTTTTTTTCCATTGATCTTCGCAGACAGCATTCCTTTAACATTTTCCATCACAAAAACACTAGGCTTGAATTTTGCTATAACTTTCAAATATTCGAGATATAAAAAATTTCTATGATCTGCCTCAGCATTGTACTGTAGATTGCCCGCATTTCTTGAGCGACCAGCAAGCGAGTATGCTTGACATGGTGGTCCACCGATTAAAACCCATGGCTCATGAGCTTGACCTAAAGCTGACTTAATAAGCTTATGAATTTCATCATTATCTTGTCCTAATGTAAGACACCTTGCTTCTTCACAAGCTCTTTGAGCATACTTTTTCAGATATGGGATCTTAAAAAGGCTATCAAATGGATTTTTTCCAAGTTTTCCATTAAGAAAGTCATAGTATTCATTTGGCACATCGTTTGGATGAAATTGACGATAAAAAGCCCTCAAAGCGAGTGTACTGTGAGCACTATTATCTTTCTCAATTGAAAGAGAAATTTTAAAAACTGGGTTTGACTTTTCATCTCTTAATGAGGAAAAGCCTTCACCCAAGCCTCCGGGACCAGCAAAAAGATCGATGATTTTTATTGGGGCAGTCATTAATAAGTCTCAATTAAACTGTTGCAAGGATACCAGGTTAGAAATAAATTTGAACTTTTCTTAGCGTCAAGACATGAAGTAACGCTGGTAACCGGTAATTTTTATTGATAGCCTCAAAGGCTGTTTTCAGTACAGACAAGAGAGAGGTACCAGCTGAATGACCCAGAGTTTCAAGGAATAATTAGATGTCCGAAAAGGAAATCATTGAAGACGCAATTCCAAAGCCGCAAGACCTGATTAAATCTATTGCTGAGCAGGGTTACAGCTTAGAGTCAGCGCTGGCTGACTTGATTGATAACTCAATAACAGCCGGTGCGGACAAGGTTGAAATCCTAGTTGATACTGACAAACAGCCTTTTACTCTCTACTTGGCTGATAACGGAGAGGGTATGAATGAGGAAACGCTGAGACAGAGCATGCAGTTTCCCAGTTCATCCCCCGAAGCAAAGCGGAGTAATTCTGATCTGGGCCGGTTTGGTCTTGGTCTCAAAACAGCTTCATTCTCACAAACAAGAAAATTTACAGTTCTTTCAAGAAAAAAATGTGATGGGAAGTTTTCTGCAAGAACATGGGATGTAGAACTTCTTAAAAACAACGAATGGAAAATCCGGGTTAACTCTGGTCTTCAAATTGAAAATCTGATTAGAAACTATCAAGAGCTGAGCCATGAGTTTTTAAACTCTCATGAGAATTTCGAGCCCAATACAATTATTATCTGGTCGGGCTTGTATAAATTTGAAAACTATCTTGAGGGTAAGGCACCGGATAAAGCTCTCCATAAAGAACTGACCGAAGTTACCTCAGAGCACCTACAGCTCGTTTTTCACAGGTTCATGGAAGATAAATCCCGGTCACTAAAAATCAGAATAAATAATAATCAGCTTGAACCTTTCAACCCTTTCCCTGTGAATGAGCATGGCTTTAGATCCATTGAATTCAAACAAAGAAGCTTCGGTGACGGTTCAATAAAAATAGAGGGATTTGTTGTCCCTTCAAGAGCAATTGAAGAAGTCAAACAGGGGAGTTCGAACTGGACAACAAGGCACAAGGGATTGATGGACATGGAAGGGATTTATATTTACCGGCTGGACAGAATCATACTTTTCGGTGGTTGGAACGGTTTAATAAGGAAAGCTCCCCGTCTACAGTTAGCCAGGCTGAGAATAGACATTGGCAACTCATGTGATCATCTCCTGCATCTGAACGTGGCCAAGTCACAGGTCATCATTCCGCATGATTTACGAAAAGGAATAGAGGACTACATCGAAGAACTGAAGCTACAGGCTGAGCGTGAATATTACAATCGGGGAGTAAAAAAATTTCCTGAAAAAACTAAAGCTGAAACAGAAGATCTATTCATTAAAAAGGCATCTAACAGAGGAATGCTTTTAGAGATAAACCATTATTTTCCTCTTGTAGATTCACTGGAAAAAGAGATGACACATGAGCAAGTCTCGAAGTTTAGATCCCTGTTGAGAATGATAAATAACACAATCAATACAATCAGGAAATCTCATGAGCAAGCAGCGTTTTCTGGTGTTATTGAGGATGATGGGCTATCAGAGAAAGACATCTTAGCCGTGATAAACGACTTCAAAAAAAATGGATTCGATAGCAAATTCATCAAAGAACAGATTTTGCCCAAGCTCGGATTTGAGTTGGGTTCATTACCTGTTGAGATCATGAAGGAACTGGATTAAATGACAAACAATGAACTCATTAAACAAATCAAATTCATTCTTGAATCATGGTTTGATGATCAAAAAAATGAAGCTGGTTATGTTGAGAAAGATTTTTTTGACACTGATGTATTGAAATCTAAAGTTCGGTTTGCACTAAAAAAATTAGAAGAAGTGAAGGTCATACAGCCCCTCACTGAAGAAAAGTTTGATCACTTATTTGATATAGCTAAAAGAGAGTGTAAGCACGAGAACCAGAGGGGAATGACTAGCCCAAGTGTCTCTCTCACTGGAGATGAAAAATACAGAATCTGGCTTGATGATGAGAGGATAAAAAAGACGGGTTGGAATGAAGATGGAGCTAAGACATACAGGACGAGATATATCGAGTATTTAAGAAGAGTGGGTAGAACAAAAGATCACATCAGAGAAACAGAAAGGTCCAGTCTTGAAATACTAAAAAAAATGGGTGATCCAAAATCTCAGGATCCGTTCTATGTCAGAGGACTGGTTGTCGGCAGTGTACAGTCAGGAAAGACTTCGAATTTCAATGCGGTGATTAACAGTGCCATTGATATTGGCTATGACCTGATCATAGTTCTATCAGGGATTATGGAAGATTTGAGGGTTCAAACTCAAAAGCGCATTGAAAAGGAGGTTGAAGGGAAATTCGAAAATGGGGCTTTCATTGGTGTGGGAGCGTGTGCGTCATTTGGCCAACAAGGTGATTACCCCCAAGTCCATCAAATCGTTGTTCCAACATCGAGAGAGACAGACTTCAAGAAGACTATCAAAGAAGCAGATTTTTCACTCAATAGTAGAAACGTTCTTATATGCAAAAAGAATACGGATGTACTAAAAAACCTGCTTTTATGGCTCCAGAGTTACCTGCATAAGAACAAAGATAAAATATCAATTCCGTTGCTTGTCATTGATGATGAGGCTGACAATGCTTCACTTAACAATCTTGGGGCGAAAGGTCTCGACTACGCATCAACTATTAACGGACACATCAGGGCGTTGTTGGGGCTATTCGATAAAAAAACATATTTAGGCTATACAGCAACACCATTTGGAAATGTTTTACAGGATCGTAATGAAGCTGCAGATGCTAAATGGATTTTGAAAGATAAGGGCGAAGAACACCCGTTCAGCCAGGTTGACAGCCTATTCCCAAATGATTTTATAGAGCTTTTGTTCCCTCCCCCAAATTATATTGGAGCCAAGCATTTTTTCGAGACAAGATTGGATGATGTCAAAAAAATAGAACCGCTTGTGGCTGCCCCAATAAAAGACCACCAGGATGCATTCCCTGCTAGGGTGACAAAAGATGGAATCAGCCCCACAGCGGAAACAGGCAAAGATACACGGGCCACAACTAAATATGACCACTTCCCTGAGTATCTACCTGAATCACTCGAAGAAGCGATAATGTGTTTTGTCCTATCGACTGCAATTAGGTTAAGCAGAAAAAGTTTGATGACTGGTTCGAAGCTATATCAGCCTCATAACACCATGCTTATCCATATTTCTAGATTTACTACCTGGCAATCCAAGACTAAAAAGCTTGTGGAAAACTATGTCGATGAGTTGAAGGAAAGACTCGACAATGATCAACCCAACTCGAAAAATTCGATCTATGGTCTTTTCGAAAAATGCTGGTACAAGCACTACGCATATGTTGTGGAAAATATCAGGTCATATCTCCCTGATGATTATGAAGATAGCTTTCTTGAACCGAAGACTTTTTCTGACGTAAAACCTTTACTGATTAAAGTTGTTTCTGACATTCAGACCAAGGCAGTTAACAGTACTGATAAAGATCAACTTTTCTATCCTGATGAATCAGATAAAGACTTTAAAGAGAAGGTTTATATTGCAATCGGTGGGAATAGGCTCTCAAGGGGGTTCACACTCGAGGGGCTTACAGTTAATTACTTTGTCAGAAACACTAACTTTGCAGACACTCTATTACAGATGGGGCGTTGGTTTGGTTACAGACCCGGGTATATAGACTGTTGCAAGCTCTTCTCTAATCAAGAGAGCCTAGAGAAATTTGATCAAACTACCGCCACAATTGAAGATTTGGAACAAAGATTCATTGAGATGAATCGGGACCCATCGAACACACCAAGCAAATTTGCCTTGAGAGTTTTGAAACATCCGGGCGCACTGAAAATCACAAGGCCTTCAATATTAAAAAATTCAAAAGAGGTCAGATGGTCCTACTCAGATCACCTCAAGCAATCTACTAAGTTTGTAATAGAAAAGAGTCGTATTGAGGCAGCATGGGTGACATTCAAGGCTCTGGTTAAAGCACACAGTGACTCTTTTATACCCATATACAGTGACAAGGGGAAATTAGAGTTCTTGGAATATAGACCTGATGGTGTTGAGGAATTATTTGAATTTTTTGATCTACCAAACTCATTTATTAATGAAAACTACTTTGAAGAGTTGAAAGCCTATATCAAGCTTTGTAATCAACAGAATAAGCTCAGAAACTGGTCAATAGCCATAAAGGCTTCTGGTGACGCCGGAGAATTGAATTTAAATGAACTTGGGTTGGATCACACCATCACCAGAGTCCGTCGGGAAGGGCCGAGTGAGAAATCGTCGAGATGGCGTGAGAGTCTGATTATTGAGCATATATTCGCTGCTGGAGGAAATAGTGCCAACATCGTCACTGGAGGTAGAGATTTCCAGTTAAGGCTGACAAAACCTCAGATTAATGAGGCCACACAGGCTTTCAAGGATGAGTGGGCAAAAGAATATAGGCGGAAAAACCCCAGTTTAAGTGAAGCTGAAATTGCCGCTAAGAAAGACAAGCTGAATGTACCGGAAAAAGCTTATCGCAGGATGATGTCTGATGATGAGGGGGTGTTAGTCATTTACCTTATGGACTTAGCTCTGGTGTTTGAGAATGCTGGGCAACCAATAGTTGAGTTATCTGAGCTTAAGAAGACCATAGATACGGATAACGTCCCTCTTATAGGTTATGCAGTCGGAATACCGGTAATTGATGATGAAATTGGTGGAACATATCTGCAGAGCATTCATCATGAGGAGCCAGATGGTGACGATCAGTTATTTGATGATGATCTTTACGATGATTACCAGGAAGTTTTGGAGCAGTGATGGACAGTTCTGAACTTGAAGAAAAGTGGACTTCATTGAGTCACGATGGCTCCACAGAGTATGTACTGAAAAGGATAGACTCCAGCTGTATTCCTGAGCTTAGTATTGCTGTCAGCTCCGGATTAGATAGGTCTCTGATCCTTGAGTTGCCTGCGGAGCATATGGTCAACTTTGAAAGCATTAAACGAAAAAACCTAACTCTGGAACCATACGCGAGCTTGAGTTGTATTGTACTGAAACTTACCGACCCTACCTATTATGACCTTTTTAACGATCTTGTACTTTCACTCTATCAGCGTCTAAAAGACGAGTCTGACTCAACCGTTAGCTCTAGGCTTTTCGTTGAAACATTTCATAAGTGGAGTGAGTTCTTCCATGACGAAAGCTCTGAGAGGCTAAGTAACGAGGTTGTGAAGGGATTGTATGGTGAGCTTTTCATTTTGAGTGATCTTCTTGAAAATGCCGAAGCCATCAGGACCAATCAAGTGCTATCAGCGTGGGTCGGACCCTATGATGAGATCCATGATTTTTCTTTTGATGAAAAAGATATTGAGGTTAAGACAAAAGACAATAAAAAACTGGATGTAAGAATCTCCAGCGAATTCCAACTCGAAAGTATATTAGGCAAACCTCTCGAGCTTATTGTTGTATCGGTTGAAGGAGATTATGTTGATGGTATCTCGCTCAGTGACCTCGTCAGTCAGATCCGACAGCAAGTGACAAATAAACTGGGTGACCCTTCAATACTATTCGAGACATTGAAGCAGAAGAAACTAAGCCTAAAAAATATTGGTGATTACGACAACTACAGGTTTAAAGTTGTCGAAAAAACTACTTATAACTGCCTCATGGATGGGTTTCCGAGACTTGTTAAGTCTAAATTGCCAGACTCAATTGCTAATATTCAATACAGTCTTAATACATCATCTTTGAGTGATTTCCTGATTTCCCGGGAAAAGTTTTAATGGCAGCAGAGTTAGAAGAATATTTTTCAATTAGAAAAAGCCTAATTGATGACTCTAAGGATGAAGAGGGGTTTATCAATCAGAGAATGATCTTGGAAGAAACGCTTTCCTACATGACTGAAGCAAAGCTGATTGATTCTGAAGATTTTAATGATAGCTACATTCATAAGGAAAATGACAAACTAAAACTCAATGCATTCACTGTTAATGAATCTGGAGAGCGACTCCAACTTTTTCTGATTGATGAGGATACGATAGATGAATGCGCGGATGATAGTTCACTTTGTGTTTCCCAGAAAGACCTCTATGAAGGTCAGTTCAAACGAGCTACAAGGTTTGTTGCAAGGGCTATAAAAGGAGATTTGAATCATCAGCTACAGGATTCTGATCCAGTAAAAGTATTAACTTCAAAACTCTCATCCCAGCAAGGTATAGAACAATTCGATGTGATAGAAATATTTCTAATATCACTGACGGCGACCGTCTCATTCAAGGGACAGATCACACAGCCCCGGAAAATACATTTCCCTGAAACTAACTCCACAGTTTCTTACAAAGATTCCGATGGTAATAAATGCTCTAAGGAACTGCTATTTGTCACACGAGTCATTGATCTGAACTTCATATTCAATGCAATTGTATCCAAGGGAAATCGTGAGGCCTTGGAAGTCAATTTCAAAAAAACTTTCGGATATGCACTTGATGTGATTGTAGCCACAGAGGAGAAATACTTTCAGTCCTATCTGTGTGTCTTGAAGGCTGATGTGCTGGCGGATTTGTACAAAACATATAGCACAAGGCTTCTGGAAAAAAATGTTCGTTCCTTCCTTCAGTTCACAGGTGATGTAAATAAAGGGATAAAGCGGACTATCAGGATAGAGCCTGAAAAGTTTATTGCATACAACAATGGTCTGACAATCACGGCAACAGGTGCCAAAACCTCCTACAGTAAGAAAAATTTCCAAATTGAATCACTCACCGATCTTCAAATAGTAAATGGTGGCCAGACAACTGCAGCAATTTACTTCTCAAGAAAAGATGGCCTTGATGTCAGTAGAGTAAAAGTAATGGTTAAAATTAATGTCATCAATGTATCTGAGGATTCAAAACTTGATGATTTAATTGCAAATATAAGTGAATACTCAAACTCTCAGTCAAGGGTTTCAAAAGTTGACCTTCGGGCAAGAAATCCACAACTCATAAAATTCAAGTCACTCAGCGAGAGTGTAATCACACCAAGCGGAACAAAATGGTTTTTTGAGAGGGCGAAAGGTGAGTTCAATACGAAGGTCAGAATTGCAGGCAGCAACGGCAAGAGAATAAAAAAAGAGTTTCCCTCGAGCAGAAAATTTACAAAAGAAATGCTGGCAAAATATTACTGCGCTTGGAATGAAATCCCTTATTTGGTGAAATTAGGTGGTGAAAAAATATTCCGGTACTTTATCGAAGCTATCTCACCAAAACAGGAAAACTCATCATCAATACAAATTGATCGTGACTTCTATGAATCTACGATAGCTAAAATAATCCTCTTCAAAGAGTTAGAGAAAATCTATGGTGTTGGTGCAAATTCTATGGGTCAGCTGCGTTCCGCTGTAATTCCTTACACACTTGCAATTCTCTACGTGAATACGGATGGAGCAGGGAATGGAATCAGGTTTGATCTTACAAGAATTTGGAAGAGGGAAGGACTTGAAGAGGATTTAATAGAATATTTTCGAGAATTGATGTTTCTAATGAATCAGCTGATTAAAAAATATTCTGCCAGTGAGGATTATGGTCAATACTCTAAAAAGCCTGAATTATGGTCAGAGATTAAAAACTCAAAAGAAATAAAAATATTTCTCGCAACTGATAACACCCGAAAAATAATAGATAAATATACAATCAATGATGCAAATGATAACTGAACATTAACTGGTTTTAATTGTGGCTGATGTCTTCGATAGAACAACTCGTTCCAAAAACATGTCTCGAATTCGTGGTAAAGACACGAAGCCTGAGCAATTAATTCGTTCAGCTTTGCACAGCAGGGGTTTCCGTTACAGGCTACACAGTAAAGATTTACCAGGCACACCAGACATCGTTTTAGCAAAATATAATGCCATTATTGAAGTAAATGGTTGTTTTTGGCACGGGCACAAATGTCATCTGTTTCACTGGCCAAAGTCTAGGACTGACTTTTGGAAAGAAAAAATCACCCAAAACATAAGGCGTGACACCGAAAACCTGATTAAGTTGGAAAATATGGGGTGGAGAGTTTTAGTAGTTTGGGAATGTTGTATAAAAGGTAAAAAACGGCTGGATCCGAGTAATTTGATAGATAGGATTGTTCACTGGCTTATTAAAAATGAAGACTCTAACGAGTTGTTTGGTCAGGGAATAGATTGAACTTGGAGTTCTGTAAATAACATTACGAATAGAAGAAATATGAAAATCAAGGGGTCGTACTTCTTGAAAATCAAACCTTACTAATCTATCTCTCTTGTTAGTCTATAACTTGTACTCCGTCCACCGCCTGGATTTTGTATAAAGAGTTCTCGTGTAACTAAATCCTGAATATCACGTAATGCTGTGTCATTTGAACATTTAGCCAGCTTGGCATATTTGGTCTGGTTACGAGGATCTCAAACAAGCTTTTATAGGTTTAATTATTCGTTTTAACTAAATCAAACTGATTAACTGATCTCGGTCAAGGACATGTAAGCCGACATTGATTTATCCTTGCAGGCAATTGAATGATTAAGTACGAACGACTCTAAAAAACAATCTATCCGTAAACAGTATTTAAATTTTTGTGCAATGAAGTAAGGGAGTAAGTGTTAATGACTAAGTCTGAGGCAAGTAAATTAAATCCTCAAACAGCCATGACAATTGAAGAGATCAACTTTAAAACTCTTGCTGAAGACGCACCTGTCACCCTTTGGCTCACAGATATCAAGGGCAATATTATTTTCACCAATAATCAGTATAAAAATTTTATTGGCCGTGAAAAAGTTGAAAAACTTGGAAATGCTGCTTGGTTTAATGCATTACACCCAGATGATAAAGAGTATTGTTTAAGCGTTTTCCAGGACGCATTTGAAACCTATAATCCCTTCACCATGGAGTATCGATTAAAACGCAGGGACGGTGAATATCGTCATTTTATCGATCATGGCGTTCCTTATATTGATAATTCCGGCAAGTTTGCCGGTTTTGTTGGCTCCTCGACTGATATTACAGAACAAAAATTATCTGAAGATAAGTTACAGAAATCGCATGATGAGTTAACGCAATATAACCATGAAATGAGTCTGATTAATCAGCTTAACTCGTACTTACAGGTTTGCCGTAATATTGCTGAAACCTACCCTATTGTTTCCTACTATGCAGAGCAAATCTTTCCTGACTGTACTGGTGCGCTCTATTTATTTAATAAGAAAAAAACCATTGTTGAATCGATGTCCACATGGGGTAAAGGAGAGCTGAGAAGTTCACCTATTATTGAGCCAGATGATTGTTGGTCGCTTCGTCAAGGTAAAGAACACACCACGCTGAACAATGATTCACGCCTGATTTGTAAACATGTTCACGAAGGGGTCATCAACTATATTTGCGAACCTATCATTGCTCAGGGTGAAATGTTAGGGATGCTACATATTGAGTTTAATGCCGCTAGCCTCAAAGATGGTGAAGACAAAAAAAACTATATCGATTCTCGCAGACGTCTCATTAAAATCACATCCGACAATCTGGCCTTGTCTCTGGTCAGCTTGAAATTACGTGAAGCGCTGCAAACACAATCGGTCCGAGATCCGCTCACGGGGTTATTTAACAGACGCTATATGGAAGAAAGCCTTGAACGCGAGCTACATAGAACAGCTCGGAATAACAAAGGTTTAGGCTTCATCATGTCTGATCTCGACCACTTTAAGCAGTTTAATGATAAATATGGCCATGATGCGGGTGATGTTGTGTTAACCAGCTACGCTAATTTGCTCAAATCCCACTTCCGCAGCAGCGATATTATCTGTCGGTTTGGTGGCGAAGAGTTCATTATTATCTTGCCAGATATTGCCCGGGATGAACTTATCAAACGTGCCGAGGAGCTGAGGGAAGACATTCGCAACCTTGATATCCTTTACCATAACAAGTCACTTCCTAAAATCACCTCGTCGTATGGTCTAGCTTATATAGAAGGGCTACCTGTCGAAAAATCAGATCTCATTAAAGCAGCAGATTTAGCACTATACGATGCAAAAAATTCAGGTAGGGATCAAATTAAAGTATCACCCATTAATTTCTCAGAGCCGGCATATATGGATGCCCACGGATAAAAGGGTTAGCCAACTTGATTACTTAATTATCAAGCTGGCTAACCCCATAGGCTCATAATGTTTGATCCTCAGTCACGATTTCACCATCATTTAGCATCCAATACAACGCTTGTCGCGACACATTTCCTACCTTCTATTTTTAGATTAACCGTTGCCTCTTTATTCATATACGCAGGCCCTCTCATGTGTGAAGCAAGAGGAGGGTCTATCGTCAGCGTCTTGTCACAACGTTCAAACAGACTTTTTTGTGTGATATTCCCTGCGTTTAGTTTATACATAATCATGCGTGAAGGGTGTAATCGAGCCACAAGGACTTTTATCGTGCCTTCAAATTGATAAGCGTTAGATTGAGCTGTTTTGTTCTGCCTTCCCTGTTCTATCTCTTTTTTGCTTGCCAGTACTTTATAGTCGGTAAATTTGCACCATCTGATAGGGCCACCACTACCCATAATTTTAACTTGCTGAACATTTAATAATTTCAGCTTCGAGCCAGCGAACTGTTCAAAAAAGGACCTTGCCTCCTTAAGTGAAAAATCCTTATCTAGAAAGTAGGTCGTACAGTATGATATTCCCGCTACTTCCTTATTAGTAACACCCAACTCAAGAGGCAAAGGACGCTTAGCATCAAAAACGCCTAAACTGAGTGGGGTATTGATTTTAGACTGGTAACTCTGCTCAGCAACAAGCTCATGAGCAGCCCATATTTTTTGATCGTTCAGAACCCCCTCAATATCACCAATGCTTTCTGTAGATTTTTCACCTACGGCAAAAGCAGAGAAACTAAGAAGAACTGACACAAATAAGAACATCATCTTGAACATCTATTACTCCATGTATATTGGTTGTAGCTTAGGTAAGCTAAGTTAAATTGCTTCGATAGGATTATCTTCCACGGTTGAGATTTGTGGCTAAATAACTGCGGTTTATGAGGCCCGCTTTTGATCAACTTGGACATGGATACTTTTCTGAGAAGAGGCCATGATTATGGCAAGGCATCCGTTCCGAACGGTGTTATGAGTCCTTTTTATAAACTGCTCACTACGCTCTCTAGTAGCTGTAAGAATTTGTTTATATTAATTAAATATTCCATAGTTTGTAACGCTAGGCAACGTTCAATTGTGATGAGCTATCGATTAAGGTCTCTTGACCGAATATTATCGTTCGGTCTTTACGTAAAAATAACAGCTAACTTTTTCATAGTAAATGTATGAATTTGTAGTCAGTGATCGCTCTTAAGTCATTTCATTGACCCATTAATTCTTATATCCAATTACAGTCAATCTTGCCCTGAATGTAGTCATCCTTTTGTATGGCAGATAAATAGATACTTGCACATTAGAGGCCCCTGGAATCAAAATAAAAAAGGCCAAACAACTTACGCTGTTTGGCCTCTTCTGATTGATAGAAACGACTTTCTTAGTGTGATTTCATGCGTTCAATCGTGGTGGTGAGTACACGTTTGATTTTATCGGTTGCCCCTGTAAACGCTTGTTTAATAGAGGCGGCGTCATGGGTGACCACATTAGGTTGATGGCCTTCTATCCGAGCTTCAATCAGGCAGCGAATATCATCGGCTCCACCTCGATTTTCACTGTTTTGATCGCTTAGGTGGACTTCGATGCGGGTGACGTGCTCGTCGAAGCGTTTAAGCGCGTGTTGTAATTCCTCACGAATCGAATCAGTGAGCGTATCATCACCTGGAATATGACGATCGGTATTTACCTGAATTTGCATGTTATCTCCTTGAAAGGTCAATAAACCGCTTTTATGACAATATGAATTATTAAAGAATTCCATGGTCATTTTTTATATGGCGATCATGTTGATCTATTTCAAGCATTTACCTTTAACTCAAAGCAAGTCATAGGTAAGGGCAATATTGTTAGACTCAGCCATTCATTCTTCCAATATGAAGCTAACTCATAGCTTTCACTGCAAGGAGCATATTATGCAGCACCGATATAAATACAGCGCCGCGATCAGTATCATGGCCATCAGCCTGAGTGGCTGTGGTGATACGTCAAAAATTGCTTCACAAGCTGATTTTGGACCTGACCCTGTATTGGTGGCACCAGAATCATCGCTAATCCCTACCTTGAATATTGCTCCCGCAGAAGGGTGGCCGATTGATGCGAAACCTACTGTTGCTGAAGGGCTGATGGTAAATCGGTTTGCTGTGGATTTAGACCATCCTCGCTGGTTGTATGTTTTGCCTAACGGCGATGTATTGGTGGCTGAATCAAATGCGCCGAAGAGTGAAAGCTCAGATTGGAGCTTCAAATCCTGGATTAAGGGCATGGTATTAGAAGATGCGGGTGCAGCCGTTGCCAGTGCTGATCGCATCACCCTACTCCGTGATGAAGATAATGATGGTGTCGCTGAAACTCGACATGTCTTTTTAGACAATCTGCACTCGCCCTTTGGGATGGAACTCATCGGCGATGATTTTTATGTCGCCAATGCCGATGAGATTGTGCGATTCCCCTATCAAGAAGGACAAACTCAAATCACGGCTAAACCAGAGCATGTGACAGATTTACCGGGTGGCCCCATTAACCATCACTGGACCAAAAATATTATTGCCAATGAAGATGGCACAAAGCTGTATGCCACTGTGGGCTCAAACAGTAATATCGGTGAGAACGGCATGGAAGCAGAAGAAAACCGTGCCGCTATTTTAGAAGTGAACCTTAAAACGGGCGAGAAACGCTTATTTGCATCCGGTTTACGCAATCCAAATGGGCTGGACTGGCAGCCACAAACTGGTGAACTTTGGACGACAGTCAACGAGCGAGACGAAATCGGTAGTGATCTGGTGCCGGACTATATGACCTCGGTAAAAGACGGTGCTTTCTATGGCTGGCCTTATAGTTATTATGGACAACATGTGGATACCAGAGTGCAGCCACAACGACCTGAGTTAGTAGAAAAAGCCATCAAACCCGATTATGCATTGGGCGCGCATACAGCATCGTTGGGTCTGACATTTTATGAAGCAGATTTACTGGCTGACAAATATCACCATGGTGCCTTTATTGGACAACACGGTTCCTGGAACAGAAAGCCGTTGAGTGGCTATAGAGTCATTTTTGTACCATTTAAAAATGGTGAGCCTGATGGTTTGCCTCAAGAAATTTTAACGGGATTTATCAATGAGGATGGCGATGCAAGAGGACGTCCGGTCGGTGTTGTCGTTGATAAAATGGGTGGTTTATTAGTAGCCGATGATGTTGGTAACACAGTATGGCGTGTTAGCCCTGAAAAAAATTAACTCCCACTCAACGGGTTTGAGCAACATAAAAAATCGGATTGGATGATTAGCTTGCTCAGAGTACGGCTGTGATCGTTTGCTACTATCAAGATTAGCTTACTCGACAAGCGAGTCAATCCGTTAATTTTCTTAATTGATACAAAAAAATCAATAGGATCAGAATTTAGGTCATGACAAACTTAATTTGCCGCTAGCACACCTTTAACCATTCGATAACCTATAGAGTGATATACCAGTAACTGACACTCGCTCAGGAAAGATCGGTGCTTTTTACTGTCTTATCGTTTTAAGATAGCTATGATTAATCAGTGAATATCTCGGGAGCTTTTTCAACGATGAGAAAAAAGCCTATCTCTGTTTCTTTATTAGTCGCTTTGATGACGTGCTCTCTCGCCTATTCAGCGCTAAGTCAGGCCGATGAAGCAGCAAATAGTAGTCCGGATTGTGAAAATGTAAGTGTCGATTTCCTGGATGATCCCACCTTGACCCGAGCGGAAAAACTAGCGCGCATGGAACAGGCGCTCAGTGATTCACTTAATCGCTTTGAATTATGTAATATGGCCATCACTTCTAATGCATCGTCAGCCAATAGTGGCAATGGATCTGGCTCTGGCTCAGGTACTGACGGTGGTGGCGATTCAGGAAACGGTAATTCAACAGGCGGTGCCAGTGGTACAGAGTCTGTTGCCAGTGACACCATGCAAGGTACAGAACAAGTCCCTTCAACCGAAACAACGGCTGCCACTGCAACAAATTCACAAGAATCTACAGAATCAGGTTCTGGTGAAATATCCGCCTCAGGCAATATCGCTAAGAATGGTAAGATTCCAGAAGATATTCCAACTGCGGATAATGATGACGCAATTGCCGCTCAGATCCGTGTCGCTGCTGAGGCAGAAACCGATCCAGAGATACGCAAAAAACTCTGGGATGAATACAGAAAATATAAGGGTATGAACGTTGAACATTGACCGTTTTAGAAGACCATCCAAATACCTTATTTACCTGCTGGTGATGCTGCACGTGCTGACGGGCTGTGCCACCACTTCCGGTTCAGGTGTGAATGTTGGACCGCGTTCGTCTTCGAGCTTTAGTGAAGACATGACGAAAACGGCCTACAACGGCCCGAAAATGGATGTGGTTATTCCAGTTTTCTCACCTGGTCTTTCTGACAAAGCTGTCAATTATGAAAAAGAAGGTGTTTGGCCGGAATTGCGCCGGGCAGAAGCCAACCGGTTTGCCTATAAACTGAAAAAAGCCTTAGATGATACAGGTAAGTTCGGCGCTGTCAGGGTGACACCTGATAAAACGGCTTCGGGTGATTTATATGTATTAGGCAAAATTGTTGAGTCAAACGGTCTGGAAGTGGAATTTGATATGCAAGTGGTCGATGCCAGCGGCAAACAATGGCTGGACGACAATATTGATTACGAAGTGGGCGATGGTTTTTACAAAAACCCCAGAAATACTGATAAAGACCCTTATGATCCGGCTTTTTATCAAGCGGCTAACGATATCGTTAAAGCCTTATTGAAACAAAAGCCATCTAACTTGAGCACGGTAAAACATATTGCTGACTTACGTTTTGGCGCCAGCTTTAACGATAAAGCCTTTGATGAATATATCGACACCAGCTCCACCCCCATCAAATTAACGGGGTTACCTAGCGAGTCCGACCCGCTCTATGAACGTGTGAAAGCGATTCGCGTTAAAGAACAATTATTTGTGGATAATCTGCAACCCAACTATGCTGCTTTTTCACAGAAAATGAATGACAGTTATCTGACCTGGCAAAAAGCCAGCGCCACAGAGCTGAAACTTCAGAAAGAAGCACAGAATAAAAGTCTGATGAAAATTATTGGTGGTGCTTTATTGATTGCAGCAGCGGTCGCTGTTGGCTCCAACGGTAATCGTTATGACAATAATTTAGGCAGAGATATGGTCACTATCGCCGGGGGTATCGGCGGTGCGGTATTAATCACCAGTGGCGTTACCTCTCGTAAGGAAGCGAAATTCCATCAGGATGCGATTAATGAGTTGGGGCAATCACTGGATTTGGAAATGTCACCTCAGGTGATTGAGTTTGAGAATCAAAGCACCAAGTTGACCGGTAATATGGAGCAGCAATTTCAACAATGGCGGGCCTTTATGGCGCGTATGTATGAGCTTGAATCGACGCCGGATAAAGCGCTTTAAACTCCGTCATGATCAACGAAGAGATACGTAGAGCCAAGCAGGTGAAACAACAGCGCCTGCTCATTGGCGTGATTATTGTTCTCTCCCTCATCATCGTGACAGGGTTAGTGCTATTTAGTCTTAACAACGTGCGATTTAACAGCAGCCCTAGCGATAAGTCATCACCTGACATACAAGCCCAACCCGTATCAGAAAAAATCGAAGAGCCTAAGAATGAAGAAGAGATCGCTGCATTACGGCAGGCTTATCTGGATGCTTTTTCTCATTATGAAAATACACTGAAACCACAGCTGGAAAAAATTGATATTAATAGCTGGGATAAAACACTGGCCGAAACATTAAAAAAACAGGAACAAACTGCTGTTGATACCTTTGGTGCAGGTCAATATGCCAAAGCCAAACAGGCGATTGAGATCCTCACTCAAACCGCCGAGAAAACACTGACTGACAGTGAAACCGCTTTTGAAAAAGCCATGCAAGACGCACAATCGGCATATGACAGTTATGATTATCAAAGCGCCCGTCTGGCGATAGATAATGCGCTTATTCACAAAGCTGATTCAGCAGATGCTCAGGCGCTGGAAAAGAAAATAGAAAACATCCCACAGATTGTTGAGCTGAATGAGGCGATCCGTGTTGCCAGAAATGAAAATAACCCGAAAAAAGAGCTGTCTTTGATTGAGGATTTACTGAAAATCGAACCAGATCGGGAAGAAATGAAGCAGCGCGCTAATGTACTGCGTACGCAACTGGCTGAGTCCCGGTTTAACCAGGCCATATCTCAAGCCTATAACGCTATTGAGCAACGACAGGTTGCAAAAGCCCGGCAAGCACTTAAACAAGCACAGAAAATTTATCCTACGCGCCCTGAAAATAAAGAAGTGAGTGCAGAACTGGCAACACTGGAATCACAGCTTCGCTATGAGCAACATATTGCTGCTGCCGATAAAGCGCAGAAAGCCGATAACTGGAAAAACACCCAACAAGCATTAACAGCCGCCTTAAAAGAACGCCCGTCGAATAAAGACCTTATCGATCGATTAAGCCAGGCCAAACGGATTGTGGAAATCGACCAAAATATTCAGGGCTTATTACAAAATCCTTATCGGCTGAGTAACCCCGCAGTGAAAGCCACAGCTGATATTAATGTGATTCAAGCTGAGTCTTTTAGTGCTCAGAGCCCATCTCTGGCAAAAGAAGCCCAACAGCTGAAATCCACTATCAATGCGGTGAATACGCCAGTGAACGTGAATGTGGTTTCTGATGGCAAAACTTTTGTCTCTGTGCGAGGTGTGGGTAAAGTGGGTGAAACTACCGGCAAGACCATTCAGCTCAAACCCGGCACCTATTCCTTTGAAGGCAAACGTGAGGGATATCGCTCCAAACTGATTGAAGTGAAAATACCACTCAACCGCAGCGAGTACCAGGTCACCGTGATTGCAGATGAGCGAATTTAATCAGGCAATTGAGGCTGCCAAACGACAACAACGTCGAATGTTGTTGTGGCTGGGTTTAGGTTTTATCGTGGTGGTCTGCTTCGTTGCCGCAGCGTTAATCGCTTCCAGAGCCACACCGATTCAGGTGTTGCCCGAGTCCATCAGCCAGGATGCCCAGCTAAAAGTTAGCAGTGGTCTCGCCTTAATCATTGATCACCACTTATACAGCCTGTCCAACTCAGCAGAAGTAGAAGCGTCAGCACCAGGCTATCAAACGACCAAACAGCGTATTTCCCAATCCGGCTTTGGCAAAGTGACACAAATCCCCTTGGAACCGCTGCCTGCCCAAGTCATTTTGAAAACAGCTTTTGAAGATAATAAAACCAGTTGGTATGTCGACAAAAATCTCACTGCTATAAGCAATACCTTTGAAACAAAACTGGAACAAGGTGATTACAGCATCACAGCCAGTCACCCCTACTTTGAACCCCTTACTGCAAATTACACGCTGAAGCCCGGTGATATTGTTGAAAGCACCCTGAGTTTTACGCCAATCAGTGGTGAATTGTCAGTGAGCAGTCAGCCCGCTGGAGCAGAAGTCAGCATCGCAGGAAAAGAAGTCGGCCAGACCCCTTTGACAATATCACTCTCCGGCGGCCAATATCCGCTGCAAATCCAAAAAGCAGGCTTTGAAACCGTCACAGATTCTATCGACATCACCCAAAGAATGAAACAAGTCAGCAGACAGTATCAACTGCAAGCAGAACGTGCCAGAGTGAATCTCAGCGTATCACCGGTGAATGGCACCTTAACGGTAAATGGTATTGATACACCCGTCACCGATGTCATCAAAATCGAGCCCAATCAAAACACTGTAGTCAGTTATAAAAAGCCAGGCTATTTTCCACAATCACAACGTATCAACCTTAAGCAAGGTGAAAGTACTGAGCTTAACTTCAAGCTGCAAAAAGAAATGGGCAAAGTGGTGATTGAATCGACGCCTCAAGCGTCAGTCACGATTAATGACAAAGTCATCGGACAAACACCTTTAACCCTGACGCTGCAAGCTTTGCCACAGAAGATTCGTTTGGATCTGACAGGCTATCGCTCTGTAACGCGTACCATCATACCCACAGCAAAAGCCACCAGCAGTGTCTCGGTGAAATTACTGACTGAGAAACAAGCTCGTCTGCAAGAAGCACTGAGAAACTATAAAACCCATACTGGGGATGAGATGCAGTTATTTATACCCAATGACACCCTCATCATGGGGGCAGAGCGCAGTGAAGCTGGGCAACGTGCCAATGAGTTTATCCGTAAAGTCACGATTAACCGCCCGTTTTATGCGGGTGTGCATGAAGTCACTAATCAATCCTATGCACAGTTTGATAAAAGCCATAGCGGTGCACCCAACTTACCTGCGACCTCAGTCAGCTGGTTAGATGCAGTGCGTTATGCCAACTGGTTAAGTCAGGCAGAAGGTTTAACCCCAGTATATAAAATCAACGGTAATTCAGTCACTCACATCAATGCTCAAGCGGATGGTTATCGCCTGCTGACTGAAGCTGAATGGGAGTGGTTAGCCCGAAAAGCAAACCGGTCTGTTCAAACAGTCTTCGTTTGGGGCAATGATAAAACGATGCCACCTAAAGCTGCCAATATTGCTGATGAATCCGCAAAAGGTTCGGTGACGCATTATGTACCTCGCTATAACGATGGTTATGCTGGTGTGGCGCCAGTAAAGTCGATGAAACAAGAGTTGTCAGGCTTGTTTGATATGGGCGGTAACGTCAGTGAATGGACACATGACAGCTACTCACTTACTGTACCCAAACAAGGGCGTACTTATTCACAAACACTGGATACCACACTCAGTGATGAGCATGTCGTTAAAGGTGCCAACTGGCGTTCGGGCACACTGACAGAATTAAGAGCGTCATATCGCGATGGTGCAAGCCAGCCCAGAAATGATATCGGGTTCCGGCTGGGTCGCTTTGTTTACGGAGGTCAATAATATGGCACAACTTAAAAAATGGCTGCTGATAGGGTTATCAGTTGTGGTCTTTGTAGCGGCAATCACCATGGTGAAAAATGTCTATGCCGGCAAACCCATCATTAGTCTGAACTCCCCTGTTTCCTTTCCCGTGGATATTTAAACCATGAAAGATATGCTGAAAAGTTTCGCGGCATTGCTGATTTCTATCGTTGTCGTGCATTTGTTCTACATTGGTTATGTTCGACCTGAAGCAGCACAGCTGATTGAGTTTGCCGTGAGTCAAGGACAAACGGCACCTCGCGATATTGCTGTGATCATCAAAGACTACGAGCAGGAAATCTGTTTTATTCTGATGCTGTGGGGCTGTTATCTGATTCTTAGTGCCTATCGAAGTATTCTCAAGACCAAGTATTTGTTTAGTGTGGATCTCATTAAAGATGCTCATTCAACATCTGACGATACCGAGACAAAACATAATCTGGATGTGAATGCGATTATTGATCGCTTAGACACTGAAATCCCCGCCGACTGCATGCAATCACCATTGGTGCGAACATTACGCTCTTCTCTATGGCGCTATAGCTCTACCAATAATGTGCAAAACCTGTCGGATGCCATTGAAAGTAATCTGGAAGCGCTGGCTGTTAAACAGGACTCTGAAAACACCATGATTCGTTATTTGATCTGGGCGATTCCGTCGATTGGGTTTATCGGCACCGTTCGCGGTATCGGTCAGGCTTTATCACAAGCTGATCAAGCGCTGGCAGGTGATATTTCAGGGATGACTGACAGTTTGGGCATTGCCTTTAACTCGACACTAGTGGCCTTACTGATCAGTATCTTTATGATGTTTCTGTTTCATCAGCTACAACGCCTGCAAGACAGCCAAATCGTCGATACGCAGGATTATTGTGATAAGTATTTACTTCGTCGTATACGGTGATTTTCATTGGCGCGTAAAAACCGACAAGCTGAAGGATTAAATCTCGCCTTTCTGGATATTATGTCCTGCGGGCTGGGTGCGGTCATCCTGGTTTTTATGTTGGTCAAACAAAATATTGAGTCCTCACCTTCTGAAACAGAGAACCTGAAAAAAGATATCAGCAGTCTGGAACAAGCTCGTGATGAAGCTCAAAAAGGTCTGGACCAACTCAGTGCACAGCTGAAAAAAGAAAACATTGATTTATCCGCGTTAAGCCAGAGCCTGCAACAACAACGTGCGGCTCTCGACAACAAAAACAGTGAAATCCAGACAGCACAATCTAATCTCGATCAACTGAAGAAAAGCATTACGGAAATCAAAGTCCCCAAACAAGAAGATCTGGTCGAAACACAGCAGGTCAATGAAGAGAATTACCTGCTTGGTCTGAAAATGGAAGGCAAAAAAATTGCTGTGTTAGTCGATGTCAGCGCCTCAATGACCAATGAAAAACTGCTCGATATCATCAGAACCAAAAGCAGTTCTGATCAAACAAAAATCTCTGCCGCCAAATGGCAACGCACCAAGCGCGTAGTTGCTTGGCTTTTAGCACGAGTACCGAAGAACAGCCAAATTGCTCTTATTGCATTTAGTGAGCAAGCCAAGCAATTGGGGGGCACAGGCTGGATGCCAGCCAGTAGCACTAACGTATCCAGCATTATGAGCAGTTTGAATCAAGTGGTGCCAACCGGTGCCACCAATCTGCAGCAAGGGTTAGTCACCGTCAATAAGCTATCCCCTACCGATATTTATGTCATTACCGATGGCTTGCCCACCAAGGGCAATTCAAACTACAAAAGCCTGAATCCGTTTTCAGGCTGTAGCTCCTTAACCAGTAATGCCAAAACCATTTCCGGTGAATGCAGAAAACGGCTGTTCCGACAGACCATCAACGAGAGCGGCCTGACCCAAGCGAAGAAGAATGTGATCTTATTGCCGCTGGAAGGTGACCCTGAAGCAGCCTATGAATATTGGGCCTGGGCGTCCAGCTCGGATGGTTTATTAATCAGCCCGGCGAGTAACTGGCCATGAAACGTCGCGATAAAGGCATAGACATTTTCAGCCTGTCATTTCTGGACATTATTTCCTGTGGTTTTGGTGCAGTAGTGATGTTGATTCTAATATCAAAAACCGATGTTGATGTGGCTCCTACTGCTGGCACAGAAGATGTCAGTGCCATGCTCTCGCAGCTGGTCACCTTACAAAATTCAGTCAGCCAGATTCAGCAGGAAATGAATCAAAAACTCGAAGCGCTTGCTTCCTTATCAGAACAAAAACAATCCACCGCTGCCGCATCAAAAGCCTTGCAGCAGCAATTAAATGCCTTAAACAAAAAACAGGCGGCCACTGCTGAAAGCATTGCCGGACTCGGTTTAGTGGAGGAACGTTTAAAACAAGCCTCATTAAGCACACCCCAAAAACCCAATAAAACTCGTGACGAAGATGTAGGCGGTATTCCTGTTGATAGTGATTATGTGGTGTTTATCGTCGATACCTCAGGCAGCATGAAAAACATCTGGGGCAAAGTGTCTCAGGAGATTGTGAATGTCCTGAATATCCATCCACAAGTAAAAGGCTTTCAAATCCTTAATGATATGGGGCAACCGCTGATTTCTGGCTACGACGGTCAATGGATGCCCGATACACCCGCCAGACGAAAAAGCGTAATTCAACTATTTAAAAAGTGGAGTGCGGTCTCCAACTCCAGTCCAGTAGAAGGCTTAACCACTGCCTTAAGAAAATATGCCAAAGCCAATATCACCACCTCGATTTATGTGTTTGGTGATGATTACACTGGATCAAGTTATGACCCGGTGATTGATACCATTACCCAGCACAATAAAAAACTGCCATCAGGCAGACGGTTGGCAAAAATCCATGCCATTGGTTTTATCTCACCCGGCACAACAGACCGTTTTAGCGTGCTAATGCGTGAAATGACCAAAGAAAATGATGGGACGTTTATTGCACTCCCGCGTTGAGTTGTTTAATCAAAGTGATGTTTTGTAGGTTGGGTTGAAGTATGAAACCCAACGATATGACATTTTTTATGAGATCAGCTCTGTAGGTGGGTTAGAATTAGCCCTCCAAAAATACTCTACTTTTCACTTCACACGCTGCCGCTGGGGCGTTCATTTATTTTGTTTGCCCAAAATAAACGAACCAAACAAAAGGGCACCCGATATTGCCTTTGATCCAAAAATTAAACTTGGCTGATGGCGTGGTCGAAAACTCGCTACGCTCAAACAGTCGACCACTTCTTCCATCAACCAAGCCTAATTTTTGGCGGCAATAGACGTGAATAAAGGGAGCCTTTCAAATCCCCGTTTGTGCTGACGAGTAGCGCAGCTTTGTCTGGATAACGGCTGGTTAGTGTTTGAGCGTTAGCGAGTTTTAGCCGACCGCCTGAATCAATGTTATGACGAGTGGAGCCGCAGGCCAGCACGGTCGGGTGCCCTAGGGTTGTTAGGGAAATGGGCAAGCATTTCCCTGACTCGCCATTAAGGCGAAACTAAGAATTCCAAAAAAACTAGAGCTTAAGATGAAGAACGAAATCCAATTAAATGAACGCCCCAGCGGCAGCGTGTGAACTAGATAATTATCCAGTAGATTGAATTTAAACATGACCCCAGACAAGCCTACATTAAACAAGCTTATCCCATAATGCCTATCTCATAGTTGGGTTTCGCTAAAGCTCTACCCAGCCTACTTAACTCCCTCTAATGATAAAGTGTGAAATATCAGCATGTAGCTCGGTAGGTTGGGTAGAGGAACGAAACCCAACACTCAAGATTCGGGTTATGTCTGTTGGGTTTCACAGGTTCAACCCAACCTACATTTAAAATGAGTATGCACAAAATCGTCGGGAACAATTTTGAATTGCAAAGCGAGCAGCTTAAGTTGAAGAATCAATTCAAAGAAGAAAAAAGGAAAAGAAATGACGGAACATCATGGCTCATGTTTATGTGGCAAGGTCAGCTTTGACATTAAAGGTGACTTCGAACATTTTTATCTCTGCCATTGTAGTCATTGTCGAAAAGATACAGGCTCAGCCCATGCATCCAATCTATTTTCTCAATCAGCTAAGCTGGTCTGGTTGTCGGGCGAGGAAAATATCCACACCTTCACCTTACCGGGCACCCGTCATACAAAAAGTTTTTGTAAAAACTGTGGCTCTGCCTTACCCCATACACAAATGAATGGTCGTTTATTAGTGGTGCCGGCTGGCTGTTTAGACAGTAGCTTAGCTATTCAACCTAACGCTCGTATTTTTATGAACAGTAAAGCAGGATGGGACAGCCCTTCAGATCAACTACCTAAATTCGAGCAGGGCCCAACATAACTATCCTTAGGTTGGGTAGAAGCATGAAACCCAACAAACAGACTAAGAATTAGATTATGGCTTAAGCAGCAGCATCATTGCACCCAAAGAATTAAACTTCAAATCTTCTAATTTTTTCAACAATGATGGTAGGTATTTAGTGTTATGCGAGATAAAGCGTTCATAGCTTTGTATTAATTGCAGAACATGAGTTGTATCAATATTCTCGTGATAACTGGCTATTCCTATCAACGTAGTTTGAATATTGGTAAAACAGGTAATTAATCTAAGGTAACTATCAAATAAACCATGTTGGCCTGAGACGGGGAAGTCAGAATGGAACAGGTGGGAAATTAAATAATTTTCCAGAAAATACCCGCGTTCTTGTAAAAACTGCTGATAATATTTTTCGTCCGCACTTTGATACTTCTCGAGTATCTTATCTACATCAAACTCGTTGTAGTCAATCTCCAGTCCTTCATTTAACCAGTCCATGCACTCTGCCAAACGCGGATTAGCTCCTCTTGGATAATCTGTCAGTAACATCGTAAGCGAATATTCAAGCTTCAGGCGTGGATTTGAGTCGAGTTGTCGATACGGTTTTAATAGTTCGTCTGGGTAGTCAAGCGCCTCAATGAACTCAACAATGGTCTGATTCATCAAAATATAACTGTTTGTCTTTGAAGAACTATCCAGTTTATCTAAGAAGAAACCTAAGAGAAATAAACGTTCATCCAGGGTTATTTGCCGCATTTGTATGATATGAAATGAGACGGCCCTTATCGCTTCATAGGTTTCCTGGGCGTCGGCGGGCAGGTGTGCGCCTATGTTTAATTCAATTGTCTGTAGTCTTTGGCTGTGGACACTCGCCGTATCAATGTCAATTAGCTGTATAGGAGCTTCCGGTAGAATCGCTATGCGTGTGACTTCAGGGCAAGCTAAGCTCAGAGCGGAGTGTGACTGATTAAAAATTTTGGTTGGTCTGCGAGGAAAGACTGTGCACGTATCGGACAAGTAACTTTCACCACATTTTTTATAAATATTACATAACTTGTCTTCATTCAAAAAAGGACAGGATCCATCATCATGTAACTTGATCTTATAGTCTGCCCCAGTCACCTTATTTCTATCACGACCGATATTCGTCAGCACTTCTTTCCGGATTTTTTGATCTGAAATAGTTTTATATTTTCGATATGTTTTTTTATCGATACTGACTTGCCAGCCACTACAACAGGTATCCTCACAATCAGAACCGATACACTCGAATTTGTCGTAATAATCCAGAACCTTCATCAGGTAACCTCTAAAATAAATGCTGTTATCTGTACTTTACATACTCCTTTGACAATATAAAAATTTAACTCAAACTGAAAATTATTTTTGACTAGTTCATGGCTTGGTTTAAAACATGAAATCCAACTATCAAATATAAATAACCCAAAAATCATCAGGCTGTTGGGTTTCGCTAATGCTCTACCCAACCTACGGGACTAAAAATCAGACCTCCTTCCCGTCTATTGCCGCTAAAAATTCGCTTTATTTTATGGGTTAAGTGGACACGTGTTTGAGCGTAGCGAGTTGGTGTCCACGCCATAAAATACAGTGAATTTTTAGAGACAAGGCAATATCGGGTGCCCTTTTGTTTGGTTCGTTTATTTTGGGCATACAAAATAAATGAACGCCCCAGCGGCAGCGTGTGAAGGTAAGAATTAGCCCCGTAACTTAAATTGAAGAACAAAATCCAACAAAGAAAGCTTCAACGATATCTATACTGAGTCAGCCTTTACCACAAAAAAATCAAGTCGTTGTGTTTCGCTAAAGCTCTACCCAACCGACAAGACATAACAAGTTATTTTGATGTTTATTGATAAATGCTAAGTGAATAAAGACAAGTTTATTCACTTAGCATTTTTGCTTAAGGTAGTTGCTTCGCTATCTCAGCAGCTAGCGTGTCCAAATTTGTCGCTAAGGCACGGATCAGTACCGGATACCCTTCTGCTGATAAGTCTTTCGTCAAGCTGAATCGCTGCGTTTTCAGTACTTCGCCAGCTGCATTCATTAGTTGCCACTGACCACGGGTGATCGCTTTACCATCATAGCGGCCTTGAAACTGATCAAATTCCACTTGCAGCTGATAACGGCTTTGTTTGGCGAAGGATGGCAGGTTCACAATTCGATAATTTGATTGTGCCGCCTGTAATCTATCCCGTAAGGCTCGGCTCAACTGGTCTGTTAACGGCTCAGCCCATTGGTGATATTGAGCAGAATGAATAGTAATATCATCTAACTGCAGCACCACACCATTATTACTAAGAAAGTCGGCCAGAATAACTGGCTTGATGAAAACTGTTTTTTCAGAGCTCACAGCATCTGAAGACGTTTCCTTTGCCGGTAAGGTATAAGCACTTGATTGTGTCACAGGCTGGCTGACACAGGCAGTCAGTAAAATGAATAACATCCCAGTAAAAAATCGCTTCACAACGACCTCCTGAATCTATGGTTGAGCAGCAGGTGGTTGGGGATCCATCTGCTCAGTACGATTGAAAATAAGTGCGTTGGGTTGCTCGTTTAATGTACGCACCAGAGGTTGTATGTCATTAATAAGACCTTCCAGGCTTTTTATGCTCTGAGATAAGTTCTGATACGCCGGAGCTTCTGGCGAGAGCCCTTTTAATGTTTCTCTCAGTTCCGTAAGGGTTTGATTTACATTATCCGGAATGGTCTGCGTTTGAGGGTTATTCACAAACTTATCGATGCTGCTGGCTAAGGTCTGTACTTCCTGCAGCAGTGCTTGAGATGCTTTCAAGTTAGCGTTTACTCCATCTAAAACAGGCTGCACTTCTAGGCCATTTAATTTATCGAGTAAATTCGATACTTTCATTTCCATCTGTGCAAGCTGTGATGATTTCGTCGGAATCACCTGTCTGTCTTTAAACCTGGCTGTAGTGATCTCAGGCATACCGGGTGTTTTATCAATGTTGATATCCACAAACATTGCTCCGGTGAGTAAGTTGCCCGGTTTTAAGGTGGCAACCAGACCACGTTTAATTAACCGGTCAACCCGCTGCTTCCATTCTTCAACCAAGCCATCATGGAAGTCGCCAAGTCGCTGTGGCTCAAGACGAATCAGCACAGGGATGGCAAAGCCATCTTTACCATTTTTCATCCGCGAGTTGTATTCCCAGGGCACGCTTTCCACTGTGCCGATACGTAGCCCCCTGAACTCAACTGGCGCACCTTCTGTCAGCCCACGTACGGTATCTTTGACCATCAATACGTATTCGATATAACGATCATAGCTGGCTTGCTCAGCCGCCGCTTTATTGGAATATAAAATAAATTCGTCACCCGATTCTGCTGGTTTATCATTTTCTACTTCCTGCAATACACCAAAACTAACGCCACTGCTTAGCAGTGTTTCGAGTGATGCCAGATTGATATTAAAGCCCTTGGAGTCAAGACTGATATTTACCCCAGAAGATGACCAGAATCGTGTGCTTTTGGTCACCAGTACATCATAGGGTGACTCGATGAATAACTCATGATGCATGTGTTGATTACTGGAGTTAAATTTAGACTTTTCCACTCGGCCAACAATTTGCCCTTGATAACTGATCGGATCACCCGCATTCAACGATATTCCCAAAGGGCTATCGAGTTTGATTTGAATACCATCGCCACTCAACGAAACTGGAGGCTGATCTAATACTTCAAAGTCATGCTCTTCCTGCTTGGATTGTCCTGGCTCAAGCTGAATATAAGCGCCGGATAAAACAGTATTAAGACCACTGATACCTTCACGACCAATGCGAGGCTTGACTACCCAGAAACGGGTATCTTCCACTAATGTTGAAGCAGCATCAGGATTGATTCGGGCTTTAACTACGGCATATTGTAAGTCTTCTGACAATGTGACCGATTCCACATGACCGATTTCCACGTTACGTGTTTTTATCAGCGTTTTTCCTGCAGCAATACCTTCAGCATCGGTCATTGTCAGGTTAATCAATGGACCAGTACTGAGATAATCATCCACAACTAACCATGCACCGATAAGTAACGCCACTATGGGAAGAATCCAGATAGGTGACCAGCTTGAAGCCTTCGTCGCACGAGCATTATCAAACTCTTCTGTGGAGTCCGTATTCGATACATCTTCAGTCATACGCTTTTATCCTGTGCAGGTCGTAACTCAGTATGTGGGTTGTCCCATATTAGGCGTGAATCAAAGGTGATGGCCGCCAGCATCGTCAAGACGACTACACTGGCAAAAGCTAATGCGGCTGGCCCTGGTGTGACAGAAATTAAGTCACCCGCATGAATCAGTGCCACCAGAATTGATACCACGAATACATCGACCATCGACCATCGACCAATAAATTCGGTAATTCGATACAGTTTTAACCGTGATAACTGACTCAACTGGTGAACATTATTGACCGTCAGGCACAGCCAGGACAACACAATCAATTTGCCAATGGGCACCAGTATACTGGCAATAAATATCACCAATGCAATCGGCCACGAACCATGTTCAATCAAATTAATGACACCGCCCATGATGGTACTGTTGTTTTCCTGACCAAAATTCGTGGTCGTCATGATCGGATAGATATTAGCTGGTATATAGAAAATAGTTGCGGTAATAAGCAAAGACATCGTCCGTTGCAGACTTTTAGGAGCTCGCATATGTAAATGCTCTCCACAACGTACGCAGTGATTATCACCTTTATCATTGAGCGCATGAATCAATCCACAGGTCGGACAGCCAGTCAAACCCTGTTCGGCAGCAGCCTGACCAGTTTTAGTCTGTGCAGGAGCTCGCGGTTCACCGGCAATAGCAAACCACATCCAGTCAGAATCAATAGAACGTGTGGTAATCAACAATAGGAAGGCAAAGACAGCATACGCCCAAAAGGCAGTGCCAAGCTGGATATCGGCCATGCCCGCAATTTTGAACAGGCTAACCAGCGCACCAATAATAAACACATCCGCCATCATCCAGCTATCCAGATGTTTGAGCGTACGTGCAATATATCTGTGCTTCATTTTTGGTTCGGAAAACAACAATACCAGCTGTAACCAGATGACCGACAAAAGATATAGCGCTGGCAGGACAATAATAGTCAAAGCCACCACGATAGCGACAATAGGCTGGTCAAAACTTAATAGCATCGAGGCGGTTTGCTCGATTTCGATACTGTGACCAATACCTTTTATCGAAAAGCTGACAAAGGGAAAACTCACTGCAATGAGTAGGGCTATGACAGCACTAATGGCTATGGCCAGACTGCGTTGGGCGGGACGGTAATGACGTCTGATCAGAATATGCTGACAACGTGGACATTGAGCCACCTCCCCAGCATGTAGCCGCGGTAAAGCAGACACCCAGTCACACTCGTGACACGCCCGCAAGCGGCGTTGCCCGTTAATAGTTTTATCAAGCTTATGTAGTGATACCGCTTGTTTCATGGCGTAATAACATCGCGTCAAATTGCTGCGTTAATAGAAGATGTTTAGACATATTGACCTGCACACCAGCCACTTGACCATGCCCATTGAAAATTAAATCCACCCAACCAGCCCGTCACATCCAGTACTTCACCAACAAAATATAAATTCGGTGTCGTTTTCGCTTCAAATGTTTTTGAAGAGATACCATCAGTATCCACACCACCACGGGTCACTTCTGCAGTACGGTAACCTTCGGTGCCAGACGGTTTAATGGTCCAGTGATGAAAAAACTGCGTCAGTTTTTCTATCTCTTTATTGACTAACTGTTTGGCCAATTTATCGCCTAAATCAGAAGCTATCAGCCCCAGCCAGATCAGTACAAATCGTTTCGGTAGATGATGTCCCAGCAAGGTCTTTATCGTGGCTTTTTCACCACTATTTTTCCACTGCTCAATTAACTCAGCCACTGAGTGTGTTGGTAGAAAGTCTATGGTGATTTCATCCGAACTATACCAGTAGTTGGAAATTTGCAGAATCGCTGGGCCACTAAGGCCGCGATGGGTAAATAATAAGGCTTCATTAAACGTTTGCTGCCGACAGCTGACACTGATATCCATCGATAACCCTGCTAACTCCTGTGCTACTGTCAGCCAGGAATCACTTAAGGTAAATGGCACTAACGCGGGTTCCGTATCTTTTACCTTTAAGCCAAATTGTCCAGCTATTTTATACCCAAAGCCGGTGGCCCCCATTTTAGGAATAGATAAACCACCGGTTGCAATGACAAGAGAGTGGCACTGATACTGGCCGCGTTCGCTATCAATCACAAACTGGCCGTCATCATTTACTGCGATGGCGATAATAGAGGTATCTGTCTGAATGGTAACACCACCCGTTTCACATTCTGCCAGCAGAATGTTAAGAATATCCTTAGCTTTATCATCGCAGAATAATTCACCTGCCCCTTTGTCGTGGTACGCCAGATTGTAACGAGAGACGAGCTCTAGAAAATCATATTGGGTGTAGCGACTTAATGCTGATTTGCAAAAATGCGGGTTAGCAGACAGGTAATTCTCCGGTTCCATGTATAGATTGGTGAAGTTACAGCGGCCACCGCCCGACATTAAAATTTTCTTACCGACCTTGTTGGCATGATCCAACACCAACACCTGCCGTCCACGTTGACCGGCCGTTGCTGCACACATTAGACCTGCTGCACCCGCACCAATCACAATGCAGTCGAAAACGTGAGGACTCGTCAAAACCTACTTCTCTTTATCATCCAGTGACGACCAGCTAAAGCCCTCAAGATCATTTTTCTTTGGGTGATATTTTAGTTGTAAACCTTGCAGAAAATTACGTAAGACCTGATCTTTACAGGCACGGAAGTGTTTATGATCCGGTTTTCTGAAAAATGCACTGAGTTCATGTTTACTCAGTGTAAACCCTTCCAGTTGTAATACATTCAATATCTCATCACTTTGTAAGTTGAAGGCTATCTTCAGCTTTCTGAGGATAATATTGTTATTCAGAGATTTCTCCGGCTTAGGCTGTTCGCCTTCTTTTTTTCCACGTAAGTGGTTAATCAAGCCATTGAGGAAGGTCGCCATCTGTTTGTCATTCAGCGACTGATAGTCAGAATCATCATCTTTCTTTAACCACTTCCTTACATCGTCACGACTTACCGTCATATCGGCTTGTTCAAAAATCGAGATCATCGTTGCATCATTGATATCCAGAATATAACGGAGTCGTCTTAATACATCATTATTTGTCACACATATTTCCTAATCAGAAGCTTGTTATGGTCACGGTTAATGTGTTTTTCATCAAACTGAACCAGCAAACAGGCTATTAATATCAGTCCATACTTTAACAGGATGCTAGTCTGACCGTGATAGTTACCTAATACTACTTAACGAGTTTTATTAACTCACAACGCAAAATAAATACTAAATCTCTTGTTGAGCGGATGTTTCTACTGACGGTCGGATTGCGATCGTAAATTGAAGTGCATCAGGATTTCACCGTCTTTGGCCTCTACAGCGCTGACAGCGTCAGCATATAATTGAGCCTGATTGAGTTTTGCCTGTTTTTGCAGATAGTCAATGACAGCCTGTTGTCTGGCACGAGCCAGATTTTCCAATTCAGCCTCTGAGATCACTTTTTTAGCCACTAAACTGGATTTTAGCTTGCTGTTATAGGCCAGTAAGTCAATGGATGGTTGCTCGTCTTCAGCCTCAGTATTTTTGGCCATCACTTCCAATTTCAGTACGGATAAGTCAGGGCTTAAACCCTGCTCAGTGTATAATCTCTCTAATACTGTTTTCCGACGGGCTAACAACTGCTGTTCCGGATCCGTATTTTTCAAACCGGTTTCAATATCCTTTTCCACCGCTTTTAGCTGTAACTGCTGGTGATCCACACTTTCTGCATAGGGTGCCGGGATTTCTAACGTTAGCTGTGGTCGTTGAACCAATGCTTCTGATAATTTCAATAAAGCTTCTTTTTGTGGTGGAGTCAGCTCAGCACGTCCTGCTGTAAAGCGAATATTATCGATTGGCTGCTTATCACCTCCAACAAGATTGGCAAGGAACCGGAAGGGAGAGGTCACAATATTACGAAGCGCATTAAAAATGGCTTTGCGAATGGCTGGTCCCATCTCAAATTGAGGGTTATTCACATCCCCTGTCACCGGAATGCTTAAGTCAATTACGCCATCACTATTTTTTAATAAGGCCACGGCGAGATCCAATGGCAAGTCCACCGCTTCGGGCGACTCCACCCGCTCTCCCAGCTTGATATCACGTATCACCAGGCTGTTCGAGGCATTTAAATTTCCATCCTGAATTTCATAAATGAGTTTCACATCGGCACGGCCATCAGCAATTTTTCTACCGGCAAATTTGATGGTGTACGGGCTCATAGCAGGCAAATCAAGATTGCTAAATGACATCGCGACATTACTTTTCTCAGTTATATTGAACGGAGCCAGACTGCCTTTAATGTCGACCATGCCAAACTCTTGTACCTGGCCTTCCAGATTCAATTCCACTGCCTGATCCGACTGAGTAGAAAAGCCACTGATATCACCATCTAATCCTCGCATTTGGGTATCAAAGACAATCGGTAAGCTTTCGTCGGTAAAGCGTGAACTGGCATCCTTAATAGTCACCTCACCGATTGAGACCTTGTATTCGCCATCACGGCTATCTTCTGTCTCGCTTTTAACTGATGCTGGTGGCATGGTGTCAGCCTGCTCTTTTAACAACATCCGTAGATTGGTGACACCTTCCTTATTGATAAAGATACGACTATAGAATTTATCCAAATCAATATCTGAAATAGCTAGATTTTTATTTTTCAATGAGAAATCAACAGTATTGACGGCCAGCTTATCCAGGCTGAACAGTTTTTCCTGCAGGTTTTGATTATCTATTTGCAATGAGGATAGGGCTAAGTTGCCTTTCACTAATAAGGCATCTTCCGAATCACTTTTCAGTGAGGCATTTGCTGTTACCAAACCTTTTTGCAGACTCACGAATGCATATTCACTAATATAAGGCTGCAACGGTGTCAGTGATAGCTCATCAACTTTTGTCTCTGCTGTCACCATTAACTCAGGGAACAGTTGCAGATCGCCTTTGGCTGATAAAACACCACCAGAACTGACTTTAATAGTGCTGGTAAATGGCATTTTCTGATTATCTGTCAGACTCAGATTCTTAAGACTGGCTGCCAGATTCAATGTCATATTTGACGGCAGTTTGGGTTGTTGGTCTTCAATAAACAGAGCAACGTCTTTCAGTTCGGCTCCAGAGATCGCTAATTTGAATGTGGGTGTCTCTTTTGACGGTTTTGTCTCTTCAGTGTCAGATTTTGGCAAGGCCTCAATAAGTTTCAGCCAGTTAATCTTGCCCTGTTTATTGTGCATAGCCGTCAGTTTCGCGTTGCTGAGGGTCACATTATCCATCGTTAATTGATTTTCCGGATATTGATATTGACCGTTCTCAACATCTAACTGACCATCGGCAATTAAGGCTTTGTTCAGGCCAAGCTGAAGCACATCCAGCTTGGATAGTTTGATCGTCGTGTTTTTGATATCAACCATAGGCTGCTGGCCAGCAAGATTCACATCGTAGTCAAGACTGATATCGACTACGCCCTGTTTTAATTCAACGGGTAACTGCGCTTTAAAATAGCGATACGGTGTCTGCAGATTAAACTGGTTTAGCTTAAGCTGACCGGCCATGGTGAGTGGTGATAATGAAAATGTCCCCGCCACAGCTAAGTTGGCTTTCTCTTCAATCTCAATATCCAGCGTAGTTTTAGCTGTTTCATCCGCTTTTGTAGAAAACTGATTCAGCTGAAAGTTAATGGGAGATAAAACCGTTTTAAACGGCTCCGCAGGCACATCATCGACATAATGTAACTTGCCGTTGTCAAAATTCAGCGAGCCTAAAACAATATTGAATAATGGCTCATCATCTTCTGAAACGGGAGACTCTGTCGATGTAGCGGGTTCGGAGTCTTCCTGAACTGCGGTTTCCTGCCATGTATTAGCGAGACGTGTCAGCGTATTTTCTGCCTCGGAATAACGCTGGAAATGCAGATCAACCGCATTAATATCTACTGTAGGAATACTAATATCACCTTTGACTAATTGGCTTGGATCGACATTCACATAGACTGAGTTCCAGGCCAGAAGAGGCTGATTTTCTCTGGTTTGAATAGCCAGGCTAGCGATGTTTAACTCAAAGGTGAAAGGATTAAAACGAATATCCTGCAACTGTGTTTGTAAATGTAAGCGTTGATCCAGAGTATTTTTTAATTGTCTTTCTGCCAACCAGGGCAACAGATAAAACCCTGCCAATGTGTAAATCATTACCAAGCTTAATAAGCCGATAATGAAACGACGATGGCGGGAAAGAAAAGACTTAGCTGATGGCATACAACTTATTCATTATTGATGATGGAATAACTAGATAGTACACAATTAAATTTTTAGTACCAATGGCTGAATATACACGTTATGCACTTTCGAGACGTTCACGAGTATCAGCCGCACCCATTGCATCCGCCAGCATAATCGCGGTTTTACCATCATCAGTCTTAGCGTTCACATCGGCACCATTTGCCAAAAGGCAATCAACGATATCCAGTTGATTAAACATAGCGGCAAACATCAGTGCCGTCTTGCCATCAGGTGTTGTCGCATTGACATTGGCACCATGCTGAATCAACAGCTCTGCAATCTCTTTATAACCTTTAAATGCCACGCCCGCTAACGGTGTTTGTTGGCGATCATTAGCCAGTTCTGGATCAGCACCATGCTCCAACAATAATTTTGTCATTTCATAATGGCCATTATAGCTGGCTAACATCAATAAACTATCACCGTTACCGGTACGGATATTGACTGGCAGGCCCATTTCCAGTGATTTTTTTAACTCTTCAGCTTTGCCATCACGTACTAATTGAAACACTAATTGAGCTAATTCGTAGGTTTTCTCATCCATTTCTGGATTCGTCTCATTTCCTGTCATACGATCATCCCCTTATTTTGTGCTGTCAGCCAACATTTATCCTACATACCTTTATACACCGGCCCACTTCCACCTTCTGGTGGTACCCAGACAATATTCTGTTTTGGATCTTTAATATCACAGGTTTTGCAGTGTATGCAGTTCTGAGCATTAATCTGCAATGATGGTTCACCTGCCTGCTCAATAATTTCATAGACCCCGGCCGGGCAGTAACGTTGTTCCGGTGCGTCATACTCTTTTAGGTTAACGGTGATTGGCACAGCCTTATCTTTTAACTGCAAATGACAGGGCTGATTATCATCATGAACGATATTACTCAGATCGATAGATGACAAACGATCAAAGGTAAGCTCACCATCCGCTTTTGGGTAGTCGATTTTTTTCGCCTGGCTTTTTAATTTAAGGCTTTCATGGTCAGTCTGCTGATGCTGGAGTGTCCACGGTAACTTGATATGAAAATGATTCAGCCACAGTTCCATCCCAGCTAAAGCGGCACCGACCAGATTGCCAAAACGTGACAGCATGGGTTTAAAGTTACGTACTTTTTCCAGCTCCTCCCAAACCCATGAAGCATTTAACTTAATAGGGTATTCCATAAGTAAACGCTTACCATCAATAGCAGCTTCAGCAAAATAATCAAAAACCGACTCTGCTGCTAACATGCCAGACTTCATCGCATTATGACTGCCTTTGATTTTGGGCACATTGACCATGCCTGCGCTACACCCGATAAATGCCCCTCCCGGAAAAATCAGATCGGGCAGTGACTGCAAACCACCTTCACTAATGGCTCTGGCACCATAACTAAGGCGCTTACCACCTTGTAACATTGAGCGTATCTGTGGATGAGTTTTGAACCGTTGAAACTCGTCAAAAGGAGATAGATAAGGATTGCTGTAATCGAGATGCACCACCATACCAATCGATACTAACTGCTCGCCATAGTGATAGACAAAGGCACCGCCGCCAGTATCATCCGCTAAAGGCCAGCCAAAACTATGACTGACATAACCTGGCTGATGTTGCTGCTCGGGAATACGCCAGATTTCTTTGATACCCAGGCCGAATTTGGCTGGACGATCGGCATCACGCAAATTGAAATGTGACTCTAACTGACGCGCTAGTGAACCTCTGGCCCCCTCAGCAACTAAGGTAAAAGGTGCCTGAATTTCAATACCAGCAACAAACTGTGCTGTTTCTTGGCCTTGGGCATCTCTACCCATATCGCCAGTGATGACGCCAATGAGATTACCTTCCTCATCATATAAGGCTTCCTGAGCAGAAAACCCAGCGTAGATTTCTACACCCAGTTCTTCAGCCTGTCCAGCCAGCCAAGAGCACAGTTCACCCAGACTAGCGATGTAGTTGCCGCTATTTTTCATTAATGGTGGCATTAAGTAGTGTGGCACTGTCCAGGCTTTATCGGCTGTCATAAACTGGAATTTGTCTTCGGTCACTGCTGTTTTTAATGGTGCCCCTTTTTCTTTCCAGTCGGGTATCAGTTCATTCAAAGCGATCGGATCGATCACTGCACCGGAAATAATTTGTGCACCGACTTCTGCTGCTTTTTCCAACACACAGACACTGAGTTCTTTTCCTGCCTCATTGGCTAATTGCTTAAAGCGTATCGCGGCGCCAAGACCGGCTGGCCCGGCACCAATAATTAACAAGTCATAATTCATTACATCGCGTTGCATGATTTATTCCTTAATAATTCGGTTTAGATTGACCTCATCACTGCGCGAGATATCGGCGGTAATCGATTTACATAAAGCTAAAAACTCACGCATACCAGTGGTCTGATATTTCTGCTTATGCCAGAGAAAATAAAAATAACGCCCCAAATCTAAGGCCGGTGTATTGATCTGCACCAGACTACCGCGACGAAAGGCATCTTTCAGCGCCAGGCGGGAAATGCAGCTGATACCCAAGCCTGATTCCACTGCGCGTTTTATAGCCTCAGTGTGCTCAAGCTCAAGGCGAATATGGTGCTGCGAATGATAATTATGGAAAGCTCGATCAAAGGTCTCACGCGTACCCGAGCCTTTCTCACGTAAAATCCACGACTCTGCTAACAACTGCTGCACCGTCACTTTTTTCTTATTTGCCAAAGGATGATCAGGAGCGCAAAACACCACTAACTCATCAGCAATCCAGGCTTCCACTTCAATATCTGGATGATGACAACCACCTTCGATCAGGCCAATATCAAGTTCGTGATTGGCAATCTGTTCAATAATGGTTTTGGTATTGTCGACCTGAAGCTCAATCCGGCTATCAGCATGTTTCTGTAAAAACTCGGCCACCAGCAAAGTCGCTAAGTAGTTACCAATGGTCAACGTGGCACCAATTTTCATCAAGCCATAACCAGCATGACCTTCCATGAGATTATGAATTTCCTGCGCACGATCTAATAGCTCAACTGCATGTGGTAATAATTGCTGCCCCGCATGATTGATACGCAAAGATTTACCGACCCGGTCAAACAATTGCACATTGTATTGCTTCTCAAATTCCGCCAGTGCCGTACTGGCTGCAGACTGTGAGAGAAACACCGCTTGAGCCGCTTTCGACACACTACCTGTTCGACTGACGGCAACAAAAATTTCGAGTTGTCTTAGACTGAATTTCATATTTTTTACATATCTATTTATTAGATAGATAATATCTAAATTATCAATTTAACAAATATTGTACGCGACTATAAAATGCTCAGCAAACCTTAAGAGGAAATGTAATGAAGATTTTAGTCGCGATAAAACGTGTAGTGGATTACAACATCAAAGTTGGTATTAAAGCCGATGGCTCCAATGTCGATATCGACGGCGTAAAAATGAGTGCCAACCCGTTCGATGAAAATGCGATTGAACAGGCGATTCGGCTGAAAGAGCAAGGTAAAGCCGATGAGATTGTCGCGGTATCTATTGGCTCTTCAGCTAATCAGGATGTGCTCAGACATGCGCTGGCAATGGGTGTGGATCGAGCGCTACTGGTCGAACACGATGCTGAAGTTCAGTCTTTAGAAGTCGCCAAATTATTACAGTCCGTCGCCAATAAAGAACAACCGGATCTAATTATTCTAGGCAAACAAGCGGTTGATGATGATGCCGGTCAGGCAGGGCAAATGCTGGCTGCTTTATTGAATTACCAGCAAGGCACCTTTGCTTCAGAGCTGACTATTGAAAATGGTGAAGCTATCGTCACCCGTGAAATAGATGGTGGCACAGAAACACTGGCTTTGCAGCTACCAGCAGTAGTAACCGCTGACTTACGTCTAAATGATCCTCGCTTCGTCAAACTACCAAATCTGATGCAGGCTAGGAAAAAACCGATTGAAACGCTATCGGCTTCAGAGCTGGTCACTGACTTAACACCTAGATTGTCTTTAATAAAAGTAGCCGAACCACCTCAACGTAAAGCCGGCATTAAAGTCGACAGTGTTGATGCTTTATTGCAGCAATTACGCACAAAAGAAGGAATTGCACTATGACTACATTAGTATTAGCAGAACATAATGGTCAGCAACTGCATAACGAAGTCCGTCATGCTGTTTCAGCTGCTCAACATTGGGGACAAGCTGTTCATCTATTAGTTGTAGGTCATCAGTCTGAGCAGATTGCCAAGCAGGCAGCAGCCATCGAGGGTGTCAGTCAGGTATTACATGCCGATTCACCACAGTTTGCACATCCACTTGCTGAAGATGTGAGCAAGCTGATTGATACATTAGTCGCTGATTATCAGGTGATCCTTGCTGCACATTCGTCTTTTAGCCGGAATGTATTACCTCGTGTTGCAGCAGTGGCCGATCTTGCCATGATATCGGATGTATTGGAGATTCAAACTGACAATCGTTATGTGCGTGCCATTTATGCCGGTAATGTTCACACCACCATACAAAGCGGTGATTCCAAGCAAATCCTGACGGTGCGTGCTAGTAAATTCAGTGCAGCCGAATTAAATGGTCAGGCTGAAATAACAGCTATCACAGCACCTGAACCTTTTATTAAAACACGCTGGATCAGTGAGTCCCACATTGAAACAGATCGCCCTGCGCTTAACTCAGCCAAAGTGGTTGTGTCTGGTGGTCGCTCATTAGGTAGCGCAGAGAAATTTGGTGCCCTACTCAATCCATTAGCTGAAAAATTAGGTGCCGCGTTGGGTGCGACCAGAGCAGCTGTTGATGCAGGTTATGCGCCCAATGAAATTCAGGTAGGTCAAACAGGAGTAACAGTGGCGCCTGAACTGTATTTTGCTGTTGGTGTATCTGGCGCGGTGCAACACACTGCCGGGATGAAAGACAGTCGTATTGTGGTGGCTATCAACCAGGATCCTGATGCGCCTATTTTCCAAGTAGCTGATTATGGTCTGGTGGCCGATCTGTTTGACGCAGTGCCTAACCTCACCAATGCCCTTTCATAAAAAGAGAGAATTATGAGTACATTTGCAAACGAACGCGTATTAAGCGTGCACCATTGGGATGACAATCTGTTCAGCTTCAAAACTACCCGAGATCCGGGCCTGCGCTTTGAAAATGGTCAGTTTGTAATGATTGGTCTTGAAGTCGACAATAAACCATTGCTCCGTGCTTATAGTATTGCCAGCCCGAACTATGACGAAAACCTGGAGTTTTTCAGCATCAAAGTGCCCAACGGGCCATTAACCTCACGACTGCAACACATACAGGTAGGGGATGAAGTACTGATCAGCAGAAAACCGACAGGGACTTTGGTGGTGCATGATCTCAAGCCGGGTAAAAACCTGTATCTGTTTTCAACAGGCACCGGGCTCGCGCCTTTTCTTAGTGTAATTCAGGATATTGAAGCCTATGACCGCTTCGAAAAAATTATTCTTATCCATGGGGTGCGTTATGTCAGTGAACTTGCCTATGCCAACTTTATTGAAAAAGAATTACCTGAGAATGAATTTTTCGGTGAGCTGGTTAAAGAGAAATTGATTTATTACCCCACCGTCACTCGCGAAGCTTTCCGAAATGAAGGCCGACTGACGGATCTGATTAACAGCGGCAAATTATTTGAGGATATTGGTCTACCTCCCCTTAATCCTGAACATGATCGAGCCATGATCTGCGGCAGTCCACAAATGTTAAATGACACCGCCGCCTTATTAGATGAGAGAGGATTTGTAGTTTCTCCGCGTATAGGTGTGCCTGGCGACTATGTTATAGAACGTGCCTTTGTTGAGAAATAGGTCAGCTTATTGAATAAATACCTCGTCACCAACATGGATCACACCGCCCTCAGCAATCGCCCCATAGACACCCAGATTTTGGTCGGCCTGCTTCACAATTGTTCGAAGCATGCTCTTATCAGAGGGAATATCGCGTTGCTGCCGAGTGATGGCTCCACAGCGTGGGGTGGTATCACAACATTGCACAACGGTCTGACCTATTTGAATGGTTTTATCCAACCAGGCCTGTTCAACCAAACCATCCATGCCCGGTAGTGTTTCGATCACGATATTGGGGCGGAATCGTTCTACAGCCCAGTCGGCGTCAGGTTTAAGCTGCTTCATATAATTCAGCGTTGCTGTGGTGAGCATATGAAAAGGCGTAACTAAGAAAAAGGTGCCAGGCAGCGACACATATTCCTGGGACTGTTCGGGCATATTATCTAAATCAGGTAAGGCTTCTCCCGCTTCCCGGTCAAATGTGGCTTTTAATTCTTCCAGCCAAGTGTGATCGTCTTGTTTATAACGTTTGTAGAAATCACGTTCTTCAATAGGTTTGAGCGGCTGTAATGTGGAATCAAACCCAGTCAATAAAGTGAGCAACTGATTTAGCTGTGGTTCATCGCTACCAATGACATTGCCATTGGGAAAGGTAATATCGACCTGATCGTCCGGTCCGGTCGCATCACCACCTCGGCATCTTGCACTGCAACGTAATAATTCAGGACGGAATTTACAACTTTGAATTTCCTGCCGCTGTGTATCCTGTAATGCCCAGATACGATCGCCAGTTAAACCATTCTCGCCTATATATCCTTGTTCAAGTTTTTCCCCGGCCATTCCCTTAACAGGGTACCGCCAGATTTGTTTGATTGTACCAACCTTAAGCATAAAACCACCCTGTATTTATCATGCAGAAACTGATGCTCAGCTTAGGATTTCACTAAATTGATGTATATGGGTTAATTTACGTAGATAATTTTTTACAGGCATAAAAAAAGCCCCAACAAGTGGGGCTTTTTTGCTCTCGATTTGAGAAACTATTATCTGTTGCAGATATACATAGTTACTTCGAAACCGAAACGCATGTCTGAATATTCTGGTTTAGTCCACATGATAATCACCTCGCTTTGTGTTTGTTAGTACGGTTCCTATATTACGAGTGAGTAACAAATCACAATAGCGTATTTTTCTTTTGATCACTCAGGATTTTCCTGAGTGATGATAAATTCAACACCTCTCAACTCGGTAATAGTAAAGATGCCAAGCTTAAGAAAATCAGAAACCCCAAAGTATCAGTCATTCCCGTAGTAATAATGCTGCTGCCGAGCACCGGATCCTGTTTTAGCTTTTTTAAAATCAAGGGAATACTCACACCAATCAAGGCTGCTAATACCATGGTCACCGACATCGCTAACATCATCACAAAGGCCAAGCCGAGGTTCTGATACAAAAATAAGGTTAACAAGCCCGTGAGACTGCCCCATATGAGGCCATTCACCGCAGCCACAGAAAACTCTTTGATATATAAACGCCGGAGATTATTGGCATCCAATTGTTTTAATGCCAGACCACGAATCACCAATGCCACAACTTGATTACCAGTATTACCACCAATATTGGCCGTGATCGGCAATAAGGCCGCCAGTGCCACCATACTGCTGATAGTGGTCTGGAACTGATCAATCACGCGGGAAGCAATCAATACAATCAGCAGATTAAGTGCAATCCATGGCCAGCGGTTTTTTGCTGACTTCATCATCGGATCAAACAGATTTTCTTCTTTCGACAAACCTGCCTGAGCGAGAAACTGACGCTGTGACTGTTCTTCCAATAAATCCATCAATGAACTAACACGCAATACACCAACCAGTTTCTGATGGGCATTAATCACCGGTGCTACCAATAGTTCATAACGTTCAAAGTCACGAGCGGCTTCATCGGCAGAATCTGTAGTTTGAAAAATATGAACTTGTTTCGACATACTGTCTGCTACCCGCAACTCACCGCTTTTAATTAATAAATCGGAGACAAACAACAATCCCTGAAATAAACCCGCCGAATTAATGACAAGAATAAGACCGGACTCATCCGGTAACTGTCCTTGCTGACGCAACTCTCGTAACACCTGATCTAAGGTTTGATGGTCGAAGACAACGGTGTAGTCATATTCCATCCAGGCACCAACACTTTCTTCCGGGAAAAGTAAGGTGGACTGTACGTTTTCACGCTGCTGTTCTGGTAATGAGGATAAAACGCTATGACCGACTTCATCCGGTAATTCCTGCATTAAATCGGCAATTTCATCCGTATCCAAATGTGAGGCCGCACGAACTAAGTCAGTCGGGTTTAGTTCTGTTAATAAGCATTGCCGCAAGCTATCAGATAGCTCTAGTAACACAGCCCCCATATGTTCAGTATCCAGTAAATGCCAGATGAATGAGCGTTGTATCGGCGGTAGCTGCTCCAGCAAATTGGCAATATCGTATGGATGCAGACGATTTAACAGCTGCTGAATCTCTCCTTGATATTGCTTTACCGTTAATAACTCAACCAGAGCCTGTTTGCTTTTATTTTCCTGTCGCATTGTCAGGGTTTCAACTAATTCCTGACGATTTAATAAGTCATAAATCAAGTGATATATATGCTCTGTTTGCTTGAGTTGTTGCACGCAAAATGCCCTATCATCATTGTTGCCGATCGCTTAGTATGGATTGGATATATTTCAATATGATGATGCTAGAAATAACTGCTGTCTGTGTGGGAAAACTTTCCAGTATTTCAATAAATTATTCTTTAAAAGAGTCAGATGCAGTAAAATTGCCGATTGCTTTATTTAACGTTGCTAAACATTGTGAACACAAATCACCCTAAGCCATTCACTGCATTAATCAGACGGATTAAACACTGTTTTCGATCTTCCCAAGACACGTCTGCCGTCACGATTCGGACGACAGTTAAATTGCCGATCATTCTTGCTGATGGCAGTGAAGCAATGGCAGAAATGTATAGCTTTTCAGGTTTAGCCGATGACAAAGAACATTTTGCATTAAAGCTCGGCACACCAGATCCAAAACATCCACTCGTACGATTGCACTCTGAATGTGTCACGGGTGATGCGTTGGGCTCTGCAAGATGTGATTGCGGCCCTCAATTGCAGGAAGCATTGAGTTTATTTAATAAAGAGGGTGGCTATTTACTGTATCTGCGTCAGGAAGGCCGTGGCATAGGGTTGTATGAAAAACTGGATGCCTATCGCTTGCAAGAACAGGGACATGACACCTTTACCGCCAACCTTGAACTTGGCCATAACGTCGATGAAAGGGATTATCAAGCGGCTGCCGATATTCTGAACGCGCTCGGTTTGAATCAAATTATATTAATGACCAATAACCCAGACAAACGCCAGCAACTGGAAAATGCCGGTATTGAGGTTCATGGCACCCGACCAACTGGGGTCTTCGCTAACCGCCATAATCATCTTTATCTGCAATCTAAGATTCATCGCGCCAATCATCAGATCAATATTGACGAGTTGTTAAGCAAACCCTAAACAATATCAAGCGATTGAAAGTATTGATGAATTTCTTTTAAGTTTGTCTGAATATATTCTAAAAAGGCCTGAGTGACAGGTGTGGCATGTTTGCCCTGAGGCGAGACAAGACACCAACTACGCCGAAGCGGAAAACCTTTGATTACCGGGCTCACCAACTGACCCAGACGCAACTCTGATAACACGCTCAATCTAGGCAAAACAGCTACACCTAATCCCGCTAAAACCGCATGTTTCAATGCATCATTAGAACCAAACTGCATATTCACATTGAGTGATAAACGCTGTTGCTGACAATGTTGCTCAAGAGCGAGACGATTGCCGGAGCCAGTCTCACGACTCAATAACTGAGCATCAAGAAACTGCTGAGGATGAATATTCTTTTTTGTCGCAAGCGGATGATGGACGGGCACAACCGGTATCAGTTCATTGTCCAGAAAGGGTAAAGACGATAATGAGCGATCATTAGGCACCAGTCCCATAATCACCAGGTCTTCTTTATTATCGTTCAGGCGCTCGATTGCCTGAGTACGGTTAACAATATTCAGATTCACATTTACTGATGGATATAGCTGTAAAAATCCGCGTAATAAATGCGGCACCGCATATTGGGCTGAGCTGACCGCACATAGGTTTAGTTCACCGGAAAGTTTTCCCTCAAGTCGGTGTAGATCACTTTGCAAGCTCGCCACTTGCTCAAAAATGGCTTCAATATGTTCTGCAACCCGCTCCCCCGCACGTGTGCAGTAGAGTTTACGACCGACATATTCAAATAGTGGCTGACCTAGTGCTGACTCGAGTTTTTTTATTTGCGAGCTGACGGCTGGCTGAGTCAGACCTAAACTTTCTGCGCCCTTTCCGTAACCATGTTGTTGATATACCGCCAAGAACACCTGCATTTGGCGGAAAGAGAGACGGCTAATTAATTGCTGTAAAGTCAAAGACATAAATATAAAAAAACCTTATACATAAGCTATTGCTTATCACTAATCAAAATTATATCAATTTTTCATTATGTATGAATTGCTCTAGCCTATTTCCTAGATTCAATCTGGAGTAGCTCATGTTGAAAAAAGTGTTAATCGCCAATCGTGGTGAAATTGCTGTGCGCATAGTTCGTGCGTGTGCAGAAATGGGCATTCGTTCAGTCGCTATTTATACAGAACCCGATCGTTATGCATTACACGTGAAACGTGCTGACGAATCCTATTCACTAGGTGATGACCCGCTTGCTGGCTATCTTGATCCATTACGTATTGTGAACTTAGCGATAGAAACGGGCTGCGATGCCATCCACCCGGGGTATGGTTTCTTATCTGAAAATGCCGAATTTGCTCGCCTGTGTGAAAAACATAACATCACTTTCGTTGGTCCAAAATCCAGCGTTATAGAGAAAATGGGGGATAAAACGGCCGCCAGAGATAGCATGCGTGATGCTGGTGTGCCGATTACCCCGGGCTCAGATGGTAATTTAGCCGATTTAGATGAAGCTTTAGTGCTTGCTGAAGAAGTCGGTTATCCGGTGATGATCAAAGCCACTTCCGGTGGTGGTGGTCGTGGTATCCGCCGTTGTGATAGTGCTGATGACCTTCGCCAGCAATATCCCCGCGTCATCTCTGAAGCCACAAAAGCATTTGGTTCTGCTGAAGTTTTCCTAGAAAAATGTATTGTTGATCCTCGTCATATTGAGGTTCAAATACTGGCCGATAGTGAAGGCAATGTGGTGCATTTATACGAGCGAGATTGCTCTATTCAACGCCGCAATCAGAAGCTAATTGAAATTGCACCCAGCCCACAACTTACCCCTGAACAACGTGACTATGTTGGTGGTCTGGCTGTAAAAGCTGCCCAGGCGGTTAACTATGAAAACGCTGGTACCGTCGAGTTTTTGTTAACGGGCAATGAAGTGTATTTCATGGAAATGAATACACGAGTCCAAGTCGAACATACCATTACCGAACAGATTACTGGCATTGATATTGTGCGTGAGCAGTTACGCATCGCGTCTGGCTTACCTCTGAGCTACCGCCAGCAAGATATCGCTTATCGTGGTTATGCCCTGCAGTTTCGTATTAATGCCGAAGATCCAAAAAATGATTTTCTCCCCAGTTTCGGACGCATCACTCACTACTATGCACCCGGTGGCCCAGGTGTGCGTGTTGATACCGCCATTTATACCGGTTATGAAATTCCGCCTTATTTTGACTCCATGTGTCTGAAACTGGTGGTCTGGGCGCTGGATTGGGAAGATGCCATTAGCCGTGGTCAGCGCGCTCTGGATGATATGCGTCTGCATGGCATAAAAACCACTGAGAACTATTACAAACAAATTCTCAATCACCCTGATTTCCGTTCTGGTCATTTCGACACAAGTTTTGTGCCTAATCATCCGGAATTACTTAACTATTCGAATAAACGTCGTCCCAGCGCAGTGGCGCTGGCTTTGGCCACTGCAATTGCAGCCCATGCAGGCTGGTAAGCCTTAAACACTGCTGGAGATTTTATGAAAAAAATTGAAGTTACTGATGTCATTCTGCGTGATGCCCACCAATCGCTTATCGCCACCCGTATGCGTACTGACGATATGCTGCCGATCTGTGACAAACTGGATCAGGTTGGTTATTGGTCACTGGAAGTCTGGGGCGGTGCAACCTTTGATGCCTGTGTTCGCTATTTAAAAGAAGATCCTTGGGAACGGCTTAGACAATTAAAACAAGCTCTACCCAACACTCGTTTGCAAATGCTTTTACGTGGCCAAAATCTGTTGGGTTATCGCCACTATGCTGACGATGTGGTCAGTGCTTTTGTTGAACGTGCAGCTGAAAATGGTATTGATGTATTCCGTATTTTTGATGCGCTGAACGACTTACGCAATCTGGAAACCGCCATGAAAGCGGTGAAGAAAGCCGGTAAACATGCTCAAGGTACCATTAGTTACACTACCAGCCCGGTTCACACCCCTGAGCTGTTCGTGAAACAGGCTAAAGATCTGCAAAATATGGGGGCAGACTCCATTGCTATTAAAGATATGGCCGGTTTATTAGCGCCTTATCCAACTTACGATTTAGTGAAAGCAATTAAATCTGAAGTCGACTTACCCTTAGTCATTCACTCTCATTCCACATCTGGTCTGGCAGCACAATGTCAGCTCAAAGCCATTGAAGCGGGTGTGGACCGTATCGATACAGCGATTTCTTCCTTTGCCAGCGGTACTAGTCATCCTGCGACTGAATCTCAAGTTGCTGCACTGCGTAATACTGAATGGGATACAGGCCTTGATCTTAACCTGTTATCCGAAATTGCTGACTATTTCCGCGAAGTTCGCAAAAAATACCACCAGTTTGAAAGTGAATTTACGGGTGAAGATGTATCAGTCCAGATCAATCAGGTACCAGGCGGCATGATGTCGAATCTGGCGAATCAATTAAAAGAACAGAATGCACTGGATAGAATTCGTGATGTGTTTGCTGAGATTCCGCGAGTCCGTGAAGATCTGGGTTATCCACCACTGGTAACACCAACCTCACAAATTGTGGGGACACAAGCGGTATATAACGTATTAGCCGGTGAACGTTATAAAACCATCACTAATGAAGTGAAGCGCTATTTGCAAGGCGGCTACGGACAACCACCCGCACCAGTTAATGCACAGTTGCAGAAGAAGGCGATTGGTAACGAAGAAGTCATTGAATCTCGTCCCGCTGATGCCTTATCACCTGAACTCAATAAGCTTAGAAAGGATATAGGTGACTTAGCGAAATCTGAAGAAGATGTGCTGACATTTGCTATGTTCCCAGACTTAGGCCGAGAATTCTTGCAACAACGTGCTGAGGGTACCTTAAAACCCGAGCCTTTATTGCCCGTCACTGAAGCTAACGATAAAGAAGGTATTGCAACTGAGTTTAAAGTGGATGTTCATGGTGAAAGCTACGACATTGCCATCACTGGTGTGGGTGATGTTGGTGGCGGCAAACGTAAGTTCTATATATCGATTGACGGCATGCCCGAAGAAGTCACATTCGAAGCTTTAAACGAATATGTGAATGAGAGTGGTAATAATGCCGGTGGCCGTAAGAAAGCCACCGATCCTGGTCACGTTACCGCGCCTCTGCCAGGCAATGTCGTTGAGGTCCTGGTAGCAGAAGGCGACAAAGTTGAAGCAGGTCAGGCACTGTTAGTGATGGAGGCCATGAAAATGGAAACCGAGTTACTGGCCAACATCTCTGGCACGGTAAAAGCACTACATGTGAAAAAAGCAGACCGTGTTACACCAGGTGAAACCTTGATAGAAATTGCCGAATAACCCTACCAATACAGACCATTGTAATAACGCCACGATGGCCGTAAGCCTGGCCCGTAATACGGGCCAAAGGCGAACGGGTCATAATAGTAGGGATAATGAGGATCGCGAGGATAGTCGGCTTTACTCCAACGATATAATTGAGTAGCAGTTACCACGGGTAATGCCATCGTTTTTTTATCAATGGTGACTGTTTCTTTTTTATCTACGATACCGGCCACAGTGATTAACGTGCCGTCTTTGTATATGTATGGGTCAATAAAGCGCACTGAGTGTATTAAAAACCGCCCCTGACTAACACCATCAGTATCTGGCCGACCAAAACTGTTCAATGGAAACTGAGCAACATGGATTGTTGACCCATTATCGTCATTCTCTACTTTAACCACTTGCCCTCCCCAGCGGATGGCATCACCTTTATGTTGTTCAGCTTGTACAGCAACCTGACTTAACTGCCAATCAGGATTTGGCGCTTCTTTTATCGCCATAGGCAAATTACTACAGGCGCTTAAAAGCAGCATCAAAAATGGAAAAAATACGCGCATTTCCTGTTACCTTATTATTTACCCAATAGTTGTCTGACTATGCTCGTGTACACATAGTTCTGCTGAGTGCTCCTATTCAAGAGATGCTATGCTTTCTGACGTATTAATGGTTAAAAGTAATTGCTGGTATAAAAGCTCAAACTCACCGATAGAATCAATCGCCTTCGAAGTATTATCTGCCAAAGCGTATGCACGCATCTCCATCGCCAGCCTATGCCAATTCCGATGAATATCTTCTAATCCATCCAGCCATTCAGGCTCAAATAGATGCTGATTTCTCATACGTTGTATCCACGTACCACAGTGGCAGTAATGCATATCCATTATTGGCCATTGCGCTGTTACATTCTGATCCGGGCTTTCATCAAAATTGCTTAAAAACACTTGGCGCCAGCGCGCCAAAGTCAGCAATAAAAATTGTAAGGCTTTCTGCTTTTGCGAGAGTAATAATTGAGAGGCTTCTAACCACTGGTGTTCAGCATGATAATGCTCTAGCCAAGGTATAATGTCATCAGCAGGCATAGGTCGGGCAATGCCATAGCCCTGCGCGTTACTACAGCCAATGAGTAATAACATCAATCCATGCTCAACCGTTTCAACGCCTTCTGCAATCACTTGCCGGTTAAAGGCATCTGCCAGACCGGTTACCCCATCGACAATCGTATAATCCTGTGGGTCATCAAGCATATCTCGTATAAAACTTTGGTCGATTTTAATCGTATCTGCACTCAAGTGACGTAAATGCGTTAGTGAAGAGTAACCCGTACCAAAATCATCTAATGCCACTGATACACCGATAGAATCTCTGCATTTTCTAATCACCTTGGTGATGGCGCCAATATCACCCAGTGCTGATGTTTCGACAATCTCTAATTGCAGATCTTTAGAGCTCACATCAGGATATTGATTTAGTAGCGCCTCTACATTTTCCACAAAATAGGCTGACTGCAGATGGTATGAGGCGATATTGACACTGAGAGAGAGACGATGACCGGCTTGGTGTAAAAGCTGAAGCTGTTGAAGCGCTTGCTGCAATACCCATTGACCCATTTCAATTTCTAATTCGCTATCAGCGATAACGGGTAAAAATTTAAGAGGCGTTAATAGACCACGTGTTGGATGTTGCCAGCGTATCAAGGCCTCCATACCAAACACTTCTCCCGTCGTCATATTCACTTTAGGTTGGTAAAACAAACAGAATTCATCGGTTTGTAAGCCATGACGAATATCTTGCAAAAGCTGTTGTTTTTCAATATTGAGTTGGTTGTCAGCCGGATTAAATAATTGGTAATGATTCCGTCCAGACAATTTTGCCTGATACATGCTCTGATCAGCATGGCGTAATAATGTATCCAAGTCATCACTCTGCTCAGAATAAAAGCTGATGCCACTGGAGGCACTGATATTAAGACGAAGATCTTCTACATAATATGGCTGGGCGATAGCCTGATGAATACGTTTCAACATCACCTCACACTCCTCAACCGACTCAACATCTCGGAAAATAATGGCAAATTCATCACCACCGAAACGCGAAATCGTATCTTCTTCTCGAACATTTGCCTTTAAACGATTGGCAACTTCAATAAGTAACTGGTCACCAATATCATGTCCATAGGTATCGTTGACTGGTTTAAAGTCATCAAGATCAAGAAAGCATATCGCCAGCATAGTATCTGAGCGTTTACTGTGGGCCACAGCCTGTAAAAAACGATCCGCAAGTAATGCCCGGTTTGGTAACTTAGTTAGCACATCATAATGCGCCATTAACTCCAAGGTATCTTGCTGCTGTTTAGCATTGGTAATATCTGAAAATAAACCGACGAAATGACGTGTCGCTCCATCATCATCCGTCAATGATGAAACTGTTAATAACTCAGCAAAAAGTTCACCATTTTTTCTGCAGTTCCAGACCTCACCCTGCCAATAGCCATGTTCTGAGATAGATTTCCACATCGCCTGAAAAAACTCTGGCGGATGTTTACCTGAACTTAATAAGTGCGGCGTCTGCCCTATTGCTTCTTCACGACTATAACCCGTGATATTGCAAAATGCTGGGTTTACATCTGTGATTACGCCTGTAGTATCCGTGATCATGATAGCTTCATGAGCCTGATTAAAGACTCGTGAAGAAAAACGCAACTGCTCTTCAGCTTTTTTACGCACTGTAATATCGTAAATCACCAATAACGTTTCATCACCCAATGTACTTTCAACGACGGATGGACTCACCAGGACAACCCGAGATTTACCCCCTTTGGTCTGAATTTCTAATTCAAATGCATTACTCATACTGCTTATTTGAGAAAGTTCTGGAGATAACTCATGCTGAGTCTTATTCCGATGCTTTTGTACTAAATGCATCAGTTTTTCCCAGTTAGGCAAGCTTTCAATATTTTCCAGATCGTAACCAAAAGTTTCTTTAAATGACTGATTGATAAACGTCACTCGCTGTTGCTTATCCAGCAATATATAAGGTACAGGGGAAGACTGAATCAAATTTCGGTATTTGTAGTTCGCTGTTGATGCAATCAAAACATAACGAATAAAGGCTGCTATTAATAAAAAAATAAACGTCGCAAGGCCATAGATAGTGAAAACCTGCTGCCAGTACTCTTTCGGTAACTGACCCCACCCCCCTTTAGGCTCAGCGACTAAGATCCACTCACCCTCCGTTAATTTGAGTGTCTGTAGCAATTTAGGATGTTGAAATAAGCTAGAATCGCCAAAAAAAACAGCACCTTGTCTGCCAAGGCTATCTTTGCCACGTATGGCTAGCTCAAATGGTAAGTCATCATGCAAGCCCACTTTTTTAAAAAACGCATCGACATCAATAACAGCAGAGATAAGTCCCCAAAAATATTCTTCATGTGTTTTTTCATCATGTAAAAAAACAGGTACACGAGTAACAAAACCGACACCACCCTGTTTTAATTGAAGTGGACCAGCCAACACCAATTGACGGGTTCGTCGTGCCCTGTCAGCGGCTTCAAACTGCTCGGGTTCTTTACGATAGTCCAGACCAATAACGCTCTTATTGCCCTCAACCGGGTAGACATATTTAATGATCATGTCGGGCGCTGCAGCAATATTGCGAATCTCAGATTCAGTATTCACCAAATAACTGACTGCCAAAGCAAACTGCTGCTGGGTCAACTTTTGGTTTACAGCAAATAGGCTAGGTAAACCTCGGACAAGTTGAATATGTCCCTGTAACTCGGTACTAACTCGGTTGTGATACTTTGATAGTAATTCCTGAGTTATTGCGAATTCTTGTGATTTATAGCTATCCGTTAAACGTTGACAGGTAAACGTCGCGACTGAGATGAAGATCACAGCTAGTACAGCCAGTATGCTATAGAATGCGATTTTAGTATAAGAGTTTATATGCATAACTAGCTATCGGTTTAACCACCTGAGATTGAAGTTCTTTTAGTGCACTCTTGCTCAAAAAACAGACAAACATAATCGTGATTTGTATGCTGTCGGCTTAGTATAAACAGACTTATTCACAAAACTTGCAACAGAAGCACTAATGCCACATATTAACGTGTATACGATTGATTAACATAGCAATATCTTAGCCCTAGTGATATTTGTCTATGAATAATAAATCGAGAGCTAAAGTGAATAAAATTGGACAACCTGAACCAGTACCGACCTAATATGAAAAAACAAAGCAGTGGAATACCTCGGTATCTAGCAACTTTCGCAGATCTGATGACACTACTGCTTTGCTTTTTTGTCTTATTACTGACAATGGCCGAAATAGACGCTCTGAAATACAAAGTGGTCGTTCGCTCTATGGAGAATGCGTTTGGGGTAAAAAATGACACGCCAGATGAAGTTATCAAAGCCACAAGTATTATCAAACAAACTTTTTCTCCTGCCCCTACAGATACCCCCTCACCACTTTCCAAGATTTTTCAGCAAAGCGTCACTGACGAACAAGCATTGAAAATTCATGATGCCAATTTGTATCAACGCGCAAAATTGAATAGTCTGATGGCAACCTTGCAGAAAAAATTTCGCAAGGCTATTAGAGCGGGGCAGCTTAGCTTGGATACGATTGATGATCGGGTCATTATTCGTATCAATGAAAATGCTTCTTTTACCTCTGGACAAGCCGCATTGAAACAAGCAATTATGCCTGTACTTGCTCATATATCGGATGTACTGATGGAACTGAACACAACTTTTGTAGTCGCAGGACATACTGATAACGTACCACTAAGTAATTTGAATTATCGATCAAACTGGGAATTATCAGCGGCTAGAGCTACATCTGTAGTACACGCACTTTTACGTAACAAGGCATTAAAGCCCGAACAATTTAGAGTTGAAGCATACGCTGACACGAGACCCATACGCTCCAACCTGACATCACAAGGGCGTGCTATGAACCGTCGTGTTGAAATTGGCATTATTAACCCGTAGCCGTAAGCAGAAAAATCACTATATAATCGAGTACAACAGAATACAGATCGGCCCCCCTGAAACTAACGGATAAGGACGCATCATGAAAACATCAGACCTACTCGTCAAAGCTCTGGAAAACGAAGGGGTCGAATATATCTTCGGCATTCCCGGCGAAGAAAATCTGGATTTTCTTGATTCTTTAAAACATTCCTCCATCCGACTTATTATTACTCGCCATGAACAAGGCGCAGGGTTTATGGCAGCCAACTATGGCCGCCTCACCGGCAAGCCTGGGGTTTGTCTATCAACACTAGGACCTGGTGCGACGAATCTGGTTACCCCTGCAGCTTATGCTCAGCTTGGCGGCATGCCAATGCTGATCATTACTGGGCAAAAACCCATTAAAGAAAGTAAACAAGCGCTGTTTCAGATTGTGGATGTGGTCAATATGATGCGCCCAATCACCAAGTTCACCAAACAAGTGGTGCATGGTAGTACTATCGCCGCTACTGTACGTGAAGCTTTTCGTATTGCAGTAGAAGAAAGACCGGGCGCAGTACACATTGAACTCCCTGAGGATATTGCTGCTGAAGAAGCTCATCAGCGCATTTACACAGTTGAAACGATCCGCCGTCCAGATGCAGATAACCGCACTATTCAGCATGCATTGAAAATGATCGAAGAGGCTTCTATGCCTCTATTACTAATTGGTGCCGGTGCAAACCGTAAACGTGCCAGCGCTGCTTTAACAAAGTTTGTCGAACATACCGGTATTCCCTTTTTCAACACACAGTTAGGCAAAGGGGTAATTGATGAGCGACATGACAGCTACCTGGGTACAGCAGCACTGTCAGAATCAGATTTCTTACACTGCGCTATCGAACGGGCAGACCTCATTATCAATGTTGGGCACGATGAAGTAGAAAAACCGCCCTTCTTTATGAAAGATGGTGGCGCTCAAGTCATTCATATTAATTTCCACGCTGCCGAGATCGATCCAGTGTATTTCCCTCAACTTGATGTGGTCGGTGATATCGCTACATCGATTAACCGCCTGCGTAGTGGACTCACTGTACAGCCACACTGGGACTTTTCTTACTATTACAAAGTAAAACAAGAGGTCAATGATAGACTATCCAAATACAGTGATGATGAACGCTTCCCTATCCTCCCGCAAAGCGCCGTTCGTATTATCCGAGAGGCGATGGGAGAAGAAGACATTCTCGCTCTCGATAACGGTGTCTATAAAATCTGGTTTGCACGCAATTATCCTAGCTACTACTACAATTCTTTATTGCTGGATAATGCACTTGCCACCATGGGAGCAGGTTTACCCACTGCAATGATGGCAAAAATGCTGAACCCGGATCAAAAAGTCATGGCAGTCTGTGGCGATGGCGGCTTTATGATGAATTCACAAGAAATGGAAACTGCAGTGAGACTAGGGCTAGATCTGGTTGTGCTGATTTTCAATGATAATGCCTACGGTATGATCCGCTGGAAACAGGAAGGCATGGGCTTTGAAGATTATGGGCTCAACTTCAATAATCCCGACTTTGTGAAGTATGCCGATAGCTATGGCGCATTTGGCCATAGACCAGCGAGTAATGAAGAATTCGTCAAAACCCTGGATTACGCCCTTAATGCCAAAGGTGTTCACCTGATCGATCTCGCTGTTGATTATTCGCTGAACTACTCCATTCTGAGTGAAGGCCTGAAACAAAAAATCTGTATTTTATAAGGAGCTTATAACATGACCACGCCCCATTTTCCGTTGAAGATCGCTGGTTTATCAAAAACGGATGCTTCCAGGGCGGAAGTCTTCTCGCCCTTCAATGAACAATTACTTGGCACTGTCGAGCAAGCGGGTAAAGCCGATATCGATAAAGCATTAAGTACGGCACACAATCTATATAAAGATCGTTCACAGTGGCTTCCCGTTGTTAAGCGTATCGCTATTCTCGAAAAAGCAGTTGAAATGATGAAAGCAGATGCGGAAAATCTAGCTATAGGCGCGGCTGAAGAAGGCGGTAAACCTCTTATTGATTCACAAGTAGAAATGGCCCGTTGTATTGATAGTATTCGAGCCTGCATTGACGGATTGCGTAACGATGCTCCTCATACCATACCAATGGGTATCAACCCGGCTTCGCAACATCGTTTAACCACGATACGTAAGGAACCGATTGGTGTAGTGGTCGCCATCAGTGCCTTTAACCATCCACTTAACCTGATAGCTCATCAAGTCGGCCCAGCGATTGCTACCGGTTGTCCGGTGATTGTAAAACCTGCCGAAAAAACGCCTTTATCCTGTTTTCGGCTAGTGGATATTTTCCATAAAGCTGGCCTGCCAGAAGAGTGGTGTCAGGCTTTACTCACAGAAAGTCACGAAGATACCGAGTCTCTGGTCACCGATGATCGTGTGGCGTTTCTGAGCTTTATTGGCAGCGCTAAAGTTGGCTGGTATTTACGCTCAAAACTCGCACCAGGCACACGATGCGCTTTAGAACACGGTGGTGTCGCTCCGGTTATTGTCACTGAAGATGCTGATATTGATGCAGCAATCCCAAGCCTTAGCAAAGGTAGTTTCTATCACGCAGGTCAGGTGTGTGTATCAGTACAACGAATCTACGCACACAGCTCTATCGCCAAAAAATTAGCAGAAAAATTAGCGGCAGCGGCTGAACAACTCAAGGTCGGCGATCCTGTGTCAGCCGATACCGAATTGGGGCCTATCATCAAAAAATCTGAATTAAGCCGGATTGATGAATGGGTTAATGAAGCCATCGATGCCGGTGCAGAATCTTTATGCGGCGCAAAAGCTTTGAATGATAACTGCTATGCACCAACCGTATTATTTAACCCACCAGCGGATGTAAAAGTCACCACCTCAGAAGTATTTGGCCCTGTAGTGAATGTGTATCCATTTGATGATGTCGATGACGCGCTGACGGCAGCTAACAGTCTGCCATTCGCCTTCCAGGCATCGGTGTATAGTTGCGAGTTGAATACAGCGATGTATATTGCTGATAAGTTGGATGCTTCTGCTGTCATGATCAATGAACATACGGCGTTTCGTGTCGACTGGATGCCATTCGCTGGTTTAAAACACTCAGGCTTAGGTACAGGCGGCATTCCTTATACAATGGAAGATATGCAGGTTGAAAAAATGGTTGTCATCACTTCAAAAGGCATTTCCGCTTAGTATGCAGATACGTTCATACAAGGCACTGTTAAAAACAGTGCCTTTTTTTATTGTGTCTCTGTGGCTACATACAACAGAATGTTATGCAGACAATGATGTCAGGGCCGTCACCAAACCTGATGTGAATCGATTTACGCCCCTCAGTTCCAGTGATTCATCCGTGCTCACTTTATCGCCTGCAGGCTGTGTACAGAAAACAGAAACCGTCAGTCTGTCAGGGATGATGCTTAAACAATACACAGGATGGCTACTTAAATCCAAAGACAACTGGTTAGTATTAAGCACAAGCAAAGTCAGTGAGAAACAGCTACTGCTGCATCTGCCGCAAACTCAACTTACCGCTGGCGTGAGCTATCCACTATATTCAGTAGACGGCGACAATAAAGTCGACACAGGGTTAAACGTATCTATCTGTCCAGCCTTCACGCAATTGCCTCTATTACCACCAGCTGATCTTAAAACTGACTAATAAAATCTTTTATTTTCAGTCTTATCTTATCGTTTCCTCTCAATGGTTTAGCGAGATGAGAAACCATCGATACATGATCTAAATTATCAAACTCAACAAGTTCAACAGGGCCATTTTTGCGTTTAATCTCTGCAGCCAGATTAATACTGTTTTTCGGTAAAACAGTGCGATCCTTATGTCCGACCATCAATAACATCGGAGGATTATTCCCTGTTACAAAATTAATCGGCTGACTCTGCCAACGTTGTGGTGCTGGACCAAATATCTGCTTTAAACGCTTACTTTGCAGTGGTAAGAAATCATAAGGTCCCGCCAGCCCTATCATGCCTGTAATATCGGTTGGCAAATAACCGTATTTTGCCAGATAGGATGGATCCAAGCTGAGCAATGCAGCTATATGTGCACCAGCAGAGTGCCCTGCGAGAAATACCTGCTGATCATCACCACCATATTCACTGATGTGCTCTAACACCCAAGTCACAGCCTTGGCACCGTCATCAACAAATTCAGGGAATACAACTTCAGGATATAAACGATAATCAGGAATAATCACAATATACCCTGCTGATGTCAGTGCTTCCGCAACAAATTTATAGTCAGCTTTGCTGCCCGAGTCCCAGCTCCCCCCATAAAAGAAAACAATCGTCTTAAGTGGGAGGCTGAGGTCTGAGTTTTGAGGTAGATAGATGTCTAATTTTTGCCTGTTTCCATCTCGATAAGCCTTATCCGCTAATTTCTGATAACCATTTTCTGGCACAAAAGCATTCAATACATTCACCGGTGAACAGGCCTGACATAGTGATACCATTAGAGCAGTGATGGTACTTCGTAACGTATGTTGGCAGTGTTTATTGATTAACATCTTTCTCTCTTTTTTATTATGCCCGGCTGGCTGATAAACCTTTGATTTGTATTGTTATTAGGTTCACGTGAAATTCACGTTAAGCGGCAGAGACTTTAGTTAACGATCAAGTCAAAGGCGACGACGATGAAATACTCACTTCTCACAGCCGTTATTTTTCTCTCACTTAGCCAGATTTCACCTGCCTTTGCGAATAAAGTTGCGATTCACTATAACTTTGACGCGGTCAGTCCGTTCTATGATGACACCGCTATTGTTGTGCAAAATAAACATGGCATCACCCATGTTGGTCTTATTAATACGTTAGGCGAGTTTATTTTACCTCCACAAAAACACACTGAGATTAGGGCTTTCCATGATGGACTTGCGCCTATCCGCATTAATCAACGCTGGGGATTTATTGATACCAAAGGCCATATGGTTATACCTGCAACGTATAAAAAGCCGAGCCTTTTTAGTCATGGATTAGCCGCCGCTTTAGAGGATGACAAGTGGGGCTATATAGATAAAAAGGGGGATTGGGCGATATCACCTCGATTTGACGAAGCCGGAATATTTACTGAGGGCAAAGCAAAAGTAAAACAACACGGTTCTTGGGGATTTATTAATACCCGAGGTAAATGGATTGTTCAGGCGCAATTTCGTGAAGTAAAAGCATACACTGAAGGCTTAGCAGCAGTAAAAACGAATGATGGATGGGGATATATAGATACTAATGGTCAGGTAGTCATTACTCCTCAGTACGACGTTGCCACCCCATTCAATGAACATATTGCCTTAGTCGGTGATGATAAAGACTGGTGGTTTATCACTACAGGTGGCCTCTTACTAAATGATAAAAAATATGATCATGCTCAGCCATTTAGTGAAGGAAAAGCAGTAGTAGTCATAAACGGTAAATCTGGTTTTATAGATAAAGAAGGAAAGCAACTCGTTACTCCGACTTACGATAGTGCATGGTCCTACAAAAATGGTTTAGCCAGAGTAGAAAAAGCCGGCAAAGTCGGCTATTTGGATGAAACAGGTTCATTGGTCATTGAACCACAATTCAAATGGGGTCAGTCTTTCCATGAAGGTGTGGCTGCTGTCACACTGGATTACTGGGAATATGGTTATATCAATCAACGTGGTGAACATGTGATTCAACCTAAATATGATGATGCCAAATCATTTAATAATGGTCTGGCACCAGTCAAATATCAGGGAAAATGGGGTTATGTATCCTTAGATTGATTGGCTGCTGCTTCCATCAGTTTGACATCAAAAGGTTTACTAGCTTCCCCAAAATAAAGCGTGCTGTGTGGGAATGGAATTTCAATACCTTTCTCGTCAAAGCTAAGTTTGATGCGTCTTAAAAACTCTCGGCCAACCGTCCACTGTTGAATAGGCAGCGTTTTAATTCTGCCCTTGATAATCACCGCGGAGTTATCAAGTTTATCCACACCAAAAATTTCCGGTGGCTCAAGAATCAAGTCTTTCATCTTGTCGTCAGCCATCATGCTGTCGGCGACGTCCCGAATAATTTTGGTCACCTCGTCAGTGTTTTCCTTATAGGCGACCCCGATATCAAAAACATACGCTGACCACTCTGTCGTCATATTACTCAAGGTCGTAATCGTGCCATTAGGAAAGAAGTGCACAATACCCGCCAAATCACGTAAGACAGTGGTGCGGAAATTAATAGCTTCAACTAAACCGCCAGTACCATTAATCACAGCAACATCACCTACTCTGATCTGATTTTCCAGGATAATAAAAAAGCCTGAAATAACATCACGTACCAGATTTTGTGCGCCAAATCCAACCGCCAAGCCAACAATCCCGGCGCTGGCAATCAAAGGCCCAACTTGTACTCCAATTTCTCTGAGCAAAATCAATAAAAAAGTAATCCAAATAGCGAGTAATCCAGCCTGCTTTAGTAACCTGGCAATGGTTTCAACACGTTTTCTGGATTCCAGTGACGATTCACCACGAGCTGTCGCTTTTGCTACTAGCCTTAATTCAAAGCGCTGTAATGCCGACTTCAACAACCGGGTTGCAACCAAGGCAATAATAAAAATAATCACCGTACGGAGACTGGTGGTAATAACTGTCGACCAGCTGATTTGTTCAATAAATATTTTTACCGATTCCATCATTTACTCCGTAAAATGGGTGTATCCAAAGCACTTATCCGAGATAATAGCCTGCTTCTATTTGCTTTTTAACAATGCTGTTAATTGAGCCTCGCTAATCTTAACGACTCAAAGCCCCTCTGCTGGTTCCATACTTTGTCGTGCACAATAACGCGGTAATTGCTCAAGCCCATATTTTTGGCTATCTTTAGTCACAGCTACTTCTGGAACGATTATGACTTACTGTATTGCAATATCATTAGACAAAGGACTGGTTCTGACCTCAGATTCAAGAACCAATGCCGGTATTGATCAAGTCAGTACATACAGCAAAATGTTCCGTTTCAATACACATCCTGACCGCTGTATTGCGATATTAAGCGCAGGTAACCTGGCCACGACACAGTGTGTCATCGAACAGTTAAACCGTGATCTTCGTGAGCAGAATGAAACCAACCTCAATACCACGCATTATCTATCGGATACCGCTGATTACGTGGGTGATGTCTTAAATCAACGCATCAAACGCTATACTGAAGATCAACAATCCGGTTTTTCACCTGATGCGACCTTATTACTGGCAGGACAAATCAAAGGTCATGCTCCACAAGCCTTCCTGATTTATCCACAAGGAAACCACATTACCACCAGCCGCGAGACACCTTATTTGCAAATTGGTGAAAGTAAATATGGTAAACCCGTTCTGGATCGCTTTCTCACCATGCAAACCACATTAAGCGATGCGGCAACCTGTGCTTTAATCTCTATGGATTCCACCATGAAAAGTAATGTCAGCGTTGGCCCCCCCATTGAAGTCTTAGTGTACGAAACAGATAGCCTTGAATTTCAACATCACTACCGCTTTGATGCTGAAGATGCTTTTTTGATTAACTTGAGCCGGGAATGGGGCAATAAATTGAATCAGGCATTTAAAGAGATGCCACGGATTCCCGAGTCTTTTTCAACGGGCTCAATAACTGATGAATAAAATGTAATTTTTTCCTCACCGGTGTTGAAATTACAAAGGGATAAGCATCGGTATTACCAACACTCCGGTTGAGTGCATTCATTTTCATCACCAGTGATAACCAATCTGTCATCAACACATTAAAGTCACCCGCATAATCAAAATGCTCAATCATCTCATATGCAACCGCTGTCTCCATGGTTTCAACCATCATCAAATAGTGTGACCAGGTTTCAGCCCAGTCTTCCAGTGGATGTGCGCTGGCATAGGCAGATAGGTAAAACGCCGGCCAGTCAGACGCAGGACCATTATGATAATACGTCTCCAGACTGCTTTGATAATCCTGCTCTGTATAATCAAAAACATCGCAGAAAAGTGCATAATGCTCAGTATCTTTAATCAATACATCCCAATAATAGTGACCGACCTCATGACGAAAGTGGCCTAACAGGGTGCGATAGGATTCATTCATCGCTTCACGCGTAGCTTCTCTGAAACTGCCATCCGCTTCCGCTGCATTCAGGGTAATAACGCCCTGACTGTGTCCACTCAGAACATGCTCAAGCGCTAATTCAGGATTTGTTCGCTGATCTTCAAGGAAATCAAACACTAGGCCATGCTCATGCCCCTGATAGGCGCCTTTTATTGGTAGTTTTAATCTCAACAAACCATATAACATACGACGCTTTGCTGCTTCCAATGTCCGCCAGCGACGCCAATTATCTGCCTGACTCAATATCGGTATAGTGCGTGTCAGTGCACATGCAATACACTGAGTATTCGGTGAGTCTGCTGGGATAAGCCAATTACAGGCCAGTTCATGCTCTCGGTGTGAACAACTTCGATAACGCTGCAAAGGAAATAAATCCGTCATCAACCAAGCACTATCATCTTCCTTCAAACTGGTTAACTGCTGTAACTCGGGAATAAACCCCAACTGACTACCACAGACACCACAATGGGTATTTTCAAAAAAGATTTCCTGCCCACACTGACAAAAGAATCGTCTCATGAGACTGAGTAATCCGGATAAAACCAATTACTGGTGATACTGGTGTTCAGGCGGTTTAATGCAACTTGTAACTCATCCATCAGTAACCGTATCGTTTCCGGAGGATTTCGCTCGGCACTGTAATTCTGTAAGCGACTGAGAACCTCTGCTTGTTGCTCCAACGCCAACTTATCCCCAGGCAGACACTCCAGATATTCCCCCATCGATTTGACAGAGAAGCTGAGAGAACGGGGAAACGCATTATCCTGAATTAAAAAAGCTAACACTTTTTCTCCCTTCAAAGACGAGTTATGCGCCTGAATGTACATTTGCTGAGCATTCAACACCTTCAATAAGGTTGCCCATAAAATACCTTCATGCTGTCTTAAGGCATCACTTCGATTATCCGACATTAACAAAGCAGACAGTTCAAGTATCCGACTAGTCATATCTGCCCGTTCCAAGTGCTTGCCTGCCTGTAAAAAGTCATAGGCGTAGTTACGACTCATATGATTGGCAATCATACCCCATATACACTGACAAGACTCCATGATAGTAAGTAATAACTTCTGTCTACGACGACGGTTACCAATAGATGATAATTCGCTTTTCACCAGTAAGTGCAACTCGTTCACCTGCTCCCAGACTTCCTCAGGTAAAACATCCAGTGACGTTCGCGCATTTTCTCTGACAGCAGAGAGATTATTGATAAGCGAGCCACCATAGGTTTTATCTGCCAAGAGAAAATGCATGATGTCATACTCATTTTCACGAGGATGTTTAGCGTAATAAATCTGTTCAGCATCAAAAATTGTTACCAAGGTAAACCAGTTCACCTCCATATGTTCCGGCAAGTCCATTAATAAAGCGGTATGCACATTAATTAAACGTGCCGTATTTTCTACCCGCTCTAAATAGCGAGCTAACCAGTACACTCTTTCAGCAACACGGGATAACATTAGTTCTCCTCCATGTTCTTACGACCTTCGTCGACAATCCAGGTATCTTTACTCCCCCCACCCTGAGAAGAGTTGACCACCAACGAGCCTTCAACCATCGCGACGCGGGTGAGCCCGCCGGGTGTGACATAGCTCTCATCACCAGAGAGAATAAATGGTCTTAAATCAATGTGTCTTGGCGCGATAGTCTCATCACAACAGGTTGGAGAAACCGATAAACTTAATGTTGGTTGGGCAATATAGTTTTTGGGATCATTGATCAGTAAGTCACGGAACTCTTCGACTTTTTCTGCAGAAGAATGGGGGCCAACCAGCATGCCATAACCGCCAGACTCATTTGCAGGTTTGACAACTAATTCCGGTAGATGCTGTAACACATGCTGCAAATCCTCTTCATTACGACATAACCAGGTAGGCACATTACTTAAAATGGGTTCTTCGTCTAAATAATAGCGGATCATATCCGGCACATAGGCATAGATGACCTTATCATCTGCCACCCCACACCCTGGTGCATTGGCAATAGCCACCTTACCCACACGCCATGATCGCATAATGCCTGGGACACCTAACATTGAGTCAGGACGGAACACTTCAGGATCAATAAAATCATCATCAATACGTCGATAAATCACATCAACCCGCTCCAGTCCGTGGATAGTCTTCATATAGACATAGTCATCATCCCCGACCAGAAGATCCGCACCTTCCAATAAAATCAGCCCGGCTTGTTGAGCTAGAAAAGCGTGCTCAAAGTAGGCTGAGTTATAAATGCCTGGGGTGAGTAAAGCCATAGTGGGGTTAGTTAAATCTGGTCGTAATGACGCTAACATTTCAGCTAAATGCTCTGGGTAAGCATCCACTGGACTGATATTTAATAACTTGAATAGCTCGGGGAAAACCCGTTTTGTGGTTTTTCTATTCTCAAGCATGTAGGCCACACCAGATGGCACACGTAAATTATCTTCAAGAACATATAAAGTGCCTTCATGATCACGAACAAGGTCAGAACCACAGATGTTTGCCCATACACCATGGGCAGGTGTCATACCATGACACTCCTGACGATACCCTTTGGATTGATAGACTACCTCGGCCGGCATAATGCCATCTTTAATGATATTGCCTTCGTTGTAGATATCCTGAATGAACTTATTTAAGGCATGAATACGTTGTTTTAGCCCCTTTTCGGTGCGTTTCCATTCGCTTTTGGGAATAGCTCTGGGAATAATGTCGAACGGCCAAGCCCTGTCAATATTTCCAGCATCACTATAAATAGTGAAGGTAATACCGCGTTCCAGCATTTCGACTTCCGACTCTTTTACGCGCTGTGTAAAGGCTTCCTTTTCCATGCCACGTAAGTATTCGAGCAACTTAAAACTAAATGCTCTGGGCTGATGTTTTGCAAACATAAGCTCATCAAAAAATGTGCCTGGATCATAATCTTTCCATATGTCCTTCATCAGTCCCCCTACCAGGTTTTAGCAAAAAAGAACGTTACATCAAAGTAATAGAGCAAGAGTTATACCGAAGTTAGAAACCGACTCTACTTTATGTTGGCTTGGTCAAAATGGTGTCAACCATACGGTTAAGCAATTCTGCAGCATTATCATCATGCGTACCCCGAAACGTCGACACCAGGACTTTGGCTTCATTCATCGCTTGATTAATTTCACTTCTGAAAAGGTGTTTGTAACGTTGAACGCCAATCAGGTAAACCCCGCCTGATAGTGAAATGCCTCGCAAAATTTCGTCTCGACTTTCTGTGGCTTCAGCAGTGATAAGTTGAGCAACAATCTGACTATAAAGTGGAATCCCCATAACAAAACTTAATAGCTTATCTACTTCTTGAGGATTTCGATGCTTCCAGTACTGTGCATATATGGAGATGCGTCTTAAACGCTGCCAGTCAATTTCAGCCACCGTCGTTACAGGACCAGACGGCTGCGCTCCATGAAAAATCAATTCGATATCAGTGCAAAATTGGTAAAAGTCAGGCAATGATGCTTTAGCCAGTTGATCAGCCACCATGGCAATATCGACTTCAAGCGCTTGCATCGCTGTTGGTGTCGCCTGCTCAAATATCGTCTTACTGTGTGTTTGCCCATGCGAGTCAGACCAGAACTGAATAGTTTTTGCCAACGGATGGAATTCTGCCAACACTGACACCGATGAAAACAATTGTGTATCGCAACTCAGCATCTATACACCTCTGCGAGATTAGAGCCTGTTACGTTTTCGAACAAAAAAAAGCCCCGTTCAACATACTGCTGAACAGGGCTTTTGCTGAGCCAAAAAGCGTTAGCTGAGTGCAGATAAGGCTTTTTCATAATCAGGTTCATCAGCGATTTCACTGACTTGTTCGGTATAAATGACTTTGCCACTTTCATCAATAACGACTACTGCACGTGAACATAAGCCCGCTAAAGGTCCATCTTTCATCAATACACCATAATCTTCAGCAAATGATGAGCGGAAAGCGGAACCACTGATAACATTATCAATGCCTTCAGCCCCACAAAAACGGGCCATCGCAAATGGTAAGTCTTTTGAAACACAAACAACGGTTGTGTTATCCAGTGCCGCTGCTTTTGTATTAAATTGTCTGACTGACATCGCGCAGGTAGGCGTATCCACAGAAGGAAAAATATTTAATACCACTCGTCCCGAAAGATCGGCCAATGTTAATTCAGATAAATCATCTTTTGTCAGGCTAAATTCAGGTGCCTTATTTCCTACAGCCGGTAGCTCGCCGACGGTCTCGAAAGGTGTACCTTTTAATGTCACCGTAGTCATAAAATCTCCTTTAATTTTAGTTGTATGAATAATTTAAACAAACTTGAAGCAATCTTTTTTAAACGGGATTTTGTTGTTTTTCATAAACCCGTTGTCGGTTTTGTTTTAACTTTCCCAGTGTTTGATAGACTGTGCGAGCATCAGATAAATTCCGCTTGGACACCGCTACTCGTTTATCTTCAATCATCGCAATCATCGCAATGACACCCACAATACTGATCAGCGTACCAGCAATCCCACCTGATACCCAAGCCACATAAATGGCTATTAATATAAGAATAAAAATCTGTACGACCATCCATTGAGATGCCAGTTTCTCTTTTTGACATGTCATATACTTTTCATGCCATAAGCTGACTAACAGATTCAGCTCCTCATCCGTTAATACTGCCAGATTATTGTAATAGTCCAGTCCAATAAGCTCGTCATTGTAGTTACGAGAGACAAGCTGCGTATCATCAGCCATTTCTTTTAATGCATTAAATGTATCTTCATCACGCTCAATCATATGCACTCCTTTAGACTGCTGTTGCCTCACTATGACGTAGCTCAATAAACGTCTCCAGAGACAATATTCCTTAGTTTATTTTTGCGAAGCAGATCTCAATTCATAAAACTTTCATACTTCGAGCCTATAGTCCGCAGCAACTGGCCTTTTTAAACAAAGGCATCATTGCTTATTTAGTTAAGGTGCGCTGCATGAGTATCAAGAAAGACAATCCAATCATCATCTGGCGGCTCACAGATGGAAAACCCGGCCATCAAAGCCAGTCTTTGGGCTTGGTCAATGCCTTAAAGCGCAAGATGTCCTGTGAAAGCTTTGATATTCCGGTAAGTGGTCGACTACAACCTGTTTTTGATTTATTGAGTACGACCTGGCCTGCAGGCCTAGGGCTGCCCTTGCCCGATCTGATTATCGGAGCAGGTCATCGCACGCATCTTCACATGCTGGCAGCAAAAAAAGTGTATGGCGGACAAACTATTGTCTTGATGCAACCCAGTTTACCTGTGTCATTTTTTGATCTTAGCTTAATACCAGAACATGACTATTATCAAGGTAGTGGCAATGTTCTGAAAACACGCGGGGTACTTAACCCGATTCACGCGTCCGAAAAGCACCAAAAAAATGAAGGTCTTATCATGATTGGCGGCCCGTCAAAACATTGTGATTGGGATGAAAGCCACCTGACATCGCAGATATCTCAGCTATGTAAACAAAACCCTCGAATTCACTATACGCTGACAACATCACCGCGTACACCTGCAAATTTCGCTACTCATTTACTTAGCTTCAAACTGGATAACCTGACGATAGTACCTTTTGAAGAAACCGAACGTGATTGGGTCGCACAGCAATTAGCAACGTGTTACAGCGCTTGGATCAGTGAGGACTCGGTGTCGATGGTGTACGAAGCACTCACAGCTAAAACGGCTGTGGGCATTCTTAATATGCCCATTAAACGGGATAATCGGGTTTCTCGAGGACTGAGTAAATTAGTTGGTGAGGGTTATGCCGTACGCTTTGATAGTCTTGGGCATTATAAAAGCCGCCTGCAAGCTGTTCCGGGGTTTATGGAATCAGAACGTTGTGCAGAGTGGATCGTGAAGCATTGGCTAGACGTGGTACCACAGTCACAAGTCCAAACATTACCGCAGTTCAGCTAACTATTAATGGCAGCGAGTCTAACAGTGGTTCAGGTGTTACCTGCGCTTGAGTCTGGCGGCGTTGAGCGAGGTACATTGGAAGTTGGCCACTATTTGGCAAGCCAAGGTCATCGTTCGCTTGTTATTTCTGCCGGTGGACGCTTAGTTGATACGCTGATTAAGCAAGGCAGCGAACATATCAACTGGAATATTGGCCAAAAATCACTGGTCACATTCAGTCTTATTCCTCGACTTCGTCGGTTTCTTATTAACAATCGTGTTGATATTTTACATGTACGCTCACGTATGCCGGCATGGGTATGTTATTTAACCTGGAAATCGTTACCAAAAAAATCACGGCCCAAATTCATCACCACTGTGCATGGCACATACTCTGTGAATGGCTACAGCAGAATCATGACAAAAGGTGAACATATTTTTGTCGTATCTGAAAAAATCCGTGATTACGTCATCACACATTATGGTGTTAAAGATAATCTCACATTGAATTACAGAGGTATCGATCGGCATGAATTTCCTTATGGCTTTCAACCTGAAAATGCCTGGTTATCGCATTGGTACCAAAGCTTCCCTCACACACAGGGGAAAATTCTAATCACTCTGCCTGGGCGTGTTACCCGCTGGAAAGGTCAGGCGGACTTTATTGAAATCATTGCTGAATTAAAAAAATATTACTCCGATGTACATGGGCTTATTGTCGGTGAAACCAAAAAAGGGAAATCAGCCTTTTTAAGTGAGTTACAACAACGTGCTACAGAGCTTGATGTTTTGGATGATGTTAGCTTTATTGGCCACCGCAGTGATCTGAAAGAAATCATGTCAATTTCCAGTATTGTTATGTCATTATCATCGCAACCTGAAGCATTTGGACGTGTCAGTATCGAAGCATTAAGTTTAGGCATACCGGTTATTGCCTATGCTCATGGTGGTGTAGAAGAACAATTAACGGCTGTTTTACCAGAAGGAAAAATCAAAGTAGGTGATAAAGCGGCTGTTACTCGCCTGTGTACAAAATGGTTACTTTCACCACCTATCGTTCCAGAATCACACCCATTTGTTCTGCAGTCCATGCTGGATACCACATTATCTGTATATAAACAGCTTATTGAACAGCAAAGCACCTTCTGATGAATATCTGCCAAATTTTACTTAGCAAAGGTGGTGGCGGGCTTGAGAAACATGTTCGAGAACTTTCCATCAGCCTATACAAAGCGGGTCATATAGTTAGTGTGATTGCTGACCCACAATTTTTAGAGACCTTACCTGAATACATTCAGTGTTATCCGGTTGATGCAGATCAAAGCCGTCGGAATCCACTTTTATGGTTAGCCGTGCTTTATTTCATCCATCGTTCCAAGGCAGATATCGTTCATGCTCAAGCTAATAAGGCTACTGCAGTATTGAATAGATGTCGCTATTTTCACTCAGCAAAAACGGTGGGCACACTTCATAATATTAAAAGCAAAGTAAAGGATTATGCCAAGCTGGACCAGGCTATTGCCGTCAGTCATACACTGCGTTCACAGTTGAACATATCGAATGCCATTACCGTATACAACGGTATTGCCATACCCAAAGTCACTCCTATCAACATTTATCATGAGTTTGGACTAAACCCTGACTTACCGACATTGTGTGCCGTTGGTCGTTTGGTCGAAGCAAAGGGCTTTGATTTATTATTAAAGGCCATCGATGGTCTAAGTATAAATTTACTGATCATTGGAGAAGGGGAACAGCGTCAACAACTACAAAAACAGATTCAACATTTGTCAACGAACACGCACTGTCGACTGCTTGGCTATCGGCCAGATGTCAGCTCGCTTATGTATGCTTGTGATGGCGTATTAATCAGCTCGCGGCGAGAAGGCTTTTCTTATGTAGTCAGTGAAGCGTTATTGTTAGGCCTGCCGATTTTATCCACTGATGTCCCGGTTGCAAACGAAGTCCTTGATAAAGCGTTAATCATACCGATTGCTGATACCAAGGCTTTTCGCCAACAATTGGAAATGCTTCTTCAGGATAAAACACAATGGCGGAAATTGATGTATAAGGCGACGTTAAAGGCTAAACAATCCATGACGCTAGATGCCATGACAGAGAATACCTTATCTGTGTATCAGGGTTTGATAGACGCTTAAGCCATGTCATCGGCTAAAAAAATACTGCTCATCAAACATGGCGCATTTGGTGATTTGATTCAGGCTGATGGCGTATTCAAAGACATTCGTCAGCATTTCAATCATGCTGAGATTGTTTTATTAACCATGTCTTGCTATGAATCATTAATGCAACGGTCGCCTTATATTGATCGCATTATCAAAGACGACCGACAATCACTGATACACCTACCGCAGCAACTAAGACTTCGCAGTCAGCTTATTCAGGAGCGATTTGATCTCGTTATTGATTTACAAAACTCCGATCGAAGTGCCCTATATCAACGTGTTTTTTTGCCAGATTTAAATTGGATTAGCCGTCGCTCGAAAAATGCGCCTGAGTCAGGTCTGAGAGGGTTAACAGAGTTGCTCACTCAATCAGGTATAGATATACATCACTCATTGTCTCCTGATGTAACATGGATGACGGAAAATCAAACTGTCGAGTTTATTTCCTACCAGGTAAAAAAGTCTTATATTGCTCTTATTCCCGGTAGCTCAGCCCAGCATAAGGAAAAACGCTGGCCGCATTATTCTGCTCTATCAATTGAGCTGATTAAGCGTGGCTATGATGTGGTCAATATTTTAGGCCCTGATGAGTTGGATATGTCGGCAAGTTTGGCTGGTTATACACCGGCTACCGAGCATGGGCTATCAAACTGGTTTGAACTGGCGGCCATTCTTAATGACGCCAGTTTTATCATCGGCAATGATACAGGCCCCAGCCATATTGCCTCATGCCTGAGAAAGCCTGGTCTGGCTCTATTCGGACCAACAACTTCGGTTTTACGCGCTGAAATTCAACGCGGCCCTTTTCAAGCCTTGCAAGTTAATGATTTACATCGGCTAAGTGTTGATCAGGTGCTGATGCAATTGCCGCCGATATAGCAAGAGACCAACCAACTCCCAACCAGACAAGTGCGGCTACCCAGTTACTTAAAACGCTGATACCGCCAGTCAAAGGCCAAAAGCTGACGGTCATAATCGAAAAGCATAATGCTGCCAGCAACCAGCGACGTGCTTCGATGCATGGTGTTAATACCTGTTTATATAATAAAAAAAGCATTATCAGAAATAAAGTCAGCCCAATCACACCGGTTTCCGCCCCTAACTGCAAATACAAATTATGCGGATGGCTACAAATCATGCCTGTACTTGCCAGTAATTGCTGTTGTTCACATACAGTCTGATAAGTATGTAACCCAATACCGAGCCACCAATTATCCTGCCAGACCTGCCAAGCCGCATTAAAGACGACGCCATAATCTGACTTCGAAAATAACGTCAGTTTGGCAGCGATACTTAAAATACTGCGATCCAACATTTCCGGTGTGAGCATCAAGGTTATCGCCAGAGTTATCCCCAGCAATAACAGCATAAATATTAACCATTGCTGACACTGTTTATAAGTCACTAACATTGCGATGAACACCACCGCGCAACCAGCACTGAATAATATAAGTGCCATTCTCTCCCCAGTCAGGAAGGTAAAAATGAATCCTACTCCCATCATCGCCATTAAAAATGTTAATTGCCGTATAGCGGATTTTTTAAACCACGGCATAAGGCAGGCGACGCATAAAACAACAAACCAGAGCCTTAAAAGCATGGTACCGGGAATAGGACTGCGAAATGGACCGGTTAAACGTGTTTCGGTAAAACGCTCAATACCAAACCAGTCAACATCAAAAAAATATTGCCAAAGGGTATCAGCAATGATGAATGTCATAGTGGCTGACAAACCTATAAGAAAGTGGCGTCGATTTCTAGCACTTCTAAAAATCCAACATGACAAAGCTAATGCAAATAATGGCCACCTTACAAAAGTGAGTACATACTTCAGGCTTTCTAATGAGTCGGCACTTTGAGGCAGATTAACAAAAAGAAGATATATATTGAACAATAAAAAAGCTAAAAACCAACGCTGTTTAAGCCACTGCCAATGGTGTTTTTTATAGCTAATGAACAAAAAAGTAATAGCGACCAGTACGACAGTAATATCCGCTATTGCTCTGGAAAATAATAAAAAGGCAGGTAATAAATAAACAAATAACAGTATGACAGGCACGAAACCCGGTTCACGACTCGGCAACATATCTATATTCGAGAAAAACCATCATCATAACCACCATATATGACAATTTAATGGCGGATGAATCAGCGGAATATTAATATTAGGGGCTGCTTTATTCCTCAGACTGAGGCTGTGCTACGACTATCGCAGCTTCTGGTGCTTCAACGGATAGATTCTCCATTAATCTACCCATTGTTTCTGACAACCAATAACAAGCATAGATATGATCATAATAGGCATTTACGTAGTCATTTCTGGCCGTAAGTAACTCGTTTTCTGTATCGAGCAAGTCCAGTAACGTTCTTCTGCCCACATTGAACTGTTCAAAGTAGGCATCACGAGTTTTTTCTGCAGCAATCATACGTTGTTTAAGGATGGGCAAACGTCTGGACAAAGTATCGACATTACTCCAGGCTAATCGAACATCACGGTCAACATTACGCTTTGTAATTTCAGCCTTTTGTTTGGCTTGTTCACTCAAATACTGTGTTTCTTCAATACGGGCTTTATCAGCCCCACCATTTAATAGGTTGTAGTCCATACGTAGCATAGCCTGGGCTTCTTTCTCATGACCACGCGTTCCATCAAGATTATTATCTGCACGCGCGCTCAGTTCGGCATTTACATGAGGATGAAATGGTGCTTTTGCACCTTCCTCCTGAGCAAGTGAAGCTTCATGTTGAGACATAGCTGCCCATAATGCCGGGTGTTGCCGATATGCAATTTGTAAAGCATCTTGAACCTTTGCAGGCGCATCGTCACAGCATGACTTACCTGGGTCAGTTAAGGATGTCGGAGCGTGCCCTACCAAACGTTGATAACGTGTTTTAGCATCCTCTAGATTACCTACTGTGGACCCTAAATTTGCTTTCGCTAATGCCAAACGGCCAGTAGTTTGTTCAAGATCTGAACGATTACCTACTCCTGCATCTGTTCTAATCTTGATTTTATCGAAAATCGTCTCATGCTGACTTAGATTTTCTTGTGTATTCTCCAACAGTTCCTGACGTTTAAGCACGTCGAGATAGCTCTGTATTGTTCTAAGACCGATAGTTTCAGCTTTGTCAGTCACATCATAACCAGCAGCCTCGGCTTGAGCCTGACTTTGTTCTACAGCACTTTTAGTGGCAAAACCGTCATAAAGCATTTGTGTTGCTCTGATTTCAGCTTCACCACGATGGAGTGACTCATGCCCAGGCCTTGTTGCCGGATTATTTGTACGCTCGTAACCAGTGCCCAATGTTAAATCTACTCGAGGGTAATAACCTGCTCTTGCTTGATCAACAGTTTTATCAACGCTGTAACGTCGATTGGCTTCAGCTAACACTTCGGGGTTTTGTTTCAATGTTGCATCAACGGCTTCCTGCAACGTTTCCGCCGTAATATTTGTGCTCGCTATCGCTGCAAGACATGCAGCAAAAAGACTAGAAAATCGTGATAAGACCATTTTTCTAATTACTCCAGAAATTAACGAACATCAATTTCGACACGGCGGTTACTCACTTCTTCAGTCTCATCAGGAGTTGGAACTTTCAAATTTGTTTCACCTTTACCTGATGTGGAAATACGTGTTGTCTCCACGCCGGCGTTTATCAAATCCTGTGCAACTTTTTCAGCACGCTGCTTGGATAATTTTTCGTTATATTGCTCGGAAGCTAGTGTATCAGTATAACCAACGACTTCAATATGAGGATTTCTTCTTTCTAAAATGGCTTTATAGACCTTAACGGATTCACGTAACGAGTCGGGTGTGAAAGTGGTTTTATCTAGATCAAAATAAAGCGTCGCGTGATATGGCTCTGGGGCACGAATCACTTTAGGTGTTGTCGTCACAACCATCTCTTCATGACAAAAGGGAGAGCCAGCATCTGAAACGCTTAGTGGCGCCTCCAGAGATTGCCGTAATTCAGAGCGAGGGGTGTCTGGACCTATTGCATTATGAATACTACTACACGCAGATAAAAACAAACCCAGTAAACCAGTAAAAACCAGTCGATAAGCAATACACATCCTTAACTCCAGCATCCCTTTAATGTGCTAAAAACTTTGTTAATGATAACAACAAAGTATCAATAAACGTAAAGTATTGACCTTGGTGCATGCAGAGTCAACAAGGTCCCACTCTTTGTCTTCCTAGCACTGCTGTATTAATTATCCTTTAATGTGGAATCTATGGTCTTCAGTAATTTTGGATCATCCGGCTCAACGGAGCTGGAAAAGTGCTCTATAACCCGTCCATCAGCATTGATAATGTACTTGTTAAAGTTCCAGTCAGGTGACTGACTTTGTTTATTTATCTCACTAAAAATAGGGTTGGCTCGGACGCCAGTCACATAACTTGGCGCAATCATTGTAAATGTAACACCAAAGTTTTCTTTACAGATTCTGGCAGCTTCAGCTTCTGTTTTTGCTTCCTGGTCAAAATCGTTACTGGCAAAACCAATAACAACTAAGTCTTTGCTCTTATATTGTTCATGTAACTTTTCCAGACCACCAAATTGGCGTGTAAATCCACAGTGACTGGCCGTATTAACAACTAAGAGCGTTTTATCTTTTGCTATTTCACACAAATTGACAGTGTCATTTGAGTGAAGCTTTGGTAAATCATAGTCCAAGTATTGTGGGCATTCTTTTGCTTGAACAGCAAAAGACATCACAAATAAGCTAGCTTTGAGCCAATTCTTCATTATCTTTCTCCATAGTATCTATGCTTGATTTTTCTACTAAGCGGATGAAAAAAATGTGATGAAACAAGACATTGTTATATGACGATAAAGCTGCTAAATTCTTGTTAACTGTTTCACAAATTTACACAAGGATCGTGTTTTGGAAGCCAGATCATTATCAGAGTGCGGTGTCATCTCAGACTGGGGTGTTGTGGAAGTCCAAGAATCTATGGAACGCCATATTGTTGGCCACTCAAGTTACTATAATTTTTTTATTGTTACTCAAAAAATTATTGATTTTCACTACGACTATAAAACACGACAAGGCTCCGCGATTACCGACTCAGGTATTCTCTATTCATTAGCGGGAAAACCAATCGTTTATAATCCAAACAAACAATTACAACTTATTGAGTTCAAGAAAAAAAATAACTGTGAACTCAAGCCAGTAAAAATCGGCCGCTTTCATCATTATTACCTGAACACTTTTTTACAAAAAGTTTTTTATGAATAAAGTGAGCACTGATCCTTAGTAAGAACTGAAAGATCGGTTTCAACATCAATATCGATGAGCACTGAAGGCGAAGCCACCTCCACCCGTTCTATGATCGCCTCATTTTCTAGCAAAATTGTTTTTGCTCCCGTATCACCTGAGGACGCCAACAAGGCAGACTCGTAAAGCTTAGAGAAAGCAACAGGATGGCCGCGTTTCCCATTGAAATAGGGAGCAGAGAGAAAAAAACCTTGTTTAAGATTATTGATTAAACGTTCCAGGACAACAGGTTCAATCATCGGCATATCAGCTAAGCCTATCAGATAACCTTTTGATTGCTGGCACTCACTCACTCCTGCTGCAAGTGAATGTCCCATCCCTGACTCTGATTGCTCCGCTTTGATGAATTTAAGCCTATGACGAATAGAGTGACAAACTTGTTTAATGAGAAGATCATCCTTTGGTGTTACCAGATAGACATACTCAAAAACATCCAGCCAAGGTGATAATGTATGCAGTAAGAGTGCTTGCTTAACGCCTTTGAAATCCACCTCAGTCAATAACTTATTCGAGCCAAACCGCGTCGACTTTCCTGCAGCAAGAATAATTGCAGCAATCTCACCCGGCGCCACCTTTAAATCACAACCTTATCCATTGAAGCAGAAGTCTGTTGTGAGTGAATACGTTGGCGATATACCGCCACTAATTCCGCTGCAATCGCCACGGCAATTTCCGCAGGCGTTTTACTACCGATGGACAAGCCAACAGGACCGTGCAAACGGTTAATCTCTTGTTGGGTAAGATCAAACAGCTTAAGCCTTTCCCGGCGTCTATCATTGTTTGATTTGGCTCCCAAAGCGCCGATATAAAAAGCCGCTGATTTAAGTGCCTCCAACAACGCCATATCGTCCAACTTAGGATCATGCGTTAACGCTACCACAGCCGTGTTTAAGTCTGGTTGTAAGCTCGTCACAGCATCATCCGGCATCATCGTTAGCAATGTACTTTGTTGATGCTCCCAGGTTTCTTGCATTTCAGTTCTTGGATCACATACATACACCTGATAATCCAACGCTGTAGCTATATTTGCCAGATAAAATGCAGTTTCTACAGCACCAATGATCAATAAGCGTAAACGAGGTCCGTAAATAAACGAGATTATCTCTGGTCCTTCGTAGACCAAGGGCTCATGATTCAGCGCTAATGAACAACTAACCTGCAAAGAATTTAGAGAGACTTCTCTTTTGATCAGCTTCTGTGATGTAACCGCCGAGATGACTTCTTCCAGCCACTTGTCGTTAATTACAGGTTCAATGAGCAGTTTAAGTTGACCACCACATGGTAACTTAAATTGTTCTTGCTCCTGCTGATTAGCGCCATAGGTTTTTATTTCCGCTGAATCGAGCGATAACATACCTTTTTTCATCAACTCGACTAAATCATCTTCAACACAACCTCCGGAAACAGAGCCTGCAAAAACACCATCAGCACGTAATACACACATAGAGCCTGGTTGGCGAGGACTAGAACCATACGTTCCAAGCACCGTCACTAACCAGACTTTATGCTCTTGCTGATACCAGCTTTGTAGCTGGCTTAGCACTTTTAAATCATGCCCTGTCATCAGACTATGACTCTAGTTGATAGCGTATTGGTAGTTCACGAATACGTTTGCCTGTTGCATTAAAAACGGCATTGCATAAAGCAGCTGCAACGGGCGGCATCCCTGGCTCACCGACACCACCAAGTGGTTGACTAAAGTCATTCGCAGGCATCAGATGTACATTAATTTCTTTGGGTGCAGCATCCATGCGAGCAACCTGATAACCATCAAAATTATCTTGCACTGCAACACCATCTTTAAAGGTAATTTCGCTCGACAAGGCAAGGCTCATACCCATGATACATGCCCCTTCAATTTGTGAACGGATGCGTTCTGGATTCACTTGTGGCCCACAATCTACAGCGACATCAATCCTTGGCACACTGACTTCACCATCTTCATTCACAGAGACTTCAACGACAGTAGCCACATAAGTCACGAAGCTATAATGAGCAGCCATCCCTTGAGCAGAACCTTCTGGTAATGATTTACCCCAATTAGCTTTTTCAGTCACCATATTGATAACACCTTTCATACGTTTTGTATTCAAAGGGTAAAGCTCTGGAGATTCACCATAGTTCCATTCATCTTTCAATGAGGTCGGATCTATCTCGCGATCTGGGCCAATCAATGACAGTAAGAACTCTTTATGATCTTTCTTCTGTTGATGCGCCATTTCGGCGATAAATGACTGAATCGCAAATGCATGCGGAATATTAGATACTGAACGGTACCAACCGATACGAGTGTGAGCGGTGCTGCTGGGTTTTCGATTTGAATATGCTTTATATCAAAGGGAATGTTTAACACCCCCATGCCCAGCTCCAGTGGCATTTCATTTTTGGCACCTTCTGAGAAGGTAGAGGCAATCGTTGGTGCAACTGTGCGATGCAGCCAAGCAATAGTATCTCCTTTTTCATCAAATGCCGCTTCCAGATGCTCAGCAGACACCGTGTGAAAGTATGAATGCTGAATATCATCTTCCCGAGTCCATACTGTTTTAACTGCACGCCCATCCAATGCTTTTGAAATCAGTGCAGCTTCAACGAGGTAATCTGGTTTCGATTTACGTCCAAAGCCACCTCCCAGAAGCGTTACATTGACCTTAACCTGTTCCGGTTTAACCTCAAGCCATTTAGCTACCGTATCGACACCAGCTTGCGGATTCTGCGTTGCAGTCCATATCTCACACACATTACCAACAAACCGTGCCGTTGCCGCAGGCGGTTCCATAGGCGCTTGCGCTAAGTGTGGAATATAGTAATCGGCGGATATTGTAGAACTTGCATTATCCATCGCTTCATAGGCTTGGCCTTTACTACGAACAACCTTGCCACCCTTTTGCTTAGAGGAGCTCTGTAAAGTTTGACGAAAGGCATCTGAATTGTATTGACGATTAGGGCCAGCATTCCATTCGATAGATAGTTTTTTTCTACCTTGGATCGCCGCCCAAGTATTAGTCGCCACAACGACCACACCGCCAAGAGGATTAAATAGAGCGGGTGGAGGACTGCTAGGCAGGGTTAAGACCTTCAGTACACCGGGTACTTTTAAGGTCTCGGTATCATCATAGGATTTAACTGTATCGCCATAAGCCGGGGGATGCGCAATAACGGCATAGACCATATCATCGAGTCGCACGTCCATACCATAGGTTGTTTGGCCCGTGGCAATATCTGCACCATCCACCAGCTTATTGTCATTTTTGCCAATGTAATTAAATTCGTCAGCGGTTTTATAGACCAGGTTTTGACTTTCCGGCACATCCATTTCGGCTGCTTTTTGAGCAAGCTCTCCATAGCTCAATGATTTACCACTTGTCCCATGAATCACCTCATGGTTAGTCGCTTTCACTTCACTGACCGGAACCGACCATATTGCCGCTGCTGCAGCTTCTAACATCATTCTTGCTGCTGCGCCTACGTTTCGCATTGGTACGAAAAAGTGACGCATACTTCTAGAACCATCGGTGTTCTGGTTACCATAGCGCTTTTCATTGCCCTCAGCTTGAACAACTTTCACTTTCTCCCAGTCTGCTGACATTTCATCAGCTACAACCATAGGTAAACTTGTTCTGACACCTTGGCCCATTTCTGAGCGATGCGCGACGATAGTGACTGTGCCATCTTCAGCGATAGAGACGAAAACTAAGGGATCATCTACCCAACCATTCGGCATACCATCACGGCCATATTTCTTTTCTTCATCTGCGGCAAAGAGTTGAGACGGCATACCTACTGCTAACACCAGACCACTTAATGCAAATCCTTTCAGCAGTTTACGGCGACTAACATTTTCAATTTGTGGAAGATCAGATTGACTCATTATTTATCCCCCCCATTTGCTGCTTGTTTAATAGCGGCCCGAATGCGTGTATAGGTGCCGCAACGACAGATATTGCCACTCATAGCTGTATCAATATCTTCATCTGACGGGTTAGGATTCTCGCGAAGCAATGCCGTTGCAGCAACAATTTGTCCTGATTGACAGTAACCACATTGTGGTACGTTGATTGATTGCCAAGCAGCCTGAACAGCTTGACCCACCTTGTCTTCTGACACAGCTTCTATTGTAGTAATTTCTTTATCTTTAGCCGCACTTATAGGAGTAACGCAGGAACGAATTGGTTGGCCATCAAGCATCACAGTACAGGCACCGCATAGCGCTTTACCGCAACCAAACTTTGTGCCGGTCATGCCTAATATGTCTCTAAGAGTCCATAGAATTGGTGTATCTTCAGGGGCGTCCACCTGACGGCTTTCACCATTAATCGTGAGCTTCATTTGATTCATCCTAATTCTGATTCGAGTTATGTTTATATTTTGCCTGAAATAGCAACTTATAGTTAGCTGGCTAATTATTATCTAATTATACATGACCATTATTGAAATATTTAGTTCTTCTCGTAAAGCGAGTTCATAGGAAACTAAATAAGAGAAAACGTTTCTCTATTATCTGATAGTTATGGTAATTTTATGCCTGTTTTCCACTAGGAGCACTTATGAAACCTTTAGCTTTATTGTTCTCTTTATGTTTCATCTTATTATTAAGTGGCTGTAATACCATGGAAGGTATCGGCAAGGATGTCGGTGCAGCAGGCGGTGCTCTGGAAAAGAGTGCCAGCGAACATAAAGGGTATTAATAAAAAAAGCCTCAAATCTTTGAGGCTTTTTACACTAAAACTTCCAACACTAGTTAGTTTTCATCTAAATACTGTTTGATTGCAGACTTAACAGCTGTTCTTGCTTCCTGACTATAACCAAATACTACGCCTGCAGCTAAGGTCGTTGCCAAAGATTTTCCAGGATGTTTCTTGATTAAATCAGCGAGAAGCGGATCAGAAAATCTTTCCAAAATCGCTTGTAACTCATCGACTTGTTCTGGACTATTATCACGTCCGTCTCTGTTACGGGAAGGTGTATTGTCTGCCGTCCGATTTAAAACTTTTGCAATGGCTAATATTATCAATGCCACTAGAAGGTAGGCGATGGCGGTTAGTAATGCTGCAAGGGGCGGTTCAAAGAACTCTTGCAGCGCTATATATCCCGCCATACCAGCAAAACCAGAAGCAAATAACCCTAGAATAATTGCCAAAGCTGAAGCTATCGTTGTTATTTGTATTCTTGAAAACAAGCTCATGGTTACCTTCTTATTAGCTAGCCTAGATATAATTATTTTCTATCCAGCGCTTTACCAATGACCAACCCAATACCAAAAGCAACAGCCATACTGGTATAAGGGTGTGCCTCAACTTCGCCTTGAGCTTTTGCTAAAGATTGCTTAGCTTGTTGCTGAGCTTGCTGCGCAGTCGCTTTGATTTTATCTTGGCCCTGCTGTGCATATTCTGTAGTTAGACTTTTAAGAGTACTGGTCACCTCAGCAAAATCTTTACGTAATGCATCCAATTGTTCTTGTAATTCTTGGTTCGTTGTTTGTGTAGCCATTATTTATCTCCTGTTGATTTGTTAAAAACTTATCGTCGAGACTATCTTCCGTGGCAACTAGTTATCCATCGCATCTTCGACATCATCAGCTGAATCTTCAATAGCATCACCAGCGTCTTCAGCAGCATCATCGATTGCATCACCAGTATCTTCAACGGTGTTATCAATCTTTTCACCCATTTCTTCTGCAGGACCATCGTTATCACATGCAGCAAGCATTCCAACACCTGCAAAAGCAAACATAATGAGCAATGCTCGACAGATCATTGAAAACGATTTTGATTCACTTGTTAATTTCATACTTACCTCTCCATTGAGAATTGGGCTGAATAAAAAATATCTAGTAGAACTAAACTGACAAACATCTTATGAGTTTGTTCTCTAATAGTGACATTAAAAGAGACTTGTTAGCAAAAAGTATTTATCGAAAATACTCATCGTTAATCTCTTCCTAATTTAACCTATCTCTGATTTATCTCTATCGCCTTAACCTATGTTAAAGACGAGGTAATCAAATACACATATCGTACTCATTCCCATTCACTATAAAGGAAGATAGATATGTTAAGTTGGGCATTGACATTTTTAATCATCGGTATTATCGCTGGTGCACTTGGTTTAAGTGGTGTTGCAGGTACAGCAACCAACATCGCTTGGATTTTATTTGTTATCGGTTTAGTGCTCGCTTTAATTTTCTTCATCACTGGTAGACGTCCACCAATGTAGGCGTATATTCTCTAGGAATACAGACATTCTTAATCGGTGATTTCGTATTCAAGAAGGTCTCTTTTAAACGTCATTATTTGAGCAAATCTTCATGGAATCTGTTATCAGCGACTCAGATAGTTGTATTGTTAGTCAGTTTGAAAAAATGGTCGAGTTATCAGAGTCAGAAATAAACCTTCTTGCAGCTCTCGAGAGAGATGCTCGCAAGTTTGGCTCTGGTGAGAGACTAACCTTTGCAGGTGAATATAGTGACCGTTTCTATACATTAAAATCAGGTTGGGCATGTGCCATTAAAACTATGGCAGATGGTCAGCGTCAAATTCTTGATATTTTCCTACCGGGCCAGATTATAGGCTTGAGGGAAATTGGCCTCAGTCATTCATTAACTGAGTTCCGGGCTTTGACGCCAATAGAAGCGTGTCCATTCCCTAAGCAAAGGCTAACGGAAATTTTTCAAAAATCTCCAAGACTCACCGATTTATTCTTTTTAATCATGGCCAGAGAACAAGCCATGCTAATTGAAAGAATCGTTAATATTGGTAGACGAAACGCTGCTGAACGTCTGGCACATTTTATTGTAGAAATGAAAGTCAGACTACATCAACGTGCATGCGAATTTCATTTGCCTATGAATCAAAGCATTATTGGTGATACGCTCGGTATTTCCTCTGTTCACGTTAGTCGAACATTTAAATACCTACGTGACTTAGGTTTAATTGACAATAAAAATGGGCAAATAGAAATCAACGATTTAGACGGGTTAATTGATCTATCTGGTTTTGATAGGAGCTATCTTGACACCTACCCCGACTGGACCAGACTAAATAGACCCTCTCAAAAATAACAAAGGAGCAATTTATGAAACTTACTGCTTTATTAATTCCATTGACGTTCACATTCTTTCTATCTGCATGTAATACTATGGAAGGTGTTGGCAAAGATGTTGAATCAGCGGGTGACGCTATTGAAGATTCAGCCTCTGAAAACAAAAATTATTAAACATTTAAAGTAATAGTGTTACTCTCAGCCCCTTAAATGGGGCTTTTTTTTGCCCAAAAAAAAGCTAGGTCAAACCTAGCTTAATAAATTAGAAGGAGCAATAAACGTGAGATCTGAAACCAATCACCTCACAACTATGCTAACGTCAATCAATCAAAAAAGTTAAATATAAACATTCTAAAGTATGCGGTAGCTCACATTTTCCGATTATTTATGGTGCCAGGCGCTGTTTTACCCACTGATGTTCAGAATTCAGACTATACGAAATACGATCATGTAAACGGCTTTGTCTTCCCTGCCAGAACTCCCAATAATCTGGTAATAGTCTGTACCCCCCCCAATGTTCAGGCCGAGGCGGTGTTAAGCCATACTTCAAAGCATATTTAGAGGCTTGTTCTACAATCACTTTTCTACTATCAATCACCTGGCTTTGTGGTGACGCCCATGCACCAATCCGGTGAGTGAGTGGCCTTGATGCGTAATAATTATCCGAATCAATATCTTCCAGTTTCTCAACCTTTCCCTCAATTCGGATAACACGTTCTAACTCCGGCCAGAAAAACTGTAATGAGGCATATGGGTTCAAGGCGAGATGCCGCCCCTTCCTACTCTGATAATTGGTAAACCAGACAATACCTTTCTCATCAAACCCTTTTATTAAAACAGGTCGACTCGATGGCCGCCCCTGTTCGTCTACAGTAGCCAGCGTCATCGCATTAGCTTCACTTATGTCCTTGTTGAGGGCCTCAGCTAACCACGCCTTGAACTGGCTTAGAGGCTCCTCTGCAATCTTGTCCTTATCCAAAGAGTCTTTTCCATAGTTTATTCTTAAACCAGATAAGTCCAAATCATCACTCATAACTACTCACATTTTGTCGTATAAGATTACAATGCCAGCTGTCTATACACATAACAACAGTCACTTACTTAAAGTATGACTATAATCAATATTCTGTGAATTATTTATCAGCTCTCAAGAATAAAAAAAGCCTTGGTAACAATTCATTACCAAGGCTTTAATATTGGTGGGCCCACTAGGACTTGAACCTAGGACCAATGGATTATGAGTCCACTGCTCTAACCAACTGAGCTATAGGCCCTCTTAACTGGCTTACGAACCTTCTGAATCCAAGAAGCTGCGTAATTGATCAGAACGTGAAGGATGACGAAGTTTACGTAATGCTTTCGCTTCAATCTGACGTATACGTTCACGTGTTACATCAAATTGTTTACCCACTTCTTCCAAAGTATGATCGGTATTCATATCAATACCAAAGCGCATACGTAATACTTTCGCTTCTCTTTCTGTCAGGCCATTTAACACGCCTTGAGTTGCTTCACGCAAGCCTTCTATTATCGCAGAATCTGAAGGTGAAATCACGTTCACATCTTCAACAAAGTCACCTAAATGTGAATCTTCATCATCACCAATTGGTGTTTCCATCGAAATTGGCTCTTTGGAGATTTTCAGTACTTTCCGTACTTTATCTTCAGGCATATCAACGCGTTCCGCCAGCTCATCAGGTGTTGGTTCACGCCCCATTTCTTGAAGCATTTGGCGAGCAACACGATTCAATTTATTGATTGTCTCAATCATATGAACTGGTATACGAATGGTGCGAGCCTGATCCGCGATAGATCGTGTGATTGCCTGACGAATCCACCAGGTTGCATAGGTTGAGAATTTATAACCACGTTGATATTCAAATTTATCAACGGCTTTCATCAGACCAATATTACCTTCCTGAATTAAGTCTAGGAACTGTAAGCCACGGTTTGTATATTTTTTCGCAATAGAAATAACAAGACGTAAATTCGCCTCAACCATTTCTTTCTTCGCACGACGAGCCTTCGCTTCTGCAATAGACATTTGTCGTGAAATTTCTTTAATTTCAGAAATCGATAGGCCGCGACTATCAGCTATCTCAGCCAAAATAGATTGTGCCGCAATAATTTCATCGTGATGTTTCTTAATCGTCGATGAATAATGTTTTTTAGCGCGGATATGTTTATCAGCCCAGTTTACATTGCTTTCATTGCCTTGGAATGAGTCGATAAAATCACGACGGTTCATTCTTGCCTGCTCGACAACGATATCCATAATAATTCTTTCTTGATTACGGATTTCACTGACCGTACCAGCCATTAAATCATTCAAGTAGGCTAATGTTTTTGGTGTGAGTTTGAACTCCATGAATAGCACACTGGCTTGATCACGTGAAGCTTCCGCTTCATCACCTTCAGCCTTGAGGTATGCATCAAAGCTCTCTTTCAATGCTTCAAAACGTACACGAGCTTCTTCAGGATCAATTTCACCTGAATCATCTTCATCGCTGACGTTATCGACACCATCATCATCGTCGTCATCTGAATCATCGTCATCATCGTCTGTGACGGCATCATCTGCATCACTCACATCATCTTGCTGCTCTTCGACAGACTCTTCTGGTATGACAAAGCCTTTGATGAGCTCATTCAGACGCATTTCACCTGCTTCAACTGCGTTATATAGTTCTAAGAATGTAGAAATACACGCAGGATAGGTGGATAACATCACCAAGCTTTCACGCAGTCCAGCTTCTATGCGCTTAGCAATGACGATTTCGCCTTCACGGGTCAGCAGCTCGACAGAACCCATTTCACGCATATACATACGTACAGGGTCGGTGGTGCGACCAAACTCGCCATCAGAACTAGCTAATACCGCAGCAGCTTCTTCATCTGAAACTTCATCATTTGACGAAACAGCTTCAGCAAGACGCTCCATTTCATCGGTATCCATACCATCTTCATGGACCATAATACCGAGGTCACTAAACATGCTGACAATATCTTCGACCTGATCAGCATCTACCAAATCTTCTGGAAGATGATCATTGATCTCACCATAAGTGAGATAACCACGTTCTTTACCTAAGGCGATCAGTTCCTTAACGCGTGATTGTTGATCTTTCATGCAGCCCCTTTAACCCTGTGACGCTCTATAGACGTGAACACTTCATTATACTGAAATGACAAATTTATTGCATCAAATTAACACATACATTTAACTCTGAGATAACCGTAATTCAGCTTTTTCTGCTTCAGTCAATTCACTGAGCGGTTTGGACTCGAGATAAATTCGTCGTTGTTCTTTTGCTTGTTTTTGTAATTGCGAAAAAATACCAAGCAACTCGTGCTTCAGTTCATCCGCAGATAAACTCAATGTCTGCAGCGCTAATTTCTGAAGATGCGCACCATTTTCCCTGTCACGCCAACGTTCTAGAATCGCCGCAGTAGTTAGATGGGGATGCTGATGAAGAGTTTCAAGCAATTCTTTGAGAATATTTACACCGGGTAGCTGCAATGAACTAATTGATGTTGTCTCATCTATCTCACGCGCCAGAATCGGATACTGCAAAAGAATACTGATGGCTAATCTCAGCGGTGTCATTGTCGCCAATGTCTGTTTCTTTGCTTGACGTTGCTGTTTAGCTATCGGTTTTTCAATATGACGATTGAGTGTCGCCATATTTGTTTTGCTTAGCTCTGCTAAGCGCTGCTCAAGCATATCTCGGTATACTCCAGCAGGGACTTGTTTCAGGTAAGGCTTTACAACTTCAACTAATCGCGCTCGACCATCCATTGAAGTTATATCTACTTTTTCTGTCAGCCAATTGAAGAAAAAGTCAGAATAATTCTGTGAATGAAGCACTTCAGATTCGAAAGCTTCCGCACCGTGCTTACGTACCATACTATCAGGATCTTCTCCATCGGGTAAGAACATAAACTTCAGTTGTTGATTACCTCCGAGCATTGGAAGTGCATTTTCCGCAGCGCGCCAGGCCGCTTCTCTGCCGGCCCTATCTCCATCGAAGCAGAAAACAACTTCTGGTGCGACGCGTAATAATTGCCGTAAATGATCTGATGTCGTTGATGTTCCCAGTGTTGCCACAGAATTTGTAATGCCATGTTCTGCTAAGGCAATAACATCCATATAACCTTCTACGATGAGAATTCGCTCAAGTTTACGGTTCTGTTTTCTTGCATGATACAGTCCGTATAACTCGGTTCCTTTGTGAAAAATCGGCGTTTCAGGTGAGTTGAGGTATTTTGGTGTCGAATCATCTAATACCCTACCACCAAAACCTATCACGCGCCCCCTGCGATCTCGAATGGGAAACATAATACGGTGACGGAAACGATCATATGTCCGACCCGCATCATTTTTAATTAACAAGCCTGTATCCAGAAGCTGTTTAATTAATGTCGGTGACGAACCAAACGTCTTTAAAACATTATCCCAACCATCTGGCGCCATACCGATGCCGAAGGTTTCTATCGTGGTTCTAGAGAGCCCTCTCGACTTTAAATAATCTACAAAGACCCGTCTCTCAGGATGGGTTTGCAACTGATGAATATAGAACTGACTGACTTTATCCACCAAGTCATAGAGGTTTTTCTGCTGAGGTGTTTGCGAGACATTCTGTGTTGTAGGTATTGTCATACCTACAAGATCAGCTAACTCCTGAATAGCTTCAGGAAAACTGAGCTGATCGTATTCCATCAAAAAGCCTATCGCTGTGCCATGAGCACCACAGCCAAAACAATGATAGAACTGCTTATCAGGACTTACAGTAAATGAAGGTGTTTTTTCATTGTGAAAAGGACAGCAGGCATGCAAATTCTTGCCTGCTTTCTTCAGAGCTACCCGGGTATCGATGATATCAACGATATCAACCCGGGCTAGCAGCTCATCAATGAATTGTGGGGGTATTTGACCAGCCATATTAGTTATTATGGCTGAAATTTATTATAAATATTAACCATATCTTTATGAGATACGGCAGCGTTAGTGTTTTAATTGCTCAACGCTGATTTAACTTGTCCACTGACTGCGGCCATATCTGCACGGCCTTGAATTTTTGGTCGCAATACATTCATGACTGCGCCCATGTCTTTAATACTACTTGCGCCAGCGTCTTCAATTGCTGCCTGAATAGCTTGATCAATTTCTTCTTCAGAAAGTTGTTCAGGCATGAACTCTTCAATGACGGCGAGTTCAGCCTTTTCAATATCAGCTAAGTCCGCACGAGAAGCATTTTCATATTGTTCCAATGCTTCACGACGCTGTTTACTCATTTTTGTAAGGATAACAACGATATCATCATCAGACAGGTCAACCCGATTATCCACTTCGACTTGCTTAATAGCAGCTGAAATCTGACGTAGCACTGCAAGACGTTCTTTGTCTTTTGCACGCATAGCATCTTTGATGCTGTCTTGAATAGTAACTTTTAACGGGCTGGCTTCTGCAGGCATGATTTTAGACTTTGTCTCTGAATAGCGATTTTAGTAAAGACGGATACGGCTTGCGTTTTCGCGAGACAGTTTCTTTTGGTGACGTTTAACGGCTGCAGCTGCGGCACGCTTACGTACTGTTGTTGGCTTTTCATAAGCTTCACGAGCACGGGCTTCAGCAACTGTGCCAGCTTTTTCACATGCACGTTTAAAACGACGTAGAGCGACGTCAAATGGTTCGTTCTCTTTAACTCTTACTGCAGGCATTCAAAAAACTCCCTAAACAATTCTTGTATGGAAACCCCTAATTGTACGAAATATTCACCGGAAAGCAAACAGTTAAATCACTTTATTTATAAAAAAAGGCATAATAGCCTATCTATGGCTTTTAAAAACTTAGGAAAAAAATGCGCGTTTTAGGTATTGAATCTTCCTGTGACGAAACAGGTATCGCTATATATGACACTGAGAAAGGCTTATTGGCTCACCGACTGTTTAGTCAGATTGCCATGCATGCCGAATATGGCGGTGTCGTCCCTGAACTGGCGTCCAGAGATCATATCCGCAAAACTTTACCGTTAATTGAAGCTGTTCTGGCGGATGCTTTATTAACGACAAAAGACATTGATGCCATCGCCTATACCGCAGGGCCAGGTTTAGCTGGCGCGTTATTAGTCGGTGCCGCTATTGGTCGTAGTCTGGCCTGGGCGCTCGATATTCCTGCTTTAGCAATAAATCATATGGAAGGGCACTTATTATCACCACTATTGGAAGATCCAGCGCCTGCATTTCCTTTTGTTTCATTACTTGTGTCAGGTGGCCATACCTTATTAGTAGATGTGAAAGGCGTAGGTGAATATGAGTTACTGGGTGAGTCCATAGATGACGCTGTTGGTGAAGCGTTTGATAAAACAGCAAAACTACTGGGCATGGATTATCCCGGTGGTCCTTTTCTAGCCGCTAAGGCTGAGCAGGGGATAGCCGATCGTTTTGTTTTCCCGCGCCCCATGACTAATCGGCCGGGCCTGGACTTTAGTTTTAGTGGCTTAAAAACATATGCAATGAACACTTGGCTGGACACAAAGCAAACAGAACAAGACAAAGCCGATATTGCGTTAGCGTTCCAAACCGCGGTTGTAGAAACGCTCGCTCTCAAATGTAAAAGAGCGCTGAAACAGGTGGGTCATAAACGTTTAGTAGTCGCCGGTGGTGTGAGTGCGAATAAAGCCTTGCGCAATAAATTAGATGCAATGAAAGGGGTTGACGTTTTTTATCCTCGGCAGGCGTTTTGCAGTGATAATGGTGCCATGATTGCTTTCGCCGGCGCCATGCGTCACGAAGCAATGAAGTATCAAGATGTGCCAAGCTTTACTGTCAGACCTCGCTGGCCACTCAATGAACTCAGCCCTCCATAAGAACTAACCAGATTTAGATTCTTCTTTAGTAAGCAAACGACGGATATTGCCATGATGTCGAGCAATCAATAGTAATGCTGTCAGCAAGATAATCCAGCGCGCATTCACACTGTGAATCAACCATAGGCTATAGATGGGGGTTAAGGCGGCCGCCACAAGGGCTGATAACGATGATATCCGGGTCGCAGCAAAGACGATTAACCATGTCACTAGACCTGCAGCAGCTAAAGTAGGGGACAAAGCAATAAATCCACCCAAAGCCGTGGCAACTCCCTTACCACCTTTAAATTGAAAGAATAAGGGAAATAAATGTCCTAAAAAAGCAGCAAATGCAGTTGCAGCTACCCAGACCATGTCAAGACCGACTGCATGAGCAACCGCTACAGGAATAACGCCTTTCAACACATCAAACAGAAGGACTACCGCCGCTAGCTTTTTCCCGCCAAAACGTAACACATTGGTGGCACCAGGATTGCCAGAACCCTGTGTTCTAGGATCAGGTAAGCCTGCCAGCTTGCATAAAATTATCGCACTAGATAATGAACCAAAAAGATAAGCTACCACCAATAAAATGACGGGTAAGGCATAAGTCTCAAGCATGATATGATGCTACTCTTTAAAAATGTTGCGATATTATAGGTCGCTCATCAATGATTGCCACCCTTTGACAGATTGAGACATGGATAAAATTTTTCTTAATGACCTAAAAATTGACACCATTATTGGTGTTTACGACTGGGAAAGACACACACAACAAACGCTGACGTTTGACCTTGAAATGGACTGGGATATACGCAAAGCTGCGGAAACAGACGACATCGGTAACACCCTCGATTATGGTGCTATCGCCCAGAAAATCGTTAACTTCGTGAAAGCCAGCAACTATCAACTGATCGAAACACTGGCTGAAGATCTTACCAAGATGTTACTCACCGAGTTTTCTATCCCTAGAGTGAGACTGACGCTTAGTAAACCTGTGGCTTTACATGGCCAAAATACTGCCCGGATTGTGATTGAACGTAGCAAATAATGCCTAACATAAGAAATGGCTATTTGCTTGGCCTTGGCTGTAATATCGATCCATTTGAAAACTTTTCTTACCTGATTACCTTGCTGTTAGAAGAGTTTGAGAGCTTTGATATCAGCCGGGTTTTGCATATTCCTCCGGTAGGAATGAACAGTCAGCACTATTTCCTCAATGCCGTCGCTTTTATTGAAACCGATTTATCAAAAAACGCACTCAAAGAGATTTGTAATGCGATAGAGGTCAAGCTAGGTCGTGACCGAAACGATCCACATCGCAAACATAAGGATCGTCCCGCCGATCTAGATATTTTATGTCCACTCCACCTTCCGGAAAGCCTCAAGTTATCGGCTCGCGAAATTACAGATGAGTATTTTCTTTATCCACTCATTGATGAATTGTTTTCATTTTTAAACGATCACCCGCTCGATAATGATATTCAAAGTGGCACACCTCTACACGCTGGAAATTTATCGTTTGGAGAGGCGGCGGCCACCATCTACCGCAATTGAAACGCCTGTTAGAAAAGGATTATCCAGCAAGCTTTTAACAGCGAGGAAAACAGGTTCTGCGCCGCCTTCACATGCTAATGGCGTCTCAGACATCATCTGCTGACGAACTTCATCAGAATGCGATTCTGTAAACAAGACTGGGCCGGGAGCAACAGCATTGACCTTTATTTCCGGCGCATACTTTTTGGCCAGTACCAGCATCATATTGTGTAACCCGGCTTTAGTTGTGCCGTAAATATCAAATTGCGGGGTTGGATTCTCCACATTGATATCGGTGATATGAACAATATCCGCCGGCCTACCAACTTCGCCTTGTAACTTATTTTTTAAGCCTTCGTTGATAAGAAAGGGCGCCATCATATGTACGTAAAAAAATTGCTCATACTGTTGAGCGGCTTTTTCTAGATCATCATCTGTGGGGGAAAATGAAGAGGCATTATGAATAATCGCTTTTATTGATTCACAGCGTTGTTGGCAATCCTCAATAAAGGCCATGATAGCCTCTTTGGAATTAAAGTCTGCCTGAATGGTATTAATGCCCATTTCACGCATTGCTTGGACACCCTCGGTCTCTGTGCGGTAATGTGCTAACACATTACAACCTTGTTCATGGAATCGCTTAGCCATATGCAAACCAATTCGACGACTCGTACCTGTCACCAATACAACCTTTTGCAATTGCTGCTCCTTAATGATGAATAACTCAAACACATTATCGACTGTTTCAGCTGAAGCGCAACAGCACAGTGACGCTTTAAAAGAGCACATAAAAAATCAAATAAGCTCACATGGTGGCTCGATCCGTTTTGCTGATTATATGCAATCATGTTTATACACACCTGGCTATGGTTATTACAGTGCTGGCAGCCAGAAGTTTGGCAAACAGGGAGACTTCACTACGGCACCTGAAATCAGTCATTTCTTTGGTTACAGTATTGCCACCCACCTTATTGATGTCCTTGGACAATTGGCACAAAAACAGATACTTGAATTCGGCGCCGGCAGTGCTCAGCTCGCAGTCGATATCATGGTATATCTGAAAAAAAACCACCAATTACCGACGGTTTATTTCATTCTGGAAATCAGTGCAGATTTACGGCAAAGACAGCAGCAGCATATTCAGCAGAATATCCCTGAACTGATGGAGCGTTTCGTTTGGTTAGAGACACTGCCCGAAAAATTTGAAGGGGTTATGCTGGCAAATGAAGTATGTGACGCTATGCCAGTTAATCTTATAAAAATAAACCAGAATCAATTACTTGAGCGTTATGTGAGCTTGAATAATAATGATTTTATATGGCTAGACAAACCTATTACACAGCCAGATTTAAAAGAACAAACGGAAGAGATTAAATCGTTTATTCCAACGGAACATTACGAAACTGAAATCAGTTTATCTGCACAACAATGGCTTCGAACTGTTGCACAAGCCATACAGAGCGGTGCTATTTTTATTATTGATTATGGTTATAGTTTCAATGAGTTTTATCGCAAGGAAAGAAAGCAGGGGACCTTATGCTGCTATTTCCGTCATCAACTAAATGACGATCCATTCTTTTTACCAGGCTTACAAGACATTACAGCTCACACGGAATTTACGACTCTCGCTAATATTGCTCTTGAACAAGGACTAGAGGTCGCAGGATTTCATGAACAGAGTGATTTTCTAATAGCAGGCGATATCACCTCAATTGCGACTGAATACCACAATGAAATGATATCAACTGACTGGTTACAACAAAGTGCGGCTTTAAAACAATTATTGATGCCAGGGCAGATGGGACAGCAATTTAAAATCTTGAGCCTGACAAAAAACATTAATTCACTGCCACGACTTTCAGTAAGTGACAGGCGCTATCAACTCTAAACTACAGATACAAAAAAGGGGCTCAAGGCCCCTTTAGAGTAGGAATAAATCGCTGGAATTATTTCTTCAATGCTTCCAGTTCTTTTTGTAATTTATCCATTTTTTCACTCATATCAAATAAGACTTCTTTGATATTAGCCATATCATCACGAAGATTGCTGGTTTCTTGCTTATTACGAGCAATATCTTCTTTCAGCTCAGGGCTGATTAGTGCATCTTTTGAATCAGCTTGACGCTCTGCAACAGTTTGTAGAACTGTAGGAATATCAATCTCGATCCAGTCTGTTCTTTCTTTACCAGTCTCAGGATCGATATGGTATGACATACCATTATCGAGAGCGACTCTTACCGCAGGCTCTGAGTCGAATTTTCTGGTACCTGGCAGTAATGGATTAACACGACGATCAATTTTTTGGCCCGTGTATTGGTCTTTGTCACGATAATCTTCATGCAACAGACCAAAGATAATATTCAATCGGCCACCACTCATGAAAACACGACCACTATCACTTTGACGCTCTTTAGCAATCATGCCCTGATGGACACCCAATGTAACGAAGGTCACATCTTCATTTGGCTGAGCACGGCCTAAACCATTCGCTAAACCATTACTCAGAATCTGTAACTCAGCGGGTGAAAACAACGGGTTTTGACGCTGATTAAACAAGACTTTTTCATTCACATAGAGAGATTCTAAAACTGTACGCATCGTGTCTGGAGAGATTGAGTATGGGTGATCATTAGCCACACCCGGAACATCACGATCAACAATTTTGACGTACTGCAAACCTGTTTCAAATAAGGTTTTTCCCTCTGTAGAAATTTCTACATCATCAGACTTTTTCAGTGGATTACCACAACCACTCAGCCCCAGGCTCAGGGCTAAAGCAACGGTCACTGCCGTGCTGTACTTCACAATGCCTCGCATAGATACTTCCTCGTTTTAGTTAACCCGTTTAATTTACGGGTGGTGTGAGTTCTGCTTTTTGTTCTCTGCATAATAATGCTTGTACGGATTCTCGTGGATCGTACCCTTCAAACAAAATTTTGCATACTTGCTCCACAATGGGCATTTCGATATCAGCCTGACGTGCTCTCAACATCACCTCACGTGCAGCATGCATTCCTTCAACTGTTTTGCCTACATACTTAACAGCGTCATCCACACTAAGACCACGACCGATAGCTAAACCTAACTGACGGTTGCGACTTTGGTCATCCGTGCAAGTCAGAATCAGATCACCGATACCTGACAAGCCAAATAGGGTTTCCGTTTCTGCTCCAAGTGCTGCCGCTAAACGTCTTATCTCTGCCATGCCACGTGTAATTAATGCTGCTCGGGCATTCGCGCCAAAACCTAATCCATCAGAAATTCCTGCGCTAATGGCTAATACATTTTTAACAGTGCCACCTATTTGCACGCCCAACACATCATATGTTGTATACACACGGAGTGTCGCGCAGTGAAATAACCCTGCTAATTGTTTAGCAAAAAGACCATCCTCAGAAGCCACAGTCACGGCCGTTGGAAGGTCAGCAGCCACTTCTGCAGCAAAGGAGGGGCCTGATATAACCGCCAGAGGATGAGCTTCACCCAATATTGAACGAGCCACATCATAAAGCAGTTCACCGGTATCCGGTGCCAGCCCCTTTGTTGCCCAGCTAACAGCAGTTGAATCTGCCAACATGGGTTTGATCATTTGCAAGCTTTCAACAAAGGCCTTGCTGGGAACGGCAACCAATACATGGTCACAGCTCTTTATAACTTTATCCAGATCATCAACTATCTTTAATGACTCTGGAAAGACCTTACCCGGTAAATACCGTGTGTTTTCACGGGATGACTGCATTTTTAAACAATGTTGCTTATCGCGTCCCCATAACCAGGTTTCGTGGCCATTACGGGCAATTGCCATTGCCAGCGCAGTTCCCCACGCACCAGCACCTAGGACTAATGTTGGTGTTAAATTGGCTTGTTCAGACACAGCCGTTTCCTGATTCTTAATGTGTCGTTTTTGATCTTGCTTCTTGGGCTTGTCTCTCGACTTGCTCTTTTTGATGCAGATACATCGCATCAAAATTGACGGGGGCCAAGACAAGTTGTGGGAAACCACCTTTAGTCACTAAATCAGAAACAACTTCTCTGATAAAAGGGAAAAGCGTATTTGGGCAGTAGCTTCCGACTAGTGGGCCCATCTCTTCAGTGGTATAGCCGGTCAAAGTGAAAATACCTGCTTGTTTTACTTCGACTAGAAATGCTGTTTTGTCACCAACTTTCGCTGTTACCGTGACAGATAAAATGATCTCATGTGTATCATCGTCGATTTGCTTGTACTCATTGCCTAACTGTAAATCCAGTTGTGGGCGCCATTCATCACGGAAAATCTCAGGTGAGTTAGGTGATTCAAAAGACACATCTTTTGTGTAGATTTTTTGAATCACAAAACGTGGTTTTTGTTGCTCTTCACCTGCAGCAGTATTTTCTTCAGCCATTTCTATTCCTTCTTATTTTAAGATTGCGCCAGGAGCTTATCTAACTCTTTAGTGCGGTCTATCGCGACTAAGTCAGTGTAGCCACCTATGGCTTTATTATTAATAAATATCTGGGGCACAGTTCTTTGCTGGCTCTTCTTCATCATCTCTTCTCTTTTGGAAGGATCAAGATCCACACGAATTTCATCGTATTTCACACCTTTACGCTCCAGTAATTGCTTTGCCATTACACAGTAAGGACAGTGAGCAGAAGAATAAACGATTACTTTAGCCACAATAAAAACCTGCCTTTTTGTTTAATTAAATAATTAACTAAAGAGGGGTAATTTAGCCTCTTTCCACGCATTAATACCACCACTCATCACGTAAACTTCATCGAAATCATTCGATTTGAACTTTTTGGCGGCATTTTTAGCACGCTGACCACTGGCACAAACAATCACTAGTGGCTGCGATTTATTTTTTAACTTACTGATCTCTTCATCCAACTTAGAAAGAGGAAGGTTCACAGAGTCAGCAATATGCTCTTTTTCAAACTCATCCTTTTCCCGGACATCAATAAACTTACCTTTGTACTGATTGACCAATCTCACCGACTGGTTAGCATCTAAAGGTTGGAGCCCGGTTAACTTTCGATTTATCGCATCGGAAAAAACCAACCATGCTAATACAATCCATGCTGTACTTAAAATCCAATGATTAGCGATGAACTCACCCAAATTTTCCATATCAACCCTTAAAACTGTCTTAAAATCAGATTAATTTTTTGCAGAACAGAACACTTCTCGCATCATCTCAATCAAGCGAAGTGTGCGCTCATCGTTCACGCGGTAATAAATACGATTAGCATCACGGCGCGACATAAGAATCTCTTTTTCACGCAGCTTAGCCAAATGCTGTGATACGTTACTTTGAGTGGTGCCTACATGCTCTACAATATCTTGAACAGATAACTCATTTTCACCAATTGCGCAGAGAATCTTCAGGCGCAAGGGATGGGACATCGCTTTTAGTGCAAATGCAGCACGTTCGATATCGTTATCTATCGCGATAGAATCCATGTTTAAAGCTTGTGCCACAATTTCGCCCGTTAATACCCGTGACTGTATTTCATCACAAAACACCATATAATACACGGCATCAATTCTTAATGACATACAAGACCAACGTTAGTCAGCAGAGAGCCCGACTACCTTTCGTTTTAAGGACTAATCTATGACGCAAACACACCGACCGCTGGCGCTTATCATCTTTGATGGATGGGGCTATAGTGAATCCACCGAAAATAATGCCATTCTTGCGGCAAACACCCCGAACTGGGACAACATGTGGCAGAACTACCCGCACACCCTCATTAATGCATCAGGTGAAGGCGTCGGCCTTCCTGGTGATCAAATGGGTAATTCTGAAGTGGGTCACCTGAATTTAGGTGCCGGTCGTGTGGTTTATCAAGAATTTACCCGTATCAGTCTGGCGATAAAGAATGGTGAATTTTTTGATAACGATGTGTTGATTGAAGCTGTAAGCAAAGCGAAGAAAACCGATGGCGCGGTACATATCTTCGGTTTATTGTCTGATGGTGGTGTTCATAGTCACGAACAGCATATTCATGCCATGGTCGAATTAGCGGCAAAACAGGGAGCGGAACATATCTATGTTCATGCCTTTTTAGATGGGCGCGATACAGCGCCTAAAAGTGCTGAAGCGGCTATCGAAAAATTGGAAAAAAGCTTCAAGAAAGCAGGCAAAGGTCGACTCGCTTCGATAGTCGGTCGATTCTATGCCATGGACAGAGACAATCGCTGGAACCGTGTTGAAGAGGCTTACCAACTTATCACTGAAGGCAAAAGCCAATACCAGGCTGACACAGGGCTTGATGGACTTCGTGCTGCTTATGAACGGGAAGAAACTGATGAGTTTGTTAAAGCTACAACCATTGGCGAACCTGTAAAAGTCAACGATGGTGACAGCATTGTCTTTATGAACTTTCGTTCAGACCGTGCACGCGAATTAACAGAATGTTTCATCAATCCTGAGTTTTCTGGCTTTACTCTTCCAAGACAAATTCAGCTTGCTGACTTTGTCACACTCACTGAGTACAAAAAAGACTTTACTGCACCTATCGCTTTCCCAACAGAAAAACTACATAACATATTAGGTGAGTACTTATCTGCTCAGGGCAAAACCCAGTTACGTATTGCTGAAACAGAAAAATATGCCCATGTGACCTTTTTCTTTAATGGTGGTCAAGATACGCCATATGAGGGTGAAGATCGTATTCTCATCCCATCTCCTAAAGTGGATACATATGATCAACAACCGGAAATGAACGCACCGGAAGTCACCGATAAGCTTGTCGAAGCCATAAACAGCGAAAAATATGATGTGATCATTTGTAACTTCGCGAATGCCGATATGGTGGGTCACACCGGTAATTTTGATGCTGCGGTAAAAGCCATTGAAACTCTGGATGTCAGTTTAGGCAAAATATGGGCAGCGATAGAAAAAGTCGACGGTGAAATGCTGGTAACAGCCGATCATGGTAATGCCGAACGTATGGTCAACCATGAAACGGGGCAACCACATACTGCACACACAAATAATGTTGTTCCCTTATTATTCGCTGGTCGTGAGGCTGAATGTATGAATGGTGGCACTTTGTCAGATATCGCTCCGACCATGTTGTCACTAATTGGGCTGCCAATTCCAGAAGAAATGAACAAAAAACGTTTAGTTCAACCCAAGTAAATAATTAACGTGACGCTGAGAATATTGCTTGCAAGCTTAAGCCTGCTGATCTGTTTCGCTGTTCATGCTGAAACAGATTCAGCATCTCGCTTAAATGACGTTCGTGATGAAATAAAATCATTAAATAACGATCTGTCTGAAAAAAAAGCTGATAGACAATCTCTATTAGAAAAATTAAAGGCGCAAAGCCGACAAGTCTCAGAATTGAATAAACAATTACGCAAACTCGAAACTCAAATTGACAGCAAGCACAAAGAAGTTAATGCATTACGTCAAAAAATGGGGATTAAAGAAAAAGAACAAAAGCAACAGCTCGATGCACTTTATAGCCAGATCCGTGCTGCTTTTATACATTCCGATCCCAGTTATCTTGAACTATTATTAAACCAGAAAGATGTTTCGACTATCAGTCGAGGTAGCACCTATTTCCGCTATTTTCATCAAGCCAGACAGCAGGAGCTAAAAAATATTCATCAACTTCTGGTCAAACTCAATGATGAACAGCGTGACGTTTTACTCGCTCAACAATCGCTGGAAACGATGCTTTCAAAACAACGTTCTAAACAAGCTGAACTGCAACAACAAACTAAGCAAAGAAAAGACACCTTGGCCGCGCTGGATAAAACAATATCGACTAAAGACAGTCGCCTGGCGTCACTAAAAGAAGAAGAGAAAAACCTGCAACAATTATTAAACACGCTAAGTAAAAGATCACCACCAAAACCGCCGGTAGCAAAGCCGGGCAATAATTCCACTCCTGTGAAACCAAACACACCTTTTGCACGTCTGACAGGTAAACTAACATGGCCTGTCACAGGAAAAGTACTTGCCCGCTATGGTAGCTCGAGAAATCTTGGTAAACTCAAATGGCAAGGTATCGTCATTGCGTCGCCAACTGGAAACGATATTAAAGCCACAGCTGCTGGCAGAGTTGTTTTTGCTGATTGGTTAAGAGGGTTTGGTCTTCTGATCATCATTGATCATGGTGATAAATACATGACTCTTTATGGCAACAATGAATCATTACTCAGAGATGTCGGTGAATACGTCAAAGCCGGCGATGTTATAGCAGAATCTGGCGAACAAGGAATTCGAGGCCTTTCAGGGCTTTATTTTGAAATTCGTCACCAAGGCAACCCAACAAACCCATTAAAATGGTTGGGGAAACAAGGCTGACAAGCCTTATCGATTAAGGAAGGAATATGAGTTTGTTTAAACGTGATTTCGGCTTAATTACCAGCGGCGTAATTTTAGGTGCCACCCTCGTATTTGGCCAAATGGTTTTTGCTGACAAGGAAGCAACAAAACCTGATCTACCCCTTGAAGATTTACGTACCTTTTCTGAAATTTTTGGCAGAATTAAAAGTAGCTACGTAGAACCGGTAGAAGATAAACAATTATTAGAAAACGCCATTCGTGGCATGCTTTCAGGTCTAGATCCTCACTCCACTTACTTAGATAAAGAGCAGTTCAAAGAACTTCGCGAAGGTACTTCTGGAGAATTTGGTGGATTAGGTATCGAAGTCAGCATGGAAGATGGCTTTGTAAAAGTCGTCACTCCTATTGATGATACGCCTGCAGCAAAAGCAGGTATTGAACCTGGTGATCTGATTATTCGTCTTGATGATACCCCTGTAAAAGGGATGACATTAAATGATGCCGTTGACATCATGCGTGGTAAACCAGGCACAGACCTGATGTTAACCGTCATTCGTGAAGGTGAAGACACACCATTAAAAATTAATATCACTCGCGCCATTATCAAAGTTGAGAGTGTTAAGAAAAGAATGCTGGAGCCAGGATATGCATATGTTCGTATCTCAACTTTCCAGTCTCGAACAGGTGAAAGCTTAAGAGAAGCTATTTCTGACTTGAAAAAAGAAAACAATGGCACGCTGAATGGACTAGTTCTGGATCTACGAAATAATCCAGGTGGTGTCTTGGATGCAGCAGTTGAAGTTTCTGATGCCTTTATTAAAAAAGGTCTGATTGTATACACTGAAGGTCGTATCCCTGATTCCGATCATAAATTCCATGCGACACCTGATGATATGCTGAAAGAGGCTCCATTAGTTGTTCTGGTAAATGGTGGTTCAGCTTCAGCTTCTGAAATTGTAGCTGGTGCCTTACAGGATCATGATCGTGCAGTTATCATGGGGACAAAAACCTTTGGTAAAGGCTCTGTTCAAACAGTAATGCCTCTGACTAATGACACAGCGGTTAAAATGACTACAGCTCGTTATTACACACCTTCAGGACGCTCTATTCAGGCTGAAGGCATTGTCCCTGATATCGAACTAAAACCGGTACACATCTCTGCTATTGAAGACGCAGAATTTACACCGCTCAGAGAACGTGATCTGGCGCATCATCTCGTCAATGGCGATGAAGAGGAAAAAGCCAAAGCAGAGCAGAACCAAGCGGATAAAGAGAAAGATCAACCTCTTGAAGTGTCTGACTATGCATTATCACAAGCATTAAACCTGTTAAAAGGAATGACCATCCTCAAAAAATAAAGGGTTGTTTATGTCTACTGTATTGATTCCTCTCGCTGAAGGTTTTGAAGAGATTGAAGCGGTCACCGTTATCGACTTACTAAGGAGAGCTGGAATCAATGTAGTGACTGCCAGCCTGACCCAACGCCATCAGGTGACCGGAAGCAGACAAATTGTGTTAACTGCTGATAGTCTGCTTGACGAGGTCGTTGAAGCGACGTTTGATATGATTGTTTTGCCGGGAGGACAACCCGGCACAAACAATCTTAAGCAAGATGCTAGAATCTCAGCTCTATTACAAAAACAGCGAAATACTAATCAATATATCGCTGCAATTTGTGCAGCACCTCTGGTATTAGCCAATGCAAAAATTCTGAATCAACACCGTGCTACCTGTTATCCAGGCGCAATAAATCAAGAAGATTGGCCCGAAATAGCTCTCACGGATGAAACAGTTGTCGTGGACGATAGGATAATTACTTCAAAAGGCCCTGGTACAGCAATGGATTTTGCATTAGTTATTATTGAAGTTCTTGTGAATCAGCAAACACGCCAACGTGTTGAAGATGACTTGGTAAGAAACTAACTCTATGACCTTACTTACTGCTAACGACTTATCCATTCTTCTGGTTGAACCATCAGCCATGCAACTCAAGCTGATCATGCGCCACTTGAATGAAGAGGGCGTACATAAGATTGATGGTGTGAGCAGTGGTGAAGAAGCGCTAGCTCTGATCAGCCAATACCCGCCTGATTTAGTAATTACAGCCATGTATTTACCTGACATGACTGCTAATCAACTCATTGAAACGGTCTTACAGGATCACCCTCAACTTGATATGTCTTATATGCTCATTTCCAGCGAAAGAGGACATGAGGCTCTTGAGCCAGTTCGTCAAGCTGGTGTAATTGCAATACTCCCTAAACCTTTTGATCATAAAGATTTACAACGTGCGATTCGGGCAACTCTCGATATTATCGATCCTAAAGAAATTGCACTTGAAAGCTATGATGTCAGTGAAATAAGTTTATTAGTGGTCGATGACAGCCTAACCTCACGTAATCACATCATGCGTATCTTCAGTACAATGGGTATTGAACATATTGATAATGCTGAGAATGGTCGAAAAGCGCTAGAAAAAATCAACGAAAACCATTATGACCTGATAGTCACCGACTTAAATATGCCCGAAATGGATGGGCATGAACTGGTGCAGTACATCAGAAATGATATGGGTAACGAGTCCATTCCGATCATGATTTTAACCACTGAGAATAATGAAGCACGGTTAGGTCAGGTAGAACAGGCAGGTGTTTCAGCTATCCTTAATAAACCTTTTGAGCCTGACACTATCAGGGAAATGCTGTATCGCTTACTCGACTCATAAGGCCCCTTTCTGCTGGCCCATTTCTAAAAACGTCGACATATAAGGTACCGTCTGCTCGCCATCACGCATAGCTGCAAATAACGTTTTCATTACCCCATTCTTACCCAATCTGATCATTGAAGCAGGTACTTCCTGACAATAATGCCTCGCTAACCAGTCAGGCAATACAGTCACCCCTCTGTTCAGGCTTGCCATCTGCACCATGATGTCCAGTGACTCCATAGTTTTATGTTGCGGTTTAACGTTGGCTGGTAGTAAAAACTGAGTATAAATATCTAAGCGCTCATGCGGCACAGGAAAGGTCATTAACAACTCCGACCCTAACGCCTCAGGCTTAATATATTCCGCCTTTGAAAGTGAGTGAGTATTCGCTATTAGCAACACTAATTCATATTCAAACAGTGGCGTGTAATACAGGTCTTTATGTTCAACTCTATCTGGCGTCACCAAGCAGTCAATATGGTGATTTAATAGCCCCTCCAAACCGGAAAACTGAAACTTGTGCACAATATCCACATCCATCTTTGGCATCGCCATTAGATAGTCTGCGAGTATCGCTTTGAGCCACTCATAACAAGGGTGGCACTCTACACCTATCTTTAAAATTCCCTGCTTACCATCAGCCATTGCCTGTAGTTTATTCTCGGTCTGCTCCATGACAGGTAGAACCTGTCCGGCAGTTTTTAACAGTAACTGACCTGCTTCAGTCAGTCTTAATTTTCGTCCATGCCTTTCCCACAAACGTATCTCTAACTTCTGTTCCAGGTAGCGAATTTGGTGAGTTAATGCTGGTTGAGTGACATATAGGGCGTTTGCTGCTGCTGTTAGACTGCCATGCTCTGCCAGTGCCTGAATAATTTTTAAATGCGTGAGCTCAATCATGTATGAAATATTCTTATAGGTTAAGAAATAAATATCATTATTCCTTATTGTTCAGCAACTTTACAATGACCCCACATTTGTAAAGGAGCACAAGATGGTAAAAACACATAACCTGGGTTTTCCTCGTATAGGGAAAAAACGTGAATTGAAATTTGCTTTGGAAAGCTACTGGCGAGGCGAAATACCAATAGCTGAGCTGGAAAGCCAGGCTACAGAGTTAAGAAAAAAACACTGGGAAATTCAGAAAAAACTTGATCTTAGTCCAGTCGGTGACTTTTCATTTTATGACCATGTACTGGATACCAGCTTCCTGGTTGGTAATTTACCTAGGCGTTCGCGGAGTAAACTAAGTGAACTAGACCAATACTTTCAAGCTGCTCGTGGTCAGACCAGTAAAACAGTTGAACAAACCCCTGTAGCTGCTGCAGAGATGACCAAATGGTTTGATACCAACTATCACTATCTCGTCCCTGAATTTGATGCAGACACGACGTTTGAGTTGCATGCAGCACGCTTACTGTCATACGTACACGAAGCGAAGCAGCAGGGAGTCAATGCTAAAGTTATTTTACTCGGGCCTGTCAGCTATCTCTGGCTAGGAAAAAATAAGGATGACAGTAACAAGCTTGACCTGTTACCTCAGCTCTTAACGGTATATGAGTCTCTGTTAAATTTATTAGCAGAAGAGGGCATTGAGTGGGTTCAAATCGATGAACCGATCCTCAGTACGGAGCTCGATAAAGACTGGCAACACGCCCTTAGCCAAGCCTATTTTTCTTTGAGCAAAGCGCCGGTTAAAGTATTACTGGCCAGCTATTTCGGCAGCCTGAAAGAAAACCTGCAACTTGCCTGTGACTTACCAACGGCAGGGCTACACATTGACGCCATTAATGCGCGTGATGAAGTTCTTAAAGTAGTCGACTGGTTGCCACCACATAAAGTGTTATCTATCGGTATTATCAATGGCAGAAATATCTGGAAGACCGACCTCAACAAAACGTTGGAATGGCTTGAGCCTGTTTATGTTCGCCTTCAGCAACGTCTGTGGTTGGCACCATCCTGTTCCCTGTTGCATGTACCAGTAGATTTAAACAGCGAAACAGACTTGGATACTGAAGTGAAAGATTGGCTGGCATTTGCTGTACAGAAGCTTGATGAACTGACCATTGTCGCCACCGCGCTGAATCAAGGCCGTGACGCTGTTACAACTGAACTGGCTGCAAATGCCAAATCCATCGCTAACCGTCAACACTCTACACGCGTTCATCGAAACGATATTCAACAACGTGTTCTCTCGGTGACCGAGAGCATGGCAAACCGTCAGAAACCTTATGTTGAACGCGCCAAATTACAACGTGCTAGGGCCAACTTACCCTTGTATCCCACCACAACCATTGGCTCATTTCCACAAACCACAGATATTCGCCAAACACGGCAATTATTCCGTAAAGGTGAGCTGGACTTTACTGCTTATCAAGCCAAGATGCATGAACAAATACAACTGGCGATTGAAGAGCAGGAAAAAGTAGGACTGGATGTGTTGGTGCATGGCGAAGCAGAACGAAATGATATGGTTGAATACTTTGGTGAACAACTTGACGGTTATATCTTTAGTCGTTTTGGCTGGGTGCAATCTTACGGATCACGTTGTGTAAAACCCCCGATCATCTTTGGCGATATTGCCCGTCCAAATGCCATGACTGTCGACTGGATTAACTACGCTCAATCACTGACTAACAAGCCGGTAAAAGGCATGTTAACGGGTCCTGTCACCATGCTGAACTGGTCATTTGTGCGTGATGATCAACCTCGTTCAGAGACCTGTCTACAGCTGGCACTGGCTATTCGTGATGAAGTGAAAGATCTGGAACAGTCCGGCGTTAATATTATTCAAATCGATGAAGCGGCATTACGTGAAGGATTACCTCTGCGTCGTGCTGAATGGCAGGACTATCTTGACTGGGCCGTGCGTTGTTTCCGTATCACCGCCAATGGTGTAGCGAATGAAACGCAAATCCATACCCATATGTGCTATTCCGAGTTTAACGACATCATTGAATCAATTGCTGCAATGGATGCTGACGTCATCACTATTGAAACTTCACGCTCAGATATGGAACTACTGGACGTATTCAATGCATTTGCCTATCCCAATGAGATCGGTCCAGGCGTATATGACATTCACACACCGAATATTCCAGAAGTCGAATATATGAAAAGCTTGATGGAAAAAGCTGCTCAGCGTATTCCGGCTGAACGCTTGTGGGTTAACCCCGACTGTGGCCTGAAAACTCGTCAATGGGCAGAAGTGAAACCCGCGTTAGAAGCAATGGTAGAAGCAGCCAAGGAGTTACGCCAACAACAAGCAGCATAAATAATACATGGAGTAGGGTTAACTCTACTCCATTTTTTTATACCCAACTTGTTGGCAAGTGCTGATGCAAAAAGTCCTGAAAAACCCGTACTTTTAGTGTTTTAGCAAAACGATCAGCTACACAAAAATAATAGTCTAATGGCTCTGGCTCGCCATGAAGCTCTGAATGACTTCCCTCCTCAAATAAAGGAATAAGTCTGCTTTCCGCTACATGTTGTGTGACAACAAAAGCGGCAATTCTGGCGATACCACCTCCTGCAAGAGTGATATTCGCCAGCATATCGATGTCATCACAAACCATGGCTGTTCTTACTTCAGGCTGAAAGCGTTGTCCATGCCGTAAAAATGACCACCCCACAATTTTCTCATCAACAGGTATCTTAAATAACAAACATCTATGCTGACGTAATTCAGCGATAGAATCCGGGATACCGTTTTTATCCAGATACTCTGGCGATGCACAATAAACCAGCGGAACTGTGGTGAGCCTGTTCGCCACCAGACTTTCATCTAACTGCTCTCGTATTCTGATACTGACATCGATACCTTCCTGTCGATGATCAACATGTCTGTCACTGGCAATAAGTTCTATACTCAGCTCAGAATACTGTTCATAAAATGCCGGAAGCAGGGGAGCCAAAACATGTCGTGCAAATGCAGCTGAGCAGGCTATTTTCAGCCTTCCAGACACCTTACCTTCTATGAATGAAACGGCCTCAGCTGCCAACTCCATTTCCTGTAATAAGCCTTTAACACGTTGGTAATAAACCTCACCAGTATCGGTTAATGCCAAACTTCTTGTTGTTCTGGTCAACAGACGTGTTCCGAGCGCAGACTCTAGACGTGCAATATTCTGGCTGACGGCTGCCGCACTGATGCCAAGCCTTCTTGATGCTGCGGCCAGACTTCCAAGCTCAACTGATCTGACAAAACTCTCTACACCACGCATAGTATCCATTTAGAACTACCCATAAACAACGAATCGTTAATAAGTTTAGCTTATCAATTTAATTAGCTTGCATGGGCTACAAACTTAATAATAGAGGCACTAAACTTCTCGCATCGCTTAAGAGGAGTTAGTTAATGAATACAAAAAAATTACCTGTAAAACTCACATCGTATGTCTTTGCGCTTTATATGGCAGGAATTATGGCCATGTTGATGTGCTTAATTATCACTGGTGTTAATCAGGGGTTTTCTTCGCACTACATCAGTGATGCTATGAATGCTTATAAAATTGCGATGCCTGCCGCCTTTATTTGTATTCTTATTGTTAGGCCTATTGTGGCTTTTCTGGTGAAAAAAACCGTGCATATGGCCTAAATGCGCTTATGCAGTCATATCACGCTCAACCATGTCTCTGGTTGAGCTTGTACTGCTGTGAAAAAACTAAAAACTCAAACGCCTTAAACAGATTTAATCCAGATCGGTCTCGCGAATACGCAAAAAGCGGGCAAACCGTGGTAAGCCGGTTTTAGTAAAGCCCTGGTAACGATAGGTAATGATACTGCCGATGAGAGGTGGGTTAATACGGTCTTGATCTGATAAACCGCTACCGATCGAAAAGACTTGGCCTTGCTGGTTTTTAACGCGTAATGCACCTAACTTATTGGTGTATTTACCTTTGCCAGGCAAGTGAGCAATAACGGTGGCTTCGGCATCATCGTAAGGTTTTAATTTTAATAAAGCCTGCGTTCTTCCACCCTGATGTTTAGCTGAGGCCAAGTGTAAAATCAGACCTTCTGCACCTTGTTCCATCTTATCTTGTAACAGGTCTTGTAAAGCCATTTTGCTTGCCAGCTGATATTGTTTAACAGGTTTAATATGTGGCAGGTCTAATGTTGTGATTAAGCTTGTGTAGTTTTGATAACGTTGTTCGAAAGTCAGTTCAGGATCAGGCATATCAAACACCCGATAACTCACTTTTCGCCAAGCTTCATCATACGGCGTTTGTGTTCTGATGATGCCACTGAGCCGTGCAAAGTCTTGATGTTTAGTCCACAGCTCACCATCCAACCACATATCAGGAAGGGGAGCAGTAAACCAATCTGGGGCATTGATAATATTGCCGCTACGGGTCAGGAGTCGTTTACCTGTCCAGATAGCTCGCACACCATCGAATTTTTCACTGACGAGGTAGGCCGATACGGGCTCAGCCATGTCTGGCTTATACACACTGGCCAGTTGCACGGGTGGCATAGTCTGAGCAGCATGAAGCCCATTAAGACTAAGCAGGGTGAAAATTAAAACAACGATGATATAACGCTTTATAAGTTGCATGTTTGCCTCCTTGCGATTTAATAAATGTTTATTGCTTTGGCATCCTGCCAATAAGCGTGGTGTTTCTCAGTTTAATCTAATGCTGATGCAATGGTTTTGGCTAAGGTGACTGAAAGCGTTTCATTTCGTTTGCGGTCAGGACACAAGGCACTACGAAAGCCCAGATAGTCAGGTTGTAATTCGCGCAAGCTGGCAATATCCTCAATGCGCAAAGCGCCTGCCAAACCGCACAAGCGTTGTGCGTTTTTCACTATGTTTACAAATTCTGTCAGTGCATCAACTGACCATAAATCCAATAAAGAACGGCCATTTTTTTCTGCGGTATCAATCATCACACCACTAAAACCTGCTTTTAACACCTGCGTTATTACATCTGTTTCGTAATGACGATCTGCAAACAGCACTGCAATCACCGGCGTATTAAGTTGTTGGATAACTAGCGTTAATGCGTACAGGCAAGCAGCTTGTTCGTCACCACCGAATAAGCCAATTTTCACATAATCCACACCCGTTCCAGCCATCTTCATAATAGCTGGCTCAATAGCTTCAACCTGCATAGGCAAATCACCAATCGTCGCGCTGGTTAAACAACGTCCAGATGCCCAATTAACGATATCTTCCACCACATCCAGTGGTAAAGCCCCCAGTGCACCATGTGCTGGCTGTTTCATATCAAGAATATCTGGCAGGCAATCGTTCAGGTTTTGTGCTTCTTCCAACGATTGCACACTGGCGAGCCATTTTGTTTTATTCGACATTGATACCTGCTTGTTTAATCTTTTCCATTAACCAGCCCCACGCTTCCCACTCGCGTTCACCTGCAGTTTTTTCCATACCGATGGTTAAATAGTTAATTTCATCGCGAATTTTTTGTTCTGGTAACATCGATAAACGACTGACCAGTATCGCGGCTTCAATCACAGCGCTTTGTGCACGGTTATAACCACGAAATAAACCATGTTGCTGCTCATTCACAACAGCGCCATAAAAACAGGCGCGCGGATCATCGTCATCAACATCCTGAACTGTAATTTCACTGTGGCTTAGCGCACCTGTTAAATAGAGTCCATCTATCTTTTCACATGATGAGGTCGGCCACTGGCGGTGCCCGGTTAATGCCCCTGCATACACGCGTACATCATCAGTGTAATTAATACTGCAGGCGCGATGACGCATTAAATTATTGTAAGTTGTTGATGGTTTAAATGGCTTTATTTGAAAGTAACCATTTACTTCACTAATCCCCATTGGTGCATGATGTGCCGAGCCATCTGTATTTGTTGTGGTGACAATAACTTCATGAATCTTTGCGTTTAGCCGTGCCACTAGGGCTCTCCTTTTTTCTTTTTCTTAGGTTCTGCCGTACCACAGGCTGTACGTGGTTTTTTTACTTTTGGGGGTTGTTCATCACGCACTACTTTTTTCATATTGTCTCGCGGAGTATCGACTGCATCGGCCGTACCGCAGATGCGTTCTTTCTTAGTTTTTTTCATGGTGGTACCTTCCACCTTTTGCTCTGTTAAATCTTCTTCAGCCTGATCAACCGCACAACCCCACTGCAGGTCTTCATCCTGGGTATAACGCTTACCCAATTGCCAGGCTACTTCGGCCCGGGCCAGTTCGACGCCAAGATAAAACGCATGACCGGGATCGCCCTCTACTTTTAGATGGGGATAGAACTCAAACGGATCAATATCTAGCACGATACCGTCACGATTGAACATAAAAATGCCTTCTTTTGCGACTTTTATCCGGTAGTTTGGGTCACGGATCGTTTCGGCTAATGCATGAATTTCATCAGCCGTATCTGTAAATGGGCGTCGTTCGTGTGACACCAGCAAGTCACCTGTAAAATCTCTTGGCAAACTATTATCCTGTTTAGCCGCATACATCATTCGCCTCGCCACATCCGCTTCACGTATAGCACGACGTGCATGAGGACTAACTTCTGTGGCTAATACGCAGTTAATATTTAACTCAGAGATCATGCCGAACAACATGGCATTGATCCCCGTGGTATCAGCATCGGTTAATTCTGTCAGATTACCCACACCCATCATGATAGGTGCATCAGGATATTTCCTGCGTAATTCATGGTAACGCACTATAGAATCAGTTAAGCCAAAATGAATTGGATCCAGAATCGGATCTGCCACCCAAGGCTTGCCGATTTTATCCATAGCCTCCATGGCCCTTTCCAGTGAAGCGAGTGAGCCGGGTTCAGCTGGTACTAAAATTGGGATGGCATCAGTTTCTTTGGCGAGATCAATGGTTTTTTCTGTCAGACTTAATAAATAGTCAGCACCGCCTTTAGCTGCACGCTGTAAATCTATAAGTGATAGTGAGTCCACACTTACCTTGAAACCTTCACCATGAAGCGCGGTAATAGCTTCTTCCATCAATGGAAACTTTTCTTCAGGTAGGCAGCCAATATCAATGACGTCAGCACCCTGACTAGCATAATAGCGAGCACGGTCAAGCAAACTGTCGATAGACCGTTCTGGAGCATCGACAATTTCAGCGAATATCTTGACGTCGTAATGACTTAAATCGGGTTTTTTGCGTACTTTACCAAACTGTATTGGTAGGTCTTTAATTTCATCAGGCCCACGGGTTATTTTGATTCCCAGATCCTGGCTTAGAGTCTCTAAATCTCCACGACAACGTCCAGGCACAATGATCTCATCAAAGCCTTCATAATCTTCGGGTTTGAGGCGTCTACCTATCATCTTATCTGTCATCAATGCTGCTACTGACACGCCAATTTGATGTACTCGATAATCAAATGGCAAGGGTGCCATTTCTTGCAACACTTTATGCACACTGGGCTCTGCCAGTTTGCCAGTAAGAAAAAGTATTTTTTCAGACATTTTGGGCTCAGCCCACCTCAGTCAATCTTGCTTTAATTGCGGCAAACAGCTGATCTGCATCATCTACCACGGTTGTTGCTTCAAACGTTTTTAGTTTTTTTGTATGTTCAAGATCAATTTTACGTGGCCATACACGTACAATTCTATCTGGTGCTGGTGTATCGATTTCCGGCTCACTATCGCATGCCAATACAATACTTGGAATTTGGCATTTGCCGGCCTGTGCAAAAATATTTGTCACTAAAGTATCAGAGATGCCCATTACCATTTTAGCGACCGTGTTAGATGTCGCAGGTGCAACAATCAAACTATGATAGTCGCCCCGATAAAATAATCCTACAGGTGGTGCGCTGGCTGCTCTATCTCGGTATACCCGTCCTTCTGGAACAAATGATTTTGGATCATATCCATACATTCTCACCACTTCTTCGCCTGCACGACTATAAAACAAATCAACATCGTCTAATTCCCTGACAATTTCCAGGCATTCTTTAAGATAATGCCCTGAGCCAGTAACAGCCCAAGCCAGACGTGGTTTTTCAGGCCTTGCTTGCATTTTGTTTCTCTATGAATAAGTTAAGACGTAAATTTTGCCAGACTAAGTACATATAGTAAAAATAAGATAGGTTTTATAGGGTTTTTTACGTTAAAATCGATATCTCATTGTAATTTTGCGTCAGATTGGAGTCTTTGCGAATGTCTAACAGTATTCCAAAAATTGTGGTTGTCGGGGGTGGAGCAGGTGGTCTCGAGTTGGTCACCAAACTCGGCAAAAAACTGGGTAAAAAAGGCAAAGCTGAAATCACGCTTGTCGATAATACACATACTCACATCTGGAAACCGCTTCTTCATGAAGTTGCTGCTGGCACACTTGACTCACACGAAGACGAAATTGAGTATTTAAGTCAAGCCAATGTCAGTGGCTTTCGTTTTCGTTTAGGAAAAATGGACGGCCTAGACAGAGACAGAAAAACTATTTCTCTAGCTCCAACCCTAAACCCTGATGGCGTAGAAATTATTCCACGTCGTGAGTTTGATTACGATTATCTAGTCATATCTGTTGGCAGTATTAGTCATGATTTTGGTATTAAAGGTGTTCGTGATCACTGCTTATTCCTTGACACTACAAAACAAGCTGAGTCATTCCAAAACAAGTTACTTGAATCCTACCTTCGTGCTCATACTCAAGGGAAACCTCTAGATGAAGGTCAACTGAACATTGCAATTGTTGGTGCTGGCGCAACTGGTATTGAGCTGAGTGCTCAGCTTCACGAGGTTTCTCATTTATTAACTGCTTATGGCTTGGACGAAGTACAACCACAGGATGTCAAAATCAGCATCATTGAAGCAGCCAGTCGTGTTTTACCTGGTTTACCTGAAAACTTATCTGCGGCCACAACTAACGAGTTAACGAAGCTCGGTGTAGACGTACTTACCGGTGAACGTGTTGTTGAAGTTAACGAAAGTGCTATTTTCACTGAAAGTGGTAAAACCATACCGGCATCTATCAAAGTCTGGGCAGCGGGTATAAAAGCTCCCGAGTTTTTAAAGGACATTGCTGGCCTTGAAACAAACTGGATGAATCAGCTTGTTGTAAGACAAACGCTTCAAACAACACTCGATGATGATATCTATGCTATTGGTGACTGTTGCGCTTGCAAGTGGCAGGGTCATGATGAAAATGTTCCTCCAAGAGCTCAAGCCGCGCATCAGATGGCTTCTGTCGTTTACAAGTCTATTCGTAACCGTATGGCTGGAAAAGTGGCTCCTGAATTTGAATATCACGACTACGGCTCCTTAGTATCGCTTGGTAAATACAGTACAGTTGGTAACCTGATGGGTAACCTTAGTAAAGGTAGTTTGATGATTGAAGGTTTCATGGCTCGTGTGATGTATCTCTCACTCTATAAGATGCATCAGGTCGCATTATTTGGTCCATTCCGTGTAGCAATGTTATCGCTTTCACATATATTCAGACGTAGCGTACATCCTAAAATTAAACTTCATTAGAAGTTCAGCGTACTAGATATAAAAAAGGCCCTATTAGGGCCTTTTTTATATCACTGACATTAATGCGATTTATTTCTTTGAAAATAACGACATTCTCTTCGTTATATCATTTCCACTTATACGATGTTTGACGGCAGCAGCTATATGAATCAATAACAGTGCTATTAGAGTGAATGCTAATATTTCATGTATTTCGCTGAAATACTCTCTCATGTCTGGATCTGCTTCAGCTAACCTAGGCAATACCAAGCCCCATAGTTTTGTATCGTACTTGCTATACATTGATTGAAGGTAGCCAGTTAACGGCATCGCAATCATCAGTGCATATAATAATCCGTGAACCCCTCCAGAAAGCTTCTGCTGCCACGATGGTATATAAGAGGGTAGCTGTGGTGCCTTATGCGTTATTCGCCAAGCTATGCGTATTAGAATGAGTACAGCGACGCTGATACCAAGTGACTTATGGAGTAAAAACCAAAAAGCCCTTACACTTTCTTGTCCTGGCGGTAGCTCCCATTCTTTTGGAAGCTGAACCATATAGAGTCCGATGGCAATCATCGCTAATATCACTACTGCGATTAGCCAATGTAAGATCCGTTGTATCAGATCGTACTGATTTTCACTTTCTGACATAGCTTTTCCTTCACTTTACTTTATGCATAAAAAAGTCACACAACCACTGGGCTGTGTGACTTATTTTAATCGGGAAAGATTCCTTGAGTTTAGATATCTAGGTTTGATACTTGTAATGCATGCGTTTCAATAAACTCACGTCGCGGTTCTACATTGTCACCCATAAGCGTGTTAAATGTTTCATCTGCCACGATGGCATCATTAATTTTGACCTGTAACAAACGACGTTTATCTTTATCCATTGTCGTCTCCCACAATTGATCCGGGTTCATCTCTCCCAGACCTTTATAGCGTTGAACATGCTGCCCGCGTCTAGCTTCTGTGAGTAGCCATGTTACTGCTTGCGAGAAATAGCTCACTTCCTGTTGTTTTTCACCACGTTCAACACGTGCACCATCACCAAACAAACCATTGATTTTATTAGAAAAAGAGAGAATTTTCTGATATTCCGTACTGTCAAAAAACTCACCCGGAATATGATAGTCTGTGCTTATACCATGTCTGCTGTAACTAATATTAATGGCACCTACAGGATCATTTTCCTGACGTTTAACACTGAGTTTAAACTGTGTCCCTGTCGGTAGACCTTTATTTAATGCACCTTCAATTCTAGACAACCATGCATTAATCGCACTGTCATCATTCATATCTGGTATCTGTGGCTCATAAACTAATTTATCTAAAAAAGCAGGGTAGTAGTGATTTGATAATCTACCAATGATCGAATTAACCGTCTGATATTCAGTCACAAGTGATGCTAATGCTGTGCCCTCTATCGCTTGTGAGTTCTCTGCAGGATATAGTTTGGCATTTGTTAATGCCACTTCTGTTAGATAACGCTCCATTTCGGCATCATCTTTTACGTAGCGTTCTTGTTTGCCTTTTTTAATTTTGTACAACGGTGGTTGCGCAATATAAACATGGCCACGCTCAATCAGTTCTGGCATTTGACGATAGAAGAATGTTAATAACAATGTTCGGATGTGCGAACCGTCAACATCAGCATCTGTCATGATAATAATATGATGATATCTGAGTTTTTCTGGATCATACTCATCACGTCCAATACCACAACCTAGAGCAGTGATTAATGTTCCCACTTCTGCGGAGCTAATCATTTTGTCAAAGCGTGCTCTTTCTACGTTTAGGATTTTTCCTTTTAGCGGCAAAATCGCTTGCGTTCTTCTATCACGACCTTGCTTTGCACTGCCTCCCGCAGAGTCCCCTTCCACTAAGAATAATTCAGAAAGGGCAGGGTCTCTTTCCTGACAATCGGCTAATTTTCCTGGAAGACCAGCAATATCCAGAACACCTTTTCTTCTAGTTAATTCTCTAGCTTTTCTTGCTGCATCTCTAGCACGAGCTGCATCAATCATTTTATTCGCTATTAACTTTGCATCTGTTGGGTTTTCAATTAAGAAATCATGGAAAAACTCATTCACATATGACTCAACAATTGTTCTTACTTCTGAAGAAACCAACTTATCTTTAGTTTGTGAACTGAATTTTGGATCTGGTACTTTCACTGACAGTACAGCCGTCAGTCCTTCACGTGCGTCATCACCACTTGTTGTGACTTTTGATTTTTTAGCTAAACCTTCACTCTCGATATATTGATTTAATGTTCTGGTTAAAGCCGCGCGGAAACCTGCTAAGTGGGTACCACCATCACGCTGTGGAATATTATTTGTAAAACAGTAGATATTTTCCTGATATGAGTCATTCCATTGCATTGACAGTTCAACAGTTACATCATCACGCATACCTGAAATCTTGATGATATTTTCATGTATGAGATCTTTATTTTTATTCAAATGTTGAACGAATGCAGTAATACCACCTTCATAGTAGAAGGTCTCTGTTTTCTCGTCACGCTCATCTGTTAGAACGATTTTGACACCAGAGTTTAAGAAGGCTAGCTCACGAATACGTTTAGCAAGAATATTGTACTCAAAAGTGACATTGGTAAAGGTTTCTTCACTTGGCCAAAATTGAATTTTTGTTCCGGTGATTTCAGTATCTGACACATCTGTTAATGCTAAATCCGGCACACCATGTGTGTAAGTCTGCTTATATACTCGACCATTGCGATGAATTTCCATCGCCAATTTTTTTGATAAAGCGTTTACTACTGAGACACCAACTCCATGTAACCCACCTGACACTTTGTATGAGTTATCATCAAATTTACCACCGGCATGCAGCACCGTCATGATTACTTCAGCAGCTGACACACCTTCTTCTTCATGAATATCAACTGGAATACCACGGCCATTATCAATTACTGATACGGAATCATCTGGATGAATGCGAACCTGTATCTCACTACAATGACCCGCCAGCGCTTCATCAATGGCATTGTCTAAAACTTCAAAAACCATGTGATGCAAGCCGGTACCATCATCTGTATCACCAATGTACATGCCAGGTCTTTTTCTGACGGCATCAAGCCCTTTAAGGACTTTTATATTTGAAGAATCGTATGTGTTGTTGTTTTTTTCCATTGTCATAATCAAACTATTCCTAGCCAAGAGGAGGATGTGCTGAATAACATTCTATTCTACTACTTATAAGGGTATGTTGACAGTCTCATTATCTGCTGTAATGACACCATGTTCCACGTGAAACACTTTTTCCTCGTCTGGGTTAATTAGAGTGGATAATTCAGTATTTGTACTTGTAATGAAACATTGTACAGGTAGGGATCTTAGTGTTTGCATCACAGTTGATTGATGATTCCAATCTAGTTCTGAACTTAAATCATCGATCAGAAGAATCGTATTTTTGACATCTTTAACTGACATCAAAAGTGTTATCTGCGCCAAACATAAACCAAGATAAAATAATTTCTGTTGACCGCGTGATAGCATTTCCTCTGGCGAAGCATCATTAACCCTTAACATCCAATCTGCTGAGTGTGGTCCGAGACGACTATATCCCATTAATCTATCACGTTCGTAATTTTCTGATATCGCTTCATCCAATGTTTTATCTTTATTCCAGCCTTTGCTGTATCTAACAGTAAATTTGTGTCCAGTAAAAAAAGGACACAGTCTCGTGAATATTGGAACAAATGCATCAACCAGGTTTTTTAGATAGTGTTCGCGATAATCCGTAATTTTTTTGCCATGCTCAATGAGGTACTGATCCCATATCTCAATTTCGTTTCTATTCTTCTTATTTTTTAGTGCTGCATTTTTTTGTAACAGTGCTTTTTTGTATGTTTGCCAATGATAATTAAATCTATGTTCCACGTGAAACACCCCCCAATCGATCATTCGTCTTCGAAATTTTGGACCCAATTCGAAGAACTGGTGACAGTTAGCGGAAATAAATTGAAGAGGGGTGTTAACTGCTAAATCTGAAAGCTTTTTTAGTGGCGCATTATTCAATCGAATTTGTAAACCTGAATGCTGTTCATACAGCAAACCAACAGGGGTCATTTCTGATGATCGAGCAAAAATTGTGAATTGAGAGTGTTCAAGCTGAATAATATTCTTGAGATGACGAGAACGAAATGATCGTCCCATAGCAAGTAGATGAATGGCTTCAAGGACGCTTGTTTTTCCAGAACCGTTTTCACCTAAAATGAGATTAATACCTTTTACAGGATTTAATGTAGCGACACTAATATTACGAAAATTTGAAAGCGTTAGATGTGATAACACTAGATTGATAGCTGCAAAAGGAAAGAGTATTTACCAAAAAAATAAAGCATATTCAGACTGAGATGATTATTGTGATTTTGTTAAGTTTTAGTTTTAAGTTATGAAGGTAGAAATAAATTACATTTCTACCATTTCAAAGTCATCTTTACCGACACCACATTCAGGACACTCCCAATCTTCTGGAATATCTTCCCACGCCGTGCCTGGAGCAATACCTTCTTCTGGTAAACCTTCAGCTTCATCATAGATAAAGCCACATACAATACATTGCCATTTCTTCATTTAGAAACTCCGAGAAACCGATTAAATTAATACCGTGAATAAATCTTATCAAAATTCATATAACTACGGCTAATCAAGTTAGAACATGTATTAAAACTTATTTGCGTTCGATCCGGTCATAACATGGAGACAAAGTTTATTAAGAAAATATAATATTCGTGTTATAAATCAATATCAAACAAATAAGCGGAAATATCGATTATGCGTCTACCCACATTAAGACAACTTCAATACTTAACAGCTGTAGTAGAAAAGAAGCATTTTGGCCACGCCGCAGACAAATGTTTTGTTACACAATCAACTTTGAGCGCAGGGATACAAGATTTAGAGCAATTACTTGAGGTTTCATTACTAGAGAGAACAAACCGAAAAGTACTGCCCACACCGATTGGTGAAGAGATTGCTAGCAGAGCACAAAAGATATTGTCACTCAGTGAAGATCTGGTTGATCTAGCCTTGTCAGAAAAGAATCCTTTGTCGGGTCGCATACAAATAGGCATTATTCCCACAATAAGCCCGTTTTTATTACCCAAAGTATTGCCCACGGTCAGAAAACAATTACCCGAACTTGAAATAGTGCTGATAGAAGATCAGTCAGAACGATTATTAGATAGGTTAGAGGCAGGAAGTATTGATGTCGCAGTATTAGCATTGCCATACAACACGAGAGGCCTCACCTATAGAGAATTTGCGAAAGAGTCCTTCTGGATCGCTTTACCTAAACACCATCCATTGACAGGTAGAGAAACACTAAAAGCAGATGAGTTACCGACCAATGAGTTATTACTACTTGCGGAGGGACATTGCCTTCGGGAACATGCATTAAGTGCATGCCAGTTACCAGCATCTGCACAACGCAAAAGTGTTCAGGCAACCAGTCTTTATACCTTGATTGAAATGGTCGCCAGTGGATTAGGAATTACACTGATACCGGATATGGCGGTCAATTCAGATATGGTCATTCACTCCGATATTTCACTGGTACCGCTATCAGCAGATAATGAGCAAGCTATGCGAGAAATCGGTTTGGTTTGGCGTCCAAGCTTCAGAAGAACCGCCACGTTAGAACAACTGGCAAAAACCTTTTCTGATGCATTAGCTGATACCAATTACTCACTTCGTGCATAAAAGGCTCTGAGTAAGAAAAAAACACGTTGAATAGCCAGAGACGTAAAGGGTGGTTTGAAAACCGCATAAACGCGACCTTGAGGGTCAACCAGATAAATATAATGCTGTTGCTCAACTTTTTTACTTTTCTCATAAGCTTCGGGCTCTAGATATAGAAAATCAAAACTTTTTATGAAAGAGTCGAGCATCGCATTTGAGCCACCATAGGTAGCTAGATCAGCCTTAGATAGAGTAGGCGTATCGATAGGGTCACCAAAATTGATAACAAAGAACTGAACAGATGGACCAGCAAATAAGCGCTGTAAGTGTTGCATGACCTGAAGGATAACATCGCACTCTGGCTTACAATACTTGTGCGTGAAATAAATAAAGCTCCACCTATTATCCAATGAAGCGTTTGTTAACACATGGTTTGCATTACTTTTTAATACAAACTGAGGAATAAGATGAGGTGGTGAGACAACAAACGGTCTCAAATTTTCAGGCACATCACGTCTATCAGGTTGCGTGAATTCTATTCTGCTTATCCACAACACTAAAATAATCAGTGTAATAACAAGATATAACAGCAGAAAAGCCTTAGAATTAACACTTTTTATTGGCTTAATCATGCGTCTAATAACCTTGTATAGCCGAGAAAGGCCCCCTGTTGTGAGTGAAACATGAGCGAAAAACTCTTTAAGTCTACCGCAGTTGTCAGTGTGATGACTTTTTTATCCCGAATATTGGGATTTGTCAGGGATATAGTTATTGCCAGAATGTTTGGCGCAGGCTTAGGTGCAGATGTTTTCTTCGTCGCATTCAAAATTCCCAACTTTTTACGGCGTTTATTTGCTGAAGGTGCTTTTTCGCAAGCCTTTATTCCTGTCCTTGCAGAATTCAAAGAGCATGGCGATAAACCACTGCGGCAATTAATAGCGCAAACAAGCGGCACACTAGCTGTCATATTATCGATAATCACCGCTGTGGGGATGATTGCAGCGCCCATTATCATTATGGTGTTTGCTCCAGGTTTTATTGAGGATCCTGTAAAAGCCGACCTAGCAGCAGACTTACTAACGATAACATTCCCTTATATCTTTTTTATATCGCTCACCGCGCTTGCTGGCTCAATCTTAAACAGCTTTGGTAGATTTGCGGTTCCTGCGTTTACACCAGTTTTTCTTAATATTTCGCTCATTTCCACTGCAATATGGCTATCACCTAACCTCGATAAACCTGTCACAGGACTTGCCTGGGGAGTCTTTATAGGCGGTTTGGTACAGTTTTTATTTCAATTACCCTTTCTGATCAAACTTGGTTTATTACCACGACCAAGATGGGGATGGAAAAGTGAAGGGGTAAGGAAAATTATCAGATTAATGATACCTGCCATGTTTGGTGTATCTGTTGCGCAGATAAACCTTCTTCTAGATACCTTACTTGCTTCTTTTTTGGTCACTGGCAGCATTTCATGGCTCTATTACTCCGACCGACTAGTTGAGTTTCCTTTAGGCGTGTTTGGTATTGCTTTATCTACAGTGATTTTACCCAGTCTCTCAAGAAAGCATGCTGCAAAATCTACGGAAGCTTTTTCAGACACTATAGATTGGGCATTACGTTGGGTATTTCTTATTGGAACACCAGCAGCGATAGGTCTTATTTATCTGGCTGAACCATTATTGATGACCTTATTTCAATATGGCGAGTTTACAACTCTGGACTCACACAAAGCCTCGTTAAGTTTGATGGCTTACGGCTTGGGTTTGTTACCTTTTATCTTTATTAAAGTATTGGCGCCGGGCTATTACGCGAGACAAGATACAAAAACACCAGTGAAAATTGGCATTATTGCGATGATTAGTAATATGGGCCTGAATATTGTTCTGATGATCTATCTAGAGCATGTGGGCTTAGCACTAGCCACAGCTTTATCAGCTATGCTCAATGCCAGCTTGCTCTACCATGGTCTAAGAAAACGTGCTGTTTATAACCCCAATGTTGGTTGGGCAAAGTTCTCGCTAAAATTGATCATCGCAAATACCGGGTTATTCGTATTTTTGATTAACTTTAATCCGCTTTATAGCAAGTGGGAAATATGGAGTGCTTGGGAACGAGCAGCGCATTTATCTGGTTTAATCGTCGGAGCTGCTGTTATTTACTTCACATTGCTACTCATTTTACGCATTAACCTGAGAAGCCTAGTAAGACCGATTAATAGATAAAAAAAAGGCCCTCCAAAGAGGGCCAAGCACTACGAGGACATAAATTTCTTAGAAGCGACGTCCGATACCAATCCCCCAAACAAATGGGTCGATATCTGCATGAATTTTTGCTTTTTGTATTGCTCCACCAGCGATATTTGTAAAGTGGGCTTCAGTATCAATATCGATATATTTCACATCAAAGTTTACAAACCAATCTTCATTTAGAGATACGTCCACACCAGCCTGAGCAGCTAGGCCCCATGAACTATCTAATTTAACTTTTGATCCTGGGGTATCAAGAGCATTACCAGCTACTTCTTCATCAAAGAAATAAGTGTAATTGATCCCAGCACCAACATAAGGTCTGATATTTGAGTCAGGCATAAAGTGATATTGCAGCGTTAATGTAGGTGGTAATACTTTAGTATCAATAACATCACCTAAGGCAGACCATTTTTTCTCACCTTTAACGGTATGCTCTGAATAGCCTAAGATTAACTCTACACCCCAATTTTTATGGAACATGTAAGTGATATCTAGCTCTGGCACAGTATCAGAATTAACACTAACACCTTCTCCACCAGCAACTCCATCTGCATATAACTGACCACTATCATCATTTGGATTAACATTGATAATACGACCACGAACTAACCAATCACCTGCTTCATACGCCATCGCAGGCGCAGCAAGAGTAGACAAGCCTAAAGTAGTGAGTAGTGCTGCAGCTAATGTTGTTTTTTTCATTTTTTCCTCCTGGGACAAACTATGTTCTGTAAGACATGGTTCGAATTTTACGGAGGTGCAAGGTTAATGCATTGACCTGGATCAATAAAGCGAATGCTTACGCTTTTTTCACAAAATTACCCACATAATGCTTTTAATTTTTCTGAATCCCGTATAGAAATCGACTTATTATGAATTTCAATTAATCCTTCATCCTGAAATCGCGAAAATAATCGACTTACTGTTTCAACTGCTAACCCGAGATGATTCGCAATATCACCGCGGGACATACTCAATTGAAATTCTCGCGCAGAAAATCCCCGATCTTGGAAACGGCGGGAAATAGATAATAAAAACGTCGCTAACTTTTCCTCGGCAGTTTTTTTACCTAATAAAAACATTAAGCTTTTATCACCAGACAATTCTTTACTTAAGCGAGACATCATCTGCACCTGGAGCTGCGGCATACTTGTGCCTAACTCCTGCAGCATATCGAAAGGTAATTCACAAACACTGCTACTTTCTAATGCTTTTGCATTTGAGCGATAAGCTTGTTCATAGATAGCGTCCAAGCCGACAAATTCGCCCGGAAAATAAAAGCCTGTAACTTGTTCACGTCCATCTACCGCAGACACCGTAGTTTTAAATGATCCAGAACGAACAACATAGATAGAGTTAAAAGGCGTCTGAGTACTAAATAGCGGCTGACCGCGAGAATAACTCTGGCTGCGCTTGATAATTTTATCTAATTGAATCAAGTCATTATTGTGTAAACCAAGTGGCAAACATAGACGATAAAGTGAACACTCCTGACAAGCGAGGTTATGTTCATGTTCCACTTTGGCGAGGTCCTGAAATAAGGGGGTAACGTTGCCTAACTGGGTCATTGCAAATCCTATGTTGTGAACGTTGACTATAATAACGCTTCAAACCCTTGTTCGAAACAGTTATTATCTCCTTTTAATATTAATTTCAGGAACTCAAATGACCACTCGCAGCGCCTCTGTTGCGCGAAACACGCTAGAAACACAGATCGAAGTGTCAATTAATCTGGATGGAAGCGGTCAATTCAACGCCGAAACTGGTGTCCCGTTTTTAGATCACATGATGGATCAAATCGCCCGCCATGGCTTATTTGATTTAACCGTTAAAGCTAAGGGTGACTTACATATCGATGCTCACCACACGGTTGAGGATGTCGGTATTACTATTGGCCAGGCATTAAAAAAAGCACTTGGTGATAAAAAAGGGGTTGTTCGCTACGGCCATGCTTATGTTCCGCTAGATGAAGCATTATCCCGAGTTGTACTGGATCTCTCAGGTCGTCCAGGTCTGGAATATGATGTCACTTTTACCCGAGACAAAATTGGTGAGTTTGATGTAGACCTGTTCTATGAATTCTTTCAGGGGCTTATCAATCATGCCGGTATCACTTTACATATTGATAATTTAAAAGGCCGAAATGCTCACCATATTGCTGAAACGATATTTAAGGCATTTGGCCGAGCATTAAGAATGGCAGTTTCATTAGATGAACGCGCATTAGAACAATTGCCTTCAACTAAGGGTGCTTTATAATCCTATTATAAAGAATTATTAGCCAATAATATTAAGTAAATAAACAGGTTTAACATGCAGCGCATAGCAGTGATTGACTACGGCATGGGTAATTTACGCTCGGTATCAAAAGCACTGGAAGCAGTTTCCAATAATGCCTCTGTGGTTGTCACATCTGATCCTCAAACCATTCTTTCCGCCAGTCATGTTTTATTTCCAGGTGTTGGAGCAATTCGTGACTGTATGGCAGAACTCAAACATCTTGAATTAGAGCAGGTGATTAAGCAGGCTGCCCAAGAAAAACCTTTTCTGGGTATTTGTCTGGGTATGCAAGCCTTATTGACACATAGTGAAGAAAATAAAGGTATTGATACACTGGATATATTCTCTGGAAGTGTCAAATTATTCCAGCCTGCCACTTCAAGTAATGGTGAAAAATTAAAAGTACCACATATGGGATGGAACCAAGTTCAGCAAACATGTACTCATCCATTATGGAAAAACATAGAACAAAACAGTCGGTTTTATTTTGTACATAGTTTTTATGCTGAACCTGTGCATAAAGAAGTGATTGCGGGCACTTCAGCCTACCCGGATGATTTTGCAGCGGCCTTGTATAAAGACAATATCTTTGCAGCCCAATTTCATCCAGAAAAAAGCCAGCGTGCTGGACTGCAATTATTAGATAATTTTGTAAACTGGGACGGCCAGTCCTAATCAACATCAACAAACGGAGTAAGATTATGTTGTTAATCCCTGCCATTGATCTCAAACAAGGTCACTGCGTGCGCTTGCGTCAGGGGCGAATGGAAGATAACACTGTGTTTTCAGAAGATCCTGTTGCCGTAGCACGAAAGTGGGTAGAAGCGGGGGCGAAAAGACTTCATATGGTCGATCTGGACGGTGCTTTTGCTGGCAACCCAGTAAACGCTGACGTTATCCATGAAGTTTGCAAAACATTTCCTGACTTAGATGTGCAAGTTGGAGGTGGTATTCGTGATGAAGAAACAATCGAAACTTACCTTCATGCTGGTGTTCGTTATGTCATTCTGGGAACAAAAGCCATCAACGCACCACATTTTGTCGGTGATGTCTGTGCTGAATTTCCTGGCCACATCATAGTAGGCCTCGACGCAAAAAACGGGAAAGTTGCTATTGATGGCTGGTCAAAATTATCCAACCATGATGTCGTAGATATTGCCCAACAGTTTGAACAAGATGGTGTTGAAGCCATTATCTACACCGATATTAGCCGTGACGGCATGATGCAAGGGTTTAACCTTGAATCTACTCGTGATTTAGCTCGAGCGATTCAAATCCCTGTTATTGCTTCAGGCGGTGTGAGTTCTTATGAAGACATTGAGTCCTTATGTGCTTGTGAAGATGAAGGCGTGATGGGCGCTATCCTAGGCCGCTCTATTTACGAAGGTAGTATCGATCTGAAAAAAGGTCAGGAACTGGCTGATAAATTGAATCCGCCTTTGGAGTTTTAAAGATAACCATGGCTCTTGCTAAACGCATTATTCCTTGTCTAGATGTTGATGGTGGACGTGTTGTTAAAGGCGTCCAGTTCGTCGATATCCGAGATGCTGGTGATCCGATTGAAGTCGCTAAACGCTACGATCAACAAGGCGCTGATGAAATAACTTTTCTTGATATCACAGCCACACATGCTGAACGCGATACCATGGTGCACGTCGTCGAAGCGGTAGCAAGTCAGGTATTTATTCCATTAACTGTTGGTGGTGGAATCAGAACAGTAGAAGATATCCGCCGTATGCTGAATGCTGGGGCGGATAAAGTGGGTATCAACTCTGCGGCGGTTAATAATCCAGAGTTTGTCCGCGAAGCCGCTGAAAAATTTGGTTCACAATGCATTGTCGTCGCTATTGACGCAAAGAAAGTCTCTGCTGAAAACGAGACAAATAAATGGGAAATTTTTACCCACGGTGGACGTAAACCTACTGGTATTGATGCCGTTGAATGGGCTAAAAAAATGGTTGATTACGGTGCCGGGGAAATTCTGTTAACCAGTATGGATAAAGATGGCACAAAATCAGGGTTTGACTTGGCGCTTACCCGTGCTGTGAGTGATGCTGTGAATGTGCCTGTTATTGCCTCAGGTGGTGTTGGCCAGCTTCAGGACTTAACTGATGGTATAAAACTAGGTCATGCCGATGCTGTCTTAGCAGCAAGTATCTTCCACTTTGGTGAACACACCGTCGAAGAAGCCAAGCAGCAAATGGCAGCACAAGGTATTGAGGTGAGATTGTAAATGACCGCTTGGATTGAACAAGTAAAATGGAATAACGATGGACTTGTTCCCGTCATAACTCAAGAGGTTGAAACTAAGCAAGTACTTACTTTAGCCTGGATGAACAAAGATGCTTTACAGCTGACTGCAGAAAAAGGGCACGCAGTTTATTGGTCTCGTTCACGACAAAAGCTATGGCACAAAGGAGAGCAGTCAGGACATCAACAGATTGTTAAATCTATACGAATGGATTGTGATAATGATGCTATTTTACTAGAGGTTGTTCAGAAAGGCGGCATCGCATGTCATACAGGTCGTCACCATTGTTTCTTTAATGAATTAAAAGAAGATCAATGGCAAGCAATTGACCCCGTTCTAAAAGACCCAAAAGATATTTATTCATGAGCGATATAATTAAACAATTAAGTCAGGTACTTATCGAGCGTAAATCAGCAGATTCTGACAGTTCTTATGTCGCCAGCCTCTACGCTGCAGGTACTGATAAAATCCTAAAAAAACTTGGCGAAGAAGCAGTAGAAACAGTCATCGCAGGAAAAGGCGGTAATAAAGATGAAATTATCTATGAAACCGCGGATTTATGGTTTCATAGTCTTGTCTTACTGGCACATAATGATATTGATACTCAGGCCGTCCTAGATGAACTAGGAAGGCGTTTTGGCCTATCTGGCCTTGAGGAAAAGGCTAATCGGAGCAAATAATGAGCGACTGTATATTCTGCAAAATTATCGCAGGTGAAATACCTTCAAGTTGTGTATTTGAAGATGAGCTTATTTATGTCTTTAAGGATATAAACCCTAAGGCTTCAGTTCATTTATTAGTTATTCCCAAGCAACATATTGCCAGACTGGACCACGCTAATCAGGCACATGCTTCACTCCTTGCTCATATGATGCTCAGCCTGCCCAAGCTTGCTGAATCGCAGGGCCTCGAAAACGGATTCCGAACAATCATTAACACGGGACCGGGTGGTGGCCAGGAAGTGGATCACCTGCACATTCATATCCTTGGCGGCGAGCAAATGCCTGGATTCAATTAGGAGATAACCCATGTTAGGTGGTATTAGCATTTGGCAATTACTGATTATTTTGGCCATTGTCATTTTATTATTCGGTACAAAAAAATTACGTTCTCTAGGTGGTGATTTAGGTAGCGCTATCAAAAATTTCAAAGACTCTGTGCAAGATGGCAAGGACGATATGGAAAAAGATTCAAATGACTCCATTCAGCACAATGATGTGCATGAGACTTCACAGAAAAGTGAGAATAAAGATAAAACCTCTCATTAACCTGAATCGGCTTATTTGCCATGTTTGATATTGGATTTTGGGAAATCTTAGTAATTGCTCTGGTAGCGCTGATTGTTGTCGGTCCTGAGAGACTGCCAAAGTTAATCAGAGTTACTGGACTGTGGATAGGGCGTGCTCAAGCCTCATTGCATGCAATAAAAACAGATATTTCGAGAGAACTCAGAGCCCAAGAATTAAAAGATGCTCTGAATAAAACTAACCAAACCATGTCTGATATGAATCAAACGATTCATATTGATGAAAGCTTGCATAACAACACCAAAAAAACAGAAAACACCGAAGAGATAAATAAACAAGATGGATAGTAACGATCAGCAGCCTTTGATATCACATCTGGTTGAGTTAAGAGATCGTTTACTGAAAGGCGTTCTGGTCGTCTTGGTTATCGCTTTATGTTTGCTACCATTTTCTAATGACCTTTATCATTTTTTATCTGAGCCGTTACTGAAACAACTGCCAGAAAGCAGCACTATGATTGCGACAGAAGTCGCTTCACCATTTTTAACGCCATTTAAGCTCACTTTAAGCACTGCTATCCTTTTAGCTGTACCAATATTGCTATATCAGCTTTGGGCTTTTGTAGCGCCAGGTTTATATTCACATGAAAAAAAACTGGTATTCCCACTATTATTTGCCAGTACCGTTTTATTTTTTCTTGGGATTGTTTTTGCTTATTACGCGGTATTTCCGCTTATCTTTGCTTTTTTAACGCAAGCGGCACCTGAAGGTGTGGCAGTGATGACTGATATCAGCAGTTATCTGGATTTTGTTTTAAAACTATTTTTTGCCTTTGGCTTAGCTTTTGAGGTGCCTATAGCCACTGTGCTGCTGATATGGACTCAAGCAACAACTGTAGAGGCATTAAAACAAAAACGGCCTTATATCATCGTAGGGGCGTTCGTAGTAGGTATGTTACTCACGCCCCCAGATGTTATTTCTCAAACATTATTAGCTGTACCCATTTGGTTATTATTTGAAATGGGATTATTCAGCGCACGTTTCTTACCTAAAAAACAGCAGGCACTTTAATTCTTGTAGCGCATGCGTGTGCCATGCTGCAAAGACAGTAAAATTTCTTCTGCTTCTATTTGTTTTGGAAAGTAAACACCAGAAATTTTCGCACCATGAATACTGGCACCTTCCATGCTGACACACTCAGTAAAATCAATTCCTCTCAAGTCAGCCTGGCGAAAGTAACTATTTGAAAAGTCTAGTCCTTTCGCAATCAAACCAACCAAAGTGAGATGACGGAAGTCACAACCCGTTAAATCAACTTGCTCACCGGCAGCGACACGTTGGTTAAATTCTTGGACTTTACCATCTCGTAATAACTGGTAAAGCGGATTATCAGTAATTATTGGAGCAGCCATTGCTTGTTTCTCCCTTATCGTCATTATTATTGTATAACGGCTAGATTCTAGCTAAGTCCATCATATTTCTATATATCGGAAAATATTCCGATATATTTCACAAATACCTAAATCAATATCACCCTTTATGCTATTTTAAATCCATAAATACAACAAAAAGGCTCAGAAAATGACAATCAAACCCAATTTGATAGAAGAGATTGAAGTCTTACTTCAGTTCCCTTTAGACACAACACTGGCAGGTATCAAAGTCCATCACAACGCCAGACAAGAAATGATTGATGCGACTGAAAATCTGTATAAAAAAGGGCTAATTAGCCAACATGATGGTGGTTATCTGACAGACTTAGGATACGAAGCAGCAGAACATTTACAACATGCCATACAAATTATTCGCTCTGAGTCCGTTGAAAAAGCATAAAACTATAGTCGTACTGATTCTTTTCATCCGCTTTATGGTCTTCTGAACTAAGCAAAATCCAGTCGGAACGATCCCAGTCTGGAAACCAGGTGTCACCACCCTCAATGGTCGTATGCACTTGGGTAATATAGAGCTTGTCACATAAGGGAAAGCATTGTTTATATAACGATGCTCCTCCCATAATCATCACTTCCTCAACTTCCTCACACAGTTCAAATGCCTGCTCCAGTGAATGCACAACATCACATCCTTGTGCCGCATAATCTTGTTGTGAGGTCACAACGATATTTTGTCTACCCGGTAAAGGTCTGCCGATAGATTCATGGGTATTTCTGCCCATAATGATCGGTTTCTCCATGGTTGTACGCTTAAAAAACTGTAAATCAGCAGATATTTTCCATGGCAAATCGTTCTCTTTACCAATCACACCTTGCTCATCCATAGCCACAATCATTGCTATTTTCATTCACTCTCCAGACAAAATTTTCTACCAAAATAGTGCTAAATTCTACGCATAATAAGTGCTGTATAAGATCACTATAAGATCGATCATAAGCTGTGGATAACTTTCCCTGTGGATAACTACAACTTTTATCCACAGGATTTAAGCTGCGCAGCTTTAAAGTTATCAACATGTCGACACATAGATAACATTATGATTTATATGTTGTAATAAGAACTATCCAACAATCCACAGGCATAAATCATTAACATCACTAAAAAAATATCTTTCTTTCTTTATGTTTAATTAATGACTTGCATACTTCACATTAGCGTACCGTGCCCTCTCAGACAATTGTTTGATTACACTTCGGACTTACCCATTTCTCAGTGGGAAATAGGGACTCGTGTAAAAATTAATTTTGCGAACAGGCTCTGCACTGGCATCGTAATGAAAGTCAGTGAAATTACAGATCAAGCTGAAATAACAAAACTTAAACCCATTGAAGAAAAGCTGGATGACTCAAAATTAATTCCAGACGAATTAATACAAACATTACTTTGGGTAAGCAGGTATTATCATCATCCCTTAGGCGAATGTTTCCAGACGGCATTACCGAAAACACTTAGAACAGGTAAACCAGCAGAGATTGATACGGAAACCTGGTGGTTTAAAACCCAAACAGCAACAAATAAAAAAAAAGGATCAAAACAACAACAATGTCTGGATTTATTAGAGGATTATGCTGACGGTGTTAGCCAATCTATGTTCAGAGAATATTTGGGAAATGTCAGTAGTTCACTAAAATCACTTGAAGAAGCAGGCCTTATTTCTCGCCAGCAAAAAGCGAAGTTACCTATACCTCGAAATGAACTTAATTTTGATTTAAAACTGAATCAGCAACAACAAAGCATCGTAAATAACGTCTGGGAACAACGAGAACACTTTCAACCCTTTTTGTTAGAAGGCATCACAGGTAGTGGTAAAACAGAGGTCTACATTGAACTCACAGAGAGAGCTTTAAAAGCTAAGCAACAAGTTTTAATTTTAATCCCAGAAATTGGTCTAACTGGTCAGTTTGTAGAACGATTTAAAAAAAGATTAAATACCACTATCGTCATCCTTAATTCATCCGTTTCTGATAAAGAAAGAAAACAGGCATGGCTATTAGCAAAAGCAGGTTTGGCTAATGTCATCATTGGTACCCGATCCGCTGTATTCACCCCTTTGACCAACCCCGGCCTTATCATCATTGATGAAGAGCATGACAGCTCATACAAGCAACAGGATGGTTTGCGTTATCACGCCAGAAACATAGCTCTGATCAGAGCGCAAAAGTTTGATATTCCAATTGTGATGGGCAGTGCTACACCGTCACTAGATAGTTTGTATCAAGTAAAAAAACAAAGATTTCAATTACTTAAACTAACGCAACGTGCTGGTTCTGCCCAATTACCAAAAGTGCATTTAGTCGATAACAGTCAGGCGAACCCAGATCATGGCTTTAGTGAAATATTACTGAAAGCGATAAAAAAACACGTAGATGCAGGTAATCAAGTTATTTTATTTATTAATCGACGTGGTTACGCTCCAGTGTTGATGTGTCATGACTGTGGTTGGCAAGCTAAATGTAAACACTGTGATGCAAGAATGGTTGTTCATCAGCATCGTCATATTTTGTTTTGTCATCATTGTGGATTTATTCAACGTTTAGTGGATGAATGCCCAGAGTGTGAATCAAAATCGTTAAAAAGTTATGGGGCAGGTACTGAAAAAGTAGAACAACATTTGCAACAACTCTTTCCAGAAATTCCCGTTCTTCGGGTTGATCGTGATACCACCCAACGCGTTAATGCTTTTTCAGATCTGGTAGCCGATATTAAGCAAGGTGAAGCTCGTATTTTAGTGGGTACACAAATGCTGGCAAAAGGCCACGACTTTCATGATGTGACTCTAGTCGGAGTGCTTGATACTGATCAGGGCTTATATAGCGCAGATTTCAGGGCCACTGAAAACCTGGCACAAATGATTACGCAAGTAACTGGGAGAGCTGGACGAGGAGAGAAATCTGGCGAAGTGTTAATTCAAACAGAACAGCCAAACCATCTTTTTTGGAAAGATCTGATTACGAATGGTTACAAAAAAACAGCAGAAAATTTGTTGGAAGAGCGTATTGAGATGGAATTACCCCCTGCCTCAAACTGGGCTGTTATTCGAGCGGAGTCTACTGACAGAGAGGAAGCAAACGCTTTTTTACAGGAATTCAGCGCACAATGTCATCAGCAAGCAACTGACGAAGTGCTTATTCTCGGACCTGTTCCAGCCATTATGGAAAAAAAAGGAGGGCGTTTCAGAGCACAATTATTACTCAGTAGTGCACAACGAAAACCCTTACACCAATTACTGGATCGACATATCAGTGTGATTTCACGGCATAAACTGGCGAGAAAGGTACGCTGGTCGATTGATATTGATCCGGTCGATATTTTGTAAGTATGAAAGTCGACACCAAACTGGAATGAAACAAGGATGTTATCCACGTAGATGATCGGGTAAAATGCGCCACATTATTCAAATTGCATTCAAGGTTCATTTACGTTGAAAAATCAACTGAAAAACCTGCTCAGTCAGGCTTTATCCGCTTTTACTCAGAAACATGCTCTTGAGATTGATCTACCTGAAATTCAGATCGAACGAACCAAAGATAAATCTCATGGTGATTTCGCTTCAAATATTGCCATGATGCTGGCAAAACCAGCCAAGATGAACCCTAGACAAATTGCAATTGAAATCCTGGAAGTCTTACCTGAAACAGACTTTGTGACTAAAGTTGACATTGCTGGACCAGGATTTATCAACTTTTTCCTATCAGCCGAAGCCAATCAACAAGTGATTAAAGAAGTGCTTGAGCAAGGTGATAAGTTCGGTTTAAGTCAGGTAGGGCAAGGAAAAAAAGTACAAGTTGAATATGTTTCTGCCAACCCAACAGGCCCACTACATGTTGGTCATGGTCGTGGTGCTGCTTATGGTTCAGTGGTCAGTAGTTTATTATCAGCTGTAGGGTTTGACGTTCACCGCGAATACTATGTCAATGATGCTGGAAGGCAGATGGATATTCTAGCCACCAGTGTTTGGCTGCGTTATCTGGATGAATTTGGTGAGGTTTTTACTTTCCCAAGTAATGGTTATCAGGGCGAATACGTAAGAAATATTGCAGACGAATTAAAAACAGAGTTCGGTAACCAGTTTTTACTTTCTGCCAGCCAGGTATTTGAAGATATTCCTGCTGATGAGCCTGACGGCGGTGATAAAGAAATGCATATTGATGGATTAACCAATAAAGCCAAAAGTTTATTGGGGGAAGCCAACTACCGCATTATTTTTGATAAAGGCCTAAATGCCATTCTGAATGATATCCGTGATGACTTGGCTGAATTTGGTACTGAATATGATGAGTGGTTTTCAGAACGTTCATTGGTGGAATCAGGTGATGTAGACAAAGCTATCGAGATTTTGAAATCTGCTGGTCATCTGTATCAGGATAAAGGCGCTTGGTGGTTTAAATCTACTGAATTTGGCGATGAAAAAGATCGTGTTGTCATACGTGATAATGGCCAAGCTACTTACTTTGCTTCCGATATCGCTTATCACCTCAACAAATATCAACGTGGTTTTGATCGCATCATCGATATATGGGGTGCAGATCACCATGGTTATATTCCTCGTGTTAAAGCCGCTGTGCAGTCAATGCAACTGGACGTAGAGAAATTAAATGTCTTGTTAGTACAGTTTGCCGTTTTATACAGAGGCACTGAAAAAGTAGGTATGTCTACACGTAGCGGTGAGTTTGTGACCTTACGTGAGCTGCGTAATGAAGTGGGTAAAGATGCGGCGCGTTTCTTTTATGTGATGCGTGGCGCTGATCAGCATATGGATTTTGACCTTGAACTGGCTAAATCTCAAAGCAATGACAACCCTGTATATTACGTTCAATATGCTCATGCCCGTGTTTGTAGCGTGTTCAGACAACTAGCTGAACGTGGACAAAGCTGGGATGCTGAAACAGCTAAACAACACTTGAGTAAATTAACTGAATCACACGAAGAGGCGCTGATGACAATGTTATCGCGTTACCCAGAAATACTGGAAACAGCGGCATTGAATCATACTCCGCATTTATTAGCGCACTACCTAACTGATTTGGCTAGAGATTTTCACACTTACTACAATGCGCACCAGTTTATTGTTGATGATCATGCTTTAAGTCAGGCACGTTTATTACTGGTATCTGCAGTCAGACAAGTCATTAAAAACGCATTAACTGTGATGGGTGTTTCAGCGCCTGAGTCTATGTAAGAGGTTGAACATTGGCGGCAAAAAGAAATACACGTAAAGAACCATCATCTCGTTCTCTACCATGGGGCCCAATGTTATTGAGCTTTGCTGTAGGCGCATTTGTGATGTTTTTATTGCATCTCAAAGATAATGTACCGGCGGATAAATCTGGCAGTGTCAAAACAACAGAGTCTAAACAAAAACAAAAGCCTGCAAAAAAAGAAGGTGTTGAGCCTACATTTGATTTTTATACCTTACTTCCAGAGATGGAGGTCATAGTAGATAAAAAAAATAAAGGAAAACAACCTATTGTGACTTCCTCTTCTGAGGATTCTGACGCAGCGGAAGCGACTAACTCTAGCCAAAAAGAAGCTTCACCTGAACCGGATGTTAGCTATATGTTGCAGGTAGGGTCTTTCAAGCGGGCAACCGATGCAGATGCTTTTCGGGCTAAATTAGCCTTATTGGGTATTGAGTCTAAAGTTCAGAGCGTTACTATAGATAATAAAGAAACATGGCATCGAGTTCAGGTGGGTCCGGTTGTTGGTCGTAAAAAAGCGGATGCATTGCAAAAGCAATTACGTGATAACAATATCGACTCGCTACTTTTACGAGCCAAACATAATTGATAATAGAAAGTTAAATAAATTCGTGACTGTCATGGTCCAGGCTGTTTATTATCAAGCGCTACTGATTTCAGTTTTGTAATTTGAGTAATTGAGGACACCGACATGACGGACAATACAGAAGCTCACATCTTCGAAGATGTAGTAAGTCCTTTTTGTGGTATTGCTTCCGATGATTTAGTCATTGAAGTTAAAGGCAATACTGTCACGGTGAAAGAGAATGGCGATGCGGTCACCAAACCTGGTTTTGAGACACCCATAACTGATCTTTCACCACGAATAAAAGGTCAGGATGTTTCATTTGAACAAGCTGTCAATCACATTGCGAGTTTGCTGAAGTCGAGCAAACAACCACTGATTGCTGGTATGGCAACGGATTTAAATGGTGCCAGGGCGGCAATGTCACTCGCTGATATAACACGAGCAACGGTCGATAGTTTTTATTCTGATAATGCTTTCAAGAATATTTTGGTATTGCAAGATACCGGCTATATGACAACCACACTCACTGAAGTCAGAAATCGTGTCGATTTATTGATTGTTGTCGGTAGTGATATCGAAAAAGGCTTTCCTCGTTTCTATGAGCGCATGATCTGGCCGCAAGAAAGTATGTTTGGTCAAGAGATCGAATCCCGTGAAGTCATCTATCTTGGCAAATCACCTTCTGGTGAAGCTTCAACATCACCTTCAGGTAAAAAAGCCCGTGTCTTGCCATGTGATATTGATGACTTACCTGAAGTTATTTCTGTATTACGTGCTTTAGTCAAAGGTAAAAATGTTCAAGCCGAAACCGTTGGTGGTATCGCTCTATCTGATCTTTCTGAGTTAGCAGAAAAAATTAATGCTGCAAAATACTCAGTATTGACTTGGTCAGGCTCTGAAATGAGTATGGATCATGCCGAATCAACGATTCAAAATCTGTGTGAAATGATCAAAGAGGTCAATGAAACCACACGTTGTAACGGTTTGATGCTGGGCGGTAAAGATGGTGATACGACTGTCAATGCCGTGTCATCGTGGCAAGCTGGTTATCCAATGCGAACTAGCTTTAGTCGTAACATGCCTGACTATGATCCGTTTATCAACCGAGGTCAGCGCATGCTGGATGAGGGTGAAGTAGATTGTTTGGTTTGGATTTCTAGTTTTAATACCAAGTTAATCCCACCGCAAACACAAGCACCTACTGTTGTTTTAGGTCGTTCTGGAATGACCTTTGATAGTGAGCCTGAAGTTTTTATCCCCGTTGGGGTTCCCGGTATAGACCATCTTGGCCGGACATTCCGGTGCGATAGCTCAGTATCACTACCGCTTAAAAAATTGCGTGACAGTGGCTTACCCAGCACTTATGACGTGCTAACGGCTGTTGAGAAAGCCCTGTAAACGGAGAAAAAATATGCTGACAAAACTAACAGGTGGACGCATTTTTGACCCAGAACATGGGCAAAATGATGTTGTAAGAGATATTTACATTCGGGATGGTCGTATTGTTGACGCACCGGCGGATGGTCAAGTCGATGAAGAAATTGATGTTCGTGGCAAAGTGATTATGTCTGGTGCCATTGATATGCACACGCATATTGGTGGCGGTAAGGTCAATATTGCCCGAACCATGTTGCCTGAAGATCATGCCGAATCGTTAATTGAACGTACTGAATTAATGCGAAGCGGCTCCGGGCACGCTGCACCAAGTACCTTAACGACTGGTTACCGTTATGCCGAAATGGGGTATACGGCAGGGTTTGAGCCAGCTGTGATGCCAGTTAATGCGCGTCAGGCTCATATGGAAATGCATGACACACCAATTATTGATAAAGGTGGTTATGCCATGCTGGGCAGTGATGACTTCCTGTTACGCATGATGGCTGCAAATGAAGATCAGGAAGCCATTAATAACTATGTTGCCTGGACTCTAACGCATAGTCAGGCGGTTGGTTTAAAAGTAGTGAATCCTGGTGGCATTAATGCCTTTAAATTTAACCAGCGTAAGTTAGATTTAGACGAGAAAAACAGCTTTTACAATGTGTCTCCACGTGAGATTCTACAACGTCTCTCACGTGCAGTGACAGAACTTGGCGTGCCTCATCCATTGCATGTGCATGGTTGTAATCTAGGGGTACCAGGTAATAAAGATACTACCCTCGATACGATTCAAGGTATTGAAGGTCTGCCTATGCATTTAACGCATATTCAGTTTCATAGTTATGGCACGGAAGGTGATTTCAAGTTCTCATCAGGTGCAGCTGAGATTGCGGAATCTATCAATAGAAACAAAAATATCACCGTCGACGTTGGTCAGATTCTGTTTGGTCAGACAGTGACAGCATCAGGCGATAATATGCGCCAGTTTGATGGCAGCAAACACGCACACCCGAATAAGTGGGTTTGCATGGATATTGAATGTGATGGTGGTTGTGGTGTTGTACCGTTCAAATACAAAGATCAAAGCTTTGTGAACGCATTGCAATGGATGATTGGTCTGGAAACCTTCCTGATGGTAGACGATCCATGGCGCATCTTCCTGACAACAGATCATCCTAATGGGGCACCGTTTACCAGTTATCCACACTTGATCAAACTGTTAATGGATAAATCATTCCGTAACGATATGTTGTCTACACTGCATCCAGAAGCACAAAATGCCACACATTTGGCCTCACTGGATCGTGAATATAGCCTTTATGATATTGCTATCATGACGCGTGCTGGCGCAGCGAAATTGGTCGGTCTGGCAGATCGTGGACACTTAGGTGTGGGTGCTGCCGCAGATATCACGGTATATACCGATCATGCTGATCGTGAAAAAATGTTCACCTCACCTGATTACGTGTTTAAAGATGGCAATATTGTTGTGAAAAATGGTGAGCTGGTGAAAGTCACCTGGGGGACGACACATGTGGTCAAACCTGAATATGACAAAGGTATCGAAAAACCATTAAAAGAATACTTCGATAAATATCACACGATGACCATGGGTAACTTCAAAATCAGTGATGATGAAATCGTTGATGATGGCCGCGGAAGCTTGACCGTACAGCCGTTGAAAAAAGGAGGCAAGTTATGATTATCAACGGCGTCACTATAGACGAGACGTTTGCTGAAGCTTTTCCTATGAAAGGAACTCGGCTGATTATTACGGCATTAAATGCCAAGTGGGCCATGATTTCAGCGCAAGCATTTACTGGCTTTGCTACATCAGTTATCGCCTGTGGTTGTGAAGCAGGTATTGAACGCGAACTGGATCCAAGTGAAACACCGGATGGTCGACCAGGTGTATCTGTGCTTATCTTTGCTATGGGGGGTAAAGGTCTGGCAAAACAAGTGGAGACCCGTGCTGGTCAATGTATTTTAACTTCACCAACATCAGCCTTATTTTCAGGCCTGGATAACAGTGAAAAAGAAATCGCCTTAGGTCAGAACTTGCGTTATTTTGGTGATGGTTTCCAAATATCAAAAATGATTGATGGCAAACGTTACTGGCGTATTCCTGTCATGGATGGTGAGTTTTTAACGCAAGAAAAGACCGGTGTTCATGACTCTGTCGGCGGTGGTAACTTCCTGGTCTTAGCTGAATCACAAGCGCAAGCATTAGCTGCGTGTGAAGTAGCGATTGAAGAAATGAGAAAAATACCAAACGTCATCATGCCTTTCCCTGGTGGTGTTGTAAGATCAGGTTCTAAAGTTGGCTCCAAGTTTAAAGCTCTTAATGCGTCTACCAATGATGCTTTCTGCCCGACTTTAAAAGGTCAGACAAAAAGTGATTTATCACCAGAAGTTGAATCAGTCATGGAAATTGTTATTGACGGTTTAACCAAAGAAGATATTGATAAAGCGATGCGAGTTGGTATCCAGGCTATATGTGACTTAGGTGCAGAAAACGGTATTCGTCGTATCAGTGCTGGTAACTATGGCGGTAAATTAGGTCCATATCACTTCCACTTGCAGGAGATCATGGCATGAGTGCATTAACATTCACGTTAAAAACGTCACCTGCACAGCGGGTGGATTGTTCACCATTAACAGCAGATAAACTGGCGGATAAAACAGCCGCGGACATTGCGGCGATTACTTTAGTTGTGGGTAATCAAAAAGTTCGTACCGACGAGATCTTTGATATTCAGGGTGATGATGTTGCGAATATTCATTTCGCTAAAGCAACAGATAAACTGGATCATATTGGTCATGCAATGACTACCGGTAAGATTACGGTGGATGGTGATGTAGGTGCTTATCTTGGTCAATTCATGGTGGCGGGCGATATTATTATTGACGGAAATACCGGGATTTACACTGCCTGTGAAATGAAAGGCGGTACCATTAAAGTTAATGGTGATGCTGGAGATTTCCTCGGCGGAGCCCGAATTGGTTATAAGAATGGTATGACAGGTGGCACAGTGATTGTCACTGGTAATACGGGTGCCAGAACAGGCGATCATATGCGCCGTGGTTATATCTTCATTGAAGGTAATGCCGGTGATTATTGTGGTTCTAGAATGGTGTCGGGCACGATTGCAGTGTTAGGTCAGGTGGGTAAGCATTTTGGGTATGCCATGAAGCGCGGCACCTTATTACTGACATCGGCACCGGAACAAGGTATTTCAGCTAACTTTAATGACTGCGGTTCGCATACATTAGCGTTTTTACCACTGATGTTTGCATCCTTTAAAAAGTTTGATACCAAGTTTGCTGAAATTGAACCATTTTCACGGGTTCAGCGTTATGCTGGAGACGTATCCGGTATAGGCATGGGCGAGATTTTAATTAAGATTTAAATATTAACAACCCGGCTTCTGGCCGGGTTTGTTTTCTCTCCGTGTTAGAAATACATCTGGATTTATTTTATTGATAACGGAGACATCTTTATGTCTGATATCGGGCAATCAGTTAATCAGTTTATTGTTGAGTCTCAACGTATACACCCTTCAGCGACTGGCGATTTAACAGGCTTGCTAAATGACATTGTTAGCGCATGTAAGAAAATTGCGAATCTGGTTAACCGCAGCAGTATCTTAGGCCTTGAAGGTTATGCTAATACCGATAATGTCCAAGGTGAACATCAGAAAAAGCTCGATATTCTGACTAATGATGTCATGGTCGAACACTTAAACTGGACTGGTCATCTGGCTGCGATGGTTTCAGAAGAGATTGATGATGTCATTTCTATTTCAGATAATTATCCTAAAGGTAAGTACTTACTCTGTTTTGATCCATTAGATGGCTCAAGTAATGTTGATATCAATTTAAGTGTCGGTACTATATTTTCAGTATTACGCTGTCCTGATGGTGTAGATAAACCTAGCCACGAACATTTTCTTCAAGCAGGAACCGAACAGGTGTGTGCTGGCTTTTGTGTATACGGCCCGAGCACAATGTTGATCCTGACTACAGGCACTGGTGTAAATGGGTTTACGCTGGACAGGGAAGTGGGGGAATTCATTCTGACACATCCTAATATGCAAATCCCTGAGGATACAGCGGAGTTTTCCATAAATATGTCTAACCAGCGTTTCTGGGAGGCGCCTGTAAAACGCTATATTGATGAATGTCTGCAGGGTGTGGAGGGGGGGCGTGAGAAAAACTTCAATATGCGTTGGAATGCCTCAATGGTCGCGGAGGTGTATCGTATTCTGACACGCGGAGGTATTTTCATGTATCCGGTTGATAGCCGTATTGCAGAGCAGGGTGGTAAGTTACGGCTGATGTATGAAGCGAATCCGATGAGCTTTATTGTTGAGCAGGCAGGCGGCGTTAGTAGTACTGGAACAAGGCGTATTATGAGTATGCAGCCTGATTCGATACATCAACGTGTGCCAGTCATCTTGGGGTCAAAGAATGAAGTAGACAAGCTGGTTTCTTATTATCTTTAAATTTGGATTTCCAAAAAAGGATTTTGGAGGTAGTGAATGTTTCGGTTTTTGTTCTTACTTTGTCTGTTTTTCAGTATGGCTTTGCAAGCTGATATTTATAAATGTGACGAAAATGGACTTGTTCACTATCAGGATAAACCCTGCCAATCACACTCTGAAAAGGTCGAAATAAAACTCCATCAACCTTCAAAAAAAGATATTGAACAACAAAACAAGAGAACCGCTGCCTTTAACGAAGACGCTCGAATCTCCCAAATCAAAAGACTTAAACAAAAAAATATTGAGCTACAGCAACAAATAGATAAGTTGGAACAAGAAAATAAAGCGAAATATGAGGCGATTCAGAAGCATACCTATGATGTAGGTAATGGTATGGTTGCTACACGAGATCCAACATTATTAGAAAATATGCGTGCTACCCTTCAGCAACATGTACAACAAGTAAAAAAAATACAGCAGGAAATACACCGTAATAAAAGCCAGATACAAACGCTTTCGGTTCGACAATAACGTTGACATATAAAGAGGTTGGGCTATGAAAAAAGTATTACTACTGATTACTCATAGTGTTATGTTGGTATTGGGTTTTGCATTAGGGATTTATGCGCTACCCATTCTGACGCAACCCGATAAACTATCAATGATGGAGATTGGAAAAGTCGCTACCTCAGCGTTATTCACAGGCCAGTTTACACCCGATATTGAAGGTAGTGATGCCCTACATTATGGGCGTGGCACGCTATATATTAATGCAGAAAAAATTGCCTTTGATGGTGAGATTTCTCCTGGTCCAGATTATAAGTTGTATCTCTCTCCTGAGTTTGTTCAAACTAAAACTGCGTTTTTAGCTAATAAAAGTAAGATGGTCAATGTGGGTGAAGTCAGAACCTTTAATGGGTTTGTGCTTGATATGCCAGAGGACATTAATCCGGCTGATTATCAAGGGATAGTCATTTGGTGTGACTCATTTAATATCTTTATCACTGCTGCCAAATACATTTGATTATTTCAAAACAAAAAATCCAAAAACAGGCAAAGAGTTAGTTATGCTAAAAATATTCCGTATCATCAGCTTTTTTGCTGTGATTTTGCTATTAAGCAGTGCTGCATCAGCAGAGAATAAAAGCGGTTTTAGATTAGAGAATTTCGATTATCCCTATCCGGTGGAATTCATGCCTATCAACAGCCAGAAAAAGCAGCTGGAAATGGCGTATATGGATGTAAAACCTACCTCAGAATCCAATGGTGAAACGGTTGTCTTGTTTCATGGTAAAAACTTTTGTGCAGCCACATGGGGCGATACAATCAAAGCGCTTTCTGTAGCTGGTTACCGTGTGGTAGCAATAGATCAGATTGGGTTCTGTAAATCATCTAAGCCCATTGATTACCAATACAGTTTTCATCAACTTGCGACCAATAGCTGGAATTTACTAAAACGCTTAGGGATTGATAAGGCGGTAGTCGTCGGCCACTCTATGGGAGGTATGTTAGCAACACGTTATGCCTTGCTGTACCCCGATAATGTGGGTGCCTTATTTTTGGTAAATCCTATCGGACTTGAAGATTGGTTGGCGAAAGGTGTGCCTTATGTGTCCATCAAGGACTGGTATAAAAACCAGTTAACGCTGACCAGCAAAAAAGCCAGGCATTATCAGCAGAATACGTATTATGCTGGCCAATGGCGTGATGATTATCAACAGTGGGTAGATATGCTGATGATGCAGTATAAAGCTGATAAAGAAAATGCGGCTTGGTTATCAGCGCTTCAGTACGACATGATTTTAACGCAGCCTGTCGTGCATGAGTTTGATCAGCTATCTGTGCCAACGTGGTTATTTATTGGTGAAAAAGACAATACGGCTATTGGTAAAGCCTTTGTCCCTGATGACATAAAAAAACAGTTAGGTAATTATCCTGTATTAGCCAGAAAAACAGCGAAAACAATACCTGACTCACATTTAATATTGTTTGATAATCTGGGCCATTCACCACAAATTCAGGATCCTGAACGTTTTCAACAAGCGTTACTGGTTGCTCTAAACAACGTTTTTTCTAAATAAAGCGAGTAATTTATGCCAATTCTTTTATGGGTATTATTTATTGTGGCGCTTCTGCCAATGTTATTAGCCATGTTAGGTGGCTATTGTCGGTATAAACAATTTGGTAAGTTTGATAATCATTACCCACGTTTACAGCAGGCTCATATGACGGGGCTGGGAGCAAGGGTGATGGCCGCTCAGCAAAATGCCTGGGAATCTTTGATGCTGTTTTCAGCTATGAGTCTGCTGGCTTATGCTTCGGGATTGAATCTGGCAGATTTCAGCTACCCAGCAGGTCTGTTTTTATTAAGTAGACTTTTTCATCCCCTGTTTTATATTCTTGATATGGACACCTACCGCTCATTGGTTTTTATAATCGGCTTGTTTAGCGCTATATATATCGGGGTTAAGGCGTTGATGGTTTTTTAATAGTTTTTATTTCTTCATCTTCTGGGAAATAATGGTGTCTATCTGTGTCGTATATATTGCTTCAACCATAATAAGAATGAAGGGAGAGATATATGCGTCTTATCGGGATGCTGTTTTTAATAATGATGAGTGTTGTTGCCTGTACCGGCACCCCAAAAGGGGTCACACCAGTAGATAACTTTGTTTTAAACCGCTATCTCGGCAATTGGTACGAAGTGGCCAGACTGGATCATCGTTTTGAGCGAGGTTTAACCAATGTCAGCGCACAATATTCACTGAAGGGAGATGGTGGCGTCAAAGTGATTAACCGTGGTTATTCACCAGAAGACAAGGAATGGCAACAAGCAGAAGGCAAAGCCTATTTTGTGGGTAGTCCACACACCGGTCACTTGAAGGTCTCTTTTTTCGGCCCTTTCTATGGTAGCTATGTGATTTTTGAGTTAAATGATGATTACCGCTATGCCTTTGTTTCAGGCCCTAATCACAATTATCTATGGTTACTGTCACGCACACCAGAAGTGTCTGATGAGGTGAAGCAACGTTTTATTAATAAAGCGAAGGCGGCTGGGTTTGATACCAATGAGCTTATCTTTGTGAAACAAAAACCATTGAAATAGATTGTCTGTTAATGGCATGGTAACAGGCAATACTCAATGAGATGTCATCATGCCCGATATTAACTTTGCTCAAGTCTGGTTTAATTTATATCAAATCGGTATCGCTTTTGTATTAGCATTACCTATCGCGATGAATCGTGAGTATGTAGATACTGGTGGTGCCGGATTGAGAACGTATCCTTTGGTTTCTATTGCTTGTTGCGCTTTTATGTTAGTTGCGATGGATGTCTATCAAGGAAGTGATGCTGAAGCGAGAGTGATGTATGGTGTGATTACCGGAATGGGGTTTATCGGTGGTGGCGCTATAGTGAAAGAATCTGGCCGAGCAATGGGAACAGCTAATGCCGCAGGTATTTGGGTGACAGGGGCAATAGGCATCTCTGTGGCATATCGGAGCTATGAAATCGCTATTGTTTTATCACTGATTGGTTTCCTAATATTTCAATTTGGTAGTTATCTGAAAAAGCATCATAGAGACAAGGTTTGATGCTTTTAATCACTCACTCAGACCATACTGCATATTCATTACCATTTGGATCAGTAAAATGAAAACGTCGTCCACCTGGGAATGGAAAAATGTCTTTTACAATCTCACCGCCAGCAGCTTTAATGTGTTGCCTGGTGTCTTCCAGGGCGGTACTGTAGAGTACGATTAAAACACTACCTGAACCTTGAGTAGCACGGAGTTTCGCTCTATAAAATCCGCCATCGATACCAGCATTTTCAATGGCTATGTAATCTGGCCCATAATCGACGAATTCCCAACCAAATACCTGATTAAAGAAAGCTTTGGTTTTATCTAAATCCTGGCACGGCATTTCAAGGTAATTAATCTTGCCAGTTTCTTTCATGGTTTTCTCCTGCGCCAATATTCTTCCACTATTAATAAGCTTCTCTTATCTATTAGATAATACGAGCATATTCGCAGTGAATAAAGTTGACGGTTTTTATTAAAAACAAAAGTTTGCATAAGTTATAGGTTTTAAATGATAATGGTTTTCATTAATATCTATCTATGGTTTTGCAGCTTAACATGTCGAGTAATAAACAGATTGTTTTTAACCACCCGAATGATGATAAAGGCTTCATTACCTCTTTATATGAAAACCATCATTATTGGCTGACGGGATGGTTATGTAAAAAACTAGGCTGTTCACAAAACGCCAGAGATCTCACACATGACACCTTTGTTAATGTTATCAGTAAGCAAAATGACTTAACTCAAATTAAAGAACCTCGCCCGTGGTTGCTGACCATTGCCAAGCGTTTATTAATTGATAAACGCCGCCGCTATTTATTAGAACAAGCCTATTTAGAAGCGTTAAAACTTAGTCTGGATGATGCTGAGCCAATACCATCAGCAGAAGATGTTTATCTGGCGATCAATGCACTCGATACTATTTCTCAGGCTTTGGATAAGTTACCCATACATGTCAGACAAGCTTTTATTCTCCGGCATATTGATGGTTTAACTCAGTCTGCTATCGCTGAACATTTGGGTGTATCAGCAACGATGGTTCAGAAATATCTGATTCAGAGTTTAGTCGCCTGTCAGCAGGTGTTTGAAACAGAATCGTATTAATGGTCATGAGTTCACCAGCTGAAATGACGGATTCAGAAAACATCTCAACCCAAGCTGCAGAATGGCTCGTGTTGATGACCGACGAAGAAAACCCAGCGTCAGCAGCACAAAAACAAGCCTTCCTTGACTGGAAAAATCGGGACCCTCGCCATGCCGATGCTATGGATAAGTTAAACGCCATGTTGGGTGGCATCCAGCAATTCCCCCGAGTAGCATCAAAGGCGGCGTTATCTGTCTCGGTCAATGACAGACATCATCAGCATTCCTGGCAAACCTTGGCAAAGACTTTTGTACTGTTAATGGTTGTTTTTATTCCCATGCTTATTTGGTTGCCAGATAGCGTGACGCTGATGATGGCGGATAAAAAAACAGACGTGGGGCAATGGCAATCATTTACCCTGGCAGATAATTCAGTTATCACACTGAGCAGTGATAGTGCGATTAATGTCGATTTTAATAATGCTCAGCGAACCATTGATTTGTTGAAGGGAGAAATACGAGTCAAAGTCAGTAAAAATCCCAAACGACCGTTTGTAGTGAAAACAGAGCACGGTAGTCTCACGGCTCTGGGTACAGAGTTTAGTGTAGCTAAGCATGCCGATTACAGTTTACTGAAAGTGATTGAATCCAGTGTAGCGGCGACTTGTCAGCGAGAAGGCTGTAATGTTAAAGCCCTTCACCCAGGCCAGCAAATTCGTGTTTATGCAGAACATCTGGATAAGGTTGCTGACTTTAATGTCAGCGATGCCAGCCTGATGTGGGAAAAACATCAGTTAATAGTGGATGGCATGTCGTTAACTGATGTGCTGACTATTCTGAACCGTTTCCATCATGGCTATTTCTATTTTGATGCTCAGCAGTTAGACAATTATCATGTGTCTGCTGTGTTGCCACTGGATAAGCCACAAGAGGCATTAGCCTTATTAGCAGATTCATTCCCGATAAAAGTCAGCACGTTAACACCTTGGTGGACAACGGTTACGATGACATCAAAATAATAAAATGATGTTCTTGGTGGTGATTTCCTTATCTCATTCGTCAACGTTAATAAGACAAATGAAATAAGGGAGTCTCATGTTTATCAATCGTTTTCTTTCACCAGCACGGTTTCGCTATAGCTTGATGGTGTTTTTATTAAGCTGGCTTTCCATTGCTTCGGCAGCAGAGAGTGACAAAAAGCCAATTGACATTGCTGCAGGTCTTTTATCAACCAGTCTCACTCAACTTGCCAGTCAGGCAGATATATCCATCGTGGTGAATACTGATCTGGTAAAAAATAAATCAGCAAAAGCAATTAAAGGTTTATACACGCCAGAGAATGCGTTAGCTACATTATTAAGCGGTCATAATCTTAAAGCAGAAAATACCGGGACGGGCTTTGTGATTAAAGCTGTAACAAATGATGAAGTGGTATTAAATGCTATTGATATCAATGCAGAAGCAGTAAAAAAGTCATTACAAACGGAAAAGTATGCAGGTGGTCAGGTAGCGAAACAAGGTCGTGTCGGTATCTTAGGTAATCGCGATGTGATGGACACGCCATTTAATATGACTAACTTCACCAGTGATTACATTGACAATATACAAGCTGAAACTTTAGCTGATGTAGTGGCGACAGATCCCTCTATAAGAACAGCCCATGTGAGTGGTGGCATGTTGGATTCTTTCCGGATTCGTGGTTTTTCCATGAATGAAGGTAATTCAGGCGATATCGCTTTTGATGGTGTGTACGGTGTGGCTTCTAATTATCGGGTGCTGGCTGATTATGTCGACAGAATTGAAGTCATCAAAGGCCCGGCGTCAATGATCTATGGAATGTCACCAGACAGTAGTGTCGGCGGCAGTATCAATATTGTGCCCAAACGTGCTTTGGATGAAGACTTAACACGGTTTACCGCATCCTATGCTTCTGACAGCCAGCTAAAAGGGCATCTTGATCTGAGTCGACGTTTTGGTGATGACGAGCAATTTGGGGTCAGATTTAACGGTACTGTCAGTGATGGTCATACCGAACGTGAAAATCAATCACGTGAAGTCGAATCATGGGCATTAGCTCTGGATTATCAAGGTGAAAAACTGAGAATGACGGCTGATCTTATTCATCAAAAAGAAGATCTGGATGCCCCATTACGCCATCTCTGGTTAGGCAGTGGTGTTGATGTGCCATCGGCCCCGGATGGTGAACATAATATTACTCAGGACTGGGAATGGTCGAAGGTTGATGACAAATCATTACTGCTCAAAGCAGAATATGATATCCATGATCAATTAACCTTTTTTGCGGATATCGGTGGTGGCAGAACTCGTGTCTCCAGACTGTTTGGTTATCCCACGATTACTAACACATCTGGTGATGTCACAGTAACACCGAGTAATGCCGATTTTAATGTAGATCGATATACCGTCAGTACCGGTCTTAGGGGCTGGTTTGATACAGGTATGGTTAATCACAATATGACGCTGCAATTAACTGAGTACCGTGATCAGCTTGAAAAAGCGACGATCAATGCTAGTTCTTCTTATGTAAATAATCTTTATTCACCAGTAGATCAAACCAAGATTGCCGTGATGAATCCAGCGCATGCGCCTAGAGTCAGTGAGAGTAGGCTGAGAGGAATTGCCTTAGCGGATACTTTGTCGATATTGGATGACAGAGTGCAACTGACATTAGGCGTCAGAAGGCAGCAGGTGGAATCAGACAGCTTTAATGCCAGCACAGGTGCTGTCACCACACATTACAACGAAAGTGCCTTAACACCGATGGTCGGCATTGTATTTAAACCCTGGGAAAATGTATCGCTCTATGCCAACCGCAGTGAAGGTCTGAGCAAAGGCGATATTGCCCCTGATAGTTCAGCGAATGCGGGGGAAGTATTTGAGCCTTATAAAACCAAGCAATATGAAGTAGGAGCTAAGGTCGATTTTGGTGAGTTTACCTCGACAGTCAGCTTGTTTCAGATCGAAAAGCCCAGTTATCAGACAGTGAACAATATATCCTCTGTTTCAGGTGAACAACGAAACCGCGGGATTGAAATGAATTTCTTCGGACAATTAACGTCGGATATCCGTGTATTAGGTGGTTTTATGTTGTTAGATGCGGAATTAAATAAAACCAATAATGCTGCAACCAAAGGCAATACACCTGTTGGTGTTGCTGAACGGCAGGCAAATATCAGTGCCGAGTGGGATATGCCAATGGTGCCAGAATTAACCTGGACAGCAAATCTGATATACACCGGCGAACAATACGTAAATCAGACTAATACTCAGAAGATACCCAGTTGGACCCGACTCGACTTAGGCGCACGTTATGGTCTGCTGGTGGCCGGTAAAGATGTGACTATTCGTGCAGGTATTCATAATGTCTTTGATCGTGATTACTGGTCTGGTGTTGATACCTGGAGTGGCATGGCTTATGGTGCGCCGCGTACATTTACAGTCTCTACCACCATCGACTTTTAAGATATGCCTCTCTTGTTGTCATGACAAGGGGAGGTTTTCTCTATGTTGATGTCATACGGTTTACACTGCAGAATGCTGCTCTGAAAATTCTTGATGAAACAATAATGCGAATTGAAAAAGCAACAGAAGCAGATTATCAAAAGCTGATAGAAATATGGGAAAGCTCTGTCAGAGCAACGCATGACTTCCTGGCGGAACAAGATCTTCAGGCATTGAAACCATTGATATTGGAAAACTACTTTGATGCGGTTGAGTTAAATATTGCCAAAGGTGATGATGGTGAAATAGTCGGATTTTGTGGTGTGAGTGATGACAATATTGAGATGTTGTTCGTTTCACCAGAAGCAAGAGGACAGGGAGTTGGGGTAAGACTTGCTACTCACGCAATAAACGACCACGGTGCAAATAAGGTCGATGTGAATGAACAAAACAGACAGGCATTAGGCTTTTATGAGCACATTGGCTTTGCCGTGGTTGGACGTTCAGCTGTTGATGGTCAGGGTAAACCTTATCCATTGCTGCATATGCAACTAACAGAACGTTAACGCTGCCCATATTGAAAAATGAAGATTAAAACAATCACTGCAGATGAAACATTAAGCTTAAGAAGTGAAGTTCTGCGCTCTGGTAAACCGCTTTCCCAATGTGTATTTGAGGGGGATGAAGCAGCGACGACACGACATTTTGGTGCTGTTGATGAAACAGGCAACATTGCAGGGGTTGTATCGGTTTATCTTAATGATAATCCTTTGCTTGAACAGACCAATACCTACCAAATAAGAGCGATGGCGACAGCGTCAAACTATCGAGGCAAAGGTCTGGGAAACGCGTTATTAACTGCAGCCGAGAGCTATGCAAAATCGCAGGGGGCGAAGTTAATCTGGGCCAATGCTAGAAGTACAGCAATAGGTTTCTATACCCAGTCAGGTTATAGGCTTGCTTCTAAAGAATTTATTATTCCAGATATTGGGCCACACTTTTTAGTGACTAAAGTCTTGTAATAAAGATATTGTTATTCGCTTTTTAGTCCTGATGTCATGTCGTTGATCTCTCTTTTTTTCTGCCAGAGAAGCGCTCAGCCCAGTTCAATACTGTAATTAATAAGCTGGGTAAAAAAGTCAGGGTAACGATCATTGAACATAAAATCCCAACCAACACCACGATACCAACACCACGATATAGCTCAGTACCAGCACCTGGAATAAATACCAAAGGTGCCAGACCAAATACCGTTGTGGCAGTGGACATTAAAATTGGGCGTAAACGAGTCGCAACGGCCTGATTGACGGCATCACGAACTGACATAGCTTTATCCAGTAAATTCCGTCGTGCCTGCTCAACAATCAAAATCGGGTTGTTAACGACAGTACCCAGCAAAATAACAAAGCCAAGCATGGTAATCATATCGAATGGTTGAATAATCGCTGGAAGACCAAAGATATTCAGCAATGGTCCAGCGGCATTCACCGCCGCTAAGCCGACAATACCACCGGCAATACCTAAGGGTACGGTCGCAAGAATCAATAGCGGATACCACCAGTGACTAAAGATAGCGACCAACAGCAAATAAATAAGAATTAACGCGATGACCAGGTTGCCTGATAAAGATTCACGGGTAGCGTCTAACTGATCAGCGGCACCAGATATATTAATGGAAACGCCTTTAGCCACTTCGCCCTCAGCCTGCATATTTGGCAACAACTGGGTGCGTACCTGATTTACGGCTGTTTCCAGCGCAATCTCTCTTGGCGGAATAATCAATAGAGTGACGGTGCGGCGACCATTTACACGCCGTAACTGGTCACTATCTACTGTATCCACAATATTAGCCAGCGCGTTTAATGGCAAAACGGTGCCCTGTGGGGTCATGATAGGCATATTGGCCAGTGAGGATAGTGTTTGGTTTTGCCCGGCTGTGCTGAAGATGAACATATCAATTTTGTCATCATTCATAAAAAACTCATCCACATAAGCGCCATCACTCAGTGCCGCTACTGTGTAACCAAAATCATCGGCAGACATATTGATCTCAGCCAGCCGATCCCAGTTGGGACGAATTTCGACTAAAGGCTGATCCAGAGATAGCGCTGAAGGTTCAGATTCAATCTGTGGGTTACCAAACAGTTTTTCAGCACGTCTCATAGCGAACTCAGCAGTACTGTAGAGGCTTTCCTGATCCGCACCGGAAATATCAAGATTAACGGCCCGTGTACCTCCTTGATTGCTGGAAATAATAGAACCTCGGTTCGAAAAGCCACGCATTCCCGGATATTCTTTAAACATCGATGTCAGTGCATCCATCATTGCCTGTAAGTCTTTTGGTCTAACAGGTTCACTCAAGATCCAAATTGATCCAGGGTTGATCCGTTGGAAATAATATTTGAGTGCAGGAAGACGGTGCTCACCATCGTCAAATTTTTGTGGGTCAGCGTGCAAAGCATCACTCAAATGCTGGCGAATATCATCAGCCAAAAGCCGCATTTCAGGTATGTTGTAGCCGGGTGGGGCAATCATCATACTGAAGGCTTTAGGTTCCTCACCTTCAGGTAAATACTCGGCTGGCGGCAATAGATACCAGCCAGCGCCCATGGTTCCGATAAAAATAATCACAATAGAAAAAAACCGTTTTAAGGGCGAGGTATTGAGCCAACTGACCATTTTCAGAATGGGGCCGGGATGATTTAAATCGTCACCGTGATCGCGATCATCTCCAAAACCCACTCGAGCGCAAGCTGCAGGCACTACGGCAACAGCAAACAGCATAGAAGCCAAAATAGCGGTAGATATGGCAATGGCAATATCTGAATAGAGTTGCCCGGCTTCTTCATCGACAAATAACACCGGAGCAAACACTAAAACCGTGGTCATGCTGGAGGCGAGTACCGCTGTCCATACTTCTTTTACGCCAGTGATGGCGGCTTGAATACGATCCAGGCCACGTCGACGGGCCTGCTCAATACTCTCTAAAACCACAATGGTGTTATCCACCGTCATACCAATAGCAAAGGCAATCCCCGCCAGAGAGATAACATTGATGGTACGGTCAAAGGCGAGCAGACCAATAAATGCAGCAATCGTACACACCGGCATGCCGAGCAGGCCAATAACCGTCGCTCTACCTGAGCGTAAGAATAAATACAGAATAAGTGTCGCGAGAATGGCTCCCAACGCTAAGTTCTGTGTGACCTTTTCTACCGAAGCTTGAACATAGCGAACATCATCACCAATTAAGGAAATCGTTAAGCCATTAGGCTCCAGCTGATCATGCCGAATTTCATCGATTTCTTTCAGCATCGCTTGTTTGATATCAATGACATTTGAGCCAGTTTCACGTTTTACGGCCATGGTCAGTGCCGCTTCATCATTGACGATTGAATGACCCCGAACTTCGTAATGATCCAGCCGGACTTCGGCTACATCTTTAAGTTTGATATCTGTATTATTGCGATGCGCCAGGGTTAACTCTCTTAGGCTTTCAACGTCTTTGAATCGTCCTACGGTACGAATAAAGTAACGCCGCTTACCATCATCAAGATCACCAGCGGAGGTATCTCTATTACGTTCACGAATGGCATCTCTGACATCAGTGAGCGAGAGCCCACGCTGTGCTAGTTTTGCGGGGTCAATGTGGATCTGTATCTGACGTTCAGCACCGCCGCGTAGTTGAACTTCCGAAACACCAGGTACACGCTCCATACGTGGTCTGACATCATCATCAATGAAATCAGTGACCATATCCATATCAAGACTTAAAGGATTACCTGGCAAGGGAGTGACAGCAAAATACATAAATGCATTTTCTGAGAATGAACTGCTATATAGTCGCGGTTGATCCACGTTTTCTGGATAGTTAGAGACCTGACTGAGCGCGTTGGATACTTCTATAAGGGTTTCATTCACATCAACCCCAAACGGAAATTCCAGCTCGATAGTGGCCTGACCGGTATCAGCTAACGATTCCATTCGTGCCAGATTTGGCACGCTCCGCAAATAACGCTCCTGCTCGATAAGAATTTCTTTTTCAATATCCTGTGGAGTTGCGCCTGGCCAACCAGTCACTACACTGACCGTTTGTACATCGAGATCAGGAATCATCTGTACCGGAATGCGTTTTGCTGCTGCGATACCCAGTACCATGATGATCAGAACAATAACTGTCAGTAGCTTTCCATTTCTGATGGGTGCTTCAAGCATAATGAGACCTGATTATTGTTCTGAGTCGACAATGGTGACGTCTTGTCCGTCACGTAAAACTTCATTACCCCGGTTGACGACTTTATCTTCGATGGTGATACCAGATAAAACCGTGACGCCTTGGCTGCTTTGATTACTAATCTGTACTTTATGGCGTTTGGCAATGCCGTCTTTTACAACAAACACACTGTAACCGCCATCCGGGTGCAGTAGTAACGCATCTCGCGGGATAATGATGCGTGGTTGATTTTGTTGATTCTCATTCAGACCGATGATGGCTTTTGCTGAGGTACCTGGTAGAAGACTAATGTTGCCTGTATCGATAACAATGCGAACTAAAAAGGCACGTGCCTGAGGATCGCTGACCGGGACTATGGCATTGATTTTCCCTTTAAAGCGTTTGCCTGGAAAAACATCGGGGATAACCTCTACCTGATTGCCACGGTTGATTTCTGAAAAACGTTCTTGAGGGACTTTGACATCCAGCCTGACCTTATCCGTTGCCACCAACTCAAGCACCGTCGTTCCTCGGTTCACCCACTCACCTGCTTCTGTCAGTTTTGCACTGATGACACCAGAAAAAGGGGCGGGCAGAGTATGACGTGATAGCTCTTCCCGAGCTGATGCTTCTGCTGCTTTTGCCGCCATAAGAGATGCTTCTGTCAGGTTCAAATTCGATAAACGGCTGGCATTTTCACTGGCAGAAAGATAGTTTTTCTCACGTAAACCTTTGGCTTCATTCACAAGACGTTGAGCTTCATTGCGAGCAGCTTCTGCTTCTGCGGTAGCAGCTTTTGCCTGAGCCAGAACTTGCTTTGATAACACAGGATCAAGGTTCAGTAGTACATCGCCTTTTTTGACTTTACTTCCGGCATCCACTAATACGTCTGATACTAAGCCATCAACTCGCGGTGAAAGCATCGCTTGTTTTTCTGCTGTAAGTGTTCCTGATAGCGTTAAGTTATCACTTACTTTCGATTTTTCTGGTGATATAACAGTGACAGGAGTTTCAGCATAAAGCTTTGCTGTATTAAATAAACCAGACAAGAGTAGTAACAAGAGGCAGAGTCTTTTCCAATGATAATGATTCTTCATAGTATTCCGTTTACGGACTTAATCACATATTTAGGTAGAAAGTCAGAGCTTAGTTCCTTGATATGTAAATTTTTGTTAAGGCGGTTTAATGAAGGTTACATTGAATAAAAAATTTTTACTAATTCGCTATTACAAACACTTCTAGCCATTAGGATTGGATGCCGAAAAAGAAGTCTATCTCATTACAAAATTGGAGAAGAAGGTCTTTTGAAAAAGACGCAAAGAATGAGTGCGATCTTTGCGTCTGAGATTGTAGTGTTTAACGCGGCTTTTTGTTTGTTCTATTTGCCGGCTTGGCACGAGGTGGGCGACGAGCAGGCCGTTTGGCAGCTGATGTATTATCGGCGCTTGCATTAGCTCTGGGGGGGCGTTGTCTAGCAGGACGCCGTTTTTCCGGCGCTTTTTTTGTCATGCTGTAACTATCAGGTACGTCATGTGTGGGTTCAAAACCATCGATATATTCTCGTTCTAGTTTATTACCGATAAGTTTCTCAATATCTTTGAGTTGATCGACTTCATCAGCACTGACTAAGGAGATAGCTTCACCGGTAGCACCAGCACGACCCGTACGACCAATTCGATGAACATAATCAGCAGCGACATTAGGCAGATCAACATTAATTACATGAGGGAGTTGATCTATATCCAGACCCCTGGCAGCAATATCTGTTGCCACTAATACCTGAATGGTATTGGATTTAAAATCAGCGAGCGCTCGTGTTCTCGCACCCTGACTTTTATTGCCATGTATGGCCGCTGCTTTTAGCCCATGATCTTCCAGGTATTTAGTCAGTTTATTTGCACCATGCTTGGTTCTTGAAAACACTAACACCTGGTACCAGTTATTATCTTGAATAAGTTGGTTCAGCAGAGCGGGTTTTTGTTTTTTATCAACAGGAATGATCCACTGCTTCACTTTTTTTGCTGTGGTATTAGCAGGCGCGACTGAAATTTCGACAGGATTTTTCACCAGCCGTTTAGCCAGATCACGGATTTCATTTGAAAAAGTTGCTGAAAACATCAGGGTCTGACGTTTTTGTGGCAAGAGTTGAATAATTTTACGAATATCGTGGATAAACCCCATATCAAGCATACGATCTGCTTCATCCAGCACTAAAACTTCCAGCTCATCAAAACGAATGGCGTTTTGTTGATATAGATCGAGAAGACGCCCAGGAGTTGCCACTAATACATCAACACCACGGCGCATTTGCATCATTTGAGGGTTGATTTTGACCCCGCCAAAAACAACCGCTGAACGTAGTGGTAAATATTTACCATAGGTTTTAATACTTTCTGCAACTTGTGCTGCAAGCTCACGGGTAGGGGTTAAAACTAGTGCGCGAGCTTGATTGCCACGAGCAGGTTTGCCTTCAGATAGTTTATGCAAAAGAGGTAAGGTAAAGCCTGCTGTTTTACCTGTGCCAGTTTGGGCAGCAGCCATCACATCGCTTCCTTGCATGATGGCAGGAATAGCTTTGGCTTGGATGGGGGATGGGGTCGTATAACCTGACTCTGTCACTGCGCGTTGCAATGGCATAATGAGGCCTAACTCGGAAAATGTCATAATTTACTCAATATAAAGCTTATATAGTGAAAACAGCGTCTTCGCATTATTCAGCGTGTGTTGTTGGATAAGGTTAACAGTCACGGTTTTGTTACATCGGCAAGGGTTGATGTAAAAGCGGAGGTTATGCCAGAACGTCTGTTAACAGATGGAGCTTATTGTTTACCATGAAAGAGGGTAACAATGAACTCTACATGCATAATTATGACAGAGTTTTGATAGGAATATTGTTTTCTCTACAAAAATCGTCAGTTTAGAATGTTATCATTCATCTATACACTTTTTACCCAGGAGGAATCATGAAGAAAAAATCGATTTTAATTGCTGTTGTGATTGCGTTATTAGCAATCTTTGTTGTGGTAGCTGTTTCCACGGTGTTTGTTAACGACAGTAAAGATCGCTATGCCAATGTGTCATCCAAGCAGTCTGATGATGCTGTTGCTCCAGCCTCAGTGAAAGATGAATCAACACAACCACTGGCACAAAATGATGTGGGTGGTGTAAATGAAACAACGACTGAACACATGGAAGATGCTAACGAAGCAGTGCCTGAAACCGTGGTTGATGAAGGTGCGGTTGCTGAGCCTGACACAACTGAAGAAGCTACAGCACCAGTCGAAGAACCCCAAGCTGAAGCTGCGCCTGCTGAGCAAGAAAAAGCCTCTGCTGAAGCGAAGACACACATTGTGACTGCGAAAGGACTGAAATATGAGCCTTTAGTTGTTCAAATTCAGCCTGGTGATCAAGTGGCATGGGAAAATATGCCAACACATGATACTCAGTCTCTTGAAGGTCTGATTCCTGAAGGTGCAGAAGCTTGGCACTCAAAAATGGGTGAAAACTATCAGCGCACATTCACCGTAGAAGGTATCTATGTGTATAAATGTACACCTCACTTTGGTGCCGGTATGGGTGGGGCTATCATCGTTGGTAACCCAGTAAACCTAGAGCAAATCAAAGCGGCTGATGCCAAAGGCGCTGCTGGACGTTTAGTAAGAAAAGCGATAGCTGCCGCTGAAAAAATGTAAGAAAACAGCTGATGATGTCAATAAACCCTCTGTTCGAATCGGACAGGGGGTTATTTTTTGGAAAAAATAATGACTGAACAAACATTTATTAAAGGTAAAGATCGTGATCTGGAAACCAGCATTGCGACGATGCAGGCGAAGTTGAAGGCATTTGGTTTTGATGTCGAAGAAGCATCGTGGCTAAATCCAGTCAGCCATGTTTACTCGGTACATATTCGGGATAAAAGCTGCCCACTGATGTTTACCAATGGTAAAGGTAGTTCTGCCAAAGCCTGTTTAGCCAGTGCCTTGGGTGAGTATTTTGAGCGACTGAGTTGTAATTACTTTTTTGCAGACTTTTATCTAGGCGAACAACACAGCCAAGCGCCATTTGTGCATTATCCCAACGAGCGCTGGTTTGTTTCCAATGATAGTGAAGTACCTGAAGGTTTATTAGATGAAGGTCTGTGGGATCACTTTGATCCAGAAAGGGCGCTAACCGCAGATAAATTATTTGATACCAATTCTGGCGCCGGAGAGAGAGGGATTTGTGCCGTACCCTATATCCGTCAGCGAGATTATCAAACTATCTATTTCCCCGTTAATATCATTGGCAATATTTATGTCAGTAACGGTATGTCGGCAGGTAATACGCAGAATGAGGCTCGTGTTCAGGGATTATCTGAAGTGTTTGAGCGTTATGTGAAAAATCACATTATCGCTGAAGGTATTTGTCTACCTGAAGTGCCACAGTATGTTATCGATCGATTTCCTAAAATAAAAGCAGCGTTATACGAACTTGAACAACATGGCTATCACTTAAAAGTGGCTGATGCCTCTTTAGGTGGGCAATTCCCAGTGATGAATGTCACGTTGATTAATCCGAAAGACGGATCGGTGTTTGCTTCTTTTGGTGCTCACCCTAGTTTTGAAGTCGCGCTGGAAAGAACAGTCACCGAATTACTTCAAGGTAGAGGCCTGGATCAATTAGACGTTTTCCATCCGCCAACCTTCGATATGGAAGAAGTCGCTTCACCGCAAAATCTGGAAATGCACTTTATTGATTCTAGTGGTTATGTCTCTTACGACTTTTTTCGTGAGGCACCGGACTATGAATTTTTTGACTGGGATCATGATGCCCCTACTCGTGATGAATTTACCTATTTGACCGATATCATTCATGAGATGGGGTTTGATATCTATATTGCTGATTATGAGCATTTGGATGTCTATGCCTGCCGTATTCTCGTGCCCGGTATGTCGGATATTTATCCCGTCGATGAGTTGCTCTGGGAAAATAATAACGAAGGGGCCTTATTCCGAGAAGATTTATTATCACTAAAATTTCGCACCAAAGAACAGTGGCGAGAGTTATTAGTGGCTCTAGAAGACGGAGGCTATAACGATCATACGCCAGTTGCTCAATTTATCGGCTTGGCACCTGATCCTGGCACATTGTGGTCTACTATCCGCTTGGGTGAAATCAAATTAATGCTCTGTTTGGCTCTGGAAGATGAACAGGCACTGGAATGGGTAGATTGGTGTTTGTCGCTGGGACAGGGTGATGAGGCGCAATTACGCTTTTATCGGTGTATAAAGGCCTTACTGGATATTAAATGGGATGATGAGCGTGAGTATCAGGATTATCAGCATCATTTATCGCTCATGTACGGTGAGGAAAATGTGCAAGACGGCATCGCCATTGTTGAGGCAAAAACAGTGTTTCATCAATTACATACACCAGGTTTGAGTCTGCATGGTTTTGAGCGACATAATGCGCTCTTAGCCGGCTATGAAAAACTGCAACAAGCAAAAAAAGCCTACTGGGATAAAAGGGATTAATGTCAGTTTAGAAGCAAGAGAAAATTTTTTTACAGGAAACACTAACACCTTTGTAAAAATTGCTGTATATTCTCTCGCTTCTTCGGCCAACAGACGATTCTTTAGTCTGCCAAGAAGGATAGTGGAGCGGTAGTTCAGTTGGTTAGAATACCGGCCTGTCACGCCGGGGGTCGCGGGTTCGAGTCCCGTCCGCTCCGCCATTATTCCTTATCTATTTCCTTGCACTTTATTTCACAAATTTCGTTTCTAAATGAGCAAAAAGCTCAAGACGAACTTCTGCATTCTAATTTTTCAAACATCCTTATCTTCTAACCGAATAAATAGTTGTCAGTCTTGAATAACATGAAATGCTCGTAATGGCATGATTGCATACTAACTAACCTAGAAAGCGACAGTAATCTGCTGATATGAGCTCCACATCAGAGTGTGGTGGTTTACAGTTCTGTGAGGTCTGAGAGCTGAATCAAAGAGATTCTGTCGATGTTACTGGCACTGTCTTTATCTGATGATGTGTTGTAACCCCAGCCGGCCAGATAGAGCGCAACCTCATCCAAACGGTCGTCAGTAATCACATTAATCAATGTTGGTAGTCTATCTTCAATAAATAGAATCGGTGTACTCACCTCTTCCGCATGAAGATCATTTAGGATCTGTTGTTTGCTCATATTTCTATCCAGGCCATATACCTGCTCAATGGGCAATGAGATCTGATTAGCCTTAAGGATATGATCGACAAACCGCTCTTGTTTAGTGGTGATAATGACCAGTTTATCCGTTGGGATAGAGCGAATTTTCTCAGCGATCCCATCGAATAATGGGTTCATAGCTATCCAGCTATCGAAATCATCACGAATCCATTCATCGCGGGTTGAACCAAAAATGTCCTTCAGTTCATCTACAAACATATCATCACGAATCATTAAGGCTTCCATCTGATGATGGAAGGCAGAGGTGATAGTGTCCACTGCCATGCCTTCGTATAATAGACGCATGATAAGCACGGCTTCATAGCCGGTTTCCATCACCGGGCGGACCTGACGGAATTTTTCTATCAAATCCTCAGGTATATGCTTAGGCATATCCGCCCATAGCTTCAAGGCGACTTTCCAGCCCGCCATACCAGTTTCTATAGCGCTATCACAGATAACACCATCGAAGTCGAGTGCGTAGAGTTTATTTGTCATCGTTTGGGAATATACAGTAGCGAGTGAAGTCTGCGGCTTCATTAGCGGTCCAGTCGCCTTTGGCTTTATCTTTCATCATTTGGCACCAGTCTTCACTACCGACTTCTGGACTACAGGCCGTCAGCAGTAAAAAGGAGCCAAGTAGTGCTGTGAAAGATAGTAATGTTTTTATTGATTGCATGTGGTTTCCTTAAAACTTAATCTCGTTCGTGAACTAAGCGGCCATGAAATAACGTATGGCTGACTTGATGGTTAAATAACCAGCCCTCAAAAGGACTGTTTTTACCAGCGCTGACAAAATTTAATGGTTGGCACTCATATTCTGAGTCAGGATCAATCAGACAAATATCTGCAATAGCCCCCACTTTTATCTGACCTGACTCAAGACCCAAAATATCCGCCGGGTGACAGGTTAAAGCCGCTAGAGCTGTATGTATATCAAGCTCATCATCTTCGACCAATTTCATCGTTAATGGTAATAAGGTTTCAAGACCAGAAATACCGGGTTTGGTTTCAGCAAACGGGCCTAGCTTATCGTCTATATCAAGCGGTTGATGGTGAGATGAAATGGCAGAGATGACACCATCACGAACACCTTGCTGTAACTGTTCGCGGTCACGAATACTACGTAACGGTGGTAAAACATGACTTAAAGCATCATAGTTACCTAAATCATGTTCCGATAAATGTAGATGATGTGCGCTGACATCAGCGGTTACTGGTAAACCGCGACTCTGTGCTTCTCGAATTAACTTAACCGCTTTCGCTGTCGATAAATTATGAAAGTGAGCGCGTACTCCGGTTTGTTCAATCAGAATAAGGTCGCGACTGACAGCAACAGTTTCGGCACTTTCTGCGATACCACCTAATCCCAGTCTAGAACTGACAGCACCTTCATGTACACAGCCTTGACTTTGTAACCATGGATCAGAAGCGGTAATGAAGACAGTCATATCCAGCGTGGCGGCATAAGCCATTGCTCTTTGTAAAATCACACTATTTTTAATAGGGGAAAGACCATTGCTGATACCCACGCAGCCTGCGGCTTTCAGTCTTGCCATTTCAGCAAGCAGTTCATTACTGAGGTTTTGGGTCATCGCTCCCATGGTCAAAACCATGCAGCGACTGGATTTTTTTGCCCGGTCCTCAATTAACTCAACCACGGTGGGGTTATCAATAACGGGTGCTGTATCCGGTGGTACACAGACGGTGGTAATACCACCTGCCGCAGCAGCCTTGGTTTCTGTCAGTATCGTGGCTGTATGCTCCTGTCCAGGCTCGCGTACTCTAACACTCAGGTCAACTAGACCTGGGCTGACTATTAAACCCGTTGCATCAATGGTTTTATCAGCTTCAAAACCGTCAGGCTGTTCACCAATGGCAATAATTTTGCCTTGACTGATGTAGAGATCTTGTCGTGCATCGAACTGACTTGCAGGATCAATAACACGTCCATTTTTTATACGAATTTTCATGCTGGCAGCTCATTTTGTTCTGATTGTGCACCCAAGGCCATCGACATGACAGCCATTCTGACGGCAATACCATGAGTCACTTGTTCTAAGATCACCGATTGCGGCCCATCAGCTACTGAAGAGGCAATTTCAACCCCACGATTGATGGGCCCTGGGTGCATCACAATGGCATCGGGTTTAGCCAGTTTGAGTTTGTCATCAGTCAAACCGAAACAGTGGAAATATTCTCTCGCACTGGGTATGAGGGCGCCTTGCATACGTTCCAGCTGTAAACGCAGCATGATTATGACATCAACGCCTTCCAATCCTGCTTCCATGTCGTGATAAACATGGACGCCCAATGTCTGACAGTCAGATGGTAGTAGAGTCTTTGGACCAATGACCCGGATTTCACCAACACCAAGTGTCGATAAAGCCTGTATTTGTGACCTTGCTACTCGCGAGTGCAATATATCGCCGACGATGGCAACGCGAAGATCCGGAAAACTTTTCTTATGACGACGAATAGTAAACATGTCGAGCATGGCTTGCGTTGGATGGGCGTGACAGCCATCACCAGCGTTAATCACACTGACATGAGGGGAGACATGCTGAGCAATAAATTCAGCTGCACCACTTTGATTGTGTCTCACCACAAACATATCAGTGTGCATCGACTCAAGGTTATGCAGCGTATCCAACAGGCTTTCTCCTTTTGAGGTAGCGGACGTGCTGATATTAAAATTCATGACATCAGCAGACAGGCGTTTTGCTGCTAGCTCAAAAGTTGAACGGGTACGGGTACTATTTTCAAAGAACAGGTTGATGATGGTTTTACCACGTAAAATAGGGACCTTCTTAACCTGACGATTAGTAATGCCAGAGAACTGCTCTGCGCGGTCCATAATTTCAGTCAGTAGTGGCTTTTTTAGCCCTTCAATGGTCAGGAAGTGGCGTAATTGACCGCTTTCTGTCAACTGATTGTTATTCATTCAGCCTTGCCTTTATTTCGATATTCCAGCTGTAATCCAGAGGTGTTCGTGAGTTTAATGTGCTGTCCCTTGGCGACTTCCACAGCTTTGCCGATGATATCTGCCTGGATAGGGAGTTCACGGCCATTTCTATCAACTAACACAGTCAGAGTGACACTGGCTGGACGACCATAGTCAAAAATTTCATTCAGTGCGGCGCGGGTCGTTCTGCCACTATGAAGTACATCATCAACCAGAATCAGGTGTCGACCATCGACGCCAAAAGGCAAATCAGAGGGGGTCACTTGTGGATGCATACCAATACGTGTGAAGTCATCCCGATAATAAGCAATGTTAAGCGTGCCGAGTGGTGCGTCAAAAAAGTCGTCACCCAAAATAGTCTGTAAAGCTTTGGCAACCCATACACCGCCGGTATGGATACCAATAAGTAACGGTTGTTTGTCAGCGAATTTCTCGCGAATATCAGCTGCCATATCATTGAGCAGATTCTGAACTTGAGTTTGAGTCAGTGCGATGGTCATTGTTGGTTCAGCCATGATTGAAGTATGAGTTGTGCAGATAACTGATCGACGTCACTGCGTTGGCGAGAGTCCATTTTACTGCGGATTCCCATTTGGTCTAGTGCTTCGTATGTTGTCAGTCTTTCATCTTGCCATTCTACGGGAATATTAAAACGACCATTCAGCCTGTTGCCAAAGCGTTTTGCTGCTGCGGTCATTTCCTGTTCTGTGCCATCCATATTTAATGGCAGTCCCACGATAAGCAGATCGGGTTGCCATTCTTTTAGTAATCTTTCAATTTGCGACCAGTCAGGAATACCGTCACGGGCTTTAATCGCGGTCAATGGATTCGCGGTGGCGGTTAATTCCTGTCCCACAGCAATGCCAATGTTCTTCATGCCGAAATCAAATCCAAGTAATGTCCTAGCTGTACTCATGAGTGACCTGCAAAGTTCGACATCAGATTAATATCGACACCGATAGATTTGGCTGCTGCCTGCCAGCGTTGCTCGGCGGGCGTAGCGAACAATAACTCGTGGCTGGCAGGGACAGTGAGCCAGCTATTCTCTATAATTTCTTCTTCTAACTGACCTTCTGACCAACCGGCATAGCCTAGGGTTACCAAGGAATTTGACGGTCCATCTTCGGTACCAATGGCTTCGAGGATATCAGTTGATGTAGTCAGGATGATATCGTCAGTCAGTTGCAGACTTGACTTCCAGGGTGATTCGGCTTGATCGTGAATCACCATCCCCTGGCCTTTTTGTACTGGTCCGCCGAATAATACGGGTGTACTTTTGATGCTTTCAGAAGGGTTCTCTATATGCAGGTGAGAGAGGAGTTCTTCTAACATGACACGGGTGGGACGATTAATAATCAGGCCCATGGCGCCATTTTTATCATGCTCGCACAGATAAATGACCGAACGATAAAAAAAAGAATCGGCCAAACTAGGCATGGCAATCAGAAAATGATTTTGTAGTGAAGACTCCATAGCACTCCTAAAAGAAGGTAAAGCCAACCTGGAATAAACGTTCGACCTCTTTTATGTATCGTTTATTCACTAAGAATAAAATAACGTGGTCTTCAGACTCAATGATAGTGTCATCTCTGGCAATAATGACTTCTTCGCCCCGAACAATTGCGCCAATAGTGGTGCCCGGAGGCAAGTCAATTTCATCAATGCGACGACCGACGACAACAGAGGAGCTACTGTCACCGTGAGCGATGGCTTCCAGTGCCTCTGCTGCTCCGCGACGTAAAGAGTGAACGGCGACAATATCACCACGACGAATGTGAGCAAGCAGGCTGCCAATGGTGGCTTGCTGGGGTGATAGGGCAATATCAATACTGCCACTTTCTACCAAATCCACATAAGCTGCACGATTAATCAGTGACAGAACTTTACTTGCGCCTAATCTTTTTGCCAACATGGCTGAGAGAATATTGGCTTCATCATCGTTGGTTAATGCACAGAATAAGTCGACTTTATCGATTTCTTCTTCAAGTAACAGTTCTTCATTGGCGACATCACCCAATAAGACGATACTGCTACTCAATTCTTCAGAGAGAAATTCAGCCCGATCTGGATTGGCTTCGATCAATTTGATCTGATAATCATTTTCCAGGGCTTTAGCCAGACGAGCGCCGATATTACCGCCACCCGCCAGCATAATTCGTTTATAAGGTTTTTCCAGACGACGCAGTTCGCCCATCACCGCGCGAATATCTTTACTTGCGGCAATGAAAAAGACTTCATCATCAGCCTGAATAGTCGTGTCACCTGTCGGTGTAATCGGGTGACCATCACGGAAAATAGCTGCCACACGAGTTTCTGTTTTCGGAATATGTTTGCGTAAATCTCGTAATGGATGTCCAACCAGTAAACCACCATGAAAGGCTTTTACAGCAACGAGCTGCACCTTACCTTCAGCAAAATCTAACACCTGTAAAGCATTTGGATGGCTGATCAGACGCTGAATATATTCCGTCACGATTTGTTCAGGGCTGATCAACATATCAATAGCGATAGCCTGAGGATTTTCTTTATCAAATAACTGCGGTGTTGAGAGGTAACCGGTAGAACGAATACGCGCAATTTTTGTCGGCGTATTATAAAGCGTGTGACAAATCTGACAGGCTACCATATTGGTTTCATCACTATTGGTAACGGCCAGAATTAAATCGGCATCTTCAGCGCCGGCACGAGCTAATACATCCGGGTGGGATGCTTGGCCTTGAATGGTGCGTATATCGTAATGATCCTGCAGCTTAAGTAAGTTGGTGCTATCGGTATCGACAAGCGTGACATCATCATCTTCACGAGCAAGCGTGGCCGCGACAGAGGCGCCGACTTGTCCGGCACCGAGAATCAGAATCTTCATGGTCGCTTCCTAAATCTGTTTAGTATCAATACCGAGAGAACGAAGTTTTCGGTAGAGGTGTGTTCGTTCCATGCCAGCCAACTTAGCCGCTTTACCAACATTGCCATCTGTCTCCTGTAATTTACGCAACAGATATATACGTTCAAATTGTTCTCTGGCTTCACGCAATGGTAGATCAAAATTGATGGTTTCATCCCCATTGTCAATGGCTTCTGCTTCTGAGGCGAGGGCTATCTCCACATCTGCAACATCAATATCCTCACCATTACCTAAAACTAACAGACGTTGAATGACATTTTTGAGTTCGAGAATATTGCCTGACCAGTCATGGTTTCTTAACCGGTTCTGTGCTGCGACAGTAAAGCGTCGATACGGCAGGCCTGAGCGGGTTGTTTGTGTATCAACAAAGTGGTGAACCAGCTCGGGAATATCTTCAACATGATCGCGTAATGGGGGAACGATCAGTGTGATGCTGTTGAGTTGGTAGAGGAGACTTTCCAGAAAATCGCCGTTATCAACGGCTTTCTGTAAAGAGTACTGTGTCGAACAGATCAGCTGACATTGATCTAATTTATTACTTTCAAGCAAATGTAGTAAAAGCGCCTGAGCTTCATCACTTAACAATGCTAGGTCATTGATAAATAAACAGTTGTTTTTAGCCAGTGAGGTGGCCTTAAGACTGTCTAAAGGAAAGCTTTCAGGGCTCAATTCGATAAACTTGCCATTGGCGTACTGGCCCAGACTGTGCAGGTAATGTGAAAAGCAATGTTTGCCTGTGCCTGGCTCGCCGACCAGAAGAATGGGCATTTCATGTTTGGCAACACGTTCAACCTGTTCGCGTAACAGTTTTATCTGATGGCTTTTGCCAACCGGGACCTGAGCTAATTCTCGTTGAATAGTGGCTTGCTTTGCCCGGTTTTCCAATGCTTGTTCAACGCCTCGCAGTAGTTTCGCGGTAGATAAAGGTTTTTCGATAAAATCACAGGCACCTAACCGGGTTGCTTCGACGGCTGTTTCAATCGTGCCATGACCCGACATCATAACGATAGTGACGTTTTTATTCTGCTGTTTAAATTCTTTTAAGAGGCTAATACCATCAATATCTGGCATCCAGATATCCAGCAGGATAAGGTCGGGTTGATGTTCGCTGAAAATGTGTTGCGCCTCTTGGCCATCAGCCGCGATTCTGACGTTATAGTTTTCGTCTTCAAGAATGTCTTTGATCAATTCTCGAATATCAGGTTCATCATCAACAACTAGGATCAGTGGTTTATCATTACTCACGACGGAGACTCCTCCAATGGCAATCTTATAATTATATTCGTTCCCTCTGGGTCCAGGTTTTCAGCCCAGACATCACCACCATGTTCTTCGATCATCTTTTTAACGATAGCAAGTCCGAGCCCAGTACCTTTATGCTTAGTTGTGGCATAGGGTTCAAATAATTTATCAATGATAGAAACAGGAATACCAGGACCATAATCCCGGACAGAAATTTCAAGCCAACGACGTTGTTGGTGGGTTAGAGGATGGTAACTGATAACGATATCAACTGGAAGCTGTGCGTCTTCACATGCCTCAATAGCGTTTTTCAGTAGATTATGCATGACTTGCCGGAAACGATTTACATCAATTTTGATCGTGATATCTTCCGGGCTGTTTAACAGGGTAAATTGCTGATTCGGATTGCTCTGATACATCGTCAGGACTTCGCGAATCAACTGTCCAATATCATATGACTGCAGTTGTAATGCTGGAGTGCGAGCATACTCAGAGAACTCATCCACCATCTCTTTCATCGCTTCAACCTGCTGAATGATGGTATTGGTTAATTTGTCTACGGTTTCAAGCTGACTATCCGGAACGATGGTGCTGTATTTTCGTTGTAAACGTTCTGCAGAGAGTTGTATTGGTGTTAAAGGATTTTTTATTTCATGAGCAAGTCGACGAGCGACTTCCCCCCATGCGGCATTACGCTGAGCTTGCAATAGTGTTGTAATATCTTCGAACACAACCACCCAGCCACTATTATTAGGTAACTCTGTACCATGACAAATTAAGGTTTGGTTGCCGTTTTGTTTTTGTAGCTCTACCTGTTGTTCCCAGGCAATACCTTTTACTGCACAACGTTCAATCATTTCACAGAATGTTTTCATATTCTTGTTAATTTCAGCCAGCTTGGACAACGGGCTTTCCAGACGTTGATGTAATTTCACACCCAGAATTTTGCTACTGGCATTATTTGCTGTGTGCAGATATAGGCGTTTATCGACGGTGACCACACCACTTGAGAGACTGCCTAAAACAGTGGTGAGATAACTGGTTTGTTGCTCTAGTAGTCGATGACTTCGCTGTGAGGCGTTACGCGCGTGCGTCAAACGTTGTGTCATCTGATTAAAAGAACGCACTAAGAAGCCAATTTCATCATGACCTGAAGCTGTCAGTTGCATATTATAGTTACCAGATGCGACCGCCTGTGTGCCTTGAGCCAGTTCTTGCAGTGGCTCGACGATGCGTCGTGATATCCAGATAGCAAACCAGATAGAAACCAAAATAGTTAAAAATACAATCAGACTTAAAGTCAGCGTGAAAACTGTAATTAAAGGCTTTCTGAGATAACTCAATTCTTTGTAATCCGTGTAAGCATCTTGCACTGTTTTGCCAAGCTCACTTAAATGATCATTAACCGGAAACAAAACATTCAGAATACGATCTTCTGCCAGTACTGATTTTTGTGGAATTCTGACGGCGGCCCTTAGCTGGAGTTTGTCATTTTCTGATGGATCCATCCCAATATAATCTTCACCCTGAAGCAACTGATGCATGATGGTGTCGTTCGGCCTGTTAGGTACCATAATTGTGGGGCTTTCAATACTGGATGCGATGGGTTGTCCATCTCTTGCCCAGATACTTAGTTCCAGCGCGCCACTCAATTGAGTGAGATCCCGAAGGCTATGTGATAGCTCATTATCGGGTAATTCGCTTAGAACACCAGCCATCATTCTGGTCTGGCGAAGCAGAGTACGCATTCTTATGCCAAAAGCGGTACGGCTTAACTCAAGTGAGTCATTGAGAGCTTGTTCGACTTTAACGTCAAACCAGCTGTTAATACCACGATGGAGGAAGTGGATTGAGAAACCATAAACGATAGATGTTGCTACCAAAATTAACAATACAAATAAGCTGACCAGTCTGACCGTAAGCCTTGATCCAGCTTCATGCTTTTTAAAATCACGGTATAAGCGATATAAACTTCGAGCCAGAATACCTATTAGTAGTAATAGACTTGCTAGCCCAATACCAAAAATGACAATAAAGAGATCGTTTAACCGAGAACTATCCTGTGTTGCTGCGCTTAGCAGATAAGCGAGAACAAGTAATAAAAAGGCCAGTGAGAAGTAAGGAGCTGTTCCTGAGCTCAATCGTTTAATAAGGCTTACAGCCATACTGCTTGAACCCATGGACTGGTTAACTGCCACTTATCAGAAATTAACGCCCCGGGACGCATTGGCGTAGGTAAGGCATTCAGATCCAAGCCACTACGAATTTCTAAAACTAGATTTTCAACTAGCTGCGTATATTCTGGTGGTAAGGATAAAGTATTAATATCACCAAGCGCTTTTAAAGCACCACTCAGGCTAGGAAAATTTTGCTGATCGTGAGTATCGAGTGACTCGACTATGTATTGTTCCGACAAGGCGTGATAGCGAAGCTCGTAACTCAAGGTGGTTTCCCATAAGGTGGTTTCCCATTGCCAAAAACTACCTAAAATTGGCAATGCATCAATTAAACGAAACTCCTGAAAAAAGGTGATTGGAACGCCATTTTGCAAGGCTTCAATTACCCGTGGAGTTAAGGGGTAATTAATTTGGGCTGTCAGCACATAGCCATTACCGATGGGATGAACAACCGGGTTATTGACACTAAAAACAGCAGCGTAAGCGGATGTTTGAATAAACAGCCATAAGAAAAGTGAGAGGAATAGGCGTTTACTTATGGCGAAGGCAGGCATAATAAAAACCGTCCATAACATCATCACCAGGCAGTCTCTGGTAACCAAAGGGCCTTGGGGTTGCTGGTGCTGAGGATAGCTTGACTTCTTCAGCATCGGGATGTCGTTGTAGAAACGCTTCAATTTGCTGCTCATTTTCTTTTTTAAAGGCAGAGCAGGTAGTGTAAACCATTAAGCCATTCGCTTTCAGTAATGGCCACAAATTATCTAACAAAGCCTGTTGTTTACTGGCTAATGCATCAATATCTTCAGGTTGTCTCAGTAGCTTAATATCTGGATGGCGACGAATAACGCCACTTCCAGTACATGGGGCATCGATAAGAATGCGATCAAAAGCTTGTCCATCCCACCAGGTTTGTGGGTCAGCTGCATCAGCAGAAACTAGGGTGGCATTCAACCCCAAGCGATCGGTATTTTGTTGAATCTGGAGTAAGCGATCAGCTGAGATATCAATGGCAGTAACCGCATTATCAGCAGCGATTTCAAGTATGTGACAGGTCTTCCCCCCTGGAGCGGCACAGGCATCTAAAACGCACTGTCCTGGCTCTATATCCAGAATAGATGCCGCTAATTGGGCTGAACCATCTTGGATAGAGACCAATCCTTGTTCAAAGCCTGGTAGTTTGAACACATCACAAGGCTGATCCAATAAGATGCCATGTTCAGTGGCTTCAATAATAGACGCAGCTATTTGTTGGGACCTAAGTTGCTCCAGGTATGCTTCACGTGAAACTTTTTGCTGATTAACCCGCAGCATCATTGGCGGTTGAAGATTATTTGCTGCACTGATTTGCTGCCATTGTTGCGGCCAATCTAACTTATATTGTGATAGTAGCCAGTCAGGGTGGGCATAGTTGGCCACCTCATTTGCAATAAGTTGTTGTTCAATTTGTTCACGTTGACGTTGATAATTCCTTAAGCAGGCATTTAACAAGCCACCAGCCCAGACTTTTTTGAGTTTTTTACTGGCATTCACGGTTTCTGAAATAGCCGCATGATCAGCGGTATTTAGAAAACGTAATTGTAAAATGCCGAGTATTAAAAGTTGTTCAATATCTTTGTCTTTTGTTTTAAAAGGCTTTTTTATTAGTTGCTGGCTGATGAATTGGAGGGTGGGGTAATGGCGTAAGCTGCTGTAGCAAAGTTGCTGGCAAAAGCCGCGATCTTTTTCATCAACCTGAGGCAGGTAATGCGCTAAAGCGGTATTAAGTGATCGATGTTGTAAAACCACTTCGTTCAAAATGAGGGCGGCATTACTTCTGGCGCACTTTATTAGTTTAGGCTTCGCCAAAATGTTCGCCTACCTTCATTGAATTAGCATTAAGAAAGTCCTGCACAGACATGGCACGTTTACCTGGCATTTGCAGTTCAGTGATACGCAAAATACCGTTGCTGGTGGCAACATCAATTCCAGCTTTAGTGACTTTGACAATTTCGCCTGCCGTTTGCAGCGTTTGCTCGTCGACTAACTCTGCTTGCCATATACGGAAAACATCATCATGCCAATGTGTTTGAGCAACAGGCCAGGGATTAAAAGCATTAATCTTACGAAGAATATCCTGAGCAGGAGCCTGCCAGTCTATATCGGCTTCTTTTTTATCCAGTTTGCTGGCATAGGTGCTTAGCGCATCATTTTGTGGTTTGGCTTGTTTTTGTCGTTGTTCAATATCGCTTAGCGTTTCGACAAGAATGGCAGCGCCTAATATTGCTAAACGGTCATGCAGCATCTGGGCCGTATCTTCGTTTGTAATTGGACAGCGAGCCTCAGCCAGAACCGGGCCGGTATCAAGGCCAGCCTCCATTTGCATAATGCATACACCAGACTCTTTGTCGCCAGCTAATATGGCACGCTGGATAGGTGCTGCTCCGCGCCACCTTGGTAATAAAGAAGCATGTACATTGATACAACCCAGCTTGGGTGTGTCTAAAACCACTTGAGGTAACAATAAACCATAAGCGACAACAATCATCAGATCAGCTTGATATGCTGCCAAAGTTTGAACGGCATCATCTGTTTTAAAGTTAAGGGGCTGTTCAACAGGAATATTGTGTTCCAGTGCGACTTGCTTTACTGGACTTGCCGTCAGTTTACGCCCTCGGCCAGCTGGACGATCAGGCTGTGTGTAAACAGCGCAAACATCATGCTCGGTATCAATCAGTGCTTTCAATGTTTCTGCGGCGAAAGCCGGTGTACCGGCAAAAATAATGCGCATTAGGGATCCTTATAGCTTTTGTTTTTGATGTTTTTCTAAGCGTTTTTTTATACGTTGACGCTTGAGGTTACTCAGGTAATCAACAAATAATTTTCCATCCAGATGATCAATCTCATGTTGTACGCAGGTGGCTAGCAGCCCTTCTGCATCAAACTCAAATGACTGACCGTCGCGGTTTAATGCTCTGACTTTTACCGTATCAGCGCGAACAACCGTCTCATAAGCTTCTGGAACAGACAAACAGCCTTCCTCATATTCCCGTTCGCCTTCTTCATCCAGTATTTCTGGATTGATGAGTATCAGTGGATCAGATTTATCTTCAGAAATATCGATAACTATCAGCCGCTGTTGTACATTTACCTGGTTTGCGGCAAGACCTATTCCCGGCGCATCATACATGGTTTCAAGCATATCGTCGGCAAGTTGACGAATGTCATCGGTCACTTCATCAATGGGCTCAGCTTTTTTACGTAACCGAGGGTCGGGGAAGTGGAGAATATTTAAAATGGCCATGAGTAATACCTGTCAGGATGATTTACTGCTTACATAAACCTTATATTGTAGTCTGCCAGCGTCTTATTGAAAATATGACGTGTTCGGGGAGCTGATATCAAGTTGTCAATTTATAGTAGCCGATACCGCTAAACGAAAACATTTTTGATATCAGAAGCTGCGCCGCTTAACGTTTTTTTGAAGTTTTTATCTGTATTCTATGCCTGATGCGACACTTAGAGCTGACGACTAGTTTCAGTAATGCGTCAGAGAATTCTTTGGCAGAGTTTACTTGTTGTCTAAAAATGATTAAGTTTGACGCTGGTAGCAATACTTGATTAGTCCTACCGCATATAACACACTATTTAAAATTGCCCGTTACAGGATTGGGGCTAGGTTAACGTCCATGAGGATGGTTCGATGATAAAGCGCATTGCGATTAGTTTGATTTTTGTTTTGCTGAGTAGTCCTCTGCTGGCTAAGGAAGTGGAACTTAATCCTGACCATCCACAGCGATATACCGTTAAGAAAGGCGATACCTTATGGGATATTTCTGGCATGTTTTTGAAATACCCATGGCATTGGCCGGATATTTGGTACGTTAACCCTCAAATTGATAATCCTCATCTGATCTATCCAGGTGACGAGTTATCTCTCAGTTATCGTGATGGAAAACCAGTGATTGAGGTTAATCGTGGCAAACGTAGTGTAAAACTCTCTCCAGAAGTACGTGAGACGATTTTAGATAAACCTATTTTAACCATACCTTTATCCGCGATAGGGCCGTTTTTATCTAAGCCAAGAGTGGTAGGGAAAGAGGCTTTAGATAATGCGCCTTACGTTGTGGCGAGTGCAGATGAGCGACTGATCTCTGGTGCTGGTGACTATGTCTATGTAAAAGGTATCTCGGATAAGGATAGTGATTCATACAGTATCTTCCGAGGTGGCAAAGCATACAAAGATCCTGAAACTGATGAGGTTCTGGGCTATGAAGCTATTTACTCTGGTGATGCTGAGAGATTAACCAAAGATGAGCCTGCAAAAGTGGGACTTACCTATACGAATAGAGAAATTCAGGTTGGTGATCGTTTGCTGGAGATAGAAGAGCAGGATTTTGACCTTAATTTTATTCCGCGCTCACCAGAGACTCCCCTGAGCGGCACGATTATCTCCGTATTTGATGGTGTTTCTCAAATAGGGCAATACCAGATTGTTGTTCTTACATTGGGTAAACGAGATGGTTTAGAAGCAGGTAATGTATTGTCTATATATCAGGCTGGAGAAACGATAAAAGATTCTGTATCAGCAGATCATGACGATACATTGACCCTACCCGATGAGCATGCGGGTGAAGCGATGGTATTCAAACTATATGACAAAGTCAGTTACGCCATTGTAATGAAAGCAACACGAGCGATTCATTTATATGATCGAGTGAAAAGCGCACCTTAAAAGGATTTATTCAGCGGAATGATAGCTAACAAGCATAATGAATTGGCTTGTTGGATTGCTCTACAGCGAGTGCCAGGGATTGGCCCAAAAACATATCAAAAGCTGTTGCAACAGTATGGCAATCCGCAATACATTTTAAATAACCCTAAACAAGTAACTGGTTTTAATGAAAAACTGGTTGAGAACCTCCGTGATCCTGATTGGCCACAAGTCGAGCAAGATCTACTCTGGTTAGAGCAAGATAACCGTTATATCCTTACAATTGAAGATGAGCGATATCCGAATCTCTTGAAAGAAATTCCGGATCCACCCTGCTTATTGTATGTACAAGGTGATGTATCTCTTCTAAATGAGTGGCAGCTGGCCATTGTTGGTAGTCGGAACCCTTCGGCTTCTGGTAGGAATACCGCTCACGATTTTGCACATTATCTTGCTGATGGTGGTTTAGTAATCACCAGCGGGCTGGCAATGGGCATTGATGCGGCTGCTCACAAAGGGGCTCTGAGTCGAGGGAAAACTATCGCGGTGGTCGCCACGGGGCTAGATCGTGTATATCCTGCCCAACATCGTCAGTTAGCCCATGACATAGTAGAAAATGGTGCTATCGTGTCAGAGTTTCCTTTGGGTACCTCACCCAAGCCGGAGCTGTTTCCGAGGCGAAATAGAATTATCAGTGGTTTGTCGCTTGGCACTTTAGTTGTCGAAGCTGCTTTAAAAAGTGGCTCTTTAATCACGGCAAGAACCGCCATGGAACAATCACGAGAAGTGTTTGCCATTCCCGGTTCTATCCACAATCCTTTATCTAGAGGATGCCATCAGTTAATACGGGATGGGGCAAAGTTAGTTGAAACCGCACAAGATATTATAGAAGAGTTAGGTGCGCTGGCCGGTATCAAGCCACAAATCATAGAGCATAAAAAAGACACTGAGCCAGCTCATGAAAAAGATGGTGATTATCAGACTTTGCTTAAGCATCTTGGATTTGACCCTGTCGGCATAGACAGGTTGATAGAAAATACTGGATTGACGGCTGATGCTGTTTCATCCATGCTGTTATTACTAGAGCTAGAGGGGGATGTTGAGTCATTGCCCGGCGGCCGTTATGTTCGGACGGGTTCCTGAACCAGGCTTATTAAAGAGAATCAAATGAAAGAAAATGTCATTGATGTGTTGTTATATCTATTTGAAACCTACATCGATACGGAAGAGCGTAATAAACCAGATAATGAAGTGTTAGAGCTTGAGTTGGAGCAAGTTGGTTTTCAGGAATTAGAAATTCATAAAGCGCTGGAATGGTTAGACAACATGACTGTTGCCACTGATCAACCGCTCAAACGACATGCCACAATGCGTGTATTTTGTGATGTTGAACTGGAGCGTTTAGATGTACAGTGTCGTGGTTATTTATTGTTTCTGGAACAAGTTGGGGTTTTAGACGTCGAAACCCGTGAGATTGTGCTGGAGCGAGTTATGGCACTGGATACGGAAGAGATCGATCTTGATCAACTTAAGTGGGTGGTACTGATGGTGTTGTTTTATCAACCTGGAAGAGAAGTCGCTTTTGCTTGGATGGAAGACTTGGTCTTTGAAGACATGGAAGCCGTCGTTCACTAGGCTAAAAAAATAATAAAAACTTCAACATCGCCCGTACTAACGGGCTTTGTTTATATGTGCGTAGGTTTTTGGTATCGGAGAAAATGGGAAAAAAACTAGTCATCGTTGAGTCGCCAGCCAAGGCGAAAACAATCAAAAAATATCTTGGTAAAGATGTCGAAGTCTTAGCTTCTTACGGGCATGTGCGTGACTTATTGCCAAAAGAGGGCGCTGTCGATACAGCCAAAGATTTTGCGATGAAATATCAAGTGATTGATCGCAATAGTAAGCATGTTGATGCGATTGTTAAGGCGATGAAAAAAGCCGATGCTCTTTATCTCGCGACTGACCCTGATAGAGAAGGGGAAGCTATTTCATGGCATTTGTACGAATTATTGAAAAAGCGTGGCGCACTTAAAGATAAAGATACTCATCGCGTTGTTTTCCATGAAATTACCAAGCAAGCTGTTAATGATGCGGTAGCACATCCACGTGAATTATCGATGTCGCTTGTTAATGCACAGCAAGCCAGACGAGCACTGGATTATCTTGTTGGTTTTACATTATCTCCATTATTATGGAAAAAAGTGCGTCGAGGCTTGTCTGCTGGACGTGTACAAAGTCCAGCATTAAGAATGATTGTAGAGCGTGAGCTTGAGATTGAAGCCTTTGTTGCTAAAGAATACTGGAGCATAGAAGCTGACGCGGTAGCCGATAAAAAAGCCTTCCAGGCTAAACTAACCTATTTTGAAGGTGAGAAATTAAGCCAGTTTAGCGTTACCGATGAAAAACAATCATCGAATGTTGTAAAGAAATTAGAGAAAGCGGCAGAAGGAAAGCTGCTGGTTTCGAATGTTGAGAAAAAACAACGTAAACGCAACCCTGCGGCTCCTTTTACGACTTCAACACTACAGCAGGAAGCGTCGCGCAAAATTGGTTTTGGCGCTCAGCGCACTATGAGTATTGCTCAGCAGCTATATGAAGGCGTTGATACTGGTGAAGGAGCAGTTGGTTTAATCACCTACATGCGTACAGACTCCGTTACGTTGGCACAAGAAGCTTTAAACGAAATACGCGAGTTTATTGCAGAAAAATATGGCCAGAAGATGGTGCCTGCTAAACCGCAGGAATACAAAACAAAATCAAAAAATGCCCAAGAGGCGCATGAGGCGATAAGACCGACCTCTGTACTGAGAACACCAGAAGATATGAAAGCGTATCTTTCAGCTGATCAGTTGAAGCTTTATACCCTTATTTGGCAGCGCACAATGGCGAGTCAAATGGTGCATGCCACCTTGAACACGGTTGCTGTCGATTTAGCTTGTGGTAAAGGTAATACTTTTCGCGCTAATGGTTCGACTGTGGTAAATCCTGGCTTTATGAGCGTCTATCTCGAAGATAAAGATGACTCTGCCTCCAGTGATAAAGATGAAAAGCTACTACCTCCAATGGAAGTAGGTCAGGTTGTTGACTTAAAAGCGATTAGACCCGAACAGCATTTCACTGAGCCGCCACCAAGATATAGTGAAGCCAGTCTGGTCAGAAGCTTAGAAGAGCATGATATTGGTCGCCCATCAACCTATGCCAGTATTATTTCTACACTGGTACAGCGTGAATATGTAGAAATTATTAACAAACGCTTCCATCCAACAGATGTAGGCCGTGTGGTAGGTAAATTCCTCGTTGATCACTTTACGAAGTATGTTGATTACAACTTTACTGCAGAGTTAGAAGATGAACTTGATGCGGTTGCTCGGGGCGAGGAAGAGTGGGTACCGTTACTGAGAAAATTCTGGGGCCCATTCAAGGAACAAGTCGAAACAAAAGACAAAGAAGTTCAGCGCAGTGATGTGACACAAGAACTGCTAGATGAAGATTGTCCAAAATGTGGCAAAAAGTTATCCAGCCGCCTTGGTCGTAGTGGCCGTTTTATCGGTTGTACCGGTTATCCGGAGTGTGACTACACACGTAATATCGATGGTGAGGAAACCACTAATAATGAACCAGAGGTAGTAGAGGGCCGAAAATGTCCTAAATGTGACTCTGACTTATGGATTCGCACTGGCCGTTATGGAAAGTTTATTGGCTGTTCCAGCTATCCCAAGTGTAAACATATTGAATCACTTGAGCAGCCTGCAAACACTGGTGTTGAATGTCCACAGTGCCACAAAGGCGAAATTCTGACGCGTAAATCACGTCGAGGAAAAGTCTTTTACTCTTGTTCAGAATATCCTGACTGCGACTATGCTTTATGGAATGAGCCGCTGAAAGAACCTTGTCCGAAATGTAACTGGCCGATTCTTACATTAAAAACGACGAAGAGTCGTGGTACAGAAAAGGTCTGTCCACAGAAAGACTGTGATTATTCAGAGAAAGTAGAAAGCTAGATGAGTTATCCAGAAATAACTCATTTGAGTTGTTTCTGGATGTCGATGACTTGTTGTTTATCTTTTTTTGCTGCTTCTAGTGCTGATTGTTGGCGCTCTATGTCATCTTCAAGCATGCCATTTTTCAGATCCAAGCCGATATAAATCAAGTTCTCATAGATAGTAAACAGCGGCGCACTTTTCTGTTTTTCTAAAAAAGCCTTATTGTATTCAAAGTCCCGGTTATATCTTGTTTTTAAAGAAATATATTCAGGCGTCCAAGTATGGTTGCGATATTGAATGAATCCAAAAGTATTTTTCGTTTGCTTGGCCTGTTGATAATGCTGAACTAGTTGATCCTGAATATTGATATAGTTATTCGCCATTTCGTTAGCGTATGCATCAATATTTTTACTGTTTAACTTGGTCACCTTATTTTGTTTAGGTGTTTGTGGCGTCGGGGAGTTGGTGTCATCACATGCTATGAGAAAAAATGTAAATAGCATGAAAATGCTGACTCTTAAAAGAAGGCTTACATTTTTGACATCCATTCGCATAATAAAAATACCTAAGCGTTAAGAGTGACTGTCAGAGCGAGACTTTCTATCGCTATGACCAAGAGATCTATCTGGAGCGATGATATCACGCACCAGCTGTTTTAATTCTGTTATCTCAGGAAACCGGCCTTGTTGTTTACGAGACCACAGTAATTGATCATTTGCCCAAACTTCAAAAAGCCCACCAGTCGCTGGTACTAACGTGAGTGAAGTGATTTCATTCTCAAATGTCGTCAACAGTTCTTGAGCCATCCAAGAGGCCCTAAGTAGCCAGCGGCACTGTGTACAGTAACTGATGGCAATATGATTCTTATTCGTTGACAAATCAGTCGGCTTTTAAATTTTCAAAACAAGTTTCGGCTTGTTGCATTGCTTCATCAACAGTTTCAGCAATCACATTGAAATGTCCCATTTTACGACCTGGACGTGCTTCTTGTTTGCCATATAAATGGAGCTTGATATTCGTCTCAGAGAGTAATGTTTCCCAGTGTGGCTGACTGGAGCCCCAGACATCACCTAATAAGTTAACCATGACGACAGGGCTGATTAAGTCACAATCACCAGCGGGTAGGCCACATAACATACGAACTTGCTGTTCAAATTGTGATGTATGGCAAGCATCAAGCGTGTAATGACCGGAATTGTGTGGACGAGGGGCAATTTCATTCGCGATAATCTCCCCAGTCTGATTGACAAAAAACTCTACAGCCATGGTGCCTACATAACCCAGACCTTTGGCAATATCATTCGCCATTTGAATAGCTTTTTGTGATTGTTCTGCGTTGACGGTCGTGGGGACGGTCGTGGTATGCAAAATACCGTTGACATGCACATTTTCTGCAACAGGAAAATTAATAATCGAACCAGTCTGACTTCTTGCCAATACAACTGAAATTTCTTTGTCTAAATCAATCCGCTGCTCTAACACACATTCTTTTTCAGCTAATGCTTCAAAACCTGCGTAGACGTCTTCAATCGTCTTACATGGGATTTGACCTTTGCCATCATAACCAAACGTGGCGACCTTAAGAATAGCTGGGAAATGAATCGTTTTTTCTGCCTCAGCGATGTCTTCTTTGCGACGGATAGGGGAGAAAGGGGCTGTTTGAATACCGAGAGAGCTAATAAAATTCTTTTCAATATTTCGGTTCTGCGTTGATGCTAAAGCTTTCGAAGATGGATGCACAATAGTTTTTTGTTCAAGAAAGGCCAATGTTTGTGCTGGGATGTTTTCAAATTCGGTAGTGATGGCAGCACAGAGCGTTGCCATATCATCTAATGCCTTCTCATCGTCGTAAGCTGCGCAAATATGCTGATCTGCAATAATGCCCGCTGGACTTTGTGGATCGGGATCGAGAACGACAACTTTATAACCCATCACTTGCGCTGCTGAGGTAAACATACGGCCAAGTTGACCGCCACCCAGCATACCTATTGTTGAACCGGGTAAAATCTGTGTATTCATCATTGACCTCGTTTAATTTCAGCTAATCGTAAATAAAGAGTTGTATTGGTGTAATTACTTATAGTGTGAAAGTGATTAAAAATTAATCAACACGCTCTATAATTTGTGTACTATTGTGGTGGCAGCGTCATCTCGACAACAGTTTGATGTTGCTTTCTGCGGAAAGCATCCAGTTTATCCGCCAGACTTTTGTCATTGACTGCTAACTGTGCGATGGCAAATAATGCTGCATTGGCTGCGCCTGCTTCGCCGATAGCAAAAGTTGCGACAGGAACGCCTTTCGGCATCTGTACTATAGATAACAGTGAGTCTTGACCTTTAAGGTACTTTGAAGGAACAGGCACACCTAAAACAGGAACGATGGTACTAGCCGCAAGCATGCCCGGTAAGTGTGCTGCTCCACCTGCGCCTGCTATAATACAGGCAAGTCCACGCTGTAGGGCTGTTTCCGCATATGCCGTTAATAGGTCAGGTGTGCGGTGAGCTGAAACAACTTTGGCTTCATAGCTGATACCAAATGCTTCAAGTTGCTCAACGGCTTTTTGCATAACGGGCCAGTCACTGTTGCTGCCCATGACGACACCGATTAAAGGTTTGTCCATGATCGTTCCGTAGTTTCGTCAAAAACAGTGCATTTTAGCTATTTTATTGAAAATAGGAAAATTTAACGCTCATATTTTGCCATGGAAGGTATTGTAATAATTGAATGGCAAGGTATCCATCGTTATAATAGATGATCCTTTCTGCCGTATTTGGTCAACGCTCCTCGAAGACGATTCCGAATACCGCCGGACTATCCGACGGGAGAGCAGTGACGGCGCTAACTAATATGAAGGTATGTGACGTGAGTCAGCCAACAGAAATGAATCAAGGTCTTTATAGACCGCAATTTGAACGTGATAACTGTGGTTTTGGTCTAATCGCCCAAATGGACGATAAGGCTAGCCACTGGTTGATCGAAACAGCAATCGAAGCTTTAGGTAACCTTACCCACCGCGGCGCAATTGGCGCTGATGGAAAAACAGGGGATGGTTGTGGCTTACTGCTGAAGAAACCAGATAGCTTTTTCAAGGCCATCGCAGAAGAGCATGGTTACAGCTTATCTCCGTTATATGCGGTGGGTATGGTTTTCTTATCACAGGATGATGCTAAAGCTGAATTTGCGCAAAATGCTGTCGCTGAGAGTTTAGCTAAGCAGGGGTTAGATGTTTTAGGTTGGCGTGAAGTCCCTGTTGATCCAGCATCTGCTTGTGGTCAACAAGCGTTGACTTCATTGCCGGTGATGCGTCAAGTCTTTGTGAATGCCGCTGAAGGCATGTCTGAGGCTGATTTTGAACGTCAACTATATATTGCCCGTCGTTTAGCTGAAAAAGCGGTAACAGACGACAGTGATTTCTATATTCCTAGCTTGTCTTCACACGTTGTCTCATATAAAGGTCTTGTAATGCCGTCATATCTGCCGGTGTTTTATAAAGACCTGAATGACAAACGTATGGAAACCTCAATTGCAGTCTTCCATCAACGTTTTTCAACGAATACCTGGCCACAATGGCGTCTAGCTCAACCTTTCCGCTATCTTGCTCATAATGGTGAAATCAATACTGTGCAAGGTAACCGTAACTGGGCTCTCGCTCGTGGTGCTAAGTTTGCAACTTCGTTAATAGATAATATGGATGATATTCGTCCATTAGTTGGCACTTCAGGTTCAGATTCATCCAGCATGGATAATATGCTGGAAGCTTTGTTAGCCGGTGGTGTAAGTTTGTTTCGTGCTATGCGTCTGATCATTCCACCTGCATGGCAAAATGATCCAACCATGGACGCTGACTTAAAAGCATTTTATGACTATAACTCGATGCATATGGAGCCTTGGGACGGTCCTGCTGGTGTGGTGACCACTGATGGTCGTTATGCGGCATGTACACTAGACAGAAATGGTCTACGTCCTGCTCGTTATATCATTACTAAAGATCGTCATATCACACTGGCCTCAGAAGTCGGTGTATATAAATATGAACCAGAAGATGTTATTGCCAAAGGCCGTTTGAAGCCGGGGCAAATGCTGGCTATTGATACTCAAACGGGTGAGTTATTGATGCCTGAAGACATCGATAATATGCTGAAAACAGCCCAACCATATCGTCAATGGTTAGAAAGTAACCTGCAAAGATTGTCTGATACGGCTGATGATGAAACTGGTCCAACAATCGAAGGTGATGAGTATCAGGTTTATGAAAAACTTTTCAATATCACTTTTGAAGAACGTGATCAGGTAATCCGCGTTTTAGGTGAGGCTGGTCAGGAAGCGATTGGTTCAATGGGTGACGATACACCGTTTCCTGTTTTATCAAAGCACGTTCGTTCAGTTTATGACTATTTCCGCCAACAGTTTGCACAGGTAACCAACCCGCCAATCGATCCGCTTCGCGAAAATATTGTGATGTCACTGGAAACATGTTTCGGTGAAGAGCGCAATATGTTTGAAGAAGGTGAAGATCATGCACAGCGCGTTGTGGTTGATTCACCTGTATTGTCAGAAAGCCAGTTCCGTCAACTCTTGGCAATGGGTAAAGACAATGCTGAATATGAGTCGGTCACGCTATCATTGAATTATGAGCCTACTCTGGGGCTTGAAGCGGCTATCGATGCGCTTTGTGATAAGGCAATTGAGGCGGTTGCTGACGGTACTGTAGTTGTTGTTCTTAGTGACCGTGATATTGCTAAAGATAAGTTATCTATCCATGCCTTATTAGCGACTGGTGCCGTGCATCAACGTCTGATCCAGGCAGGTCTTCGGTGCGATGCCAATGTTATCGTAGAGACAGCTACCGCACGTGATCCTCATCACTTTGGTACCTTGTTAGGATATGGTGCAACTGCCATCTATCCTTATCTGGCTTATGCTTGTCTTAATGACATGATTCATACTAATGAAATTCAAGACTTGGATCGTGCAGAACTATGCCGTCGATACCGTAAGGGTATTAATAAAGGCTTGTTCAAAATTACTTCAAAAATGGGTATTTCAACCATTGCGAGTTATCGCGGTGCGCAATTGTTTGAGATTGTAGGTTTGAACGACAGTGTCGTGGATAAATGCTTTACTGCAACGACAAGTCGTGTCAGCGGTTCGACCTTCGAAGACTTACAGTCTGATGATGAAACACTGGCAAAACTGGCTTGGAATCAACGTAAAAAACGTGCACAAGGTGGCTTGCTCAAGTTCATCCATGGTGGTGAATATCACGCTTATAACCCCGATATTATCGCTACTTTACAGAAAGCTGTTCAAGGCGGTAGTTTTGATGATTATAAGGCCTATGCTGAGTTGGTTAATGAACGTTCGCCAATGGTATTACGTGACCTAATGAAGGTTAAACTGGCCGATAAACCACTCGAATTAGATCAAGTCGAGGATGTCAGCAATATTCTTAAACGCTTTGATAGCGCTGGTATGTCATTAGGTGCATTATCACCAGAAGCGCATGAAGCACTTGCTGTGGCAATGAACAGATTAGGTGGTCGCTCAAATTCGGGTGAAGGTGGTGAAGATCCGGATCGTTTTGGTAATGAACGGGTTTCAAAAATCAAACAGATTGCCTCTGGTCGTTTTGGTGTCACACCACATTACCTGGTTAATGCAGAAGTTCTCCAGATCAAAGTCGCTCAAGGTGCTAAACCGGGTGAAGGTGGTCAGTTACCGGGGGGTAAAGTCAATCAGATGATCGCGACTTTACGTCACTCTGTACCTGGTGTGACATTGATTTCACCGCCACCGCACCATGATATTTACTCAATTGAAGATCTTGCTCAGCTGATTTTTGACCTGAAACAGATCAACCCAGATGCGCTTGTCTCAGTGAAATTGGTCTCTCAAGCGGGCGTTGGTACTGTCGCTGCTGGTGTGGCTAAGGCTTATGCTGACTTGATTACCATTTCTGGTTATGACGGCGGTACAGGTGCGAGCCCACTTACCTCGGTTAAATATGCCGGTGGTCCATGGGAATTGGGTCTGAGTGAAGCACATCAGACACTACGAGCTAATGATTTACGCGATAAAGTACGTCTACAAACAGATGGTGGTCTGAAAACAGGTTTGGATGTCATCAAGGCCGCTATTTTAGGTGCGGAAAGCTTTGGCTTTGGTACCGGTCCAATGGTAGCACTAGGTTGTAAATACTTGCGTATTTGTCACCTGAATAACTGTGCAACCGGTGTTGCAACTCAAAATGAGAAGCTGCGTACGCAGCACTTTATTGGCTTGCCACAGATGGTGATGAACTACTTCCAGTTCGTTGCTCGTGAAACTCAGGAGTGGTTAGCTAAACTGGGTGTAGTGAGTTTGCAGGACTTAATTGGTCGTACTGACTTATTGGAGTTATTGCCAGGTGAAACGACAAAACAACATAGCCTCAATTTGGCACCGTTGTTGTCTTCAGCCGGTGTGTCAGCAGATAAACCGCAGTTCTGTTTAGAGCCGAAAAATGAGCCTTATGACAAAGGTGAATTGGCTGAACAAATGGTGGCTGATATTAAAGAGACCATTGTTAATAAAGCCGGTGGTGAGTTTAGTTACCAAGTACGTAATATTAATCGTTCTATTGGTGCGCGGTTATCCGGTGAAATTGCTAAGCTTTATGGCAACTATGGCATGGCTGATAAACCGATTCGTTTGAAGTTAACGGGGTCTGCTGGTCAAAGTTTTGGTGTATTCAATGCTGGTGGCCTGGAAATGTACCTCGAAGGCGATGCTAACGACTACGTTGGTAAAGGTATGGCTGACGGTAAGCTCGTTATCTACCCTTCACCTGAAAGTGAGTTTGAAACACAAGAAGCCAGCATTATGGGTAATACATGCCTATATGGTGCAACGGGTGGTTTACTCTATGCTTCTGGCCGAGCTGGTGAACGTTTTGCCGTTCGTAACTCTGGCGCTACAGCTATCGTAGAAGGCGTAGGTGACCACGGTTGTGAATATATGACAGGTGGTGTTGTAGCTGTGCTTGGCGAAACAGGGTTGAACTTTGGTGCAGGTATGACGGGTGGTCTGGCATTTGTATTAGATAGTGATAATACGTTTGCCGATCGTTATAACAAAGAGCTCGTTGAACTGCTCAGAATTGACAGTCCTGAAATGTCAGAATTATCACTCTATCTCAAAGGTATGATTGAAGATCATGTTCGCGAAACCGGTAGTGTGTGGGGACATCAATTGCTGGATGCGTTTGAACAACGCATTAAAGAGTTCTGGTTAGTTAAACCAAAAGCAGCAGCAATCGATGGCTTGTTAAAACTTGCTACTAAAGCGGCATAAGTCCAGAGACTAAGATAATAATTATGGCAAAAAATACATTTCAGTTTTTAGATGTGGGGCGTTTTGACCCAAAGAAGCTTGATGCTGACGTTCGGATCAAACAGTTTGGCGAAATTTATGGTGACTTTGATGCCGATTCTTCAGCAGAACAAGCAGACCGCTGTTTAGAGTGTGGTAACCCTTATTGTGAATGGAAATGCCCCGTTCATAACTATATTCCTAACTGGTTGAAACTGGTTAGTGAAGGCAATTTAGAAGAAGCTGCTGAGCTATCTCATGCAACCAACACCTTGCCGGAAATTTGTGGCAGGGTGTGTCCGCAAGATCGTTTATGTGAAGGTGCATGTACATTAAATGATGGCTTTGGTGCAGTGACTATCGGTTCTGTCGAAAAATATATTACCGATACGGCCTTGGAGCAAGGATGGCGCCCAGACCTGTCTAATGTCACGGATACTGGTAAACGCGTGGCAGTTATCGGTGCTGGACCTGCGGGTTTAGGTGCCGCTGACGTACTCGTTCGCAATGGTGTCAAACCCGTTGTATTTGACCGTTACCCTGAGATCGGTGGTTTGCTTACCTTTGGTATTCCAGAGTTTAAATTAGAAAAGCAAGTTGTGAAACGCCGCCGTGAAGTACTCGAAGGTATGGGAGTTGAATTCCGTTTAAATACAGAAGTAGGTAAAGACGTTGATTTTCAATCATTAATTGATGAATACGACGCGGTATTCCTTGGAATGGGAACATACACCTATATGAAAGGTGGTTTTCCAGGTGAGGATTTGCCTGGTGTCTATGAAGCATTACCTTTTCTGGTTGCAAACAATAAACATTTATTAGAACTTGATACTAATGATTATGTATCAATGGAAGGTAAGCGAGTTGTTGTCCTAGGTGGTGGTGATACCGCGATGGACTGTAACCGTACCTCTATCCGACAAAATGCGGCAAGTGTGACTTGTGCATACCGTCGTGATGAAGAAAATATGCCCGGTTCACGTCGTGAAGTAAATAATGCACGCGAAGAAGGCGTCGAGTTTTTGTGGAATCGTCAGCCAGTAGAAATCGTTGGTAACGGCAAAGTGGAAGGTGTAAAAGTTGTTACCACTGCTTTAGGCGAAGCGGATGAACGAGGCCGTCGTCGTCCTGAGCCCGTGCCAGGAAGTGAAGAAATCATTCCAGCTGATGCTGTTGTTATAGCGTTTGGTTTCCGTCCAAGTCCAGCGCCGTGGTTTGAGAAATTTAATATCTCAATTGATGATGGTGGACGGGTCGTAGCTCCTTCAGAGGCAGCGATTAAGTACCAAACAACCAATCCTAAGATTTTCGCTGGTGGTGATATGGTCCGCGGCTCTGACCTTGTTGTTACGGCGGTATGGGAAGGACGTCAGGCTGCAGAAGGTATTCTGGATTTCTTAGACGTTTAATCACGGATCTTCGTCATAAAAATAAGGCTTTTTCATACATGGATAGTGCTTCATGTATGATGAAGCCTTTTTTATATCCATTATTCTTAAGGAATAGATCTAGTCATTCAGGAGTCAATTGTGAGCAGTCTAAAAAATGATCGTTATCTCAGAGCATTACTGAAACAACCTGTAGATAAAACCCCGGTATGGGTTATGCGACAGGCGGGTCGTTATTTGCCTGAATATCGTGAAGTCAGAGAAAAAGCCGGTAGCTTTATGACCCTCTGCTCTACACCCGACTTAGCCTGTGAAGTGACGCTGCAGCCGCTCAGACGTTACGAGCTTGATGCCGCTATCATCTTTTCTGACATATTGACTATTCCAGATGCTATGGGCTTAGGACTTCACTTTGTTACAGGCGAGGGTCCTAAGTTCTCTAAAACTATTCAGCGTTCGCAGGATATAGCTAATCTTTCAGTACCTGATATGGAAGATTCATTAGGCTATGTGATGGATGCTATCCGCTTAACCAGAAAAGAAATTGATGGCAAAGTACCATTAATAGGTTTTAGCGGTAGTCCATGGACTTTGGCTTGTTATATGGTTGAGGGCGGTAGTAGTAAAGATTTTGCGAAAGTGAAGGGGATGATGTTTGATGCGCCTGATCAAATGCATGCCTTGCTGAATGTGTTGGCTGATTCAGTCATCGCGTATTTAAATGCACAAATTAATGCGGGTGCTCAGGCGATCATGTTATTTGATACTTGGGGCGGCGCATTAAGTCCGGAGAATTATAAAGCGTTCTCACTAGCCTATATGGAAAAAATCGTGAATGGCCTGATTAAAGAGTCAAATGGACGAGAAGTACCAGTGACTTTATTTACCAAAGGCGGCGGACAATGGTTAGAGTGGATGGCAGAAACAGGTGTGAATGGTTTGGGCCTTGACTGGACTACAGATATACACTCTGCAAGACAACGTGTTGGTGATAAAGTCACACTTCAAGGCAATATGGATCCTTGTGTGTTGTATGCATCAGCAGATCGGGTTGAACAAGAGGTCAGTACAATTCTTGAGGCTTATGGAAAAGGAACCGGTCATGTGTTTAATCTTGGCCATGGAATTCATCCATCGGTCAACCCTGAGAATATGGCAAGACTGGTTGATTCTGTTCACCGTTTAAGTGAAAAGTACCATCAGTAGATATTACGAATATTTGAAATAAAAAAAGGGCAAGTAATAAATACTTGCCCTTTTTTGGTATTGAGTTTTAACTAACTTGGTTTATTTACCTGTGTTAGTGAACTCTGGGTAGGCTTCCATACCACATTCTACATAGTCAACGCCTTCGTACTCTTCTTCTTCAGAGACACGCAGACCCATGATTGCTTTCAGAATACCCCAGACAATTAAGCTGACAACAAATACCCATACAAAGATGGTTGCTGCACCGATTAACTGACCAGAGAATGAAGCTCCACCATCTTCAGTTAACGGGTTGGTGAATGGTACTGCTAAAAGTCCCCATAGACCGACAGTACCATGTACCGAGATAGCGCCGACGGGATCATCAATCTTCATTTTGTCTAAGAAAACAATTGAGAATACGACGATGACACCACCCACAGCACCGATGATAGTAGCTACTAATGGCGTTGGTGTATCAGGGCCAGCAGTAATGGCGACAAGACCTGCTAATGCACCATTAAGAATCATAGTTAAGTCTGCTTTACCAAACATGACTTTAGCTACAATAAGGGCTGCAATGACACCGCCAGCTGCAGCAGCATTTGTATTCATAAAGACAACTGCAACAGCATTAGCACTTTCAACTGAGGCGGTAGCTAATACTGAACCACCATTAAAACCAAACCAACCTAACCACAGTATAAATGTACCTAATGTTGCCATAGGTAAATTTGCACCTGGAATTGGTTGAACTTCACCATTTGGACCGTATTTACCTTTACGGGCACCGAGTAACAATACGCCCGCAAGTGCAGCAGCAGCACCAGCCATATGAACGATACCTGAACCAGCAAAGTCAGAAAAACCTAAGTCTCCTAGGGTGTACAGACCAAATACAGCTTCACCACCCCATGTCCAAGAACCTTCCATAGGATAGATAAAGGCTGTCATGACAATAGCAAAAGCAGCAAACGCCCATAGCTTCATACGTTCAGCGACGGCACCTGATACGATTGACATTGCAGTCGCGACAAAGACAACCTGAAAGAAGAAGTCTGCCGAAGGCGCATAGGTATTTTCAGCTGCAACACCGTCACCAGTAATGCCACTAAGAAAGGTTGCACCTAGTTCTGGGTACATAATTGAATAACCGCAAACCATATACATGGTGCAGGCGATTGCAAATAACAAGATATTTTTGGTTAGAATTTCTGTGGTATTTTTTGCACGAACTAGACCTGCTTCGAGCATCGCAAAGCCGGCCGCCATCCACATAACAAAAGCACCCATCACTAAGAAATAGAAGGTGTCTAATGCATATTGGAGTTCAAAGATGTTATTTTCCATATTATCTACTCCCCAAGCTTACAGCGCATCGGGACCGGTTTCGCCTGTGCGAATACGGACCACTTGCTCTAATGGATAAACAAAGATTTTACCGTCACCAATTTTGCCGGTATTTGCACCTTTGATAATGGCTTCAATCACTTGTTCGACGATATCGTCATCGACGGCGATTTCCAGTTTCAGCTTAGGTAAGAAATCAACGACATATTCAGCGCCACGGTATAACTCTGTGTGGCCTTTTTGACGTCCAAAACCTTTTACTTCTGAAACGGTTAATCCTTGTACACCGATTTCTGAGAGAGATTCTCTGACATCATCAAGCTTGAAGGGCTTAATAATTGCTACAACTTGTTTCATAAGCGTATTTCCTTCTGTAGAAAATCTACCCCCTCAACATCGAGGGGGTAGCTGTGAGAAGTTTAGAATGATTTGCTGACGCTGACTAAGAAGCGATCATCTGCTGCACTGTCTGAACCTGCGAAGTCATCGCCGTCACTATCTGTTCCGACATAAGCAACAGACCAATCAAAGCCGACAAAAGGTTTTGACAGACCAATTGTGTAGTCCACATAGCTATCTGATTTACCTACTTCATTGTCGTTACGATCTGAGTCTGTGTAACCAACAGCTGCATTCAGAGCAATGCCATATGGAAGTTCATAGTCAAATGATAGGTTGTAGTAGATTTCATCGACATCATCATCACCACCCCATTCAGGTGTATAACCAATCATGGCGGTGAAGTAACTGTATGATAAAGATGCGAAGTATTCATTGTAATCAGTGTCAGAATCACTGGTGCCTGGGTAAAAATAACGAACTACAGATACATCGTAGCCAACACCTGAGTCGCCGAATACATTTCCATAACCAACGTAACCATCAATTTCAATGCTGCTGTCGTCAGCTGTTGATAAGTTGGAAGCCCATACTCCAGCATATAAGCCAGATGAGTGTGCATAATCGAAGCTGCCTTGAATTGCTGGATCTTCATCAGTGAATGAGATACCACGGAAAAGGTAATCACTGAAAAGGCCGACTGTTGCACTTGTAGAGTGCTGACCGTCTTCGCTTTCCCAAGCCATTGCTGATGAAGCTGCAAGCATGGTTGATGCTGCTAGTGTAAGAGCCGAAATTGTACGTAATTTCATTATGGTGTTACTCCTCGGTTTTAAAATGTTTTTAGTCTTTCTGGAATACATGCGTTGGTCTTTTGCAACACTTTGTATTCAGACTACAACAACAAGAGCAGAATGTGTGCCAACTTTACAAATTCTATAAAAAACAGAGGGATGAGAAGGAGAGGGACAAAGGTTAGACTTAACATGTGATCAATTTGGTGCGACAAATTTGACGGTTTGTCCAAAATGGTGCGGTTATGTTTTATTCATCGCCATGGTGGCCCTGAGTTGGTATGATTGCCATACCTTATATAAAGTGACGCATATGACCTATCCTCAAATTGATCCCATTGCCCTAAGTATCGGCCCACTTCACATACATTGGTACGGGCTGATGTATTTATTCGGTTTTTTGTTTGTCTGGTTGCTGGGGCTGTATCGCGTTAATAAAACGGACTGGACACGGCAACAGCTGGAAGACTTACTTTTTTATGGTGCGGTTGGTGTCATTATTGGTGGTCGTTTAGGCTATGCCATTTTTTATGACTTACAGGCCAATCTGGAAAACCCATTAAATCTGTTCAAGATCTGGCAAGGTGGCATGTCATTTCATGGTGGTTTACTAGGCGTGCTTACCGCTTTTTGGTGGTTTGGTAAAAAAACGGGAAAAACTTTTTTTGAGGTGAGTGACTTCATTGCACCCATGGTGCCTATTGGTCTGATGTTTGGGCGTATTGGCAACTTTATTAACGGCGAGTTATGGGGAAAAGTGAGTGATGTGCCATGGGCTATGGTTTTTCCTGGTGCTGGGCCATTACCAAGACATCCTTCCCAACTTTATGAGGCGGCATTAGAAGGTGTTTTATTGTTTATCATTTTATGGTGGTTCTCTTCGAAGCCAAGACCTAGAGCTGCTGTTTCCGGCTTATTCTTATTAGGTTATGGAGTTTTCCGTTTTATCATCGAGTTTGTTCGTATTCCTGATGCACAATATGGTTACTTAGCCTTTGATTGGTTAACGATGGGACAAATTTTATGCCTACCAATGATTGTTTTTGGCTTGATCTTAATGATCGTCTCATATCAGGCAGCAGCTAGATCAAAATAGTCAGCCATGTGGCGGTTGCTATTAGAATCGTCATTAACACAGCAAAAGAGCCGTAGTCTTTAGCTCGACCAGATAATTTATGTTTGTCTGTGCTAACACGGTCAACTACTGTTTCAATAGCAGAGTTCAGGACTTCGACAATCATCACTAACACAATGCTGGAAATCATCAGTAGTCGTTCGACCGCTGTAACATCCAGATAAAAACTGAACGCCGTTAATAATACAAACGCAAAAAATTCCTGGCGAAAGGCTTCTTCGTGTTTCAAGGCTGATAACAGGCCTTGCCATGAGTAGACCAGAGCGAAGAGTAAACGCTTAATGCCTCGGTTTTTTTCCATAATTTCCTCAATGGTTTGTAATATAAACGTTTGAATTATAGGCAAAGATTATTAACAGCATGTTAAAATTACTTCCTTTACTTTCTAGATTGTTGGTGTGATATGAGTTTCCAGGATCATTATGAGGTCATCGTCGTTGGCGGTGGTCATGCCGGAACTGAAGCGGCATTAGCGTCTGCACGTCAAGGCGTGAAGACACTTTTATTGACGCAGAACATCGAAACACTGGGGCAAATGAGCTGTAACCCAGCAATCGGCGGTATCGGTAAAGGTCATCTAGTAAAAGAAATTGATGCCTTGGGTGGCATTATGGCAAAAGCTGCTGATAGAGCGGGTATTCAGTTCCGTACACTGAACTCCAGTAAAGGGCCCGCAGTAAGAGCAACGCGTGCTCAAGCTGATCGTATTCGGTATAAAGCGGCGGTGAGAGCTTATCTGGAAAACCAACCCAACCTCTATATATTCCAGCAGCCAGTCGATGATCTGGTGGTAGAAAATGATCGTGTGGTTGGTGTGGTAACCCAAGCAGGATTGCGTTTCTCAGCTAAAGCCGTTGTGTTGACGGTGGGGACATTCCTTGGTGGTTTAATTCATATAGGCTTACAAAATCATCAAGGTGGTCGTGCTGGCGATCCTGCTTCTATTGCTTTATCGCAGCGTTTGCGTGCTTTACCATTTCGTGTAGATCGCCTAAAAACCGGCACACCACCACGCATTGATATCAATAGCATTAATTTCTCAGAATTGACCGAACAGCCTGGTGATACACCAACACCTGTTTTTTCATTTCTTGGAAAAGCTGAGCATCATCCTCGCCAAATTTCCTGTTATATAACGCACACTAACGAGCGTACACATGATGTGATCAGAAATAATCTCGACCGCTCACCCATGTATAGTGGTGAAATAGAAGGTATAGGTCCACGTTATTGCCCATCGATTGAAGATAAGGTCGTACGTTTTGCTGATCGCCAATCACACCAGATATTCCTAGAGCCTGAGGGCTTGGAGTGTGGTGAGGTTTATCCAAATGGCATATCAACAAGCCTGCCATTTGATGTGCAGTATGAAATTGTTCGCTCGATGAAAGGCTTGGAGAATGCTCACATTACCAGACCCGGCTATGCGATTGAATATGACTTTTTTGATCCCCGAGATTTGCACCCTTGGTTAGAAACAAAACACATGGCAGGATTATTTTTTGCTGGTCAGATCAATGGCACAACTGGCTATGAAGAGGCCGGTGCACAAGGTTTGATAGCGGGTCTCAATGCGGGGCTTCAGGCTCGGGGTGAAGATCAGTGGTATCCGCGACGTGATGAAGCCTATATTGGTGTGCTTATTGATGACTTAATTACGTCGGGTACACGTGAACCTTATCGTATGTTCACCAGTCGTGCTGAATACCGTTTAATGTTGCGTGAAGACAATGCAGATATTCGCCTGACACCAATTGGCCGTCAATTAGGTTTGGTGGATGATGAGCGTTGGGCAGTGTTTAACGAAAAACAGGATGCCGTGGCTAAAGAAAATGCTCGTCTCGACAGCTATAAGTTTGTACCAGAAAAAGTGGATCAAGAAAAAGCTGAACAAGTGCTGGGTGAAAGACTTAATAAAGTCGCCTCTGCAAAAGAATTATTGAGACGCCCCAAAGTAGCCTATGCAGGCTTGCTCAACTTAATGGGTGAGGAGCAAGATGTCGCTGCTGATGTCGCAGAGCAGGTTGTAATTCAGGCTAAATATTCCGGCTATATTGATCGTCAGCAAAATGAAATTGAGCGATTACAGCGACACGAGAATACAGAGCTTCCCCTCGATATGAACTATAAAAATGTTCGTGGCTTATCGAATGAGGTTCGTGAAAAATTAGAACAAGCAAGACCAGGAAACCTAGGTCAGGCTGCACGTATTTCAGGAGTGACTCCTGCGGCGGTCTCTTTGTTACTCGTGCATTTAAAAAGAAGCGGTTTGAGTGAAGCCAGTTAATGCTTGAAAAGACGTTATTGAATCAATTACAGCGAGGTTGTGAGCTACTTGATCTGACATTATCTGATGAACAATGTACCAAATTGGTTGCGTACGTTGTTTTGTTGCATAAATGGAACAAGGTTTATAATCTGACCTCTATACGTGAGCCTGAACAAATGATGGCTCGCCATATACTCGATAGTCTCTCGGTTTTGCCTTATATCTCATCAACATCGTTATTAGATGTTGGGACTGGTGGAGGATTACCAGGTGTTCCCGTCGCTATTTGCCAACCGCAAACGCGGGTGACATTACTCGATAGTAATTCAAAAAAGACACGTTTCTTACAACAAGTCAAAGCTGAACTTAGTCTAGAGAATGTGACGGTTGTGCATGGACGTGTAGAACAGGTATCTTTACCAAAATTTGCTATCATCACGGCTCGGGCATTTGCCAGTATTGACGACATCATTCAATTAGCTGGTCAACATTGTGACAAAAGCGGTTGCTTAGTGCTGATGAAAGGTACTTATCCCGAAGAAGAGTTAGCATTTGAATCGACAGACTTTCATTTGCATGACGTGCTTTCATTGAAGGTGCCTGAGTGTGACGGTGAAAGACATTTAGTAAGACTTATCAAGGATTAAGACTGAGCATGGGCGATATCTTTGCAGTGACCAATCAGAAGGGGGGCGTTGGAAAGACGACCACCACCGTCAATCTGGCAGCGTCACTGGCGGATTATGGTAAAAAAGTTTTACTGATTGACCTCGATCCGCAAGGAAATGCCACAACTGGATGTGGGCTTGATAAAAATGAGATAGAAAACAGTAGCTATGAAGTCATCATGGCTGAAGCTCGAGCAGTAGACGCTATAATACATCCTGAAGATATCAGTTTTGATGTTATGCCAACCAATGCTGATCTGACTGCCGCCGAAGTTGAGTTACTTGAAAGTAAGTTACGAGAGCATCGTTTACGGATTGCACTCGAGTCTACGCGTGAGAAATATGATTATATTCTCATTGACTGTCCGCCTTCTTTGAGTATGCTAACCGTCAATGCGCTTGTAGCATCACAAGGGGTTTTGATACCTATTCAATGTGAATATTACGCACTTGAAGGCTTATCATCATTATTAAGAACAATAGAAAGGGTTAAGCAACGCGCTAATCCAAATCTTGATGTGACGGGATTATTGAGAACGATGTTTGATGCCCGGAATAATCTGGCAAATGAAGTTTCTCGACAATTGATTAGCCATTTTGAAGGAAAGGTGTTTCATTCGATTATTCCGAGAAATGTGCGTTTGGCTGAGGCTCCGAGCCACGGTCTACCCGTTCTCAATTATGATCGTGCTTCAAGAGGTTCGATAGCTTATATGGCGCTGGCAAGTGAATTCATGCGACGACAGAAGCAAAGTGCTAAATGACAAAGGTTAACCAATAATGAGTAAAAAAAGAGGTTTAGGTCGCGGGCTGGATGCCTTACTTGCAGATGTTCATCAGGAAGAGACCGCAAATCTAGATGACAGTTTGCAGCACTTTCCTCTTGATATGATTCAGCCTGGCAAATATCAACCGCGTGTTGATATGTCACAAGAATCTCTGGAAGAGCTGGCGGACTCTATTCGTGCACAAGGTCTGGTTCAGCCAATTATTGTTCGACCTGTTGGTGATGGTAAGTATGAAATTGTGGCTGGCGAACGTCGCTGGCGTGCATCGAGAATGGCGGGGTTGGTTGAAGTACCTGTACTGATCCGGGATGTATCCGATCGAAGTGCTATAGCGATGGCACTGATCGAAAATATTCAACGTGAAAATCTTAATCCGATGGAAGAAGCTAATGCCTTATTCCGTCTGCGTGAAGAGTTTGAGATGACTCATCAGCAAACTGCAGAGGCTGTAGGTAAGTCTCGAGCTACTGTCACCAACTTGCTACGTTTAAGAAATCTTAATGAAGATGTGAAACGTATGCTGGAAAATGGTGATATCGAAATGGGGCATGCACGAGCATTATTGGCATTAGAGGGCGATGTACAATCTGATGCAGCCAGACAAATTGTAGAAAAAGTGCTTTCAGTCAGAGAGACCGAACAGCTCATCAGACGGATACTTAAACCAAGTACTGAAAAAAAAGCTGAGCCTGCAGTCAATCCAGTCGATATTCAGGAAATCGAACAGCGCATTAGTAGTAAATTAGGTAAAGGTATCAGTATTAAACATCGTGCCAATGGTAAGGGTAAATTGGTATACGATTATGCCAATATTGATGAACTTAAAAACCTGATAAAACAACTGGGTGCTTAAGTCATCAGTTAACAGAGTACTGGTGCACAGAAAAAGTGAAAGTAAGGACCGAAGTGGTGCGGATTATCTGAATATCATCCGTATTCAATTCAGGGAATAGACAACAAAAAAGCTTTGTCTATGTTTCAGTTAGTGGTTTCCTTGAAAATCATTTGCATAGCTAGCTATTGTAAAAATGAGAAGTGTTCACTTACTTCATGGCTAGTTTTTCTTCTCAGATAAACACCCAATAGGTGCAGTACGCGTAGACCCGGCTTGTTGGACTATCTATTGCATAGCATCCGAATACCATTAGGAATTTGGAATTCATGTGATGCAGATATTGAGAAAAATGTTTACTACCTCTTCTCTAGAACAACAGCCGTCCGTTGTGACTGAGAGCACCGATGATAAGGGAGATAGCGCAACTTTTTCTGATGAAGAGAAACGCTTTTATCGCGCACTCCAATTAGTCAGTTCACAAACATCTCAATTATCCCGTCAAATCTTTCGTGCACTTGAGTTACAGGAAAATTTTCTATCTGAAATTAGTCAACGAACAGGCAAGTTAGATGCTGAGTTGAATATGGCTAATGACTATCTAAATAGCTCAAACTCAACAGTAGGTGCCTTGCAATCTCAGATCAATATAGAGGTTGATCAGGTTAATACGTCTGTTAGTGAATCTATGGAACAAATCAGCCAGACACTATCAGAAAAGTCAGTCAGTGTGACTGAGGTGTTGGATGGCATATTAGAAATAGGTAAGGGGGTTAATTTACTTGCTTTAAATGCAGCAATCGAAGCTGCCAGAGCTGGTGAGCATGGAAGAGGTTTTGCTGTAGTTGCTGATGAAGTTAGGCGACTTGCTTCTGTGACAATGGAGCAAGCTCAGCAGGCGGCTGAACAACTTGATTTCACACAAGTCAACACCGAACTCCAGAATATAAATCACACAAACAAACAGCGTTTAGATAATTTTGTTGATGTTATACAGGCTGCGACAGGGCAACTCACGCAATTATTTCAATCTATCAGTGAACAATTGACCTTAGTGATGAATAACACAGCAGTTATATTTGAAACGCTCGATTTAAGTTCTGGCTCAATGAAGCGTATCCAGAGTAAAAATCGAATCATTAATGACGTTGTGGAAGAAATGACGACTGGATTAGACCAAGTTGATATTCAACAAGCAACAATAGATAAAGCTGTGAAGGCTTTCGATAACACGCTTAAAAAGCTATATATGGTGCCAGACCCTGCTCATGATCAATTGGATGACATCTTACGTCGAGGTAAGCTACGAGTCGCAATTGAGCCAAACTTTGTTGGTCTCTCATTTCGTGAGAAGTTAGGTGATCCACTTGAAGGTTTAGATGTTGACTACGCACAAGCGTTCGCCAAATTTCTGGGAGTGGAATGTGAGTTTATTGAAGCGCCATGGGACATGTGTACCGAGTTATTAACCTCGGGAAGAAACTTTGGTGAACCACCTGCTGATATTGTAATCAGTGCTCTGCCGCCTTCTGCTGAATATGACAATATTGCTTACTCTGAAGCTTATACCTATCTCAATTGGGTATTGGCGAGACGAAAAGGTGATAAACGTATCAATAGTATTAATGATCTCGATGGCAAAGTCATGGGTATTATAAATGACCCCGCGGCTTTAGAACTTTTAGAAGAAAAAGGTGTACGTTGGAGTAGTAATGAAAATAAGTCCGGAGGACGAATTCAGCTAGAAAACCTCATTGCTTACTCGGATCAGTCACGGATACATAATTGTCTTGCAGATGGTGTGGTAGATGCCTTTGGTGTTGACTTGCCCATCTATTACTGGGCTTGTGAAGATCGAACAAGTCCTTGGTATGGAAAAATTGAAATCATTCCTGGCAACATTGCTCCTCAGCCTTATTACTACACTATGGCAGTCAATGCCTGGGCATCCAGCTATAGACTATTAGCCAAAGCAAATGAGTTTATAGGATGGTTTAAAAAACAACATTCGCGTCAACTCATTGAACAAAAGTGGCAAGGTAAAGCCATAGATGGAAATATCAGTTATCGAGATGAGGCAGGTAGTCTTATGGGTGAGGCTGAATTGAAAAAAAGTTACCTTGAGCACTGCCAAAAATTTAATTTGACGCCAAAATCTTTGCAATTAAATCAGCCTGAAACTATTAAAAGCGTATCGTAATTGAAGCTACGAGGAACGGTTTTTAAGGAAACGAATATCACAATATCTGTATGTGACTGAAGATATAGCTAGGATAGCGGGTGATTCTTGTTTTATAGTGGACTGAGATTTAGGTAAAATTAGACGAAAGACATATTGTCTACACTAAGCCAATATGTCTATTTTGACATTGACCAGGCTAAGTATACGTCTATATAATGCCCAGGTTTGCTTAACGCAAAGACCAAATCCAAGTGGAAAAAATGGAGCAATTAACTAGATTGCAGCCACTCAAACGTGTTGTGTGGTGGCAAGTTGCAATGTGGGTTTTGATTGTACTTTTCGCCTCTTGGTCAAGTGGTTTTGAGTGCGCAATTGCGGCTGGTTTTGGCAGCATCGTTGCGATCATCAATACTCTCTTGATGATATGGCATATTATGCGAGCAGTGGAGACTGCAAAAGCAGATGCCGAACGAAATTTAAGTAGAGCATACAGATGTGTAGCTGAACGTTGGCTGAATACGATTGTAATGTTTGCCACTGGCATCATAGTGCTGGAGATGAATATTGTAGCGTTGATGCTAGGCTTTATAGCGACACAGATGATGTTGTTTATGGGACAGACTAACCGGGCTTGAAACCGACATGGCTAGTGAAACAATTACTACATCAGAATATATCAAGCATCACCTTCAGAATCTGACTTTCGGTCAGAAACAAGTACAAATTGAGCCTGGAGTTTGGGCTCCAAGCGGCGACTGGGGCTTTGCAACCTCGGCAGAAGAAGCTGCCAAAATGGGATTCTGGGCAATCAACGTCGATACGATGTTTATGTCTATCTTGCTTGGCGCTTTAATGATGTGGTTTTTCCGCAGCGCAGCTAAAAAAGCCTCTGCCGGTATTCCAACTGGTATGCAAAACTTTGCAGAAATGATAATCGACTTCATCGATGACACCGTGAGAGGCTCTTTCTCCGGTGGTAAGAATAACCTTGTTGCTCCACTTGCTCTGACTATTTTCGTCTGGATTTTCCTGATGAACTTAATGGATCTACTACCCGTTGACATCATTCCAATGGCTGTTGCACAAGGTGCTGCAGCAATGTTCGGCGCAGATCCTCATCATGTGTTCTTCAAAATCGTACCTTCAACTGATCCAAATGCCACGCTGGGTATGGCGTTATTAGTTTTTGCTTTAATGCTGTTTTATAGCTTTAAGATTAAAGGTACTGGTGGTTTCCTAGGTGAGTTAGCATTCCAGCCATTTGGTAAATGGGCACTGCCAATTAACTTAATTCTGGAAACAGTCACATTACTTTCGAAACCTTTTTCATTGGGTTTACGACTGTTCGGCAACATGTATGCCGGTGAAATGGTATTCATCCTGATTGCGACTATGTATAGCGCAGGTATTGTGATGGGATCTTTTGCTGGTCTTTTACAGATCGGCTGGGCGATTTTCCATATTCTGATTATCACGTTACAGGCATTTATCTTTATGGTGCTGACAACGGTATATCTGGATATGGCACATCAAGAACATCATTGATGTTTGTTGGGTTTTTAATTTTTTGTTTTTAGTCTTTACTTTTTTGTAGGAGAAAAAAATGGATATGGGTTTAGTTTATATTGCTGGTGCATTGATGATCGGCTTGGGCGCACTGGGTGCGGCAATTGGTGTTGGTTTATTAGGTGGTCGTTTCTTAGAAGCCGCTGCTCGTCAACCTGAATTAGTTCCAATGTTACGTACACAGTTCTTCTTGGTTGCTGGTCTGGTTGACGCGGTTCCAATGATTGCAGTTGGTTTGGCTATGTACGTTCTGTTCGCAGTGGCTGGTTAAGATTTTTAAATCCCCATTAGCGATAAATTAGAGGTACAGGCATGAATATCAATGCAACCATCATAGGCCAGATGATCGCCTTTGCGATCTTCATTGCCTTCTGCATGAAGTATGTATGGCCACCTATCATGCAAGCGCTTGAAGAGCGTAAAAAGAAAATTGCTGACGGTCTGGCAGCTGCGGAGCGTGGTAGACATGAGCAAGAATTGGCTGAAAAACGTGCACAGCAAGTGATCCACGAGGCGAAAGAGCAAGCGAATGAAATCGTTGCTCAAGCAACTAAACGTGGTAATCAAATTGTGGACGAGTCAAAAGACAATGCCCGTGTTGAAGGTGAGCGAATCCTGACAGCTGCGAAAGCAGAGATTGAACAGGAATCAAACCGTGCTCGTGACGAGTTGAAGTCACAAGTTGGCAGTATTGCACTGGCTGGTGCCGGTAAAATTGTCGGCCGTGAAATTGATGAAAAGGCACATACCGATTTGCTTGACGAATTGGTTAGCCAAATCTAGAGGAATGTTAGGATGGCAGAAGCAATAACCATCGCTCGTCCCTATGCTAACGCGGTGTTTTCTATCGCGCAGGATAAAGGCGAGTTGAAGGCGTGGTCTGACCTGCTTGCGGTTTTAGCACAAAGTGTTCTAGAACCAGAAATGCAATCCATTATCACTAGCCCTGCAGTAAGTGACGAGCAGGCTGTTGATTTGTTGGCAGAGATTGCTGGCGATGCGATGACAGCCGATGCACGCAACTTTCTGTTGTTGTTGGCAGAAAATAACCGTCTGTTGTTATTAACAGATATTACCGTTCTCTTCGAAGCATTACGTGAAGAAGCTGAAAAATTAATGACGGCTGATGTAGTTTCGGCACGTCCATTGACGGAAGAGCAGGCCGCTAAGATTTCTGCCGCTCTCAAAGCACGTCTGGGCCGTGACATTACATTAAATACAACCATTGATGAAAGCTTACTTGGTGGTGCAATTATTCGAGCAGGCGACATGGTAATCGACGGTTCTGCCGTGGGTAAACTGAACAGACTGGCCAACGCTATTACATAAGCGGCCCGTTTATAGAGGAAACAGAGATGCAACTGAATTCAGCAGAAATCAGTGACCTGATCAAAAAGCGTATCGAAAGCTTTGAAGGGGCCACTGAAGCGCGTACAGAAGGTACCGTAGTCGGTGTTACCGACGGTATCGTTCGTATTCATGGCTTAGCAGATGTGATGTCAGGGGAAATGCTTGAATTCCCAGGAAACACGTTTGGTATGGCCCTTAACCTTGAGCGTGACTCAGTAGGTGCCGTTATTCTTGGTGCTTACCAACACATCTCAGAAGGCGACAAAGTTAAATGTACTGGTCGTATTCTTGAAGTCCCAACTGGTGAAGCCATGTTAGGTCGTGTTGTTGATTCACTCGGTAAACCTATTGATGGTAAAGGTGATATTAACGCAGAAAGCTCTTCTCCAATTGAGAAAGTAGCGCCAGGCGTTATCGCTCGTCAATCGGTTGATCAACCTATTCAAACTGGTTTGAAATCAGTTGACTCTATGATCCCAGTCGGTCGTGGCCAGCGTGAGCTTATCATCGGTGACCGTCAAACGGGTAAAACGGCAATTGCCATCGACACCATCATCAACCAAAAAGGTACAGGCGTTAAATGTATCTATGTGGCTGTCGGTCAAAAAGCGTCTTCTATTGCAAACGTTGTTCGTAAATTAGAAGAACACGGTGCATTAGACCACACCATCATTGTTGCAGCTTCTGCATCAGACTCAGCGGCACTGCAATTTATTGCACCTTACTCAGGTTGTTCAATGGGTGAGTACTTCCGTGATAAAGGTGAAGACGCACTGATTATCTATGATGACTTGACTAAACAGGCCTGGGCTTACCGTCAGGTATCATTGTTATTACGTCGTCCACCGGGTCGTGAAGCCTACCCTGGTGACGTTTTCTATCTTCACTCACGTCTTCTAGAACGTGCTGCTCGTGTTAACGCAGACTACGTTGAAAAAGAAACTAACGGTGCAGTGACAGGTAAAACAGGTTCATTAACAGCTCTGCCTATCATCGAAACGCAAGCGGGTGACGTATCAGCGTTCGTACCAACTAACGTTATTTCGATTACTGACGGTCAGATCTTCCTTGAAACTGACTTATTCAACTCAGGTATCCGTCCTGCGATTAACGCGGGTTTGTCGGTATCTCGTGTGGGTGGTGCAGCACAAACTAAAATCATCAAGAAACTGGGCGGTGGTATTCGTCTTGACTTGGCTCAGTATCGTGAATTGGCAGCGTTTGCTCAGTTTGCTTCTGACCTGGATGAAGCAACACGTGCACAGATTAACCGTGGTCAACGTGTTACTGAATTGATGAAACAAAAACAATATCAACCTCTGTCAGTAGCTGAAATGGCGGTATCGCTATTCGCAGCTAACGAAGGTTTCCTGGATGATGTTGAAGTCAATAAAGTGGGTGACTTCGAAGCCGCTTTGTTAGCTAGCATGCATTCAAACCAAGCTGACTTGATGGCAACTATTAACGAAACCGGTAACTTTAATGACGATATTGCAGCGCAAATGAAAACTGCAATTGAGAGCTTTAAAAAAACTGGTAGCTGGTAATCGGAGCATAAGTCATGGCTAGCGGTAAAGAGATACGGACTCAAATTGGCAGCATCAAAAATACGCAGAAAATCACCTCTGCGATGGAGATGGTTGCTGCGAGTAAAATGCGTAAGGCTCAAGATCGCATGGCAGCGACACGTCCCTATGCAGACAAGATTTACAACGTTATTCAACATTTAGCGTTTGCACACCCTGAGTACAAACATCCGTACTTACAGGATCGTCAAGAAACTAAACGTGTTGGTTACATTGTGGTCTCGTCTGATCGTGGACTATGTGGCGGTCTGAATAACAACCTGTTTAAATCTGTTTTGAAAGATATCAAAGCTAAGTTAGATGCAGGTTTAGAAGTGGATGTCTGTGCGATCGGCCAGAAAGCATCTACTTTCTTTAAAAGATTGCCCGTCAACCTTGTCAGTCAAAAAGTGCAATTAGGTGATGCGCCGCAAGCGCATGAGTTGATTGGTACTGTTAAGGTTATGCTGGATGCTTACAATGAAGGTCAGATTGACAGCCTATATTTTGTTTACAATGAGTTCGTGAATACCATGACTCAGGAAAACAAAATTGTACGGTTGTTACCGGCCAAGCCTGAGAAGCCGAGCGAAGAGCTTTCCCATCACTGGGATTACATTTACGAACCTGATGCAAAAGATGTACTTGACGACCTGCTCGTCCGTTACATCGAATCATTAGTTTACCAAGGTGTTGTCGAGAATATTGCCTGTGAGCAAGCGTCTCGAATGATCGCAATGAAAAATGCGAGCGACAATGCAGGTGATCTTATTGATGACTTGCAGTTGGTTTACAACAAAGCTCGACAAGCTGCGATTACGCAAGAGATCTCCGAGATTGTTGCAGGTGCCGCTGCGGTATAACTGATATAGAAGATATTAAGAGGAAGCGAGATGAGCTCTGGAAAGATTGTTCAAATTATCGGCGCGGTAGTCGACGTGGAATTCCCACGTGACAGCCTGCCTAAAGTATATGACGCCCTCATGGTTGATGAAGCTGGCTTAACGCTAGAAGTTCAACAACAATTAGGTGACGGTGTTGTTCGCGCGATTGCCATGGGTACAACTGATGGCCTGAAGCGTGATTTAGCAGTTTCTAACACAGGTAAAGCGATTAGCGTACCGGTTGGTAAACAAACATTAGGTCGCATCATGGACGTCTTAGGTAACCCTATTGACGAAAAAGGCGACATCGGTGAAGAAGCACGTTGGGGTATCCATCGTAAAGCACCGTCTTTTGACGAATTAGCAGCAAGTAATGAATTACTTGAAACCGGTATCAAAGTTATCGACCTGGTTTGCCCATTCGCGAAAGGTGGTAAAGTTGGTCTGTTCGGTGGTGCCGGTGTAGGTAAAACCGTTAACATGATGGAACTGATTCGTAACATCGCGATTGAGCATAGTGGTTACTCAGTATTCGCCGGTGTTGGTGAACGTACTCGTGAAGGTAACGACTTCTATCATGAAATGACAGATTCAAACGTTATCGACAAAGTATCACTGGTATACGGTCAGATGAATGAGCCACCTGGTAACCGTTTGCGTGTTGCGTTGACTGGTCTGACCATGGCGGAATACTTCCGTGATGAAGGTCGTGACGTACTGTTCTTCGTTGATAACATTTACCGTTACACATTGGCCGGTACTGAAGTATCAGCGTTGTTAGGTCGTATGCCTTCAGCGGTAGGTTACCAACCAACACTGGCTGAAGAAATGGGTGTGCTACAAGAACGTATCACGTCAACTAAGACTGGTTCTATCACTTCTATCCAAGCGGTATACGTACCTGCGGATGACTTGACTGACCCATCACCAGCAACCACCTTCGCTCACTTAGACGCGACTGTTGTATTGTCTCGTTCAATTGCTGAATTAGGTATTTACCCAGCAATCGATCCATTAGATTCAACTTCACGTCAGCTTGATCCATTAGTTGTCGGTAACGAACACTATGAAGTTGCTCGTGGCGTTCAAGGTACATTGCAACGTTATAAAGAACTGAAAGACATCATCGCGATCCTGGGTATGGACGAGCTGTCAGAAGAAGACAAACTGACCGTATCTCGTGCTCGTAAGATTCAGCGTTTCTTGTCACAACCGTTCTTCGTAGCAGAAGTCTTTACTGGTGCACCTGGTAAATACGTCTCTTTGAAAGACACGATTGCTGGCTTCCAAGGCATTCTGAATGGCGACTACGATTCACTACCAGAACAAGCGTTCTACATGGTAGGTAGTATCGAAGAAGCTGTCGAGAAAGCTAAGAAGTACTAATCCCCTGGGAGGTAAACATGGCTATGAATATCCATGTTGATATCGTAAGCGCAGAGAAACAGATCTTTTCTGGTCTGGCACAAGCGGTCTTTGCATCAGCTGTGTTGGGTGAAGTGGGTATTTACCCGCGTCATACACCTATGCTGACTCGCCTTAAACCAGGTGAAGTTCGTGTCTTAAAAGACAACGGCGAAGAAGAGCAGTATTACGTTTCTGGCGGAATGCTGGAAGTCCAACCACACGTTGTGACTGTGTTGGCGGACTCGGCATTACGTGCTTCTGACGTTGATGAAGCTGCTGCATTACAAGCGAAAGCGGATGCAGAAAAAGCAATCAACGATGGTTCAGCAAAACGTGACTTTGCAGAAGCACAGAAAGAACTGGCTGAAGCAATGGCTCAACTGCGTGCAATCGAGCGACTGAGATCGAACAGTAAAGGACGTTAGTCTTTCACTGAAAAAAATAAAAAAGGCTGTCCTCGTGACGGCCTTTTTTTTATCTATTGTCTGCTAAACTTAATCCCATTATTACCAATACGGAACACCTTATGAGTCTGAGCATTATCATCCTCGCTGCCGGTAAAGGCACTCGCATGAAATCCGCTAAACCCAAAGTCATGCACACACTTGCTAACAAACCATTACTGCAACACGTGATTGATACCGCTAAACAACTCAATCCCAGCCAACTTGCTGTTGTTTGTGGCAGTGGTGCAGATGAAGTCGTGCCCTATCTTGAGCAGCAAGGTATCGATACGGCTATACAATTAGAGCAAAAAGGCACAGGCCATGCGGTTGAACAAGCTAAAGCCTTCTATCAGGAAAATGAGCAGGTTTTAGTCTTATACGGTGACGTACCGCTAATAGAGCAAGAAACGCTGGAAGCGTTAATAAATGAAGGTGATGCAAGCAGTCTGAAAGTATTAACCACCGTCCTGGATGATCCTACTGGTTATGGCCGTATCGTGCGTGATGTTACTGGTCGTATGCTGATGATCACCGAAGAAAAAGATGCTAACGAAGAAACGCGTGAAATTAATGAAGTCAATACTGGGATTATGTGTATTCCTGCAAAATGGTTAAAGTCGGCTTTATCACAGCTCGATAATAATAATGCCCAAGGCGAATATTACCTGACTGACCTGATTGCCAAAGCTGTTGAAGAAGGTATGGATATCGACTCTATTACCTGTGAAGACGATCAGGAAGTAGCGGGCGTTAATAACCGCGTGCAATTGGCTGAGCTGGAAAGCTACTACCAGCAGAAAAAAGCGACAGAACTGATGATGGCCGGTGTCACTATGCGTGATCCTGCTCGTGTTGATATTCGTGGTGATCTTAATGTCGGACAAGACATAACTATCGATGTGAATGTGATCTTTGAAGGCAACAATACCCTGGCGAATGATGTCACTATCGGTGCGAACTGCATCATCATCAACAGCGTTATTCATGAAGGTGCTGAAATTTTACCCAATAGCATCATTGAAAATGCCGAAGTGGGTGCTAACTGTTCCGTTGGACCTTATGCTCGTTTACGTCCAGGTACTAATTTAGCTGCCAAAGCTAAAGTTGGTAACTTCGTAGAAATTAAAAATGCCAATATCGGATTAGGTTCTAAAATCAATCATTTAAGTTATATTGGTGATACCGATATGGGCGCCGATGTGAATATTGGTGCGGGTACCATTACCTGTAACTATGATGGTGCCAATAAACATCGTACTGTGATTGGGGACCGGGTGTTTGTGGGCTCGGATACACAACTGGTTGCGCCAGTGACTGTTGAGGATGGGGCGACGATTGGGGCTGGGTCTACTATTCGGAAGGATGCACCTGCTGGTGAGTTAACACTGACAGTGTCTAAACAGAAGACGATTAGTGGGTGGCAGAGGCCGGTAAAGAAGAAGTAAACCAAATGAAGGAATACATAAATGGAGTTCAATGTATTACAAGTATCGCTTTTGCCTGTGGACAGTGGTCTTTTTGCAGAAAAAGACTTAAGTAAAGATATAAGACTGTTTGAACACGCGCTTGATCGTTCTGAAGAGAGAAGTGATGAGTTTTCAATAAAAATATACATCAAGGACGACCAAGCAGGAGTAATGTCTGGAGTTGTCTCAAAGAAAACAGATGTAAAACTGCATGATAGAAACTTCCACTTACATCAGGAAGAAGACTTTCCTCCCGTTGTCTGGTTTTGGGATAGGGAAGAGCAAGCAATATTAATTGAGAATAAAAAAAGTGTTTTCAGTAGTGCGAACGTAGCTGCAAAAACATTCGAGAATATTGCTAATAACATCACTCTCGCTGAAAACTCACTCCGGGCATATATAAAACCTAAATTAGTTGAAAGCGCTTTCTGGGAGACGTTCAATTCATTTGATTATGTCAGCGAGGTGAGACTCAACCTCGTTTCCCCAAATCTTTTTGGTAATACAAAAAAAGAGATTGGAGAGTTTTTAAATGAGGTTTCAGATGAGACCAATGCATCTGAGTTTTCACCGGTATTCAAAAATTCTGATGGTAACCTTCATTTGAAGCCTTCTAAATGGCTGGAAGCAATGATTGATTGGATTCAAGATGGTGCTGGAGACTGGAGTATCAGGGGTAAGAAAAAGCTCAAACAAAAGTACAAAACTATCACTAGTAAACAAAGAGTGAAGCTTCTGTTGGTAGAGGGTAATATTTCAGAAGTGGAGCTAGAGAATTATAATCCCAGCGATGTAGCACAAATTATCGAGATGCTTAGAGACAGGTATACATACAAAAAATGAAGGTATACATAGGCTTGATAATATTGACTATTTTATCTGTAGCTTTCTCAAGTACAGTGCCAGACTCATATCAGATTCTGGAGAGAAGTCTTCCTTTAGTTTTAGGGGCTTCACTAGGAGGGGTTTTAGCTTGTACATCAATTATTGTCTCTGTTTTATCTTCCTCGGCGAATAAGACAAAAAAAATTGCTGAAAAAAGTAAGACCTTTCAGAGTTTTGTTACTAGCCTTGAGAAAGACGTAAAGCTTTTAGTAGTTTGTCTGTTTGTTGCCGTGACGATGCCTTACTTGAGGTCACTTAATTATCCATTTTCTTTGGAAGTTTCTGGAGTTAGTCAGGGCTTTTTGAAGGATAAGCTGATCTCGTCAATTGAGATATTCATTGCTCTTTTGGCTTTTGTAATAATTTATGAAATTGTTACTGTATTGGTATCAATACTAAGAAAGATGATGATTATCCAACAGAATGATGAATGAGGTTTCATGAGAGAGTTTCTTTCTTTACTCACCCTCGAGGCGTTCATTTAATTGGATTCGTCGCATTCCTGCGATTCACTCTCCGGGCGCCATCGGCGTCCAAACTCGTTCCTGACAAATTTTTGCGTGCCCTGAAATATTTAGGGGCAGTGTAAAAAACTATCTGTCAGAAGTAAGAGGTCAGCGAACTTGATAAAAGATTTTTTCTTTTTAACGTCACACGCTGCCGCTGGGGCGTTCATTTATTTTGCATGCCCAAAATAAACGAACCAAACAAAAGGGCACCCAATATTGTCTTATCTCTAAAAATTCACTGTATTTTATGGCGTAGACACCAACTCGCTACGCTCAAACACGTGTCCACTTAATCCATAAAATACAGCGAATTTTTAGCGGCAATAGACGGGACGAAAAGCGATCCCTAATTCCCCGTTTGTGCTGGCGAGGAATAGCATTTATTCAGGTTTGTGGGCGGCTAGTGTTTGATTCGTGGCATCCATGCCGCGCCTCCGGCGTCCAAATTTGTTCCAGACAAATTTGTGAGCGCAGCGAGTTTTAACCGACTACCTGAATCAATGTTATGACGAGTGGAGCCGCAGGCCAGCACGGTGGGGTTAGGGAAATGGACACGCATTTTCCTGACTTGCCATCAAGGCGAAATAATAACTCGTGTAGGTTGGGTAGAGGAACGAAACCCAACATCTATCAAGACTCAGGACTTGTTGGGTTTCACAGGTTCAACCCAACCTACTTTTTTAAGCAATTCTATTTACTGGTTGGCGTATAAATGGGGCTGGGAAAGTGGGTTACTTTGCCATCAAAATCGGTGATCTTGGCTAAACCTTTTTTGGTGACGGAATCAATTCTTAATACCGCATGCATGGGTATGTAGGTACGGGTTACGTCAGCGAATTCGTCTTTGAGTTTTTCGTGACTGGGGTCTAATACCACCGAAGTGTGGGTATCCCAGACAAAGTCACCTATTTCGATAAAACCAAATAAGCCACCCTGGCTAAGTTCGCGTGCGTAGAGTTCGTAGCGTTGTCCTGCTTGAATAAATTCGACACGATATAACAGTTCTTGTTTGCTCATGGGGTCTTTGTTTCGCTTTGTGGCTGCTATTTACTGATGTTAGTGGAAACTGCTCGTTGCAGTTGGTTGAGGATTAAATGGGGTTTATAGTGTGGTTTTCAAGTGTTGCTGGAAACGCAACAATCTCTTTGATTCACGCTGCCGCTGTGGCGGCCATACACGGGATGGTTGGGAGCTTTTTTAATCCCCGTTTGTGCTGATGAGGAATAACATTTATTCAGGTCTGAGGGAGGCTAGTGTTTGAGCGTAGCGAGTTTTAACCGACCGCCGGAATCAATGTTATGACGAGTGGAGCCGGTAGGCCAGCACGGTGGGGGGCCCTAGGGTTGTTAGGGAAATGGGCACGCATTTCCCTAACTCGCCATCAAGGCGAAATAATGACTTATAAATTTGAGATAAACCTTTATGTAAAGATGATTTATTTTTTACAACTGTCGCAGTTTGTGAAAAAAAGGTTGGTTCTCATAGGGTAATGATGTCTGCATTTAGCGCTTGTATCTCGGTTTACCTAACCCTATGAAAAATAGTTTTGACATATAGAAACTAACATTCTATCGTTCATTGGAATATTGGATGTTATGAATGAATAATAAGTACGACAATGATTGTTTAAATGATGCGGCAATGCTGTTCCATAGCTTGTCAGATCCGGCGCGTTTACGAACGTTAACGGTGTTAGCTGAGCAACCATACTCTGTCAGTCATTTGGCAGAGGTACTGGGTGAGCGGGTAGGCACTGTATCAGCACGACTTCGCGTCTTGCTTCAGGCTGATTTAGTCAGTCGTCAGCGCCAGGGGCAGTCTGCTATTTATTCAATCGCCGATGAGCATGTGTTTCAGTTGATTAGTAACGCGCTGGAGCATGTAAATGAGCAGCACTAGAATAAGGAGTTAACGATGTCAGACTGTAACGAAGCACACCACAAAAATCATGAACATCAGCATGGCCCAAGTTGCGGGCATACTGCAATAAAACATGGTGATCACGTCGATTACTTGCACGATGGGCATTTACATCATCCACATGAAGCGCATATTGATGAACACGTGATTGAGGTGACATCTGAGAATCCCGATGCTTGTGAGCATGGGCATGATTGTCATGGTCATGCAGATGATCATGTGCATGGTTCCGGTTGTGGTCATGAAGCGGTTCCACATGGTGATCATATTGATTATCTGGTTGATGGGCACTTACACCACCCACATGGCGATCATTGCGATAACCATGGTCCGGTAAATGTCGTGACTGGCTAGACCAGTTATTAGCAAATACTCAGACTACATAAACACTAAAAGGTCCGAATGCTTTGGCATTTGGACCTTTTTTAATTGAACACAGAGTTACTCTGCTTCAGCCAAGGTCATGGCCTGCATGTAGTTTTCCATGCCCATTTTTTCAATGAGACCGAGTTGTTGCTCTAACCAGTGGGTGTGGTCCAGTTCGGTATCTTCCAGCTGTTGTTTGAGCATTTTACGGGTCTCAAAGTCTTTTTCTGCTTCACATAAAGCAATGCCATCACGTAGGTTTTTGACTACGGTATATTCGAGATCCAAATCATTTTGTAGCATGTCTTTAACGGTGTGACCGACATTAAGTGGTTCACGGTGTGTCAGATCCGGCATGCCTTCCAAAAACAGAATACGTTTGATCATTTGATCGGCGTGTTCGGTTTCATCCTGCATTTCATGGGCGATGCGGTTATAGAGGCGAGTCAGGCCCCAGTCTTCATACATGCGTGAATGGATGAAGTATTGGTCCATAGCCGTCAGTTCACCTGCGAGTAGAGTATTGAGTAACTCAATAACTTTTGGGCTGCCTTTCATGTGTCGATCCTATGTTGTTTTTTTCTACTGACACGTCGATGCGTGAATTTGACCATTGTAATAAAGCTGGCGGTATTTTGCTGAGTCAATCGTCTGATTTAGATCAATGCATTGAGATTATTTATAAATAATAATGGTTCTTGTTAACGTTGCCTTAACCTAACCTCGATTATATTCGTCTGATCGCTTCAACGAATAATTAGATTTTATGAAAAAAATTAAATATGCCTTACTGATCGTTTTGTTGCTGCCAACAGGCCTTTGGTTATTGGCTGATACCTTATTACCAGACCCCTTCAGCTATTTTTCGTTCCGTAGAGTGTTTGTTCAGTATAGCGGGGTAATAGCCATGACGGTGATGAGCGTGGCAATGTTGCTTGCCCTCAGGCCGAAGTGGGTTGAGCCGTATTTTAATGGCCTGGACAAAATGTACCGCTTACATAAATGGCTGGGAATTAGTGCATTAGTCTTTGCGGTGTCGCATTGGTGGTTTGCAAAAGGCACAAAATGGATGGTCGGTTGGGGCTGGCTTGCAAGGCCAGAGCGTCGTCAAAGAGGCGGGGCGCCAGAGCTAGGTTTCTGGGAAGGCTTATTTCGTTCGCAGCGTGGACTGGCTGAAACAATTGGTGAGTGGGCTTTTTACGTTGTGGCGTTACTAATCGTGCTGGCATTAGTTAAACGCTTTCCTTATCGCTGGTTTGCTAAAACTCACACCTTACTGGCTATTACCTATCTGTTGTTTGTATTCCACACGATTATCTTGTTGAAGTTTGAGTATTGGTCTCAACCAATCGGTTGGTTAACCGGTGTCTTACTCGCTGGGGGGACATTTGCTGCGATATGGGTGTTACTGGGACGAGTAGGGGCGAAGCGTAAAGTTAACGGTAAGATCACCTCTCTGGAGCAGCATGACGATATGCGTTTGATAGAAGTGACGGTGAAAATGGATGAGGGTTGGCCAGGACATAGAGCTGGGCAATTTGCCTTTGCAATGTCAGATAAAAAAGAAGGGCCACACCCCTATACCATTGCCTCAGCCTGGGATCCTAATACACGATCGATACGGTTTATTATTAAGTCATTAGGGGATCATACAAGCCGTTTGAGTGAACGGTTAACTATCGGTATGCCAGTCACCATGGAAGGCCCTTATGGTGAATTTGATTTTAATGATCAGCAACAACGTCAAATCTGGATCGGTGCTGGTATTGGCATAACGCCTTTTATTGCACGTATGAAGCGGTTAGCAGATAAGCCAGATGGTAAAGTGATCGACTTCTTTCATCCTACTATGCAGATCAATGATGTTCTTAAACAAAAGCTATCTGCAGACGTAGCTGCTTCAAAGGTCAACTTACATTTAACCATCGATGAAAAAGATGGTTTACTGGATGCTAAGCGAATCCGGGCAACGGTGCCGGACTGGCGTATTGCCAGTATCTGGTTTTGTGGTCCTCCGGCATTGGGTGAAGCTATCCGTAAAGACTTTATAAAACAGGGTTTCCGACCAGAGCAATTTCATCAGGAGTTATTTAAACTACGGTAGATAAGTCATCGGCATTAAGCATGCATTACGTTACAATGCTCCTCTCGCCTGCCAGTAAACAAGCAATGAGGAGTTCGCATGCTTCGTCTGTACAAAATCGCACAAGGTCTAATTAAGGAAATTCCTGTTGAAGGTGACATTTCATCGTCTCAACTCCGAGAGGCTGATTGGATAGATGCGCTTGAACCGGACGATGATGAACGTGCTTTGCTTGGGACATTATTTAGTGATGAAGTCCCGGATGTCGATGATGTTGAAGAAATCGAGGCTTCAGCCCGCTGCTTTACCGATCAGGATGGTCTGCATGTGCATTCATTATTCCTTGGCTACTCTGAAGGACGACATCACACCGTCTCTGTTGCCTTCATCTTGCAGGAAGATCGGCTGGTAGCGATTCGTGATGGTGAGTTGAGTGACTTCCGACTGTTACGCATGCGCGCCCGTCGTGGACAAATTAGCTGTAAAACACCGCGTGAGTTATTGATTACGCTGATGGAGCAGAAGGTCGAAAATCATGCCGATAATCTGGAGGATATTCATCGCCAACTGGAACGAGTCAGCCATTTAGTGCTGGAAGATGAAGCCGCTGATCTGGAAGATTGCATCAGCCAACTGGCCAGACTGGAAGACAGTAACGGAAAGATTCGTCTCTGTCTGATGGATACTCAGCGCGATATTTCTTTTTTGCTCAGAAATATACGGGAAGCTTCAGAGTCACGCGATACGCTGTATGAAATTCTACGAGACTTAGAGACTTTGATGTCTCACACCACCTTCTTATTCGATAAAATCAACTTCCTGATGGACTCAACTCAGGGGTTTATCAATATTCAACAAGCTCAGATTATTAAAATCTTTTCGATTGCCGCCGTGGTGTTTTTACCACCAACGCTGGTCGCAAGCATTTACGGGATGAACTTCCATGTGATGCCGGAGTTAGATTGGGAATATGGCTATCCTATGGCAATAGGTTTGATGATCGCGGCAGGTATGGCACCTTACCTTTACTTCAAGCGTAAAGGTTGGTTGTAATTTAACCAGTTGATTCGAGCAGTATAATTCCAGAACTAAAGAACAATGACATCGCCATATGCAAATGGTGAGCACGCTGTTGTGTGTATGGGTTAATGTAGGTTAATTACCCCATCTCCCTAATACGTTAGGCTTTTTCGTGTTAATTAGGAACTATGCACTGCCATAAGTTTCTCTTATATGGTAGGTCGCTAGATTTTTCCTCTCCGTCTTAAGGAACCTAGTTTTTTGATTGATTCGTATGACTTTCTAAAAGAAATTTTAAACTCTCTAACCGAGCACATCGTTGTCATTGATAAAGATGGAAAAATTGTCTTTTTCAATCAAAGCTGGCGTTCATTTGCCAGTAATAATGAAGCAACGATTGATGACTGGTGTGGCATAAATTACGTCACAGAATGTGAAAAAGCCGCCAGTATGGGAGATGAAATAGGTGAGGCCGTTGGCATTGGTATAAAAGATGTCATCGCCTCAAGGCAACAATCCTTTTATTACGAATACCCTTGTCATAGCCTTGATGAGAAGCGTTGGTTCATGATGAGAGTATTACCGCTTGATGTGAAAGTAGGAGCCCATTTCATCATTAGTCACCAAAATATTACCGAACGCAAAGTCGCTGAGGAACAGGTGAGAGAGCTGTCCAGAATTGATGGTTTAACTCAGATTGCCAATAGGCGACATTTTGATGTGTTTTTGAAACGAGAGTGGCGACGCTGTCATCGCTTAAAACTCCCTTTTTCAATGGCAGTTATGGATATAGATCACTTTAAACTGTTGAATGACACATACGGACACCAGGTGGGTGATGAAGCCTTGGTTCAGGTTGCTCGTGTTTTGAAGAATTTTGTAAAAAGACCAAGTGACATGTGTGCCCGTTATGGTGGCGAAGAGTTTGCTTTGATCTGGGGTGGGTTAGTGAGCGAAGAAGCTGAAGCGCTGGCGGGAGAGCTGCTTGAACGAATAGAAAAACTCTCTATCCCTAATAAAAATGCACCAACAAAGTCCACATTGACCTGCAGTATTGGTGTTGTCACCGTCTATCCTGAGTCGAATGATGAAACATGGATATTCGCCAAAGCAGATGAGTTACTTTACCAAGCAAAAGCGCAAGGCCGAAACCGCGTGCTTAGCGTAGATGTTAGTACAAATAGCGCCATCTGAGATTTTCTGATGCGCTCTATTACTTATATGTCTTTCTATATGCGTAAATGTCACGTTATATTAGCTGTCTATTTATAACTCAGTAAGCTAGTGAAAAATAATGATATGGGATGTTTACAATAAAAATTGCCCGACACGGCTGGTGTTGGATCGTGTCGCTGACAAGTGGACAGTATTAACCATTGGTGTTCTTGCAGAAGAGACAAAACGCTTCAGTGAGTTACAGCGTCAGCTGGATGGTATTTCTCAAAAAATGCTGACACAAACATTACGTGGTCTAGAGCGAGATGGTCTGGTTCATCGTCAGGTTTATCCGACAGTACCACCAAAAGTTGAATATTCTTTAACCTCGTTTGGACGAACACTCGTAGAGCTACTCGAAGGCATAAAGAGTTGGTCTGAAAATAATATTGAGCAAGTGATCGAGGCTCAGCAAGCCTATGATAAGCAGGTTTCTGAATAAGTTTATTGCGTCTTCGGTTTTATCTTCTTACCAGCTTAACCGTCTTTTAAATAAAAAAAGGCCTGACAGATAATATTATCTGTCAGGCCAAGTGCAGTAATAATTAGTGTTGTGCTAAATCGAAACGATCTAGTGTCATCACTTTGGTCCATGCTTGAACGAAATCATCAACAAATTTCTGTTTATTGTCATTCGCCGCATATACCTCTGCAACCGCTCGCAGTTCGGCATTAGAACCAAACACCAGATCAACAGGTGTTGCTGTCCATCGTTGCTTACCTGTTTCACGATCTACACCATTGTATAAACCAGGTTGTTCAGCTTTTACCCATTTGGTGGACATATCGAGCAGATTAACGAAAAAGTCATTATTCAATGTGCCGGGATGCTCAGTAAACACACCATACTGAATACCATCTGTGTTGGCATTAAGACTGCGCATACCGCCAACTAATACTGTCATTTCTGGTACTGACAGATTGAGCAGGCTGGCACGATCCACCAGCATTTTTGTGGGGGAACGGTCATTGCTGACATCAAAGTAATTCCTGAAGCCATCAGCTGTTGGTTCAAGTACAGCAAATGATTTTGGATCAGTTTGTTCAGCTACTGCATCAACGCGCCCTGGTTTGAATGGGACTTCAATATCAAACCCAGCATCTCCTGCTGCTTTCTCAATCGCTGCGGCGCCACCTAAAACAATGATGTCTGCTAGAGAAATCTGTCTATCAGCAGATTGCTTGTTGAATTTTTGTTGGATACCTTCCAGCGTAGATAAGGTTTTTGCCAGTTCTTCCGGACTGTTCGCAGGCCAGTCTTTTTGTGGTGCTAATCTGACTCGGGCACCATTTGCACCACCTCGCATATCGGTACCGCGGAAGCTGGCTGCTGACGCCCAAGCGGCTCTGACCAGTTGTGGTACTGTCAGACCTGAGTTGAGAATATTCGCTTTTAGCTCAGTGATATCTTTGGCGTTCACCACTGGGTGATTCAATGCTGGTAATGGATCTTGCCAGATTAATGCTTCTTCAGGCACATCAGGACCCAGATAGCGGGCACGAGGTCCCATATCTCTGTGTGTCAGCTTGAACCAGGCTTTAGCAAAAGCGCGATCAAACTCTGATGGATTATCGAGGAATCGTTCTGCAATTTCACGATATTTAGGATCGACTTTTAAAGCGATATCCGTGGTAAACATCATTGGTGCATGACGTTTGTTAGGATCGTGAGCATCGGGTACAAACTTCACTTCATCCGCATTTTTAGGCGTCCATTGTATTGCACCTGCCGGACTCTTGGTTTGCACCCATTCCATATTAAACAGGTTTTGCAGATAGTTAATACTCCATGCGGTTGGTGTGATGGTCCAAGCACCTTCCAGACCACTGGATACGGTATCACCAGCATTACCGGCGCCACATTTATTTTTCCAACCTAAGCCTTGCTCTTCCAGGCCTGCGGCTGCAGGTTCGGGACCAACACAATCTTTGGGAGGGTGAGCACCATGTGCTTTACCAAAGGTGTGACCGCCAGCAATTAAAGCGACCGTTTCTTCATCCGTCATTGCCATTCGGCTGAAAGTGGTACGGATATCATCAGCGGCAAGTTGTGGGTCAGGGTTCCCTTCAGGGCCTTCCGGGTTGACATAAATCAGGCCCATTTCAACGGCTGCTAGAGGTCTATCGAGTTTTTTGTCGCTATGGTAGCGCTTGGAATTAGTGAGAAATTCCTTCTCTTCACCCCAGTCCACCATTTCTGGTTCCCAATCATCAATGCGGCCACCAGCAAATCCAAAGGTTTTGAATCCCATACTTTCCAGAGATACAGTACCTGTCAGCACCATGAGATCACCCCATGAGATTTTATTGCCGTATTTTTGCTTGATCGGCCATAGTAGCCTGCGCGCTTTATCTAGGTTGACATTATCAGGCCAGCTATTAAGTGGCTCGAAACGTTGCTGACCACCAGCTGCACCACCACGACCGTCAAAGATACGATAGACGCCAGCACTATGCCATGCCATGCGGATAAAAAATGGGCCATAGTTACCCCAGTCGGCTGGCCACCAATCTTGTGGGGTATTGATAACTTGTCTGATGTCTGATTTTACTGCTTCCAGATCAAGCGAGTTGAATGCTTCGGCATAATTGAAGTTTTCATCCAAGGGGTTCGATTCATCTGCATGCTGACGCAGAGGCATCAGATTAAGTTGGTCTGGCCACCAGAATGTGGGTGATTTCGGTTCGCCAGCAGAAAATGCACTGGCACTGGATAATGCAATGGCAATAGCGGTTGCTAAAGGTATCGTTTTTTTCAGCATAATATTCTCCCTCCTTGTGTTTTTTGGAGCGAGAATGAGTATCGACGGAAGCTTATGATTAGTAAATTTGAATAATTTAATGATTATGTTCAGTTATTTTGAACATTGTATATCAAGTACGGTTTTTGCCATTTCCATTAATTTTTCAATACTGCTCAGTCGTGTAAAGTTAGGCCGCATAATGAAAGCTAATTGTCGATGAGGGCCGGGCTCATTCAAATGAATGACAGCAAGATCCGGATACTGTGATTTAAGTTGTTCAATAGCCATTTCTGGAATCAAAGTACTTCCCAGGTTATTGATGACCATCTGTATCAGTGTGTTTAGACTGGTGGCTCGGAAGCTATGATTGATCGAGTTTACTGACATATGACAAGCATCAATAATATGATCCTTCAGACAATGTCCCTCTTCCAGCAGTAAAAGATGACTAAGATTAAGCTTGTCACTAGTAATTTCAGTTCCATAAGAGATGGATTCGTTTTTACGCGTAATCAAGTAAAAATCTTCATCCCAGAAAGGCATTTCTAATAAGCCGTCGCATGGAAAAGGTAAAGCGAGGATGGCCGTGTCCAGCTCACCACGCTTTACCTTATCTACCAGTGCATGAGACTGATTTTCAAAAATATTAATTTGCGCTAGCGGATAGTGTTGCTTAATAACCGGTAATAATTTGGGAAGTAGATAGGGAGCGATGGTGGGAATCATGCCAATACTGAGTGGATAACTAAACGGACTTTTTTGTGTTTCGGCAAAGTTCTGTAAATCTTCTGCCTGCAACATGATGGAGCGAGCCTGAAGTAATACGCGTTTGCCAATAGGCGTGACTAATACTCGTTTGTTATCACGTTCAAAAATCTGTAGCCCAAGTCGTTGCTCGAGCTCATGCAGGGATGTGCTTAAGGCGGATGGACTGATATTGCACTGCTCAGCTGCTTTTTTGAAATGTAAGGTTTCTTCTACCGTTAAGGCATAACGCAATTGTTTTAGCGAAATCATGTGTTGATACTCAGCAAGGTTTTAAGCCAATCAATAGCATAGCGATTTTTAACTAACAAGCGCAGAGCTTAATTGTTAGACTCTACAGACAGTAAGTAATTTTGAGTGATGTATGTATACAGATGATGATCTGCAACAGGCTGTAAATAAGGGAATATTTACATCTGATGCTGTCGAAAAGTTTCGGCATGACATATTGCAAAGACGCAATACACATTTCGCTGATGAAGAGGACTTCAAACTGGTATCGAGTTTTAACGATATCTTTGTATTGATGGCTTGCGCTTTATTGTTGTTATCCACGGGATGGGTGTTACAAGCTACCAGTGCGCCATTGGCTGCTGCTGTTGTTGCGATTCTGTCATGGGGCTTAGCAGAATTTTTTGTCTTAAAACGAAAAATGGCTTTGCCCGGAATTTTTCTTTTAGTGACATTTGTCGGCAGTGCCTTTGCTTCTGTTTTCCTCGCGCAAGGAGTGCCTTCAGAAAACGGTTTCATGCTGGCAGGCTCTATCGCAGCCGTTGCTGCTTGGTGTCATTGGAAGCGCTTTAAGGTACCTATTACAGTGGCAGCCGGTACTGCTTCTGCCGTTGTATTCGTAGTGTCATTCTTTATATATCTGTTTCCAGAATTGAAAGCATATTTGAGCTGGTTAATGCTTTGTGGCGGCCTTGTGGTATTTATCGTGGCAATGCGCTGGGATTCAGCTGATCTGAAACGAGTGACAGGTAAGTCCGACGTCGCTTTTTGGTTACATCTAACTGCAGCACCACTTATTGTGCACCCAATATTTTCCACCTTAGGTATTTTTGACGGGCAGCAAAGTAACGCTACTCTGGCTTTGATCATGGGGTTATATATTCTGTTGACCTTGGTGTCTTTGGTGATCGACCGTCGCGCCTTCATGGTATCGGCATTGATTTATGTGTTGGTGGCTTTGACGGAACTGCTAAAAACGTATGGTTTAGCGGGTGATAGTTTTGCCTACGTTGGTGTTTTTATCGGTTTCTCACTACTGCTTCTATCCGGTTTCTGGCATAAAGTACGCTATCAGTTAGTCATGCGTTTACCTGCTAGCTGGCAGACGAAAGTGCCAGTAATTCAATGAATATAACGGCTCAAATATGAAAAAGTTTCTGTTATTTGTTGCTGTATTTGTGCTCTTTCAGCAGTGGCATACAGTGAAAGACTTTTTTATTCCGCCTAAAGATTATTCTTATTTGCCCGCGACGTATGTGACCATGTATTCCACAGAATGGTGTGGTTACTGTGCAAAAATGCGTGCCTTTATGGAACGTAGAAATATTGCTTATGATGATCTGGATATTGAAAAATCAGTACAGGCAAAACGCAACTTTGAGGCGCTAGGTGGTAAAGGCGTGCCGTTGTTAGTTGTCAATAAACAGGTGGTTCGTGGTTATAGTCCTGATCGTGTTTTAGATTTTTTAGATGCTATTCCAACTGAGCCAGTGAAGACAAATTAAAGCTGCTTGGCACCGAGATTGCAGATTCGTCATTGAGCTTCGGGACGAGGACAAAAAATGACAATTTCCAGTCAAGCATCACGAGATCTAACGGCAAATGTTGCCGCCTTATCAGACAAATCTCTTGCTTTGATGCACCAGCGAAAAATGTCTGATGATGATGTGGAAACCTTTCAGAATATTCTGCAAAAGGTACAACAAACTCATGATCCCAAAGCTGCATTGAGAAGATTATCTGCTGATGAACTTGATGTCGTCAGACAGGCTCATGGGCTGGCAGAGCCCATTAAAATTTCGGTGTTATCTGATGAAGGCGCGGCTAATCTATTCAATGCGCCCGGCTTCACCCATGATTTAAATAATGACGGTCTGACCACCATTGGTGAGGGTAATATGTTTACCTTTCCTCCTGAAAATGCACCTGCGTCATTTAAGACTGCCTGGGAAGAAGCCTCAGAAGGACGGTCAATAATGGATATTCCAACCCATATGATTTTTGCTGTTGGCTTAACCAATATTGGCCGTGAACCTGGTGATCCTAATTGGGTTAATCCTTACGCCACTGCAGACTATGATTATGCTAATGCTGTCTCTGAGATTATGGAGAGTGTGGAGTATCAATATAATCACAACATGATGTCATTCGAGCAGTATCAAAAGAATATGAGCTTTTATAACAAGCTAACATCAGCGATGTCTTAAAACAAAGCAGATAGTGAAATGAAAAGTCTTTGATCGGCTGACTAGCAGAAACAAGACTTCGTTTTACTTTGACAGAAAACGTTTAATTCCGTAAATTATTACAAATAATAATCATTGTCATTTAGTTTACGGAATTTTATATGAAACAAGTCAACAGCTCGGCTATGCGGCCAGGCTTATCACTTTTATTGTTAAGTAGTCTAATTCTAGCGAGTTTGCCTGTTCATGCAGAAGACAGTGTGGATCTCCCTAGAGTAGAAGTGACCTCTAATCAATATAAAGAAAATAATGGTTATATTGATCTCGAAAAGAAACCTCAAGTGGGGAAAATGAGTGTCTCAGCAGAAAATACCCCCTTTTCTATTGCCACCATTTCAGATGACTTTATGGAAGATCTTGGGGCTAACTCCGTACAAGAGGCATTGGGCTATACCTCTGGTATCTATGTAGGAGGGAGTTTCGATACGCGTATTGATTCAGCAAAAGTTCGTGGCTTAGATCCTTCCTCATATGTTGATGGCTTACGATATAACTATGGCTACTACAATACGGTGCGTATCCATCCTTATGCACTTGAAAATATAGAGGTATTAAAAGGACCATCAGCAACACTGTATGGTCAAGGTGACTTGGGCGGTATTGTGAATATGAACTCAAAGATGCCTAAAGCTGAGCAGCAAGGCGAAGTTTGGGCTCAATATGGTTCGCATAATCGTAAACAATTGGGTGTTGATATAACTGGACCGGTTGATGATGATGGGCAACTTCTGTATCGATTCGTAGGGGTTACTCGCGATAGTGACACTCAGGTTGATCACGTGAATGACGATAGTTTTTTGATTATGCCTTCTCTGACCTGGCGGATCAGTGACGATACAAATTTATCGGTGTTATTTACCAGACAGAAAACAGATAGTGTGGTGTCTACTCAGTTTTTACCTTCAGTCGGTACTTTATACGATGGCCCATTAGGTCATATCGATACTGATACCTTTGTTGGTGAGCCGGGGTGGGATCGATACGATACTGAGATGACCTCATTTACCACAATGTTTGATCATCGTTTTAATGATAGCTGGAAGTTTTCTGCCGTTGCTCGTTATTTAGAATCACAAAGCTGGACGCGTGAACATTGGGTCGATATTCCATCTGTCCCAGCCGCTGACGGCACAGTAAATCGAACTATTTACACCGTAGATAAAGAGGTACGCGCACTCAATTTTGATGCCAGACTGGAAGGCCTTTTCGACGTGGGTATGACCAAACATACCTTTGTAGTTGGCATTGATCGTCAAGAAGCCACTTATGAAGAAGATAATTATTTTTATGGCTATGACAATGATCTGAAGTTAGGCTTGGGCGGCACAAGTAATGTCTACAACCCGCAATACGGTAACTTACAAAGTGGGGTGATTTCTTACTCTAACCCTGATGATAATCGAATTGAACAAACAGGGGTTTATGTCGCTGACTCAATGGAAATTGGTCCAGTCGTTATTTCTGCTGCATTACGCCATGATTGGGCAAAAAATATCTCTCTAGCAGAAACTGGTTCGAACACAGACAGTAATGAGAAAGTGAATACTGGACGGGTTGGTTTAATGTATCGGTTTGATAATGGTATTTCACCTTATGCCAGCTACACCGAAGCCTTTGTCATGAACTTGGGTACAGATGGGGCTGGTGGCACGTTAGAGCCAACTACTGGTGTGCAACGCGAGTACGGTGTCAAATATTTATCTGATGATCGTAGTTTAGCTATCACAGCAGCTTACTTTGATATTACTCAACAAAATCGTGTAGAGCAGGGTTCAACACCGGGCGGCGTTTCGCAAACGGGTGCTACAGTTGATGGTTGGGAAGTTCAAGCCAATAAACGCTGGGATAATTTCGAAACGCAGTTAGCCTACACACAACTTCATGCTGATGATGCGAATGGTAAACGTCTTGGCTCTGTGGCAGAACGCAATGCATCATGGTGGAATAAACTCTACATTGGCAGTAATTGGCGTTTAGGTGCAGGCGTTCGCTATCTGGGTAGTAGAACTGGCTCGGGTGGTGCACCTTATATTCCGTCAGAAATTCTGGTTGATGCTATGGTTGGATATACTTACCAAAATTGGGACTTTACAGTTAATGCCCAGAATGTGACTGACGAAGTGTATACAGCATGGTGCCGAGGGGCTGGACAAGATTGTGGTTATGCACAGCGTCGTAATATTACAGGGAATGTTCGTTATCACTTCTAAACATCAGTTCCTAGAAACAAAAAGGCTCCGAAAGGGGCCTTTTTTATGCAGATAAAACAGGTTTTAACACTGATATCGGTTAGAATAACCCTTTTGTTTATCTGGAATTGAAATGAGCGATCTGCCTAATTGTCCTGCCTGTGGTTCTGAATATACTTATCAGGATCAAGCTATGTTTGTCTGTCCTGAATGTGCCCATGAGTGGCAGGAAGGTGAAAATAGTACAGCGGCTGATGAAGATGTTATTCGTGATTCAAACGGCAATGTATTACAGGATGGCGATACAATAACGGTAATTAAAGATCTGAAAGTAAAAGGATCTTCAGCGGTTGTGAAAGTAGGCACCAAAGTGAAAAACATTCGTCTGGTGGGTGGTGATCACGACATCGATTGTAAAATTGATGGTATCGGTGCTATGAAACTCAAATCTGAATTTGTTAAAAAGGCCTAATACTAACCAGAGCATGATTTATGTCGAGTCTTTAGTATGCTTTTGAGCTAGAAGAACTCGCAAATGGCTTGCTATCTGAGTTTACACATTATTCTGAGTTGATGAATAGTGATAAGAGAGTCACCATGAGTTCACTGTTAAACAGCTGGGCGGTTGTACAGGAAGAAGACACAGGCTGTGGTATTGCGGCCTGTGCTAATCTTGCTGAGATAACTTATGCCGAGGCTAAAGCGTTGGCAAACTCGCTTGGTATATATGCCGAAGACAAAACGCTATGGTCTCAAACCTCCCATGTCAGACAACTATTATCGGCATTAAATATTGCTGTCAGTGATAAACAAACAGCTTTTACTTCCTGGGATAAGCTACCTGATAAAGCACTGATTGCATTGAAGTGGCATCTGGAGAAAGAAAGGCCATTCTGGCATTGGGCGGTTTATCGGCGAGATGATAACCATGGTGTGGTGATCGATTCTGCCAAGCGTTTGAAATCACCTATCAGAACAGATTTTGGCAGGATGAAGCCAAAGTGGTTTATTGAGGTTAAATAATGGCAAATATTGTCTTCATTTCCCATGGAGGTGGGCCCTTGCCTTTATTAGGGGATCCTTCTCATCAGCAGTTAGTTGAAATGCTCACTAAAATCACCACACAGATAAAAAAGCCAAAATCCATCATTGTGGTGAGTGCTCATTGGGAAGCCGGTCAGGTCAGAGTCATACATCAAAAATCACCAGATTTACTTTATGACTACAATGGTTTCCCTGAAGCGTCTTATGCTTTTACCTATCCATGTATGGGTGCACCTGAGTTAGCAGAACAGCTGGTGAGTAAGTTAAATACAGCGGGTATTGACGCCGAACTTGAGGAAAATAGAGGCCTTGATCATGGTGTGTTTGTGCCTTTAACTATTATGTATCCAAATGCTGATATTCCCTGTATTCAGCTTTCCTTAGTGGAAGGTTTGGAGCCGGATTTACACCTTAAAATCGGCGAGGTTATCACTGAAAATCTCGCTGAGGATGTTCTGATTATTGGTTCCGGCTTTTCATTTCATAATATGCGTGCATTTTTTACCAAAGATGATTTGGCGCATCAACAAATGAATCAATCTTTTGAAGATTGGCTTGTGGAGACATGTTCGAGCCAGATTCTCACTGAAGAACAAAGAAGGACGCGATTTAAGGAATGGGAACATGCACCTTATGCACGTTACTGCCACCCCAGAGAAGAGCATTTACTACCGATACATGTGTGTTACGGTGCCGCTGGGAGGGCTTGTGATGAGGTTTATTCGATACCAATATTGAATAAAAAAGCGAGTATGTATTTATGGTTGTCTGATATATGATAGCTTTTTAATCGAAGTGAGTAGTTACTTTTATTTGTCTTCTTTAAACAAAAATCCAAAACAACAAGCCATAATGCTAATGCCTATGGCACCAATGACAACCCCCGTCCATTCATAATGCTGATAGAGCAGTACTGAGAACCATGAACCAAACGCGCCGCCGATGAAGTAACAAGTCATATAAGCGGATGTCAGCCTATTACGAATATCTGGATGTAATGAATAGATTTTATTTTGATTACTGACGTGGACAAGTTGCACAGCCAGATCTAGCAGTAATACACCGACCAACAGTGCAATCAGTGAACTTGGCGCCTTGAAAAGGAGTAACCAGCTGAGTAATAAAGCCAGTAAACCTAAGCGGGTACCAAGATCGCCCTTACCCGCATCAGCTAATTTGCCAGCCCATGAGGCTGCAAAAACACCGGCCACACCGACAAGCCCAAATAAACCAATGGTGGCATCATTGTATTCATAGGGCGGTTTAGCTAATAAAAAGGCAAGAGGGGTCCAGAACATACTGAACAGTGCAAATGACAGCATTCCTAGCATAGAACGATATCGAAGTATGGGTTCTTTAATAAATAAACCGATAACGGAGCCCAATATCTGCTTGTAGCTGAGATCATTATTATTGTGATAAGTCGGTAGAAAGCGAGCTAAAGCCAGCGTGGTGATGAACATGGCTACAGCAGCAAACCAATAGATATAACGCCAGCTTCCCAGGCTGGACAAGCCACCAGCAACGACCCTGGCTAATAATATACCTAGTAACAGACCTCCCATTATGGTGCCAATGACTTTACCTCGTTGCTGTTCAGAGGCTAGTGTTGCTCCTAATGGAAGTAATACTTGAGCAACAACCGAGCTAAGTCCGGTTATTGCCGTGCCAAGTAATAACCATGGCAGACTGTTTGAAAAACCACTGATTAGCAGACCGATTGTAGCAAACAGACTCATCACGATAATCAGCTTACGGCGCTCCAATCTGTCCGCTAGGGGCACCAGAAACAACAAGCCGATCCCATAACTGAGCTGTGCAGTGGTAACGATATTTCCTGCCAGAGAGTGGCTTAATACGAACTCAGAAGATATTGTATCTAATAGAGGTTGGGCGTAGTAATTACTTGCTACGGCGATGCCAGTCGCGATAGCCATTAGTAAAACCAAGCCTTGAGTTAATACGGTTTTTTGTTGTGCCATAAAAGTGTTTCAGTGAGTGAAGTAGCCATACTATGCGATGTAAGTATTAATGATTCAAATGCATTGTTATCATTGAAGCTATCTTCAAATGAGATAGATAAATGAATCTAAGACAAATTGAATATGTGGTAGCTGTAGCGGAGGAATCAAGTTTTACCCTGGCCGCTAAGCGATGCCACACTGTTCAGTCCGCATTAAGTCACCAGATTGCTAAGCTAGAAGAAGAGTTAGGTGTATCCCTTTTTGAACGGACTTCAAGAAAGGTCTCTTTAACGCTGGCGGGACAATCATTTGTGGAACAGGGAAAGCATACCTTAGATTCAGTGCAAAAAATTTACACTGACGTGTCAGCAACAACGGGACTTGTTTCAGGCCGCCTTAATGTCGGCATGATTTCAGCCATGACAGGGATTGATATTGTGTCATCCTTGGCGCAGTTTCATCAAAATTATCCCGATGTTGAAGTGGGGTTAAAAACGGCAGGGAGTGAGATTCTCATTGCTGATGTGCTGAACCACCGTTTGGATGTGGCATTTATCGGGTTATGGGTCGATGAAGTCATATCAGGTTGTGAATATATTCGTTTGACGGAAGAGTCGCTGGTGACTGTTTTGCCCAAAAATCATTCGCTTGCTCAACATCAAGAACTGTCTTTACATCAACTAGCCTTAGAGCCAATGGTGAATTATCCAAAGCATAGCAGCGCGCGTCGTCAGACCGATGAGGCTTTTATGAATGCAGGAGCAACTTCAAACATAAAATTTGTCGTTGATCACATTAGCCTAATAGAGCAGTTAGTCAGCCGGGGTCTTGCTTATGGCATTGTGCCAGAGCCTATCGCTAAAAACTTTTCGGGCACAATTTCGATGCCAATCACAGAAGCACCCAAAAGGGCACTTTATATGATCTGGTCTCAACGTCCGAGTCCAGCTGCACAGGTTTTTATGGGACTTATTGATGAACTTTTATAAAGCACAGCTGCCTATTTATTCTGGTAAGAATTGAAGCTTGATCAAAAAAGCATTTCATGTAAACTAATAATAGTTGTTAACGTTAATGTTGCTAACAACATTTCTTGAGGTTTCTCCTCTATTAATAATGCCAAAGATGGTTTATAAGACGCCAAGCTTGGTGTGAACCAAGTTACGGAAAGTCACAGATCTTATTGAAAAATGAGATGGCTGGGCTGCAGAATCAGAAGGAACTAGAATAATGAAAAAAACACTTGTAGCAACAACGTTAGTGTTAATGACTATGGGGACTGCGCAAGCAGCTTCAGTAGAAATTCCAGTGCAACGTTTCGAGTTATCATCTTCAAACTCTGCAAGTTTTGCTAATGATTCAACCAAACTAGCATCAATTATTGAAAGATTTGGTGGCAGGTTTGGTCGGGGTACTACTCCTTCCAATCCCATCACTCAGCTCTTCGAGAGTAATGGTGATGTTTCAGGTCCAAATCTATCATCAGTACCAGTACCTGCCGCTTTTTGGCTATTAGCACCGGCTTTAGGACTCTTCGCTACAGCGAGACGTAAAACCAAGTCTTAATAGCTACACTCTTTATATAAAAAAGCTATGATGAAAATCATAGCTTTTTTTTTATCTCGAATATTGCTTGTTATAGACACTAATCGTCTAAAGACATAGGCTAATTACAATAATAGTCTATTGGGATAAATAATATGGCAAGTGTTGGCTTATTAGCTCTAGTCGATGATATTGCATCGTTACTTGATGATGTATCAATGATGACAAAAGTGGCAGCAAAAAAGACGGCTGGAGTATTAGGTGATGATCTCGCCCTTAATGCTCAACAAGTTACCGGTGTAGATCCTAAACGCGAGCTGCCAGTGGTGTGGGCAGTTGCTAAAGGCTCTTATTTAAATAAGTTAATTTTAGTTCCACTGGCGCTAGTTATTAGTGCAGTTTTTCCGATAGGTGTCACAATTCTATTGATGCTCGGCGGTTTGTTTCTATGTTATGAAGGTATGGAAAAGCTGGCCCATAAATGGTTACCACATGAAGAAAGTGATGAAGTTCATAAGAAGAAACTAGCGGCAGCCACTACCGATCAAAATGTTGATATCAAAGCCTATGAACGTAAGAAAATAAAAGGAGCCATCAGAACAGACTTTATTCTGTCCGCCGAGATTATTGTGATTTCACTCGGTGTTGTACAGGGCGAGAGTTTTCTCACGCAGGCGATAGTCGTTTCATTAATTGCGATTGTGATGACATCTGGTGTGTATGGAATTGTCGCTGGCATTGTGAAATTTGATGATGCCGGTTTGGCATTAATCAAATATGGTGAAGGCGATAGCACATTTGATGGCTTTCAACGCAAACTGGGACAAATCATTTTATTTCTTGCCCCGAAGTTAATGAAGTTTTTATCAGTAGTGGGAATGATCGCGATGTTCTTAGTTGGCGGCGGTATTCTGGTGCATGGTTTGCCATTTTTACATCATGTATTAGAGATGTTGAACTCGTCGATGGGAGAAGTCATGACGCTCATCATGCCATTACTGTTTAATGGTGCGATTGGCTTGCTTGCTGGTGTGATCGTGTTATTAATCGTGACGGGGATTAAGAAACTGTTCTAAAGAGGTTGGCCAGCCTCAATTTGGGCTGGCCCATTTTTTCTAGATAAGACCAAACGCTAACATGGCATTCGCTACACGTCTGAACCCCGCAATATTGGCACCGAGCACATAATTATGAGGTTCATCGAACTCTTCAGCGGTCTGGCAGCAGGTTTTATGAATATGATTCATGATTTCATGCAGGCGATCTTCACTGTACTCATAGCTGCTGCTATGTGTTGCATTCAGCTGCATCTCTAAAGCGGATGAAGCCACTCCGCCTGCGTTAGCAGCTTTGCCTGGAGCAAAGGCGACATTATTACTCTGGAATACCTTAATCGCCTCTGGTGCGCTAGGCATGTTGGCGCCTTCGCATACAGCGATGCAACCATTATTAACTAGAGTTTGAGCATCTTCTGCTTCCAACTCATTCTGAGTCGCACAGGGCAGCGCGATATCACAGGGGATCTCCCAGATATTGCCATTTTCAATGTACTTGGCATCCGGGTGGATATCGAGGTAGGTATAGATTCGTTGTCTTTCAACTTCCTTAATGCGAATCACCGTATCAATATCAATGCCATTTTGATCGATGATGACACCACCAGAGTCTGAGCAAGCGATGACTTTTGCCCCTGAGGAACGGAGTTTTTCCATAGCATAGATCGCGACATTACCTGAACCTGACACTAGGGCGATTTTATCTTTTAACTCCTCTCCATGTACGGCTCTAAGCATGTCTTCACAGAAAAATACGACCCCATACCCCGTGGCTTTTTTACGGATTAATGTGCCACCCCAGCCTGGACTTTTACCCGTGATGACCCCCGCTTCATATCGTTGCGTGATACGTTTATATTGACCAAATAGATAACCAATCTCTCGGCTACCCACACCAATATCACCCGCAGGAACATCAGTAGATTCGCCAATATGACGATAGAGGCTGGTCATAAAACTTTGACAGAAACGCATGATTTCGCGATCCGATTTACCCTTGGGATCAAAGTCTGAACCGCCCTTACCACTGCCAATGGGTAGACCTGTTAACGCGTTCTTGAAGGTTTGCTCAAAAGCAAGGAATTTGATGGTGCCGAGTGTCACGCTGGGATGAAAGCGCAAGCCACCTTTATAAGGGCCTAAGGAGCTATTAAAGCCAACACGGAATCCTCGATTAATATGGATTTCACCGCTATCATCTTCCCAGGGAACACGGAAGATCACTTGTCGCTCTGGCTCACATAAACGTTCAATAATTTTTTGTTCCCGATATTCAGGGTGGCGCTCTAACACTGGCGTTAATGTTTCCAGTACCTCATACAAGGCTTGGTGAAATTCCGGCTCTCCCGGGTTATGACTGATGATTTGCTGATAGATAGATTCCATTGTTCTAGACTTATATCCTGTTTATTTTTTTGGTGTAGAGTAACTATTTTCTAATAACTAAGCATTCTTGAGCTAGTGACACTCAATATACTTATGAGTTTTCTGTTTTAGCAAATTCATCATATAAACATGACTCTCAGAGTTGAGTTTGACATTGCATGTTGAAAAGCTTTTGATCCTATTTCATAACATGATAAATGGAAGTTAAGTAATGAAAAAAAATTGTTTTCTGATGCTGATTTTGGGCTGGTATTTACATTCACCAGTTGTTGCTGCTTACGAATGTTATCAAACCTCACCGACAGCAGATTCATTGGGAGATGAGTACCGTAATAATGATAAAAGTCTGCGTATAGATAAAAATGAAAAAGAGCTGCAGTTTCTAAACAAACTTAAAGGCAAATGGTCTGGTAGCGGTGAGGAGATCTCCTGTAAAGGCTCAGAGAATCACCCTGAAAAACTGCACAAAAGCATGCAAGTCAGAGCTGATGTAGAGGAAAGCAGTATTGTTTTGTTCAAAGCGCGGTTAGAAAAAGAGTTTCCAGCGGAAGGTATTAGTCGTTCAGATACGCTGGGTCTCATTAATACAGAAAGCTTATATGCACTGAGTGTAAATGGACGACATATTGAAGCTAATCAACGAGAGTTTGCATCGAATGGTCCGAATGCTGGCGTACGCTACATGGAATATATGATTTCGATTGATGCACCAACGGATGATGAACTACATTTAGAGTGGTCGTTATTTATTAACAGTGTGTATGCCTTCACCCAAAAACTTGACTTGACCAGAGATTAAATAAAAAGGAGCCTGAATTTTCTCAGGCTCCTTTTTATTTTGCTTACTTCAATAGTAAGAACATCGCGCGCCGACCACGGACGATATTCAATAATAATTCTTTAGCATTGCTGACCATTGGCTTGAACTGCTCCAATGATGACACTGATTGGCGGTTGACCGAAGTGATAATATCGTTAGGTCTCAAGCCAGCCTGCCAAGCAGGGCTGCCACGTTTTACTGAATAGACAACCACGCCTTTTATTTGTCCGTTATAAGGTGAATCCTGTTCAATGTCACCAAAGGTCGCGCCAGATAGTTTTGGATGGACTAAGCCATCAGATGCGGTTTTACGTGTCTGTTTAACCGTGGCTTTGATCATTTTTGCTTTGCCGTTTCGAACGATATCAAGTTTGACAGTCTGACCGACAACCATCAAACCAATTGTATTTCTCAGACTATCGGCATTTAGCAACGGCGTACCATCAACCGCGGTAATCACATCACCCACTTTCAACCCTGCATCAGCCGCGGCCGAGTCAGGAATGACATGACTGACAACAGCGCCTTGTTGACCTTTAATATTAAATGCTTCAGCCAGTTCAGGTGTAATGTCCTGCATTTGTACACCTAGATAAGCACGTTGCACCTCACCATGTTCCAAGAGTTGATCGGCGATTTGTTTGACCAGATTACTGGGAATGGCAAAACCGATGCCGATATTGCCAGACGACGCCCCACCTGGTGAGAAAATGGCAGTATTAATTCCAACCAGTTCTCCACGAAGGTTCACCAAAGCACCGCCCGAGTTACCGGGGTTAATTGAAGCATCTGTCTGGATAAAATTTTCATAACCTTCAATGCCCAGACCACTTCTACCTAATGCGCTGACGATACCTGAAGTCACTGTTTGCCCGAGGCCAAATGGATTACCAATTGCCACAACAAAATCACCTACACGCAGAGAGTCAGAGTCTGCTAAAGGGAGGGCAGATAAATTGTCATCGGGAATTTTAATAAGTGCCACATCAGTGGCAGGATCACTACCGACGATGTCAGCCTGGAAAGTTCTGCCGTCGTTTAGAGAGACAGTCACCTCGTCCGCACCACGGATCACGTGATTATTGGTAATCACCAAGCCTTCTTTTGCATCGATAATGACGCCAGAACCTAAACTTTGGCGTTGTCTGACCCTTGGCTGTTCAGGCACGTTAAAAAAGTGTCTGAAAAAGGGATCATTTAAGAAAGGGTTGTCTTGTACTTTGACTTCACTTTTAGTGGCAATATTGACCACAGCTGGTTTAGTGCGGTCAAGCATTGGTGCCAGCGTTGGCATCTCGCCTTTATCAGAAAACCAGTCAAGAGGAAGTGCCGCTGACGCTACCTGAGCAATCAAAACAAATGCGGCAAGCCAAACAATCGATGATTTAATGCTGAACTTCACAACGCCTCCTGATAATAACTATTCCAGCGAATCACGCGGATTAAATGCCATTTCTTCTGCCATCTGCTGATAAAGCTTTTTCGCTTTATCACTGTCAGCGGGTGGCACCATTATCTGCAAGACCACAAATTCGTCGCCAGGTTCTTTGCCTGGTAATCCTCGACCTTTCAGTCGCATCTTCTGACCGCTACGCGCACCCGCTGGGATGGTCAGGCTAATCTTACCTGCTAAGGTTGGCACAGTGACTTTCCCACCTAAAGCGGCTTCCCAAGGTGCAATGGGTAAATCCAAATAGACGTCTTTATCTTCCAGACGAAAATGACGATGTGGAGCAATATTAACTTCAAGGTACAAATCACCTGACTTGCCACCACCGCCAGATTTTCCCTGACCTGATAAACGAATTTTTTTACCTGAGGCAATGCCAGCAGGGATTTTTACATTGATTGTTCCAGACTGACTGGCACCCGTTGGGCGGCGAATGGTCTTGGTTGCACCATTAAACGCATCTTCAAGTGAGATGGTAATTTTGGCATTCACGTCTTCACCACGGGCGAAGAAATTATCACCCATTCCGCCGCCGCCCATACCGCCCATGCCACCAAACATGTTTTCGAAGAAGCTGCTGAAGTTGCCACCACCAAAACCAGCCTGATCATCCCAGCCAGGGGGAGGATTAAATGATTGACCATGACGGTAGTTACTACCAAACTGGTCATATTGAGCCCGTTTTTGTTCGTCACGTAAGACTTCGTAGGCTTCACCTACCTCTTTAAATTTGTCTTCAGCATTTGCTTCTTTACTGACGTCAGGGTGATATTTCCTAGCCAGTTTACGATAGGCTTTTTTTATCTCGTCTTGAGAAGCATCACGGGCGACGCCCAAAATTTTGTAATAGTCTTTGTATTCCATAAATGGATTATGTACCTGAAATTGATCCTGATCATGTATTTGGGGATTTCCGTCTCTGTTTTCAATGGGGTTAGGGATTTTTCTGATGTATTGAAACGCCCTGTATGGGAGAATTTGCCCCAATTAAATATTAATGAACATTGACGAGAGAGAATTGGATTATGTTTTCAAAGAGACAACTCACATTAATGGTAGCTGCAGCAGCGACCACAATGTGGCAACCCGCCTTTGCAGAAGATACGAATGACAAAGAAGTTTCGCTGGGTGGAATGGTGGTGACAGGTACACGTTCCGAAACGCCTTTGCTAGATCTAGCGGGTAATACCGGTAAAGTATCTGAGCAAGATATTGATCTTGTACGACCAGATCATGTTAGTGAAGTTCTTAATCGTGTGAGTGGTGTCAATATCCAGCATGGTAATGGGCAGGAGAGTTTAACTTCAATTCGTTCACCTGTATTAACAGGTGGTGCAGGAGCTGGCTCTTTTTTGTATTTGGAAGATGGTATTCCACTTCGTGCGGCCGGTTTCGCGAATGTGAATGGCTTTTTTGAGGTCAACTATGAGCAGGCTGGTGGTATCGAAGTTGTACGTGGGCCAGGTAGTGCGTTATATGGTTCTAATGCTGTTCACGGATTAGTCAATGTATTAAGTCGAGCACCTTCTTTGGATTTAGAGCGTAAAATCGACATTTCATTTGGTCCGCATGATCTGTATCGAACAAAAGCAACGGTCAGTGACACCATTGGTCGCCATGGCTATCGATTGAGTGTCAATGGAACAACAGATGGCGGCTACGTTAGTGACTCCGGTTATGACCAGCAGAAAGTGACTTTTCGACATGATTATCTAGGTGATGTTGATAGCTTTAAAACCTTATTTAGTTATACTAATTTGAATCAGGAAACCGCTGGCTATATTTATGGCTATAAAGTGTATGAGCACGAAAGCGAGTCACGCAAAAACCCCAACCCAGAAGCTTATCGTGATTCTAAATCTTTCCGCTTGTCTACAGAATGGATTCATGAGTTAAGTGATACCTCGTCATTCACGTTGACACCATATATTCGTCATACAGAGATGGATTTCCTGATGCATTTCTTGCCTGGCAAACCCGTCGAAAATAATAAGCATAGTAGTGTGGGTTTATTAAGTTCTTATACAAAAGAGCTTGAGGGTGGTCATAAAATTATTGTCGGTACAGACTTTGAGTATACGGAAGGTGAGTTGAAAGAAGTTCAATATAATCCAAGCGCGGGCAAAAAATTCCTACAAGGTAGTCATTATGACTATGATGTCGACGCTATAGTGGTTGCCCCATATATTCATTCAGAGTGGCAGGTTTTGGAAAACACACGAGTGACTGCAGGGTTGCGCTATGAATACACTAAGTATGACTACACTAATCATGAGGACACTCCGACATTTGGAATACGATATTTACGACCTGATAGTCGTGAAGATACTTTTAATAATGTCAGTCCTAAATTAGGTATTGTTCAGCAGTTAACAGATGATACTGCCGCATTTATTAACTATGCTCGTGGTAACAGAGCTCCACAAACAACTGATCTATATCGTGCTCAAATTGGGCCATCTCAGACTGGCCGTGCAGACTCTGAAAGACTGGATAGTATAGAAATTGGCTACAGGAAGGTGGGCGAAGGTCTCCAATACGAGATATCTGTTTATCAGATGAAAAAGCGTGATTATTTCTTCACTGATAGTAGCGATGAGAATGTACCTAATGGTAAAACCAAGCATACAGGGCTCGAAGTAGGTATGTTCTATCCCTTTGCTGAGCAGTTCGATATTGCTGCTAATTTAACCTTTGCAAAACATGAATATGACTTTAATAAAGCAAGCTCAGGTATAGAGGAAGGGGATTACCTTGTGACTGCACCTAAGCAAATGGCTAATGTTCGTTTAGGTTGGAACTTTGCTCCAGAAAGTCGAGCTGAATTAGAGTGGGAACATATGGGAGAGTATTACATCAATGATGGTAATACTGCGAAGTATGATGGGCATGACGTCTTTAACTTACATGCTTCTCATCAGCTGACAGAGAGTCTTAAACTTTACGGTAGTGTGCTGAATTTGTTCAATACCGAATACGCGGAAAGAGCAGACTATAATACCAATAACCCTGATAGATACCGCTATTTCGTCGGTGAAAAACGTTATCTTCATGTTGGAGCAAGTTACAGCTTCTAAAACGAACTCCGTTTGTTAAAAAAGGCGCTGAATCTCAGCGCCTTTTTTGTTTGTATCGAATAGATTAATGACTGGCTGCTCGGCGTTCTTCCAAGCGTCTTAAAAACTCACGCATAATGTCATCGTATAAAGCCATGCCAAGATAGTTATCTTCGACACCGCTATCAATGCTCGGATTATCATTGATTTCGATAATCACAATACGATTTCCGCTTTGCTTGATATCGAGGCCATATAAACCATTTCCTATCAGTTTCGCTGCTTTTGTTGCGATTTTAAGCACTTTTTCTGGAACTTCGCTGATAGGAATTGCCGAAGACTTACCACTGGAGGTACCTTTTTTGGTGTTGTGGTTATAGATTTGCCAATGGCCTTTGCTCATAAAATATTGGCAGGCGTAGATAGGTTTGTTGTTAAACATACCGATACGCCAGTCATAGTCGGTATACATAAATTCCTGTAACAGGATAATGGCCGACTGTTGGAAAAAGGCAGGGGCTTGCTCTCGAAGTTCATCCGCATTGCTGACTTTAATCACGCCTTTGGAAAACGCGCCGTCAGGAATTTTCATCACCAACGGGAAGGTTGCTGTCTCACAGAGTTTGTCTAAACCGGCCGTATCATTGCGATACAGCAGGTGAGAGTCAGGCATCGGCAAATTGTTGGCTGATAGCAGTTCTTTCAAATAAATTTTGTTGGTGCAACGAATAATCGAGGTGGGATCATCAATCACTATCAAACCTTCACTCTCAGCCCGGCGGGCAAATTTATAGGTGTGGTTATGTGTGGCCGTGGTTTCACGGATAAACAAAGCATCATATTCAGCAAGGCGGATATAGTCTTTTGGCGTGATAAGTTCAACATCAATACCAAGACGGCGACCACTGCTAATAAATTTCTTTAATGCGGCCATATCACTAGGCGGCATGGTTTCATTGGGATTGTGTAATATCGCCATATCGTATCGAAATTGACGACGTTTCGCGGGTTTCCGCCATAAACGATGACTAAAGCTATCTAAAGCCTCAGCAAAGAAGTCTTGTTCTGTTTCACTCAGCTTATTAATCGCCCCCGCTTTTATCTGGCTGATAATCCAGTGTGCGTTAAAGCTAAACTCCACCTCCAGAATGGGGCAAGGGAATTGTTCAAATAGTTGTCTAGCCAGTTTCTGTAAGGAGTGAACAGGTGTTTGCCCAAAACAAATTTTTAATACAAAGCTCTCTTCTGAAGCAGCCATGCCGAGCTGTTTATCTAATTGCGTCGATAAATCTGATAAGTCATAGGCATAAAGACTTTTACGTGATAAATCATTAATGGTACGTAGTCCAGGTAACACACGATGCCCCCGTGCTTCGGCAACCATTGAGCAATAATAACCGCGGCTAAGGTAATCCAGACTCCTGCATAAATTGATGATTTGCGCAGGCGCATGCGTATTTTGCGACATGGATTGTAGATAGGTATCGACATCAATCACTTGTTCGCTGGGGAAGTAAGGACGCCAGTCATCAATATTTTCAACTATTATCAAATGCTTAGTCATGGTTTGTCCTTACTGTTAGTTGCCGATATGGGCATATTAAAAGCGCATCATAAAATGATTAATGAAGTGATGTGATAAAAATTTTTGCATCCCATTTTATTTGCTGGTCAAAATGGCAAAACTCACATATTCTTCGCGAAAATTTTGCACAGGAGGTCCGTTAAAAATGTATGCAGATGCCGTATTAAGCGTATTTTCGCAGCGCTACTCCAGCGCAAGAGATAAATTTATCGATAATGTCGAAACCAGTTCCATTATAGAAAGGTTAACGCATCATATTCATCCGCTGAAAGGCCCAAAAAACGAAAAGTTGTTTTGTGATATCGCTTGGGCAGGCAATCCAAAAGCAGAAAATATCATTGTCTTAATTTCAGGTCTGCATGGCGTTGAAGGTGGTGCTGGTTCTGCCATTCAGGCCGATTTTGTCACACGTTATCGCCGACTTCCTCCGGATGTGTGTGTGGTGCTTGTGCATGCGATTAATCCCTGGGGGTTTGCCTGGGCAAGTCGGAGTGATGAGCAGGGTGTGGATGTGAATCGCAACTTTGTCGATTTTGATAAAACGCTCCCAGCTTCCCAAGCGGCTGAAATATGGAAAGAGCTTGAGCAAGGGAAAACAGATATCGCAACGGTAGCTCAAGACAGAGAAAAGTTTGATGTGTTGTCTGAGGGCCAATACGAACAACCATCAGCCCCATACTATGGCGGCAAAGAACCAACATGGTCTCGCCAACTCATCGAAGAGCTGGCAGCACAAATTAAACCTGCCAAACGTAAACAAGTGATTTTGATTGATATTCACACGGGGTTAGGCCCTTATGGCTTTGGTGAACTTATCTGTGAACACGCCGTTGATAGCCAGGGACAGCAGTACGCTATTGAGTTATTTGGTGCCACGGTGACGGAGCCTTCTTTGGGCACGTCTACCTCAGGTTTGAAATTTGGGTTACATGATTATTACTGGCATCAGCTAGGTGACAATATATGTTTCTTAACGCTTGAATTCGGTACCTTTGGTACTCAGCAGATGTTACAGGTGTTATCAGATGATCAGGATTTACAGCAGAAAGGCAAAATGGACTGGTCAGATGATGCAACGTTGAACGTGAAGCATGCTATGCAGGACTTTTTCTGTCCTGATGAAAAGCAATGGCAGGAATTAGTGCTTTTCCGAGGTCGGCAGGTCATTGAAATGGCCATAGATGGATTAACTGAACATGCCAATCACAACGCCCGCTGAGTTTGTACTGCGTGAGGCTACACTTGATGACGTCAACGCTCTCAGTAAGTTAGAAGACGTCTGTTTTGAAACGGATCGTATTTCAAGGCGCAGCTTCAAATGGATGATTAAAAAAGGCCACAGTTTATTGCTGGTGGCGATAAGCAATGATCAGTTAGTCGCTTATGTACTGCTACTCTACTCACAAGGCACATCACTTGGACGTGTCTATTCCTTAGCTGTCGATGCTGAGTATCGTAAGGCCGGTTTAGCCGCTAAATTAATGCAGGAAGCTGAGACTCAGGCGCTGGATGATGGCCGAAGTTTTCTGCGTTTAGAAGTTCGCCCTGATAATGTTGGTGCAATTAAGCTGTATGAGAAGCTAGGCTATCAACCGTTTGATATTGTCACTGACTTTTATGAGGATCATGCAGACGCTATCCGCATGATGAAAGTGCTGCATCATGTGCCTGAAGTCACACACCCTGAGGTGGCTCACTATTCCCAGTCAACGGAGTTTACCTGTGGTCCAGCCTGTCTGATGATGGCGATGAAAAGCATCGATAGTGAGTTAGCACTCACTCGCCAACTTGAGTTACAGTTATGGCGTGAAGCCACGACTATTTTTATGACATCTGGTCATGGTGGTTGTAGTCCGCAAGGCCTGGCTTTAGCCGCGAATCAACGAGGGTTAAAAACTACCTTAGTCTGTAACTCAGACGATATTCCCTTTATAAATGGCGTCCGCAGCGAAGAAAAAAAGTCCGTGATCGAATGTGTACATCAGGACTTTATTGAGAAAATAGCACAGTCCGATATTAAACAGGTCAAAGCGCCAGTAGATGCCGTCTTATTAAGAAAACACTTATCCAAAGGTGCGCTGGCACTGGTGCTGATTAGTTCTTATCGCCTTAACCAAAGTAAGTCACCTCACTGGATTCTGGTGGTGTCTATATCTGATACCTTTGTTTATTTTCATGACCCAGATGTGGACTGGGATGACAATAAAAGTGTGACAGATAGTGGTTATATTCCGGTGACGCATAAAGAATTTAACCGGATGATTGGTTATGGAAAACCGCGTTACCAAGCTGCCGTTCTAGTATGGCCTGCCAATAATAAATGAACTTTATTTAACTGCTTGCAGTCCGTTTTGCTTGCAGGAGACAACTATGATCGAAAAATTAAAAGAGATATTTTCATCCACCTTAGGTGATAACACCGATGCTTATTTAGCCAATCAACAGCACTCTAAAGTACTTGCTGCTGTTGCATTAATGATTGAAATCATTGCAGTTGATAATGAACAGCATGAAACGGAAAAGGCGATGTTGCGACATATTCTCGCTACGCATTTTGATGTTGAAGACAGCGATGCAGAAAAATTGATCGCAGACGCCAAAAGTGCTCATGACAATGCCACTGACTTTTACCGGTTCACGGCAGATATTAATCAGCACTATAACGAACAAGAGAAAATTGAACTCATTGAAATGCTCTGGCAAATTGCCTGGGCCGATTATGAGTTACAAGATATTGAAGAACATGTGATTCGTAAGCTCGCCAGCTTGTTATACGTTTCCCACAAAGACTTTATTGCTACTAAGCTTAAAGTAGTGGGGGAGCATTAATCAGAACTGGATTAAGCTGATTTGTCGGTAGACGTATTATTGAAATAATCCTTATAAATCAAACAGCCAGTTAAATTCCCTATTGCTTAATAATTCTCAAAACGATAATGTATCTCATTATCAATTGTGAAGTAGTTCTATTACTAATGGCTGTGCAATCCTTGGAATCACTTTATACCGAGCATCATCACTGGCTTCAGAGCTGGATCCGTTCTCGGTTAAATCATGTTGAGCAAGCGCAGGATTTAACGCAAGAAACCTTTATCAAGCTATTGATGAAGGGACGTGAGCATGAATTAAATGCACCTAAAGCGTATTTAAGCAGTATTGCTCGTGGTTTGTTGGTGGACTTCTTTCGTCGCCGAACAGTGGAACAGGCTTATCTTGATGCACTGCAAGATCAAGTAGAACAACATACGATCTCTGCTGAGCATCATCATCTCATTATCGACACCTTGTTACAGATCGAACAAATGCTGGATGCAATGAGTGAACGGGGACGACAAATTTTTCTACTGGCTCAACTGGATGGATTGTCCTTTGCTGAAATTAGCAGGCAATTGAATGTGTCGGTGACCACTGTGCGTAAGCATTTTATTCGAGCGATGACGCAGTGCCTGTTACTGGTTGATGATTAAACGATGAAGTTGAATGAAGATATTTTGACTCAGGCAGCCAGCTGGTTTGTGGATCTTCGTAGTGCACAGCCTGGGGATGCGATATATGAAGCACATCAAGTCTGGCTCGCGGCTGATAGTCGACATTATGATGCCTGGAAACGGGTGGAACGTTTACAAAAACAATTGAAAATCGTCCCCAATGAAATCAGACAAGGCACACTGGAAAAAGCACGTCAGTCACGACGTCAATTAATCAAAACATTGGTCGTTGTTTTAACGGTAGGCGGTGCTGGTGGCGTAGCCTATAAAAAGCGTTCTCTATCCAGCTTGATGGCGCGCTACCATACCAGCCCGGGTGAACAAAACACCATAGAGTTGGCTGATGGTAGCAAAGTGTCACTCAATACCAATACTGCTTTAGATGTGAGTTTTAGTGATGATGTCAGGGAGCTAACTTTATACCGTGGTGAAATCATTATTGAGACTGGTAAAGGAATACCTAAGCAAGACTTTATTGTGAAAACGGCACAAGGAACAGTCAAAGCGCTTGGTACCCGCTTTCAGGTTCGATGTAATGATGGTGAGACCTGGGTCGGCGTCAGTAAATATGCCGTGGAAGTGAAGGCTGAGAAAGCCAGCAACGCTGTAAAAGTGCAAGCTGGACACTGTCTGAGTTTTGATATCAACAAACCCTCCTCATTGCGCTTGATGCCGAACAATATGGATGCCTGGACACAGGGGATGCTGATTATCAGTAACTGGCAGCTAGATCAGTTTATAACCGAACTTGGCCGTTACCATAAAGGGGCACTTCGCTGTGATCCTGCAGTGGCTTCTCTGCGTATTTCCGGTGCATTTAACATCAACGACACCCGTTCAGTATTAGAAAACCTTAGTAGTACTTTGCCAGTCAAAGTGCGTTATTTCACCCGTTTCTGGGCGCAAGTTGGATCTGTCTGATTATTTTTTTGGTTAGGGGTTAACGATTCTGCTCTCTCGTTCGGCCTGTCAGATAACAGCGTTATCACAACGTAATCATCTACATTAACGAACAGGACCAGTGATGAAACACACCACTTTCTTACCTTTAACCTTGTCGCCATTAAGTCGACAACTCGTCATGGCAGGGATGTTAACAACTGCCTTAGTGAGCGCTGATCTGGCAACAAACATCAGCTATGCTGACAGTGTGACTCAGCAACAAAGCTTTCATATTCAAGCCGGCACGCTTGAATCCGCACTCAATCAGTTTGCTTTACAGGCTGGTATCACTGTTTCTTACAGTCCTGAGGTAATTGCAGGAATTCAGGCAAAACCATATCAGGGCTCGGCTGCGCCCTCAGTGCTAATGACGAAGTTATTATCTGGCACCGGCTTGAAGGCAACTTTATTAGCCAATGGTAGCTATTCCATCACCAGAAAGTCAGCTCCCGTTGCCGCTACACCTAAGCAAAAACAAAGTGTTGAGCTAGACGATATGTTAATTACTTCAACACGATCTGACACTCAGCTAAAAGATTCGCCACAAGTGGTGACAGTAATTAATCGTGCTCAGATTGAACAGCAGATGGAAATGAGCAGTGATAGCTCTCAGATTTTAAGCAACTTACTGCCATCATTTTCACCTAGCCGCCAAAAACTTACTGGTGGTGGCGAGACGTTCCGTGGTCGTTCACCTTTATTTTTGATTGATGGCGTGCCTCAGAGTAATCCATTACGTGATGGTCAGCGTGATGGCCATACTATTGATATGTCGATGGTTGAACGTATTGAAGTTATTCACGGTGCCAGTGCCATTCATGGGCTTGGCGCGACAGGTGGCATTATCAACTTTATTACCCGTCGCCCAAGTCAGGACTCGTTGAAACAAAGTCTAAATGTGCAAATGACTACACCAACCGGTGAGTTTGGTGATGAAACGTCGGGTTACCGAACGGATTACAATCTGAGCGGCAGCAAAAATGACTTTGAATATACCCTGGGACTGAGCTACGAGAGGCAAGGTGTATTTCTGGATGCAGATGGCACCGAAATTGGTGTAGATAATGTGCAGGGTGACATTATGAATTCAAAGAGTTACGACCTGTTCACCAAGCTGGGTTACTGGATTAATGATGATCAGCATATTGAGGCTTCACTGAATCGCTACCAGGTCAAGGGTGGCAATGACTACATCAGCGTCGATGGTGATATTGATAAAGGTGAACCGACGACTTCTGTCAGAGGTACGCCAGTCGGTGAAGCACCGTATAACCGTGTGTTAACCACTAGCCTGAAATACCAGAATTATGATTTAGCGGGGATGGAGTTTACCGCTCATGCTTATCGCCAGGAGTTTGAAGCTTTGTATGGGGCACTAGCATCCAAAAGTTTTGAAGATCCTGTTTTGGCACCTGACAGCATTGATCAAACAGAAGTAGAGTCTGAAAAATATGGTGCTAAGTTCACGCTTGTGAAAGATGGATTGTTTGATGATAAGTTGAAAGTCACAACTGGGTTAGATTTACTGCGTGATAGTACATCACAAAATTTAGCCCTCACAGGACGTCGTTACGCTCCGGAAATTGTTCATAAAAACTATGCGCCTTTTGCACAGTTACAGTTTAAACCTATTGATATGGTGGTATTGAATGCGGGTGTACGCTATGAACATACCGAGTTAAATGTTGATACTTATAAAACCGTGTTTGCAAAAGGTGGTGGTGTAACGGTAAAAGGAGGAAATCCCGACTACAGCGAAACACTGTTTAATGGTGGTGTAGTTATTAGTCCTCTATCTTGGTTGAGTGTCTTTGCTAATTACTCCGAAGGCTTTGGTATGCCTGATGTGGGCAGGGTGCTGCGCAGTGTTGAGGTGTCAAATGCTAGTGTTGAAAGCCTACTGGACTTGAAGCCAATCCTTACCACTAATAAAGAAATTGGTTTACGTTTTAACTGGGAAACAGTTGATTTAGAAGTGAGCTACTATGAATCTGACTCTGATCTAGGTTCAAGACTTTCTCCTAATGCTGATAAAACCGACTACACCATTAATCGTGAGAAACAGGAAATCAATGGTGCACAGGCCAATTTAGGCTGGAAAGTGAATGATGACCATAAACTCAACCTGGCTTATTCTTATATCCGTGGGCGATTTGATAGTAACGGCGATGGCAACGTAGATAGTGACCTAAATGGTCAAAATATTCCGCCTAACCGATTAATCGCCAGCTGGCAGGCAGAGTGGACGCCAAAATTATCATCATTTGTACAGGCGAGTTACAACTTCGATCGTAACTTTGATGAAGAGCCAGGGGAGGATGAAGAGCAGTTCAAAGCCTATGGTCTGATTGATGCCACTATGGCGTACAAACTCTCTACCGGTAAGATCCATGCTGGTGTCACCAATCTACTGAATAAGGATTATTTCAGCTATTCATCACAAACCAGTTATGGTTCAGATGCCCGTAACTTCAAAGGTCGAGGTAGAACGCTTACCGTCGGTTACTCATTAGACTTTTAGTGAGACGTGAAAAAGCCACTACCTAGGTAGTGGCTTATTTGTCTATGTAAAAAAAGGCAAAGTAATTAAATATGATAACAGGCCATTGCTAGAAAAATACCTAGATGGTAATGTGTCTCATTATCATCTTTATATTGTTGCTGTATGCCACAACCATCGGTCGATTCTTTATATAAGGATAACCAACCTTGGTTATTCAATTGGTTAGTAAAAAAAGTGGGCTGTCAGCACCGGGCAGAGGATCTGACTCACGATACGTTTGTTCGCATATTACAAACGCAGTACAAGCAAAGGGAATTTGCTATAGACCAGCCCAAAGCCTATATCAGGACTGTGGCTAATGGGCTTGTAGTTGATTATTTCCGTAAAAAATCACTGGAAAAAGCGTATCAACAAGCGTTAAGTGAAATCCCAGAATTAACGCAGCTGTCTGAAGAGACGCTTTATTTATTAAAAGAAACACTTGAGCAACTTGATAGACTCCTTGAACGTTTGCCAACGCGTGTGAAATCCGTGTTTTTATATTCTCAGTTGGATGGCCTTACCTACGCTGCTATTGCAGAGAAACTCGATATTTCTCTGCGCACGGTGAAAAGGGATATGCAACAAGCTTATATTCATTGTTTAACAATTAGCTGGTTTGAATATAGTGAATAGTGAAGGGCCTCCAAACACAATTATTACTGAAGCAGCTGATTGGCTGATTCGTACACAAGAATCTCCGTTGAGTAAACAAGAGCAGGCGCAATTTGATAGCTGGCATGCTCAAAGTAAAGATCATCAAAAAGCTTGGCGAATGGCTCAAACACTTTCACGATCATTTCAATCTGTACCAAGCGGTCTCGGCAATACTGTTTTAAAAAGATCGCAAAAAGACCGACGACAATTAATCAAACTATTAAGTGGTTTGCTGGTGGTACCTGTTACGGGTGTTATCGCGTTTGAAACCTTGCCTATTTCTAGTTGGACTGCTGATCTTAGTACCGCCACGGGTGAGCAGAATACACAACTGTTAGCTGATGGTTCGCGGGTCACAATGAATACACAAACCGCAGTGAATATTCTGTTTGATGATGAGATTAGAAGGGTTCACTTAATTAGTGGCCAAATACAGATATCCACAGTAAAGGATGCACACTCACGCCCATTTATTGTGACAACAAAGTATGGCCAGGTCGAAGCGTTAGGTACGGTGTTCCAGTTAAATCAGCTTTCCAATAGTATCGAAGTCAGTGTGCAGCAAGATACTGTTGAAGTGACTACTCTGTCGGGTGAAAAGCAATTGCTGCAAGCAGGGCAGACAGTTGTCTTTTCTCAATATGATGTTAGTCATCCTAAGCCGAGTCATACTGCTGACTCCGCTTGGGTCGAAGGGCAACTCATCGTTGATGAGGAGAAATTAAGTCAGGTTATATATGAAATTAGTCGTTACAGACATGGTTGGCTACGTTGTAGCCCGGATGTAGCGAATTTGAAAGTCAGCGGTGTATTTCAGCTGCATGACACCGATACAGTATTAAGAAATCTGGCGAATACTTTACCCATCAGCCTGGTTTATCGAACACCTTATTGGGTTACTGTTGATAAACGAAATTAATTTGGCCTCTTTTTTTGTCTGCTACGGCTATAGATGTAAACAAGTTTTATTTACATTAATAAATAGCAGGTAGCTCAATGAAAAAAAGTACGTGGTTAGAGACCAACACCATTCCTTCTTTACAAAAGCCTATATTGAACAAGCTGAACGCTGCTTTTCTGCTTTCTGCATCATTAATCATTTCATTCCCTTATTCGTCTGTGGTTCAGGCCGAGACCCTGCAAAGTCAGCAAGTACAAGTGTTTAGTATTGCTTCAGGAGGTTTATCAACCGTTCTGAGACAGTTTGCGAGTCAGGCAAAGATTACCTTGTCCTTTGATCCTGCTTTAGTAGCGGGTAAGCAAAGCCGTGGACTAAAAGGGCAGTATTCAATAGATGCTGGTTTGCAACAGTTGCTGGCGGGACAAAGTTTACAAGTCATCACCATTGATGGTGAAAGCTATCGCATCGAAAATCGCTCCTCATCTAATGAAATTGAGTTACCCAAAGTGAGCGTGTCAGGTGACTACATCTATGAAACCGGCTTAGGTCCTGTGTTAGGTTATGTTGCTAAGCAAAGTATTACAGCCACTAAATCGGATATTCCATTAATTGAAACACCACAGTCAGTGTCGATTGTGACAGCCGATCAGATCACCATTCAAAATGCTGAATCACTTACCCAGGCTTTAAAGTATTCATCAGGTATTACCCCCATGGGAGGTGATCACACTACCAGTGATACTATTGTTATCCGTGGGTTTAACGCCGGTGCATCGCCCACATACCTCAATGGCAGCAAACTGGCACGTAATTCTTTTAGTGCTGTTATCGAACCCTACACCATGGAGCGGTTAGAAGTGCTCAAAGGACCTGCTTCGGTTTTGTATGGTAATGCAGCTCCCGGTGGCATTATAAATATGGTAACCAAACAACCTCAAACCGAAACATTGCGAGAGCTAAAAGTACAGGCGGGGAGTTTTGATCGTAAGCAGCTGGCAGGGGATTTTGCCGGTGCCTTAAACGAAGATGGTAGCCTCTCATACCGGCTGACGGGACTGGTCAGACGCAGCGATACCATGACTGACTATGTTCCTGATGATCGTGAGTTTTTGCAGGGATCGGTGCGCTGGGAGCCAAATGACGATACCAGCCTGACGTTACTTGCCAACTATCAAAATAATGAAACTGGCTATATCTATGGTCTGCCGGCAGAAGGTTCAGTCATAAATAATATTAATGGCGATATAGACCGAGATCGCTTTATCGGTGAACCTGACTTTGATAAGTTTGACGCACAAAACCACACGGTTGGTTACTTGCTGAGTCATAACATTAATAAGCAGATGACTTTTCGTCAGAACTTTCTACACTTTGATGGGGATACAGACTGGAGTTATGTTACTGGCGGTAGTGTGGATGCCAGTCAGCAGTTACTTTTTCGCGGTGCAGCGGCTCGCGCTGATGAGAACAGCTCCTGGAGCATTGATAACCAATTGGAAATAAAGTGGGATCTCGGGGCTAGCCAACATACCTCACTGGTGGGGCTGGATTATACAGAAGAGTCCTTCGAGCGGCTGCAATACCGTGGCAGCGTAGCTGACCTAAATCTCTTTAAGCCGGTCTATGGTTCAGCCGTTACGCTCAATAATACTCCTGCAGACCATAATAAACAGGACAGCAAGCAGCTAGGTATTTATGCTCAGGAACATATCAAAATTGCTGATAAATGGGTGGTTATGCTCGGAGGTCGTTACGATAAAATCGAGTCAGATACAAAAAATAAGTTAACAAATATTACTACCGAAGATTATAACGATAATGCATTTACAGGTCGGGCAGGCCTGGTGTATTTATTTGATAATGGTTTTGCGCCCTATGTTAGCTACTCTGAATCATTTGAAGCTCCTCCCCGTGGTCAGGACGTCAATGGGTCAGCCTTCAAACCAACTGAAGGTGAGCAATATGAAATCGGCTTGAGATATCAGCCTGAAGGTCAGGACTTATCCATAACAGCTTCTGTTTATAAGCTTACCCAAAAAAATGTAATCACTACCGATATTGATAATACCGATTTCTCCACTCAAGAGGGAGAGGTTGAATCGAAAGGTTTTGAACTGGAAGCCAGAGCCAATTTAACCAATAACCTAAATTTGATTGCCTCATATGGCTATATTGATAATGCGGTTACCGAAAGCAATAGTGGTACAGAAGGCAACTGCTATGGCGGAGTCCCTAGGCATATGGCGTCATTGTGGGCGGATTATAAATTTAGTGAAACGTTCCCTGGTTTAGGCTTGGGTGCTGGGGTACGTTATCAAGGCAGAAGCTATAATCTTGCCAACACATACGACGTTCCTGGATTTACCGTTGTTGATGCGGTTGTGAATTACAGTCTCACGCCAGAATGGTCTCTGGCCTTAAATATCAATAATCTGTTTGATGAAGAATACGCTACCTGTAGCTATGCCTGTTTTTATGGGGTAGAACGCTCAGCCACTGTTAGTGCTTCTTATAACTGGTAAACATCTATACCATCGGTTACTCATTAGACTTTTAGTGAGACAAAAAAAGCCATCATAGAGTGTGATGGCTTTTTTATTTATAGACCTATATAACTACGTTGACTGACAGCGTGTTACCTATTCTGAGTGACCGCCGTTGTTCGTTTTACCTTTGCGTGTGAATGCAAAAACCAGCCAGACAATGAACAAAGGAATAAGGAATGGCAGAAGAAACGGGAAAGTCATAGAAAATGAGACCAGGCAGAAAAACATCAGGAAACCCAGAATAACAAGCCCAATACCGGTGAACATGAACGCCATCAATATACCCATGCAAAGTAAGAGGATGGGCACAAAAACAATGCCACCGGCTTCTATCAGATGTTTTAATGGTCCCGTGACTTGCTGGCCATTATAGGTGATGGTGGTATTCGATGGCATCAGGCTCAAGGCACCGATGATAATCAACAGAAAGATAATTAATAAGGTCACTTTTTTCATAGATTTAGATACTCTTCTGCTTGATTCCTCGGAATGGTGAGCTTGATAGAAAGCAATAACACCAGCGCTATTCGTCTTTCGACTTTACTTCTGACATTGAGTTGCATTGAAGGAGACTTCAAGTTATCAAGCAGAGCATATTGGTTTATAGCGGCTTAATCATCCTCATCACGTAAGCGTAATTTTCTTTCTTGTTCTTCAGCCAAAATAGCTTGAATTTCAAGCATCACAGCGTCAACATCGGCTGCTTCAGTACTCTCTTCAAAAAGGCCTGTCAGGTCTGTATCAGGCAGTAATTTGCCATTCTCAAACAATGACCATATTTCTTTTTCGTAATGCGTGTGACGTAACTCTGGTGCGAACTGGGCGTAGTAGCGCGTCATATTTTGTACATCGCGATTTAACATGGCTTGTGCATTATTATTTGCCACGGCATTTACGGCTTGAGGTAGGTCGATAATGACTGGGCCATTTTCATCCACCAGCACATTAAATTCAGACAAGTCGCCATGAACTAAGCCAGCACAAAGCATCTTTTTCACCGAATGCATGACCAGAAGGTGATCTTCAATGGCTTGTTCAGCAGACATGGATACATCATTGAGGCGAGGTGCAACATCACCATCCTCATCTGTGATGAGCTCCATCAATAACACACCATTCAGGCAATCATAAGGTTGAGGCACACGCACGCCAGCACTTGCCAGCAAGAAAAGTGCATCGACTTCGGCATTTTGCCAGGTTTCTTCTTGCTGCTTACGGCCGAATTTGGAGCCTTTTTCCATGGCACGGCCACGGCGACTATTACGTACTTTGCGACCTTCCTGATATTGGGCGGCTTTTTTAAAGCTTCGTTTGACGGCATCTTTATAAACTTTGGCACAGCGAATGTCATCACCACATCGAACAACGTAGACATCGGCTTCCTTTCCGCTCATTAAACGACTAATCACGTCGTCCACAAGACCATCATCAACAAGTGGCTGAATTTGCTTTGGTATTTTCATTGTCCGAGGTGTATTACTCAAATGTATCCAAGAAAAGATACTGTGCAGTATAAACTACAGACGTATAAATAAATGTGTCTATAACTTTGCTAAAGGAAGTAAGTAATTAAGAAGAGTTTTCAGAACATAAGTCTAATGGTTGCCATCATAGCGCATACACTTCCCAATAATTAGGTTAAATAGCGTACATATCAACCTTCTTCATAGGGGCTATTTCAGTTACTGATGACAAGCTCTTTAATGCTCTGAATTCTATATATCAAAGGTCATGTTCGAATGCTCAGGATAGGTTACTCATTAGATTTTTAGTCGTATATAAATAAGTTTGTTACGCAGCGGTGGCTTTTCGTGTTTTTCATTTTATAATGAAAAACGTTCTGCTTAATGCCTCGTGATCGATGACTCATCACTATGCAGCTTTAAGTTAATAGGACTAAGAATAAAACTGTCACATGACTAAATTACACTATGCTTTTTATCGTGTAATCAACATTTAAAGGAATAAAAAAGTGCTGAAGAAATCGTTGAAATTACTTGTTTTACCTCTATTAGCTTCATTAGCAACCCCTGTTGTTGCAGAAGAGTTTTATATGGGGGTAAGCGCAGGAAAATCAAAAAGTAGTGATTTTTGTGGAGAAGCATCTGATGTTCTTGCGAGTTTGTCGGCAACCAGGACAAGCTGTGATGATAATGATTCAGCTTATAAGATTTTTGCTGGATATAGCTTCACTGAAAACTGGGCTGTAGAAGGTGCCTATGCTGATTTAGGTGAGTACAGCATTGGTTACACTAATGGTGTTACCAGTGGTAAAGCTAAACAAGAAATTGATGCTGTCAGCTTAGCCATGGTGGGTATATTACCACTGACGGACTCATTTAATATTTTTGCTAAATTAGGCCTATACCACAGCAACATTGATGTGAGTGCGACATTTGGTAATGTAAAAATCGGCGATGACGACTCTGACACTGATGGTTTATTTGGCCTGGGTGCTAGCTACTCAATTACTGAAAGTGTAGCTATTCGTGCTGAATGGGAAAGATATATGGACAGCGATGCTGATATCGATTTGATGTCTGCTGGTTTAGTTTATTCTTTCTAAAGTAGAGTTTAGTATTAAATCAAAGCCCTGCTAATAGTCTATTAGCAGGGCTTTTTTAATGTTGTATGACACTTTATAAAATTGGGAATATGGTAGAAGTGGACATTCACATTCAAGGCTATCCCCCGTAAAGCTAACAATGTCTAAGCTTGGTTACCTAGAAGAAAATAGCAGTAAGTAGTCTCTAACCTATCTTTTTTAATGAATGGGACATCGCATACTTAACCTTGTCGGCCAGTGAGCATTATGCTGAAGTATGCAGTTTTCCTCAGTATCGTAAGAAATATGATCTGCAACTCGTTTTAGCTTGATATCCATAGCCTGAAATTCAGAATGAATAAGTGACTCTATGCTTTGATTCTCATCAGACGAAAGGTAATTATTCAAATTCTGGTTTGTATCAAATACACAAACTACCTTTAAGCTCTTTGGGTAGTCTTCATAATTCACCAAGTGGGTTAACCACTGAAAACCATCTATATCTTTCAACGCCTGCTCACAGACATCAGTTAATGATGATCGTATGGTGTTATCTAACTTTTTATCTGTTTTTCGCATATATCATATATAGAGTTGGCTTATTAGTAGCTAATTGTACTCAGAAGAAACGTGTTTGATAGAGGTTAAGCCTTCTCATCACCTGACTGAATATACTCCATCCATTCTTCAATCGGCATGGTGCCACCTTCTTCGGCTACCTGGCTTAATTCATGTTCACGTAATACGTCTTGCATATTATCAATACGTTTCCATGTTGCCACAGGTGTTTTGTATTCTTGTTTGGGGATGTAACGTGAGTCTTTCACTTTTTGATAGCGGTGAATATAGCGGGGACAGTTTTGCCATAGTTCAGACACCGTCACTCTGACGATCATTTCAGCTTCTTGCCATTCAGACATAAGTGGATCGTCGCTGGACGCAACGGCTGTACCTTGTACACGAATCCGATACGGTTTCTCAAAATCAATAAATAATAGACCGATTTCAGGGTGGCCTTGAATATTACCCATGGAGTAATACATGCCATTGCCGTCATATCTGGGGAACGCAAGGGTTTTTTCATCCAGCACTTTAACAAAGCTGCCAGCTTCACCGCCTTTATAAGACACAGTAGGACGACCACGCTCATCTACCGTAGTCAGAAAAAACATATCCCGGCTTTCGATAAAGCCCTTAGCCATCTCATCAACTTCAGTGACCAGAGCCACTTCCTCCACCCGATCTGCCATCTCCCGGCTATTGAATAAATCCTGAAGGGCCCGGTGTTTATCGTTATAGAGTCTGCTCATGATGATGTCTTTGGTTGGTGGAGAGATTTGGCTGACATTAGCACAAATGAAAAGGGCGACCAATACGTATCAACAAGAGCAGGAAATTTGCCCGTTCACAAATAGCCGAATTAGTTGTGAGTTTTTCATAAATTCTAGTTAACGATTGATTAAAAAAGAAAAATCTAAATAGTTGGGCTTGCTTAATATTACTTAATAGATGATAATGATTCTCGTTAAGATTTGTAAGTTTTACTAAGTTTAAGGAGATCATCATGCGTGCTACTCACACAGACATTATCGAAAATCTGTATCAGGAGCACCGTGGCTGGTTATCGGTATTTATCCAGCGTCGAATGGGTTGCCCTGAAACCACAGCGGATCTAATTCAGGATACCTATTTACGAATACTGACAAGTGGCCGACTGCCAGAGCAAAAAGATGCCCGTAAATATTTAACGCATATTGCTAAAGGTCTGGTGATTGATGTATTTCGGCGTCGTCGTGTTGAAGAAGCTTATCTCGACTTTCTGCAACAGCAACCCGAAGCAACAGCGCATTCAGTTGAAACCCAAGCATTGATGATAGAAGCCTTAACCGAAATTGATAGCTTATTACATCGCTTGCCTGCCAATGTTCGTCAGGCCTTATTGATGAGGCAGTTGGAAGGGATGAGCTACAAGGACATCGCCAAACAATTAAATGTATCTGTCTCCTCGGTTGAAAAATATATCGCTAAAGGCCTGCAGGCCTGCCTTGCTGCTTCGCTCTCATCTGACTAAATTACGCTGCAGTGCATGGCTCTGGCCGAGTGATTAGCCAATACAACACGGCAGCCATTATGCTTGAGCTAATACATTTCATCCAAAGGGGCAGTCCGCTTAAAAACAACAGATAGCAGCTTATCGTCATAGACGCTAGGGCTATCACTTTGGCGCGTCGGGGAATGGCTCTATGCTGCTGCCATTGCTGAATCATATGTCCAAATCGCGGGTGATGTAATAACCAGTGATGTAATTGTGGCCAGCCCTTTGCCGAACACCATACAGCTAAAAGTAAAAATTCAGTGGTAGGTAAGCCTGGCAATATCAAACCTATAAAGGCGATGCTAACAAAAATCAGTGCAAACAACCGCCACAATAACATCCTGACCATGGCTTAACTCGCTATGGCATCATCTGTCATCAAATCGTTAACAGCATCAGTGACAAAAAGAAAAGCCTGTGTTGCCCCCGTTAATGCCTTTTCACGTTGTGTCTGAGTTAACTTAAGTTGGTCTAACATTGCTTTAAACTGTTTCCAGTGGGTAGCACGACCGTCAGAGTGTGCGGCCATATGGCTGGCACCAAAATCTTCAGATAATTTCAGTTGATTTTTTACATGCTTGAGTAACATCGCCGCGCCCAACGTGGATCCTTCTAACGCATATAACCAGCCAATGCCCTCATGTTCATTTGCGATCTTGATATAGCTCGCAATACGCTGATCTTCTGTCAGGAGTGTTTTATTCAATCCAACATCTTTACAGTCCGCTAAAACGGCATTAAGACGACTACGACCGCTGAGATCCGGTATTAAATCCAATAGTATTGTATTGTGATAAAGCGGCTCTGCTGCAGTATGAAGACGTAACTGCATACGCAGAAAACCCCGATAATGTTCGCTGTCTGCAAACGGATTTAATTGCATCACACGTTTATCCAGTACTTCATGTAAATCATGTGTTTCGCTACGAAGTGCATTTGAAAGGGACTGTTGTTCTGTCATCGGTTTATCCTGTAAATAAATGTCTGTTATTTGATATACCGAAGCAGAGAGCGATTTCCGTAATGCAGCAACTGATTTTTATTGAAGTCCTTGTTGAATGTCCTTTATGGTCTGATTGTACTGAGTAGCTTTATCAGGTTTACCCCAGGCGATATAAAGCGACTGTAGATTTTGTAAAGCCAGTAGCAGACTTTCATCTGTTTCAGGTTGGGCTTTTTGTAAGTTGTCTACAGCCGTCAGAAAAGCCGTTTCGGCTTTGGAAAACTGTCGTTTGTTGTAATACAAAGTGCCGAGATAACTAGCGATTCCAGCCGCTGCAACAGGTTGCTCCTGTATGGTTTGATAGAGTGCTAAGCTCTGCGTTAAAGATATTTCAGCGGCCTTAGTATCATGTTTAGCAAGTTGTAAGCTGCCAAGATTACCTAGGATAGTGGCTTGCTCAATGCTGTGTTCTTTGTCCAATAACTTAAGTTGCGACAAGGCTTGTTGATAATACTGTGCTGCCTGCTCAAGATGGTTTTGCTGTTGTTGATATAAACTTAATTCATTGAGCTGCATTACTGTCGTCATGGAGGCGGGGGCATCATTTTGTGCATTGATACTTTGCTCTCGGATTGAAGCTGCCTTATCGGTCTGACCTGACTTGTCATAGGCCATGGCGAGTAAATTCAGCAAGTCTGGCAACTGCTCAGCGGCCAGTTTTGATTCACCATTGAGCTTCTTTTTCATCTGTTCAAGCGAGGTAATGGCTTGATAATACTGCCCCTCTTTTAATTGAACATTAGCGGCTAATAATACTAAATCGCTTTCTATTGATAACGGTAATTGAACATCTGCCTTATCCTTTGAGTGGGATAAAGTCGCTGAAATCAGATTTAATGCCTGCTGCTGTTTTCCAAGTGAGATCATGGTCTGCGTCTTTAATAAAATGGCCTGCCATAACTTACCATCACCATCACTCTGGCTACCCTGGAACTGTTTTATGGATTCACCCAGCACGTTGACAGCTTTATTTAACTGATGATTTTTTTGCAGTAACACGCCCTGATTAAATAATAAGGTAGCGAGCTGCACATTCGGCGAGGTTAAGACTTTTTTTGCTAAGGTCACCGCGTTTGATAAGGAAGCCATTGCCTGCTCAGGCTGACCTTTTGCCTCCTGAATAAAGGCTAATAGATTAAGGCTGTTGGCTTTGTAGATATCACCATTATCAGCTTTTTCAGCCCGGACGGTGGCTTTACGAATCGCAGTTTCAGCGGTTTCATAATCGCCTGCTTGATAAGCACTCGAAGCCTTAGACTGCCATTGTTGCCATTCATTCTGATCGGCAGCTTGCACACTCAATGAGTTGAAAACGAGGCAAACCAGTAAGATAAAAAACGGGGGTGGTATCAACATAAATAGTCCTGATTATTTTCTTTTTGGCTGCTTTTGAAATGGTTTAAAACCGCTTTTCCAGTTTCAAACTGGCGCTATTTCTGTCATAGGAATAAAGCCAATTCACATTGCTATGTACTTTGCGATGTTTGAAGGTAAGGTTTGGTTCCAGCCCATAAAAACTCAGCCCGGGAAACCGCACAATAAGGGTGTAGTTTTGCTCAATATCTTCACGCTGCTCGCCAAGTAACGCATTAAACTCATCATGCTTGCGTTGACGCACAGAGGCAAAGAGCACAGCATTGATAGTGTCACTAAATTCTTTGGAGACACCTGCTCTTATGCCAATTTGTTGATAAGCGAAGGGTTCTGCCTCTGCTTCTTTCTTGGTCCAGTCCACACCGCCAAAGATAGTCCAACGCTGAGAAAGCACATACCAGGCGGTGGCGTAGGCTGACCAAATATCACCGTTATAAGCGGCGTAGTCTTCTTGCCGATACTGCTGATCTTTGTAATCAGCTTCGAGTTTAAACAGCATACGATCTGACATATAATGTAACCACTCACTATGCAAACCCCAAGCGCCATACATGGAACGATGACCATAACGAGAGAAGTCAAAAGAAGGAGCCAGTGAAAACTGATTACGTTGAGCGTGATAGCTATAGCCTAGCTGTGAGGTGATCTGGCTTTCATTAAAATCAGAATGGTCTTTGTAGCTTTGGCCAAATAATAATGAACGAAAAAAAATGCCGTGATGACCGGATAAAGCAAACCGTTTATTGAGCGTAGCTTCGTAGTCCAGACCATGAGCTTTTACCGCTTCGGGTGTTTCGCGTTCGTAAAAGCAGACATTGCCAAAATAGAGTAAGCAACTGTAGCTTTCGGAAGATTGGTTCAAGTTATCGACCCAGGTGGGGCCAATCGAAAATGAGCCTTGCCATGACTGGCGTTTATCTAATGCCTGTAAAAAACTATCTACCGTGGTGCCAACGTCTTGCTGACGAGCATCGGCGGGATTGAGTGTCTGTTGAATAGTACTAAATACTTTATCTGAGTCCGCATCTTTTCTATTTTCAAACAGTACACGAGCCAGCTCTAACTGGCCGGGCAAAAAGTCGGGTTTTAAGTCGATAAGCTGGCGGTATTCTGATTCTGCCTGTTTCAGGTTACCTTCCATCCGAGCAATAGCGCCCCGTGCATAAGCGAGCAGCATAGGATCTGCATCAGCAAATTTTTCATATTCTTCTAGAAAAAACTTCACCGATGACCACTGTTTTTTCTGCAAGGACACATAGAGGGCGCGACCCACATCATTACGGTTGTGCTGAATGGTATATGACTGACCATCAATGATTAAACTGGGACGTTCACCTCGCAGATAGTCTTCATTTTTTAGGATTTCCTGTTCTTGTTGATCAGCGCGTAACTCAATGCCCTGATTTAAACGAAGAGACGTGTCTTTATCATCTGCCCAACTGTTCGGGCTGCTTATGCATAAAATGATAAGGCACAAAAACGCTATCCATCCTGAGGTGGGGGAGTGGTGAGATCGGTGTACATCAAACATCATGTTGAAACTCATGAAAAGGAAAAAGCCAGATGCCCGAAAGCATCTGGCCAAGTTTCATCCTTGAACTAACAATGATTATTTAGCACCACCAAAAGCAGTGTCATAATCACGATTAGCAAATTTAGCAATCCCTGCTAAAGCGGCAGCATCAGCACCATAGAAGTGACCTTCAGCGGTACCTGATACGGTGCTGCTACCATAGGCCGTTGCATCACCTGAGAAGCTGGCATTAGCACTATCAATTGAAGCGTCGATATTAACAATCAGACCTGAACGAACTAAATTACCGGCTAAACTTCCAGCACCATAATTAGCCGTTAGTGTGCCGGTTAAGAGGTTTGAACCATTGTAGTTATTGATACCTTTGACGGAGTACGCCGCTGTACCAGTAGTTGGCATAGTGGTGCCTGCATCATCACCTGAGTAATAAACCACGCGGGTTGGATCGTTGGTCGCTCCATTTTGTGACCACTCACCGAAATAGATTTCCTGTCCGGCGACTTGAGCAAAGTCAAAATTACCAAACGCAGCATGGCTTGGCGGCATCATCGCTGTGGTGATGGCGTAGATATTGTTCGCATCAATGCTGCCCATTGATTTCAGGCTAGAGAAACCAATCATGGTGCCACCATAGAATGCATTCACCCCAACTCCTGGCGCACCTATTGTGCCTGGGTGATCTGGAGAAGTACTGGTGGTACCTCCCACTGTGATGGTACCGTCATAGCTTTGACCTGATTCTGTGGCATGAGCCATGCTTGTGAAACCCAAAGCTAAGGCAAGAATAGATAGTTTTTTTACTGTTTTCATTATATTGTCCTCATATTTAAAAAATAGTTAGTTATTCGGTAACACTGTTTTTTTTGAGAAACCACCTCCATGTTTATGATTAAAATTTAGCCGTGAGACTGAGTTTGAATGTACGTCCCGGGGCGGGAATAGCAGAACGACTCATCGGATCGATGTAATATTCATTGCTGAGGTTAGTGCCGGTCAGTTCCACGCTGATATCGTCGTCTAACTGATAGCTGGCATAAGCATCAAATAACAGGATGGTGTCCCATGACAGTGGGGTATTCGCGTAGTAACTGATGGCTGAAGGGTCACGGTAGTTACTGTCAAACTTGTCCTCGTGTTTGTAGTAATAGGTGACACGACTTCCCAGCTCTAACTTACGATTGAAAAAACGACCACCCAGTGTCCAGTTAGCGGTGTATTCCGGCATAGCCATGCTCACCAGATAACCAGCTACAAAGCCATCTTCAACACAATTACTGGTAGAGCGATAGTCCAGTACTGCAGCAGTGTGTTCATCACACACTTCATTTTCGAAGTTATAGGCTAGGCTCAAGTTGGTGAAAAAGCCGCCATTGTCATAACGCCCCTGAAATTCAATCCCTTCCAGTGTTTGTTTTTCCAGATTACTGAAGTTGAGATTAGGATCACGCTCGATAATATTTTCGGTGCGGTTATAAAAATAACTGAGTTTGATATCGGCATAATCCGCATCGACTAGGTCTGCCAAGTTATGCACATAGCCCACTTCGTAGTTATAGATATGTTCTGGTTTTAACTCATAATCCGGGCTGGGAAGAGAGGCTGAAAAGCTCACCGTGTTTTCAAACAAACTGGGGAAACGATAAGCCTGACTATGGCGAGCATAAATACGACTATCGTCATTTAGATCCATTGCAACTGATAGAACGGGTGCCCAGCCATCTCCTTTAAGGTGCTTCACTTTAGTAACTTTTGTCGTGGTACCAATTTCTTGACCAAATGCATTACAGCGGAGGACATTAATATCGGTTGGCTCATTCAGGCATGGATGGTTGTCACGGCTATATTTACCATCTTTATCTGGTGTCCACGTCGCTTCCCTTCGTCTATCGTAAACAGTGGTGGTTGTCTCACCAACGCGGTCTAACTCTTGTTGAATCAAGGCATCAACATCCATGCCAACGCTTTCAAACAATGCTCTGTTGGCTTCCAAGTTATCAATGGAGGATTGAACATCATCAATAGTGGTTGTTGTCGTAACTGTTTCCTGATACCCATACACATATTTTTTACCAAGGAAGGGGGTGTAGTTGGTAAAACTTGTATTACCCTTATCCAATTGGCTTTTACGAAAATCATCAAACGTCCAGAAAGAGGAGTAACGCATACCGGCATCTACACTAAGAAAGTGTGTGGGTTTCCAGGCAAAGTTGAAGTTCATTTCTTTTTCCTGCCGACGTCCAGCTTTCGGATACATTCGAAATCCACCCGTCGGATCATAACGATCATCAGAACGTAATTTTTCATGCTGATAACGGCCGCCCACGGTCAGATCGAGGTTATCCATCAAAGCAAAGGTATTGCTCAAGGTGACACCACGACGATCTTCTTTGGCATTTCTTAGTGCTGTATTACGAAGAGTGGTATTACCCGAGGCATTGTTATCATAAGGTTCATTGGGGTAACCACCTGCCGTGTAGGTATCACTGACGGTATCCGTTCTCCAGACACTGGCATACAAGTCGACCCAGCGATTGGTTTCAGGTTTTAGCTCATATTCGAGGTTGTAGGCTTTTGCTTTGACCTCACTTAAAGGCCATTGCGGTACGCCTTCATCGACAGCTCTTTCCCATGAAATACGTGACGGGAATATTTCGCCATAGGTGGTAGACGTATCTCGATAACCAAATGATAGGCTATGGTTATCACTGAATTTGAGTTTTGCTTTTGCTAACCAGGATTCCATTTCGCTAGAGGTGTTGGGCAGTTCATCTCCTGGCTTATAGATATTTGCCAGGTCAGGAATCATATTGTCTTGAAGATTATCTGAGCCACGGGAGTAAAAACCATCCTGATGTTTACCTGCGAAATGGTTACCTTTCTTGCGGTAAGCGTAAGCCCCCATCAGATCAAATGCCTCCTGACGGGTACCAACTGCAAGGCGATAGGCATAGTCATCGAAATAGTCTTGCCCGCCAGAATGAGGTTCGACATAGAGCGTTGGATCGTAGATATCGCCTACAGGATCGAATCCAGGAATATCGGTATAAGACTGACCCGTTGATAAACGGGGCACATTGGCATCCACCGCATTATTGCTACCTTCGAGTTTGAGCTCACCGCCAAATGCTTCACCCGGTTTTAGAATGTCATCCACGCTAAGCGTGCTAGCCACAATGGCACCGCCGATACCGCTGTGAACATTTCGCTCCAGATTAGGACCTTTTATCGCTTTGATATTACCGATGAGGTTAGGATCGATATAACTCCGGTTATTGGCACCGTTATAACCACGCCAGATAGTAATAGCCTGCTCGGTACCATCGATGGTGAGTGGTACACGCCCCGGTCCCTGAATGCCTCGGATGTTTGGATCGATACCACCACTATTACGCGCATCGGCGCTGTAAACATTGAGCATGCCACTGAGCATGTCGGCGGGTGATGAACCTTTGAATCGTTCTAACTCTTGTTTGCCGACATAGGTGCTGGAGATATTTTTATCAAATACATCGTTATAACCAACGGTGTCTTGGGTAAACAGTATGGTGTCACCGACGATATCGATTTTGCCTAAATCCACACTGCTTTCATCTTCAGATAGGGTGAGTGTGGGGACAGGTTCGATACGGAAGCTGCCGTCAGGTTGTTTGACGGAGGTCAGTCCGCTGCCAGCCAATAGCGTTTGTAGTCCTTGCTGTGCAGTATAGTCACCCACCAAGCCATTGCTGTGTTGTTGATTGACTAAGGAGGAGTCAACATACAGAGCGATGCCTGCATTGAGGCCAAATTGACGTAAAACTTGATCAAGGCTACCAGCAGATAGTGAAAAAGACTGAACATCCGTGTTGCTGTCTTGTGCATAAACGTATTGGCTAACGCCAGCGAACAACCCTGTGGCAGCACACATATTAAGCGTCATGAATAAAGTGGGTAGTCGCAAGAAACGACGTAACGGCATGTCTCAGTTCCTTCAGTATTTATTGGTCAGTAAAAGTGGTTTGTACTTGTAATACCGAACGTGGAATGAAAATCCGTAATAATAATTATTCGCATTAACTGATTGTTAGGCGAGTTGATGCATCTGAAGTGATTATCCATTTGTTTTTATGAAGGAAATTTAAGCGGTGTGATTAGTTAAGAAAGTGGCTAATCACAGAAAAATTAAGACGTCAGAGGCCTGATGGTGACCCAGTAAGGGGTGAAGTAACTGACTTTGACCGGCAAAATTTCACTGAGCTGTTCCAGCACCCGATCACTATCTTGCACAGAAAAAATACCGGTAATCGTTAACCGTTTGAGGTCTGGACTGACACGGACAATACCTGAGCGATATCTAGCTAATTGGTGGACAAACTCACCGAGTGGCATATCAGCTACCGCGAGTTTACCTTCCTGCCATAAATTGGAAATAGGGTCAGCCTGGAATGGTTGAGCGATTTGTAGTGCTGAAAAGGTAACGCCTTCCCCAGCAGGAATAATAGTGTGTGAATTCGGTGTTTCTGTTGGTGTAATTCTGACTCGACCTTCAAAGACCGTTAACTGTGTTTCTAACTCAGATTGCTGCACATTGAAACGTGTGCCGAGCGGCTCTAGCAATCCATCCCTACTAACAATGGTTAGAGGTCGAGGATCTTTACCGGTATCAATCGCGATTTCACCGTAATGCAATATGATTTTGCGTGTGTCGGCATCATAATCGACATCGATTTTGCTATCGGTATTCAGAGCCAACGTTGTGTCATCCGGCAGTCGCCAATGACGAATTTCGCCCTTTGCCGTGGCATATCGAGTGCCAGGCACGGATAATGGCCGCCAGTGCTGAACACCCATTGCGCCCACCCCCACGCCAATACCGACTACGGTGAGCAGTTGACGACGACTCATGCCTTGGCGATGTTGTAATATCTGACTACCGACACGTCTGTCGGGCACAGCATTGAATTGCTGCTGAAGATTAACGACTTGTTGCCATGCTTTTTGATGGATGGGATCGGCATCAAGCCAGTCTTGAAAAGCCTGTTTATCCTGTTCAGACACATCATCTGCCCAGAGCCTTGCTGCCCAGACGCAGGCTTGATTGATCGGATCAATTTTAGTCAGAGCTTGTGTCATAAAGCTATTTTTCTCAGTAATTATGGTATGCAGGCATGAGTAGAAATTAGCAAGCTAGTATTTGATAATGAGATACATTATCGTTTAAGCGTCTACTGATCAAGCTTTATGATCCTTTGATATGTCAGCAATAATTTGAAGGCAGATGGTAAAAAGAAATCATGTGCGATATTACTGTTACATCAAGAAGACCTTATAAAACAGGTCAAAGCGGGTGAAGTATCACTGGTCGATAAAAGTCGGTATCTGAGGGTGATGAAGTGCAGGAACGGCAGGATATTGTTGAACTGCTGGCAGACCGCATGAAAGCCCTGTCAGCCTATGGTTTCCGAAGTGCCTATTACCTGCAAGAAGGGGAAGATCATATGTCCTTACCCGTCACCATTGCTCACCGAGTGTTACGGCAGGCGTTTAATCCAAAACTTTATTAAGTCATTTCTTTTGTGACATTTGATGCTGACTTGAGCCCTGACAGGTTCTACCGTCGGGGCTTATTTATATTGAGTATCTAATCGACAAGAAAAAGTGTCCGCTGTACTATTCGAAAGACCTCAGATATTGCGTCATGCGCTTTTCAGTAATAGCGGCGAGTTATGTAAATGGATTTAACGAAATAAGAAATGGAGTGTTTGTCATGGTCGTTAGCCCACCTCTGAAATATCTTCATTCAACAGACAATAAAAGTGTGGCTCTATTTCTCAAGAGAATTAATCACGATATCGTTTAAAGTCATAGGTTTAATAATAAATCTGAATTATAAAGCGACTTCTTTAATATTTATTATGAAGCCAACGGCTTAATAAAACAGACTGTTAGAGTTCATAATGAAAAAATTCCTGCCTATTTTTATTCTCTCAACAATTATTTCTGGCTGCATATCTGAACAGCCTCCATACGATGCAGTAATGATTGAAAACTTCCAGAAACACAAAGTACAGTTCGCCCAGTTACGTGAATACTTTTGTTCACAAAATGAACGTAAGATTGTGATGATGGATCCCGAATGGTCAAAGCCAAAAGCCACAGAAGAAGAAAAAGCCTATCTTTATAAGATTTTTAAACAAATTAGCGCCAAAGGCTTATATTACGATGGTTCGTGCTCGTTTAGAGTAACAGTGTGGTCTGTTGGATTAGGAGGAGACGGAGATTATAAATATTACATCTATAATCCTCGCAACACTGAACACCTGAAATACATAGCCGTATCCGATTTAGATAACGTTGATCGTAAGTCAAACACATATGATTTTTATGTTAGAAATATTGAAGGTCAATGGTATCTAGGGTTTGAACATTGGCCATAAAAACTCTAACAAGCAAGTCAAGTGCGCTCACTACCGTTCGCTGGGACTTCGCTACCGCCCCTCCCCATACTTTAATCGTTAGGTACAAAATGACATCTTCAGAACTTTTTGCACAGCTCATACTTATGGGTGTACTGGTTTTCTTTGGCTCTAAGGCTTGGCAAAACTTTAAACTGGCTGCAAAGGAATTCTCTGACTTATGGTCAAAGGATCCCCTAGCGAAACAGCTTTCTTTTTTTCAACTCATACTGGCGTTGGGTTCGGAGTCATCATTTTCTCTACAATCTAAAATCATTAAGGGCTACACCTCTGCAGCTGTCGGATGTCTGCTCATCGTCTTAGTGCTGTTCTTTCAGGGTAAGCAAATTTATCCGCTTACTATTCAATTGATTGATAAAACTCCAATAGGAGGGGAGATTTTATTTGGAGGTGACGGCATAGAAAATTCAAATCAATCTGAGTTACCTAACAAGACGGCTGAATGAAGCGTTATATGTCAGGAAAGAATGAATCCTCTAGTCGTAAAAAAGTAATTCTTGCATGGCTGTCACTGGGAGTAGCTTGTTCTGCTATTTCATCTACTGCATCCTTGCTGTACTGGGAGTTCACGTACGTGCAGGAGCCGAATGTAAGAATTTGGAGTCCGATAGATGATGTTGTGGGCATGTTTGTGATAATGCCTTTCGGATGGATAATAGCTCTAATTACTCCGGCTGGCTGGCTTAGTATTGTCGGTTTGGGTTTGTCGCTATACAAAAAGTCGTTCAAACCATTAGTTTTATCAGCAGTTGGTTCTTTATTGTTTGGGGTGTTTTGGCCAAAATATTTCGTAGGTATCATGGGCATATGAATACATACAACAAGGCGCAGCAATCGCTCCCCTCGGTCGCTGGGATAGCCAAACCTTCGCGCCTTTTTGGAATGGCTTCACCATTTTATGCCAAAAAGCCACTCCGGCTTGTCTGCCCCTGTACGCGGCGTTAGGCATGCAAAAAGAAATTTGGAGGGTAAATGGCAAATATCGTCTACGCCCTCATTAATGAGTGTAATCAATAGGGTCAGTGTGTTTGAAATGAACTAAATGTCGAGATTGAGGATTTTTAACGCTGATAAATCGTCAGAATATGGGTACAAAACCAATTCTCACCATTAAAAGGATTGCATATGTTAAAAATTTTCCTGACTGGATTTACCCTTTTCTTTTCAACCTTAAGCCTTGCCAGTGACAACATTAGTCCTGTCGGCATATGGCAATTAGTGTCTTATGAAGTTGAGTCACAAGAAACGGGTGATGTTTTCACGCCAATGGGTGAAAAACCTACGGGTTACGTTATTCTTACTGAGGATAACCGTATTTCGTTTGTACTGACGGCTGAGAACCGACGACCAGCAAAGTCTATTGAGGATAAAGCAAAATTATTAGACACCTTAATTGCTTACTCAGGTACTTATCGCATCGAAAATGATCAGTTTATTACCAGCGTTGAGGTTGCTTGGAATCCAGCGTGGGTTGGCACAGAACAAGCACGAAATTTTGAATTAGAGGGAGACACGCTCCGTGTATTAACGCCATGGCGCATGATGCCAAATTGGCCTGATGCTATGACACGCAGCATTGTGACCTTTCAAGCAGTTAAAAATTAGTCTCTTGGAATTAATAGGGTCAGTGTTTGATTTTAATAAGCCAGCTGTTACCTAATTTGGCTCTGGTCGATAAAATCCCTATCGATTTGTGTCAGAAAATGATGATGTGCAATAAATTAATAAGCTTAAACTAAATTAATATCTGTACATTCCCAGTGAAACCCTATACTGTGTAACTCAGCTCGAAAGTAAGACTTTTATTTAAAATCTCCATCTCGTTGTATTATTCGTAATTCCCCGTCCTGAAGTTTCTAGATTCCAGCTCGTTTTCACGCTATTCAAGCCTCTAGAGGCATTTTTATATTTAAAATTCAGGTAATTATTATGTCAAATACAGTTAATGGAACAGTTAAGTGGTTCAACGAAGCGAAAGGTTTCGGTTTTATTGAACAAGAGTCAGGAGCAGATGTATTTGCCCATTTCAGTGCTATTGCTAGTTCAGGTTTCAAAACCTTAGCAGAAGGCCAGAAAGTTGAGTTCACTGTAACTCAGGGCCAAAAAGGACCACAAGCTGAGAACATCGTAGCTGTATAAGCTCGTTCTCGGTTATAAAAAGGGCCAGTCCGCAAGGACTGGCCCTTTTTTTTGGCAGTTTTATAAGCCGTTTGTGGTGAATTACTTCTGCGTATAGCTATCAAAACGAGCGATATATTCTTCGAGGTTTTGGTTAAGCATTTCGGCATAACGTTGAGTGAAGTATTCAATGGCAGCTTGTTTTTCGGCTTGTAGGTTTTCTGCGTTTTCAACAGAGCGGGCGACACTGAAGGCATTAAAACGGGCGGCTGAAAATAGAACTGCTGTATTAACGTCTTCTACAGAACTTTCAGCTGCTTGCTCATTGGCAATGGCCACGAACTCATCGACACGTTCTTGAAATGTTTTGCTTGGTGAATTTTCACTCATTCTTGTTCTCTCATTGGTTTTATAGATTTGAAATATTTAGCTGGTAATCGGCTGATTAAAACGGATCACATCATAGCAGATAGAGAAGATGGTAAAACCTTAGTCATCTTGGGTTTTACCTAAGTCGTTAGGGTATTTTATGGGCTATATTGACGCCATCTCTTCAATGATAGTTTCGCTAACAATCGGTTTATTGTTTGGCTAAAACTGATTTCACGATACTAAACCCTATAGCCCCCAAAATAACGCCTGTGACTTTATCTATATAAAAGGAGAGTCGGGTGAATTTATTTCTCACGGTCTGTTTGGATAATAAATAAACGATAGCGACGTCCCAGAAAAAGACGACCAGCGTCATCCAAATACCCAATAGAATTTTGAAGTTGAGGCTCACCTCTGGCGTCAGTACTACAGTGAATAAGCTTAAATAAAACAATAAGTTTTTCGGATTTAAAATGCTGGACATAAACCCGGTAAGGCATTCTTTCATGAAACTGTTTGTTGCTAAGCCTGAGTTGATAGATGCAACAGTCAGTTCTCGGTAGGCTGATTTAGGGGCTTTCAGAGCGTGAAAAGCTAAATAAAGCAGAAATAAACCACCGATAATTTTCAATACAATCATTAATGAAACGGATGCCGCCAAAATTGCACCTACACCAACCAAGCAAAGTCCGATGTATGTGGCATTCGCCATCGCAATGCCGAGTGCTACGCCGACAGCATTTTTACGATGACCTTTAATAGCGCTTTTCACGACTAAAACAAAATCAGGGCCGGGACTTAATAAAGCAAGAAAATGAGCGAGAGCAACGGCGAAAAATATACTGAGTAATCCAAAATCCATTCACATTCTCTTTATCACGAGACCCAAAATAAATATGTCGACCCAAAATAGCTAGAGCCTATCGAAGCTATATTTAGCAGGGTTATTTTATATCATATTTTTTTTTCAGCGATAGCCTGAACCACAGCAGCCAGACCGGTATGATAAATACCTTCAGTGACATCTCTTTCCATTTCTAATAAATGTAAAAAGGTTAAATCAGGTAATTCATTCATCAAGGTTTCTCGGGACTGCATCAACTCAGCAGATGAACCACCACCAGTACCATATTGGAGTTGTTCTGGCGTATAGGCTTCCAGTAAAAAGACGCCATTCGGTTTCAACCCTCGCATCACATTTTGATAGAGCCGTTTTCTGACGGCTGGTGGCAGAGGGCAGAAGATTGAGACGATGCCATCCCACTGAGATTCACCGAGCTCAAAGTCACCCAGATCAGCATGAATACATTCAATATTGACCCGGTTTTCTTCGGCCAGCCGTTTGGCCTTTTCCAAGCCGACTTTGGATGAATCTATAGCCGTCACTGAATAACCCTGCTTGGCAAGGAATACCGCATTACGGCCTTCGCCCTCAGCAAGGCTCAGCACGCGACCTTTGGGAATGGTATGCACATTCTCTCTCAAAAAGTCATTGGGGTTGATGCCGTAAACATAATCGTTGGTGTCGTATCTTTCATCCCACATCATTATTTCTCCATTTATTGCTATGAATATGAAAGTGATGGTATTACTTCAAGTTAACTTGAAGTCAAGAGCTAAATGATGAAAATAGGTGACGTCTCAAAAAACACTAAGCTGCCAACATCAACTATCCGGTATTACGAAGAAAAAGGACTGATTCAATCCACGGGGCGGAGAGGCTTAACCAGAACCTTTTCACCTGAGGTAGTAGACCGGTTGGCATTAATTACGCTAGGCCGAAATGCTGGATTATCACTGGATGACATCCGCGACATGCTGCTACCGGACGGTGTTGATATTGATAGAGATAGGTTGTTGGCAAGGGCCGATGAATTAGACGAAAAAATTAAACAAATGACGGCGATGCGAGACGGATTACGTCACGCTGCTGCGTGCCAAGCGCCAAGTCATATGGAGTGCAAGACGTTTCGTCGCTTACTGAACATCGCGACTAAACGATGGGGCAGGCCATCGGCATACGAAAGAAATTATAAGTGATACTTCATAGAAATAAACCGTCTTAGATGCCGTTTATATCGGTACGACTAGACTGTTTGGGATTGAGAGTATTGGAATATGGATATTAAGTTTGAGCCATACAAAAAAGCCGCAGCAGATTCAATTATTAAAAGAAAACCTGACAGGATGTATTGGCTGTGGTTGTTTAAGGAAGACGCAGTGTCATTTATTAAACCCGGATGATATTTTAAAAAATGACGGGCAGGGTGCACAACGTATTGTTTAAATGCCCCAAGTCTTACAACGATAAATCCCAAATTGTGAACAGACTTGAGCGTAGAGTAAAAGCGACTTGATTTGAAATGTGTCAATTTATTGCTGTAGCCCAAGCTGGCTCATGTCGTTACAGACTATTGAAGGAAATTTCTGTTGCTTGAATTAAAAATTTTAGGACTTTTTCTTATTACCGCTTTGGCAGAAATTATTGGCTGTTATCTGCCGTATCTTTGGTTACGTGAGGATAAATCCATTTGGTTGCTGGTGCCTGCTGCACTGAGTTTATCGTTATTTGCCTGGTTACTATCTTTGCACCCAACGGCAGCTGGTCGCGTCTATGCCGCTTATGGTGGGGTGTATATTTTCATGGCTATTTTATGGTTATGGGCCGTGGATGGTATTCGTCCTACAGTATGGGACATGGTTGGTTCAGGCGTCGCATTGCTGGGTATGGCCATTATTATGTTTGCACCGCGAAGCTCTTAGTTAATAATGAGTCTAAAGTTAGTTTGTATGATGAACAAAGCAAATTTCCTCGATTATGCCGCTATTACTCTAGAAACGATAAGAAACACCTAATGATAAGAGATGTGTTTTGAGCTCTACAGAGCTTTTCAAACCATTACTAAGACTTGGATAGCCAGAGTTGCGTACAACGGATTTAGTGTCCACATCTCCGTAATCGGTATATGAATACTCCCCACGTATTGTCCAATTATCACTCAGTGCATATTCGCTGCCGACACCCAGAGTCCAGCCAAGTTTTGTTTCTTGTTCTGAATTGTAGCCATATGCTGCTCCAGAAAAGTTATCTGAATAGGCGCCTGCCACTCTTATTTTGGAGGCTGCAATGCCACCATTAACATAAGTCAGCCAGCGATTTTTAGTCCAACCCAAGCGCGCACGAAATGTTGCCTGCCAGTCGGCTTTTATCGAAATTTTATTGGTGAACCTAGATCTAGTTACAGGTTGAGAGGCATACACATCGCCTGACGTTGATGAATCATCAATATTTAGACTATTTATGCTAGCCTCAACACCAATATACAAATTATCATATTGCTGTCCATATCCACCAAGCAACCCCGCGCTCAAACGTGATTGAGAAGAGCTTTTGTTTGCTTCAGCACTTATCTGTTCTGCATCAGGGCTGGTGAAATATGAGCCTGGAAAACTATCCTTGGTCGAAGCATCATATGAAGACTTTCCATGTAAAGCTCCTAGGCTACCGCCGATATATCCACCAGACCAATCATATTGAGCATTGTCAGCATAGGCCATTTGAGCGAGAGTCAAAAAGCTGATGCAACCACTGTAAATAGCGAGTTTATTTATCATAATATTAATCACTTAAATTAAAGTTGAGTGTTATTTTTGACTCAAAATAACCGTGTTGCTTTGTCTTTCTAAAAAGCGCGGTGTTTCTATTTTTTTCAATTTTATAAAGCATATTAACTAGTAAATGTTCTTGAGTAAATACATTTGCGTGATCATCTATCATCAGTCTTTAATCTTTCTTCACAATAAGAAAAGTATGCAACTCAGGATATTGGTCATATTCAAGATGCATAGATAAACAACCCAATTTCATTAATAAAGCCAAAAAGCCATTTGTGCCTAAACTTGAGTAATACACTTCTGGCCCCATGAAATCATCCGTATGCTCGCCTGGTTCAGTCGTGCCACCAAATGAAAAAATCAATATGCCGCCAGTGTTCAGGCGGTTAACCAGCTTAGTTAATACAGGCTTTTGCTGCTCCAGAGGAATATGCCAAATGCTATCCCACGCCGTTATGAAATCGTAGCGTTTCTCAATCTCCCATTCGCAGATATCTTGATGGTGAAACGTCACTTCTGGATGACGTTGTCTGGCAAGGTCGATCATTTTGCTGGAAATATCGACACCTTCAACATTAAATCCTTCTGTTTGAAGCAGGTCGATAAAACGTCCGGTACAACCACAGCCAACATCCAGTGCGTTACCTCGATTGTCAGTAAAACTGATAGCACGCTTATGCGCTTCGATACCGTTATTTCTATTAAACTCCTTACGCTGCCAGAGGTGAGTAATGGTGTCGTAGGCTTTGCCGATATCGTCTGGGTTCATATGAGATTGAGTCACAATTTATTGGCTTTTGTATATTCCTCAACAAACTCATTAATGAGGAATTCAACATCTTCATTCAGCTCATCTATGTCGGAGATATCTTTGACATAACGTCCCCAGACAAACCCGCCTTTGGTGTAAGACTTTCCATCAGCTTGATATTGCATTGTTCGGCTGAAATCGAGGTAAAGCAGGTACTCACCCGCATGCTCTTCGACTCGTAAAAATAGCTGGGCATCATCACGTGGACTTTGCTGAATATTGGCACTGGATAACTGATTATCGATGATAGCTTCAAGTTCACTCTGATCAACACCATCCGGTTCGACGGTATACACCACATAAACCTGCTGAGGATTATCTATTTCCAGCCCGGTTCCTGATTCTGCCATGGCTAAAGAAGCCTGCAAAGTGAGACTCACAAAGAATAGAAGGGAAAGCCAGCGTTGGTATGTTGGATTCATCATTTAAGCTCTCAATATCAATCGAGTTATTCGAGTAATAGCTGGATTGGATAATAGCAGAGGTCATATGAATTGAGCAGGTCGGGTTTAATTAGATAGAGAAGCCATTACTTCAACAGCGTTACTACAGTTATGAAGTCATGCTCATTTCAGGTCTATTCAATTTTCAAGGAACAACTGATTACCCATTTTTATTTTATGGTTTTGTATGCTACTGATAATAAATGGTTTATAGTGGATCTAATCACGAAACATTGGAAGCTGAAGATGTCAAAAGGCAGGCACTATTTTTCACCGAGAGATCCAAGTTTTGGCCTTATAATTCTATGAATAAGAATTCACTTTCATTAATAAACAATTGGTTAGCGTTTTTGGCGAGGAGTTATAAGGCCGCCTGTTTAATATTTATTATGAGGCCGCTGGCCTCATAAAACACACTGTTATAAGTCATGGAGAAATAGGTGAAAGACTGCATTTTTTGGCTGCTATCTGAATACAAGGAAATAATAATTTCTTTAATTGCAGTTGCAGGCGTTTTCTTTACTGCGTTTATAGCTCTTCGCAACAACAACAAAAGCCTATTAATAAAAACGGTAACTGAAGAAAGAGCAAAATGGAGAACTGAGCTTCGAGACTGCTGTGCTGAGTTTTCGAGCTTGGTTTACGAGCAACTAAACAACACAAGCGCCAGCAATCTTCCGCGCATAGTTGAGCTCAAAGTTCAAATACGTTTGCGAACAAACCCAAGTAGTGAGCCTAAACATAAGTTAGATCAAGAGATATTGAGTGAATCCCAAGCAATAGTTGACCTGATATCCGATGCTCCTGAAAAAGACCAGGTAATTAGTAAACTTTTAAAGCTTGAGAATAGTGTTCAAAAGTTGCTAAAACAAGAATGGGACAAGTCAAAAAATGAAGCAGTAACCGGTAAACTAGAAAAATGACTTATAACAAGTACAGCCAGCAGGACAAACCTACGCTGCGCTCCGGTTTGCCTCTGCAGTAGGCGTTAGGCTATTTGGGCCTCAGAAGGAATACCAAAACATGTGTGAACGGCTGCCACACATGTATTTGTCCAGCAGCCATTTTCTAAGTTTATGGAGTAAATGATATGAAAATGATAGCGCTTGTACCTCTACTTTTGGCAACTCTAATTTCGCAATCGGTTCTTGCTCAAACGGGCAAATGTCGAGAAGCACGAGATGTCGTCATTGAAAAAACCTGGGAAGGCATCAGATACAAATATAGCCCCCAATTCATAGCTGACAATAAAGCAATGTTTACAAAAGCTGTTGAAACAAATGCGGCGCAATTTTTGAAGGATTGCGATTCTGTAACACTTAGTGATGAACAAATTATATTACAAGGCGCACTATCATTTGCGGCACTGCCTGTAAAGGTTATTGCTGATAAGTACTTAGAGGCATTAGGTTTGCCTAAAACTGGTGATAAAACGTTTCACATTGATGTAAAAGATATTGAAAAAAATGGAATATTTGGCGGTAAAAACAGTGTTTTCAGAAAGCCATTTGGCTAAGCCTAACAAGCAAAGGCACCGGACGCGTAAATGCGCCGGTGCTTTGGGCGTTAGGCACCAATAATGAATACATGGACTTTCTCAAGCCTTCTACTAATTATCTCTGCGACATTAATCTTAATTGGTGCATATTACTATTACCTAGATTACAACGGCCATGATATGCGTTATGCAAAAACAGTGGTTTTTGTAACATCAAACCTGAGCTCTGTTCAAAAGCCTGAGAAACCCGAGTTAACCGCTGACAATGGTATCTCTGAGGAAAAAGGGTTGTTGATTGTATTACTTATACAAGTGTTCTCATTATTAATAGCAGTTGGTTTCGTCGGAGTTAGCAAATACCGCTATGGTAAAAACAAGGTTCATTTACCTTTAATCATGGCTGCATTTTTAGTTTCTGCTTGGGTTTTACACACGACATACAAGCTAGGTTTATTTATGCCTAACAAGAAAATGAAGTTTGCTCACTATCGTTCGTGGGACTGTCGCTACGCTCCAGCCCCTTATTTAAAGCGTTATGTGAAAGAGAAAGCATGAGCAATTCCCAAGAAATTAAAGAGCTATTGAAAGGTCTTTCAGATGAAATTGAGATTGAAAGCTGGAGAGAGTACTTTTCAAAACTTCATTCATGCTTTGAAGCTGATTTCGAGGCAAAAGGATTGGAAGAACAATATGAATACATGCGAGGTTTGGAATCCCTAAATGGCGGCATGGGTTCACTAAATGACGCATTTCACCCAAATAATGTCCAAGAAAAAATTAACAAGCTCTACAGTCTAGTCAATAAAGAGCTAATTCAATTGTGGGCAGCTCTTGGTAATGAAACACATGATTTAGCTTCCATCAAACCTTACAAAGTTGGCACCATTGTTAAGTTTGTTGCCGGCAAGCCGCGTTACATTAATCGTGATGGTTCAATTAAGTATGTTCCTGATCAAAAGTGGGTTCGGGAGCAAGAATGGAAAATTGAGTATGTTGCAAGCCCGGACATCACAAATATGTTGCAGTATTCATTGGTTCAGGGCTCAAAGCATGCATTGGTTAGGCATGACGCTATCCAGCCTGTAAAAAAGGGGTTCATAAACAATGTTCGTCAGCTATTCACATAACAAGCCGCTCAAATTCGTTCCGGTCACAAAAAGAGTGGCCTCCACCGGACTCGCTAACGCTCGCCGTTTAGCGGGGCGTTATGTTTCATGAGTAAGATAATGAGATGGATGATTTTAGTCGTTGTAGTTGTAGGCACAATGTTGGCTGTAAGTAGCTATTTAGAAAAAATGAAAACAGTAGAACTTGACGGAATAAAATTATGCGTACCAAAGGAATATGCAGCACATCAAATGCCAATTTGGTTAAATTATATTAAGAAAGACTTGGATAATAGTTATCAAGATTTCTTGTTCTATATTCCACCAGAAGAATTGAGAGCAAATATTGTCACATATAAACCAGACACTTATTTAATAAAAGGCGAGCGTCGCTATACGGATAAGGGGGTGATAGTTACAAACGTTTCAGCAATTACAGGTAAAAGTGCTGCGCAGGAAAGGGTAATCGAATTAGTTCAAACGGGAAAAGCACAATTTGAAAAATCAGTTATCCCAAACTTGATTAAAGTCCCCCACTACGAATCTAAAAGGGAATGGAGTTTGATCAGATCTCGTGAACTTCCTGACAACCTTGACACAAGGTCTATTCATAAATGGATTGCTGCTTATTGCAGTTCAAATGGTGTAGATGAGCGCTATACATGCCATATTCAAAGAATATTTGGAAATCTTAACTATGAAGTAAGTATCCCAGATTTGAATTTAGAAAATATGGGAAAGATTGAACAGCTTATAGAAGGTATGCTTTCCAAATGGCAGGACGATTGTAAAAATGAACCATAACAATAACTTCAACTACGCTCCTGTCGTTGCGCCGGTTAAGTAGGCGTTAGACACACATGAAAACTACTACCACTCTTCTTATTATTTTTCTGTTAGCGTCTTGTGATGCAAATACTGATGTGCCCCCGGGCTATCTTCCGTTGGATAACAAAGGCGTAACAGTTCCTGAAAAGTATAGTAGAAGCTGGCCTATTGAAGCATGGGGTGAGGTAGATGGTGAAAGATTTGAGCTAGATGAAACTGGAAGAGTTTTAGAGCAGTTAAAAACGGAAGGAATTAAGTACAAACTCGTGCCATATTACAACACTGAGTTTTTGGTATGGGATGAAAAAGATAATGCTTGTGTACAAAAAATACTCATAAATCATCCATGCAACTAAAGTTATAACAATTCAATCAAGTATGCTTACAAATCAATAATCTCAGGGTATTTGATACCTAAGTAAGCTACAGAGGCGATAGCACAATCATGAAGTACTTAATTAATATATTTCTCTTTGTTTCTCTATCCTTTTTAGTTGGTTGTGATGGTGGTTTAACTACAGGAAACCGTTCTGGCACCTCGCAAGACGATTATATTGAAGAGCCTTTGAGGAAATTATCAGCAAAGTATGAGAATGCTTTATTGACTTCTAATAAAGTACTTGAAATGCTCAAAAACAGAGAATATGAAGAAATTAATCGTACTTATGTGCACGAGAGTCTCAGAGATATACTAACCGCAAGCACCTTTGAATCTATTCAGAACCAGCTATCAAATAGCATTGGACCTATAGAGACATTCAAACCGATGCAATGGGGGGTTCTAACTTCCGAAGATGCGGGTAAGGATATTCTGTTTTCTTTTAAAGTCGTAGAGCATGAGAAAGCAATGCTCAACTACGCTTTTGTATTTGATAATGATGGACAATACAAAAAGCTCATTGGCTTTCATGTTACGCAACGAAACGGCCCTCGTTCTCCTAGCAGTATAAAATAATACAAAATCGATGGAGTCCGAGAAATCAAACACTCTGACCCTATTGAACATATGATTTATAACAAGTTCTTGCAGCTGACCGCAAACGCGTCGGCTGCATAAAGTGTTAGGTGTTATTCATGATTCGTTATCTATTACTAATAGTAGTTGTCTTGATATCAGGATGTTCAACTGTTAAAAATAAGTACTATGAACCTCAAGTTGATAACTCAGATCAGATAACGGTAGGAGGCTGCGGTGGGCGGAAATATAAGGTACTTAGGCTAAAGTTGTCAGATGATGTTGTTTTAGAAATGATTGGTCCATCACTTCTGTTATTTAGAATTAGTAAGGGCAGTACCGTCAAGTTTGCATCAGATGTTATAAGTCTCACAAACAAAGACGAGGGAGTTTCCTCTAAAGTAACTATAAACAAGATTGTCACTGGAGATTTTCCCGGTAGAGCTGGAATTTATAAAAAACACTACAAAATTCCAAAAATAGAGTTTGAGCCTTTAGATGAGTTATTAGGCACTGGCAATTATGAACAAATGGAAATGAAGTGGGGTGAATACTCCACATTCCAAGGAAAGAAAGATATATTCCGTGTCTACTTTGATAATCGGCTGCCCCACCATCCAGATACGAAAATTGGACTTAAGCCTACGGTAATTGTTGATTTGCCCTTAGTTTACATTCAAGGTAAACCTGTAAAAATAAAACCTATAGAATTCAAGTGGGTTGAGGAATCATCATTGGCATTCGGCTGCCTACAGTGATAATTACACCTAACTAACACATCAAAAATCAATAGTGTCAGAGTGTTTGATTCTAAGGCTGCCTGTTTAATATTTATTACGAGGCCAGAGCCCTCATAAAACATACTGTTATGCATTTAAATGATTGAATTGAGATGATCAAGACTCTTGCAATTAGTAACTATAGATCTTTATTAAACTTGGTTATTCCCTTTGGGCGTTTAAACGTCATTACTGGTGAAAATGCCAGTGGGAAATCAAACTTATATAAGGCGCTAAGATTATTATCTGAAACAGCTCAAGGTGGCGTAATAAATTCACTCGCCAGTGAGGGGGGATTGAATTCAACGTTTTGGGCTGGACCTGAAAATATCAGCAAGCGGATGCGTGAAGGAGCGGTAGAAATTCAAGGCGGCCCAAAACAAAAAGCAGCCAGATTAAGACTAGGATTTTCAGGTGATAATTTTGGCTATTCTATTTCATTAGGATTACCGCCTCCGGGAAGCCTTGGGCCAACGGCTTTCGCCTTAGACCCAGAAATAAAACGTGAATGTATCTGGGCTGGAAATGTATATCGGCCAGCAAGTTTATTGGTTGATCGGTCAGGGGCTAGCATCAAGGTTCGAACAAACCGAAGCTGGGATGTTATTGCACAGCACACAAGTCACTTTGAAAGTATTTTCAGTCAAGCTATCGACCCATTGAAAGCGCCTGAAATAGTCGCCATGAAGGAAGAGATAAGAAGCTGGAGATTCTACGATCACTTTCGATCAGACTCGGAAGCACCGGCAAGATTACCTCAGTTGGGCACGCGCACTTCGGTACTTCATCACGATGGTAGAGATTTAGCTGCGGCTCTTCAAACAATTATAGAGATAGGCGATGCAGCAGCACTAGAAGAAGCCATCGCAGATGCATTTCCTGGGGCCAGATTAAATATTTCGGTGCAGCAAGATGGGCGATTCAATGTGAACCTTCACCAGCAAGGATTATTGAGGCCGCTCTCCGGATCAGAATTGTCAGATGGTACGCTGAGGTATTTACTCTGGGTTGCCGCCCTTTTAACACCGAGGCCGCCTCCGTTAATGGTGCTAAATGAACCAGAAACAAGCTTACATCCTGACTTATTACCAGCACTTGCCAGGCTAATTATTCGGGCAGCAAAGAACTCACAGGTTTGGGTTATATCGCATGCACGTAGGCTAATTTCTGCATTAGAAGCTGCGGAAGAGTGCAATTCAATTCAGTTACAAAAAAGTCTGGGTGAAACCCAAATAGTGGGGCAAGGCATGCTTGATCAACCTTCATGGCAATGGCCCGATAAAGGAAAATGAGGCATATCCTGATTGCACCGAATCAATAGTGTCAGTGTTTGATTCAACCTGGACAAGTTCAAACCGACAGCTTTATTTTTAAATCGTCATTTATAGTATCAAGGGCTCCGTCAGGATTCGGCTAATCTGACTTCCTAGCCTGCATGGTGGCATGCGTTATGTGGTTGGTGTAAAAAAACATGGATTTGAGAGAAGTACAAAGTAGTGAGGTCCCGATCGATTTGCTTCTTGAAGCTGATCCTTCAGAAGACAGGGTTCGATCATATTTATTTGATTCATGGTGTTTTGTGGCATCAGCTAACGGACAAATATTGGGCGCTAGTGTCGTTAAGCCTCATAATTCTATTTCGGCTGAAATTTATAATGTTGCAGTGTTACCAGACCATCAAGCTAAAGGAATTGGCACTAAACTGTTGAAGTTCGTGCTTTCACAGTTATCAAGTAAAGGTATTGAAAGAGTCGAACTTGGCACCGGGACATTTGGCTATCAATTAACTTACTATCAACGCCTTGGCTTTCGTGTCGACTCAGTAGTGAAAGATTATTTCTTGCTGAATTATCCCGAGCCCATCTTCGAAAATGGCATTCAGCACCAGGATATGCTGAGACTCTACATACAGTTTTGAATACGCGCATAACAATCGGTTCTAATGGATTTGAAAGCCTGCGAGACAATGGTTTAAGTATGATGCATTGCATTCTTAATATGCTGTTATGCAATGGAGTAAGGAATGGAAATTAGGAAGTGTTCAAGATTATTGATCGTAAATGAAAAAGATCAGTTGCTTTTGTTCAAATACAAAGATGAGCATTCTTCAGAACCTTTTTGGGCCACGGCTGGTGGGGAACTGAGAAAAGATGAAACGTATTTGGAAGCAGCTAAGAGAGAGCTTTACGAGGAAACAGGATTAGAAAGCGAGATAGGAAAATTACTCTTTGAACGTGAGGCCGTTTTTGCTGTGGCATCCTCAGTTCCTGCAATATGGCAAGAAAAGTATTTCCTGGTTGAGTGTCAATCTACTGACGAAATCTTTGCGGCCTCATGGACGGCAGAAGAAAAATCTACCATACAAGAGTGGCGCTGGTGGTCACTTGAAAATATGAAGCAAAATAAGACACTCTTTAAACCCCTTATATTGCCTGAGTTGTTCGAAAGGAATCAATAGGGTCAGAGTGTTTGATTCATATTATTTTCAGTATCAATTGTGCCCGACTAATGGAAATAAAACGGGTCAGGCACGATTGAAAAATCGATTCACTATGACTCCTTTGATAGAACGGGTTCACCCTCAGACACCGGTGCCGTTCGGATATGAATGTCACGTTGTGGAAAGGGAATTTCCACTTCAGCATCTTTAAGTGCATTGGTAATGGCGGAGTGCATTTCATGTGATAACGGCATAAAGTCCATTATGTCTCGTACAAAGGCTCTCACCTCAAAGTTCAGTGAGCTGTCTCCTAAGCCTACACAAAATACGGCGGGTGCAGGTTCTTCTACTACTCTTTCGTTGTTTAAAACCACCTCATGCAAAATATCGCGTACTTGATCGACATCGGAACCGTAGGCAACGCCAACTCTAATAATGACTCGGGTAATCGGATCTGACAGCGTCCAGTTGGTTAGGTCTTGGGTAACGAAGGTTTTATTGGGGATAATTTGTTCTTTACGGTCCCAGTCGACCAATGTGGTTGCCCTAATGCGAATACGGGATACGGTGCCAGTTGTTTCTCCTATTGTCACTGTGTCACCTACGCGAATTGGACGTTCAAACAATAAGATAATACCGGAGACAAAATTAGCTACAATTTCCTGCAAACCAAACCCAAGTCCAACCCCCAAGGCGGCGACTAGCCACTGTAGTTTGGCCCATTGCAGGCCGATGACGGCAAGCGCTGCACCCACACCGATTAATACAATGAAATAGGTGACGAGCGTGGTAATAGCATAACCCGTACCTGGCTCAAGATTGATATGACTTAATACGGTTACTTCAAGTGTGCCTGGCAGGTTACGGATCGCTAAAACCGTGCCCACGCCAATCAGTAGCGCCAGCATGAGATCACCTAGGGTAACGGGTAGCGGGCTTTCCCCCTGGATATCAGTACTGATGGTCCAAAGAGTAATATTGTCAAAGACCTGCAGGGCTGGTATCACATCAGCCCAGAAAATCCATAGTACGTAAGCCGAAAATACAACGGCCAATATGCGGACAAGAGACTTACTTTGTTGGCTGATATCTTCCAAATCCATTTCGGGCATATTGAGCGTAACCGGTACACCTTCCCCCGAATTTTCTGCGGCCTCACGGGCTTCAGCCAGTTTGCGTTCGGCGGCGCGTTGCTCAAGTAACCGTTTAAGGGTCATTCGTCTTTCTCGCACGGACATACTGCGTAGAGCCAGATAATATAAGAGCATCATAAAAGCGAGCCAGCAGGTGCTTATAAACATCAGCCCTTCGAGTTCGACAGCAGTATAGTGATAGCCCCAGAGTGAGGCTATGGCGAGCAACAAGGGAGTGGCCACCAATAGGTGCTGTGTTGCTTTCAGGAAAGCCCCATCATGCGCTAATAGCCGTACAGCGGCCATCACGCGGTAAGCGAACCAAGCGAGAGCTAGTGACGCTACGGTAAATAACAAGCGACCGATACTGTCATTGTAAATTTTGCCTTCTGATGTCTCCATTGCCGGCAATAGAATCACTACCGGGAGTAACACCGCCAGTAACATAGGGATCTGCTTTCGAATAGCTGCCAGAGTGGGGCCGTTCCAGTTGAAATGTCGTTCACCCAGCCCGTTTCGACGTGCGACGGAGTGTAATACCCCCAATAGAAGTGTCATAAAGGCAGCATCGGAAAACCCTGATGACAACGCAGAGATAAAACTATTGCCCTCTTTAAGCATCAGAGCTGCGGTAGATAATAGGATTACCCCTGGTAATGCCAATAAAAAACTCAAAAGTAATGCTTTGAGTGTATTTGTAAACCTGTCATGACTGACGTTACCTACATCTTCTGCTGAATCTGTCAGCTTGATTAACATCCTACGGCGTCGTACTAATAAGATAACCAATGCCATCAGCAGCAGCGTGATACCGATGCTTCGTTCGGCTAAGGACTTCTGCATGGCGTCTAAGAATGGCTTAAGCTGAAAACCAGAGATAAACCATATTGTTCCCTGATAAAGCTCTTTGATGGTGTGTATATCGACACGTTCAGCACTGGGAAGCCAAAACAATCGTTGCTGTAATAGTTCTTGATAGGTTTCGAAACGTTCTTGGAGTTCGACGACGGTATTGTAGTATTCATCGAGAACATCAATATGCTTTGTCACGACAGCATGGAGCTCAATGACAACTTCCTGACGGAGTTGTCGAAGCCGAACCTGAGTTGTTGCGTCAGGATCTTTAATCGCCTCGTACTCTTCGAGTCGAAGTTGTTCTTCCCGTGCGGCAGATAGCTGATCGCTGATGCCTTGGGTTAAGCCACTGGCAATTGTCTGGCTTCTAAGCCGTTCCAGTCGTTGGCGAAGCAAACGTGCATAGTCATACGTTAGGTTAAGCCCAGCCTTCTCAAGCCGTAACTCAAAACTGCGGTACTCATTATCCAGCCGTTTCAGTAATGACTGGGCATGAGCTAGCCGACTATTGCTGCTGTCCAGCGCTGACTGGCGCTGTTCCAATGAGTGACGAAGGGTTTGTATCTGCTGACGAATATCCTCGTTTTGAGGCGACGATAATTTACTTTCCAGCGGAAGTTCTGGCTCGGGATCAAGTTTTGGTTGGACTGGTATGGCAGAAGGTTTTGGTGGCGGTTCTTCTGCTTCTTGTGCTTCACCTGACTCGCTATTCTCAGTGGCTTGTTGATCACCAGAGTTTTCAGTACTTTTTGTCGTTTGTTCAGTGCCAGCTGATAATAGATCCGCGACTCCTGCTGTAGCGGTATGTGTCAGCACTAATAATAAACAGGTTAAAAGCAGTCCGGTAATAAAAGGAGTGTTGTTGGATGACGGTATAACTGTCATTGGTGGCAAAGCCTGTTTAATCAGAATTGGGATAGTGTAACGGTAAAATATTCAATGAGGGTAAGTTTGGGGTTACATTCATCACCAAAAGTCAGCGTGTTACAGTTTTTGTTTATTTGGTTTGTTTAATAATCATTAATCTGATGAATAAATAACAGCAGTAATCAATTAAACTTAGACTTTTGAAGCCGATAGTTTTGTCAGTAACTAACCCAGCACTTTAACTTCCATCAATACCTCTCCGAGCATTTCACCTTACAGTTTGTCTTAACAGTGAGTTCACAAGACAGTAGGTTGAATATCGGTATGAATGATCCGACAAAAGCATCTGACAACGAAGAAAAAACTGTATCTGAGCAGGGTGAGATGAATCAGGAGGTTGATAAGCCGTCTGCCACTGAATCTGCCAAGCCTTACAAACGTGTGATGCGTTTCTGGTTACTGTTTATTTTGTTATCCGGTTTGGTGGTATTGCTCACTGTTCGTGATGACCTACGCCAAAATGCCATTGATAGTAGTGAACAGGCTGTTCATTACATCGCCTTCGATATGCTGGGTTGGTCACCGCGAGAGCTGTTTATCTGGCGTTTACGCGTGGCAGGTTTATTAGAAAGCCCATTAGGCCAACGTTGGACACATGCCGTTGATCGAGCTAGCAAAAAACCAATACAAGCAGGTGATCAATACCGCACCAATGATGCTTTTGAAGAAGATGACGTGGAAGCACATATTTATCAGGTGACGTTAGAGCGGGGTGAAAAGCTGATGTGGCAACTCACGCGGCAGGATACGGCTGATAGTCGTTTATACGCCAGTCTGGAACGGCGTAAAAGAAATGATGAACACTGGACGACGCTGAGTCATCTAGAGGCAGACGGCGACAGCCAGACGCGAATCGCATCAGCAGCTGGGGATTATCGGATTGTGCTGCAACCCGAGTTATTTGCCAAAGTCGACTATTCCTTAGCCATGGCGAGTGGTGGTTCATTACCTTTTCCCGTAGAAGGCGCCAAGCAACGGGATATTGGTAGCGTCTTCGGTGACCCACGTGATGGCGGCGCCAGAAAGCATCATGGCGTCGATATTTTTGCTAAAAAAGGTACACCGATTACGGCTGTGATTGATGGTTATGTCCGTACTGGGACTGGTGGATTAGGAGGTAAACATATCTGGTTATCGGGTGGGATGTTTGGTTTGGGCAGCGCCCGATATTACTACGCTCATCTGGATGAGTTTGCTGTTGAATCTGGAGATAACGTCAAGAAAGGTGAGGTTATCGGCTATGTGGGCAACACAGGTAATGCCAGAACTACGCCGCCTCATCTTCACTTTGGGATCTACGCTGGTGGTCCAGTTGATCCTGAGCCGTTTCTGAAGCCAGAGCCAGAGTTGCCTGCAAGCTGAGCATCAACTTTAGCCAGATAGTCATGCTGATAATTGGATATATTACTTCTTATCTTTAGCGATTATTCTCGTGTAAAAATACGAGCAGGGAGTGTACTCAGGCCATACTAATGACAGGTCTAGATTCTGGTCTGAACTATCACTAGTCTGCTTCACTTTAACCCCATTTTTCTGGAGGTCTATTTGAATAATCGAGTTGTTTTTACGGGTGGGCCCGGTTCAGGAAAAACGTCAGTGATCGAACTTTTAACTGGCTTAGGTTATCCATACGCCCCAGAAGTTGGTCGAAAGATAATCCAAACTGAAGTTCAATCTGATGGGACGGCGCTGCCCTGGAAAGATAAGCTCGCCTTTCGAGATAGAATGGTGCTTGAAGACATGAAGAACTACGACGATTTTGGTAGCTCAGTTATTACCTTTTTCGATCGCAGTATTATTGATTCATACGGTTACAGTAAACTCGAAAAAATTCCTGTTTCTGAGTGTTTAGTAAACAAATGTCATGAACTGCGTTATCACCGAAATGTGTTTATTTTCCCTCCATGGAATGTGATTTATGAAAATGATGTCGAGCGGAAGCAGGATTTAATGAAGCTATCGCGACCTATAACTATAAAGAAATGGCTATCACTTGATTGAAGTGCCAAAGGTGTCTGTCAGTCAACGAGTAGAGTTCATCTTAAGCAACTTGAATACTCAAACGTTTCAAGATGTCTGATTTTCTAGTTACCTTGCTGTGCTTGTGACAATAAGTGTTTAGCGCTCGAAAACGGCTAAAGGGTGTGTCGTAGTGATATGCATCATCACACGCTGACCTGGTTCGGCGATGTTTTCATGACTGCAGCGAATCTTGACCAAAGTGTCAGCATCCGTTTTGACTCCATATAGACGAGCACTGCCTTCATATCGACTCCAGATAATTTCGCCATTGCCTGCTTCATCGAGTGTTAATGAGAGATCGTCAGGTCTAAGTAATAAATCCACCTCACCTTGTGCACTATTGACGGGAGAGGCTGGCGCATTACCTAAAGCGGTGGCGACAATGTTACTACCGGTGTTAAGTGTGCCGGGTAGAAAGCTGGCATCACCGAGGAAACGAGCGACGAAACGACTTTGTGGTTTGCTAAAGCAGTTTTCTGGTGTGTCGATTTGTTGTAGTTTGCCGTCTTTGAGGATGCCAATCCGGTCACCAACAGACAGGGCTTCTTCCTGATCATGGGTGACCCAAATGGCTGGCACGCCTGCTTCTTTCAGTGCCTGACGAATTTCCCAACGTAAATCATCTTTTAAGGCGGCATCCAGATTGGACAAAGGCTCATCCAGCAAAACAAAGGCAGGCTCATGTGCCAGTGTTCTAGCTAGTGCCACACGTTGTTTCTGACCGCCAGACAGGTTCGCCGGTTTGGCATCACGCCAAGGCGTCAGGCCCAGTAATTCGATCCAGTGGTCGGCTTTAGCATTGTCTTTCAGTTTGAAGCTGACATTCTCTATAACGGTCAGGTGGGGAAACAGCGCGAAGTCCTGAAACACCATACCTACCTGGCGTTTTTCCGGTGCGATGGTTTTAGTGGCAGTGACAGTTTGTCCGCCAAGCTTAATCGTGCCATCGGAAATCGGAATAAGCCCTGCCAGGGCCTGGAGAATGGTGGTTTTACCACAGCCGGTAGGGCCAACCAGCGTCAACAACTCAGCATTACCCAATGTAAAGCTGAGGTTATCAACCACCTTTTTCTGCCCGTAATGGACAGAAACATTCTGCACTTCAATCATGAGAGAGCGGGTTCCTCTTCGAGGATATCCGTCTGGTTCCAACGCTCACCATAAAACATAATGGCCATAGCCAGAGCGGAAATCACTACTAATAACAATCCGGGGATGGCTGCCTGACCAAAATAACCGGCTTCATAAACGCGCCATAAATACGTGGCCAGCGTTTCAAAGTCGAGCGGGCTCAGGATCAGCGTTGCCGGTAATTCTCGCATGACTTCAAGGAATACCAAAGCAGCACCGGCAACGATGCCTCGAATACTCAGGGGTAAGGTGATTCGGCGGAACGCCTCTTTTCGACTGGCACCCAGCAGACGTGCTGCCTTTACCAGACTAGGATCAAGACGCTCAGAAGTCGAACGAATGGAGCCGACCGCGAGAGGCAAAAAGCGCATCACATAGGCCAACACCAATAAAGCCAGTGTCTGATAAAGAAAGGAAAGCTGTAAGCCGACATAGACCAGGGCGGTACCCATGACAATACCGGGCACACCAAAGCCGAGATAACTAACGCGCTCCATCAGGCGACCAAACTTACCACTGATGGCAGCCTGTGCAACAGGTAGAGCAAAGATGACAGTAGCGATGGCGGCAAAGAAGGCGGCATACGCTGAGTTCCAGGCATAAATCAGTTCAAAGTTACCAGCACCTTCACGCCATAGCCAGATACCAAACACGGCCAGCGGTAATACGATAGACAAGGCTATTACTGGCATAGAGGCCAGCAGCATAGCGCAAGTGCGAAGTTTACCCGGCCATAAGGTCAATGATTTACCCGGTCTTTCATGCGTGCCTTTAACGCGTGACTCAAGAAACAGGATAAGACCGACAATCACCAGCAATTGCAACGACAACATAGCGGCCTGACTGAGACCGAAGCTGTTGTATTCCACATAAATCATGCGAGTAAAGGTATCCAACCCTAAAATGGCCGGCGTACCAAAGTCAGAGAGGGCATACATGGCTGCCAGTAAAGCGCCAGCAGCAATACCATTGGTGATACGCGGTAAAACGACAGACCATAGACTACCGAGCAGCGACATACCTAACGTGCGTGCGGCATACACCAAACTGGCATCAAGACTAAGCAGAGAGGCACGCACAGTCAGCATGACAAAAGGATAAGTGTAGAGTGCCATCACCACACTGGAACCAAACAAACCATCAAAGCTGAGTGTTGTGATACCTGTTAATTGTTCTATTTCGCCACCAGGCCCGAAAGCGGCATAAAGTGTGAAAGCCCCAATATAGCTGGGAATAGCTAATGGTGCGGCCAGTAAAACCAGCCAGAACTTAGCCCAGGGGAGTCTGACATAGGCGGTGAATAATGCCAGCGGCACACCAATTAGTACGGCACCTCCAGCGGTAAAGACCATCAGTGCCAGTGTATTGGTGAGAATCTCAAGATTACGGGCATCAAATAGCTGTGGGCTGTCGGAGGCCAGTGTTATTAACACCACCACCGGCATAATGGCAATCAAGGCAATGATGAATGCCAGTGGGTAAGACGGAGACCAACGCTTCATAAAACGCCGGCGTGTCGCATCAAATCAATGGTCGGACGCAGATCACCCAGACGGGTCAAATCAATTTGTGGCGGATTAATGCTACTTAATTTTGGCAGTCCTTCAGGCGGTTGGACGCCGGTAACAAGGGGAATTTCACAGGCCTCTTCAGCAAGGTAAGACTGCACTTCTTTAGTTAATAGATAACGGATGAAGTTGACCGGTAAATCACCTTCCTTAAGTGCCAGAATGCCAGAGGCATTCACTAGACAACCCGCATCGTTATTGGTGAAAGCCAGATCGACATTCGCATCTGGCTTACCTGCTTTTAAACGCAGTGTGTAGTAATGATTGGCCAGGCCGATATCCACTTCACCACGTTCCACGGCCATCACCACACCCAGTTCGCCAGCAAATTTCTTGGCTTTTTTATTCATGGCTTTAAGCCAGTCAGTGGTCGCTTGATCACCTTCCAATATACGCATGCCGGTGATAAAAGACTGGAAAGCTGCATAGGCTGGTGCCCAGCCGACACTCAAGTCAGTATCAGGTAAAGCCATAATATCGTCTGGGACTTTATCGGCAGTCAATTTCTCGGTATTAAACGGAATGGTTCTGATACGACCGGTAATAGGCACCCAGTCCGGGAACTGAAATTCCTCACGTAGTTGACCAGTCAGATCGGTGGGAAGCGGTTGAGCAAGTTCAGCTGAGGTGACCATACCCACCGCGCCAGAATCCACTGCCCAGAACAAGTCTGCACGACGTACGCCAGCCTTAGCTTCAGCGAGGATGGCATTGGTCAGAGAAGCCGTCGGTCCACGGCGGATGCGTAACTTAAGATCGGGGTTACGCTTTTCAATGGCTTTAATCACATTTTCATACAGTCCACCTTCACCCCGTCCAAGATAGAGGGTTAACTCACCTTCGAGTTTCGGTAAGTCTTCGACGGACATAGCATTCGCGGGGTCGGCAAGAACTTGTCTGATACTCAAAGGCAAAGCACCGGCAGCGGCGAGCGCTGCCAGAGATTGTATGAATGTTCTACGTTGCATTTAGAAAACGTCCTTTCTCTCTTCCGCCGATTTTTCAAGTAAATCATGCGCTTTATCGATTTTGCCTTTCATGGTGTTTACAACCTTACGGACTTCATCCAGGCTCTGGCCCTTCTGAATCGCTTGTGGCAACACAACATTGAAATCTTTTTCCAGATCTTCTACCAGGTTGGCATCCAGTGAAATGAGTTCACCTTCGACGCCTTCAAATAGGTTTAGATACGTATCATGGACGATACTAACAGCCTCTTTTGGTAGCTGCTCAGCATATTTGGCAACAACACGATCCAGATGCCCTTTTATAGCATCAAGTGCTTCTAAAGAGTTGGTTGGATTAGCTTGTGTGGTAGCGACTTTTTCTGTCAGACCTTTATCTTGATATTGAGCGGCCAACTTGACTGCACCTAATGCCTGCCACAATGATTGCTCAAGGAAACGTTGTTGTTTGCGGATTTCTTCAATCGACTCTTGTTCTTCCAATGCATCCTTCACACCATATAAACCTTGCCATATTGAGGCATAGACAGGCACATAATTTGTTTCGATGGCAGAATGGAATTTCACTTCTTCCCAGTATTCAACTAATAAATCTGGCTTGGCTTCTTCAACACCACCATCTTGGTAACGTTTAATCATTTCTTCGACTTTGGAACTAATCCAGTTAACTTCCTGACTATAATTCTCAATATTGTCAGATAGATGATTAACATGCTCGCCTATCGGGCCGTTAGCAAAGGTAACAGGTGCTGTAAACAAGGCTGCAGCACTCAACAGTGTCACTAAATGCTGGCGTTTAAACCACTTAATCGTCATCGTTGGTATCTCCTGAAGTTTTCGATAGTATTATATTAATCATCATTTTTGATAATGATACTCATTTCTATTAACAGGGTAAACTAACTAATCGTGAATTAAGCACAGTGACAGTCGTTAATGCCAAGATTATTGAATTTGTGATGGTATAAATTTCTGAAGTACGTAAAATCTTTCGCTTTTTAATACTTCAAGACGCCAGAATTTTACATGATTAGAAACAAGCTTCTTCATAACCTTGCCTTAAATTCGTTATGGTTTCTCAGCCTTTTGGTCAGCAGCGCTGCTTTGGCACAATCACCATTTGAGCTCGCTCATGTACTCACCGATGCGGGAGAGTCTCACTCTTATATAGCGAAAGAAAAAGACATAAAAGTACCTGTTACCGTCATTCATGGTACAGAACCTGGTCCGGTATTATTACTGACTGCGGGCGTTCATGGTGATGAGTTTCCTTCTATCCTGGCGCTACAACGTTTACGTGAAGAGGTGGATGCTAAACAATTAAAAGGCACCTTGATTCTGGTTCATCTTGCCAATTTACCCAGCTTTCATGCTCATCGTCTTGCATTACACCCGGCGGATAATAAAAATCTTAACCGTGAATTTCCAGGTAAGAAAAATGGGACGGCCACCGAACAACTGGCTGAATTTTTTACCCGTGAATTCATCAGTAAGATGGACTTTCTGATCGATATGCATTCAGGTAGCTGGAATCAGCAGTTATTGTCACACGTTTATTCTCCATTTGTGGGTAACAAAGAACTGGATGAGCTGACCTTTGAATTTGCCAAAGCAACAGGGATGCAGCATATCGTGATGTATGGTGAACGACCACGCGATCCGGCGAATTCGATTTCTTATCCTAATACGGCAATGACGCGCGGCAAACCTGGGCTCACCACAGAAATTGGTCATTTAGGCCAACGTGATGAAGTGTTTGTTGAAGCTGCGCTTGAACTGTCGCGTAACGCCTTATATTTTCTGGATATGTTGCCGGGTGAACCTACACTGCATCCAGAGCCTGTTATTTATGAAACTCTCAAATCGGTTGCCAGTCCGGCCGATGGTCTGTTCACGCCTCATGTTGAAATTGGCGATGTGGTAGAAGAGGGCACCATTGTAGGGGATGTTAGAGACTATTTTGGTAATGTTGTTGCTGAGTTAGCCTCCCCAATAAGCGGGAGAGTTATGATGATTAACGAAACTCCACCGATTAAAGCAGGCGAACACCCGGTGACGATTGGGTTAGAGCAGGAAATCTAAGCAACCACTAAGCAGACTCGTTTTTTTTATGACACTTCGGCAGGTATTTACTTGGCCGAAGTGTCTGCAAATCAATAGTGTCAGAGTATTTGATTCTAGAGTAGAAAATATATTCACTCTGACGGTAGACCTTAATTACCAAACTATCCATGTATATCCAGTAATCACCGCAATACAGCCCAAGTTGATCCAAATCCCTGCACGCATCATGTCGCTTTGTTGAATAAAGCCTGAGCCAAATACTATCGCATTGGGAGGTGTGGCGACGGGTAACATAAAGGCACAGGATGCTGATACAGCAATAACCGAGGTAAGTACTAAGGGGGAGATTCCCAGGCCTTCGGCAATGGCAGCAAATACCGGGATGAGTAGTGCGGCGCTGGCGGTGTTGCTGGCGAATTCGGTTAATATCACCACAAACGTCACAATGCTTAGCAGGACTAGCAGAATATGGCTACCTTCTAAAAAATCACCAATGGTGCTGGCTAAAAAGACGCTGGTGCCAGTAGCTTTAAGCACAGCGCTTAAACATAGGCCACCGCCAAAGAGGAGTAATACACTCCAGTCAGTGGTGCTTTCGATGTCTTTCCATTTCACCACCCCAAAAAAAGTGAGCAGCACAATGGCATTAAGTGCGACTAAGCTATCGAATTTAGATAGACCGCCTAGTAGCGCATTGATTGGTGTGCTGAATATCCAGCAGAACACGGTAAAGGCGAAAATCAGTAGAGTGATGATTTTTGTTGGTGTCCATTCTAGTGGCTCATGTTTTACCGAGAACTTATGTTTTAAATCTGGACGAATCACCATAAAAAGCACCGCGACAGCCAAAGGCAACAGCAGCAAGGCGAGTGGCGCTACGAGTATCATCCACTCGACGAAGTTAATTTTATTATGTGCGGCGGCAATGGCATTGGGTGGACTGCCGACGATGGTGGCGATTCCGCCAATGCTGGCGCAGTAAGCAATGCCGAGTAATACGAAGACATAAGTCGGACGCTGTTTTATTGGGTCGAGCTGATGCAGTATGCCGAGCACTAACGGCAACATCATTGCTGTGGTGGCGGTATTGCTGATCCACATGGAAAGGCCAGCCGAGATGGCGAACATAAGCAGTACAGCGATACTCAGCCGACCTTTGGCGATGGCGAGAACCTTGTTGGCAATTGCTGTATCCAGTTGTTGAGTGTGTAGCGCCGCTGCTAAAGCAAAGCCGCCTAAAAATAGAAAGATGATCGGATTTGCAAAACTGCTTAATGCATCGGTGGTGTTAAACACCCCCAATGCTACGGCGAGAATGGGAACGAGCAGGGCGGTGATGCTGACATGCAGTGCTTCGGTGAGCCAAAGAATAGCGATAAACACCAGCATGCTTAGGCCCGTCACGATTTTGGGCTCAAACGGTAAGAAGGTTAGCATTAGCGCAAACAGAAGCATGTCACCAAGTACAATTAAGTGCTTACGGTTGAATAGTGCTTCTGGCTTAGCCGGTTGGAGTCGATTAGGCATAGTTTATTATGCATTAACTCAGTTGCGAATTGCTCTCAAATCTATAGTGGTGACAAGAGACCTCATAACAAGCTGCTCAAATTCGTTCCGTATACAAATAATGTGGTCTCCACTAAGACTCACTACACTCACCTTTTAGCGCAGCGTTATGCAAAACAAGAGAAGACTATAAAAACCTGCCTGCGATCAAGCTTTGTAAGTCACTGGGTATGAGACAAGTAGCTCACTTTAGAGAACATCGTTTCTTTAAGTCTAAGTGGTGGGATACCATTGTTTAAGCGATTCTTCGTAGTGAATGGGCCAAGCATAACAAAACGTTGAAGACCGATTCGTAACATTCCGAACTCTCAGTTTAAGATGAGTTTTGTTTTTAACTTGCAATGGTCTAGGCTCGGTGGTGATTACCCACTACTTAACACGGTGTTACATATCAAAAGGAAACATAAATGATCGTTGTTTACGGTATCAAAGATCATCTAAATCCAATTAAGGCTCAGCTATCTGATGTCATACATTCCTGTATGCAGTCAGTGCTCGGCATGCCGGAAGACAAGCGGGCTCATCGGTTTGTGCCTTTAGATAAATCTGACCTCTACTATCCGGGTGGTCGATCTGAGGCTTACACGGTCATCGAAATCAATATGATGGCAGGTCGGCAGCCAGAGACACAGAAAAAACTCATCAAGACACTGTTCGAGCAGATTGAGAAGCAGCTGTGTCTTTCCCCGGTTGATGTTGAAATCACTATTAAAGAGCAGCAACCATACCAATGGGGTTTTCGTGGCATTACCGGTGATGAGGCAAATGACCTCAAGTACAAAGTCAAGGTATAACAAGGCCGCAGCTCGTCCTATTTACAACGTTATAAGTAATCAATTAGTAGGTTAAGTTACATATGAAATGCTCGGTATTTATTGCCACTAGCGCTGATGGTTATATCGCAACAGCTGAGGGCAGTGTTGACTGGCTTCATAGTGCAGGCAATCAAGATGCGGATATGAGCGAAAATCCTGATATGGGATTTAATGACTTTATTGCATTGGTAGACTGCATGATTATGGGGCGTAAGTGTATGGAGACACTTGCTGCTTTTGACCTTCCTCCTGAGCAGTGGCCTTATGGGAATATTAAAATTTATGTACTGAGCCATTCGGTCAAGGTGGCGCCTGAGAATCTACGAGATAAAGTGGAAATGTACTCAGGAGACATTTTGACGCTGGTAAATCGGCTTGATGGTGAGGGTTATAAAAATGCTTACATTGATGGTGGTGCAACCATAACTTCTTTTCTAAATCATCAACTGATTAATGAAATGATCATTACAAAAGCGCCAGTTGTTCTTGGGAATGGTATTCCGCTTTTTGGCAAAGTAGCTCAGCCTACCAAGTTAGAACAGGCTAGTGCTCAAGCATTTCCAAATGACTATATTCAAGTCAGATATACAGTACGTTATTTATAACAAACGTATCTAAGTGACAGAATTGAGTTTAAATTCACCGTTTACCAGGTCAGTTTCGGATCGATACATTGATAAATCTGACCCACACTCTGTTCAGTCTTAAGTAGCTCATGGGTCAGTCTCGCTACTTCTATCCGGTGAATTAAGCCATGGACTTCTTGATGTTGTGAGAGCTGACCGGTGTGGGTGATGTCACCATCTTTCAGACCGCCAGGACGGAGAATAGTGTAATCAAGTGAACTGGTTTGTAGCCAGGACTCAGCCAGCGACTTTTCTCTTGCAGCTGAACCAAACCCTTGCTTAGAGCGTTCAGACAGATACTGCCATGAGTCACCACAACCCAGCGATGTCACCAACAGAAAGCGCTTGATATCGTTAGTTTCCAATGCATTAATCAGGTAGCGATGACCGATATAATCCACTGGTACTTCGGCACGGTAACTACCCATAGTGGATATCACCCAGGCATCTTTTGGCAGCTTGGAAACCGTCTGCTCTACCTGCGTCTGAACAGTGGCATCACAACTCAGCGTTTCCAGTTGCAGCTCGGCTAATCGCGGGTTTTTAGCCGGATCTCTTGCCACGCCAATCACTTGAAAGTCCTGATCATGAAAATATTCGACCATAGCGGCGCCTAAACCACTAGCCGCACCGAAAATAACAACTGTTTGCATACTTTCTCCTAGTCAGAACAGGTGATCAGTGTCTATTTTTTCTGGAAGAAATACCAGTGACCCCACCGTATAAATTCGGTAGAACTAGGGATATGGAAAAAGCCATGACCACGTAACAATATTACCCCCATTTCTACACCAAATATGGCTTAACTCAAAGTGGACAAAGAACCATAGGAAATTAAGTCGGGGCATGAATAAAACAAAAAAAGACTCAATATCAATAGGAGACAGTATGAGAGAAAGAGTAAGAATGCAGGTGCTGCTATTTATCACCTTAATAGTGATGGGGCATGCTGCATTGGCTGAATCGCAAAAAGACAAAAACAACCTGAATGGTTTTTGGGTGGAAACCTCAGGCAGAGGGGTATTGGCAATTGATGACGATATAGCCACTTTTTCTTCAAAGGGCGACCTGAATGCGGATGATCGATATAAGGTTGAGCTAAACGGCAATAAAGTTAGGATGTTGCCGAGCAGAAACAGTGTCACATTTAAAAAAGCACAGACCACTACGGTTGACTGGAACGAGCCAGTGCTGAAACTCAAACATAATCGCTATACCTTTATTCCTGCACCAGACATCAAAGCCGCTGAGCTGGATGGTTACTGGGCAGAAGAAACCAAAAGAGGCAATACGCTTGAAATACGGGCGATTCAGTACAAAAATCAAGCGAGCCAATATGATTTCTATTGGTGGAAGGTCAATACTGGCTATGCGAGTTATCAACAAGGCATGGATGATGATGTACCACTAGACATCGTCAATGGTTTTGTTTTTACTAACCCTAAATTGTCTGATGCCTATCGTCATTACGCAATAAAACGTGAGGGCGATACTATTTATTATGTGGATAGTAATGGCGCAAGCTGGTCAGAAACAAAAACCAAGACGCTCAGAGAGTATCAGCCACCCAAAGGTTTCAGAGATTTGACCGAGGTAGTTAATCGACAATAGTGATCTTCCCGTATTGTTGACGCCTTTTTCGTGGCGCTGGATGTGAAAGGGCTAGCTTATGCTCCTTTTTTCATTACAGATATTTTGTCGACGCCAAAGAGTGATTTTTGCTAGCTGTATAGCACTTCAGCTAAGTCTGTCGTTATGGGATATCGCCTTCATACTGTTATAGAGGCACTGCATATATCTTTGTTTTGGTCATGCTTTTATCCAAGTTAGTGACGTCTTTCACATTTGCAGATAAGGTAGGGCAACTAAACCATTTTCATCGTAATAAGGACGTGTATGCATAGCTTACTGACATGGCTAGGTCGACGAGAAATCGCTTTCTGGATTGTACTATTGCTGATATCGGACTCCCTGTGGTTGTTCATGGGAGTAGCAGATGAGGTTATAGAGGGAGATACGCAAGCAATTGATGAAAAGATTTTGCTGTCTCTTCGTAACCCTGACAATCCTGAAGATCTCCTTGGCCCACCCTGGTTAGAACAAGTCGGGCAAGACATCACGGCATTAGGTGGTAATACAGTTCTGACTTTGCTTAGCGTCTGGGTGATGATTTTTTTATTACTTATTCACAAACGTAAGTTGGCATTGGTTGTCCTTCTCGCTACTGGCGGCGCCTTATTGGTTAGCTTTATGTTGAAAAGTGGGTTTGATAGGGCAAGGCCCGATTTGGTGACACATGCCACCATGGTCTACACATCGAGTTTTCCCAGTGGGCATTCTATGTTGTCTGCTAGTACTTACCTCACCTTAGGCGCTTTGCTGGCGCAGTTTCAAACTAGCTGGCGGGTGAAATTACTCATCATCTGTACATCTATTTTGTTAACGGTCTTGGTTGGTATCAGTCGTGTCTATCTGGGCGTACACTGGCCGACGGATGTTGTTGCTGGTTGGACGGTTGGATCTGCGTGGGCGCTGATGTGTTGGTATCTGTCTCGACAGTTTGTACATGAAAAAATCGACACGGTGTCGAATGAGTAGTCAGGTTTGAGTCATTCAACGACGTATCAAATTCTGGCGCGTATGGGGTATGCGGCCCGTGGCATTATTTATCTCACGATTGGGGTGTTGGCATTTCTAACCACATTAGGTCTAGGTGAGGGAGAGGCCAGCAGTAAAGGTGCCATCCTTAATCTCAAAGAGCAGCCCTTTGGGCAAATGTTGTTAGTGATACTGATTATCGGTTTGCTCGGCTACATTATTTGGCGGTTCACTCAAGGAATAAAAGATGCCGATGGGCATGGTCATTCGTTTAAAGGGGTGATCGTACGTGGCTCCTTAGTTGTGAGTGCCATCTCTCACAGTATTCTTTGTTACTGGACTATCAAGTTATTGCTTCATAACACGGAGGACTCGTCGGGTGATTCCGCCTCTTCCAGTCTTTCGGCTTATTTGGGATCAAACATCACTGCCTGGGTCATCGGTATTATCGGCTTGGTCTTAGTCGGCGTGGGTATTGCTCACTTGATTAAAGGCTATAAAGCTCGATTTGAGAAATATATGGCTATTCCAGAGTCTCAATATCGTTGGGTAAAGAGAGTCTGTCAGTTTGGACTAATTGCTAGAGGCACCGTCTGGTGCATTATCGGCTGGGTCGTTATGCGTTCTGCCTTTATTTCTGGCACTAGTGAAAATAAAGGGATTGCTGATGCGTTTGAGTGGTTACGTACAACACCATTTGGCAGCTGGCTCACAATGATTGTGGCTATTGGCTTAATTGCCTTTGGTTTCTATAGCTTTATCGAGGCGGCATATCGCCGTATTGAGCATTAAGCGAAGACGAAAGGAATAATATATGCAGCATGCCTTGATACTCATTAACCCTCACAGTCGAAATGGCAGTGAAGACGCTTTAGAAGAAGCGATACAACATCTGAAGTCAGCGAATATTGAGGTTACTGTTAAAGAAACCGAAAGCGAATCTCACTTAATTACTTTGATTGAGAATTATGAGGGTGAGGATGGGGTGATTGTTCTCGCTGGTGGTGATGGCACTATTAGCACAGCCCTTGAGGCCATATACAAATACCAACGTACTATGGCGATATTCCCGATGGGAACAGCGAATGACCTGGCACGATCGCTGGGTGTGCCAGAAGATTTAGTCGCGGCAGCACAGGTCATTATTGACGAAAAACGCGAACGAATCAGTCTGGGTAAGGTGAATAATTACTTCTTTGTGAATGTTGCCCATATCGGACTGGGTGTGGATGTCACGCAAGAACTCAGCTCTGATAGCAAGAAGTGGTTTGGGGTGTTTGCTTACCTAGGCGCATTTTTCAAAGCAATAAAACGAAACAAAAGCTTTAAAGTACATATCAAATCAGAAGACTGGCAATGTTCTTCGCGAGTAATTCATCTTGCCGTGGGCAATGGCCGTTATTACGGCGGCGGCAACATTGTTGATCAGCGTTCTACGCTATTAAATGGCCAGCTTCATTTGTTTTTTATCAAGCCAAGACCTTGGTGGAGACTGTTATTATTAGGCCCTAATTTACGCCAGGGTGCATTGGAAAATGGAAGACATATTGTGCGTAAGTCAGCCCAACAATTTAGTATTCGCACCTCAAAATCCAAAAAGCTTGAAGCCGATGGTGAGTTTAAAACCACAACTCCCGTCGAATTTGAAATCATCCCTGATGCCATAGATGCAATTGTCGGGGATATACCTACCGATTCTGGAGACGTTTAATATGTCGATAATCCGTACAGATGATCAGGCTGATGCCCTGGGAATTCTAAAACTAATCATACAAACAGCCGATTTTTACCGTGCTATGGGTGACGCATTAACGAAAGAAAATATTCAACACCAGCTGTTTGATATTGCAGACGAACGTGAAGCGTTCATTACCTCTTTTCAGCAAGTCACCAAAGAACTGGGCGACTTACCATCTACACCTGATGCCGATAGAGAGTGGATTGAAGAAATCGGTGGAAAGCTAACCCAGCTCTTTTCAGATGATCCTAAAAATGCGATTGAAGAAAAATGTCTTGAGAAGGATACGGAGCTGGCTAACCTTGTTAATACCACCACGCTCGGTGAACAATCAGCAGAAATTAAGCAGCGCCTAGACTCACTCAATGAGCACTTGATCAGCTCAAAAGCGCGTTTAGCTGGAGACTAGGGCTGAGCTCACAGTGCTGATATTAAATTAGAACCCAAAGCGACCACTATGCTGGCACTATTTTTCACCCTGCGCTTAAACGGTTGGCCTCAAAAACACACTGTTAGGCAAATATTGTTGAGGTGATACTTGAAATGAGTTTAGAAAAATCACTTATTAAAATATATTACAGATGTCCTAATGGCATCAGAATTAGATGTTTCATTAATTGAGCAGTATATAGACCCATCCTATATACAAAAAGTGGATGGAGTGGAGCTGGATTATGATAGCTTTGTAAATCATATAGGGGCACAAAAGAAAGTTATCAGTACATTAGATGTCAACTTTCTTACTCTGGTTCAAGAGGACAATGTTGTTTTCAGTAATCACGTAGTAACAGCCCATAAAAAAGATGGCTCGATTATAAAAGTTAAAGTGATAGCCCAGTTCACGATACATAATAACCGTCTAATCTTGTGTGATGAATTAACAAGGGTAATTGAAGGCAGTGGTGAAGATCATGATATTGGGTCAAGACATTAAATCACGCTAACTATTTGCCTAACAAACTATTCAAGAGTTATTAGCAACGCGTGTCATTTTTACTACACGTTGATTTTAGTGATATGCAGCAGCTTTGGTATTGCATTGCTCACACCTTAAAAGGGCGTTAACCCTGATGACAAAGCGCATAGTTTATCTGCTTTTTCTACAGCCAATGATCAGAGTGCTTCTTCTGACCGCGATATATGGAGTCGGTCACTTCGTGGTGGAAGCTATCGGTAGAGAATACAGAGGTGGGTATTCCTGGGAGCTAACCCTAGGCTATTTTACAGCGTGGTTCGGAGTATTGGCGGTATTAGAGGGGGTTGCTGTAATGAGATCCCCTGAAAGGGGGCTGGTTGCGGCTGTGGCTTCAAGTACCATATTTGTTGTGTGGCTCGTTTTTGATGTCGGTTACACGGGGGGCTGGGCTCATCCGTACCGGTTAGCCTATTTTCAGCTGTGTGCTGTAGTGGCTACATGGTTTCCTATGACTATAAAACGGTTAACAAGAGTCTCCAGGCCGACCTTTGGCGGGTGAGAACGGCGTTGGGCCTTTTGCCCTAGCTATTTTCAACCTTCAAGGAATTTACGCATTGGACATTCCACGGATTTTTAATCTTACGGAAAGTGCTCATCGCATTCTCAAATCAATAGGGTCAGAATGTTTGATTTTAGCCATTTTTACACTGACCCTAAATAACAAGGATTTTTAATTTCAATCATTATGGACAAACACGATCATGTTAAAAAATTACCTTAAGCTCTCACATTATTTTCTTTTTATTGTGCTTGCAAGTATCTCCATGCAAGCTCTCGCTTCGGACAGCCTTATTCCTGAGCGTATAGAGTCGTTTGAAATTAATGGTCTTTCGCTTAACTCCTCAGTTGAAGCGTTCAAGCAGCTTACAGAGAATGGCTTTAAATGCAGAGTTAACGATCGTTTAGAGGTCAATTATTGGACATGTCGTTCTAACCAGAAGCAAAAAAACAAGATAAAGCTAATAGTGGGCGTTGATAACAATAAAATCGTATCAATTAACTTCTCCAGCCAAAGCACCACAAATTCATTTGCTCAGCTAAGAAGTGACATCGCGGACTTGAATCAGGTCTTGCTCGAAGAAGGTGTCGCCCAAACAGAAAAAAATATGAACGACGAGAACATATTTTTTTATAAAAACGATGAGTCACCTGTAACGTCCATGACAGAAATGCTTCTTAAGACTACGCTGGCGTGTTCAATGGAAAAGCCAAGTATCTATGGATTAGAAGTCACAATAATGACTATTGGTGACCTTGATAACGTCGCCGTGACGATGTACAAAATGCACTGCTAGTATTATTTGGTTGAGCGAGAATATTCACTGCATAGAATAAATCAATAGGGGCAGAGTATTTGATTTCTGTCACTAGATACAATTTACGTGTCGATGATGGGATGGTTTTGGGGGCTTCTATGAGAAAATTCGTACTACTGGTTTCAATTTTAGTCTTTACCACAACGGCATTCGCTCACAGTGGAGGCTGTCGTAAAGACAGCCCTCCAGGAAAATGCTGTCATGCGGGTTCGAAACCCTATCACTGTCACTGATGTATTAGTGACAGCTAGGTTTAAACCTCGACCCTCTAATAACTTTTCCGCTACGGTGGTGTAGGTGGTTGAGGCATAATCGGTGCTTTTTCGGCATCTTTCTGTTTTTTATCGTCAGGATCGTCTGGTTGATATGTTCCTTCTGAGGGCTTTGGTGCCTCAGGCGTTTCTTCTTCATCTGAGAGCTTGATCGAAGCAGCGATAATACTTGAAAAGGTTGTTGTGTTTTCTGTGTTTATTTTTTGTAGTGTCATTCTATTTTTCCTTGAATTAGTTAAAGAAGACTTCTCGCTATTACAAGAGTGAAACGGCTTATTTGATAACTCTGAGTTGAGTAGAGTGATAATCACTAATGAATGATATTGCGGTAGACATACATTATTGTCGAAGAATTTTTTTTTACCGCCGATGTCATTTTCACCCTAGCAAAATGGGACGCCTAACACAATTAACTGAGTTTCCCACCGATAGATGTATGCTTTATTTAGAGTAAGATGGACAGCGTTATTGCATCTATGGCTTCTGTTTACATACGGGTATAAGATGAACTTACCCAAACAAAATGCTGGGGAGTGAATGTGAAACGTAAAACATGCGTTTGTACTAGAAAAGCTTTGTAGGTTGCCAGATGTGCCAGATTAAATCAGGCCCACCACTTCATGCTGAAAGCCTGTTAGAGCAAAAAGTTAAAATGCTTTTTTCTGGCAGCATTATTTCTATTGCTATCAATGCCACGGTGGGCTTGGTACTGATTCTTGTTTTACTCCCTGTGACTCCTGTTTCAACCTCATTAACCTGGTATGGGGTACTGGTGAGTCTTTTGGTGGTACGGCTTATTTTATTGGTGTACTGGCAAAGAGATAAGGACAAAACAGAGCAGAATCAGTTACGGTGGATACAATTATTTCGTTCCAGTCTTTTGGCTACTGGGATTGTCTGGGGAGTGGGGGGGGTGATCCTGATGCCCCAGCAGAGCATGGCTTATCAGACATTCTTGTCATTCACCATTGGAGGATTATCTTCCGGAGGAATGGCTTCACTCTCGGTGGATCGTAAGTCGGTAATGGCTTTTGTTCTTCCTACTACGATTCCTCATATTCTGCTACTTCTTCAGGAAGGTGAACCCATAACCTATGGCATGAGTGCCATGTTGTTATTATTTTTGTTCTTTGTCTTTCTGATGGCTAGAGAGTCAGGTGAAACCTTTCTGGAAAATGCAGAGTTACGTATCAAAGCATTAGAAAGCGAATCTCGCCTACGAATGATGTTGGACTTTAGCCCTACCGCAGCATCGATTATCGATATCAGCACACAAGAAGTTGTTTTTGCGAATAAAAGTTATGCTGCTTTAATTGAAAAGAAACATCAGGAAGCCTCAGGCATCACACTACGTCGTTATTACGCGAACAAAAGCGAATATGATGATACGGTGAAGTTAATTGAGCGTGGTCAGCAGGTGAATAATCAGTTAGTTGAGCTCCACTTTGCTAATAGTCAGCAAACAACTAAATGGGTTCTTGCCTCCTATCTTCAAATTGAATATCACAGCAAGCAAATGATTTTGGCTTGGTTCTACGATATTACAGATAGAAAAGTCATGGAAGAACATGCTCATCACCTTGCCCACCATGATGCACTGACTGGATTACCTAATCGAATACTGTTCAGAGAGCGGCTGCATTTGGCGATGACCATGGCTGAACGTGATAAATACGCTTTAGCGTTAATGTTTATTGATTTAGATGAGTTCAAACCTATTAATGATACCCATGGGCATGATATCGGTGATGGCGTCCTGATTGAATGTGCCGAACGAATCCGTTTATGCCTCCGTAAGCCGGATTCGGTAGCGAGATTAGGTGGCGATGAGTTCGTCGTCTTGCTGCATAAAATCACTGATGAGCAGGCCGCCTTACAAGTCGGTGAGAAAGTACTGGAATCTTTGCACAAACCCATGACATTTGATGATTTAACTGTCAGCGCGGGAGCGAGCATTGGCATTGCACTTTATCCATTACATAGCACCGAAGAGGATGGACTACTGAATTGCGCTGACTTTGCTATGTACGAGGCAAAGAGAAATGGTCGAAACAGAGTTAAGCTGTTTCAAAATGCGTATACATAAATCACTTTGATGAGCTGGTGAAGTTCGGTTACACATGAAATGAAATTGACTAACTTCTCTTCATATAGTGTCTAAGTTTTACAACATTTTCTACTTAAACAAAGCCCTAAAAAGCTTAATCTGAGATCAAATACCTTGGTCTATCGACTCATCTGATAAGATTTTTTATTTGTGAATAGGGAAGTCTGGATGGCTATTACAGAGAAGTCTGATAAAGAAATAATTGCAATTGTAGAATCAATGATCGACGAAGTGATTAATGCGTCGAATCAAAAGGATTGGGAATCTTTCTCTCAATATCAAACTGATGAAGAAGCGAATGATCCTGAAAATAGAAAGAATGTCGAAAGGCTGTGGAAAGAGTCTGAATTATTTACCACGCTGAATCCTGTGGGAGAAATACTTGGGGTGTTGCGCCGTGATGATATAGCGGTAGTTTGCTGGAAACAAACGAGTAATAAAGTCCCTGGTGAATATTTGGCGAGTTACCATATAAAAGAAGTGAATAACGAGATTAAAGAGCTTGGGTTTGTAATTATTTAGCCAGGAAATGAACTAGCTCCAGCTTATAATCAAAGAAGCTGTTTGTAGATTACTTTTCCGGTTCAGTGATTGTCTAAATCGGTTGCTGTTTGCAGGCTTGATGGAATCCTAATTAAAAAAACCAATAGGGTCAGAGTAAAAAAACCAATAGGGTCAGAGTGTTTGATTTGGCTGAGGCTCATCGTTTAGTGGGATATTAGCTGTAAAGGAGTGTTTGAGCATTGATTTCACAACTACCAAAATGGGTAGAGCTAGGAGCCTTCATCCTGGCTTTGGTTGCTGGTTGCGTTAATGCTATTGGCCTAATTGGCTTTGAACACGAGTCTGTATCGCATTTATCAGGGATCGCAACTCTTCTTGGCACTGAACTGCCAAATCTGCCATTGCAAAAGATGTTGCACCTTACAGGGATTTTACTTTCATTTTTGGGCGGTGCTTCACTTGCTGGTTTTTTGCTTCATGGCTCAGCTCTAAAACTGGGTAGGCATTACGATACAGCGTTATTTATTGAGTTTATTTTATTGTGTATTTCTGCATGGCTTTTACTTTCAGGCTCGATTTATGGGCACTTCTTCGCTTCGGCAGCATGTGGTCTTCAAAATGCACTGGCGACAACATACAGCGGTGCAATTATTAGAACCACGCATGTCACCGGTATTTTTACTGATTTAGGTATTATGCTGGGAGCTATTTTCAGTGGTCAGACTCTTGATTATCGAAAGACAAAGCTATTCTTATTTATTATTTGTGGCTTTATTTTAGGCGGAACCTCTGGCGCATTGCTTTTCAGCGAATATGAATTTAAGGCGTTATTTTTTCCTGCTGCTGTATGCCTAATAATGGCAGTAACTTACCGTGCATATGCGAAAAGTCACAGATAATAAACGCATATTCTCTGGTTACACTTTTGCTGGCTAGAAGCCAGTCGTAAGTGACGGCGTTAGAGACTGTTGAGCTCTGAAAGCTTTTTCACTCAAACCGAAGGGTAACTTCTGTGAGAAATAAGCCAATGTGTGCGTGAGTATCATTAAGATACCCACGCGCTGTGGTGTTTAAGTCTGAGTAGTCAGATCCTGTCTGACTTATTTTTATTGTCTCTTAGAAATATTTTATGAGACCAATACTAATATTATGTGACTCAAAGTCGGAATCATAAGAAAATCTATCAGTAGTTGTTGGTCCAGAAGCGGTCCTTTTTAGTAAGCTGCTGTCATCAACAATGTTTGAAAAGTGCGAGTAAGTATATGCGCCTTGTAGAATTAATCCATTATCAAATTTATGTTTGATGGCAATATCGGCTGACACCCCAACCTCTGTTTTACTACTATTTGAACTCGTTTCTGCTGCATAACCATCAGTAAAACTGAATTTATGATCAAATCGACTAATGACAGGACCTGCCCCAAATTGAACCATAGTGTCGCCAAAACTGTAGCCAACAGTGGGTCGAATAGCCAGTGAAAATTTACTTTTTATCCTGGTGTCAGTGATGTTTTCTAGGTTAGAAGGTAATATGTAATTTGTTGTAGTACTCTTTTTTTCATTAAAACCCATGACAGTAAGATCGGCTTGAATACCGTAGAGGAAATTGTCATTTTGTTTTAAATAACCTAAAAGAGCGGAGGCTGTCGGCGTTGAGCCAGATACGTCTTTCTGAAAGGTGTCATTTAGCTTGTTTATGTTTTCCGTGTTGAAGTAGCTACCGTCGGTAGTGGTCGTATCGGGGTCTGCTTTGCCATGAAGTGCGCCAATAGTTATGCCGCCATATAGCCCAGCCCAGTTGTTATCTATATCTGCTGCGAATGCTATAGAGCTAGTCGTTGCCGTGAATGATAAAATAGCTAAGTTAGATAAAGTTTTTTTATAGTTTAAGCGCACTATATTTCCTTTTATAGTCTGTTTAAGTGTTTTATGGCATATATTAAAATCTAGCATTTAGATTATCTATATTTCTTCAGAGAACTATAGATAGTTAATTATCTCAAAGCAATGAAGTAAGAGTATTTGATTTTCGTGTGATTTAGTCTAGCTAAAATCGTTTATCCAGCTTATAACTGTATGGCATACCATCTTCAAAATCATGGTCTGTATTCCTAGGTAATATTTTCCACTCAAACCAGTCACTAACAGGCATAATTTGCAGAATAATTTCATTTACCTGCATAGGATTCTGCTTTGTTAAGTTATCGTCATTCATACCATGCGGGTAATTTCGCGGATGTGTTGAAACATATCGTGCTGATTGAGTTGCTTCAACATATGGTGAAAAAAGAAAAAGCCTTTAGTTATATTGATACACATTCCGGGGCGGGCTTGTATCACTTACGATCAGACCACGCTGAAAAAAATCAGGAATATCAAAAAGGTATTACAAAACTGATTGCGTTGGATTGGCCTGAGCTCATGTCATATCAGGCGGCAGTGAAAACTGTGAATACGGGTAAGGATATGACGTTTTACCCTGGCTCACCCTTGTTAGCGACACAGTATTTACGTGCACAGGATCAAGCCTGGTGCTTTGAGCTGCACCCAGAAGACAGTGTGTTTCTAGCAAATAATCTGCGGCCATTTAAACAAGCGCGTGTCAGAAGGGAGGATGGTCTAAAAGGTTTACTGAGTTTATTACCACCGGATTCACGCCGGGCTTTGGTGTTGATTGATCCGTCTTATGAGATAAAGTCAGATTATGATGAGGTCTTTCAGACTGTGGTGAAAGCTCATAAAAAGTTTGCCACAGGAACATATGCGATCTGGTATCCGGTGGTCGACAGAGCGCGTATTAATCGACTGGATAAACAGTTGATAAGTAGCGGTATCACCAATATACAACGCTATGAACTTGGGTTAGATGCTGACTCCTCTACGCGCGGTATGACTTCCTCGGGCATGTTTATTATCAATCCACCCTGGCAGTTAATGGAAACCATGACGGCATTATTGCCCAAACTGGTGAACGCTTTGGGCGAAAATACCGGTGCGTTTTATCGGGCTGATATTCTGGTTGCTCAGTAAAGTAGTCAACCCGCGGATGATTCCAACGGGTTGAATACGACCTGTTATTAAAAATCTAATTGAGCCCCTAATTTCACTGTACGTGGCATACCCTGTGCCATGCCATTACTACCTGCTGAAGTCAGCCAGTATGCTTCGTCCGTTAAGTTTTCAATATTCAGGCGAATAGTGAGTAAGTGATTATTTACGTTCATCTCATAACGTCCACCTACATCAAACAACGTAACGGAGCCGACATACGATTGACCTAACGCATCAATTGGCCGTTTGCCTGTGTACTGACTGCCACCTGTGAGAGTGAAGTGAGTATTTGGAATATGATACTCGGTGTAAAGTCGTAATTGCTTCTCTGCCACGCCCTGAATATTCTCACCTTCCATTGCTTTATTCGTAGTTTTTTTGTTAGTGGCATCCAATAACATGGCACTGGCCGATACCATCCAGTCTGGTGTTAGCTTGGTTTTGGCTGAGAGCTCAACCCCTTGATAATGGGCTTCACCATCTTGGCTAAAGAGATTCTTGCTCGTATCGGTATAGGAGAGTCCTTTTTCGAGCTTAAATACAGCAAGATTGGCCGACCAGTCAGCCTGATCGACTTTCATACCGACCTCGTATTGCTTGCTCACCAATGGTTCAAATATTTCAAAGGCATTGACGGCTGTGGCGGGAGCAACCGCTCCTTCCTCAAACGCTTCTATATAACTAGCGTAGAGCGACATCCATTCCATCGGGCGGAATATTGCAGCCAATGTTGGCGTATTCGCACTTACTTTATAGTCGCCGTATTTATCATCCAGCGTACCGCGACGAATCCCCAGGATGAGATCCCATTGCTCCCCAATATGTAGCGTATCGGAGATAAAGATTTCCTCACGGGTGATGCTCGAATATTCGTTAAAGTTGGCATCACCATAATGACGACGCCCGACTGGCTGAGCAAACTCAGTCGGATTAGAAATGTTACCCGTACCTAGAGAGTATGTGTAAGGTGCAAATCCCATACTATTTGATGAAATAGTATGGGTATGAGAATAACCCATATTCAAATTGTGTTGGATAAAGCCTGTTTCAAAGACACCACTAATCACGTCTTGTATCTGATAGCTTTTGAATATGTTGTTGTAGTTATAGAGTAAGGCTGAATAATCGCCAGTCGGGGCCACACTCAAACTTGGCATTAAGGGATTACGGTAGTTACTGGAGTAACCATAGGACAGCTTGTTATTCCAATTATCAAGAAACTGCCAGCTTAAGTTCGTAGTATAGATTTTGTGTTCTGATTCGTAGCGGGTCCAATCGGGTACGAGTCTTTTGTCACCATCAATAGGTTTGATAATTTTGTTGTCTGAGGTCGGTATAATAGAGAAATAACCACCATAGCTCTTTCTGTTGGCTTTTAATGCACTCATTTCCCACAGCAAATCAGGTGTAATGCGCCAGTCTAAAGCGATGGACGCTGATTTCCGGTATGAACGGCCATCTTCAATATATGTATCACCGGCTTCACGCACAGCGTTAACACGATAACCAAACTGCTCATCTGGTCCCCAGCGACCGCCCACATCACCGTGAACCAGAAACAAGCCGCTGTCCATCACTTGTGTGTTCAGGCTGGCAGTAAACTCTTCCGTCGGTTTTTTCAGTATGTAGTTAACAATGCCGCCTGGTTTACCAAAGCCATAGAGGAATCCACCGGCACCTTTGAGGATTTCCACACGTTCAACATGTTCAAGAGGCAAATCTTTGGCACGGCTGCGTAGATTCAAACCGTCTACTTTTTGTCCGGTGTCAAAGTCTGGTGTAATACCGCGAATATTAAAGGCATTGTTTTCACTCAGTAAATTGCTGGAAGACAGGCTGACAGCAGCATCAAATTTGGTCACATCAGCCAGAGATCGTGCCTGAGTGTTTTCGATGTATTCCTCAGAATAGCTTTCGATGTTGAATGGGGTATTTTGTAAGGTTGTGGTTCCTAAAGCACCACTGCTGACTGAGCTGACTCGGTAGGCGTTATTGGCCTGACCGTCGATGATAGTTTGTCCCTGAACTTCCACGGTGGGTAATTCGAGACTTTGGCCGTCTAAGCGACTTATATTCTGTTCGAGCGTGTAGCTGTTATCTTTTTGGCGAACCGCTTTTAATCCCGTACCTTGCAGCAGGGTGGATAAAGCTGCATCCACCGTCATTGTGCCATTTAGTGCATGGCTTTGTTTTCCCTGTGCCAGTTCGGTTGCGCCGACCAGATAAATACCTGCAGCGGCTGAGAACTGTGTCAGTGCTTTGCTTAATGGTGCTGATGGTATGGAATAGTGGCGAGGGGCCTGTGTGTTTGTGTCTGCTCGCACATCAGTAGTATTGGTCGCCAGAATAAAACCACCCATAACAAGCAGATGCATGGACAGAGTAAGGGGTTTGAGCCTAGATAAAACATAACGGTAGCGGTGTGGTTGGGGCACCATGACATGATTCCTCGTAATTTAGTCTTCAACTACCGATATAAACTGTTGAGAGCACAAAACCCGGAACCAGATTTTGAGAGTAATTTTCAAAATATTGATTTTATTGTTGTTTTTTAGGCTTGATATTTACCCACCAAGGTAAAAGCTCAGTCACTTCAATGGGTAATACATGACTGAGCATAGCTAAAGCCTGGTCAGTATTGTTTAAGGGAAAGCTGCCATAGACTTTTAAATCCGCTACATCATCAGCCACATTAATATAGCCATGGCGATGCAGACTTAATTCAGCGATTACATCGGCTAAACGGCGATCTTCCGCCAGTAAAATACCGGAAGTCCAGATTTCGCGAGCTGGATTAGCTTGGCTTGTTTGACTGATTTTATGCTGTGTGAAATGTGCTTGCTGCCCGGCATTCACTCGTTGAGTCTGTAAGGAGCGGCGAGCTTGGATTTGAACAGCGCCCTGATATACGGCTAGCTCAATGCCATTGTCAGTCTGCTGCACATTAAAGCGTGTGCCTAACGGTTTGAGTTGACCGTACTGAGTACGGACTGAGAAAGGTCTATTCGCCTGTTTTGCTGTGGCTATAAACAGCTCGCCCTTGATCAGCTCCACTTTACGATGACTTACAGTGTAATGAATATTGATAGCACTACCAGAGTTGAGCCAAAGCTCGGTTCCATCGGCTAACACAAGATGTTGTTGTTGGCCGATAGCCGTCTGATAGTCAGCAGCCATGGCCATAATCGAGGCTGGCATCCATTGACGTTGCCAGCTTATCCAACTGAACAGACCTAAGCCTGCCAGTGTACTGAATCCGGTCAATAGACGACGGCGTTGTATTAAACGCTGATTGGCTTTATTGATTTTTTCTGCTGTCTGTCTGGGATCGGGCGTGTGTTTTAGCGGATCAAACTTGCCACTGACTTCCTCAACAAACTGCCAGGCAAAGCGGTGATTTTCGTCGGAGTTCAGCCAGGTCTTCCAGCGTTGTTTATCTTTGTCACTGGCTTGGCCATCTCTGAGTAAGGCATACCATTCAGCGGCCTGCTCCAAGGTATGATGAGATGGGAAAGTAGAATTCATAAGCTAAAATTGTTCCACACGCAGATCGGCCGAGGTACGTGAGGCATGAAGCTTAAGACAGGCGAGCATGGCTTTGGCAACGTATTTTCGGACCATACGGTCAGAGACACCAAGCTCTTTAGCGGTTTCAGCATCGGTCATTTGACAGACGACCGCTAATAAAAATGCCTTGGCTGCTTTAGTCGATAAGCTGCTTAACATCAGGCTGACTTCTTCCAGCGCTTCAAGCACAGTGGCTTGTCTTTCAGCAGAAGGCGCTGACTCTTCGGGGTAACTAGCTAAGGTTTCTTTCCAGGCGTGTTCGATCTCTTGTCGTCGCCATAAATCAAAACATAAGTTCTGTGCTGTGGTTCTTAGATAACCACGCGCATGAGCAATTGTCTCAAAGTGTCGTTTAGATGAACTGGTGAGCAGTCGTAAAAAGGTATCTTGTGCTAAGTCTGCGGCTTCTGATGCATTGCCTAAACGTTGATATAACCAGCTTTGCAGCCACCCATGGTGATGAGTATAAAGCGATTTAACATCAGCTTGGATTGGCTCTGAGACTGCCACGATGGGCTCCTGTTTGAATAAATTGATAATGAGAATCAATATCATTTTATCGGTAATCAAGCCAGTCACGCAATAGCGCTATGTGATTATTTTAAATTAGAAAAATATCGTATTGATGCTTGTTTTCCTCAGTTTTTCAGACGTTTGAGCTATATCAGTCTTGTGGCTGCGGCTGAAGTAAACGGGTGTGGATGTCAGGATTACTTATTTTGAATGCGAGGTGCAAATTTAACTGTTTATTCACTTTTTTCATGATGAAAAGCAGGTAAGAACGGATCAGCGTTTCTCTGAGGCTTAAACAGGCCTTTGTCCAAGTGACCCATTAAGAGGTCTTTTATACAGTTGTCCTGCATGTCAGACATGCTTAAAACAATGATAAAAGGACAAAGAAATGAAGCTGAAATTACTTTCCCTCGCTTTGCTGTCAGCGACACCTGTATTGGTTGCCGCTGATGAATTACAAGATATGCAGACAAACCCTAATAATTGGGTCATGCCTGCCGGAAATTACAATAATCAACGTTATTCAGAACTGACACAGATTAATAAAGACAATGTGAAAGATTTAAATATGGCCTGGTCCTTTTCGACTGGGGTGTTACGTGGTCATGAAGGTAATGCCCTGGTCATTGATGACACGATGTATCTACATACGCCATTTCCTAACATTGTTTATGCCTTAGATTTAAATAATGACGGCGCTATCAAATGGAAATACGAGCCTAAGCAGAATTACGATGAAACAGTGCCAGTTATGTGCTGTGATACGGTAAATCGTGGTTTGTCTTATGCGGATGGCAATATTTTTCTGAATCAGGCCGATACCACCTTAGTCGCATTGAATGCTGAAGACGGTAAAGTTGTTTGGTCGGATAAACGTGATGATCCGAAAAAAGGGGCAACCAGTACTGCAGCGGCGCATGTCTTTAAAGATAAAGTCATTGTCGGAATTTCAGGTGGTGAATTTGGGGTTCGTGGTTATATCCAGGCCTATGACTTTGATGGCAATGTGAAGTACAAAGCTTATAGTACAGGCCCGGATGATGAGATGTTGATTGATCCTGAAAAAACCACCTCGATGTTAAAACCTGTGGGTAAAAATTCATCGTTGAACAGTTGGCAGGGTGATCAATGGAAAATTGGCGGCGGTACAACCTGGGGTTGGTATTCCTACGATCCCGACTTGAATACTTTCTATTACGCGACTGCGAATCCTTCAACCTGGAACCCGGCACAACGCCCTGGAGATAACAAATGGACTATGTCCATTTTCGGACGGGATCTTGATACCGGCATGGCAAAATGGGTCTACCAGATGACACCGTTTGATGAATGGGATTATGACGGCGTTAATGAGAACATTCTGGTGGACCAAAAGGTTAAAGGTAAACAGAGAAAAACGCTGGTGCATTTTGACCGTAATGGCTTTGCCTACACGATGGACCGGGCAAATGGTGAATTGTTAGTGGCAGAAAAATATGATCCGACAGTTAACTGGGCAACCAGGGTTAATTTAAAAACAGGCCTGCCTGACCGGGTGGCGAAATACTCTACAGCTCATAATGGTCCGGATGTGACAACTACTGGTATTTGTCCGGCTGCTCAGGGCACAAAAGATATGCAACCTGCGGCCTATTCACCTCGCACAGGGCTTTTCTACGTGCCGACAAACCATATCTGTATGGATTATGAGCCTTTTGAGGTGGAATATGTTGCTGGGCAGCCTTATGTCGGAGCAACGCTGAATATGTACCCAGCTCCAGGTGGCACCAATATGGGTAATTTTATTGCCTGGGATGCCCGTGAAGGTAAAATTGTCTGGTCTAATCCTGAGCGTTTTTCAGTCTGGTCGGGTGCCTTAGCGACGGCGGCTGATGTTATTTTTTATGGCACACTGGAAGGCTATTTGAAAGCGGTCGATGCACAAACTGGTCGTGAGCTTTGGCGCTTTAAAACCGCCTCAGGCATTATTGGTAATGTGAATACCTATAAACATGATGGTAAGCAATATATATCTATTTTATCTGGTGTCGGAGGCTGGGCTGGTATTGGTATGGCTATTCCAACACTTGAAAATGATGCTGATGGCTTAGGTGCGGTAGGGGCTTATAAAGCGTTATCCAACTGGACAAACCTTGGTGGTGTATTGAGTGTATTTAGCTTATAAGCTGATACATTCTCACAATAGATAACCTCGACCCGGCATGGTTTTCATGTCGGGTTTTTTATTGTTTCAATTGCGTTCTGATTAAGTTGCAGAAATGTTCGACACTTTTTTTGCGTAGCCGATCTTTGACTGTAAACAGACCAATTTGTCGCTCTTTGGGGGCCGGGTCTAAGTCGAATACGAGACGTTTAGTCGATGTATTCAGTCGTGAAAATGCTTCCGGCAAAATACTGAAAGCCGTGCCGTTTTCAACCAGATCCAGGATAAAGGAAATAGTATTTACCTCCGTTATTTTACTGGTAAATATCTGGTTATCTTGGAAAAACTGATCGACAACACTACGGGTTTCAAATCCATTAGGTAATAACACGGCTTTAAGTGGATGTGGCTGACCTTGCATGATGGCAGTGGCATAGTGGGCCGATTCCTGGCTGATGATTAGTTTCCAGGCTTCAGAAAATAAAGACTCAAACAGCAGATCCTGGTGGTATTTCTTATTAAGAATAAACCCGATGCCAACATCAATATCACCGGATAGTAAACGCTGCTCAATTTGCTGGTTGGATAGTTCTTCTATGTGCAAAGAAATTCCTGGATGCAGCCGGTCAAATTCTAAGACAATCTCCCGACAATACAAGGCATTAATCGATTGTAAAACGCCGATGCGTAAGCTCCCGGTCTGACCAGACTCAATATCACTCACTGCCTCTTTAAGTAAGTCGACCTCGTTAAGAATTTTATTGGCTACTTCCAGTACTTTGGCACCGGATTCAGAGAGTTTGACATGGCGGCCGACCCGGTGAAATAAGGCCGTGTTGAGCTCTTGTTCCAATTGTTTCATTTGATTGGATAGCGCTGGCTGAGTGATATGCAATTTTTCAGCGGCACGATGAAAGTGCTGCAGTTCTGCAACGACCCTAAAGTAGCGTAAATGTCTAAGTTCCATATCGTTCTGAATGATTCATAAAAGTTATCAATAACATAAATATTTAAACTTATACATGCAACTTTTGTTTTGAGAGAATTGCTCGCACATCAGGGAATTATTCTGAAATCACTCAGAGAGTTTTGGTGTAAAAAAGGTAAAAAATGATGAATGCGAGACTAGAACAACAACCAATGGCGGCTGTTAATGATGAGTTAAGTTCATTTCACCAGTCTCTGGCGAGAGAGCTGCATGATGAGCTTGGACAAGAGTTAATTTTAATCAAATTATTTTCTGAACGAATCTTACGTTCATCTCAACTGGGTGCAGCACAGGAATACGCTCAGCAGATACTGTGCACCTTGGATAAAACGCATCAGCAAGTCAGGGGCTTATTACAAAACATAAAGTCTCCTGTTCCTGAGGATATGGACTTCAGACAGCAAATCACTGAACTCGTGAAACAGTGGCAGGCATCCAGTCAACTAGAGGTGTCATTCAGCATCGAAGGCGATTTGCATACCATCCCTCGTGAGCATGCCCACAGCATTTATCGGCTTTTACAGGAAGGACTGACCAATATCAGTCGTCATGCTCAGGCCACAGCCGTCACCATCACCTTGAGTTATGCCCCTCATCGTATTCAGTTTGCATTGTCTGATAATGGGCGAGGTATCTCATCGACATCAGGGAAACATAGTGGGCTGGGGCTGGCTGGCATGCGTGATCGGGTGCAGGCGCTCGGCGGGCTGTTTGAAATCAAGCAGTGTGCAGGCACACATATTCATGCCCTGTTGCCATTAGTGAATTGAGACAGATGAACATCTTGATAGCCGATGATCATCCTGCCATCAGAAGTGGACTGAAAGTCATGCTTCAAGATATGAACTGGCAGATATCCGCCTGTGTAAGTAGTGGTGAGCTGGCGTATGAACATTACTGCCAGAATAAAGCCGATGTGGTGGTACTGGATTTATCCATGCCAGGTATGGGCGGTATAGAGACCGCGAGACGAATTAAAGCCCGCGATGCCGATGCCCGCATCATTGTTTATTCCATGCATTCAGCGGTGATATATGCCAAGCAGGCTTTAATGGCCGGCGCATTAGCTTATGTGCTGAAGTCGACTGTGATTGATGATTTATTTCATGCGATTAAGCAGGTAGCTCAAGGACGTAGTTATTTGAGTCATGAGGTAGCTCAGAAAATGGCGATGAGCAATGTGATGGGTGACAGTCTGCTGGATAAGATAAGTACCCGTGAATTTGAGGTGTTATGTCTGCTGGCCAATGGCAAGGGAGTCGGTGATATAGCAGAGCTATTAAGCATTAGTAAAAAAACAGTGGCGACTTATCAGACCCAGTTGAAACGCAAGCTGGAACTGAACAGCACGGCCGACTTGGTGAAGTTAGCTATTGAAAATGAACTTATTGACTAGGAACAGAGATGAAAACAGCAATTGCACTTAGACATCTTGCTTTTGAGGATGCCGGGATACTGGGCAGTGTGCTTATGGAGCGAGGCATAACATTGTTTTATGTTGATGTGGCGACAGCCGATCTCAGTCAGCTCGATAATACGAAGATCGATTTGCTGCTGATATTGGGCGGGCCGATCAGCGTCAATGATGAGGCTACTTTCCCGTTTCTCTCTACTGAGCTGGCCTTGATACAACAACGGCTTGAGCTTGGGCTGCCCACACTCGGCCTATGTTTAGGCGCTCAACTGATAGCAAAAGCACTGGGAGCAGAGGTTTACCCTGGCGAACAGACGGAAATTGGCTGGTATCCCTTACGCCTTAGTTCATCTGCTCAGCATACTCCGGTAAAGCATCTTTCATCGGCAATGACGACCATGTTCCATTGGCATGGCGAAACCTTTGATTTGCCTGAAGGAGCAAGCTTACTTGCCTCATCCGACAGCTATGAAAATCAGATATTTTCATGGGGAGACAATGCCTTGGCATTGCAATGTCACCCTGAAGTCGACGCTGCCTCGTTGGAACACTGGTTTGTAGGCCATATCTGTGAGCTTTCTAAGGCAGATATTTCTATTACTGCACTGCGAGAGGAAAGCACCAATTACGGACCACAACTGGAACATCAAGCCCGCTTATTCTTTACAGACTGGATCGAGATTATTGGATTATGAAATTGTTATTACCGATAGTTAGGGTGGATGCGGTTCTTACCGGAAAATCAGCACCGTTAGGTCCTAATGGTGGGATGAGTGGGATGAACAAACAGGTGGCTCATAACCGAGTGTATCTGGGAATGGAAGGTTTGTCGGGGGATGAACAGGCTGACAGACGCCATCATGGTGGCGCAGAGAAAGCACTTCATCACTTTCCTGCAGAGCATTACCCTTTAATGCAAAAGCACCTGAATAAATGTACCGATGGGGCATTTGATGTGGGCCGGTTTGGTGAGAATATCAGTACCACAGGCTTAACCGAGTCAGATGTCTGTATTGGCGATATTTTTCAGTTAGGTGAAGCCATTGTTCAAGTGTCGCAAGGTCGGCAGCCGTGCTGGAAATTAAATGCACGTTATGACTACCCGGAAATGGCAAAACAGGTACAAAGTCTGAAAACGACGGGTTGGTATTACCGTGTTATCACGCCTGGTTATCTTCAGGATGGTGATTCATTGGTATTACTGCAACGGCCTTATCCCGACTGGTCTATCGCCAGATTATTAGGCTATTTGTTTGAAGATACTTTGAACCTGACGGCGTTAAAAGCCATGGTCGATATTCCTTATCTGGCACAAACATGGCGAGATATGGCGCAGAAGCGTATTGATTCCGGACAGGTTGAATCCTGGCAGCATCGTTTAACAACACCGAGTACACAACAATGAAGTCGCGTTATCACATCACCATTCAAAAACAGCACAGACTGTGGTGTCAGATGAATATTGACAGTACATGGGCAGAAGATGTGCTGGCGGATCTGGCTGTTCGTTATCCGGAAACGGAAGGTTTTTCCATTGAGATCTATCAGGCTTATGAGTCTCGTCGCATATTAGAAACAAGTCGCAGTGGACTAAAAACGCTGGCAATAGAATACGAAATGACGGCTGTGGAGTAATAATAGCGATGACACAGTGGAATATGGACGCGGTCATGAAAGTTGCCGAACGGCCAGATAATGTGATGGTGTACGGAGAGGGCTCCTGGTTAACCGATGACCAGGGGAATCGGTATCTGGATTTTCTTCAGGGCTGGGCGGTGAATTGTTTAGGGCATAGTCATCCGAAGATTGTTGAGGCAATTTCACAGCAAGCGGGCAAATTGATGAATCCCAGTCCAGCCTTTTATAACGAACCGATGATTGCCTTGAGTCAGTTATTAGTCCAACACAGTGGCTTTGACCAGGTGTTTTTTGCCAATAGTGGTGCGGAAGCCAATGAAGGCGCGATCAAACTGGCAAGAAAATGGGGCAGTAAATATAAAAAAGGCGCCTATGAAATCATCTGTTTTGAACGAGCTTTTCATGGCCGTACTCTGGCAACCATGTCAGCCTCAGGCAAGCCGGAGTGGGCCGAGTTATTTGCGCCCAAATTAGCGGGGTTTAAGCATGTACCGTTCAATGATATCAATGCGGTATTAGCTGCCATTAATAAGAATACGGTAGCGGTGATGCTGGAACCCGTTCAGGGCGAAGCCGGTGTCATTGCTGCCGATCCTGTTTTTCTCAAACAGCTTCGGGAAATCACAAAAAAACAGGATTTATTACTCATCATCGATGAAGTGCAAACAGGGATGGGGCGTACAGGGCAGTTATTTGCTCATCAGCATGCAGCAATACAGGCGGATATCATGACTTTGGGCAAAGGTTTGGGGGGCGGCTTTCCACTGTCAGCACTTTTAGTCACTGATCAAGTCGCTTGTTTTGAACCGGGTGAACAGGGCGGCACGTATAACGGTAACCCTTTAGCTACTGCCGTTGGTCTGGCAGTGCTCACTGAGCTGACACGGCCCGGTTTTATGGATGCTGTGAAAGATAAGAGTCAGCAGCTTAAGCTTGCTCTGGAAACACTTCAGCAGCAGGACAAATATCGACTTATCCGATCCGTCAGAGGTCTGGGGTTATTGCAAGCTATCCATTTTCATCGGCCCATAGCCAAATCATTGGTAGAAAGGGCATTTAAGGCGGGGTTATTAATTAATGCTGCACAGGCCGATGTTATACGCTTTATGCCATCGTTATTGGTCACAGAAGATGAAATACATCTAATGACGGACATTCTGCTGCAACAAGTGCTCAATCATTAACGAGAGCTGCGATGTCAGACAAACATATCGGATTTTGGCAAAGATCATCGCGCACTGTTTCTTTCGTTTCAGTCTTCAACTATTCTAGCGATAACAATTATTTAGCATGGTCATTGTGATCATCGGTGGGATAGCTGACTGGGTTTAGATGAATCAGCGTCTCTTAGTGAAAAGTTTACGGAGTATTCATAGTGCAGAAAGTAGCCATTTTGCAGCATGCAGAGGGCGAATGGATTGGCTCAATGCAGGGTTGGTTTGCCGATAAAGACTTTGAATTACAGACATATCGTCTGGATTTAGGTTATGCACTACCGACCATTGATACCTTTGATTGGTTAGTGATCATGGGCGGGCCGATGAGTGTGAATGATGAAGAGACTTATCCATGGTTCCCTGTTGAGAAAAAGCTGATTAAAGAAGCGATTGAAGCCGGTAAAAAAGTATTGGGCATTTGCCTTGGTGGACAGTTGATTGCCTGTGCGATGGGAGCTAAGGTCTACCAGAATGAACAGCAGGAAATTGGTTGGCACACAGTCACTAAGACGGATGATTCAGCCACTTGGATGCCAGATTCATTTGAGCCTTTAAGCTGGCATGGTGAGTGTTTTGAATTACCCGTGAATACCTTTCCGTTTGCCAGTAGTTTGATTACGCCTTATCAAGGCTTCCATATCGGCAAATACGTCTGGGCATTACAATTTCACTTAGAAGCTGAGCCCGGCACAGTTGATGCGTTTTATGCCATCGAAAAGTCATTACCTGAGGGGGAGTATGTGCAGAGCGAAGCCGAATTATTTAATGACGCGCCGTATTTGCAACAAAGTCGCGAAGCGATTTTTGCCTTATTACACCAGATGAATGATTAAACAAGCTGTGTAATGAGGCTTTAGGTCTCACTACACGGTGGGGGCAACGTCAATTGGCATTCCGGTGTGGATCTCACCATCAGACAATACATCAGCACGTAAGCCACTTTTGTGTACAAAGGCTTTCACCACGTCTTTTTTAGCTAAGGTGTCATTACTCAATAATTTGCCAAGCGTGGCACAAGGCTCGCATAGCTCGACACCTTTGAAACGTACTGCACCTATCAAAAATTCTTTGCCAACCAGATCGTTAAGACGAATACCTTGAGTAATGATATTTCGACGAGTATCACCCAGGCGAATACGTTGCTGATAATTATTATTAAAAGCTTCGATTTCTTCCACTTCAATAAAGGTAATATTCTGGCCCGGCCATTGTTCACGATCAAAGTTGCGATCACCGACAATGCCTTTAGCGGTGATTAGGTCCACCTTATCAACCTGAATCTGTTGTCCAAGACTTTTCTCAGCAATAAAAATCGTATGAATCATAGCTATGTCCTATATAAAAAAGGAGTGAACACCAAAGGCATTCACTCCAAGGAACAGACCGGTTAAACGTTTTCCACTATAGTTTCAGCACAAAGTGTTTAGTCACGGGTTCGAGAATTTCCCAGGTACCCACAAAGGTTTTTTCAAACACCATTGATTCACCAGCACTCAGTGTCAGAGGTTCACCACCTTCCGCTGTCACAATCGCTTTACCCGCCATAATGTGAACAAACTCCCAGCCACCGTAGGTTGCGTGATAAGTGCCTTCAGTCGCTTCCCAGCGACCTGAGAGCATACTGCCATCCTCGCTTTTATATTCAATCCAGGTTTTCATGGTCGGGTTACCCGTTTGTTTTACCCAGCCGTCCAGATCGGATTCAATCGGCTCAACCGTTTTATCGATAATCTTGGTGACACTTGTCATTCTGTTCTCCAGTTTAGATGTATTAATTACGCTTCTTTAGCCACAGGAATTTCGCTCTTATCTGAGAGATAGGCTTCCAGCGAGTCATCCAGTGCATCTATCCATGGGGTGTGATGTTTGGGTGCCATCGTGCCTGTCATCAGTGAACGATATGAATGGTCACGGAAGGTCATAATGTTTTCTTTCTTGTGATGTTTCCATTCAAGGAAGGTTTTGTTGGTGGCCGGAATATCAAATGAAGGATAGTCGGTCATATCGATAAGTTGCTGGATGTAATTACCTTGATAGGTGTACATATCTTCGGCTGTGACCATTTTCAGTTCTTCTTCACGCCAGGCCATGCTGTCAGCTTTCATTTCTTCTTTTGATGGCAATGGGATACGACCCATAATCACATCACGGGCATACCAGGCTTGGGCATCAAACATATTGAAGCTGTACCATTGATCCTGCATTCCAATGTAGAAGAATTTTGGATTGTCTTCCCACACCACGCCTTTATAGAGGCCGAGCGGCCATAAGCGGTTATTGGTGACCAGACGCAGATCATCATTCAGGAATGGGAAATGATGAATGTAGCCAGTACACAGAATAATGGCATCGACTTTTTCTGATGAGCCATCTGCAAAATAGGCGGTTTCAGTATCAACACGTACCAGATTGGGTCTTTCGTCCCAGTTTTCAGGCCATTTATAGTCCATCGGTGCTGTGCGGTAACAACTGATCAGTTTTTTCGCGCCATATTTATAACATTGCGAGCCGATATCTTCAGCTGAGTAACTGCTGCCGACCAATAAGACGGTTTTGTCTTTAAATTCCAGTGCATCGCGGAAATCATGGGCATGCAGAATACGGCCGCCAAATTTGCCGAAACCTTCAAACTCAGGTACATAAGGCGTTGAGAAGTGACCGGTACAACAAACCACGTAATCAAATTCTTCTGAGTAAATTGTGTCAGTGACATGATCCTGCACGGTGACGGTGAAGGTTTGGCTGTCTTCGTTGAACTCAACATGGCGAATAGCGGTATTAAAACGGATATATTTTCTGACGCCAGCTTTTTCAACACGGCCTTTGATATAGTCCCACAGCACTTCGCGAGGAGGGTAAGAGGCAATCGGTTTACCAAAGTGTTCGTCGAAAGTGTAATCAGCAAATTCTAAGCATTCTTTCGGGCCATTTGACCATAAATAGCGATACATACTGCTGTGAACAGGTTCGCCATTTTCATCTAAGCCTGTGCGCCATGTGTAATTCCACTGGCCACCCCAATCAGCTTGTTTTTCAAAACAAACGAGCTCAGGAATCTCAGCCCCTTTTTCCTGTGCGGATTGGAATGCTCTTAGTTGTGCCATACCACTTGGGCCTGCACCAAGTATCGCAATACGAGTTGCCATAGTTGTTCTCTCCATCAGTGTTATTTAGTCAATCATGCTGTGAAAATCGACAGCGCTTAATAACAAAATAGCTCGCTTTTTTAGCGGGAGAAATCCTCTTGAGTGGGTAACCCAAAAGGGTAAAAATGGGGGTAGATTAGACAGAAAAAGATAAATATAATCAGATTGTTAGGTGTTTCCTGTTAGGAGTAAAATGCCTTCAACGCCAAGCACCATACCGCTTTCCGAATAGAGGCCACGGCCTTTATCCTGCACACTGACTTCGGTGCCGTCTGCTTTGGTTAAACGGTAATGGATATCAAAAGATGAGAAGGTTTCCAGCGCTTGCTGTACATCATCCCAGACACGGGTAGCATCATCCGGATGAATAATAGAGCCGAGCGAAACTTGTGATTGGTTTAGCATGCTCTCAGCACTGTAACCGGTCAGTAACTCGCAGCCTTCACTGACATACTCCATACTCCAACTGGCATTATTTCTTGAGCGATAAAGCATGGCAGGCAAGCGATCGACCAGGCTTTGTAAGCTCCGGTGGCTGGCATGACGAACTTCTTCATTACGCACCTGTGGCGTGATATCGCATAAGGTGGCAGACAGGGGATAGGATTGGTCTTTATTAACAGACTGAATACGCATTTCACACCAACGCAATTCACCACTGGCACTGATCAAGCGAAACCAGATGTTTTCATGTTGGCTTGGTGTGATTTTATTTAATAGTTGTGACCAACTGGGGATTTCTTCCGGATGCAGAAAGTCAGAAAACATGCGGCCAAGCGTGTGTTGAACTGGAATTCCGGTGATGACTTCCCAGTATTGATTTACAAATTGCACCTGATGCTGTTTGTCGAGTAATAACACGACCTCATTCAGGCTATTAAACAGATGTAGCAGTTGTGACTCTTCTTCCTGAGCCTGTGAATGACGGCGAGGCCACTTCAACAGCGTCATTTCTACACTTCCTTATCCAGCAACTCAGCAGAGAGATTGCGATGAGCCCAGGCCGCTAGTTCCAGTCTTGAGTGAAGGTTTATTTTACGTAGCAGACTTTTTACATAGACTTTGACCGTACCATCACTGATGCCCAGCTCTCTAGCGATGAGTTTATTATTCAAGCCTTTGGCGATATAGAACAAGGTTTCACGTTCACGTTCGGTCAGATGAGACATGACCGCACTGGAAGGATTGTTTTCGTCTTCTTTATTTTCACGCAGATGACTGGCTAATGAGGTAATTGCACCTGCATTCATCGCCACATTGCCATGCAGCACCGACAATAATTGCGACAAAATTTCATCCGGCGGTGTGTCTTTTTGCAAGTAACCATTAGCACCGTAGCGTAATGCTTCGAGTAATTTATCCTGCTCGTTACAGGCGGTGATGATAATGATTTTTAATTGATTATCATGCTCGCGTAACTGTTTTAATACGCCCAGGCCTGATTTTCCAGGCATTTGCATATCGAGCAATAAAATATCCGGGTAGGTATTTTCAATATTGTCGAGTAAAGCTTCTGCATTGTCATACTCGGCGATAACCGTCATTTGTTCACTGTCGTTCAGCAGTTCAACCACGCCACGACGAAACAATGGGTGATCATCGACGACCACGACGGAAATGGGGGTATCAGTCATTCATTTGCCTCCAGATCCAGGCTGAGATTAATCCGTGTGCCACCTTCTGGGCGGTTGTTTATCAGTAGTGAGGCACCGATGCGTTCAGCCCGTTCTTTCATAATCTGTAAACCAAAACTATCGCTGCGGGCGGCGGCTGGGTCAATACCGGTCCCGTTATCTTCTATGTGGATTTGTAGCAGTGAACTGGTTTTAAGCAGTAACACCACACGCGCATGTGTGGCATGGGAGTGACGAACAATATTGCTGAGGCTTTCTCGTACGATATAAAGCATTTGCATCGACTGTTGTGGTGTCAGCATGTTTAGCGGCAGGCGGTTATCCAGCTCAAAGACGATAGCCGATTGATGCTCAAACTCTTTAATGGAATTAATCACGCCTTCCGACAAATTATCACTTTCCATACTCAGCCGAGATGAGGTGATGAGTTCGCGTGTCTGATGATAGGCACATTGTGTGTAAGAGGCTAAGTCTTCAGTAATCGGTTTTAATGAGCTAAATGCTTCTTGCTGGCAGAGTTTATCCAGTTTCAAACTTTTTAGTCTCAGATAACCCAACACCTGTGCCAGTGAGTCATGTAACTCGGCGGCATACATGGCCCGCTCAGATTCCAGCGCTTTTTTTAATTTACTTTCATTGTGATACCAGGCTTGTAAGCCTTTATATAAGGTATTTTCGATGCTGGCTGTTTTCCACTTTAATTGCTTGGCGCTTGGCGTAGCACCACGAAATAGAAATAAAGACCAGACCGTAAGATTGTCATGCTCAAATAAACGAGTTGGCGCGACAGTTAGACTGCCCACATCAATCATATCGCTGCTATCTGGCGCTTTGCCTACCGTGAATAAATGATGCAGTGACTGAGTTAATTTTGCTGGAGGAGACTGCTCCAAGCCGTGATGCATAAAAGTCTCTGAGGTCGATGGACTACTGAATAAAATCACCAGTTCAGCATGTTGTGCTGGTGAAAACAGATCATTTACTAGTGATTGTAATGATTTAAGAACGGCTGGCAGAGTTTCACTGATCTGTTCAGCAGTAGCCAGTTTAAAGGCTAAATCATTGAAGTCGAGGCTGGGTAATTCCTTTTTATGCGTGACAGCACGAACTGTCTCACCTAGCCAGGATTGTCCAACTATCCAACTTTTGAGTTTGAGGTTAATCATCTTTAACTACCTTCGTAATGTCCTCGCCCAAATGGGCGGATATTTATTACGTTTGTTTTGTTCTTTGTGACAGCAGAATTTGTGCCATTTCATTCGCTTTTTGTGGATTTATAACCAAGGAGGTAACCCATCAGGAGGATTGAATTAAGTTTACTGAAGGTAAATATTGTTAAACCTAGAGAAATTTATTTTTTTGTCAGACAAGAAGATAAGTAAGGTGCACTTTTGTGGTTCAGAACCTAGGTGAAGTGCACCAATTACGAACAAAATTACCCCCTGTTTTTAGGGGCAAGGTGAATGGGGCATGTTAGAAATGGTTAAAGAAGAGTGCGAAGAAGACAGGTTTATCAATCTGCAATCGCAAATTGATAGTCAGCAGTTTCGGGTTGAAGGCCAACAGGCGATAAGGCTGCGATTACAGGCAGGAGATGAGCTTCGATTACATAGTGTGGATGGTGAACAGGCTGCCGAATTGATTGTGCTCGATAGCTCTGGACATGCAGCCCCGCAGTTATTGGATAGTCGTGCCCCGGTGAATGCCGACAATATTCAACTGCAGCTGCAAGAAAACAGTCAGGCTGCACGTGATTTAGCCAAACAACTGCAAAACTGGCAGATAAAAGACAGTGATTATCAAACGGTATTGCGGGTTGAAGGAGATGAGACACCTGCTTTTACCGCCAATGCTGACTTAACGATAGTGATTGTGGCGGCCGGCAGCAGCTTGTCTATTGAGGAACATACGCCACCCACGGAAATACAGGTCGTGGTGAAGTACGCTGAAGCACTGAAAGAAGTCTTGCCCGACCCCTTAGCTGAGGTTAAACAGGAAATACGCATTCCTCGTGCTTCTGCTCGTACTTATGAAGTAAAAAAAGGTGAGTGGATCCAGGTTATTGATGTCTCAGGTAAGCAATGCTCTGACTTTATTGTATTTGATAAAGCGGCCTTGGAGCAGGGTAAAGAAGTGGGCCTGGATGCCACGGCAACTCGTACCGTTATGGGCTTAAGTAATCCTATACCTGGCTTACATTCCCGGTTTCTGGGACCCGATATGCTGTCGATGATCGAAGTGGTACAGGATACGGTAGGCCGTCATGACAGCTTTTTATTTGCCTGCACTGCCAAATACTACGAAGACAGTGGTTATTTTGGTCATATCAGTTGTACTGAAAACTTTAATAATGTGCTCAAGCCTTATGGTATCAAGCCACGTGCAGGCTGGCCTGCGATTAATCTATTTTTTAACACCGGTATTGAACCTTGTGGAACGGTATTTATGGATGAGCCTTGGTCTCGTCCTGGTGATTATGTGTTGATGCGAGCAGAGAAAGATCTTATCTGTGCATCATCCGCCTGTCCTGACGATATTGATCCGGCGAATGGCTGGGTCCCAACAGATATTCACGTCCGCATTTATGGGGCTGAGCATTCTTTTCCACGTTCTATTGCCCATCGAATTACAGCTGAGGAGCACCCTCGTATGACCAAAACATCGGGTTTTCATAACCGTACATCCGCCTTAACCAAGAAATTTATTGAGTATGCTGGCTATTGGGTGGCTGCTGAATATGAAGGGTGGGGAGCTAATGCTGAGTATCTGGCTTGTCGTGAACGAGTGGCTGTACTTGATTTAACCCCGCTACGTAAAATTGATATTACAGGCCCTGATGCCGTGGCCTTTTTACAGTATGTGCTGACACAAAATGTACGTCGTATGGCTGTTGGTGAAATTGGACACTCAGCGATTTGTCTGGAAACGGGTGGCATGATTGATGATGGCACCATTTTCCGGATGGCTGATCAGGCATATCGCTGGTTTTGTGGTGACAATTACACCCCGATATGGATGACAGAAAAAGCCAAAGAAAAAGGCTTTAAAGTCAGTATTCGTGACGCTACAGAACAGATTCATAATCTCGCCGTACAAGGGCCGAATAGCCGTGAACTGTTGAAAAATATTGTCTGGACATCAGAAAGTCAGACCAGTGTGGATGCACTGAAATGGTTCCATTTCACCATTGGACGCTTAGGTGGGCCAGATGGTGTGCCAGTGATGGTGTCGAGAACAGGTTATACCGGAGAATTGGGCTATGAAGTCTGGTGTCATCCAGATACCGCGGAAGCCTTATGGGATGCGGTATGGCAAGCCGGACAGCCTTTTGATATTGCGCCTATGGGGTTTGACGCGCTCGATATACTACGTGTTGAAGCGGGTCTGAGTATGGCTGAGTACGAGTTTGGCCCTGATGTGACGCCATTTGAAGCGGGTACCGGATTCAGTGTGCCATTAAGCACAAAAGAAGAGGCGTTTATCGGTCGCGAAGCGTTGGCTCGGGAGAACCCGGAAAGCCGACATAAATTAGTTGGCCTGATTCTTGATGGTGGAGAACCAGCAGCTCATGGTGATTTGGTGTATCAAGGTCGATTTCCAGTAGGTATTGTGACGAGTGCCGTTCATTCGCCTTTGTTAGGTAAACAAATTGCGATGATTCGTGTAGCCCCAGAGTTTGCAAAACAAGATACACGACTGGAAGTCGGTAAGCTGGACGGTATTCAGAAACGTTTAGGTGGTGTCGTCATAAAATTACCTTTCTATGATCCAAAACGCGCCCGGCTACTTTCATAAATCCAGTCTTCATAACCGTTTATAGAGGAAACGTTGTATGGGGTGGAAGCTGTTTAATACTGGGCGATTACAGTATGTTTCTGATTCAATCTTATCGGTAGTTGATGCGTCGATTAAGGCGCCACTTGATCGCGTACCAACGTGGATGTATGGCAGTCTAAACGTGCCAATACAACATATTAATGATCATGTGTTATCACTACAAAAAGCGCATCAAGCTGAAATTGAGCAATTGAATCAGTCTCATCAGCAACAATTGACTCAACAGCGCGAAGAGTTTGATAAAAAGCTCCAGGAGCTTCGACACGAAACAACTACGGTGAATCAGACTTTATCTTCTGCATATGAGGAACTGGATCAGTTACATACTGAAATCCAGCGGCTGTCGGGTGAGCTGAATGATAACAACCTGGCTAAGTCTGCTCTGACTGAAGGTGTTTGGATGTTAACACTAGTGAATGGTGATCCCGATGATGAAAAGAGTGTGATTATCTGGTCAGAGCAGTTTCGTGCCTTATTGGGGCATAAACGTGAAGAAGATTTTCCGAATGGGTGGGATAGTTGGTTAAAAGCAATACACCCAGAAGATCTGGATGTGACCTTAGACGCATTCACCAAGCATATTAATGATAAAACGGGGAGTACCCCATATGTCGCTGAATATCGTTTAAAAATGGCGTCGGGCGAGTATGTCTGGTTTCGCGAACGTGCTGCCACTATCAGAAATGAAGATGGCATCGCCATCAAATCTGCAGGGGCTATTCGTAATATCAGTCATGAGTACAGTGCTCGTGAGCTCCATAATTTAGAAATGCAGCGTGCTGAAACACGAATGACGGAAATTCTCACTGTGGCTGATGTCATCACCGAAATTACACAACAAACGAATCTGTTGGCATTGAATGCTGCTATTGAGGCAGCCCGGGCAGGCGAAGCCGGCAGAGGCTTTGCTGTGGTAGCAGATGAAGTGCGTAAATTGGTGTATAGAACGGAAGAAGCCAACGACAAAATACGGACGATGGCACAAGCTGAACACTAGGTAATACGGTCTTTTACATAACTTTACATGATTTTATTGAACCATCTAGGTAAAAGTCATGCCGTACTTATGACTTTCACATAGTTGTGTTTGAATAAATAATAAAAAGGATAAAAAATGAATACATTAAAAAAATCATTGACCGTATTAACACTTGCTACAGTATTTTCTACCAGTTTAGCCTTTGCTAAAGATGTGACTGTTCAGGCAGAAGGTACCAAATTTGATCCATTGATTGTGAATGTAGATCCAGGTGATACGGTGTATTGGACTAATATGGATATTCATAATGTTCACTTTATGTTTCAGCCAGATGGGGCAAAAGACTTTAAGTCTGAAATAGGTCAGAACACGTCTCGTGAATTCAGTAAAGAAGGTATTTACGTTTATCAGTGTGACCCTCATATTGGCTTAGGTATGGGGGGGGCTGTGATTGTAGGCAAACCCTCTAACCTCGATACGCTTAAAGCAACCAAATTACATGGTGGCCTTGGCATGATTGCGCATAAAGTCATTAAAGCCGAATCTAAGTAAAATATACCTTCTAAAAGTCTCTCTCCTTAAGGCGCTCAATTGAGCGCCTTTTTGTATGTTCAGGACTTACAATCATAGAGCCAAAAAAACTAATTCATCTTTTAGCTGACTTACACAGATGATGACTCAACGGCAAATTAGGATGATTTGATGAAAAAAAAACTTCTGGGCTTGTTACTGGCAACAATAATAATTGCTGGTGGTGCTTACTTTTTTACTCAATATAGTGCGACAGATGAACAGGACAATGTCCTGTCTTTTATTAAAAAGCAAGGCGTTACCATAATAGATAGCTTTGACACGCCTTCTGGACTCACGGGCTATGTTGGCACCTATAAAGACGAGCCAATGAGTATTTATGTCACCTCTGATAACCACTATGCCGTGGTGGGTGATTTAATCGATGCTGATGGCAAAAACCTGGGTGCAGACGCTATATACCAACTGGTTACTAAACCTAAGAATGAAAAACTCTGGCAACAGCTAGAAGCGGCTGACTGGGTACAGGATGGCGATAAGAATGCCCCTCGTATTGTCTATACCTTTAGCGATCCTTTTTGTCCTTATTGTCATAAGTTTCGAGATATGGCGGATCCTTATATTGCAGAGGGCAAGGTGCAATTTCGTCATCTTATTGTCGGTATTCTTCAACAAAAAAGTCTGGCTGTTGCTGCCACCATTATGGGATCAGACTCACCAGAAGACGCGTTTCAGCAACATCGCCAGTTGAGTGGAAAAGGCGGTATTGCCATAGACAATGCCAAAGCATCTAAAGGCAACGATATCGTTTTGGCCAATAATGAGTTGATGGAAGAGTTGCATATGCATGCCACACCTACGAGCGTATACAGAGATAATGACGGTGAAATTCAGGTAGTGGAAGGGATGCCGGTTCAGCAGGAGATTATTCGGATTTTTGAAGAGTAAGGAAGGCCATCCGTGGCTGACAAATTAATTGTGTCGGCGTGACATGGTGACAGAAGGATTCTCACCAAATAGTTCTGTGTAGTCGTGAGTAAATTGCCCGGCATGGGTAAACCCCCAGTGCTGAGCGACCATAGCGATGGTTTCATCTTCTTCTAATCCTTGGATTAGTCGCCGTCGTACGGCATTTAGTCGTGCCATTCGAATAAATTTCACGGGGCTGATGTCCAGCACATCTTCGAAGCTATATTGCAGGGTTCGTCGGCTGACATGGGCTAAATCGCAAAGCTCAGTAATGGTGACATGTTTACTCGGGTTTGCATCAATGTATGACGTAACTTTTTCAACTACAGCACGACGTTTACTAAAGCTGGGTTTCTCAGTGATAGGACCATTTTGTTGTAAGACTTCAAGCATTGCCATCATCAGATTTTCCTCTTGAATATGTCTGGAAAAATCACTTTGAGCCGGGGATATGACCTCGTTTAATATTTGTCGGAGCTGATTGAGCTTATGTGATTCCCAGACTTTGAGGGGGGAGTTGAGCGCATTATTATCAATCTTTATACCTTGCTTTTCTGCAACGTGTTGCAGGCTTTCCTGATTGACTACCAAGCCATAAATATCAAAATCCTCCGGTGTGATAAGTTCGAATTGTGTATTGCCAGGGCGGATCATCAGTTGATTCTTTTCCACCTGATGGCCGTTGATTCGGCATGACTTCTCATCTGCTGCAAATCCCATCCAAATCGCATTCGGCCAGACATTACACTGCTGACGAACGGCACGACGAGTGTGCTCACGAAAGGCATGAACATGTTCAAACATGACCTCTTCAATACGCCCGTAAAATTGCCCCAGGCTGATTTGGTCAAATTGTTGCTGCCAGGCTTTTAAATTGTGGGCCTGTTCATCGGCATCATCTGCTTCCAGTACGCACCAACGGGTAGCGGTTTCGCTCGGTTTTGGTGCAAATTTTATGTTTTCTTCTCTCATTTGCTCCCCTTGTTTATGTTCTGATTTCCAAATTGTGTCAATAAGTCGCTGAATAACAACCCAAAAAACTTTTGCCAAATTTCGATAGTGACCCGGTACAAATCTCGCAAGTTCACATTAGGAAACTTTGTTTACTTAAAGGCAATATTTATTCCAAGTATTGGGAAATAAAGCAATTTATGACACAGACATACCGCTACCAATTAGGCTCAAAGACCTATCAGTTCGCTAATTTAGCTGAGCTGATGGCGAAAGCTACGCCTGCTCGTTCAGGGGATAGGTTAGCGGGTGTCATCGCTGAAACCGCTGAACAACGTGCTGTTGCCCAGCTACTTTTGGCTGAAGTGCCATTGAAAAACTTTCTGAATGAAGTGTTAGTGCCTTATGAAGAAGACGAAGTCACACGCCTGATTATTGATGGACACGATAGCGTCGCTTTCAAACCTGTTTCACATATGACCGTAGGTGATTTCCGTAACTGGTTACTTTCCGATAATGCCAGTAGCGAAATGCTGAGTCAGATTCGGGCTGGAGTCACACCTGAAATGGCCGCTGCCGTATCAAAGATTATGCGTAATCAGGACTTGATCCTGGTGGCGCAAAAGTGTCGAGTGGTCAGCGCGTTCAGAAATACGATTGGTTTACCTAAACGCTTATCAACCCGCTTGCAACCTAATCATCCAACCGATGATGTGAATGGTATTGCTGCCAGTATTCTCGACGGCTTGTTATATGGCTCAGGTGATGCGGTGATTGGTATTAATCCAGCAACAGATAATGTGGCTCAGGCAACTCGCTTGATGCAATTAATGGATGAGGTGATTTCTTTATATGAAATTCCTACTCAATCCTGTGTGTTAACGCATGTCACCAATACCATTGAATGTATTGAAAATGGTGCGCCAGTGGATTTGGTGTTCCAGTCTATCGGTGGTACTGAAAAAACCAATAGTAGTTTTGGGTTTAATTTAGCCACTTTGGCTGAAGCGCAACAAGCTGCTTTATCACTGAATCGTGGCACGGTCGGCCAGAACGTCATGTATTTCGAAACTGGGCAGGGCAGTGCTTTATCGGCTAATGCACATCATGGCCTGGATCAACAAACCTGTGAAGCCAGAGCCTATGCTGTTGCTAGAAAATTTAATCCCTTACTGGTCAACACCGTGGTCGGTTTTATCGGGCCAGAATATTTGTTTGATGGCAAAGAAATTACTCGTGCAGGCCTGGAAGATCATTTCTGTGCCAAGTTATTAGGCCTGCCGATGGGCTGTGATGTGTGTTACACCAATCACGCCGAAGCCGATCAAAATGACATGGACAACCTGCTGACGTTGCTAGCAACGGCGGGATGTTCTTTTGTGATGGGTATTCCGGGATCGGATGACATCATGCTCAATTACCAAACCACCTCATTCCATGATGCTTTATATGCTCGTCGGGTATTAGGTTTGGGTGCTGCACCAGAATTTGAAAAATGGCTGGAAAAAATGCAGATCATGACTGATGCCAGCCATGCCAAGTTATCCAGTCAGTTACCACCTGCTTTTGCTGGCACCTTAAGAGGCTTAGCCACAGGAACGCATGATGGTTAAGACAGATCGATTAACTCAGATCAGAAAAAAACCAGATGAGGCTGTCGTTACCGATAACCCATGGCGTCGTTTACGTGAATTCACGGCTGCCCGAATTGGATTAGGCCGTGCGGGTGTCAGTACACCCACCCGTGAGTCGCTTGAATTTCAATTAGCTCATGCTCAGGCACGTGATGCTGTGCATACCGAACTCGACTTCGATGGCTTGCAACAAGAGCTTGTTGCTTTAGCTGATAAATACGCCCTGTTAAATCACGAAGCACCCTTAAAACTACATAGTCTGGCAACAGATCGGATGACCTATTTGCAACGTCCAGATTGGGGTAGACAGCTTGATGAAGCTAGCTTGGAAACACTTAAGCCCCATAAAGCTTCAGAACCCTACGATTTAGCTATTGTGATTGCTGATGGTTTATCTGCCACGGCTATTAAAGAAAATGCAGCGGTATTTATCGACACTCTGGCTCAAGCGATGCAAGCGAGTGAACAAGCATATTCACTGGCACCTATCGTCCTGGTGGAACAAGGTCGTGTCGCAGTGGGGGACGATGTCTGTGAAGCCTTAAATGCCAAAGCCGTGTTAGTGCTGATTGGCGAACGTCCGGGCTTAAGTTCACCTGACAGTCTGGGCCTGTACCTCACATGGGCTGCGAAACGTGGCCTGACCGATGACAAACGAAACTGTATTTCCAATGTAAGAAAGGCAGGACTTTCTTATTTTTCTGCGGCTCAGAAAAGTCTTTACCTGTTGACTGAAGCTCGCAGACTCCAGTGTTCTGGCGTTGCTATCAAGGATCGCTCTACCAATAAGATTATTGATAGCAACGCCGTTCAAACCAGCTTTTTGCTGGATAAGTAGCGCCAACCAATAAGGCGAATGTGTATTAATGTTAACTAATAAGAGGATAGAAAGATGGACAATGCGCCAACGCTAGAATCCTTGCAAGCGGCACTCGATGCCCAGCAAGCGGTTTTTCAAATGCATCAGTCTATGAATGTCGAAGTGTTCTATTGGTGGTGTACCGCCATTATGATCATGATTCATGCTGGTTTCTTGGCCTACGAAATGGGGGCTTCACGTAGTAAAAATGCTTTAGCAGCGGGTATTAAAAATATTCTCGCTTTAGCGGTCATTATTCCCACGTTTTATTTGTTTGGCTGGTGGATTTATAACGCTTTCCCGAACGGATTCATTCCTATTGAGGCTGCTGGTGCCTTGCCATGGTCAACCAGTATGGGACCGGATGTCACTGATATGGGAACAGGTATTTTCTGGGCGGCGTTTGCCATGTTCGGTGCAACAACCGGTTCAATTTTATCCGGTGCCGTTATCGAACGGATTCGTGTCAGTGCGTTTTTAATTCTGACTGTTTTCCTAGGTAGCGTGGTATGGATTCTGGCGGGTGCCTGGGGTTGGCATCCAGATGGTTGGTTACTGACTAAGTTGGGCTATCACGATGTCGGCGCATCAGGTGTGGTTCATGCTGTAGCTGGTTTCTTCACACTGGGTGTACTGATTAACTTAGGTCCACGTGTAGGTAAGTTCATCAATGGTGTGGCTCAAACAATTGCTCCACATAGTTTACCTATGACGCTGATCGGCCTGATGATGATTATCTTTGGTTTCTTCGGATTCCTAGGCGGTTGTATCATCTTTAATGGTGGTGAAACAGGTTGGACAACTATCTACAACAATCCAACGAACTTATCTGCGTTTGCATTTAATACGCTGATGGGCTTCGCTGGTGGTGTTATTGGTTGTTATATCGCTAGCCGTGACCCATTCTGGACGATGTCTGGTGGTCTAGTTGGTATTATCTCAGTAGCGGCAGGCTTAGATCTTTATGACCCTGAGTTAGCATTCATCATTGCTGTTGTAACCGGTGTTTTAGCTGTTAAATTTGCTAAATTGATCGAAAACTTCGGTATTGATGATGCCGTTGGTGCGGTGGCTGTTCATGGCTTCACTGGTGTATGGGCAGTGTTCCTTGTTGGTGTGTTTGCTGGTGGTATGCCTAATGTGGGTGATTTACCGCCAATCAGCTTTGTTGGCCAAACAATCGGCGCTATCGTCATGGCAGCAGTTGGCTTCATTCCAGGATATGGTATTTCATTAATTCTGAAAAAAGCCAATGCGCTACGTGTACCTAAAGAAGCTGAAGAGTTGGGCTTAGATGAAGTTGAAATCATTGCTAAGCCTTATCCAGAAGTGAATGGTGTCCCTGCTGTGACATCAAGTGATGTGCCAAATAAATTGGCTAATTCAGAACCAGGAGTGTAATTATGGGAACATCAATTAGTTCATGGGAAAATGTTGGCGCTTATTTTACTTTCGCTGATAATCCAGTTGCATTGGGACTTTTTACCCTCGGTGCTGTTGTAATCATTGTTGGTCTGATTGCCTCAATTGCTAAACATGAAAATGAAGCATTTGAGAAAATCGAAAAATAAGCCCGATCTAAGCATGACTTAGTCATGTCTCATCAAATAACCCCGATCTTGTATCGGGGTTATTTTTTGTTTAAACAGTGACTTTAATATGGCGTCTTACACGACGCCATCCCACCACAATGCCACTGATACAAATTAATAAACCACCCAGACTGAACGTCACGATTAAGCTTTCTCTTACTACTGGCCTTTCTAACAGCGGTTGCCAATCCCAGCTGTGTAAAAGGTTAAATAAATAACGTGCTATACGTCGCTGGCTGTCTATCGACTCAAGAATTTCACCGGTGGCTGGATTGATATGTAGCCAGGTTTGAGCATCATCATTAAATTTGACGCGAAGGATGGGTAAAGGTCGTTCACGGTTGCCATACATACTTTGTTCTGCACGACTGTAATAGTAAAAGTCATAGTCAGTCAGCCAGATAAGATTACTCTCAGCCGATGTGGAGATAGTCTGAATAGCTTGTTTTAGCGTGATAAATGGAATTTGTTTATACACCCGGTCGGTATCCATTAAAGGTGTGACCAAACGATCTCCCTGCTGATTCTGTGCACTGACCCAAACCTGACCTTTCACCTGATGCCAGCTGAGTTCTCGTGGTTTAAACTCTCCGGCCTCAAAGCGTTTCAATAACTGTGAGCTAGACAAGGGCGATGAGAGTAAGGAAGCATTGTCTCCTGAATAGCGTTGAAGAGAGAGCTGTGAGGCATTACTAAATAAATTCCAGGGCCGCATCGACATCAAACCACTGAAAATCCACAGAATGAGCAGGACACCAAAAAGCATACCGCCGATATGATGCCAACGAGCAAAGCCTTTGCGGTAAGGCGAATGAGAGCCACTACGATAGGTTTTAGAGAATCGCCAGCGTTTCAGACCAAGGTACTGCCCGAGTAAGGACATAATGGTTGCTGCCAATGACAGGTAGATAATCATATCGGCCCACCAAGGCATCGATCTCAGAGGATAAATCCAGTGAAGCCAAGCGCCCAGCCAACCCCAGCTACGTTCAGTAAAGGTAGCATCTCTGACAATCATGCCACTATGAGACGAGATATACAGTTGTGTTTGATTCTTATCATCGAGTTTGAGGACATGTAATGGTCGCTCTGCATTGAGTGCGGATGATTGCGTCCAAGCATCCTTATCAATCAGACCTTGATAGTCAGCGTGGGCATGCGGATACATACTCCTCGCTGATTGAATAGCTTGCTTAGCGTCAATGTGATGAATGTGTTCACCAGTTATTGCATTAATAGCGATAACAGCCTGTTGAGGATAACTAAAGAGATAGACTGGCTTATTGGCAATAGAACTTAATTTGATATCAGTAGGGAGATCGGCTTTACCCGTTTGTCTAAAGGCATCATTAATGCTGATGTAGTTTCTCTCTGACGACAAAACAGGCAAGGATTGTAAATGTTCGGCTGGAGTAAGCTTGGGATAGCCGACAAATAACATCACCATGCCAGAGATAAACCATAGGGCCATGAATATACATAGCCCTATGCCTAACCAACGATGCCACAAAAAAAGCTGGCGCATGTTTAGTAGTTAAAGTCTAAGGTCAATTCCACGCTTCGTGGTTCACCCACATAATATTGTGTATTAGATTGGTGAATAAATGTCGCATAGAGCTTATCCGACAGATTGCGACCACGTAAGGTGAGATCAAGATTGTCATTCACTTGGTATTTCAGATAAGCATCATACAAAGTATAAGATGGCACTTTGCGTGTATTGCTATAGTTTTGGTATACAGAAGAGACATAACGTGCTCCTACACCTGCTTCCCAGCTAGTTGTTGGTTCATAAATAAACCACAGATTAGCCAGACGGTTTGGGATATTATGTGGCCGTTTTCCATCATAGTTACCTGAAGAATTAGAAAACTCATCAAATTTGGCTCTGACGAGAGCCGCATTGGCTTCAGTTCGTAAGGTTGGAGTAATAAGGAATGATGTTGCTAATTCGAGACCTGTTGAGGTTTGTTGGCCGGCTTGCACGGTTTCATTTGGATTGGTTGGTGATGATACCGAAATATCCTTACGCACAATTTGATATGCGGCGATAGTCGCTGTTCCGCGTCCATCGAGATAGTTGAGCTTGCTCCCCACCTCAATCTGACGACCACGGCTGATGTCAAAGTCCTGTACTTGTGATTCACGAGCGCTGGTCAATGTACCACCGGGTGGTTCAGCTGATGTGCTGTATTGGGCATAAACACTGATATCTTCTGTGACATCAAAAACTAAGCCTAGGCGCCCAGTAAAAGTATCCCAATTACGCGTAACACTGGCAGCGCCGGGGCTTGGGGTATGATGAAAATCAATATGATCAAAACGCAATGCTGAAATCAAAGCGAGTCGATCGGTGAGTTTTTGTCTGTTCTCAGCAAAAACAGAGAATGTTTTTACTTTATTGCTACGGCCTTTCTGCAATGCCCCCATTCCTGAGATATCGTAGAAATTATCCGGAGCGAAGTTGTCTGGGGTGACGGTATCAAAGACACTACTGATCGATGTTGGGTAAATAGTTTGTTGATTGACACTATAATCAAGGCCCATTGCCCAATCACTTTGACGATCAAATAATTCACCATTATGTGTGAGCTCAATACGGTTACCGTTGACTTCCTGATCATGACGTTGCTGGTAAGCACCTGCCCGGTCAATTAAAGTATTATTGCTGTTGTATGTGTATTTTTCTAAGTTACGGTAGTCACGTTGTCCATCATAGTGATAGAAGGTATTTCGTAATGCTGTTTTATCATTGAATTGATAGTCAGTGATCGAACGTAGCCAACGAACGCGCTGCTCATAACGGCCATCTTCTACGTTGTAGTTTTCAAAGCGATTATGTTTGTTGATTTTCAGGGTGCCAGATTGAGGTTGTAATGTGGGAGCTCCCCAATATGGGCTATCTTCTTTTTCTTCCAGATATTCCAGTGCTAAGGTGTGTGACAGCTTGTCGTTAATGTCTGTTAACCATGAAAAAGCCATGTTATCAGCACGATTTTCCTGACGGTCGATATAGCCGTTAGTTGATGTATGACTGTAATCGAAACGAATCCAGTTGTTAGCATTTAATGCTTTATTGATACCAATTGATGATTCTGTCGTGTCATAACGACCATAACTGAGCCGACCGGTGATATCTTGATCGCTGCGTTCAGCTATTTTGGTGATGTAATTAACACTACCCCCGACAGAACTGGTGCCATATAAAAAGGATGATGGGCCACCAATGAGTTCAACACGATCATAAATCCAGGCACCGATAGGGCGGTTGGCAGAACTGTATGCGAGGCTGATGCCATTATATAGTTGGTTAACTTGAGAGCCATTAAAACCACGGTAAGAAACATTTCCCCCCCAACCCGGCGGTGCTGAGGCATTGACACCAGGGAGAGCGTTGACCGCATCTTGAAAATCACGAGCGCCGATTTGATCCATCAGTGCTCTATCTGCAATAGCCACAGAAGCCGGGTTTTCTCTGACGGTCAGTCCAAGTCGTGAGCCAGCCTCTGTTGGGGTGTCCAGATTAATCATGGTGGGGGCTGTTTTATCACCGGTCACAAGCAAGGGGGCTAATTCTTTTACATCACCTGTTGTTTCACTGTCTGCATAGGCTGGTACCATTAAACTAGCCAGAATGACTGACAGAGATGTCATATTTCTCCGCATTTATTTCTCTCCCAAAAAATTAGCAGCAAGGCTACATGGGATGCGAAAAGATAAAATGCGTGATTTACAGCATTGTTATGGCATATGACGACATATGGTTAAAATGGCCATATCGTGGCAGCCTAGTAAAACAATTTAGGCGAGAAGCTACCCAAAGAATTATGTATATACGCGGTGTCTACCGACTCTGAACGTTATAGAGTTGATTCGATAATATGCTGAGTCGTTGATTATCTGCTTCAACAATACAAACGACCGATTATGAAACGGATGTTTCTGAAACAAATGAAAAATAAGTAAGACCTGAGCATATAACAACAAATAACCCCAAGTTGTTATCGAGGTTATTTGTTGTTTAATCATTAAACCGTGACGTTTTAATCTCGCTTTAATGGACAGTCGAGGAGGAGAACTCAATCACAATGCTATTCATTGTATTTGTTGTTGATCGATCTCTGGTAAAGGCTCATTGTTTATCGATGCTTCAAAGGATTGTAAACGTTTATAAACCGACAATAATTCAACGACAGTAGTCCATGAGTTTACTAAATACTGGAATGACGTACTGACCTGACTAAATGCCGTTAAAATCTGTTGCAAAATACCAAAGGTGATTGCGCCTGCTGCAATAGTCGGTACCAGTATTACGTATGCAAAAATATTATCGGCTTGAAGGTATAGACTACGCGCCACATTGAAGTACATATAATGAATGTACAAGGTGAAATAGTTCTTACGAACATCGGCAAACAGTTCACGCAAGCTCATAGGCTGAGCACGTAGGGGATTGTCTTCGCCATAAACCAGCTCTTTACGATAGGCTGCCTCTACACGCTGATTTTTGAATTCTAAGCCTGGTAACTTGATACCTACCAATGCCAGCAAGCCTGTTCCAAAGACAGACCACACAAGGGAAGCCACAAATAACGGATAGGCAATTTCACCGACTAACGGTAACTCTTTTACGTATTGTGATAATGACCAAAGCACCGGTAAAAACGCAAATAAGGTCATCAGAGCATCGATCAGTGCCACACCTAAATTTTCCATAATAGTTGCGAAACGCATCGTATCTTCCTGAACCCGTTGCGACGCACCTTCTATGTGACGCACCTTTGCCCATTGTTCGGTGTAGTAATCATTCATTGCCGTTCGCCACCGGAAAATATAATGACTGACTAAAAAGCGTGTCATGACAAAAATGAATACGGCTAAAAAGGCGATTTCCGCGAAAATAATAATCAAATCATATAACTGATCAGCTGTAACACCACCGTCTGGCGATAAGGCATTTTGTACTGAATCAAAAAACGGCCGTCGCCAGTTATTTATTGCGACAGAGACCTGAACTGAATAATAGGTTGAAAAGAAGATTACTGCAGAACCGACAATTGACCACCATTGCCAGCGGCTAGGTGCGGTGATAAACCAAAACGCTGCAAATATTGCAACAGAGACAAAATAGAATAGGTAAAAGGTTAAAAACTCATTGGTAACAAAATGCCGCAAGCCAATAACGGGTTCGGCATCGGGCTCAATCGGTAAGCCAATGGCAGCCGCTATATCTGTTCCGAAAGCCACCCAAATAAAGGCGGAAAAAGCTACCCACAATATAACTGATGGCCAAAACCAGGAAGAATTGGGAAAGAAAGATTTAAACATAACCTGCCTACGCTTATTTTTATTATTCAAATTATGGCATGTTGACAGCATTTTGAGGTGCTTTATCCATGCCCATTCAGCTATTTTAAAAACAACTAATCTCCGTATGACGAGAGCTATACCCTAATGTCTCGTTAATAGACGCCTAAGCTAGCACAATACAGTTGACGGCATTGCCAACATATAAAGTAAATCAATTTATGAGGATGCTGGGCATAAACTGATTCCATAAAAATCTCTCTATAAAACTATTTCAGTTAATCTAAATGCATACGATTATTATTTAGTGGTAATATCTACGTCTAAATGCCTGTGAAGTATAAAAGGTGGACATAAAGTGACCCTTTTACCTGGCTCAAACGACATAGATAAAGAGAACCTTTTATGTACTCTTTATCCTAGAACTCTCCTCAGTTGCTACTGTGGGGATGTGTTTTGCTTATATATTCATTGTTATATCAGTAGCTTGAGAGTTATCTCCACTATGCAATTACCTTATCCACTTAGAATAATTTCTTTAGTGCTCGCTGCCACAATAGGGGGGTATTTACTTACCTCCGCAGCGATTATTTTCTTATCTGCCATTGTGCCTATGGATAAACCCGATGCTATTGTGGCCAGCAGCTTATTCAGTTATGCCATTTATACGGCTGCAATTATTTGGGTGTTTGTGGTGAGAGATAGTAAGCGTGCCTGGTTGGGAATGTTAATTCCAACACTGATATTTGGCGGTGCGGGTTTGCTTATTTCAAGGATGGCATCATGAGTGAATTAAATCAGTCTGAAAAAAAACAAGAGTCTTTCCGTCAAGCCATGGGCTGGCTCCATACATGGGGAGGACTCGTCGCTAGTTGGGCACTCTTCGCCATTTTTCTGACGGGTACGATTGGTGTGTTTGACGATGATATCACGCACTGGATGAAGCCTGAGACGGCTGTTGCATCTGATTTTGACCCAGCAACTATGACCGAACAGCAACGCGTGGATGCAATAAAAAAAGGTCAGTCCTATCTGGTAAAACATGCACCTGATAGTCATTCCTGGGCGATTGGTATGCCCACAGAAACTGAGTCTGGAATACGTCTGTTCTGGCGGGATGAGCAAAATGAACGTCAAGAAACTTTACTTAGCTTAGAGTCTGGTAAACCGATGTCGGCGGCCGAAAACCGTGAAACGGAAGGCGGTCATCATTTTGTCCATATGCATTATGAGTTTCATGCAGGAATGGCGGGCATCTGGCTGGTGGGCTTTTTTACCATGATCATGTTAGCAGCGCTTATCAGCGGCATCATCATTCATAAACGTATTTTTAAAGATTTTTTTACTTTCAGACAAAAGAAAGGGCAGCGTAGCTGGTTAGATGGACATAATGCCTCGGCTGTATTGACCCTGCCGTTTCAGTTAATGATTGCCTATACCGGACTGGTGATCTTTTTATCGATTTATATGCCTGCTGGGGTCTTAGCCAATTACAGTAATCCACAACAGTTCTTTGCTGAACTGTTGGATGAGCCCATGCACAGAGCAGAAACCGGTGTGCATGCGGATGTCGTGGATTTATCTGTTTTGTTCCAGCGAGCAGAAGTCATGCTGGGTAAACCTGCACGATTTATGAGAGTTGAGCATCCTGGAGACAGCAGTGCTATTACCAAAGTGTTTGGTTGGTTTGATGAAGAAGATTATTTCGGGCAATTACTGAGAGATGAAACCGGGAGCGTGCAGTTTGATGCAACCAATGGCGATGTGATGAATGTAATTCCGCCCGGTGAATATGATAAGGGCACGCCGATGGCTGCTCAGCGTGTGATGCGAATCATGCATTTTGCCAACTTCGGTGGTTATAGTGTTCGCTGGCTGTATTTTGTGATGGGGATGGCTGGAGCACTGATGATGGCGACTGGTGCTATCTTGTTCCTGGTGAAACGTCGACAGAAATCACTGAACGAATTTGGCTCGCAAACTGCTCGAGTGTACCGAGTGATAGAGGTATTGAATATTGCTGCTATCAGTGGTCTGGCAGTGGCCTGTATCAGTTATTTCTGGTTAAACAGATGGATTCCGCTTGATATCGCTGACCGAGCAACTTGGGAAGTAAAAGGGTTTTTCTATGTTTGGCTAGCCATGTTATTCCATTCAGCGTGTCGCCCTGCTACTAAAGCTTGGTTTGAGCAATGGAGTGTATTTACATTGCTTGCACTGTTATTGCCTGTGATGAATTTCATGACTACCGGAGATTGGTTAGTGTCATATTGGCAGGCCAGTGACTGGGGTAGTGTTGGTTTTGAGCTGACAGTGTTGGTCTTTGGTTTGATGAGTCTGGGATTGGTGCTATTTTTACGCCGAAAAATGGTATCGCAAGTACGTCAGCCTCAGCTTAAACCCCGGTCGGAGGCCCTATCATGAGTGTGGCAATGATGATGACTGTGGCCCTGTGTTATGTAGCGATGAGTGGTTTCAGTCTGGCCATGCCAAGACATCTGATGGAGGTGACGGATCGTCGATTGAGCACCACTCAGATACGGCTGTTACGCTGGTTAGGAAGTCTTATTCTGGTATTGGCGTATTTGCCTATGTGGCAGGTATGGGGGGCAGGAACCGGATTTGTAGTATGGGTCTCGGTGTTATCTGTGACCAGTATCGTGTTGGTATTACTTTTATCTTATTGGCCCAGATGGGCGGTAAGAATCGCTTTTTTGATGATGTTGGCAGCCTGTTTATTATGGCTGATGCAGTAACGACCCGGGAGGTCGTTACTGATCGATGTCAATCTGTTTAGCGACTAGTGCGAGCTTTCTTAATAGCGGATTTTACTTGCTCTGGCGCGGTGCCACCTAGATGATTACGCGCAGCGACAGAGCCTTCCAGAGTCAGTACTTCAAACACGTCTTGCTCAATATTGGCAGAAAACTGCTGCAGTTCATCCAGCGTTAGTTCAGACAAATCTTTTTTATGTTGGATACCATAAGCGACAGATAAACCAACCACTTCATGAGCATCACGGAATGGCGTACCCTTACGTACCAGATAATCTGCCAGGTCGGTGGCTGTAGCATAACCTCGCAACGCTGCCTGACGCATATTGTCAGCTTTCACGGTGATGACTGACATCATGTCCGCATACACGCGCAAAGAACCTAATAAGGTATCAATGGTATCGAACAGAGGTTCTTTATCTTCCTGATTGTCTTTGTTGTAGGCCAAAGGCTGGTTTTTCATCAAGGTCAGTAAATTGAACATATTGCCATAAACGCGACTGGTTTTACCGCGGATTAACTCAGGTACATCCGGATTTTTCTTCTGCGGCATGATAGATGAGCCAGTGCAGAAAGCATCGCCTAAATCGACAAAATCAAATTGCGCCGATGACCAGATAATTAACTCTTCTGAGAAACGGGATAAATGCATCATCAGGATCGATGCAAAACTGTTGAATTCAATCGCAAAATCACGATCACTGACCGCATCCAAAGAATTCAAGCAGATACGATCAAAACCTAATAAGTTGGCGGTCATTTCACGATCAATCGGGAAAGTGGTGCCAGCAAGGGCGGCTGCACCTAATGGCAGACTGTTTGCTCGTTTAGCACAGTCTTGCAGGCGTTCAGCATCTCTAACGAGCATTTCATACCAGGCCATCATGTGATGACCAAACGTCACTGGTTGGGCTGTCTGCAAATGGGTAAAGCCAGGCATGATAGTCTCGGCTTCACGTTCAGCGACATACAATAAGGCTTCTTGCAAGCGATTAAGCTGCTGACCGATAGGCTCAATCATATCGCGCAGATAGAGGCGCACATCAGTGGCCACCTGATCATTACGTGAACGACCAGTGTGCAGTTTTTTACCAACCTCGCCAATCAGGGCAATAAGGCGTGCTTCGATATTCATATGCACATCTTCCTGCGCAATAGACCACTCAAAGTCGCCACTTTCAATTTCTTGTTCGATTTGTTGTAAGCCAGCAATAATTTGATCGCGTTCGTCTACCGTCAGTACGTTCACTTCAGCCAGCATGGTGGCGTGCGCAATTGAGCCGCGAATATCCTGACGGAACATACGCTGATCAAATTGTACGGAAGCAGTAAATTCTTCGACAAACTTGTCGGTAGGCTGCGTCAGTCTGGCAGATGAGAGTTTTTTATTGGCTGTAGTCATATCAATCAGATTAGGCTCGTTGAAAACAGGGCGTCATTATAACGCGGATAGTCGAGAGTCAATGCGTGAAATGCTAGAATCAAGATTATTTATTAACGACAACGCTGAAGTGACCTTATTCCATGACTAAAAGAATCGTTCGTATTGCCACTCGCAACAGTCCTCTTGCCATGTGGCAGGCTGAATTTGTTAAATCACGCTTATTAGAATTACATCAGAATATTGAAGTAGAACTGATTGGTATGAAAACCCAAGGTGACATCATCCTTGATACGCCGCTGGCCAAAGTGGGCGGCAAGGGGCTTTTTGTTAAAGAGCTCGAACAAGGCATGTTAGATGGACGTGCTGATATTGCCGTGCACTCAATGAAAGACGTGCCGGTTGAGTTTCCTGAAGGCTTGCATCTCCCCGTCATCTGCCAGCGTGAAGATCCGCATGATGCGTTTGTTTCCAATCATTATCAAAGTATTGATGATTTACCTAATGGTGCACGCTTAGGTACCTCCAGTCTGCGTCGTGAGTGCCAAGTGCGTACACACCGTCCCGACCTGGAAGTACTGCCTTTACGTGGCAATGTGAATACCCGCTTACGTAAACTCGATGATGGCGAGTTTGATGCCATTATTCTGGCGATGGCAGGCTTAAAACGATTAGGTTTTGATGAGCGTATCCGCAGCGCTTTAACACCTGAGCAAAGTTTGCCTGCCATTGGCCAAGGCGCACTGGGTATTGAAACGCGTATTGATGACGAAGAATTGAATGCCTTAATCGCACCATTACACTGCGATAAAACGGCCATTGTTTTGCGTGCAGAAAGAGCATTGAACAAACGTCTGTCTGGTGGTTGTCAGGTCCCTATCGCTGGTTATGCGATGCTAGATGATGACAATGTTTGGTTACGCGGCCTGGTCGGCCAACCGGACGGCACTAATACAGTCACTGCGGAAGTCCATGGTAAAGCGGCAGATGCCGAAAAACTAGGTATTCAGGTTGCTGAAATGCTGCTGGCAAAAGGTGCGGATAAAATTCTGGCGGATGTTTACGGTGAGTAAAGCAGCTTTAGCGGGTCAGCAGATTCTGGTGACTCGCCCTCAACATCAATGTCAGACGCTGGCAGGGTTAATTGAAGCTGCAGGTGGAAAGGCACTGATAATGCCAGTAATAGATATTGAACCTGTTGCACGAAACAATTGGCAGACAACAAATATTGAACGTTTTGACTGGTTAATATTTGTCAGCCGCAATGCTGTGGAATGTTTTATTGCTGGCTGGGGACATAAGTTACCACCGTCTTGTCAGTTTTCTGCTGTGGGTGAAGGGACAGCACAAGCCATGCGTGAACATGATATTCCTGTGGATTGCCAGCCAGAAATTTCTAATGGTAGTGAGGGATTAGTGAAGATGCCTTTAATGCAGGCATCAAAGATCAGAGATAAACAGGTTCTGATTGTGCGAGGCAATGGCGGCAGAGAACATCTGGCTGATACCTTAAAAGCCAGAGGTGCTAATATAAGCTATGTTGAAGTTTATCAACGTGTTTTAGCAACACCGACGACCTCGATGCAAAAGCAGGCCATGTTGGCAGATAAAGTGATCTGTACCAGTGTGGCTGGGGTTGATAATCTTTGTAGTATCTTTATGAATACATGGCCCAGTTTGATAGATAAACCGTTGACGGTGGTCAGTGATAGGATAAAACAGCATGCCTCCTCACGAGGCTTCAAAACCATTTATGTATCAGCTGATGCCAGCGATAACGCAGTTGTTGATACTCTGATAAATATGGATGATTAACATGGCGGATAAAGACGCAAAGCAAACGATTGATAAAAACGTAAAGGATGCTGAGCTACTTGAAAAAAATAAGCAGGATGATGCTCGAGTCTATCGCTGGATCTGGATTGCTCTGGCCGTTGTCGTGCTGCTTTCAGTTGTCAGTATTGGCTGGTTCTATCAACAACTTCAGCAGCAAGAAGCCGATATACAATCTTCACTAAATGAGCTATCCAGTCAAAATGGTGACTGGCAGTCGGCACTGGAAAGACATCAACAACAGTTGGGTCGGCTGAATAGTGATCAAAAACAGATAGCTGAAAAATTAAAAGAACTTACTGATAAACAACAGTTATCGAATGCTGAACTGCAAAAGAAATGGGCTTTGCAGGAAGTGAAATATCTGCTCAATGTAGCCAATCAACGTGCGGTGTTAGCGCATGATGTTACCGGTGCTATTCAGGCACTACAGATGGCTGACAAGCAATTAGAAACCCTCTCAGATTACCGACTTCATCCTTTACGAGCTGAGATTGCTGAAGAACTGATGTCTCTGCAATCACTGACAACGTTAGATATACCTGGAATGGCGATTCAGCTACAAACCATGGCCGCTCATGTTAATAAGCTGCGTGTGAAAAAAGGACCAGAGGTCGACTTTTCCAATGAGCCAGAATTAGCAGAGCAGGCCGTCACAGATACACCTGCATGGAAGCAAGCCATTGCAGATATTTGGCAGCAATTGCGATCATTAGTGGTGATTCGTCATGAGCAAACAGGTGAAGCAGCTGTACTCGCACCGGAACAACGTTATTTTCTCTATCAAAACTTACGCTTACAGTTAGAAAGTGCCCGTCTTGCTCTACTTAATGCCGATACGGATAGCTTTCAGCATAGTCTGAAAACAGCGACTGCCTGGCTAGAACATTATTTTACCGGTGACGAACGTGATGCCATGTTGGCCACCCTCAACTCACTTGCAACGCAAAAAATTGATGTGTCTATTCCAGATATTTCCGGATCGTTGAACTGGTTAGAGGAGTATCAGCAATGAAAATGCTGATCATCATCGCATTAGCATTAGCTTTAGGTGTTGCCGCTATCTGGGCTGCAGATTTTGAGCCGGGCTTTGTCTTACTGCAATATGGACAGTGGAGTTTAGAGACATCACTGGTTGTGTTCACCGCCATTTACATCATCTTGGTTGTTGCAGGCTATTTGGCTTTAAGGAGTCTGGTTCTGTTAAAGCAGACACCCAGAAGAATTCATAAATGGAAGACAACGCAAAGACAAAAACGTGCAAATCGCGCGCTAACACGTGGTTTGATTACACTGGAAGAAGGCCGGTGGACCGAGGCTGAACGTATTTTGGTTCGTCATGCCACACATAGTGAAACACCATTATTACATTATTTAGCTGCGGCCAGAGCGGCTCAAAAACAAGATGCACCAGAGCGCCGTGATAATTATTTACGCTTAGCCCATGAAACTACTGAAGGTGCGGATATTGCGGTAGGTGTCGTTCAGGCAGAGCTGCAATTGTCGGCTGGGCAAAAAGAGCAGGCCTTGGCCACACTTCAACATTTACGTGAAGTCGCACCGAAACATCCTTATGTATTGCAGCTATTGCAGTCTTTATATCAGGATATGGATCAATGGCAGGAAGTACAGTCGGTATTGCCTGATTTACGCAAACGGCATGTGTTGGAACGCAATGAAGTGGCGGCGTTGGATCAAGAAGCTGCCATAGGTCAGTTAGAAATGGCTTTGCTTAAACAGGATTGGCAAAAAATGGCTGAGGTGTGGGAAAAATCACCCAGCAAAGCTCGCCATACAGAAGCCATGCTGGTGCCTTATGTGAATGGGTTGATTCAGCAAGATCAGCAAGAACGCGCTATAGCTCAAATTGAACAATTTATGAGAAATAACTGGAGCGAGCAGCTGGTTTATACATACGGTTTATTGACCGATGGTGATTTGTTGTCACGCTTAGCAACGGCAGAAAAATGGCTTAAAGCGAATCCAGATAATGCCTGTCTATTATTAACGGTCGGGCGTCTTGCAAAAGCAAACCAACTATGGACTAAAGCCGAAGAATACTTGCAACAAAGCATTCATATTGCTGCTATGGGTGAAACTTATCAGGCATTAGCTGAAGTTCAACTGGCAGAGGGTAAAGATGAAGCAGCGGCGGATACGTATAAACAAGGACTGACCTTCATGCTTAGTTCTAACGCATCCACCTCATTAACAAAGGGATAATTTGTGCAAGAAGCAGGTGGCGATTATCTGGTAGAAATTCTGGCCTTGTTATTGGCCACAGTGATTATTATTCCTACGTTCCATGCTATACGCCTTGGAGCGATTCTGGGCTATTTAACAGCAGGGATGATCCTAGGACCTTGGGGATTTGGTGTTATTACTGAGGTCGAGGATATCCGGCATCTGGCTGAGTTTGGTGTTATTTTCCTATTGTTTGTTTTAGGGATAGAACTTAAGCCCGATAAGCTCTGGCAAATGCGAAAAATGGTGCTGGGACTTGGACTTGCTCAGGTGTTGATTACCGCTGGAGCTATTTATGGCATCGCTATCTGGTTGGGACTGGATAATCACAGTGCCATCATCATTGGCTTTGGCCTGGCATTATCATCTACTGCTTTTTGTTTAAAACTATTGGCCGAACGTGGTGGTATTTCAACCGTCATGGGGAGAATGTCGTTTTCGGTTTTACTGCTGCAGGATATTGCTGTCGTACCCTTACTTGCTCTAGTGTCATATCTGGCAGTAGGTAATGGTGCAGAAGTGGTCGGCCCCGATGTGAATCCTTTAATTGGTATTCTGGTCATTATTGCCCTGCTGTTCGCTGGTCGTTATTTACTCAATCCTGTATTAGCCAGGATTGTTGCCAGCCAGGATCCAGAAGTCTTTATCGCTGTTGCTGTACTCTTAGTATTGGGTGTCGCCTGGATTATGCAAAGCGTTGGCTTCTCGATGGCGCTGGGCGCGTTCCTTGCCGGTGTAATGCTGGCTGAATCACAATACCGACATCAGATAGAAGCCGATATTCTGCCTTTCCGTGGCATCCTGTTGGGGCTGTTTTTTATGACCGTCGGTATGGGCATTGACTTCAGTCTGTTATGGGATCGTCTTGGTGATATTCTGCTGCTAACCTGGGGGCTGATGACAATTAAAACGGTTGTTGTCTACATCCTGGCTCGGATCGCTGGTGCACGTCACGATATTTCTTTGCAAACCGGGGCATTATTATCCCAAAGTGGTGAGTTTGGCTTTGTGTTGTTTAGCTTTGCAGCATCATTAGGGGTACTGGAAGAAAAAATTAGTGACATTCTGACCTTGGTCATCGCCTTAACCATGGTATTGACGCCGTTTGTTGTAAGGTCGACTAATTATCTGTTATTGAAATTCTATACACCTGATGCAGAAAACGATGAGGAAGACTACACCACTGAGTTTGTTGAACATGACCAAGAACACGTTATCTTAGCTGGATTTGGTCGGGTGGGTGCTCGTGTCGGGACATTGCTCGGTGCAGCAGGTGTGCCATACATTGCTTTGGATATGCGTCAGCATCGGGTGAAAGATGCCAGGGCTCAAGGTTTCCCGGTATTTTTTGGTGATGCCAGTAAAGTGAAAGTATTGCAAGCCGCAGGAGCGGATCGCGCCAAGATGATAGTGGTCACATTGGATAATCCAACACAAGTAGACAGACTGGTGGCTCAAGTCCGTCAGTACTATCCGGATATGCCAATTCATGCCCGTGCCAGAGACAGAAAGCATTGTGCTGAGTTGATTACCCAAGGTGCGACGACAACGGTTTCAGAAACACTGGAAACCAGTCTCAGACTGACTGAAGAGGTTCTACTGGGTAGTGGTGTGGAAGATGTTGTTGCGACGAAAGTGATTAATGAGTTCAGGGATGATTACTACTCTAATGTCGTGAAGAAAGTGACAGATAATAAAGTGGTGTTAGGTGAACTTAAACATTAGCCTCTTTGTTGCTTTAAAAGTCGTTAATCAGGCTTTATTGTATTAATAATGATTTTATTTCGACCTGAGTCTTTGGCTTTATAAAGCATCTCATCAACGGTTTCTAATAAACTTGATAAGGACTGATTTGATTCAAACTCAGTAAGGCCAATGCTGCAAGTAACTGAAATATCCAGTCCTTCATCCTCACAAAAACGGTGATTTTCCACATCTATCCTGATGCGCTCGGCCACGACTTTGGCTTTTTGTATGTCGGTTTCTGGCATGAGTAACATAAACTCTTCGCCACCATAGCGACCCACTGAATCACTCTTTCTTGAAGCTTCAGATAAAATATCAGCCACTTCCTTGATGACGCTGTCACCTCGTAGATGACCATACTCATCATTTACTCGCTTAAAATGGTCAATATCGGTCATCATGATACTTAAGGGATGTTTATATCGAACGGCACGATCCATTTCGTTTGTTAAGCTCTTAATTAAGCCCCCTCTGTTCAGAATGCTGGTCAGTGCGTCAGTATGAGCAAGTTCTTCCAGCTCTCTGGTGCGAGCCTGAACACGTTGATCTAATAACTGATTCGATTCGATTAGCTTTTTTTGAGTGAGTAATAATTGTTCATTTTTGACCTTGAAGTCCAGGTTACTAGGCATCGCTATGATTTTAGGCAATAAAAACCAAATCATTATTGTAGTCATAATCGAGATAATACCAGTGGCTAATTTAGCGGTACCACTCAGGTAGTAGTAGCCATGCCAGATATTAATCAGCGCCATTAAATGCGTGATACCGCATAAAAAAATAAATGCAGCAGCCATCATAAATATCCAGTTAAAAGCCAGATCATTACGTTTTCTGACAAGATAGATAAGGGCTAGAGGAATAAGAAAATAGGCAATGACAGTGAGCACATCACCAAAAAAATGCATGAAAAGTAAATCACCCTGCCACTTCAAACAATGACCATGGGGCATAAAACTGCCATCAAATAACCCATTGATGAAATTCATAGACATTCCCCATCGTTGATTGAGAAGACTTGAACAGCGACGTTACTGGTATGTTACTTCGACGAGTTTACATCATTAATATTACCGTGTTTTGAGTGCATATAGCGCTTAATGAAGCAATACTGACGTTTTAGTCAATGTGCACTATTAATGATATTGCAGTTCACGCTGGCGCATAGGCATGCGGTCAATCTTACTAAAGAGCACATCAAGCCTTAATGTGTTTTCAGTGGCTTTGATGCCACCATCCTTACCAATTAATAAAATTGAGCTGTTATTGTCATGTAATTTCTGGTGAACCTCATGAGCGATGTTATCGGTGATTATGCCCTTGAAATTACTGCTTAATGCTGTCTGGCTAATAATAAACCATATAATGTCACGATCATTTATTTCAGCATCATGTTGTATCAGTTCATGCTGATATGACTTGGCATCATAGCCTGCATCTATCAGGATAAGTCGATTTTCCCATTTTAGATCTGATAGTGATTCGAGACTTTGCATAGAGCTGGCCCATGTGAGAGGACTAAGCAGTATCAGTAAAAGCACTAACGGTTTCACCATTTCTCATCCCTAAATGTGTATCAAAAATGTTATGCAAATGTATAAAATTTGCTGTTTAGAAATGTTAATACGACGACGTTTATACTTACTACTGTAGACAGAGTTTCAATATCCAGTCGCGGAGTTTAACTAATTCTGAGTCACTCAGACCTTTATGTGCTTTTTGTAATAAGCGAGTGAGTTGCACTTGCTCTACCTTGGGTAAATGGTTCAGACGCTCAGTTAGATTAGTTTCTGGTAACTCTGCGATAGAGCGATCTGCATGAGTACGACGTAAGATCATCTCCAGAAAGTCTACAGCACGTCCTAGTACTACAAAAATAAAGGTCAGCTCCTTCATAGGCCCAGCTTTCAATGTTTCACCCGCTAAAGGTATACCATTAATCTTGAGATTTTCAGGTTTGGCCGTGGCAAACAAAGAGGCTGCACCAGACACTAAGCCGCCAAGAAACGCACCTGTCATCAGTGAGGTGCCGCCCATGCCAACATCAACTACAGCGCCAGCAGCAGCACCAGCTGATGCCGATAAAGCCACAATTTTTTGTCTGTCCAAACCATAAAGATACCAGTGGCTAGTATCAAATAGATCTGGGTAGTCTGCAGTGAGTTGCTGAGCATGCATTTGCATTTCGGGATGAGCAAACAGTGCTTGTAGCTGACGCTGCATACTGGTCTCAATATGGCGCAGTGAACTTTGATAATCGTGTTTTAGTTTGTCCTGCAGGCGTGACTTTACAAAATCTGCCGGCACTTTGATTTCACTGATATGACTGAGCATTCGTTGAATATGCTCTGCCACAACAAAACCGCCTTGTTGCTCCAGTGACTCGAAGTACTGTTTGAGTAGTTCAATGGTGTCTTCAATAGCAGGACGCCAGGGCTCATATAATTCAGCAAAAGCAGACAATATAGTGAATTGTTTCTGATGGTCAGCCGTCATTGGATTGAATACCCGAACAACACTGAAGTATTGGCTCAATGCATCCTGCCATTCCTGCACATAGGCTTCACCACCAATCGGATTAATCAGTGCCATCCGAGGTTGCCCTGTCCATTGCAAAATGGTCATTTCGGCTTCAAATTCCGGACTATAGGGAATAGAACCATCCACCACATAAATAATGCCTGCACCATTTAATATGGGCTGTAAAAGCTCAACTTCGTCATGGAATTTATGATTACCAGAGGCCTGTTGCTCATCGACAAAAGCCTGAATAGTGTTTTTACGTTCGGCGGCATTAGGCGTGTGTTGCTGGCACCATGACATAACTTGGCGAGGCCTTTGAAAACCAGGGGTATCTACCAGTGTGTACTGCGTTAAGCCATCAATATTCAAATCAAAGGTTTGCGCCGAGGTGGTCGTGCCAGAAATTTCGGATATCTTAATGGCATCCTGACGAGTCAAAGTGGCAACAATGCTCGACTTGCCTTTATTGGGATGTCCGACAACAGCAAATACCGGGTGTGACGCTAATTCAGACATTAGCTTGACCTTCTTTTAATGCGATATCGTGCTTTTGAGCAAAGAATTGCCATGATTTTTGTTGCTGTTGATAACGCATGTCATCAGTATTAATTGGATATAAAACAAGACTGACCGAGGAGTTATGTTGTTGTAACAACTCAATGGTATCCGCTAGTTCACCTGTTGGTGTCTGCATAGGATCAATAATAACTAAGACCGGTTTATCAAAATGGCAGGCGGTTGAGTTGAGCCACTCTTCATCCTGAAGCCAGTCGGCGGTGCCCAGCTTTTTTTCTATGGGAAAGCTGAGCTCTGTTTGTTGCCAGCTAATCACGACACTATTAGCGGCTGGTAAACTCACCATACTGCTTTCAGTGATAGCGTTATCTGATTGAATTGGATCTCTACTAGCCTGATGTTGTTGTACCACAATAAATTGTTCAACATCGCTACTATTTTGAATATTAGTGCGTAATTGTTGAATGAATTGTTGGCGTAATAGCAGAGCTAAGAGCAGGCGAGGCAAAATACCGTAAACCACAATGGCCATGACTAAGGTAATCCACCATAGATTATTCGCCGTAGCTGAAAGGTCACTTGCCAGCGCACTGAACCGCGTTTGCTGGATTAACTCAGCTGTTGGTGCATCAATCAGCCGATGCCAGGGCCAACTTATTATGTTCATAAGTTGGGTCATGGTGGAATTATCGCTGATTAAGGTAGATGACCAGCCAAATAGATAGTCCTGAAACGTGGCTAACAAGAAAAAAGACAGCAAAGCTGAGGTCGAGAATAAAATAGCGGCTGTTTGTAATTGCCAGAAAAGCCATGGTAATAGCAAATTTTTGTAAGGGGTGAATTGTTGAAGCTGCAGTTTATGGATTAACCAATGCAACAGTGGATGATGATGTAAATTATGTTTGGACGGTGATAAAAACGAAAAATAAAAACTGCTCAATGTAAGTAAAAATGGCAGGAAGGCAAATAAAGCGAGTGGAACCCAGATATTGATAAATGCTTGTTCGCGGACATTTAATACGCCTACCATGGTTGTAAAACCAATTAAAACAGCGATGACAGCAACAAGTCGTAAAATACCCGTAGCAGGTGTAGTCAGCGATGTTTGCTGTTGCCAGATTTTGAGATAATCCGTTGCAGAATGTGCCGCCGAACTCATATCATTGGAAGGGGCTAACTTGGCGTTTTGCTGAGAGACAAATAAACGAAAATCCAACCAACGAAATAATGCCTGTGTGGCACCACCTTTGAAGAAAAATTGCTCAATAGCTTTAGTTGCGTGTTTAGAGGCCATGAAAGTAAGTATACAAAATACGATTAACTTAAGCTGAAATCCATTAGCTCAATGAAGATACAGCTTAGTAAAGCAGAAGCAATAAGACACCAAACACAATGCGATACCAGCCAAAGGCAACAAACGTAAAGTTAGCCAGAAACTGAATAAATAATGTGATCGCAAGATATGCCGTCATAAAAGCAACAATGAAGCCGGCAATCAAAGGTAGGAAAGAGGTGTTAGCGAATTCCTGATAATGGGAAATTAAGTCCATTCCTGATGCTGCCAGCATCACCGGTAAAGCCAGTAAAAAGGAAAATTCCGCGCTGGCTTTGCGGCTTAAACCAACCAGTAGGGCGCCGATAATGGTTGAGCCAGCACGACTGGTGCCGGGGATTAACGCAAATACCTGAGCGATACCGATAATCAAAGACTGGGTATAGCTAATATCATTGATATCATCAACTTGTGGCGATTTATGACTGATATATTTTTCTGTGAGTAAGAAGATGACACCACCCACAATAAACATCACAGCGACAACCTGAACTGAAAACAGCGCTTTTATCTGATGATGAAATAACAAACCAACCATGCCAACAGGAATAAAAGACAGGGCAACTTTTGTCCACAAACCGAAATACGTAGGTGAAAACCGTTCTTTATAACTAGCAATTACTGCCAGAATGGCGGCTAACTGGATAATCACCTCAAAGGCCTTATTGCTGTCTGTTTGTGCCAGTCCTAGCCAGTCGCTAACGACAATCAGATGACCGGTGGAGGAAATTGGTAAGAACTCCGTCAGGCCTTCAACGAACCCCAAAATAATACTTTGAAGAATATCCATACAGTCATCACTCAGCAGAAAATTTCGTAGCATGATAGCTGACCGGTATTGAAAAGGGTGGGAATTGAGCTACCCGCTTTCAGCCAGACTGCGTAAAGAATGGTTAATACTGATTGAGCAGGCGTAAAGAGCAGTCCGACCTATTAGCTCACCGAGTATCGTGTGTTTGCCACAATAAGCATGTTGAGGTTCGGTTTTGGGACAAAAAACGGCATGACTATCAGTACCCGTACCGCTGGCCGGTTGGCTAGAAACTGGACTCAGAATATTTGCATCGCGAATAGCCGTGACTTTACTCTCGGTGAGTAATATTAGAGCTTCAACTAGTGCAGCTTCGGACAATGCTTGATTAATATATAAGCAGATATTGATAGTGCCTGGCACAGCGTTATCATCGGCTTTATCACCCACTCGTCGAACATTACTCAGACCGCTCGTGACCCAGCACTCAACGGTTAAATCATCTCTATGCTCAATATGGTGACCTAATGATTGCATGGAAGCGGCGGTCATCATGCCGATAGTGGCGGCAGGTAGTGATAATTCTTCTGCTTTTTTTAATAAGTTTTGTTCAGGTGCCAGACAAGGAAGCGGAGAATGTTTATCCACTCGCATATTGAGTAAAGCATTGGCCTCTTGCAGTCCGCCGTTTAACACAGCGGAGCTTAAAACCCGGCAACGCTGTGTTGGCAACAGAGCAATATAGTCTGGATGATGAATCAGCCTGACAGATGACACGCGATTATTTATTAGCAACCTTTGGTGATATCACTTCTTCAAGCTTCAGGCCAGTTAAATCATGAATGGTGCGCCATAAATAATAAAAAATACCAATCATCATTAGCATCGAAGGGATGGCAATAACTGGATAACTATAAAGTGTAAGTAATCCCAGCTGCTCATTAAATTCTTCGCTGCCAGTTGGACTGGTGACTAACCATTTCACCAGTATGAAATTCATAATGGCCGAAAATAGAAACGTACCCGCTAATAAATAGGTCGCGTTGAGTAAGCGTTTTTCAAATAATGCCGTGCTGTTTTTTTCTTCAAGACGATCTTTAATCTTATCGACATCCATTATTTCACGGTTATACAAAAGGGCTCTGATGAGTGGATAACGCGTAAATGTTGAGCCGAGAACAGCAATGCCAATAATTGCAGGGATAGCGGCTTCTTTAATGGCTAACCATTTGGTATCAAGCTCGAATAAACCAATGCCGCCAGTCAGTAAGACACTTACTAATCCAAGTAGTGCAATAAAGTTAAATTTACGGTATTTAATCAGTTCGAAAATACCCCAGCCAAGTGGAAAAGCTAGCGCTGCCATTAATGCACCACTGGCACCTAAGTCTTCCGGTCCACTCATTTTCATTAAAATAAGCGATGGCAAAACAATGCTAACCATCAGGTCTACAAACGGGCGAGGCTTGTGCGTAGGGGTACTATTTATCATCGTATATTGTCTGGCTTGGTATAAATGAACAGTGATTATATAGGATGTAGATAATTGATGGGATTACGTATTATTTATCATGATGTATATCAGCAGTATTTGTGTTGTCGCTGTTTTTCATTTCCCTGTATAGCCAAACCATACGGTCCACAAACCAGGCCTTGAACACCATAATCCAGATATTACTGGCGATAAGTAATCCAATATTTAAGCTGTATAAGCCATAAATTAAAACCGGCAAACCGAGTACTGATAAGCTTTGTAGCAGAATACAAAATCGCTGATGATGAGCGGGAATCGGAATATTTTTACGATTTAAATATAGCCTTTCCCCAAAGGTGCCCATGGACGCCCAGCTATGAGTTGATGAAGGGGCATTAAATAATCGTGGGTTAAGCCAAATCCAGGCAATAGCCAATATAATAGGCAGCAATGAATACACACCTATCCACTCACGTGAATAAAAAGCTAGAGAAAGTAAGGGCAGGGTCGTAAAGCGTGAATACACGCTCCAGGGATTTGCATGGCGTTGCCAGCTCTCTTCATCCATAGCCATCAGCTTTTCAGCCCATTTGATGATATCCATTTCAATGCCTTGTGTTTTTTAGACTGCTCTCAGTTATCCCTGCAAAACTATGTCTGATTTTTCAACTGAGCCAGTTGTTCTTCTGTCAGGATAGTTGGCGACACAATTGGCGTGCCATCATCAGAAAATAACTAAGAAGCTTTATATTTACTGGTAATCAACATTGACAGTGCTATGCCAAAGAAACGTAATACATTGCCAAGCAGGCCACTTGTTTTTGGTTTGGGCTCACCTGTCGCTGATTCAGTATTTACTTTGGCTACGTTTTGACCAAAGTTGGTGGCTAACCATGTCTTATCAAGGCAGGAGTGAACCAGACCAATAAAGGCTATTTTGGGATTGCTAAGCGTGTTACCGATAGGCGTATTACAGCAGGAGGCATACCAGCGAAATAAGCCTTTCGAGCTCAGTTGTAATAAAGCCAGATGTTCTAATCCGTCGCTGATATGCAGCCGAGGTTGGGCTAATTGAACGATATCGGTCCCGCCATGTGAATCAAGTACTTTGTCCGGCTTGCCAAGATACTTTGCAAAAGCCTGGCAATCTGAACAATAACAAATCACCCGGCTGGTGATGCCTTTACCATCAATATGACCACGCAGACTGCCACATTCACATTGGATCTTATGCAACATGGCTCACTATCCCTTCTGTCTATCTACACCTATAAAATATCAGAATTGAGCGATTTTGAGATGATTAAAGATATCCATTATTTCATCACGGGCTTCTGGATCTTTAACGGGATAACTGGCATTAACCTTCAGTTCTTGTTTGTCTTTCATATAAGCAGTTACTTGAATATGATGGATGTCGCCTTTCTCGCTTTCTGATAGATACAGCTTCACAGCGAGTTTACCAGCCTCAATAAAATCATGACCTTCATGTGCCTTCTCAAATTCAGCGCGACTTTGTGCCGACTTTTCTTTATTAAAACCAAGAGAATGCAAGCCATAGTCGTTTTTATAACTAAATAGATAGGCAGCGTTTTGTTGTGGAACATTGAGATTTTGCAGTGTGAAATCTGAAGAGCGGATTTTGATTTCTACGGAAGGTATTTCATATTGATCCGGGAAAATACCAATATAAGGGTCTTGCCAGAAGCTATCCTTACTGTTGGTGGTTTCCAGCATATCAACCGAAGCATTCTCCCAACTTTTAACATTGAGTTTTAGCTTTTTATTAATGTCTTTTAGTTTTTCAAGACAGCTTGCTTTGTTGTCGGTTTTGCAGGGAAAAGCCACCTCAAAGACCAGATTCTGATTCTGATAGAAGCCCATCAGATACGTCTGCATATTACTGTTTACCCAGTAGATACCTGTTTTAGTACTGCCTTTATGGCCTATGACTTGGGTTGCTTTCAGACTGCCTGAATAGCTTAGCTCGATATCATGGCTGCCAGAAAACACCGGGTTTCCCATTTCTGAATAGGAAGGTGATAAAAACAGTTCTTCGGGATCGTAAGCCAGTTGTGCGTAGGTGACGACTTCACCCCACTTAGGATCTTTGAAGACCTGCCAGGCTTCTTCATGGAGATCGCCATCCGAGCTTGTACGGTTTTTATTGTCATCATCAGCATTTTTCAACTTGCCAATGAAAGGGAATACTTGATGCAGATTGGTAATAACAATCGTGTTTTCTTTTTTATCCGCACTGGGATCCCTGTGACCATCAAAGGGGGCTTGTTTCAGCCATGCATCAAGATCGCCATTGGTTATTTGTTTGATGTCTTCCGGAAGCTCAACATCACGTGATTGGCCACAACTCGCTAAAACAATAAAAAATAAACTCAGTAGACCGACTAAAGTCCTTTTGTTAAAGGGCGTTAGTTTCATGCTGTTACTCTCTCCAAGTCCTTCTACTGAATACAAATAAATCTGTATTTTTATGTGGTTGTGACGCGAATTAAGAATGTTTTTCTAGAACGTATCAGAGACGCATCGGCATCACAACATACTGACGTTCAAACTTTTCATCAGCCGGCGTGACAAGGGCACTGCTGGTTTCATCAGTGAAAAGCAGTTTCACTTTGTTATCCGGAATCGCGTTCAGTAAATCCAGCAAATAGGCATTATTAAAGGCGATTTCTAATGGGGCACCTTTATAATCCACGCTGATTTCTTCTTCTGCAGATTCTTGTTCCTGGTTAGTAACTGTCGCTTTGAGCTGATCGGTATCTAAATTGATACGCACGCTACGGTGTTTATCATTCGATAAAATAGCCGCACGCGATAGGGCTTGTTTCAATTCATCACGATCAGCTAAGACTTCTTTATCGCCGCCTAAAGGTAAAACGCGTTCGTAGTTCGGGAATTGGCCGTCAATGAGTTTAGATGTGAAGTGAATATCGGGTAATTCAACTTTGATTTGCTGATTACTGAAGGCCATTTTAACGGTGTCATCACTGTCGTTAAGAAGTCGACCGAGCTCAATAATCGCTTTACGTGGCACGATAACGCTGTTTTTCTCACTAACAGGTGTTGAGGTAGTGAGACTGCCCAGGGCCAGACGGTGACCATCGGTCGCAACAGCACGTAATGTTGTGTCATCGCGTTCCAGCAATAAACCATTCAGGTAATAACGTACATCCTGGCTGGCCATAGCAAAACTGGTTTCATCGAGTAAAGATTTCAGTGCCGACTGTGGCAGTGAAATTTCATCCATGTAGTTAGCGCCTTCACTGTCCGGGAAGTCATCACTGGATAATGTCGCAAGTGAAAAGCGGCTTTTTCCAGCTTTAACTACAGCTTTACCATCTGTCGCATTAACGCTGATGGTGGCATTGCCGGGCAGCGCTCTGACGATGTCGAGCAACTTACGGGCTGAGACGGTGGTTTTGCCTTCTTCTTCAACAGCGACCGGCAGAGTAGCAATCATTTCCAGTTCCATATCAGTACTGGTCATGGATAGCTGGTCACCTTGAACACGTAATAAAACGTTAGACAGGATTGGAAGGGTAGCGCGTCGTTCAACAATACTGCACACCAGTTGCAGCGGTCGCACTAAAGTATCTTGGCTGACAGTAAATTGCATGATGATTCTCTCGGGTTAACTCGACAGTGTTCGTAAAAGGTTACGGTAGTCTTCAGCCACGCGGGGATCCGACTCTTTCAATTCAGCAACTTTTCTGCATGCATGCAGAACTGTTGTATGGTCACGTCCACCAAAAGACTCACCAATTTCTGGCAGGCTGTGACTGGTTAATTCTTTGGCAAGCGCCATGGCTATTTGTCTTGGTCGTGCGATAGAGCGTGTACGTTTTTTCGCCAGTAATTCAGATACACGGACTTTGAAATACTCGGCCACTGTTTTCTGGATGCTTTCCAGTGTCACCAATTTCTGATGCAGAGCCAATAAATCTTTCAATGCTTCCTGTGCCATATCAATCGACATGGGCTGATTGGTGAAGCGAGAAAAAGCCAGAACACGCTGCAATGCACCCTCCAGATCACGCACATTGGACTTTATTCGTTTGGCGATGAAAAACGCCACATCTTCAGGTAGTGTAATCAGGTTTTGTTGCGCTTTTTTGATCAGGATCGCTACACGTGTTTCGAGCTCTGGCGGTTCGATAGCAACGGTTAAACCCCAGCCTAGCCGCGACTGTAAGCGTTCATCCAGATTGTCGACTTCTTTGGGGAAACGATCACAGGTCAGAATGATTTGGCGCTGACCTTCCAACAAACTATTGAAGGTGTAGAAAAACTCTTCTTGAGAGCGTTCTTTTTTAGCAAAGAATTGAATATCGTCAATTAATAATGCGTCAGCACTGCGATAGTGATTTTTAAATTGATCGATAGCATTGTTGCGTAATGCGGTAATCATGTCCTGAACAAACCGCTCTGATGATAGGTAAATCACCCGGGCCTTTGGATTGTTTTGCTTAATTTTATTACCGACGGCCAGCATTAAGTGAGTTTTACCTAGACCCGTGCCACCATATAAAAAGAGGGGGTTATAGCCACTTGTTCCTGGCGCTTCTGCGACATGAAGAGACGCTGCGCGGGCAATTTGATTAGATTTACCTTCGACATAACTATCAAAAGTAAATAAGGGATTGATGGGACTACCAAGCGCGGGTTCTGATTTAACGACCTCCGCTTTTTCTTCGGTCTCTATTTTGGCTGACGCAGAAGCGGGCGCAACACGTTTTGGTCGTTGAGGCGCTTGATCGATGGTACCAACTTCAATCGAGACCTGTTCGATAAGGCCTTGAGTTAAATGATGAACAAGCTGGTTAATCTGTACTTCAAGTTGTTCCTGGACCCATGCTTTTACATAAGGATTGGGCGCCAGTAAGCGTAAGCTCTCTTCAGTTTCGATCGCTTGCAGCGGCCTAAGCCAAGTGTTCAGCTGCTGTGCCGACAAATCACCTTCAAGATGGGACAGACATTTTTCCCAAAGGGGTGATGACACATTAACTCCTTGATTTATACCGGTTTAAACAAAAAAGAGGTGCGTTGGATAAGCAACTTTGTAAATAGTATAGCTGGTAACGCAGGACGTCTAAAGTTATCCTTAAGCTAGCTTTTTGGCAAGTAAAATAACTACAGAAATAATAAAGTCACTCTGGTTTGACTTGTTATGCCTTAAAACTTTATAATCCCGTGTCTTTTGCCTTGGCGGTTTTTGCTGTTGTTAGCACCGTGGGCAGCAAAACAATCATTATTTCTGGAGTTGGTGAAATGAAAAGAACTTTTCAGCCTAGCAATCTGAAGCGCAAACGTACTCATGGTTTCCGCGCACGTATGAAAACAGTTGGTGGTCGTCGCGTTATTAACGCACGCCGTGCTAAAGGTCGCGCAAGACTGTCAGCATAATCTTCTCTGACATCCTTCAGGGAGGGCATGACTTGGCAACATTTGGCCGAGCCATGAAAATGAATCGCCCGGGAGATTTTTCTCGGGTGTTCCGTCAAGGAAAACGCACTGGTGGTGGAGGCTTGACGGTTTTAACGGTTGAGAACTCAGTTGGGCATCCCCGGCTGGGACTAGCGATAGCTAAAAAACACGTGAAATTAGCCAATCAACGCAACCGCTTAAAGCGGATTATTCGCGAATCTTTTCGACAGAATCAGTCCGCCTTATCAAATATCGATATTGTAGTATTGTCACGCCCCGGTGTGACTGAACGAGATAGCACTCAAATATGGGCAGCATTGGAGCGACATTGGTTAACAGTGGTGGCGCAATGGCAAAAATCCTAATCGGCCTTGTCCGAATTTATAGACTCCTATTGAGCCCTCTCATCGGCATGCATTGCCGTTTCCATCCAACTTGCTCACAATACATGATAGAAGCAATCGAGCGCCATGGATCCATAAAAGGAACCTGGCTTGGTTTGCATCGACTATCCCGCTGTCACCCTTGGCATAAGGGTGGAATTGATCCTGTACCTGAACTAAAAACAAAGAATCGTAATGGATAATCTCAGAACTCTATTTATTTTTGGTCTGCTCATCGTGTCATTATTGCTATGGCAAGCGTGGCAAACAGATTACGCAAAACCTCAGCAAACGGTAGAAAACACCTCATCGTCTCAATCGATAGACCCTACGATGCCGACAAATGAGGCTGAGTTGCCAGATATGCCACCCGCCTCGGCTCAAGCGTTACCAGATGTTCCTGAATCTGCCCAAGCTGCCGTAAGCAAACAGATGATTCGTGTAAAAACAGATGTGATGGATGTCGATATCAGTACGCAAGGTGGTGATATTCAAAGTCTGGCGTTATTGAAATATGCTGTCAGCTCAGAACAACCTAATACACCAGTACAGTTTTTGAGTGATAAAAGTGATGCATATTTTGTTGCTCAGTCAGGTTTACGCTCAAATGCTGATGCACCAACACACTATGCTTTGTATAAAGCTGATCAACAAAACTACCAGTTGAATCAGGGCCAGGATGAACTTAGCGTCCCACTCTATTGGCAAGCTGATGATGGTCTGACAGTCGTTAAGACATACACATTTAAGCGTAATAGTTATGTGGTGAATGTTGATTATAAAGTCATTAATAATACTGGTGCGGCTTTCTCTGCTTATCCTTATGCACAATTCAACCGTCAACAACAAGAAAGCGGTTCACGGTTTATCTACACTTACAGTGGTCCAGTTTTCTCAAATACAGGTAATGAATACGAGAAAGTGAAGTTTGATGATTTGGATGAAAAACCATTCGATCAGAAAGCAACAGATGGTTGGGCAGCGATGATTGAACATTATTTCGTTGCAGCGATAGTGCCTGAACAAAATGCTGAAGAAAAAACATACTATGCCCGTTCAATTAACGGAACGAATTACACTGCTGGCGTCAGAATGCCAGGTATTTCAGTAGCAGCAGGTAGTGAAGGTCATGCTGACTACGAAATGTATTTAGGCCCGAAAAAAGCTGAGCGCTTAGAAAAAGTCGCTAAGAATTTACAGCTAACGGTCGATTACGGCATCTTTACCATTATTTCTGAGCCATTATTCTGGGTGATGGAATGGTTGCATAAACTGACTGGAAACTGGGGTTGGTCAATTGTTCTTTTGACTGTACTGATTAAGTTGGTGTTCTTTAAATTGTCCGCAACGAGTTACCGCTCAATGGCGGCGATGCGTAAGCTGACTCCTAAGTTGGCCACATTGAAAGAACGCTATGGTGATGATAAGCAGAAATTTAACCAGGCGATGATGGATCTTTATCGTACTGAGAAAATTAACCCATTGGGCGGTTGCTTACCTATTCTGGTGCAAATGCCTGTTTTCCTGTCTTTCTATTGGGTACTGGTCGAAAGTATTGAACTACGCCAAGCCGACTTTATCTTGTGGATTAATGACTTAACAGCGATGGATCCGTATTTCATCTTGCCAGTGTTGTTTGGTATTTCTATGTGGTTCCAGCAAACGCTGAACCCTGCGCCGCAAGATCCGGCACAAGCGATGGTGATGAAATTCTTCCCGCTGGTGTTTACCGTATTCTTTGCTTTCTTCCCATCAGGTCTGGTGTTGTACTGGGTTGTGAATAATGTATTGTCGATTGCACAACAGTGGTATATCACCCGTAAGATGGATGCACTCTAAGTAACGCTAATGGATACCATTGTTGCAGTAGCCACCGCGCCTGGTCGCGGTGGTGTTGGTGTGGTCAGGATTTCAGGTAAACAAAGCGCTGATATTGTGACCGCGATATGCGGCAAGTTGCCAAAACCGCGCTATGCTAAATTTACTCACTTTCGTGATGCCGATAATGGCGTTATTGATGAAGGCATTGCCCTTTATTTTCCTGGTCCAGCTTCCTTCACGGGGGAAGACGTTGTCGAGTTACAGGGGCATGGCAGTCCTCTCGTAATGGACCGACTTTGTCAGCGTGCTGTTGAGCTAGGTGCCAGAATGGCTAGACCTGGTGAATTTTCAGAACGGGCTTTCCTTAATAATAAAATGGACTTAGCCCAAGCCGAAGCGGTTGCTGATTTAATTGAAAGCTCTACTGAACAAGCAGCTAAAAGCGCCATGCGATCACTGCAAGGTGATTTCTCCAACCGTATTAATGATTTTCTGCAGGAACTCACTCACCTGCGAATGTTTGTCGAAGCATCGATTGATTTCAGTGATGAAGAGATTGATTTTCTTGCTGAAGCACAAGTCGATAAACAACTTCAGGACCTATTAAACACCCTTGACGGAATTGCTGGTTCTGCTAAACAAGGCCGCTTGTTACGTGAAGGTATCAGTGTGGTGTTGGCAGGACAACCGAACGCAGGTAAATCCAGCCTGCACAACCAATTAGCTGGACATGATGCTGCGATCGTGACCGATGTCGCCGGTACTACCCGCGATGTACTTCGCGAGCAAATTCATCTCGGTGGTTTGCCATTACGTATTTCTGATACCGCCGGTCTGCATGATGCGACAAATGATATTGTCGAGCTGGAAGGTATCCGCCGCACCCAAAATGAACTGGCTCAGGCCGATCATATTTTGTTACTGATTGACGATAGCAAAGGGCTTACTGAGCTGGATAGAAAAATCCTGGCTGAGCTACCTGAGAATAAACCTCTCACTATTGTCCGTAATAAGATTGATAAAAGTGGTCATCAGACTGAATTGACAGAAGAAGAGGGTTATCCCACTTTATATCTTTCAGCAAAATCAGGTGATGGACTCGAGTTATTACAACAACACCTTTATCAAGCCGTCGGTTTTCATCCGGAAGAAGAAGGGGTGTTTATTGCCCGTCGACGTCATCTGGATGCTCTGGCACGAGCCAGACAGTCGATTGTGAATGGTTATGACTGCCTTTCAGGAATGGGCGCCGGAGAACTCTTAGCTGAAGAACTTCGTCTTGCTCAACAGGCATTAGGTGAAATCACTGGTACCTTTACTACTGAAGATTTGCTCGATCATATTTTCTCCAGTTTTTGTATCGGCAAGTAAATAGAAAAAATCTTTAAGCAGAACTTTTCATCTTTGCCTCTAGCTGAATAGGCCATGACAGAATGAAAATCGTGCCTCCGCTTTTAGTGGGTTGGCAAATTGCATGACCTCCATGTGCCTCAATTATCGCTTTAACCACGGCAAGCCCAAGCCCACTACCACCACTTTTTCGTGAGCGAGACGGTTCAACTCGGTGAAATGCCTCAAACACATTAGCTGCGGCCTCCGCTGGAATACCAGGCCCTTGATCTTCCACGCTCAAATAGCAGCTGTCAGCTGAACTGTTAAGACGTAGTGTTAAAGTGCCAGGATCGGCATGTTGATATGCATTTTCCAGCAGCGCCATCAGAGCCTGACGTATTCTTGTTACATCACAGCAAACTTCCAGTGTTGGATCCAGTTCTTGCTTTAGCGTAAATCCTCTAGCGTTCAGCGTGGAAGCGAAGCTCTCTATTACGGCATTGAGTTCCTCAGCTAGACTGACTTTCACCAGTTGTAATTCCAGGTGACCACTATCATTGAGACTTAATACTCGTAAGTCTTCTATCAGGTAATTGAGTCCTTCGACCTGCCGAAGTAATCCTTCGAAAATATCGTTATTAGGGGGGAAAACACCTTCTGCCAGACCCTGTAAACGACCACGAAGAATGGTGACCGGTGTACGGAGTTCGTGGGCAATAGCAGCATTCCAGAACTCCCGTTCGCGGGTCATATACTGCAAACGCTCAGCCATCGCATTGAAGTCATGCACTAGTTGTGCTGTCTCTCCCATCGCATGTTGATCCATTCTGGCTCGGGCATTGAGCTTGCCCTGAGCAACTTCGCGTAAGCTGTAGGCTACGGAATTTAAAGGTGTGAGTATTCGCCGTGACAGGCGGATAGCGACAAAAAGAGCGATTGCCAATGCCGCGATGATCGTGCAAACGATCCAGAACATCTCTAGCTGCGAGGGCATCCAGCTTTCAGATATGCTGCCAGGCATATAAGCCATGGCAATGGCATAAAACACATAGGAGCCGAACACCGACAGAAAAATGATGCCCATCGTCATGGCTGCCAGCGACTTGATGATTTGTCGGCGTAAGCCTGATGCTGATTTCATGCCTCACCGCCAAAGCGATAACCTACGCCCCAGACACTGGCAGGCACACCTTGAATATCAAGGGCTTCAAGCTTTTTACGTAGCTTGCTGATATGACTATCTACAGTACGTTCCTGAGAATCGCCCTCGGGTAGACAATTGACCAACAGTTCCTCACGACTGAATGCACGTTTCGGTGAACGCATCAAACAGGCGAGCAGTTTGAACTCGGTCAGAGTCAAATCCAGTGTTAGTTGTTGGCCGTTACAGTCGATGCTGGCTTCATGATCATCTAAGTCAATCTGGAACTTGCCGACACGCAATGTTTTTGTCGGTGGTGGGGTATTGGTTTGTGCGCGTCGCAATACCGCCTGCACACGAGCCACTACCTCGGCTGGATTGAATGGTTTCACTACGTAGTCATCTGCACCCAGGCGTAATCCCATTAATTTATCAATATCCTGATCAAGTGCCGTGAGCATGATGACGGGGGTATCACTGTGAGAGCGAATTTCATTGAGTACATTCCAGCCATCCATATGTGGCATCTGTACATCTAACAGTAAAAGATCAGGCTTGTAAGTTTGATGCATGGTCAATGCTTGCTGGCCATCAGTAGCATGTTGAGTACGTAGACCACTGCGTTGTAGATAAGCAATAAGAATGTCGGCAATCTCTGTTTCATCTTCTGCAATCAACACGAGAGCCGAATTTGTTGGGTTTACAGGGGGATTGAGATTAGACATGGATTGATTCAACGCTAAATTGTTGAACTGTATCACTCCCTCCATACTTTCTCCACAAAGCCTCGAATAATTCGCAATAGCGACTCGTCATAATTCAGCCATGTTGTTCTAGCGTTTAATTGAGCGGCGTCATCGAGAGATACGCTTAGCGAGGAGTAGTTTATGTTCGTCAAATCATGGCATCTCAGTATTTTTTTGGCAGGGCTTGCCGTGTTGCTATTGCCCGGGTGTGATTCAACACAGCAGCTTGAAGAAACGCCCACTTCGGTACAGGTATCAGTGATGACTTCTGAAGCCAGACCTTTATTGGTGACTGAAAATTTGCCAGGTCGTGTAGCGGCTATTCGTCGCGCTGAAATCCGCGCTCAGGTTGGCGGCATATTGCAACAGCGTTTATTCGATGAGGGAGCTAAAATTAAAGCCGGTACAGTGCTGTTTCAGATTAATCCAGCGCCTTTTAAAGCTGATGTCGATATTGCAGCGGCGGCTTTGCAGCACGCTGAAGCCGTATTGGACCGAGCTCGTTTGGAGGTAGACCGTCTGGTCTCTCTAACAAGGGCCGGCGGGGTCAGTCGTCAAATCTATGATGATGCTGTTTCATTGCGAAACCAAGCTATGGCGAATGTAGCTCAAGCTAAAGCTACGCTGGCACGACGTAAATTGGATTTGCAATTCGCCAGTGTTGAGGCGCCGATTGACGGACGTATCGATCAAACCTTGGTCAGCGAGGGGGCATTAGTTTCACCAACCGATGCCACACCTATGGCCAGAATCCAACAAATCAACCAGGTTTACGTGGATGTTCGTCTGCCAGCATCAGAGCTGGAAGCAATGCGTCAACGGGCTGGCTCGGCAGAATCGGAGCTGGCAGTAGAAATTTTAAGTAGTGATGGTAAACCTCTCGGTATACAGGGACATATTTTGTTTTCTGGTACTGAGGTGGATGTAGGTACTGGCGATGTGTTGCTACGTGTGTTGGTGGATAATCCTGAGCATCGTTTATTGCCTGGCCTTTATGTCCAGGCACGCATCCCCAAAGCTTTTTATGCGGATGCTGTGAGTGTGCCGCAGCAGGCAGTCACACGCACGGCGGGTCAATCTGGTGTGTGGATAGTGGATGCAGATGAACAGGCCCAACTGGTGCCTGTCGAGCTTGGTGAGTTGGTGGCGCGCGACTATCGAATAGCGTCCGGTTTAAGTGCAGGTCAATCGGTAGTTATCGAGGGCATTGAGCGCTTGAGCTCGGCTACTCAGGTCGTTGTTCGGCCCTGGCTACCCGCTGCTGTAAGTCAGCAGCTTAGTGCCAACGTACGCTGAATCCGGAGAAGTCACCATGCCTCAGTTTTTCATCAAGCGCCCAGTCTTTGCATGGGTAATCGCCTTATTTATTGTGTTGATTGGTGTTATTGCCATCCCACAGTTGCCTATTTCTCGTTATCCTTCAGTAGCACCAGTCTCAGTCAGCATTTATGCAAGCTATCCGGGAGCGACACCTCAGACACTCAATGACTCGGTAGTGAGCTTGATCGAGCGTGAACTATCAGGCGTGAAAAACTTGCTGTATTTCGAGTCATCAGTCGATACCTCTGGTACTGCGCAAATAACCGCTACTTTTAAACCGGGTACTAATGCAGAACTGGCTCAGGTCGATGTGCAGAACCGTATTAAAGCTGTGGAACCGAGGCTGCCTCGGACTGTTCGCCAGAGCGGCCTGCAGGTGGAATCGGCTTCCTCCAGTTTTTTGATGATAGTCGGTATGACCTCACCTAATGGTCAGTTTGATGAGGTCGAGCTTAACGACTATCTGGCACGAAATATTGTCGAGGAATTACGACGAATTTCAGGGGTGGGGCGTGTGCAGTTATTCGGCGCCGAGCAGGCGATGCGCGTCTGGGGCGACCCAAATAAACTTAACGCCTATGGTTTGACCATGAACGAACTGGCTCAGGCCATTGAGCAACAGAATGTTCAAATTGCTCCTGGACGAATTGGTGATGAGCCAGCACTGCCGGGACAACGCCTGACCGTGCCATTGACGGTACAGGGACAACTGACAACACCGGAAGAGTTTGCTGCTATTGTGCTGCGTGCCAGTGATGACGGGGCGAAGCTGGTACTGGGTGACGTGGCGCGAGTCGAGCTAGGTGCCCAATCCTACGGCTTTTCTAATCGTGAGAATGGTGTGGCGGCAACGAGTGCTGCCATCCAGTTATCACCCGGCGCAAACGCTGTACAGACGGCTTCTGCAGTACGTGAACGTCTGGCCGAGCTTGCGCCGAGTATGCCTGTCGGTATGGCCTACTCAGTGCCGTTTGATACGGCGCCTTTCGTCAAAGTCTCTATTGAGAAGGTGATCTACACCTTATTTGAGGCGATGGTGCTGGTGTTCCTGGTGATGCTTTTATTCCTGCAAAACCTGCGTTACACATTGATTCCAGCCATCGTTGCGCCTATCGCTTTGCTTGGCACATTTGCGGTGATGCTATTTGCCGGATTTTCGATCAATTCACTCACCATGTTCGGCATGGTTCTGGCTATCGGTATTATCGTTGATGACGCTATCGTTGTGGTTGAAAATGTCGAGCGACTAATGGTGACCAAAGGGCTGTCGCCAAGGGAAGCAACCTCAACAGCGATGAAGGAGATCACGGGCGCAGTCATAGGTATTACCCTGGTGCTGACGGCCGTGTTTATTCCTATGGCTTTTGGCAGCGGTTCGGTAGGGATTATCTACCAGCAATTCACCTTGTCGATGGCGGTGTCTATTCTGTTCTCAGCCTTTCTTGCCCTGACGCTGACGCCTGCTCTTTGCGCTACATTATTACGCCCGATCAGTGCTGAACATCATCACAAGCGCGGTTTTTTTGGTGCTTTTAATCGACGCTTTGAGCGTCTAACGAATAGTTATGGCACACGGGTGGCGAGAATGATTGCTCACAGTGGACGAATGATGGTGTTATTTGCCGTACTGTGCGTGGTACTTATCATCGCTGCCAAGCAGTTACCATCATCCTTCCTGCCAGAGGAAGATCAGGGGTATTTCATGACCTCTATTCAGTTGCCCACTGGTGCCACCAGTGAACGCACGTTGGAAGTGGTTAAGGCCTATGAGACACACGTCGCTTCACGACCGGGTCTGGATGCCAATATGGTGGTGCTAGGTTTTAGTTTTGCTGGTTCTGGCCCGAACGCGGCCATGGCCTTCACCATGCTTAAAGATTGGGATCAGCGTAATGGTGCGACTGCAGCCGAAGAAGCCGCGCTGGCACAGCAAGCTATGGCTGATAATATCGAGGGCACGGTGATGAGCCTGATGCCGCCAGCCATTGACGAGTTGGGTACTTCTTCTGGTTTCAGCCTATTTCTACAAGACAGGTCTCATCAGGGGGAAGCGGCCTTGTTAGATGCGCAGGCAAAACTGCTGGCATTAGCGGCAAAGAGTGAGGTGGTCAGCAACGTCTATCCCGATGGCCTGCCACCTGGCGAAAGCATTCACCTGGATATCAATCGTCAAAAAGCTGAGGCAATGGGTCTGTCCTTCTCTGCCGTGAGCAGTACTTTATCGGCGGCGATGGGGTCACTATATGTGAATGACTTTCCCAATGCGGGCCGTATGCAGCAAGTTATTATACAGGCTGATGCCCATGCTCGAATGCAACTGGATGATGTGCTCAGCCTGCGTGTACGTAATACTAATGGTGGCATGGTGCCACTACGGGAAGTTGTGACTCCTGTATGGGGCGAGTCGCCACAGCAGATGATCCGTTTTCAGGGTTTTCCTGCTGTACGTATTTCCGGGGAAGCATCGTCCGGCTTTTCCAGTGGAGCAGCGATGGCGGAGATGGAACGTTTAGTTACTCAGTTGCCAAAAGGCTTTGCGATAGCCTGGACAGGATTATCTTTGCAGGAACGGCAATCCGCATCGCAGGCGCCGATGCTGATGTTGTTATCAGGTCTGGTTGTTTTTCTGGTATTGGCGGCATTGTATGAGAGCTGGTCGATTCCGCTATCGGTGATGCTGGTCGTACCGTTGGGTTTGTTAGGGGCTGTGGCGGCCGTGATGCTGCGCGATATGCCTAATGACGTGTTCTTTAAGGTCGGCATGATAACCATCATCGGCCTGTCAGCAAAGAACGCTATCCTTATTGTGGAGTTTGCTCGTCAGTTACATGCTGAGGGACGCACATTAATAGATGCTGCTGTGACTGCGGCATGTCTTCGTTTGCGACCAATCCTGATGACTTCGCTGGCCTTTACGCTTGGTGTTGTTCCATTGATGCTTGCCAGTGGTGCTAGTGCGGAAACCCAGCACGCTATTGGCACTGGTGTGTTTGGTGGCATGATCAGCGGCACTTTATTGGCCGTGTTTTTTGTGCCTGCCTTTTATGTATTTGTTATCGGGTTACAAGAACGATTAAGCGTCTGGCGTCGTGGCTCTGTGGACTAAGGATAATTATTGTTGTTTTTGTGCTGGCAAGAAAAGAGTCAGGTTTTTTCTTTACGCATTTGCATTGGCTGCAAGCTACTGAGTAAGAAATCGATAAATAGTCGGATTCTTGCGGGTTGATGCTGATTTTTTAAGGTGATGATATTGATGGGGGCGCTGATAACTGCGTCTTCTGGCAATAGCTGAATCAAGTTGCCAGCGGTTAAGTCTTCTGCCACATCCCAGTAAGATTTCAGCACGATGCCCATACCTTGAAGTGCCATAACATGGGCGGCCTCACCATCATTACAACTTATTGCTTGCTGAATGTGTATGGTTTGGCTGGGAAATGCCCAGTTAATTTCGGTATGACGACTGATAATAATACATTGATGTTGATGTAGCTCGCCCAAGGTCTGAGGTCTGCCATATCGGGCAAGATAGTCCGATGAAGCGCACAAAATACGGTCATTATTGAGTAGGCGATGGGCAATCAGTCTTGAATCTGGCAGTTCGCCATAACGTATGGCGACATCAATGCCTTCTGCAATCATATCCTCAATGCTGTCACTCAGCAGCAGTTGAATGTTGATATTGGGATGGAGGCGTTTAAACTTTGCGATGAGTTTGACTAGATGGCGTCGACCAAAACTGTTGGGGGAGGTAATAGTTAAGGTGCCAGAAACCTGCTCTGACTTTTGTAAAATGGCCTCTTCAGCCTGCTCTAATTCAGCCACAATACGTTGTGCATATTCATAAAGTGTTTGGCCTTCATCACTGACAGATAAGCGTCGCGTACTGCGATGAATCAATTGCACATCCAGGTACTGCTCGAGTTTGCTCAGTCGCTTACTGGCGGCAGCGAGAGAGATACCCAAGGCTTGAGCAGCTGCAGTCAAGCTACCGAGTGTTACCACTCGTTCAAAGACTCTTAATCCGAGCAAATCATCAATACGTTTCATTGTTAACAAATTGGAAATAGTGAATTTACATTATCTCTATTTAATCAATATTGTCTGTCACCTACAATAGATACAGATAATTAATTAAGGAGAGCACGATGAACATCGATTTCACAGGTAAAAAAGCATTAGTAACAGCCTCAACGGCAGGCATAGGCTTTGCTATTGCATCTGGGTTAGCCGAGTCTGGAGCACAGGTCGTTATCAATGGCCGTAGTGATGAAAGTGTTGAGAAGGCGATAGCCCGTATTAAAGAACAACTGCCCGAGGCAAAACTCATTCCTGCTGTGGCTGATTTATCAACTGCTGAGGGTTGCCAAAAATTAGTCAGCGCAGTACCCGAAGTGGATATTCTGGTTAACAATGCCGGCATCTTCGGTCCGGCGGATTTCTTTGAGACCGATGATGAAACCTGGGATATGTATTGGGCAACTAATGTGATGTCGGGTATGAGGTTATCTCGTGCCTATCTGCCAGTTATGCAGGATAAAAAATGGGGGCGTGTGGTGTTTATCTCATCTGAGTCTGCACGCAATATTCCTGATGACATGATTCATTATGGCGTGTCGAAGACGGCACAGTTATCGCTGTCACGAGGCCTTGCAAAACGGGTGGCTGGCAGTGGTGTGACCGTAAATAGTGTACTGCCAGGGCCGACGCTTTCAGATGGTTTTAAAGCCATGATAGCGGATGAAGTAGAAAAAACAGGTCAATCCTATGAAGAAGTAGGAAAAACGTTTGTGATGGAAGCCAGACCAAGTTCTGTAATACAACGTCCTGCTTCAGTGGAAGAAGTCGCCAATATGGTGGTGTATGTCTGCTCAGAACAAGCATCCGCTACCAGCGGTGCTGCATTGAGAGTCGATGGTGGTGTAGTGGATGATATTGTTTAACTAACAGGCACAGAATGCATATAGGACCCATTGAGATAAACAGACGAATTGCGATTGCCTTACTAGTGGCGGCGGCGTTTTTTATGGAAACGTTAGACGCTACGGTAATCGCTACTGCTTTGCCTGCTATCGCCAAGGATTTTGATATTGCGGCAGCGCATTTATCTGTGGGGGTATCGGCTTATCTGGTGGCATTAACTGTATTTATGCCATTAAGTGGCTGGGCAGCCGATCGTTTCGGTGCTCGACGCATTTTTTCGTTTGCCGTGCTGACATTTATCGGATCGTCGGTGTTATGTGCTTTAAGTACAGACTTGATGAGTTTTACCGCGGCAAGAGTCCTGCAAGGTTTTGGTGGGGCCATGATGGTGCCGGTGGGACGCTTGGTGGTGCTGCGGGATACGCCTAAAAACGAGATAGTTAAAGCCGTTGCTATTCTGACCTGGCCGGCGTTATTTGGCCCGGTATTGGGGCCTTTTTTGGGAGGATGGATTGCCACACACTGGAGCTGGCAATGGATTTTTCTGATTAATGTGCCGATTGGATTACTGATTTTAGTGATCACACACTGCTTAATTAAGCCGCGATCAAACCCAGTGATGCAGAGAGAGCCTTTTGATATTTTAGGGTTTTTAATGACTGGAGCCGGTTTTGGTATTTTTATGGCGGGTGTGGAATGTCTGAGTGCAGGCAGAATTGGTATGGCTTATAGCCTGAGTTTCATTGTCGTTGGAATCATTCTGTTGGCTTTATCTGTTAAGCATTTGCTGAGTAGCCAATATCCTTTATTCAGTTTGAAACCCCTAGCAATTAAAACCTTCAGAGTCACGGCTGTGGGAGGTTCGTTTTTCCGTATTGCCGTAGCATCGGTGCCGTTCTTATTGCCTCTGATGTTTCAATTGGGTTTTGGCATGTCAGCGGTGGATGCCGGTGTACTGTTGTTGTGGTTATTTGTTGGTAATCTTTGTATGAAACCTGCTACAACGTGGATTATGAATACCTTTGGTTTTCGCCGGGTTTTGATTACCAATGGAATAATGGTCTCGGCAGGGTTTGCCGCCATGGCGATGTTTACTGTTAATACACCTTATTGGGGAATGGTGCTGGTGTTATTTATCAGTGGTCTGAACCGTTCAATGCATTTTACAGCGCTTAATACCATTGGCTTTGCTGATGTTGGTGAGCAGCAAATGCGTGATGCCAGTACTTTATTTTCTGTTTTACAGCAAATGAGCCGCGGTATCGGTATTGCTTTTGCCGCTCTGGTATTAGCATTCGCCATGTGGTTTTTACATGGAACGACAATGGTAGATACAGGTGTTGAAGATTTTCATTTAGCCTTTTGGATTATTGCCACATTAGCCTTATTTTCCATAGCAGATACATTGAGCTTAGCGAGAGATGCTGGCGATTCCATTCTCAAGACTAAAACGGCTTCTTGATAAGAGGTCATACCTTCAATTACTGGTTAAGTAGTAATGTTTGACAGCAGTCCTCTTCTCACTTAACTTCAAATGCATTTATGACACTTAACAGGCCGGATTAAATATGGAATTTCTTTCACACTGGGTATCAGTTTTATCAGGCTGGGTATGGGGGCCTCCGATGCTGATATTACTTGTTGGAACCGGTCTATACCTCACCGTGATTTTGAGAGGCTTACAATTCAGAAAACTCGGTCATGCGCTAAGGCTTGTTTTTCATAAAGAAGATAAAGCTGATGGTGATATCAGTCATTTTGCTGCATTAACTACTGCTCTCGCCGCTACGGTGGGGATCGGTAATATTGTTGGTGTGGCTACAGCGATTTCTTTAGGTGGTCCCGGAGCCGTGTTCTGGATGTGGATAACGGGGCTGGTAGGAATGGCGACCAAATATGCTGAAGCCATGTTAGCAGTGAAATACCGTGAAGAAGGTGATAACGGTATGCGCGGTGGGCCGATGTATTACATATCAAAAGGCGTAGGTTTACCGTGGTTGGGCAGCTTATTTGCTATTTTTACGATTGGCGCTGCGTTTGGCATTGGTAATATGACCCAGGCTAATTCAGCCGCTGCTGCTGTAGAGCAGGTGTTTGGTGTTGAGGCCAGTACTACCGGTTTTGTCTTAATGATTTTAACCGGCTTGGTATTAATCGGTGGTATTCGATCTATTGGACGTTTTACCTCAATGTTAGTGCCTTTTATGATCGTGGCTTATTTGGGTGCAGCTTTAACAGTTATTGCAATCAATATTGACGAAGTGCCAGCAGCATTCCATTTGATTTTCTGGCATGCATTTAATCCGATTGCAGCTGGTGGTGGTTTTGCCGGTGCTGCTGTTGCTGCGGCGATACGTTACGGTGTGGCACGTGGTGTATTTTCTAATGAGTCCGGCTTGGGTTCGGCACCTATTGCTGCAGCAGCGGCACGAACTAACGATCCGGTGAAACAAGCACTGGTATCAATGACACAAACTTTTATAGATACCTTAGTGGTGTGTACAGCAACTGCATTGGTTATCCTGACGGCAACAGCCTGGCAGGATGGCGTTAAAGCGAATATCTTAACCAGTGTCAGTTTTGCCGAAACATTAGGCGATATAGGTACCTATATTGTGGCGATAGCCACGGCTTTGTTTGCTTTTTCTACCCTAATTGGCTGGAGTTATTACGGAGAAAAAGCACTGGAATATTTATTGGGTGAGAAAGTCATCATCATCTTTCGTATTGTGTTTGTAGCTGCAGTCATCGTTGGCGCTACCCGAGAGTTGAAATTTGTCTGGGACTTTTCCGATTTGATGAATGGCTTGATGGCCATTCCAAACCTTATCGGTATCTTATTGCTGTCGAAAGTTGTAAAAGAAGAAAGTCACCGTTATTTCAATACCAAGTGAACCATCATTATAAGAATGGTCATAACATTACCTGTTTTATATTAAGGAGAGAACAATGAGTCGTCATTTTGACAAGGCTGAAGGGCTAAGCGAGATACATGATCCCGCCACTCATGATTTTGTATTTAATCAAACCATGTTTCGCATAAAAGATCCGAAACGCACTCTGGCGTTTTACACTGAAGTAATGGGGATGACCCTAGTTAAACGGTTTGATTTTCCGGAAATGGAATTTACGCTCTACTTCATGGCTGCTATGTCACCAGAGCAACTTAAAACCATTTCAACAGACAATGATGAACGAATTAAACAAACCTTTGCCATGCCTGCGATGTTAGAACTGACTCACAACTGGGGTGATGAGGATAACGATGAAGTCAGTTACCACAATGGCAATAGTGAACCTCGAGGGTTTGGCCACATTGGTTTTGCTGTACCTGATATTGATGCTGCATGTGAACGTTTTGAGTCTTATGGTGTGCCTTTTGTGAAGAAACCGAATGATGGCAAGATGAAAGGCATTGCTTTTATTCAGGATCCTGATGGTTACTGGATTGAGATATTTACACCAGAACGTCAGCCTGGATTACTCAAAGATCATTTAGCTTGATTGAAAGCATTAAAAAAGGGGCTTTTAAGCCCCTTTTTTGTTTTCTAAAGTTGGTCGTTTTAGCCTTTTGGCCCAAGCAAGAACCAAATGAGTAGGCCCAGTACTGGGAATAACAGAAGGATAAGAATCCATAAAATCTTCGCGCCACCACCAGCAGAGCTATTGGCTACCTGAATAACGGCCCAAATAACAATGATTAGCCAAATCAGACCTAATATACCGCCTACTTGTAAATCCATTATTCTCTCCTTAATTCTATGAAATATAAGTAGCTTAAATTAAGCTGTTATTTGATACAAAATTATTTCTGCGTAGGCGTTGTGGGAGGTGTTTCTTCATACAATCCCCCCCCCAGTGCTTTGTACAATGTTAATTGATTGCGTAGTCTCAGCAGACGGGTATCAATCTGATTTAATTCACTATTGATAGAGCTGCGCTGAGCATCCAGTACATCTAGGTAACTATCTATGCCAGCATCAAATCGATATTGAGCTAACTGCAGACTGCGCTTAGTGGAAGCGGTTAAATCATTTTGCGCTTCTAACTGAGCATCCAGTGTGTAACGTGCTTCCATTTCATCACGGACTTCCTTAAATGCTTCCTGAATTACTTGTTGATACTGGGCAATGTTAATGTCTTTTTGTAACTCTGCTACATTCAGGTTGGCCTGATTCACTCCCCAGTCAAGTAAAGGCAGAGTGAATTGAGGTGCGATAGCCCATTGACGACTTGATGCTTCGCCTAGTTGACCAAAGCTTGTACCGCCAAAACCCAGTGAAGTGGTAAGACTGATGCGGGGGAAGAATGCCGCTCTGGCAGCACCAATATCAGCATTAGCTGATTTGATAGTGTACTCAGCTTGCATGACATCAGGACGTTTTAATAATACGTCAGATGTCAGGTTAGCAGGAATATCTCGCAGTGTTTTTATTTCATACCAGTCTTTGTTCCATTCCTCTTTATTTAAGGTTTGACCAACCAAGAGCTGTAAGTTTGTGAAGTTCTGATTTGCCTGTTGCTGGTATTGTGCTTCCAGAACACGTGCCTCATGCAAAGCCGTTTCTGCTTGTCTGACATCCAGTTCAGAAGCCAATCCGCTTTTAAAGCGTTTCTCAATCAGCTGATAACTTTCATCACGTGCTTTGCGCGTTTCTGAAGACAATTGTTGCTGTTCATTACTTGCCAGCCAGCTAAACCAGGCATCAGCGACTTGTGCAATTAATGTTAATTGCATGCTGTCCCTTGCTGATTGAGAGGCGAGAAACTGTTGCAATGCCGATTCTGACAGGCTGTCAATTCGGCCAAAGAAATCCAGTTCCCAGGCGGATATGCCAAGTCCTACACTATAGGTATCCGTGATTTCACTTTGTCTTCTAGCGCTTAAAGAGTCAGGTGTTCGCTGACGCGTAAATGAACCTTCGGCGTTGACCGTTGGTAATTTTGCCGCCTTTTGAATACGAAATTGTTCACGTAGTTGTTCGACAGTCAGTGATGAGACCTTGAGGCTCTGATTATTCGCCAATGCAATGCTAATTAATTGTTCTAATTTTGGATCAAGGTAAAAATCTTTCCAGCCGAGTTTCGCTACATTGAGTGAGTCTTCATCGGCTTGATTCACGATAGCGATACTCGGATCAGGTCTTTGATAGTCAGGCATAAACGAGCATGCTGATATCGTTAATAACGCCGTGATAGCAATAGATAATTTAATCGGTTTCATCATAATCAGGCCTTTTTAACTTCATCATGTGATGATTTTTTAGTAAGTTTTTCTCGCAGACTAAATACCACAACAAAGAAGACAGGTATAAAGAATACCGCCAATGCAGTGGCTGTGAATACACCACCAAAAACACCCGTACCAATGGCGTTCTGACTACCTGAGCCAGCACCCGTCGCAACCATGAGAGGTAATACACCTAACATGAATGCTAATGATGTCATGATAATAGGGCGAAGACGCATTCTCACGGCCTCCATGGTGGCATCAATAAGTGACATTCCATCTTCATATAGTGATTTTGCAAACTCAACAATCAAGATGGCATTTTTGGAGGCAAGCCCTATGGTCGTTAACAAACCTACCTGGAAATAGACATCATTGGATAACCCTCGAGCCATAGTAAACAGTACAGCCCCGATAATACCTAGAGGTATAACCATCAATACTGAGAAAGGCACTGACCAACTCTCATAGAGGGCCGCTAGGCATAAGAACACCACCAGAATAGAGATACCATAGAGTAGTGGAGCTTGATCTCCTGACTCACGTTCTTGATAGGACTGGCCTGTCCACTCATAGCCAAAGCCGTCAGGGAGTTTATCTACTAACTCTTCCATCGCGTTCATCGCATCACCAGAACTGACACCCGGCGCTCCTTCACCTTGAATGTTGACTGATGACACACCGTTATAGCGTTCAAGCCTTGGCGAGCCATAAATCCAGCGTCCTTCAGAAAGTGAGCCTAAAGACACCATCTCATTATCACTATTCCGAACATACCATTTTGATACATCTTCGGGCATCATTCTGTATGGTGCATCGCCTTGTACATATACCTTTTTAACGCGACCATTATCAATAAAATCATTGACATAGGTGGATGCCCAAGCTGTATTGAAGGTACTGTTAATCTGGTTTAAGTCGACACCAAAGGCAGCTGCTTTTGTATGATCCACGTCGATCTTAAATTGAGGTGTATCTTCCTGTCCATTTGGTCGAACCCCCGTTAACCGCTGATCTTGAGCTGCCATACCTAATAGTTGATTTCTGGCATTCATCAAAGCTTCATGACCTTGGCCACCCACGTCTTTTAGCTGCAAATCGAAACCACTGGCATTACCTAGTTCAGAGATAGGGGGCGGTACAATTGGGAATATCATTGCATTTTTTATGGATGAAAAATATTGAAATGCACGTCCGGAAACGCCTTGCACACTCAATTCCTCACCTGGTCTTTCATCCCAAGGTTTCATATCTGTAAATGCCATACCATTATTCTGACCTCTACCAGCAAAGCTGAAACCAATTATCGAAAACACGGAATTAACACTATCTTTCTCTTGCTCGAGGTAATAGTCTTCAATTTTATTCATTACCTCCGCTGAACGTTGTTTTGAGGCATTGGCTGGTAATGTCATCAAAGTAAACATTGTGCCTTGATCTTCTTCAGGTAAGAAAGAGGTAGGTAGTTTGGTGAATAAAACCGCTAATACGCCAACAATCAGTAAATAGATAATCATATATCTGCCAGTGCGGTGAATCATGTGACCGACGGAGCTTTGATATTTATCTGTTGCTCGATTGAAATTACGGTTGAACCAGCCGAAGAAGCCTGTTTTATCATTGTGTTCATCATCACCTGCTCTGAGTAATGTTGCACAGAGTGCAGGCGTGAGGGTTAAGGCGACGAGCACAGATAAAGCCATGGCAGAGACAATAGCGACTGAGAACTGTCGATAAATAACGCCAGTGGAACCACCAAAGAAGGCCATAGGAATAAATACTGCCGAAAGTACCAGAACAATACCTACCAAGGCACTGGTAATCTGATCCATAGATTTTCGGGTGGCTTCTTTAGGAGAGAGGCCATCTTCATGCATCACCCGCTCGACGTTTTCAACGACGACGATGGCGTCATCAACCAGCAAACCAATGGCAAGAACCATGGCAAACATCGTTAGTGTATTGATGCTGAAACCGAAAGCGAAAAGTACACCGAAGGTCCCTAACAAGACAATTGGCACAGCAATTGTTGGAATTAACGTTGCCCGGATATTCTGTAAAAACAAATACATAACCAAGAACACTAAAACAATCGCTTCGATTAAGGTATGGATAACATTCTCAATAGAGATTTTGACCGAAGGTGTGGTGTCGTATGGATAAACAACTTTCAGACTTTTGGGAAAGTAAGGTGATAATTCGTCGATACGGTCACGAATTTTTTGGGCTGTTTCCAGAGCATTTGCGCCTGAAGCGAGATTGATACCAATCCCTGCGGCAGGTTTTTTATTATATTCTGTTTCAAATTGGTAGTTTTCACCACCAAGTCCAATACGTGCCACATCAGATAATTTGATTCGTGAACCATCTTCATTGACACGTAAGATAATTTGTCCAAACTCTTCAGGTGTTTCTAACTGCGTTTGTACGATGATGCTGGCATTAAATTCTTGCCCTTTGACTGCTGGTGCCCCACCTAGCTCACCGGCAGCAACCTGCACGTTTTGTGCACGAATCGCATTGGTGACATCACTTGTGGTCAGTTTATAGTGAGCTAACTTATCTGGATTGAGCCAGATACGCATGGCATATTGAGAACCAAATACTTGGATCTGCCCTACACCATTGATACGACTCAATGGTTCTTTAATATTGGCAGAGACATAATCTGCAATATCATATTTATCCAGGCTGCCATCATCAGAATAAAAGCCAAGCACCATCAAAAAAGCTGCGCTGGACTTTGTAACTTGTATACCTTGCTCCTGAACAGCTTGGGGAAGTAAAGGCATAGCCGACTGTAGTTTATTTTGGACTTGTACTTGCGCGATATCAGCATCGGTACCGGCGTTAAAGGTCACCGTTAAAGAACCTGATCCTGATGAGTCACTGGTGCCTGACATGTAAAGTACATTATCAATACCCGTCAGATTTTGTTCGATGACCTGAATAACGGTGTCTTCTACGGTTTTAGCAGAAGCACCTGGATAGACAGTCGAGATCTCAACAGACGGTGGTGCAACAGTTGGATATTGCGATACAGGTAATTGGTAAATCGATATTATCCCTGCCATCATGATGATGATGGAGATAACCCAGGCAAAGACAGGGCGATCAATAAAAAATCTGGCCATGATTACGCTCCGTTACCTTCTGTCTGTATGGTGTTGTTATCTATTTTGACTGAGTCTTCTGGAGCTACTTTTTGTAAGCCTTCAGTAATGATCTGTTCACCAGAATTCAGCCCTGATTTCACAATCCAGTTATCACCGACTGAGCGATCCAGTGTAAGTTGGCGAAGTTCAACTTTATTGTTTTGATTCACGATTAGAGCAGTAGCATTTCCTTCACGATCAAATGTAATGCCTTTCTGTGGTGCTAAAATGACATTCTCAAGTTGCCCTTCCTCAATAGTTGCTTTGACGTACATGCCTGGTAATAACAGGTGTTCTGGATTCGGCATGATGGCTCTTAATACGACATCACCTGTCGTTGGATCCACATTCACTTCAGCAAATTGCAACGTGCCTGTTTCAGAATAATCACTCCCATCCTCTAGTGTTATGGTCACTTTGGGCGCTTTTTCCTGGTTGATTTGGCGGGCTATAATTCGCTTACGTATATCCAGCAGACGCTTTGATGGTTGTGATATATCGACATAGATCGGTTCAAGCTGAGTGATGGTTGTCAGAACGGCACTTTGTTGGGCCGTCACCAGTGCACCTTCGGTAAAGTTTGATTTACCTATTTGTCCGGAAATGGGCGCATAAACATGTGTGTAATTTAAGTTCGTTTCTGCCGTTTTTAATGTGGCTTCCTGAACTTTAATATCTGCTTCTGTTTGCTCATAAGTTGCTAAGGCATCGTCGTACTCTTGCTTGCTGATAGCATTATCGGCGAGCAAGTTTTTATAACGGGCTTCTTTGGCTTTGGCGGTTTGCAAAGCGGCTTTAGCTCTCATCAGTTGAGCTTTAGCATTGGCTACTTGAGCTTGATATAAAGCAGCATCGATCTGATATAACTGTTGTCCTTCTTTTACTTGAGCGCCTTCTTCAAAAAGACGTTTTTCTATAATGCCATTGACTTGAGGACGGACCTCCGCCTGCCGGAATGCGGTAGTTCGCGCCGGTAACGAGCTGCGTAGTGTGACTTTTTGTGGGGCAAGGGTTACGACATCAACGTGGCTTGCTTGCTCCTTGCCTCCTTTCTGTTGTTGCTCGCCAGACTGACATGCTGTTAATACCACTAAAAAAGACAGGATTATTACACGAGGGAGAGTTTGCGAGAATTTCATTAATAACTCCATTATTGAGTCTCAATTGTTGATGTGGATATAGCATCCCAGGAAGCTTCCAACATAGTGTTTAAATCATCCGCACTGATATTGACGGTATTTCGTAGCTGTTCACCAGCAAGGTTGACGAAGGGTTCTATGCTAAAGCTCAGCAAAACATCATTTGGCAATGATTTTAAAACACCTTGCTGACGTCCTTTTTCATATAGCTCTTTTACGGGGTTTAGTTGTGACCATGTGTCGTCATATAAGTCACGCAAAACATTTTGAGGCAAGTGATCAAACTGTGGTTTACATAAAGTAATGCATTGATTTTTGATACAAAATTCCCACAAGTTAATACACATCCGATGATATTGTGCTTTTATCGGTAAGGAAGTGTCATGATTCTTAAACATAGCTGAGGCAACAGTTTTGATGATATCGCTGTGTAAGTTGGCGATGAGTTCGTCTTTATCTTTGAAGTAAAGATAGATAGTACCCGTGGCTACGCCTGCCTCTGAAGCGAGTTGCTTGATAGAAAAGCCATGAAAGCCCTTTGAGGCTAATAATTTGAGTGTAGCCGACAAAATAGCCTGATGTTTATCCTTGCATGAGGATGCACACATGAAGTTTTACCCATAAAATGAATGAACGTTCATTCATTTTATGGGTAAAACACTATTTAGTAAAGCATCTTTTTATTACAGATGTGTCACATTATGAAGATTTGATGATCTCTCGTAATTTCTGCAATCGATCTTTATCAGCATCAAGATTTAAAGCTAATAAAGCACGTTGATAAGCAAGTTCAGAATGTTTATTAACACAGTCTGCAAAGCATTCTGGCGAAATTTGTTTTAATGCTAATAACGATTTTTGTAGGCGGATATGAATTTCAAGCATACCGGCCCCATCTCGGCAGATGGGTAGAAAAATATCATCAAATAGATTATCAAGCTTTACTTCTGGCATACGTACATGAGGGTAAGCAATGTTCTCATCAGTATCATCAAGCTTTTTATGCTCACGCCACAACGACAGGACTCTGACTGCCCGACTCAATATATCAATAGCAGTCCCAGGATCATTTACTGCAGGAGACAAAGCTCTGGACGCAATTTCAGCTAAGACAGTAAAACCAAAGCGTGGGTCCTGATCAAAGGACCTGAGATCGCTAATAGTGAGTGCTTTTCTGATTGTGTCATCAATCGTGTCAGACTGAGTGCCATCATAGTAAGCAATAGCTTCACCAGGGTGTACAAAGTGACCTGGCTCTATATATAAGCAGATTTCTGTTTCATTCGATTCGGCGCATCGATTTAAACCACCTAAATCTATATGCTCGATATAACCAATCTTCTCAATATAAACAGCATTTTTTCCTTTCTTGGGAGGATTCTCTTTATCTAACCGCTTGGCGCCGAGACATGGGTAGTCTATACGTTGCTTAATGGCTTCTGTTAGCGCATCTTCAACACGGTTAGTAGTTTCACTAAGTCTACCTAGCAATGAAAGGTGTTCAATCCAGCGTAAAATTGTAACAACGATCAGAATAATGACGCCGATCGTCACAGTGAACAGCACTAAACGACCATTTTCACCATAAAGATCCGTGCTCAATGCAATGATTCCTACAAGGCTATATAAAAACGAACCAATAAAGGTGGCCAATACATTTTGCGTTGTAGAGTCTTGTCTAACGAGTTGCGTAGCTCTAGGGGTAGCACTTGAACTTGCTGCTGCATAAGCAGAGACCATGACACTGAGAGAGAAGGTGGTAACAGCAAGCATGCTTGAGGCAAGAATATTGAGGATACCGCGAACCGCTTCAGCACCAATTTCAAATGGTAGTGGACTTTCAATCAGAGTTTGGACAGGAATAGCAATCAGCGCTGTTACGATAGCTAACACTGCGAATAGTGAAGCCCTCAACCATAAAGTTCTTGTTAGTTGAGTTAACAACCACCGCCATTTCGATATCATTATTTATCCCTGTTCCAGATTGATTCAGAATAGTGAAGCCAGTGGATTAAGGCAACACTCGAAATTAGTATCAAGCAAAAAAAAACCGATGATATTTCATCGGTTTTTTTTATATGACTAATTGGATTTAACTATGGCGAGAAAGATGAGCCACAACCACATGTTGTTGTCGCATTGGGATTACGGATAACGAATTGAGAACCTTCAATGCCATCTGTGTAATCAATTTCTGCACCAACTAAATACTGGTAGCTTGCCGGGTCAATCAGTAAAGTAACACCACTTTTTTCGACTTGGGTGTCACCATCACTCACTTGTTCTTCAAAGGTGAAGCCATATTGAAAACCTGAGCAACCGCCACCAGTAATGAACACGCGTAATTTAAGCTGGTCATTACCTTCCTCAGCAATAAGATCGCTGACTTTTGTTGCCGCTGCCTCAGTAAAAATAATAGGGCTGGGCATTTCGCTTGTCATGTCATCACTCCGATAAGATGGTTAATTAATAACCATTATGCAATTCTGACTAAATTAGTCAAGATTTAGCTTTTTTGCTCAAGGTGGAAAGACTCTTTTTCATCAAAAACTTCATGCTCGACATGGAGTATGTCTTCGTCTTCCTCCTGAGAACGAATTAAGTGACCGTTTACTTCACTTCCCATTGCCATCTCTATCATGCGGTAATAAAGGTTACCATTGATACGTGCTTTTGGCGCAAGTTCAACGTGTTCTGAGGCAAAAACATTACCATTTATTTCACCGTTAATGATGAGGTTAGGAACACGCACCTCACCTTCGATTTTACCTTGATCACTAATAGTTAATAACGACGATTCATCATTGGCGATAATCGATCCTTGAACACTACCATCAATACGTAAACCGCCACTGAAATTGATATCTCCTTTGAGGTGAGTATCACGACCAATTAACGTATCAATACGCGTCGTTGTTTTTTTCTTTTTTGGTTTATCTTTCTTAAACATGATCAACCTCGATTTATGGTGGGGAGGAGGAGACTTCCCATTGAAAAGTCCTTTTAGTGAGTGTTTTTTTTCCCTGCTTTAGTTCTACTTGTAGGCTTTTAGGTTGTTCATTTTGTTCTAAGCTTAATGTGCCTTCAAGCACTTGCACATGTTTTAATTTTAAGTTGTGCTTATTCGCTAAGCGAGGTTTTGTTTTATCACCAGCAAAATCAAGGGTGACTAATACATCACCTTTTATGGCTTTAGTAATTTTTTTCCCTTGAGTGATCACAATCCGGTAAAAATATTGAGAGGGATTGTCAGGGTTAGTCCGAAGATGTAACTCTCGCACCTGAAGTTCGCTACTGGCATTTCCCTGAGTAATATTTTGATAGAACAATAATTCTTTATTTAGCTCAATGACCTGATTCTGCAGTCTTTCGAGGTTGAATTGAAGTTGAGAATCCGTTGCATCCTGCATCGCCTGCATTCTTGAAATATCGTTGACTTGGGTGGAAAGCAATTTATTTTGTTCGAGTAAATGCTTATTTTCATCTTGAAGCTGTTTATTTTGTTTTTTTACTTCAGCTATTTGTTTGTTTTGCTCATTCTGCCATTGCGTCGTCCAGTACCATAGGACGGTTGTTGATATTGCCAGCGTTACCAGCAATATCAACAAAGTCCGGTAAGGTCTTCTATGATGGATTACATAGGGTTTATCAATCATCAGGGCATCATCGCAATTACATTAATCCCTGTTTTTTCATCGAGGCCAAACATAATATTCATATTGTGGATAGCCTGGCCTGAAGCGCCTTTAACCAAGTTATCAATGACAGATAAAACCACCACCGTGTCACTATTTTGTGGTTGGTGCACAGCAATGCGGCAAACATTACTGCCTTGTACACTACGTGTTTCAGGCATTGACCCACTAGGCATAACATCAACAAAAGGTTCATTAGCATAACGATCTTCAAAAACCTTTTGTAAGTCGATATCCTGCTGATTTAATCGGCCGTATAGCGTGGCATGTATCCCCCTGACCATCGGTGCGAGGTGAGGAATAAACGTCAAGTCAACTTTTTGCTGGCAATGCGAAGATAAGACTTCCCGAATTTCAGGTAAGTGGCGATGACCACTGACACCGTATGATTTAAAGCTGCCGCTGTTTTCAGCCATCAGCATCGGTATGGCGGCTTTTCTTCCGGCTCCACTAACTCCCGTTTTTGCATCAGCAATTAAGTGCAGAGGATCGATTAATTCTGCTTCCAGTAAAGGGAGAAAGCCTAATTCAGTGGCCGTTGGGTAACAGCCTGGTACGGCGACTAATTGAGCATCTTTAATTTTATGACGATTCAATTCAGGTAAGCCATATACTGCTTGTTCAAATAATTCAGGACAAGTGTGTTTAGTGTTGTACCACTGTTCCCAGACGGTGACATCGTTTAATCTGAAGTCTGCAGACAGATCGATAACCCGTGTATTACGTTTAATCAGTTCCGGTACTAACGCCATAGCCACTGTATGTGGTGTAGCGAAGAAGACGACATCACACTGAGCAAGGATATCGGGATCCGGCTCTGAGAATGCGATATCAACATGGCCACGTAAGTTTGGGAAAAGATCGCTGACAGGCATACCTGTTTCACTTCGAGAGGTAATAACCTCAAGTGAAACCTCAGGGTGATTAGCAAGTAATCTAAGTAGTTCGACGCCGGTATATCCAGTGCCGCCAACAATGCCGACTTTGATCATAAGTTACTCTGTCGTTTGATAATAAAGAACAACATGATAAAAGAGCCTAAGCTAAAGAGAAAGTCCGTATTGGTTATTGCTGCTTGAAAAGTTGCTCCAGACGGTTTTTTTGCTGGATGTAGATAGCCGTTGGGTGATATTGCTTATCAGCAAATTGTAGATGATTAATATAAACTGGATAACTGTGATTATTTTTTCGTAGGGTCTGGATAAACTCACGCACTTGTGCAAATAACGTCACATCATCAGCACGCCCCTCGAACCACTTTTTGCCACACATAATGGTACAAGCTGCATCCAATGCCGAGTTTTCCATGGTCACTTGAACAGGCAAAAAACGCTCAGTTGTAGATTGCTGAGCGACCGCATTTATTTTCCAACCTTGTTGAGTGTGCTTGAGTAAATAAAAGCGAATATGGTTAAGGTTATTGGCTGCTTTGACATGTGACAAGAACAATTTAAGATGGCCCATCAGCGTGGACTCACTCAGATGTTGAACTTGCTGGCGGATGAGGTTGGCATATTCATCAACGAGATAATACACCACTGTATTTTGCTCTAAATAGAGAAAAATACTGACATTTCCTGGTGTCTGATAGCGCAGTAAAGTATTCAGGAGTTGATCCTTATCAAGATAACTGTCCAGCGCTTGTGCCGTGAATATTTGCGTATTGTCAGCAAGATGCTGCCATAGTGTCTGTGACATTGGACGTCTTACATACTCAACTTGCTCATCATGCCATTGGAGCTGATAGAGGCGGTCTGCCAGGTTGAGTAAAAATTTTCCTCGCTGCGGGTGCTGCTGATAATGCTGGCAAACAACAGGTATCAATGTCTCAAAGCGTTGGTTTATTGATTTCTCAAATCCTGGCGTGGTACACCAGCTACTGACTTTGGGCGCTGCATCGGGATGCCACAGTAGTAGGCTGGTGAGCATATCAAGCACGGCTGTTTGTCCCTGATAGAGCGAACTGTAAATCTGGCCGAGGCTGGAAATGAATAAGCAATCAATGCTCATTACTAAACTTTCTTTAAATGAGCTGTAATTTAGCGGATCATTTTGTTTACTGGATAGTTGTAACCCTTGTTGGGATAGCTTATTACTCGGTTGCTGCTCCAGGTTAGGAAATACCAAAACGTGAACGATTTGTTCCGTCGCAGCAAGGACTGACTGTTGCTGTGGAATATCTAATTCAGAAATACCCTGGTTAATGAGATGTTTAGTTATTTCAATGACGGTTGACGTTGTATAGCTTTGATGTTGATCGGTGACGCTCAACCAATTGGTTTTTGTTAGCAGATTGTGATTAATGGCCCAGCATAAAACGTCGATAAGCTGTGAATGTTGATATAAACCAGTTCTTGCATTGTCTGAAAGGGGGACCTGGCTTACTAACCAGTCCTGTTGATCTTTAAATCGGAATAAAAAAAGACGATTTTCATTCTGCTCAGGACGTAACTGTGGTGGTAACGAGGGAACTTGGTTTCCTGCTGGTTGGAAGCGTAATCGAAACAACTGTTTAAGGTATGCTATCTCATTATTGCTATCTAGTTGCTTAGACTGACTGTAGTGCTGAATCGCCTGTATTAAAGATTGAATAATGGGAGCTAATTTGTCGAACCAAGCCTGGTTGTTTTTGATATTTAATCGACGGCTATCCAGCGTTTGCAGTTTTGTTTCAGACCATCCCCACTTTGTTATCTGTTGTTTTATGAATTCTCTACGCCATGGGTATGGTGCTTGTTTTACTTCAACAGAAAGTGTTTCCTGACTTTGCACATAAAACATTTCTCTGGCCATTTCTTTCAATGAGTCAGCTAAATGCGCCTCAGTAATAGAGAGCTTTAATGCTTGTATCTCTAGTGCTGCAAAATGCTGTTCGCCTTGATAAATAGCCTTTTTTAAGGCTTGTGACAAGGGAGGTAGCGGTTTAGCTGAGTCTAAGAGAAGCTGGGTAAATAACAGATCAAGCGAGGCATGGCCTGCTAACAGAAAAAGTTTGCAGACTGTATATGCTGTTTCATATATGGCATTTTTATTAACGGACTCAACGGAGCCAAAATCCACCAGATTGTATTGTTTAAATTTTGCTTGTGTTTTGAACTCATCAACAATGGCGTGATGATCTGCCGTTTCTTCTTCACTGACTAACCACCAGTATGGTTCACTACCGGCCAGTACAATTCCTTGTGTATAAAACAGTTCTTTTTGTGATGTTGATAGCGCTTTATTGTCAGCCAATGCTTGTTCAGTGATTAACTGTGGTTTGAGCACTAGCCCATTTTCTGCACTCCAGTTGCTGATGGCATCTAGCTTTAATTGCAGTTGTTGACGTTGTTTCCTATCCACAATGTCAGAGCATAATAACCATAACTCAAACTCGGTTTTATCTGAGTAACTGTATTGGTGATGAGGATTGGTAAGATAAAGGCCACGCAAGGGGTAACGACGTAAAGCACGTACCCGATGGCTAAAGCTTCGATTGAGTTGTTGAGCTTTGTTTATGGTGTCCTGTGATGGACGATAATCAATCAAGCCTGCCGGCACATCATCACTGATATAACCCGGCAGGAGCTTGGAATTGATGTGAAAGAAAAGAGGGAGTAATTGAAAAATTAACGCATGACGAGCAGGCGCCATTTCAATGAGATGCTGAAAGCGCTGATAATTTAGCGATTGGAATAAACGATAAGCCTCAACGCGATCCACAAAAAGTCCACAATTGTTTAATGTCGGAAATGACGCATGCCAGTAAAGACCATAGCAATACCATGTTCATTAGCTGCAGCAATAACTTCATCATCACGCATTGAGCCACCCGGCTGAATAACGGCTTTAATACCTGCTGCGGCAGCGGCATCAAGTCCATCTCTGAACGGGAAGAAAGCATCAGAAGCCATCACGGCACCTGGTACAGTCAGGCCAGCGTCTTCGGCTTTAATGCCAGCAATTCGGCTACTAACAACGCGACTCATCTGGCCCGCACCGATGCCCACTGTTTGTTGATTTTTAACATAAACAATCGCGTTTGATTTCACAAACTTAGCGACACGCCAGGCAAATAATAAATCGGCCATTTGATCTTCAGAAGGCGCTTTTTCAGTGACGACTTTCAGATCAGCTTTTTGTACCAACGCTTCATCACGGTCCTGAACCAATAAACCACCGTTAACACGTTTATAGTCCAGACCAGTTTCTTGAGTGTTTTCAAACTCACCACACGTTAATAAACGCACATTGGCTTTTTGAGCCACAACTTCCTGAGCTTCATCACTGATTGAAGGAGCGATAATGACTTCAACAAACTGACGCTCAATAATGGCTTTTGCTGTATCGCCATCTAATGGACGATTAAATGCAATGATGCCACCAAATGCCGAGGTTGGATCAGTTTGGTAAGCTAAGTCATAAGCATTAAGTAAGCTATCAGAAACAGCTACACCACAAGGATTGGCATGTTTGACGATCACGCAAGCCGGTGCTTCGGGGAAGGCTTTAACGCATTCGAGAGCGGCATCTGTATCGGCGATATTGTTATAAGACAGTTCTTTACCTTGCAACTGTGTAGCGGCACTAATCGTTCCTGTTGCTGGATTGGCTTCTGTATAAAAAGTAGCATTTTGGTGAGGATTTTCACCATAACGCATATCTTGTTTTTTCACGAACTGACTATTGAATGTACGGGAGAAAGTAGTTTTTTCTTCACCTGTCAATTTACCCAGGTAGTTGGCGATGGCACCATCATAATGAGCAGTATGTTCAAAGGTTTTAACCGCTAAATCAAAACGGGTAACATCATCCACACCACCATTGGATTCGATTTGTGCAACGACGTTTGCGTAGTCTGCTGGATCGATTAACACAGTGACATCAGCATGGTTTTTAGCTGCAGCGCGTAACATCGTTGGACCACCGATATCGATATTCTCAATCGCCATAGGCAGGGTGCAGTCATCGCGGGCAATTGTTGCTTCAAATGGATAAAGGTTCACGACGACCAGATCAATAGGAGCAATATCATGCTCTTTCATGATCGCATCATCAGTCCCACGACGACCTAATAAACCGCCGTGAATTTTTGGATGAAGTGTTTTGATACGACCATCCATCATTTCAGGAAAGCCTGTGTGTGAGGAGACTTCTTTTACAGGTAAGCCTGCTTCAGCTAACAATTTTGCTGTACCGCCAGTAGATAAGAGTTCTACACCTAACTTATCTAATTGCTGAGCTAGTTCAAGCACACCAGTTTTGTCTGATACGCTCAAGAGAGCACGTTTGATTTGATTCATTGAAAATCACTTCCAGGAGATAAAAAATTCGATTTACAAGCCGTATTGCTTGAGTTTTTTACGTAATGTTCCACGGTTAATACCGAGAATTTCAGCCGCACGGCTTTGGTTACCATTGGTATGTTCAAGGGTTGCTTTAAGCAGAGGTACTTCAACTTCTGTCATTAACATTTCGTACAAGTTGGCAGCAGGATGGCCTTCAAGCTGTTCAAAATAATCCGCCAATGCACGTGTGACACACACATTGAGTGGTTCAGCTGTTTGCTCAGCCGCGACAGCTAGCTCTGCGCAAGTAGTTGTATCTTTGGCTAGCGGTTGTGTCATGCGGCTTGTATATCCTGTTGTTCTTGTAATTGATCAAAAAATTGACGTGTAAAGTCTACCTGTTGCTGCGGTGTATCGAACAAATTCATTTCCTGACGGAAGGCATTACCATTGCGTAAACCTTTGCTATACCAGGCAATATGTTTACGTGCCATTCGTACACCGGAATAATCACCATAAAAATCGTACAGGTTTTCCAGGTGTTCAATCAAGATTTGACGAATTTCAGCGACAGAAGGAGATGATAACAGTTTGTTATGCTCAAGGTAATGGAGAATTTGTCTAAAAATCCATGGGTTACCCTGCGCAGCCCGTCCAATCATTAAGCCGTCAGCCCCTGTTCTATTGAGCACTTCAGCTGCTTTTAATGGGGTATCTATATCGCCATTGGCAATAATTGGCATGGATGTCACGCTGGCTTTTATTTCTGCAATCGTGTCGTATTCAGCTTCACCTTTATAGGCATCAGCTCGTGTTCTGCCATGAATGGCTAAGGCTTGGATACCTGATTGCTCAGCAATACGAGCAATGGTTAATCCATTGCGATTATCTCTATCCCAACCGGTGCGAATTTTTAGTGTGACAGGGACATCTACTGCATTCACCACTGACTCAAGAATACTGGCAACTAGTGATTCATCCTGTAATAGTGCTGACCCGGCCATGACATTACAGACCTTTTTCGCAGGACAGCCCATATTGATATCAATGATATGAGCCCCTTGATCGACGTTATGCTTTGCCGCTTCCGCCATCATCTCTGGATCAGCACCTGCAATCTGCACACTTCGTGGTTCAGGCTCGCCTGAATGATCAGCTCTTAATAAGGACTTTTTGCTAGCCCACAAGGCTTTATTGGCCGTGATCATTTCTGATACGGCCATGCCAGCACCCAGTCTGCGACAGAGCTGTCGGAAAGGGCGATCGGTAACCCCAGCCATGGGTGCCAGAAATAAATTATTGGGCAGAATGTATGACCCAATAGTAATCGTTCTACCTTGCATGACGGCTGCCGTTTAACCTAATCCAGTCTTCTTTTTCTGTGGGTGGCTGCATATCAAACCAGGCTTGATAGCTGTCTGATACTTCTTGTGCTTGCACAGCTAATATGCCTGAGAGTACAAGAGCTGCGCTTGGTTTTGTCAGGTTCGCAAATCGTGGAGCAAGGGTTTGTAATGGCCCTGCGAGAATATTTGCCAGTAATAAATCGCACGGCTCATCCGGGCAGTTGCCTGGTAAGTAGGCTTCAATTTTGACTCCATTACGCTCTGCATTGGCACGCGTGGCTTCCAGCGCCTGTGGGTCAGTGTCGACACCAATGACACGCTCTGCACCAAGCAGGGCGGCTGCAATCGCTAAAATACCACTACCGCAGCCATAATCTATAACGTATTTTCCTTTGAGATCCGCCTGATCCAGCCAATTCAGGCATAAGGCAGTAGTCGGATGCGTACCTGTACCAAAGGCTAAACCAGGATCCAACATAATGTTAACTGCATCCGCTGCAGGTGGTGTATGCCAGCTAGGACATATCCACAAGCGTTTACCGAATTGAATAGGATGAAAATTATCCATCCATTCTCTTTCCCAGTCTTTATCTTCTACGGCTTCAACCCGATATGGCGGTATATCAGCTATGATCGTTGATAGCATATCGCCAATGTCATCCGGATTAGTTTCCGCATCAAACAGAGCAACAACACGAGTTGCTGTCCAGAGTGGCGTTGTACCTAAACCCGGTTCATAGATAGGTTGATCGGCATCATCTTCAAAGGTGACGGCCGCTGCGCCACATTCAGAAAATGCATCAGACAAGGCATCTGCCTTATCTGATGTGGTGTTACAGATAAATTGAATCCAAGCCATAATTATTTACAGGCCCAGTTTCTTTTCAAGGTAATGAATATTGGTGCCACCCGTTTGGAAATGAGTGTCATCCATAATGTCACGTTGTAGCTCAACGTTTGTTTTAATGCCTTCAATACCAATTTCTTTTAATGCCGTTTGCATACGAGCAATTGCGATATCACGTGTTTTGCCATAGGCAATCAGCTTTCCGATCAGAGAATCATAGTTTGGTGGCACACGATAACCACTATAAATATGAGAATCCATACGGATGCCAGCGCCACCAGGCGCATGATAAGAGGTGATCTGCCCTGGACTCGGCATGAAAGTACGAGGATCTTCCGCATTGATACGACATTCAATGGCATGACCGCGCATAACAACGTCTTCTTGTTTAATAGACAATTCTTCACCTGCCGCAATACGGATTTGCTGCACCAGCAGATCAACATCTGATACTCGTTCAGTAACAGGATGTTCCACTTGAATACGAGTATTCATCTCGATGAAGTAGAACTCACCATCCTGGTAAAGAAACTCGAATGTACCCGCACCGCGATAACCAATTCGAACACAGGCTTCAGCACAGATTTTGCCCATACGCTCACGCATTTCAGTCGTGATGCCAGGAGCGGGCGCTTCTTCAACCACTTTTTGATGGCGACGCTGCATAGAGCAGTCACGTTCACCCAAGTGAATAGCATTTCCATGCTGATCTGCCAGTACCTGGAATTCAATATGACGTGGATTTTCCAGGAATTTTTCCATGTAGACCATACCATTACCAAAGGCGGCTTTGGCTTCACTGCGAGTGAGAGCAATGGCATTAAGTAAATGTGCTTCACTGTGAACTTCACGCATACCACGACCACCACCGCCACCGGCAGCTTTGATTATGATGGGGTAGCCGATCTCACGGGCCAGACGTAAGTTGGTTTCGTCATCGTTGCCCAGCGGACCATCTGAGCCCGGTACACAAGGTACGCCTGCTTCTTTCATCGCTTTGATAGCGGATACTTTATCGCCCATAAGACGGATAGTATCTGCGCGGGGGCCGATGAAAATAAAGCCACTTTCTTCGACACGTTCAGCAAAATCAGCATTTTCAGATAAAAAACCATAGCCTGGGTGAATAGCTGTGGCATCTGTGATTTCAGCTGCACTTATCAAAGCCGGAATATTCAGATAGCTTTCATTAGATGGTGCGGGGCCGATACAGACTGTTTCATCAGCCAGTAAGACATGTTTTAAATCACGGTCAACGGTTGAGTGAACAGCCACTGTTTTAATGCCCAGTTCCCAACAAGCCCGCAAAATACGCAAGGCGATCTCGCCTCGGTTAGCAATAACAATTTTATCGATCATAATTTGGTTTAATCCACAATTCAGAGTGAGCAATAGCTATAACGAATAGCTCGCGTTACTGTTATTCGATAATGACTAGTGGCTCATCAAACTCAACAGGATCACCGTTTTCAACCAGAACAGCTTTCACTGTGCCACTGCGATCAGCTTCAATCTGGTTGAACATTTTCATCGCTTCGATAATACAAATCACGTCGCCGGCAGAGACAGATTGTCCAACCTCAACAAAAGGTGCTGCTTCAGGAGACGATGAACGATAAAAAGTACCAACCATAGGTGAACGCACGGCATTAGCTTCATTAACCGCATTACTTTTTTCTTCAACAGCAGGCGCTGAAGGTGCCGATGGCGCAGGCGCTGGAGCGCTATATTGAGGAGCCGGGGCGCTGTATGAAACTGCTGCTGTGTGCTGATTACGACTGATACGTACTGACTCTTCACCTTCTGAAATTTCAATTTCAGATACGTCAGATTCCTGAATTAAATCAATCAGTTTTTTTATTTTACGAATGTCCATGCTAAAACCTTATATTTAGTCGTTATGGGTTGAGTTGTCTAATGGCCGACGACAAAGCTAGTTCATAGCCTTGCGTGCCAAGTCCACAAATCACACCTACTGCAATATCTGAAAGGTAGGAGTGATGGCGGAATGTCTCGCGTGCGTGAATATTAGATATATGTACTTCAATGAAGGGGATTTTGACGGCAGATAATGCATCACGTAATGCCACACTGGTATGTGTGAATGCGGCTGGGTTAATGATAATAAAGTCCGTTTTATCTTTAGCCTGGTGAATTTTTTCGATGAGTTCATGTTCAGCATTCGATTGAAAAAAATCCAGTTGGTGTGAGGCACTTTTTGCGATAACGTCCAGACGTTGTTGAATATCGGCGAGCGTGTCAGCGCCGTAATGTTCGGGCTCGCGTGTCCCAAGCAGGTTGAGATTGGGGCCGTTAAGCACAACAATATTCGCCATTACGATCCTTCAATTAAGGGTCAAAGATAATAGGCGGAATTGTGCACCAGCAAACTGTTGATGTCCAGTTTATTGAAATAAAAAGCGGCTTTTTGTTGCTATTTTCGTCGAAAAGTCTAGTTTCTGAACTTTTCTACTATTGTCTCGCTATCTGTTGCACGTGGTCTAAAAAGGTGTCGGTTTTTACATAGCCGACAAGTCGCTGCTGTTTCAGCTCTTTACCTGTTTTATCGAAAAACAACATGGTGGGTGGGCCAAATACCCGTAGCGATTTCAGCATGTCCTTATGAACTTGCGTGTTCTCAGTCATGTCCAGCTGGAGTAATGTGTAATCCTTCATCGCTGCAAGAACATCGGGATCCTGAAACGTTGTGTTTTCCATGATTTTGCACTCAGTACACCAGTCTGCATAAAAATCGAGCATTACTGGTTGCGTTGTTGAGGATAGCCGACGATTTAATTCTTTGAGATCGTTTATACGGGTAAATTCAAGATGTTGTGCCACAGATGAGTTATTGGATGTTTTTACGATGGCCTGTAAAGGTTGCCACACGTTTTGACTGCCACTGGCACCACCTACCATCAATAATGCACCATATATAAAGAGTATTAAGCCTAAACCTTTACTCAATTTACTGAGGTCTGTTGCGTCAATATCTAGCTGATTAAAGGCGCCGATATACACCGCTGTGACGATGAATAAACCACCCCATAGAATGAGCGTCAGCCAGCCTGGAATAATGCGCTCTAGCATCCATATAGCCAGACCTAGCAGTAATACACCAAAAATTGATTTAATAAACAGCATCCAATTACCGGCTCTAGGCAACAACTTACCTGCTGATGTACCGATAATTAAGAGTGGAATGCCCATGCCAATACTCAGTGCAAATAAGGCAAGTCCACCTAATACAGGGTCAGCATGTTGCCCAATAAAAATGAGGGTACCGGCCAGTGGTGGAGCAAGACATGGGCCAACAATCAAACCAGACAACAAACCCATGATAGCCACTCCCATTAACTTACCACCTTGTTGTCTATGACTTAGTTGATGTAGGCGGTGCTGTATTGAGTTAGGAAGTTGCAGTTCGAATAAACCGAACATCGACAAGGCAAGCACAATAAATAATGCACTGAAGGCGCTGATGATCCATGGGTTTTGAAACATGGCCTGTAAGTTTTCACCGAGTAAGCCTGTGATCACGCCGGCGATGGTGTAAGTGACCGACATGGCCAATACATAGATAAGCGACAATGTGAAGGCTCGACGAGTGGTGATATGTTCGCCTTCACCCACAATAATGCTCGATAAAATCGGAATCATTGGGAAGATACAAGGGGTGAATGCTAGAAGCAGGCCCAACCCAATAAAGCCAATAATGATCTGTCCTAAGTTTTCTTGCTCTAGCTTTTGGGCGATGCGATCTTGTTCAGTGAGTTGCTGGGCTACCGGATTGATGGTGTCATCTACTTTTTGTTGTGGAGCTTGACTGAGAGCTGCTAAAGCTAGATCAACTTGCTGTTCTGATGGCGGATAACAGATGCCAAATTTTTCTGAACACCCTTGAAAGCGTGCTTTAAGAGTGAAGGTGGTAGCCCCCTCAGGCCGTTTAATAGGTATGATGAAAGACAAATCATCATGATAGACCTCGACTAAGCCAAAATTTTCATCCTGTTTATTTTCGCCAGCAGGTAAACGTATTTCTCCCAACTTGACCTGGTCATTACCCACAACCTCAAATTCGAGTTTGTTTCGGTAAAGATAGTTACCATCGAGAATTTTCCAGTGAGCCAGAATGCTATTGTCATCATTAACCTCAGCACTGAACTGGAATGCGTCTTCGACTAGTGGTGGCACATCATCCTGATTATCCAAACCTAAGCCATCAAATAGGCTGTTGCGCGCATGAGCGTTAAAAACCGTTAGTAGTAATATAAAAAATAAAAATTTTTTCATCAGTGTCAAATGCTTGTCAGAAGGTTGTATAACTAGACAATCATAGCAGGCAATAGTTACATCGGTCTTGCTTGGGGTATGCCTTCCGTCACATTGCTGTAATAATTGCGCCGTTTTGGGTCGTTACTAACGGAATCATCGTGGAAATTAAAGACATCCATAAAATCGAAAAACAAGCTTATAAAAAGAGTCATGCTGAATTAACTAGAATCGGTATGGCCCTTTTTTTTATGGTCGCCGTTCTGGGCTATAGCTTCATCACCAGTGGTGGTGTTCCCAATAATCTTTTTCTAGCAATAGCTACGGTATTTGGGGCCTATATGGCCATGAATATAGGCGCGAATGATGTAGCAAATAATGTTGGACCAGCTGTTGGTTCGAAAGCGCTGACGATGAGCGGTGCCATTGTCATTGCGATGATCTTTGAAGCCAGCGGTGCGATCATCGCTGGTGGTGATGTAGTATCAACAATCAAAAAAGGCATTATTGATATTAATGCCTTTGGCCAAGAAAGCGATACGTTTATCTGGGCGATGATGGCAGCCTTATTAGCTGCTGCGCTTTGGTTAAATATGGCGACTTTTGCTCGTGCGCCTGTATCAACCACACATTCAATTGTAGGTGGCGTGATGGGGGCAGGGATTGCTGCCGCCGGATTTGAAATAGTGAACTGGAGCACGATGGGTGCCATTGTCAGCTCATGGGTTATTTCTCCGGTGGTTGGTGGTGTGATTGCCGCTGCATTCTTATTTGCCATCAAAAAAACTATTATATTTCAAGAAAATAAAATAGCTGCATCACTGAAATGGGTGCCTGTTTATGTATCAATCATGGCATGGGCCTTTGTCACGTATCTGGTTTTAAAAGGCCTTAAACATATCTGGCCTAAGTTTTTAACACTGGTAAATGAGTGGTTGTTCTCAGTAGAAATCGTTACTAAGCCCAGCTTGCTACAAGCTTCGACGATCGGTTTAGTCGTGGCTGTTTTTTCATTCTTTTTAGTAAAAGCCTCACTTCGTCGTCGTTTACCTAAGTTAAATAACGACCGTGAGAGCATCAATATTCTATTTACGATTCCACTGATTTTTGCTGCTGCGTTACTAAGTTTTGCTCACGGGGCCAACGATGTGGCAAATGCGATTGGCCCACTTGCCGCCATTCATGATGCTGTTATGACGGGGGGGATCAATGCCAAAGCGGGTATTCCATTCTGGGTCATGGCGGTTGGCGCATTAGGTATTGCGCTTGGGCTGGGGCTCTATGGTCCACGTTTGATTAGAACGGTGGGTGGTGAAATTACCGAGCTCGATCAAATGCGTGCCTTCTCAATTGCCATGGCTGCAGCAATTACAGTTATTATTGCTAGTCAGTTAGGCTTACCAGTCAGTTCTACCCATATTGCGATTGGTGGTGTGTTTGGGGTTGGATTCTTGCGTGAATGGATGGATAAATCCAGCAGCCTAAAACAAGAAATTGAAAGAGATAAACAAGAAATACAAGAAGAAAAGCGTCTATTGAGTGCATTACGCAGTGAGCTCAATATGTTGCTGGATAAGAAGCAAAAGTCAGCAGCCGACTATCAGCGAATCACACAGCTATACAGTTCGATTGATAGAGAAAAAGATACGCTGAAAAAAGCCAAGAAAGTATTGAAGAAAGAAAAGAAAAGTCTTTACGTTAAACGTGACGTTGTCAGGAAAATTGTGACAGCTTGGTTAATCACTGTACCTGCTGCTGCTGTGTTATCAGCCTCACTGTTTTATATGATTAAAGGCATTATGAGTTAAAACAATGTGTTAGATGTTGACATAAAACTGTCATATAGCCACATTTTCCAGATGAAAGTGTGGCTTTTTTGTTTCAGAGTGACCTTAAATGTCTTGTAATAGTAATAAAACTAACGGTTGTTACTAAACTGTCATAATTCAGAGGTAAGATACTTGCATTATGATTGAAGAAAAACTGGGATGAATTTATGGCTACAAGCGTATTAGTGGTTGAAGATGATGTTGCCATCAGAGATATGTTGACGTTTACTCTGAAACAAGCCGGACTGACGTGTGAATCAGTCGGTGATGCAGAAGCGGGTCTGGAGGTTTTAAAAAGTAATCAGCCTGATATGATTTTGCTGGACTGGATGCTGCCAGGAATTGATGGCATTGAGTTTATTCGTCGTCTCCGAGCTAATGAATTCCTCGCTAATATTCCCGTCATTATGCTCACTGCCAAAGGTGAGAGTGAAGATATGGTCAAAGGGCTTGCCGTCGGGGCTGATGACTATGTCAATAAACCTTTCTCACCGCCAGAGTTGATTGCACGAATCAAAGCGGTATTACGTCGCTGTCAACCACCTGAAAATGAAGATGCTCAGAAGCTCCAGTTTGCTAACTTAGTTCTGGATACTAAAAGCCACAGAGTCACGGTTGATGATGTTCGCGTTGAGTTGGGGCCAACAGAGTTTCGTTTACTACACTTTTTCATGAAAAATCCTGAACGCGCATACGGCCGTTCGCAATTGCTCGATTATGTCTGGGGCGATACGGTTTACATTGAGGAGCGCACAGTGGATGTTCATATTCGCCGTTTGCGTAAAGCGTTGGAGCCAACCGGTCATGAACAGTTTATTCAGACTGTTAGAGGGGTTGGATATCGTTTTTCAGTCGATTAAGCGATCTGCAATATGCAATGGGATAATTGGCGGCTACTGACGCTAGTCAGTCTGGCAGGCTTTGTCGGACTTTTATTCGGTCAAATGATGGCATTTATGTTTGTGGCCTCTTTGGCTTATGCGTTATGGCTTCAGCATAACTGGTACAAGCTTTGGTTCTGGCTACAAAAGCCTAAAAAGCGACGTTCTCCTAGTGCTGAAGGCGTGATTGACGATGTCTGTCGTCAAATAGAACAGATGCGTCAACAAAACAGTAATCGCAAGAAAAAAATGACTGGATATCTAAAGCGGTTCCAGTCAGCAACGGCGGCTTTACCAGATGGTATTGTTGTGCTCGGTGAATTTGGTGAAGTGGAATGGGCAAATCATGCGGCACGCGAATTATTAGGCGTACGTTGGCCGCGAGATAATCATGTCAGAATTAATAATCTAATTCGTGAACCTGCATTCCAGCAACTTCTGGAAAATCATGTTCATTTAGGTGGCACAGCCACAGTCAAGTCACCTCTGAATGAAGATGTTCAACTGGAAGTGAAGTTAGTAAATTATATGGGATCAGGCAGATTATTGATTGCCCGTGATATCACCCAGACAATTAAGCTTCAGCGCATGCGTCGCGATTTTGTCGCTAATGTATCGCATGAATTAAAAACACCCCTAACGGTATTACGTGGTTATCTTGAAGCGTTCACAGAAGATACCGATCCTGAGCAGTGGAAAATGGCACTCCCAGCCATGCGCCAGCAAAGTGAGCGAATGCACTTGATGATTAAAGACTTATTAGTTTTGTCTCAGCTGGAAACGGGTGAAAAGTCTCTACGCAGAGTACCAACTGATGTTGATAAATTACTCCACTCGATTATCGAAGATGCTAAAGCGCTTGAGCATTATCACGATCACCAATTCAGTCTGAATCTGGAAACGGATAAATGGCTGGTTTGTGATCTGGGAGAGGTGCGTAGCGCGATATCTAATTTAGTATTTAATGCTGTGAAATACACTCCCCCAGGCTGCAAGGTCACACTTAACTGGCGCGAGACTGATGAAGGTGTTTGTATCGATGTTATTGATGAGGGGGAAGGTATCGCTGCTCATCATTTAGAACGACTGACTGAACGCTTTTATCGTGTAGATAAAGGGCGCAGCAGTGATGCTGGCGGCACAGGGCTTGGCTTAGCGATTGTAAAACATGTTCTGCAACGACATGGTGCAAGGCTGATAATTACTAGTGAATTGGGTAAGGGCAGCAGCTTTAAATGCTGTTTTCCAGAGACTGTAGCAGTAGAGAAAATCCCGGTATAGCTGCCCGTAAAACAAAGAATAATGCGGCTGTAACATGGTTGTCATATTTCTTTCATATGCTTGTCATATCATAAATACATACTACCTAGCGCTTACGTTAAAAACGTTGCTTTTTTTCTTTTAATTTTGGGAGTTGAACACTATGTTCAAGAAGAACCTTGCTATGCTAGGTGCTGCAATGACAATGGCCTTTTCGCCGCTGACATTTGCCGGTGATGTGGATCCTGCTTTACCTGACTATGAAAAAGTGAGTGGTATCTCAGGAAGCTTGTCGAGTGTTGGTTCAGACACATTAGCTAACTTGATGACCATGTGGGCTGAAGAGTTCAAACGTGAATATCCAAATGTAAGTATTCAAATTCAAGCGGCAGGTTCATCAACTGCACCACCAGCATTGACTGAAGGTACATCAAACTTTGGGCCAATGAGTCGTAAAATGAAAGATAAAGAAGATGCGGCTTTTGAAGCGAAATATGGTTATAAAGCAACGCCAATTCGCGTCGCCATCGATGCTTTGGCTGTGTATGTGCACAAAGACAACCAAATTGATGGTTTAACGATTCCTCAAGTGGATGCTATTTTCTCAGCAACACGTAAATGCGGTTACCCTGAAGACATCACTAACTGGAGTCAGTTAGGTCAGGACTTAGGTAATATTCAAATCTACGGACGTAACTCAGTCTCTGGTACTTACGGTTACTTTAAAGATCATGCCCTTTGTAAAGGTGACTACAAAAATAGCGTTAATGAACAACCAGGTTCAGCTTCAGTAGTTCAAGGTGTAACAAAATCGCTTAATGGTATTGGTTACTCTGGTATCGGCTATAAAACATCTGGTGTTAAAGCGCTGGCTTTAGCGAAAAAAGAAGGCGGTAAAATGATCCCGGCTACATTAGATAATGCAGCTAATGGTTCTTACCCACTTTCTCGTTACTTATACGTTTACATCAACAAAGCGCCAAACAAACCATTAGCGCCGATTGATCGTGAATTTGTCAAAATGATTCTGTCTAAAGTAGGCCAAAAAGTCGTCGTGAAAGATGGCTATATTCCACTCCCAGACTCAGTTGTGGAAAAAGAACTGCAAAAGCTGCAATAAAATCAGCATTTGCTAAGCTAAGAGGAACGCCCCGTTTTTACGGGGCGTTTTTTCTAAATTTATCGCTAAAGAGCCTGTAAAGCAGTATGTTTAGCGATGAAGAAAGTGAAAAAATAAACTTAAGTGGAATTGCTAGATGCAAGAACAAACAGTCGACAATAGTATATTGCCTGCACCAGGTTCCAAAGTAGCGAAACGCAGACGCGCTTGGCGTGAAGCTAAAGACAGAACAGCCAAATATGGGGTAGCTCTTGGCGGTATCTCTGTGATTCTGGCTATTGTATTGATTTTCTTCTATCTGCTCTATGTTGTGATGCCCTTATTCCAAGGGGCCAGCCTAAAGACGGAAGCGACCTATCATACTGATGCCAAAAAGCCCGTGTTCTTATCATTAAATGAATACAACACGGTGGGCATGGCCATACAGAATGATGGAGAGGTTCGTTTTTTTGATGCTAAAACAGGCAAGAGCATGGGCGATGAAACTTTGCCCATTGATGGAAAAGCCATTACCAGCATTACTGCCGGAGCTGCTACCACAGGCGTATTCAGTTATGGCCTTGCTGATGGTAGTGCCTTGGTTTTTAAAGAGCAATATAAGGTCACATACCCTACTGGCACACAACGCGTTATTGTGCCGAAGGTCACCTATCCATTGGGTAAAAAGCCTCTTGTTATTGATGATGCTGGTCAACCGCTGAGTTTGCTTTCAGTACAAAGTTATGAAGATAAAACCACGTTTGCTGCTTACACCAAAGATAAACGTTTAGTGTTGAAGCGCTTTGAAAAAGAAGTCGATTTTCTTGATGACACGCAATTTACCATCAATGCAGAAAAGCATGAAATTGTCTTAACTGATACCAATGAACTGACTCAGGTCAAGCTCGATATTGATCAACGAGAGCTCTACCTGGCTGACGATAACGGCTTTGTCTATTATTACGATGTGCAGAATTTAGAAAAGCCACGTCTGGTTCAGAAAATCAAAGCAGTACCTACTGGTGTCGATATTACGAGTTTTGAGTTTCTGACAGGTGGTATTTCTGTGCTGATTGGTCGAAGTGATGGCCAGATTGATCAGTGGTTTCCTGTAAGGGATAAAGATAATAACTACACACTTCATAATGTACGAAGTTTTGCCGAACAAAGCAGTCCTATCATCGCGATAGCACCAGAACAGGCCCGAAAAGGTTTTGTCACTCTTGATAAAACAGGGCATTTGGGGATTTACCACACCACTGCACATCGCACCTTACTTGTTGAGCCTTATGTTGATAGTGATGCGGTGATGGCCTTATCTCCGCGGGCAAATGGTCTGATCAGTATTACCGATAAAGGTGATGTGAAGTTATTAGATATTCATAATGAGCATCCAGATATATCTTGGCACTCCTTATGGGAAAAAGTCTGGTATGAAAGTCGGGATAAACCAGAATACATTTGGCAATCCTCCTCAGCCAGTAATGACTTTGAGCCTAAATTCAGTTTAACGCCATTGACTTTTGGCACCATCAAAGCAGCCTTCTATGCAATGTTGGTCGCTGTTCCCTTAGCCATTATGGGGGCTATTTTCACCGCCTATTTTATGTCACCAAAAATGCGTAATTTTGTGAAGCCTACCATCGAAATTATGGAGGCTTTACCAACGGTTATTCTAGGGTTTCTGGCTGGGCTCTGGTTGGCACCTCTAGTGGAAGATCATTTACCTGGCGTTTTTACATTATTGTTTATGCTACCGGTGATGATTATTTTGACTGCCTGGGGCTGGACAAAACTGCCTAAAACCTGGCGGGAACGTATTCCTGATGGTTGGGAGCCTGCAGTACTGATCCCTATCGTTCTGCTCGTGGGCTATGTGTCCATGGCAACTAGCGGTGCAATTGAGTTATGGTTGTTTGATGGCAATATGCCGCAATTTCTGAATGATGTTGGTATCAACTATGACCAGCGTAACTCCCTGGTTGTGGGGCTGGTGATGGGCTTTGCGGTGATTCCAACTATTTTCTCAATTACGGAAGATGCGATTTTTGGTGTACCAAAGCATTTGACAATTGGTTCACTCGCGCTTGGCGCAACGCCCTGGCAAACCATGACACGTGTGGTGCTTCTGACCGCTAGTCCCGGTATTTTCTCTGCTGTGATGATTGGTTTAGGTCGGGCAGTAGGTGAGACGATGATTGTGCTGATGGCAACTGGTAATACACCGATTATGGACTTCAATATATTCGAAGGTTTTAGAGCCTTGTCAGCCAATATTGCGGTGGAAATGCCGGAAGCTGAAGTAGCAAGCTCACATTATCGCGTATTGTTCCTGGCCGCATTAGTGTTGTTCTTAGCGACATTTATACTTAACACCCTTGCCGAAATAGTGCGTCAGCGCTTACGTAATAAATACAGCTCGCTGTAGTTAGGAAATAGAATGAAACAACGTTCTTCAATGAAAATCTGGTTTGATAGTGGTAAGCCCTGGGTCTGGTTGAATGCTGGTGCCGTCAGCATCAGTCTGGTCATGGTTGTAGGGCTAATTGGCCTGATTGCTGTGCGTGGATTAAGTCATTTTTGGCCTGCCGATATTGTTGAGCTGACTTATGCAGAACCAGGCCAAGAAAATGTCGTATTGGTGGGCGAACGAGTTGATCATGAAACTGTACCGGCCGCACGGTTAGCTCTGTCTGGAGTGCATTTGCCGGAAGGTCAGGAAACAGCCAATCGGACTCTGCTAAAAATTGGTAACCGGGACTTCTTTGGGCTCGATTTTCGTTGGATTAATGACCCATGGATTGCCGATACACAAAAGCCAGCAGGCTTGATGTCGATAGAGCGCCGTGAGTGGGGTAATTTTTATGGTTATCTGGTCAATGTTAAACAACAAGGCGAAGTCGTCGCACAGGGTGAAGATGCCTGGGATGAGTTTGAGGCTCGTCTAGATCGAAGCAATGCTTTGTATAGCAAGATAAAAAATATTGAAAAATCCGATGTCGGCAAGATAAATCATGGCTTAGAAGAGTTGCGAATCGAGGAGCGTCGTTTAGAGCTCGATAATGTGAAAAAGGGCACTGCAGCATATCTTGAGATTGAAGAGGAACGAAAGCAACTTAATACTCGCTATGAAAAAATTCGAGAAGAGTTAAACGATCTCTACTCAGAACTGAATCGTGATCAGATAACAGTCAGGATTTCAGATGGGCGTGAAGCAGAAATCCCCATGGCAAAAATTGTTCAGGCATATAAACCGAATGCGATGAGCACACTGCAAAAGTTAGGACAGTACTTCCACAACGCCTGGGAGTTTGTTTCCGGCGAACCGCGTGAAGCCAATACCGAAGGGGGGATTTTCCCGGCTATATTCGGTACGGTGATGATGGTGATGATTATGTCTGTGCTTGTCACGCCATTCGGTGTGATTGCGGCAGTCTACTTGAAAGAATATGCCAAGCAAGGTGCGGTAGTCAGATTGATCCGTATTGCGGTCAATAATTTAGCGGGTGTGCCATCAATCGTCTACGGTGTGTTTGGTCTCGGTTTCTTTGTCTATTTCATTGGCGGTAGTGTGGATGAAATTTTCTTCCAGGCGAAACTACCTTCACCAACATTTGGTTCGCCTGGCTTATTATGGGCCTCGCTGACCTTAGCGATTTTGACCGTACCAGTAGTCATTGTCGCGACTGAAGAAGGCTTGTCACGTATTCCAAGAGCGATTCGGGAAGGCAGCTTGGCACTAGGTGCAACAAAGGCTGAAACGCTATGGCGCACAGTATTACCTATGGCTGCGCCAGCGATGATGACCGGTTTAATTTTAGCTGTCGCTCGCGCAGCTGGTGAGGTGGCACCATTGATGATGGTTGGGGTGGTGAAACTGGCACCTTCATTGGCGATTGATAATATTGCCCCTTATCTGCATTTGGATCGTCAGTTTATGCATCTGGGTTTTCATATCTACGATGTAGGTTTCCAAAGTCCTAACGTAGAAGCCGCCAGACCGTTGGTTTATGCCACCGCCTTTTTGTTGGTATTGATAATTATTGTGCTAAACCTAGCAGCGATTGGTATTCGTAATCGTCTGCGTGAAACTTATAAAGCAAGTGAGAGTTAAACGATGGAAGCAGTGAAAGAACAGAAAAATGTATCGCGGGGCATTGATATTGAGTCGATGCAAAGAGGCCCACGTGTAAATCTTGATAATGAAACGCTGTGTCTTCAAGTAAAAGACTTTAACCTGTTTTATGGTGATAAACAGGCCCTGCACAATATTAATATGCAGGTGCCAAAAAATCGGGTTACGGCATTTATCGGTCCTAGTGGTTGTGGCAAATCCACATTATTACGTTGTTTTAATCGCATGAATGACTTGATTGACTCTGTGCGTATGGAAGGCCACTTATTACTCGATGACATGGAAATTAACTCACCTTCGGTGAATGTGGCAGATTTACGTCGTCAGGTAGGTATGGTGTTTCAGAAACCCAATCCATTCCCTAAATCGATTTATGAAAATGTCGCTTATGGTCTGCGTCTGCAAGGGGTTAATGATCGTTCTACACTCGATAAAGTGGTAGAAAAATCATTAAAAGGGGCGGCACTGTGGGATGAGGTGAAAGACCGTCTTCATGAGTCAGCGATGGGAATGTCTGGTGGGCAGCAGCAACGTTTAGTTATTGCTCGTGCCATTGCCATTGAACCGGAAGTATTATTACTGGATGAACCGGCATCAGCTCTGGACCCACTCTCGACCTTAAAAATTGAAGAGTTAATTTACGAACTAAAAGAAAAGTATACGATTGTCATTGTGACTCATAATATGCAACAGGCGGCCCGTGTGTCAGATTACACCGCGTTTATGTATATGGGGGAATTAATTGAGTTTGGTGCCACGGATGAACTCTTTACTAACCCAAGTAAAAAACAAACAGAAGATTATATTACCGGCCGTTACGGTTAACCGGGGCTGAGGAGAGAAGCACATGGTTACAACTACTTCCCAACATATTTCGCAACAATTTGAGAATGAATTACAGGATATCCGTTCTCGTGTCTTAGCGATGGGCGGTTTAGTCGAGCAACAAGTTCATAATGCGATGGAAGCGCTAATTAAAGGTGAGCCTGATATCGCTCGCGAAGTTATCGCCAATGACGAAGAAGTGAACTTGTTGGAAGTCAGTATTGATGAAGAGTGCATTCAGATTATTGCTCTCCGTCAGCCGACTGCAGGTGACTTACGTCTGGTTTCAGGCATATTAAAGACCATTACCGATCTGGAGCGTATTGGTGATGAGTCTGTTCGCATTGCTCGGATGGCCTTGAATTTATCAGAGAAAGATCGGCCTAAACATAATTATCGTGAACTGCAGAGCATGGGAAATCATGTTCGCGGTATGTTGCGTGATGTATTGGATGCTTTTGCGCGATTTGATGTGGATATGGCATTACGTGTGGCAAAAGAAGATCGCGAAGTCGATGCTGAATATGAAGCTATTTTACGTCAGCTAATGACTTATATGATGGAAGATACACGGGCTGTGACACGAGTGATTGATATGATGTGGTCTGCGCGCTCATTGGAACGTATTGGTGATCATGCGAATAATATATGTGAACACATTATTTATCTGGTGGAAGGTAAAGATGTGCGTCATTTGAGCATTGAAAAAGCCGAACAAGTGATTAAAGGTCAACTTATTGAATAAAAATCGATGGTTTTTGTCGCTTATGAAAAAGGCCCGGCTGCGTTTGATACCGGGCTTTTTTTATGGAAAAGACGATTTAACATTGTCCACAAGCAATCAGCTAGTGCAGAATAAACTGAAAAACAAACTGACAGGTGCTATGCAAGAAACAAATAATGATGTGCTAGCAGCGGTTGATCTGGGCTCTAATAGCTTCCATATGATCATCGCCCGTATGCGTGATGGCCACTTTCAGGTGGTCGACAGACTTCGCGAGATGGTACAGCTGCGAGCTGGACTGGATAAACATCACTACCTCTCTCTAGAGGCGCAAGAACGTGCGATAGCATGTTTGGAACGTTTTGGTGAGCGTATCAGAGATTTGCCCTACGGCAGCGTGCGGGTGGTAGGTACTAACACTTTACGTATCGCGCACAACTCAAGACGCTTTCTTCATCAGGCTCGTCTAGCCTTAGGTCATCCGATAGAAATCATCACTGGTGAAGAAGAAGCACGCCTAATCTATCTTGGGGTTGCGCATTCGCTGGCCTTTGATGATAGTCGCCGTTTAGTAATGGATATTGGTGGCGGTAGTACGGAATTTATTATTGGTGATGGTTTTAAAGGCTTGATGCGAGAAAGCCTTGAGATGGGCTGTGTCAGCTTTTCACAAAAGTTTTTTGCTGATGGCAAAACGACCGCCTCTCAAATGCAACATGCCATGTTAGCTGCAGCAAGGCATATCCGCTACATTCAACGTCCTTATCGTCAAGCTGGCTGGCAAGAGGCAGTCGGCGCCTCAGGTACAATTCGAACCGTAGCCAATATTTGTAAAGAACAGGGCTGGGCTGATGATGGCGTCATCACCGCTAAGTCACTGGAAAAGTTTGTGAACCATCTTATTGAAGCCGGAAGCGTTGAAGAGGCGAAATTAGAGGGCCTGTCAGAAGAGCGAAATAATGTGCTAGCGGGTGGCTTATGTGTACTTGCTGCTGCATTTGAGCGGCTCGGTATTGAGAAAATGATCGTGTCTGATGGCGCTTTAAGAGAAGGCCTATTGTATGACTTACTTGGCCGTATTCAGCATGATGATGAACGTGACCGCACAGTCTTAGCTTTGATGCGACGATATCATGTAGATGAAGCACATGCAGAACGGGTTGCGGTGATGGCAACACAACTTTATGAACAAGTAGCCCATGACTGGGAGTTGGATCATGATGAGTTATTGCATCGCTTGCAATGGGCCTGCAAATTACATGAGGTCGGTTTATCAATCTCGCATAACCAGTTCCATAAACATTCAGCCTATCTGGTTGAGCATTCAGATTTACCGGGCTTTTCGCGTGAAGAACAACATGCCTTATCGGTAATGGTAAGAGGGCAGCGACGTTCATTTCCGAAAAAGCATATCAATAAATTGCCGGATGAAATGCAACTTAGTACACAACGTTTAACGGTGCTTCTACGATTGGCTATGGTGTTTAATAGGGGGCGATCTGAGCGTGCTGACACTTATATTAAGCTGAAATTAGAAGGTAAAAAGCTAATGTTAGTTTTGCCCGATGGCTGGCTAAAAGAGCATCCATTAACAGAAGCAGATTTGTCACATGAAGTTGAGCAGTTGAAAAAAGTGGATTTAAAGCTGAGTGTGGTAGCCTGAGCTACAAAAAAAACAAGGCGTCCCTAAAGAGTTATGAGACGCCTTGTATTCACTAAAAAGAGTAACTAAGCGCTGTATAGAAAGAACGGCCCATCCCTGGAACAGTGATTCCCCAAGGAATGGTTCCCATTGTTGAGCCTTGTCCTGTATATGCACCAGATAATGGATTGCTGTAAAGCTTGTCAAAAACGTTTTCGACACCTAAGTCGAGACGAACTTGTTGCCATTCATAACTCGTACGAAGGTGTAACAAACCATAGCCAGAAGTTTCTACTTCATTACGTGCGTCATTGACATCATTTTTTGCAGAAACTAATTCCCATTCAGCACGACTGTGCCAACGGCCTTTCTCATGGTCGATAGCAAAGACAGCGTTAAGAGGCATGATATTGTACAAATCATCACCACTATCACGGTTTTCACCATTAACATAGCTGATGACAGCTGAGCCAACGATGCTGCCATAATCTTCAGAGCTGTACAGTTTTTTATTACCAGAGATATCAATACCGAATAAGCGGGCTGATACATTTTGATATTGTAAATAAACAAAGTCATTAGTTGTTGAAAGGTTACCAGCGGTACAAGCTGACATACCTAGAGCTGGGTTACCCGAGCAACGCCCGGCATCAATAAAGTCATCAACATAGCTGATGTATGGGGTGACCGTAAGCCCCCAATCTTTTTTCTCAGCATCATGCCAGTCAGCTGTAAAACTGATGGTGTGAGCAACTTCAGGATCCAAATCGATGTTACCTACATAGCCATTACCATCACCAGCCAAGTTCACCATTGCCATAGCCATACTGTTTTGTGACCAAGAGTAGCGTTCATATAAATTTGGTGAACGCGTTTTTTGTGCATATCCAAACTCGTATGTTTGTGTTTCAGATGGTGTGAACCGTGCCATTAATGTGAGATCGATGTTGCTATCAGTGTGCTTTCGGTTTCGACTATTGAAAGCATTAGCATCATCTATATATGTGTACATCATACCGCTGGGGTTATTGTTATACCCCTGAACATCGTCGGCATCCATTTTTACTGTTTCATGACGTATACCGGCAAGCGTAGTCCATCTTTCATTCCAAGTTGCTTCCCATTCAGCAAATAGACCATAACGATCACGTTGACCATTATTGATATTGATAAATGTATTGGGTGCCATCATCCTGCCGCCTGATGCTTCCCAATAGTCATCGAGACGATAACGTTGGATATCGGTACCAATTCGGTATAAATCACGCTCGTTGGCATTTATCTCAGCTTTAATGCTTAAGCCACGATTATCACCTTCGGTTTCCATCGGCATGCCAAAAGCTGGTGGGGCCATCATTGACGGATATAAATACTGTTTATCATCGCCAAAATCCATTTTGTGGTGGGTTTTTTCTCTATAGAGAGACGTTTCCAATGAGCCCCAGTCAAACAGTCCGTTATATATGAAATTGATACTATTGCTGCGATTTTCCAGCATATCCATACGTTGGTTTGGCCAGCCTTGATATGGAATATCTTGGTGAGCAAACTTCAGTTGGAATAGATGGTTGTCTAATTTATACCCTAAATCGATAGCATGGTTACGTGTTTCATAAGCGGTTGAACCAACCTCATCTCCATCAAGCCAGCCGCGATCAGAGGCTGCGGGCTCAGCTGCTTTAAAACTTCCACCGGCATCATAATTATTCGCTTTACTGGTTGAGCCGGTGTAGCTGAAGCTAAAATTTTCAGAGGCAACAGTTGTGGAAAGATTGGCACCACGTGCATCCCCATTACTACGATAAAATGCGCCTACTTCGCCTTTTGTCAGTATATCTTCGCCATTTGTAGCGAATTCCGGTTTTTTGGATTTAGCAACGATGGTGCCACCAATATTGTCACCACCTAGGCTGACAGGTGAAATACCTGAGTAGACCTTTAGCTCAGATACGCGTGTTGGGCTAATATAGGAGAGTGGTGGATTCATATGGTTAGCGCAGGCTGAAATTAAGTCCATACCATCGACTTTGATACGAAGCCTGTCATCTGCTAAACCGTGAATTACCGGCAGGCTGGAAACGCCTCCCGCGCCATATAGCGAGACGCCAGGAATACCTTTTAACAGAGAGGCTGTATCACTTGATTGAGCGCGCTTTGATTGGAGCGCTTCTAAACCAAGGTCAGCACTACTTTGAGGTAATGGCTGAATAGCTTCACCTGAAACGGTGACTTTCTCTAGTTTTTTGACATCGTGGTTATGTTCGGCATACGCAAGCGATGGCAGGAATAAACTCAGCATGATGCTAAGTGATAAACTTGTTCTTTTCATTATGTATTCTCTCTCAGGCAATCTAATAACTGATAATAAGAAGTTACTATGGTTAAAAAGTGTGTTTTTTCAAAAAATAGTGTGTGAAATGACACAAATTAATGCTGAAATAGCATGCTAATCTGAAAAATGAATCTAAAAATTTAAGAGAAAACTTTAAGCATGGCAGCTATCACTAGTTCCTATATCACAGCATTTTTACTTGGCTTATTCAGTACAGTGCATTGTATTGCGATGTGTGGTTCAGTGATTGGCGCATTGACGCTGAGTTTACCTAAAGAGGTGAGAGAGAGTCAGCGCCGCATGTTACCGTTTGTTTTTAACTACAACATTGGTCGTATACTCAGCTACAGTTTTGCTGGTGTGATTGTCGGTTTGCTGAGCACACCTCTGACTCAGTTGAATGCACACTGGGTTTTGAGAGTTCTGTCTGTCATTGTCATGATTGCCATGGGCTTATATTTAGCAGGCTGGTTTCCAAAGTTTGCTCGTGCTGAACGTATGGGCGCGCCATTGTGGCGTTGGCTACAGCCTCTTGGACAAAAACTATTACCAGTCAGGAAAGTAAGTCAGGCTTTTTTTCTCGGTATGGTTTGGGGATGGCTGCCATGCGGACTGGTATATGCCGCGTTAGCTGTGGCAGCCACTGCTGGTGACCCAGTTAAGGGGGGCTTGGTGATGTTGGCATTTGGTGCCGGCACATTGCCTGCAGTAATGGGTGCCGGATTATTCACCGGTATATTGGCTGCTTTAGGGCGCTCACCACGCTTACGTAAATTGGCTGGTTTGTTGATTATTCTGATGGCATTGGCAACCTTATTCTGGCCAATGGAAAGTATGCATGAACACCATGCCATGCCTGATCATCAACATCCGATGCAGGGGTAAGTAACATGAGTAGGATCTTAGGTCAGTCGCCTGATTTAACCCATATTCTGCGAACCTTACCGATGATTGCTTTGAGTGATGCCAGTGTGCTTATCAGTGGTGAAACGGGTACAGGTAAAGAATTAATCGCTTTAAGTCTGCATGGACAAAGTCGTCGTCGTGATAACACGCTTGTCACTATTAATTGTGCAGCGTTACCCACAGAAGATGTTGAGTTGGATTTGTTTGGTCGAAGTAATGAACAAGGGGAAGTAACATTTCGTGGACGTTTATTAGCGGCTGAAGGCGGCACAGTCTTTCTGGATGAAGTCGATGCTTTACCCCTATCTGTACAGGCAAAAGTATTACGCTTTTTGGAAGCGGGTGAGTGTCAGTTGCAAGGAAGTCACCGTTTGCACGTCGCAGATGTTCGCATTCTGGCAGCGACAAGTGCTGATTTGCCTGCTGAAGTGAAGGCGGGAAGATTCCGGGCAGATTTGTTTTATCGTTTACAGGTGGTACCAATTGAATTACCAGCCCTACGCGATCGTATCGAAGACCTGCCAATACTGATGAAGCATTATTTAAAAGAATTTGCAGGAAATAATGCTGTGGTGCGGTTATCCAAAGAAGCTGAGCAAAGTCTTTTACATTACCGTTGGCCCGGTAATGTCAGAGAATTAGAAAACTTATGTCAGCGTCTTGCTTTGTTACATGCTGGTGAACTCTTACAGCCAGGTGATTTACCAAGAGAGATGCGCCCTGAAGTTGCCATAGAACAACATCAGTTTGTGCTTCCGCCTAGTGGTATAGAGCTCGCAAATGTGGAATTGGACTTGATTGAACAAGCGTTGGATATGGCGGCTGGAAATCGTTCTAAAGCGGCCCGTTTGTTAGGCATTAGCCGAGATACGCTGTTATATCGTATGCAGAAGTATAATCTGTCACCTTAATGAACTTGTCTGTCTGACCTAGCAATGCCAAAATCATCAGCAATTTTGCAGTGAGAATTGGAGCCTTCTGAGTGAGACAGTATCTGGATTTATGCCAACGTATTATTGACGAAGGTGAATGGGTTGAAAATGAACGTACAGGAAAACGTTGCCTGACCGTCATTAATGCCGATTTGGAATATGACGTTGCTAATAATCAATTCCCATTAATCACCACACGAAAAAGTTACTGGAAGGCAGCAATTGCCGAAATGCTCGGATACCTGCGAGGGTATGATAACGCAGCAGATTTCCGCGCCATTGGTTGCCGCACTTGGGATGCCAATGCTAATGATAATAAGGACTGGCTCAATAATCCTCATCGTAGAGGTGAAGATGATATGGGGCGAGTTTATGGTGTCCAGGGCCGCCGATGGCAAAAGCCTGATGGATCTACACTAGATCAGTTACAAAAAATCGCTGATGATTTAAAGCGTGGTATTGATGACCGTGGCGAAATCCTGACTTTTTATAACCCCGGCGAGTTTGATATGGGCTGTCTGAGACCCTGCATGCATACTCATACCTTTTCTGTTTTAGGTGACACGCTGTATTTAACCTCTTACCAGCGTTCTTGTGATGTGCCGCTTGGTTTGAATTTCAATCAGGTGCAGGTGTTCTTTTTACTCAAAATTATGGCGCAAATTTCTGGACTGAAGTCGGGCAAGGCCTACCATAAGATTGTGAATGCCCATATTTACGAAGATCAATTGCAGTTAATGCGTGATGTGCAGTTGAAACGTGAACCTTATCCATCGCCCAGCTTACACATTAACCCGGAGATTAAATCATTAAAGGATCTGGAAACCTGGGTCACACTGGATGATTTTGAGGTTGAAGGTTATCACTATCACGAAGCCATCAAATATCCATTCTCCGTGTGAGAATGACTATTTAACGTGAGGGCGGATACATGGATGTGAGCTGTGCTGATTATTTTCTTCAATAAGAACAGGTGTTTGAATCCTTCATGCCTACGGTTAAGCTTTTGATAAGTTGCATCGTGTTTAATATCAGACAAATGAAGGTATATTGAATTCAACATATTTCCCTGAGAGAGAAAACAATAAGCCAGATAATGTTACTCAATGTTTTATATGAGTAATTTTAATATCAGGATTAGCTCACCCAAGTTCTTGGTTTTCTATGAATGGGTAATGGCTACTGCTAATTAGATAAATAAGGAGAGAGCAGTGAAGAAGCAAATGGCGAGAACATTAACTGAATACCCGGTATGGGATCGTATGGTTCGTTGGTTTCACTGGATAAATGTATTGTCCATTATTGCGTTGATTGCAATTGGTGTGGCTATTATGAATAGCAAAGCTCTCGGCGTAACGACAGAAGGCAAAATTCTACTAAAAACATGGCATGTATACGTAGGATATGTGTTTGCAATTAATCTAGCCATTCGACTGTTTTGGACGTTTATTGGTAATCGTTTTAGTCGTTGGGCAGCCATTTTGCCTTTAGGGCAAAAGTATAAACAGCAGCGTCAGGTCTATCTGCAGAGTCTAAAACAGGGTAAATCAGTTGGATTTGCTGGGCATAATCCTCTAGCACGGCTGATGGTGACCTTGTTATTTATCTTATTAACTACACAGGCAGTAACAGGTTTAGTGCTTGGTGGCACCGATGTCTATATGCCACCGTTTGGCGATAGTTTTAAAGCTTGGGTAGCAGAAAGTCCACAAACGGAATCATTGGTTCAGCCATACTCAAAAGAAGGCATCAATGAGGCGGCTTACCAGCAAATGCGAGATTTTCGTTCACCCTTTAAAGAAATACATGAAATCGTATTTTGGATACTAAGCTTGGCTATCCTTTTACATATTTTAGGCGTCGTATATAGCGAGCTTCGGGAACGTAATGGTCTTGTATCAGCGATGTTTACCGGTAAAAAAGTCTTTAAAGATACGCCAGTAGACTGGGACAACGATTAATGATGACGATAAGCGGTACGCTTTTTAGCATGCCGCTTTTGTTGCCAGCGTAATAAGCCGGTAACAAACAAAATTAGCGGTATAAAACCACAGATAAATACAATAATCCTGCCTGTCAGGCCAAAGGCTTCGCCATTATGTAACGGGTGTAGCCAGTTGATGACTTTATCTCCGGCTTTATCAGCCAATCCATCCCGGCTCGCGACAATATTGCCATTAAAAGCATTTACCCAAACCTGTGTTCTAGGAAAGCGGCGGCTCGGTTCACCCTCTTGATAGAAAACCACTCGCCAGCTATTTTTCTCACTGCCCGGTGATTCTACCCAGCGTAATTCAGCATCTGGGAATAACTTAAAAGCTGACTTTACCGCCGTATCGGCTGAGATTACAGGCTGTTTACCCTCCTGCTGAGGTGACCGTGCAAGAGCAGGGCTCGTGGCTAATGGTGAAAAAGCATTGATGATCTGATGTGTTTGCGTGGGTAAATCCAGTGCAGCGCCGGTTAAGCTCAACATTAGCAACACAATAAAGCCATAACTGCCGGAAAGAATATGCAGATCAAACACTTTTTTGGCATAGCTGGAACGTAAACGCCAAGCCAGCGCTCGACCTAGCTTATGCCAACCTGGCCACCATAAAACCATCCCAGAAATCAGTGATATCAGGCTAATAAGACCGACTATGCCAATAAAGGTTTTACCGGGCTTATCTAGTAATAAAACGTAATGCAGATTGTAGATCCAGGTCATCGCAAACTCACCCCAGAAACGTTGACTAGTGATCTTTAAGGTGGTCGGATCAATGGTCACCATTAAAGGCGCAAACGTTAAGTCGCGAGTTTCAACTGGCGTGTAATAACGTGCCATAATTGGCCAGCCCGGATGAAGCGGTTGTTCGATACGCCAGGAATCAGTTCGGGTAGGGAATTGCTGATGTAATTGATCAAATACGGCTTGTTGTTGACTGACAGGAGACGTTGAAACAGCTTCGATATCTGGATTTAACCAGATATCGAACTGTAGATAAAACACTAAAATACTGCCTGTCAGACCTAATAAGACCAGCAATAAACCAATGCTAAGTCCAAGGTAGGTATGAATCTTCAGCCATAGCTGTCGGGCTTTGTTCATGAATGATTAAAAGTCATATTGAATAGAGCCGTATATTGAGCGACCATCACCGGGAGAGTGTAAAGTTTCATTAAAGTCTTTACTCCACCAGACATATTCATAATAGCGATCAAATATATTTTTAAGTTCAACATCTAATCTGACTTTTTCTGTCAATGCATAGCTAGCTGAGGCATTCACTAACACATACTGACCATATTTATTGGTATCATTTTCCTGATTTAAATATGCATCATCTTGGGCGCTGACCCAGGAAGATAGTTTCAGTTTCGGTGAGGCTTGATAATCTACACCAGCATCAACCAAATAGTGAGGCACATGATCAATCTCATTGCCTTTATTGAGAGGTGTTTTTGCACCAGCTTTAAGGATTTCTGAATCCTGAAGTGATGCAGCAAACCAAAGACCAAGTTTATCAGAGGCTTGTGCATTGAATTGGAAATCAATGCCTCTGCGCTGGGTCTTTCCTATATTTTCACTATTGCCATCAGGATCGCCTAAACGTTTTTTATATTCATCTGATGCTACTTGTTGCCATACAGCGATCCGACCATTTAACCAGTCTGTGGGTGTAAATTTCAGTCCTACTTCCCAGCCTTCATTAATAGAAGGGCTCAGCTCTGGAATACCTACTTTTTTATAGCTAGATGCGCCATCAGCAACCTGAAAGGTTTTTCCCCAGTTGGTATACAAAGCATATTGATTATTAAAAGAATAAACCGCACTGAGCTTAGGCTGAGTGATATTACCGTAATCGTTAATTCCACGGTGGATACCATTATCATTCAAGCTGCCACGTACCGTATCAACACGTAAAGCAGGAACAATTTTCAGTTTTTCAGTCGGTTTATAAATGGCCTGGATAAAGCCGCCATAAATATCAAAGTCGAATTTTTGATTACGTTTTTGTACTGTTCTATTTCTATCCATATCCACCAGATAACGACGGCTTTCATTATTCTGAAATTCAGCACTTACTCCACCCATCAGGCTGAACTCATGAGCCCAACTGACATCTGGCCGCCAGGTTAAGGTACTTAAAACCCCTTTATGTTCTTCTTCTGTTAGTCGTTCATTATGGTTACCCCCTGCAGCATAGGTAACATAACGGTCTTCATCTAACTCATTTAAATAGGTCTTACTGCTCCAGAACAGATTATCGGTGATATCTATATCAAGGTGTGCACTGAATTGATTCATCATGCGATCACCTCCATCAGCCTCATTATGCGGCCGTGATTGTTCAGGATCATCATGAGCTTCGGCCCGTGTCAAATAACCGGCTTCTTGTGCTTCGGCCTTGCCATGTCTGGCAATAACCCCGAATTGGGCTCGCCCACTATTGGGTGTGTAGAACCACTTGCCTGAAAAGGTGCTTTTTTCAATATCGCTGTGATGGCGATAGCGGTTTGAGTTGAGGTAGCTGATTGCGTAGTTCTGGGAAAAACCATTACTTTCAATGCCACTTACAAACTGTACATTTCTTGTGGCATAACTGCCATAAGTGACGCGCGCTTTATTATAGTTACCGCCTTGACGAGTATAGATACCAGCGTTACCGGCAATATTATGCAAACCATAACGAGGGTCATTGGTGCCACGGACCACTTCTATTCTCTCGATTTCTAAGGGGGTGAGTAATTCTAGATACGGCATATTGCCTGAGTTCTGGTTACTGGGAATACCATCAATCAGCAATTTGACAGCATTGACTTCACCTTCACCATTAAAGCCTCGAAAAGAAATTTTGCCAGACTCATTACCCATACCAAACTGGGTCAACATCACCCCTGGCATTTGATCAAAAAGTTGCCATGTGTAACTGACATTCTGATCTTCAATGCGAGCTGCATTAAGCACGTCAACGGATGTTGATAGGTTGCGTGAAGTTAACGGGCCTGTGCTATCTGCCGACACAACCAGGCTACCCAAGCTTAAGCTAGCATCATCTATCAGCGCATTATCAGCTGCATAGCCATTCATAGTTTGCGTTAGTAAAAAGCCTAGACCGAACGCTTTCAGTGACTTCATCGGATTCTCTCTTATCATTTTAATTATTAAATTGGACAATAGTAGAGATATCAAATAGCAGAAAAATAGGTGATTTCACATATTCTTATGGCAATTGACTCAGTCAAATGCAGCCACGTTGCGCTAAGGACGTCACCTCTGCATCACCTACGATTATATGGTCCAGTACTCTGATATCGACCAGCTCAAGCGCAGATTTAATCCGTTTGGTTATATGAATATCAGCTTGACTGGGTTCAGCAATGCCAGAGGGATGGTTATGGGCAAGGATAACGGCAGCGGCATTATGTTTTAGTGCTGATTTCACTACCTCGCGCGGATACACGCTGGCGCCATCGATCGTACCGCGAAATAATTCATCAAATTGCAAAAAACGATGTTGATTGTCCAAATAAAGACAGGCGAAAACTTCATGCGGATAGGCTCGTAAACGTTGCTTTATATAACGCATGGTATTGTCAGCATCTGTAAATGCATCGCCAAGCTTTAAACTGGATTCTAAATGACGTCGGCCCATTTCCAGAACCGCCTGGAGCTGAACGTATTTTGCCTGACCAAGCCCGTGGCCCCGACAGAATTGTTGCTCATCCGCTTCCATTAAGCGCCGTAAAGAGCCAAACTCACTGATAAGTTTGCGTGCTAAGTCGACCGCAGAAAATCCTTTTACTCCTGTGCGCAGAAAGATCGCCAGTAGCTCTGCATCTGACAATACCTTAGCGCCTGATAATAAAAGCTTTTCTCGCGGGCGATCATCGGCAGGCCAATCCTTGATTGCCATGATTCACTTCCTTGTTGTTATTCCTTTCCACACTATATTTGCAGTTATTAGTAAAAACAATCACTTGTATGTACTAATCAGCTAAAAAATAGTATCCTGTGCGCCCTTTGACTTTAGCAGAAACTATGGCTGGCAAACTTTATATCAGAACCTTCGGCTGTCAGATGAATGAGTATGATTCATCAAAAATGGCAGAAGTCCTGGCGGCATCTCATCAATTAGAACCCACAGATATTCCAGAAGAAGCAGATGTATTATTGCTTAATACCTGTTCTATCCGTGAAAAAGCGCAGGAAAAAGTGTTTCATCAACTTGGTCGCTGGAAACGCTGGAAAGACTCGCGTCCCGATTTAGTGATTGGTGTCGGCGGCTGTGTGGCAAGCCAGGAAGGTGAGGCGATTCGCCAACGCGCGCCGTATGTGGATTTGATTTTTGGACCGCAAACATTGCACCGTCTTCCGGCGATGCTGGAAGAAGTCAAAATCAGCCGCAAACCCAGCATTGATATCTCATTTCCTGAGATTGAGAAGTTCGATAACTTACCTGCCCCGAAAGCAGAAGGCCCGACCGCCTTTGTTTCGGTGATGGAAGGTTGCAGTAAATACTGCACATTCTGCGTCGTTCCATACACCCGTGGTGAAGAAGTCAGTCGTCCGGTTGGCCCCATTCTGCGTGAAATTCGTCAGCTGGCGGCACAAGGGGTACGTGAAGTTAATCTATTGGGTCAGAATGTAAACGCCTATCAAGGTGTGATTGAAGATGATGAAACGGCTGATTTAGCATTACTGATTCATTATGTGGCGGCCATTGACGGTATTGAACGTATTCGATTTACTACCTCTCACCCGGTTGAGTTTTCTGACAGCCTGATTGAGGCATTTGCCGAAGTACCGGAGTTAGTGAATCATCTGCATTTACCCGTTCAGTCTGGTTCTGATCGTATTCTGACTATGATGAAGCGTGGTCATACTGCTCTGGAATATAAGCATAAGATTCGTCGCTTACTGGAAGTCAGACCGAACTTGAGTATGTCGAGTGATTTCATTGTTGGTTTTCCCAATGAAACAGAAGAAGATTTCCAGGCAACGATGGATTTGATCAATGAGATTAAATTCGATCATTCTTTCAGCTTTGTTTATAGCGCTCGCCCTGGCACACCCGCTGCAGCATTTGCCGATTCTGTGACTGAAGATGAAAAGAAACGCCGCCTGCAAATCATGCAGGATCGTTTGCGTGAGCTGGAAGACGAACATGCTAAAGCCATGGTGGGAACGACCCAACGCATTTTAGTTGAGCGCGAAGCACATCGTGGTGGTGGTGATATGGCTGGTCGTACAGAGAATAATCGGGTAGTGAACTTTCCCGGTGATAGTAGTCTTATCGGCCAGTTCGTAGATGTACGTATCGAAGAAGCCTTCTCTAACTCCTTGCGCGGCGAATTACTCGCTGATAGCGTGGCACTTTAAGCTCATCGGAATTTTATAGTGACTCAAACTTCTCAAGCGCTCGATAGTATTAACTTCGAGCTAAGCCCTGCTGATAATCCTCGCCTTGCCAATTTATGTGGTCATCTCGATGAACATATCCGGATGATGGAGCGTGGCTTTGGTGTGGAAATCAATAACCGTGGTGTGAATTTCCAAATTATTGGGCCAGCAGACACGCTCACTTTAATTCAGGAAGTCATCCATGACTTATACGCTGAGACAGCACAAACGGTTTTGGCGCCTGAGCAAATTCATATGGCCATCCGCAAAAGTGGTGGTGAAGATGTATCAGCGGCGACAGAGCCTGATAAAGAAGTGGTGATTAAAACAAAACGAGGCTTGATTAAAGCCCGTGGTGAAAATCAGCAAGCGTATTTACGTCGGGTGATGACCCACGATATTAACTTTGGTGTGGGGCCTGCCGGTACCGGTAAAACTTACCTTGCCGTGGCCTGTGCTGTGGAAGCCTTGGAGCGTGACTTTTGTCGCCGAATTGTCTTGGTGAGACCCGCAGTCGAAGCCGGTGAGCGACTTGGTTTTTTGCCTGGTGATTTAGCGCAAAAAGTCGATCCATACCTCAGACCGTTGTTTGATGCTCTATATGAAATGCTGGGGTTCGAGCGGGTCGCTAAATTAATGGAACGTAATGTCATTGAAGTGGCACCACTGGCATATATGCGTGGTAGAACACTGAATGAATCATTCATCATTCTTGATGAAGCGCAAAATACCACGACTGAACAAATGAAAATGTTCTTGACTCGTATGGGCTATAACTCTACCGCTGTCATTACGGGTGATATCACTCAGGTGGATCTGCCCGGCTCAACACGCTCTGGTTTACGTCACGCCATTGACGTGTTGAAGGATGTGGACGGTATCGGCTTTACCTTCTTCCAGGCAAAAGATGTTGTTCGTCATTCACTGGTACAAAAAGTCATCTTGGCATACGATAAGGCTGATAAAAAAGCATGAGCGTAGTAGTGGATTTTCAGTGTGCTTATGATGGAGATATACCGGATGAGTCACTGTTTACTCAGTGGACTGAAGCTGCACTATTTGAAGTCAATGAAGACTGTGAGCTCAGTATTCGTTTAGTCGATGAATCAGAAAGTGCTGAACTCAACGGTCAGTACCGTGGCAAAAATAGGCCAACCAATGTCTTGTCTTTTCCTTTTGATGCGCCCATTAAATTAGAACCTCGTTTATTGGGCGATTTAGTCATTTGCGTACCTGTTGTCAGAAAAGAAGCACAAGAGCAAGGTAAGGCTGAGTTACATCACTGGGCACATATGGTGATTCATGGCTGTTTACATTTATTAGGTTATGATCATATTGAATCGGATGAAGCGGAACAGATGGAAACGTTGGAAATAGATATTCTGCATCAATTAGATATAGCTAATCCCTATGAATGGCAGGGAGTGGAATCATGAGTGAAGGACGACCGAGTCGCTTAGCAAATCAATCCTGGGTGCGAAAACTGAGTAATTTGTTTTTGGAACCTCAGGATCAGGAACAACTGATCGAATTAATTCGTTCAGCTTCTGAGCGTCATATTCTGGATTCAGAAGCACTTTCCATTGTTGAAGGTGCGTTGAGTGTGTCACAAATGCAAGCCCGCGATATTATGATTCCACGTTCACAAGTGGTCATGGTGTCACGTGATGCTGCCCCTGAAGAAACCTTAAAGCTGGTCACTGAAACGGCGCATTCTCGCTTTCCGGTGATGGATGATGACCGAGATGATGTGATCGGTATCCTGCTTGCCAAAGACTTACTTACCGCTGTGGTCAATAGCGGTGATTTTAATTTCGACTTGCGTGAAATATTACGACCAGCCGTGTTTATCCCTGAAAGTAAGCGATTGAATGTGTTGTTACGCGAATTTCGTGCTCGCCGTAATCATATGGCCATCGTGGTTGATGAATATGGTGGTGTTGCCGGCATTGTCACTATTGAGAATGTGTTGGAGCAAATCGTTGGTGAAATTGAAGATGAGCATGATATTGACGATGATGCGCCGATTCTGCAAAGAAATGAAAACACATACACTATCAAAGCCTTAACAATGGTTGAGGACTTCAATGAGTTTTTCGAAACAGATTGGAGTGATGAGGATTTTGATACTGTTGGTGGTTATGTGGTCAATCAGTTTGGTCACTTGCCTGAACGAGGTGAGGAAATCACGATTGATCGTTTTCAGTTCAGTATTTTACGTGCTGACAACCGTCGTTTATATCTGATGAAAATGGTGATTTTGCCACCTGAAGAAGAGCCAGAAGCTGATACCGAATAATGCAAAAAAGTAATGGGCTGACAATGCAGGGCTGGAAAGGACATATCGTTGCATTATTAGGCGGAGCACTGCTACCGCTGGCGTTTTCGCCTTTTAATCTTTACCCGATTGCTGTTATCAGCCTGATTCTGCTTTTTGCAAGTTGGGATAACACTACCCCAAAACAAGCCGCGTGGCGAGGGTGGTGGTTTGGGCTCGGTATGTTTGGTGTTGGCGTGTCCTGGGTCTATGTAGCGATTCATGTCTTTGGGCATTCTGGCTGGTTTTTGGCGGGCATGCTGACATTTTTGTTTGTCGCCATTCTGGCTTCCTATCTGGCCTTGTTTGGCTGGATGGTCAAGAAAGTCTCTTCCTACTCGTTTACCTTATTTGATATCGCACTGTTACTACCCATTGCCTGGTTCGGTTTTGAATTATTCAAAGCCTGGTTTCTGAGTGGTTTTCCCTGGTTAGAACTTGGCGTAAGCCAGATCGAAGGTCCATTAGCGGGTTGGGTGCCGGTGGTGGGAGTGAATACTGTCTCTTTCTTGGTTGCTTTGACAGCAAGCTGTTTATTTGTTTTGTTGAAATACAAAAAACCGTTGTTCATACTTCCAATTATGGTTATCTGGCTTGGTGGGCAGGGACTACAATCTGTCGATTGGACTCGGACGACAGGTGAAGCAATTAAAACCACGATTGTGCAAGGAAATGTACCACAAGATGTGAAGTGGAGCTCTGAGCAGCTAGTCAGCACGCTGAGGTTATATCAGACATTAACTGAGCAGCACTGGGGTAGTGAGTTGGTGGTCTGGCCTGAGAATGCAGTTCCTGCTTTTTATCATCAGTTAAAAGATTTTTATATTGATCCGTTAATAGAGCAAGCCCAACAACACGGTACCGATATTTTACTGGGGCTGCCCGTAGAAGACAAAAATAGCCAGGACTATTACAACAGCATGATGGTCGCCGGTGCTGATGCCGGTTTTTATCATAAACGTCATTTGGTGCCGTTTGGTGACTATGTACCTTTTGCCTGGCTGAGAGGGCTGATTGCTTTTTTTGACTTGCCCATGTCAGGGTTTATTCCGGGGCCAGAGAAACAAAGTCTGTTGACAGCCTCAGGACAACAAGTCGGTATTTCTATTTGTTACGAAGATGTGTTTTCACTTGAGGTGTTAGATGCTTTGCCTCAAGCCTCTATCCTAGTTAACGCTACCAATAACGCCTGGTATGGGGATTCATTTGCACCGCACCAGCATTTACAAATTTCACGAAGTCGTGCGCTGGAAACTGAGAGGCCGCTTGTCAGAGCTACAACGAATGGTATTTCAGCGTTTGTAGACTACAAAGGACGTATCCAGTCACAAACGCCACAGTTCGAGCAGGCTACCCTGACGGCTATGGTTCAACCCAGACAGGGGGCAACTCCATATGTGGTTGCCAAACGCTGGCCTGTGTTTATTCTTATATTACTTATGTTAGGGGCTTGGCTTCATTTTCGTCAACATACGGACTTAAGCTAAACATCATGCAACTACTGACGATTCAACGCATTCTGGGGATTTTACTGTCACTGTTCAGTATTACCATGCTGCCGCCTGTATTAGTGTCATGGTATTTCAAAGATGGTGCAAGCAGTGCGTTTTTGATGGCGTTTGTATTGCTGTTAATTATAGGTTTATTGTTTTGGTTACCTGTCAGGCACCACCGTAAAGAGTTAAAAATACGCGATGGTTTCATTGTAGTGGTCATGTTCTGGATAGCGTTAGGCTTATCCGGGTCATTACCTTTCTTTTTGACTGAAGTGCCTAAAATGTCCTTCACCGATGCTGTATTTGAGTCGATGTCAGGATTAACGACAACGGGGGCGACCGTTCTCACTGGCTTAGATACCCTGCCAAAAGCGGTATTGTTTTATCGACAGTTTTTGCAATGGTTAGGTGGTATGGGGATCGTGGTATTGGCGGTAGCTATTCTGCCATTATTGGGGGTGGGTGGCATGCAGCTCTATCGTGCAGAGACGCCAGGCCCGATGAAAGATGCCAAATTGACCCCTCGCATTACCGAAACAGCCAAAGCACTCTGGTATATTTATCTATCATTAACGGTGGCGTGTGCTATCGCCTTCCGGGTGGCGGGCATGACTTGGTTTGATGCTATTTGTCATAGTTTCTCTACGGTGGCAATCGGTGGTTTCTCGACACATGATGCCAGTATTGGTTTTTTCGACAGTGCTACCATTGAAATGATTACCGTTGTCTTTATGTTGATATCCGGGATGAACTTCTCATTACACTTTCTCGCCTGGCGCCATCGCAGTATTAAACATTATTGGAAAGACTCGGAGTTACGCACCTATCTGGCGATTCTCGGTGTTATTTCAGTAGTAACATCTAGCTATCTCTATTTCAGTGGCACCTTCGATAATCTATGGACTGCGGTACATCAAGGTGTATTTCAAACCGTATCTATTGGTACAACGGCAGGTTACACCACGACTGATTATTATCTCTGGCCGGGTTTCTTACCTATCTTACTGTTGATGGCAAGTTATATCGGTGGTTGTGCTTTCTCAACAGGTGGCGGAATTAAAGTTATCCGTATCATGCTGTTGTTTAAACAAGGCTATCGTGAGGTATTACGTCTAATTCATCCTAATGCTGTTTTTGCCATCAAAGTGAATGGTAAGGCCTTGCCCGCGAAAGTTGTCGGTGCTGTCTGGGGCTTCTTTGCCATGTATGTTTTCTGCTTCAGTATTATGCATTTATTTTTAATGTCGACAGGATTAGATGTAGTGACATCCTTTTCGGCCGTAACAGCGTGCCTGAATAACCTTGGGCCTGGTCTGGGTGAAGTTGGTGCTAATTTTGGCGACATTAACTCTCCTTCAAAATGGGTATTAGCCATGGCTATGCTGCTGGGTCGTTTAGAAATCTTTACTTTACTGGTGCTATTAACGCCAGCATTCTGGCGCCGTTAATGATGGATGCTCAAAAGAAATGGGATGCCATATACTCAAAACAGGATGCTGACTTTAAAGCACCCCCAGTTTCGACCGTTTTAGAGCAAAACCAGCATTTATTACCAAAATCAGGCAGAGCGTTGGATTTGGCATGTGGGTTAGGGGCCGATAGTCTCTTTTTGGCGGAAAAGGGCTTAAAAGTCGATAGCTGGGATATTTCTGCAGTCGCCATTAGAAAATTAGATAAAAAAGCAGTTGTTAATATTCAGGCACAACAGCATGATGTTATCGCCAAGCCACCTGAAGCGGACACTTATGATGTGATTGTGGTTTCTCATTTCTTAGTACGGGAGATGGCTACCGTGATTACAGAAGCGTTAAAGCCTGGAGGGGTGTTGTTTTATCAGACATACTGCCAAGATAAGGTTGAGGATGTAGGGCCTAGCAATCCTGATTTCTTATTGGAAGATAATGAATTACTGTGCTTGTTCCGTGCGCTTAAGATTCGTGTTTATCGTGAAGAAGCTTTGTTGGGACAGCAGGAATCTGGTTGGCGAAATCAAGCCATGCTGGTGGCTGAGAAAACATAAACATAATTTAGTGTAAATAAACTTGCCTGATGCACAGTTGATCTATAAAATAACGCGGTTCTAAAGCTCGTAACCTTATGGTTACAGCAAGATTTTTTGCAAACACACATTAACGAGTACAGATATGAAAGCGGATATCCATCCAGATTACACCGAGATCAATGTTACCTGTAGCTGCGGTAACACCTTTAAAACTCGCTCTACACGCACTTCAGACTTGACTCTGGATGTGTGTTCAGAATGCCACCCGTTCTACACTGGCAAACAAAAAATGCTAGACACTGCGGGTCGTGTTGATAAATTCCGTCAGAAGTACGGTAAATAATCTGTCGGAAATAAACAGAATGGTTTGAACTATGATTGACGTGTTAGTACAAGGTAGTACAAGTCACGACAGATTACGAAGCCTCTGCCTTATCGCAGGGGCTTTGTTGTTTCTGGGGCTTGGGGGCTGCGCAACGAATCCGGTAACGGGTGATCAAAACTTCGTCATGTTCGGCGAGGATACTGAGCTAGAAATGGGAAGAAGTAATCATCCCAAAATCATTGCAGAATATGGGCGTTATGATGATGAGCAATTGCAACGGTATGTGCAGTCGGTAGGTGAAAAACTGGCATCGGTCAGTCACCGTAATGATCTGGTTTATCGGTTTACCGTATTGGATTCTCCAGTTATCAATGCGTTTGCTTTACCTGGCGGTTATGTCTATATCACTCGTGGCTTAATGGCTTATTTAAACTCTGAAGCAGAACTCGCAGCCGTGCTGGGCCATGAAATCGGCCATGTTACTGCCAGACACGGCGTCAGACAACAAAGTGCTGCTCAGGCAGCGAATCTTGGCTATACCCTTGGATCGCTATTAATACCTGAATTACGTAATGCCGGCTCTCAAAATATATTTAATATGTTGGGTGGTGCTTTATTAAGTGGTTATGGTCGTGAACATGAGCTTGAATCGGATAGGTTAGGTGCTGAATACCTGGCTAAAGCAGGATATGACCCTCATGCCATGATTGATGTCATTACAGTATTAAAAAATCAGGAGATATTTGCTGCAGTTGAAGCCAAGAAGCAAGGTCGTGAATATCAGGGCTATCATGGTCTATTTGCCAGTCATCCGGATAATGACACACGTCTGCAGCAGGTCGTCTCAGCAGCAGATAAAAATAAGGTTGCTGACGGTAGAGTTGAAAGAACGGCTTATTTAGACCACATTGCAGGTATGACCTTTGGTGACAGTGAGGAGCAAGGCATTCGCTCCGAAAATCACTTTTATCATCTTTCTATGGGCTTTGCCGTTGATTTTCCTGAAAGATGGCATATCAATAATCAGCCCGATAGTTTGCAAGCTATTGCGCCGGATGGCAAAGCTGTGGTTGAGATGGGGGCGGCTGATCTGAATCGTAAATTAACACCTGAGGAGTTTATCAAGCAGCGCTTAAAAATTACCACGATTCGTTCTGGTCAGTCTTTTGAAAGCCAAGGGCTAGAAGGCTATACAGGCGTTGCATTTAGCCAAAATAAAACAGTCAGAGTAGGCGTAGTTTACCTAAAAGATAAAGCCTATATTTTCTTTGGTGGCGCTGAGACCAATGCATTATTTAGCCAGTATGATCAGGCTTTTCTTAGCACGATAAAAAGTCTGCACAGTCTACGAGAAGATGAGATAAAACTGGCGCAAGAGCTAAAAATTCAAATTCTCAGAGTGGGTAAAAACGATAACTATACTTCGTGGGCGAAACAAAGCAGAATTAGTAATAGCCCGATTGAGCAATTAAGATTACTCAATGGCGATTACCCGAACGGTGAGTTAAAGCCCGGGCAGCTCGCCAAACAAGTTCGCTAAATCAGAATAAATCAATCACCGGTGATGTGCCGCTATCACCTTGTCCAGATAGCGGTGCCATCTGCTTTGGTACACGTTCTTCTCTGAATGTTTCGTATATCGCATCAGTGGCTTCAGGTCTTGCCAGTAAGCCTGTTGCAGGATCGATTCTGACGGTTACCATGCCAACAGGTGGCTGCAGTCGTGCTTCGGGCATGCCTTCCACTGCGACTTTCATAAAGTCTATCCACATAGGTAGGGCGGCACGTCCTCCTGTTTCATAGCGGCCTAATGAGTGTGGATTATCGAACCCAACCCAGGCTATAGCGACTAACTCCGGATGAAACCCATTAAACCAGGCATCGACCTGATCATTCGTTGTCCCAGTTTTACCAGCTAAGTCATTGCGACCAAGCGTCATGGCTTTACGACCTGTACCATGTTTAACAACATCACGTAACAAACTATTCATGATGTAGTTATTTTGTGGTGTCATGATTCGTTTAGCGACATGGAAATCTCCATCGTCAATATGCGATTCATCCATTAGACAGGTTTCACAAACGGTATCTGGCGTTGCCTGCATCACAATTTTTCCAGAAGAGTCTTCAACCCTTTGGATAGTGTATGGTTCGACTCTATAGCCACCATTAGCGAGTGAGGAATAGGCTCGCGCCATATCCCATGGAGCGGCACTACCACTCCCTAAGGCTAGTGAGAGGTTTTTGTGCATCATGCCAGGTTTGAAACCAAAACGCTCTGCGTATTCAACGGCATAATCAGCACCAATATCACGTAATAAACGAATTGAGACTAAGTTTCGTGAATGAATAAGTGCTTCCCGTAAGCGTGTAGGGCCGAAAAACTTACCACTGTAGTTTTGTGGTCGCCAGACATTCTCTAAGCCCGGATCATCAAACACAACGGGAGCATCATTAATAATGGTTGCTGCTGTGTAACCTTTCTCTAGAGCTGCGGAGTATATGAATGGTTTAAACCCCGAGCCAGGTTGACGACGTGACTGGGTGACTCGGTTAAATTTGTTATTGAAGAAGTCAAATCCACCAGTTAATGCTGTCACTGCACCATCATAAGGTGCAACAGCCACAAGTGCACCTTGTACTTCAGGCAATTCTGCCAGCTCCCAGTTTGAGCTGGTGAGCTGCTCGACACGAATAATATCGCCAGCTTTGATGACATCCGTTATTTTCTTCGGAACAGCGCCACGACTATTCGTACTCAGTTTTTTCTGTGCCCATTTGACTGCATTTAAGGGTAGACGACCATAACCCCAATTTCGGATGTAAAGCTCAGCATTATCATCTGTTGTTTCAATGACAACGGCTGTTTTTAATGGTCCTATATTTCCATAGTCTTTTAGTATTTTATCGAGAGCAGCGCGATCTGATACGTCATCAGGTAAGGCAATATTTGTGATAGGGCCACGGTAACCGTGTCTGCGATCATAATCCAACAATGCTGTTTGGAGCGCTGTGTTAGCTGCTTGTTGCTGTTTAGCTCTAATGGTTGTGTAGACATTAAAGCCGTTGGTGTAGATCTCTTCACCAAATTTGGCTATTAACTCTGTACGTACCATCTCAGATACATAGGGTGCGTAAACTTTGATTTCTGGACCATGATAGCTAGCAGTCACTGGTGCCTTTATAGACTCATCGTATTCAGTTTTTGTGATAAAGCCGACTTCCCACATGCGACGTAAAACATAGTTGCGTCTTAGGGTTGCTCGTTCTGGATTAGCGATTGGGTTGTATGCTGAAGGTGCTTTTGGTAGTCCTGCGATCATCGCCATTTCAGCGAGCGATAATTGTTCCAATGACTTGCCATAATAGACATTCGCGGCGGCGCCAACACCATAGGCACGATTACCTAAATATATCTTATTGAGATAGAGAGCTAAGATATCTTCTTTTGATAAAACCTTCTCAATTTCGAGAGCAAGGATAATTTCATTTAATTTTCTTAAATAGGTTTTTTCGTTTGATAGGAAAAAATTACGCGCAACCTGCATGGTAATCGTGCTACCACCCTGTGATTTTTCTCCTGTGACCATCAGTGAATATGCGGCGCGTATAATACCTTGATAATCAACACCAGGGTGCTGGTAGAAACGATCATCTTCTGCGGCCAGAAAAGCTTCAGCAAGTGATTCGGGGATTTCATTGTATTCAACGGGGATACGTCTCTTTTCTCCAAATTCAGCCATCAATAAACCTTCAGAGCTAAAAATCCGCAAAGGGATTTGTAACTGTGTTTCCTTGAGGGTATTAGTGTCTGGCAGCTTTGGAGCCAAGAAGAAATAGACAACGCCGACGGCGATAAGTGTCAATAACGCTAAAATTAAAATAAGCTTTATTGTGAAACGAATAAATCGATGCATGTAAACTTGGCTGCTATGTAAGAAATGATGTCAAAGTATATATTGAGTCACAAATAATAACAGTGAGAGGGTTCAAATCACTAGTTTTATTGATATATTTAGGTTGACAAGCCCAAGATTCTTAATAAACTACTTTAAGTAAGAGAGCTAAGTGGGCTTATCCAATTGAATCAACGGGAATTGAGGCGATAAATGTTCGGACGAAAAAAATCCCCTTTGCTAGGTATAGATATCAGTTCTTCAGTCGTAAAAGTACTGGAACTGAGCAAAAAAGGTGAGAATTATACTGTTGAGTCATATTCCGTTGAGCCTTTACCAGTCAATGCAGTAATAGAAAGTCGTATTGAAAACAGAGATGAGGTAGCTGGCGCAATACGACGTGCGGTAAAACGCTCCGGTACCAAAGCCAAAGAAGCCGCTGTTGCTGTCTCTGCAAATTCCGCTATTAGTAAGATTGTCTCTTTCCCAGCTTCATTATCAGAGCGTGAGCTTGAAGAAAATGTATTAATGGAAGCTGAAAACTATATTCCCTACCCATTAGATGAAGTACGACTTGATTTTGAAATATTAGGCCCATCAGCTGCCGATGTTGATGCAGTTAATGTCTTACTCGCGGCTTCTCGGCGTGAAAATGTAGATGTACGTACTGAAGTTGTTGAAAAAGCAGGACTGAAGCCTAGATTGGTCGATGTAGAAGCTTACACCATGGAAAATGCGTTTGAGTTAATTGCGCGACAATTACCCCATCATGGTCAAGGATTAACTGTTGCGGTTGCCGATGTTGGGGCCACTCTGACGACATTACATGTTCTGGTTGATGGCAAAATTGTGTTTACTCGGGAACAGACATTTGGTGGCAGGATGTTAACCGAAGATATCGAACGTCACTATGGCATGTCTTATCAGGAGGCGGGGCGAGCGAAGAAAGATGGTAGCTTACCAGATGATTATGGACCCAAGGTACTAGAGCCGTTCAAGCGCTCAATGGCGATGACGGTAACAAGAGCATTACAGTTTTTCTTTTCTGCGTCGACACAATACCAGTCCATCGACCATATTATCTTGGCCGGTGGTTGTGCCTCTATTGAGGGGATAGATACGATCATAGAAGAAGAGACTGGCACGTCTACATCAATTGCTAACCCGTTTGCTGAGATGGTTCTTGGATCGCGTGTAAAAATACAAGCATTGAGCAATGACGCTCCTTCAATGATGATTGCTTGCGGCTTAGCGATGAGGAGTTTTGACTGATGGCTCATATCAATCTACTGCCATGGCGTGAAGAGCGAAGAGAAGAACGGCAGAAGCAATTTTATTTAGCCATGGGGGCAACATTCTTGTTTGCTGCCCTCATTTTTTATCTTGTGATGAGCTATGCCGATAGTTTGATTAGTGATCAAAACCAACGCAATACGTTATTACAGACAGAAATTGCGAAATTAGATATCAAAATTAAAGAAATCCAAGATCTTGAGAATCAAAAGAAACGGCTGTTAGCCCGTATGCAGGTTATCCAAGATTTGCAGGAAAGTCGTCCAAAAGTTGTCAAAGTGTTTGATTCAATTGCTAAGGTGGTACCAGAAGGTATTCATCTGGAAAAAGTCGTCCGTACGGGTAACACCATTACATTTAGTGGGACAGCTGAATCCAACGCCAGAGTCTCCGTCTTTATGCGTCAACTTGATGAAAACCCTGAATATGGCGAGTCACGTCTGCAAGTCATAAAACGCACTTCGAGTAGTAACAATGCCATTAGACAATTTACTGTTGAAGTGAATGAGTCTGAATCAAGCACGAAGGAGGATAAATAATGGATATTTCCTCTATTAATGAGTTGGACTTTAATGAAAGTGGTGAGTGGCCAACACCGATAAAAATTATTGCCGCTGTTTTAATTTGTATCGTGGTCTGGGGTGGTGGCTATTATTTTATTTTGAAAGATAAACAAGCTGAACTGACAAAACTCGAGCAAAAAGAAGTTGAACTCAAACAGATTTTTGAAATCAAGCAAGCCAAAGCCGTTAACCTTGAAGCCTACAAAGAACAGTTAGCTGAAATGCGAGTGATGTTCTCTTCTATGCTTGAGCAGTTGCCGAAAAAAAGTGAAGTACCGGACTTGTTGGTTGATATCACACGAACAGGTTTAATAAACGGCTTAGAGTTTGAGTTATTCAAACCTGAAGATGAAAGGCCAGTGGATTTTTATGCTGAATTGCCGATACAGATGACTGTAACAGGGACTTATCATCAGTTTGGTGAGTTTGTCAGTGGTGTGGCAGCCTTACCAAGAATTGTGACATTACATGATATAAGCATGGGACCAATGAATCCGGCGACAGGCAAGATGACCATGAATATTACAGCGAAAACCTATCGCTATTTTGATGATGATAAATAGAGTGACAATGATATGAAGATAATTCACCCGTCATCAAAAAACATTCTTAAACTGACATGGATAACGTTATTTGTTGCTGTGTTATCAGCTTGCGAGCAGGATAAAACAGACTTAGTGGCTTATGTTGCCCAAGTTAAAAGTCAGCAGAAATCAGATATAGAGCCGATACCGGTAATGAAGCCGTATGAGAAGTTTGCTTACGCAGCGTCCAACTTAAGGGATCCATTTGTTCCAACAGTAATTGATGTGCCACAACCCGCTCCTGAACCAGTCATTGATAACGGCATTCATCCTGACGAAAATAGACGAAAAGAAGTCTTAGAATTTTTTGATTTATCTCAGTTGCAATATGTGGGTACCTTAGAGCAAGAACAGGTTTGGGCACTTGTCAGAGCTCCTGATGGTGTTATTCACCGTGTGCAGACAGGGAATTACATGGGACAGAATAACGGCAAAATCATGAAAATTAGTGATTCCAAGCTGGTTCTCAAGGAAATCGTTCCTCAGGGCGGTGGTGGATACATTGAACGTGAAACTTCCGTTCCAGCGGTAGAGGTAAATTAGTCAATGAAAATGATTAGAGATCAAAAAATCATGGATATACAACAATCATTAGTAATCAAGTCCAGCTGGAGCGTTAGATTGAAACACCATTTATTCTGGTTAGCCGCCTTTTTATTAGTTGCTAATACTGCGAAGGCAGCAGAAATGACAGCTGTCGATTTTAGTGCACTCCCTGGCGATAAAGCAAAAATTCAAGTGCAGTTTTCAGGTGATTTTCCGGAGCCAAACAGTTTTTCAACCGATGACCCTGCCCGTATTGTGATTGATTTTGCTGGAGTAAAAAATTCTTTACCCCAGAGAGTGAAGCAAGTGAATGTTGGTGTGACGAAAAGTATTGCTGCTGTAGAAGCAGGTGATCGTACTCGAATGGTCATTAACCTATTGCAGAAAGTGCCATACACCATAAGTCGTGATAATCATAAGATGATTATCACCATCGATAGTGCTAATACAGATAATAAAAAAACATCCTCTGACTCTGCAATAAATACAGTTACCGACATTGATTTTCGCCGTGGAGATGATGGGCAAGCCCGTCTAATTCTAAAGCTCGCTAATGATAATGCGACGATGGATGTCAAACAGCAGAGAGGTGATATTGTTGTTGATTTGAGCAATGTCTCTTTGCCCGAAAAACTTCATCGTCGCCTCGATGTAATGGACTTTGCTACCCCAGTTCAATTTATTGATGCGGAGAGTAAAAATGGTGGTACTGAGTTAAAGCTCACTACAAAAGGCAAATATGAGCATCTCGCTTATCAATCTGAGAATACAGTGGTGGTAGAAGTTAAACCTGTAGCAGAAGATGAGTTGAAAAAAGGGGGCCGTAATGAGTTTGGTTACACAGGTGAAAAACTCTCATTAAACTTCCAAAATATTGAAGTGAGGGCTGTACTCCAGCTATTAGCTGACTTTACCGGGATGAACTTGGTAACCAGTGATACTGTGACAGGTAACCTCACTCTGCGGTTGAAAAATGTTCCTTGGGATCAGGCTCTGGATATCATTTTAAAAACCAAAGGTCTTGCCATGAGACAAAACGGCAATGTGATGTTAGTTGCCCCTGCATCAGAAATTGCTGCCAGAGAGAAACAAGAGCTGGAAGCCCAAAAACAGCTGGTCGAGCTGGAACCACTGTACACTGAAATCAAAGAAATCAAGTTTGCTAAAGCAGACGAACTAGCAACCCTCTTGCAAGGCGATAGTAAAGAATCAGGGTTTTTATCTGGCAGAGGCAATATTACGATTGATGCCAGAACCAATTCTTTGTTAATTCGTGATACCGCAAAAAGTTTGACCGAAATTGGACAGGTGATTGAACAGTTGGATAAACCTGTTAGACAAGTACTTATTGAGTCGCGAATAGTTATTGCCAATAATGATTTTGAAAATGAGTTGGGTGTACGTTTCGGTGCTTCAGCAAAAAGTAATACTCTTGGAGCAGCCACTTCGTCATCACTTAGTGACTTGTCAGTCACTAACTCGGGCAGTGTTACTCCAGCAACAGGAGCTAGAACCCTTGGACAGGACTTGAATGTAAATTTACCCGTCTCTGATGCTTCTGGGACCATTGGGCTTGCTTTAACAAAACTACCTTTGGGCATGATACTAGAGCTGGAATTATCCGCTATGGAAACCGAGGGTAAAGGTGAGGTAATTTCATCACCACGCGTTATTACCTCGAATCAAAAACAGGCCACAATTGAGCAAGGTACAGAAATTCCTTATCAGGAATCGACTTCAAGTGGTGCGACGAATGTGTCTTTCAAAGAAGCTGTTCTTAAGCTTGACGTGACACCTCAGATTACCCCTGATGATCGTATCGTTATGGATCTGGAAGTCAGTAAAGATGCCGTAGGTAGTTTGTTTAATGGTATTCCAAGTATTGATACTCGAAAAGTTCAGACACAAGTCTTGGTGGATAATGGTGAAACCGTAGTCTTGGGCGGTATTTATGAACAAACAAAATCTGATACTGTAGAACGTGTTCCCTTTTTTGGTGATTTACCATACGTTGGTTTTATGTTCAGAAATACGAATAAAACAGATTCAAAACGTGAGCTACTAGTTTTCATTACACCAAAAATTGTAAAAGAAGGATTTCAATACTGAAATCAGTCATTTTCGGTTAAAATGAAAAAGCCGGATCACATAAGATCCGGCTTTTTTGTCATCAGCATTTGGATTAAACCACATTGAGTTTAGGTAATATATTTCTTGTTGGGCCGATGGGCGCAGGTAAATCTACGATTGGTAGACAGCTTGCAAAAGCTCTACATAGAAAGTTTTACGATAGTGATAAAGTTATCGAAAAGCGTACAGGTGTCTCTATTTCCTGGATTTTTGAGATGGAAGGTGAGTCCGGTTTCAGAGATAGGGAGTCAAAAGCGATTGATGAATTAACCGCATTGAACAATGTGGTGGTGGCAACTGGTGGTGGGGTAGTTCTATCCGAACAAAATCGCCAATGGCTAAAATCTCGAGGCCAGGTTATTTATCTATCTGCGTCGGCAGAGCAGTTATATCGTCGCACGGCCAGAGATAAAAAACGTCCGTTGTTACAAAACACTGATAGGCGTAAACAAATCGAAAACTTACTGTCGCTTCGTGACCCACTCTATCGTGAGATCGCTGATATTATTATAAAAACCGGCGAGCAGTCTGTTCAGCACACAGTTAATGAAGTGATAAGAAAACTTAAAGATATAGACAATAAAAGTAGAGCTCATGAAAACGTTAAAGGTTGAACTTGCAGAACGTAGTTACCCGATTTATATCGGTAATGACTTATTATCACAAAAAGAACTTCTAACGAAACATATCAAACGCCAAGAAGTCTTGATTGTGACCAATGAGACCATTGCGCCTTTGTATCTTAATAAAGTGGCTGCTTTACTGGCAGAGTTCAAATGTGAATCCGTTGTCTTACCTGATGGTGAATCATATAAAACCCTTGAGGTTATGAACCAAATTTTCGATAAGTTACTCTCACAACAGTTTTCCCGGCAGGTGACCTTGATTGCACTTGGTGGAGGAGTTATCGGTGATATGACCGGTTTTGCTGCCGCCTGTTATCAACGTGGTGTCCCCTTTATTCAAATACCAACTACCTTATTGTCACAGGTCGATTCGTCGGTAGGTGGAAAAACAGCGGTCAATCATGCTTTAGGTAAGAATATGATTGGGGCGTTCTATCAACCTCAGTGTGTGGTCGCTGATACCAATACGCTGAATACATTAGATGATCGACAATTGGCATCAGGTATAGCGGAAGTCATTAAATATGGTTTGATTAATGATTTGGCCTTTTTTGAGTGGTTAGAAAAAAATATATCGGCGTTGAAACAGCGTGAGCCTGAGGCATTAGCTTATGCAATTGAGCGATCTTGTCAGGATAAGGCTGATATTGTTGCCAAAGATGAAACAGAACAAGATGTCCGTGCATTATTAAACCTAGGCCATACCTTTGGTCACGCCATTGAAACTGGCATGGGCTACGGTAATTGGTTGCATGGTGAGGCTATAGCGACTGGGATGTTAATGGCGGCTGATCTTTCAGTGAGACTAGGCTGGATGCCTGCTGAAGATGTATCTCGTATTCGAGATGTATTTATTGCGGCAGGACTGCCGGTACAGAGCCCTGAAGAAATGGACTGTGAACGTTTTTTATCACTGATGTCTGTCGATAAAAAAGTGCAAGATGGTGTTATTCGTTTAGTCTTGCTAAAAGGCATCGGCAAAGCCGTGATCAGTGATGACTATGACGTAGAAAAACTGCATGCTACATTAAAAGCATTTCAGGTCAGCGTGTAGGTGCTGAATGAGTGATATTGCTGCAACTTCTCCTGAACCAGCATATATCACTAAGCTGGCCTTAAGTGGTTTACCTTTTTCTGACGTAAAACAACCTGACGCTTTTTTCGATGGTCGCTATATCAAGCAGCGTCGTTTGCTTGTATTACATTTATTACGATCTACCTCTAGCCCTGTCCTGCTACAAGCTGACACAGGTGCGGGCAAAACAACCTTACTACAAAAGCTGGAGTGGCAAACAACACCGGATATACGCTTCTATCGCTGGCGCAAGCATGTTTCCAATGTTGAACAGTATCAGAGCATGCTTAAATCATTGGCTGCTGAAGTAGCTTCCACTACTGATGAATCTTCGTTAGCTAAGATAGTTAAAGAGCGCCTGACAAATTTAAATAAACTGAACATTACATCTGTTTTATTAGTGGATGATGTTCAGCTTCTAACTGAGCCTGAACAGCAGTTATTACAAGTTTGTCTTAGATGGCAAGATGATGACCAGCAGCCAGTACTGCAAGCTGTTTTGGCGATCACAGCAGAAACAACGTTTGATCTGGTTCCTACACAATGGCTAGATCTACCGCCTTTAGAGTTTATCGAAACGGAAGCGTATTTATTACATCGTTTAAAAAGTGCTGGCTATGAAGGTGAAAGCCCATTTTCCTCTAAAGAGATACAGTATTTAAGTAAAGCGTCAGCGGGTAATCTTGCACGGCTAAATACGTTGGCACATCAACAGCTATTAGGTATTAAAGCTAAGAAGTGGACAGCCAAGCCAAAGATATCATTGGGAAAGATCAACTGGCTCCGATGGGGTGGAGGCATATCGCTGACTATTGTGATTCTCCTTATTCTGAGTTTTCAGAACCAAATCAATCAATGGATTTCGTCGTCCACAGAGACTAAGAGCCAGCTTGATTTACCTGAAGACATTTCCACAAAAGATGACAAGCTGGCAACAGTCATTGTAGGTGATGAACAAGAAAAAGAAGCAAAAATGCTTACTGAGCGTGAAAAGTTAAAAGCCTTGCTTGCTGAAATTCCTTCTCCGCAGCAATCAACTACTCAGCAGCAAGAAATGGTGAGCTCACCAGCGCAAGCCATTGATGAGCCTCTGCCTGAGCAGATTGATAAAGTCGAAGAAAAACCGCTTGTTGATATATCTGCTTCAGAGGAAAAAAATGAAGATCTCGAAATAGAAAACGCTCCTGAAGAGATACAGCAGCCTGAATCAGAAATCCTTAGCAATGTTCATGATAAGACCTGGATCCTTTCTCGTCCGTCTAAAAGCTACACATTTCAATTAATGGGTTCATGGGAAGCTAAAGAAGTGGATGACTTTATAGTGGAACATGAACTGAATGGAGATGTTGCTCGTTTTACCAGCTTACGTGAAAATAAACCTTGGCACGTGTTAATTTATGGTGTCTATGCCTCGAAACCAGCGGCTTTAAAAGCGAGTAATCAGTGGTCGGGTGCGATGAGTAATTTACCAAACTGGCTACGTCGATTCGACAGTGTGCAGAAACAAATCAAAGAAAAGGGCGTAACGCCTTAAGTAGTTTTTCTGAACTGATATCGAGGCCTGCAAAGACGACACGATAATAGCGTATTTGATTCAAGAAAATGATAGAAACAGTGCCTTCTTTGACTAAAGCCGTTAACTCATGCTCCTCATTCAGCCTAAAACAAACGATGGCTGTATTATGATAGATGACATGACAGCCAGCCTCCTCAAGCGATTTAGCAAACAGGTTTGCCTGTATAAGCCGATGCCTGATTTTGTCAATAAACCACTCCTTTCCTAGTAACTTCCAGTTTAACCATAAAGAGAGAAACAATTCTCCCCCGTAAGAGCCGCTCAGAGCTTTTTCCGGCGTCTCTGATAGGTAGTCGATATCATCATCCGATTCTGGTGATAATTGGCTAAATAAAACGCTACAGGGGCGAGGCTGGAATAATGATTTATGTGGATCAAACGTGAGACTATCCACTTTATGCATATACTGTTTAAATTTATTATATTGATCGTCTAATAGAATAAATCCTCCCCAGGCGGCATCCAGATGTAACCAAGCACTATATTTAGCTGCAATATCAGTGATTTCATTGATAGGATCGATGGCACCGGTGGCTGTTGTTCCCATGTTGGCAATAATGGCTATTGGCGCATGGTGTTTACATTTCCTTTCTAGTGTTGTGAGATTGATTTGTTGATTCTTATGGCAGGGAATAGCTTCGAAAGTGATGCCTAGAATATTGCAGGCTTTTGTTATTGAGTAATGGCAAGCCTCACTGCCATAAATGACTTTTTTATCAGCGGTTGACTGGTTTCTTGCTTGCCATAAAGCTTGCAAATTTGAGAATGTTCCACCATGAGTGAATTGAGCATGAGAAAAACCAAACTCTTGTGCCATAGAACGGCGAAGTTCTGTCTCCGCTTGTTTGAGTTTAGGATAAAGCTCAGGGGATAGAAGATTGCCATGATGATGAAGAGCTAACTGCATACCCAGCTGGCTATAAGGAGCTAGGCCGGGTGTCATATGAGCGGCCCAACTCGGATTCTTGTAATGACTGCCGGCTTCTGCGACTAGATCCTGGTAACTAATATTTGCCGTGAGTTTTTGTCTCGTTTCAACAGTTTGCTGTGAGGATGACTGTTCAGCTTGATGATCACTTTGTTTCATATTATTTCATTGCAGAACGATGCCTTTATCAGGAAATAAGGCTTGTTGTTGGAAGTGAAATAAGCGCGCCATTACAGGCTGTTGATGAAACAGAGGTAGAAAGCCACTATCCAGAACATTATGATTAATGAGGGATTTAATCTGACTAGAAATAACCGTACTACGTTTAATAATACTGAGTTCATCTGCATTCAATGACTGACTGAGCCAAAGTGCCATACTGTCAGAGGTAATGTTCCAGCTATGTTTTAACTCGGGAACAGATAGAACTTTATGATCCGGAAGCCAGATATATAAGCCGTTTTTCAACAGCGTCGTCTGGTTTTCTCCTGGATAATAAAACGGCCGGCAATTAGGAGCGAGGTCTTTTATTAACAGACCAAATTGTGACATGGCTAGTATCGCCATATGATGAGCAGTCGAATCACTAAATCGGTGCAACCTTTGAGCATGTCGGACTTCATCAGCAAAAGGGCCGCCGCCAGGCACAATAATAACCGTTTCGTATTCACTGGCTCTGCTTAACAAAGTTAGCCATTGTTTTAGCTCAGGTGTATGAAAGAGACTACCCCCTAGTTTAATAATCCGCATATTATTGTAGAAACTTGACTAGGTTAATCATTGCTGCTGCTTTATCGTGAACTTCCTGATATTCCTCATCTGCATCCGAGTCTGCCACAATGCCGCCTCCTGCCCAAAATCTTAAGCGATTGTCACTAAAGACCATGGTACGAATGGTTATATTGGTATCCATATTACCATCAAAACCAATATAACCAATGCTTCCGCAATAGATACCGCGACGCTGAGGCTCAAGCTCCTCTATGATTTCCATCGCACGTAGTTTTGGGGCTCCAGTAATCGAACCGCCAGGAAAACATGCTCTAAGAAGGGTAACAGCAGACTCAGTCTGAGCGAGTGTACCCGTAATAGTACTGACTAAGTGATGAACGGTAGCGAAGCTTTCCAATGCAAACGGCTGAGGGACACGAATACTTCCTGGCTCACAGACTTTACCAATATCGTTTCTAAGCAAGTCAACAATCATTAAGTTTTCTGCACGATCTTTCAGACTAGCCTGTAGTGACTCAGCAAGTTGTCGATCTTTTTCTGGGTTAAGCCTATCGCGTGGACGTGTCCCTTTAATGGGTTTTGTTTCTACGTTTTTTCCCTCAACGCGTAATAAGCGCTCTGGTGATGAACTCAAGACTGACACGCGGCCTATATCAAAATAGGCTGAAAAGGGCGCTGAGTTTTGTTCTCTCAGCGCTTGGTAAGCTAGCCATGAGTCACCCTCTGCTTTCACCTCAAAGCGTTTAGCCAGGTTGACTTGATAACAATCTCCTTCAGTGATGTAAGTCTTGATTTTTGTAAAGGCAGCTTTATAGGCGGCTTCATCAAAGTTACTTGTCAGCGGGCTGGTAATGTTAAATGTTGGTGTAGAGACCTGTTTATCTGTCGAACTTAAAGCCTGAATCAGTTGCGCCCAGCTTTCCTCTGTTTTTCTATCAAAACCATGGCTGGTTAACCAACAACGCTGTAATTTGTGGTCTACAATGACTGCCCAGTCATAAATACCTATAGCCATATCAGGAATATGTTCAGCGTCCTCAGCCAATGTTGGAATGGTTTCCAGATAACGTCCCAAATCATAGGCAAAATACCCAATGGCACCACCGGTGAATGGTAAGTCAGTTTTGTGTTGTTTATAACGGCTTAAGATGTCGTTTAGCAGAAGAAATGGATCCGCTGACACCGTTTCCACAGAACCATTATCTGTTATCACGGTATTGCCGGCGGATGTTTCCAAAGTAATAAAGGGAGCTGCTGTAAGAATGTCATAGCGGCCAATATCAGGTGAGGTATTAGCACTGTCCAGAATAACGGGCCAATCAAAGTGGCGGATTCGACTAAAAAGCTCCGCACTGTCTCCAATATAAGGCAGTTCAGTGGTTAAACGAGGGTAATCAGAATTCATAGTGTTATTTTACGATAACTGTTGGGCAGCAAGAAGCGCTAATGCAGCAGCGGGAGCATAGGCTGCTGCATCGGGGTGGTGCTGGCAGAAATCAGCATAATCTATATAGGGACGATTTAATCGAGCCGCACATCTTTCTGCAATGAATTTACCAATACCGGCCCCTATAATTGGGGTAGATGTTTGCCAATCAGGCAATCGACTTAATACTTGATAGCAACCTTTGAGTACTTGTTGTAACTGCTGTTCAGCAAAATAGGCTGCCACATTTTGCCATTGTGATATAGAGGCATCACAAGCATCGCACCCCAGCATTCTGGCCAGTCTTTGCTGACTATGTGTCACAGTCCACGGCTGACCATCGGCACTATTATCTTGAATATCGGTATTATGGAGCTGATTTAATAACAGCCAAATATCACCACTACTGGCAAACCATTCAGCCGCGAGTGAAACACGATTCCCATGCAATGGGGCTTCATTACTAATGGCCATTAATGGTGTTCTTATTGCACCGGTATACACCAACTCTCCAGAACATTGTCGACCGTAGTCTGTGTTGGCGGCTGGTTGGATTTCATGATGGTTGATGGCGATAATATCGCAAGTGGTACTGCCGATATCAATGAATAATCCCTGTTCGATATGTTGGGCTGCGAGAGTCGCACTAGCTTGCCAGTTCATTGATGCAATGTCGTGCCACTGTTCTAGAGCATGTCTTTTTGTCAGCCAGCCGCATGGTCCTGCAAAGAAATGAACATTATCACTTTTCAAGTGTGTATTCACACATTCAACAATGGCTTTGACACCTTGCTCACGGTCTTTGAAAGCATCAACCAGTTCTCCTGTCATCGTAACGTAGTGAGATACCGGTGCCGAAGGTAATTGCTCAAGAGCGGCATGAAGACTCTCATTTAAGGCATCAATTCCTTTCCATAATTCACAAGGAAGTTGGAATACAGTAAGTAGTTTTCCTGCTGAATCAGCATAAGCGACTTTTAGGTGTGCACCACCAATATCCCAGCCACAAAATGCCATATTAGTTTTTTCCGTCATTTTTTGAGTAATGCTTCTAGTTGTGTATTTAAAAATCCGGCTGGGTTTGTTTTATTACGCATATTAGATTCTGCATAGGTTGTGGTCAGGCGCGGATTAACTTCTATGATATAAACTGTTTCATCCGTTTTGATAAGATCGATACCAACAAATCCCCAGAGACCCTCTATAGAACGACTGACCTGATTCGCTACTCTCTCAGCGTGTTCCACAGACAATAAGTCAAATCGTTGTGCTTCAAATGTATCAATATGTAGCCGTTGATGATGTTGCTCTACATGTTGCGTATTTACTGAAAGTAAGTAGAGATTATCATGTGTAATAAATAAACTCAGACTTAGATTCTGACCCGATATATAGGGCTGTACGATAAATTGATGTTTAGTGGAAGCTGAGAGTAGCTGTCTTGCATCGGCGCTGTGACATAAATACGTATCTTCGCTGCCAGCACCATCAATAGGTTTTATAACCCATTGCTGCTGTTCGCTATGTGTAAGTGGTAACCATTTGTCAGCCACGAATGTTTCAGGGGTTTTTATCTGGTTCTCTATGAAGTGTTGGTAACTCAGGTATTTATTAGTACAAAGCAGGATCGCTTCAGAGGAGCAGTTAAGGACTGTCTTTGCTTGTTGCTCAAGTTGTTGTACCAAATTAAACAGTATCAAGTCAGTTTCTGGGGCGATAAGCAGAAACACATCATATTGTTGCTGGCATTGCTGCCAGGTCTTTTGGAATTCAGTCTTACTCTGAACAGGATAGGTCGTAATATGGTCTGTTGAGAGAGCAAAGGCAGGGAGACGGTCATCTCGCATCATGGCTATTTTATGACCGTATGCCAGTAAATCCTGACAAAGGCTTTCAAGCATTAATTCGCCTTCATGCATCAGACTTTCTGAAAATACCTCTTCTGATAAGGCACCACTGGTAAGATATTCGTATATAAAAATCGTCATTTACGCGGACATATTGAAAACTATGAATATTATACCTGTCATTGATCTTCGTGATGGTATTGTTGTGCATGCGCAAGGCGGTATCAGAGCTAATTATCAACCATTAAAATCAATATTGACTGACTCGGTGAGAGTGGAAGATGTCATTCGTGATTTATTAGACTGGTATTCCTTTAGTCAGCTTTATATTGCTGATTTAGATGCCATCGAATACAAGTCACATACACCGCAGCGTTATAGTTCGATACTTGAAAAATTCCCACAACTCACTATTTGGCTAGATGCTGGTATTGTTGGGGCCGATGATTCCTTACATTACCCAACCTCATCACGACTGCGCCTTATTCTTGGTAGTGAAACCTTGCAGGAGCTCAGTTTGTTGAAAAAACAAAGCCTCAAACAGCAGTTGATTCTTTCATTAGATAAGAAGTCAGGAAAGATTTTGGGTGATGCGTCTATAGCTGCGAATCCCTTATATTGGCCAGAGACATGTATTGCAATGAGTATGGATAATATTGGAAGAGGAAAAGGGCCGGACTTTCAGTGGTTGAAGTTATTAGTAAAAAAATATGAGGAAGTGAACTGGTATGCTGCTGGAGGTGTTCGGAGTGAAAGGGATTTACAGAAATTATCAGAAATTGGTGTCACAGGGGCACTGATAGCCAGTGCGTTGCACACTGGGAATTTGAGTAAATCAGCTATAAGTGAATTAAGCAGGGACATCACTCTTCCGTAGAAGAGTGATGTATGTACAGCTTAAATCTTACTTAGCACCAAATGGGTGTTCGCTTGATTTGTATTGTGCAACAACGTCAGCCGCTTTTGGCTCACGAGCTACTGCACGTTTGATAGCTTCTTTAGTAGCGCGATAGTTCCAATCTTGGATTTTTTCATCGCTATCAGCAGTTGGAGAGATGAATACACCAACACAAATGAAGCAATCATCAGCTTCACCAGCTGGGATTGTGCCATCTTCAACACACTCTGCAACAGCAAGTGAAACACCACGCTGTGCTGGGCCGAACATTTGAACGGCTTGTTTCATGTTTTTGATGGTGACTTTGTTGAACATTACAGTTGCAGGCTTAACCATTAAGTTAGGCGCAACAACAGCCAACAAGCCATTAACTCCTTGTTTCTGGTCGGTGAGGGTACGGCAGAAGGCATCTTCTGCTGCAGAACCACGTGGACCCATGATTAAGTCAATGTGTGCAACGTTGTCTAAGTCACCATCTTCGATGACCAATGATTCACCTACAAGTACGCGATCGATAACTGGCATGTTATATTTTCCTGTTCCAAAAAAATTGTCAAAAAGGCTCATTTTTTTCCCTCCTTATTGTGAAAGGAAGGGTTTATACGTAATAAAGGAACGTATCACCTGCTCAGTGCCGTCCGCTAAATGCTTCGTGGTACTGAAATTCATTAAAAGAAAGCAATTGCGCAAACTTATATAATAATAAGGTGGCTGCAATTAGGTCAGCCGATGTGCCTGGATTTATTGCTCTCTCTTTTAATTCTTTATCCCAGTGAGTGAGTGCATCAAAATGGGTCTTTAAATTACCCGTTTCTTCTATTTGGATCACAAACTGCTTTGCTCTCTCACTGACTTTGGTTGCCAGCGCAATGGATTGCTTACGGGATATCAAGCTATCCAACGCCTTCGATAACAACTTAAGATACGCGAAACCCGTTGCCCATTCAACACTTTCCCCAGAATTAATCGCTTTTGTCAATGCTGGCAAACTCAGATCCCATAGCGTGTTGAAATTGTTGACATATTGTTGGGCAATTTGATCACGGTTTTTTGCTAAATTCATTGCTTCCAGCAAAGTAATGCTTGGCTCTGCGCTGATATCTTGATCATCTTCTTTGCCTAGTCCACCAGCCTCGGCTAAACGGATTGCTTCATAAGCATTGATAGCATCCTCAACAGTCAGATTACTAAGTACGACTTGAAGTCGATGGGGAAGTTCATCAAATGATTCACAAGTCTGGACGGCCTGACAAAGTGGTGCAAACAGTAAAACAATACCTAAGTTGGTATTACAGTCGACAACTTGGCGGGTTGCTTGAATCGATTGCAAAATACGTTCACCCACGGTCAACCCGGGTTTTGCCATAACTGGTGCTATTGCTTGAGCGCTATTAATAAAATCATCTACCACCATATTATGGCCGTCGCTGATGACATTAACATTACCAGGTTTAGGAGCGAGGACTTCCTGTTTGCAGGCCCAAAACACAGCGTCTTTTATATCTGACTCAGAGAGCATGTGTCGCTTGTTTCTGTTCTATACGTCTTACGAGGGCTTGAGCCAGGTGGTGAGCAACATCAATGCCCGTAGCCTGATAAAGCCCTTTCCAGGCTGGAACACTATTGACTTCCAATACGGTAAAATACCCATCTTTATCGCGAATGAGATCCACGCCGGCGTAGTCGGCATTAACTGCTGCTGTTGCTTTTATGGCTAACTGTTTCATCTCGTCAGTGACCGTCGTAGCAAAACAACTCGCACCTTGAGCAAAGTTAGTGATCCATTTATTTGATCGTCGACTCATGGCTGCACAGACTTCATTATCAATCACTAATAAACGCCAATCCTGCCATACTCCATCATGCTCTGGTGCAATATATTGCTGAAGATAATACGTATCTCCGACAGGTGTGAGCTGCTCAAACTGGTTTAATTCTTCAATCAAGGTAATTCCTTTTCCCTGACAGCCAAATAATGGCTTCATCACAATTTTGTTGCCGCTATTTAATTCACGGGTAACAATCTGTGCTGCCATATTGGTATCTTCACATGCCCATGTTTTTGGCGTGCTCAAACCTGCTTGATGTAATCGTAATGAGGTTCTAGCTTTATCTACGGTATATTCGATGGCGGTTGCTGTATTAAATACCGGAGTTCCGAGTTCAGCTAAGGTATGCAGAACATCCATTCTTAGAGTGATTTGTTCGAGAAACCCGGGTGCAATACCACGTACCATTGCTGCGGCCGGCAGCTCATTATCAAAGCCCGGAATATACAAACCTGTGGGGGAGTCAAGATCAATTCTGCAGGCTGCTAGGTCAGTTAATACGGCTTCAACACCAAACTGACTCAGTGAACGTGTTAATTGTTCACTGTGCCAGCCATGTGTGTCGTTAAAAATGACAAGGCGATTTGACGCCATAGTTGTTTAAAGTCCAAAAGAAAGATTGAGTAATTCCTGATTCAGTTCACCGGCAGTAAAGCTTTTTCCTGTCTTTGTACTCGTAACAATGACTTTGCCAGGACTGAACAGCATGCCGTCAATTTTGAAAAAGTCGTATTCATATGACTTAAAGATATCGGCAAAAGGACGACCATAATCAGATGAGGTATTACTTGGCATTTTCTCAGCCAGATCTTTTGCTTCTTCATCTGTAGCATCAACAAATAAATGCACTTGACCACCAAATAGAATAGCGTCGTTTGTACGGCCCATCGCTGTCATAAAGTCACCACCAGGTGGCGCTACTGGAGTTGAACCGTAACCATCCACAATTTTTTCTAGAGGGAAGTGCAGTTCGTGTGCTTTATGCATGGCTACTTCAAGTACCCGGATAGCAATTTGCATTACACCTGCAAGACTGGACGTCGGAGTGAGAATAAAGGTGAGGTTTTCTGGTTTGATGCCACAATTATTGGCTACTTTTTCAGCTACTTCTACTGGAGGGAAACTATCGACTTCCAGAACGATGACGGTTGATTCAGCTTCGTCTTTGTAAGCAAATTCTTTGAAAATTTCTTCTCTTGCCGCCAGTGCACGACCTGGACCTGAGCCTAAAGCAAAAAATTTACTGTCTTCACCTTTATGAGATAAGCTCCAACCAGCATATTGACTGCCAAGGCAGCTTAATACAGGTGTTTTAGCGTGTACATTGACTGACCATGGCCAGTTGGAAAAACCACTATTTGTGCCAAGTGTTGCAGTACCCAAACCACCCATACAGATTTCACCGATAAGACGTCCAGCTTCCAGACCGCCGTTACAGTTGATGCCGGCGTCAACGACACGGGTGCCATTACTTAAGGTGCTGATTTCAAGTTGTAATGCTTCAGCATTATTAATTAACGCATCCACTAGTGGTTGGCAGGCAGCGTTTACACTGGTCCATTTTGCTGAAATGTCTGTGCTCATTGTAACGTCCTATAGGTAGAGTCGAAAAAATTCATTAGATTATACGTGATGATGGGCTGGCTTATGCAAGGCTATCACTTTGAACGATAGCTTGATAAAACACGCTCAATAGCATTGAGTCGATGTTGACGAATAGCATATTTGATTTGCTGACCAGCTAAACCTTCTTCTAGTAATGCTTTTATATCAATGCTGGCAGCTTGCTGAAAACAGTCTGAAAATACTCTTTTCTCAGGATAATCGACGGTTTCATAACCTGGGCGACCACGGAAGTCTGCTTCACCAGCAAGTAAAAATTGTTCAAATCGTTGAGGTCGGCGAAAGCTATCCAAGCCTTCAATCACCTCTAAAACACGCACCGCATCAAGTTCGAATAACAAGTGAACATCTGTGTGAAACTCTGCCACTTTTGCGGCAAGAGTGGTGATGTCTTTAGGGACTCTTAAGCGTTGACATAAACGTTGAGTTAATTCGATACTAGTAGCTTCATGACCAGCATGGCTGGGCAGAATATCTTTGGGAGTAAGGCCCTTGCCTAAGTCGTGACACAATGCGGCAAATCTGACCGCTAAATCGTCCGTTAATTTTGCTGCTTGATCGATAACCATCATCACATGCACACCGGTATCTACTTCAGGATGCCATTTAGGAATTTGCGGCACGCCAAATAAACGGTCTACTTCAGGGAACAAAATTGATAAGGCATTCACTTGTCTAAGACTGGTGAAAAAGACAGATGGCTGCTCCGTTTGCAGTGCTTTTGATAACTCTTGCCAAACCCGTTCAGCTACTAAATGTTCCAGTTCGCCACTTGCGACCATATGTTTGATGAGCTGTTGCGTTTCATCGGCGATAGTAAAGTTGAATCGTGCTGCAAAACGCGCGATGCGTAAAACACGAACAGGATCTTCCACAAAGGCTGGAGAGACATGTCTGAGAATACCTTGTTTAAGATCGCTGATGCCATTGAAGGTGTCTATAAGCGTTCCATCAACCGACTCTGCAATGGCATTGATGGTGAGATCCCGGCGCGCAAGGTCTTCTTCCAGTGTGACCTCTGGTGAAGCATGAACTGTAAATCCTTGATAGCCATGGCCCGATTTTCGTTCGGTTCTGGCGAGCGCATATTCTTCTTGTGTTTGAGGATGAAGGAAAACCGGAAAGTCCTTACCAACCGGTTTGTAGCCTTTCTCTATCATGTAATCTGTTGAGGCACCGACCACAACCCAGTCGCGGTCTTTAACTGGTTTTCCAAGCAGTTTGTCTCGAACACAACCGCCAACGAGATAAGTTTGTATCGTGTCAATAACGACCTTACTCCGATTTTACTTTAGGCATTCTTTCAGACAACGGTTTAATGGATTGATTACGTTGACTATCAAAAATAGCCGCGTAGCTCATAACCGTTTGAACATAATGACGTGTTTCATTAAAAGGAATATTTTCAGCCCATATATCGGCATCAAGTGAATGTGCCGGTAACCACTTGTTGACGCGGTGAGGTCCAGCATTATAAGCGGCAGTTGCAAGTACAGGGTTTTTTTGGTTTTCGTCGTACATTCGGCGTAAGTAAGCACTACCTAATTCGATATTACGTTCTGGGCGATATAATTCATTAATTCGCTTAAGTGGACGGTTAATAATTTTAGAGATTAGCCGACCGGTGTCTGGCATTAACTGCATAAGTCCCATGGCTCCAGCATGAGAACGAGCTTCAGGATTAAAGGCACTTTCCTGACGAGCAATGGCCAACAGCCAGGAGGGGTCAATGTTCTGGGCCTTGCCGGCTTGTAACATGGCATCGTCATAAACTATAGGAAAACGTAAATCCAAGGCATCCCAGTATTGGGCTTTACCTAATAAGGCAATAGTTTGATTGTGCCAGCCCCATTGATGAGTGAGCGTTGCGATCATCTGAAGTTCACGATCTGGACGAGTCTGTTTCAGGTGATAAGCTTCGCGCCGAGCCTCCAGATTCATCCCCTGGATATAAAATTCATGTAAACGTTGAATAGCAGGTTGTTTTTTTAGATCTGCCATTTCTTGTTTGCTCACCGGTATAGGGCGATGATTCATTTTATAGGGTTGGATTAAGTGATCTGAGGCAAGAAACGAGTAATAGTCTCGTTTACCAATGATTGCAGAAAACGTTTTGTTAGCAGCTTGTTTGTGTCCTAGCGCTTCCTGACTTCTACCTAACCAATACTGCCAGCGTGTTGAGCCGAGCTCATCAACGTTCATTAACTTGATGGCTTTCTCAGCAGCTTTCCAGTCTTTTTGCCACAAGGCGGCGCGAGCTTGCCACTCACCACCAGGTATATCACCAAAATAGGTGAGCGCTTGGTTATCACGATTAAGTGCAGCCCATTTACCCATGGCTTTTCTGGCTTCAATGATATCTTGTTGTGAAAATTGATAGCTTGATTTAATAGTTAACCAGCTATTAAAAGCTTGCTCTGGCGAGCGTCTGGCCAGACGCTGTAAACCATGAATAATCATTTCTCTATTGAGGGCATTATCACGGCTTAATTTTTTGTTGTTTGCCAGACCATTTAAGACTGACTGTGGATTGTTATGTATAGCTTGCCACTGTTTGACTAGTTGCTGATTTTGTATTGGATTTTTTGTTGATTTTGCTAGGTAACTGGCCATGGAAAACTGGTTGTCACGCAGGGCTAACATCATACGTTGATAACGCAGATCATTATTTAACAGACCACTAGCTTCCCAGGCAGAAAATACGGGGTCACAGGCTTTTTCCTGTGAGTGGGGAACAAGCCATAACTCGGGGGTAAGTTCAAACGCTTTCTGTTTTTTTCCTGTGGCAAGTAATGCCTGCAAGTAATAACATTGTCTGGCAGCAGATTGCGGTGGCTGGTAAAAGCTCAGGTAATCAGACCAGCGTTTTTGCTGAGCCAACTTGTTCAACCAAAACTTACGCAAACGTTCAGCATAAAAGCTACCGTCTTCTTTGCTCAAAAATTCACTGATAGACGCATTACTTGCTTGATTCAACCGGCGGTTAAGATAAAGATATTGCAGGTAGCCTTGCAAAGGGTAACCATCAAGTTGTTTGTAGAGCGTCTGATATTGTGAGACCTGATTATCCTGTATGGCTTTTTTGGCCTGCTGGAATAATTGTCGCTGTTTTGACAATTGTGCGGTGTTATCACTATAAGCCAAGGGGCTTACAAGCAGACACAGAATAAAAAATGGCAGTGTTTTGATGAGTTTCATACGCCCTATGTTAAACCATATAGATAGACAAAATCAGCCTATCAATGAATAAAAAATGATAGCGATTGGCTTTGTTCATAGATGAGCAATTTTTAATCGTATCAGACTGATGATTCAGCGCTTTTTATCGCCATTTCTAACCTATCAAGATTAGGAATAAAAGCGATCTTATTACCAATCTTTATCTGACAATACAGATATTCGGATGTGTTTTGATCATGTGTCATCTTCAGTGCCGAAGCATTCAATGTGATGAGCTGTGGGGAGCCTGTACAGGGAATGGCATAAAAACCAACATTTGCATCAGTATTAATTCCCTCGATGATACAGAGCTTATTGGCTGGGTAGACCGTTTCTACATTCTGTTCCAGTAGCGTTTCAAGATCGACTACTGCCAATCGTGTTTGTTGCCATTCCCCCCATTCTAACCAAGGCGTCGTTATTGTTGACGATTGTTTTAGTGTTGCTTTAGGAATGACTTCATTAATTGTACTGTTTGGCAGGAGTAAGTAATGCTTCTGCAATGGAATCAGCATGCAATGAATAAATTGAGCTTGGGCCGTTTTTTCCATATCTGACATCTACTGTGTGGATTCCTGAAAACTGACTTTACCAAGCAATTTCTGCATCTGCCAGATAAGCTCTTCTTCTTGATAAGGTTTACCCAAGTAGGCATTAACGCCAATTTCCAGAGCTCTCTCTCGATGCTTATTGCCCGTCCTTGAGGTAATCATAATGATCGGTAGATGCCTGAAATCTTGATCATTACGTATAATCGAAGCAAATTCAAAACCATCCATGCGTGGCATTTCAACATCTAACAGAATGATGTCTGGTTTTTGTTCATGTAATTGTGAGAGGGCATCAACACCATCACGTGCTGTCATCACTTCAAAGCCGATTCGGCGTAATAAATTACCCGTTGCCTTACGCATAGTAATAGAGTCGTCGACGACCATAGCTGTGGGTAACCTTTCCTGTAATTGTTCCAGCTCACGTTCAAGGTTAAGTGCATCATGTGTATCCAGAGTGATATTTTGACTGCTATCCATCAATGTCGGAATATCCAGAATAAAGACAACGCGACCATCACCAAGAATTGTTGCTCCATTAATTGCGGTGATATGGCCTAGCTGAGTACCCACAGATTTAATGACAATTTCACGATTACTAACAATATCATCCACTAACAAGGCAATGCGAAGGTCGCCTGAACGGAACATTAAGAGTGGCATTTGATGTTTTAAGTTATCTGACAGCGATAACGGTTTATCCAATAATGAACTGAGCGGCATAAACCGGTATTTCTCACCATGGAAGTCATAGTGTGGTTTATGTGTGCCCAACATCAATTTAATATCACGTACGCTGATACGTTCGCCAGCGGTTATTGTATTAAGAGGTAAGGCATACTGTTCATCCTGCACGCGAATCAACAGGGCTTGAATCACAGATAAGGTTAGAGGCAGACGAATGGTAAATATACTGCCTTTTCCTTGTTCTGATTTGATGCTGAGACGGCCCTTCATCCCTCGGATTTCATTACTGACCACATCCATGCCGACGCCTCTTCCAGCTACTTGAGATACATTATCTGCTGTGCTGAAGCCTGAACTGAGAATGAATTGAATCAACTCATCTTCTGTAGGCATATCATCATGGCTAATAAGGTGCATGGATAAAGCTTTTTCTCGGACCTTGTCTACATTTATTCCCTGCCCGTCATCACTGATGTTAATAACAATTTCAGAGCCTTCACGTGTGATGACTAAGGTCAACAAACCAGTTGCTGCTTTACCGTTATTGACTCGATACTCGCTGTCTTCAATGCCATGTGCAATGGCATTACGAAGAATATGCTCTAGCGGGGCGACAAGACGATCAAGAATGGTTCTATCTATATCCAGTTCAGAGCCACGAATCTTTAAATCAACTTTCTTACCCAACTCTGATGCTGTTTGTCTGACAATACGTTCAAGCCTGCCAACAATGCCGCTAAAAGGGAGCAGACGCGTGGTCATTAAACCTTGTTGTAAATCGGTATTTAGCCGAGATTGTTGCAATAATATAGCATCAGTTTCTCTCACCAATGTACCCATAGAGTGACTGATATCATGTAAATCGATCACGCTCTCGGTCAGGCCTCGAGACAACTGCTGAATCATTGAAAAACGATCTAATTCCAGTGGGTCAAAATCCGACTCATTTTTGAGTCTTTCATCTTCATAACGGAATAGAATTTGTGTTTCAGTTTCAATCTCTAAATTACGTAACTGATCATGCAGGCGGGCAACGGTATCTTCCATTTCATGCAACTGCTGGCGGAGTGCCATATGTTGTTGCGTGACACGGTCGCGAGAAATACTGACTTCACCAGCAAAGTTTGTCAGATAATCCAGAAGATCAGCACGTACACGCACTTGTTCTACATGTTGTGGGGTAACAGGTATTTCTGGCTGGGCTGGTGCGACAGGTAGAATGTCAGTATCACGCTCAGCTTGTGCGACTTTTTCCGGTGCAGGTAAGGGACGATCTTCAATGTGTAAATCTTGTCCCTGAGTTAGCGCAGTGATTTCTGCGATTAGAGATAAGGCCGTTTTGACCGATTGATTATTAGCTAATTGTTCTTGCATTTCAGCCAATTTGTCTTGGCAACGTTGCAATAAATCAAAGAAGTCTTCATCTGCTGCTTGCAAACCATCACTCACTGCCAATACTAAGGTTTCGAGTTGATGCGTTAGATCAGCCATTGGTGAAATACCTGTCAGTCTTGCACCGCCTTTTAAAGTGTGCAAATCACGCTGGAGTTGTAAGGTATCTTGTTCAGTGTGTGTATTACTTTCCCATGCTTTAATGATCTGATTGCTTGAGTCAAGCAATTCTTGCGCTTCTGCTGCAAACGCTGATAAAAGCTCGTCATCAATATCTGAGGGGATAGCATAATCTGTTTCATCAAGGCCAATGTTATGTTGCTGCAGCTCTTTTTGAGTTAAGTAATTATTAACGCGTGCAGAAAAATCAGTCGATGTAGATAAAGGTTTATTTTGTAATAGGCTCTCAATAAATTGGTTTAGTTGTTCATAACCTTGTTCTAATAAAGCATTGAGACCTGGATCCTGTGGATGGCATTGATTAATAAGCTTATTTAAGCTGGCGTAGGTCTGTGCAATCAAGCTTTGCTGAGCATCAGATGCTGTTTGTTCCAGTTGGCCTAAGGTTGTACTGATCGCTTGTAGATTTTCCTGATCGGTTGGCACTTGTTGCCACTGCTTTAGTTGCTTTGTGTAATCTTCAAGAAGTTCATCTGTCTCTTCCAACAATATCATCAGAAACTCAGGATCGATGACGGGTGCCTGAAGATTGTCTTCTGAGGGTGTCAGTTCTGAAATATATGATGAGATTTCAATAAGATCAGGCTGTTCACTATCATGAATAATGTGTTCAAGTACTGTATCAAATCCTTGAACAACTTTATGCATGAGTGTCATTTGATGGTTGTCCAGTACGACATCATGCATATGGAGCTGCTTGACAGCGTGATCCATCTCAGTTGCTATCATTGCCATTGCTTTAACTCCGGCAATGTTGGCGCAGCCTTTTAAAGAGTGAACAGAACGTAAAACAGGTGTTGTGATTTGTCTGGAGAAGGCAATGTCTTTAAGACTTTGTTGCAGTGTTGAAATATGTTGTTGGGCTTCAGCAGTAAAGATGTGTAATAGCTCATTCTGTTCTTCTTCTGCAATTTCATCTGCTTCGAGTTCTGACAAGCTCTTCGCTTTTATATACTGATCGACGCTCGTATTCTTTTGTGACAGTTCAATCAGATAGAGGTCAACCGAACTCAATGGTGCCAGAGTCTCTGTTGAGGACAGACTTGAACTAAATGCTTCAATATCTTTTAATCGATTCTGCTGAGCAATATAGCGTTCTACGCTGGTTTGTTCAGGCTCAGTGCTTAGCTGTTCAGAGTCATCAGTAAGCCGTTGTATATAAAGTTCAACACCCGTTACAGCATTCGTGTGGTTTGGCAGCAGTCCCCACTTACGGCGAATATACTTTTCAACTCCAGTAGAAAGGTTAGCGTCAATTTCAAATGACGGTTTTGCCGGGAAATGCTGAGCGTCTTGTTGTGCCTGATAAACCGCTAAGTCAACATCCAGCCGAGCTGCATCACGCGCTTGACGAATTTGAATATAACGCTCCACAGAAGTAAGCCTTTCTTGTTCTACTGGTTGGTTAACTTCTTTCAGTAATGGGTTGAGGCAAGTCTCCTTAAGTGTATATAAATCGTCAATATTTTCAGGTGAGCTAAGGTCTGCTCGTGTGAAACGAGAGATTAGGTCTGGTAATATTTGATAGGTATCTTGAACTAATTTTTTGACCAGATGATTATTATCACGGCTACCTTCAATCACATGATTTAATACATCTTCTACAGACCAACAAAGCTCTGCAATCATCGTCGCATTTGCCATACGACCACTTCCTTTAAGCGTATGAAAATAACGCCTAACTTCTGCCAGAGCAGTCTGATCCTGCTCATGTACCCAGGCAGGAATGTGTTGTTCTAATTCGTTTAATACCTCAGTGGCTTCTTCGATAAAAACAGTTGCTACTTCGGCATCGATACCGTCAGCGAAATGCCAACTCTCGGCTGGTGGTAGAGAAGTGTTAGTGTTTACTTCATCTAAAGAAGACGCTTGACCCGTATCTGATAAATTTAATGCTGTGTCAGTATCATTTTGGACGAAAGGTAGCGTGGAGTCATCCGTTACTGACAGGTGGTCAACATCCTCTATTGCAAAGCCGTCGTCCTCATCACTATTTACATTAGCTGTTATATGGCTATCTTCAAGTACTTCACTTTCACTATCAAAGTGAAGTAGTTTGGCTTCAGCCCTCGCCAGATAGTCATCATCAGCATGTCCATGGTGACGAATACCTTCCATATAGAGTTCACAACAGGCAATAATGTCAGCCAAACGTTGTAATTTCAGGGCAGAAAATGCCTTAAGACCTGCGTTATAATCAGATAATGTTTCGGCAGTCGTATTGACGATATTAGCCGCTGCCCCATGATCTAGCATGTTCAGGCTACCGGCTATCAAGCTTAACTGCTGTTCAGTCTCACCTAATCCATCCACATAACGTTCGGATTTTTCCATCAACGTCAAAGTTTCTTTGATGTTGGCAAGTTCAAGTAAGCACTCAGCCATCACTGTCTGACGTAATTGATCATTGACGTTAGCCTGTGTCGTTGATGCTAATAACGCCTCTGCCTGAAGCAAGCTATCGGCAAGCTGAGTTAAATCTTCTTCTTCCGGAAGTCCTCCGCGACTGATGATTGCATTCAGCTGTTCTACCTGATGGTGTAATAAGTTACTGGCTTCATACTCGGCAAGTAATGCCAGCGTATCAGACATGCTTTGTAGTTGTTTTGCAGTGGACTCAATGGTTTCAATTGTTATATCGTCATCATGAACATGTTGGCTTAGTTGATCTTTAATGTCTTGCAGTTGTTCTAGCAAAGCCAGATGAGCATCACCCAAGGCATTATCACTCATGCCATAGATACGCGAACGTTGATCAAAGAAGTAGAGCTTCAGTGTTGCCTTTAATAAGGTGACATGAGGTCCTCGGCTGGTCGCTTTGGCGATCGCCAATAACAATTGTTTTTCCAGCTCAGCAGGGAAGTTTAACTGTAATGCTGACTCACCTGTTTCACTATGTTGTTTAATAGGCTGAACCAGCTTACCTAATAATGGTTTTACCTGACCTGAAGACGTCAGCCCTTGTTGTTCTATCGCCTCAATAAAGGCTTCAGCAGTCCACCAGAATAAACACACTTTTTCTTGATGACTTGATAACCTTAAAAAATGTACGATAGCGAACATTTGTTTCAAGCTATCATTATCTTGCTTGCGTAACCATTGTAAAAGTAATACCTGAAAAACATGTCCCAGCTTTTGCTGTTCAATCTTGAGTGCTGGAATTTTTCGGGCTGGATTTGGGGTGATACTGTCAGGTAAAGCAATGGAGAGTGTTGGATTAAACAACTCCATTTCGGTTTTCACTTCTGCTTTACAGACCTTTCTTAGTTGATTAATGAGGTCGAGTACTGAGAGGGGGTGATCCTGAAAATCATTACTCAGTAGTTTTATGTAATTAGGTAGCAGCAAAAGTGATTTTATAATGGCATCTTGGGCGGCCGAAGTATCAGTTACCTGATTATTTTGTAACGCTCTGACCGCTTTTTGTGTTTCTTCAATCAGCATGGCAGCACCAGACATGTTAATCATGTCGAGCGTCCCTTTTACCTGATAAAGAGACTCGATAGTATCTGTAAGAAGTTTCTCTTCCGCTTGGCCATCAAGAAAATTATTCATGGCGGCTAAGGCATGAGCAAGTGACTGTTGCAATTCATCTTGCAGCCAGACTAATGCATCATAATTGCCTTTGATGAGTTGTGCCATTAGATGACTATCTCCAAATAAGCTTAGCGTGGCAGCGTAAAGCCAGATACCGACTTACGTAATTCGTTAGTCAGCTCGAGTAGACGACCAATTGATGCTGCGCTTTCGTTCGTACCAGTCGATGTTTGCATGGTGATTTCCTGAATAACATTCATGTTTTCAGAGGTGGTCACGGCCGCTGTAGCTTGCTGCTTGGCATTATCAGAGATGTTATTGATAAGGTCTGCCAATTGTTGCGATACGCTTTCGATTTGTTCAAGAGAGGTCCCTGCATCTTGAGATAATTTGGCTCCGGCGACCACTTCAGTTGTACTTTGCTCCATCGAACTGATGGCTTCATTGGTATCACTTTGAATCGTTTTAACCAGAGCATCAATTTGGCGAGTAGCGTTACTTGAACGCTCAGCTAGGCGCTGAACCTCATCCGCAACGACCGCAAAACCGCGTCCAGCTTCACCAGCCATCGCTGCTTGAATGGCAGCATTTAGTGAAAGTATGTTGGTTTGCTCTGCGATATCATTGATAAGTTCAACGATATCACCGATTTGTTGTGAACTTTCACCAAGCCGTTTGATTCGCTTCGAGGTTTCCTGAATTTGTTCGCGAATGGTATCCATACCATGAATTGCCTTTTTCACCGCGCTATTACCCTGAATAGCGAGAGATACCGACTGCTTCGCTACATCTGATGATTGGCTGGCACTTCTTGATACCTGTTCAATCGAGCCTGCCATCTGGTTAATTGAGGAACTGACTTCGGTGATTTGCTGTGCCTGATGTTCACTGGCATCAGTGAGATGTAGTGCTGTTGCCTGTGTTTCCTGAGCTGCTGATGCAACCTGCATGGTAGTTGAGTTAATTTGCTCGACCAGGCTTCTTAATGCATCGATAGTATAGTTGACCGAGTCTGCAATAGCGCCAGTGATGTCTTCAGTAACAGTGGCACTGACCGTGAGATCACCATCAGCCAGATCACCCATCTCGTCGAGTAAGCGAAGAATGGCATCCTGATTATGTCTATTTTGTAATTCCATTCTATCTAATGAGACTTTTAGCTCTTGTATGGGAGCTAAACAGAGGTTGACAGCTGCGACAGTAGATAGAATAAATATCAGTCCCACTCCAATGGCCACAAATAGCAAATTAGGATAGATGATTGTATAAAGGCCAGTTGCAATCAGTGCTAAACCTGCCAGAGAGAGTAGAAACAGTATGATAAAGGCAATTAATCCTGGCCAGTTCTTACTGCTTTTCAGCGATGAAAATAAAAGCTTGAGGGTTGAGTTCATATATCTTGTCCTGATATCAAATTATTATGCGGCAGCATTAATAAACCTTTCATCTTCAATAAGTTTGGAGAAACTGAAAACGTCCCATTGTATTTCTTGTTGGTAAACACTACCCGTTAAGTAAGGTGAAATTTCTTTGTGAGATTGGCTATCAAGAGTATCTGGCTCACGTTGGAAATGTTTAAGGCCATAGACTTCATCGACTAATAAGCCACTATCTATATCACTATCGTTTATAACGATGATGCGGCTACGTTTAGTTAATCTGCTGGGTTTGTCGAGAAGATAATGTTTCAAGTCCAGTACTGGCAGTAATTCACCACGGAGATTGACAATGCCATATACCCAAGCTTTGGCTTTTGGCACAGCAGTGATATGTCCTGGAATAGGAAAGACTTCTCTGGAATCATTCAGTGGAATTACAAAGTGCTGGTTAGCAATACGAAAGCCAATGGCTGTCCAGCTATGCCCAAGCGTATCTTGCTGAGTTAATCCCGCCGCTTGTTGTCTACTGCGCCGTTCAATATCTTGCAATATAGCAATAATATCTTCAGGTGTTTGTGGTTGCATCATAGTCATTTATCCAGCAACGATTGAATCTGATTAATGATCTCATCCTCTGAGACCGGCTTACCAATATAGCCTTGTGCGCCTTGGCGAAGTCCCCACATCTTATCGGTTTCCTGATTCTTTGAGGAGACGATAATGATCGGAATATGTCGTGTGCCATCATCTCGGCTTAAAATGCGTGTTGCCTGAAATCCATTTAGGTTAGGCATGACCACATCCATCAAAACTAAGTCGGGTTGTTCTGTCTGCGTGATACTGACTGCTTGTTCACCATCTTCAGCAACTAAAATCTGATGACCATGTTTTTCCAATAATTTTTGTAGAACATAAACCTCTGTAGGAGAGTCGTCGGCAATTAAAATTCGAGCCATAAGCTAATTTGCATCCTGAGTTTTTTCCAGCAAATGTGTTCGGATGGCGCCGAGTAGATCTTCACGTGTAAAAGGCTTAGTTAGATATTGCTCAGCCCCTACAACACGTCCTTTTGCTCTATCAAATAAACCATCCTTGCTAGAGAGCATTACTACGGGTATATCCCTAAACTTAGGGTTGTTTTTGACCAGTGCACACGTCTGGTACCCATCCAGTCGTGGCATCATAATGTCGATAAATAATATATCTGGGTGATGTGTGCTAATGACTGGCAGAGCTTCAAATCCATTGTCAGCCGTTAAAACATCACATCCAGCTTTTTTTAACAGTGTCTCGGCTGTGCGGCGAATGGTGTTACTGTCATCAATCACCATCACTTTTAGGCCGTTAAATTCGTTTTCACTCTGGCTCACGACTATGCTATACCTGAATTATTTTATAATTGTAGTGCACACGAAGATAACCCATTTTTGTTTTACAGGCTAGTGATGACTTGAGTTGAATGATAGTCTCAATGAGCCAATTTTCACAACGGTTAAGTATGAATGACTTGAATTATCAAATTTGTGTCCCATGTCTCTTCTTATCGACATTTATACTGATATCTATACATTAAAAATCATAAGCGAGCCCAACCATGACTTCAGGTGTCCCAAACTTAACAACCGCACTCAATGGTCCTCTTCTTAAACTAGAGACAATACTGTTAGAAAAGCAGACGCAAGTTGAAACATGGTTGAGACAGCAATGGATAAAAACGCCAGCGCCATTTTATGCTTCTGTTGATCTGCGTAATGCTGGCTTCAAATTAGCTCCTGTCGATACCAATTTATTCCCCGCTGGGTTTAATAACCTCAGCGCCTCCTTTATGCCGCTATGTATTCATGCGGCGCAGGCCGCGGTAGAGCGTGCTTGTCCCACAGCAAAACGTGTATTAATTGTCGCAGAAAACCATACTCGTAATCTGTTTTACCTTGAAAGCTTGGAAACACTACGAGATATTTTTCAGAAGGCTGGCATGGAAGCTCGCATTGGTAGCTTGTTAGAGGATCTTGAAGAACCGATGCTCATTGATTTGCCATCAGGAAAACAAATCACATTGGAACCGTTAGTAAGAAAAGGAAATCGTGTCGCCGTGGGGGATTTTTCTCCTTGTCTGGTTTTATTGAATAATGATTTGTCAGCTGGGCGTCCAGCTATTCTTGAAGATCTGGAGCAAGAGGTGATACCTCCGTTAAAAGCTGGATGGTCTACTAGAAAAAAATCAGATCATTTCACTCAATATAATCAAGTTGCAAAAGAATTTGCTCAGCAAATCGATATCGATCCATGGCTGGTTTCTCCACTCACCTTACAGTGTGGTGAAGTGAATTTTAAAGAAAAATCTGGAATAGATTGTCTTGCGAGAAATGTTAATAATTTATTGACTTCTATCCGTGCAAAATATGCTGAATATAATATCGATCGTGAACCTTTTGTTGTCATTAAAGCCGACTCAGGCACGTATGGTATGGGGATTATGACGGTAAAAAGTGCTGATGAAATTGAAAATCTTAACCGTAAACAGCGCAACAAGATGTCATCTGCCAAAGAGGGCCTGGTTGTCGATAATGTGTTGGTCCAGGAAGGGGTTTATACCTTTGAAACCTTAGGAAAAGATAATGCGGTAGCAGAACCTGTCATTTATATGATGGATCATTACGTCGTGGGCGGATTTTATCGTGTGCATACGGGACGCGGTGTTGATGAGAACTTAAATGCACCTGGAATGCATTTTGAGCCATTAGCTTTCGCTCAATCCTGTAGTACTCCCGATCAAACTGATTTGCCAGATGCGGAGCCGAACAGATTCTATGCCTATGGTGTTATTGCCAGATTGGCACTTTTAGCAGCAGCGAGAGAAATCGCCTGATTAATCAGGCGTTATGCTCACTCAAGTAGGCTATGGTCATTGTTTGGTTATGTAACTGACTGTGACCGTCATCTTCACCTGAACAGATTTCACCATTTGAATAAAATCCAGTAATACCCGTTTGCATACCTAACAATCTCTGTACGGCATACACTTCGTCGGATACTTGAGATTCCATCACCAGTTTACGACCAACGCAACTGACACAAATCGCCAGAGCCTTATCGTTAATGTTGACGTCTTTTTGTAATATTTGTCGGGCTGCTTCGCTTGCGCCTAGAACCAGACGATCATGATCAGATTTTAGAAAACGAACAGTAGAGCCTTCCTTAATATTTCCTGCGAAAGTTAGACTGTTTTCTTTCTCATTAACTGAAAGTAATGTCCTGATAACATTGACGTTCTTCTCATCCATAATAGCGAATGGAAAGTTCAGGCCGGAAGCTGGCAACTGGTTTGCGTAATAACCGATATACATTTTATATAGAGGTAATGCAGGTTTATTGTCCAGCTCATAAACCACGTTCTTATTTGAGCGAGTAATTTGTCTGGGGGGGCCATACGGCTGCCAGCCACCTAATGCGCCACTGGTAACAATGGCATCTTCACCATAAATACCGACAGCGATGACAATACGATCCTGAATTTTGGCATTGTTGATCAGTAGTGTTTGCTTAAATTCTGCTGAGTCACCTGCTAGACCTCCGGTAATAGGCACATTTGGTAATACCTCTTGAAGCCCTTCAACTAGCTCTGAACCATTTACATTTAAACCATCACTGAGGACAAAGACACCTTTTAGGTCGTCCATTTGTAACTCAGCAGCAATTTGTGCACCTAGTGCATGAGATTGTTCCATGCTGTTTACAGGCTTACTGATAAAACGAAGTGTGCTGCGCTCCCATTGCATGGCTGTAATATGGATACTGTCATCATAAACGCCATCACCTGTAATCTCGCCGGATGTCGTACAGCCGATAATTTCAGCTTTGGGATAACGTTTTTTCAGGATTTTAGTGAAGCCTTTATCGTTGAAGCGGCTCACAGAGCCGAAAACGAGAACCCAATTGGCTTCAGGCAAGGGAGAGGCCGACGGTAATTTATTCAAACCCGTCTTGGCGGGGAGGTGCTCCTGTGCGAACTTCATTGGTGGGTGAACCTTTGCTCCATCATTGGCTTTTAGCGCCGTTGTTAAAAAAGCGTAACAAATCCATCGACTGATACTACAACGTTTGATGCAGAAGGGGAATCAAGTCCCTTAGAATTTGTGAGCTGGCTCACAATGAGAGCGAAAAAATGGAAATAAAAAAGCCGCGTTGTTGCGGCTTTTTTGGTTTAGCTGTATCAGATGTTTGAATTAAGTATTGAGCTTTTTCTTCAATAATTCATTGACCTGGGCTGGGTTAGCTTTGCCTTTGGAGGCTTTCATTATCTGACCGACAAAGAAGCCAATCAGCTGTTCTTTACCATCGCGGTATTGTTGAACCTGATCAGGGTTATTTGTTAAGACCTCATCTACCATGGCTTCGATAGCTCCGGTGTCAGTGACTTGTTTCAGACCCTTGCTTTCAATGATGGCATCCGCATCTTTACCTTCACCTGTCCACAATGCTTCAAATACCGTTTTTGCTATTTTGCCAGAAATGGTGTTGTCGCTGATTCTGTTTAATACGCCAGCAAGTTGTTCTGCACTAACAGGAGACTCCGTAATATCCAGACTCGCTTTGTTCAAAGCGCCTAATAATTCAACGATAACCCAGTTAGCACATTGCTTAGGATCCTTACCATCTGTTGCTTTCAACAATGACTCAAAGTAAGTCGCTAACTCACGGCTGCTCGTTAATACCGACGCATCATACAAAGATAAACCTAGTTCGTTAACGAAGCGGTCACGCTTTTCGTTGGGTAGTTCAGGTAGTGTCGCTCTGATGTCGTCTATAGTTTCTTCATCAATGATAAGGGGTAGCAGGTCAGGGTCTGGGAAGTAGCGGTAGTCATTGGCTTCTTCTTTACTACGCATTGCCCGTGTTTCATTTTTATCGGCATCAAACAAGCGCGTTTCCTGGATAACTTCGCCACCTGATTCGATGACATCAATCTGACGTTCAATTTCGTAGTTGATTGCACGCTCAACATTACGGAATGAGTTAATGTTTTTCAGTTCTGCCCTTGTTCCGAATTTTTCCTGACCTTTAGGTCGAATTGAAACGTTTGCATCGCAACGGAAAGAACCTTCTTGCATATTGCCATCACAGATCTCAAGATAGCGCACAAGGGAGTGAATTTTTCTCATATAGGCAACGGCTTCTTTTGCGCTGCGCATATCGGGTTCGGAAACGATTTCTAATAACGGGGTGCCGGCACGGTTTAGATCAATGCCTGTCTGACCGTCAAAGTCTTCATGCAATGATTTCCCAGCATCCTCTTCGAGATGGGCGCGCGTAATGCCGATGACTTTCTCTGAACCATCTTCCAGTTCGATACTGATGTGACCTTTACCGACAACGGGTAATTCATACTGACTGATCTGATAGCCTTTTGGTAAATCAGGGTAGAAGTAATTCTTGCGAGCAAAAACTGAGCGATCAGATATTTCAGCATCAACAGCAAGACCAAACTTGATAGCCATTCTAACGGCTTCGGCGTTCAATACCGGTAACACGCCCGGCAACCCTAAGTCGACTGCACATGCCTGTGTATTTGGCTCTGCACCGTATGCTGTTGCAGCACCAGAGAAAATCTTAGACTTGGTGGCGAGTTGGGTGTGAATTTCTAACCCAATAACAACTTCCCATTCCATAATGACGGCCTGATTGTGAATGATAAAAAACGATGAATTGTAACAATTATTAACGCAAACTGAGAATTTTCCAGCCTTTTTGCTTGGCGAATGCTTCAAGCTTCTCATCTGGATCAACGGCAACAGCCGTATCAACGAGCTCTAATAATGGAATGTCGTTGTGAGAATCACTATAGAAAGTACTATTCTCCATCGTTTCATCCCGATGGTTTAACCACATCTTCAAACGCTCAACTTTGCCATGCTGAAATGACGGTGTACCAGAGACTTTGCCTGTAAATTCCCCATTAATCATTTCCGGATCAGTCCCAATTAAATGATCAACACCTAATAGCTCAGCGATGGGTTGTGTCAGAAAACTATTGGTAGCTGTAATGATTAGTATGGTATCGCCCTGTGCGCGATGTTTTTCGATGAGTTCAATGCCTGCTGACAAGATGAGAGGTTTAATTTTGTCTTCCAGATATGCCGCACGCCAGCTTTCTAATTGCTGCATTGAGTGATTTGCATAAGGTGTGAATATAAACTCCAGAAAAGCATAAATATCGAGTGTGCCATTTACGTATTCCTGATAGAAACGATCATTGGCAGCTCGATAAGAAGCTTCATCTACAATGTTATTTTCACAAAGGTATTGGCCCCATAAATAGTCGCTATCACCAGCCAATAAAGTATTGTCTAAATCAAAAATTGCCAACGCCATGATGCAGGAAAAGTCCCCGTTTGATTAAAAATGTGACTATTGTATGTCAAAATGCATTGCATACTGACAGTGCTTTTAATAATCTAATCATTAATTAAGAATAAAACCGTTGGGGGCGATTGCGCTCAGCCAGCTAGAGACTTCAGTCGTGATTGATAAAGATGGCTTCAGGCCTAACGTAGGGATAATACTCTGCAACGAAGAGAATCAGGTGTTGTGGGCGCAACGTGCGCAACATGATTCGTGGCAGTTTCCTCAGGGGGGGATAAAGTCCCATGAAACTCCTGAGCAAGCGGCTTATCGTGAGCTTACGGAAGAGGTGGGTTTACTGCCACAACATGTTGAACTAATTGCAACGACGAGAGGGTGGTTGCGATATCGCCTACCTAAACGCTATCTGCGATATGGTAATAAGCCACTTTGTATTGGTCAGAAACAGCGTTGGTTTTTGATGCGTTTTACTGGCAAAGAAGAAGACGTCAAACTTAACTTACATGAAAAACCTGAGTTCGATGACTGGCGTTGGGTGGATTACTGGACACCGGTCGATGAAATTGTATTTTTCAAACGTCGTGTATACGAAAAGGCATTACATGAGTTTGCCCCATTGTTGTTTCCAGAATACCGACGTCAGCTAAATAAAAAGAGGCGTTAACGCAGTTTTTTTCTAAACACACGCGATTTACGCTGATAGTTATAAAGGGCTTGTTTCTCAACAGGTAAATCCGCAATTTCTGCTGGTTCAAATCCATGCTCTAAAAACCAGTGAGCGGTTTGAGTTGTTAACACACACAAGTTGTTCACACCCTGAGCTTGCGCAGACTGTTCCAGTGCATCAAGTAACTGCTTGCCACGGCCATGGCTTTGATAATGGTTGGATACTGCCAGGCAGGCGAGTTCAGCCATATCATTTTCAGGATAGGGGTAAAGAGCAGCACATGCTACGACACTGCCGTCGCGCTCCATCACAGTAAAATGGCCAATTTCACGTTCCAGTAATTCTCTTGAACGTTTCACCACAATCCCTTTTTCTTCTAATGGCTGAATCAGCTCCAGAATGCCACCGACATCGTCAATGGTGGCTTGTCTCGTGGTTTCAAAGGACGTAGCCGTAACTAGGGTGCCAGCACCATCGCGGCTAAATAGCTCTTGTAATAAAACACCGTTAATGGCTCTGTCGAGAATATGTACCCTGGATACTCCCGCTTTGCAGGCTTTGACTGCAGCCGGTAATGACGGATGAGAGCTAAGTATTTTTTGTGCCTGACCGACAGTCATTTCGCGAGGCATGGCTTTGTTGCTTTGGCCAATAAAAATGAGTTTATCTGCGTGTAAAGTCGTCGCTACCTCAGTCGCGATAGCCTCTGCAGAGACGTTAAAGCTTTCACCTGTTAATGAATAACCTAAAGGTGGCAATAATACGATATTGCCTAACCCCAGTTGTTGATTGATTCCTTCAGCATCGATACGACGCACCTCACCTGTATGACCAAGATCAACACCATCTATAATACCGGCGGGTCTGGCTATAACCAGATTACCGCTAATACAACGGATGCGCGCATCAGCCATCGGTGTATGAGGTAAACCAAAAGAGAGTTTAGATTCTATATCAAGACGCAGTTTACCGATGGCGGCTTTAGCGATAACAAGGCTGATGTCATCAGTCACCCGCAGACCATTGTGATAACGGACAGGAATGTTTTGTTCAATGCAGCTTGCTTCGATCTGTGGCCTGGCACCATAAACCAGAACAAGTTTAATACCCAGGCTAGTCAGGATAGAAATATCATGCAGTAATGGCTCAAACTCTTGACTATCAATTGTTTCACCATCAAAAGCAATCACAAATGTGGCACCGCGATGGCTATGAATATAAGGCGCGGCGGTACGAAACCAGCTGGTTGTTGTGGCTAAATTTTGTGGCGTGATCGGCTTTACAGTGTCGTTCATTATGTTCTTTTTATCTCAGACTCAGCACACTTGCCAAGTGTCGTGTAAAATTTATCAGATTATAACCGTGTGATCTAAGAGTTACATGGAACAAAAATAGATTCTGGAGAGATTTGCATGCCTCAATATCGTTCAAGAACATCTACTGCCGGCAGAAACATGGCTGGTGCACGCGCCTTGTGGCGCGCTACAGGAATGAAAGATGGTGATTTTAATAAACCTATCATCGCCGTGGCTAACTCGTTTACGCAGTTTGTGCCAGGACATGTTCACTTAAAAGACTTAGGTCAACTAGTTGCGCGTGAAATTGAAAAAGCGGGTGGTGTTGCGAAAGAATTTAACACTATCGCTGTTGACGATGGTATCGCTATGGGTCATGGCGGCATGCTTTATAGTCTGCCATCGCGTGACATTATTGCTGACTCTGTTGAGTATATGGTTAACGCGCACTGTGCGGATGCCATCGTTTGTATCTCCAATTGCGACAAAATTACGCCCGGGATGTTAATGGCTGCAATGCGCTTGAATATTCCAGTTATATTTGTTTCTGGTGGCCCAATGGAAGCCGGTAAAACAAAATTAGCTGGTAAAGATGTCAAGCTGGATCTGGTTGATGCCATGGTGCAGGCGGCTGATGAACATGTTAGCGATGCTGATGTTGAGCAGGTTGAGCGCAGTGCCTGCCCTACCTGTGGTTCATGTTCAGGTATGTTCACGGCGAACTCAATGAACTGCCTGACAGAAGCCTTAGGTCTATCCTTACCAGGCAACGGATCTTTACTAGCCACCCATGCAGATCGTGAAGAACTGTTTCTGGAAGCGGGACGTCGCATTGTCGATTTAGCAAAACGTTATTATGAAAATGATGAAGATGATGTTTTACCACGTTCTATTGCGACTAAAGCTGCATTTGAAAATGCCATTGCCTTAGATATCGCGATGGGCGGCTCGACCAATACTGTACTGCATTTATTAGCCGCAGCGAATGAAGCAAAAGTGGATTTTACGATGGCAGATATAGATCGTATGTCTCGTAAAATTCCGAACTTATGTAAAGTCGCGCCTGCTACCAATAAATACCATATGGAAGATGTTCACCGTGCTGGTGGTGTTATCTCTATTCTCGGTGAATTAGCCGCTGGTGGTTTATTACATACAGATACTCCGACCGTTCACAGTAAAACTATGGGGGAAGGTTTAAAACAATGGGATGTGAAACGTAGCCAGTATGAACCAGCATTAACACGTTATCTTGCTGGCCCTGCAGGTATTCCAACCCAACAAGCCTTTAGTCAGAGTTGTCGCTGGCCGGAGTTGGATCTGGATCGTGAAAATGGCTGTATTCGTAATATCGAGCATGCATATAGTAAAGATGGTGGTTTAGCCGTGCTTTATGGCAACTTGGCCGAAGACGGCTGTATTGTAAAAACGGCGGGTGTTGATGAGTCTATCCTGACATTTTCTGGCCCTGCCCGTATTTTTGAGTCTCAAGATGACTCTGTGGCGGCTATCTTAAAAGGTGATATCAAAGAAGGTGATGTGGTACTTATTCGCTACGAAGGCCCGAAAGGTGGACCAGGCATGCAAGAAATGCTTTACCCCACTAGCTACCTGAAATCAAAAGGCTTGGGTAAAGCCTGTGCATTGTTAACTGATGGCCGTTTCTCAGGTGGTACATCTGGTTTATCCATTGGTCATGCCTCACCAGAAGCAGCAGAGGGCGGTAACATTGGTTTGGTGGAAGAGGGCGATACGATCCATATTGATATCCCTAACCGTAAGATCAATGTTGAGTTAAGTGACGAGGAATTAGCTCATCGTCGTGCAGCGATGGAAGCGAAAGGGGATGATGCCTGGAAACCTGTTGATCGCGAACGTGAAGTGAGTTTAGCGCTGCAAGCCTATGCGGCATTGACTACTTCGGCGGCGAAAGGGGCTGTTCGGGATATTGAACAACTCAAGCGTCGATAGTAAATCAAAAAAAGCCCGGTTTATCCGGGCTTTTTTATATCTGCTGAGCGTAAAGCTTTTGGTACAAACCATCCTGATTAATTAAGGAATCATGGTCGCCTTCGGCAATAATTTCTCCACCATCAAATACGATAATACGGTCGGCTTGTTTCACGGCGCTCAGGCGGTGGGCAATAATAATCGTCGTCCGATTTTCCAGATACTGTTCTAAAGCATTATGCAGCTGAAATTCAGTATCGCTGTCTAAGGCTGAGGTGGCTTCATCGAGTACAACAACACTTGGATTGACCAATGCCATGCGAGCAATGGCTAAACGTTGACGCTGACCACCGGACAACTTCACGCCGTCACGACCAATAATGGTATCTAGCCGCTGAGGCAAATCCTGAATAACTGTTTCTATCTGAGCAATTCGAATGGCCTCCCAGATAGCGTCATCTTTATAAACACGCCCCATCGTTATATTTTGACGAACCGTATCATTAAACAAAGCAGGGCTTTGCAATACAGTGGACACATGCTCGCGAACGGTATCCAAACCAATTTTACTCACCGGCACATCATTAAAAAATACCATGCCATCATCAGCGGGATATAAACCCAGTAAGACATTCACCAGCGTTGATTTTCCCGCACCACTAGCGCCGACTAAGGCGACCTTTTCACCGGCCTTGATATTCAGCGACACGCCACTGAGGACTTTATTATTATCCCCATATTTAAAGTGTAAGTTTTCAATGCGGATGCTGCTTGGTTGCCCATTTACAAAAGGATTAATCTCTCTTTTGTAACGGACTTCTTCGTGCATACTAAATAAACTATTAAGACGAGAGACAGCTGCACTGGCGGAGTAAAAAGAATATTGAATATTCAGTATTTCCTGCACTGGCCCCATCATAAACCACAGGTAACCAAATACCGCGAACATCTCACCAATGCTTAGATTAGAGAAAATCACCATAAACATGCTGACCGCTCTAAATACATCAAAACCAAACAGGAATATTACAAAGGAAAAGCGGTTTGCTGCATCACTTTTCCAAGCAAATTCGGATGCATGGTTTCTGACTTGTCGAGCATTATCAATGACACGTTGCAGATAATGCTTTTCCCGATTAGCAGTGCGTATCTGCTGGATTCCATCTAAGGTTTCGGTCAGGCTTTGCTGGAAAATTTCAAAGGCCGAGTTTTCTTTCTTTTTGAGTTCTTTGACATGTTTACCGACCACCATGGTGAAATAAATCACCAGAGGATTCATAAACAAAATCAGTAAAGCCAGTTGCCAGTGTAAAAATAGCAATATAACTGCCGTGCCGATAATGCTTAGTGTTGCCACAATAAAACGACTGATGGTGTTGCCAATAAAGTTATCAATCACTTCAATATCAGTAACAAAATGTGATGCGATACCAGCGCTACCACGGGTCTCATATTCGCTGATGGCAATTCGGCCCAGTCGTTTAATGAGCTTTTGTCTGATGCGGAAAGTAATACGTTTGGCAATAAGCGTGAAATAGCGCGATTGAGCGACATTTAAAATAACCGAGGCCACACGTAACACCAAAGTAAACAGCAATACCGCCAAAATATACAAAACCGGACCATGCCAGTTATCAGGGGTTAATTGTTGAATAAAGGCGACTGTTGATGCGGGTTTGTTGAGTAGTACCTCGTCGACCATTAACGGCAATAATAACGGCACAGGCACGGCACAAAGTGTAGCCAGTATCGCGATGAGATTGGCTTTGACTAAATGCTTTTTGTACAAGAGTGCTTGTTTTAGTATGCCACTCAGCTCATAGCTGCTTTTATCAGTCATATAGAGTCATTAAATTAGAACGTTATTTCCTGCTTGGGTGATCAGTTTTTCAGGAAGATAACCCCAGACCGCGCTGACGGTATCAGGTGTTAATATCTCCTGCGGTAAACCTTGAGCATACATTTTACCCTGATTTAACAACCAGATCTTATCGGCATAACGTGTTGCCTGGTTAAGATCATGCAAAATAGCCACAATTGAGAAATGCGCCTCATGACTGAGCTGACGAACTAATTGTAATAAGTGATGCTGTTGACCTAAATCCTGTGCTGATGTCGGTTCATCAAGCAAGACCACAGGTGGCTTTTCGGCTTGTGATACCTGAAGTAATATTCGTGCTAGTTGCACGCGCTGTCGTTCACCACCTGAGAGGCTGGTAAAGAGTCGATCAGCAAATTGCCATGTATCCGTTTTTTCCATCCAAAAGCGTGTTTGGCTGACAAGCTCATCTGTAGATAAAGATAACGGTGTAGCACCTATATCAACGACCTCACTGGCACTAAATGGAAAAGTTAATTGTGTTGCTTGAGGTAATATACCGAGATGTTTGGCTCGCTCCCGGCGAGACCAGTTATCGACATTTTTATCATGTAAAAAAATGCTTCCTGAGCTGGGCTTCCATTCTGTGGTAATCGCACGAAATAAACTGGTTTTTCCCGCTCCGTTGGGACCCAGAACAGCAATAAATTCTCCAGGCTCAACTTCAGCATGCTCTATATTCAGGATTGAGCGTCCGTCATGAGCAATATTGAGGTGTTGCAAAGTTAAACTGGTCATCATCGTTCTACAATGTACTTAAACGCTGACGTTGCTGTAAGAGAAGAAAAACAAAAAATGGTGCGCCAATCAATGCCGTGACTAAGCCAACTGGCAGTTCGGCTGGTGCAAGCCAGACACGGGCAGCTACATCAGCTAGTAATAATAGTGCCGCACCAGTTATGGCTGATAAGGGCAATAAGCGTTTGTGATCAGGGCCTAATGTCATACGGATTAAGTGAGGTACAACAAGGCTTATAAAGCCGATAATGCCTGAGGCGGAGACAGCAATGCCAATACCAATCGCTGTAGCAATAATTAATTGACGTTTTAGCCGCTCAGTATCGATACCCAAGTGTGCTGCTTCAGCTTCACCTAGCAATAAAGCATTCAATGCTTTGGCACAATACTGATAAAAAACCAGCAGACACAGGCAACAAAGCGCGGAAAGCCAGAGCATAAAAGGTGTGGCGCCATTCAATGAACCCATACCCCATAAGGTTAAATCACGTAATGCCTGATCATTGGCTATGAATGTAAGAAACCCAATAACGGCACCGGTAAAAGCAGCGACTGCCACACCAGCTAATAACAAGATAAGCACCGATGTGTTTCCCTGGCTGGATTGTGCAAGTCGGTACACTAATAAACTAGTGACTAAGCCACCGACGAAGGCCGCTACAGGTGTTGCAAAGACCGAGAAACTTACCGGAAATATCACGATAGCGAGTGCCGCTCCGAGTCCTGCACCAGAGGACACACCAATAATGCCTGGATCTGCTAAGGGATTTCTAAATAAACCTTGTGTGACTGCTCCACATATTGCCAATATTGCTCCAATAAACAAAGCCAGTAGGGTACGAGGCCAACGAAGATCCCAAATAACTACCTTCTCATAATTACTCAGGCGACTAAGTTCGGTATGAAAAATACCATCCCAGACAGTTAATAAACTCTGCCATCCCGATAATTTCATGGGGCCAGATGTTAGAGACAAAATAATGCCGATAACAAGCAGACTGCTTAGAACAGGCCAAGCAAGTTTTCGAAAGAGCGTTTGATAAGGCAACGTCACGAGTCGATGATTAATACAGCCTATCAGCGAGTCGTTCAGCTTCAGCCAGAGCCCCAAGGCTGAGCCCGGCAATTAAGGTCGCTGCATTCACGCTGACAATATTATTATTTTTACCCGCTTTACTATATTGAAGTAAAGGTTGGCGATCGACTAATTTTTTGGCGCTATCCAGACTGTCTGAGCGACTGCCAACCAGGATAATATCTGGGTTTACTGCCAATAAGGCTTCGACAGAAATCGATTTGTAGCCACTAAATTGGCTGATATTTTTACCGCCAAGCAACCGGATTAGAGAATCGCCAGTGGTATCCGTACCAGCCTGGGATAAGCCGCGCTCACCAATATCCAGAAGAAATACCATTGAAGGTTTTTTTTCTGGCAGTTTTTTAAGTAATGACTTTTGTCGTTTATCAATTTGTTTTATGAGTTTTTGGGCTGATGAGTCAGCATTAACTCGGGAGGCCAATTTCACTATGTTTATCTCAAGTTGTTTCAGTGAAGTTGGGCTATGAAGTTGCAGAATAGGAATGTTCGCTTTTTTGAGGGCTGAAATTGTAGGTTCAGGCCCCATATGGTTACTACCGATAACTAAATCAGGATGTAATTGAAGCAGCCCTTCGGCAGATAAGGTTCGGTGGTATCCTAAATTTTCGACTTGTTCAGGTAATAATGGTTGGCTGGTTATATCGGCAGCTACAATCTGTTTCCCTAACCCTAACCTAAGTAGAATTTCTGTGGCATTACCATCAACGCTGACTAAACGATGATTTATTGGTTCTGCAAGCGCGAGTGATGAGATAAAAAAAGACAATAGCAGAACAAGAAATGAGCATAAAAGAGAAGCTATTTTTTTATTAATCATTATAAAAGCCATGTTTTTATCGTTTGTTAGGGGCATGTTAGAAAATATTTATTCTACGCAAGAATTATATTTTAATCTACATCTAAATGATAATTGATCTCATTTGTATTAAGTGGTAATTTTCCTGCATCATATTTGAATGTCAGGAAATAACACTATGCAATTACGAAAATTAGTTCTGCTAATGCAGGCCCCATTTTTATTCAGTATTAGTGGAGGTTTGAGTTTCGCAGCAGATCGTAACCTTGAAGAAATCACCATTACGGCGACAAGAGATACGAATAGTAAAAACAGTAGTCGTAATATCAGTGTGGTTAATCAGAAAGAAATTGAAAAACAGCAAGCCACCTCTGTTCCCCAGCTCGTTAACTATCTCCCCAATGTCACACTAACCGGTGGCCCACGAGAGCAGGTACAAGGAGTCAATATCCGTGGTTTAGGTGGAAACCGTGTTTTGCAATTGATTGATGGGGTCAGACAGAACTTCGAATCTGGTCATAGACCCACGTATTTTTTAGATCCGTCACTATTAAAAAATGTCGAGGTGATCAGAGGTCCGAGCAGTTCTCTATGGGGCTCAGGCGCATTAGGTGGGGTGATTTCACAAAATACGATTCATGCAGCTGATCTCCTGGATGGAGATAATTTGGGTGGCTTTGTGAAACAAGGTTATCAATCAAACGGTGATAAATGGACAACAACTGGTGCCATGGCCAGTCGTTTTGGCAATATTGATTTACTACTGTCTGGTTACTACCGTGATGGCAATGACTTGGAGTTAGGAAATGGTGATGACCTCAAAGACTCGGCCGATCGTGACAAAGGAGTATTAGCCAAACTGGACTGGTTTATCGATAGCGATCAGATGGCGACATTTAACTTTCGTCGTTCCTATACGGATGGTGGTGTACCATCAAATGCATCAGCAAATTTAGGCTCGTCGGTGTTTTTAGTTGATCGGGAAATTCAAACGGATCATGCGTCTGTCGATTATCGCTTTAACCCAGACAACAAAGTGATCGATAGCCAGCTCAACTTATACTGGAACCGAACAGAAGTCGATGAAAACCGTGTTTCTGATAATAGATTCGATACAACGAATATCAGAACATTAGGTTTAAATCTCAATAACCGTAGTCAGTTTGGTGATGTTTCTGTGCTGTATGGTGTGGATGGTTATCAGGATAAATTAGACGCTTCACGAAGTGGTTCTGACCGGCCCATTGTGCCAGAAGCCACAACGGATGTTTGGGGGGCATTCACCGAAGTGCAAATTCCATTTGCTGACATTTGGCGTTTGGAGTTGGGTGCTCGTTATGACTATTTCGCGACGGAAGCGGATAACTTAAATAATGATCGTAGTGATAATGCGTTCTCACCTTCAGCGGCTATCAGTTGGTTGCCGAATGATGATTTAAAGGTGACGCTGCGGTATGACGAGGCATTTAGAGCGCCAACCGCGGAAGAGCTGTATACAACTGGTACACATTTTTCTTATGAAGATGAGGGAAGTGTAGGTTTTAACAGATTTGTTAATGATCCAAACTTAAAACCTGAAGAGTCAAAAAATATAGAGCTACTCATTGACTATCAAATACAGAATACTTTTAATCAAGGAGACTCTATTCACCTGCATGCTTCTGCTTTCCACAATGATGTAGATAATTTCATTGAGCAGGCTACAACAACTGAATTTGCTGGAGTCATTCCACCATCTACTGTTATTTTAGATGGAACAACATTCAATAGTAATGTCGATGAAGCTCAATTAGTTGGATTTGAGTTGGCAGTGGATTACCAATGGCAAAATTGGAATGCGGTGATAAGTTATGGTCAAACACGTGCAAAAAATAAGAATACAGGCGAAGCCCTCGCCAATATTCCAGCAGATAAATGGGTCTTAGATCTGAATAAGTCATGGCTATCTGACAGTTTACAAACTGGCTTCACATTGACTCGAGTGGAAAGTCAAAAACATAAACCAAACGACGCCATGTCTGCCAATGAAGATTATGAGCACTATAATCTCGTTGACCTCTATGCTCGCTGGACTCCACATGACTTTGATAACCTAACTGTTGATCTCACAGTGAATAACTTAACCGATCAACACTATCGTGTTGCTTTTCAACAGTTATACATGCCGGGTAAAGATATTAGACTCGGTGTACGATATGATTTTTAGGAGTATATATGTCTGATACAGCAATGCCAGGAGAACTGGCTCAAGAATTACTGGAAACGTTGCCTGAGTGGGGCATAATGGTGACCATCATTATTCATGGTGGAAGTGTATTTGAGTTTAAGGGCCCGTTTCCGAAAGGAAGTATTGCTGAGGGTTTTTATAACTTGAATGGGCCTGTTCCAGGTTTACACGGTCATTTAAATCTTAAGCAAGTGAAACAGATCAGTTTTCAGGATAAACAGCATCGAGGCAGGGAAAGCTATGCTTTTGTTTTTGAAAATGCCGAGGGCGAAGTGATTTTTAAGGTATTCCTTGGACGAGATGAAAAAGGTGAGTTGTTAGCAGAACAAAAACAACGTTTTCTGACAATGCAGCAACAATATCAGTGAGAATAAGATTATGAATAATAAAGGATTAGAAGAAAAAATCAGTCAGGAAATTATGGACATGGTGAACAGTCGAAAGAGTTTGCTGCTGTCATCCTTAACCGAAGAAAATGAGCCCTATGCTTCCTATGCACCATTTGCTGTGGGTAATGATTGTATGTATGTATTAATCAGTGAAATTGCTGTTCATGCTAAAAACTTACAGCATCATCCCAGAGCATCAGTATTAATTATTGAAGATGAGGATTCCGCTGCTGAGTTATTTGCACGTCTTCGTGTTCAGTACAATGTGAGCACAGAACTATTACCAGTCGATTCTGCAGACTGGGATGAGGGTATTAAGTGTTTAACCGATCGTCATGGCGAGCGCATACAAAACTTAAGCCAATTGAGCGACTTTAAGTTATTCAAGCTAAACCCTATCGGTGGCCGTTATGTGAAGGGGTTTGGTAAGGCTTATCAGATTGATGGCGGTTCTCTAGCTGGTGAGAGTTTGTCTCATCTGAGAGAAGGACATAAAAAGCGCGCTTGATAATCTTGCTCGAATATAACAATAAAAAAGGACGCAATAAGCGTCCTTTTTTTATACGGTCTAACTGAGGTAATTATAGACTGCCCCAGCTGTCTTTTTTACGAACTCTCAGGCGAGGTAAGATGATTCCTAACAGGATGCCGGCAAATAATACGGCTGCCCCAACCAGAAACCAACTGCGGGTGCTGTTATCTTTTAAGGCATTATTTTCGATCACTAATGATTGGTTTTCATGATCGATTTCTTGTAGCTTTTCTTTCAACTGGCGGTTTTCATTATCTAATGCCACAGCATTTGAAGCCGTACGACGGAGGTCGTCTAGTTCTTTACTCAAGCGTTGTGACTTTTCTTTTAACGACATATTTTGTGTATCAACGTCTGAGTTTTGACTGCTGAGTGATGAAATCTCTTCTTTATATTTAGCCATTTCAAGCTCAAGATTTGCTACACGTTTTTGACTGGCTTCAAGCTGGTCCCGCGCACTTGGACTATTCGTCAAATAACGGGTTAATACCCAGCCTTCAACGCCATCCGTTGTTCTGACTTTTGAATAGCCCGCGGGATCTGTTTCTAACACTTCGAGTCGGGTACCGGACTCCAGCATCTTCCGAATGTTGAATTTCACACCTTGCCCATTCCGCATGGTGATTTCGAGCTTATCTGACACATAACGTGTGGTTTGTGCTTGAGCAAGTATCGGTGTCAATAAGGCAGCAGAGATGAGGATATGAGCAATGAGTTTTTTCACAATAGACATCTTTTTCTTTGATAAACAGGCATTTTAACAGAAGCGGTGCTACTAGCTTCAAGTACAAATTAGGAATTAATAATAAATCAAAAAGTTATACCCTCGTAACAAGCTTGTCATATTGCTTTGTTATGGTCGGCCTGCTATGAAAAAAGGGTTAGAAATGGAAAAGATAAGAGTCATGTTCTTGTGTACTGGCAATTCCTGTCGTTCACAAATGGCCGAAGGCTGGGCAAGAGCACTGGCCGGTGAAGAAGTGGAAATTAAATCTGCTGGTATAGAAGCGCATGGGCAAAACCATCGCGCTATTAAAATCATGTCTGAAGTCGGCATAGATATTTCTCAGCAAGAATCCATTCGTGTGAATGGTGAAATGTTGGAATGGGCAGACTTATTAGTAACATTATGCGATAACGCTGAAGAGCAATGTCCATTACTCAGTCCGCATACGGTAAAAGTACATTTGCCTTTGCCCGATCCGGCAAAATTGCGCGGTACAGAAGAAGAGGTGATCGAATTATTTCGTGAAACACGCGAAAAAGTACGACAACGCGTGGAGTTTGTTCTGGAACAGGTCGCATACGAAGCGGCTGTTTAGAATGCGTTATAGCTCGTTTACTAAGCGTATACGTGGCTTACTGCTACTATCAGCATCTTCAATCACTTTTAATTGGTAAAGACTATTTCCTGCGATTCTTTTAGCCATTGATTTTGCTTTACTGGCGTATTCGGTTAGATCAATTTCTGCTTTGATATTGGCAAAGTCTAATATTCTAACTGCGCCAATGGATAAGCTAAGTAATGGATAGAAAGTTTCATTACCATGGCGGTCAACGGCATTGATGCCTGCCTGCTGAAGATGGCGCAAGTTATAAAGTTGTGGGTAAAGCGCTTCGAAAGCAAGCAGAATTTGTTGGCACTTTTCCTGCCAGTCTTTGCTTTCAAATAAAATAATAAAGTCATCGCCACCAACATGGCCAACAAAGTCAATTTCCTGGTCGACATGCTCAGTCAGCGTTTTAGCTGTCAGGCTAATGACTTTATCGCCTTTACCATAGCCATAAATATCATTGTAGGGTTTGAAATTATCTAGATCAAAATAGCATACCGTGACATCACGATTATGTTCGATAATTTCACGGGTATGTTCACTTAAAGGCACATTTCCAGGCAAACCACTTAAGGGATTGGCATGACGTGCCATAGTAATTTGCATATCAGTAATCTGGCGCAGCAAATCCATCAAGCTGCCTACGCCAAGATAGCGACCCTGTTCTGTAATCACAAAGACACTATGCTGGTGATGTGTTTCTTGGCTGGTAATTTGATAACTGAGCTTTTTTAATGGAAGCTCCGTCTCCACAACGATTGGATTTTTATCCATAAAGTCTTTTATGGGTTTTCTACCATAGAGTTCACGACCAAAGCGACTGGCATAGAGTGTCATAAAATCATCACGCCAGACGATGCCAACGACACGATTATTATCATCAACGACTGGTAGGGCATTTAGTTTTAATGCTTTTTGGAAACGTTCAGAAATTAGCTCAATGGTGTCGATATGTCTGACCGGATCTAAATCTGTCAGCAGGCTACTAACCAGTGTGTTTGCTCTGGGACGTCCCGTGCGTTGTAGGGTTGTTTCTCTACGCTGAGCAAAGAGATTGCTGTCGAGTTCTTTTTGTGGATTACGATTAGGTCTGCCAAAGTAATAACCTTGAACAAAACGCATGTCCAGACCTTGTGCGGTAATATATTCCTGACGAACTTCGATACCTTCACCAATCACCTGGCAGCCGATACTTTGCGCAATATCAATCATGGATTGCACAAATTGGCGTTTTTGCCGATCTTCATGAATATTTTGCATGAAGTGACGGTCCAGTTTGACAAAATCAGGCTTGAGTTCAGACCAGGTGCGTAAGCCAGAATAGCCCGCGCCCAAATCATCAATCGCAATGGAAAAGCCCATATCGCGATAATGTTCGGTGGCTGTTCGCATTAATTCATAATCATCAATCGGGTATTGTTCAGTGAGCTCAATAATGACTTGTTCTGCGGATAAACCGGCCATTTCAACATATTTCAGTGTTAATCCATGCGGATAGTTGTTATCCAGAAGGGCGACAGGTGTGGTGTTGATGAAGAGTTTTTGTTTTAGGCTGAGTTGACCATAGCGTTTGATCGCCGTTTCTCGACAGAGTAAATCCAGCTCAGCCAGACAATCATGTTTAAGAGCGGTATCAAATAAGGTTAGAGGCGAGTGGAGTGGGCCATCAGATGGACCACGAATGAGTGCTTCGTAACCAAAAATCTGTTGGTTATGTAGAGATATAATGGGTTGAAACAGAGCTGTCAGACGTCCATGACTGAGAATTTCCTGTAATGAGTGGTAGTGGTGTAATTCTTCTTGTGTCATCGTCTTTTCTTCTCTTGCTAATATCTCCTGACCAGAAAAAAAGCCCCACCCTGAGGTGAGGCTTTTATCAGTGCTTTCCAGTATTAAGACCTACCAGTAAGCTTGTGCACGGAATTTAAGTGCAGATGGTTCGTAATTTACGCTTGAGCCATCAACTTTCAGGTCTGTGACTTGGTCATAATTCAACATTAAACGTGTGTTTTTTGTTGGATAATAGTTAACACCAATAGTCCATTTGTCAGCTTCGTCACTGTTGGCAGAGTCATCAATTTCCAGCGTTTCAAAACGTGCTGCAACTTGCCATGCACCTGCAGAAGATTTAGGTGTAATGCCTGATGTGTAACCTTTTTTCCACTTCAAAGATTCACCAGTCAAGAAGTAACCAGCTTCAACAGCGTAACCGGTGATGTCAACATCAGAACCAGCTGCACGCTCTGCAGTAAAGTCGTTATATTCAGCCATTGCATGGAACGAACCGAATACACCCATTGCGTCTACTGTGTATGCATCTGCACCATCAATTTCGAACTCACCTGTAGAAAGATGTTTTGTTCTATCTTTGTGGCTAACCAGACGTTGCTCATATTCGAAATTATCACCACCACCTTTAGTTAAATAACCAAAGCCGATTTGAACCAGATGATTTTTATCTTGCATGTAAGGAACAAAAGACGCGCGAGCTGAGAATGTGCTGCCATTACTATCTGTGGAACCGCCTTCGATTTCACCGTTTGTTAAGCCAGCAGATACTAACCATCTGTAATCTTTGTCTGCTAATGACGCTACTGCACCGCTTTCACGTGCAGGAGAGACTGAACTATCTGCAAACCAAGGGCGATCCATGAATGTCATGTATTTAGAGCTGATTTTGGTGTTTAAACCATAAGCAATGTGTGATTGACCTAATTTTACGCCATAAGCTAAGTCATTGAATTTATTTCCATAGCTAATGAATGCATCTTTAATAGATACGTCACCACCAGCAAAGTCACCTTCAAATTTATAACCCCAGTTATAAATTTTACCTTCAAAACCTAAACGAGCACGACGCAATTCTGTGCCTTCAAAATCTTCAGCACCAGAATCATCTTCGTCAGTATCAATCGCATCCCACATCACACGACCGATTGGTTGGAAAGACCATGCACCATCACGGCTTTCAACTTTGATTTTGCCATCGGTTGTGATTTTTGGCATATCTGCAGTTGCTTCAGCGACTTGTTTTTTTACTTCAGCTTGAGCCGCTTCAGTTTTTTCTTTGTCTGCTTCAGCAGCATTTCTCAACATGTTATAGTCTTCAGCACTGATGGTACCTTTGTCACGAAGGACTTGTAACAGGTCAGCCATCGCTTCGTTGTTTGCCTGTGCAGGCAACATTGCCGCACCAAACAAGGTACCTGCAATTAATAAAGATGTTGTTTTCAATTTCAAGGGACTATCCTCTGGTTGGTTTATCAATTCGGTAAGAGCCGAAGTCCCGCACACCTTATGCTCGTAATGTTTCAGCATGATGAAGAAAACGTTACAGTTTTGTGACAGTGATACAAATTACGAATTTTGTTGTTTTTTAGCGACATTAACGATCAGGGCTTGAAATAGAGAAAGTCGCACCAATATCCATAACTATGACTATTCCTATGGACGTCTTATGTTTCGAATTTTATTACTCCTTTTTTTAATCATCCCCATCGTTGAAATCTATGTTTTGATTCAGGTTGGGGATGTTATTGGCGCGTTACCGACTATTTTTATGGTTGTAGGCACAGCCGTATTAGGGGCGTTTCTTCTTCGCTTGCAAGGATTCCAAACGCTGCAACGAGCTCAAAGTGCTATGGCTAGCGGCCAGATTCCAGCCACTGAAATGTTAGAAGGTGTGTGTCTGGTGATAGCTGGTGCGATGTTATTAACGCCGGGTTTTGTGACGGACACACTAGGCTTTTTATTATTAGTTCCGGCTATCAGGCAGAGCGTCATTAAACAATTAGCTAAGAATAGTCGCATTTTTTACACACAAAATCGTAGTGGTGCTTTTTCACAACAGCATTATCGATCTGATAATCGGGATGGTGATGTGATTGATGGGGAAGTTGTGGATGATGATGACAAACACCATCTTCGATAAAAATTTTTAAATTTTTTTACTTAGCCCCCTTGAAAGCGGGTTTTGTAACCCCATTCTATGAGTTCCCTACAATTTAAGTTAGTCATTAATAGACATTTTTCGGAGGAAATACAGATGAATCTTCGTCCCCTTCATGATCGTGTGATTGTTCGTCGCATGGAAGAAGAAACAATGAGCGCTGGCGGTATCGTTATCCCTGATAACGCCGCAGAAAAACCATCACGTGGTGAGATCCTCGCTGCAGGTGATGGCAAGGTTACAGATTCAGGCGAAGTTCGCCCTTTGGCGGTAAAAGTGGGTGACAAAGTACTGTTTGGCAAATATGCCGGTACTGAAGTTAAGGTTGAAGGTGAAGAACTGTTAGTCATGCGTGAAGATGACATTGTTGCTGTCATCGAAGGCTAATCCCTGGATTCATTTGCTTTTTAAAGAATAAGAGGAATAACTACAATGGCTGCAAAAGAAGTCAAATTTGGTGCAGATGCACGTCAGTTAATGGTTAAAGGTGTTAACACGCTAGCCAATGCGGTTAAAGTGACACTGGGACCAAAAGGTCGTAACGTTGTTTTAGATAAAAGCTTCGGCGCACCAACCGTCACTAAAGACGGTGTTTCAGTTGCGAAAGAAATCGAACTGGAAAATAAATACGAAAACATGGGTGCACAAATGGTGAAAGAAGTGGCTTCGCACACTTCTGATGCTGCGGGTGATGGTACAACAACCGCGACAGTTCTAGCACAAGCCATTCTACGTGAAGGTATGAAAGCTGTTACCGCTGGTATGAATCCAATGGACTTGAAACGTGGTATCGATAAAGCGGTTCAAGCAGCAGTTGAGCAACTGCGCACCATGTCATCACCTTGTGATGATGATAAAGCGATTGCCCAAGTAGGTACTATCTCAGCAAACTCTGACGCTTCTGTCGGTAAAATTATTGCTGAAGCAATGCAAAAAGTAGGTAAAGAAGGCGTTATCACTGTTGAAGACGGTAGCGGCTTTGAAAACGAATTAGACGTCGTTGAAGGTATGCAGTTTGATCGTGGCTACCAGTCACCATACTTCGTGAATGACCAGCAAACAATGACAGCAGAACTGGAAGATCCTTATGTGCTGTTATTCGACAAAAAAATCTCAAACATCCGTGACTTACTGCCAACATTAGAAGCCGTGGCGAAATCTAGCCGTCCACTGTTGATTGTTTCAGAAGACGTAGAAGGTGAAGCATTAGCTACATTAGTCGTTAACAACATGCGCGGTATCGTAAAAGTGTGTGCAGTTAAAGCTCCAGGCTTTGGTGACCGTCGTAAGGCAATGTTAGAAGATATCGCCGTTCTGACTGGTGGTACTGTGATTTCTGAAGAAGTGGGTCTGAGTCTGGAAAAAGTGACTTTGGATCACTTAGGTCAAGCGAAGAAAATCACTGTTAGCAAAGAAAACACCACTATCGTTGATGGTGCAGGCCGTGCAGATGAAATCCAAGCACGTGTTGAACAGATTCGCACACAAATCGCTGAATCTTCTTCTGACTATGACAAAGAAAAACTGCAAGAACGTGTCGCTAAATTAGCTGGCGGTGTTGCTGTTATCCGTGTCGGTGCTGCTACCGAAATGGAAATGAAAGAGAAGAAAGCACGTGTTGAAGATGCGTTACACGCGACTCGCGCTGCGGTCGAAGAAGGCGTTGTTGCTGGTGGTGGTGTTGCGTTAGTTCGTGCAGAAAGCTCTCTGGGTGAACTGCGTGGTGACAACCATGATCAAGACATGGGTATCAAAATTGCGCGTCGTGCAATGGAAGAACCTTTACGTCAAATCTCAACAAACGCTGGTGCAGAAGCATCCGTTATCCTGAACGAAGTAGTCGCTGGAACGGGTAACTTTGGTTACAACGCTGCAACAGGTGAATATGGCGATATGATTGATATGGGTATCCTTGACCCAACAAAAGTCACGCGTACTGCACTGCAAAACGCAGGTTCTGTTGCTGGCCTGATGCTGACAACAGAAGCGATGATCGCTGAGTTGCCAAAAGAAGAAGCGCCTGCAATGCCTGATATGGGCGGCATGGGTGGCATGGGCGGTATGATGTAATCATCCCTCAGCCTTTAGTGCAAAAAAAGCCCCGGCCATTTGTTTGGTCGGGGCTTTTTTATTTAAGCCAGCTCAGATGTGCAATGAGGGCAGCGTGTCGCTCTAATAAGAATGGTTGAAAAGCATTTTGGACATTCTTTATTGGTAGCCTCCTTAGGTGCTGGGTCTGCTGCTTTTTCACGTTGCATTTTATTGACTGAACGTATTAATAAAAATACCGCGAAAGCGACAATCAAAAAGCTGATAACAGCATTAATAAACACACCATAACTAATTACTACTGCGCCAGCTTCCTGAGCAGAAGCCAAGGTGGGATATGGACCTGACACAGAGCCTTCTTTCAGTGTAAGGAACAAGTCTGAAAAGTCGACACCTCCCAGTAATAGACCGATAGGCGGCATAATCACATCAGCTACCAGACTTTTAACAATAGTGCCAAAGGCACCGCCAATGATTATACCTACAGCCATGTCTAAGACATTACCGCGCATTGCAAACTCTTTGAATTCCTTCAACATGTTTTATTCCTTTTGTTGTTTTTCGTCGAGATGCAGGAGAGTCTCCTGATTAACCATCATGTTTCGAGGCGATATTAGCCATCACTAACTAAGCTGTCTAGCTTTGGTTGGCGCATTATTCTTGCGCGCTATTATTTCTGCATCATCAAACCGTGGTTGTTATTGATCGATGCACGTATAATTTAGAGCTTTATGGTCTCTCACCAGAGTTAAAAGGGAATTCTTAACCGAAGCTGTCCCCGCAACTGTATACGTGAAGTTTCTGACAACGATGATGTAAAACCACTGAGGTCACTATGATTTCGGGAAGGTGAGTTGGGAATGATGAAGCGTGAGCCAGGATATCTGCCATAAAAACGTTGTTATCCGATGGCCGGGGTGTGCAGTTGGAGCGGGAAACCGTTTAATGGCGAATCATCTGTGAGTTATTAAACGGTGTCAGATCTTTCCGACCTGGTTTGATAACTCAGTGTTTTTGTATTATTGATGGAAAGCGCTGTGTTTAACCGATTTATTCTCTGTTTCGTTCTTTTCCTTTTTTCTTCATCCCTGATGGCCGAGCAGTTACTGCTCATTGTCACGCCACGGAATGTACCAGAAGTGGTATCAGGGGCACATGAGTTCTTAAAACAACCTTCCCAGTCAGCCATTTCTGTGCAAATACGCACCACCGAACAATGGCAGGACTTAAGTTCTAAGCAACAAGCAGAATTATTAAAACAGTCAGATATCGTGTTTGCTGGAGGCGTATTTGGTGAAACAGCGAATCAGCTGGTAGAGCAGGCTAAGCTAGGTTTGCTGAAAAACCTTATAGCTTTACACAGCGACCAACGTCTTATGACGATGTCTAGCTTGGATGGAAAACCTGTTTTTACAGGAGCTGCCGACACATTGATGCAACGCCCAACGCCTGAAGTATCGACAGAAAAATGGATGACCTCCATGCTGGAGCAGCATCCAGCACAGCAATCTTGGTTGATAACACGGTTCTTTTGGCTAGGAAGGAACAGTGAAAATATGCAAGGTTTAATCAATCACCTGCATCATCTGGTTCAGCATGAAAGCACAACTGAACGTCCACAGTTGGCAGCAAGACTCAGGCTTTATCATCAAGGCCGTATCTCATTACCCCAACAATTTGATTTTTCAGCAAAACCTGCCTGGGTTGTTTTACTGGATTATGAAACGGGCGAACGTCCCGGAGAAAAGGCCTTGCTCGATGCTGTTTGCCAGCAAGTAGCCGATAAAAATACAGGCTGTATGTCAGTACTTACTGCATGGGGAGATGCCAGTTTATCGGCTGTAGAGCTTTTGGCGGAAAATAAGTCACGCATCAGCTCGGTTGTGTCTCTACAAGACTTTGTGATTGGTGGGTCTGACCATCGACAGGCGGTAACTGATGAGTTAAAGAAACTTGACGTCCCAGTCATGAAAGCGATGCGTCTCAGCGATAGCACCCGAGCAGCATGGGAGTTATCTGAAGCCGGTATTAGTTGGGACTCAGTTCACTACCGCGTGGCTATGCCTGAGTTACAAGGGCTGTCTCAGCCAATGGTGGTTGCTACGATGACTCCTGCTGAGGAGGATGAACTCACTGGTGCCAGACTCGCTTTTTCAGAGCCTGTAGAGTCACAAGTCACCTTATTGTCGCAACGTATAAAACGCTGGCAGCAACTACAGGGTAAAGCGAATCAGGATAAAAAAGTTGCGATAATTTATTACAACCACCCACCTGGTCGCCACAATATCGGGGCAGATAATTTAAATGTTGTGGAGTCCTTGTTTGATATTCTGAACTCCCTTAAAAATCAAGGGTATAACACCGGTGAATTACCTGCGACCTCAGCTGAGTTACTCGACTTATTACAACAACGAGGTGTGAATCTACCTGAAGATCAGGCTGCCTTAGCTGCCATGTCGTCATTAGTGAACACTGTTGATAGCAAAACCTATCAAAGCTGGTTTCAGACATTACCGGAATCACTACAGCAAGAAATGCTAAATGGGCCGTTGGGTTTATTACATGCCAATCTAAAACAAGCAAAAGCACTAAAAGATCCCAAGATTGCAGCACATTTATTAGCACGAGTAATGGAAGATATCCGCCATGTTGTCGATGGTGCCGACCACGCTGGTCGTGACCGTGTGTTGCAGTTACTTAGTCAGCTACAAACCATTTACCAGCAACCTTTAGCAAGCATTGACTGGCAACAGGCTGAGCAATTAATTAATGCTATCAGTGAACAATGGATAGAAGGTGTCAGAGGTTGGGGTGAAGCGCCGGGAAATGTGATGGTCTATGATGACAAAATCCTGATTCCTGGTCTTCAGTTCGGCAATATTTTCGTTGGTCCACAGCCTCCCAGAGGATGGGAGCTGAATGAAGAGTTACTACATGCTAATTTATCCTTCCCGCCGCCACACCAATATCTGGCATTTTATCAATGGTTGCGAAATACCTTTCATGCCGATGCCTTAGTACATCTGGGCCGACATTCAACGTATGAGTTTTTACCTCGTCATCGTGTGGGTATGGCTGATAATGATTATCCTCAGGCTATTTTAGGTGACCTGCCAAGTATCTATCCTTATATCGTCGATGGTGTGGGTGAAGGTATTCAGGCAAAACGTCGTGGCTTAGCAGTGATGATTGATCACCTCACGCCACCTTTGGCGGCGACCGAGCTATATGATCAACTACTGGAGTTAAGGCAAGTCGTCGAAAGCTATGAAGCCGCACCTGTTAATGCCGGGGCTATGCGTGATCGAGCGATTGATGAAATGAAGCGATTAATCGCTAAACTCAATCTGGAAGATGAACTGACAGCAAATATGTCAGCGGAGTTGGAAGTACGAGGATTGAGTTCATTTGAACAAGTGGATGATGATTTATTAGTGCATGAAATCGGCCATTACCTGACCACACTACAAGAAGATTTTATGCCTATGGGACTACATGTTTTTGGTCGCAATTGGTCTGAACAAGCGATTCAAACGATGCTGACGTCAATCAATTCTGGCCAACAATCAACAGAGAACTGGGAGCCACTTCTACGTGGATCACCTGCTGCAGAAATGTCGGCATTATTGGCTGCTTTGGACGGTCAGTTTGTTGAGCCGGGTAAAGGTAATGACCCGATTCGCACGCCATCAGCTTTACCTACGGGACGTAATTTCTATGCGCTGGATGATAGTTTGATTCCGTCACGTTTAGGTTACAAAGTTGGGATCGCATTGGCAGAAAAAGCCCGCGCAGAAACTCCAGCAAAAAATGTTCAGAACAGTGATGCCTTAGTGTTATGGGCATCCGATGTAGTGCGTGATGAAGGCGCAATGATCGCTTTTGCTTACGACATGTTAGGCGTGAAACCGACCTGGAGTCGTCGTGGGATTTTTAGCGGATTAGAACGTTTGGATCTTTCTTCATCAGTGTCATCTCATCCTCGAATCCGTCGAGATATGTTACTGACGACATCTGGCCTATTCCGTGATTTGTATGGTTCGCAGATAGTTTGGCTAGAACAAGCTGTATTAATGGCACTGGATGCCTCTTCAGGTTTGATTCGTCGTGACTATCCAGCGTTAACCTTATCTTTGAATGCAGCATTAGACCGCTTACAAGTTAGTGAAAATCCTGGATTTGAATCATTAGAACAGAATCAGGTCGCTGCACGCTGGGTAACTGATGCCAGTGCGGCATTACGTGCGGGAGTATCAGAACAACAAGCCGGCCTAACAGCAAGTTACCGAATTTTTGGTACCCCGCCGGGTGCTTATGGTGCCGGTGTGAATCGCCTGGTTGAGCGTTCTGGTGCCTGGGAAAATCGTGAAGAAGTGGCGCAAACCTATATCCATCGTATGGGCCATGCATACGGTGCAGAGCTGGACGGTCAGGCGCAGCAGGCATTATTCCAACAGCGCCTGCAACATGTCGGTCAGACATATCTCGGACGTGCTAGTAACCTCTACGGGGTAATGGATAACAATGATGCCTTTGATTATCTGGGCGGCTTAAGTCTTGCGATTGAAACCACACGTGGTGAGGCGCCTGATAGTTATATCTTAGCGCATAGTGACACCACGGATTTACGCGTTGATCCTTTGCAGACTGTGTTATTGGGCGAGTTGCGTGGTCGCTATCTCAATCCACAGTGGCTTAAGCCTCTAATGGATGAAGGTTATGCCGGTGCTCGCACGATGGGCAGTGAATTCTTAGAATACTTATGGGGCTGGCAGGTGACTAATCCCGGTATCGTGAAGAGCTGGGTGTGGGATGAAGTGAAACGGGTGTATGTGGATGATGGACTGGACTTGGGCCTGGATGACTTTCTTGAGCAAGATCATAACGTCCATGTGAAAAGTAATATGTTGGCGATTATGCTGGTTGCGGCTCATAAAGGTTTTTGGCAGACCGATGAGGCAACCCTACAAGAGCTGGCACAGCAGTTCACCGATTTAGTTTCAGCAAATGGTTTGCCGGGAAGTGGCCATACTTCACCATCTCATCCGATGTATATCTGGTTGAACGATTACCTTGATGAGTCTCATCAACAGCAATTAGCTGAGGTATTGAATGCGGCAAGAATGCCTGAAGCGCCAGTTGCTGATGCGCCAAGTCATATTGCCGAAATAACAGAACAAACAACGACTCAGCCTGAGCAAGAAACCAATTCATTTGAAGATCAACAGCAAAAGCAAGCGCAGCAACAACGCTTCTGGCTGTATTTGATATTAGGTCTGGTGGTGTTATTAGTGTTGGCTGGCATGGCAAAAGGGATGCGTGCCCCAGCTGCCAAGGTCAAGGAGTAAGTTATGTTGAGTTCACAATCTATCGGTGTGATGCATCACTTAGTCGGATTTTTGTTAGAACCGGTGATCTGGGCGCTAATGTTATTTGCAGCCTTGAGTATTATTGATATTGGTATTGCTCTGGCTGAACGCTTTTCCGGTTTAAGAAAGTGGCAGCAATCAGGTCAGGTTGAGGCCTTTGAGAAATTAGCATTTAAACGAATTGAGCGTAGTGACTTTTTAGCCAGAATTGCCCCTATGCTTGGTTTAATGGGAACGCTTATTCCTCTTGGTCCTGGGTTATCTGCACTTGGTAATGGGGAACTAAGCATCTTAACCACGGCCATGAGTGTGGCCTTTGATACCACGGTTCTGGGCCTGTTTGTTGGCATTATCGGTTTTGTTTTAGGGCGATTAAGACGGCGCTGGTATGACGAGGTTCTAACGAACATGGAGCAGGCTGATGGCTAGACGCTGGCGACATAGTCAATTTGATGGCAACGATGATGAGCCACTGGGCCCTATGGCAAACTTATTAGACTTAATGCTGGTGTTTGCTTGTGGTCTGATTGCGGCATTAATTTCGATGAGTAGTCAGCTTCAGGATCATTTCCAGGCCGAGGCAAAACAAGCGGATCATGCCCTGACGGAACTTCAATCGATGAAAGAATTACCGCAGCTTCCTGAGGGTCTGCAAGGTGGTGCGGAGGGGTATGAATCTGTCGGTCAGGTTTACCGTGATCCAAAAACCGGCAAGCTCATCATGATTGGGCAATGAGTTTACTCATACGTTAATTCTGGTTCAGGCATGATAGCCGGAGTGCTGTCCATATAGGTCAGATAGCTGGACCAGATTTCATGCGTTCTGGCTTCGGTCAGGTTTATCTGACAGCTCAGCGCCATGGCTCCACGAATCGTCCCGCCCATCCATATAGTGTAAATGCTGTCACAGTGTGATGTTTTATAGGCTTCCCAAGCCGATTGTCCTGCTTCTATCGCAGTTACCACCTTGGTTTCACTGCTGTAGCGTTCTTTAGCTGCTGCTAAGTATTGCTGCATGATGTCCTTTTTGCTTTGAAGCTCCTCATTGAGACAAGCATTAATTTCCAGCGTGGTAAAGGCTGAAGCACAATCAGTATTAGCGAAAACGGGAAAACTAAAGAGCAAGCCTAATAGGATAATAATGCGGTTTAGCGCCATGTTGTATTACTCCAAAGCTATTGAGTTTATCAATTATGAAGTAAGACAGTTCATTAGGCGATGCAAAATTTTAAATTGTCCCTCGTTTATTTGTAAGCTCTGTGACGAGCTCACCTGAGCACTTTTTCAACCCTACACAACAGCGAATATGCGGTTCACCACTTTTAAACTTTACCTGTTAATTGTTTACGGATTTGGTATTGCTCACGCTTAATGTAAAGTAATAGCTTTTTCATCGTTGTCCGGAGTGTGTATGTCCTCAGCATTTGTCTTGCCAGAATCTTGGCAAAATGCCTTAAAGACCTATCCAGATCTTCTGCAAGTTGCACCTAATGTCTTATCAGGTAGTGATTACGTGAACCAGTGGGGACAAAGGCAGGAAACGATATTGAAACAGTTGCTGGAGTCACAACAACTGCAAAAAAAGCTTTCACTGGATGATATCCGCCAGCAGCTGAAATCAATGCTCGACGAGGTGACTACTGAGGAACAATTACATCAGAAGTTACGTCATTTTCGTCAATGGATGATGGTACGTATTATCTGGCGGGACTTAGCTAATTGGTCTGATTTAGCCGAAACCATGGCTGATCTATCCGCCATGGCAGATGTCTGTATTCAGCAGACCTTAAATATCCTCTATGAATGGCAGGTTGAGCTAAATGGTATCCCTCGTGACGATGATGGTCGTGAGCAGAAGATGATCGTTTTAGGCATGGGGAAACTAGGTGCAGGCGAATTAAACCTGTCATCGGATATTGATCTTATTTTCACATACCCAGAGGAAGGGGAGACGGAAGGAGGCAGAAAACCGTTAACAAATAGTGAGTTTTTTATTCGTCTAGGGCGAAAATTAATTCAGGCATTAGATAATCAAACTGTTGATGGTTTTGTGTTCCGGGTCGATATGCGTTTGCGGCCCTTTGGCGAAAGTGGAGCTTTGGTCTCTAGTTTTGATGCTATGGAAGAGTATTACCAGACCCAGGGACGAGAGTGGGAACGCTACGCGATGATTAAAGCGCGCGCCATTACAGGTAATGAAGCGGATAAAAAAGCCTTGTCTGATATGTTACGTCCCTTTGTTTACCGACGTTATCTGGATTACGGCATGTTTGATTCATTGCGTGAAATGAAATCCATGATTGCCGGACAAATGCATCATAGAGGCATGGACGACAATATCAAACTTGGAACCGGAGGGATTCGTGAAATTGAGTTTATAGGCCAGGTTTTTCAGTTGATCTATGGTGGACGCGACCGCCCTATGCAGCAAAGACCTATTCTGACGATTCTTGACCTGTTAGCAGATAGACATCTGTTATCAGCCTACGCGGTCAACCAATTAAAGCAGGCTTATGCGTTTCTCCGAAGAGCAGAACACCGAATTCAGGCCTGGGCCGATCAACAAACCCATATTCTGCCCAGTGATGAAGCTTCACGATTGAGGTTGGCAATCAGTATGGGATTCGAAGACTGGGCCTCGTTTTATGCCACTCTCAAAGACTATCGGCAACAAGTACAAGAGCATTTTGATCAGCTACTGACCGCGCCACAAGCGGGTGATGAAGGTGCAGGGATAAAAATTTCTTTACTCAATGCACAACCAGAAGAAAAATTAAATTTTATTGAACAATGTGGTTATCACGATCCAGAACAGATACTCGCGGTTGTAGATAAATTACTCGATCTGCATATTTGTCGTAACTTGAGTCAGACAGGCCAACAACGACTTGAGAAGTTATTACCATTGCTATTACAAGCCACAGGGAATGTCGACAACGCAGATGATTGCCTCCCCCGTTTAATGCCCTTGATGGAATCTATCATGCGTCGCAGTGCTTATATGGCGCTGCTGGTAGAAAACCCGATGGCATTGTCACAACTGGTCAAACTCTGTTCTGCTAGTCCATTAATAGGCACACAGTTAGCGAAATACCCTGTGCTATTAGATGAGCTTCTCGATCCTCGGTCCCTTTATGAAGTACCTGAGAGAGAAGAGTTAAAAAAACAGCTGTTACAGTTTTTATCTTCTGTCGATGCTGATGATTTAGAGCAATTAATGAATCGTTTGCGAGAGTTTCGACAAATTGCGACGCTTCATGTCGCAGCAGCTGATGTCACTGAGGTATTACCATTAATGCGAGTGGGGGATCAATTAACCGAGTTAGCGGAAATACTACTTGAACAGGTCTGGCGAATTGCCTGGGAACATTTAGTCGTCAAGCATGGTTATCCAGCAATTACAGATAATAACGATCCTAAGCAGTGCGGTTTTACTATTTTGGCTTACGGTAAATTAGGCGGGCTTGAGTTAGGTTACGGCTCTGATCTGGATCTGGTCTTTATATTTGATGATGCTCAGGAAGGCATGACTGATGGCGAACGGCCAGTGGATGTAATGGTGTTTTATACTCGCCTTGCTCAACGCATGATTCATCTTCTTAATACAGTGACTCCTGGTGGTGTGCTCTATGAAATCGATATGCGTTTGCGGCCTAGTGGCGCATCGGGTTTATTAGTCAGTCCATTTTCGGGCTTTGTTGATTATCAACACAAAGAAGCGTGGACATGGGAACATCAGGCGCTGGTGCGAGCAAGAAATGTGATGGGAGATGTTCAGCTTGCGCAAAAAGTCGAACAGGTTCGCGAACAAGTGCTAGCCAAGCCCAGAGACCTGGCTTTGTTAAGCGAGCAAGTCAGAGACATGCGCTTGAAAATGCGTCAGCAACTAGATAAGACGGATAGCCAACTATTTGATCTAAAACAGGGTAAAGGTGGTATCACTGATATCGAATTTATGGTGCAATACGCAGTACTTGCGTGGTCAACAGACTTGCCTGATTTACTTGTTTACACCGATAATATTAGGATTTTGGAAGCGCTGGTGACTTCCGGAAAGCTTAAACCCGCTGAAGGGGAAATGTTGGCCGATGCATATCGTTACTATCGAAACGAAGCCAACCACTGTGTTTTACAGGACAAACCCACACTAATGTCGGTGTCTCAGTTACAAGACTTTCCGCAGCAGGTTGTGCAGATTTGGCAGCGCTGGTTAGGTGAGAATACCTAGAACCAGACTCAGATTAATCAATGAACTTGGAATAAAGCATATGGCAGTAGCAACAATGGCAGATCGTGATGGCGTTATCTGGCTCGACGGTGAATTAGTACCGTGGCGTGAGGCCAAAGTCCACGTCCTGACTCATACTCTTCATTACGGCATGGGCGTATTTGAAGGGGTGCGTGCTTATCAATCAGAACAAGGCACCGCTATCTTCCGTTTGCAGGAGCATACAGATCGTCTTTTCCGTAGCGCCAAAATATTAGGTATGGGCATGCCGTTTGATAAAGCAACGATCAACGAAGCTCAGCGTACCGTGGTTCGAGAAAACAATCTGGACTCTGCCTATATCAGACCGATGTGTTTTTATGGATCGGAAGGTATGGGGATTCGTGCTGATAATCTGAACACACATGTCATGGTCGCAGCATGGCACTGGGGAGCCTATCTGGGTGAAGAGAACATGACAAAAGGTATTCGTATCAAAACGTCATCGTTTACGCGTCACCATGTCAATATCACCATGTGCAAAGCGAAAGCCAATGGTAACTACATGAATTCGATGATGGCGCTACAAGAAGCGGTCAGCTGTGGTTATGACGAAGCATTGTTATTGGATGCACAAGGCTTTGTTTGTGAAGGGAGTGGTGAAAACTTCTTTATGGTTCGTGATGGTGTGTTGTACACCCCTGAGCTGACCTCTGCATTGGAAGGTATCACCCGTGAAACAGTTATGACGCTGGCACGTGATATCGGCTTGAAAGTGGTTGAGAAACGTATCACTCGCGACGAAGTGTATATTGCTGACGAAGCCTTTTTCACTGGTACCGCGGCTGAAGTTACTCCTATCAGAGAATTGGATAATCGTCCGATTGGTGAAGGTACTCGCGGTCCTATCACTGAAAAGCTTCAAGCAATGTATTTCGATCAGGTTTATGGTCGTAGTGATGTTTATAAAAATTGGAATACATTAGTTCGATAAAACTGAACTATTCACCTGAACAGTGACGTTCAGGCAAGTAATAAAAGAGGTATATAAGTACATGGCAGGTCATAGTAAGTGGGCAAATATTCAGCATAGAAAAGGTGCACAAGATGCCAAGCGTGGCAAATTGTTTACTAAGCTGATTCGTGAAATTACTGTCGCAGCCAAAATGGGCGGTAGTGATCCCGCAGCAAACCCACGCTTACGTGCTGCGATTGATAAAGCATTGGGCGCAAACATGACAAAAGATGTCATTGAGCGTGCAACAAAACGTGGTGCTGGTGAACTGGAAGGCGTTAACTATGAAGAAATACGCTATGAAGGTTATGGTCCAAATGGCACGGCAATTATGGTGGACTGTATGACCGATAACCGTAACCGTACGGTGGCGGCAGTGCGTAACGTCTTCACCAAACGTGGCGGGAATATGGGAACGGATGGTTGTGTTGCCTTCCTGTTTAATAAAAAAGGCATTATTTCACTGGCCAGTGGAAGCGATGAAGATAGCGTGATGGAAGTCGCTCTTGAAGCAGGTGCAGAAGATATTGTGACCAATGACGATGGTTCTATTGATGTCTTCACTACCCCAGAAGATTACGCCACCGTTAGAGATGCATTAGATGCAGCTGAACTAGCTGTAGAATCGGCTCAAGTCACGATGCATCCCGACACCACAGTCAGTCTGGATGTTGATGATGCCCAGAAAGCCATCAATATGATTGAAGCATTTGAAGATTTGGATGATGTTCAGGAAGTGTATTCTAACGCCGATTTTTCTGATGAGGTCATGGCTCAGCTAAATAGCTGATGCCATAAGGTATGCCGCGTATCCTGGGGATTGATCCTGGTTCAAGAAAAACCGGTTTTGGCATTATCGAAATTGAAGGAAAAAAAATCAAACACGTCATCAACGGCCGGTTAATGGTTGGTGATGGCGAGTTTGCTGATAGATTAAGGCAGATTTTTGAAGGTCTAACCGATCTGATCGTACGCTATCAACCGGATATGATGGCCATCGAAAAAGTGTTTTTACATAAAAATGCTGACTCTGCTTTAAAGCTTGGACAGGCTAGAGGTGCTGCTATTTGCGCCGCGGTCAGTCAGCAATTGACGGTGTCAGAATATACTGCAACACAAATAAAAAAAGCGGTGGTCGGCAATGGCCATGCAAATAAAGCACAAATTCAATATATGATGTCGGTGATTTTGAGTTTACCTGAATCACCCGAAGAGGATGCGGCCGATGCTCTAGCTTGCGCCCTTACTCATGCTCATCACTCTGCTATTGGTGGTAGTCAGAGTAAATTACCAGCAGGTATGCGCACCACTCGGCGCGGAGGAAGATATAGTCGATGATTGGACGTTTACGCGGCATTATTATAGAAAAACAACCACCAGAACTGGTTCTGGACGTACATGGTGTCGGGTATGAATTATCAGCACCCATGTCTACGTTCTTCAACTTGCCTGCCGTCAATGAAGAAGTGACATTATTCACACATATGGTAGTAAGAGAAGATGCTCAGCTTCTATATGGATTTTCTTCAGAACGTGAGCGTTTACTCTTCAGAAGTCTATTGAAAGTAAATGGTGTCGGCGCAAAGCTCGCATTAACCATTTTGTCTGGCAGTGATGTTGATACCTTTGCCCGCAGTGTGCAGGAAGGCGATACCGCTAGCCTAACTCGGTTGCCTGGTGTCGGTAAAAAAACTGCAGAAAGACTGATTGTCGAAATGCGTGACCGCTTGAAAGAGGTCGGTTCTGCTATGGGAATTGATACTATCGTTTCTGAAATGCCGATGACTGCAGCTGGTGCTAAAAGTGAAGCCGTTGAGGCGTTGGTTGCTTTGGGTTACAAAGCGAATGAAGCAGATAAAATGCTACGCAGCTTTGACAGTGAAGGCATGACCACCGAGCAAATCATCCGCCAGGCTTTGCAGAGAAATTGACATGGAAGAACGCTTTATTTCGCCGCAGAGCAATAATGATGAGGAACGCATTGATCGTGCGATACGCCCCATCACCCTCGAAGACTATATTGGCCAGCCTGTTGTTCGTGAGCAAATGGACTTATTCATTTCGGCTGCAAAACAACGTAAAGAAGCGCTTGATCACACCCTTATATTCGGTCCACCCGGATTGGGTAAAACAACACTAGCGAATATTATCGCTAATGAAATGGGCGTTAACCTTCGACAAACCTCTGGGCCGGTGCTGGAAAGACCTGGAGACCTCGCTGCTTTATTGACTAATCTCGAGCCGAATGATGTGCTATTTGTCGATGAGATTCATCGCCTGAGTCCGATTGTCGAAGAAGTGCTATATCCGGCGATGGAAGATTATCAAATTGACATTATGATTGGCGAAGGTCCTGCCGCACGCTCTATTAAATTGGATTTAGAACCCTTCACTTTGGTTGGAGCAACGACCAGAGCGGGCTCACTGACATCACCATTACGCGATCGGTTTGGCATTGTGCAGCGACTGGAGTTCTACAACACTACGGACTTGAGCACCATAGTCGAACGCAGCGCCCGTATCTTAAATGTGAAGTTAGATACCAGCGGTGCTAATGAGGTAGCTCGACGTTCACGTGGTACGCCGCGTATAGCCAATCGTTTGCTACGGCGTGTAAGAGATTACGCTGAGGTTCGGTTTAATGGTGAAGTGACCGCAGAAATTGCCAGACAAGCACTGGACTTACTGGATGTCGATAACTACGGTTTTGATATGTTAGATAGAAAGTTATTGTTGGCTATTATTGAAAAATTTGAAGGTGGTCCTGTGGGGCTGGATAACCTGGCTGCGGCTATTGGTGAAGAGCGTGGCACAATTGAAGATGTCTTAGAGCCTTATTTGATTCAGGAAGGCTTTATTATGCGCACACCAAGAGGAAGGGTGGCGACAAAACGCGCCTGGTTACATCTGGGATTAACTCCTGATTTGACGTTGGATGGCCAGTAAATTTATGCAAGAATTCGTCTGGCCAATCCAAGTTTATTATGAAGATACCGATAGCGGTGGAGTCGTGTATCATTCGCAGTACTTGAACTTTATGGAACGGGCAAGGACTGAGTGGTTGAGGGCGTTAGGCATTGACCAGCGTACTCTTCGTCAAGAGCAAAAACTGTTGTTTGCTGTGCATTCAATACAGATAAACTACCGCCGTCCTGCGGTATTTAATGACGCTCTTCAGACCATTTCCCGCATACAAAAAAGCGCCGGTGCCAGTATTGTATTTGAGCAGAGTATCTATCGCGGTGAGGAACTGTTGTGCGATGCTTTGGTCAGAGTGGCGAGTCTTGACGCAGAGACGTTTCGCCCAAAACCTATACCTAATTTTATTTTGACGGAGTTGCATAGTGACTGCTGATCTATCGATTATCACCTTAATAGCCGAAGCGAGTTTGATCGTTAAGCTGGTTATGCTGGTGTTGTTAATGATTTCATTTTATTCGTGGTTGATCATCTTCCGTAAACGGAATGAACTAGCGAAAGCAAAGCGTGATGCGGATAATTTTGAAGATAAATTCTGGTCAGGCAATGAACTCAATCGACTCTATGAAGATATTTCTTCCCGGCCTCATACCAGTCGGGGGATGGAAGGGATTTTTGAAGTTGGGTTTAAAGAATTTGTCCGTCTCAAAAAATCCTCTACAGATAGCAACTATGTATTGGATGGCGCACAGAGAGTGATGAGAATCTCTCTAGCCAGAGAGATTGATCAGCTAGAAACTTCCTTGCCATTTTTGGCTACAGCGGGTTCAACTAGTCCATATATCGGCTTGTTTGGTACTGTTTGGGGCATTATGAACTCTTTCCGTTCCCTAGGTAATGTTCAGCAAGCAACTCTATCGATGGTCGCTCCCGGTATTTCAGAAGCGTTGGTAGCTACAGCGATGGGGCTGTTTGCTGCTATTCCAGCCGTTATTGCTTATAACCGCTACTCCAATGAAGTGGAACGATTAATTAATCGTTACGATACTTTCCTGGAAGAGTTTTCTTCAATCTTACAGCGTCAACATAGTTAACCCCGAGGTTAGGTCATGGCTGTTCATTCAAACAGACGACAACGGCGTAAGGCGATGAGCGATATCAATGTCGTGCCATATATCGATGTCATGCTTGTGTTATTAATCATTTTTATGATTACAGCGCCTATGTTGACTCAAGGCGTTCAGGTTGAATTGCCCCAAGCTGATGCAAATCCCGTAGATTCACCAGAAAACACCGAGCCTTTTGTCGTTTCGGTAGATGCTGAAGGGAATTTCTATGCTGCTGTTGGTGATAAACAAGATGAAGCGGTGGGGGCTCAAAGACTGATGGCAATAACCAGTGCTGTTTTAAGTAGGAATCCACAAACGCCGGTGATGGTGAAAGGCGATAGTGCAGCCAGTTACGGCAATGTGGTGTCAGCTATGGCCTTATTGCAAAAGGCAGGTGCGCCGAGTGTTGGCCTGATTACAAAACAACCAGAATCAACCGAGAACGTTCAGTAATATTATGAAACGCAACATCGTCGACAATCTTTTTGCTGGCGCATCATCTCTGGTGTTACATGTCGTGTTATTTGCGATGTTCATCATCGGTATGGACATGACGTCCACACCAAAGCCTTTGGCCCAGGAGCCACAAAAAGAAATTGTTCAGGCAACTGTTCTTGATGAAAATCTGGTTGAGCAAGAAGTCGCGCGTCTTGAAAAATTGGACCAAGATAAGAAAAACGCAGAAAAAGAACGTCAACAAAAAATTCAGGAACAGTTAGAAGAAACACAAAAAGAATTGGCTCGTAAGGAGCAGGAATATCAGGATATGGAGGAGCGTGCTCGGATTGAAGCAGAGCAACGCGCTAAAGCTGCTGAGGAAGAACAGCAACGTATTGCTGATTTAGCCAAGCAAAGAGAAGCGGAAGAACAAAAACGTTTGGAAGCAGAGAAACAAAGAAAGCAAGAAGAAGAACGTAAGCAAAAAGCTGAAGCTGAGCGCAAACAGGCTGAGCTAGAAAAGCAGAAAGTGGAAGCGGAGAAAAAACGTTTAGAAGAAGAAAAACGTCAGGCGGAAGCTGAGAAGAAACGATTAGAAGAAGAAAAGCAGAAAGCAGCCGCTGAGAAAAAGCGCCTCGAAGAAGAGAAGCGTAAAGCTGAGGAAGCGAAACGTAAGGCCGAAGCTGAGAAAAAACGCTTAGAAGAAGAAAAACGTAAAGCGGAAGCTGAAGCCAAACGGAAAGCTGAAGAGGCGAAACAAAAAGCAGAAGAAGAGGCTCGACGCAAAGCGGCGGAGTCAGACCTTCAGCGTCAATTAGAGCAAGAGCAGCAAGAGCGTGAGGCACGCCGGGTTAAAGGCGTTGTTGACCAATATAGCCTGATGATTCAACAGCGCGTTAAACGCTATTGGTTAAGACCGGCCAACGTTCAATCAGGTTTGCAGTGTACCGTCCAGGTTTCATTGTTACCTGGTGGCGATGTTAAAAACGTGAAAATTGTAAAAAGTAGTGGTAATGCGGTGTTTGATCGTTCTGCGGAGTCAGCCGTTTACAAAGCAGCACCACTTCCGCAGCCTTCAGATCCAAAAGCTGCAGCAGCATTACGCGATTTTCAATTTATCTTTAAACCTGAATAAAGGATGGAAGTGATGTTCACACGTTGGTTAAAAATAGTCGCGGCATTAATGCTCTTTGCGTCATGGCCGGCACATGCTTTATTAACAATTGAGATTACAGGTGGCTCCGAAGCGGCTCTTCCGATTGCTGTGGTTCCTTTTGGTAATGAAGGCTTCGCTCCACCTGAAGATATTTCTACTATCATCAGCAATGATTTAAAAAGTAGTGGTCGTTTTGCCCCGCTTAAACAAAGTGAGTTAATTTCTCAGCCTCATGAAGGTCAGCAAGTGAATTTTGCCGACTGGCGATTGCTTCGCTCTGAAGGGTTATTGATCGGTAAGGTGAGCAGTCAGGACGGGGAAAACTATCAAGTTCAGTTTCAGCTATTTGATGTATACAAATCACAGCAGTTGGTAGGTAAACGATATAATGTCCCTGCTTCAGGAATACGTACTTTAGCGCATCAGATTGCTGATGTGGTCTATGAAACCTTAACGGGTGAAAAAGGTGTGTTTTCTACGCGTTTGGCTTTTGTTACTGAAATAAAAAATGCGGATGGAAGCAAACGTTATGCCTTGCAAATTTCTGACGCAGATGGCGCCAATCCCCGAACTGTGCTGCAATCCAGACAGCCAATCATGTCGCCTAGCTGGGCACCCGATGATAATCGCCTAGCCTATGTCACATTTGAAAATGGTAAGTCTGAAATTTATGTGCAAGAGTTAAGTTCAGGGAAAAGACAATCAGTGGCCTCATTCCGTGGCCTGAATAGCGCGCCAGCGTGGTCACCAGACGGAAAAAAATTAGCAGTCACATTATCTAAAAACGGTAATCCAGAGATTTATGTCTTAGAATTAAGTACAGGAAAATTGTCGCGTGTGACACATAACTCACAGGCGATTGATACCGAAGCGGTATGGATGCCAAATGGTCGTGAGATTTTATTTACCTCCGATCGTGGTGGCAGACCGCAAATATATAAAGTAAATGCAGATGGTGGGCGTGCTGAACGCATTACCTTTGAAGGTAACTATAATGCCTCTGCAGATATTTCTCCTGACGGGCGCATGCTGACAATGGTGCATGGCGTTAATGGCAAGTTTCATATTGCTGTGCAGGATTTAGAGACAGGCGCGGTTCAGGTATTAACTGAAACGCGAGCTGATGAGTCCCCGAGCTTTGCGCCAAACGGCCGCATGATTTTGTATGCAACCGAGCAAAAAGGCAGAGGTGTATTGGCGGCAGTGTCCGTTGATGGCCGAATTAAACAACGCCTGGGAGAGTCAGGTAGTGCGGTACGTGAACCGGCATGGTCGCCTTTTAAAAAGTAAAAGTCATAGGAGTTAATTAAATGAAAAAGTTAAAACTGTTTGCGGTCATAGTTCCATTCTTATGGTTAGCAGCATGTAGCTCAACACCGAACAAGGGTATGAATGAAGGTGATGTTGCTGTAGAGGATCTAAGCGCACAAACAACTGGTGTGGATGGTCAAGGCAATGCTGACGGAAGTGAATATGGTTCAGAAACTCAAGTTGTTGTCGGTGAAGACAATTATCAAGGTAATGAGTTAAACGATCCTTCAAATCCATTATCAAACCGTGTTGTTTACTTTGAGTACGACAGTGCAAATGTACGTCAGGAAGATCAGGCAACATTACAGGCACATGCGGCATACTTAGCCAAACACCCTAACGTGACAGTTCGCCTAGAAGGTCATACTGATGAACGCGGCTCTCGTGAATATAACCTTGCTTTAGGTGAGCGACGTGCTTTGTCTATTCGCCAGATTTTGATGTTACAAGGTGCTGATATGAGTCAATTCCAGGTAACAAGTTTTGGTGAAGAAAGACCTGCTGTTGATGGTTCTGATGAATCAGCATGGGGACAAAACCGTCGTGTAGAAATTATTTATTTAGGTCAATAAAAAATGCAGATTAACGGCAAAAAGAAATTTATTTGCGCCGTGATTCTGGCTGTTACTCTGCCCAATATCAGTTGGGCAGAGACAGAGCCACTCCAGCAACGTGTTGAACGTCTGGAGAGAATCATCCAAGGCCAAGGTTTAATGAACCTGATTACTCGTGTTGATCAGTTACAAAATGAAATTAAACGCCTGAATGGTGATAATGAAACGCTAAGACATGAGTTAGAACAAGCGCAGAAACGTCAAAAAGAGATGTATATCGATTTAGACGAGCGCATGCAGAAATTAGAGAATAATAGCTCAGCAAACACCAATGCTACGACTAGTGACGCTGGAGCATCTGATACATCTATGCAGAATGCAGGTGTTAATGAGACAGCGGATAGCCCATCTTCTGAGGCACCTGTCGCAGTTGAAAATGGCGAGGCAGCCTATCAAGCCGCTCTTCAAACACTTCGCAGTGGTCAATACCAACAGGCTATTGATGCATTAGCACAATTTCCGGAGCAATACCCCGGTAGTGTCTATCTGCCAAATGCTTATTACTGGCAAGGTGAAGCAAAATATGTACTCAGACAGTTTGCTGATGCGGCCGCATTATTTCAGATCGTGATTGATGAATATCCATCGAGTACAAAAGTAGCTGATGCTCTTCTAAAAAGAGGTTTTAGTGAACAAGAGATGGGGGACACTCAACGAGCTCAGGCAACATTAAACCAAGTCGTAGAAAAGTATCCTGATAGTTCAGCTGCAAGATTAGCAAAAGCTCGATTAGATCGTATCAGTCAATCATCCAACTAAGACATTAAGCCGGTACTTAATTTATGGCGCAATGTCGCATAACAGAAATTTTCTATTCTTTACAAGGGGAGTCCCGTACCGTAGGACTGCCAACCGTATTTGTCAGACTAACAGGCTGTCCACTTCGTTGTGGTTACTGTGATACAGAATATGCCTTCCATGGTGGTGAAAAGATGGATATTGAGGAGATTGTCGCCCAAGTGGCTGCTTTCAATCCTCGGTATGTCTGTGTGACGGGAGGTGAACCCCTTGCTCAACCAAACTGTATACCTTTATTAACCGCTTTGTGTGACCGTGGCTATGATGTGTCATTAGAAACGAGTGGTGCCATGGATATTAGTAAAGTTGATAAGCGTGTCAGCAGAGTCATGGATCTAAAGACGCCTGGTTCAGGTGAGGAAAGTAAGAATCGATATGAAAATATCGAGCTATTAAACAATCATGATCAGCTTAAATTTGTTGTGTGTCATCGTGATGATTATGACTGGGCAAAAGAAAGGTTAAACCAGTACCAACTCAATGAACGGTGTGAAGTTTTATTTTCACCAATTCATGGACAGCTTCAGCCAGCTGAACTGGCTGAATGGGTCGTTGCAGACAATTTACCTGTGAGGATGCAAATTCAAATGCATAAATATCTCTGGGGTGAGGAGAAAGGGCGATGAAAAAAGCTGTCGTTCTTTTATCTGGTGGTCTTGATTCAGCCACCGTACTCGCGATTGCAAAGCAACAAGGCTATCAGTGTTACACCATGAGTTTTGATTATGGTCAACGTCATCGGGCAGAGTTAAACGCTTCTGCCGTTCTTGCTGAAGCGATGAGTGCGGTAGAGCACAAAGTAATCAACATCGATCTGACAGCTATTGGTGGTTCTGCATTGACTGATGCCACAATAGCCGTACCTAAACAGCACGAGGATGGTATTCCAATCACCTATGTACCAGCTAGAAATACGGTGTTTTTATCAATTGCATTAGGGTGGGCAGAGGTTTTAGAAGCTGATGCCATTTTTGTTGGTGTTAATGCGGTAGATTATTCTGGGTATCCCGACTGTCGGCCTGAATACATAGCGGCCTTTGAAACGATGGCCAACTTAGCGACAAAAACAGGAATTGAAGGAAATAAGTTAACAATAGCAACTCCGCTTATTGATTTGAGTAAACAGGCCATTATTGAGAAAGGTATTTCGTTAGGTGTTGATTACAGTCTTACTGTCTCCTGCTATCAAGCAGATAGTGATGGCCGGGCATGTGGTGAATGTGATTCGTGCCGATTTCGCCACGAAGGATTCATGCAAGCAGGAATAGCTGATCCAACACGATATCAAGCTTAATCTTTACTGAGCTCAGTTTCTGTCGATAAAAATGACTCGGCCTCTAAGGTTTTAAAACGCTGCAAAATTTCTTCTAACTGGTTCGTTGCTGGCGTATTCTCTTCAAATTGCAGATAGCGTTCGATTGCACTTACCATATCGCTCATCAGTTGGTTTTTTTCATCCAGATATAATAGAGCTTGAGCAACATGATGATGATCATGGCCGGTCTCAATCATCAGTTCAGCATTGTTTAAAGCTGTTTTGAGTGTCGCTTCGTCTGGTTTGACAGTATTGAGCATAGACACCTCACAATTAATTTAAAAAAAATCCACAAAAGGGGTTGTCATTTATTTAGAAAACGGTATTATATGCCGCTTGGTTTGGGCCGTTAGCTCAGTTGGTAGAGCACCGGACTTTTAATCCGATGGTCCTGCGTTCGAGTCGCAGACGGCCCACCACAAATTCAAAAGGGTTATGCTTTATAGCATAGCCCTTTTTTATTGCCTGTCGTTTATGATTAGCATGAGCTAAATCACAAAATCAGATAATTCATCGGTGCAAGTTTTTAAACGGCCGATGCCGTCAGTAATTTTGACAGCCAACCATTCACTCTTCATCGATATTAGTTCTATAGTAATAAGACTATTCCAAAGCGGGAGTTCAAACAGTTTAGAACAAAAGCTTAAGATCATTGATTACTAATGATTGTCTTTAGAATTTTTTCTCATCAGTGCATCTTTAGTAATCCTCTTATTTAAGTTAAGGATGAGCTAACGTGTTTAAATTGACCATGCAGTCTTAGATCTTAAGTAAAGTAAAAAAAAGTCCTCATACTGAGTAAAAGTGATTTATCAGTAGTAAATAACACGAGGGGCCGGCGCTTTTTTATAACTGTACCGCTTATATTAGCTATAGAGTGACTGAGGCAAAGTCCTTGGTCGTGGACTGCTTACAAAAGGCATTATCTTATTACCCCTTATTTATTAATTAGTTAACACTAGGATGAGAAAGAA
>OZ223249.1:1772500-2582500 GCA_965140485.1 uncultured Methylophaga sp.
GCGAAGAAGGACGTAGAAATCTGCGATAAGCGTTGGCGAGTTGATAAACGAGCTGTGACCCAACGATCTCCGAATGGGGCAACCCACTTACCTATGGTAAGTATCCTTAAGTGAATACATAGCTTAAGGAGGCGAACCCGGCGAACTGAAACATCTAAGTAGCCGGAGGAAAAGAAATCAACCGAGATTTCCCTAGTAGCGGCGAGCGAACGGGAAGTAGCCTGCAAGTGATATTTAACGTATTAGTGGAAGAGTCTGGAAAGGCTAGCGATACAGGGTGATAGCCCCGTACACGAAAATGCGTTATTGGTACTAGGCTTGCGACAAGTAGGGCGGGGCACGAGAAACCTTGTCTGAACATGGGGGGACCATCCTCCAAGGCTAAATACTCCTTATCGACCGATAGTGAACCAGTACCGTGAGGGAAAGGCGAAAAGAACCCCGTTGAGGGGAGTGAAATAGAACCTGAAACCGTGTGCGTACAAGCAGTAGGAGCAGACTTGTTCTGTGACTGCGTACCTTTTGTATAATGGGTCAGCGACTTAATTTATGTAGCGAGCTTAACCGAATAGGGGAGGCGTAGGGAAACCGAGTCTTAATAGGGCGACTAGTTGCATGGATTAGACCCGAAACCTGGCGATCTATCCATGGTCAGGATGAAGGTTGGGTAACACTAACTGGAGGTCCGAACTCACGTATGTTGAAAAATGCGGAGATGAACTGTGGATCGGAGTGAAAGGCTAATCAAGCCAGGAGATAGCTGGTTCTCCTCGAAAGCTATTTAGGTAGCGCCTCGTATCTCACTCTCGGGGGTAGAGCACTGTTTGGGCTAGGGGGTCATCCCGACTTACCAACCCCATGCAAACTCCGAATACCGAGAAGTGCAATTACGGGAGACAGACGGCGGGTGATAACGTCCGTCGTCAAAAGGGAAACAACCCAGACCATCAGCTAAGGTCCCAAAATTATGGCTCAGTGGAAAACGATGTGGGAAGGCCCAGACAGCTAGGAGGTTGGCTTAGAAGCAGCCACCCTTTAAAGAAAGCGTAATAGCTCACTAGTCGAGTCGGCCTGCGCGGAAGATGTACCGGGGCTTAAGCCATATACCGAAGCTATGGATGCGTGTTTACACGCATGGTAGAGGAGCGTTGTGTAAGTCTGTGAAGGTGTGTTGAGAAGCATGCTGGAGATATCACAAGTGCGAATGCTGACATGAGTAACGATAAAGGGGGTGAGAGGCCCCCTCGCCGAAAATCCAAGGTTTCCTGCTCAACGTTAATCGGAGCAGGGTGAGTCGGCCCCTAAGGCGAGGCAGAAATGCGTAGTCGATGGGAAACAGGTTAATATTCCTGTACTTGTTATTACTGCGATGGGATGACGGAGAAGGTTAGGTCAGCCAACTGTTGGATATGTTGGTTTAACTGCGTAGGCGTGCTGAATAGGAAAATCCGTTTGGCTTAGCTGAGACAGGACGACGAGTGCCATTAGGCGCGAAGTGATTGATACCCGGCTTCCAGGAAAAGTCTCTAAGCTTCAGGTAATAACAAACCGTACCCCAAACCGACACAGGTGGATGGGATGAGAATTCTAAGGCGCTTGAGAGAACTCTGGTGAAGGAACTAGGCAAAATAGCACCGTAACTTCGGGAGAAGGTGTGCCCCTGTTAGGTGAAGTGACTTGCTCACGGAGCTGAAGGGGGTTGCAATGACCAGGTGGCTGCGACTGTTTATTAAAAACACAGCACTCTGCAAACTCGAAAGAGGACGTATAGGGTGTGACGCCTGCCCGGTGCTGGAAGGTTAATTGATGATGTTAGTTTCGACGAAGCATTTGATCGAAGCCCCAGTAAACGGCGGCCGTAACTATAACGGTCCTAAGGTAGCGAAATTCCTTGTCGGGTAAGTTCCGACCTGCACGAATGGCGTAACGATGGCCACACTGTCTCCACCAGAGACTCAGTGAAATTGAAATTGCGGTTAAGATGCCGTATACCCGCGGCTAGACGGAAAGACCCCGTGAACCTTTACTACAGCTTTGCACTGAACTTTGAACCTACTTGTGTAGGATAGGTGGGAGACGTTGAAGCGATGACGCTAGTTATCGTGGAGTCAACCTTGAAATACCACCCTGGTATGTTTGGAGTTCTAACCTACGCCCATTATCTGGGCGAGGGACAGTGTATGGTGGGTAGTTTGACTGGGGCGGTCTCCTCCCAAATTGTAACGGAGGAGCACGAAGGTACACTAAGCATGGTCGGACATCATGCGGTTAGTGCAATGGCAAAAGTGTGCTTGACTGCGAGACAGACACGTCGAGCAGGTACGAAAGTAGGTCATAGTGATCCGGTGGTTCTGAATGGAAGGGCCATCGCTCAACGGATAAAAGGTACTCCGGGGATAACAGGCTGATACCGCCCAAGAGTTCACATCGACGGCGGTGTTTGGCACCTCGATGTCGGCTCATCACATCCTGGGGCTGTAGCCGGTCCCAAGGGTATGGCTGTTCGCCATTTAAAGTGGTACGCGAGCTGGGTTTAGAACGTCGTGAGACAGTTCGGTCCCTATCTGCCGTGGGCGTTTGAGAATTGAGAGGAGCTGCTCCTAGTACGAGAGGACCGGAGTGGACGTACCCCTGGTGTTCGGGTTGTTGTGCCAACAGCATTGCCCGGTAGCTATGTACGGACGGGATAACCGCTGAAAGCATCTAAGCGGGAAGCCCCCCTCAAGATAAGTTCTCACTGGGATTTAATCCCCTAAAGGGCCGTGGAAGACTACCACGTTGATAGGCTGGGTGTGGAAGTGCAGTAATGTATGGAGCTAACCAGTACTAATTGCCCGTGAGGCTTGACCATATAACCCCAAGGGAACTTGGGGAGTTGCGAACTCTTTACGCAATATCTTGTTACCGATTTCCGAGCGTCAGTAAAGACTGACGACACCAGTTATGCCTGGCGGCCATAGCGAGTTGGCACCACCTGATCCCATCCCGAACTCAGAAGTGAAACGACTTAGCGCCGATGATAGTGTGGGAGTTCCCATGTGAAAGTAGGTCACTGCCAGGCTTAAATAAAATAGAAAAGCCCGATTCGAAAGAGTCGGGCTTTTTTATTGCCTGAGGGTTAGTGGCAATCTAGTTGAGCGAGGCGACCGATAACTGCTCCAGGGTTATCGGCATACATGACATCCGTGTGTATAAGTAAATAACTGTCAGGCTTAAAGACAAACGATAGCCGGTCCTTATCGTGGTCCGGTTTTTTGTCTATCCGGTGTGCCTTAACTTCCCCTCAAACCTGTGAGGATCTGATGTGAGGACAGCGTTGGCACGTGTCATATTGCAGATTTGGTTGCTGCACACACGTCATTCTTGGAGATAGACAAAGCGAGATGTCCAAGATAACCAATGGCTGAGATGCTGCAAAATACTTGTCATTAATTTAGAGCTCCAATAACCATATCCTGTGTGCATTACATGTTAATTAGGTAGTGAATAGCTCTTAATATCACGTTAAGCATAGTTGATTATCGTAACGGTCATTATTAATGGACCATTATTATGACTAATCACGCTCGGCAACTTAGTTTGTTCTTTTTTTTCAGTTATCTGATCCTGTTTTCTATTATTAGCCTGTTTTGGCCATATGCTAAAGTTGAAGGTGCTTGGCCAGCTATATATTTATTTCTGTCATCTGCAGTCTACGCCTTACTTTTTTTATTGATACCTGTATTAGTGACGTCACTGATGAATTTTATTGTTATCTATAAAAATAGGCATGTGGAAAAATTACAAAGATTAAGTCTAAATGTTGCCAGCATAATGACATCAATGGTGTTTCTTGCACTGTATGCTGATTATGAAATATATACACTTTATGAATATCACTTTAACGGGTTTGTGTGGAACCTAATAATCACACCTGGTGGCATAGAAGCTCTCGGTGCTACATTGTCTACGAAAGTCACTATCGCTGTAGAAGTTATAACCATCATTATTATGACGTTTGGTTTAATGTGGCTATGTGGCTACATCGCATCCAGGACACGTATTACACTACCTAAACATATATATATACCTGTGTTAATCGCTTTGTTAGTAGTAGGGCCGTTAGAGGAAGGTGTGTATGCCTATAGTGTATACACCGGGAAAGATGACATTATTCAAGTTTCTAGCGTTATTCCTTTCCATCTAAAATCAAGTGCACATAGTTTTTTCAAAAAGATGGGGGTTGAACAAGGTGGTCTTAAGAAACTAAGGCTGGCACAGGGGAAGATAAATTACCCTTTGGAACCGATTCAAACTGAACAATTAGCGAGCTATCCGAACATTATTATGCTTGTTGCAGAGTCCTTCCGCTGGGATTTACTGGATCCTGAAATAACTCCAAACTTATGGAAACTCTCACAGAAGTCACATACTTTTGTTAATCATTACAGTGGTGGTAACCGTACAAGAATGGGTTTGCTATCGATGTTTTATGGCGTGGATGCACCTTACTGGTATGGTTTCCAAAAGCAGAAGGTTTCACCTGTACTTATGGATATTTTGCGAGAGAAAGGCTATCAGTTTGATCTACACACAAGCCAGAGCTTTGATTATCCTGAGCTACGCGATACGGTTTTCCATAATATGCCCGAATCCGTCATGGAAGAGTTGAAGGAAGGTGAGCCATGGGTACGTGATCATAAAAATATTAGCCATATTATTAATAATATAAACGGTCGAAATAAAGGTCGGCCTTTTTATAGTTTCATGTTTTTTGAATCAACACATGCACCCTATACATTTCCTGAAACAGAAGTTTTCAAGAGAGATTATCTTAAAAATATGAACTATGCTGACCTTAATCTAAGAGATAATATTGAACAAATACATAATCGCTATATCAATGCTGCACATACAGTTGATGCTGAAGTAGGACGTTTGATTAGCTATTTAGAAAAAAATAAGCTGCTTGATAATACGATCGTTTTATTTACTGGCGATCACGGAGAAGAGTTCATGGAAAATGGACATTGGGGACATGGTCATAATGAGATGTTTCCTGAGCAACAAATCCATGTACCACTGATATTATCTGTTCCAGGTACAAAACCAGAGCGCATACGTCATAAAACCTCACATATTCAGATTCCAGCAACCCTAATGGAAGAAATAGGAGTTACTACCGACTCTGATAAATATGCTCTTGCAGGGGATTTAAGTTCAACACTGCCATATCTTGTTGCCGGGAATTATAATTATGTTGCCGTTATAGATGACAAGCATAAAATTACTTTCCCTTTTACATCAACAGATTATTTTCACTATACCGTTTTTACTCGTGATGATCAGAGTGTGAACATTGATGAAAAGCAGAAAGTTATCAAACTAATGCAGCCATTAATAGACAGTATGGTAGAGGATTGTCAGCGTTTTATCAGTGATTAATCTATGAATAAGTAGTAATATTTTGTTGTATTTATCACGAATTAATAATCTAAACCTTTTTATTTGATGTAAAATAACAACAAATTCTGCTTAAGCGTAAAGTCTATGATGACCTTTACTTATAAGAAATATAAATCAGCAGAAGAGGATGTTGATTTATAGAGTAGAGGGTTGTCGAGCTTTGATTAAAGAGGTCTGGACTGCGAATAATTCAGAAATTGCGGCAAAGTTCTTAGATTATTTCCCTACGCTGGAAAGTATATTCGATTATCAGTCGGCGATCATTTCTAAAGGGACACAAAGCGAAGTTATGCGCTTTGATATAAAGGACACCGGTTTTTATATTAAGCGCTATTTCAGGACAAAAGGTTTGCGAAGCCATATAGGCCATTCACGCTTACGTATGGAAATCCGAAATCAACAGCGTTTCACTAAATGGGGGCTTAATGCCGCTCCAGTGATTGCCTATGGGGAGCGTTACCGCTTTTCACACACGCTTAATGGGGCATTAGTGACACTAGCTGTAGACAATAGCTGTAACCTTGAAGATATTTCCCGCAACTCACCGGAGCTCTTTAAAAATAAGGATTGGTTAAGGCAGGTGATAAAGCAGGTTGCAGAGATGGCTCGTATTCTTCATGAACATCGCTTTTGTCATAATGACTTATTCTTACGAAATTTACTGATACAACACAATAGTGATCAACCAAAGTTATTTCTTATTGACTGTCCATCGGGATGTTTTTGGTTCGGCACATTTCTTTTGAAACGTAAAGTGAAAGATATCGCTAGTCTGGATAAACATGCATCACTTCATTTATCCAGAACACAGCGATTACGTTTTTTGCTCTATTATCGGCAGAGTAAACGTCTCACCGGCAGTGATAAGCGCTTCATCAGAGAGGTCTTGGCATATTCACGCCGGAAAAACGGATAATATTTCACTAGTTCAGTTCGGTATATTTTGACTCATCAAAACGTGGCGAGCAGATAGCTAAAAATATCAGATCGATGTCACCATGATTTCTTATACGTTGACGTGTTAAAGGTGGAATAATAACGACATCTCCCACCGATACGACTTGTGATGGCTCATCGCCTATTTCGACTATACCTTGACCTTCAAGAATCACGTAACGCTCAGTGGTTTCGTTTAAATAATGCCAGCGTGTTGTGACTCCCGGTCTGACTTTGGCTCGAGCAATAGAGACATCAGGATCCGTTGTTTGATTGGATAATTCATTTATAAAACATCCCTCAATAAAGAAATATTCTTTATCAGGATCATAATGATAGATTGTAGGTTTTTTCATACTGTTATTTTATAACCATTATTTGATGAATTATTGTTTCTTTGCCCAGTAAAGTGCTGTTTGAGGGCTGAAGCTGCCATCTTGCTCTATTGATAAAGCTTGCTTCACTTCGTGGTTCGCATCCAGTTGCAACTGCCTAAGTATGTCTACTTTATCTACAGCGGTGTTCATTCTGTTTACCCATGAGTCAAACTGAAGTCTGGTTGGCCAACTTTTATATTTTTCGATTGTGAAACCTGACGTTTCTAGCACATGTCGCCATTCATTCTGATCGCGGTTTCGCACGTGCGATGCATCACGTAGATACTCAATTGTTTGTAAATGAGTGTCGACAACTTTATTCTTCTCGCCCTCAATATCGATAACAAGCACATAACCACCTGTACGGACTGAGTTTCGTATTTGCTCTATCGCGGAATTAAAGTCTGTCCAGTGATGAGCACTGTAACGGCTACAAACCAAATCAATATCAGAGAAGTTTTGAGCGATTTCTTCGGATCGACACTGTTTTGTATCAATATTAATAAAGCTTTTTGACTGTGCTTGCTCTTTGACGATCTTAAGCATTGCACTAGATGAGTCAGTCGCAGTGACATTATCTATTAATGGCGCTAATGCGTAACTAAGGTGGCCTGCACCACAACCGATATCAATGGCTGATTTTATTTCCGTGTGATGGTGTTCAATAAGCTCTATAGCAAAAGCCAAATCAGGTCCCTGGCTGTGTACTTGACTTGTTAAATATGCATTTGCTTGAGAATCGAATTGTTTTCCAACTATTTGATGATGTGTGGTCATATCTGTCTCCATGTATAGAGGAAAACAAATCTTATCTCTCTCATTATAGTGTTACTAGATGATTAATTATCCTATTATAAAAACTGATGGCGTAATAATTTAAAAAGAAGTGAAGTGATGAGCAATACTCGAGATAATAGTTTAGGTGAATTTCTAAAATCGGCGAGAGAACGAATATCCCCAGAGCAATTTGGTATAAAAAAGGGACGGAGACGGACGCCAGGACTTAGAAGAGAAGAAGTTGCTCAATTAAGTGATATAAGCACAACTTGGTATACATGGTTAGAGCAGGGTAGAACTACATCTGTATCTGGCCATTTACTAGGGAGACTTGCAAAAACACTGAAACTGTCAAATGCAGAGCGCCATTATTTATTCAAACTAGCCAATCAATTAGATAAAGACGAAATAACAAATTTATCACCAGAATTAAAACAGCACCTGTTAATGCTTACAGAAACTGTATCTGCACCAACTTATGTCATGGACCGTCACTGGGATCTCGTCGCCTGGAATGATGAATGTAAAAAACTATTCGATGGCTGGCTTACTACTGACAAAAGTAAAAACTTATTACGTTTTTTATTTCTGGATCCCTTGGCTAAAACTCTTATTAGTGATTGGGAACAACGTGCCGAACGCTTAGTTGCAGAGTACCGGGCTGATAGTGTCGACTGGCATTATGATAAGGTCCATCTGGCCTTGGTTGATGAGCTCAGTGCCTTATCTGAGGAATTTAAATCAGCCTGGAACGAGCAGCATGTATTACCTAGAGAGGGTGGCAAAAGAGGTTTTCACCTGTTTGGCACTCAACGTTTCTACGAACAGTTTACCTTACGGATTGCCGATAATCTTGATATGAAGGTGGTCATACTACGACCTGTAAATGAAAGTGAATAGCCTTTTGTACTAAAATTTAGTGGAAGTATAAAATCGTAACTTTTGATTTAATTGGTTACTATTTTGGATGTCAGTCTATGTATGGCTTTCCGTCAATTAATTATTAAGATGACATCTGTTATGCGAGACATTATCTAACATACCTCATAGGGAGGCGCTCTATGAAACTGTTAATAATAGTTTTGTTACTGCTCAGTGCTAAAACTGTATTCAGCGATACTTCTGTATCATGGAACCGCATTATTTTATCTGGCGGCGCATATACACTTATGGGCTTAGCTCCACCAGAACTGAGAGCAGTGCACACACTTAATATTTTTCTCGAAGGTGATGGAACACCTGGAACAGCACTAGAATTAGCTGAATTTATTGGTGGTAATAGTGTTTATATCGCCAGGCCTTGTCAGTACTTCTCCTGTCAACAATCCACTAACTGTGATAAAGCCCTATGGACATCGCATCGATATTCAAGAGTAGTGATTGAGTCCATCAGTCGTGCTATCACAGCTATGAAAATTCGTTATCAAGCTAGTCGAGTTCGGCTCATCGGATTTTCAGGTGGTGGTGCTATTGCAACAATTATTGCTGCACAGCGTGATGATATTGACCTGCTTATTACCGTCGCTGGTAATCTTGATCATAAGCGTTGGACAGAGTTTAATGAAATTGCTCCTCTAATTGGCTCTTTAAACCCTGTAGATTTCGCTCGCTCACTCGAACGTGTGAAACAGATTCATCTTATCGGTGAGCGAGACAACGTGGTTCCGGGAGCCGTGCTGACATCGTATTTAGCTCATATGCAGAAACTGGATAATGTGAAAAGCTATATTATCTCTGGTGCTGACCATCTGTGCTGTTGGTCAATCACACTTGCTAATGTATTGGAGTAATGAAATGGCTTTGGCTAGCTTAATCTAAGCTAGCTAACCATTCATCATCTGAGCCTTCGTTCATGCCTTCAAAAAGGTATGTCGATAGATAGCGTTCGCCTGTATCAGGCAACATCGCCAGAATAGTGCTTCCAGGTTTGGCGTTTTCAGCGGCTTTCATCGCTGCTGCTAATGTACCGCCACAGGATAAGCCAACGAAAATACCTTCTTCCCGGGCAAGACGTTGTGCCCAGTTTTTAGCTTCTTCATCTGTCACTGAGTAGAGTTCATCATAGACATCACGATTTAACACGTCAGGAATAAAATCAGGCGTCCAACCTTGGATTTTATGTGGGGCCCATGCACTACCCGCGAGCATTGAGGCGGCGGCAGGTTCAGTAGCAATTATCTTTGTTTCAGGACGGGCAGCTTTAATCATTTCACCTGCGCCGGTTAAGGTACCGCCTGTTCCCCAGCCAGAGACCCAGTAGTCAAGAGGTTTACCAGCGAAGTCTGAGAGAATTTCTGGCCCTGTCGTATTTCGGTGATAAGCTGGGTTAGCAGGGTTTTCAAATTGTCTGGCTAAAAACCAACCATATTTTTCAGCCAGTTCTTCAGCTTTTTTGACCATGCCTTTGCCGCTCTCAGCTGCTGGCGTTAAGATTACCTTAGCTCCCAGGGCTCTCATAATCTTACGACGCTCGATTGAGAATGTTTCAACCATAGTGGCAACAAAAGGGTAGCCTTTTGCTGCACATACCATAGCGAGGGCGATACCCGTATTCCCTGAAGTTGCTTCAATTACTGTCTGGCCTGGTTTTAATACACCCCGTTTTTCTGCATCATCTATGACAGCATATGCTAATCGGTCTTTGACAGAGCCCATAGGGTTAAAGGACTCAACTTTCACATACATCTCAACATGATCTGGTGCTATGTTATTAAGTTTGACCACAGGGGTATTGCCGATAGTATCGAGAATGCTGTTATAAATCATAATGTGATATCGCTTCTTAATTCTTTACAAAAGCTTACATGGAACCTATTAATGCAGAAGGGAATTAGTAAGCTAGATTATGTTATTTTCGTAATCGTTGATGATTGACTGTGCAAGGGTTACTTTGCTTTCCTCAACAAACACATGAGCAAAATCAGTGGCTGGTAGATCACCGACTGCTCCCTGTAAATAATGACCACTCACATGGCAGTCGATATCATGGCTTTTTAACAAGCCTGCAACAATATGAGCTTCTAAAATATTATTAGCACGAAACATCAATTGCATATGTTTTTCCAATGCTGTCGAGAAAACACGGTCAGAAGAAGTGTCTATTTTGTCGTGACGTGAATTTGTTGTTTAGTTGATTGTTTGGCGGGTTTTTTACTGTTTTCGATATTCGAAGAGGTTTGCAGTGCACGTAAAATATTCTGTCGGGTGATAGAACCAACCAGTCGGTTCTCTTTGATCACGGGTAAGCATTTATATGCGGTTGTTAAAAATGTCTGGGCAACGTCAATAATGGAATCATCAACATCGACTGTTGCACATGCCTCGTTCATAAATTCGCCAACCTGCCCTGCAGCTTCACCTTGATATGCTGCATTCAACGCGACTTTCATACAATCTTTTTCAGATAAAAAGCCGATTAGATTCCCATGGTGATCGATGACGGGAGCGCCAGATAATTTGAACTCAACCAGTTGATTGATTGCCCGTAAAATATCCATATCTGGTGTGAAGGTAATTTTAGTACCATTCATATAATCTTTGACTTTTAACGGCGCTAACATATCTAGCTCTCCTTAATATGCATTATTGTTGTTGGGCCTTCCGTTTTGCACATTCATCCCTTTCCTGAGCTGAACAAGCTCCACCACAACTTCCACTTAAGCCAACTTGATTAAGACCACCGCAGCTACCTTTGATGGCTGAGCGACCAAACAACACGCCTATCGCCATTGCTGCAACAACAATGAGTAATAAAACAAATGCGGCAATAAAAGTTGTCATTTAACCCCCAAAGTCATCTAGGAATATATTTTCTCGTTCGACACCCAGATCTTCAAGCATTCGGATTACTGCCGCGTTCATCATTGGCGGCCCACACATATAGAATTCACAATCTTCTGGTGCTGGGTGATCTTTCAGATAGTTTTCATACAGGACATTGTGAATAAATCCAGTGTACCCCTGCCAGTTATCTTCTGGCAATGGATCAGATAAAGCCACGTTCCAGCTAAAGTTTTCATTCTCTGCTGCCAATTCATCAAAGTCTTCTGTATAAAACATTTCCCGTAAGCTACGTGCGCCATACCAGAAAGTGATTTTACGATCAGTTTTGATTCTACGGAGTTGATCAAAAATATGTGATCGCATTGGTGCCATACCTGCACCGCCACCGATGAAGACCATTTCTTTATCTGTATCTTTAGCAAAGAATTCACCGAATGGTCCTGATATAGTTACCTTATCACCTGGTTTCAGGTTAAAGATGTAAGAAGACATTTGGCCTGGTGGAATATCATCATTATCTGGTGGCGGCGAAGCAATCCGCACATTCAGCATAATAATGCCTTCTTCTTCAGGGTAGTTAGCCATTGAATAGGCGCGGACAACATCTTCTTTTACGGTAGATTTATAACGCCACATATCAAAGCGATCCCAGTCGCTTCTATATTCGTCCTCTACATCGAAACTTTTATATTCAACTGTATGAGGAGGGCATTCAATTTGGATAAAGCCACCCGCACGGAAGTTCACATTTTCACCGACGGGTAATTCCAGTACTAATTCTTTGATAAATGTAGCGACGTTGTGATTAGAGCGAACAGTACAATCCCATTTTTTGACACCAAAAACTTCTTCGGGGACTTCAATTTTCATGTTCTGTTTAACGGCAACCTGGCAAGACAAGCGATCACCTTCAGCTGCTTCACGTTTAGTGATGTGTGACTCTTCTGTCGGAAGAATTGAGCCACCACCTTCAAAAATTTTGACTTTACATTGACCGCAAGTACCACCACCACCGCAGGCAGAGGAGACAAATAAATCTGCATCAGCAAGTGCGCCTAGCAGTTTACTGCCGGCTTTTGTCTTAATGGTTTTTTCCTCGTTGATGACGATTTCTATATCACCCGTTGAGACTAATCGTGAGCGTGCCCCTAGTATTAAAAATACTAAGGCCATGATGATAAGGGTAAATAGTACGATGCCGAGTACGATTTCCATTACAATTGAATCCCAGAAAATGCCATAAAACCAAGTGCCATAAGACCAGCTGTGATAAAGGTAATACCTAAACCTTGAAGTCCATCAGGTACATCTGAATATTTGAGTTTTTCACGTATACCAGCAATTGCTGTAATCGCCATTGCCCAGCCAAGACCACTACCCACGCCATAAACAGCACTTTCAGATAGATTGTAGTCACGTTCAACCATAAATAGGGTACCACCCAAAATAGCGCAATTCACAGTGATTAATGGTAAGAAGATACCCAGTGCGTTATACAATGCAGGGGCATACTTATCCATTGCCATCTCAAGAATCTGAACCATCGCAGCGATAACACCAATATAGCTGATAAGGCCCAAAAAGCTTAAATCAACATCAGGCAATCCTGCCCAGGCGAGCGCACCATCTTTTAATAAGTATTGGTAAATTAAATTATTCGCCGGAACCGTAATGGCTTGAACCATGATGACGGCGATACCAAGTCCAAGTGCTGTTTCAATCTTTTTTGATACGGCAAGGAAAGTACACATGCCTAAAAAGAAGGATAAGGCCAGATTCTCAATAAAAATTGAGCGTACGAACAGACTGAGATAATGTTCCATCTACAATACCTCCGTACGATGAACTTGATGAATTTGATAGTCTGGCGCTTCAACTTGTTCTTTTTTCCAGCTTCGAACAGCCCAGATAAGTAGGCCAATAACAAAGAAGGCACTTGGTGGTAATAGCATTAAGCCATTAGGGATATACCAACCACCATCATTGGCAACAGGAATAACTTGATATCCAAATAGTTTACCTGCACCTAAAAGCTCTCGAAAGAAAGCAACAAGCATGAGAATAAGGCTATAGCCTAAACCATTACCGACTCCGTCTAGGAAGCTTAAAACTGGCGGATTCTTCATTGCATATGCTTCAGCACGCCCTAGTACGATACAGTTAGTAATAATTAATCCGACAAAAACTGACAGTTGTTTACTGGCTTCAAATGCGTAGGCTTTTAGAATCTGGTCAACGATAATAACCAGTGAAGCAATAATGGTCATTTGTACGATAATCCGGATACTACTCGGAATATGTTTACGGATAGCACTGATGCAGGCACTTGAGAACGCAGTAACTGTAGTTAGGGCCAAAGACATAATGAGGGCAGACATCATGTTTGTTGTGACTGCTAATGCAGAACAGATACCAAGGACCTGAAGTGTAATTGGATTGTTATCAATGAGAGGATCGATAACATTATTTTTTGCTTGGCTTGCCATAAGTTATTTCCCCAATTCAGAATGCATTTTTTTCAGGTAAGGGCCAAAACCATGATCCCCTAACCAGAACTGTAGAAGATTGGTGACACCATTACTTGTTAATGTCGCACCGGATAAGCCGTCAACCTTATATTGAGCGTTTACTGTATTTGGTTCAACATGTCCGCGGATTACACGAATTTCAACATTGCCTTCGGCATCAAAAATTTTCTTACCAGCCCATTGTGAGCGCCATTTAGGATTATCAACTTCACCACCGAGCCCTGGCGTTTCTGCTTGTTCATAAAAACGTAAGCCACGGATAGTGTTGAAGTCGCCTTCTATAGCCAAAAATCCATATAAGGTTGACCATAATCCGTAGCCATGAACAGGTAAGACGACTTGTTTAATCTTATCGCCATCTTTCAGAATATAAACAGGGGCTAGATTAGCGCGACGACCAATGCTAGCAATATCCTCTTTATCGCTTAGGTTTGTGCTCATTTTCGGATCAGCCGAAGCTGCACGTTGGTCATAACTGACCGGATCAATATCCTTATCAGCATAATTACCCGTGTCCAAATCTACCAGTTTCACTTCGAATTGACTAAATAGTTCATCTACGCTGCCAGATTGATTACTTAATCCTGTAACAGCCAGTATATTCTTTTTGATATCGTCTTTTTTATTATCGGCCTGAATTGGACGTAAATAAACTGCTGCCGTAGACACCAAGACTGAACAAATCAGACATAACAGAATAGCGATAAAGAGAGTTTTTTTCGGATTGTCATTAGGCAAGCTCAAAAATCCGCCTAGTAATCCTTTTTTTGTGTTGGTTTCAGCCATGATATTAACTTCGCTTCAATCTGCGTTTGATATTGGCCTGAACAACAAAATAGTCGATCAGGGGGGCGAAAATATTGCCAAACAATATGGCTAACATAATGCCTTCTGGGAAGGCTGGATTAACAACTCGAATCATCACTGCCATAAAGCCAATTAAAGCACCGTATATCCAGCGACCTTTATTCGTCATTGAAGCAGACACCGGGTCAGTCGCCATAAATACCATGCCGAAGGCAAGACCTCCCATGGTTAAATGCCAGTACCAAGGCACACTAAACATTGGGTTAGTATCGCTTCCAATTAAGTTGAATAACAATGATGTGGCAAACATCCCCAGAAATACACCGAGTATGATTCTAAAGTTGGCTACACGAGTGTAAATAAGAAAAGCCGCCCCAATTAAAATAGCCAGCGTTGAGGTTTCGCCTAAGGACCCAGGCATAATTCCGAAGAAGGTTTGTGACCAGCTATAACCAGCTTCTTGCACTGCTTCGATACCGCCTGATGCAGCAAGAGCCAGCGGGGTAGCTCCAGTGTATCCATCAACAGCAGTCCAAACAGCGTCTCCTGACATTGCAGCAGGGTATGCGAAGTACAGAAAAGCTCTTCCCGTCAGTGCTGGGTTGAGGAAGTTTTTACCTGTACCACCAAAGACTTCTTTACCTAACACCACACCAAAAATAATGCCAAGAGCTACCATCCACAAAGGTGTTGATGGCGGTAATGTCAGGGTGTAAAGCATGGAACTTACCAAGAAGCCTTCATTGACTTCATGGTTTCTAACCGCGGCAAAAATAACTTCAAAAATACCGCCTGCGACTAAGGTTGTTATGTACATGGGTAAGAAGTAGAGCAACCCATAAAACATATTGGCGAATACACTATTCGGGTCGTGGGCGATACCGAGAGTACTCATTACCCAGTTACGCCAACCATCTAGATTAGTCATTCCCATTTGAGTAATTGCATTATTCGCCTGAAACCCAGTATTCCAGAGCATCAATAATAACACCGGGAAGGTGGCCACAACTACGTAACTCATCACCCGTTTTAAATCAATGGCATCACGGACGTGAGGTGAGCCTCGTGTTACATCGGCGGGTGAATAAATAAAGGTATCCACCATCTCATATAACGCGAAATACTTTTCGTATGGGCCGCCTTTCTGAAATTGTGGCTCTATACGATCAAGAAAACGTCTTAAGCGTGCCATCAACTATCCTTCTATCTCAATTTGTGTCAAGTTCGTTCTGAGTGCAGGGCCATAGTCATATTTGCCTGAACAAACAAAAGAGCATAATGACAAATCTTCTTCGTCAAGCTCTAAACAACCCAGTGCCTGAGCAGTATCAGTATCTTTTACCAGCAATGAACGCAGTAGTTGTGTTGGCAAAATATCCAGTGGCATGACACGTTCAAATACACCTACAGGTACCATTGCCCGAGGACTGCCATTCTGCGATGTCGTTAATGACACCTCTTTTTGACGAAAAATACTGGAAAAGAAAACATTCAGAGATGAAAACTTACCTTTACCGCCCGGACGAATCCATCCAAGTAACTCACGCTCAACGCTTTCAGCAATCACAGATATTTGATTATGAAACCGACCTAAATAGGCGGCCCAGTTATTGGCCGTATGGCCGTGTAGTACAGATCCTGAAATGATACGTGACTGGATATTTTGAACTTCACCTAACACAAGATCCTGTGTGTTTGCACCCAGTCGAGTACGGATCAACCGCGGTTTGTTCACCAAAGGTCCAGCAAAAGAAATAACCCGTTCAACCCAGAGGCGGCCTGTCGTAAATAGCTTACCTATAGCAATAACATCCTGATAACCAATTGTCCAAACAGTCTTATTGGCGTTAACCGGTTCAAGGAAGTGAATATGCGTACCTGCTAAACCGGCAGGGTGGGGGCCTGAAAAGGTATGAACTTCGATATTATTTTTCTGATTAACTGGAAGTGCTGCATCAGGTGCCTGACAGACGAAGACTTTCCCTTCCGTCAACTGACTTAAGATGGTTAAGCCATGTTTAAAATCTTCTGCGTATTCATTAATGATAATACTTGGGTCAGCAGCGAGGGGATTGGTATCAATAGCTGTGACGAAAATCGCGTGAGGAACGGCATCAATAGCGGGAGAACGGCTATAAGGACGCGTTCTGAAAGCAAGCCATAATCCTGAGTCTGTCAGATTTTGAGTAATATCTGCTCTATTCAGATTATCGAGTTTATTTGCATCATACTGTTGGAAGGTCACTTCATCGTCACCATCCAACTCAATAACGACTGATTGTAATGCTCGCTTTGCACCACGGTTAATGGCTTTTACTATTCCGGCACCAGGCGAGGTGAACTGAACGCCTGGGTTTTTCTTATCTGAAAATAATGGCTGCCCAAGTTTAACCTTCTGGCCTTCTTCAACCATCATTGTAGGTTTCATGCCTACATATTCATTACCTAACACGGCAACCGATTTGACGCTGTTGCCATCGTAGATAGTTTGTTCGGGTTTCCCCGAAATGGGCAAGTCCAGCCCTTTCTTAATCGAGAAATGCATACTTCACCTGGTCAGGAGACAACGGATGTACCTGCTATCTGTGTTACGTTAAATTCCCAGCCTGTAAGTATAAGTATTGTTGGGGATGAAAGAAAGAATAAATCCTGATTAGTATTAGCTAAAATCAACTTATTTGATGACCTGATCCCTTTCATTTAGCCATTTATAAGCTATCAGGGCACCAAAAAAGCTGAGCACGCTGGCAGCGATAAATGTCCACATAGCTCCGGGACTATCCCATAAATAACCGCTATATAAGCTGCCGACGACTCCACCTACTCCAAAACTTGCACTGCTGTATAAAGCTTGACCTCTTCCCTGTGTCTGCCCAATAAAGTGACGGTGGACCCAGGCAATGGCTGCTGCATGAAAGCTACCGTAACTGGCTGCATGTAGTATTTGTGCCGCTAGAAGTAGAGGGAGATTTTGCGGAAATAAAGCAATCAATATCCAGCGCAGTGACGTTAATATAAGACTAACCATGAATACATTGCGTAAACCAAACTTGGGTAGCCAGCGATGCATTATCAGGAAAATAACCACTTCAGAAATCACTCCGAGCGCCCATAAGCTTCCAATAACACCACTACTATAATTATATTGCTCGAGATATATTGTGTAAAAAGTGTAGTAGGGTCCATGACTGGCTTGCATCAAAAAGCAAATCACTAAAAAAGCAATCACACTGGGTCTTTTTAATAACACCCTTAAAGAAATAGCTGTATGGCTATTCGCTTTTGCCGAGTCTGGTACAGAAAGACTAAATAGCCAAATACCTGTGATACTGATTAATAATGCAACAGGGATGATACTAGGCTCAAAATGCTCAAGTAAATTGCCTAAAATAATCACAATGACAATAAAACCAATCGAGCCCCATAAACGAATTTTGCTGTAATAGTGACTCTGTTCGCCCAGGTGTTGCAGTGTGGTGACCTCAACCTGAGGCAGTGAGGCATTCCAAAAAAAACTAAACAACATCAGAATCAGAGCGACGCTGAGAAACGACTGATCGATAAATATACCGGCAAACACAATAATGCTGATAAAACTGGCCAGTCTGACAATTTGCATACGCTTGCCATGATGATCTGCCAACCAGCCCCAGATATTAGGGGCAATGATTCTTGATCCCATTAGAATGGCTGTTAATTCACCGATCTCACTTGGACTGAAGCCTTCCCATTTCAGGTAAAGGCTCCAGTAAGGTAATAAGATGCCGAGGCAGGCAAAGTAAAAGAAATAAAAGCCAGACAGGCGCCAATATGGCAAGTGTGATAAAGGCACCTCAGTGATTTAAGCTTGTGCGGGAATAATGGGTGTGTCTGTAGTGACATCCATATTTTGAGCACGGTGGCGTAGCACATGATCCATTAGAACCAATGCCAACATAGCTTCTGCAATCGGGGTGGCTCGAATACCTACACAGGGATCATGACGACCTTTAGTCACCACCTCGATGGCATTTCCTTGGGTATCAATACTGCGACCTGGTAGACGCAAGCTGGAGGTTGGCTTTAAAGCAATGCTAACAAGTAAGTCTTGACCACTGGTGATACCACCTAATGTGCCACCGGCCTGGTTACTTAGAAAACCATCTGCCGTAATTTCATCACGATGTTCAGTGCCTTTTTGTGTAACAGCATCAAAGCCAGCACCAATCTCAACACCTTTAACTGCATTAATGCTCATCATGGCATGCGCAATATCAGCATCTATACGATCAAAAATAGGCTCGCCAAGTCCTACTGGTACATGCCGCGCCACAATATTAATTCTAGCGCCAACCGAGTTGCCTTCTTTACGCAAAGCATCCATATAGCTTTCAAGTTCAGTTTCTTTATCTGGATCCGGTGAGAAAAAAGCACTTTTTTCTATATGTGACCAATCTAACTTTTCTGTTTTTATTGGCCCTAGTTGCGATAGGTAGGCTTGAATTTCAATGCCATAACGTTCACGAAGATACTTTTTAGCGATACCACCGGCAGCGACACGCATTGCTGTCTCCCTAGCTGATGAACGCCCGCCACCACGGTAATCCCGAATACCATATTTGTGGTGATAGGTGTAATCAGCATGAGCTGGTCTGAACTGCTGAGAGATGTTGCCGTAATCTTTGGAACGTTGGTCTACGTTTTCAATCAGCATTCCAATAGGTGTACCGGTCGTTTTTCCTTCAAAAACACCTGATAAAATCTTGACCTGATCCGGTTCACGGCGTTGGGTTTCATGACGTGTTTTACCGGGGCGGCGACGATCCAGATCGCTTTGCAAATCTGCTTCAGTTAATTCAAGTCCAGGAGGACAGCCATCAACGATGCAGCCCAGTGCTTGACCGTGACTCTCACCAAAGGTGGTAACAGTAAACAGTTTTCCAAAGGTATTACCTGACATATCTCATTCCGATTGGCATTAAGGTTAAACAATAAATAATTTGGCAAAGCCTAAAAAGGCAACAAAGCCGACAACATCTGTAACAGTCGTCAGTAAGACGCTACCAGACAATGCGGGGTCGATTCCAATGCGCTTCAGCGCCAGAGGTATTGTGACGCCTGCAAGTGCTGCTGCGACTAAATTGATAATGATGGCAGTGCCTATTAACAAGCCCAGCGATATGCTATTAAACCAGATCACGGTCACGACTGCGATAGCCGTAGCCCATATCAGACCATTAGTTGCGCCCACCAACATTTCTTTGCGCAATAACCAGCGTTCATTGTTACTGTTTAATTGGCCTAGTGCCATAGAGCGAATAACCAAGGTCAATGTTTGGCTTCCGGCTATACCGCCCATACTGGCAACAATGGGCATGAGGATTGCTAATGCCACTTGTTTCTGGATGGTAGTTTCAAATAACCCTATGACCCATGAGGCCAGAAAAGCAGTAAGTAAGTTGACGGCAAGCCAGATAGAGCGACGATGAACACTGCGTTTTACAGTAGCAAAGGTATCTTCATCTTCACCCAAACCGGCCATGCTCAGCATCGAATGTTCTGCTTCATCACGAATAACGTCTACTACGTCATCAATGGTGATACGACCCAGCAGGCGATTGTCTTTATCTATAACTGGGGCAGAAATCAGATCATGCTTTTCAAATCGTCTGGCAACATCGCGGTCCGACATATTCGCTGGAATGGGATCAACCTGGTGAGACATCACTTCACTCACCAGCAAGGAGCGGTTACGACTAACCACTTGTGATAATCGTAATGTGCCGAGGTAATGATCATTATGATCAACGACATACAAACTATCCGTATTCTCAGGTAATTCACCAAGCATTCTTAGATAGCGTAAAACAACCTCTAGCGTAATATCTGTCCGTACCGTGGTGACGTCTGTATTCATCAGACCACCGGCACTTTCTTCATCGTAGGCTAAAACAGCTTCAACACGACGTCGATGCTGGATATCCATCGCTCTTAGGATTTCATGAACTACATGATCGGGCAGATCTTGCAGAATATCGGCGATATCATCCGTATCAAGATCTTCGGTGGCATTGATCAGATCCGCCGTGTCCATATCTGTCATTAAATCGGTACGTACTTCCTCACCGATGTAAGACAAGACCTCACCACGTAGATCCGGATTAATTAAAGGCCAGCAAATTTTCCGTTCATTAGGTGGAAGTGATTCAAGCAAATGGGCTGTTTCAGCCGGGTGCAAGCCTGCTAACAACCGTCGCATTCTGACAAAGCGTCCACTTTGCAGTGCATCAGATAAAGCATTGATTGATTGATTAAGGGCGTGCTCGTGGTCCAGCTCAGACATATCCAGTTCTCAACAATGGAGGTTTTTTAGGATTGTGATTAAGCCTTATTTTAGCTTGCTTACCCTTTGCTGGATAGCGTGAAATACTGTGTCAGTCGTGAAATTGTTAGATTTATCAGTTTTTTTTCGAATACCAGTCATTAATACATAAGAGGATAGGCGTTTCTTCTGATGAGTTTAATGACTGGGACCGTTTATATTTTCCAATAGTAAATCAAGCTCTAAAGGATCTGTGGTATTCATGATGTCCAGAGTGTTTAGCGGGAGATCAGTCAAGTTAGTTTCATTAATGACCTGCTTGACTTCAAGTATGGCGTTGGGATGCATGCTGAAGTTTTCCAGCCCCATAGCTAGTAATAATCTTGTATAACGTGGATCGCCGGCCATTTCACCACACATCGAGATATCTACATTATGCAGTTTACCTGCTTGCAGCGTCATATAAATAAGGCGCAGCACAGCTGGGTGCAGTGGGTCGTAAAGGTAGTTGACGTGATCATCTATACGGTCGATGGCCAGCGTGTATTGGATGAGATCATTGGTACCAATGGATAGAAAATCGACATGCTGGGCAAAAATTTCGGCACAGACAGCGCTTGCTGGCACCTCAATCATAGCGCCTACCTGAATATGATGATCGTATTCCAGGTGCTCTTTATCTAATTCCTGCTTACATTGCTCCAATAAATTTTTGGCTTGGAGTAACTCATTCAAGGTGGAAATCATTGGGAACATGATTTTGATTTTGCCGAAAGCAGAAGCACGAAGAATGGCGCGTAGTTGAGTGCGGAACATCGTGGGCTGACTTAAACACAGTCGGATGGCTCGCATCCCCAGAGCAGGATTTGTAACGACGGTCTGATTCAGGTTTCGTCCACCATCTACTGTTTTATCCGCACCCAGATCGAATGTCCTGATGGTTACAGGTTGATTATTCATGCCTTCAACCACATCACGATATGCCGATAATTGTTCTTCCTCTTCAGGAGGAGATAGACGGTTCATGTATAAAAATTCAGTACGATAAAGTCCGATACCTTGTGCACCAGCACTACTGATAGTGGTGACATCTTCCGGCAATTCCGCATTGGCTAATAGCGTGACAGATTTGCCATCACGTGTTTTTGTCGGCTGAGATTTGTAGCGGCTAAGAGAGGATATATGCTCCCGAAAAGCTATTAACCTGCCTTCGTACTCAAATTGGGTACGTTCATCCGCCCCTAGTAACATCGCACCAGTTTCACCATCTACGATAAGCGGTTCATTGTCTTGAACATAACGTCGAACAGATTCAACACCCACAATAGCGGGAATGCCTAAACTTCTGGCTAGAATGGTGGTATGAGAGGTTGCACCACCATGTTCTGTTACAAAGGCCACAATGCCTTGATGCTGCATTAATACTGTGTCTGCCGGTGTGAGGTCTTCGGCAATGATGATATGACCTTTAAGTCGGCCATCCGGTATCTCATGATCAGCCACTTCTTGATCCGCGAGAATGCGGTGAATACGGTTTACAACATGATCAACATCATCCCGACGCGTACGCAGATATGGATCATCCATTTCATTGAACACATTAATCAAAGCATCACGTTGTAACTGTAAGGCCCATTCAGCATTACAGCGACGCTGGCGGATCATATCGACTGGAATTTTATTTAATGATGAGTCGTTCAGCATCAATAAATGTGTATCGATGAAAGATGTCACATCTGCAGGCGCATTTGCAGGAATATGATTACGAATAGATTTTAGTTGTTGTCTGGCTTGCTCTATGGCATCAAGAAAACGATCAACTTCTTGCTCAATTGCAAAGGCGGGTATTAAATACTCACGGACATCGGGCTGATTATGAAAGAGAATATGGGCTCGGCCCATTGCAATGCCACGAGAGACGCCAATTCCTTGTAGCTCAAGCGTCATTCACCTTCTCCAAAAAAATCGTTGATCAACGTTTCCAGAGATTGCAATGCTTGTTCAGCATCATCGCCTTCAGCCGTAACAGTGATTTGCGAACCTTTCGCAGCAGCTAACATCATCACCCCCATAATACTTTTACCATTGACCGTTCTATTTTCTCTTGAAACAGTAATGTCAGCATCATGTGCTGAGGCTGTGGTTACAAATTTAGCAGCAGCTCTGGCATGTAAGCCAAGTTTATTAATAATAGTGAATGTTTTTGTCATCATTTTCTTGAGTAGCCTGTGTGATGACAGCGAACGACACCTTCTTGTCCACCACTAAGTGCTTTAATTTCAAGTTCTTCTAGATTGAGAGCGGGGTAATTTAAAACCCGTATTAACATCGGCAGATTTAGCCCTGAGACGACGCGAATATCCGTCCTATCCGATACGGCACAAGCTATATTACTAGGCGTTGAGCCAAACATGTCAGTTAGTATGAGAATACCGTGACCTTGATCAAGTTTTTTTAGATCTTCATCCATCTCCAGGCGGATAGCTTCAGGATTGTCTTTGGTTTCAATAGAAATGACTTTTGTTGGAAGAGGGCAGCAAGATAACATTTGACGAGCGGTATTCATTAGCTCTGTGCCGATGTTATTGTGCGAAACAAGTAGAATGCCTACGGTCATATTAGTTCTCTGAAAAAACAGCTATAGCTGTAGATAGACAAATTGGCTTAGCCTCTGTCTTGTGACGATAATGAATGTAATTGATATATGGCATGTCATCAAGTCAAAAAGAAATCATTACTGCTGAATCTGCTGTTGCTGGCGGTATTTTAACTGTTCATTAGCATTATTGGTCGATTGTTGCATTTTTAACCAGGTTAGTAAGCGGGAAATGACCGGCATCGGATTGGACAGTGACAGTTGCAGGGTCGGTATTCTGATACCTAAAATGGTTTCATCGCTCTGATTACCTTCCAGATGACTATCAAGCATTAATGTTTGATGAAGCGTCACTTGGCAAAACAAGCGACTTTTATCTATCACAGAGTCACTGCCAAATTGTTGATTGATATTGATAGTGCCAAGTTCTCGCGTATTGAGCAAACCTTTTAATATTGTTGGGGCACGACCAATGAGCTGGTGGCTTTCAGTACGAAACTCAACAATATCATCAGCAACTAATTGATAACCTTCAATAACTAATTGCAGAGCGAGACTGCTTTTGCCTATGCCTGGAGGACCTTTTATTAAGACACCAAAACCATCAATACATACCATCACACCATGAAGCGAATGATATTGGTTTGGTTGAGACATGATTAATCTTCGTCGATAGACAACAGTAATTCAAATATCTGTTCAGCACTATTTGCACTACGCAATTTTTCGCAGATATCTGGATCGCGAAATAAGGTAACTAGACGAGATAAATGTTGCAGATGGTGATCGGTATCTTCTTCAGGCACAAGCAGTCCAAAAGCGATATCAATAGGTTGGTTGTCAGCAGACTCGAATGGAACGGGGGTTTCAAGTGTCAGCATAGCCGCAATGGTATGTGTCAGTCCAGGAACTCGGGCGTGGGGAATTGCCACGCCCTTGCCCAAACCCGTACTGCCTAATCGTTCCCGTTCTAATAAAACCTGAAATATCTTTTCTGCTGTTGTCGCGTTTGTGTTGCTGGCTAACTTTTGACTTAAGTTCTCCAGTACCTTCTTTTTGCTCGAAGCATGGTCATGAAAGCTGATACTGTCAGCGTTAACCAATAATGCGGCAATTAGCATGGAAAGAATCTCGTATTAGTTGACGTTATGCTTCATTTCAGCACCGACTGACTGATGATGATCGGTGATTTTATCTTTATGCTTAATAATTTGACGATCCAGTTTTGCTACCAGATTCTCAATAGCAGAGTACATGTTTTCATTTTCATCGGAGGCGAACAAATCAGCGCCACTTACGTGAACGGTGGCTTCTGCTTTCTGACGTTGTTTTTCAACAGATAGTACAACATGAACATTAGTCATATGATCAAAATGGCGCGTCAGTTTTTCGAATTTTTTATTGACGTGATCGCGTAAGCTATCAGTAATTTCGATATGTTGTCCGCTTAAATTTAACTGCATAATGATGGACTCCTTTTGAGTGATGATAACTGGTGTTCAGACCAGTCGTTTTCGCTCATTCGATGGCGCAATTGCCAACGTTTCACGATATTTTGCAATTGTTCGTCTGGCGACATTAATACCTTGATCACCGAGGATATCGGCAATTTTACTATCGCTCAATGGTTTTCGTGGATTTTCAGCTGCGACCAGTTTTTTGATGATAGCGCGAATCGCAGTCGCAGAACACTCTCCGCCAGCATCTGTACTCACATGACTGGAGAAAAAGTATTTGAGTTCAAAAATACCACGTGGTGTATGAAGGTATTTGCGCGTTGTCACACGAGAAATTGTTGACTCATGCATTTCAACGGCTTCAGCAATATCAGCAAGTACCAACGGTTTCATGGCTTCTTCACCATGGTCGAGGAAGTCTTTTTGTCTTTCAATAATGGCTTCAGTCACTTTCAGCAGTGTCTCATTACGACTCTGCAAGCTTTTCAAAAACCAGCGAGCTTCCTGCAGATTATTTTTCAGGTAGGTGTTTTCTGCACTATTGTCTGCTCGGTTAATCAGCTGTGCATAATGTTCGGCGATTTGTAATCGCGGGGCATTATCGGGGTTAAGCGATAATTGCCACTGACCTTTTACCTTTCTTGCATAAACATCTGGAACAATATATTCGGTAGTGTCGGTCTGAATTTGACTGCCTGGACGTGGGTTTAACAGTTGAATAGAGCGAACTAATTCGGTCAGCTCTTCATCAGAGACTTTCAACGCACGTTTAATTTGAGCATAGTCACGTTTAGCTAAAGTATCGAGGTGTTTATCGATTAACTCTTTCATCAGATCGATATGAGTTAGACCTGAGGCCTGATACACCCTGAGTTGGATGAGTAAGCACTCTCTTAGATCTCTGGCAGCGACACCGACAGGATCAAAGTGCTGAATTCGGTGCAGAACAGTTTCAATTTCATCGAGTTCTATTTCAGCGAACTCTTCACCTAGGCTTAATTGAATTTCTTCTAAGGAAGTTTTGAGGTAACCATCATCCTCAACCGAATCAATGATAGTGGTTGCGATAGCTTCTTCTATTTCTGTGAAGTGAGTCAGTCGCATTTGCCAAAGTAGATGCTGCTGCAATGAGTCACCACTGTCATCCTGGTTTTCCCGTTCCATATCACCATCATGGATAACATTGCTGTTACTGGTACTAACAGGTTGATAATCGTAAGTATCTTCCCATTGGCTATCTACGGGGAGGTCTTCGGGAATGTTTTGATTCTCAAGCTCACTGATGTCACGACTGGTTTGATCTTCAGTGTTTGATGATTTCCGTGCATTTTCGTCAAACTCAAAGTCTTCCTCAACTTCGAGTAAAGGATTGCTTTCTAAGGCTTCCTGAATTTCTGTTTGTAACTCAAGCGAAGATAATTGCAGCAAACGAATAGCTTGCTGTAATTGCGGAGTCATCGACAGACTCTGGCCTACACGCAGCTGTAATGAGGGTTTCACGAGAATTCTTTATGTGTTTTGACGACCATGTAAATATGTTACCGCAAGTCTTGTGCCATTGCCTACATGTACATAGAAAATCTTAACTGAAGATTTATTTAATCAGCCCTAAACGATTACAAATAGTTAGTGTCGGGTCAACTTTATTCATTGTGTAAAAATGAATGCCGGGAACACCGAGTTCGATCAGCTGCTGAGTAAAGTCAGTCAGAAAATCGACAGTGAAAGCACTCATTGATGCGGTATCATCATAAAATGCTTCAAGTTTTTTACGTAACCAGCGAGGGATTTCAGCACCACAGTTAGCTGAAAAACGAGCAAGCTGGGTGAAATTATTGATAGGCATAATGCCGGGAATGATGGGAATATCTATGCCATGTTTCTCGCAGTTATCAACAAAATAGCGGTAAGCATCAATATTATAAAAGTACTGAGTGATGGCACTATTTGCGCCTGCATCGACTTTTCGCTTGAAATTGATGAGATCATCACCTGCTGATTGAGCTTGAGGATGGACTTCCGGATAAGCGGCTACTTCGATCGTGAAAAAGTCGCCTGTTTCTTTACGGATAAATTCAACCAGTTCACTTGCATAGCGAAAGTCGCCAGGGGCCTGCATACCTGAAGGTAAGTCCCCACGAAGAGCAACAATACGATGAATATCATTATTACGATAGGTCTCCAATAGCGTACGAATACGATCAGCGGAAGAGCCTACGCAGGAAAGGTGGGGAGCGGCATCAATATTAGTCACCGAATGCTGTTTTTGAATGTCTATTACCGCATCCATCGTGTTGTCTTGGGTTGAACCTCCGGCACCAAAGGTCACCGAGAAAAATTCTGGTTTCAATGGAGCCAACTGTTCTCTGACAGCGCTTAAATTGGCAATGCCTTTTTCAGTCTTTGGCGGGAAGAATTCGCAGCTTAAAGTGAGGTTTTTAGCCATATTCGATAACTTTGATTAGGAAAATGGGCTGATAAGCTCAGCCCATTTTTAAATTGATTAAAGATTAATATCTGTAATGTTCTGGTTTGAATGGACCTGTTTTTTCCAGTCCCAGATATTTTGCTTGTTGGTCAGTCAGTGTCGTTAGATTGGCCCCAATCCTACCCAAGTGTAGTTGAGCGACCTTTTCATCCAGTTTTTTCGGCAAGACGTACACTTTATTTTCATAATTGTCAGCGTTCTGCCATAACTCGATTTGCGCCATGACTTGGTTAGTAAATGAGGCTGACATGACAAAGCTTGGGTGACCTGTTGCACAGCCTAGATTTACCAGACGGCCTTCAGCTAACAGAATGATGCGCTTACCATCTGGAAAGATGACATGATCGACTTGAGGTTTGATGTTTTCCCACTCGTATTTACGCAGAGAAGCGACATCAATTTCTGAGTCAAAGTGACCGATGTTACAAACGATAGCCTCGTTTTTCATCTTCAGCATATGGTTGTGATTGATAACGTCGATATTACCGGTAGTGGTCACAAAGATATCGCCCATCTCGGCGACATCATCCATAGAGACAATGCGATAGCCTTCCATGCTGGCTTGTAGAGCGCAGATTGGATCTATTTCAGTCACAAAAACGGTTGCCCCCATTCCACGGAATGCCTGTGCACAACCCTTACCCACATCACCATAACCAAGGACAACACAGATTTTACCGGCGATCATCACGTCAGTAGCGCGTTTAATACCATCGAGTAATGACTCACGGCAGCCATAAAGATTATCAAACTTGGATTTGGTCACAGAATCATTAACGTTAATGGCTGGGACTTTTAATGTGCCTTCTTTCATCATTTCATACAGACGGTGAACACCTGTAGTCGTTTCTTCTGACAGACCTTTGACGTCTTTCAGTAATTCTGGATACTTATCGTGCATGATTTGAGTCAAATCACCGCCATCGTCGAGAATCATATTTGGACGCCAGTTATCTGGCCCCATAATCGTTTGTTCAATACACCAGACGGCTTCTTCTTCCGTTTCACCTTTCCACGCAAACACTGGGATATCTTGATCAGCAATAGCTGCAGCAGCATGATCTTGTGTTGAGAAGATGTTGCATGAAGACCAGCGTACTTCGGCACCGAGTTCAACCAGTGTTTCAATTAATACGGCTGTCTGGATTGTCATGTGTAGGCAGCCGGCGATGCGAGCACCTTTAAGCGGCGCTTGATCTTCGTATTCTTCACGTAAGGCCATCAATCCTGGCATTTCGCTTTCAGCGATTTTGATTTCTTGATGACCCCATTTAGCCAGATTAATATCTGCGACTTTATAGTCGGGCGTCAGGTTTTCAATTGGTGATTCCATCATTATTTCCTCAAATTCTTTTATAAACCAGCAGCATCGCGTAATACATCTGCCATATCAGTTCTTTCCCAACTAAAATCGACATCTTCACGACCAAAATGACCATAAGCCGCTGTTGGTTGGTAGATAGGTTTGATTAAGTCGAGCATCTTAATTAAGCCAACCGGACGTAAATCAAAGTGTTCACGTACCAGTGCGACCAGCTTTTCTTGAGAAATTTTTCCGGTACCAAACGTCTCAACACTGATAGAAGTTGGATCAGCAACACCAATCGCGTAAGACACCTGAATCTCACAGCGATCCGCTAAACCTGCTGCAACGATGTTTTTAGCAACATAGCGACCTGCGTAAGCCGCGCTACGATCAACTTTTGATGGATCTTTACCAGAGAAAGCACCACCGCCATGACGTGCCATACCACCGTAGGTATCGACAATGATTTTTCTACCCGTCAGACCACAGTCGCCGACAGGACCACCGATAATGAATTGTCCGGTAGGATTGATATGAATTTTTGTCTCTTTAGTTAGCCATTCAGCGGGCAATGTAGGTTTGATGATACTCTCCATCACCGCTTCATGAAGACTGGCTTGTGAAATATCAGGACTGTGCTGTGTCGATAACACAACCGCATCAATACCTACTGGCTTGCCATCTTCATAGATGAATGTGACCTGGCTTTTAGCATCCGGACGTAACCAGCTCAATTCACCATTTTTGCGAACTTCAGATTGGCGCTTGACCAAGCGATGTGCGTAGGTGATTGGCGCAGGCATTAATACATCAGTTTCGTTACTGGCATAACCAAACATTAAACCTTGGTCACCAGCGCCCTGATGTTCTTCAGTATCTCTATCAACACCCATTGCGATATCAGAAGATTGTTTACCAATCAATGACATTACGGCGCAGGTTTGACCATCAAAACCAACATCTGAGCTGTTATAACCGATATCGGTGATAGTTTTTCGAACGACGTCTTCGAGATCGACCCATGCTGACGTACTGATTTCGCCAGCAACAATGGCTGTACCTGTTTTAACTAAGGTTTCGCAGGCTACACGAGCATGGGGATCCTGACGAAGGATTTCATCAAGAATGGCATCTGAAATTTGATCGGCAACCTTGTCTGGGTGTCCTTCCGATACAGATTCAGAAGTAAAAAGATAATTGCTACTCATAGTCAACTTCCTCATTACAATGAGATTGTGGTAATGATAGCTGTACTAGTTGAGGCTGGATAATCACGCTCATTACTATCAGTTACCTGTTAATAATGAACGCAGTTAAATAATTGAGTATTGAATAAGCCTAGCAGGTTTTTCACCTGTTGCAGCGTTCCTTATTCAGAAGGATATATTAATCTATATGGGGAATTTTTCAAGCTTAATTCTCTTCACAAAGTCGTCACGTGGCTTTGTTTAGAGGACTAGCCTGTCACCATTATCTTTCAGCCAGAACCTATGCTCGTTAAATGCAGGACAGACATCAGCGACCAACTGCCAAAATGCCTTGGAATGATTGTGTTGATGAAGGTGGCAAAGCTCATGCAATATGACGTAATCAATGATATCCATTGGTGCCATAATCAGCTTCCAGTTGAGTTGAATATCACCTGACCGGTAGCAACTTCCCCAACGAGCTTTATATGTTTTTATCGTGAGGCTTTTAGGTGAGAACTGATGCATTTTGGCTAATAGGTAAAACCGTGATGTCAGAATCTCGTTAGCTTGTTGCCGGTACCATTTTTCCAATTGGCGTTTTATGCCTTCTGCAGCCATCTCTTTTTTCTTTGTATAAAGCGTTATGCAATGACTATCATGCTTAACTGTATTTTCAGAGCTGGAAGTATGAATCTCTAATTCATAAGTTTCCCCTAAAAATAAAAAAGACTCACCACTTATGTAAGCTTTTACTTGTTTTGTCGGTTGCTGCTCCAGCTTTTGTTTTATCCAGTCTGTTTTTTTATCAACAAAATCTTGTGCGGTACTGAGCGCAAGTTTCGTCGGGATTCGTACAATGACTTCACCTTGCTTGATGATTAGCGCCATACTTTTACGGCGTGAGCTGCGAATAATAGTGTAATGAAAGCCATCAGGATGTAAGTGATTCATAAATAATCGTGTTGTAAGCAGATTTTTGTAGGCTGATTTGAGAAAATGTCTCATTAATCTACGTTAATTGAATCATGTCATCATCATTATCTTTTAAAGAATCTAGAAAATTATCTGTTGCGCCAATGTTGGATTGGACCGACCGTGATTTTCGTTATTTATTACGCCTCATTTCTAAACATACTTTGTTATATACAGAAATGGTGACTACAGGCGCGTTGATTCATGGTGATAGGCAGCGGTTTTTAGCACACGATGCGGCTGAATATCCGCTAGCTCTTCAATTAGGTGGTTCCGACCCTGATGCTTTGGCTGAATGCGCAAAGATGGGGGAAGATGCAGGTTACAGTGAAATTAACCTGAATGTAGGTTGCCCAAGTGACAGGGTGCAATCGGGTAGTTTTGGTGCTTGTCTGATGGCTGAGCCGGGTTTAGTCGCGGAGGGCGTAGCTGCGATGCAAAAAGCCGTGAATATCCCCATCACTGTAAAAACACGATTAGGTATTGATGAGCAGGACAGTTATGAGTTTTTAACTAACTTCATTGATTCTGTGTCGGCAGCAGGCTGTAATATTTTTATTCTTCATGCGCGTAAGGCCTGGCTCAAAGGGCTGAGCCCGAAAGAAAATCGTGATGTGCCGCCACTGGATTATCAGCGTGTATATCAAATCAAAAAAGACTATCCACACCTACATATCGATATTAATGGCGGTATTCATCGTTTGCTGGAGGTGCAGCAGCATCTGCAATATGTTGATGGCACTATGCTCGGCAGGGCGATTTATAATGATCCATATCTGCTTATCGAAGCAGATGAACGCATTTTTATGCAGCCAGCTGCTAATCAGCCAAGCAGACACGACCTTATTGAAGCGATGCTACCTTATATTGCAAAACGAATGGAGCAGGGGCGCCCGTTAAAATCGATTACGCGTCATCTCCTCGGCCTATTTCAGGGCCAACCTGGTGCCAGACGTTGGCGACGACACTTGAGTGAGAATGCCCATTTACCCGATGCGGGCATTCATACACTTCAACAAGCTCTGAGTTTAGTCGAAAAAACTTAGTTTCTCAGACCTGTGCCTTTCTTCAACAGATATAAGGCATATGTGGTCAAAGCAATGATAAACAGCACGATAATGCCAAAGGCTGCCATGATGGGAATGTCTGAAATACCTAGCATGCCATAGCGAAATGCATTAACCATATACAAAATGGGATTCAACATTGAAATGTGCTGCCAAACGTCTGGTAGTAAATCGATGGAATAGAACACACCACCCAAGTAGGTAAGTGGAGTGAGGATAAATGTTGGAATGATGGCTATTTCATCAAAGCTACGTGCATAAATGGCATTAATAAATCCACCTAATGCAAATAAAACCGCACTCAGAAAGACCATGCTGATGGTAATGAAAATATGTTCAACAGGCAGATGGGTGAAGAACAGTGAAACCAGCGTGACGATAAGCCCCACACATAATCCACGAGCTGTACCGCCAGCTACATAGCCAGCCAGGATCAAATAATTTGGAATCGGTGCCACAATTAGCTCTTCAATGTGATTCTGAAACTTAGCACTGAAGAAGGATGAGGCGACATTTGAATAGGCATTATTGATGACCGCCATCATAATAATACCGGGTACGATATATTCCATATAGCTAAATCCACCCATCTCACCAATCCGACTGCCTATCAGGTTACCGAAAATGATGAAATACAGTGTCATGGTAATGGCTGGTGGCAAAATCGTTTGCGGCCAGATTCTAAAAAAACGGCGGATTTCTCGGTATAGCAAGGTAGAAAATGCGACCCAGTGTCTTTGGTGACGAGTTGGTGTCATAGATATTACTCCGACTTCTCAACGAGATTGAGAAATAATTCTTCCAGGCGGTTTACTTTATTTTTCATACTGGTGACTTCAATACCATTGCTAGTTAATTGGTCAAAAACACTGTTTAACGATTCACCACGATGAATTTCAATCTCTATGGTTGTGTTGTCGATTTGCTGGTAATCAAATCCATCTAGCTGAAATGTGTCCAGCAAAGGCTTTTTGAGATCTAATACAAAGGTTTCTTTATCCAGACGGTTAAGTAGGGATTTCATATCAGTATTTTCGATAATCTGGCCTTTATCGATGATCGCAATATTCCGACAAAGGCTCTCAGCCTCTTCCAGGTAGTGTGTCGTCAGAATAATGGTTGTACCTGCAGCATTAATTTTTCTTAAGAATGTCCACATGGAACGTCGAAGTTCGATATCTACCCCGGCAGTCGGTTCATCTAAAATCAGCAGCCGTGGATTATGTACCAGAGCCCGAGCAATCATAAGCCGGCGTTTCATACCGCCAGACAATGAACGAGAAGGCGTATCTCTTTTTTCCCATAAGCCGAGCTGTTTAAGTAACTCATCAGCTCTGGGTTCAGCCTGACTGGCTGGCATACCATAATAGCCTGCCTGCGCAACCAGAATATGCTTAACCTGCTCAAAGCCATTAAAGTTGAATTCTTGTGGTACCAGTCCGATATAGCTTTTAGCCTGTTCAGCGTCACTATCAAGATCCGTATCAAAGACTTGAATTGAACCTGTACTTTTCGTCACTAATGAGGTGATGACACCTATAGTTGTTGATTTGCCGGCACCATTGGGGCCGAGTAATGCAAAAAAATCACCTTGTTCTACATCCAGGTTAATTTCTTTTAAAGCCTGCATGCCGTTACGGTAGGTTTTACTTAAATTCTTGATAGATAATGCTTTCACTGTCTCTCTCAAGCGTGATAAAGGTGGCTAGGTTATCATGCCAACAGCAAGATGAAAATTTGGAAAATAATGTTACGAAAATCAGCACCACAATCAGTAGAAGAATTAATGCTGCGTTATCAGCAAATAGCGGGAAAAAGCTTAGGGCAGATCGCTCATGAATTGAACTGTCCTGTACCCGTAGATTTATTGAAAAATAAAGGATGGGTTGGTCAATTATTAGAATCCTATCTTGGTGCTGATGCGGGGAATCAGGCTGAACCTGACTTTATTTCCTTAGGCATTGAACTGAAAACATTGCCCTTGAACGCACATGGCGAGCCTAAAGAATCGACCTATGTTTGTACAGTGTCGTTGAGTGAGTATGAAGCGCTGAAATGGCAGGACAGCTGGGTTAAGCGAAAACTATCACATGTATTGTGGCTTCCGGTTGAAGCGGAGTCAGCAATTCCTCTTGCTGAGCGTTATGTCGGGGCTGGATGGCTATGGCAGCCAGATCAGATAGAAGAAGCCATATTAAAGGCAGACTGGGAAGAATTAATGGATCGGCTGGCATTGGGGGAGCAGGCGGAGCTAACAGCCAGGGAAGGTCAGTATTTACAGATAAGACCGAAAGCCGCCCATAGCCGGGTGATGGCGAAAAGCTCGGATATTTCGGGCGAAACTATCTTGATGAATCCACGAGGGTTTTACCTAAGAACAACTTTTACTAAGCGGTTGCTCGCGAAGGCGTTCATTTGATGGTAACGTTGCATAAAATTAATGGATTAATTTGTTTTACTCGGGAAAGTACAGAAATATGCTAAACGCGTTAGTTATAGATAGCTCACCTGTGTTTTGTGAGCATATGATCGATTTATTAGAGTCTGCTGGTTTCAATGTTGATACTACTGAGACAGGTGCTGAAGGCTTAACAAAGGCAGCAGCTGGCAGATATCGTTTAGTCTGCTGTTCTGATAACTTGTCAGATTATGCCAGTAGTGAGTTTTGTAGTCAGCTCCGATCGTTAAGTGGATATGATTTTGCTACTTTATTAGTACTGACAGAGCACGATAACTCCAAAATACTTAAACAAGCTTTATTAGCTGGCGCGACAGATATCTTCAGTAAAAATGATATGTCTGAGATGGATACCTATCTATGTCGAATCAGTCAGCGAGAGACAAGACAGTTAAGTGGCCGAGTTTTATTTATTGAAGACTCTCGCGTTTTACAAACCATCATCATCGATTTGCTCACGGACATGGGGCTGGATGTGGATGCATATAACTACGCAGAGAGCGCCTGGGAAGCATTTAAAGGTGGTGACTACGATTTAGTCATTACTGATATCATGCTTGAAGGCAGTATGAGCGGTATTACACTCGTTCGTAAAATTCGCCGCATGCAAAGTGACTACAGCAATGTGCCGATTATTGCTACGTCAGGCTTTGACAATATGTCACGCAAGATTGAACTATTTCACCTTGGCGTCAACGATTATGTGTCTAAACCAATTGTGCGTGAAGAGTTACGCCAGCGAGTGTTTAATCATGTCACCAGTTATCAGACAACCCAAGAACTTCGCACACAACAAAAGTCCTTACATAGCCTTGCTATGCTGGATGATATAACGGGCTTATTTAATCGACATGCCTTAAGAGAGTTTGCGGGTAAATACTTTAGTGAAGCATACCGATTTAGGCGTTATTTATCATTGGCCGTGATTGATATCGATCATCTAAAAGATATTAATGAAACCTATGGGTTTGAACGTGGCAATCAAATGCTGGCAGAGCTTGGCTCTTGGATGAAACGTCATGTTCGTGATGTCGACCTGGTCGCCAGGTGGGCGGGTGATGAGTTAGTGCTTTTATTACCTGAGTGTGATCTGCTTTCAGCAAAAAATATGATGGATCGTATGGTTCAGCGTTTAAGAAAATTAAAACCAGCAGATTTAGATGTCACGGTGAGCGTTGGCGTTGCACAATTACGACAATCTGATAATGATAATCTTAACAGTTTATTTGAATTAGCCGACAAAGCGATGTATCAGGCAAAAATGGCAGGTCGTAATTGTGTCAGAGTGTATTCAGAGCCTGAAGCTATTCCAGAGTTGAGCGATAGCGATTAACCGTAAAGTTGCTTGAATTGATCACAGCTGGGTTTATCTAGCATAAATATGCCGTGCCCACCATTGTCTAATTCCAGCCAGGTGAAAGCGATATCAGGCCATTTTAAGTCGACAGCGATATCGGTATTTCCCACTTCCACGAATAACAACGCGTGCTCTGTCATATGCTCAGCTGCACCCAATAGAATCTTTTCCACTAATGCTAAACCATTATCTTCTGCTTCGAGGGCCGAACTAGGTTCATGACGATATTCACCAGGAAGTGAGGCCATCTCATCTGCACCCACATAGGGTGGATTACTGACGATCAAATCATATTTTTCATTTGCTGGAAAAGCTTGCCATATATCTGACTGAACAAGTTTTAAATGCGCCTCCAATCCATATTTTTGTCGGTTTATCTTGGCTACTTCTAGTGCCTCAGTACTGATGTCGCTTGCGGAAATTTCAGCGTGTTCGAATGCCATCGCGAGAGCGATAGCTATACAGCCACTACCAGTGCACATATCCAAAACTGTATTGATGGACCCAGGTTCAGAAAGCCATGGCTGGAATTGTGTTTCGATGAGCTCGGCAAATGGTGAACGTGGTATCAGAACGCGTTCATCTACAAAAAACGGTAAGCCTGCGAACCAAGCTTCATTCGTTAGGTAAGGTAAAGGAATACGTTTTTCAATACGTTTTTCTATGGCGATAAGTAATGTACGTTTTTCGTCCTGCGTCAGCTTGGAATCCAGAAACACATCAGGGAGAGCATCCACAGGCAGATGTAAAATACTCAGTAATAACTGTGATGCTTCATTAAACGCATCTTCATTTCCATGGCCAAAAAACAATCCCGCCTCATTAAAGCGGGATGTTGTCCAGCGTAAAAAATCACGCAGTGTGTTTAATTCTGACTGTACTGCAAGATAGTCAATCATACGTTATGTGTGATATCAACAAAGTGGCCAGCAATTGCAGCAGCAGCAGCCATGGCCGGGCTAACTAAATGTGTTCTGCCACCCTGACCCTGACGTCCTTCAAAGTTGCGGTTTGAAGTTGAAGCGCAGTGCTCACCTGCTTCCAGACGATCCGCGTTCATAGCTAGACACATTGAACAGCCAGGATCTCGCCATTCAAAACCTGCTTTAATAAAGATTTTATCTAAACCTTCATTTTCAGCCTGTTGTTTGACTAATCCTGAGCCAGGAACAACCATGGCTTGTTTAACGCTGTTGGCAACTGTTCCACCTTGAATTGCTTCGGCAGCTTCACGTAAATCTTCAATACGAGAGTTAGTGCATGAGCCAATAAAGACACGGTCCAGATAGATATCTGTGATTGCTTGATTAGCTTGTAAGCCCATATAGTTAAGTGCTTTTTCCATGCCGTTACGTTTGACCAAATCTGTTTCTTTTTCGGGATCTGGAATGGCGGAGTCTACTGCAACGACCATTTCTGGCGATGTTCCCCATGTCACTTGAGGTTTGATATCTTGGGCTTTAAGTACAACGACCTTATCAAAGTGCGCGCCATCATCAGAATGTAACTCACTCCAAGCTTCAACGGCTTTATCCCAGTTATCACCAGAAGGTGAGAAAGGACGCTCTTTCAAATAGTTGATGGTGGTATCGTCGACGGCAATCATACCCGCGCGAGCACCAGCTTCTATAGTCATATTACACACAGTCATACGACCTTCCATACTTAAAGCTTGAATCGCTTCACCAGCAAATTCAATAGCGTATCCTGTTCCACCAGCAGTACCAATTTTACCTATGATGGCAAGAACAATATCTTTCGCTGTAATCCCCGGTTTGACCTGACCTTCAACGCGCACCTGCATATTTTTAGATTTACGTTGGATAAGACACTGTGTAGCCATGACATGCTCGACTTCAGATGTACCAATACCAAAGGCGAGTGCACCAAATGCCCCATGTGTAGATGTATGGGAATCACCACACACCACTGTCATACCTGGCAGAGTGGCACCTTGTTCCGGCCCGACAACATGTACGATACCTTGTCTTAAATCATTTAAGCCAAACTCGGTAATACCGAATTCGACACAGTTACTATCAAGCGTATCTACTTGCAAACGTGAAATAGGATCAGAAATACCCTGCTCACGATGCGAGGTAGGGACGTTATGATCCGGTGTCGCCAAAATAGAATTTAAGCGGTAAGGTTTACGGTCAGCTAAACGAAGTCCTTCAAATGCTTGAGGGGAGGTCACTTCATGAACAAGGTGGCGATCGATATAAAGTAAAGCTGTCGTGCCATCTGACTCAGACCGAACCACATGTTGATCCCAAAGCTTATCGTAAAGTGTTTTTGCTGACATATCTCTTCAAAACCGATTAGTGAGTTATAAGTATCTAAACATTATACCGTGTCGACGGTATAAGCTCTATCAGAACTACAGACATAAAAAAACGGGTAACTCGAAAGTTACCCGTTTTTTATTTACTGCTAAGGAAAAGTGATTATTCCATATTAGCGTGTCTATAGCGCATTTCTTCTTCAGGAATACCCTTCTCATGGATAAGATGAGAAACGATAGATTCCAAGAAAATCAATGTCGATAATTCAAACATAGTCCCCATAGGCATGCCCTTAGTAGGAGCAAAGCTATCATCGTTACCAATTTGAATTGTTTTGTCCGCTATATCACCAATCGTTGAACTTGCTTTAGAGCAGATTAATACTACTTTAGCGTTCTCAGACTTAGCTTTGTTCGCGAATGAAACCAACTGAGTTGTTTCACCTGAACCAGAAATAACGATTAATAAATCGCCTTCACGGATGCTGGGTGTGCTGATTTCACCTTGAACATATACGGTGTAACCACTATGCATCAACCTCATACCCAGGAAATTACCAACAAGACGTGAGCGTCCGGCACCTGTGATGAAGATGCGTTTAGCATCATCACACATGGAAACGAATTCAGCTTCAAGAGAACTGTCAGTAGCCCCTAAAATATCAGTGATTTTGTTTACAACTAGATCACGATGCATTGTCATTTTTCTAATCCTTATGCTGCGTCAACTAATGCACGCAGTTCTTTTGCAGATTCAGCTGGAGATGGAGCGCCGTAGATAGCCGCACCAACAACAACGATGTCAGCACCAGCTTGTACTGTGCTTTGGATTGTATCTTTGTTGATACCACCAGCAACAGAAACTTTAACGTTCAGACCTAAACCAGCGATAGTTTTCAGATCTTCAAAAGGTGTTTGACCAGCAGCTTGTGCGTCAAGACCAGTGTGAACACCGATGATGTGCGCGCCGTTAGATGCCGCTTCTTTAGCAACAGCCGCTTTATCTTCAACACCGATTAAATCGATTTGAGCTTCAGCGTTGTTTGCGTTTGCTGCTTTGATAACGCCTTTCATTGTAGCCATGTCAGAAGCACCTAAAACTGTAGTGATGTCACCACCAGCTTCAAAGAAAGGAGTTGCTTCGTATTCACCAGCATCCATTGTTTTCAGGTCAACCAGAATTTTTTTGTCTGGGTGAGCTGCTTTCAATGCTTTAACCAGTTTAAGACCGTTGTATTTAATACAAGGTGTACCGATTTCAAGGATATCGACATATGGCGCTACTTGTTCAGCCAGAGCCATTGTTGCGTCAAAGTCCAATGAGTCAAGAGCCATTTGGATTTCAGCCATGTTACATACTCCTAATTTATAGTAAAAATTATTGTTATCACGCTTGTCTAGGTGAAGCGGGACTATATGCAGAAATTAGTGACAAGTCAATTCCACTAACTCCGCTGCATTCGTGCCCACTCACAAATTGAGTGGGCTGAACACGGGGAAATTTAATTCAGATGAATTAGCTTTCCAGTTCTGCAAGACGGTTAGCCAGCAACTCTTCAAGAGTTTCAAGTGCTTTAGCAAAACCATCAATACCTTCTTGTAATTTTTCAGTTGCCATTGGATCGGCAGCATGCATTGCTTTGAAGGTCTCTTCTGTCATGTCGATGCGTTCAACATCCGACGCTTTAGCATCTTCAACATTCAGTTTACGAGGTAAGTCACCTTCAGTTGATTGAAGTTCATCAAGTAATTTTGGTGAGATAGTTAATAGGTCAACACCCGCCAGTTCAGTGATTTCACCAACATTACGGAAGCTTGCACCCATTACTTCTGTTTCTAAACCGAACTTCTTGAAGTAGTTGTAGATTTGAGTAACAGAAACAACACCTGGATCTTCTTCTGGAGCGTATGAATCACGACCAGTATCTTTTTTGTACCAGTCAAGAATACGGCCAACGAATGGTGAAATCAATTGAATACCGTTTTCACCACAGGCAACGGCTTGGTGCAGACCAAATACTAGAGTCAGGTTAGTGTGAATACCTTCTTCTTCCAGTACTTTAGCAGCCATAACACCTTCCCAGGTCGCTGCGATTTTAATCAGGATACGCTCACGAGAAACGCCTGCTGCTTCGTATTGAGCAATCAGATCACGACCTTTTGCGATAGTCGCTTCGGTATCAAAAGATAAACGAGCATCAACTTCTGTTGATACACGACCTGGAACGATATCCAGAATTTTCAGACCAAATGAAACTGCTAAACGATCAAAAGCCAGTGAAGCCACTTCTGATGCTGGCGCTTCAGCACCTAATGTTTCGCGAGCAGCTTTTAATGTGTCATCAACAATACCTTGATATTGTGGCATTTGAGCTGCAGCAGTAATCAGTGAAGGGTTAGTTGTAGCATCACGAGGTGTAAATTTTTCGATAGCTTGAATATCACCAGTATCGGCGACAACAACGGTCATGTCCTTAAGCTGATCAAGTAAATTAGCCATGTTTCGTACCTTTAATTTTTAAGTTAAAAATTAACAGTCACCGTTTTCACGCTGACTGTATGGTTGCTTTTATTGATTATTATGTTGGCAAAGCCGGGGCATTCCCGGCTTTAATCCATATATCTGGGTGCGAATAAGGTTAGTTTAACCTTTACTTTGTATATAACGCTCAACACCTGTCATTGGTTTAGCTTGTACTTTATTACGGATGTATTGTTCAACACCTGTTAATACAGTGACAGTTGTTGTTTTATTTCTGATGTATTTTTCAACGCCAGTCAGTTGTGAACCGCTATTCGCTTGGTTTCTGATATAACGCTCAACACCTGTTAGACCATCATTAGTTTTATTAGTTGGTTGTGCTGCTGGGCTTGTTGGCTTAGCACTGCTTGTTGGTGCAGGACTAGGACTTGATGAAAACAGGCTTTTAAAAAATCCACAAACTGATGCAAAGAAACCTTTATCACTCATAATATTATACCCCTGTTACATTTTAACCCCATCTGCCCAACATAACGAGGTTGGTGCAACGGGTAAATTACTATTTTAGATTGATCGTGGCAAGTCGGAAGAACCTCAGCTGTATGCTTAAAAGTCGACTTACAAGATGATCAACCCATCCTGAAATTATTGATATTGGTCAATTTAAATCATAATTATTATATAGTGCACTGACCAATAGCTTACCTCTTTATGTAAATTAATAAATTAAATCAGGTAAGCATGAAAAAAAACGAGCGGCCATCGACCACTCGTTTTTATTTTTGCTCTAAGCAATAATTTGCTTATGCTGCGTCAACCAATGCACGCAATTCTTTAGCTGATTCAGCTGGAGAATCTGCACCGTAGATAGCCGCACCAACAACAACAATTGTTGCACCAGCACGTACTGTGTCTTGGATTGTGTTTTTGTTCAAACCACCAGCAACAGAAATACGAACACCTAAGTTAAGGCTAGCAATATCTTTCAGATCTGCGAAAGGAGTTTGACCAGCTGCTTGTGCGTCAAGACCAGTGTGAACACCGATGATTTGAGCACCGTTACGAGCAGCTTCAGTAGCTACTGCTTTTTTGTCTTTAACGCTGATTAAGTCGATTTGAGCTTCAGCATTGTTAGCGTTAGCTGCTTTGATTACGCCGCCCATAGTCGCTTTATCAGAAACACCTAATACTGTACAGATATCCGCACCTGCTTCGTAGAATGGAGTTGCTTCGTATTCACCAGCGTCCATTGTTTTCAGGTCAACCAAGATCAGGTTGTTTGGGAATTTGCTTTTCAGTGCAGTAACCAGTTCAAGACCGTTGTACTTGATGCAAGGTGTACCAATTTCCAAGATGTCGACGTACGGAGCAACTTGCTCTGCAAGCGCAATTGTTTGATCGAAATCTAATGAATCCAGTGCCATTTGAATAAGTGCTTTTGCCATGCTGACATGCTCCTAATTAATTTAATTGTATGAGTTATTACGTTGAAAATACGCTCGCAGACTATAAAGCAGATTGACAGATGCTGTCAATTTTTGACGTGTTCCAGAACTTTAGTGTCTTTTTTCTGCTGGACACATTGAATTGTACTATGCGACTCTCTTCTCCAATTCATACTATTGCGGGGATCTATTTTGAATACAGAATCTGCGGTCTATTTAGATAACGTAGCTGGTTTGATTATTGATATGGATGGTGTGTTGTGGCACGGCAATAAACCCATGTCAGGCTTGGAAGGTTTTTTTCAGTTATTGAGAGAAAAACAACTGCCATTTGTATTGGCTACAAATAATGCAAGCTTGACCCAACAGCAGTACATAGACAAGTTGTCTTCGATGGGGATTGAAGTCGGTGCGGACGAAATCCTTACTTCAAGTATGGCTACGGTCGGTTATTTAGTTGAGCACTTACCGAGTGAAAAAAAACGTGTATTTGTCATCGGTGAGGAAGGTTTAAAACAACCTTTACAAGAAAAAGGCTTTGTACTGACAGATAACTATGAGGTGGATCAACCCGAAAAAGGAATAACAGGGCTGACAGCTGATATTGTTGTATCCGGACTTGACCGTAGCTTAACTTGGGATAAATTGGCAACGGCGACGTTGAATATTAATGCGGGTGCGGCTTTTTATGCGACGAATTCAGATTCCACTTTACCCACTGAACTGGGCGAAGTAATGGGTAATGGTGGCATTTTAGCTGCACTGGAATCAGTCACAGGTATAAAACCAATCTCTATTGGTAAACCTGAGCCAATTTTGTATGAACATGCATTGAAAATTTTAGGTACAACGAAAGACTCAACAATAGCCATAGGTGATCGTCTTAATACTGATATTTTAGGTGCAGTTAATGCGGGAATTCGCAGTGTACTGGTCTTAACGGGGGTGTCTTCGGCAGAGGATGTACAACAAGTTAATTATGAACCTACATGGATTTTGGATGACTTAGCTGCATTAACTAAAGCCTTGAAAAACTAAAAGGAAGCATCAGATGAAAAAATTGATTAACAGTGTAGAAAGTGTTCTTGAGGAGAGCTTAAACGGTTTCGCAAGGGCGCATAGTGATATTATTCAATTTAATCATCAACCACACTTTGTTAGTCGAAAGAATACATCAGGAAACAAAGTGGTTTTAATTTCGGGCGGAGGTGCTGGTCATGAGCCTCTTCATACTGGTTTGGTAGGGGAAGGTATGTTAGACGCTGCTTGCCCTGGACAAGTATTTACATCTCCTACACCTGATCAAATGTTGATGGCTGCTCAGGCTGTTGAGAATGGTGCCGGCGTGTTATTCATCGTTAAAAATTATGCCGGTGATGTAATGAATTTTGAAATTGCAGCTGAAATGCTTGATTGTCCGCATGAAACTGTTCTGGTGAATGATGATGTGTCTTTACCTAAGGATCACAGTACTGGGCGTCGTGGTGTTGCAGGGACATTAATTGTAGAGAAAATCGTGGGAGCCGCTGCAGAAGCTGGAGCAGATTTGGCTACCTGTAAACAGCTTGGAGAAAAGGTCGCCAGTTCAACTGCTTCAATGGGCGTCGCTCTAACAAGTTGCACAGTGCCAGCTTTAGGGCAGCCTACTTTTGAGATCTCTGATAATGAAGTGGAGATGGGGGTGGGGATTCATGGTGAACGTGGTCGTGAAGTCATGAATCTAACGACGGCAGATGACCTTGTGCAGATACTAGCCAAAGCCATTGATGAGGATTTAAAACCTACGAAAGGACAACCCGTTCTATTACATATCAATGGCTTTGGTGCAACACCACTAATGGAACTGTACTTAATTTATGATCTGGCAGCTCAATTTTTTGAAGAGCGTGGTATAGAAATTGTTCGTTCATTAGTAGGAAATTACACCACATCGCTGGATATGGCAGGCTGCTCTATTACCTTAACTTTAATGGATGACGAAATGCTGCAGTATTGGGATGCGCCTGTCCACACAGCAGCATTGCGTTGGGGAATTTAAATCCCCCCCAGTTTGTCAGCAATAACGCAGAGAATTAACTGTGATGTCCGGGCGCCTGCATCTATGTGACCGCGGGCGCGTTCACCCAAAAATGAGGCTCTGCCCTTCGTGGCCAACATCTCTTTAGTTGATTGCATGCCTTGTATAGCAGTTGTTTTGATATGTGCCAGTGCTGTTGATGTGTCAGTATTTTCTTGGGCATCTTTTTGCAGAGATTGCATCACAGGAATTAAGGTGTCGAGCATGGTTTTTTCACCCAAATCCGCCTTGCCTCGGGCCTTTATTGATTCTACGCCAGCTGAGTAAATTGCGGTGATTCCTGCCAGATTCATTTCCTGCTCTTTGGCCTTTTTTCCCATACTAACAAACATGGAACCAAGCAAAGAGCCTGAGGCTCCACCCATCGTTGACATTAATGTCATACCGATTTTCATTAATGCAGCAGACCAATCAAGTTGAATCAGTTCATCATCCAGTTTGTTAATCGCATCGAGCCCACGTAATAGGTTAGTGACATGATCGCCATCACCGATTGCACGGTCCAATGCTGAAATTTCTTCTTCATTGTTAAGTATTTCAGATTGAATTGCTTGGATTAGCGAAGGCAGGATTGTTGTTTCAGTCATCGTATAACCAGTAATTTTTTGTGGAGCTTAAAATTACTGAATTCGGAACATAAGGTCAACCAAGGACATTATGTCTGTTTGGGCGGTAATGGGTGGATGGGGGGAATTATGTCGGCATTAAGCAACAATCGGCCATAGACAACACCGCGTAAAGTAATCATTTTATCTGCGATCAGGTTTAATCGATTTGCAGGACCCTGTACCAAAATGACGGATAGGGTGTTGGTATGGGTCAAGTTGACATTCAGGTTACTGATAACTTCATCAATATACTCATATTGGAGATCATGAAGACGTTTTTGCAGGCCGGGGACTGAGTGGTTATAAACCAAGTTAACGGTGCCAGTCATTACTGTATCGCCCTGTTGGGCACGATGTTCATTGATTTGTAAATTAATCATGTCGCAAATTGCTTGGGAGCGACTTTCAAATCCCCGTTTACTAACCATTTCATCCAAACCTTCCAGCAGACTTTCAGGTAATGAGATGCTGATACGACTGACTTTTTCTTTACTCATACTAACTCCCGAAGTTTGTCACCAGTATTGCTTAGACGGATAAGACTATCACCCCAGAGTTAAACTGGGGTGATGTCCTATTTTTCCTAGAATAAGTGACTGTAACGCTCAACTTCCCATGCGCTGACGACAGTATGATATTCATTCCATTCAGCTTGTTTGTAACGAATGAATTCATTTCTCAACTCACTACCCAGTACTTCTTCAATAAATGGATCGGCAGAAAATGCTTGAATGGCTTCGTCCAGCGTTCTGGGTAAGAACTGAATACCTAATTCCTCACGTTCTGCTTCTGTTAATTCATACAGATTACGTTCCTGAGGTTTCCCTGGATCAAGACCTTCTTTGATACCTTCCAACCCTGCTGCCAGCACCAGAGCTGCAGCTAAGTAAGGGTTGACTGCACCGTCAGCATTACGCGACTCGCAGCGACCACCACCCATAGGAACGCGAACTGAGTTAGTTCGGTTATTCGAACCAAAAGAATTAAATACAGGTGCCCAGGTGAAATAAGGCATATCACCCTGGCGAACTAGCCGTTTATAGGAGTTTACAGTCGGTGCGAATACCGCACATAAAGCTGGCCCATGTTTTAAAACGCCAGCGATGAATTGATACCCTAATTTTGTTAAACCTAAACCATGTTCATCCTCTTCAGGTTTGCACTGAAAGAGATTGTCACCTGTGTCCAGGTCAAAAAGCGACATATTGAAATGGGCCCCGGTTCCTGTTTTATTTGAGAAGGGTTTCGGCATGAATGTGGCTAATAGATCTTCCTGTTTCGCATACTCTTTTGCCATCATTTTCAAGAAGGTGAAGCGATCACAGCTAGTAATGGCATCAGCATAGTTAAAATCGAATTCGAACTGGGCATTGGCATCTTCATGATCAAAGGAATAAAGTCCCCAGCCGAGATCATCAATACTTGTTGCCATTTTATCTAACCAACTAAAGTTACTTAGAAAAGCACGAGTGTCATAACACGGTTTTTTCAGTTTATCATCTGGGTCAGGAACGGATAGGGTGCCATCTTCATTTTTTTTCACAAGATAGACTTCTGCCTCAATACCGAGGTTCATGCCGTAACCCAACTCTTTGGCTTGTTCTAACACGGATTTAAGTAAAACGCGTGTGCTGAGCATATACGGTTTTTTATAGAGCGTATTATCAGCTGGCATCCAGGCAATTTCTGGCTGCCATGGCATTTGTATGATGTGATCCAGATCTGGCACGGAGGCAATTTCATCATCATTTGGTTGTTGCCCCAAACCATCAACAGCATAACCTGTATAGAGTTCTGAACCATGAGCCATGTGATGTAGGTGAGAGAGAGGGACCACTTTTCCTTTAGGTACACCATGGATATCGACATAAGTACCCATGCAATATTTCACACCTTTGTTTTTTAATTCTTCTTGTATTTTCTTGATTTCGTCATCAGTTTTGATGTTAATCATGAGATTACCCTTCTTTGGTTAATGGTTTATAAGAGAGACTGGTGGTAGCTTTGTTCAAGCGGCGGTTGTTCCTTAATTGCTCTCATCACCAGTTGAGATAAGTCTTCACACATCCATGAAAAAAGTGCTTCCCCATCCACTTTTGTTGCCGTAGATGGTTTGCCTGTCACACCATTCAAACTGGTGCGATTGACAGGGTGGCTGAACACGCAGCCATCGGTTCGGTCCGGATCATCAGCTTCTAGTAACTTATCTTCTCGAACCAACTCCGGGTGTAAGGCCATCATCAAGGCTGTTTCAGCCTGATTAGCGTGCCAGTCTTCTGCATCGTCATGATGGGCTTGTCGAACGCGTTCTGAGATTTGAGCGGTATGTACTAAGCCAATCATTAAGTCGTCATGACGTGCCCTGAGCATTTCCAAGGCGCAGCGAAGTGGGGCGGCATTGGTCACATGGCCGTTGATAAGTAACAGACGTTTAATTCCTGAAGCGGCGACCCAATCACCGATATCAGAAATAACGTCAATCAGTGTTTTGGGATTCAATGCCATCGTGCCTGGCCAGCGTTTTGAGTGACCGATTGAACAACCGTAGGGTTGTGTCGGTAATAAAATAACCGGTGTTTCTTTTGCCACTGTTTTACATAAGGTGTCAGCGATAGCTGAGTCCATGCCACAGCCCATATGAGGACCATGCTGTTCAGTTGCACCAATGGGAAGTAAAGCTGTATCAATACCGCTATTAACCGCTGCTGCAACTTCTTCCCAAGTCATTTGTGCTAATTCATACATTAGAAAACGCTCCCAACTTCATCATTTACTGGCACCATGCGGACAAGGTTCAGGTGATCTTCGCCATCGTCCTGTTTCGGAGGGTGAATCAGTTCTTCCAAACGTTTTTTAGTAGCAATAAATTCGGGTGATAAAAATTGTTCCGGATGCCGGGGTTGAGGCACAGCGACTTCGATGACTTCCTGTACTTCACCTGGATTCGCTTTCAGCACCAGAATACGATCGGCAAGATAAATAGCTTCATCTAAGTCATGAGTAATAAAAAATACCGTAACATCAATGTTTTTCCATATTTCCATCAAATAAGCCTGCATCTTGCTGCGTGTTTGTGCATCAAGGGCACCGAACGGCTCATCCATCAATAGAATCTTGGGTTTATTGGCTAGTGCTCTGGCAATAGCAACACGTTGTTTCATACCACCAGAGAGTTGATGGGGGTAGTTATTTTCAAAGCGTGATAGGCCAATTAAGTCGCTCCACTGTCTGGCTTCGGCTTCAGCGGTACCTTTGTCATAACCTGACTCGCGAAGACCAAACATAATGTTTTGTTTGACCGTTAGCCAAGGAAATAATGTGTATCCTTGAAATACCATGCCTCGTTCAGGGCCTGGTTTATCGACGACTTTGCCATCGAGTTTTACTTCGCCCTCAGTGGCTTGTTCAAGTCCGGCCAGAATACGGATTAAGGTTGATTTACCACAACCTGATGGCCCAATCACACATACAAATTCACGCTTATGAATCGTGAGATTAATATCTTTCAATGCGGTAACCGTGCCATGCCGACTTTTGAATGTTTTGCTTAAGTTCTTCACTTCCATTGTGACAGGACGTTTTTTTATGCGTGCAAAACGGTCCTGAACTGCGTCTGACTGAACGCGATAATCAGGTAAGTTTGATTCACTCATATCGTGCTCCTAATTCTCTTTTTGCCAAGGGAAAAGATGACGTCCAAACCAGGCGAGTAATAAATCAATGGTCAGGCCTAAAATGCCAATCATCATGATGGCGGCGAAGACATTGTCGAAGTTTTTGTAGCGTGCTTGTTGAGTGATAAACCAGGTAATGCCTGAGCTGGTACCAATCAACTCAGCAACAATCAGATAGGTCCATGCCCAGCCAAGCAGAATGCGGGTATCGCGGTACAGATCCGGCAAAATTCCCGGTAATACGATGCGAAATAACATGGAGCGATTACTCGCTCCAAGTGTTTGCCCTGCCTCTAGTAAGGCTGGATCTAGTTTTCGGGTTGTATTCGCTACGATCAAAACCTGCTGAAAAAAGGTGCCGATAAAAATGATGGCAATTTTCGGCGCCTGATATATACCGAGAATAGCGACTGCTAACGCACCAAAAGCTGGCGCAGGTAGGTAACGGAAGAACTCGATAAAGGGCTCAAATAATCGAGAGAAGAAGTCATATGTACCAGCTAGCACACCTAGCGGAATGCCTATAATGGATGACAAAAGAAATCCATAAAAAATAACCTGAATACTGCTCCATAGGCTTTCATGTAACCAAAGCTCACTTCTGCGCTTTGGTTCTGTTGTAAATGAGGTATAAAAAGCAGTTAACACTTCGTGTGGTGCAGGTAAATAAATCGGATTCGCAGGAATGCCTTCTGGTATCGCTTTACCGGCAGCTGCAGCTTTGTCCCTTTCTGTATTAAAAATCGTTTTTTCAACCAGCATATCTTTACGGAAATAACTGACTGAACCGGTATTAGTCACCTCTACCTCCGGATGCCAGATAAACGGTACGTAACTGACCAGACACCAGATAAGAATGGGTAAAATAAAGCTGCTGATAGTCACTAACTGTCGACTACGCGGTTCAAGCGGTTTATTAACTGAAAAGAGTGACATAACAGTACCTTTGCTATTTTCAGACAACACGATCCCCTGCCTGTAGATGACATAAAAAAATTGAGGAAGGGAAGAGGTACCGACGAAGTCGGTACCTGCTAGTGTTTTACTTGCCTAATAAAAGAGACGGATCAATGTAATTATCGACAGTCTGTTTATCTGTATAGACTTTATTATCGACATTAAACTGGTCCGCAATTTCAGTTGAACCGTATAAAGAGTCAAAACCATCCGCTTTTTTCATAAAAGCTTGGGCTTCTTCTTTGGTTAAAATCTTTGTTCCATCAATGAAGGCTTTATAAGCTTCGGGTTCAATACCAACACGTGCGGCCATGATGCTGATGGCGTCATCACGTGTTTTAGGATCATTCAGGTAATCAACAGCCATGTACCAGGCATCAATCACTTTTTTCCATCCATCTTTGTGAGCTGCAAGGCTAGATGGTGATACCGCAAGTACATCATAGATAAGACCAGGCTCATCAGCACTGCTATATATAGGTTTTGATCCTGGCACTAATTGCAATGCTTGACCTGAGCTCGGCTGCCAGGCGCCGACTGCATCAACCTGGCCTGATGCTAAAACCTGTGGCGTTTCATTGGTCGGAACGTTGACTAACTCAACATCGCTTTCTGTCATGCCAGCTTTTTCCAACCCGTTTAATAACAATAAGTGATCCACAAATCCCATTTCTACGCCGATTTTTTTACCTTTCAGATCGGTGATGGAGTTGATGCCTGGGGCCCCAACAATCATATCGTTGCCATTGCTGTAGTCATTAATCAAAATCATCACATTTTGTGCGCCAGTTGCACCCGTAACTAAGGCATCACCATTGGTCATTGTTACGGCATCTAATTGACCTGCTGCGAATGCATCCATACTGGCCACATAATCAAACCATTCAAACTCCACATCAACGCCGACTTTTTCAAACATGTTTTTTTCAATAGCAATTTCCCAAGCTACCCAACCTGGCCAATCGCTATAGCCGATTTTAAGTGGTTCGGCACTGGCATTGCCTGCGAGTAATAAACCTGCGAAAACAGAAAGAAATAGTCTTTTTTTCATTTTAGATACCCCGGTTAGTATTACGATTTACCAATTTGGTAATACTGATATCTGCAGTAACTGTGCCAGAGCATGGGGCATTGTATGGTTAGGAGAGACAAGCAGGTATAAACAGATGAGGAAATATTGAAGTAACTCCATCGAAAATAAGACTTTAGCGGGTTATAGATAATAGTAAGTGAAATGGTAGTAAGAGAAGCTCTGATCTTTTTGCAGAGTCTAACATCGGTTAATCCCAGATGCTTATGCACTAAAAAGACTCGTAAATTGAGAAAAAGCCCCAAAAGTGCGCGCTGTTATAGAAGCTAAATTGGAAATGATGCGTATTAAAGAAAAGAGGAGGTTGAGGAGGTTGGGATCGCTAAAAGAAGGGTATAAAAAAAGCCCCAACCGAAAGGTTGAGGCTCTTTTATTAAGCTTTGAATCAATTCAGATGAATTGTTTCAGATAAGCTTACCAGCTGATGAAACCACCAACAGAGAATGCATCTGTATCTTGGTCAGCTGCTGTTCCGTGGAATTCAGTTTCCATTTCTGAGTATTCAGCAACCAATTTCAGGTTAGCAGTTACATCATGATAGATACCAACGGTCCACATATTACGTTCTTTTGCGAAACTAGCATTGCTTGCTTTATCGACTGAAGTACGATCAAGATTTGATTCACCGTAAGATGCTTTAACCCATGTGTTACCAGCAAAGTTATAACCACCTTGTACGTAGTAACCATCGCCATCACGTTCGTTGCCGTTAGCATCGATACCAACGTCAGCAGTACCTAGTAATCCTGCTAGACCACCGAAGCCACCAACACCTTCGTTATCGTAATATGCTGCAACGACTTCAAAGCCAGAGAACAATACTTGACCACCGACTGTTACTGCTTCTGAGTCAACGTCATTACCACCTGTTAATTCCACAGATTGAGTCATGCCGTCTAACCATAATTTCAAACTACCGTTGTCGAATGAAGTCGCATAGCTTAAAGATGCTTCAAAACGAGGATCTCTTTCAGCAATCAGAGTAGAACTAATGAATTGCTCATCTGCATCCATAACTGCTGCAGCGATTTTGAAGCCATTCATATCGTTAGAAGTCCAACGAATTTGTGAACGCCAGTTAGCATAGTCATAACCGTAACCGATACGACCTAATGTTGTGCTACCAGATTGACCTGTAGTTGCACCAACACCGTATAGAGTTTGGTCTAACAGAATGTTGTTAGCTGCATAAAGACCTAAACCTTTACCTAACATGATTTGACCAAATGAACCGTCAACAGTCGCATACGCTTCACGTTGTTCCATTTCACTACCGCTGCTTACGTAGCTGCCGTTGTTTGTTGATGGAGAAATAGAAACACGTGCTGCAACTTTAAGACCATTGATTTCTGGCATTGCTACATTGAAACCAAAGAAAGTTGGTAACAGACCATTGGCAACTTCAGAGTTATCTGCGCCACCATTATCTGAATCAGCGTATGTGAAGAATTGGTTGATGTTACCGTCAACGCTGAATTCGTAGCCGTTTTCACCACCGACAACGATTGTCGCGTTAGCTGCACCAGCAGCTGTTAATGCTGCTGCACCGACTAATGTAGCCAGTGTTGATTTTTTTAATAATTTCATTCTGTTTCACCTTCTAATTGTTAACAGATTACTTTAAGTCTCTCTCGTAACCGGAGTATGTCTCGGTTGTTAGCTATTTTGCATATAAAAAAATCTATTGCAACACTTTTACAACAATTTTTTTAAATTTGACGAGAAAATCACATTTTTGTGTTTTTTTTACCACAATAGTTTTGATATCTGTTATCCGGAGTATTGAATATCAGGCTATGAAGGTAAATGATGATGGTGTGATGTTTTTGTGGAAAATATACAACAAAAATGGCAGGCAATAAAAAACCCAGCTTCTTTTCAGACGTCTGGGTTCTCTAAAATGCATGGTGGCTCGACCTGGAATCGAACCAGGGACACAGGGATTTTCAATCCCTTGCTCTACCAACTGAGCTATCGAGCCGATAAGGGTGCGTATTAAACCTTCTGACGGTGGTGATGTCAAGGGGAAATCATCATTAATTGTATTGCAGACTTGTCCAGTTATGAGGGGCATGCTCTAATGACCAGCTATTTTTATTGATTATTCAATGGATAACTGAATGTCGGCATCAAGTAAAAAGTGGTTTTGGTCTCTCTTAATTTTAGCTGTCCTAGCGTTTATTCTGATCCGTGCTTTATCAGGCATACCATGGGCTGAGCGATTTGAATCATTTATTTCCAGCCACCAACAAACGGACAGCGATGATGACGACGATGATGAGCAGGGCGATAATCTTAACCAGCCTCTCATTGTTAAACTAAATGATGAGACCATTCCTTACGCTGGTATTGAAACTCTCACACTAGCAAAAAGTTTATTATTCCCTGAGTTTAAAGCCTATGCCGAAGTGGTAGATATTCGTGAGTTGATTCAATGGCGGTCCCGTTTAAATCAACTTCGCTCCGCTATCACTATTGCTAAAGTCACTGAAAATGCAGACAGACTTGAGTGGAGTAGACTAAAAAAACTGGCAAAAGGCACCGGTAGTGTGGCTAGTAAAAATGTGATTTATGCAGAAACACGCTGGCGGGAAGCAAAGGCCAATCTCGACTCTGCGGAATTTCAGCTAGAAGATGCTAAAACTGAGCTAATTCAGAGCTGGGGAGAGTCGATTGCAAATTGGGTAATGGATAAATCCTCAAAAGAGCTGGAAAGATTAATCAACCGTCATGACACATTGTTGATGGTAACTCTACCAATGGAATCTTCATTACCAGCAGATGTGAATGTAATTCGTGTCTCACGAGCAGGCGATCGTAGCTCTGCAAGAAAAGCTTATTTTGTCTCTCCAGCCTATATCAGCGCAAAGCAAATTCAGGGTGAAACCTATTACTTTAGGATTGCGACAGGCAAGCTTCGACTAGGTATGCGCTTAGATGCCTGGATACCAGAAAATAGTGATCCTGACTCTGGTTTTCATATTCCTGATGAAGCTATTGTCTGGTATTCAGGCCAGCCATGGGCTTATATCCAATTGGACGAAGCCAGTTATAAACGCATACCTCTCAGTGAGGGCAAGCTGGTTGCTGGCGGTATTTTTATTCAGGATGAATTTAAAGAAGGCGATCAACTAGTCACTTCGGGTGCGCAAATGTTGTTATCAGAAGAGTTCCGTTGGCAGATTCATGATGAGGATGATGATGATTAAACACCACTTCTGTTTTCGTCAGCTGATTAAGGTGAACCTGCATGTTGTCTAAAATCGTTGCTTTTTCAGTACGCTTCCGGGGTGTGGTTGTTGCCTTAGCTTCGATGTTGCTGATCTATGGTATCTATAAACTATCCAACTCCAGCCTGGATATCTTTCCTGAGTTCGCACCCAAGCAAGTCATTATCCAAACAGAAGCTCAGGGACTGACAGCTGAGCAGGTTGAAGTGTTAGTAACCCAGCCTTTAGAAAATGCGTTGGGTGGCTTAGTTGGGATGGAGTCTATCCGCTCGCAATCCATTCCCAGTCTATCGGTGCTCATTCTGACGTTTTATGACAGTACTGATATTTACTTGGACAGGCAGCTAGTATCAGAACGCTTATTAGGTGTGAAAGAAGCATTACCAGCAGGTGTCGGTGCACCTTTGATGGTGCCATTAGAGTCTTCATCTGGCACTATTATGACCATTGGCCTGACTTCTGATTCACAAGACTTAATGAAACTGCGCTCACTTGTTGACTGGACATTAGCGCCGAGATTACTAAGTGTGGACGGCGTTGCTGATATCAATGTATTTGGTGGGCACGAGCGTCAATTACAAATTCAGATAAATCCCAGCAAATTAGCCAAATATGGCATTTCGCTTGAGGAAGTGACCAATGTTGCACAGCAAGCCACTGGCATTATGGGCACAGGGTTTATTGAAAACCAGAATCAGCGGATGACCATCCAGGTGAGTGGACAGCCCCTAAATGCCAAGCAGTTAGCCAAGGTTGTTGTCAGAAAACAAGGCAATACGGTTTTACGGCTAGGTGATATTGCTACAGTAAAAGAAGCGCCAGCGCCGGCTATTGGTGGAGCGGCTATTTCGGGTAAGCCTGCAGTTGTGTTGATGGTGATTGGCCAATACAGAGCGAATACGTTGGCAGTGACCGAAGGGGTTGAAGCCGCTTTAGACGAATTCAAAGATGGTTTTGCGGCCGAGGGCGTGACCTTACATGATGATTTATTCCGGCCGGCTAATTATATTCAAACCTCATTACACAATATTCAAGAACATCTAATGGTCGGTGGCGGCCTGGTCATGCTGGTTCTTATCTTATTTTTATTCAATATCCGAACAGCTGTTATATCAATGACAGCTATACCATTATCCTTATTTGCGGCGATGATTGTATTGCTGGAGTTTGGTATCAATATCAATATTATGGTACTCGGTGGACTAGCAATAGCATTGGGTGAAGTGGTGGATGATGCCATCATCGATACTGAGAATATTTTTCGCCGTTTACGGCAGAATGCACTACTGACGACGCCAAAGCCAACAATGGATGTGGTGTATGAAGCATCTATGGAAGTGCGAAGTTCAGTGGTCTATGCCAGCTTTATTGTGATGCTGGTATTTGTGCCATTACTGACGTTAAGTGGTGTGGCCGGACGAATGTTTGAGCCCTTGGGTGAAGCCTATATCCTGGCAATTTTTGCTTCATTAGCCGTGGCATTGACTGTCACGCCCGCTCTTTGTCATATCTTGCTGAGCCGCGCAGGAGATGTCAGTCATGACGAACCACCATTAGTGAGAATGATTAAACCGGTTTATGGGAGTGTTTTGTCTTCTATAAGCTGTTTCCCGAGGATGACATTGGTTGCTGTGATGGGATTTTGCTTGGCGGGGTTAGCAGTATTACCGTTTTTAGGTGGCAGTTTTTTACCCGAGCTACGCGAAGGTCATTACATAATTCATACAGCCAGTGTACCTGGTACTTCGATAGAAGAGTCTTTGCGTATTGGCGGGCGTATTGAGCAACGTGTGTCAGAAATACCCGGCGTACGATCAACTTCTCAATGGGCTGGACGGGCAGAGCGAGGTGCCGATACCTTTGGCACGCACTACAGTGAATATGAAGTGGATCTGGAGCCGATGGATGGACCGTCACAGCAACGGGTTCTGGATGAAATTCGTGAGATACTGGAAGCGTTTCCCGGCGTGAATTCAGAAGTGAATACATTCTTAACCGAACGTATTGATGAAACTATCTCTGGTTATACTTCACCTATCGTCGTCAATATATATGGTAAAGACTTGGATGCTTTAGATCAGACTGCACAGGAAGTGGCAGAAGTTATCCGGGATATTGATGGTGCGGCAGATGTACAGCTTCGTGCTCCTCCAGGTGAACCTCAGCTTGAGGTGCGCCTGGATTTAGACAAGCTGGCTTATTGGGGGTTACGTCCAGCTCAGGTCATGCAGGCGGTTAAAACAGGCTTTGACGGGGCTGTAGTAGGCCAAGTTTATGAAGGTAATCAGGTATTTGATGTCGTGATTGTCTTGCCTGAACAGTTACGCAGACAACCTCAGCAATTGAGAGCGTTACCGATTCAAACGCCAGAGGGAGTGATGCTGCGGTTACAGGATATTGCAACGATTCAGCAGGTCTCAGGCCGCCATATGATTCAGCACCGAGGCTCTCAACGCTTGCAGACCGTGACTGCTAATGTCACTGATCGTGATTTAAGTTCTTTCTTTGCTGAGCTGAAGCAGCGAGTTCACGATGACGTCGCTTTTACAGCGGATATATATCCTGAATTTACTGGTGCAGCGGTAGCACAAGCTGAATCACGTGAGGATTTGATTGTTCATTCCACTTTAGCTGGTTTAGCTGTTTTACTGTTGCTTTTTGTCGCTTTGCAAAGCTTTCGTAATATGATGCTGGTGTTGATTAATCTGCCGTTTTCTCTGGTTGGCGGTGTGTTAGCGGTTTTATTAACGAACGGCGTGTTATCTATTGGATCATTAGTTGGTTTTGTCACACTTTTTGGTATTACACTGCGTAATGCCATTATGCTGGTTTCACATTACCAATATATGGTGAAACAAGAAGGGGCTGAGTGGAATCTGGATACAGCCATTCGAGGAGCACAGGAGCGTTTACCGTCGATTCTGATTACTGCTCTAGTGACGGCGTTGGCGATGTTACCGATTGCTATGAACTCAGATAGTCCTGGGCGTGAAATCATGGGACCCATGGCCAGTATTATTATCGGTGGCTTGATTTCGTCGACGGTATTGAATTTATTAGTGCTACCAAGCGTGATGCTGCGATATGGCAGTTTTAAGACCAGCAAGGAAAGTCAGGTGTGAACACGATTTAATCAAAAGGGATTAAAAAGGCCACACCAATAATCAGCAACACAAGGACAAAAAATAAGATTTCTAAAATCATCAGTGAATGGCAAACGTTTGCGCTTGCTCGTTCCGTTGGTCAGCAAAGAACTGATAAATTTGTTTTAGCTCATCTACAGAGAAATGAATCAATATCAGTTGTTGTCCGGGATAGATAAGATCAGGGTTATGTCCCATCGTGCTGGTGGTGTAGTTATAAATATAGCTGGATTCCACTTTATTGTTTAGTATTTTGCCTAGAAATGAACTTAAGCCAGTAGGCAGCGGTTCATCCGCATCCGCAGGAATAGTCACTCTGACCAAATCTTTGTTGACTCCAATACCTTCAAGCGTTAAACCTTGGCGAAAACGTTGAATCAATCCTGACTGGATGATCCCCCACAAGCCCTGACGATCGGCTTCAGTGACACGATGTAGGTAGAACAATGCATCATCATTTAAACCACCAGACTGAACAATGTCATCCACTGATAATTCTATTGAGCCACGATCGATATCAGCTTCAATCATTTGATTGGGTGAGATATCGGATTTTGATAATTGACCAAGCGTCGTTTTCTTCTGAACGGCATGTTCGTTAATCACGGTAATTTGTGCGTTCTTATCTGCAGTATTATCTTCTAGAAGTTCAATTAGCGGACTTTGTTTGCGGCTACCATCTGCTTTTTCTATAGTGACAACCGTATTTTTATCTTCGGTACTATCATCTAGTGCTTGAAGCGTGGTTTGCTCTTTTTCTGTTTCTGTATATTTAATAGTGATCGGAGTATCAGAACTTAGGCTTTTATCAGCAAGCAATTTAGCAATAGTGGTTTCGCGTTTTTCTATTTTGGGAATTACAATCGTGCCATCTTTACGCACAAACTGACCTTTCTCACCATCTAAAGTGACAGCTTTACTGCCTAAGTGATCAACAAATTGCTCCGCTTCTTTTTCAGTGATGGCTTGTTGATCCTCTGATGGTGCGACAGGTTCGATGGTAACTTCTTCTATCTGCGGATCTTCAATTTCAATCGGCGGTGAAACAGTATGTTCCGTGCGCGAAGGTTGTAAGTCAGCAAATAGTAAATAAGCCAATCCAATCAGTACAAGTAAAGCAAGGATAGCAGGAACTAGGGACGGTGCTGAACGGGCAGGCTTAGCCATAATATTTCTCTCTGGAATAGTATCATTATTATTTAAGATGAGAATAAGCCAGTCAGTGAGCTAGGATCAAGTTTACGATAGCAGCCTGTTTTATCAATGATATTACTTAACACAGATTCAATAATGGGTTTTGCTTGTTCCAGACTATAGACTGGACTCTCTGGCAATAAACTCATTAACCCATCCACGATCAGTTGGTCAATATGACTATTTTCTTCATCAAATATTGCTGTCAATTGTTTAACCAAATCAGGTAATGCGACTTGCGATAATAGAAATGGAATACGTTTAATAGTGAGGGATTGGTTATCAATTTCAAACTCAATCCCGTAGTTAGATAAATGATTTTTATGTTGATGAAACTGAGTAATCTCTGAAGACGAAAGAGGAAAACGGATAGGTACCAGAATAGGTCTGGATGCAAGGTTCTCCTCGAGAATAGCTTGCTTGAACTGTTGTTGCCGGATTCGTTTATCTGCCTGTTGCAGATCGATCAGCGCTGGTTCGGGGCTATTAATAATAATAAAACGGCCATGTAATATTGAGGCTGCTGACCAATCAACAGGATGAGCAATGTTGTTAACTCTTGTATGGGTTTGCCGTGATAATTTTTCTGCCTGATATCTGGAAGCCTCTTCATTGACCTGCTCAATTTCTGGCAGATTTAATTCTGTTTGAGGGGGAGTTCTTTCCACTGATTCATGGATCGCTTCCTGAATGGCCTTATTGATAAGGCCATGGATTAATCTTGCATCTCTAAAGCGGACCTCATGTTTGGTCGGATGAACATTCACATCAACGCGGTCTAAAGGCATATTTAAATAGAGAACATATGCTGCCTGACGGCCAGATGGCAGTAACTCACCATAAGCTTGACGAATTGCATGATTAATCACTCGATCTTTGATGACTCGGCCATTGATGAAAAAATATTGCACATCTGTTTGTGCCCGGTGAGCAGAGGCTTTGCTAACCCAACCCGATAAATGAATATCTTCAAAGGATTGTTCAAGGTAATTAGCATCACGTACAAACGCCTGACCACAAATTTTTGTCAGTCTTTGTGAGTAGGTATCAGCTGACTTGAGTGCGGGTAGTTTGATAGAGGTTTGTTCATCAAATCGTGCACTGAAACCAATATCGAAGCGGCTCAAGGCAAGCCTATAGAAAGTAGTGATAAGGTGATGCAGCTCAGTTTTATTACTTCGTAGAAAACGACGCCGTGCCGGTAAATTAAAAAAGAGTTCTGCCACATTAACGGTAGTGCCATCCGGATGGGCTGATGGTTCAGGCTCTAATTGATCTGATCTTACTTGCCAGGCACATTCCTGTTCTACTTGTTTTGACGTTAGGCTTAAACGAGTGACAGATGCGATGCTCGGTAATGCTTCGCCACGAAATCCTAAGCTACCAATCACACTAAGTTGTTCACTGCTATGCAGTTTACTGGTGGCATGACGACTTAAAGCCAAGGATAAATCATCAGGATGGATTCCCGCCCCATTATCCGTCACTTTAATAAGCTGACTGCCTGCGCCTTCAATTACAATATCAATTTGAGTGGCGCCGGCATCAATACTATTTTCTACGAGCTCTTTGAGTACGGATGCTGGGCGCTCGACCACTTCTCCAGCGGCAATTTGATTGGCTAGGTGAAGTGGCAGGGCGTGAATTCTGGTTACATTCATACGCTCAAGTGTAACGTAAGCATTGACTGAGGTTTAAGGGATTTTCAGCACATCGCCAACCTGAATTTCTGAAGACGCGAGATTGTTCGCCGATTTAATGTCGGCCATTCTGACCTGATAGCGCTGGGCTATCATGCTCAAGGTATCACCGCGACTCACAATGTGTTGCTGCGGCAAATTAGTTCCAGGTAAAGGATTCTTCTGGAAATAGTTACGGATACCGACCATCATTGCATGCGCTAATTTATTTTGATGGCTGGCATTTTTTAGTTTCCGTTCTTCTTCAGGGTTAGAAATAAAGGCTGTTTCGACCAGTATTGAGGGAATATCCGGTGATTTGAGTACAACAAATGCGGCAGACTCGACGTGTTTTTTATGTACATGACCAACACGTTTCAGACCTGACAAAACTGTTTGACCAACTTCCAGGCTACCCTCCAGACTAGCGGTTTGAGAGAGGTCGAGTAATACCGAGGCTAGTAAATCATCTTTATCTTCTAGACTTATTCCGCCTGCTAAATCGGCAGCATTCTCCCTATCTGCAAGAATCTGAGCTGCTTCACTACTCGCACCTCGACTGGATAACACATAAACCGATGAACCTCTCGCTTTACGGTTGGTAAAAGCATCGGCATGGATGGAAATAAACATATCAGCACCGTTTTCACGGGCACGACGGATACGTTGCCTTAAGCTGATAAAGACATCACTTTTACGTGTCAGGTAAGAACGCATGCCCGGCTCTTTATCAACCAGGCGTGCAAGACGTTTTGCTATCGATAAGACAACATCTTTTTCTTTTGTTCCATGAGCACCTATTGCTCCAGAGTCCTGGCCACCATGCCCAGGATCGATAGCGATAACAATATCTCGTCTGGGCAAGATTTTATTGGTTTTTATGACTTTTTGTTGCTGCTCGACTTTATTCTGAGCTGCTGAGGAGGGTGTTTGCAGGACTTCCTCTTTAACCTCTGCAATAGCTTGTTTAAGTTGTTTTTTAGTGTAATTTAAATCTACCACTAAGCGGTTCGGGTAGTTTTTTTGTGGGGGGAGTGTCTGAATTTGATATTGCAGTTCATGCGCTAAATCCAAGACCACACGTAAGGTGTTTTGATCATATGCGGCATAGCGCACCGCTTTAATGGGGGTATTAATTAACGATGGAATCGTCAATTTATCACGTTGCTGAAAGCCTTTTAGATCAATGACCAGACGATCGGGGTTAGCAAGTGTAAAGGCTTTGTAATTGACTTTATTATCAAGGTCAAACACCAAGCGCGCGCTTTGAGTATCAGAAGACACACGAAGGCCCTGGATTGAGTCAGCCCAGATTGGCGATGTAAAACATATTAAAAAAAAACTTAGTAGGAGACGGACCATCCCAACACCCTTATGATCACTTACGAACTATTTTCTCTTTGCATAGAATGAAAATCAAGTTTTCTTTCTAAATAAATGAGATATAAAGAAAAAATAAGTTAAGTGTGAAGTTTGCCACAGACTTCTTCACCTAAAGGTGTCATTGCTAGAATCTCGACCTGTCTTCCTTTGTCTTGATAGGACAATTGAATCATCAGATCGGGAGCGGGTAAAAAATCCTGACCTCGCTGAGCCCACTCAATTAACGATATAGCATTATTGTGGAAATAGTCATCAATACCCATAAATTCGAGCTCACCAGGGTCACTGAGGCGGTATAAATCAAAGTGATAAATGTCACGGTTATTAAGATAGTAGTGTTCAACTAGCGTATATGTCGGGCTTTTCACATTTCCCTGATGTCCCAGCGCTTGAACAAACCCTCGGGTGAATGTCGTTTTGCCTGCTCCAAGTTCACCTTCAAGATGAATCGTGAATAGTTTGTCAGGCATTAATATGGCAATTTCTCTACCTAGGTCTAGAGTTGCTTTTTCAGTATCAAGATAGTTTCGCACTTTTATTTTCTTATCTTATTTTAAATTCAATAGGTGACGCAGATGAGGTAATAAATCTAATACTAGTAGACCGCGTTCTCCATATTCTGATGCCGCTCTGTCAGCTGCCATAGCGTGAAGTATGACACCGAGAATAGCAGCGTCAAATAAGGATAATTTCTGAGCAAGTAATCCACCAATAATACCTGTCAATGCATCACCCATACCGCCAGTCGCCATGCCTGGATTTCCATCGGTTGAAACCAAAGTGGTTTTGCCATCACTAATCAATGTGCCAGCACCTTTGAGAATAACGATGCCACCGTATTTCTGTTGAATACGTTTGATAGCCTTGAAACGATCAGATTCTATTTCTTGGCTGTTGGTATCAAGTAGTCTGGCAGCTTCGCCCGGATGAGGGGTGAGTATCCAGTTTGGCTTATTAATAGGATAAGGACTTAATAAATTTAAAGCATCAGCATCAATCACCATAGGTTTTTCTGACGCTATAACTGTATTAAATAGAGTTTTTGACCATGCATCTTGTCCTAATCCCGGACCAAAGCTTATCACTGACGCTTTATCTAATGGCTGCGTTATGTCATCAGCGGAGTTAATGGCTTTTACCATGAGTTCTGGCCGATCAATATTTAACCAGCCGGCGTGCTCGGGATGTGTGGCGATACTGGTTAGACCAGCTCCAGTCCGGGCACCTGCTTCAGCACAAATGCGTGCAGCACCTGACATACCTTGATTACCCCCCACTACCAGTAGATGACCAAAGTTACCTTTATGTGATGAACGTGGTCTCGGTAATAAAAGCGACTGATAATGCTCAAACTTAGCTATTCTGGTAGAGGTCAGGACGGTTTTGTAAACAGTATCGGATACCCCTAAGTCATTGAAGTATATGCGACCACTCTGATTAGGACCGTCACCAGTGAATAATCCTTGGTTGAGCCCCAGAAAGCTGACCGTCACATCTGCATTAACAGCCACTCCCATCACTTTTCCGGTATCTGCATTAAGCCCAGAGGCGATATCAATGGATAAAACAGGAGCATGATGTTGGTGATTAATTGTTTCGATAGCCTCAGCATAAATTCCTGTGACAGGGCGATCTAAACCGGTACCAAATATCGCATCAACAATAATGTCTGTATTGGGTAATTCATCATTAAATAACTTTGGTTTGCCTCCCGAGCTTAAAAAGCCTTGTCGTGCATTTGCAGCTTCTTTACTCATCTTATCGGGGTGACCTAGTTCGATAATATTGGCATTGAACCCTTGTTTGATGGCTTGGTGCGCTAGATCGTAACCATCACCACCATTGTTGCCAGCACCGCAAAACACGGTAATGTTTTTGGCTTGGGGCCAGGTCTTTATCAAAATATCCAATGCTGCGGCAGCTGCACGGGACATTAATTCACTACCACTAATATGCTGTTGCTCTATGATTGAACGGTCAATTTCACGGGTTTGAGCGGCTGTGTATAAATTATCCGGCAGTAATTGCATAAAACGGTCCCCTGTAACTTAATGCTGTCAGCTTATAATAGGTTTATGGACAAACAAAACACTGACATTAACTGGCAAGAGTTTATCCTTCGTATGCAGCGTTGGGCTCGTTCATTTGGCTTTCAGTCTCTGGGAGTCAGTGATCTTGACCTTTCTGATGCCGATGAGAAATTACAACGCTGGCTAGAAAAAGGCTTTCATGGTGAGATGGCCTTTATGGAAAAGCATGGCAGTAAACGTACTCATCCTGCTCAGTTAGTGGAGGGAACCCTGAGTGTTATCAGCGTCAGAATGGATTATTGGCCCGGAGAAGCGGCGGAGCCTTGGTCCGTTATAAATAATGATCAAAAAGCATTTATCTCTCGATATGCTCTTGGTCGAGACTACCATAAGCTCATGCGAAAAAGATTAGCCAAACTTGCTGAACATATTCAAAAGGAAATAGGTGAGTTTGGTTTCCGTGTTTTTACTGACAGTGCACCAGTAATGGAAAAGGCTATTGCTGAGAAAGCCGGATTAGGCTGGATAGGAAAGCATAGCAATGTACTTAATCGTGATCATGGTTCCTACTTCTTTCTAGGTGAAATCTATACAGACTTGCCACTTCCAGCGACACAGTCAGTAACCGCTCACTGTGGAAGTTGTAGAGCTTGTATCGATATTTGTCCGACAAAAGCTATCGTTGCCCCATACGAAGTTGATGCCCGTCGTTGTATCTCTTATTTAACAATTGAGTTACGTGGGGCAATACCAGAAGAATTCCGACCATTAATGGGTAATCGGATTTATGGCTGTGATGACTGCCAACTGGTCTGTCCTTGGAATAAATATGCTCAGGCAACTACCGAATCAGATTATTTACCACGAGAAGGCTTGGATGCCCCCGAGCTCGTCGATTTATTTATGTGGTCAGAGCAAACCTTCTTATCACGTATGGAAGGCAGTCCTATACGCCGGATTGGTTATGATTGCTGGTTACGAAATATTGCTGTCGCTTTAGGCAATGCGACAAAAAGTCAGGCGGTAATTGCAGCATTAAAGAGCCGTTCAAACCAAGTGTCTGACATGGTCCAGGAACACATTGACTGGGCGCTTCAACAACATCAAGTGTCATAAACCTGTCATTGATTCACTCTAGACTCAGCGTGTTTTTGATTGCTGAGAATTTAAGTGAAGTTATCGTTTGTTTCCCGTCTGATCACCTTTGTCATTGTTTTCGCCCTGATTCTGTCATCGATTGTCGCTATTTGGGGCTGGTATCAACTGGATAAGCCTTATCAAATGACACAGGAGTTTAAGCAATATCGTAATACCTTTGATATTGATACGCGTATTCTGCTTGAACGTTATTTAGCCACTGGTCAGGCTAATTTATTGCAGGATGCAGAAAACCAGCTGGCTATTATGAAAACAAAAACCTTTGATTGGCTAAATGTAGCTGATAACCAAGTTATTCATGATGGTATTAATGCTTTACAGTCAGAAGTGCAGCAGGTTCGGTCCGCAGGTAAGCTTTCAGCCAACCCCCAAACCTTGTTAGTGAATAATGAACGTGAACGAAATGGTGACTTGCTGAGTTTAAACCGCTATGCACAAAAAGCACAATCAACGCCAGCGTCGGAGGTTATTGCTTTTCTTCAGGTGCTGGTGGAGCTAGAGCATAGCCTGAATCAAATTTCACTTTACCGACAGCGTTATCTTGAGACTCAGGATGATGTAACTAAAAAAAGTTTATTAAATCAAAATCAACATTTTTCCGACTTGCTTGGTCAGTTAGAAACTCTACCTCGCTTTGGTATTTATACAGAAGTTGATGAAGAGGCATTAATCCCGGAGGAGCCTGATGAGATTGGCGAGCAGACGCTTGAATCTCTGAATAGCTTAACCCGACGTTATGAAAAAGAACTCAATAACACATTGAGCATGCAACAAAAAGTAATAGCCAGCAGACAAGGGCTAAATCAGGAGATGTTAGCTTTTCAAGCCATGCTAACAAAAAATGAAAATAAGATTCGCCAAATAAAGGCTGATATAACCCAGCGATTACAGTGGATGATATTGCTGGCTACATTATTTATTATTCCTGCACTTTGTGTGCAGTTTGTTATGCAGAATCGACTTATGCGTTTTCTACTGAAACTGGATGCTTTTTTTAAAGCGCTGCATAAGGGAGATTATCAGCAATCTCTCACGTCTCAACTGGCTTTTGTTGAGACCAACTCAGTGGTTGATGCAGCACTTCACCTTCAACGATATCTCGCTGAATTAATTGATAAATTAGATAGTCAGGCTCAAACCTTAATTAATGCCAGTCAATCTTTACAAACAGAATCAAAGGCAACCTCGACATTAACGCTGCAACAACAACAAAGCACTGAACAGGTTGCTACCGCTGTGATGCAGCTTTCTTACTCATTCAAGGAGGTTGCTAACAATGCAGTCGATGCCTCGGAGCATGTTTTGCAAGCTAATGATGCGACGCAGTCTGTCAGACAGAAACTTAGTGAAGCATCGATGGCCACTCAACAGTTAGCCAGTGATCTTTTAGAAGCTGAAACAGTCGTTCATAGATTAGAGCAAAATAGTCAAAATATTCAGTCTGTACTTGAAGTGATTCATAGTGTTGCAGAGCAAACCAATCTACTGGCCTTGAATGCGGCTATTGAAGCGGCCAGAGCAGGCGAACATGGTAGAGGTTTTGCCGTGGTGGCAGATGAAGTACGCTTATTGGCATCCAGAACAACAGAGTCAACTGAAGAAATTAAATCGATTATTGAACAGTTAACTCGCTCAGGAATAGAGGCAACAAACATTATTAGTCGTCAGAGCGCAGCGGCAAAATCCTGTGCAGCTCACAATGATATGGCTAACCTAGCGATGGCACCAGTCGTTTCAGCAATGGATGAGATCACACAAATGAATTCATCCATTGCCATAGCGACTCAACAGCAAACGACAACGGTGGATGGTATTGCTCGTGCTGCTGAGGAGATTAAATCAAGCTCGATTGATGTGAGTCAGCACATCGTCGGTATTAGTCAGTCAGGGAAAAGTTTAGCGGATATCAGTCATGAGCTTAAATTACTGATTGTCGATTTAAAACAGTAATATTATTTCACAGCATCAGTTGCTATTTGTAATTCAAACCAAAAAGTTGAACCCAAGTTTTCTTTGCTTTGATAGCCAATTCGGCCGCCCATAGCTTCGATGAGTTTTTTTGTGATGACAAGTCCAACTCCGCTGCCTTCTGTTGTTGAGTTTTCCTGGCCTAGACGTGAAAAATTAGAGAATAATAACTTTTGATGTTCTTGGGAAATCCCTTGCCCAGTATCAATGACTAAAACTCTAAGTGAGTCCGTTTGTTTTTTGTACTCCAACATCAAGCTGCCGTCCTGGCGGTTGTATTTGATGGCATTGCTCAGCAAGTTAATGAGGATTTGTTTTAAACGCATAGGATCGGCGTTGACATATATTTCAGGAGGCTCTGCAATCACAAACTTGACGTTTTTTTGTTTAGCGAGTGAATCCACCAAGGACAAACAGTCATTGACGATAGCACCTATATCGGTTGCCTTCATGGTTAAGTCTAGATGGCCACTTTCAACTTTGGATAGGTCAAGCACCTGATTTACTAATGTCAGTAAGTGTTTACTCGCTACCATAATATGCTGTAGGTTTTCAGCTTGCTGGGTATTTGGCGGCGTTTTAGGGTCGGTGGCCAGTAGTTGAGTAAAGCCTAAGATAGCATTGAGTGGTGTCCTAAGCTCATGGCTCATGCTTGATAGAAATTCTGTCTTAGCTCGATTAGCTGTTTCAGCTTGCTCTTTCGCCATTAATATTTCAGAAGTTTGTTGCTGAAGAATTTTGGTTAAATAAAGAGACTGCCAGTATTCTGAATTGGCGCGATTAGCTTGTACTAGTAAAAAAAGCATATATGCAATCAGACCAAACAAAATGCTGGCTGTGCTCAGATGCCATTCAAGGAGTGTCGACAGAATTATCGGTACAAAAATCATATACAAATACATATGAGCCAGGCGTTTCCAGATAAACAAACTGGTTAATGCGCCGGCACCAATTCCAATGGTAAACATCAGGACCACCATATTGGTAAATAGCGTTTGGTATAGATACAGACAGACGGCGACGTAGATGCCCCATATAGCAGAAGAAAAAAAGAAAACGATAAATAGTCGTTTTAGCGATTCATCAGAGATGTGTGGTCTTTTTAAGAATGAAAATACCATATACAAGCGACACAAAAAAATGACACTCATAAAAATGAAGAGTGTATAGGTGAAAACAGGGGCATCATCAATGATCGGGGAGTAATAGGCAGAGATAAGTAAGGCGAGTAGGACGATCAAACCACCAGGAATGGTTCGTTTTGCCAAATCCTTTGCCGCATGTTGATGTAATTGGGCTAATGCTTTTGGATCCAACTTCGGCAGAGATGGATCCACATTTCCGTGAGATTCGCCATAGAACATGACTGAATCATATGTCAGATTAGGCTAATATCAAATACTTAAAGTGATTATTTTAGGGAGTCAAATGCTGAAATTGCCTCTTCTCTGGCTTTTTTATAATCAATTACAGGTTCTGGATAACCAAGTTCCTTTCTTTGATCTGTCGTGGGGGCATGTATTTGCTTTGCAGAGAGGGGCTCTAATTCTGGTACAAAACGTCGAATAAACTCGCCTTCCGGATCGAATTTCTCTGATTGTCGCTGAGGGTTGAACACTCTGAAATAAGGGGCTGCATCACAGCCAGTGGACGCACTCCATTGCCAGCCACCATTGTTAGCCGCGAATTCACCATCGATCAGGGTTTGCATAAAATACTTTTCCCCTTTGCGCCAGTCGATAAATAAAAGCTTGGTTAAAAAACTGGCGGCAACCATGCGTAAACGATTATGCATCCAGCCCGTTTGATTTAATTGGCGCATAGCGGCATCGACAATGGGGAACCCTGTTTTTCCCTCACACCAGGCATCAAATTCGGACTGATTATCATTCCAAATCAACTGATCGGTTTCAGGTTTGAAAGGTTTTTCTTTATTTAAGTCGGGAAAGTGGGTGAGTAACTGCCGATAAAAGTCACGCCAGGCTAATTCCCTTAACCAGTCGTTATCCTGCCAATGCAGGTTATGCTCTGCACAGTAATATTGAATGGTATGTAATAAGCGTCTTGGCCCTATACGGCCCAGACTTAAATAGGGGGATAAAGTGCTGGTGGCTGGCAGGGCTGGAAAATCACGCTTTTCTGCGTAGGCCTTTAGTTTTTTCTGACAAAACTGCTGTAATTGTTGCAGGACGTCAGATTCTTCAGCCTCCCACAGATCTTCGCGATAATCACCAGCCCAGCCAGGTTTTATATCTTTGACTTTGATCGCTTTGCCTTGCTTGTCGGGGGCGTCAAATGGTGGGCGTGCACGATCTTCCAGAATGGTGCGCCAGCTTCGATAATAGGGCGTAAAGACCTTATAGGGTTCTTCTTGTTGAGTTAGCACCGGGACGGGCACCATCAAGTCTGATTCTAACGCGTGGCACTCGATATGATTTTCCAGTAAAGTCTGACTGACTTTTTCATCACGGCGACATTCATCTAATGCAGTTTCTTGCTGAAACCAAACAGCTTCAATCTTATTTTCCTCACAAAACTTGAGTAAAGCTGTGGGTACATCAACAAAATAATCCACTTCTAACAGCGTCAACTGAATGCCTTGCTTGGCAAGGTTTTGGTTTATATCATTCAAAGAGGCTGCTTTCAGACCGAGTTTAGCTTCAGACTCAGCATGCTGCTGCCATTGTTTTACTGTAGCAATAAACAGTACCTGTATATCGCCACGCTGTTGTGCCAGAGCGATGGCTGGATTATCGTCCAAACGAAGATCATTTCTTAACCAGACTAATTGCGATGCGGACATTAGACTTCCTTATTCTCGTTGTCGATAGTTTGAAATAGCCATTCGGCATGCTCACGAATAGCTTGTTGTTCATAGCTTGATTTTTTTGCCCAGTTTTTCGCCTGCATCGCTAGTCGAGGGTTATGGCGTATCAGCTCATTATGCTCATCAATGAAATGCCAATAGAGCGTGGTGAAAGGACAGGCTTTATCACCAGAAGCTTGTTTTGGATCAAATGGGCAGTGCCGGCAGTAATTAGACATACGGTTAATGTAGGCACCACTGGCGATATAAGGTTTACTGCCGACAATACCGCCATCTGCATATTGACTCATACCAATAGTATTCGGTACTTCAACCCAGCTGACGGCATCGACATACATACCCAAATACCACTGATGAATTTGCTTGGGATCGACTTGCCATAACAAGGCAAATAAACCCGTTACCATCAGTCTTTGAATGTGATGACCATAGCCATGATCAATAACTTGTTTTATGGCTTGATGCAGACACTGCATATCAGTTTCTGCTGTCCAGTAAAAACTGGGTAAATCACGACGAGCATCGAGGGCGTTAAATGTAAGCCAGTCTTTTCTATAAACCCAATACAGACCTCTGATATATTCGCGCCAGCCAAGAATTTGTCGGATGAAGCCCTCTACTGCATTTATTGGGGCCTTATCAGAATGGTAAGCTTCTTCTGCGGCACTGATAACTTCCTGTGGATGAATTAATTTAAGGTTGAGGCTGAACGAAATTCGGGCATGATACAAAAAAGGCTTGTCCGTCCACATGGCATCTTGGTAATCACCAAAAAAAGGCAGGTAATGCTCGATAAAATGTCTGACTTGAATTAAAGCCTGGCGACGTGTGACGGGCCAATTAAAATTGTCGATATTACCGGGTAGCTCTGAGAAGTCTTCATTGACTATATCGATGACGTTTTGTGTGATGTCATCAACAGCGTAATTAGGATTTTCTCTGATAAAGCCCGGCCCTTTTTTTGAAAAACTTTGTCGGTTTGTTTTATCAAAATTCCATTGGCCGGTGACTGGTTTGTCATTTTCCATCAAAACCTGACGAGACTCACGTAAATGTCGGTACCAATATTCCATGGTGGGCTTTTTACGTTGTTTTAACCACTGACTGAACTCACCTCGTTTTGCTATAAAGTGTGCGTCCTCTAACCACGCAATATTGACATCATATTCATTAATCGTCGTTTCGATTTCCTGCATAACCTCATAATCGCCAGGTAGGACACTGCGAACTTCATCTATCTTGTAATCATTAAAGGTTTGCTTAAGGGCGCTAGAAAACGAAGTAAAGCCATCGGTGATTGGAAAATAGACCAGACGAAAATGCTTATTCGCTATTTCTTCAGCGAAGTGTCGCATGGCAGAGAGAAAGACAACCGTCCGCTGTTTATTGGATGCTGGCTGCCATGAGGCTCCCGATATTTCTGCCATCCAGAAAATATCGTTGTCTTTATCAATATCCTCCCAGATATGGCTATCCCAATTAAGTTGATCGCCTAAAATAAGGTTAAGTCGCATAGCAAATCATTCCCAACTATTCATGGCTTTATAAGGCTGATTTTCTATAGGATAAACTTTCAGGTACGGGATATTTTTTGCTTTAGCTGGGGTTAGGAATCGTAATAAAATTTTATAAGTATCTATGTCAAAAAATATGGACTCCTGCTGTTGAGTGGGTAGCCCATTCTCAAAATTGATATCTTCGTCCACTTGTCCTAAATAACACCACTGATCAATAAGGTGGTAGTGCGTTAGTGCGGAGTTATCTGCTGTTGAATGCTCTTCGACGATAATAGGCGTTGGCCAAGGCCATTGCTGATTTTTTATATGAGTTAAAGCCATATCAACGCGTAAATTGTACATATTGGGGGATTCTTTACCGCAACAGGCACCGAGACATTTTTTTAATTGATAACTGAAACAGCTGCCTGACGCTTTCTTTTCAATATGGCAAAGGCGCTGGCACAGCTTATATTGGGTAATTAATTCCAATAATTTGGTTTGTGCCTGCTTTTTGCTGCGAAACAAACCATATTTTCTGGTTATATCAGAGACATCAGTCATATCAGCCAGAGTGATATCCAATTCGATATAGCCATCTTTATTAATTATTCGACTGATTTGATATAGCTTTTTAATCTTTTTCTGTCGCTGGTTATAGCGTGGGCCAGTTTGCTTGATATAACTATTTTCTAGTAATTGAGCGCCAAAATCTGATGGGGTTTCTATCCACTCGATATGATGTAACTGCTGACTGATATCCAGTTCTTTATGATGACGATGATCGGCAGAAAAGTGACTGAGCACCCGCTCTTTTATATTGACGGATTTTCCTACATAAAGGAGCGCACCGCTTTCGTCATAAAACTGATAGATTCCCGGCTTTTCTGGTAATTGCTGTATAAGCTGATTATCTAAGTGACTTGGCAGACTCGGACGTTTTAATATCTCAGCAATGCTTTGTTGTATCTGTGCTTCGTCAGCCTGTCGCTGGATCAGAGTGAAGTATTCAAGAATGACCTCGGTATCTGCCATGGCCCGATGCCTGTCTTGAATAGATATCTGATGACGTTGGATGATTTTATCTAGGCTATGGCCTTGATGTTGAGGGAAAAGTCGTCTACTCAACTTTACAGAGCACAAGGTCTTGGCTGAGTAATCGTAGCCGACCCGCTTGAACTCCTGTTTCAGAAAACTATAGTCAAAGCGAGCATTGTGGGCGACCAGAACGACGTTTTGCAGACGCTGATATAAGGACTCGGCTATGTCCCTAAAGGTGGGCGCACTGGCTACCATAGCATCATCAATACCAGTGATTTTATTAATCCATGGAGGAATAGGACGCCCAGGATTGATCAAGCTCTGCCAACGGTGATGAACTTCACCGCCGATAACTTCAATTAATCCTATTTCGGTAATACGATCACGACTGGCACGTCCACCCGTGGTTTCACAGTCCAGCAGGATCATATGTTCGGGAAAACTAATGAGCTTAGTCATTGCTCAGTACAGAAGATCGAATATGGCGACGACAGCGCTGTGAGCAATAGATAACGTTGTCCCAGTTACGTTGCCATTTTTTCCGCCAAGTGAAAGGACGTTGGCAAACAGGACAGGTTTTATGGGGGAGTGTCGCTTTAGTATGTGTCACAACTATTCACTAAATAATTTCACAGATAGCTTGTCGTGCTATCTGTGAAATCAATGTGAACAGCTATTCTGTTTCAGGAAGTTTTATGAAGAGTTCGCGGTAATGCTCCAATTCGCGAATAGAATCCTTTATGTCATCCATGGCGAGATGAGAGGAACGTTTTTTAAAACTTTTTTCGACTTTTGGGGCCCAACGCCGAGCTAATTCTTTCAGGCTGCTGACATCCAGATTACGATAATGGAAAAACGCTTCCAGTTCAGGCATACAACGGGCTAGAAAACGACGATCCTGACAGATACTGTTACCGCACATAGGTGATACTCCTGCGGGTACGTGTTTTTTCAGAAAATCAATGGTTTGTTGTTCTGCTTCCGCTTCGTTAACTGTGCTGTTACGAACGCGTTCAACTAATCCGGATTTACCATGCTGGCGGGTGTTCCATTCATCCATACCATTCAATATGGCATCCTCCTGATGAATGGCCAAAATAGGTCCTTCAGCTAACACATTAAGGTCAGCATCTGTCACAATTGTGGCAATTTCAATGATATAGTCATTGTTAGTATCAAGACCGGTCATTTCAAGATCGATCCATATTAGATTGTTTTTACTTTTGGCCATGAGCTCCGTCTTTTATTGAGTTGAACTTGGACTAATTGAACTAATTTGCCTGAGATTGTATCAAAGGCTACTCTGCATGACATTTTATAAAGATTCAAATTGGATAGAAATTTATGAACGAATTTAGCTGGATATTTTTAGCGGCTTTGTTTTTGATGACAGCAACCGAACTTTGGTTATCAATGCGTCAGGGGAAACATGTTCAGGCACATCGTAATAAGGTGCCTAATGCATTTGAAGATCAAATCAGTCTGAGTGCACATCAAAAAGCCGCGGATTATACGATGGCAAAAGGTAAGTTTGGTCGCAAAGAAAATATCTACGGGGTGATTATTCTTCTGGCATGGACATTTGGTGGCGGTCTGTCATTACTTTCTAATGCCTGGGATGGTGTCGGATTGTCATCCATGCTCAGTGGAGTTCTGTTTTTATTGAGCTTTATAGTTATCGGTTCGATTTTAGATTTACCTTTTTCTTATTACCGAACCTTTGTGTTGGAAGACAAGTTTGGCTTCAATCGCAACACACCTGTCTTATTCTTTTCAGACTTCATTAAACAATTGCTGCTGACTGTTGTGATGGGCGCTTTGCTGATTTGGGTCGCATTATGGATGATGCAGAGTACAGGAGAGTTTTGGTGGTTATATCTTTGGGCTGCCTGGATTAGTTTTGGGCTGTTTATGATGTGGGCCTATCCTGCATTTATTGCACCGATGTTTAATAAATTTACACCGTTGGATGATGCTGCGTTACAACAGCGTGTTGAAAATTTATTAGCGCGTTGTGGTTTTCAAAGCCAAGGTATTTTTGTGATGGATGGTTCTCGCCGCAGTGGGCATGGCAATGCTTATTTTACTGGGCTGGGTAGTAATAAACGTATCGTGTTTTTTGACACATTACTGAATACGCTTAACGAGGATCAAATTGAAGCAGTTCTCGCTCATGAGTTAGGTCATTTCCGTCGCAAACATGTTGTGAAAAATATGATCGTAATGGCTGTCATTAGCTTGATTGGTCTGGCGTTGCTTGGTTGGGCGTCTAATCAGGCATGGTTTTATGAAGGTTTAGGTGTTAGCCAACAGTCAAATGCGATGGCCTTAGCCTTATTTATGTTAGTGATACCGGTGTTTATGTTTTTCTTACATCCTCTAATGACATCACTGTCACGTAAGTATGAGTACGAAGCTGATGCCTATGCTGCATCTGTATCTAGTGCTGATGACTTAATAGCGGCTTTGGTGGCTTTGTATAAAGAAAATGCGAGTACGCTAACACCGGATCCACTGGTTTCTGCGGTCTATGATTCACATCCTCCTGCAGCGATGCGGATTGCTCACTTACAAACCAACTCTGCCTGATATGTTAAGAAAAACCATTATCTTGATTGGCGGGCTTTTGTTAAGCAATATCGTGCATGCTGACGGTAAACAGCTGCATGATACTGCTTGTTTGCAATGTCATGCATCGCTGGGTGGGGGCGATCCTTATCAGCTCTATACCCGAACGGATAAAACGATCAAAAGTCTCTCAGGACTTGAAAAACGTGTTTCTTATTGTGCTAGAGCGGCGGATGTGAGCTGGAGTGTCCAGCAAAAACAGACGGTGGTCGATTATTTAAACTCGACGTTTTACCATCTTAAATAAAGTTCACCTGGTTACGCCCTTCAGTTTTTGAGCGATAAAGAGCCTGATCTGCTCGTTCGATTAGGCTAATGGGGTTATCGTTTTCCTGAAAACTACTAATCCCAGCAGAAACGGTTACTTGACCGATGGACTTATTGCTACCTTTTTTCTTAAGGCGGCTTTCCGCAAATTGCTCACGAATTTTTTCCGTGTACATAAAGGTTTCTTCAAGGCTGGAGTGCATGAATATCATCGCCATCTCTTCCCCTCCAAAACGTGCTGCGATATGAATGTCACTACAGTGAGTCATCAACAGAGAAGCAAAAAACTGTAAGACTTTATCCCCTAATAAATGTCCGAAGTTGTCGTTTAAACGTTTAAAATTATCGATATCAAACATAACCAAACTGAAAGCATAATTTTTGCTGCATAATTCCTGTAGCTTATTATCAAAAGCCCCTCGATTGAGTAAGCCGGTCAGACTATCAGTCTTGGCTATTTCTTTTACTGCTTCCAGTTCTTGGCGGAGCTTTATTATTTCTTCTGTTGAACGAGTTAATTCACTCTTTAATTCACCACTGCTACTTGTGAGCTGTTGGGTATTTGTTAGGATCTGACTGACCAATGTTTTGAGTTCATCGATATCATTACAGCTTTCGAGTTTTTCCTGGCTTTGAGTTAAGCCTTGGGTACATTGAGAAGCTTTTGCTTCGACTCTAGTAATGTTCTCTAATGTGTTATCAACAACCAGCTTTAATCCGGTATTTGTTTTGTCGAGGCGGTCTGGCATACCCATTAACACATACTTCTCATACAAGTATTGCGTGACTTCTGTAGTGATTGCTTCTTTTTTCTTTAGACGGGTATCGATATTATTTATTAATGCTTGATTGTCACCGGAGACATATTCGTACCAAACCGCATAGTTCACAGGCGTGACGGGCGTTTTATATCGGTTAGCAAGTAATAAGGTTTGACGTAAATTTTCTGAAGCTTGTTGAAACTCGTGTTGATATACGGGAGGGTACGACAATTTTTTACTCACTTGCTAGAATCCGTTTAGACAATTGCCTAAGAGAATTCACTAATTCTTTAATTAAATCAAGTATCTTGTGCTCGTTTACTACACCACCAGACGAAACAGCCCAGTACAACAGTAATAATGGGTAAGGCGGTTAAGAGTAATTTGCTAGGCAGCATGGCTTGAGCGACAGTAAAGGTGATAACAAGACAGGCCGTCATAACAATATTCTGAATCCAGTTGTTACCCGCAAGTACACTGCCAAGATGCTGTAGTGGGGCATGTAATTGTATGAGGGCATTCAACGGGATAATAAATAAACCACCAAAAAATCCAAAGCTGAAAATAGCGGCTGCAAACTCTGTGACTGTGTTCAAGGTTGGAATAATAAAAAGAACAATACTCATGCCCACAGCGCCTGTGGGAATAAGAGATGTTTTGATGAGGCCTTTCGTGCCTGTTCCAGCCAGCACTGAGCCAACAACAATACCTATGCCTGAGCAAGCCAGCAGCCCTTGAATAATCATGGTGTTATTTTCGGACAATACAATTTTTGCAAAAGCAGGAAATACGGCGAGAAAGGTTTGTGAAATCCCCCAGAAAAAGGATAAGCCCAGTACCGAATACCAAATAATGGGATTGGTTGTAAGATGGTTTATATTTGTTTTTAGCAAGTGACCTTTTATGTAGTCTTTCCAGAGAAACACAGCTGTTTTAGGCGAGCTGTTGCTATCTGACAAACGACAAGCCAACCGCCATTCTATTAAAGATAAAATCACTAAAAGCCAGCCTGCTGGGGCGATATGTCTTATTAAAGTAGATTCATCGTGATATGTCTGATCGATAAGTAACCATTCAAATAAGATGGTAAAGATAATAATCCCGGTCAAGATCGCAACAATCGTCGTAGCTTGAATGAAGCCATTAGCTGGAGATAAATGATCTTCGCCGCCCAGTTGCCGAATATAGCCATATTTTGCAGGAGAATAAATCGCACTCTGAATAGCCAATATCAATGTCATGAAAAAGGCAAAAATAAACCAGCCCTGGTAATAAGCTAAAGTAATGAATAACGTAATGAGAATGGCAGAAAATGCTGATAGTTTCATAATGAAAGGTTTAGAAAACCGATCAGAAAGATAGCCGGCAGGTGTAAATAAGAAAATAAAGGGTAATAAAATAAGCCCATTGACTATTGCTGTTAATGCAACCTGAGCTTGATCGTCATAAATTTTAAAAATGGTATTTTGAATTATAATCTTGTGGCCCAGATCCACCATTGCATTGATAAAAGCCACGACAATAAAGCTCTTAAAGCCCGGTAATTTTACCGTGCTTAACAGATTCGATGATTTCAATCGATTAGTCGTCCTGTAATCTGACTGCCAACACATCACAATGAGCATGATGCAATATTGCATTGGCCGTTGAACCTAGAAGTCGTTTAAAGCCATGTCGGCCATGTGAACCTACAATAATCAAATCAACGTTATTTTCGTCAGCAATACGGACGATGTCATGTCCTGGTGTTCCCAACTCCACCCACTGTTGTGTTGCTGGAATAGATAAACTTTCTGCTAATGTTGCCAGTTGCTTTTTTCCTGACTCTAACAGGGCATCACGCATATCAATGTCGACACTGATCATTGGTTCATAAGCAAAATCAGTCAAAGGGAAGTCTTCGATAATATGACAAATGCTAAGCTTCGCTTGATGCTGCTCAGCTAACTCACGTGCTTTTGCACAGATCATATCTTTCTGTTTTGAAAAGTCGGTTGCAATCAAAATATGCTGATATTTCATATCCTCTTCCCTTATTAAAAAGGGGCTAGTTAAGCCCCCTAAACCTAATTAATTTACTCATTATCCAAAAAGCGTTCGGCATCAAGTGCAGCCATACAGCCTGCACCTGCAGAAGTGATCGCCTGACGATAGATAGGATCGGATACATCACCAGCAGCAAACACGCCAGGAACACTGGTTTGTGTGCCTTTTTTGAGGATAATATAATCATGTTCCATTTCTAACTGACCTTTGAATATACCTGTATTAGGCTGATGGCCAATCGCGACAAATACCCCAAGCACAGGGACTTCCTGAGTCGAACCATCTTCGGTACTTTTAACACGGATACCAGTGACGCCAGAATCATTACCCAGAACTTCATCCAGTGTGTGGTTCCATAAGATTTCAACATTACCTTCTTCTGCTTTTTTCAGCAGTTTATTCGATAAAATCTTTTCAGAACGGAATGAGTCGCGACGATGAATAACCGTGACTTTAGAGGCAATATTTGACAGGTATAAGGCTTCTTCCACCGCGGTATTACCACCACCAATAACGGCTACATGTTGGCCTTTATAGAAGAAACCATCACAGGTTGCACAGGCAGAAACCCCACGACCTTTAAACGCTTCTTCTGACTCCATACCTAAATATTTTGCCGATGCGCCCGTCGCAATGATGAGGGCATCCGCCGTATATTCACCTGCGTCTCCAATCAAGCGAAATGGGCGCTGTGATAAATCAGTCGTGTGGATATGATCAAAGATGATGTCAGTACCAAAGCGCTCTGCATGACGTTGCATACGTTGCATTAATTCTGGACCTTGGACACCCTCATCATCGCCCGGCCAGTTATCGACATCGGTAGTGGTGGTTAACTGACCACCTTGTTCAATACCGGTAATTAATACAGGCTCTAATGCCGCTCTGGCAGCATAAACTGCAGCAGTGTAGCCAGCTGGACCAGAGCCTAAAATCAGTAAACGACAGTGTTTGCTGTCAGCCATAAGAGGTGCCTCCAAGAGAGTTGTAAGATATCTATCATAAGAGTAACCATTGCGATGATTTTGGACAAGCATGTAACTTCAAAAGCTGTGTTAAAATCAAGCGTTAATTTACTGGCAGGGTTGGAAATATCACAGTGACACAGTCGACACGTGTAAATGACAAGCAGAAACAAGAACACAACTCTGGCGCAGTCGGCTTTCGTCTGCGTGAGGCAGCACTGATTTTGTCAGTCGCATTAGCGGCATACTTACTGTTGTCTTTATGGTCTTATCAACCCACCGATCCAGGTTGGTCAACAACCGGTACTGATGATGTGATTGCCAATAGTGGTGGTATTGTCGGTGCATGGTTAGCTGATGCACTGCTTTATGGTTTTGGCTTTCCTGCCTATTTGTCACCGCTGATGATTGGCTTTAGTGGTTGGCTCTTATTCAGCTGGGGAAAACGAGCCGATAGTGAAGATGCACTTCATTTTTGGGTGTTGAAAATGGTCGGTTTACTAATGGCTTTGGCTGCTGCCAGCGGACTGTCTAGCCTGAGTCTGTCTGATTATGCGGCTTTACTTCCTTTGGGGGCTGGAGGTGTATTAGGCGAAGTGGTAGGCCATGGGTTTGAGTCAGTTTTCGGCGCCTCTGGTACCAGTTTATTATTGCTGGCAGTGCTTCTCACCGGTGTCACCCTGTTCACTGGGTTATCTTGGTTGATGGTCATCGATAAGCTTGGTGCAATGGCAATGGTTGTCGCGATTCATGTAGCGCGTTGGGCTCGTGAAATCAAAGAAGAACTGGAGGCTAAACGCACTCGTCATAAACGAGAAGAAACTTTTCAGCAGGAAAAAGAAAAGTTACAACACAAGGCGAAGGTGCGCATTGAGCCTGTTATAGAGAAAAAAGAGCCGAGTAAACGCGAAGAAAAAGAAAAGCAGGTACCGTTATTCGAAACGCCTGATGCCCCAGGCATGCCTGCTTTAGCTTTACTAGACATGGCTCAGCCGAGCAAACAAGCTTTTAGTGAAGACGTATTGCAAGCGATGTCGCGTCAGGTAGAACTTAAACTGAAAGACTTTGGCGTCGACGTTCAGGTGGTTGAGGTTCAGCCGGGGCCTGTTGTAACCAGATTTGAATTACAGCCTGCACCAGGCATTAAAGTCAGTCGAATTAGTGGCCTTGCAAAAGATCTGGCGAGAGCACTTTCTATCAGTAGTGTTCGGATTGTTGAAGTCATTCCTGGCAAACCGGTGGTTGGTCTGGAAATTCCCAATGAAAGCCGTGAAATCGTACGTCTACGGGAAATCCTTGCCTGTGAGGAGTATGAAAATAGTAAGTCATTATTGATGATGGCTCTGGGTAAAGATATTGCCGGTCGCCCTGTGGTTGCCAATTTAGAAAAAATGCCGCATTTGCTGGTGGCAGGGACGACAGGTTCTGGTAAATCTGTTGCCGTAAATGCCATGATCTTGAGCTTGCTATATAAAGCTTCTCCTGAAGATGTGCGCATGATCATGGTTGATCCGAAAATGTTGGAATTATCGGTTTATGAGGATATTCCGCATTTATTAGCCCCTGTCGTGACTGATATGAAAGAAGCTGCCAATGCCTTGCGTTGGTGTGTGGCGGAAATGGAACGCCGTTATCCTCTGATGGCGGCATTAGGCGTACGAAATATTGCTGGCTATAACAAAAAGGTTAGAGAGGCTATTGAGCGTGGTGAGCCGATAAAAGATCCTACTATTGAGGTTGAGCCAGGTGAAGTGGGGCCGACCTTAGAGCCGTTACCCTTTATTGTGGTGATTATTGACGAGCTTGCCGACATGATGATGGTCGTTGGTAAACAAGTTGAAGAATTGATTGCACGTTTGGCGCAAAAAGCTAGGGCATCAGGGATTCATCTTATCTTGGCAACGCAACGACCTTCTGTTGATGTTATTACCGGATTGATTAAGGCCAATATCCCAACGCGTATGGCTTTCCAGGTCTCATCACGAATAGACTCACGTACGATTCTTGACCAAATGGGGGCGGAGCAGCTGTTAGGGCAGGGTGATATGCTTTATTTGCCACCTGGTAGTGGTCTACCCGAGCGAGTTCACGGTGCGTTTGTGGATGATCATGAAGTACATAATGTCGTCGAACACTTAAAGAAAAATTCACAGCCGAACTATCTTGAAGAAATCACTCAGGATCAAAGCAGTGATGAAAGCGATGGAGGCATTGGTGATCCAAGTGATGCTGAATCAGACCCGCTTTACGATCAGGCTGTGCAGATTGTGGTAGAAAGCCGTCGGGCATCTGTCTCAGGTATACAGCGCAGGCTGAAAATTGGTTACAACCGTGCAGCCCGTATTGTAGAAGCCATGGAAGCCGCTGGGGTTGTCTCAGCCATGCAGGGGAATGGTAGTCGTGAAGTGCTTGCACCGCCACCACGTGATTAGTTCAGGAACCAGACTGGCTGAGCAGAGTCAGTAGAACATGCAATTTATCTTTCGGAGTCATTGAATGACCATAAAAAAATTAGCACAAGGCTTCTTGCTATTGTTGCTTCCTGTTGTTGCTTTAGCTGATATGAGCGGCACAGAAAAGCTTGACCATTTTGTTAAAAAAGTAAATACATTCCAAGCCCATTTTGAGCAAACAGTTCTGGATCCTGATGGTAATTTAGTCGAGCAGGCTCAAGGTGAGTTTCAATTGGCAAGACCAGGTAAGTTTCGCTGGGATTATAATGACCCATACCCACAGCATATTGTCGCTGATGGCAAGAATGTCTGGTTTTATGATGTGGACTTGGAGCAGGTTACTGTTAAGGCACAAGATGAAGCACTGGAAGATACTCCTGCAACCTTATTATCAGGACAGGCTTTACCTGAAGATAGTTACACTATTCGTAACTTAACTTCTGATGATGGTTTAACCTGGGTTGAGTTAACGCCTAAACAAAGTGCTAGTAACTTTCAATCAGTCATGTTGGCGTTTAACAACGATGAATTACAGCAAATGATCATGCGTGATAGCTTTGATCAAAGAACACGTTTAATGTTCAGCCAGGTAAAAATTAATCCAACATTTAAAAAAGACACATTTAAGTTAAGTGCGCCTGAAGGCATAGACATCGTAGGTGAAGCACAGCAGTGAGTTTGTTTGATCAGGTAGATGACCTAGCTGGACATCCTTTAGCGGATCGTATGCGTCCAAAGACGCTTGATCAGTATATCGGGCAGACACATTTATTGGGTGCCGGTAAACCGCTTCGACAAGCGATTGCCTCAGGTCATCCTCACTCCATGATTTTCTGGGGCCCACCTGGTACGGGTAAAACCACGTTGGCTAAACTTATTGCCGGTTATTGTGATGCTGAGTTTATTACTATTTCCGCTGTATTAGCTGGTGTAAAAGAGGTCAGAGCTGCTGTCTCGCGAGCTCAACAGTTGCTGCAGGAGCGTGGTCGTAGAACCATGCTGTTTGTGGATGAGGTTCATCGATTTAATAAGTCTCAGCAAGATGCCTTTTTACCTTATGTTGAAGATGGCACGTTTACCTTTATTGGTGCTACTACAGAAAATCCTTCCTTTGAATTAAATAACGCCTTGTTATCTCGAGCCAGGGTGTATGTGCTCAAATCATTAGAGGCTGAGGATTTACGTCAGATCATTGATCGAGCCATGTCAGACCAAGAGTTGGGGCTTGCTGACAGAGGCATTGAGGTGGGCGAAACATTACGTGATCAATTAGCCCAAACCGCTGATGGTGATGGTCGCAGAGTGTTAAATCTACTTGAAATAGCCGTGGACCTGGCCGATAGCAAAGGTCAGAAAGCGGTGGATGAGCATGATCTTGCTGAAGTCTTGTCAGGTACAATTCGACGTTTCGATAAAGGCGGTGAGGCTTTCTACGATCAAATTTCAGCGCTGCATAAATCCGTACGTGGCTCAGCACCTGATGCTGCACTCTATTGGCTATGCCGAATGCTGGACGGTGGCTGTGATCCTGTCTACCTGATGCGAAGAGTCGTGAGAATGGCTGCTGAAGATATAGGGAATGCAGATCCCAGAGGTTTACGTATTGCTTTGGATGCCTGGGAAAGCTTTGACAAATTAGGTAGTCCAGAAGGTGAGCTGGCTATTGCTCAAGCAGTTGTCTATCTGGCCTGTGCGCCTAAGAGTAATGCGGTTTATACCGCTTTTAAAGCAGCTATGCATGATGCTAAAGCACATGGTTCGGCTGAAGTGCCGGTACATTTACGTAATGCGCCCACCAAGTTGATGAAAGAGTTGGGGTATGGCAGAGAATACCGTTATGCTCATGATGAGCCTGATGCTTATGCCGTAGGCGAAACCTATTTCCCTGAATCAATGCGTGAGCGTGAGTACTACCAACCTGTTAATCGTGGTCTCGAAATAAAAATAGCAGAGAAACTCGATAGGTTGAGAACCATGGATAAACAAGCTCGTCAGAAATAGCCTTCTAGCTATTCACGTAGAGATCGTAGCGGGTATTTTTACTTTGAAGACTGGCACTAGGTTTCTGATTTCCGACATACTCAGCCCCTTTCGGGCGTTTAACTACAACTCGTCGCATAGCTATTTGTTTAGCTACTGTGAGTAATTCTTCACTATCCGTGTCTGGTCCAATCAGCTGGTGTAAAGCCTGCATTTCTTTTTTTACTAATGCCGATTTATCCCTGCTAGGGTACATAGGATCCATATAAACAACATCCGGTTTTTCCTGCAATGAGGATAAAAAATCAATAGCATTGACGTGATGGATAGTCATTCGTTCTGCAATAACTTGTACTTCGGGAGCCATCTCCTGCTGTTGTAATGCATCTTCGATTAGCAAACTTATCACCGGGCTTTGCTCAAGCATGGTGACCGTGCTTCCAAGTGAGGCTAATACAAAAGCATCTCTGGCAAAGCCTGCTGTCGCATCAATAATGGTTGGAGTATGGCCTTGTTTCATACCAACAGCTTTGGCTAGAGGCTGTCCCTTACCACCACCGAATTTGCGTCGATGATCATATTTCCCTGAAGTAAAATCGATAAAAACAGGATTACCAATATCTGGTACCTGTAAACTCAAACGGTCATCCTCAACCAATAGTTGTACTAATGACTTATCAAGCAGCTTGATTGGTACACAGAGTTTTTGTTCGAGGGATTTTGCACGTGGCAGCGCGTATGAGCTTACTGCCACGATGCTATCTAATGCGTTATTCAATGGTTGTAATGAACTGTCCAAAGGAGCGCGGCCCCTTACCTGTTTCAATGGAATTAATGACTTTCTCTGTTTTTGTATCAATCACAGACACCGTATTATTTCCCCAGTTTACAGCATAGAGCTGTGACCCATCGGCGCTGATATCTATGCCTTCTGGCGTGTCTTCAATGTCAATAGTGTTGGTTATTTTGAAAGTGCTTGTATCTACCACTGAAATGGTCGCTTCGTCCTGGTTAATAACATACAGCTTTTTATTATCTCGACTAACAACTGCACAGTAAGGCCACTCACCAACAGGAATGGTTTTGATAACTTTTGCCGTCTTAGTATCAATAGCTGTTACATCACTGCTTTCGACATTGACACTATAAACACGAGAGCCATCAGGAGAGATTGCGAGTCCAAACGGCGATTTTCCTACCTCAACAGTATGAATGACCTTATCGTTATCAGTATTTATGAATGACACCGTATTATCATCACGATTAGATACATATAGCCTATGATGGTCTTCATCGATAACGAGTCCAGCAGGCGAGTTTCCTACTGCAATCTTATCGATTAAATCGCCTGACTGAGGATTAATAATGCGTATATTATTTTCATACCAATCAGCAACATAAACTTGTTCGCCACTTTTAGATGCTGTGACGCCTACGGGGCCGGGACCGACCTTGATTTGACGTGTTTCAGTAAGTGACTTCAAATCCAGTACAGAAAGCGTTTGGCCATCCGGGTTCGTCACAAAGGCCAAGTCATGATGTGGACTAACGCTGATCCCAGCAGGATGTTCACCAACAGGAATTGTTTTTATGACGGTCTGTGTACTCAAGTCAATCACACTCACATTACTTGAGAGCTGATTAGTAATTAAGGCGTATTCAGACTTGTCATTGGTGCAGCCAGCCAGCATTAAAGAGAATACAAGAAAAAAGGCGACTCTTAGAGTCGCCTTTTGTTTATTTTGAAACCACATGATGGGATTATTTTTCCAACATAGTTTTCAGGTTATTCAGACCAGAGGTGTAGACACCTTTAACTGCATTAACCGCATCTTCGTCACTTTGACCTTCTGGTACTGGAGGGTTATCCATAAATGAGCGATAGAATTTACCTTTCCATGTCACTTCTGAACCACCATCTTTAGCTTTAACTGATAACCAAGATTTATAGTTGTTTACAGGTAAAGTGTAGTATGGTGTGTCTTTACTATTATATGTAATTGTTTTGATAACGCTCATGTCTTCGATTTTATAAATCATCATCATTTTGTCGTTATCAAGCTTTTGTAGCTCTTCAGTGATGGTTGGATGACCTTCACCTTTTAGTGTCAGTTTACGCTCTTTATCACTGAGCATTTCAACACTAGCAACAGCTGGATGCCATTTATCAATAGAAGTAAAATCACCCAGAACAGCCCATACTTTTTCAGGTGACGCGTTAATAAAAACTGTTTCTTTAACTGACTGTCGTGTAGGGCCATGGGCACTTGCAACCATCGGTAATAATGCAAGTGTAATGGCAAAAAACTGTAATAATTTTTTCATTATTTCTTTCTCCGTTTTCAGTAAATCCGACAGTGACGTTAACAAAGTCATCCTGAACACAGTCTGAACAAATGTCACCGAGCACTTATCACCACAAATTGGTGCACACACTGTATCGGAACTATTTAACATTTTCCACAAGGATATTTGACTTAGTCACGCATATTAATGAAAATTAACAACCTTTATATTCTACTAGACAAGCGGAGAAGCCTGTGCCACTGATAAAAATCAGGGACTTGCACTTTTATCGTGGTGACCGAGTCATTTTTGATGGCGTTAACATCGACATTCAGCGCGGTAAAGTGACAGCGATCATGGGGCCAAGCGGCACTGGTAAAACAACTTTATTAAAGTTGATTGGTGGCCAGTTAAGACCAGACAAAGGTACTATTGAAGTTGATGGCCAGGACGTTCACAAGCTCTCACACTCTGAACTTTATGAACTTCGTAAACGTATGGGCATGCTGTTTCAAAGCGGTGCTTTGTTAACTGACATTAATGTGTTTGATAATGTCGCCTTTCCAATGCGTGAGCATACCGATTTGCCAGAATCGATGATACGAGATCTGGTCTTAATGAAGCTGCAAGCAGTAGGACTTCGTAATGCTCGTGACCTATCACCTAATGAACTATCAGGCGGTATGGCAAGACGTGTTGCTTTGGCTCGTGCAATTGCTCTTGAGCCAATGATGATTATGTATGATGAGCCTTTTACAGGTCAGGATCCCATCTCGATGGGAACGCTGGTGAATCTGATTCATCGTATGAATGATGCGATGAAATTAACCAGCATTGTTGTTTCTCATGATGTGGATGAAACAGCTGAGATTGCTGATTATATTTATCTTATGTCAGGTGGCAAGATCATTGAACATGGTTCGCCTGAACAGATAAATCGTTCTGACTCTCAATGGGTTCAGCAGTTCATGCGAGGTTTGCCGGATGGCCCAGTACCTTTCCATTACGCAGGCCTAGACTTTGCTGAGGACTTACTCAATCCTGAGGACAATGCATGATAAATTATATTAGAAGCCTTGGGCGATGGGGGCTCGGTCTGTTTGAAAGACTTGGGCGTGCCAACATCTTGTTAGCGGCGATGTTAGCTGGCATTCCTGGGTTGTTTTTAAGATTCTCACTCGTTATACAGCAGTTATTTTCTATTGGCGTGCTTTCTGTCATGTTAATCCTTATTTCAGGATTATTTGTCGGCATGGTTCTTGGTCTGCAAGGGTATAATACGCTTGTCGATTTTGGGGCTGAAGAGTCTCTTGGAGTAATGGTTTCATTGTCTCTTGTGCGTGAGCTTGGACCTGTTGTAACGGCATTATTGTTTGCAGGGCGAGCAGGTTCTGCACTGACTGCAGAAATCGGATTGATGAAAAGTACTGAACAGTTGTCAGGGATGGAAATGATGGCTGTTGATCCTGTTAAGCGAATTATTGCCCCGCGATTTCTAGCTGGTATTATTTCTATGCCGCTATTAGCCGCTATATTTAGTGCTGTCGGTGTGTTGGGCGGATTTTTGGTGGGCCATGGGTTACTCGGTGTTGATGATGGCGCTTTCTGGTCCCAAATGCAGGCAAAAACAGACTTATTTGAAGATATTTTTAACGGCGTTATCAAAAGTGTTGTGTTCGGTTTCGTCGTGACGTGGATTGCCTTATTTGAAGGGTATGATGCAATGCCAACCTCTGAAGGTGTTGGTAGAGCGACAACTCGTACAGTAGTACATTCAGCCTTTGCTATTTTAGGGTTGGACTTTGTACTGACTGCGTTGATGTTTGGAGATTAGAGAGAATGATGCAGAGTAAAAGTACTGAAATTACTGTTGGAATGTTTGTCGCGGCGGGAATTGCTGCATTGTTTATGCTGGCAATGAAGGTCAGCAACCTGGGTGATTTAACTGAAGAGAAAGGCTATCAGGTAACCGCCGAATTTGGCAATATCGGGGGGCTGAAAGTACGCTCACCCGTCACCATGGCTGGTGTTAGAGTAGGGCGAGTAACGAATATCACGCTTGACCCAAAAACGTTTGATGCCAAAGTCACACTTAATATGTATCCACAGTTTAATAATATTCCAATCGATACTTCAGCCAGTATTTATACCTCTGGTCTATTAGGTGAGCAATATGTTGGTCTGGTTGCCGGTGCTGAAGATGAATCTTTAAAAAATGGTGATGTCATAACACTCACACAACCTGCGTTAGTCTTGGAACAGGTCATCGGCCAATTTTTGTACAGCAAAGCTGAAGGCGAATAAATGAATACATACAAAACAATGAGCAAATATTTACTGTCTCTTATTACAACATTCTTCCTTGCAACCAGTCTGGCGGTTTCAGCTGAGAACATGTCTGAACCTCAAACATTGGTGAAAAATGCCTCAGACAAGATGCTTAAAGCATTAGAGGACAATGAAGCCGAGTTAGAAAAGAGCCCGGATAAAATTTATTCACTGGTTGAAAATATTCTAATGCCATATTTTGACTTTGAAAAAATGTCAAAACTGGCTCTAGGCAAAAACTGGCGTCAACTTGATCAAGACCAAAGAGTTAAGTTTGTTGAAGAGTTTCGGTTATTACTGATCAGAACCTACTCAACAGCCATGCTTGAATATACAAACGAAGAAATTCGTTTATTACCATTCCGTGATGATGTCTCGAAAAAACGGGTCACTGTGCCTATGGAGGTTGTACAACCTTCAGGCCCCGCTATTCCTTTGGCCTTATCGCTTTATGAGAATGATGATAATCAGTGGAAAGTCTATGACGTTAAAATTGATGGCATAAGCTTAGTTACTAATTACCGCTCAAGCTTTGCTTCAGATATTCGCAATAAAGGTATTGATGGCCTTATCGATGACCTAGCTGAACGAAATGTAAAATTAAAGTCATGAGCGAAGTTTTTGACATCAAATATGACGAAACCGCCAAAGTCTTTATGGTTTCAGGCGAGATGACTCTTGAGTCAGCTCGCCTTGCCTTGACTGAGTCAAAAAATGTTTTCGATTCTGTCAATGACATCGAAATTGATTTAAAACATGTGACTCAGGCTGACAGTGCAGGTCTGGCTTTATTGCTTAACTGGATGAGAGCAGCAAAAAACACCAGTAAAACAATCACATTTAAGCATTTACCTGAACAAATGCTTGCTATTGCAAAAGCTTCTGGTTTGGAAGACTTATTGCCTCTGAAATAATTTTATAAAAGTTAACTAAATGAAAGCATCAGATATAAAAGAAATGATTGAAGCGGGTTTGCCTGATGCCGATGTACAGGTATTTGGCGATGATGGACAGCACTTTGACGCTAAAGTGATATGTCCCGCTTTTGCCGGTAAAACATTGGTACAACAACATAAAATGGTGAAAGAAACACTAGGTGATAAATTCACCAGTGGCGAAATTCACGCTTTATCACTTAAAACTTCTGCAGCCTAGCAGTAGACAATACAAAGACCGTTATGGATAAATTGATTATTAGTGGTGGTGTTGCTCTTGATGGTGAAATACGTATATCAGGTGCAAAAAATGCCGCTTTACCTATTTTGATGGGGGCTTTATTAGCCGACTCACCTGTACGCATAGGTAATGTGCCACATCTGCATGATATTACTACCACACTGGAATTACTGGGACGTATGGGGGTGACACTAACAGTAGACGAGCGTTCCGGTGTTGTAATCGATCCGACGACATTGACGGATACTGAAGCTGCATATGATCTTGTTAAAACGATGCGCGCCTCAATTTTAGTTTTAGGACCCTTGTTAGCGAAATATGGCAAAGCAGATGTGTCACTGCCGGGTGGTTGCGCGATCGGTTCTCGTCCTGTTGATTTGCATCTTCGTGGACTGCAACAAATGGGGGCAGATATACGCGTTGAAAATGGCTATATCCGTGCCACTAGTGGAAAAGGGCTGAAAGGTGCTCATCTCTTTATGGATCAAGTCACCGTAACAGGTACTGAAAACTTGTTAATGGCGGCTACATTAGCGCAAGGAACCACGACTATTGAAAATGCTGCCAGAGAACCGGAAGTCGTCGATCTAGCTAATTATCTCAATCAAATGGGTGCAAAAATCTCGGGTATTGGAACCGCTACGCTTGTCATTGAAGGTGTGAAATCACTTTCTGGTACGAAGTATCAGATATTGCCTGATCGTATTGAAACCGGTACTTATCTTGTAGCCGCGGCGCTTACGCGTGGTCGTGTTAAGTTAAAAGATACAGATGCAAATCAATTAGAATCTGTACTACTTAAACTTGAAGAAGCTGGCGCATCGGTCAGTGTTGGTGATGATTGGATTTCCCTTGATATGCATGGCAATAGACCTAAAGCAGTCAATATCAGAACCGCACCTTATCCAGCTTTCCCAACCGACATGCAAGCCCAGTTCACTGCGTTGAATAGTATTGCAGAAGGTCAGGCTACTATTGTTGAAACGGTTTTTGAAAATCGGTTTATGCATGTGCAGGAAATGCAGCGAATGGGCGCAGATTTACAAATTGAAGGTAATACTGTTGTCTGTAAAGGGCGGGATTTTCTCACTGCAGCACCCGTAATGGCGACTGATTTGCGTGCCTCTGCTTGTTTAGTGCTCGCAGCACTGGTGGCTGAGGGTGAAACGGTAGTTGAACGCATTTACCATATTGATCGTGGCTATGAATGTATTGAAGAAAAATTACAGCAATTAGGTGCGAAGATTCGTCGAATTCCTAGCTCTGCGAGGTCTGCCGATGTCTGATACCTTGACGCTGGCCTTATCGAAAGGACGCATTTTCAAAGAAACATTACCCTTGCTCGCCGCTGCTGGTATCGTGCCAGTTGATGATCCAGAAACTAGTCGTAAGCTCATTCTTGATACTAACCTGCCCGATGTGAAATTAATTATTGTCAGAGCTTCTGATGTACCTACATATGTAGAATATGGTGGTGCTGATATCGGCGTTGCTGGTAAAGATGTATTAATGGAACATCCTCATGCGGAGTTATATGAGCCTGTTGATCTGAAAATTGCTTGTTGTAAATTAATGACGGCAGGTAAACCCGATGTTGAACCAAGCTCAGGTAGATTACGTGTGGCGACAAAATTTGTTGAAAGCACACGTCGTTTCTATGCTGAAAAAGGTGAGCAGGTAGAAATCATTAAACTTTATGGCTCAATGGAGCTTGCACCACTCGTTGGTTTAGCTGATCGCATAGTCGATGTCGTAGATACAGGTAACACCTTACGAGCGAATGGCTTGATTCCGATGGAACATATTGCGGATATAAGTTCAAGATTAGTAGTCAATAAAGCGTCGATGAAAATGAAACATAAACGAATGCAATCTTTTATTGAACACATTAGAGACGCAGTTAGAGAACAAAATAATGATTGAATTAAAACAGCTTAGTGCATCACAGGCTGATTTCTGGACTTCTCTTGAAGAAATTCTTGCCTGGGAAGGAGTGTCAGACGATAAAGTGACTGATATTGTTAAAGAAATTCTTGCTGAAGTGAAGTCACGAGGAGATGAAGCTGTCCTCGAATATAGTCGCCGCTTTGATCATGTGACAGCTGAGATAATGTCTGACCTTGAGATTTCTCTGGACCGAGCAAAAGCTGCATTAGAGAATATACCGACAGAACAAAGACAGGCGCTTGAGGCGGCTGCTCAACGTGTACGTCAATATCATGATCACCAAAAACAAAGCTCATGGAGCTATATAGAAGAAGACGGCACTTTGCTTGGACAGCAAGTGACGCCATTAGATCGTGCTGGACTCTATGTGCCTGGCGGTAAAGCGGCCTATCCATCCTCTGTACTGATGAATGCTATTCCTGCAAAAGTCGCTGGAGTACAAGAATTGATTATGGTGGTTCCCACCCCTAATGGCGAAGTCAATGAGCTGGTATTAGCAGCGGCAGCTGTCGCTGGAGTAGACCGGATATTTGCTGTTGGAGGCGCTCAGGCTGTAGCTGCATTAGCCTATGGTACCGAAACCATCCCACAGGTAGATAAAATTGTTGGTCCCGGAAATATCTTTGTGGCAACAGCTAAAGGCATGGTATTTGGTACTGTTGGCATTGATATGATTGCCGGACCTTCTGAGATCTTAGTGATTTGTGATGGTAAGACTGATCCTGACTGGATTGCGATGGATTTATTTTCTCAGGCAGAACACGATGAAGATGCCCAATCCATATTGATATCTCCTGATGCTGATTTTCTGGAAAAAGTAAAATCATCGATAGCCAAGCTCTTACCTACAATGGAACGTAAAGATATCATCACAACATCACTGAAAAATCGCGCGGCGCTGATTCATGTTGATGATATGGACGTGGCAGTTGAAGTAGCTAACTTCATTGCCGCAGAGCATTTAGAATTATCCGTTGATCAGCCAATGGAAATGGCTAAAAAGATCCGCCATGCGGGTGCTATCTTTTTAGGCCGCTATACTCCTGAAGCCTTGGGTGATTATTGTGCTGGGCCAAACCATGTGCTGCCGACATCTAGAACAGCAAGATTCAGCTCACCATTGGGTGTATATGACTTCCAAAAGCGCTCTAGCCTGATTCAGGTGTCTGAGCAAGGGGCACAAAGCCTAGGTCAAGTGGCATCCGTCTTAGCTCGCGGTGAAAGTCTTACTGCACACGCCCGTTCAGCCGAATATCGTCTTAAGGATTAATCATGAGTCGCTTCTGGAGCGGTTTTGTTAAAGAGTTAGACCCTTATGTGCCAGGTGAGCAACCTAAACTGGCTAATTTGACTAAACTTAACACCAATGAAAATCCCTATGGCCCATCACCGAAAGTGATTGAAGCCATTCGGATGGCGGCCAGTGATCGTTTACGTTTATACCCGGATCCGACATCATCTGAGTTACGTCAAGCCATTGCTGACTTTAATCGGATTGATGCTGATTGGGTGTTTGTTGGTAATGGCTCTGATGAAGTGCTTGGGCATATATTTAATGCATTATTCAGGCATGAGGCGCCTATTTTATTTCCAGATATTAGCTATAGCTTTTATCCTGTGTACTGTCAGCTTTACCAGATAAGTTACGATGCTGTGCCGCTCAGTACGGATTTTAGTATTAATGTCGATGACTATGATAGTGTCAATGGCGGTATTATATTCCCCAATCCTAATGCCCCTACAGGCTGTTTATTAGCCCTATCTGAGATTGAAAAATTACTACAAAAGAATACCGATTCAGTGGTGGTAATTGATGAGGCGTATATTGATTTTGGTGGGGAATCTGCTGTGAGTTTAGTCAAAGATTATCCCAATCTCTTAATTGTGCAGACAATGTCAAAATCCCGGTCCTTAGCTGGTCTTAGGATTGGTTATGCTATTGGCCAACCAGAACTTATTGAAGCACTGATCCGCGTGAAAGATAGTTTCAATTCCTATCCAGTTGATAGTCTGGCTTCTGCTGCTGGTATTGCAGCGATGAAAGATAAAGCTTACTTCGTTGAAACCTGCCAAGCGGTGATTAATGAGCGAAATAAAGTGATAACGGGGCTCAAGGAGTTTGGTTTTGATGTCTTACCATCAGCTGCAAACTTTGTTTTTGCTAAGCATAAAGAGGTCGATGCTAAGGAAATTGCTGCAGGGCTTAGAAAAGAAGGTATTATCGTTCGACATTTCACTAAACCGAGAATTGATCAGTTTCTAAGAATCTCAATTGGGACGCCAGGTGAAAATCAACAGTTATTATCTGTTTTAGATACCTTAGTATAGTTAATACTTACGTTTGAGCAGATATTTAAGTCGTTCAAGATCGTGCTGATATTTGCTTTCTAGTTGTGCTATTTCAGCCTCGAGTTCAGTGATAGCCTGCTTCCTGACCTCAATTTCTTCTTTAGCTGCATCCAAACGTTTTTGCATATTTGCAGTGATTTTTGCACCGCTTAGTTCGCGCTGAGCCGCTTCGTTTTGTATTTGATACAGGTACTGCTTAAGCTCAGGCAGTTTTTGTTGATGCATATCAATCTGTTCTTGCCGATATGCAATGTCGCTATCACGGGCACGAATAAGATCACCTTCTGAGCGATATGTAATCAGTAAGGTTTTATCATAGCTCAGTTGTGCTTTGTGGGCTTCCTCTGCTTGTTTGGCTTTTTCTTCAGCTTGCAAACGTGCTTCTTCTTCGATTTTTTTCTTTGCTGCTTGTTCCAGTAACTCTTGCTTCGTTAACGCAGCAGGTACGCGCTCAATGAGACGCATGGTTTCGGCATCGATAATATCATAGCCTTTTTGTGATGCAGATGATGGCAGTGAAGTACTGAGCGTCATTACACCATTCTCGTCTGGGAAGCGATAAAGCTGTCCTGCTGAGACAGAAAGACTGAATATAGTGAAAAAAATGAACAGAGATAATTTACGTATCATGATATTGTCTGCGTGATTGGAGTCAACAATTGAATTTTCTAGATCAATTTATCTTGTTTTTGGTTTCATTGGTAGCCAATACTTTTTCTGCCTTCTCTGGTGGAGGCGCAGGGCTGATCCAATTTCCAGTGTTAATCTTCCTCGGCTTAAGTTTTTCTGTCGCTTTAGCGACTCATAAAGTGGCGAGTGTAGCTTTAGGTCTTGGCGCAGTGTTGCGATATTTAAAAACAAGTCGCCTGGAAAGGCAGTTTGTTCTTTTAATGTTGCTGACAGGGCTGCCAGGTGTCGTTTTGGGGGGAAGTGTTATCTTACTCATCCCTGATCGCTTAGCAGAAATAGCGCTGGGGATACTGACGGGGGGACTGGGAATCTACTCCATTCTAAAACCACAGCTAGGTCAAAACTATGTGCCCGCACATAGAGATTGGATGGGGGCAGTTACAGGCGGCTTAGTCTTGTTTCTTATAGGCTTCTTAAACGGCTCTCTGACCTCAGGTACCGGTCTTTTTGTCACATTATGGTTGGTAGGTTGGTTTGGTATGGATTACCAGCGTGCTGTTGCGTATACATTGATTCTGGTTGGTTTATTTTGGAATGGCGCAGGGGCAATCACATTGGGGGTGCTAGGTGAGATTCATTGGCAATGGCTACCTGCCTTGCTGTTGGGCTCTTTACTTGGCGGCTATTTTGGCTCTCACCTAGCGATAAAACACGGTAATCGTTGGATTAAACGTGCTTTTGAAGTTGTAACACTGTGTATATCAGCAAAGCTGATGTATGGCTAACCTCTATGTATCAGGCTACACCAAACTGTTCACGATATGATGTGACTGACGGCAGGTGTTGGCTAAACTCAGGGCTATCTTTCAGATAGCCGAGAAGGTCATTCAGCGAAATGATATTTAAAACAGGAATATTATGTTCGGCCTGAACCTCTTGTATGGCTGACAATTCACCTTTACCTCGTTCCTGTCTGTCTAATGCGATAATTACACCCGCTGGTTCAGCGCCCGCGGCACGAATAATATCAACAGATTCTCTTACCGATGTGCCGGCAGAAATGACATCATCAATGATAAGCACTTTGCCTTTGAGTTCTGCACCAACTAATTGACCACCTTCACCATGATCTTTCACTTCTTTTCGGTTGAAGACATAAGGCATATCTTGATTGTGCTGATCGGCTAATGCCACTACGGTGGTCGAAGCTAGCGGTATACCTTTATAAGCTGGCCCGAATAACACATCAAACTCAAGCCCTGACTCAGCAATAGTTTGAGCATAGAAACGCCCAAGCTTTGCCAGACTGGCACCAGTATCGAATAGACCACTATTAAAAAAGTAGGGGCTTTGTCGACCAGATTTAAGTGTGAACGAACCAAAGCGTAATACGCCTGTCTTGATGGCAAACTCAATAAATGCTTTTTGATATTCTTTAATCATGTTTTTGAACTCGGTAAATCGCGACCTGACCAAATAAATTAGGTAAAAGACGTATACCTAAACTGTCTTTATTATTGTGATTAACAATACTTCTGTTTAGTACGCTTAGTTGGTAATCGTCACAAAGATTTTCAAAATCTTGAATCGTACATAAATGGATATTAGGTGTTTCAAACCAGGCATTGGGTAATGTTTTTGAAACGGGCATTTTTCCACCTAATGCCAATTGCATCCTGCATTGCCAGTGACCAAAGTTAGGGAAGCCAATAATGCCATTTTTGCCAACGCGTACAATTTCCTGAAGCAAGAAATCAGGGCGCTGAATCGCTTGTAAGGTCTGAGACAAGATAACAAAATCAAAGCTCTGATCAGCAAACTGAGCTAATCCTTGATCTAAATCTGCTTGGATGACATTGATACCAGCCTTGATACACTCTGCAAATTTACTATTATCAATTTCAAGACCATAGCCAGTGATATCTCTTTGTTGCAGATGTTTGAGCAAGCTACCATTACCACACCCCAAGTCCAGAACTTTGGCCCCATCAGGAATCCAGTCACTGATAATTTGCTGATCGACACGTAAAGCCATTATTTCGCCCCCTCTGCAGCAATTTGTTGCATATAGGTGCCAAATATTTCTAAATAGCGTGGTATCGGCATTAAAAAGGCATCATGGCCTTGATGAGCTTCAATTTCTGCGTAGCAGACAGATTTACCGGCAGCCAGCATAGCATTGACGATTTCTTGTGAACGTTCTGGTGAAAATCGCCAGTCACTGGTAAATGAAATGATTAGAGATTTAGCCTGAATATTGGCAACGGTAGCCACAAGATCATCGTTAAAATCCTGAGCAGGATCAAAGTAATCCAGCGCTTTGGTCATTAATAGGTAGGTGTTGGCATCAAACCGCTCGACAAAGCTGGTGCTCTGATAGCGTAGATAACTTTCGATTTGAAACTCGACACCATAGCCATATTGAATCGCGCCATTGCGTAATTCCCGACCGAATTTCTCGCCCATTGCCTCATCTGATAAATAGGTAATATGGCCCAACATCCGTGCCAGTCCAAGACCTTGGCGGGGAAGGGTATTATGTTTTATGTAATAACCGTCATAAAAGTCAGGATCCGATTTAATGGCTGTTCTGGCTACTTCGTTAAAAGCAATATTTTGTGCTGAAAGTTTGGGAGCGGCTGCAATAACAATAGCATGGCGGACACGAGCAGGCAGACTAATAGACCATTGCAATGCCTGCATACCTCCGAGGCTGCCACCAATGACGGCTGCCCATTGCTGAATGCCCAGCCGATCAGCAAGCACTGCCTGACTTTGGACCCAGTCAGGTACAGTAAGAATCGGAAAGTCTGGGCCGTAGAGTTCGCCTGTTTCCGGATTGATCGTGTTTGGGCCGGTTGAGCCTTTACAGCCACCCAGATTATTCAGACATACTACAAAAAAATGATTGGTATCAATCGCTTTGCCTGGACCAATTGCTGTATCCCACCAACCGGGTTTACGGTCTTCCATCGTATGATAACCGGCTGCATGATGATCACCAGATAAGGCATGACATATCAATACAGCATTACTGCTATCCTCATTCAGTGAACCATAAGTTTCATAGACTAAATCATAGCTCGGCAATGTCTTACCACAGTCAAGGGAAAGTGGCGTGTCGATATGAATGGTCGATGGTTTCACCAGGCCAACGGAGTCAGCTGGTATTGATTCCGGCATAGATGGTTGATTCCCGTAAAAAAGCGTTAAGTCTAATCAGACTGCCATTGTAGCGCAATCTTGATCATATATAGCGGCCTGCTAATAGCGGCATGACTAACATGGATAAAACTTGTAAACCTAACAGTACAAATAGTGGAGATAAGTCTATACCTGCGATAGGCGGAATGGTTCTTCTGACAGGTCGAAGTAAGGGGGCATTCATCTTACTGACTAATGGTGCGGCAGGATTATAGCTACCCGCGGGTGTAACCCAGCTTAATATCACTTCGATGATGATACTGAAGGTAAAAATATTGATGAATAACTGAAATAGTTCTGCAAGCAAAATGGTCAGCCATAAGATACCTTTAGGTAAGATACCCGCGAGTAGACCTACGGCGATTATCTTTATCAGTGTCACACTGATCAGTAATACTAAGGTAGCCGTGTCCCATCGACCTACGGCAGGGATAAAGCGGCGTAGAAATTTCACCGGTACTTGGGTGAGTTTAATAATGAACTGCACCATGGGGTTGTGATATTCCCAATGTGCCCACTGCATAATTAAACGCAATGCTACAACAACCATGTATAAATAAATGAGTGTATCAATAAGGAAAATCAGAGGATTACTAATATAGCTACTAGTCATAATCTTGTCCTAATTGTTCAGCCAGTTCATCGGCACGTTGAGCTGCTGCAGTGAGTGCTTGGTTAAATAGCCCCCTTAAATCGCCCTGTTCAAAAACATCCAGTGCACGTTCTGTTGTTCCGCCTGGTGATGTCACTCGTTGACGAAGAACACAAGCTGATTCATTACTTTCCAGTGCCATTTTAGCTGCACCAAAGCTGGTTTCCAATGCTAGTAAACGGGCTGTTTCTTCAGGCAGACCTAACTCCATGCCAGCTGTTTGTAGCGCTTCCAACACCAGGAAAAAATAGGCGGGACCACTACCAGATAAAGCGGTGACAGCATCCATTTGTTTTTCATCACTAATCCATAAAGCAAGGCCTACTGCTCGTAGCATGGATTCAGCCAGTTCATGTTGTTCTGTTGTTACATAATCGTTGGCACAGAGTGCTGTAGCGCCTGCCTGAACCAGTGATGGCGTATTTGGCATCGCTCGGACAATCGCTGCACCGTCATAGTCCAACCAGCGAGTAATATCATCCAGACGAATGCCTGCTGCTATGGAAATTAATAATTTATGCTGCTGCCATGCTGGGGCTATTTGTCGAATCACTGACTGCAACTGTTGTGGTTTAACAGCAAGAATCACCACATCTGCATCTGCTATAGCTGCGAGATTATCGGTAAAAGTTTTTACACTGTAGCGCGATGTTAAATTATCCAAGGCTTCAGTGTTCGTATCAGATACATGAATATTTTCTGCAGTAAATTGGTTGCTTATCAGGCCTCCAATCAGGCTACGTGACATATTGCCGCCACCAATAAATGCGATTGTGCATTGCTTCATTTGCTCACCTTATATCTATTTTCGTCTGACTGTCTCGTACTATGGACCTAGCGTTTATTACGTTGTCCAAATAATGCTGTACCAATACGTACCATTGTACTGCCACAAGCGATGGCTGTAGACATATCTGCTGTCATTCCCATTGATAAAGTATCAACTTGTGGGTATTTCTGACGTAATTGCTGAAATAGCTGTTGAGCACGAGAGAAGCTATCTTTCTCTTCTTCAACGGAGTGTTTGGGGGCAGGAATGACCATCAGTCCACGAAGGCAGAGTTTATCGAGCGAGGCAATATAATCAGCTAATGTCATTAAATTATCAGCGTTGGTACCTGACTTGCTGTCTTCGTCATCTATATTAATTTGTATGCAAACATTGAGTGGTGCCAATGAATCTGGTCTGTGCTCATGCAGACGACGGGCAATTTTTTCTCTGTCGAGACTTTGGACCCAGTCAAAATTCCCGGCAATATCGCGGGTTTTATTCGACTGAATTGGGCCAATAAAATGCCACTCCAAATCGAGATCGTTCAGCGCTTCTATTTTATCCAAGGCTTCTTGTAGATAGTTTTCGCCAAACTGGTGCTGACCTAATGTTGCTAGTTCACGCAAAGCATTTGCAGGCCATGTTTTGCTTACAGCTAGCAACTGCACACCATTAGGATCTCGTTGTGATGAAGATGCCGATGTAGTTATTTCGTGATGAATTTGTTGGAAACGTTTTTTTATCTCTGTCATGTTGCAAGCCTCATAAGGGCGCGATACCTTTATACACATTGCTTAAATTTTGAGTTAACTAGACTACACCAAACCGCATAGGAATCGTTGATGGATATTACTGAATTGCTTGCGTTCAGCGCAAAAAACAATGCTTCGGATTTACATGTTTCGTCAGGTGAGCCACCAATGATACGCGTGGATGGTGATATCAAACGCATTAATCTGCCGGCGATGGAGCATAAAGATGTTCACTCAATGATTTATGACATCATGAATGATAAACAGCGTAAAGATTTTGAAGAATTTCTTGAAGCTGATTTTTCATTTGAAGTACCAGGTTTAGCGCGATTTCGTGTCAATGCCTTTAATCAAAACCGTGGTGCGGCGGCTGTTTTCAGAACGATTCCATCAAAAGTTCTTAGCCTGGAAGACCTTGGTGCTCCCGATATCTTCAAAACCATCGCTGATAACCATCGGGGTATCGTGTTAGTCACTGGACCAACAGGGTCGGGTAAGTCCACTACCTTGGCAGGCATGATTAATTATCGAAATGAAAAAGATAATGAACACATCCTGACGATCGAAGACCCGATCGAATTTGTGCATCAAAGTAAAAAATGTTTGATCAATCAGCGCGAAGTACATCGTGATACACATGGCTTTAGTGAAGCGCTCAGAAGTGCATTGCGTGAAGATCCGGATATCATTCTGGTGGGTGAGTTACGCGATTTGGAGACTATTCGATTGGCTCTGACCGCGGCTGAAACAGGTCATCTAGTCTTTGGTACCTTACATACCTCCTCTGCGGCAAAAACTATTGACCGGATTATTGATGTTTTCCCTGCTGCGGAAAAAGATATGGTGCGGTCCATGTTATCGGAATCATTACGTGCGGTTATTTCTCAAACATTGATGAAAAAAGTTGGCGGTGGTCGGATCGCAGCACATGAAATCATGATTGGCACGCCTGCTATTAGAAACCTGATTCGTGAAGATAAAGTACCGCAGATGTACTCAGCTATTCAGACTGGTGGCGCTATTGGTATGCAAACTTTAGATCAGTGTTTACAGGATTTGGTCAGAAGACAAAAAGTGACAAAACAGGAAGCATTACCCCGTGCAGTTAATAAAGACTTATTCCGTTAGAGAGGTGTGATATGGAAATTGTCACGATATTAAAAGCGGCTGTGAAACACGAAGCCTCAGACGTATTCATCACTGCAGGCCGACCGGTGACATTGAAAGTGAATGGGCGAATGGCAACACTCTCTCAAGACGCACTACACGATGATGAAGCTAGGGATTTAGTTTTGAGCACGATGTCAGATGCTCAGAAAAAAACATTTGAACGTGAAAAAGAGTGTAATTACGCGTTGGAGACAAAGGGAGCAGGCCGATTTCGTATTAGCGCACTTTACCAACGCAATAAGATTGCTATGGTCATGCGCCGCATAAAAGACGAGATTCCCACCATTGAAGAAATTCATGTACCTCAAGTTATCAAAGAATTATCGATGACAAAACGCGGTTTAGTGGTTTTTGTGGGCGCAACAGGAAGTGGTAAGTCAACGACACTGGCGGCGATGATAGGCTACCGGAATCAAAACAGTACCGGTCATATTCTTACTATTGAAGATCCTATTGAGTTTGATCATAAACATGCGGGATGCGTCGTCACACAAAGGGAAGTCGGAATCGATACTGACTCATATGAAATCGCTTTACGTAACTCTTTACGCCAGGCACCGGATGTCATCATGATTGGTGAAATTCGTACTCGCGAGACCATGGATTATGGGGTTGCATTTGCGGAAACGGGCCACCTCTGTTTATCGACATTGCATGCGAATAACGCTAACCAGGCAATGGATAGGATTATTAACTTTTTCCCTGAAGAACGACATCAACAGTTATTTTTGGATCTTTCATTGAATTTGAAAGCAGTTATTGCCCAGAGATTAATCCCTAAAAAGGATGGTTCAGGCAGAGCTGTCGCCGTTGAAGTGCTGCTTAATACGCCGCTGATTGCTGATTTGATAGAGAAAGGCAAGATTTATGAAATCAAAGAAGTAATGAAACGCTCAAAAGAATTAGGTATGCAAACGTTTGATCAGGCTGTATATGACTTATATAAAGCAGGTGAAATTAGCTATGAAGAAGCCTTGCGCAATGCTGACTCAGCTAATGAAGTACGTCTCATGATCAAGCTGGGTATGGAGTCTGGTGAATTAGCTAAGGACAGTTCCGTTTCCAGTTTATCCTTACAAGCTGAGCCTGAAGATGTGATGGGGCGTATGTGACTGTTGTTTTTTTGACACAGTGTTCACAAATAGACTGACAAAATCTATTAGACGTCAGACAAATACTGGTTTAATATGTAGCGAAAGTACCACAAGCGGTATTGAGCAAATCAAATTTTAGAGACGTGTTCGTTTATTTTTCTACGGAAAAGGAAGGCAATATGAAATTAACAAAACTCCTGTCAGCAGCTTTTGCAATAGCATTGCTAGCTGGCTGTGCGGGTAATCCGAAAACAACTAACCAAAACATCATGTGTGCTGTTGGTGGTGCTTTAGCTGGTGGTGCTGCAGGCGCTGCAGTCGGCGACTCAGATGCTGCAGCTGGAAGTGCAGTAGTTGGTTCAATGCTAGCACTTTTATTATGCCCTAATGATGAAGAAGAAGTCGTTGTTGTAGAAGAAACAGTTTGCCCTGTTGAAGCTCCAGCTGGTGCCTTGGTTGATCAAAATGGTTGCCCATATGATACAGATCAAGATGGCGTTTATGACGGTATCGATATGTGCCAACAAACACCTCCTGGTGTAACGGTTGACCGCGTAGGTTGTGCGTTAGATTCTGATGGTGATGCTGTGCCAGATTATAAAGATCTGTGCCCTAACACACCTAAAGGCGTTATCGTTGACCAAGATGGCTGCCCATTAGCGGGTGAAAAAGTATTATCACTGGAAGGTGTTAACTTTGCATTTGATAAAGCAACATTAACTGATGATGCGAAACAAATTCTTGAAGAAGCAGTTTCTGTTCTGAAAGATACTGACAGCGTTGTTGAAGTACGTGTTGAAGGTCACACTGACAGCATCGGTACTGAAGCATACAACAAACAACTGTCACAAGAACGTGCACAGTCAGTTGTTGATTATTTAGTTTCTCGCGGCATCAATGGAAGCTACCTGATTCCAGTTGGTATGGGTGAAAAATTCCCAGTCGCTACTAACGACACAGCAGCTGGAAGAGCGAAAAACCGTCGTGTTGACTTCGTTATAAACGAATAAAACAAGACAACATCTTCTAGATGTAAAAGGCCCTGCTTGCAGGGCCTTTTTTTTGGTTCTAATTTCCAGCCTCATTAATTATCCACGGATGATAAGGGGGATATATAGAATCAGAGGTAGTAGGCTTTTGCTGGATAATTATTAAGATGTTGCAATATAGCGTATCGATTAATTGAGCATCAGGGTTGGATATGACTTTTCTAACTATAACGGCTGTATTAAACCCTGGGGTGAAAGCGTTTTATTGTCGAGTCTCTTTTTTAAAGACTGACTTTAGTTGATGGGGTGTATAAAAGGAGTTTTTCCTATATTGGAATTAGCCAAAGTTATCTATTATTTAATCAAGCTTTACGGCTTTCATTGGTTTTCCCTTCGCCCTTTCAGTTTTCTGATGAGGGCTTTTTTTTGCCTTAAGGAAACCAGCAAAGCGATTAGGGATCGAAAAGAACATCTCAAAGTACAATCTGTTTTTTATTGGGCATTGGAGAAATAAACATAGCCCCATAAAAAAACTCCGGTGATAGGCCTATCACCGGAGTCTTATGCACTGCGTCAATCTATACTAGGACGTTTATCTTATAGGCTGAATACGCTGAGAACGCCACCTAAAGAAGTCCAGCTAGATAGTGATTTATAGGCGCCTACAGCTCCTAAACCATCGGTGTCATTTTCCAGGTTATTTGTCATACCAATACCTGCCCAGCCACCAATACCTGATAATACAGCGATGTACTGCTTGCCATCATGCTTGTAAGTATTTACGTTACCTACGATGCCTGATGGTGTTTTAAAGCGCCATAGTTCGCGGCCAGTTTGAGCATCAACAGCTTTGATATAACCCTCTAACGTGCCATAGAAAACAACGTCACCCGCTGTTGCCAGCGCACCTGACCATACAGAGAATCTTTCTTTGTCTGACCAAACAATCTTGCCTTCACGAGCATCCCAAGCAATAAAGTTACCCATATTATTTTTTTCAGCAGCAAACATATTTACTTCAGCACCAACATAAGGCTGACCAGCTAAATATTCCACCTGGAAAGGTTCCAAGTCCATACAAATATGATTTGTTGGAACATAGAACAAGCCTGTTTTAGGTGAATAAGCAGCTGGTTGTTGGTCTTTAGCACCATGTGCAGCAGGGCAAATCCCAGTAGTACTTGTATCTTCACCATTATATTCAGGCGAATATTGTTTGTTGCGATCGGGTAAACCTGTTTTCAGATTAACGCTATTGGCCCAGTTAACAGAAGGATCAAATTTGTTTGCGACTAATAACTCACCTGATGCACGATCCATGGTGTAACCAAAACCGTTACGGTCAAAGTGAACGGCGGTTTTTCGCATTTTGCCTTTCACTTTTTGATCGGCCAAGATAACTTCGTTAACGCCGTCGTAATCCCACTCATCATGTGGCGTCATCTGGTAAACCCATTTTGCCATACCTGTATCTAGATCACGGGCAAACAATGACATTGTCCATTTATTGTCACCAGGACGTTGTAATGGATTCCATGTTGATGGATTACCTGTACCGTAATAGAAAAGGTTTAAATCGGGGTCATAAGAATACCAACCCCAAGTAGTACCACCACCGATTTTCCACTGATCACCTTGCCAGGTTTTTAATGATGAATCTTTACCGATGGGTTTTAACATCGAGGTTGTTTTCTCAGGATCCACTAACATTTCTGCATCAGGACCTGTGCTGTAGGCTTTATATAAAGACTTACCATTTAAATCATAAGTCTGAACATAACCACGAACACCAAATTCACCACCAGAGATACCAACAACGATTTTGTCTTTAAATACATGGGCAACACCGGTATTGGTTGCACCTACTTTAGGGTCATCGCGTTTATCAGACCAAACTTCTGCACCGGTTTTAGCATCAAGTGCTACCAACGTGGTATCTGCCTGATTCAGGAAGATTTTGCCATCACCATAAGCTAAACCACGATTGATTACGTCGCAACACATAACAGGTACGGTGTCATCATAGTTTTGTCTGGGCTCATATTTCCATTTAATCGCACCATCATTGTTCAAGTCCAAGGCATAAACAATGTTTGGAAATGGTGTATGAATATAGAGTGTATCGTCAATAACTAATGAGTTACCTTCATGACCTCTTAATACACCTGTAGAAAATGACCAGGCCATATTGAGATCTTTAACGTTCTCTTTATTGATATCCGTTAATTCACTATAGCGATGGTTAGCATAGTTACCTGCTGACATAACCCACTCATTAGGGTCTTTTTGCATAGAAAGCAATTCATCTGCATAACTTGTAATAGGTAGAGCCACTGACATCAGTGCCAGAGATAATGTTGTTTTTTTCATAAAAATTTTCCCTTCAAACTTAAGATAGAGGAGTGGCGGAAGCTGAGGTCGCCACTCCTGTACCAAACGCTGACGTATAAAAAAACACAGGGCTTTTCTATAGGTCATCATTTACCAAACATAAAATCATGTTTGATAATCCCCGAGGGGTTGGGAAAGACTAACAGTCAAAAAAAGGAATTAATTGCACTTGTTTCCAGAAATATCGGCTGTTTGGAATCTCAGACAAGTGAGTTGAAAAGCGTAAGTCGATATTTAATGAGCATACTCTTATATATATCAGTAGATAATTTAGGGGAGTAGATTCCAGCTGATATCAATTGAATTCGGGAGGGCAAAGGGAGGCCAAACTTTAGGTGGGTGGCCTACTACGTATGCATCAATAGTGGTTACAGCGCATGAATCAAATATTGTCAGTTGGTACTGTTCAGACGTGAATTCTAATAAGGTAGATGGCGTTGACTGGAGAGCATTATCTGCTCCGAGGGCGTGAAAGGGCATTATTGTTTGCTCGGCTTTTGAGAGAGATTTATAAAGCGCTTCTTTTTTACACCAGCACTGGTAAAAGTAGTCTTGTGATTGATTAAGAGAGTAATGAGTAAATTCTGGAGCTGACATAAAGCTTTTCGCCATATCATGCATATTTTCACGTAGTCGTTTTTTCTCTATATCAATACCACAAGGTGAGTCTGAGAATACAACAGCGGCCCAATCATCACTATGAGACAAACTATAAAATAAAGGTGAGGGAAGGGGAGATATGTCTGGATATGAGTTGGAATTCTCATCAATTTTTATAATGGATATTGGTATACCGAACATGTGGTGAACGGCTTTTTTAATCAGCCAACGACTTAATAAAAATTGCTGTCTTCTGCTAGGAGATGTGAATCGGTTATATCTTTGAAGACTTGAGTCATCTAAAAAATCTGAATCAAGGATGTCTGAACTGCCCTCAACTCTTGCTAGCCAGAGTTGAGGGCGGGAAGTTTGTTTATTCAGCAAGTTTAACGACATCACCCTTTAACGCGACGCCAGCGATAATTGCACCAGCATGGCATTCATACTCGCTTGTACTGATAAAAGAGTTCTTTTTGTAATAGCTCTCTATGTTTACAACGGCATTACCACCTTCAGCTCGGACTCTATCTTGAAATGAGAGTAATGCGCTGAGTAGCGCCCATTCACACGCTTCTTTGTCCGTTTTGTTAAACGCATTTGTTTTTTTATTACTAACGAAGTTACCTTTCTCTTCAAGGACTTTTATATTTGCTTGTTGCCCAAAAATAAAGCGAATGTTGGGATCCAGTTTTTCTTTGAAGTCAGCCGACTCCATTGCCTCTTTAATTGATAAGAGGTGTTTTGTATCACGGGCGATGGCTTGGCTAGATAAAACCATAGTGGCAAGTATAAATAGGGAAAAGACTTTTTTCATGAGATAACGTCCATGTAAAAAAAGCTGGCAGTATAGTTCATCAGCTGTTTTACTACAATTTCAATGTTTTTTTCTTGCATATATCAATGATAAAAGTAGAATTCTTCGTGTACTTTACTACTTTATGACAAACGTTAGATACAAACGCTAACTGAACGGACTCGCATGACATCACAGAGGTTGACTCATTGATTACGCTGAAGTTGGAGTCATGGTCCGCCTTGGCACCCGGTATGGAAGATACGGACGCATGGAAGACATGGTTTGATAATACGTATATCGAGCCGTCTGATAATGATCCTATCCAGATAAAACAAGTTCCAGCATTACTGCGTAGACGTTTCACTACTCTAGGTAAATTTGCTGCGAAGGTAACGTTCAACTTGATGGATGGCCAGCAAGGGCTTTCTACGATCTTCGCTTCTCGCCATGGTGATACACCATTAACCTTATCGTTATTACAAGACATTGGGCGAGGCGAACCCTTATCGCCAACAAGCTTCAGTCTGGCAGTGCATAATGCTGTTGGCGGGCTGTTATCCATTGCTCGTCAGGACGTGGCACCCATCACAGCGATAGCCAGTACCGAGAACCTTGTGTTAAGTACACTGCATGAGGCTGTGGCGCAACTGGAGGTATATCAGCAAGTATTGTGTGTGATCTATGACGTACCGCTTCCGGATATTTATCAACGCTTTTCTCAAAGTTTGCCTTTTCCCGTGGCCGTGGCCTTTATTGTTAGTCGTGATGAAAAAACGAATACAGCTATCGGCTTTGAGCGTGAAGTCACATTAAAATCTTCACATACTTCTGAGCAAGGCGTATTTGATTTTATTTCATTATTAATGGGATACCAGCAAAGTATTAAACTCACCACATCAACAAGTTGTTGGCGGGTTCATAGGGTTGAACGGTGAGAAGCATGCTGCGTATTTGGCGGTTACTAGCAACAGCGATGAGTTTCGCTTTGTTTGGCTTGGGCGGTATCATCATTCCACTGATAGTCATTCCTGTCATTTATCTGTTACCTGGAGACGTGCAGCGTAGACAACGTCGAGGCAAAGCCTTCATTCACCATAGCTTTCGGTTTTATATACAGCTAATGAAAAATATGGGAATACTGTCATTTGAACTTGAAGACATCGATCGGTTAAAGGACGCCAAGCTTGTTTTAGCCAATCACCCGACCTTAATTGATGTTGTTTTTCTCATTTCACTTATCCCACAAGCAAACTGTGTGGTAAAAAGTGCGTTGATGCGTAATCCTTTCACGCGAGGCCCACTGAAAGCCGCTGGCTATATTGTTAATGATGATAGCGTAGACGATGTGATTGCAGCGGCTGAAGCCGCGTTTAAACATGGTGATGTGCTGATTATTTTTCCTGAGGGAACACGTTCAATTCCGGAAAAGTATTAACGTTAAAGCGTGGTGCGGCCAATGTTGCAGTCAGGACTCAGGTTGACGTCACTCCGGTTTTAATTGATTGTCAGCCTGTCACGTTGACCAAGGGACAACCTTGGTACCAAATCCCGGATAGCAAGCCACACTTCAAGATTACAGTGGCTGAGCCGATAGCTATTACCGATTTTATAAAACAGGATAAACCTTCTGTTGCTGCAAGAAACTTAACCTCTGCGTTAAGTCAGTATTTTAATGAGGAGATAGGATTGCGTGAACGCACTGCATAATGAAATAAAATTAATGATTATCAACAGCCTCGATCTGGAAGACATTGAGGTTGATGATATCGACAGTGACGAACCCTTATTTGTGGATGGACTTGGACTCGACTCAATTGATGCGTTGGAGATTGGTTTAGCATTGCAGAAGCAATATGGTATTAAACTCAAGTCAGATTCAGATGAGACGAGGCAGCATTTTGCTAGTGTGAATGCGTTAGCCGCCCTCGTTGAAGAACATAGAACAAAATAGAACGACATCATGAAAAGTCAGCAAGAAATATACGAAAAAGTAGTGGCGGTTTTTGAAGAGCTGTTTGAAATCGATCCAGCAGATATCAGCCCTGAATCGAATTTATATGAAGACTTGGATATCGATAGTATTGATGCGGTTGATCTTGTTATCGAGTTAAGAAAAATGACCAAGAAAAAAATTCAGCCAGACGATTTTAAAATGGTTCGTACCGTTCAGGATATTGTTGAACAAGTAGATAAGTTATTGAATAACGAGCAATGATGACTGCTGTCAGGCTGTTTTCTGTCCTGTTATCTATATCTTACCCGTTTATTGTTTTTTGGGGCTTACACAGTAACCACTATCAAACATTAATTGTGTTTTTGGGGCTGTTATTACTAAGTCGGTTCTGGCTCGCAACTCTGTGGCAGGAACGACTGATCCTTTCGCTTATGGTGGCTTTGCTGGTGAGTCTTGTCTTATTCAGTGAAACCCGTACCGCATTAAAACTGTATCCGGTGGTGATCAATCTGAGCTTATTTACCGTATTTGTGATGAGTTTATATACCAAGGAGTCAGTGATTGAAAAACTGGCGAAACTCAGAGAACCTGATTTACCTGTAGAAGCGATATCCTATACTCGGAAGGTCACTATCGCCTGGAGTGTCTTTTTTCTTTTAAATGCAACAATCGCGTCGATCACTGTTTTTTTTATGTCATCCCAAGCATGGATGCTATATAACGGCGTGATTGCCTATGTACTCATTGCTGTCATGTTCAGTGTTGAATGGCTTATTCGACAAAGAGTAAGGCGACAATGACGATTCCTTATAGTTTGTTTAGCTGGTGGCAGGGTAATGATAATGTCGTGGTCGCTGTAGATGATGACAGAAAGCGGGATCTTGCAGAGTTAAAACGACGTGTTACGTCTTGGGCTGTGTCTATTAAAGACCATGAAGGGCAATACTGGGCCGTCTATCATTCAGATGCTTTTGAGTGCCTGGCTATCATGCTAGCGCTATGGCAATTAGAACGGACGGTATGCCTTTCTGCTGACAAGCTTCCTGCAACGGTTGCCAGACTTCAACATCATGTCGATGGATTTGTTGGGGAGTTTGAGCAAAATACGTTTCCCCAGCCAAGCGATGAGGACCTCGAGGTATGGCAGTGGCAGGAAGTCAGTACTGACTTGATTGCCTTACAGGTATTTACTTCCGGTTCGCAGGGGCAGCCGAAACGTATTGATAAGTCTCTACAGGCGCTGGATATAGAGATAGCCGCATTGGATTGTCTTTCATGCGAAGACGTTGAAGTGGTTCTTGCTACAGTCACACATCAGCATATGTATGGCGTGATATTTCGTTTGCTAAGGCCTTTTTGCTATCAGCAGGCATTTAGCGCGAAGTTACATGAGTATCCTGAGGAATTGATCCGTTCTGCCTCGTTGTACGGACGATTCTGTCTGATTTCCAGCCCGGCGCATCTGGCCAGAATGAATGCAGAGCAGGATTGGACTTTAGTAAAAAATAATTGTGTTGAGGTTTATTCATCAGCCGCACCATTAACCCGAACCGAAAGTATGAATGTGTCTGCCTATCTCGATGTGCGAGTCAAGGAGATATATGGCAGTACTGAAACCGGGGCCATCGCTTGGCGCTGCCAGCAAGACACTGAATACGACGCGCTGTGGCATAAACTTTCGCATGTGCAGTTACAGCCATCTGCTGCGAAAGGGCTTGAAGTAAGATTTGTTCAGGGAGGAAATTCATATGTATTGGCCGATCATATTGAATTTGATTCTCAGGGTGACTTTGCTTTGCTAGGCAGGCATGACCCTATTGTGAAAGTCGAGGGAAAACGCCTCTCATTGACTGAATTAGCCAATGCAGTAACAGAGCATCCATGGATTGCTGAAGCAAGAGCAGTACTTTTGAGCAGAAAGCGCACAGAAACAGCCGTGGTGGCCGTGCTATCTAAGAGCGGCCAGCAGCAGCTCATCACCCAGGGAAGAAAATCGCTGATAAATAGCATGAAACAGACATTAGCCGATCAGTTTGAGCCTGTTTTATTGCCGAGACGCTGGCGCTTCATTGAGGCGATGCCAGTGAATACTCAAGGGAAATTAACCATGAATGCACTTACAGCATTGTTTGATAAGCCCGATACAGTTTGGCCTATCATTGAAGCCGAAACTGTGAGTGAACAGGCGGCGGATTTCAGCTGTCGCATACCTGAAGAGCTTCTGTATTTTGATGGGCACTTTCAACAGCAGGCTATTTTACCTGGCGTTGTGCAGTTGCACTGGGCAGCCAAACTCGGACAAAAACATCTTAATATCTCTGGGCATTTCCATCGACTGGAAGCGATTAAGTTTCAACAACTGATCCTGCCCGGGAGTATTGTCAGCTTATCGTTAAGTTATGACCACACCAAGCAGAAACTGAGTTTCTGCTTTTCTTCAGAGAAGGGCGTTCACTCAAGTGGAAAGGTTTGTTATGCCTGAGAATATCTTTAATTCTGCGATTGTGATCCCAGTGTATAACCATGAACATGCGATTGGGACGATTGTCGCCCAAGTCATGGCCTCTGGATTGCCTATTCTATTGGTGGATGATGGCAGTGATATACCCTGTCAGCAAACATTGATTGCTCTTGCTGAACAATTTCCACATCAGTTAAGTTTGCTTCGCCTAGAAGTGAATGGCGGTAAAGGCGCCGCAGTGAAGGCGGGTCTGCGATGGTTGTTGGATAATGGCTACTCACATGGACTGCAAATCGATGCGGATGGTCAACACGATGTGGCAGATATTACCCGCTTTATTCAAGCAGCAGAAAGTGAGCCAGACTCGCTTATCACTGGGTACCCTCAGTATGATGAGTCCGTTCCTAAAATACGTTTATACAGTCGTTATCTGACTCATATATGGATCTGGATTAATACCTTATCCTTTAGCATTAAAGATAGTATGTGCGGGTTTCGGGTCTATCCGCTGCAACAGACTGTAACGCTGCTTTCTCACTGTGGTAACCGTATGGACTTTGATCCGGAAGTCATCGTCAGATGGCTATGGCGTTATCAGAAAGTCACTAATCTACCGACGAAAGTGCACTATCCGCTGGATGGTGTTTCTCACTTCCTTTTGTGGAAGGATAATGGTTTGATTACGCTCATGCATACACGGCTGTTTTTTGGCATGTTGTGGCGTATGCCGTGTTTATTATGGCGTAAGCGTTATGGTCAATAATTCGCATTGGTCACGTGTAGCCGAGTCTGGGACGGTCATCGGCATGCAGATCCTATTATTTTGTTATCGGGTCTTTGGTCGATGGGCTTTTCGTCTCTGCTTGTTTCCAGTGATGACTTACTATTATTTAACGCGTCGAGAAGCCAGAAAAGCATCACAACATTATTTATCAAGACTGACCGGGAGCTATCCTGACTTAGGTAAGTTATCGTCATTTAAACACTTCCTTATGTTTGCTGACATTCTGCTGGATAAATTACTGGCATGGATGGGGCGTATTCAACTCAAAGATGTACGCTTTCATAGTGATGGTCAGTTTGAAGCTGCCATTGAAAGGCAGCAGGGCGGCATTATTGTTGTTTCCCACCTAGGTAATACTGAAGTCTGTAATGCATTGGCACATCAACAACCGAATTTGAAATTGACCTTGCTGGTCTACACCCAACATGCTGAAAAATTTAATGCCTTAATGAAAAAGGTAGGCAATACGACACAGGTTAAGATGTATCAAGTGACTGACATGAGTCCAGCGTTTGCCATGATGATGGCCGATCGTGTTGAAGCTGGAGAGTTTCTTGTTATTGCCGGTGATAGAACGCCCGTCACTGGGCAGCAACGAGTGTCTGAAGTCACCTTTTTAGGTGAGCAAGCGGCTTTGCCTCAAGGCGCTTTTCTATTAGCGAGTTTATTAAAGTGTCCGGTCTATCTGATGTTTTGTCTTAAGCAAGACAGTATGTATCACATCTACACCGAATTATTTTCTGAAAAGTTGTCCTTTACACGTCAGCAACGGCAGGCTTTATTAACAAATACTGTCCAACAATACGCTGATAGGCTGGCTTATTATTGCCATATAGCCCCTCTGCAGTGGTTTAATTTTTATCCCTTTTGGCAAAAAACATCAGCACAGACTCAGCAAACTGAGGAGAAAAAGTGATTCAGGTAGAAACGATTATTGAAGTCCCTTTTCACGATGTTGATGTGATGCGCGTTGCCTGGCACGGTCATTATGTGAAATATTTTGAAATTGCTCGCTGTGCCTTATTGGATAAAATTGAATATAACTATCCAGAAATGGAGCAGTCAGGGTATGCCTGGCCTGTGATTGATTTACGTATTCGTTATGCACACCCACTGCGCTTTCAACAAAAAGTGAAGGTGGTAGCGACGCTGGTGGAGTGGGAGAATCGTCTGAAAATAAACTATCAGATTGATGATCTGTCGACAGGGCAACGACTGACCAAAGGCTATACCGTACAAGTCGCTGTGGATATGTCAAATAATGAAATGTTATTTGTCTCACCCGCTATTTTATTTGAAAAACTTGGGGTGACAGCATGATCAGACTCTCTATGCTCATGATCCTGCTGCTCATGAGTTTGTCCGCACAGGCAGAATTATCTTACGACTTACTTGCCAAACTCACAGATTCTCCAGCCTCTCTTCAGGGGCGGTTCGAGCAACAGAAGCAGATTGTCGAGTTTGATACTACCTTAACCTCCCAAGGGAGATTTGAATACAAACGTCATCAGTTCATCCATTGGATTACTGAAACACCGATAGAAAATGAACTGACAATGACACCTGATGATATTGTCAGTCGTCAGGGAAATAATGAAATTTTGCATATCAAAACGGATAAAAATCCCTCCGTTCAGATCCTGAGTAACATCTTTTTTGCTGTATTAACCGCACAATGGCAAGACTTAGCAGAGTTTTTCTATGCTAATGGTGAACAGCATGGTGAGCAGTGGTATGTGACCTTAACGCCCAAAAAACAAACCTTAAAACAAGTTGTCAGCAGTGTGGAGTTATCAGGAGATAAATGGCTTAGAGAAGTCACATTGAACGAACATAATGGTGATAAAACACATATTACATTCAGTGAATTATCGCAGTCGCACTGATGAACAACTTCTTTAAATTCTTGGCTTGGGTTTGGCTGCTTGTCATCGTGCTGCTGATAGGTATTACAGCCTCTAATCGGCCAGTATTAGATACCAGTATGATGAGTCTGTTGCCACAATCTGAGCAGCAGCCTCTCGTTAAAGCCGCTTCTGAGCAGATGGGACGGCAGTTTTCTCAGCGACTACTTATTCTGGTGACAGCATCGGATAAAAAAATCAGACAAGCGTCTTCGACTGCTCTGGCGGATTCTCTTCGTGCATTGCCACAAGTCAGTTCTGTGCTGTCACAATTTGAAGCTTCCACGCTCACACACTATCAACAGACGCTTTACCCTTATCGTTATGGTTTGCTGACAGATGAGTTAGTCACACTTATTGATACTGACAAAAGCGATATCGTTAAGCAACGAGCATTGTCACGCATTTTGAATCCCGTGAGTCTTGGTGGACATTCGCTGGTTGATGACCCTTTTGGTCTGATGTCATCGTGGTTAGAACAGTTGGAATCACCCATTAAGGTCACTTCAGAAGATGATTATCTAAAGCTCACAGAAAAAAATGATACCTATCTAATGATAGTGAACTTAGCGGATGATGCTTTTTCGATGGTTACCCAGAAAGCGGTTTTAGGTGTTTATCAACAGCAAAAAGACAAGCTGGAAGATAAAGGTGTTTCCCTGCAGCTATCTGGCTTACTGGTTCATGCCGATGCTGGTGCCAAGCAAGCACAAAAAGAAATGTCGACGATAGGTATTGGTTCGCTGCTCGGCATCGTGCTACTGATGTGGTGGGTTTTTAAACGATTTTATAGTGTCACTTTATTATTACTCCCTGTCTTTATTGGCTTAATCGTGGCCTCATCTGTAGCGTTTATGGTGTTTGAACGCGTACATATCGTGACGTTTGCCTTTGGAGCAGGCTTAATCGGTGTTGCGATTGATTATGCACTGCATTTTTTATGTGAACGACAGCAACGGCGAGATGTTATATCGCATATCTTGCCGGGATTAACATTAGGTCTGCTTTCAAGTGTTTTGGCTTATGCTGCCCAAGCGATCACCCCCTTCCCTGGGCTGCGACAGATGGCACTTTTTTCTATCGTTGGACTGGTTTCAGCGTGGTTAACCGTGGTGTTATGGTTGCCTTTATTAACAAAACGTTTGCCAACCAGCACGACTCGATTGAGCAATAAGATTTATCATTGGCAACAACAACTACCAAGCGTTGATCAGAATGTATCTGTCCGTATTTTATTAGTTATTCTCACTATTTCTGCCGCAATCAGTGTGTTTTATGGCAAAACAGAAGATGACATCCGGCTGTTACAAACATCACCACCACAGTTGCTAGCTCAAGAGCAATATGTTCAACACGCCTTAGGTCTCAACAGTAGTACACAGTTTTTGTTAAATCCTTGCGAGCAATTGGAGCAATGCTTACAACAAGAAGAGCAGCTTAAACCCACATTAGAATGGTTACAGCAACAGGGGCAAATCTCTCATTACCGTATGCTCTCTGAATCGGTGCCATCGAAGAAAACACAAACGGATAATAATGAACGAGTTGAACGTTTGTATCAGCAAGCGTTGGGCTCTCTTTATAAAATGCTGAATGCTTCCGAGCAGATGACTGATCAAGCCTGGCTTAAATTTGAGGAAGATAAACTGAACCGCCTAACAGCTGACAGAAAAGATGAGCAAGAGGGATTGCTGTCTTCACCGATTATTGAGTCAAAACAAGCCGGTTTAGCAACAGTGATTAGTATTGCGTCCCCACATTCCTTGTCAGTAGAAACATTGCCACCATTACAAGCGATTGTGCCAAAGCTGATATTAGTGGACCAGGTGGAGGCCATTTCAAATTTAATGAAGGATTATCGTCAACAAATTATGTTGTGGATGTGTTTGGCCTATCTATGTGTTTTTGCCATTTTATTTTGGCGCTACAAAAAAGCCACTTGGCGAATCATTTTGCCCCCCATGTTAGCTTCCTTCTTTACTTTAGCTATCTTAATGGCGGTGTTGCCCGGCGTAAATTTGTTTCACTTTATGGCGTTAATTCTGGTGCTAGGTATTGGTATTGATATGGGAATCTTTTTGACAGAAACATCTGGGGCGACACAAACCTGGTTAGCAGTGACGTTGTCAGTGCTGACAAGTTTAATGGCTTTTGGTCTATTAGCACTAAGTCAGACACCGGTATTGATGCATTTTGGTTTGACAGTATTATTGGGATTGTCATGGGTATGGATTTTAGCGACATTACTTCGTCGCACAACTCTAAGGAGAGAGTGTTGAAAGCAACACAAAATCAGTATGACATTATCGTCATCGGTGCAGGGCCAGCGGGATCGGTTGTTTCTGCCTTATTAAATCAACGTGGTTATCGCGTACTGGTGCTGGAGCGAACGTATTTCCCGCGTTTCTCTATTGGTGAAAGTCTACTTCCACAGAGTATGTGTTTTCTTGAACAGGCGAAGATGTTGGATGCCGTTCATGCCGCCGGTTTCCAATTTAAAAATGGCGCCGCTTTTAGCTGTGCAGAACGCTATGAATCATTTGATTTTAACGAAAAATTCTCTGATGGGTGGGGGACCACGTACCAAGTCCAACGCGATAAATTTGATAAAATTCTGGCTGATACTGCTCAGAAGCAAGGTGTTGAGATTTGTTATGGACAGACTGTCACAGCATTTGAGTATCGTGACAAACGGGCCTGCGTCAGTGTGACGGATGATGAAGGTAAAACTTATCAGCTGAGTAGTCAGTTTGTACTTGATGCCAGTGGTTATGGACGCGTATTGCCACGGTTATTAGGATTAGAAAAGCCCTCAAACTTTCCTTCGAGAACATCACTTTTCACTCATATTGAAGATGGGATTCAAGATGAACTCTATGATCGCAATAAAATTTTGATTAGCGTTCACCCTCATTATCAAGATGTCTGGTATTGGCTCATTCCTTTCAGTAATGGTCGCTCGTCAGTTGGTGTGGTCGCTGAACAAAGGTTTATCCAGCAACTGGATGGCGATGTTGATGACAAGCTCAAACAGCTCATTAATGAATCAGGCTGGATGGCGACGTTGTTGCAACAGGCAAGCTTTGATACCCGAGTGGGGGAGCTTACGGGCTATTCCTGTGATGTCTCTCAACTGTATGGTGATGGTTATGCATTATTAGGTAATGCCGGTGAGTTTCTGGATCCCGTTTTTTCTTCTGGGGTAACGATTGCACTTAAGTCCTCAAGTCTGGCTGACTCAGTGCTTAATAAGCAGTTGCAAGGTGAAAATGTGGACTGGAATAAAGAGTTTGTTTTACCTTTACAACAAGGGGTTCATACCTTTAAAGAGTTTGTTGAAGCATGGTATGACGGCAGGCTGCAGGATGTTATTTTTAGTCCAAATAAAAATGAACCTATCAAACGTATGATTAGTTCTATTTTAGCTGGATATGCCTGGGATACACATAATCCATACGTGAAGGATGTGAAACGATTAAGTTCACTGGCGGAATTATGTCGAGGCATGTAATCCTACGCGCTCTATTAATAGGCATTTTATTTTCTACAATATCAGCTTGTAGTGTATTCAAGCCACTGCTGATGCCAGAAAATACACTACTGTTATTACCACCAAAAGAAGGGCCAAAAGCGGGGCTGATGAAGCAAAAAGTGACTGTGATTCAACATCAGAAACCACAGACGTTTATTGCCTTGAGTCGTTTCACTGCGTCGGACTTTCGTGTAGCTGTGATAACGCCAACCGGTCAGACTCTGCTGAAAATGGACTATGACGGTAGCCATTTTCAAGCGACTAATCTGACTGATATGACATTACCTCTCGAAGAAGTCATGTCTGTCATGCAGTTTGCATTGTGGCCAGAAAATACGGTGTACAAGTATTATAATGAGCAATCTAATTGGAAAATTGAGTTCGCTCCACATCATCGACGTTTATATAAAGGTAATGTGCTAGTCCTTGATGTGATGATGTCTGATGATAACGTTGAGATTGACCATAAACAACATCATTACCGTGTGGTGATTTCGCCCTTACAGAGTTGATAACAGTGTGACTGAGAAAAAAAATGTTTACCTGAATCAGGTAGGGGTAGTGTGTGCTGCTGGAAATAATATGCATGAACTTAGGCGCGGACTTGAGGTTGAACCAAGTGATCTTATGACACTGTCCGATGCCTATGGCACAGACCCAGTACCAATAGCTATCTGCCAAAAGGTATTACCCGATATCCCCATTGAAGCATCCTGCTGGCAAAGTCGAAATAATCAATTGGCTCTGGCCGTGTATCGTCAGATTCAGGACAAAGTTGATGAGGCCATAAAAAACTATGGTGCTGAGCGAGTCGGTGTGGTTATCGGTACCAGCACATCCGGTATTTCTGATGCTGAGAACGCTATCCAGTCTTATGTCGAAGGAAAAGGTTTACCTGAAAACTATCACTACAGGATTCAGGAAATGGCGAATACAGCAGAGTTCATTGCCGAATTATCTGGTGCATTAGGTCCTGTATATGCTGTGTCGACAGCTTGTTCGTCGGGGGCTAAAGCACTCGCTTCAGCTAAAAGACTTATCACTGCCGGTCTCTGCGATGCGGTTATTGCCGGTGGTGTTGACACCTTGTGTAAGCTTACTCTGCAAGGCTTTTCCGCGCTGGAAGCTGTCAGTAAATCAGTTTGTAATCCATTCAGTCAGAATAGAGATGGTATCAATATCGGGGAGGCTGGTGCTCTGTTTATGATCTCTGCAAATCCGGAAGGGGTTAAGTTATCAGGCATTGGTGAAAGTAGTGATGCCCACCATATCTCTGCGCCAGAACCAGAAGGAACTGGCGCTGAACGAGCCATGAGGATGGCTCTGGCAGATGCTGGCTTAGCGGCTGAGGAGATTGACTATATTAATTTACATGGAACAGCGACGCCGTTAAATGATCAAATGGAGTCGCGAGCCGTTAGTCGTACCTTCCCCTCGTCTGTCTTATGTAGCTCTACCAAACCAATGACAGGACATACACTAGGTGCAGCGGGTGCACTAGAAGCGGCTATTTGTTGGTTAGCATTAATGGAAAATGATGTATTACCCGTCCATCACTGGGATGCCATTGCTGATCCTGAATTGCCAAAGCTTAATTTTGTGACGCGTCAGCACACATCAACATCAGTACGACGCGTATTAAGCAACTCCTTTGCTTTTGGGGGTAATAATGTGGCATTAGTTATGGAACGAACAGAATGAATATTGAGTATTCTGTAGACGATCTTGTACCACATTCCGGCACTATGTCATTGTTAAGTCGTGTGACTGCCTATGGTGATGACTGGTTGGAGGCAGAAGTCGATATCTCCTCAGCCACATTATTTGCAGAGGAACAGGGCGTGCCAGCATGGGTTGGTTTGGAATACCTTGCCCAAGCTATCGCGGCCTTTTCTGGGGTACAGGAAAGGAAACATAACCAGCCTCCGAAGCTTGGCTTTCTACTTGGTACTCGACGCTATGAATCGAACGTGCCATGGTTTGCTACTGGACTGACGTTAACAGTGAGAGTCGAGCGAGACATGGTGGCTGAAAATGGATTACATGTATTTAAAGGAATGTTGACGGCATTCAATGTGGAAGCGATAGCAAATTTAAATGTGTTCCAACCGGATGATGCCAGTCAGTTTATTAAGGAAGCACAAGAATGAGTGAAACCATATTAGTAACAGGCTCCAGTCGAGGTATCGGCAAAGCGGTTGCGGTTAAACTAGCTACTGACGGCTATGACATTGTGTTGCACTATCGCAGCAAACGGTCAGAAGCTGAAACAGTGGCTGAACAGATTAAAGCTCTGGGTCGGCATGTCCGCATATTGCAGTTTGATATTGCTGATAGAGAGCAATGCCAAGCTGTACTTGAAGCCGATGTTGAAGAATATGGTGCTTATTATGGTGTGGTTTGTAATGCTGGTCTCGCGAGAGACAATGCTTTTCCTGCTATGCCTGGTGAAGAATGGGATCTTGTATTAAGAACGAATCTTGATGGTTTTTATAATGTATTACAGCCACTCACCATGCCGATGGTGAGAAGGCGTAAACCAGGTCGCATTGTCACTATGTCCTCAGTTTCAGGTATCGCTGGTAACCGTGGACAGGTTAATTATAGTGCTGCCAAAGCCGGTATTATCGGTGCGACCAAAGCCCTTGCTATTGAATTAGCAAAACGTAAAATCACCGTGAACTGTGTAGCGCCTGGATTAATTGATACAGAGATGACAGAAGATGTTTTCATGGATGAAGCGATGAAACTGATACCGATGCAACGTGTTGGTAAAGTCGAAGAAGTCGCAGCGACAGTGAGCTTTTTAATGTCGGAAGGTGCTGCCTATATTACGCGCCAAGTCATTTCAGTGAATGGTGGAATGGTCTGATGAAACGCGTCGTTGTAACTGGAGTCGCTGGTTTTTCGCCTATAGGAAATGATTGGGCCACCATCCGTCATCATTTAGAAACGATGACCACGGGGATTTGCCGAATTGATGACTGGGATAAATATGCTGAGTTAAATACGCGCCTTGGTGCACCGGTACGAGACTTCGAAATGCCTGCGCATTATAAGCGTAAGGATTTACGCAGTATGGGGCGAGTGGCTAAATTAGCCGTTTTGAGTACCGAGCTCGCACTGGAGAAGGCTGGTCTTCTTAAAGATCCTATTCTTCATAGTGGTGAGGTTGGTGTGGCATATGGCTCGTCGGCTGGTGATACTGGTGCTGTCGCCGATTTTGGCAATATGCTATTGAATCACTCATGCGAAGGATTGAATGCAAACTCCTATATCAAAATGATGGCGCATACCTCACCGGTTAATATCGGTATCTATTTTGGTTTGCGAGGTCGCGTATTAACAACTTCTAGTGCCTGCACTTCGGGGAGTCAGGCTATTGGCTATGCTTATGAAGCCATCAAAGTCGGTCAACAGAAAATTATGATTGCAGGTGGCTGTGAGGCGTTATGTGCCACTGAGGCCGCAGTCTTTGACACTTTATATGCCACCAGTATTAAGAATGATACGCCGCATTTATCTCCCAGACCTTTTGATAAAGACAGAGATGGTCTGGTAATTGGTGAAGGTGCCTGCACCTTGATTTTAGAAGAGCTGGAACATGCGCAAGCCAGAGGCGCGACTATTTACGCAGAGCTGATTGGTTTTGGTACAAATTCGGATGGTAGTCATGTAACCCAGCCTTCAGCAGCTACTATGCAAAAAGCGATAGAGTTAGCGTTAGAGGATGCTGATATTCAGCCTGAAAAAATTGGTTATATCAGTGCTCATGGTACGGCTACCGATCGTGGTGATATCGCTGAAACCACGGCAACAGAAGCGGTGTTTGGGTCCAGTACGCCGATAAGCTCATTTAAAAGTTATACTGGTCATACATTAGGTGCATGTGGTGCATTAGAAGCCTGGGTCGCTATTGAAATGATGAACAGTGATTGGTTTCACGCTACGGCCAATCTGGATGAAGTCGATCCTGACTGTGGCACATTGGATTACATCATGAATGCTCCCAGACAAATTCATACCGATTATGTGATGTCGAATAACTTTGCATTTGGTGGTATTAACACGTCACTTATTTTTCAACGATGGAACTAAAAAGAGTAACTTATGACTTTAGGGAAGAAGCTTATTCCATTACTATTCACTGCCCTTTCTATGAATGCTGCGGCTTATCAGAGTAAAGATGAGCAGATTGATGCAGTATTAAATGTGGTGCAAACAGGTTCACAAGAACGCAAAGAGACTGTTCTGGAACGATTACAGTGGTCAGGTATCTCTGATCCTCGCTTATATGATGTGCTGGAAGCTGATTTATTAGCTAACTATCAGGAAAAGCTATATGACTCAGATAAGCGTAATCTCATGGCCTATGAGGTAAGAGCGCTGGGATACAGTGGTAACCCAAAATACACATCAACACTTGAGCTGTTATCTAAAAACGCAGCTGAATCTAAAGTTAAACGACATGCCAAAAAGGCATTGAGTGATTTAAGTACTTATATTTCGGTCCAGCGAGAGTTAGACCGCGTCGTGATAGATAAACCTGAAAAGCCGTTTGAAATTCAAATGTATATGCGTATGCTCCAGACTAATGACAGCTATACACAACGACTCGCTGCGCGTGCTTCTTTTCATGAAAGTATCCATGACGCTGATCTTCTGGACTTATTTACACAACAATTAGAGAGTATGTATATGAACCCTGATTTGGATGACTTGGGGCAAGATACGGCTGCTTGGATCTGTAAAGTGCTTAAACAAGACTCTGGACATGAAGCTTTGTTAGCTGAAGTGGCTGAGAATACACCTCATCGAAAAATTCAAAAATATGCTAAGTAGCCTGTGAGAATGGCTTCCATACGCGTTTTTAGCATAGATATAAACCTCATTTAAGAGTGCCGATATGAGCGACAAAGATTCTCAAGATATGATTGTAGAGTTCACCCCTCTAGAAAAAATTGAGGAGCTCTATGGCGAGCTGCTTGATTGGTACGGTGATGCTGATAGTAAAGAGCTCAGGATCGCTGCCAAATTTCTTTTGGTCGCTTTAGAAAAGTTTTCTATTCATGGTGGCACTAACTGGAACGAGCTAGTGATGGAGTATATAAATATTCTTCGTAAAGATCCGGAGAAGTTTCAGAAAATTATTGAGTCAAACCGTGGTGAATTAAAAGAAAAAACATCCAATACACGTTATCACTAACTAGGTCTGCAAAAAGGATTGTCTTTTTTGCTCATCTTTAAGTAGCTTCGCAAATTTGCGCGTTTGTTTTGGTAGGTAAATAAAATCGTCGACTAATGATTTCTTACGGCGCTTTTTGGTCAACTCCGCAGGCTCAAAAAAATGCTTGGCATTATCATAAGATAATACAAAGGGCTGATACCCCTCACTCATCATCAGATAGCTCATAATCAAAGAGCCTGTACGATGATTACCTTCCAGGAACAGTTGAGGTTGGCTCAATATATTGGTGAATAACCCAGCTGTGCGCTTCCATATATTGGTATTTTGGTTTAAGGCTAACCAGTCCATGAGTTGGCCAATACCACCATTACGTGCTGCATAAAAGTGCGCTTTAGTTGCCTCAAACTGATGTTGAGACTCTTCTTTGGAGATGGAGGAGGCATGATAGAGAACAATATGGTTCAACTCGAGTAACAAATGTGAGTTGCCCATAGCAAAAAGTTCTATACCGTTAGCTAGATAAAAATCAATCTTGGCATATCCTGCGACCAGATTTTCAATCACTTCGTTAGACGGTGGGGTTCTTTTAACTGTCAGTGTTTTATTAATTTGACCGAAATTTTTCTGTGTATCCAACAAGCGCGATCTGACAGCGGCAATATCCAGTCGGGCAATATTACATGTCAGATCTTCTTGAGTCGCGTGGACAGCGTTAAGTGATGATGACCCCATAATAACGGTTTAGATTAACTAAACTCACCTCTCACATATTGTTTAGTTAACAACTGCTGAGGGTCTTCAAAAATCTTCTTGGTTTCATCCATTTCTACCAGATAGCCAGTACGACCACCCTGTGAAATATCAACACCTAAAAAGGCTGTGGTATCAGCGACACGAGTTGCTTGCTGCATATTGTGAGTGACTAATGCCACACTATAATGCTGCTTCAATTCCACCATCAGTTCTTCAATCTGACGGGTGGCGATCGGATCTAATGCTGAACAAGGTTCATCCATTAATAACACATCAGGCTCTGTTGCAATGGCTCTGGCGATACACAAGCGTTGTTGCTGACCACCTGATAATGATAAACCACTGTTCTTCAGTTTATCTTTCACATCATTCCAGATAGCCGCACGTTTAAGTGCTTTGACAACCATTTCTTCTTCGTCGCCTTTATAGCCATTTAATCTCAGACCAAATGCAACATTATCGTAAATGCTCATAGAGAAAGGGTTAGGTAACTGGAAGACCATGCCGATATAACGTCTAACAATGACAGCATCCACTTTTTTGCTGTAGATATCATGCTTATGATATTGAATGTGACCTTCAAAACGGAATGAGTCGATAAGATCATTCATACGGTTCATACTACGTAGAACCGTACTCTTACCGCAGCCTGATGGCCCAATAAAGCCAGTCACTTTATTTTTCTCAATAGGAATAGTCGTATCTCTGACTGCTCTAAAATCACCGTAGTAAATATTCTTTACATGGCAATCCAAAACAACGGGGCCTTTTGGCTCGTACTTTTTAGCAATAAATTCGCCGGTATCGGTTTGCATATTCATAGATTTTCCTTCCGTTATTCTTTAAATTTCGATCTGCCGACAACGCGGGCCAGAATATTGAAAAACAGCACAAGTAATACAAGTACCAGTGAGGCCGCCCAAGCTAACTCAATCTGATTTTCAAATGGCATGCCAGAGAAGTTGTAAATCAGAATGGATAGAGAAGCCGTAGGTTCTGCTAACTCCGCCATATAGTAATTACTGAATAAGGCGGTAAACAGTAAGGGAGCGGATTCACCCGCCGCACCCGCCACAGCCAATATCACACCTGTCAGTATGCCGGGTAATGCTGTTGGCAGAACGACTTTCAATATGACTTGAGTGCGCGTGCATCCCATGCCAAACGCGGCGTCTTTCATTTTTTGTGGTACTTGCTTCATCGCTTCTTCAGCGGCTAGTGTTACGGTTGGTAACATTAAAACGGCTAAGGCGACACCACCTGCCCAGGCAGAGTAAGTGCCTGTAGTGATAACTATGACCGCATAGACAAAGACACCCGCCAGAATAGATGGGAAGCCGGTCAATACTTTGGCTAAGAAGCGTGAGATGGTTGCTATTCTGCTCGAAGGGTTGAGTATGGATAAATGCAGAGCAGCCATAATGCCGATAGGAATACTGATAGCAGAAGCTATACCTACCATCGTTAATGTACCGACAATAGCATTACCAAAACCACCGCCCATTTCGAAACCGGCTGGCGGTAAGGCTGTAATAGCTTCCATATCAAGTCGGCTACCACCCTGTACAATCAGCATGTAAATCACGGAAAAAAGTGGAATGCTTGCCAGCACAGCCAATACCCAAACCAGTGACGTCAGGAAATAGTTTTTTAGTGCCCTGACTTCAAGAAGATTTTTTTCCAGTGCTGGTAATTCAATTCTTGGCGGTAATACAGGCTCTTCCATTTGTAATTGACTCATTTTTTACCCTCAAATTTACGCATGGTGTATTGCTGAACTGCAAGACCGGCCACATTCACGATAAAAGTGATAAGCAGTAAGACTAATGCAGCGTACATCAGCGCCTGAATTTCAATCTGACCGGCTTCAGGGAAGGTCGATGCCAGTAGTGATGCTAAGGTATTTGCTGGTGCAAATAGCGATACACTGATGTTGTTAACGTTACCAATCAACATCGCGAGTGCCATGGTTTCACCTAAAGCACGTCCAAAGCCAAGTACTAAGCCAGCCAGAATGCCGGAAGAGGCGGTAGGTAACATCACTTTTAGGATAACTTCCCATTTTGTAGCACCCATACCATAAGCTGCTTCCTTTACCTTATAAGGGATACGGCGGAAGGCATCAGCTGAAATAGCTGCAACTGTTGGTAAAATCATAATGGCTAATACAAGGGCTGCTGGTGCGAGGCCTGGTCCACTCAAATCGGTCCCAAATAAAGGGAACCAGCCTAAGGTGTCATGTAACCATTGCGCACCAGGTCTGATTAACGGGATAAGCACATAAATACCCCACAAACCATACACAACAGATGGAATCGCAGCTAATAATTCGATGATCGTTCTAAAAATCATTTCGAATTTAGCGTGTACAAAACCTTGGGTTAAGAAAATAGCAATCGCCACACCTAAAAAACCACCAAGGAGCAGCGCTAAAAAGGAGCTATATAATGTGCCCCAGATTTCAGGCAAGACTCCAAAGACACCAGCATTGGTATCCCAGGTTGAGCCAGTTATAAAACCAAGACCGTGAGTTTTAATGGCTGGTAAGGCTTGTGACCCTAACTCAAACACAATATAGGCGACCAAAAGAACAATGGATAAGGCGCAAAAATAAGCAAAAGAACGAAATACCGAATCTTTTAAGTAATCCGTCGATGATGGCGGAGCAGACAGTGTTTTATCACTACTGGCTTCTTTAAATGGATCGTAAACCATGTGCGTTCCTATCAATTATTCATTCGTGTTTTTAAACATGTTTTATGAAGTGTTAAAAACAGAGAAAATGCTGCAAGGACTTTCCAGCCTTGCAGCATTTTTATCTGTGTTTTCAACAATGTAATTACTTGATCATTTTCGCTGCATTGCGAACTTTCTCAACCACATTTTCTGGTAGTGGGATATAACCCATCGCTTCAGATGATTCTTGACCTGTCGTTACCATATATTCGATTAAGTCACGTAAAGCTTTTGCTTTATCATCTTCTTGATCTTTATAGACCAGTAACCAAGTGAATGAAGCGATTGGATAGGCATCTTCACCAGCAGGGTCAGTCGACCAGGCACGTAAATCTGGTACATCACTGCCCGGTAAATTACCTTCAGGGAACGTTGTTGTTGCTAGTGCAGCAGCACCTGTTTCACCACCGGCTTCTACGAATTTACCTTTTTGGTTTTCAAGAATAGCGGTTGGCATTTTGGTTAATTTTGCAAAGCCATATTCAATGTAACCAATTGAACCAGGCGTTTGCTTGATAGTGGCGGTAACACCGTCATTTTTGGGTGCTTTCACAATTAATGCAGAAGAAGGCCAGTTAGGTGACTTAGCGGCACCGATAGTGTCTTTGAATTCAGCATTGATAGCAGACAAGTGATTGGTGTAGACATAACTTGTACCACTTGAGTCAGAGCGAACGACTACAGTGATTTTTTCGTCAGGTAATTTAACACCTGGGTTGGCTGCTTGGATTTTTGGATCATTCCATTGAGTGATTTTGCCCATGAAAATCTCAGGGTAAACATCACGTGGTAATTTTAATTCTTTAACGCCATCCAAGTTGTAAGAAAGAACGACTTCACCAGCAGTCATTGGTAAAAGGATGGCACCTTTTTTTACTTGCTCGATTTCGCTGTCTTTCATAGCAGCATCACTTGCTGCAAAGTCAACCGTTTCATTAATGAAGTCACGGATGCCTGCACCACTACCTTTTGATTGATAGTCAACGCGCACACCATCAGTTTGTTTGCTGTAATCCTTAAACCATTTATTATAAAGAGGGGCTGGGAAGCTGGCACCTGAACCATTTAATTTCAATTCAGCATGAGCTACTGTTGATGACATAGCACCAACAAGTGCGGTAATAAGAAAAACTGACTTTGCATTTTTTGCAAATAGTTTCATAGAAACTCCTGGCTAGTTAATTAAGCAATAAAAATCTTTAACTCAAACAGAGTAACGACCTTAAGTTAAAGATTTATGACAAAAGCAAAGTTAGTCAGGTTTTTTTATATTTAGAGAACACTGATACAGTTAATTTGTATATAAATTAATAAGATATATGTTTATTTTGCGTTTAATAAATTTATGGGGTTGAGTTTTTATAATGAGTTATTTTGATAATAACGCTATAAATAAAGATAACAGAGTGAATAAAAAGAGCGCTTTGAATAAGCACTCTATATCACCATTAAAATGATTGGTTAAAGCATTGTAAGCAAAACTATCTATTGCTGAATAGCGAACATCAGTAAGCTATATGCTATCCAGATAAAGCCAATAGTTGTAATAATAAAGCTTAGTGCAGAGAATCTTTTCCAGACAACTTTATTCCAAAAGTTAGTATCAAAAGCAGCAATGAAAAAAATCGTTGGATTAGTAAATCCGCCAATGGCGACACAAAGACAGGCGATCTTTGATAAGGCTATATCGGCTCCAGTTGCTGCACCATAGAAACCTAAGCTAAATAATGCAGTCTATATGGGCCCTTATCATGGTCATGTAGTCGACTAAAAACGCCATCTATGCCTTTTATAGGAAACCATCTGGCAAATGTCATTAACCAGGCCGATAGGATCAGCGCTGCAATCATCGCAACAGCACCTATTAATAAAACATTCATTTCTCTCTCCTTAGTGTTGGAGAGCATATTAAAAATGTTTACATAGCTGGCGGCAGCTGTTAATTACCTCATATTTTCGGGTAAATATCCCATCATCTTTACATAGCAGTTAGTAGCATGTGATTGATGCTTTATGTAGTTAGAGGATGGGGAGAGTTTATTAGTAAAAGTAGCCACAATTAGAACTCTCAATGTGAACGTCAAAAATAGCCTTGCTTAGGCTTTTATGCTGGTGGGATTAAAACATTCACTAAGAAACATAACATGATTCGAACAATGCCCATTTTTGCTACTGAGATATAAACGCTGCTATTAAACTTATTGCTCACATTGTGATTTTTTTCATGGAGTTAATATGCGTTTTTCTTATTTTTTTATTCCTTTAGTATTTGCCTTACCTAACTTAGCAAGTGCTGATACTTGTGAAGTAGAGGTTACTGCGGGTGATTCATGGTCATACAATACTAAGACAATCACTGTGCCATCTGATTGTGATGAATTTACTGTCAATTTTACGCATACAGGTAAGTTATCTAAAGATGGGCTTGGCCATAACTGGGTATTAGCCAAGACTTCAGATGTGAATGCCATTGCTCAAGCTGGTGCACCAGAAGGGCTTGAAAATGACTTCCTTCCAAAAGATGATGATCGTGTCCTCGCATTCACACCAATCATAGGTGGTGGTGAAAGTACCTCAACAACCTTTAAAACAAGTGTGTTAAATAAAAATGAGGGATATAGCTTTTTCTGCTCATTTCCTGGACACACATTTATGATGCGCGGCACAGTGAAACAATCAGAATAAAAATACTTTTCAGATACCTCTTGTCTCCCTTGTTATAAAGGTGTGGTGGTTTGCCGCCCACCTTTATCTTTTTTTTAGTCGTCACCTTTTCTATTCGCCATCCCGACTAAGTCAATTTTCATTGACAACACTCCTTCGCTACATTCATCAAGACAAGCACCGCAACGAGTACAATCACTCGATGTAACAGATAACGCTTGCTTTGACACTACGGGAGCCAGTACATGTGGTTCAGGACAAACAGCAACGCAACGCGAACAGCCACGGGTATCACAGTTCTCAGTTGGTGTGGATGTCACCTTGAGTCGACCATAGCGTCCTAAAATGCCATAGAAAGCACCTACTGGGCATAGATGGCCACACCAGGCACGACGACTGACAAATAAATCAAACAAAAACAAAGCGCCGAGCAGCATCCCACCACTTAAAGAAAACCATATTAACTCCCGCTGGAATCGTGTTATAGGGTTCACTATTTCCCATGCCAAAGTCCCTCCTAAAAAAGAAAGCACCAGAGATAAGGCTAAGATCCAGAGTCGTAAATGACGGGATAAACTCATATTGCCTTTAATATTTAGGCGTTTACGTAACCAATAGGCTAAATCGGTCAGTAAATTAATTGGGCATACCCAGCTACAATAAAGACGACCGGCTAAGAAAGCATAAAATCCTCCTACCAGCATCGCTCCCGTAAGTGCGGGCAAGGCAATGGTGGAGCCTGCAAAAAAAGACTGGAGAAGAATAAAAGGATCGGTCAGTTTGAGTTGGTCAAACCAGAGACTAGACGATAAATTGCCATCAGCCATCTTGCCATAACCCGGTATTAAAATTATAAAGGCAAGTAAAATGGAGATTTGTACGATACGGCGCATCAACAGCCAGCGATGCCGATAAAGGCAACGCTTCAGACGATGTAACATACTTAGCTCCTCCCAACGGCATTCCTGCCAGATAGACCTAAGCCCAGCTCGCGTGGAAGTACACGTATTGCCGCTTCAGACAAGACGCAATGTTTTTCACAGGTACCGCATCCAGTACATATGTCTGAGTGTACGGTAGGAATCAGTAATTTGCCTGCTTCAGTCTGGATAGGTTCAATGGTGATGGCTTCATCACGAATGGGGCAGACTCGCCAGCAAATACTACAGGTCAAACCTTTGTAATTGAGGCAGGTTTCATGGTCAACAAGTACAGCGATGCCCATATCCGCTTTTTTTATATCGGTCATATGGCGATCAAGTGCACCAGTCGGGCAGGCCTTGGCACAGGGAATATCGGTACACATTCGGCACGGTTCTTCTCTGGCTACAAAATAGGGCGTGCCTTGTGGGGCTGGATCGGCCCAACTGGCTAACTTAAGAATATCGTAGGGGCAGTCTTCAACACATAAGCCACAACGTATACATGATGAGTCGAAGTCCAAATCCGGCAATGCGCCCGGTGGACGAAGTGCTTCTGCAGCGCGTGCCGGACGGGATAGAATCATGGATTGTCCGATGATGGTACCTACCAGTACCACACCAAAACGTTTGAATAGATGACGAAAGGTCTCCCGTTTTCCTGGATCGTCTAATTGATGGTCAATGTCTCGTTGATTTTCTGCCATTAGTATCTCCAGCAGATAAACTGCAAATTTTAGGGGATTACTGTCATTTCGGCTCTGATAACCGGATGTATCCAGCACTGCAATAGGTAATCACCGGCTGCTGGAATAGTCCAGCTGACAGTTTCTCCCGGAAGCTGTACGCCTAAATTCACCACTTTGCCGTCTGGATAGGTAACGTAAATACTGTGTGCAATACTCGCTTTGTTATGAATCAATAGCTTGTCATTGGCCTGAGGCGTAAAGTACCATTCGTCGAAATCGTGATGGGTCAGCGATAATTCTCGAACAACCTGTTCTGAATCGGTTGCCTGCTCAGCACTGGCAACGGGCAGAATGAGCGTGCTCATGACGCAAACTATAGCCATGAGCCAAAGTGTTACTTGCCTATTCACGTCTGCTACTCCTTGGGTAATACGGGTGGGGAAATTCCTAATGGACCACCATTTAAGGTTTTCAAAAAGGCAATCAGATCGGTTTTTTGTTGTTCAGTTAGTTCAAATGGTGACATTTCTTTAGACAGGCTGGGACGTTTGATACCACCGTCTTCATAATGTTTGATCACTTGCTCCAGATTGGTCATGGAACCATCATGCATAAAAGGTCCATTTTCTGACAGATCACGTAAGGTCGGGGTTTTAAAAGCATGCTGCATAATCGTCACCTCGACAGGGATGGTTTTGCCACGACCCAGATCCGAGCTTTCCAGTCCAATGTCATGAAAACTATCGTCAGTAAAACGCCATGACTTATGACAAGCGGCGCACTGGGCTTTATTGTTAAATACCTCAAAACCACGTTGAGCACTGATACTGATAGCGTCATCATCACCTTCTATCCAACGATCAAAACTTGATTCATTGGAGACCAAGGTACGTTGAAAAGTCGCTAACGCCATCGCGATGCGCTGTGTAGTGATTTCTGCATCACCATAGGCTGACTCAAATAAGGGGCGATAACCTTTTATTTCACCTAGTCTCTGAACTAATTCATCCATGTTGTAGTTCATTTCGTGCGGGGTGGTAATGGGGAGAAAAGCTTGTGTTTCTAATGAGTTGGCTCGACCGTCCCACATTAATGCGGTAAGCCAGGCACTGTTTATAACTGTTGGCGGTCGTCTTGGATGCGTAAGTTCTTCAGAACCTAATGGTACTAGACGCCCATCGCTCCAACGATGCTCAGGGGAATGACAGGTCGCACAGGACATACCTTTGTCTCGAGACAAACGCGGATCAAAAAATAGGGTTTTACCGAGCGTCGTTTTCTCTTCAGTCACTGGATTTGATTTCGGAGCAGGGATGGCTTCAGGACGTTGATAATCACTACGTTGAATCACGTTATCTGCCAAACTGGCATGCACGGAAAATACCGTGCATGCCAACATGACGAGGCTTCTAATCTTCATGTCTTTGATAATGCCTCTGAACGACTTAGCTGGCTTTACCAACGACAGGTGAAATAGTGCAGTGATAAGTCATATCATCATTTTCTGCACCGAAACACCACACGATGTCGTTGGAGAACTCAGGACGGTAAACTGGTAATTCACCTTCTGTGTTCAGACATGCACATTGACCACAGGTTTGTTTGCCACAGCAGTCACGGTATGCGATCAGGTAGGTCTGACCATCACCTGGGTTATAACAGCTAGCAACCCATGAGCTCGGTGACAAGCTGGTGCCCGGAGGGCAAGATGTTAATGTACCGCCACAGCAGTCACAGACATTACCGTCGATAGAACAGTGACGCCAGTAGTCGCATGCTTGTGGGTCCTTATCCTGTGGTTGCCACCCCGCTCTCAGCACATCACCTTCTGTGGCTGAAGCAGCATGCGCTTCACTCAGTCTTCCACGACGGTCAACTGGAAGCAGTGGTAATAAGGTTGCGCCAACTAGGAAGCCTCCAAGTTTGCCGACAAAACCACGACGACCTGTTTTGTTAGCGGTGCGACGAGTCAGTTTCTCAATCGCTGCATCAAATCCTAATTTCTTTGTCATTTGCCTTCTCCATTATATTTCTATTGGTCTGTTTCAAGTGAATGCTTAGTGCAGCTGTTCGCCAACTTTCACTTCTTTCGCTGTAGAGCTGTCTTTCAGATAACTTTGCAGGGAAGCGTGGCCAAGGCGAATCGTTTCGAAGAGGCTTTCAACATGTTCACGTGTGTTGCAAAGGCCTTTACTTCGAATGACACCATCTGCATCCAGCAAGACACCGTAAGGCACTTTAGAAACCTGATAACGCATACCGATTTCTGGTGAGTTAATGTAAATTTCACCTTTGAGAGGGTGATTCTTCAGGAATTCGCGATGCTCAGCAGCAGTTCCATCACTTATCAGAATGACATCAGCTCCCTCAGAAGCCGCTACATCACGAATAATGGGCAGTAATTTGGCGCAAACCGGGCACGAAGGACCCGTAAACATCAGTAAGCTAGGGCGACCCATGGTGATCGCACGACCAACTAATACATCTTTTTCATCAGTGAATGTTTTCACATTGAATACAGGTGATTTGTCGCCAATATCGGGTCCGTGATCGACCATCATGGCACCGAGTGGTGCTGAACGTTCGTGTAGTAGACCAATTTGGCGAATAACACCTACCATAAGTGCAGCCAGAGCCAGAAAAGCTGCCCAAAGCAACACATTTGAAGCAATAAGAATATCGAAACTCATTGTAAATTTTCCTTACTAAAAATTAGGTTCTTGATTCACGGGAATTTGGCAATCCAACCATCACATCCGCAGCTACATAAAGCATGGCCAGCAGTGCTGCTGAGGCCATACCAATCAGCCACGATGCGAGGGAGATATTGGCTATTTCCAGTGAACTAAAAGCGATGTAGATACTGACGCCGGCAAGAAAAAGAGCTCGCAGGACATGGAACATACCTATGCGACTCTTACTGGTCGGACGACGTACACAACCACAGTCAATGTGAGTGCGACCTTTACCGACATTAATTGCCAGTGCCAGAGCAAATATCACGAACAGGCCTACTGCTACCCAAGCCGCAGTTTGACGAACAGGTGGAATCATCAAAGCGATGGCACATGCCAACTCCACCATTGGCAGAAGTCTCGCTACCGGTGCTACCAGAAAACCAGGTAGTAAACGGTAATTGTCGACAACTCCCTGAAACTCATCAGGACGACGCAACTTAGATATGGCCGCGACAGTCAGTACCAGGCCGACAAACAGCGTTGCCAGTACTAACAATGCAGGATCATTCATTAACCAGCTCATAACTTACTCACTATCTTGAGGAAGGGTAAGAATGTGTGGGTAGCGACCCAGGTTGCCGATTTCACCAATTTGCTTACCGGTCTTGGCATCGAAGGTGTACATCTTTCTGTCACCGGCCGATAAAGCAAACAGATAAGGCTCATCATCCTGGCTAACGGCTATTGAGTCGACATCGTGTTTCAGCTCCATGCGACGTAACCGTTTGCCTGTATTGCCATCAACAACGAAGACATAGCGACTGGGTGATTTATGCGTCCATTCCGCTCGCTGATCAGCCAGCAGGTAGAGCTCATTTGTTTCGTCATGAACGGTAATAACTTGCCAACCACCTGGACGCCATTTTTGTGCTTTTTCTTCTTCAGTAAAGACTTCAAAAGGTTTCTTGAATGTGGCTCCAGACGCGGATAATTCAGCTTGAAATATCTGACCTTCATAATCTGGCCAGACTAAGTGATTTGTCACATCTGAATAGTACGGCATATTGCCTAAGTACTCGTCTTCAGCATGAAACACTTTAGTATGCTTCTGTTCAGAATTACCCTCAGTGTCATAACTGATTTGCAGTAATGAGCCATCTCGACAGTGCATATAGACATTTTGCTCTGGTGCTGGGAACAGGTGATAACAGTCAGGTGTGTCAATCATTTTGACGAACTTGTTATTTTCCAGATCGACCAGGCCGACAGCCGGTACTGGTGAAAACTGCTGAAACAGCATATGTTTGTCATCGGTACTCAGCGTTGCCATGTGTGGGAATACGCCTGTCAGAAACCGGCCTTCTGGAATATCAATATCAGCAGTCACTTTATGAGTACTGGTATCAAAGACTTCAATATAATCATCACGGTTGCCACGTGCGATACGGTCATACCAGGTATTGGCGACAGCCATAAACTTACCTTTGTTACCCACTAATACATGCGGTAGTTTGCCAGCATCCACCATTCCTAAGAGTTCGCTGGTTTTACCGTCAATGGTGAACACCTGTGAAGTCATCTGGAAATGACCTGGGTCGGTGACATAAACTCGTTTTGAGTCACTGGCCGGGGCAACTTCAATGCTCTGTTGTTCAACAGCAATATCAGCTAGTGCTGGATAAGTGGTAGCCATCAGCGCTGCCGTAGCAATGCCACCTGCCAGGCTTTTTTCTCGCAGCTTTGATTTAAGGTTAAATATAGTCATATCTTCTCCAAACTATTTTGGTTTATTATGAGTTAGGGATGAGGTCTAATCTGTGTTTACAGTGATAACATGGTTAATGCGGCAGCACCGATTGACAGCAGAAGAAATCCATCCAGTTCAACAGCACGTTCCTGCCATTTTGCTAACCAAGCTTGAACAGACTGGTTGGAAATTGGCAGAAAGTTCACCGCAACAGGCAGACAGCGCCCGATGTTGAAGACGGCGATGATGGTGATAGCCGAGGTGATATCGCCACTTAGCAATGCAGCCCCCGTAACAATGTAAAGTGTTGGGGTTTGCACGTAAGTCAGGTAGTTCATGCCCAGCGCATAGCCATAAAGTAGGCCAATTGTTGAGGAACGAAAACGAAAACGAGCATCATGTGGAACCTGAGCTCGACGTTGTGGATAGGGCATTTTTAGAAAGCCAAGTTGATGTGCCCCATAACCAATCGCTAGTATCGCTAGTCCCAGTGCCATATAACTGAAAGCCAACTGTTCAAATAAGAAAGTACCTACCAAACCTAGTGCACCACCCAACATTAATGCACCTATGGCATAGCCAATCGCATGAGTTATGAAGGTGGGTGTCCAGCGAGCGACTGAACCAAAAGAATATTTCCCCGCTGGTCTTAGCAGACTAAGGCTTGAGTACCCACATGGCGACCAAGTTGATAACAGGCCGCCAATAAAAGTTAAAGCTAAAAACATGCCCGTCAGCATTGATGACGCTTGTGTATTCAGTGCAATGCCTGTTGTAACACCTACGGTTATTGCCGATAACATAATGGCAAATCGCTGTCCTGATGATTTTGACTCGGAAAAACTAATTGCATCAGGCACACATGTTGAGCTGTTCTCAACAGTCGATGTCTGGCTATAATTACCTGCTCTCACTCTCTACCTCCTCGGACCTGCCGGTCACTTGTTGTTAATGAAATAATTTCGTAACAACTATAGCCAGAGGAAAATCGGTGTCGTATCAAAAACTGGCATTGAAGTATCAGAATGGGGATAACTGCTATCGATGTTGCCGATTCTTGCTAATCAATCGCTATTTCAATTGAAACTTTGTGTTAACGGCATAGCACATTGAAGAGTCATTTAACATGTGAGTGGATGGGTGGTGCTTGGTCTAACTGTCTGTTTTTCCTTCGATAGTATTTCATCTGTTCAATTATTCGCCCATGTAGTGATGGTTCATTGATTATCTGATTGATAATACTGTTCATCTCCCTACAGCCATGATCAAACTCAGTTCATTATTCAGACTGACATCTTGCCGATTTCTACTATTAGCTATCCCAGAAAAGGCCTATTATCGTAAGTGCCAGTTATCAACCTGATAAAAATAATAAGACAGGTAAACCAATATATTCTTAATAAAAATAATAAGTTATGGTTTGTTTGATGGCTTGGTTCCGAGGGAGAGAAATATGAATCAAGAAAAGATATTGGTAGATGACGACCTAGCTAAAATTGAAATAAAAGCAGTACGCTCTAAATTAACTGATGTCCTAGAGCAAGCAGCAGCATTGCCAATGTGGTCGCAAGATTACACACAATTAGATAAAGGGCAGTTTTCAGGAACGGTGACAAGTGTTGCTTGTCAGGGGGTACAGATCTTTCGTGAAGCGATGAATCGCTCTGTGGATGAGCTTGCCAGTCCACCACCAGACAGTTATGTGATTGGGTTACCAACCATTGTGGAGGGGGAGGCTTTATGGTGTGGCAGCAAGCTAGACAAAAACTCGCTGATTACTCTGGATAAAAATGATGAGCTCTTATTCAGGACTTCACATTCGTCTGAAATTAATGTTGCCGTCATTGCTGAGCAACGATTAGAGGAATATGCAGAAAGAGTAGAAAAGGTAGATCTTCGCCCTATTATGGGTAAGGCAAATCCAGTAGAGGCGCTTCCTCCTGTTATACAAAGCCGTTTGTTGGCAATCTTATACATCGGGGCAGAGCATATGGCGAAAAATCTTGATGATGGCACCAGTCATCCAAACAGCTGGCGACACTTTGAAGATACCGTTTTCAGTGTGTGTGTGCAGGCACTGTCAGCGGTCAGCAACAATAACGGCCGACGACATGAGTACAGAGTACATCGCTATATCGTCAAAAGTGTACGTGAGCTTACGCTAGCCCAGCATTGTGATCCCATTACCATTGGTGAAATTTGTACCACTCTGAATATTAGTCGCCGGACATTGAACCATGCTTTTCAGCAAGTGCTTGGCATCACTCCTGTTGCTTATATGCGAAATATTCGTCTTCACAAGATTCGGGCTGAGCTTCAATACAAGTCAGAGCAAATCAGTAATATCGCCTGTGTGGCATCGCATTGGGGGTTTTGGCATATGAGTTTGTTCGCACGTTATTACCGTGAGCTATTCGGGGAGTGTCCGAGTGAGACACTGGAGCGATCACGGCTTTGATTACGTACGCCCAATCATAATTATAGAAACTTAGTATATCCACATCATTTAAGGAGACAGTTAAATGGGTTCTTTTAGTATTTGGCATTGGCTCGTTGTTCTGGCGGTTGTAGCGCTTGTTTTTGGCACCAAAAAATTACGAAATTTAGGCGGAGATTTGGGCGGTGCGGTCAAAGGGTTTAAACAAGCGATGAGTGAAGAGCAAGACATCAGCGTTATCGATCATGCTGTCAATCAAACTGACAGTGTGAATGACAAAGCTAGGCATAAGCAGTAACTTCAGGGTCTTTGACAATGTTTAATATCGCCTTCCCCGAGCTTATTGTCATTCTATTGGTATCGCTGGTTGTTATTGGTCCCGACAAACTTCCAAAGGTAGCGCAGACTTTAGGTGTGATGGTGGGTCGTATTCAACGGTTTATGACGGCTGTTAAAGACGATATCGATCAAGAAATGAGGTCTAACGATCTTTTACGTTTGCAGGAAGAGCTAAAACAACAAAAAGAAGGCCTGAATGATGAACTTCGTAAAGGCATGCAGCCAGTTGCCGAAGTGATTAGCCGCTCTGAAACGCCTGTTTCAGATAGAGCCTGGGAAAGCCCTAGTGCTACAACGACCAAAGTCGCTGAGCATAAAAAAAGTGTGATCCAACAGAAGGAATCGCTAAGTGAGTAGTAAAGAAGAATTTTTCAGTCACTTGTTAGAACTTCGACAGCGATTGCTGAAAATTGTGGCTGGGATTTTCTTCATCATGCTCGCTTTATTTCCCTTTGCAAATGATATTTATCAGTTTTTGGCAACTCCTTTACTACAAGCTTTGCCTGAAGGGGGGCAAATGATTGCCACTGAAGTGACTACCCCTTTCTTTGTTCCTCTCAAGGTGGTGATGTTAGCCGCCTTCATCATTTCATCGCCCTATACGCTTTACCAAATCTGGGCTTTCATCGCGCCTGGTTTGTATAGCAATGAGCGTCATCTTATTGCACCTTTAGTCATCACCAGTGCTTTTCTATTTATTTGCGGGATGGCTTTTGCTTTTTTCTTGGTCTTTCCTGTCGTGTTCGGTTTTATCACCAGTACAGCTCCCGAAGGAGTAGCGGTGATGACCGATATTGGTAAATATTTAGATTTCATCATTGTGCTTTTTATTGCTTTCAGCATGGCATTTGAAACACCTATAGCGGTAGTACTGATGGTCGCGGCCGGTATGGTAAGTGTCACGGCATTGAAGCAGGCGCGTTCCTACGTCATTGTTGGTGCGTTTGTTATTGGTGCTATTATTACTCCGCCTGACATTATTTCTCAGTTTATGTTGGCCATTCCGATGTGGGTGTTATACGAAATTGGTATATTAGTCGCCCATGCCCTACAACAAAAAAAGCATCGTCAGTATGAGCACCCATCCTGAAAGTTAACCATTAGTCCACTCTTAGGCCGTCTTTCATATTCTCGTTGCAGAATGGGTTTTTAAGAGTGACACCATTTGACTGAAGCGTATGAGGTTCCTTTGGTAAAGGGTGGGTTAATTGCGCTGTAATAGAAAATGTGACAGATTTGTCCACCGTAATCAGAGTGCTCTGAGGCAGCTCTGGCATCAGCCAGTATTCGGTATATGACATGTCGGGAATAAAGAATGCATTTTTCCATTCAACAACGTTTTAGCATCTGGGCTGGACTGGGACTTCTTAGCGTTGTGTTGATGGCGGTCTTGGTCGGACTATGGCAGTTTGACAAGATAAAACAAACTCTTGCAGCTCAGAGTTATGAGGTGACACGTGGTCAGGTTGAAGACTATCTTCAGGTACTGGCTAGTGATACAGCCGGGGAATTATCTACACCGCTTTTATCTGCTATGCATGCAATACAAGCTGTTGCCTCTGCAATGAATGCTGTTGTGAAGTCCGAAGGCGAGCTTGATAGACGAGAATTGGCCATTCGCATGCTGGAGCAAACTCTATCGGACCACCCAGACTTTCTGGCCACCTATGTAGCTTTTGAACCTAATGCAATTGATGGGGCAGATAAACTGGCAAAACAGACAAAGGGAAGTAATGATGCAGGTCGCTTCATGCCCTATGTGACGAGAGACAATAATGATTTTATGGTGGCGTTGCTGGAAGGACTGGAGGACAAAACCCTGGATGAGAACGGCAACAGAGTGGGGGAATATTATCTCTGCTCAAAAGAGAGTGGCAAAAGTTGTGTAATTGATCCCTATCTTTACCCTGTAGATGATAAAGAAGTCTTGTTGAGTAGTCTTGTCGCTCCTATAAAAGTGCATGAGCAATTTATTGGTATTGCCGGTGTGGATATCTCTGCCAGCTTCTTACAATCAGTGATCAGTGACGTTGAGTCACGTCTATACGATGGCCGGGGAAGGACATTATTGGTCAGCCCTAGAGGTGTGATATCAGGGCATAGCCAACATCCTTATTTAATTGGTCAGAACTTGAGAGTGTTGGAAGCATCAATACGTGACAAGCTCAGAGAAGTGGCTACCAGTGATGAAACAACAATCCTTCACTCCAAGCAACAATTCATTGTGATGAAACCATTCCATCTGCCAGGCAATGAGCAACGCTGGATTGCGTATATGGAAGTACCCGAAGAAATTGTGATGGCTGACGTCATCAAGCAAAATCAGTTCCTTGCTCTCGCACAAGAACGGTTTATAACAACAACAACAATACTAGGTTTATTTCTTTCACTACTTGGCGTGTTTACGATATGGCTGGTGGCTCGCAAAAGTATCCGACCGCTAACAGAAATGACCACACTAGTGACTTCCATTGCCGAAGGGGAAGGTGATCTCACACAGCGATTGAATATTAGTTATCGTGATGAAACCGGCAGACTCTCTCTTCTACTAAATACCTTTATTGAAAAGCTACAAAACTTGGTTCAGAAATTGCTCCCAGTTGCCAGTGACGTCAGTGAATTATCTTCTGCAGGTCGACAGATAAGTGTAGAAACGAGCATTCAGATGTTAGAACAAGAAAGCCTGATCGAGGATATGGTACTGACGATGAATGAGATGGCTGCTTCAGCGCAGCAAATCGCTGCAAGTGCCGAACGAACATCACAATTTGTGCAATATGCTAATGATGCAACAACAGTAGGGACGGAAGTTTTACAAAAAAGAACTATAACCATTGACCACATCAGTCAGTCGGTTCGCCAGTCGGAAATCATCGTGCAAGATATGGCAAAAAATGTCGATAATATATTGAAAGTTATCTCAGTGTTTGATGAGATTTCATCGAAAATCAATCGCATAGCGAGCCAGTCCTCAGGTGGGCCGTCGGCCAGCATGAGTAAAGCTGAGCCTGATCCTGTTACTGAGCAGATTAGTAGTCTGGCGAGTCAGACCTACCAGGCTACGGCTGATATCCGTGAGCAATTAACCACTATGCAGCAAAGTAATCAGCTGGCATTAAATACAATAGGTCTAAGCGGCCAACATGTATCAGAAACAGTAGAGTTGGCACGACAGGCAGAATCAGCGTTAAATGAAATTAATCAAGCTATCGAAGAAGTGACTGAAATGACACTGCAAATTGCAGCAGCGACAGAACAACAGTCGGCCGCTTGTGATGAAGTTAATCATAACCTTTCCGAGGTTTCACGACTGGTGCACCGAACATCAAAAGGAGCGCAACAATTGCGTGGCGTGGGGAATGAGCTGGATCTAGCTGCTGGCAGACTGCAAGAGAAACTGGCGTTATTCAAGGTCTAGTTTGTTGAACCTGCTCAGATCTGTGGACAAATGTCATCAACTAGGCCGATAGGATCAGTGCTGCAATCATCGCAACAGCACTTATTAATAAAAAATTCATTTCTCTCTCCTTAGTGTTGGAGAGCATATTAAAAATGTTTACATAGCTGGCGGCAGCTGATAATTGCCTCAGGTTTTCGGGTATATATCCTAGGTGTTCGTATTTTACATAGACCGTTTCTGCAATGAAGGCCTTACCTATGAGGATTATCCAGTAAACCAAAAGTGAAAGGAGATACTCGCTACCTGACTGACTAATAGCAAAGGTTGGGAACATTCATCGTCGGGCATACGTAGATTCACGTGTTGCTGAAAAGTGTTGAAGTAGATTCAATGGTGAGTAGTTGAGTTATTCACTAGGAATTAAAGTGTTTGGTCTTGGACTTTTCAAGCATAAAAAAAAGCTAACGGAAAATTTTTCGAGCTGTTTTTCTCCTCTCAAGGATGAACTGGGAAATGTACCAGTAGAGATGCAATTTGATGCGTTTACAAATGGCGCTGTTTTGCAGGTATGTGAAGTTTATTTGGAAGAACATATTATCCAGAAAGATGCTTCAAGAGCATCTATTCTTGATGCCGTGTTCGAAGAAATATATCGAAGAGAATCATTAAATGTACAAGAACGTGTAAATGCTTGGCAGGAAACTAGTGATGAACAATTCAAACAAGGGCAGGAACAAGCAAATAGACAAGGTGATTCTTCTGGGCAATTCAAATGGTTGTCGGCGTACTCACAAGAGCATTTTAAAAGAGCAAATAATTTAATGCTGTAGTTTTCAGCTGGGATTCAACTTCTTTGAGGCGATATGGTTATGTTAGGGCTATCAGTCGTAAAATATAAACGAGAGCTTATGCAGGCATTTTCTGAGTGTTTTTTACCTGTTAAAGATTCGCTTGGTAATGTGCCCGTTTTAATGCAACAAAGTAAATTTATCACTGCTTCAATATTGGGAATATGCCGAGGTTATAGTGAGAGCAGGGTAAAGGATGAATCAGACTTTGATCTTATCGTCGATGCTGTTTTTGAAGAAATTTTCAGGCGAGAGTCTGTAGAAGTGCAAACAAGAACAGAATCCTGGCTACAAAGTAGTGACGATGAGTTTATGTTTTTTTATTTTCAAGCTAAATACAGAACGATGGACAGTGAGAATTTGAACTGGTTACAAAATACCCTGCTTAATTCTTACGAACCCGCCCATACAGTTGTTTTTCCACTCTGATAATTGTCCTAGCTATCTCTAGTCCGGTATCGAACAAGTGAGTAGTTGATTTATCAGAGCTTGGCGATTTTTTAGAGTAGAAATTTAGACCGCCGGTTTAATCAATTATGAGGCCATGCTATGAGGGATTGAGCATCATTCTATGATGACTTGCTTGTTTAGCAAGAGATAAGGTCCCCATAATAGTGGGGACCTCGTCTGAACGGAAGTATTCCAATGTAAAATCTACCACTCAACACAGATTTTACCGAAATGTGAACCATTAGCCTGAAACTCAAAAGCCTCAGCAAGTTGTTGAAATTTAAATACTTTATCAATGACTGGACGTAAATCATTCATTTCCAGTGCTTTCACATAGTCCTGTTGCTGGCTGCGATTACCGACCAGTTGTCCTTGCAGGCAAATCTGTTTCATCATCAGCAAACCGGTTGGAATTTTTCCTTCAAGTCCGGTCATAACCCCGATTAGAGAAATATGACCACCAACAGCAGCGGCTTTTATTGACTGCTCTAATGTGCCAGGGCCACCTAGTTCAATAATGTGATCAGCACCTTGATTATCAGTTATAGCAGCGACTTCACGAGCCCATTGTGGATGTTCTTTGTAATTAATGGTGGCATCAGCCCCCAGCGCTTTAGCTTTTTCAAGCTTTTCATCTGATGATGAGGTAACAATCACTTTGGCACCAAAAAGTTTGCCAATTTGTAATGCTGCAATGGAGACACCACCGGTACCTAAAGTCAAAATAGTATCACCAGCTTTTAGCTGGCCATCAACGACAAGTGCACGCCAGGCTGTTAATCCAGCAGTAGTGATGGTTGCTGCCTCCGCATGGGACCAACCCTTAGGTGCGTGAGTAAACGCTTCGGCAGAGCGAGTAACTACTTCTGCTGCAAATCCATCTGCACCGTCTCCAGGTGTCTGCTGGAAGCTGCCAGCTGACTGAATAACATCACCTGCCAGCCATTGAGGAAAGAAGGTAGAAACAACGTGGTCACCAACTTTAAACTCTGTGACCCCTTCACCAACACTTTCTACGACACCAGCACCATCTGAGAGTAGTACACGACCATTCTCCGTCTTGAGGTGTCCAGCAGCCACTAGGTAGTCGTGATAGTTCAATGAACTGGCAAGAATACGGACTGTTATTTCACCCTTCTGTGGGGAGGTGGGTTCATTCGTTTCATCAATTAAAATATTTTCTAAGCCGCCAGGTTGATTGACCTTGATTGTGCGCATAACTGAATCTCCATAAGACCATAGGTTTAACGTTGAAATGGTACAGAAAGCTGATTTGTTATCCAATAACTCAGTACGACTCAACGGCTCAATAAGTTGTAAATTATCTATTTACAAACAGTTGAGATACACCTTTTCTATAAGTAGTGAGTTCTTTATCAACGAATTCCGCCGAACAGGTTGCTCTATTGCCCTCATTGAGTCTTGGATTGAGAGGAAATGGATGACCGCAAATATAACCGCTAGCTTTATGACTATTAATGAATACTTAATATATAGATTTAGAACACCCTATAAACCTATCGTCGAACAGACTCTAAAAAAATGTCAGTTATTTGCTAATACTTAGAGTCGAACTAATTGGCTCAGCATTGTCGTAATAGCCTGCTATCTTACGCAAGATACGCGGAATAAGACCGAGCTAAAAATCACCGACACCTTTTCTGTCATTATGCTCTAGAACACGGTGTCAATCATTTCATGTAACAGCTTTTTGGTTTCCTCATCATCAGTAATCGCGTTAGCTATACCACATTTACAGGCTAAGTTAGCTTCAAACCCACGAGAGATAAGCTTAGCAGTATGAACGAGTAAACGAGTACTGGCGCCTTCCTCAAGACCATTTCCAATTAGATTTCGCGTCATATGGGCTAATTTAACCAAATGCTCACATTGTGACATAGGCAATTTAGATTCTTGATGAACAATGGCTGCTTCAATATTTTCAGCAGGATAAGTGAAATCGATAGATATAAAGCGTTGTCTTGTACTAGGTTTGAGATCTTTAACAGCACTTTGGTAGCCGGGGTTATATGACATAGTCAGGCAAAAGTCAGGCGATGCTGGTAGAAGTTCGCCTAACTTTTCCAGCGGTAAAATTCGCCTATCATCACAGAGCGGATGGATAACGACGGTAGTATCTTTACGAGCCTCAACAATTTCATCCAAGTAGCAAATACAGCCATTTCTGACCGCGGTTGTCAGTGGTCCATCCTGCCAGACAGTGCTGTTATTTTTGATTAAGTACCGACCTACCAGATCAGAAGTACTAAGATCATCATGACAAGATACGGTGATCAAGGGTCTTTTGTGATACCAGCTCATATATTCCATAAACCGTGTTTTGCCACAGCCTGTCGGACCTTTGAGCAAGACGGGTATGTTTTCAGCTAAAGCACTGTTAAAAATGTCGATTTCATTGGCTGATGGTTCGTAGTACGGCTCATCGTGGATGAAATACTCTGCATTGTTGATAACGTTTTGTGTAGTCATATTTTATGTTGTGAGTTGTTTATAAATTGTTGAAATTTGAACGGGAAGCATTGATATGTCCGAAACAAGCTTGTAGCGGTTTTTGCCAAGCATGTAAGGTAAATAATCCATACCTTCCTGATCAAACGTTAAAACGAAGGGATTCAGATACAGTGCTTTTGCCTCATTGAATGCTCGGCGAGTATCTTCCACACCATAGTGACCGCGATAGCTGTCAATATCATCTGGCCTGCCGTCAGTGAGCACGAATAGGATTTTTGTTTTGGCATCAGCCTGACTCAATACTTTGCTCAAGTGTCTGATCGCAGCACCCATACGGGTATATTGTTTGGCGCTTAAGTCAGTGATTCGTTGTTTGATAACGTTGCTGTAGTTTTCATCAAACCGCTTTACCGGGTAGATATCACATTTTTCACGACCAACACCAGAAAATGCATAGATGGCAAACTGATCATCAAGTTTTGACAGTGTTCGGGATAGAAGCCACGTTGACTGCTGTATGATTTTATTTTTCCAACCAGAGGTAGAACCACTGATATCAACGGCGAACATAATGGCAATACTGCGTGTATTTTTATTATTCCTGATATATAGCCGCTGAAAGTCGTCAGCCTGCTTGGTTTTGTTTGAGCTGGCTTCCACCCAGGCATCAATATCAATATCGTCGCCATCATCCTGATGACGCATCAGTCTTTGATTATTAATAACCTTGTCCAGAGTCTTTCTGATTTTATATTCGGAAAAGCGAAGATCAGTCGTATCGAGACTATGTTCATTAGAATTATTTGCGGTAATAGCGATTTCTTCTACACGACACCAGTTCTGACGGTATTGTTTTAACGACGTATCCCACTCAGGATAGAGATAAACATTTTGTTTATTCTCATCGCGAAGACTCTCTTGCTGTTGCTGGTATTGCTTTACTGTTTCATCAAGTTGTGACCAGATATCCGTTTTGGCATTCCCGGATTGGTCAACAGGAACCGCATTGGCATTATGCCTTAAGGTAATTCGATCGGCGGTCTTATCATCCTCAGCATATGTTTCTTTGAGATCAGTATTATTAAGCTGAATATTCATCAAAACAGACTGCTCAGTTTCAACGTCGGCTTCGGATAGATAAAATGTGTTAGCTGAGAAGTCACACATATAGGGCAATGGGGTAGCAAAAGGAGCTTGCTTATCAGATTTTTCCGCCAATTCCAGACTATCAAAAACGCTAGTTTGCTGATCAGAAGGAAACATTTTTTCTGGATAGGGGGGGAGCTCCAGTCTTTGATGGATATGTAGAATATTTCTCCAGACACCAGGAAATAACTTTTTGAGATGATGATTGATTCTTAATGTTTCTATGATGCTGAATTGTTCAATAAAGTCGTCATCATTAGCTGAAGCAGCCTGCATTATTCGATTTTTTGCGAGAATGGTTCCGCAGTAAATCTGTCCAAGCAATTGAAAAATAATAATTTTCAGCAATAAGTAGTTATCGTCATACTGATCGAAAATACTAATAGAAGATGGTACGAATAATTGTTTACCGTCCGTATAAGGACGTTTTATTTCTGACTCATTAATAGTAGTTAATGTTAAATCTTGTTCGGAAACTGATTGAATAAGCTTCTCAAGTCTTTCAGATACATCTTCAAGCTTGACCGTTGATTTATCGAGTGTAGATGTAAATTTGCTGTAGTTATTAATGAGGGTACTTGCCTCATCGGAGTGCCCTTCATTAAGGGTGCGCTTTATCTTTTCCAGCCATAAACTATGTTCTGCACGAGTCATACTATTTAATGCTGGAGTATAGGTCCGCATAAGCGCGTTTGCATGCGTGACTGACAAATCTGCAACTTCAGCCAACTCAGCCAGAAACTCCGATTGTAAAGCATGGCTCAGTGCGGCGATCTTGGTAACCGGTTCAATGATGTGATTTGTATCGATGCCATCAAGGATGAGCTCAATACGTATTTTGAGTTCAGTTGTACTCATACCACCACAAGAACCCGTTTGCCGGGACTCCAGCGACAGTTTATTTGAATCTCTCTGTGGTCGTAACCATGGCCTGACCAATGAACGCAATCCCATCGTATACCCCACACAACATTAACGTTTCATGACAGTTTAAAACTGTATACCGCTATGGCGTGACTCGTATTTGTACTTACATACGTAAGCGATACTCAGTAAAGAATAACGAGAAGTCGATTTATCAAGTGATTGAAAGGTAGTGGGCAAGCTATTTTGATAGTTAGTAGGGATATATACGTATTTAAATATCGAATATAGGGTAATAGAGTTGCTGACAGTTGGAAACAAATCTACCGATTGTTTGGTGGTGAGCCAACATTAATAGACTAAGTTATTTAGGAGCTGGAGGGAGAATACATGAAAAAAGTACTAATTAATATTCGATACTTTATGGCGCCGTTACTCATACTTGTCAGTATGATCGGTGTTCTTGTTGGTGGACAATTTGCTTGGACAGGGGTTGTCTTATTTGGCGTGGGTATTTTACTCGATACGCTAAGCATGCCAATGCACACTAAGGGTGCTGGTTTTGATGAAAATGGTGAAACAAACGGCATTCCTGGGTTACAGAATGCAGTCATGTACATCATGTTGCCTATCTTTGCGCTTTTACAGGTTGTAATGGCTTGGCGCATTTACCAATATGTGAATGGTGTACCGGTTGAGCCTGGCATGTTTATGGGCTTTCCTATTCAAATGGGAATGACCGGTGTTGAGCTTATCGGCGCAACAATCTCAACTGGTATCTTTGCTGGTATCGGTATCATTTACGGTCACGAACTGGCTCATACAAAAGGGTTTAGTTTCGTTATCTCTAGATGGATGATGGCATTAAGTGGTTCTTCTCACTTCTGCTATGCCCATGTTTACAACCATCACTTGGAATTAGCACATCAGGATGATCCTGCTACATCTCCACGTGGTCGTAGTATTTACAGACACTTCTGGTTGTCTCATATGGGGCAGTCTAAGTTCCTTTATAAAATGGAAGAAGCTCGTCTGAAAAGATTGGGTAAATCATTTATTTCACTTGAAAACCGCTGGATCCGTGGTTACTTCATGAGCCTGCCTACATTTATTCTGTTCGCTTGGGCTGGTGGTCCGATCGGTGTGGCTTGCATGTTCCTTATCTGGACGATCTCTAACTTCGAACTTGAAGCTCTGAACTACATGGAACATTACGGTCTTATCCGCGAAAAAGGTCAGCCTATCGATTATCGCCATTCTTGGGATAACGACAATATGTTCACTAGCTGGTTCTTTATCGAAATCGGTCGCCAAGGTGATCACCATGACCGCGGTGAAACACACTTCTGGGAGTTAGATGAAGTTGGTTCTCCTAATCCAGGTTGGGGCTACTTTACTGAATTCTCTATGGCACTGGTTCCACCACTGTGGCACTCAGTTTATAAGAAAAAACTGGCTACATGGGATAGAGATTTTGCTTCTGAAGGTGAACAGGCAATCGCAGCCCGAGTTAATGCTGAAGTGGGTTACGAAGTGAATGACACACCAAATTCTTACGCAAAAATATAGTTTGAAAATCTGATTGAAGGCTGGGGCTTTTGCCCCAGCCAACAGGACTGAAACTAAGGAGAACAGAGATGAGTGAAGAAAGTTTATATCAACGATTAGGCGGTCATGATGGCATTACTGCTCTAGCACGTACCGTTTTCAATAATCACTGTAAGAACGAAGTAATTAAAAACCGTTATGCCAAAAGCGATCCTGAAAATGTCGTTCAAAAAGTTGGTGAGTTTATGTGTGCTGGTTTCGGTGGAAGTGAGAAATACACCGGGGAAGACATGCTAACAGCGCATACAGGAATGAACATCTCTGATGAAGAATTCAATGCCGTTGTCAATGATGTAATGAGCGCTCTCGATACACATAACGTAGAGCAGAGAGAGAAAGATGAAATTTTGGTAGCTCTCTGGTCAATGCGTCCAGAAATTGTTCATGTTTAACACTTACCTGAGGATAACGAAATGAATGTGAAATGGGATCAAGATGTATGCCAGCACGCTGGTGTATGCGTTACAGAGTATCCATCTTTATACAAAATAGAAGATGGTCAATTCGTCATTACTCTTGAGAATGCCTCAGAGGAACAGATCAGAGAAAGTGTTAAAAGGTGTCCCTCAGGCGCACTGACAATCGAAGACTAAACCACTTATAAACCCAAAACTATAAAAAAATGGGAGAGAGAAATGGCAATAGGCGATCACCTAGCAGATGTAAAAGTTTTATATGGAGTAGCAGGCTGCTCAAACACCAGTAAATGTTTGTTTACAGCCGCTGAAAAAGGCATAGATATCGATGGCAAAGCAGTAGACGTTAACTCAGAAGCTGACATGGCAGAAATCCGTGCGATTTCACCATTCGGTACATTGCCTGTCTTAAAAGATGTTGACTTCTATGTATACGGAATTGAAGCCATCCTGTCATATCTTGATGACAAAGGCTTTGGTAATTCGTTGATACCTCGTAACGGTGTTGCAAGAGCACAAATGTATCAGTGGATCCACATTGCTCAGCACGTGTTTTCACCAGCTGTGAAAGCCCTAAATGAAGATGAGTCAGGTGCTTCAGAACTGGAAGCAGTTAAAGGCATCCTTTCAAAACTAGAAGATCAACTCAATATGCGTGGCAAACGCGGTGACTACATTGTAGGTGATCTGACCTTGGCTGATATTCACTGGGCACCTTATATCCACAATTGTTGCTTGTATGGGCACGAATCACTTATTGACGCTTTACCAGGTGTGAAATCTTGGTGGTCAAATATGAAAGTGAGAAAGAGCACCAGTAAAGAAAACTATGTGGCTTATACCGTTTTGCCATCGATTGACGAAATACGTAATAACAAAATGCGTTCAGTTAGCATTAATGTCTAGCAAGCTTGCATTATTTTCACTTAACTAGAAGAAGTAGCAATTATGTTTGGATTTTTCAAAAATAAAAAGCAAGACTACGAAGCGAAAATCAACTCAGTAGACACGCTGATTGTTAGAGCTGGCGATAATCTGTTGAAAGCTGCATTAGAGTCAGATATTGCATGGCCTCATGATTGCAGAGTCGGTAGTTGTGGTAAGTGTAAATGCAAGCTCGTGGACGGCAAAATTAAACCTCTGGCAGATTTTAGTTATGTTTTGGGAGGTGAGGATCTTAATGAAGGATATATCCTCGCCTGCCAAACACAATTGAGATCAGATGTTTCAATTGAGGTTGAATTACTCAGTGATGCTGAAAAGCAAAGTCACTGGGAGGCGGATGCGCTCATTACTCAAATCAATGATCTAACGCACGATATCAAAGAGGTCATTGTTAAGTTTGATGCGGCTGAATTGCCTAAGGGAGTCGAACTCTTCAAGGCAGGCCAATACGCTGAACTTAAAGTACCTGAGATCAAGGAAGGCAGAAACTATTCATTTGCTTCTGCACCACAACCAGGTCAGAACGTATTCCATTTCTATATAAGGAAAGTACCTGGAGGTGAATTCACTGGTTGGTTGTTCGATCAAGACCGTACTGGTGCTTCATTGAAAATGTCAGGTCCTTACGGCTTGTTTGGCTTGAAAAATGATCCTGTTCCCATGACTTGCGTCGCTGGTGGTAGTGGAATGAGCGCCATCATCAGTGTGCTGCAGCAAGCTTTGGAGTCAGGTGTAAAGCGAGATGTACGGTTCCTGTTTGGGGCTAGAACGCAGGGTGATCTTTACTGTGAAGAGTTGATCCAGCAAATAGCGGCAGATTGGGAAAAACAAAATCTCGGTTCGTTTGAATTTATTCCTTGTTTATCTGAAGAACCCGAAGATAGTTCATGGCAAGGAAGAAGAGGCTCCTGTGTCAATTTTATTGCAGAAAATGGGACTGAACTCACAGGTCAAGCCTATCTTTGTGGCCCCCCAGGGATGATTGATGCAGCAATAGAAGTGTTTGTAAATAACGGCATAGCGAATGATGAAATCTTCTTTGATAAGTTCCTTGATAAGAGTAATACCCATCCAGTCGCTAGTGCTAAGTAACCCTTAGGAGAAATTAAATATGGCTTCATTTAAAGCAATTGTAGTTATGGTTTTCTGGACAGCCTTAGTTGGCTACGGTTTATACAGCGTAGGTGCACAGGAAAACTTCCGTGATCCACTATGGGCTGTTGGTATTGGTCTAGCCTTGTTAATCACTCATATGGTGAATATGGCGATTTATTTCAAAGTGGCTGGAGAAAAGCCATTCCAATGGCCAGGCTCTGTTAATAGCTAATCTGAGAGCAGCCTTCCAAGCTGGCCATCCGTGATGGCCAGCTATAGCAAGAGACGCGGAGAGAGAAATGAATAATAAAAAATATTTAGCTATTACAATCGGTATGTTGACGTCTTCTTCAGCAGTACTAGCAGGGACATTTGGAACAGATTTAAATAACAATATGCTGCCAGCAACAGGTGGTATGGGTGGAGCCAGTGTTGCCCGTACGGTTGAGCCTGCTGCTGCAGTCTTTGGTAACCCAGCCACCTTAACAGAATATAACAAAGGTACCAGTTTCACCTTCGGGGCAACATTTTTTGACCCTCATCTGTCAGCTGATCATGATGATACTACTGCGCTTAGAAATACTGGCACTAGCTGGAAAGGTACATCAAATGCAGATGATTATTTAGTACCCACCGTCGCAATCACTCATGCACTCAATCCTAACGCTGTCTTGGCCCTTGGCTTAACTGCACAATCAGGCGTCGGTTCAGATTTCAGGGAAACTTCAAATAGTTTGAATCCAACTGGCGAATTGATTGTATTCAACGCTAATGTCGGTCTTGGGTATCAAGTCACGGACAATTTATCTTTAGGTGCAACAGCTACGATTGGTAATGGTTACTTTCAGGCTAGTCTTTCTGATGCTACAGGCTCTTCACATGGTTATGGTGTCAGAGGTACATTAGGTGCGAAATATAATATCGGCGCAACGAGTTTAGGTGCTTATTACAGAAGCCCACTCTCCATTGAGTATAAGGATTATATCGATCGTGGTGATGGTACTTTTTGGAGTGATGACGTTGAACAACCTCAAGAATTTGCTATAGGTGTGGCGAATAACACCTTTATGGGCGGTAACCTGCAACTTAATGCCGATATTATCTATAAAGACTGGTCAAGCGCCAATTTCTACAAAGACTTCTATCGCGATCAAACCGTATTTGCCTTGGGTGCTCAGTTGACGACTGGAGCGGCACAATGGCGTATTGGTTACAGTCATGCAAGAGATCCCATTAAACGTAATCTGCCACGTGATGAAGTCATTGGTATTGGTGGTAATACAGTAATAAAAAGTGCTGTGGGCCCTGTTCCTATTACTGGTGGGGTCACTGAATATTTCCAAGCTACTAATGCTGGTGCTATCTGGGAAGATACTGTCACGGCCGGGTTTGGCTATCAATTGACCACTGAAATAAAAGTCGATTTACACGCGGCATATACATTGAAAGAAAGCCAGCAAATCGGTTCAACAAAAGTCGAAGCCAGTGCTTGGCAAGCAGGTGCTGGTCTCACATGGCACTTTGAATAATTCATATAGGACCTTTAGAGATGAAATTAAAGCTTAAAACATTACTAGCAAGTGCCATTGTGATTACTCCAATGTTGTTCGGAACGGTACAAGCAGATGATCACACTGATGAAAGCCTTTTTAATCGATTAGGTGGACCAGAAAAAGTGAGAGTGATTGTAGAAGATACTTACCACAATCATGTAACTAATCCAATTATTAAAGATAGATTTGTCGATAGTGATCATGAGGTGATTAAGCAAAAAGTATATGAGATTTTTGCTGCAGCGACTGGAGCAGGGGATGTTGAATATACGGGTAGAAGTATGGAGCAAACACATCGAGCAATGAATATCAATGAAATGGAGTTCAATGCCGTCGTTGATGATGTCATGGCTGCACTTGATAAAAACAATGTGGGACAGCAAGAAAAGAACGAAGTATTAGCTATTTTATGGTCTGTACGTGGTGATATTGTTAATCCTAATATCACGACAAAAGCCCTGACATCTGAAGATAGATAGTCCTGAGCAAATAAGACAATATTTATGCCCCAGGAAACTGGGGCATTTACTTTGAGGCTTCAGAAATGCGTTCTGGAGTCTACTCAATTCATCAACGTAACAATGTAAAGAGATTAGCTATGCCTAAATTTATTATCGAAAGAGAAATACCTGGTGCCGGTGATTTAACTAAAGAAGATCTAACAGGTATCTCTCAAAAGTCTTGTTCTATTCTGAAAGAAATGGGGCCACAAATTCAGTGGGTTCAAAGTTATATCACTGACAATAAAGTTTATTGTGTTTATAACGCGCCTGATGAAAAAACGATAATGGAACATGCAAAAGCAGGTGGTTTTCCTGCTAACCATGTTACACAAGTGAAAAACATTATTGATCCAACAACTGCGGAGTCTTAGTAACCGCTTACCCAGAAGATGGCAAAAATGTTGTTTACTGACCTCATAGATATTGATTTTCCTATTGTGCAGGCCCCGTTAGTTGGAGGCTATAGCAGCCCTGAAATGGTTGCTACAGTCTCTAATCTCGGTTGTTTAGGCACACTGGCTCTTGGAAATTCAACCCCTGAGCAGATTGAGGCGCAATGTCTTAAAACACAGACTTTGACTGATAAGCCTTTTGCAGCTAACTTCTTTGTTATTGAAAACCAAAGTTCTCCTAGCTATTCAGAAAAAGTAAACGCATTACAAGCGTTAGATTCTTACTACATTGAATTAGGTATAGATCCATCATGTCTTTATCAGGAGCAATTTTCTAAAAGACCTGATCTTCATGAACAAATTGAAGCCGCTATGGCCTTTAATGTACCAATAATCACTTTTACGTTCGGCATGCCTCCAGCCGATATCCTGAAAAAACTCAGAGAGAAAAGTATCTTTCTGATGGCGACAGCGACAAATAAGGATGAAGCAAAGACGATCCAGGATAATGGTTTCGATGCCGTTATTCTTCAAGGTATTGAAGCCGGTGGTCACCGAGCTTCTTTTTTATATGATGGGGATAAAGGACCTGATACTGCCTCACTTTTTCAACAGACCTCAGAATGGATTTCCATTCCTAAGATTGTGACTGGCGGTATTATGAACGGACAACAGGTTTCAAGCTATATAAGACAAGGAGCTGATGCTTGCCAATTAGGAACGGCATATTTGTTTACCAATGAAGCGAAACTCAGTGACGACTATATTTCTGCTATACAGAAAACCCCCATTGTTACCTGCCTCTCCAAGACCTTTACTGGGAAATATGCTCGAGTTATCCGAAATAAATTTACAGAAGAAATGAACAATAAAAAGGTGATGGATTTTCCATATCAATCTCAATTAACCTCAGTTATTCAGAGAAAGGCTGCTGAACTTAATAAGTTTGAATATATGCCATTCTGGACTGGTAGTTCGGATTTTCGAGGGTATAAGCAATCAACTGAAGCACTCACCAGACAGTTGATCAGTGATCTACAGCTTTCACTTACTGGGAAAAGCTAAACATACAATATTGTTGCAGTTTTAATCAGACATCCTCTATCTCCCAGCTTATCTATGTCATTCTCAAGAGAATCAAACATGACAGATCTAATACTCCATAAAAATGAAAAATATATAGAAGAAGATCTCACCTATTATTTTTCCGACCAACGTGATGTTAATAATCAAATTCGGCCTAATCAGAATATCTACAGTCTCACGCCTGATTCAGAACACTTTGACCTTGACTTTAAAGATGGAAAAGTCGGGAATTTATTTTACCCGTTCGCGCCATATTCTGTTGACCGAATATACATAGGCATCAGTTTTCCATTATTTTCTAATAATTGGGGTACAGCGTTTCTCAGACATCTGCTGACGCTCGTTAAACCAGGAGGAAGTGTTATTTTGCCTGTCTATCCGGAGATGCAGGCAGGTGAGAAAAATTTTTGGTCACGAAGCTTTTTGGAGAATAACTTCCTTAGTCGAAGTCGCTGGAAAGGAATAAGTAATATATGGGCAGAAAATGATGGTGTCATGTCACTTCGCATTGGTAGAAAGTTTCCTATCGAAACTAATAGCATATTCGCCTTTTTTTTCGAAGATCTTGGAAATAAAGTTCTACGACGTTCTATATCATCAAGTCATTCCGAATCAAATGAAAAAATACTCTTCAATCTAGGACAGCATTATTGGAAAGCTGTTAATGCATATGCGATAACGGAACGAATTATTTATGACTATTTTGGTATGAAGCGACCAGTAACATTATGCGAAATCGGCAATTATAACGGACTTATCGCGTTGGAGAGCTTGCTCAGTAACTATATTAATGTGACCAAAGCTATAGGTTTAGTGACAGGCGATTCGGAAAAATACTCTAACGAGCCAGAGGAGTTAACAAACCGTTACCACTCGGAGATAGACGCTAGGTATGTCCCAGTCACAGGCATAGCAGAAGACGCACTTAATGTTGCTTCAAATTACGATATTATTTGCATTTTTAATATTGAATCCAGCCACATAATTCCAGACAAAATTAATGAGTTAATAGCTTCGTCTTTGGAAAAGCTTACGCCGACAGGGATTGTGATTGTTTATGAAGAGCATGGACTTTCAAAGGAAGTAATTCAAGTACTGGATGCTTACGAGAGAGTGAATTACTACTCTTCATATGTGGCATCGAAGCTGAGCACTAACGAGACTATTTCACACTATTGTTCGTCTATAGAGAAAGAGCTTCTAACGGAGAATTTAGCTAGGGAAAAAGTATTCAGAGTCATACAAAAATAGTATCACTTTCGCTATATTTAATGAGGTCTCGGTGTTTGCCAGACCTCCGCTAATCGTGCATGTAAAGGTCTTTTTAGCTGAATGCTCGACACTCATGGCATCAACTCATCAGAATAAAATGTATTAAAAAACCAATTAAGACTGACATTATTTGGCATAGGCAGCGTGTGACTTTACCTAAGTTATATTAGTTTCGTATATATACGTATTATAATTTCTGATTAGAGTTGTTAAATTGTGAACTTATTGATAGTTTTCAGCTTACCGCTACCATGAGTGACAACTTCTCTCGTCAATGCCCCCTTCTGGTAGTGGTTTTTTTTTGCCTAATAATTCTTAAATCATATATTAATATAACTATATCTATATTCTGTATGATTGACTGTTGAGCAATGTCTTTCTTTAGAATTCCAATACAAAAACAAACCGAAGTAAATGGGCTGGATACTACGTATAAATACGAAATGTAAATTACGCCATTCAGCGTTTAACTATAAGTTAATAATAGATAGGTGGGTGAAATGAGTGCCAATACATACTACAGTGCAGAACAGCATGGTGACTTTGAAGTATATGAGCTAGGTGACTTTGTCTTAGATGGCGGGGCGACACTTCGTAATGCAGAGCTTGCATATACGACGTATGGCAAGCTGAATGAAAAAGGTGATAATGCGATTTTATTTCCTGTCATGTTTTCGGGAACACACGCTGCCATGGCTCCTTATGTTGGAGAAGGCTTAGCTCTAGATCCTAGCCAGTACTTTATCGTTATTCCAAACCAACTAGGGGGAGGCTTATCTACCTCGCCACACAACTATTCAGGTCCTTATCACGGAAGATATTTTCCAGAGTTATCAATTGGCGATGATGTTAGAGCTCAACACCAATTGTTAGTATCTCTAGGTGTTAAACATCTGCAAATGGTCACCGGATGGTCAATGGGCGCACAGCAAACTTATGAATGGGCTGTACGATATCCGGACATGGTTAAGCGAGCTGCCCCAATTGGTGGAACAGCAAAAACAACGTCACATTGTTCACTGTTTGTTGATGTTTTTTGTGATGCGCTAAAGTCTGATCCTGCCTGGAATAGAGGAGACTACGAGACCTCTGCAGACGTAGAAGAAGGCTTACGTCGACTGGCTAACGTCTTTGCCATGATGGGGGTAAGTCGGGAGTTTTATAACCAAAAATCATGGCAAGAGTATGGCTTTTCTTCTTACGATGATTTTCTCAAAGGTTTGTGGGAAAACTGGTTTCTGCCAATGGATCCCAATAACCTGCTATGTATGGCAAAAAAATGGCGTCAAGGCGATGTGAGCAGGCATTTTGATGGAAATTTAACCGAATCACTGGCATCGATTACTGCGAAGGTTTTTGTCATTTCATTTGAGAATGATATGTTCATTTCTGCTGCAGACTGTAAACTGGAACAGCAAATGATTTCCGGGAGTGAATTAATTTCGATCCCCTCTTTATGGGGGCATTTTACTATGCTGGGGGTTGCCTCAGATGACTTTGAGTTAATAGATAGCACATTAAAAAGATTACTGGCTCAACCAGTATAGTTTTTCGCTGGCTGCGATGTTTCATGTGTTAGTCATATTCGTGATATTTACAATAGTGTCACAATGAGGATAAACCGTCGTAAACTCATGATAGGAATCGTCACTTTTTAAGTGGACAATGAGGTTAGGTATATGTATTCAGATACAGCCAGAATTTTAGAAATGGTTGAAGATGTTAGTAGCACAGTCATTGCCAAATACACCAGTGATACAGACAAGTTTGCAAAGTGGCCTGAACAAGGAATAAGAGCATTACAAGCTGCAGGCCTAGGTGGATTGACTGTGCCAATAGAGTACGGTGGCTTGGGGTTTGGTACAGAAACTTTAGCAAAGGTCTGTGAAATTATCGGTCGACATTGTGCCTCAACCTCCATTTGCTACGGGATGCACTGTGTAGGCAGTGCGGTTATTGCCTCAAAGGTGACTGATTATCAGCAGAATAATTACCTGACGCCAATCTGTGAAGGGAAGCATATCACCTCTTTGTCATTGAGTGAGTTAGGATCAGGGGCTCATTTCTATCTGCCTCAAACGAAAATGATTAACACGGGCGTTGGCAGCTATATTATTGAAGGTGAGAAGTCATTTGCAACCAATGGCGGGAGAGCAGACTCTTACGTTGTTTCAGCTGTAGCAGATGTTCCGAGCCAAGCGATAGGTAAGTTTAATTGTGTCATCATTCCTGGCGATAGTGATGGACTTAACTGGGGCCCTGAGTGGGCAGGTTTAGGGCTAAGAGGAAATAGCTCGCGTAACTTATCACTGGATAAAGTTCAGGTTTCTGAGAATCAAATACTGGGTAATGAAGGTGATCAAATCTGGTATATTTTTAACGTCATCACACCTTATTTTCTAACGGCTATTGCCGGAGCTTATCTTGGCTTAGCTCGGGCAGCGATTGATGAGGTGAAAGCCCATATTACGAATAGAAAATTCTCATTTAATGGTAAAACTTTGGCATCTTCATCCGTTATTCAGCACCAAATGGGCACAATGTGGGCAAAATATGCTCGTGTTAGAGCACTCTTATATTGTGCAACACAATGTTATGACAAAGGGCTTGCTGATAACCAATTGGACTTATTCTCCGCTAAGGCTGAAATTGCAGAAACAGTGATAGAAATTGTGAACGATGGTATGACACTTTGTGGAGGAACTGCGTATCGTGATGAGTCCAACCTATATAGGATGCTGAGAGATGCACGGGCGGCACATATTATGTCTCCTGCTACAGATATGCTTCGAATATGGACAGGTAGATCTATCCTTGATCAGCCGCTGCTAACAGATACTTAATTATGAGTAGTCGAATTTCGTTATTCCTTGATGGCCATGGGGACTTACTGGATTACTTGAATGTCAATTTAAGTGCTGGTGTATTTTTAGAAAAAATAGACTCGCCAGATGGACTTTATCATTGCTTGGAAAATAAGTTTGGTGTCCCCGATATACTTGTTTTGGGGTTGAATGTTCAGGAACCCATCAGGATTGCTGAGCATACACTTGTCCTCCACAAGGGCATAAAGGTCATTATTTTTTGTAATGAAAGTCAAAGAGATGCAATCAAAAAGGCCATTCTTTTCTCTCCCTTTCTAAGCTCTGATGTTTCCACCTATAACTTTCAGAGGGCAGAAGACTTTCTGGAGCTATTACAGGATGAGGTCAATGCTATTGAAAATCAGCGGAAGTATGAAACAACCATAGCTGAGGTTGAGAGAGAGCGGATGGCTAGTATGACAAGTCAACCGCTGATAGCCAGTTATCTGGATAAATTATTAGATAGAATCCCCATCGGTGTATTGAACCTTGATTCTAAAGGGAAAATATTAAATCTAAATGCAAGTGCTCAGAACTTACTTGAGTTCAGTGAGCGTGAGCTTATGAGTACCTACCTCTGTGAGGTTTTTCTACCCGAGTATGTTGATGACATCACAAAATTGATCGAATCCGTGCTCAGTGCCGAGCATACCAACTACAGCGGAAATCAGACTGTAGCCTCCCTTGGCCCCAACGGAAATCGATATTTTGATATGACGGTTTCTTTATTGGCAAAGTCAACATCAGAACCAATATTAACCGTCATTTTACAAGAGGTGACTTTTAAGGTCCAAGAGGAAAAGAAAAGGCAAAAAATTGAACGGGCACTCCATCAAAGTGAACAGCAATTGCGTTTGGTCATCAATGCTATCCCCGAGTTAATAGCCTATGTAGATAATAACCTTTGTTACCAGTTCAATAACAAGGCCTTCGAGAAATGGTTTGGTCTATCCAGAGAAGCCATCTGCGGTCGAAAGGTGTGGGAAGTCATTGGTGAACAGTCTTACAAAATAGTAGAAAAATATGTTCATAAGGTCATGTCGGGCAATATTGTTACCTTCGAGGAAAGAATTAGTTATCCCAGCATGGGGGTCATTTTTGTTCGAAGCACTTATGTACCTAATTTCTCTGAATCAGGCGAAGTGACAGGTTTTGTTGTACTTACAGCAGATATTACTAAATCGAAAAGTGATGAAGAGCTCGAAAAGAAGCATCTTCTTGAATCGGCACATACATCAAGGATGGTCACGATTGGCGAAATGAGCTCTCAGCTTGCGCATGAGTTATCACAACCACTGACTTCGATTGAGGCATACAGTCGTGCATGTATCACGTTGATAGAACAAGATAAAACAACAAAGGAAGAAGTGCTTTCAGCACTGGAAAATGTTTCTGGTCAAGCTATCAGGGCACAACAAATAATGCACGAGCTGAGAAACTTTGTTAAAAAGGATGATTCCAGAAAAAGTATCTGTGTAAATGGTCTGATTGAGTCAGCGATTAATTTGATGCGGTTTGAATTTCAGGAGCATGACCCTGAAGTCGAATTTTATCTCACTAATGATCTACCTCAGGTATTTGCTGATCGTATTTTAATTGAACAAATACTGATCAATCTGATCAAGAATGCAATTGAGGCTATGAGAGAACTTGAGCCAGAGAAGCGTCGATTAATCATTGAGTCGAATAGTGATAATCAGGAAGTTTGGGTTTCTGTTCAGGATAGTGGCCCGGGTTTGACCGATTATGAAATAAATAAGGTATTTGAACCCTTCTATACGACAAAACCTGAAGGTATGGGGATGGGACTGGCAATCACGCGTTCGATTATCTACACACATGGGGGAAGGTTGCTAGTGGAACAAAATGAGTTCGGTGGAACGACATTTAAATTTACCCTCCCTGTAGAAGATATTGAGTTTCCAGAGGACTAAAAAATGCAACAGGTATACATAGTCGATGATGATGATGCGGTTAGAGGGTCGTTATCTATGTTATTACGTTCAGAGAATTTTGATGCTATTGCATATGGTGATCCCATCATGTTTATGTCAGAGGTAGAAGATTCAGAAGGTGGGTGTATTGTTCTGGACTTATCTATGCCAAATATGTCTGGCATGGAGGTCATGGATGAGTTGCAGAAGCGTGATATCAAGATCCCAGTCATTTGTATTACAGGACATGGTGATATTCCAACGGCAGTCAAAGCATTGAAAGGTGGTGCCTATGACTTTCTGGAAAAACCTTTTGACTCTACAAAGCTTATAGGGATTATAAAAGACTGTATTGCCGAGCGGATGGATAAACACCGACAGGAGGTATTTGAGTCTAATGCCAAAGAAGCTGTAAATAGTCTTACCCCACGAGAACACCAGGTCTTGAGAGGTATGGTGGATGGCTACAGAAATAAGCAAATTGCTTTTGATATGGATATTAGCATTCGAACTGTTGAATTACATCGCGTTCATGTGATGGACAAGCTCGGTGCCAACTCTTTATCTGATGTTTTAAAAATAGCTATTGCGTCAGGGTTCGATTATGTCGATCTATCTATTATGAAAGATACTTAAACTATTCAACGTCTTTTCTACTACCGCTAGGTAAATCAGAGTTATCTATGACTGGGGCTACAAATTGATTGTCGCTCCTTTTTTTTGCAAAAAATTCTTTGAATATGATCTTTTTTTCAATATTTTGCCTTGAATCAGGCTCATATATGAATAAGTACGTACATAACTTTCCACGGGAAATGGTTATTATTTTTACAAACGAATAATCAAGATGTCTCTTCCGCTAATGAGTTAAAGCCATATAGAGAAATGGTTATTCAGTTTGCTTATAAAAACTATTTATAGAGGTGGAATAATGGGCTTATTTAGCAGAAAGAAAGATAAGGGTAGTAATAATTTGGAACTACTCGGCTTGAAAGGACAAGTTTCAACAATGAAATGTCTACTGATGGCTGGTATCAGAGATGTTCCATTAAAAACAACACTTGCCTCATCGCAAGTAGCTGTTGATCAAGTCAGTAGCTATCAGTATCTCGAAACATCTGACAAGGTACCCAATTTAACCCAAGGGGATTTTAGTGTTTCAGGTGTTCGGGCCATCCTGACTTATATTGACGTAAAAGGTAAAGGCGTCTCACTCATTCCCAAAAAAGCAAGAAATCTCGGCCTGCAAAACTACTGGATTGACGTTTGTTATCAAACGCTTGGTCCTGCCACGCAGACCTTTGTTAATAAATCTATGACAGAAAAAGACACGGCTGTACTAAACGATGTCTTGAAAAGTCTAGAAAAAATTCTGGCAGAAAATGAATTCGTAGTAGGCCAGCTAAGCTTTGCAGATCCACATGTAGCCGCTTACATATATGTACTTCGTGTGGGTGGATTCGATATGAGCGAATATCCCAATATCAGTAAATGGATATCACGGTTGGAAGGAAAAATGTCCAGCTCATTGAATGTTGAAGGCTTCCAGGCGGATATGCAGTCTGGTGCTAGTCAAGTAGCGTGATTATCTAACAGGTAAATAGAAAGGAAGTTGATGATGGACTTATTTGAACAACGTGCTCCAGTGAACCTTGAAGGCGGCTACGGCAGCGCAGGCGATATGAAAAAGACACAGTATATGCTGCAGTTGCTTGGTACACCATGGGACCCCGATACACTAAAATGTATTATTACTGCTGCAGAGCAGGGTATGGAAATGACGACTGGTTATCTTGATACAATCAAGGGTGAGCAAGACGCTCAAGAATACCGTGATATTTTCGAATTTGGAACGTATCCTGGTATGAAAGAGGCTGACTACAACGTTGCCGGTGCGAATGCCATTATGGCTTTCATTAATGCGAGAGGCTTGGGTTATTCACTTGTCCCCAAAAATGTTAACGAAGCTGCGAAGCAGGATTTTTGGGTTGATGTAGCTGTAACTGAAGCGACACCATACGTGAATATCCTGGTTCAGGAACAGCTTATTCAGCCAATGGCCGACTCAGGTTATAAAGTAGATCAGGAAGCTTGCGCTCACGCAAAAGAAGCTCTATCTAAGATTCTTGATGCGTTGGATAAACAGCTCACAGGCAATACTTACATTATTGGTAAATATTCCTTCGCTGACATTCATTGGACAGCACTTATTCATTTGCTTAAGTTGACGAATGAATCAGATATTCTTCAACAGCATAAACAGATTCTACGCTGGTATGAATCATTGTCTACACGTAAGAGTAACTGTGGCCAGAATATCGTGTCATTCTCACTTTTACCAAGCAAAGAAAGTATCCAACGTAAAGAGCTTTCCTCAGTCATTATTGAGGATTTCTAAGCCTATCTGACAAGCCGAATATGGCACCTCTCGTGTCATATTCGGTCATGTCTTATGGTATCCACTATCAAAGGTAAGAAGTATTTTCTGAGAGTATAAATGCCCCCTGGTGAGTAGGATTAAGATGGCAAGTAGACAAATCAATCCTGGATATACTTTCATCAAGAAGTGATATGTCCACATGCATATTAAACCAGACTCTGATCAGCCATTAGGCAGTCGATAGAGTATATATCCACTAGTTCGCTCAAAATTACATAGAGCTGTTTATCAGTGGCCATGCTGATTAGTATGAAAAGAAAAAAAGTCCAGTCAATAAATTATTGTTTCTCTCTATAACAGTATCTTTACAGTAGTTTAAATCTCAAGGTTTATATCCCAATAATGAGAAAATCAACAGTACAGAATCCTGCAATAAATAGTGAGAGTGTTACAAATGATAGATTGAGTATTGAGTATTTATTTGATTGTTTTCATTCGTCTTTATTGAATAAAGCTACTCTCATTGTCGGTGCTTCAATCGCTGAGGAGATCGTGCAAGATACTTGGCTGACTCTGATAGAGTGTTGGAATAGTATCAATGATAAAGACTCACTTGGTTCATGGTTGCACAGGGTCGTCTTTAATAAATCTCTTAATAGAATAAAAAAAGATAAACGTTCTGTATCACTGGAATGGATAACTTCACATGATGGAGGACGTACCAGAGAGATAGAAAATTATTTTCTTACTTTCAATGATGAGCCTGAGGCATTACTGACATTACAGCAAACATTATTGACACTTGAAAAGCAGTGGTCTTGTTTATCAGCCAAACAACAGCAAGTTTGTGAGATGCGTTTAATTCACGGTTATCCATATGACCGGATTGCGGATAGCCTTGGTGTCACTGTCTCCAATAGTAAAGTTTTATTACACAGAGCCAGAGTATCAATGTTAGAGGCGATTAATTAGCCCCGTTTAAATGTCATTTAACCTGTGGCGTGAAACACTTAACAGCATCAGTGGTTTGGAAAAAGACCTGGCCTGGCAGTAAATCCTTAAGAAAATCTATTTTCTCAAGTTTATCTATCACTGGGCCTTTGACTTCAGCGAGGTGAAGTACAACCCCCTTATTTTTTAGGCTGTTTATCAGTTCTTTAAGATAAAGGATTGCCGTTGTATCAATATGGCTTACTGATGAAAATATCAGTACGACATTCTTTGCTTTCGTCTCGCGTGATTCTGCTTCAATAAACTCTGAAATGAAATTGATGTTGGCAAAAGTGATATTTTCATCAATTCTGATCAGTAAAAGGTTTTCCCATGTTTCTACTTTATGGCGTCTAATATTTCTATAGTGCTCTGTATCATGGATACGGCCCACTACAGCAATGTGTGGTTTGCCCGTTTGCCGTAAATAGCAAAAGATAGTGACGATAACACCTAAAATGATGCCTTCTTCAATGCCTAGAATCAGTACACCTAATAGTGTAATAAGCTGGCTTATACCATCTGATTTATCCTGTTTCCAGATACTAATAACACTGCCGAGCTTAACCAGTGGGTAGACGGCGACTATGATGATAGCTGCTAATGCAGCCTTAGGAATGGATTGAAGTGTTTGTGAGATGCTCACAAGTACCAGTGAAATTACTGCGACCGCAATCAGCATGGCTAGCTGTGTTTGCGCACCAGCAGAATAATTCACCATTGTACGACTGAAACCACCGGCAACAGGCATCCCACCAGAAATTGATGCTGCAAGATTAGATGCTCCAAGCGCAGTCAACTCTTGATTGGTATCAATTTTCTCACTTCTGATTGAGGCCATAACTTTAGCTATAGCAACACTCTCAACATAAGCAATCAGACTGATAAAAAAGGCGCTGGGTAATAGCGCAATAAAGTGGTCAGAACTGGTTGAGAGGAAGTCTATACCGATAGCAGGTAAGCCCTGAGGAATACGGCCAACAATTTCAACAGAATGAGTCGAGTCTAATGAGTAGGCAGTAACTAAGATGGTGCCAATTATCACAGAGAGTAACGGGGCTGATTTAGTTATACCTGTTCGAATTGTCTGTTGAATACCAAGGTTAACTAATAACTTACTAAGAGGGGCGCCCATTAGTAGCAGTGTAGCCAGTGCTAATAATCCTATCCCCATATCATAGGTATTTAGTGAGGATTGAGCATTGTTCAGGCATTCATTGAGCGAAGTGCATGAACCGATATCTACCCCGAGCATGTTAGGAAACTGGCTGAACAGAATGATCAGTGCGGCACCGGAAGTAAACCCAGAAAGTACAGGTTGGCTTATGAAATGAACTAGAGCCCCCATTCTGAAGGCTGACATGATAGTTAATATCAGCCCACCTTCTAACGCTAAAATCATGGCATTCTGAGTTGGAGTTCCTAGTGCTTGTATCTCTGGGGAGGAGAGGGCACTAGCAACCATGATAGCAGCAATGGAGACAGGGCCAACAGATAAGACCCTGCTCGTACCAAACAGTACATACATTAGTGCAGGCAGTAAGCTGGTATAAATACCAACCTGTACCGGTAATCCAGCAAGTAGCGCATAAGCCATACCCTGTGGAATCAACAAAATGGCTGTAATAATACCTGCGAATAGATCACTGTTGAAAGTCTGCCAATTGTATGAAACCAAAGACTTATTCAAAGGGAGTTTGGCGGTTATTTGTTTTAATTTATTAATGGACATAAGTCTCTGTTGGAAAATATTTCATAATTCCACACAACATTTGGCAACTTTTTACCAAAAGATGATTATTAATATAAGTATATATTTATATATGTTAAAGGTATAAGTATATTATGAGTCTTGAAATTTTTTGGCATAACTTGCCTTGCTTGGTAGATCAATTCGACGACCTTTCAGCATTAATTTCCAGTAAAGCCATGGCAGACCAAAACGCTTACCTAGCCACCAGATGTAGCGGTTCTTTCTTGGGTCAATAAGTGGGAATGATGGTGTCACTTCACCACCATATGAAAACTCAGCAAGCATCACAGATGAGCGTGATGTCGTCAGCGGGCAGGAGCCATAACCGTGATATTTGTTTTCAACAGATGCTGAGTTCGTCAGATGTAATATATTATCTACGACCACAGGAACTTGTTTACGAACTGCAGCAGCTGTTTTAGCATTCGGAGTGTTGATGACATCACCTAAGCCAAAGACATTACTGTACTTCGTATGTTGCAGAGACTCTTTGTTGACATCGAGCCAGCCACTATCGTCTGAAAGCGGACTGTTTTTAATGAAGTCAGGCGCACTTTGAGGAGGAGTGACGTGAATCATATCGAAAAATTTCGTCACCGTTGTTTTGTTATCAAGTGAATCAGTAATTTCAAAAATAGCTTTTTTAGCAGGTCCATCTATCTCGATAAGCTTGTGGCCATGGTTAGTCTTAATGCCATAATGCTTGACGACTTTTTCTAAAGCTCTGGCAAAAAATGGTACCCCAAACATGCCTGGACCCGCGTTATAGAACTCGACATCAATCTTGTTTAAGTGACCCTTTTTCTTAAAGTAATCACTTGCAAGGTACATGGCTTTTTGTGGTGCACCGGCACATTTAATAGGCATTGGGGGTTGTGTAAATAAGGCCCGTCCAGACTGCATTTTCTGCACGGTCTGCCATGTATATTCAACGTGATCAGGAGAATAATTACAGCACACACCGTTTTGTCCCAGAGTGGCGGAGAGTCCTTTTATCTTGTCAAAATCCAGTTGAAGGCCAGGACAAACTACAAGATAGTCATAGGTCAATTCACAACCCGTGTCGAGATGAACGGTATTCTTTTCAGGATCGAAGCTGGATGCATAATTTTGAAACCAAGTCACTCCAGCTGGAAGTAAATCAGCTTGTTTTCTGAATGTATTTTTAAATTTGAATACACCACCTCCAACCAATGTAAATGCTGGTTGATAATAATGTGTTGAGGAAGGCTCAATAACACCAACCGTTAAGGCAGAGTTTCTTTTTTTTACATCATTTGCAACAGAGGTACCACCTGCACCACCTCCTACGATCAAAATATTATAATGACTATGCTTCATTTCTCTCTCCAATCTATATTGATTGTTATGATTAGTTTTTTATGATTGTTTCCAGGCCTGATAACCACCAGCCATAGACATAACGTTCTTGTAACCCATGTTTTGTAGACTAGCGGCAGCTAGTGCTGAGCGGTTGCCTGAACGGCAAAATAAAATAATTTTTGTATCCGCTACATTTGCAGCATCTTCATCGGCAATTTTGAACTCAAGGAGCCCGCGAGGTATTTTGAGTGCAGTATCTATCACACCATCCTCATATTCACTGGCTTCACGAATATCAATTAAGCAAACTGGCTCCTGCTCTAACAGGCTTTTAGTATCAGCAACTGAAATTTCAGCGATCTGATTTTTAATTTGCGCAACTAATTGCGAAGCACTGATTTGAGATTTCTTTTCTGAGTTATTTTGTATTGCTGGGTCTGATGATTGGATTAGATCTTCTTCATCTACACCGCAGTAGCGGTTTGCTGGTACAGCAATATCGATAAGTTTTGGTTTTGGTAGGTTGAGATTGTTCATTAATTCAATAAATTCATCTCGTGTTTTGCCCGCAAGACGTGGGTTAATCAATTTTTCCTGTGCAACTGAACTGACTCTGTAACCTTTGTAGTCATGGCCAGGATAAACAAGTGTTTCATCAGGCAGAGAGAAAAGTTTGAGGGTAATACTGTCGTATAAAGCACCAGCATCACCACCCTGAAAATCTGAACGACCACAACCATTTATCAGCAAACAGTCTCCTGTGAAAACACGATCCCGCCATAAGAAGGAGACACTACCTTGTGTATGACCAGGTGTCGTTCGTGCTGTGATAGTTTCATTATCTCCCAGGTGGAAGACTGTCCAATCAACGATTTCAATATCTGGAGACATAGCGCCACAAGCCTGACCCACAGCTGTTTTACATTTCAGTTCTTTTCGAAGAACCCCACTACCCGTAATGTGATCTGCATGTACATGTGTTTCCAGTGAGTATTTCAGATCAAGGCCATATTCATTGAGTAGTGCCTTATATATTTCAACCTCACTCTTAACAGGATCAATTAATGCCGCTTCGCGGGAAGAAGTGTCTGCGATCAGGTAGGTTAAAGTGCTACTTTCTGGATCAAAGAGTTGTTTGAATAACATATTGTATATCCTGCTTTAATGCTTTTATTTACGGGGAGACTGGCTAATGAGAGCTTTCATCTGTTCAACATCCCAAGAACGTGGCCCTATTGCTTGATAGATAAGCTCACCTTTTGGATTGACCAAGTATGTAGTTGGTAACGCTAGAACTTTCCAGCCTTTGATGCTAGTGTCAGGGTCACTAACAATGGGGAATGTAATCTCATACTTTTTTATAAATTCCGCAGCGGCCTCGTTATATGCACCAGCATGTATACCGATAATTTCCAGCTCATCCCTACTGACCTGGTCATAGAGCTCCTGCATATCTGGAAGCTCCTTGATGCAAGGTGAGCACCAGTTAGCCCAGAAATTAACCAGCACAAATTTACCTTTGAAGTCACTCAGACTCAGATCTGTGCCTTCTGGAGTCTTAAGAGTAAAATCTGCAGCTACTTCGACAGGTTCGACAGGTTTCATCAGCTCTTTGGCATTAACGGATAAACATGAAACCGCCATGATGATGGTGAAGATTAATTTGAGCATTATGGTATGTCCTGATATTCGTTAGAGTGATCGCCAATCGGTGTGGCAAATGAATCTGAAATAATCTCAGCGACATTGTCTCCGTTGAGAGATTTCAAAAACTCAACTAAATCATCCATTTCTGAACGTGTCAGGTTGAGTGGTTTGATAATCGGATCTTGGGTTTCATTTTTGAAACCACCATGGTTGTAGAACTCAACGACATCATGGAGTGTGGCCAGTGAACCGTCGTGCATATATGGCGCAGTTAACGCAACGTTCCGCAGTGTTGGCGTCCGATATTTCCAACGGTCATCAGGATTTTGAGTAATTTCATAGAGTCCTATGTCACCTTCAGGCTGGTTGCCAACTGAGTTGATTATCTCTTTCTTAACATTAAGATAACGTCCGGGTGCAACTTGAACTCTTTCTCTTTCAGGCTCTTTTTTCATAGCACGTTGCCAACCGATTCCTGTGTTATGAAGGCTATTATCTGTAAATAAAGCGTGATCTTGAGCAATACTATGACAGCTCACACATTGTGCTTTGCCGGTAAAGAGGTTAAAGCCACGGATAGCTGAATCTGACATAGCATTTTTTTCATCATTAAAATGCCAGCGATCAAACTTAGAGTTACCCGATACTAAGGTTCTCTCATAGGAGGAGATGGCTTTAGAAATATTTATCAGACTAGCCTGTTGACCATCAAATGCAGCTTCAAATAAGCCTTTGTAGTCTTTAAGCTTTTTAACCTTTTCGATCACTGCGCCAAATGAGGGGTTGGCCATTTCATTTCTCGCCAGCATAGGTTGCCATACCTGGTGTTCAAGTGATGTTTCACGACCGTCAAGAAAGAGCTTGGTCAGATAAGCAACATTGTAGAGAGTTGGTGTATTACGTCTTACAGAACGACCTTCAAATCCTATGGCTGTCATTAATTCATGACTGGTAAACCCTTGCTCAGGAATGTGGCACATTGCACAGGATTGCGTATCGTTGAGTGATAATCTGCGGTCAAAGAATAACTTCTTACCCAGTTTGATCTTGTCTTCAGTTATCGGGTTATCCTCTGGTTGAGGGACCGCTGGTAAACCCAAAGGTGGATTTTTAACAAAGCGAATCAGGTCTGTCTCTTTACCTTGACGGCTTTGTATACTCAAAGAATTTGTGACGTACTCTTCTGAGTCATAACCTTCTTTAGAGTCACGAGCACCGATTCGAATATTATGCTTTTGCTCATCATGGCTTTGATTTGCTTCAACGCCATATTCCATAAGTAACGTTTTCAGATCATTAATGATGATGTCTGGATGTAAAAAAGATACGCTATAAATATTGCGTATTCTGAGCTCTGGATCGATAAGGTAAACCCTCAGGATATGAGAGAAATTACCTGTATCTTTACCATCGCTGTCTGTTTTTGGGATGACTGATTGATTATAGGCATCAAGAATTGGTTCAAGCTCTTCATGGGAGTGTGTGGTGAGGTATTTCCACGTCACATCTTGTTGAGCCGGTTTTTCAGGCATATGGTGACCATCATGGCCGGAATGATCCATGTGGTCTGAATGTTTTTCATGATCCATGTGGTGATCATGTACGCCAAGTTCTAGATCTTTCAGTACTTCTGGCGTGTCGTGTTCGGGATCGAAACTCATGCTGAACATCTGTAGATTTTCAGCTAAGAGTGGATCTTCTGCGGCCCTGTTTTTTATACGGTCAAAGACGACATGTGTCAGAGGGCAACCGTTAAGGTCATCACAACGGGTGTACATGAAGTTTAATAAGGTGTATTTACCTCGAAATAATTCATGAAACCTCACTGCTTTATCGTCGGTATCGACTGCTTTCGCATTTTGGGCATAGCCCAAGACAGGCAGTTTATAACTGCCTGCCTCAGGTGCCTCGAAGTCTAATTCACCATAACCTGCGGCCGGGAGTGCGGTCTGTGGCTCTCCTTGCCCAGAAAAAGAAAGTGCTGAATTGCTAATAACCAAAAAGCTGACAAATGTGGCTACAGCAGTTTTAACTTGTTTCTTCATGGTGAATTTCCTACTTTTTTTACTTAGCTGCTACTTGAGCGTTTTCAGTTGCTGCGCGGGCGTGTTCATTTAAATAATCTTTCGCATCCATACCGTAAAGTGAGTATGCACCGAAACGCATTTGGTGAGCACGACCAAGCTTCTCTTTATAAAAGTCCAGAGTGAACTGTTCTTCCATTTCTTTACCATCCCAGTGGTAAAGCTTCAGGAACTGAACGTCTTTTTCACCTTTGTGATCCCAGTTAGCAAGTAGTGAGGTTGTGTAGTACAAACGAGAGTTATCCCAGCTTGAAGACACCATATTTACTTGTTTACCAATATATTGCTCATGGGCAAGTTTAGGGTTATGTGGATCAGTGATGTCATAACCGCGGGTTTTGCCATCCATAAATGTGTTAACCCAAATCATCTTGTCATCACTAGAGATAGAGAAATCTACAGGTAATGGGACATCAGCTGGATTACCAACTTCAGCAACAGGTTCAGCTCTCCAGCCACCTTTACCATCTTCTTCAATCAGAACAATTTCAGATGTTAGAGCGGTAATAGCAAAACAATAGTTATGGTTTGGATCCCAAGCACAACGAACTTCCAGAGGTGCACCTTTAACATCTAACACTTGTTTTGGTTCACGCGTGTGAAGATCCCAAATTACCATGGTATTACCAAAGCGTTTCATGGCTTCTTTATCTTTCAGCATTTTGCCAAAGTCCATCATGTAGTTGGACCATCCTGTGAAAGATGATGTCAGCATCATGTTACGGCGTGGCATAACCTGGATATCATAGCCATAACCATCAGCAAACTGGCCTGTTTTTTCAGCACCTTGCAGGTTATCGTCAGTTGGAATCCAGTACGTATCGATATACTCACCATCATTGGTGTATTCAACCAATGCAGTACGACCACCATGATCCTGGTTATTAGAAAGCGCTGTCCAGATCATACGACCTGGTAGTGCATATGGCGTGTGAGGACCAACAACACCACCTGATTTTTCAACAAAATCATCAATCGTTTTGACTAACTTTGGTTTACCTGGATCGGTGTGTACATCAAAGATAAAAATCTTACTTGTATCTAGGCTACCGGCCCACAGGTATTTGCGATCATCAGTAAAGCCTGAGTGATGCGCTTCATTACGTCCACCTACAGACACAGTGTTTCTGACTTTGCCAAAATCATCGGCTTCGGGGTTTACTGAAACTGTGACCAGTTTATCCTGACCATCACCCATGCCTTCAATACCAAGGGTCCAAACATATACAAAGTCTTCTTGACCCGTAATTTTGGCCATATAAGGTGACATACATGTTTCATCAGCTTGAACCGCTACTGGACCACCCATTAACAATGCTGTGGAAACGATTACAGGACTGATAAATCGAAGAGCAGGCTTAACCTTCTCTCTTATGACTTCAGTTATCTTCATTTTTCTCTCCTAGCTTTGATTACCTGCCTTTATCTAACAAGATGTAAGGCATGAAATTAAAATTTTGATAAATGTTGAGTTAGTGAATACAAAATTTATAAATTTTTATTTATGTGATGAACCTGTGTAAGCATGATGTTTAGCTATAAGTAAAATAGGGGATATAGAAATTGTTGCCCCACATGTTCATCACTTAGTTTTAAAATTGTTAAACAATGAAATCAGTTCAAGCTATCCTCCTTCATATATTCTAATTTATATATGTATATATTTAAAATAATATAAAATTATGGGTTTCTTCTATCATTTATGAGTTAGAAAACTTAACCCCATCTGCTTGTATTAACTGCTTTCAAGTAACTATTTATCATGGATGACAGCAATTATTGATACGTATTAACCGTAATGCTGATCAGTGAGCAGCTTCTGGAAGTTGTTTTCTCTTAACTCAAAGCCATTGAAAACAAGGGTTTAAGACAAAGTTAGATGTATAGTGTTTTTAATGAATATTTATATATAAATATAGAATAAAAAAATAGGTAGTCTAATTTTCAGAAGTTGGCCGACAACGGTAACTAAATAGAAAAAAGGCCACTTAAAATAGAATGATGAGCTTGTATTACGGTGAGTGAATTATCTATCGGGAGTAGTCAGTGCTACTTTGATCGTAAAGAAACGATCAAAAGTATGTATATCTTTCAACGAGAGGGGGAGGTTACAAGTTAGTTAAGATAATGAACTATAGTATCTAGGTATCTATGGGTATTAATGGAATATGAGATATATGTCCGAATGATATTATTTGACGTTATAGAATTCAGTTTTCATGAGCTTATCCTGGCTTTTGAACCAATATTTATCTTGGAATAAGCCTAGTCATGAAACGTCTAGAGATTAGCTGATGTGTCTAGCGTTATGGTGCTAACTTCTGTTCAATAACTTCCTTGGTCAGATGCGGGGCAAAACACTCGATGAAGGCATAGGTGTACCCACGTAAATAACTGCCACGACGAAATGCCAGTAGGGTCGTGCTTGGCTGGAATAGATGACTGGCATCAATTCCTTTGAGTGGCTTATCTGTCTTTGTGTCAAATGCCATGCTAGCAATAATCCCAATGCCTAAGCCTATACCTACGTATTTCTTTATCACATCAGCATCGGTAGCTGTGAAGATAACATTGGGTTTCAGGCCCCTGTTTTGGAAGGACTGATCTTGCTGTGCCCGACCAGTGAATTCCATCATATAAGTCAAAATAGGATACTTAGCAACAGCTTCCAAAGTGAGTATTTTTTCTGATAACAACGGGTGATTATCTGGTACCACTATGGTTCTGTTCCAGTCATAGCAAGGAAATGTTATCAAATCAGGATTGTGATCCAGTGTTTCTGTGGCAATGGCTAAATCTATCTCGCCGACAGCAGCCAGCTCAGCAATTTCCCTTGGCGTACCCTGCAGCATGTTTAGGTGAACATTGGGATAGCGTTCAGAGAATGCTTTTATCGAGTTGGGAAGTGCATAGAGTGCCTGGGTTTGTGTTGTACCAATTGATAAAGTGCCGTGCTCTTCATCATGGCTTTCATCGGCTAGACTTTCAATATTTTGAATATCCTGCAGAACTCTCTCGGCTATCTCCAGAATGTTTTTACCCATCGGGGTTATGCCGACGAGGCGTTTACCTCTTCGCTCAAAAACTTTTAATCGAAGTTCTTCTTCTAACTGTTGAAGTTGGTTACTGACGCTGGGCTGTGACGTTTTTAGCACCTTTGCTGCTTTTGATATGCTCAAATCGTTTCTGACAATTTCTCTGATGTATCTTAACTGGTTTAGGTGCATTAGATAATAATATATTCATTAGGATATTAAATAAGTGTAAGCCATGATATGGAGATAATTGATATTTAGCAATTAATATTACTGAGAAAATATGCGTTAGCTTTATGAGCGATTATGTTGAAAATTAGTGTGACAGTTTAATTTGAACGCTTAAATATATAAATTCAAACATGCCAGATCCACAGTTTCTGTTGAAAGTGTTGAGTCTTTTATCAAATGAAGAGCTAATCGAAAGATGAGCTCAGGTATCACTGCTTGATTATGACTAATGCTCTAATTGGAAAAAAGTTTTTTAGATGCTTGTTGGTCAGTGATTTGAGCAAAATGAACACAAGCAAGTTTATGATGTTGTGATAACGGGATTGGATGTCGAAATGGCGCGCCTGACAGGAATCGAACCTGTGACCCCCAGCTTCGGAAACTGGTACTCTATCCAACTGAGCTACAGGCGCGTGGAGCTGAGACGAAGATTATACGGACTTTAGCCGTAATCTGCTACGGCCCAAGATGTCTTTTGCCAAGAGAGTGGGCCCACTCTCTTGGCAAAACCCTAATTAGTATTGTGGATTAATTTTTTCAAGTTTCCAGATATCGTTATTGTACTCATCCATGGTTCTATCTGTCGAAAACATACCACTGTTAGCACTGTTAATAATGCTCATGGCAATCCAGCGTTCCTTGTCTTGATAGACCTCTGCGGCACGTTCCTGTGCTTCTACATAACTATGGAAGTCGGCGACAGTCATCCAAGGATCATTCGGACTAGTAAAGGCGGCAATAATGTCATCAAAACAGCCTTCTTCGCATTGGTTGAAGTGTCCAGACTCTAACAAGTCGACAACGCGTTTCAGGTCAGCATCGTTATCAATAATAAAGCGTGGGTTATATGTTGGTTTAAGCTCAGTCACTTCATCTTCAGTCAGGCCGAACAGGAAGAAGTTTTCTGCACCAGCTTCATCACGGATTTCAATATTAGCGCCATCAAGTGTACCAATGGTCATCGCACCATTCATCATGAACTTCATATTGCCTGTACCAGATGCTTCTTTACCGGCAGTAGAAATTTGTTCTGATAAGTCAGCTGCAGGACAAATCACTTCCATCGCTGAGACTTGATAGTTTGGTAAAAATACGACTTTCAGAAGATCACCCACATCAGGGTCATTATTCACCGTGTTGGCGACATTATTAATTAGTTTAATGATACGTTTGGCCATGGCATAACCCGGTGCAGCTTTGCCACCAAAGAGTACACAACGTGGTGTCATGTTTTTGGTATCGCCCCGTTTGATACGATCATATAGATGAATAACATGTAGGATATTCAGTAGCTGACGTTTGTACTCGTGAATACGTTTTACTTGAATATCAAACATTGCTTCTGGTTTAAATTCGACGCCGCAGCTATCTTTCACCAATTTAGCGAGTCGCTGTTTATTAGCAAATTTAGCCGCATGCCATTTCTTCTGAAAAGCTTTGTCATGGGCATAATCTTCCAATTTTTTTAACTCGCTTAGTTGAGTGATCCATTTATCGCCGATTGTGTCTGAAATCAGCTCACTCAAATCGGGATTACACCAAGCCAGCCAGCGACGTTGGGTTACGCCATTAGTTTTGTTGTTGAATTTATGCGGCCATAATTCATAAAAGTCATGAAACAAACCTTTTTTCAGTAACTCAGAATGTAAGGCGGCTACACCATTGATTGAGTAACTACCGATGATAGCAAGATGGGCCATGCGAACTTGTTTTTCATCACCTTCTTCAATAATCGACATGCGTGATAAACGGGCTTTGTCCCCCGGCCAGCGTCTGGCAACTTCACGAAGAAAACGAGCATTAATCTCGTAGATAATTTCGAGAGTGCGTGGTAATAAGCGTCCAAACATGTTCACTGGCCAGCGCTCCAAAGCTTCTGGAAGTAAGGTATGGTTGGTATACGCCATTGTCTTAGATGTAATTTCCCAGGCTTTATCCCAGCCTAGCCCGTGTTCATCCATTAACAGACGCATCAGTTCTGCCACGGCGACGGTGGGATGCGTATCATTTAATTGAAAACAATTTTTCTCGGCGAAATTATCAAATGTTTCGCCATGTGTGGTTACCCAGTAATCAAGAATGTCCTGTAAGCTCGCGGAAGCTAAAAAGTACTGCTGGCGGAGGCGAAGTTCTTTTCCATTTTCACTGGCATCATTTGGGTAAAGCACCATACTGATATTTTCAGCTTCATTTTTTGCCGCCACTGCTTCTGTATAAGAGCCTGAGTTAAAGTCCTCTAAGTTGAACTCATCGGTAGCACCAGCTTTCCATAACCGTAAGATATTAACCGTACCATTTTGATAACCGGGAATAGGTAGATCAAAAGGAATAGCTAATACATCATTAGTATTGACCCAATGCACTCTCATATCACCATTATCGTTAGGATGATATTCAGTGTGTCCGCCAAATTTTACTCGTTGGGTAAACTCCGGACGCTCCAATTCCCATGGGTTTCCATCCTGTAGCCAGTGATCAGGTTTTTCAACCTGAAAACCATTTTCTATGCGTTGTTGAAACATGCCATATTCATAACGAAGGCCATAACCTGTTACAGGTAATTGTAAGGTGGCACAACTGTCTATAAAACATGCCGCTAAGCGACCAAGGCCGCCATTACCTAGCCCTGCGTCATGTTCCATCTCAATTAAGTTTTCAAAATCTAAATTGAGTTCATTTAACGCCTTGGTGGTTTCTTTTTCTAAGCCTAGGTTCAACACTGCGTTACCCATGGCTCGACCCATCAGAAATTCCATTGATAGGTAATAGGCATGTTTGCACTGTTTTTCTGCATAGCTGTGCTTAGTACGTTTCATGCGGTTAAACAGACGGTCTCGTAATGTTAGTGCCAGCGACGAGTAGAGATAGTGACCTGAAGCGCAGCCTTTATCTTGGGCTAGGTGTGTACCGTAATAACGTTTGAAATCCTTGATGAGAGCATCGCTATTCATTCCCAGTTTTTCAGTATCGAATAATTCCGGGGCAGGGTTAGCAGTACATGCGTAACGTGGGCTCATAGACAGATCCTTAAATTATTTCAGTGTTTTATTTGGGTAGTCGGGAGAAAAACCATCCCGATTAGGCATCTTTACCTGAGGTAGTGTGACTTCATTGAGTTCCACATCGTTCTCGAGTATATCATCCTGACTTAAAATATAAGCGCAAAGTGCGTAGATTTCATTACTACTTAGAGAAAAAGGTGCAGCTGGTGGCATCGCTCGACGAATATAGTCGTAAAGTGTTGTTGCATAAGGCCAATAACTATTCACCGTTTTCTCTGGGTATTCATCGGTGAGCGAGCCGACATCACCGACTAAAGGCATGGCGCTGGCCCCTATAGCTCCAAATCCATGACAGCTTGCACAATGTTGTTTAAATAGTTGCTCTCCTTGCTGTGCATTACCATGCCCGGTGGGTAAGTTTTTGCCGTCTGGTGTAATAGTGAGGTTCCATGCGGCTAGTGGCGATTGTTCTCCAGCATTTTCACCCAAAGGCTGAACAAATGGCTCGGCGACAAGCGCCGGAGAAAATAATAAAAAAATAAGCAGGTATCTAAACATAGATATGCCTAATCTGACCGTCTTCATTAACTTCCCAACTGACGATAGCGTTGTAATGAAAAAAACTATTGTCACCGCGTTCAGCGATCAGTGCTTGCCTAGTAGGTTGCCTATAGCCCGTTTCATCCGTAGCTCGACTTTGTAATATTGCATATTGCCCCTGCCATTGCCATGGAAGACTGAATCGGGTGAAAGCTTTGTCCAGAACAGGTGAGTGAAGTTCTGCCTCAACCCACGTGTCACCGCCATCTGCTGATACCTCAACTTTATTGATTTTCCCATTACCAGACCATGCAAGTCCGGTGACTTGGTAAATGCCAGGGTTATCGGGTAATGTCATACCAACTGAGGGACTGGTAATAAGCGACTTCGCTTGTATGGTGAAGCTGAATTGACGGGCCTTACCACTTGGTAATAAGTCAGTGTACTGCGCTGTCTCATCACGAGTCATAGCTGGTTGCTTAACTAACTTTAGTTGCCTAAGCCATTTGACATTAACAATGCCTTCCCAGCCTGGCAGTAATAACCTGACCGGATAGCCATTTTCAGGGCGAAGACGCTCACCATTCTGATATAGAGCTAAAATGGCATCATCCAGTAGTTTTTCAACGGGAATGCTGACATTTAACGCGGCACCATCAGAGGCTTCAGCGATTGCCCATTTTGCTTCAACTTGAATACCACACTCATTTAAAAGCAGTTTGAGAGGAACACCTGTCCACTCGGCATTAGATGCTAAGCCATGCACATACCCTGCAGCAGATTGAATGGGGGAATGACGCCAGCCTGCATTGCTATTTCCTCCGCACTCGATAAAACAGGTTTTTGTTGTTTGAGGATAGCGTTTTAATGATTCAATCGAAAATCTTAATGGTTTATTAACCAAACCATCAATCATGATTTCATGTGTAGAAGGATCGATATCGGGCACACCATTGTGATGTCGCTCATAATGCAGACCATTAGGTGTAATTGTGCCTTGTAACTCTTCTAAAGGTGTCCAAGAAACACCATTGCCAGGGACGTTTGGGTTGGCAGATATCCAGCGAATAATGTCTTTTTCGTAAACTGAAGGTTGACCGTAATTACTGAAATTTGCTCCTGGTTTTAGCATGGAACCGGGAAGAGTTTGCTGTAATTCTGTTGTGAGTGACTGCGCTTTTACAGGTAAATTGAAACCGAGAAAAACACTACTTAAAGCCGAGCCTTGAAGAAATTGACGCCGACTTTTAAGTAATGAATTGCTCATGCACACAACCTCTAGTCACTGGGATTCAAAATAGTTTCTTGGTTTACTTCAAACCAGCTATCAAGCTTTTGAGTGGCTTCTTCTCTACCTGATTTGTTCAATGATGAAAATAATTGTATAGAAGCCTTTAACGACAGTTTTTCCAGTTCGCTTCTTACGGATAAAAGACTTTGCTTCCCTGCACTTTTTTTCAGTTTGTCAGACTTAGTCAACAATATATGTACCGGTAAGTCTGCTTGGTTAGCCCAAGTCAGCATTTGAATATCAAAAGGCTTCATAGGATGGCGAATATCCATCATCAACATCATTCCCCGCAAACACTGCCGGGTTTCAAGATATTGAGCCAATGTGTGCTGCCATTTTAACTTCATTTTTTCAGGGACTTTGGCATAGCCATAACCGGGAAGATCGACTAAGGCGCGCTCATCATCGAAGCTGAAGAAATTGATCATCTGTGTGCGTCCAGGCGTTTTACTTGTCCTGGCGAGCGCAGTAATTCCTGTTATGCAATTGATCGCACTTGATTTTCCGGCATTAGACCTGCCAGCAAACGCGACCTCATAACCTTGATCTTCAGGTAGCTGGGACAGCTCAGTAGCACTGCCGTTATAATAAGCTTTTCGATATAGTTGTGACATGGAACCATTTTGGGTGAAAAATTATCCTAACAAGAGTAGCATACCCAAAGTTCTCGATGATGATTTAGCTTAGTTTTCAGGTAATAAAACAATGAAAAAATTAGTGAAGATAGCCATGCTTGGTGTGGCAATTACGATGAGCGCACAAGCGATGGCAGCTGGTGATATTAATGCTGGCAAGAAAAAAGCGGCTGTATGTGCAGCTTGTCATGGTGCAGATGGAAATAGTTTGTCAGATGCTTTCCCTAAACTAGCTGGTCAAAGTGCCGGATATCTTGAGAAACAATTAGCTGATTTCAAAAGTGGTGAGCGTGAAAATGCCTTGATGGCACCGATGGTTGCCAACTTATCTGAGCAGGATATGGCGGATTTAGCGGCCTATTTTGCTAGCAAGAAAATGGCTCCAGGTGCAGTTTCAGAAGATTTAGTGGCTGCCGGTAAAAAAATCTTCCGCGCTGGCAATAAAGAAACAGGACTGCCTGCTTGTATGGCTTGTCACGGTCCTAATGGTAACGGTGTTCCAGCGGCGAAATGGCCGAAGTTATCATCACAATACAGCACCTATGTGGAAACTCAGCTTCATGCTTTTGCTAAAGGGGAAAGAGCCAATGACCCTAACGGTATGATGCGTGATGTTGCCAGCAAAATGAGTGAAGCCGAAATTAAAGCGGTTTCAGCTTATGTCTTTGGTTTGAAATAATCGTCATATTTTCTCTGCATAGCTAACATCGTTTAGCTATGCAGAAGATATTAAAAAATCGAGTAACGGAACTCGTTTCAAGGCTCACCTCATGTCACAAAATCAGGATTCATCAGTTTCTCATCGCAGTTTAGCTTGGCGAGTTTTTCATTTTTTAGGCACGATGGAATTAGCGATAACATTGCTAATTACCTTAGCTATCGCCTCCATCATCGGAACTGTTCTCCAGCAAAACCAACCCTATCCTGATTACCTTATTAAGTTTGGTCCTTATTGGTTCGAAGTGTTTGAGAAGCTTGGCCTGTATGATGTTTATAGCGCGCTGTGGTTTTTAGCTATATTGGCTTTATTGGTCATTTCGACTACGGTGTGTGTGATTCGTCATGCCCCCTCTATGTTCAAAGATATGTTTAATCTGAGGACGAATGTACAGCTAAAATCTTTACGCTCGATGCGTCACCGTAGTGAATGGGATGTTCTCGCTTCCTCTGAGCAGACGGTAGAAGCATTACAATCTACACTCTCTTCTCGTGGATATAGAACTCGAATCACTGATAAAAATGGTAGTAAGCTAGTTTCAGCGATGCGTGGTGGTATGAACCGCCTCGGTTATATTCTCACTCATGTAGCGATTATTGTTATCTGTGTAGGCGGTTTATTTGACAGTAATTTACCGTTGAAACTTGCCGAGTGGCAAGGGCGTATTCATGTGGAAACACGTAACTTACCTTTACCACAGGTTCCTAAAGAGAGTCGTCTGCCTGTCGGTCCGCAAGCTTTTCGAGGCAGTGTCAGCATTCCGGAAGGGAGAGCGGCAAGTGTTACTTATTTGGCAATGCGTGATGGGTATTTAGTGCAAAACTTACCGTTTACTATTGAAGTGAAAGAGTTTCGTATAGAACATTATCCTACGGGACAACCCAAGTCATTTGAGTCTGACTTGGTGATTCATGACCCCGACCTAAAAAAACCTCTTGAGTCCACCATTGCTGTAAACCATCCACTTATTTATAAAGGGTATGCAATTTATCAGGCGAGTTTTGGCGATGGAGGATCTGAACTCACATTAAAAGCCTGGCCGTTATTTTCTGATAAGGGTGAACCTGTTAGCCTGCAAACAAAAGTCTTTGATACGCAACAGATGTTGTGGGGTGACAAAGAAATGCAACTTGAAATCACCGACTTCAGGCCTTTCAATATCAATCCGGACCCAACCGATGATAATCCGCAGAATGTCCGTAATTTTGGCCCCAGTGTAGGGTTTAAACTTCGTTCTAATACTGGAGAGGCGCTGGAGTATCAAAATTATATGAATCCGGTTGAACGTGGTGGTCGATATTTTTATTTAAGTGGGGTGCGTAGTTCGCCTGCAGATGAATTTGCTTATCTCTATATTCCGGTTGATGAAAATGACAGTGTCGAAGGTTTTTATCATTTCTTGAAACGCCTGCATGATAAAAATATCGTCAAACAAACAGCAGAAGAAATGAAACAAGCTACGCTAGCCAGTTTGCAAAACAGTGATGATGATGTGCTGGCAGATAGCTTACAAAAAACATTGGAAACATTGGTTGAAATGTTTAATCGTGGTGGTTTTGGCGAAGTAAGTGAGTTCATTGAGAAAACATTGCCCGAAGCTGAACGTGACACTCTAGCGCCAGCATATCTTGCTATGCTGAGAGAAATGTTAGGTCGTATTTATTTTTCAGGCTTAGAGTTGAAAGCGGGGCAAACAGTTGACCAATCTCAGATCCTGTTTTTACAGGATTCAATTGATGCCATAGGTAGTTTGCCCCGTTATGGTTCCCCTGTATTTTTACAATTAACTGATTATCATCAAATCCAATCAACGGGCTTACAAATAGCACACGCACCGGGCAAAAATATAGTTTATCTGGGGTGTGCATTTTTAATTGCTGGGGTGTTCTTATTATTTTATCTGCCACAGCGACGGTTCTGGATTTGGGTGACAGAAAAAGATGAAAAGTCACAGATTTATCTGGCGGGAATGACCAACAGAAATTCTCGCGAATTTGATAGTTATTTTGAGGATATCAAAACTAATCTAGAGTCAAACTCACGGAACTCTGGCGAAGTATGATGTTCTTAGTTTTTGCTATGCGATGAGGCACAATATATGACAGCACACCTCTCAACAATGAACCCAACACAACAGACACCATGGACCGCTTGGTTCTGGCGAATTTTAATGGTTGCTACCAGTATCGGTCTTATCGGTACGTATTACGATATCCTTGATTATTATGAAATCAGCATTATCGTGCTGACGGCTATTGGAATGGGGTTTCTAGGGCAATATTGGCCAGGGTTTCGCTGGCATAGCTTAGCTGTTGCCGCTTTAAGCTTATTTGCTGTTTCACTCTATGGCCAGAATCTACAAGCCGCTGAATCTAATTTCTGGCTTAATTATCTTTTGGCAAGCCAGTCTGCATTTATGTGGATGAGTGCGCTGTTTGTGATGGCAACCTTGACGTATTTTGCTGGGAGTATTTTTCGTTCCAGTTTTACTGAAAAAGTAGGAACGGGTCTGACTTGGGCTGCCGTGTCCATGGGGATGATTGGCCTGATGGTGCGTTGGCGTGAAAGCTACTTACATGGTGGCGATATAGGTCATATTCCTGTCAGCAACTTATATGAAGTCTTCATTCTGTTTTCTGTTGTAACTGCATTGTTATACCTCTTCTATGAACGTCGCTACCTAACCCGAAGTTTAGGTGGGTTTGTTTTATTGGTGATTACTGCCGCTGTTATCTTCCAGCTCTGGTACAGCCTAGAGCGAAATGCTCATGAGATTCAGCCGCTTGTTCCTGCTTTACAAAGCTACTGGATGAAAATTCATGTGCCAGCCAACTTTATTGGCTATGGCGCTTTCTCCATGGCGGCAATGATTGGTGTGGCATATATATTGGTTGTATGGAGAAAACAAGTTAATCCCGATAGCCGCTGGGTAAAAGCAATGCCAGAATTAAGCCTGATGGATGACTTAATGTATAAAACGATTGCTTTGGGCTTTGCCTTCTTCACTCTCGCCACCATTCTAGGCGCGTTGTGGGCGGCTGAAGCATGGGGTGGTTATTGGTCATGGGACCCAAAAGAAACCTGGGCCTTAATTGTTTGGTTAAACTATGCTGCTTGGTTACATATGCGCTTAACGAAAGGCTGGAATGGAAAACCTATGGCATGGTGGGCAATCGTTGGGTTATTCGTGACCTTATTTGCCTTCCTTGGTGTCAATATGTTCTTAAGCGGCCTTCATTCATATGGCACATTGTAAAACAGTTAATTGAAAATAAAGGATACTCAACGATGATGAAATTAATGAAAACCCTTGCGACAGGTCTTTTCTTAGGCTTGGTTTCGACGGCAGCTTCTGCTGTGCCGATGAATTTCGTTGAAGGAAGCCATTATTTTCCTACTACTGAAAAATTAGCAACATCAGATGATAATAAAATTGAAGTCGTGGAAATGTTTTCTTATACCTGCCCACACTGTTTTAGATTAGAACCTGATGTAGCAAAGTGGAAAGAAACATTGCCAGAAAATGTGCACTTTGTAAAAGTGCCTGCGATCTTCCGTGATAGCTGGTTAGAGCTGGCAAAAGTCTATTATGCCGCTGAAGCAATGGGTGATTTGGATAAAATTCATTCAAAATTATTCAATGCAATGCATGTAGAAAAGCGTCGTCTAACGACGGAAGACCAACTGCTTGATTTTGTCGCTGAGCAAGGTATCGACCGTGATGCTTTCAAGAAAACAATGAATTCTTTCAGTGTTAAAAGTAAAGTCAAACAAGCTTTAGTTATGAGTCAAACTTCTGGCATCACAGGTGTACCATCATTTATCGTCAATGGTGCTTATCGTACCGATGCCACCACAGCAGGTGGTGTTCCTGAGTTATTTCAAGTTGTGAATTTCCTGATAGAAAAATCAGCTGATAAGTAACAGAAAAAGCCCGGTTTATGCCGGGCTTTTTTATAAGGCTGCAGGCAGTTTTTCATCCACATCTGGTACCGCCGGAATGACTGCTGGTGTGGCCATATCCTCATGATGCAATATGATATTTAAATAACGGCGCGTATTTTGTACATACCTCACAGGCTCACCACCACGGGCATAACCATGTTTGGTTTTTGAGTACCATTTTTTCTTTGATAAAAGTGGTAGGTTTTCTCTGACGTCTGCCCATGAATCTGGGCTCTTTCCTCGAATTTGGGTGATAACTCTGGCATCTTCAAGATGTCCAAGGCCCGTATTGTAGGCTGCTAAAGCAAACCAGGTACGATCCGGATCCTTAATACGTTTGGGCAAACGGCTATATAGAGAAGCTAAATAGGCTGCACCTGCAAAGATACTTTGTTCAGGATCTTCTCGATCTGTGACGCCCATTTGTTTTGCTGTAGAACGCGTTAGCATCATCAGCCCCTTTACTCCAGTGCTTGAAACGGCTTCTGGATTCCAGTGTGATTCCTGGTAAGCCATAGCTGCCAACAGGTGCCAGTCAAAACCATATTCGTCTGCAGCAGCCTTGAATAAGTCTTTATATTTTGGCAAATGTGTTTGAATACGACGATGAATGGCTCGAGTATCAACATAGTCAAAGCGACGAATATGTCCATAGTATTTCTCTATCAGCTTATCCAGTTCACCAGAGGCTTCAATATCGTGGAAAAAATCGACTACCTCAAGATACAGTGCATTATCATCTGTAGGTGCCATAGCCCAAGCTAAGGGCTGAGGATCAGAAATATCAAAAGCGACACGTAGTTCAGGAAACAGTGACTGATTGGCTGACATTTCGTTTGAGTCAACGATGGTGTAATCAATTAGCTCTAATTGCACTAGTTCGAGTAAGCCTCGACTATCGAGTTCTTTATTTTCTCGCCAGGTGAGTTCAGGTATTTCTTGCTGTAAGGCTTCTAACTGTTCAACATGACTACTATCAGCAACCACTTCAAGAGTGCCATTTACTATGTCGGTAATATCTTTCGGCTTTTTATTACCATGTTTATAGACAAGTTGTTGTGTGACTTCATGATAAACCGGTCCGAAGCGCAATAATTCTTTACGCTCTTCTGTGACGGTTAAACCGGCAGCAGCAATATCTGCACGACTTTCCTCAATCATATGTAACATCGTACCCAGGTTCTCTGGCACAGTGACTTTGAGCTTGACGCCGAGGCGATCTGCAAAGCGCTTAGCTAGCTCATACTCAAATCCAGCCAGAGCTTCATTGCCCTTCACATAATAACTGGTCAAGCTATATCGGCTTAGCACACGCAACTCGTCACGTTCTTTTATTTGCTCGAGTTGTGGTGGGGCTTCTCCACATGCCGTTAACATGGTAATAGCAAGTAGAGAAATGATCAGTAATCTCAATGACCTTCCTCAATGTTTACCAGCCAACGATTATTACCTCATATTGATTTGAATGCACCCACCACTAAGCAGTATTTGTGATGAGACTACTGTTTTTATTGGATTTTTACAGATTTAGATTATAATTAACCGCTTTTTTTATATGGGAAATGATGCGATGAATGCGCCAGAATTATTATTACCAGCAGGGAGCTTGCAACATATGCGCTATGCTTATGCTTATGGTGCTGATGCGGTTTATGCGGGTCAGCCACGGTATAGTCTGCGCGTACGTAATAATGATTTCCATAAACTTCCTGTTTTACAGCAAGGCATAGAGGAAGCTCACGCCTTGGGTAAGCAGTTTTTTGTGGCAAGTAATCTTATGCCACACAATGCCAAAATTAAGACCTATATGGCCGATATGGAGCCAGTAATTGAAATGCAGCCAGATGCACTGATCATGGCGGATCCCGGTTTGATCATGATGGTACGTGAGCGGTGGCCTGAAATGCCAGTTCACTTATCAGTCCAAGCTAATACAGTGAATTATCAAGCGGTAAAATTCTGGCAATCTTTGGGTTTATCTCGGGTCATTCTCTCTCGTGAATTATCGTTAGATGAAGTTGAAGAAATTCGTCAGCTCTGTCCAGATATGGAGTTAGAGGTTTTTGTGCATGGTGCATTATGTATTGCCTATTCTGGACGTTGTTTATTATCTGGCTACTTCAACCATCGAGATCCTAATCAAGGTACATGTACCAATGCTTGCCGCTGGGATTATAAAACCCATGCCAGTGATAATAATGATGACTCACCACAAAAAATTGAGTTTAAAGCATTTGATGCCATGAATCAGCACAGCTTTTCTGACTGTGGTGAGCAAGAAAGACATCCCTTGGCTGATGATGTGTATCTGATAGAAGAAACTAATCGTCCGGGTGAGCTGATGCCTATTTTCGAAGATGAGCATGGCACTTATATTATGAACTCTAAAGATCTTCGCGCAATTCAACATATCGAGAGACTCGTCAATATTGGCGTGGACTCACTGAAAATAGAAGGCCGCACAAAGTCTGTTTATTATGTTGCCCGTACGGCGCAGATATACCGTCAGGCGATTGATGATGCTATGGCTGGACGAAAGTTTAACCCTGAGCTTATAGGTCAATTGGATAATTTGTCGAGCCGTGGTTATACCGATGGTTTCTACCAGCGACATCCGACACAAGAGCAGCAAAATTATTTACAGGGTTATTCCAGTAATGAGCGACAACAATATGTTGGCGAAGTATTGGCTTATGATACTGATAAACAATGTTTGGAGATCGATGTTAAAAATCGATTTGCTATTGGAGATAAGTTAGAGCTGGTGATGCCGGAAGGAAACAAAACTTTAGTATTGGATAAGTTATTAGACAAAGAACATCACGAAATTGAGCTGGCGCCTGGCAGTGGTCATAAAGTCTATATCCCTTATCAAGGACATACTCCCGAAAAGGCCTTAATTGCTAGATATCTCTAACGTCTAGCTTTAAAGAACTGTTTAATGAGTTGGCTACTTTCTTCTCGTAAAATATCCGTTTTACACTCTACCCTGTGATTCAGATTTGGTAGAGCAAAAGCATCTATACAGCTACCAGCAGCGCCTGTTTTAGGTTCTGCTGTAGCGTAGATACAACGAGCAATACGCGCATGAATCAATGCGCCAGCACACATCATGCACGGCTCAAGCGTGATGTATATGTCTGCACCGGGTAAACGATAGTTTTGCATCGCTTGGCAAGCTTGCCTTAAAGCAATGATTTCAGCATGAGCTGTGGCATCCTGGCTGGCAATAGGTTGATTCCAACCTTCACCAATGACCTGATTGTCTAAAACGATAATAGCGCCAACAGGGACTTCGTCTTCTGCTTCTGCATTACGGGCGAGTTCTAATGCTCTTTGCATCCAATAATGATCTTTATCAGACATGGATATTGTATTGGATTAAATTAAGTAAGCGTTGGCTGGCACCCTGACTTTGTTTAATCAATTGTTGTCCTGCTTCTCCCATTAAGGTGCGTTCCGAGGGATTCTTTAATAAATGGGTCGTGACAGTGGCAAGGTTTTTTACATCGTCCACTTGGATGGCGGCTTTGGCATTAATAAATTGCTGTGTGATTTCTGCAAAATTAAATACATGAGGCCCCACTATCACTGGCCTAGATAATGCGGCCGCTTCAAGGATGTTATGCCCCCCGGTGGGGACTAAACTACCGCCTACAAAAGCCACATCAGAACAGGCATAGAATATAGGAAGCTCTCCCATACTATCGATGACAAGAATTTGAATATCACTCTTGCATAGGCCATTTTCACTACGTCGTAGAATTTTGAAGCCAGCACGTTGGCAGAGGGCAGCCACTTTATCAAACCGCTCTGGATGTCGAGGAACAATAATCAATAATAAGTCGGGGACTTCCGCACGAATCTGGCGAGAGGCATTCAAAATAATCTCATCTTCGCCTTCATGTGTACTGGCGGCAATAAAAACAGGGCGATTACCCCACATTGAGCGAATAGCTTCAGCCTGCTCAATAATCGTGTGTGATAAATTGACTTCAAATTTCAGGTTGCCCACAGCATGCACTTTATCTCTCTCTGCACCCAATTCAATAAAGCGCTCACGATCCTGTTGAGCCTGTGCGGCAATTATTGTAAAGCTTTGCAATATTTCTCGTGTTAAAGAAGGTATTCGTTGATAGCCTTTTAATGAACGTGCTGACATTCTGGCATTAGCTAGCACCAGCGGAATATCTTGTTTATGACAATGATGGATGAGGTTTGGCCAGAGCTCCGTCTCCATAATCACGCCAAAATCAGGCTGAATAGCTTGTATAAAGCGACGCATAATGAGCGGCAAGTCATAGGGTAAATAACAGTGCAGAACATTATCTGCATATAAGGTTTTTACACGGGCACTTCCTGTCGGTGTCATTGTGGTTATGAGAACCTGATGTTCAGGGTATGTAGATTGAATTTCAGCAACTACAGGTCGGCAGGCCTCAACTTCACCCATAGAAACAGCATGGACCCAGATGAGTGACTTACTTTTATCTGGGGTTGGCAGCGAGATAGTAAACCGTTCATCCCAACGTTTGAAGTAGGCGCTAGCTTTTGTTCCGCGCCATACTAGACGAAGCAAGATAATGGGTACGGCCAAAGTAAAAACAATATTATAAAAAACTCTCAAATCAGACTCATAAAGCAGCGAAAAGTAAGCAAGAATGATAGCATAGGCGCTACTTTGTGAAAGCAACAGAGCTTGAATGAATATTTTCCAGAAACAATTTTTACATCCCCGCTATTGGTTGAGCTGGCTAGGGCTGTTACTGATGCGTCTATCAGTCTTTTTGCCTGCTAAAGTACAGTACCGCATAGGTATGTTGCTAGGAAATCTTATGCAGCCTTTTATGCGTTCCAGAGCAAAAATAGTGCGAAGAAATTTAGAGCTCTGTTTTCCCGAGATAAGCCAAGATCAACGAGAAGACTTGGTGAAAAAAGTACTCAAGAATACTGGCATGATGATGATCGAAACCGCTGTGAGTTGGTGGGCATCTGATAAGCAACTTCATCGACGCGTGACTTACGAAGGGTTGGAACATCTAGAGGTAGCGAAGCAAAAAGGCAAAGGTGTCATTTTGTTAACCGGACATTTCACTAGTATGGAGATCGGTGGGCGATTGATCATGCTGCAAACGCCGGCTTATGTCATGTTTAGACATCTTAAGAATCCTCTGTTTAATGCCGTGATGATGCGTTCACGAATTTATCACAGTGAGGGTATTGTGATGCGAGATGATGTTAGAGCAATGCTACGCGCATTACGTAAAAATAAAGTTGTCTGGTATGCACCTGACCAAGATTTTGGTCCTAGGAATAGTATCTTTGCGAAGTTCTTTGGTGTTACTGCAGCAACCATTCCTGCAACAGCACGAATGGTAAAAATGACAGAGGCAGAGGTCGTACCATTTGTACCTAAGCGTAATTCAGATGGTAGCTACCATATTCAAATATTTCCGGCATGGAAAGGTTATCCATCTGGCGACGATATAGCTGATGCTCAGCGCATTAATGATTGGCTAGAGTCGCAGATTCGGCTCATGCCAGAGCAATATTTCTGGCTACATCGTCGCTTTAAAACTCAACCGGATGGAAAAGGGCGTTTATACAAGAAAGTAAGATAATCAGAAGCTGTAGCTCAGTATTAACGATTCAGCTCCAGGGTTATTCTTACCAATATCTGCGTTAGATAAATGATATAAACCTAAACCCAGGCGACTTTTATCATTGAACTGATAGGCCAGTTCAGCACCTGTTCTAAACTCAATATCGTAACCTAAATCTACACCTCCACCTTGCTCATAAGCAGCTACAGCGAAATGCGGTGTTAATATCCAATTAGCATTAAGATAAATATCATATCTGATACCTGCATACCCCCAATAACCGCCATCAGAAGTCAATGTTGCTCCTAAAGTTGGAATCAAATTAAACGCTGAAGCTTGTGGAGCAAATCGATACTCAACACCCACCTCTGCAGCAGTATTATCATCGAAAACTTCAAAGGCACCGGCAGATAAAGCGATTTGTGATTCTTGATCTGCAAATGATGTTGAGGGGAGGGCTAAAGCCAATAATATTGAGGCGGTACGAAGAGGTTTATTCATCGTCTTATTCCATGGCTGATAAAAATGAAAACGTTTTATAACACGCCCATTATTTTTGTGGCAATAATCTCAGGCATAAAAAAAGGCCACACAAGGTGACCTTTTTCTGAGTCTGCAAAGCAGCCAACAATTAACGTTTTGAGAATTGTGGACGTTTACGTGCTTTATGAAGACCAATTTTCTTACGTTCAACTGCGCGAGCATCACGAGTGATAAAGCCAGCTTTGCGTAGTTCTGATTTTAATTCGTTGTCGTATTCGACTAAAGCACGGCTGATACCGTGACGAATTGCACCAGCTTGACCATTGTTACCACCGCCACGAACGGTGATTTTCAGATCAAATTTTTCAAGCATGTCGACTAACTCTAATGGCTGACGAACAACCATGCGAGAAGTTTCACGACCGAAATAATCTTCCAGTGTGCGAGTATTAATTGAAATGTTGCCGCTGCCTGGTTTCAGGAATACTCGAGCTGTTGAGCTTTTGCGGCGACCTGTAGCGTAGTATGAATCTGCCATGACAATATCCGATTAGATTTCCAGCACTTTAGGCTGTTGAGCTGTATGAGGGTGTTCTGCGCCAGCGTAAACTTTCAGTTTACCGAACATTGCGCGACCCAGCGGGTTTTTAGGAAGCATACCTTTGACAGCCGTCTGGATAACACGCTCAGGCGCTTTGTCGAGTTGTTTTTCCAGCGAAATAGACTTGATACCACCGATATGACCTGTGTGGTGATAGTAAATTTTGTTTTTCATTTTGTTACCAGTAACACGCAGTTTTTCAGCGTTGATAACAACAATATAATCGCCAGTGTCGACATGTGGTGTGTAGATAGCTTTATGCTTTCCACGTAAACGACGTGCGATTTCAGTAGCCATACGGCCTAATGTTTTGCCGTCAGCATCAATAACGAACCAGTCACGACGAACTTCTGCTGGTTTTGCACTTATGGTTTTCATCCGCGAGTTGCTCCTGATAATTACGCAGGCGGGCTAAATAAAGAGGGAGAATATTACGCACTATGAAAAAAGCTGTCAACCTTATTTAAGTAAACAACCAAAACAATATTGCGCCAAGCACCAAACGATATATGACGAATGGCCACATCCCTATACGGTCAAGCATTTTTAGAAACAAGAAAATGCATAGATAGGCGCTAACGGCAGAAAATAATGCGCCAGCACTTAAAGCGAACCAGTCTATCACAAGTTGTGATTCAATAAGTTCAATAATTTTTAAACCACCGGCAAGAACAATAACCGGAATGGATAGAAGAAAGGAAAAACGGGCAGCAGCTTCACGTGTCAAACCCAATAGTAAACCTGCAGTGATCGTTATGCCTGAACGCGATGTACCTGGAATCAGCGCAATTGCTTGAGCAATACCTATGAATAAAACATCAAACCAGTTTAGCTGACTTTCATTACGAACACGTTTTCCTCGCCAGTCTGCCCAGCCCAATAACAAACCAAAAACAACGGTTGTTGTGGCGATAACAATTGGGCTGCGAAGACTTGTTTCTACCAAGTCTCCTAAAAATAAGCCGGCTAAACCAACAGGAATAGTGCCAAACAGCACTGCCCAGGCTAATTTACTATCGCCAACAGTCTGCTTTTGCGCAAGAGAGTGATACCAGTCAACGATAAGCGTTCTTATTGTGCTACGGAAATAAATAATAACAGCCGTTAATGTTCCTACATGAACTGCAACATCAAATGCGAGCCCCTGATCCTGCCAGTTAGCAATTATGGGTAATAGAATGAGGTGAGCAGAGCTGGAAATAGGCAAAAATTCGGTCAGACCTTGTAATAAGGCCAAGGCAATAATATGTAACAAATCCATAGTGAAACTGTCGTCCAGAAGCGTAAATTTAGAAAAGGCTTAATTTATGTGGGTCATATTATAGTCGCGCCCGTGTTAAAATTGCTGCTCTTAAAATCACTCTTATTTTAGAAAGAGGCTTATCTGTCAACATGTCTAACCGAATTCGCGAGATTCCGTACAACTATACCTCATTTTCTGATCGTGAAATCGTCATTCGTTTCCTTGGGGAACCGATGTGGGAGGTTTTGCAGCAGCTTCGTGAGCAGCGCAAAACTGGCCGCTCAGCAAAAATGCTGTTTGAAGTATTAGGTGATATGTGGGTTATTCAACGTAATCCATTTATCCAGGATGATTTAGTTGAAAACCAAAAACGTTGGGGCTCACTTCGTCATGCTCTACACCATCGACTGGATCAAATTCGCATCCGTGCTGAAGAGAATAATAATGATCTTGCTTTGCAACTGGAAAAAAGTGCTCGTCAGGCTGTAGAACGGTTTGAACGTAACTTATTAAGTACAGCAGAGCGAAGAAAAATGGTGATGCGTCGTTTATCTAAAACGACGAAAAAACACAATATCCAGTTTGATGGTCTGGCACGTGTTTCTCATGTGACTGATGCAACAGACTGGCGCGTAGAATATCCACTAGCGGTTGTGACGCCGGACTCTGAAGAAGAGATGGCAAAAATTATTGCTGCTTGTATCGATTTGGGATTAACGGTCATTCCTCGTGGTGGTGGTACTGGTTATACTGGTGGAGCAATTCCTCTAACGGCCGAAAGTGTGGTGGTTAACACCGAGAAGCTTGAAGGTCTGGGTGATGTTGTTTATCGCCATATTCCTGGTCGTGAAGAAAAAGTCCCTACTGTAAGAGCTGAGGCCGGGGTGGTTACACGTCGCGTTTCTGATTTGGCTGATCGTAGTGGCTTAGTGTTTGCTGTAGATCCAACATCACAAGATGCATCTACTATCGGTGGTAACGTCGCTATGAATGCCGGCGGTAAAAAAGCCGTGATGTGGGGAACCGCTCTGGATAACCTTCTTTCATGGAGAATGGTGACGCCGGATGCGACCTGGATGGAAGTCGAAAGGCTTAATCATAACCTCAGTAAAATACATGATATTGAGTTTGCCGAGTTCAAAGTAACGCGTTTCCAGCCGGATGGTAAAACCATTATTGGTGAGCCTGAGGTGATGAGAATTCCTGCCAAAGAACTCCGGAAAATTGGTTTAGGAAAAGACGTTACGAATAAATTCCTTGGCGGTTTGCCTGGCATACAAAAGGAAGGCTGTGATGGTTTGATCACATCTTCTGTTTTTGTACTACATCGTATGCCTGACTATATTCGTACTGTTTGTCTGGAGTTTTTTGGTAATGATCTAAGCAAGGCTGTCCCCGCCATTGTTGAGACCAAAGATTATCTTGATAATAATAAAAACGTCTTACTGGCCGGGATGGAACACCTTGATGAACGTTATGTAAAAGCGGTTGATTACTCAACAAAAGCACCTCGTTCTGTTGCACCTAAGATGGTACTGCTTATTGATGTCGTGGGTGATGATGAGGATGCGGTAGCAGAGGCTTGCTCTGAAGTCGTTCGTCTTGCTAATGCACGTGATGGCGAAGGTTTTGTTGCAGTGAGTCCTGAGGCTCGCAAGCGTTTCTGGGCTGATCGTTCACGTACAGCGGCAATTGCCCGTCATACCAATGCCTTCAAAATTAATGAAGACGTGGTTATTCCTCTGGATCGTTTGTCAGAATATAACGACGGTATTGAACGTATCAATATTGTTCAATCAACACGTAATAAGCTGAAAACAGCAAAAGCCGTTAAAACGTATTTGGGATCAAATCCTAAAGAGCTGAAAGAGTGTGGCAATAAAGATCTGGGTGAAAGTGCTGAGAACGATGCTATCGTCAATTCTAAAAACGAAGCAGCCTGTCAGCATGTTGATGTTGTTATGGCCCGCTGGCAGAAAATTTTAGATAGCCTTGATAAACCTGCTAAGGAATTAGCAGACCTGCTATCTGAAACTGCTACAGCAAATATCATCGAAGGTGATACCTTATTTAATGTCTTACAGCGTCGGGATTTACGTATTTCGTATCGTGACGAAATGGAAAAACCGCTTAAAGAGTTATTCCAGGGACAAGCGCTAAGTGTATTAAGGAATAAACTGGATAGTATTCATAAAGAAAACCGTTCAGGCCGTTTGTTTGTGGCCACACACATGCATGCGGGCGATGGTAATGTCCACACCAATATTCCAGTCAATTCCAATGACTATGAAATGATGCATGATGCGGAAGGCATCGTGGATGAAGTGATGGAATTAGCTGCACGACTCGGAGGTGTTATCTCTGGTGAGCATGGAATTGGTTTAACCAAGATGCAATATCTGGACAAAGCCACTATTGATGCGTTTGCCGGCTATAAACAGACAGTGGACCCGAATGGTCACTTCAATGCTGGTAAGTTATTAGCTGGCTCAGGTCTGGATAACGCGTATACACCATCGTTGCGCCTGTTAGAACAAGAAGCCTTGATTCTTGAGCAGAGTGATTTGGGTGACATCAATAATGACATCAAAGATTGTTTGAGATGTGGTAAGTGTAAACCTGAATGTACTACACACGTACCTCGTGCCAATCTATTGTATTCGCCACGAAATAAAATTCTTGGGACAGGTCTGATTGTTGAAGCCTTCCTGTATGAAGAACAAACACGTCGAGGCATTTCAGTCCGCCACTTTGAAGAAATGAATGATGTGGCAGATCACTGTACTGTGTGCCACCGCTGTTTGAACCCATGCCCGGTCAATATCGACTTTGGTGATGTCAGTATTAAATTGCGTGAAGTCCTTAAAAAGCAGGGTAAACGTCGGCCGAATATTGGTACTTGGACCTCAATGGCTTATCTGAATGCGACCGATCCGCTGACAGTAAAAATCATGCGTAAAACCATGATTGAATGGGGGTATCAGGCACAGAAAATGGCACACGGTGTGGCGAAAACACTGGGGCTATTAGGTAGTAAGAAAAAACGACCGATGCCTACGACGGGTAAAACACCTATTCGTGAACAAGTCGTTCATTTCATGAAAAAACCGATGCCGACGGGCCTACCAACACAAACCACTCGTGCTATGTTGGGGGTTGAAGATGAAAAGATGATCCCTATTCTGCGTGATGCCAAAAAGGTCAATGATGAATCAGATGCCGTTTTCTATTTCCCCGGTTGTGGTTCTGAACGTTTGTTCAGTCAGGTAGGGTTAGCGACTTTAGCCATGTTGTATGAAGTTGGTGCTGAAACTGTATTACCACCAGGCTATCTCTGCTGTGGTTATCCTCAAGCTTCCACAGGGGATCAGGAAAAGGCGACATCGATCTCGACATCCAATCAGGTGTTATTCCATCGACTGGCTAACACTTTGAATTATATGGATATCAAGACAGTTATTGTGTCTTGCGGTACCTGTATGGATCAGTTACTTAAGTATCAGTTTGAGGCCATATTCCCTGGCTGTCGTCTGTTGGATATTCATGAGTATCTAATGGAAAAAGGTGTGAAACTGGAAGGTGTAGAAGGGGTTCAGTATATGTATCACGACCCATGTCATACACCTATGAAGACGTATCAGCCGACTTCAGTGGCAAGTACATTGATGGGACAGGAAGTGGCGTTAAATGATCGCTGCTGCGGTGAAGCCGGGTCGTTTGCAGTGGCACGTCCAGATATTGCGACCCAAGTGCGGTTTCGTAAGGAAGAAGAAATTACTAAAGGGATTCAAGATCTGACGGGTCAGGATAAAGCGAAAAATGGCAATGTGAAAATGCTGACATCGTGCCCAGCCTGTCAACAAGGCCTGAGCCGTTATAGTGAAGATACCGGAATTGATACTGACTATATCGTGGTTGAAATTGCTAAACACCTGAAAGGGGATAACTGGCATAAAGACTTTATCGATAGTGTTAAACAAGGTGGTATTGAACGCGTCTTACTATAGTCTGATAACGAAAAAGCCTAAAAAAGGGAGCATTAGCTCCCTTTTTTGTTTTAGTCGTTTCTGGTTTAAAGTGCGGTTAATGGTTCACCTTCAAATACGACGCCATCCCAACCAGTCTTCATAAAATGGCGGATATTTTGGTGATCGTTACCTTCTGGATTAGCTAACACATCGTCACGATAGTACTTACCAAAGCAAGCTAAGGTTTCATCAACGCTAAGCGAATGCCGTTTACCAAATCCAAGAATTTTGCATGAACCATTATTTTGTCCGGCTTCATTCGTAGTATCGCCATTTCTAAATGCAGTAGGGGTGAAGTCATAATGAGCTTCTATGACAGACATCGTATCGTCAAACTCAATGCTCTCAGGGTGTGTTTTTAATTGGGTTAGGAAAGCTTGCAATTCCATTTTATCTCCATCATTGATTATAAAATTGAGTGAAATTATCTATTGTTTTATGTGCGGTTCTAAATTGATTGCTATTAGTATTGGTCTCTTCTAGCCAATTCTTAGGCCAGAGAGAATGGTGGCATTCTTGGGCAAAGGCAAGTAGCGACATCAGAATATTTTGTCAGATCCACCTGAGGACTGGTAGCCAGGCCATAATCGATCGTAACCAGCATCACCGACGGCATAAATATACTTGTGACCGTTTGCATAATGCCTCTAATCCAAGTCCATACAACTGAGACTCAGAATCACGCTGTTGCATAGTTTCAATGGTATTCATCTGCTAGTTAGACTCCTTTATACGATATAAACAAGCCAACAGCGTTAACCCTATAAAAAACAACATAAGTTGTATCCAAGGATGACCCCAGACAGCACCAATAGAAATAGCAAACGACAAGATAATAATTAAATAGACTTTCTTTTTTATATCTCGACGCATGCTATGCGTTTGCTGCCATTGCCTTAATGGTGGTCCGAACCATTTATGGTCGAGCAGCATTTGATGAAACCTGGGAGAGCTTTCGGCAAAACACGCCAAAGCTAAGATCAGAAAAATTGTGGTTGGCATCAATGGCAGGATAATACCAATGATGCCTAAGGCAACAAACACCCAGCCTAAGCAGATTAAAACGAGATGTTTGATACGTGTCTTCATATTATTTGGCTTTAAGCTCTCGACATAAATTTACCTGTGTCGGTATTCACCCTAATAATTTCTCCATTTTCAATATACTCCGGCACCTGAACTTCCAAGCCCGTTGATAAGGTAGCAGGTTTTGTACGTGCAGCAGCTGTAGCGCCTTTTATACCGGGTGAGGTTTCCACAATAGTCAATGAGACAGCGGCTGGCAACTCAATAGCGACAAGTTGTTGTTCTAACAAAACAGCTACAATATTATCTAAACCGTCATGAATGTAGCCTAGAACATCTTCGATATCAGATGTATTAATGGCATACTGCTCATAGGTTTCATTATTCATGAATATGTAGCTGTCACCATCCTGATATGAGAATTGTACTAACAGACGTTCACAGTCAACTTCTTTGAGAAAGTCTTCACCCTTAAATGAATCATCACGTTTTTGTTTAGTTTTAAGGTGGTTAAACCTGACTTTATAGAGTGTCGATGCTCCACGCGATGACGGATTGCGAATATCAATGTCCTTGACTACATAAGGCTCATCATTCACTTCAACAACCATTCCACGTTTTAAATCACTGGCCTTAGGCATATATATTCCGTTTCTAATAGAAAATTCCGCATTATACGATACCAATCCCCTTACGGAATCAATTGCCATGTACAAATAAGACAAGGACATCGGCGATGTCTTGGCTTTGAGTTAAAATGATAGCTTTTATTCAACCATCGTCATTGTAAAAAAGGAAAGCTAATGGCAATTCAGTGGTATCCCGGCCATATGCACAAAGCCAGTAAAGAGATGAAGGAGATCTTGCCTCAGGTCGATTTGATCATCGAGGTGCTGGATGCCAGAATCCCATTCAGCAGTCAGAATCCTATGCTGGCAGAGATTCGTAAGGATAAACCATGTATCAAGTTATTGAATAAATACGATTTAGCCGATGTCACTCTTACACAACGTTGGCAACAATATTTTGAACAAGAAAGCCACACAAAAACGCTGACCATGGTCGCTCAACAATATGATGGGATCGCTGATTTACTTGAGTTGTGTAGAAAAATGGTGCCAGCTAAAGCTGAGGCGGGAAGACCTATCAACACCATGATTATGGGAATTCCCAATGTCGGAAAATCGACATTGATTAATAGTCTTGCTGGTAGACAAATCGCCAAGACAGGAAATGAACCAGCTATTACCAAAATGCAGCAACGTATCAGACTTGAGCAAGGTATTGTTTTGCATGATACCCCTGGCGTATTGTGGCCCAATCTGGAAAATCCACATGGTGGATATCGTTTAGCCGTGACTGGGGCAATAAAAGAAACAGCAATTGATAATGATGATATTGCCTTATATGCCGTTGAGTACTTAATGCAAGCTTACCCCGAACAACTAAAAAAACGATTCGGTCTGGATACTTTAACTGATTATCCGCTGGAAAATATGGAAGCTATCGGAATCAAGCGAGGCTGTCTGCGCTCTGGTGGTAGAGTGGATTTAGACAGAACAGCGAAAATCATTCTAACTGAACTACGTTCAGGGATGTTCGGCCGTATAACCTTGGAATCACCAGAGATGATTGAGTCTGAATGGCAAGATGTTTTGGTTGTGCGGGAAGAAAAAGCAGCAAAAAAAGCGGCGCGTAAAAATAACAGAAAGAAGAAGTAAGACGTTAATAGTTTCTATAAGCGGTGAGGTTGATCACAAGAGGGGTGCCAATGTTGCGTTTCATTATATTTACATTAGTTTTATCAGCACTGACAGCATGCAGTTATATGTCGCCGACCATTAAGCCTCCAGCGGAGGGAGACTTATCCTTAAAGCAAGTGACAGCAAATATTGATTTATATCAAGGCAAGCCGGTTCGCTGGGGTGGAAAAATTATTGCTGTTGAAAATACTGAGCAACAATCTGAGTTGATGGTTGTTCAATTTCCTCTTAATCGTGTAGCCAGGCCTGTTGAAAGTGATAATAGTGCTGGACGATTTATTATAAGAAGTCCCAATTTTCTTGATCCTGAAGTATATAAACAAGATAGCTTTATTACAGCATTGGGTCAGGTGGTTGACCAGAAAAAAATCACTGTCGATCAAAAGCAATTAATCTTACCTGTTATTCAATTAATTAAAGAGCAACGTTGGCCTGCAAATAATCCTGTTTCCGGTCTACCTTATAACCCCAAACATGACTGGCCATTTGTCGGATATGGGTACTACGGTACTGGCTCATACTCTCCTTAAATAAATGACTAAAGGTTTTTATATTATTTAAATAAGAATGATTTGCATTTAGATTTAAATATATTTATACTCATCTCCACATTGTCAGATCAGGACGAGGTGAGTTATGAAAACGGCACAATTTAATGCACAAGGAAGGCATAGTATTCATCTTGCTTTTGATGAAAATAAGCTGGAAGCGTTAATTCATGAAGGCAAGTTGCATGCGGCTGACTTTAATTGCCTGGATAAGAGCTCTAAGAAAACGGTTTGGAGCATGTTGCTTTCTGCAGCAGCAAGGAAGTTAAAGTCATGAATATGCCACTAAAACGCCCTGAGTGGCAGCGAGACTGTCTGCTGGCTGCGATTAAAGAGTTGGTGGCTTATTATCAGCTAAACCCTTCGGCATGCCTGGCATTACAGATCAGTCGTAATTATCGATTATTAATTACTCAAGACGATCGCCTTACCATCAAAACACTTTGGCAGTCATATGCCAAAAGCTGGTGGGATGTCTACTGCCGACATCGAAATCTGAAACAGCGAACAGCATTTTCCCTTATTTAATTATTCAAATGGAGTCATCATGGCTAGTAGAGCGTGCAAACCAGAAACGGTATATGAATCTAAAACTGTAGATATTCAACATTGTCCGGACTGTAAGATGATGCATCTTACGATGGGATCAATCACAGTAAGAATGAGTGAACATCATTTTACTCAATTTGCTCATGATATAAGCAGAGGTTTATTTGAATTTGATTCAATTCATTCATCACAACCCAGTCTGCGCGTTATGATGTAGTCCTGTTTTTATATGTGAAAAAATTCCCATTAAATGTGTGAGTAATTCCTAAAACTAAGTGATATTGATTCGCAACATGGGTATACTTTCTCTTGTTTTTACGATTGAAATCAGGAAGAGAGAGTATGCAAAAATTCAAAAAATCACTTCTGGCAAGCGCCTTGATGACTGCTATGGCATCAGTACAGGCGGCTACGCCAACAAATGAAGAAATTTGGCAGTTGTTACAAGAAATGAAACAACAGCTAAATGAAGTTAAGCAACAAAATGAAGAACTAAAGACTGAAAATCAAACGCTTAAGCAGCAAGTTGTGGCGACTGAAGCCAAAGCTGAACAGGCAAACGAAACAGCTGAAGCATTGGCCGTGGCAACAGAAGAAGCGGTAAAAGCCTCTGCAGCCCAAGATAGCAAAACGTCTATCGGTGGCTACGGTGAGCTGCACTACAACAATTTACAGAACCAAGGTAATGGAGATGATAAGGACGAACTAGATTTTCATCGCTTTGTGTTATTTTTTAATCACGAATTTAATGACCGATTACGTCTGTTCTCAGAGCTGGAATTAGAACACTCTATTTCCGGTGATGACCAAAATGGTGAAGTAGAACTGGAGCAAGCCTATATTCAATACGATCTGAGTGATAAACATCGAGTGAATGCCGGTTTATTCCTGCTGCCAGTTGGTTTGATAAATGAAACGCATGAGCCTAATACTTTCTATGGCGTTGAGCGTAATAACGTTGAGAAAAATATAATACCTACTACCTGGTGGGAAGGTGGTGTGATGTTCAGCGGTGAATTAGCTCCTGGTTTTTCTTATGATGCCGCGATGACATCAGGTCTAAATACCTCAGCCAGTAATGACTATTCCATCAGAAAAGGACGTCAAAAAGTATCTGAAGCTGATGCCAGCGACTTTGCTTACACCGGCAGATTGAAGTGGACAGCGATTCCAGGCATTGAAGTCGCCACCTCGTTGCAATATCAGGAAGATGTAACCCAAGGTAATGATCATGATGCGGGCAGCGCTGTATTGTGGGAAGCGCACACGGCTATTCAACAAGGTAACTTTGGTTTCCGTGCACTCTATGCAACATGGCATTTAGAAGGCGATGGACCTAAAGCCGTAGGCGCTGATAAACAACTGGGTTGGTATCTAGAGCCCTCATATAAACTAACTGATTCAATTGGTATCTATACTCGCTATAGTCTCTGGGATAATCAGGCTGGCAATTCTGTCGATTCAGAAGTTCGCTCATGGGACCTCGGTGTAAATTGGTGGTTAGACCCTCAAGTTGTCATCAAATTCGATTATCAGGATCAAGATGCTGAAAACGAAAATGATGAATTTGATGGCTTTAATGTCGGTCTTGGGTATCAGTTCTAAAGGGGCAAATGGACTAGCGTGGTGAGAAGTCTTAATATGAAAAAAGTATTTTTGAGTTCGATATTAGCTTTATGCTGTTCATTATGGCTACTCATCACGTCTCCTCCATTACAAGCACGAGATGTGTATCAGACAAACGAAGCGTTTTTGGCAGAAGTTTTTAGTGGGCAGTTACCAGCAAGTAAAGTGGTCTGGATGAAAGGTGATGTCAGACAGGAGGTAACGGATATTCTGGGGCATCCTTATGCTGGATTACGTATCCGTTATTGGCATGCTGAACAACGAAGTGTATGGATACTTGAAGAAATAGGCAAAGAAGAACCGATTACTTTTGGTGTGGTGATCAATCATAAACAGGTAGAGCAAGTCAAAGTGCTTGCTTACCGTGAGAGCCGGGGGGGAGAGGTGAAATACCCTGCATTCACTCAGCAGTTCGAGAATGCACAATTAGTCAAAAACAAATTAGATAAAAATATTGATGGTATAACGGGGGCAACATTATCAGTCAGGGCTATGACGAATGTTGTCAGGCTGGCATTATATCTGGACACATATATCAGTCAGAGTTAATCCATGAACCGCAAGTTGCGAAGTTTTCATCGAGTTATTGGTGTTGTTTTAGCCAGTTTTTTATTAATGTTTGCTATCACCGGTGTTGCACTTAATCATTCCAGCGAGCTTAAGCTTGATAAACGCTATGTAAATTGGGATTGGTTAATGTCACAGTACGGTCTGGGCCAAGTGAGTCCTGATATTTCATTTCTGATCGATAACAAGATTTTTTCCCAATTTGGTAATCAACTCTTTCTTGATGCCACCCCCTTAACCCACATAGAGAGACCTTTGCTAGGTGGGATTGCTCTTGAAGATATCATTGTACTAGCAACGGATGACGCACTGATTCTATTGACTCGTGAGGGTGAGTTTATCGAAAGAATGGGGGCAGAAGCGGGTGTTCCAGCACCGATTCAAAATATCGGACTCTATCACGGTGAGCCCGTTTTACAGACGCGGCAAGCCATGTGGCGTAGTAATTTTATGTTGGATAAATGGGAACCCATTTCATTACAAGGCGTCTCATGGAGTATAGCGCACCCTTTACCAAACTCCGTTTATAACGAACTCAAACAATTTTTCTATGGTAAAGGTATCAGTGTTCAGCAACTTCTGATTGATATACACAATGGTCATATCTTAGGTTCAGTTGGTATCTGGTTGGTTGATTTTCTCGGTCTTTTGATTGTGTTTTTATCTTTGTCCGGATTATGGATGTGGGGTAGACGACTAGGGTAATTTCTTGTCATTATGACTTAAAAAAGGAGCTTTATACACGATGAGACAGGCAGATTTCCCCTATTTGCCAAAAGACTTTATTCAGACTGCTGAAGGTCTTATTTTTGCTGTTGTTAGCTACCACCCTCATCAACAAAAAATTGGCTGCTTTTTACGATATGTTCAAAATGAGGGGCAATGGCAGAAGATTGATACTCAACAAGCTAACCGACTATTGGAACGGCACTATCCACAATATCTATTTAAGTCAAAACAGTTTGATGCGGAGTTCCACGCAGTAAAGCCGGCTGATGTTGTATCTCATTATCAACCAGAGCAACGTTTAAACACTATTTTATCACGTGCTCCAGAGGATGAAATTGAGGATAAATGTCGTAGACTGATCGCTATTCTAGTGAATCATGGTGCGAGTATTGAGTCATTAGGTCTCACCGGATCAATGTTAATTGGCCAGCAAAAGAAAGGGTCCGACATCGATCTGGTGGTGTATGGACGTGATGCTTTTGCTAAGACACGTTATGCAGTGAAACAAGCTGTTGCAGAGTTGCAACTGTCCGCACTTGATCTTTCACTGATGAAAGATAATTTTCAGCGGCGTGGTGGTGAACTTAACTTTGAAGAGTTCGCCTGGCATGAGGCTCGTAAATATAACAAGGCAGCCATTGATGGAACCAAGTTTGACATTGGTATGGTCAGTCTGCCTGAAGAACTTGTTGTTGATCACCATCATTATATTAAACAGGGTATTTCTACCCTAAAAGCAGTGGTAATAGATGATCAACAAGCATTTGATTTTCCAGCTCGCTATCTTATTGATAATGATATGACCCCTGAAGTTATTTCATTTACCCACACATATGTTGGTCAGGCGCTAACAGGAGAAACGATAGAAGTAGCTGGCGCTGTTGAGTGCGATTCGGCATCAGGACAACGACGTTTAGTTGTCGGATCTACCCGTGAAGCAATTGGTGAATATATAAAGGTGTGTAGAGACTTATGAATGAAGTAGACAATCCTGCAGTAGCAGATATTGGTGTGGTCGGGCTTGCAGTAATGGGTCAGAACCTTGTTTTAAACATGAACGATAAAGGATTTAAAGTATCTGTATATAATCGCACAACCAGAAAAGTCGATGAATTTCTCAGTGGACCAGCGAAAGACACAAATATTTTAGGTTGTCATGATCTGAAAAGCTTTGTGAATAGTTTGAAGTCCCCTCGACGGGTAATGTTGATGGTAAAAGCCGGTCCCGTTATTGATTTGTTTATTGAGCAGCTGGTTCCTTATCTTGAAAAAGGCGACATCATTATTGATGGTGGTAACTCCTTATTCAATGATAGTGACCGAAGAACGCAAGAGTTGCGTCAGAAAGGTATTTTATTTATCGGCAGTGGTGTTTCTGGAGGGGAAGATGGCGCAAGGCATGGGCCCTCATTGATGCCCGGTGGTAATAATGCCGCATGGCCAGCCGTTAAACCTATATTTCAGGCAATATCAGCACAAGTTGATGGTGAACCCTGTTGTGACTGGGTGGGAAATGATGGAGCGGGTCATTACGTAAAAATGGTGCATAACGGAATCGAATACGGCGATATGCAGCTCATCTGTGAAGCATACCAGATGATGCGTGAAGGTCTTGGCATGACAGGCGAGGAAATTCATCAAGTATTTGCAGAGTGGAATGAGGGCGTTCTAGATTCCTATTTAATTGAAATTACCCGCGATATTTTGGCGAAACGTGATGAAGATGGTGAGTTATTAGTTGACCATATCCTAGATACTGCTGGCCAGAAAGGAACGGGAAAGTGGACAGGAATGAATGCCCTTGATCTCGGTATTCCCCTTACCTTAATTGGCGAAGCTGTGTTCGCACGCTGCTTATCTTCTCTAAAAGAGGAGAGGGTGACAGCATCGAAGGTTCTACCGACACTCGCATCCAGCTTTGAGGGTGATAAGGCAGAAATGGTGGATGCTATCCGCGATGCTTTATATGCATCAAAAATTATTTCTTATGCCCAAGGTTATATGTTAATGCGTGAAGCGGCGAAAACGTATGGCTGGCAGCTTAACTATGGTGGTATTGCCTTGATGTGGCGTGGTGGTTGTATTATCCGTAGTCAATTTCTGGGCAAAATTCGTGATGCTTTTCAGCTTAACCCTGAGTTACAAAACTTATTACTGGATGATTTTTTTATCGAAGCCATTACACAGGCATTACCAGGCTGGCGTAAAGCGGTTGTCACCGCAGTTGGCTTAGGTGTACCAGTGCCAACTTTTAGTAGTGCATTATCATTTTATGATGGTTACCGTAGTGAACGCTTACCAGCAAATTTATTGCAGGCACAACGAGACTATTTTGGTGCTCACACCTATGAAAGAATTGATAAACCACGTGGTGAGTTTTTCCATACGAACTGGACTGGACATGGTGGAGACGTATCTGCCTCGACATATGATGTCTAAAGTCATTTAGACATCAAAATAAAAGCGGTCTTATGACCGCTTTTTTTATAAAGTCTGTGGTAGTGAGGTTTTTCGTTTTAAGGTGAGTAATTGATTGGGCTCACCCACAATGTAAATATTACCATCATTATCTACGGTCACACCCTCAGGTTGTTTCATTACTGGCCATAGATCAAATAAGCCTTTCTTTAATGACCGTTTTGACACCGTATCTCCATTCAAATTAATCATGCTTAACTGGTGAGAAGCTTCACTGAGTACGAGTAGGAATGGTGATTGCTCAATATAGAATAAATTGACACCAGCAAAGTCTTGGACAAGGCTTGGCAGTGTACGATTCAATTTATCTACATCGATACTTGCTTTGGTTTCATTAGTAACATGATTTGAAATCATGGGTGGCTCTTCCTGCGCAATAAAAAAACCATATTGTGGTGACCACGCTATGCCTTCCATACCGTGATTATCCAGTTTTGCCCAACTTATATGTAAGCGTTCACTTTCTGAGTATTTGATATTATGCGTTGTATCATCAATAGTGAAGAAGACCAGCTTTTGTCTTCTTTCCTCTGTCACCACAAATCGGTTCTGTCCAAGGTAAGCGACGCTTTCAGTATCAGCAAAACCTTCCAGATCAATACGACGGATAATTTTACCTTTCTTAGTCATTTCTATGAGTTGTGTGGGGTTATTTAAAATGGCAAAGAGATGATCACTTTCTGGTTGATAGCTTAAGCCAGATAAATTGTCTTTGATATCAGAAATAGTTATTGGTTTGCCAATAACATAATGGGCATTTAAATCCCACAGAGCTGTCTGTTTTATTTTTGCTTGGGTATTACTGTAACTCAATAACAAGATGAGACTGAAACAGACGAGTGTTAACGTTAGCCAGTGACTGGAAATGTTTTTCAACGTTTGCATCATTACCCCATATATTGAAGACGTAAGATGACCTTAGCTATGGAAACTTAATCAAAGCTGAAAATACGATGGAAGCAATATTTGGGGGAAATGATAAGGAGAGTTAATTCAAACTAAAAAAAAAGCGGAACTGTTTCCAGCCCCGCCAAAGAAGCTGTTCATCGCGTTATTTATGATCAGCTTTCCACTTTATCTTGCATTAGTTTTTTACAGTAATAAATGATGATGATTGAGGCACCTATTAATAGAATAGAAGAAGCTATTCCAAGGATTCGCCATGTATCAATATTCTTCATATCAAGAATCAGGTAACGCGCTAAAGCAACAATCGCTATGTAAAGCGGTATCTTTATAGGCAACTCACCAGATTCGTAATAGACCGCTACCATCGTCAAAACTTCGAGATAAATGAACATTAATAGCAAATCAGTGAGTGAAACATAACTGTTGGTAATCATTATGTTAACTTCAATACCAATAGCTACCATGGTCGCTATTGCAACCAGAATTAAGCCTATATCTTGCGCAAAAAGCAGTGCCTTGCTTACAGAGTTCTTTATTTTGTGTTGCATCGTTTTTTCTCCATTAAAAAAACACCACACAAGAATGACTGTTTTTTAAACATGCTTTTGTAAGTTGTTTAAGAAGCAGATATCCAAATTTGTGTGGATTGTCATACTAACAGTCATGCAAAAAAAATGTTTTGTTTTTGTGTCCAGAAAACTAGTAATTACCAGGACTCAGAGACAAATTTTTAGGATATTAGGGAGAGGGGGGGAAAGGTAATGTTCACGCATCATAAATGAATTATGATGCGTGATGATCATTAATTAACGGCGGCGACTGCCCGTTGGAATCAAAAGTAGCAGAGTGCCCAAACCTATACTGCCGGCTCCAAGCCAGTCAGGTATATGATAAGTTTCTTTTTCATCTATATGTAGCTCGACAACACCGAGATCAGCTTCATGCGTTTTTTTTGTAAACGGAATATCATCCATGACTAATCCTGTTGTGCCTGCTGCAATCAACACCACAGCAATGAATTTCAATAACATGACTTAGCCCGCCTACTTATTATGACCTGGTGCATTTTCGCTATTGCCTGGTCCATGAGGATCGTGGCCTGGTGGGATATCTTTATGCGGGTGGTAATGATGACAAGCAGTCAGGAATAAAAATAGGCTTAAACTAAGCAACTTTATGACATGAGTAAACATAGATTTCTCCACAATAAACATGTCGTAATACTACCATCAGTTATCGTTAAATGCCTGTGAAGAGTGATATTAATGGCTTATGACATCAATCAGTTGATGTGTATCTGTCTGGGCTGAGTGTTGGTAGTGATCAGGTTGCATCAAATATCGGGTTGCACACCCATTTATGAAAACAAACACGCAAATCAAGATTATCCGGTAGAGGGATTTTAAAAACCGAGCTGACATATCGATAAGTCCAATCATCATTGATGATTAGATGCTATATCAATTCAACTATATTTACTGATAATTTTTAGATATCCAACACATTAAATTGATGTAGAAGTTCAGCTCTGAATTAACCTTTTTGCTTTAATTCTTCTGATACCTGAATGTACTGATCAAAGTTCTGAATATAATCATCCATATTCATTTCCAGCATCTGACGGTATTCTTTTACAAAAAAGTCGACTGTTTCCTGTTTGGCATCAGCCATATCCTCACTTTTTGTCCAGCCTGATGCACTAAACCAAGCTGTATAACGTGCAAGACCGTACATAAAGGAAGCACTCACTTCCCCGGCTTCAGAGCCTTTTTCCATTTGTTGATTGGCTATACTAATAAAGGCATCAGCACGATCAAAAAAAGTCTTATCTCTCTCACTCATAAGGTTTCGCTTTTATTTCATGGTCGGCTCAGTGAGCCAAAGACAATGTATAAGCTTAAACATTGTGGGCTATTGAGGATAATGAATCCTGCCTATAGATCTATGTGAGGATGGCTATTTATTGTGCTTCTTTCATCATGTAGGCTGGAATCATTGAGCTCAAACTCATTAGAGCGAATGATAATAAAACGACTTGTTCGCCATACCAGTGGGAAATAACGCCAAATAAACCACCCAATAATAAAAAAATACCAATGATAGTATTAGATAGTGCAGTGTAAATAGCACGTTTATCCTGATCGGCAATATCCACTAAGTGAATTGAGCGTCCCATACGTACACCTTCATAGGCAATCATCAGAGCAAATAATAAAGCAGGTAATACCCAGTCAATGTCTAATAGTTTGTTGTTGGCGGCAAATACAGTAAGGAGTAGTGTTATTCCAGCACTAAAGCCTGACAATAATAAAACCTTTCTGCTGGAAATATCCGCGAGCCTTCCCCATACATAACCACTGACAAGACTAGCTAATGATGAGGCGAGCAATAAGCTTCCCAATCCACCTATATGGTTGTTCAGGTTTTCAGCATTCAATGCCAACATGAATGGTGGTGCTAAAGCTGTAGAGATAAGTAGTGCGCGTGTGAGAATAAAAAGTTTCAGTTCTTTATCTTTATAGAGAAAGGAAAAATTCTGTTTAGCAATAACAAAGAGACTTCCACCTCCCTCTGTTGCACCTTTCTGCTCCTCCAGTGTTGAAAACAATGCACTGGCTATTACCCAGAAAGTTGCTGCTAAGAATAGCCCAATGGTTACTAAGGTTAATTTATCAATAATGTTAAGGGAAATAAGTAGGGCGTAAGCAATGACTAACCCAGCAGACAGAGAGGAGGCTGAACCTGTAGCCGTACCTCGTTTCGATTTATGGACTGTTTTGCCTAATACATCTTTATAGGAGACAGAGCATAGACTCCTTGATATTGCGAGTAGGCCCAATAAAGAGATGCTGGATAAACCCAGTGGAGTCCCTTCCAAAGAGAGTATGGCGACAACCATTCCGGCAGCACAGAGACCTTGAATAAAGCTACCAAGCACCCAGACATATTTCCGCAAAGGCAAGGAGCGAATAGTATTGGCGATAAATAATTGAGGTAATAAAGCTCCTGCTTCTCGAATTGGCACCAATAAGCCGATGAAATAAGCAGGTGCGCCAAGTGTTGTAAGTATCCAACTCAAAATTAGCTTTGGATTAACAAAAGCATCAGCTGATTTTGTTAATGACAAAGAAATAATATGCGTCGAAAAGTTTCTGGGGTGTTCATGGCATGCTTCTTCCGGTATATCTTTGCATGCTCTGCCATCATTCTCAGAAGATAGGGTATTCCATACTGTCTCTACTGTCATTTTTGTGACATCTTTTTCTTGTTCTGACACGGACGGTGCGAATTCTTATTATTAATAAACTAAGTGTTAATCTTCGTCTACATCATCGGTATCAATCTGGCCAGAGATACGGCGACGAATATGCGACCATGACATACCTACTGTTAACACCGCTGAGATAAGGAAGAGTGCAATATAGCTAAGAATAGAAAAATCATTGATGCCCAGTAAACCAAGATCAACCAGCCACCAGATAATAATGGCGAAGAATGCTAGAGCCAGTAATAAACCAAATCCGCCTAGAGAACGAAAGGTTGCCCTAAGATAAATAGTCCAGCCAATGAGTAGTAATACCGTTGTCATCGCAAAGGGGGGCGTTTTAAAGGTTCCTTGTCCAAAGAAAGCCTCTTGAGCCCAGTGATAATAGCTATAACCGCTCGGGTTATAACTGACAAAGACCAAAAGCAAAGCAAACAAAAAACGTAATAGAAAGCTCTGGGAATTAAAGCGCTGAGCCATGTGACTACCTTTGTGATTAATCGAATTGGGAATACATCATAGCTTTTGTTTTACCATTAGCAATAGTCGGCTAAGTAAAACGTAAAGATTAACGAATCTTAAAGTCTGTTATGGTCGAATCAGGTATTTGTTCACTAACTTCTAGTGAAGTGACTTCAGCAAAGCGTGGACCTCGGCTTGCCCATCTAAGCATCTCTTCCAATGCTTGTGTTTTGCCTTGAAGTAGTAATTCTACCCGCCCATCAGACAGGTTTTTCACCCAACCTGTGAGACCTAGCTTGAGTGCTTGTTGCTGGGCCGAGTAGCGATAACTGACGCCTTGAACCCGGCCACTAACTAAACAATGTCGTTGCTTTATTCCCATTCAATCGTAGCTGGCGGTTTACCTGAAATATCATAGACAACACGCGAAATACCAGTGGTTTCATTGATGATACGTCGTGAAACCAGATCTAGAAAATCATAAGGCAGATTTGCCCAGCGTGCTGTCATGAAATCAATGGTTTCTACGGCACGTAGTGATACCACATAGTCATAACGACGGCCATCGCCCATTACACCGACAGATTTTACTGGTAAGAATACGGCAAATGCTTGACTAGTTTTGTCATACAGATCGTGTTTGCGTAGCTCTTCGATGAAGATGTTGTCAGCTTTACGCAATAAATCAGCAAATTCTTTTTTCACTTCACCCAGAATACGCACACCTAAGCCTGGGCCCGGGAATGGGTGACGATAAACCATATCTGATGGTAGACCGAGTTCAACGCCGAGTTTACGCACTTCATCTTTGAACAATTCACGCAAAGGCTCAACCAATTGCAGTTTCATATGTTCTGGCAGACCACCAACATTATGGTGAGTCTTAATAACCTGTGCTTTACCTGTTTTGGCTGCAGCTGATTCAATCACATCAGGGTAGATTGTACCTTGTGCAAGCCACTTCACATTTTTTAGTTTGGTCGATTCTTCATCAAAGACTTCCACAAAGACCCGGCCAATTATTTTACGCTTTTTCTCAGGATCTGCTTCGCCAGCTAACTCACTCAGGAAGCGGTCTTCAGCATCAACTCGAATCACTCGAATGCCCATATGTTTTGCAAACATGGCCATTACCTGATCACCTTCGTTTTCACGAAGCAGGCCATTATCAACAAACACACAGGTGAGTTGATCGCCGATGGCTTTGTGTAAAAGGGCGGCGACAACAGATGAGTCAACACCACCTGATAGGCCTAATAATACTTCGTCATCGCCTACTTGTTCACGAATGGCTTTGATACTGTCTTCAATGATATTGGCGGAAGTCCATAAACATTCACAGCCACATATATCGACAAGGAAACGCTCAATCATGCGTTGTCCCTGCGTAGTATGTGTGACTTCTGGGTGGAACTGAACACCATAAAAATGACGTTCTTCATCTGCCATTCCAGCAATAGGTGCACTATCGGTGCTGGCGATGACTTTAAAGCCTTCAGGTAATGTCGCAACACGGTCACCATGACTCATCCACACATCGAGCATACCCCAGCCTTCTTCTGTGGTGTGGTCTTCAATATCTCGTAATAATTCTGAGTGACCACGAGCACGAATTTGAGCATAACCGAATTCACGATGGTTAGATGACTCAACAGCCCCACCTAATTGTGAAGCCATAGTTTGCATGCCGTAACAAATTCCTAACACCGGCAGTCCCATATTAAACACTGCTTGGGGTGCGCTAGGTGCTTCTTCCCCGATAGTAGAGTCTGGCCCGCCGGATAAGATAATGCCTTTAGGATTGAACTCACGAAGTTCGTCTTCAGTGATTTCTGGATTGCGAAGTTCGCAATATACGCCGGCCTCACGAATACGGCGCGCGATAAGTTGTGTGTATTGAGAGCCAAAATCAAGGATAAGAATGCGATGGTCGTGGATATTGCTGGTCATTGAGGTATCTTCAACTCTGTTAAATAACAACTGCCCCAGAAAGGGGCAGTTGTGAATAGTTTAGTTAACGCGGTAGTTTGGCGCTTCTTTGATAATGGTGACGTCATGTACATGACTTTCACTCATACCAGCAGAAGTGACTTTAACGAATTGCGGTTTGGTACGCATATCATCAATCGTCGCTGAACCTGTATAACCCATGCTGGCACGGATACCGCCAATAAGTTGATGAATCACGGCACTTAAACTACCTTTGAATGGTACGCGACCTTCAATACCTTCAGGAACAAGCTTGTCTGCTTCACTGGATTCCTGGAAGTAACGATCACTTGAGCCTTGTTTTTGCTGCATTGCACCCATTGAGCCCATACCACGGTAAGACTTGTATGAGCGGCCTTGATAGAGTTCGACTTCACCCGGTGCTTCTTCAGTACCAGCAAACATACCGCCGATCATGATGGTATGTGCACCAGCAACCAGTGCTTTTGCAATATCACCTGAGAAACGAATACCACCGTCAGCAATAACAGGGATACCTGTGCCTTCTAACGCTTTTGCCACATTACTGATGGCACTGATTTGAGGTACACCAACACCAGCAACAATACGTGTTGTACAAATTGAACCAGGACCAATCCCGACTTTAACCGCATCTGCACCAGCTTCTACTAAAGCCAGAGCAGCTTCAGCTGTGGCGATATTGCCACCAATAACTTGCACTTGTGGGAAGTTTTGTTTTACCCATTTCACTTGATCCAGCACACCCTGAGAATGGCCGTGAGCTGTATCCACCACGATGACATCCACGCCAGCAGCAACTAAGGCTTCAACACGTGTATTACTCTCAGCACCGATACCAACAGCGGCGCCAACACGTAAGCGTTCCTGATTGTCTTTGGAGGCTAGTGGGTTATCCGATTGTTTTTGAATATCTTTAACGGTGATCATGCCAGTCAGATGGAAATTGTCATCGATGACCAACACTTTTTCGATACGATTAGTATGTAAAAGCCCAAGAACTTCATCGCGAGAAGCATCTTCTTTTACCGTCACCAGTTTATCTTTTTTTGTCATGATTTCAGACACGGGGTTGTCGTAATGCGTTTCAAAGCGCAGATCACGACTTGTCACGATACCCACCAGATCATCACCATCAACGACAGGGACGCCAGAGATATTATGTGAGCGAGTGAGTTCAACTACTTCACCAATCGTCGTACTTGGAGAAACAGTAATTGGATCACGCACAACGCCGCTTTCAAATTTTTTGACCTTACGAACTTCATTGGCTTGCTGTTCGATAGTCATGTTTTTATGCAGAATACCTAATCCACCTTCCTGAGCCATAGCAATAGCCAGGCGACTCTCGGTGACGGTATCCATAGCTGATGAAATCAGTGGAATATTGATGGTGATGTCACGTGTTAACTTAGTGCTTAGAACGACATCACGAGGGAGAACGTTTGAGTACGCAGGTAGGAGTAATACGTCATCAAACGTCAGGGCTTCTTGAGCAATTCTCATCGGGCATGTTCCTGAAATTACCTGTAATATGATCCTGCAATTATATCAGGAATATCTTTTGTTATGGCAGTACAATCTACATCTAATCAACCGAGTGCATTAGCAAACCGCGCTGTGAAAGATGTGTACCCGGTTTCACGGTTAGTCAGAGAAGCCCGTGTGCTGCTGGAAGGCTCATTTCCATTGCTCTGGGTTGAGGGTGAGATTTCTAATCTGGCGATGCCCGCATCCGGGCACATTTATTTCACGTTAAAAGACGAAGCAGCGCAAGTTCGTTGCGCCATGTTCCGTAACCGTAATAATCGCTTACGCTTTACCCCCGAAAACGGTATGCAGGTTTTATTGCGTGTACGCGTCAGCCTTTATGAGGGACGTGGTGAGTTTCAGCTTATTGTAGAGCATATGGAAGAGGCGGGGAGTGGTGCATTACAACGTGCTTACGAAGCCTTAAAACATCGTCTTGGCCAAGAAGGTCTGTTTGATCAAGCGCACAAAAAACTACTGCCAGTATTACCCAAGGCTATTGGTATTATTTCATCACCTGATGGTGCAGCTGTTCATGATATCGTCAGTGTGATGAAACGTCGGTTTCCAGCTATTGATGTCATTCTATATCCAGTGGCTGTTCAAGGTGACACTTCTGCAGCTCAATTGATAGAAGCGATTAAGCTTGCAGATCAAAGACGTGACTGTGATGTCATCATTATCGGCCGTGGCGGTGGTTCTCTGGAAGATCTATGGAGCTTTAATGATGAACAGTTGGCTCGTGCTATTTTTGCCTGCCAGCTACCCGTTATTTCTGCCGTCGGACATGAGATTGATTTTACTATCTGTGATTTTGTGTCTGATGTCAGAGCGCCAACGCCTTCTGCAGCCGCTGAATTAGCTGTACCAGATGCCGAGCAGTATCTGCTAAATTTTCAACGCTTTCAGCAACAATTGACGATGTGTGTGCGTCAACGTTTAGAGGTTGAGCAACGTCACTTACAATATTTACATCGCGCACTCCCTAGACCTGAGTTGATTTTACGCCAACAAACGCAATGGCTCACTCAGCAAAAACGACTGTTAGATTCGGCTTGGCACCGTCGATTGCTAAATTATCAGCAAAAGCTGGATTACTTATCGGTTAGGTTAAAACACCCAAAAGCACAGATTGATACGCAGCGATCCATACTAAATAGCTTTTCTCACCGTTTGCAGACTGCCTACAGAGCTCAGCTAAAAAGTATGAATCAGCAATTCGCGTCATTACAGTTCAGGTTGCAGAGGCAAGTGCCATTATCTCAGTTGCGTGAACAGCAAAAAGTTGTGAAAACTTTGGCTAAGCAAAATCATCGATTGATGAGTCAACAACTTGAGCAAGCCAGACAGTTTTTGGCGCAGCAGGTCAGAACACTGGCTGCAGTTAGCCCACTCAATACACTGGAGCGGGGATACAGTATTACAAGTAAGCTGGATTCAGGCGAAGTGCTTACAGCGACGTCTAGCATTACTGCTGGTGATAAAGTGGTTGTGCGATTACATCAAGGTCAACTTAATTGTGAGGTTAAAAGCGTTGATGAAAATTAGAGGCTATTTATTCTCTCTTCTATTATTCGTCTGTTCAGATGTCCTGGCTAAACTTCCCCAACAATCCGCTGTTCCTGGTGGTGTGGTGACTTTGTCTGTCGGTCATAGCCAGCAGGCCAAACCTCATGTGACATTTGAAGGTAAACCGGTCATGGTCGTTAAAGCTGATGGTCTTTGGCAGGCTATAGTCGGTGTTCCACTCTCTGCCAAACCTGGCACATTACGTATCGTTGTAGAGCGTGGCGAAGAGAAAAGTACTCAATTATTCACCATAAAAGATAAGCAGTATCCAACACAGTACATCACGGTAAAAGACAAACGGAAAGTGAATCCAAACTCATTGGATATGAAACGGATTAACCAAGAATCTATTCATATAAACAAAGCGTTAACTGCCTGGACTGAAACAGAGAGTCAAACAGTTGATTTTATTTGGCCGATAAAAGGTCGGATCAGTGGTTTATTCGGTCGCCGCCGTGTATTTAATGGTGAACCAAGAAGGCCTCATAGTGGCATGGATATCGCTGCTAAAACAGGTACCCCGATTCAGGCACCTGCTACAGGTATTATAAGAGGAACGGGCAATTATTTTTTTAATGGTAACACCGTATTCATTGATCATGGGCAAGGTTTGATAACCATGTATTGTCACTTAAGTCGTATTGATGTGAAAGATGGCCAGAAAGTTAATCAAGGCGATATTATCGGTGCCGTCGGTGCAACGGGACGCGTGACTGGACCACATTTACACCTTGGTGTCAGCTTGAATGATGAACGTGTGGAACCCAGGTTATTTTTTCCGCCGGAATCTGAACTGAAAAAATAGCTCAGATATGAGGCTGTAATAATTGAGTTAACTGACTGAAGTCAATTGGTTTTGTAATGTAGGCAGTAAAAAGGTCTTCTGCAGCATCTTTATTTTCCTGCATAGCTGCAGCCGTTAAAGCAATCACAGCTATATCTCTGAACTCACTTGAGGCTTTAATAACCTGGGTGGCTTCAATGCCCGACATGCCGGGAAGATTTATATCCATTAATATCAAATCTGGATGTTGTTGCTTGATAAATTCCAGTCCTTCTTCAGCAGAGATACAGCTATGAAATTTTATATTCGGATAGCGAGAAAAGAAAACTTCGATTAAACGAATATTAGCTGGGTTATCTTCTATATAGAGAATATGGCGTGTTGATTTGTCTGATATATCTTTACGACGACTGGAAGCAGGTTTTTCTATAGGCTCTAGCGATGGACGCTGATCAGACTGCCACGCAGTTTGCTGAGTTGATAGTGGGAGCTCAATCCAGAAGCTACTACCTTGACCTTCAGTACTGGCGAAGTCAATTTTGCCTCCCATTGCTTCGACGAGACGTTTACTAATACTTAAACCAACGCCGCTCCCTTCAATATTCGCATATTCCTGTCCAAGACGTTCAAAGGCAGTAAAAACATGTGCTTGCTTTGAGGACGGTATCCCATGCCCTGTATCGCTTATAGTTATTTTTAAACAGCCACTTTGCGGTAGAAGTCGCGTTGTAATGATGACCCGTCCATTAGCTTTATTATATTTGATGGCATTACTGACTAAGTTGATAAATACTTGCTTTAACTTGGTTAAATCTGCAACAACAACAGTGTCATTGTGTTCAGGTGTCGTAATTTCCACATTATATTTTTGGGCCATTGTCTCCAACATAGGCAAGCAAACATCAAAAATATTTTTGATAGGAATATGCTCGATAGATAATTGAATATTACCTGACTCAATTTTAGAGAGTTCCAAAACATCATTAATCAGATTAAGCAAATGTTCGCCACTTTCAATGATTTGTTTTATTTGGTGACGTTGCTGATCTGATGGGCGAGGATCTGTATCTGATAGCAGGAGTTGAGAAAAGCCCAAAATGCTATTTAATGGTGTGCGTAGCTCATGACTCATCGCTGACAGAAACTCTGATTTGGCTTTATTGGCGCGTTCTGCGTCAAGTTTGGCTTGGAGCAGAGCTTTTTGTTCTGCTTTCTGCTTGGAGATATTACGGGCAATACCTGTAAAAAAGTGTTTTTCATCCCATTTGAAATGACTGATAGTCAGTTCGATAGGGAGAATACTACCATCTTTATGTAATGCTTCTAATTCGAGCGGTTTACCGATCATTTGACTTTCTTCTGTCGATAAAAAGCGTGCCATCCCCAATTTATGCATATCTCGATAACTGGCTGGCATCAATGTGGTTATATTCTGTCCGATAATTTCATCAGCAGTATAACCATAGAGTTGACCTGAGGCTTTATTAAAACTCACGATTATGCCGTTACTATCTATGGTGATAACGCTATCAATGGTGGTATCTAGCAGTGTTTGCAGTTTGAGGCTTTCTTGTTTTGCTGTTGCTTCTAAAATGGAACGATTTGCCAGCTCTTCTTTCATTGAGTCCGTTTTATCCTGAACTTCTTGCGACAAAATCCGATTATGGTGACGTTTGAACAGATAAAAAATGATAATAATAAAACTAAGACTAGCTAAAATGAGCACTAACCATTTAAAAAGTAGAACTTCATTATCTGGTTCTGTATAGATGAACTCATCCAAGTCACGGTGAAGAGTCGTGATGCCTAATTTATCGTAAGTCTCGGCAATCTGATTCCAGCGACTTAAAGTAACATGACCAAATTCGACAGTTGGATAAAGACTGAGCTTCAATAGCTGTTCTGCTTCGTAATGCACATGGGCAGGTGTTTTATGTTGAGGATTATATCTTTCCAGCACCAGATCAATGATTTCATCTGTATGTTGAGCGGTGTATACCCAGCCTCGATAGGTTGCATCGCGAAATGCATCGACCAATTCAGGGTTATCATTGATGTATTGCTGAGAAGTAAAAAGAATATCGCTGTAGAAATTAATGCCGTAATCATTGGGCGAAATCACCCGGTAGGGTTCATTCTGTTCTTGCATATAAAAGGGTTCATTGGAAATATAGGCAGTGACCCCATCTACTCGATCACTGATGAGATCATTCATGTAGTTTTTACTGGGGGGGACAAAGTTAATCTTGGATGTATCAATATGCTGCTGCAGAAAAATAGCAGTTAAATCATCTGCTTCAGATTGACGGTTGATCGTTCTGCCGACAAAATCTGCAGCTGAATAAATACCTGAGTCGGCTTTGACTAACCATATATAGGGACTTCTTTGAAAGGTGGCGCCTAAAGCAACAAGCGGCCGCCCTTTCATATACTCCATCACTATGCCCGTGCCAGACATCCCAAAATCAACATTTCCACTTTCAACTTCATCGTAGGGAGGGATATATCCTGTCAGAATCTCAACATCTAAACCTGCCTGACGGTAAAACCCTTTTTCCTTAGCCGCATAGATACCAGCAAATTGAAACTGATGTTCCCAATGGAGCTTTATTGTGACGTGTTTGAGATCGTTGTTTTTCGTATTCGTTTCTGCATTCAGTATACTACTGAAGAAAAATACGAAAATAGTAAAAAGCCATTTTAAATTCATAGACATAGCCGAAGTGGGACTGTTTTCATCTTAACTGAACAGCTCCTATTTTCGCTAGTCATCTTACATTCTGAAGTCGCGACCCAAATAGACACTCAATACGTTTTTATCTTTTAGAATTTCTTCTGGTGTACCCTTAGCAATCACTTCGCCTTCATTAAATATATAGGCGCGTTGGCAGACTTTAAGAGTTTCCCTGACATTGTGATCAGTAATTAATATGCCAATGCCGCGTTGTGCCAGTTCTTGAATAATACCTTGAATATCTAAAACTGAGATGGGATCGACACCGGCAAAGGGTTCATCTAACAAAATGAACTGTGGGTCCATAGCTAGAGCGCGAGCAATTTCTACGCGTCTTCGTTCACCACCTGATAATGCCATGCCTTTTGAATGACGGATATGCTCAATATGGAAATCTTTGAGCAATTGCTCCAATAATTGTTTTTTAGATAGATCATCAAGTTCAGAGCGTGTTTCGATAATACTGTATAGATTATCTTCTACGCTCAGTTTTCGAAAGACAGAAGCTTCTTGTGGCAAATAACCAATGCCTAATTTAGCGCGATCATGAATGGCGTGATGAGTCAGTTCTTGTTGATCTAAATAAATAAAACCATGATCAACTGGGACCAAACCTACGATCATATAAAAGCTCGTTGTTTTCCCCGCTCCATTTGGTCCTAATAAGCCGACAATTTCGCCGCTGTTTACGTCTAGTGATATGTCTTTAACAACTTGCCTATCGCCATATTGCTTAGCAAGCTGATGGGCTGAAAGCATGCTCATTGGTTTTCGATCGCTTGCAGATAGTAATCATTCACCCAACCAACTACTGTTTCACCTTTAAGCATACCTCTGATTTGAGCCCAGCCTTGCTGACGACTTAATACCGTGACACGAAGGTTTTGGTCAAGAGTGCCCAAACGTTGATAACCAGTCCCTGGTCCAGTTCGAACGTTTAACCGGCTTGTCGTAATGACTTCCGGATATTCTTTAACAGACACTGGCGCTTCGGCTGAAGGTTTGGGAGTTGTCGGTGTGGCTTTTTCAACCTGAGACTCAGCTTGTGTCTCAGCGGGAGCAGCCGTTACTTTTGGTGTTTCAGCCTTTTTGGGTTTGGGCTTACTTGGCTTATCTTTTTTCTGTTGCGTCATAGGTTGAATGATCATATGGATACGACCTGAATCATGTGTTTCCCCACCCACATTAACTGGGGCAGAGTTGGCACTGACTACATTTTTGGCTATGTCATATTCTATGCGATTGCCTATGAATTCATCACCATTTTGCCAGACATGACCTTCACCTATGAGGTAGATCTTTTGCTTATCTGCATAGTATTCCATACGAATAGCTTTGGCTTTAACAGGCGCTTCGCCTGGTTTATGAACTTGTTTATAAGTAGCCAGTTTACCTACTGATACAGCTTTGGTGAGCTGTTTATTTTCATTGTAATAAAAGGTGATGATATCGCCAGTGATCTTTAATGTACCTTGGGTGAGTATTGCATCGCCTTTGTACTGTGTAACTCCTTCCTGATCATCCATTTGGGCATGGTCGGCTTCAATATTAATCGGTTTTTCACGGTCACTCGGCAAAGCCCAACTGATGGCGGGTAACATTAAAGATACCGTTAATAATTTAGTTAGCAGGTGCATCGTATTGTCCTTTCACCCTGGAATGCAGGTTAATGGTTTCATCGTTCATATCTGCATGTAAGCCAACTGACTCAGTATCTCCATTTGGAGTTTTTATGGTGACAGCATGGTCAGTGTATGCAGTATTGTATTGTGTATCTAACGTTAATTTATCGGTCAGCATTTTAAATGCCGAATTATTTTCATTAGTGATAATAACATTTCCTGTTAACAGGATAGTTTTGTTATCACCTTGAGTATGGCCATGATCTGCGGTAATCACCCATGAGTCTTTACCTGGCTTTAGAAATTCCGCAATGGGGTCAATGATTTCAGTACTGTCATCAGCAGGGTAGTGTGCCATTTCTGTACCTTTGATAACGCGTGCTGGTGTGCCGTTAATATCCATAATAGTCATAGTGAAATCGGTCATTGCATAATCGCTACTACGATGGATATCATTATTTTGAGTTTCAACTGGTTTAGTTTTATCTGACAATAGCAGCCATATACTCAGTATAGCTACTAGCGGCAATAGGATACGAAGGTATCGTGGTAGATTAAAAATGGCGTTCAATTTGATCTTGCAGGTTTCCCTGTCCTTCCATAATCAGCTCACACACTTCTCGCGCTGCTCCATGCCCTCCTTTTGAGCTTGTAATAAAGTGAGCATGTTTTTTTACTACTGGGTCAGCATCTTGAACCGCTATGGCAAGTCCCACTCGGCTCATAATGGATAAGTCTACCCAATCATCACCGACATAGGCACACTCCTCAGGCGATAACTTAAGCTCTTTTATGAGTTGCTGAAACGCTGGCAGTTTCACTCGCTGTCCTTGATAAACGTATTTAATACCTAAGCTTTGCATGCGATGTTCGACCGTGCGTGATGTACGACCCGTGATAATTGCGATCTCAACACCGGTATATTGTAGTAATTTCATACCATGACCATCACGTGAATGAAAAGCCTTATATTCTTCACCATCATCACCAATGATGATCTGACCATTGGTTAAAACGCCGTCAACATCAAAGACGACAAGTTTTATCTTTTGTGCTTTTTCTAAAATATCCTGCATGATTCTCTCTTAAACGACACCAGCTCGAAGAAGGTCGTGCATGTTAATGGCCCCACACAATCGCTGTTCTTTGTCTACTATTAATAAAGCATTAATCTTAAAGCGTTGCATTAATTCTAATGCTTCTGCCGCTAGCATATCAGCTGTACCAGTTTTACAGTGACGAGTCATAAAGGCTGACAATTTTTCTGTATGAACATTTATTTCTTGTGATAACACACGGCGTAAGTCGCCGTCAGTGAATACACCTAAAATTTGGTGTTTATCATCAACCACGGCCGTCATGCCCAAACCTTTATCAGACATTTCAATTAGTGCCTCACTAATCAAAGCTTCTTCAGTGATCTCTGGGAGAGCCTCACCTGTATGCATAATGTCAGAAACCCGAAGCAGTAGGCGACGTCCTAACAGACCTCCGGGATGTGAACGAGCAAAGTCTTCAGCTGTAAATCCACGCGTTTCAAGTAAGGCTATTGCTAACGCATCTCCCATTACCAGAGCGGCGGTTGTGCTTGAGGTGGGAGCGAGACCCAGAGGGCATGCTTCTCGTGTCACACTGACATCAATATGTGCTGTAGCGCAGGTGGCTAAAGTTGACTCTGGGCGACCAGTCATAGCGATAAACGGAATACCTAGGCGTTTAATCAACGGTAGGATAGTTAGTATTTCACTGGTTTCGCCGGAGTTTGATAAAGCTAATACAACATCTTTATCAGTGATCATGCCAAGATCGCCATGACTAGCTTCGCCTGGGTGGACAAAAAAAGCTGGGCTACCCGTGCTGGCTAATGTGGCAGCTATTTTACTGCCAATATGACCTGATTTCCCCATGCCAATGACAACTACTCGTCCAGCACAATGCAACATAAACTCACAGGCTTGCATAAAGTCTTCATTGATTCGGTCTTGCAATGCCTGAATAGCATCTATTTCTGTGCTAATAACGGCTTTAGCGAGTGTGCTGAGTTTAGCTTTATCGATCATGGTTAACCTAATCCCGAAGTATTCTGATACACAAGTAACCCATTATATGTGACATAGACCATTAACATGAGTACACCTGCAAACCTACCAATTCGCCCAGACGGGCTGAAGCGTGCAAATAAATAGAGACCGACAGACAAACCAATCATAAATGGAAGATCTCTATAAAGTAGCATTTGATCAATATGCGACGGGGCTATCAATCCTGGCATGGCTAATACTGCAAGAATATTGAAAATATTAGAACCTAGAATATTACCAACCGCAATATCATGCTCATTCTTAAGTGCTGAAACAACCGAAGCTGCCAGCTCAGGCAAGCTGGTGCCAATAGCGACAATTGTCAGACCAATAATTAAGTCACTTACGCCAAGAAGATGGGCAACACCTGTTGCTCCCCAAACCAGAGATTTGGAGCCAACTAATAAGGCAATAAGGCCAACGATAAAATAAAATGTCGCCTGTTTCCCTGTCATTTTAGCGTCGCCATATTCTGCTGTGAACTCTGCTTCAAGCGGATCATGTCGGTTCTTACCTCTTATGGCTAACCAGGCCATCCCTGCTAGAGTAAGGATAAATCCACTAAACAAGGTGATGCCATCGAGTCTGTTGAGTTCACCATCAAGCAGTAAAAATAATGACAGCAGCATGACAAACAGTAAGACCGGAAACTCACGTTTCAACGTGTCAGAGTGTACGGTGAGAGGAGCAATTAATAAGGTAATGCCCAGCACCAAACCAATATTGGCAATGTTGGAACCAACGGCATTACCAATACCTAGAGCTGGCGCACCATCAATCGCTGCCAAAGCGGATACCAGCATTTCTGGTGCTGATGTACCAAACCCTACGATAGTTAAACCAACAATAAGCGGAGATACACCAAAATTGGTGGCTATATTCGCTGCGCCTTCAACAAATCGGTCTGCTCCCCAGATTAAAATACCAAAACCGGCAATAATGGCTGATATAAACAGAATAGTTGTCATTAGCTTCCACGTTGGTTAAATGTTAGATATGAAAAAGCCGGGGAATACCCGGCTCATCATTATAAGGACTCGATTGAGAATTGTCGTTAGATCATTCGTCAAACAGATCAAAGTCATCTTCATTATTTGGTGGGTGACCATCATAAACGAGATATTCACGACGCTGGAGATACGCATCTCTTACATAGCTATATTGGTCAGTAGCAGCTTCATCCAGAACTTTCTCAGCACGTAATAGATTGGCACGGGTATCTACGATACGAACACCACGGAAAGCGTTACGAGCGCCTGGGCCTTCGACATAGGTGACAGGATCTGTGTAGTAATCACCTACTAAACCAACTGAGTCACGAAGTGTTCTTGGACCGAAAAACGGTAGAACAATGTATGCGCCAGGTTCGACACCCCATGCCCCTAAAGTTTGACCAAAGTCTTCATTATTTTTGTAGTTACCACTGAGGCTGGCAACATCAAAAATACCGGCAACACCAACAGTTGTATTCAGTACAAAACGACCAGTATCGTTCGCCGCTTGTTTGAATTTGAACTGTAAAAGATCATTAATAATGACGGTAATGTCATTTAAGTTACTGAAAAAATTGCTTACACCTTGACTTAAAGGGGCAGGCATAACGGTGTCATAGCCTTTAGCAACAGGTTTTAGGATAGCCTTATCCACCGTATCATTAAATTTGTACATGGCACGGTTATATCCCTCAAGAGGGTCTTTGGGATTATTGCTAGTGGCACAGCCAGTCAGCAGCAATATTGTCGCCAAAAAACCGAGTTTGAAAACTGAGCTCAGGGTAGACATCGAATTATGATCCTTTAAATTTTATTCTTATCGACCCGAGAAATAATCGCACGCCCTGTTATGGCAATGCAAGTCATCTGTTGCGTTTATGACATGGCAATGTGAACTAAGTTGCAAAAAAGCAACAGGAGGATTATTCATAGACACCAGAACGACTGATTAGTGATGTTGCTATCAGGCAACTTTTTCCTCTGTTGATTATTGAACATATAGTCGGAAAATACTTTAGTACAAGCCATCCAGCTATGTTGTTTTGCGTAATCAATACATCTATCAGCGGACAATAACAGTGCATTTCTGGCTGCTTGTGCAAGATCATTATCGAGAAACCCAGTGACACCTTGTTGGACGATGTCAGCTGGGCCGGTGACAGGGTAGGCTGCTATAGGAACACCACAGGCCATAGCTTCCAATAATACTAGTCCAAAAGTATCTGTCTTACTTGGGAAGACAAAGACATCTGCCGCAGCCACATACGAGGCCAGTTCTTTGCCAAACTTTGCGCCGGTGAAAATCACCTCAGGGTATTTTTGTCGAAGCTGTTCAAGATCAGGTCCATCACCCACAACCACCTTGTTACCTTCAATATCTAATTGCAGAAAAGCTTCAATATTTTTCTCAACCGCCACTCGTCCCATATTCATAAAAATGGGACCAGTCAAACCCAGATTTTTTGGATTATCCGGTGTGAAAATATCCGTATCCACACCGCGTCCCCATACTTCAACATGTTCAAAACCATGAGAAATCAGTCGTTGTTTTTGAGAGGCTGTTGGTACCAGGGTATGTACAGCTTTGCCATGAAACCGCCTTAACCACGCATAACTCCAGCTCAGAGGAATAGGAAGTCTTAACCGGACATATTCAGGGAACTGAGTATGATATGAGGTGGTGAATTGAATACCACGCTTAATACACCATCTTCTGGCTGCCATGCCTAGAGGGCCTTCGGTAGCAATGTGAACCGCATTGGCTTGGTAGGCATCGAGTAATTGACTCACCTTTTTCCCGGGAAATAAAGAAAGTGGAATACTTGGGTAAGTCGGGCAAGGAATCGTCTTAAATTGCTCGGGGGTGATTAGATGAACATCGTGGCCTAACTGAATTAAATGTTCACGGGTCTGTTTTAGGGTGCGTACCACCCCATTGACCTGAGGTTCCCAGGCATCAGTTATGATAATAATTTTCATTAGGCTGCCTGAGCGATAGCGTTGGGTTGTTCAATCATATCGGCCCAGTACAATATTTCCATCTTGCCGTTAGGATGCTCGACAAGCGCTGTACAGCTTTCCACCCAATCACCACAGTTGAAGTAATCAACATTATTAATACGTGTGATTTCAGCTCGATGAATATGACCGCAAACGACACCGTCAACACCTTGTTTTGCTGCTTCATGTGCCACAGCTTCTTCAAAGTTACTAATATATTGCACCGCATTTTTTACTTTATGTTTTAGGAATGCTGCTAGTGACCAGTATGAGAATCCCATTTTGCGACGAATATAATTCACCACGCGGTTAGCTCTTAATAAATAGTCATATAAACGCCCACCTAGCTTCGCTAATAAGGGCGAAATCTTGACCACACTATCAAACTGGTCACCATGCAAAATGAGGAGTTTTTTACCATCTGCGGTGGTGTGTACCATTTCGTTTTGAATTTCGATGTTGCCAAATACAGCCCCATCAAAATCACGTAGCAATTCATCATGATTGCCGGGTACATAAATCACTTTAGTATTGTGTTTAGCCTTACCTAGTAAGGTGCGGATAACATTATTATGTGCCTGTGGCCAAAACATGCGCTTTTTCATTTCCCAAACATCAACGATGTCACCGACGAGGTATAAATAGTCACATTCGACCTTATGCAAAAAGTCGAGTAAAAAGTCAGCACTACAACCACGAAAACCAAGATGGATATCAGAAATCCATACGCTACGAACTTTTAACTTCTCTTTGTGACTCACTTGTGTTTGCATAATGTGTCGTTTCCTTAGTATTTTGAGGGCACACTAACGAACTAATATTGCAGCATGATGAACATTTTGTTGCAGAATGATGACGATAACTTATTGAATTAATTGTCGTATCATGAACTAATAGACAAAAATGAGACGCCCAATGAGCAATCCATTATTAGAAAATTATCAATTACCCCCTTTCTCTGAGATTAAAGCTGAGCATGTCGAGCCCGCTGTGACACAAGCAATTAGCCAAGCACGGCAGGCAGTGGATAAATTACTGACTCAAGTTAGCCATCCAACATGGGAAAACCTTGTTGATCCGATGGAAAATATTGATGCTTCAATTGATCGTGTCTGGTCTCCAGTCAGTCACATGAATTCAGTGGTTAACTCTGATGAATTAAGAAAAGCTTACAATGCTTGCTTGCCTATGTTGAGTGAGTTCGGTACAGAGCTAGGTCAAAACGAGGACTTGTACCGCGCATACAAACAACTGGCTGAGAGTGATGCTTATCAAGCATTGGATACTGCCCAGAAAAAAGTGATTGATAATGCTGTCAGGGATTTCCGTTTATCTGGTGTTGAATTAAATCAGGCCGATCGTGATGAATATAAAAACATCACCCAGAAACTGACTGAGCTGAGCGCTAAATTTGAAGAAAACCTGATGGATGCAACACACGGGTGGAAAAAACATATCACTGATGAAGCGCTGTTATCAGGGTTACCAGAATCAACGATAGCGATGGCGGAGCAATTTGCCAAACGTGATAATGTTGATGGTTGGGTGTTTACCTTGGACTTCCCATCTTATATGCCAGTCATGTCCTATGCGGATAATCGTGAATTTCGTGAAGAAATGTACACCGCATTTGCCACCAAAGCCTCCGACCAAGGACCCAATGCCGGTCAGTGGGACAATACTCAGGTGATGGCCGATATTCTCAAGCTTCGTCATCGCTTAGCTAATTTACTCGGTTTTGCCAATCATGCTGAGCGCTCCTTAGCAACAAAAATGGCACAAAGCCCAGAACAGGTCATGGATTTCCTGAATGATCTGGCCGAGCGAAGTAAACCTATTGCGATTAAAGAATTTGAAGAGCTCAAAGCCTTTGCAAAAGAAACAGCCGACATGGATGAGCTACAAGCATGGGATGTGACCTATTTTGCCGAGAAGTTACGTCAACAACGCTATAGCATTTCCCAAGAAGAATTAAAGCCTTACTTTCCTGAAGATAAAGTCGTTAGCGGTTTATTCGCTGTAGTTAACCGTTTATATGGTTTAGTTATTAGTGAGCGTACAGATATCGATACATGGCATAAAGACGTTCGTTTCTTTGAAATTCGCGAATCAAACGGAAACTTACGTGGTCAGTTTTACTTAGACTTATATGCGCGTCAACACAAGCGCGGTGGTGCTTGGATGGATGAATGTCTGGTACGTCGCAAAACAGCAAAGGGGGTGCAAACGCCAGTCGCTTTCCTGACCTGTAATTTCTCTGAACCCGTTGGTGAAAAGCCTGCTTTATTTACCCATGACGAAGTCACGACTTTGTTCCATGAGTTTGGTCATGGTCTGCATCATATGCTGACAAAAATTGATTATGCCGGTGTTTCAGGTATCAACGGGGTAGCATGGGATGCTGTCGAGTTACCCAGTCAGTTTATGGAAAACTGGTGTTGGGAAAGAGAAGCCTTAGATCTCATTTCAGGTCATTATGAAACCGGTGAAAAACTGCCTGATGACCTATATGAAAAAATGATCGCTGCTCGTAATTTCCAGTCAGCGATGATGATGGTACGTCAGCTGGAGTTTTCTATTTTGATTTCCGTTTACATTTGGAGTTTGACCCAGAAGGTGGCAATCAAGTGGATAAAATTCTGGCCGAAGTGCGCGATCAGGTGGCGGTAGTGCAACCACCAAAATTTAATCGTTTTGCTCATAGCTTTGGTCACATCTTTGCCGGTGGTTATGCAGCTGGTTATTACAGCTATAAGTGGGCAGAAGTATTATCAGCTGATGCGTTTTCTAAATTTGAAGAAAAAGGCATCTTTGATCGTGACACTGGTTTGGAGTTTTTGAATAATATTCTGGAACAGGGTGGTTCGAAAGAGCCTATGGAATTATTCATTGCTTTTCGTGGCCGAGAGCCTGAAATAGATGCCTTATTGAGGCATTCGGGTATTGCTGCTTAATAAAAAAGGGCCGAGAAGGCCCTTTTTTATTTCATTCCGTTTGCTTGTATTGTTTTAAGAATTGGCACAAATCTGCACTGTTTGTTGTGCAGACTGGATAATAGTCATAATTTCATCTTTAGTTATTTTGCCGTCATCAATATCTTTTTTTAGTGCTTCGTTCATTGCTTGCGTTGCTTTGGCAATATCGCCACCTTTTGCGACAGGCATAATTGCTTTCTCACGATATTTTTCTGGGAACAAACCTAATCCCTCTAATTGGCATCCTGCCATTTTTGTTACATAAGCATCTGCTTCTCTTTTTATGGCAGCAGCACTCATATCAGGTCTATCCATACCCAGCTTTTTTATTACCATCGGACGAAGTTGTTCACTGTAATTTTTTTTGTAGGCTTCTTCATCCTGAACATCTATAGCGAATGCGTGCTGTGCAAGGAAAAGCAAAGGGATTAAAACAAGGTATTTCTTCATTATAAATTCTCTCTTATTGTAAGTCTGGTTTCAGCTAGAGGTGGTCAGGCTGAACAATAAACAGCTTATAGTCAACAGATATCTATCTGTTCTATCGTTAAACTGTGCTTAACAGAGAATGACATACCTATACGAATCATTGTTCCTTATTGGCTCAGTTTATGAGCCGCTATTTGCGACTATTTTTTGCTTTCTTTTTTTCTTTGGTTTTTTTCTTATCCTTTTTTGCGGACTTATCGCTGTTAGATTTTTTATCTTTCTTTTTGACTTTGTCAGCTTTAGTTTTTTTCTTGTCTTTCTTGTCTTTCTTGTCTTTCTTGTCTTTCTTTTTTACTTTTTTGGCGGGCTCTTTCACTATAACCTCTTTAGTTATAGCTGCTGCTGGTGCAGACTTTCCCTTTGCGGCAGCAGGGAATGCATCCATACCAAGCTGACGAAATCGAGCCACCCAATATCGTACCTGGCCGATCGTTAACCCAACTTGTGTTGCAGTTTGAATTTGGCTATTTCCACTGTGGAGAGCAAGTAGTGCATTGGCACGTGCGCTATAGTCATTCTCTGCAGCAGCGATGGCTTTACAGCGTTTAACTTGAGCGGGGTTGAGTAATTTTTTAGCCGGAGTGTTTACTTGTTCTGTGCCTGTCATTGTCAACTCCATAAGGTGACGATATAGCGCTAATATCAAAAGTCCTCAATTATGAGTATGAAGTGTGACAGTTTTGTGACAGTGTAATGTTATCGGACGATAGAGAATGACGGTTGTCTTTATCAATAATCTGCTCTGTACTCAACGTAGTTGACTGTCTTTGCTACCACGGCGATTAAACATTCCAGCTGCTTTATTCTCATTATCTATTTCTTCCTGACATTTCACGCACAGGTAAACACCGGGAATGGCTTTACGTCGGCCTTCAGGAATTTCAGCATCACACTCTTCACAGTGTGTCAGGCTTTCGCCTTGTGGTAAACGTGATCGTGCTTGCTGTATTGCGTCATCAACACTGGCGTCTATTTGATCTTGTACTGCCCCGTCTCGGGACCATCCTCCAGCCATATATTTCTCCAACTGACTGTAATCATAAATATTATATATAACTATATTGGGGTGGTTTGCTATATTTTTCAATACAAAATATACACTTGTTGCTGCTATGATGAGTGCAATAGAACCTGTAAACACTTAATGAAATGAGATCCCATAGTGTTATCAGTTGATGCTAGCTTTAGTGAAGCTGTTCAGAGCCTTATAGTGTTGAATAAAGACAAGGAGTGACGTTTCGCTCCTTGTCTTCATATCACTCGCTTTTTCAATCGTTGCTGCTCATTGCACCCAGCAGGTGAAGTAAGCTGGTAAATAGATTAAAGATAGATACGTATAAGGTAACGGTAGCCATAATATAATTTGTTTCACCACCGTTAATGATATTACTGGTTTCATATAAAATGAGACCTGCCATAAGCAGTACAAACATTGCAGATACGGCTAATGATAAACCTGGCATTTCAAAGAAAATGGCTCCAAGACCAGTAATAAAGCCGACTAAGACACCCACCATTAAGAAACTGCCCATAAAGCTAAAGTCTTTACGGGGTTGCAGTGCATAAACCGATAAACCAATAAACATGGCACCCGTAATTCCCATCGCGTTCATCACGATTTGTCCGCCATTTGGCAGAGATAAGTAGCTATTCAAAATTGGCCCTAAGGTGAATCCCATAAAGCCTGTTAAGGCAAAAACAGAGACTAAACCTGCCATGCTGTTACGGAGTTTATGCGTTAAAAATAGTAAGCCAAAATAACCAACTAAAGTTAGCAACATGCCTGGATGAGGCAGGTTTAGACTCATAGAGATGCCAGCTGTTAGGGCGCTAAACAGTAGAGTCATCGATAGCAACAGATAGGTGTTACGAATAACTTTATTAGTGGCTAGCGAGGCAAGCTGTTGTTGGTTGCTATACAGCTTATTGCTTGTATCCATTATCTTTTTCCTTAAGTAAATCTAAGCCATCAAGTGACGGCGTAAAGGTTGGCTATGTCTTGCTTTTAACTTTTCCCGTGAAAGTTTGCGAGTCACTACAGTATTTGCTCTGTCAGAGGCCTTATTTATAGCCGCATACATATCATTTTCAATATCTTCAATAATGACATCAGGCATACCAGGCAACATCACTTGGATGTGACAGCGTTTGTCTTGACCGCCTCGCGGCCCATTAATATCTGATAAACGAATGACAACTCGGCGCAGACGATCCTGACAGCCGGAGAGTGATGTTTTGAGTTTTTTTTGAACATACTTTTTCAGTGATGTTGTTAATTTAAATGACCGTGCTTGGATATCAATTTGCATGATGTTCTCCTTTTTGAAAGTCATGTTCGTATATTAATGTGCTTATTTATGTAATAAAATTCGAATTTTATTGGTTGATAGTTCGTAAAATACGAAGGTTTTGCTCATCATGAATTACAAGCATCTGCACTATTTCTGGACAGTAGCCAAAGAAGGGAGTGTGACCAAGGCAAGTCAAAGACTACATTTAACACCGCAAACGATAAGTGGTCAGTTAGGATTGCTAGAAGAATATTATGGGGTAAAGCTGTTCAATAAGGTGGGGAGGAGTCTTGAATTATCTGAGGTGGGTAATCAAGTGATGAGTTATGCGGATGAGATCTTTTCACTTGGAAATGAGCTTGAACAGATGCTATTGGATTTACCCGCTATTCGTCCTCAATTATTAAAAGTAGGCATTGTTGATGTTTTAGCAAAATCCATTACTCATCAAATTTTATTACCTGCTTTAACGGATGAACAATCTATAAGAATGGATTGCCGAGAGGCTGATTTTGATAGTTTATTGGCGGATTTAACTTTACATCGTTTAGACCTCGTCATTGCTGATCGCGCCATTCCAGAAACTGTGAGCATGCGTGGCGTTAGTCATAAACTCGGACAATCCTCGATGAGCTTTTTTGCAACACCTGAGTTAAAAGCGCAACTCAAAGGTCCTTTCCCTGAGTGTTTAAATAATGCACCTATGTTGTTACCAAATACACACAATGAATTGAGCTCACATATTGAGCAATGGTTAACAAAGCATCATATAAAACCTCGTATTATTGCTGAGTTCGATGATAGTGCTCTTATGAAAGCATTTGGTCAGGAAGGAGTGGGGGTTTTTAATGCGCCCTCAGTTATTGAACATGAAGTTGAGCAACAAAATAATGTGATTGCGATTGGTAAAACAGATGAAATAATAGAAGAGTTTTATGCGATTTATGTGGAAAAGAGACTGAATCCACCGATCCTGCAAGAAATTATTAAAAAGGCCAGTCATGCACTATTCGCAAAATAGTTGATCAAAATGACAGAGACCAATTCTTCAATTAGCAATCATGAGTGCTAAAGTAAGAAGTCATATTTGCAATTACAGAATATTGTCTGTCTTCACATATTAAACTGAGCCCGATACAACAAATGAAATACACCGATTTACGTGACTTTATCAATGGCCTGGAACAAAAGGGCGAGTTGAAACGCATTACTACAGAAGTCGATCCGGCACTGGAAATGACGGAAATTGCTGACCGTGTTCTACGCGCTGGTGGGCCAGCATTGTTGTTTGAAAATCCGAAAGGTTCTAAAGTCCCTGCATTATTGAATCTATTTGGCACGCCAGAGCGTGTAGCAATGGGAATGGGGGAAGACTCTGTCGAAGCTTTACGTGAAATAGGCAAATTACTGGCCTTTTTAAAAGAGCCTGAGCCACCTAAAGGTATGAAAGATGCGTGGCAAAAGCTTCCCATCTTTAAAAAAGTACTGACCATGTCACCTAAAGTTGTAAAAAAGGCAGCATGTCAGGAACAGGTGCTAGAAGGCGAGGATATTGATTTAGCGAATTATCCAATTCAACTTTGCTGGCCAGAAGATGCTGCACCCTTAATCACTTGGGGGCTGGTTGTGACCAAAGGTCCGCACAAGGAGCGACAGAATCTGGGAATTTATCGTCAACAGGTCATCGGTAAAAACCGAGTGATTATGCGATGGTTATCACATCGTGGCGGTGCCTTGGATTTTAAAGAATGGCAGCAAACACATCCAGGTGACCCTTTTCCGATCAGCGTGGTGTTAGGCTGTGATCCAGCAACTATCTTAGGCGCTGTCACGCCGGTACCTGATACCTTGTCAGAATATGCGTTTGCAGGCCTGCTTCGCGGTAGTAAAACTGAACTCGTAAAATGTATCGGCAATGACTTACAGGTGCCCGCTAACGCAGAAATTGTACTCGAAGGTTTCATCTATCCTGATGATATGGCCCCGGAAGGACCATATGGCGATCATACTGGCTACTATAATGAAGTGGATAGCTTTCCAGTCTTTACTATCGAACGAATTACACAGCGACAGAATCCGATTTACCACAGCACTTATACCGGACGTCCGCCAGATGAACCAGCAATTTTGGGCGTTGCTTTAAATGAAGTCTTTGTGCCTATTCTTCAGAAACAGTTCCCAGAAATTGTCGACTTTTATTTACCCCCTGAAGGTTGTTCATACCGAATGGCGGTAGTGAGTATGAAAAAGCAGTATCCAGGTCATGCTAAACGGGTGATGATGGGAGTTTGGTCATTTCTACGTCAATTTATGTACACCAAGTTTGTGATTATAGTAGATGACGATGTGAATGTGCGTGACTGGAAAGATGTCATCTGGGCCATTACTACACGTATGGATCCGGCTCGGGATACCACGCTGGTGGAAAATACACCGATTGATTACCTGGACTTTGCCTCACCTGTATCGGGGTTAGGTTCAAAAATGGGAATGGATGCAACGAATAAGTTACCCGGTGAAACTGACCGCGAGTGGGGAAGACCGATCGTTCGCGATACAGAAGTTGTTAAACGTATTGATGCTATCTGGCAGAAGCTTGGGTTAGACAGTAACTAACCTCAACTCACTGGCATTGAATAGGCTAAAGCAAAATAAACGATATTTAATATCGATAAGGCAATGATCAGATAAAGCGTGATTTTCATGCCGAGAACACGTTTTTTCAGATCATGCTTTTTAATGCCAATCGCATGGATGATTCTGCCAGTCACTAAGAGGATTCCGGCGAGGTGAATTATCCAGTTATAGATCACAATATTTTCCAAAAGAAACATCAGAATTAAAGTGATCGGAATATATTCAGTAGCATTTCCTTGGGCACGGATAGCGGCTTGTAAGTTATCATTGCCACCATCACCCAAGCCGATCTTATGCTGGCGACGAACCGCGATAACGTCAAGAGATAGTTTGACAATCAGTAAGGCACACAGGCTGGCGTAAAGTGCTGTAATCATTGTGACTGTCCTTATATTTAATGCCCGTCGGTATTACCGCTGACCCAATGTCCACCTTCTGTTGTAAACTCTTTTTTCCAGAAGGGCGCTTTATACTTGAGTTCTTCAATTAACCAGTCACAGGCATCCAATGCAGCACGACGATGGGATGACCAGCAGGCAATAATGACAATTGCATCGCCGGGCTCTACTTCACCGACTCTATGTACAATCAGGCAATCAAGTAAAGGCCACTGTTGTTTTGCCGTGTCCTCTAGCTTTTGTAAATAATGAGCCGTCATCGCGGGGTAGTGCTCAAGTACCATCTTGTTTATATCCTGACGATCGCTAAAGTCACGCATCGTTCCGATAAAACTTGCAGTAGCACCGAATTGACCATCTAAATCCTGTTCTGCTTGCTGCTTAGCAATGATGCTCCAGGGCTCAATACTGATATCACTAACCCAACTGGTCATATCAGCCTCCAGTTACTGGCGGGAAAAAGGCCACTTCATCTCCATCCTGAACCGTCGTATCAAGTTTGGCATAGTCCAAATTAATAGCGACAAGTAGATTATCTGGCACAGGTTTATTCTGGGTAGCCTGATTCCAAGCGTCAAGGGCGGAACTGGCAGAAGTCAATTCTACATCTGTTTGACCAAGGCTCTCTCTCAGGCTGGCAAAAAATTTGACTTGAATACTCATCTGGTTGATCGTTTCAGCTGTTTAAAGTTAGAGGATAACATTTGCGATGTCAGATTTGACCCATTTTAATCAAGCAGGCGAAGCACATATGGTAGATGTCGGTGGTAAAGCAATGACAACCCGTGTTGCAATGGCTGAGGGCACTATCGTTATGCTACCTGAGACTTTTACATTAGTTGTGCAAGGCGGGCATAAAAAAGGGGATGTGCTGGGCATAGCCCGCATCGCTGGCATTATGGCTGCGAAAAAGACGGCGGATTTAGTGCCTTTATGCCACCCATTAGCACTGAGTAAGGTATCAGTCGACTTTGAATTAGATGTTCATAATTCATCCATACAATGTCGGACAACCGTCGGGACCAGTGGGCAAACAGGGGTTGAAATGGAAGCACTCACTGCTGTTCAGGTTGCTTTGTTGACCATTTATGATATGTGCAAAGCGGTTGATAAAGGGATGACAATGACAAATATACGTTTGTTAGAAAAATCGGGCGGTAAGAGTGGTCACTGGCAATGCGCTTAAGCGAAGATTTCACCGAAATTGACTAGCTCTCCCGAGCGCGCAGTGTCATAGCCTTTAAAGTCTTTGACCTTTCTGTGGAAAGCATCACTTTTCAATAGACTGATAATGGCCTGTACGCGAGGATCATCTACTAATAGCTGTGGTACAGCTAAACAGTAGTGTTCCCATACCAAGGGGATAAACTCGAGGTTGAACTTATCTGCAATAGGCGCGATTCCAAAACCTATGTCAGCAGCGCCACTTGCCACCATAGCTGCTACCGCCATGTGTGTGAACTCCTCATGTGAATAGCCTTTAATTTCATCACTGGAAATGGCATGAGCTAAAAGAAGCTGATCAAATAAAGTTCGCGTAGCAGAGCCCATTTGACGATTGATAAAGGTCACTCCATCCTGCGTCAGTGAGTCGATATCGGTAATATGCTTCGGGTTGTCACGTGTAACCATCAAACCTTGATTACGACGTACAACATAGATTAATTGATGTTGTTTTTCATCGAGCAGCTTCAAGTAGTCGCTCATTAAATGACGTCTTAGCTCACCGATAGGAAGGTGGAATCCAGCAATATGACAGTCACCCGCTTTCAGCGCTTTCAGACTTTCTAAGCTGCCATGAAAATGTAGGTCTAGTAAAAAATCAGATTGATGAGCTATTAACTCCTTAAGAGCCCCCACCGCCAGGCCATGACTGGTAAAAATTTTAAACGTATCGCGTGGACTGTGATTCAAAATTGCTTCAAATTCACGTTTTAATTCTGTGGAAAAATTATCTAGTTCCGGGGAAAAAGACGCACTAAGATGTCGGTTGGCATGCATTAGTTTTTCACCAACCACGGCCAAACGGGCACCTCGACCTCGTTCTAATATCACGAGTGGCTGGCCTAACAGGGTCTCCCATTTATTTAGCAAACCCCAAGCAAACCGATAAGAGACTCCAAGCTGATCCGTTGCCTGTTTTAATGAACCTTTTTGCTGAATGGATTCAAGCATATGAAACAGGATGTCATCAATATGGTGAGACTCACCATGCTGTGTCAGCTGCCAGTGAAAGTCTATTTTAATTTCCATGATTTATATCGCGTGTCCGTTGTAATAAAACTGTCATGATAAGAACCATCTAGCCGTTAACTAAGGTTACAAGCTGTTTTTTCAGCTATATAAAACTGAATATTCAGACAAGGAGAAGAACATGACAATAAAAAGAAGCCTACTGGCTGTGGGTATTTTCGCTGCATTATCAGGTCCTGCCTATGCGGGCTCAGAAATTGAAACACTCATTAATATGCTGCATGAGAATGGTATGGTCAATGATGACCAGTATGGTCGACTAATGGCTGAACTAAAACAAAATCAGGCACAGGCACAAGAAGAAAAACAACAAGTCGATGCTAAGCTAGCTGAAGCAACCAAACCCTCTGATGTCGAAGTTACTGTAAAGGGTGGTATTGGAGTCAAAACACGTGACGGTAAATTTGAAAGTAAATTAGGTGGGCGCTTACAAGCGGATGCTGCGACATATAGTGGTCAGCCAGAAATGGGCGATGGTTCAGAGTTTCGTCGGGCCAGGATCTCCTATTCTGGCACGATGTATAACGTTTGGGACTTTAAGCTCGAATATGATTTTGCTAATACCGGTTCAAATGGTAAAGGAATTACAGATGCCTATCTTGCCTATACAGGATTTGAGCCAATGGACATTACTGTCGGTAATTTTAAAACACCGTTTAGCTTAGATTATCTAACCAGTGCAAATAACATCTTATTTATGGAGCGCGCACTGCCTAATGCTTTTTCTTCTGGAAGAAAGATGGGGATTATGGCGAGCAATGCAACAACGCACTGGTCATGGGCGACAGGCCTATTTGGTGACTCCATTAATAATAAAGGCGGTCAAAATGATGAAGGTTGGGGCGCAACTGCTCGTGGTACATGGGCGCCAATCAATGATGGTGTACATTTTGTACATTTAGGTCTAGGTCTTGATTATCGGGATACTGGTGATAGTGGAAATGTCGGGTTTGATAGTGAGGCCGAATCTCATGTATCAGGTGTAAGCATCATTGATACTGGAGATATTACTTCGGTAGCGGACTATTACAATATTGGTGCTGAAATCGCAGCTGGTCATGGTCCCTATTCTTTTCAAGGGGAGTACATCACCACAAAAGTTAATCGTAATAATGGCAAAGATGCGGACTTTGATGGCTGGTACTTACAAGCCGGTTATATCCTCACGGGGGAGACTCGGAAATATAAAAATGGGGTTATGGGGGGCGTGAAACCCACTTCTATCGTTGGGGATGGTGGTGTCGGTGCTTGGGAGCTGGCATTACGATACAGTACGCTTGATTTGAGTGATTCGGGCATAGATGGCGGGGAAGCTGACGCCATGACCTATGGGCTGAATTGGTATCCAACACCAACCTTACGATTCTCGGCTAACTATGTAGATGTGTTGGAAGTCGATGGTGGACCTAATGATAATGATGAGCCATCAGTATTTCAGGTTCGAAGCCAATGGGCGTTTTAGGTTCTCATAATAATGAGGGTTGCTATGCAACCCTCATTGATTTTTAAATATCAGTTTGTATTGACTACTCATTTGGCTTTTTTAGGTTTTACTTCGCCAATTGCACCATCTGATCTGGCTTTGAGATAACTATAGATATCTTCTCTGCCTTTCATCACTTTTGGATTTGATGACCAAGCAGGCATGATACCAATTGTGCCTGATTTTCCATGTTCAACGGTATTGAAAAATTCTTCTTTAGAAATGACTTTCAAGCTGTCTGCCAAATTAGGGCCGACCATGCCTTGACCGTAGGTTCCATGACAACGCGCACAGAAGTTTCTGAAAAGTTTAAAGCCTGCATAACTTGCCGCATCAATTTCATTGCCATTAGTAACAGTGTAGGGTTTGTCATCAGCAAAAACAGACGTGGCTGACATAAGTACCAGTGCTGCAGAAATTACAGCTGGTTTAATTGATTTGCGTTGAAACACTATTTACATCTCCATTAAATCTGAATGTCCAGCCCCTCATACTGGGGCCGGATGATTCAATCATAAGATGTTATTTTGGTGCCGGGTTGGGTGATTTGCCCTATCTTATAGGTTAAATACCTTGTTTATTGAGGAGCTTATCCTCTATTTAATAGATCTCTTAAATCGATTAAAGCTGCATTAGCTCGCGAGACATAAGACGCCATGACTAGTGAGTGATTAGCAAATAAGCCAAATCCGCTACCATTGAGAATGACTGGACTTAAAACTGGATCCTGAGTGGCTTCCAGTTCTCGAATAATCTGACGTAAACTGACTAGTGCATTTTTCTTTCTCAATACATCAGAAAAGTCATATTCGACTGCTTTTAATAGGTGTATTAGCGCATAGGTCGTGCCACGCGTTTCGTAGAAAACATCATCAATTTTATTCCACGGTGTTTTTGTGACCACTTCATCAGTAAGGGGGGTTGATTGCAGCGCTTCTGCATCTCCTGCTAAGTCAGTATTGACTCGAACCTGACCTACACTCGCTGTAAGGCGTTGTGACAGGCTACCCAAGCGTTTTTCAGCAACCGATAGCCAAGCCACTAAATTATCAGCTCTGGCATAAAACTGAGCATTATCATCATTACTACTTAGACGAGCTAAGTACGATTTTAGAGATTTGATGCCATCACGATATTCGCGCTCTGTTGGCGGGAATAACCAGGAGTTGGAATTGAAATTAAATTGTGGTTCGGCAAGTGCCAGATCCTCATCTTCTCTTGACTGAGATTGTGAGCGACTGATGTCATTGCGCAATACACGAGAAAAATCACGAATTTGAACTAGTACACCGAACTCCCAGCGAGGCATATTGTCCATCCACACGGAGGGTGGCATGACATCATTCGTTAGATAGCCTCCAGGTTTATCGAGAAGCTGTTCTGCGAGAGTTATCAAAGTGGCTGTAGAGGTATAGCCGGTAACAAGGTGTTGTTGCTGTTCTGATGCCATAATTCTGGCATTTTCAGTGGGGTCGAACTCAGTGGGAGTCATGCTCCACCACACCATTAGTATCACCATAATAGAAGCTATGACAGCGAGAATGATGCTGCTTGTCTTAATGATACGTTTGCGAGTAGGGGTATCAGCAAAACTGTCGCTGACAGACCAACCAAAATCACGGATTTTATGTGTTAAGCGTTTCATTGAGATCTCATATCTGAATAAGTGGGAATGTTGTGTGACAGCTTATGCGCTATGAATAGTTTAGACAATGGGGTTAATGAAAGACAATTCAAGCTTGACTTAAATTGCTTGACCTCAGAATAATGACTGGTTTGCAAAAATGATTAGGAAGCGGGGGACGCTTTTGTTATGACATTGAGAATTGAGATCGATGATCTGGCCAAGTACTTTGGTGCGATCAAAGCCGTTGATGGTGTGTCTTTTTCTGTCAGTAAAGGCGAAGTGCTTGGATTTTTAGGTCCAAATGGCGCGGGTAAATCTACGACGATGAAGATGATAACTGGCTTTTTAACGCCCACCAGAGGGACAGTAAGAGTCTGTGGTTATGATGTGCTGACAGATCCTATTTCGGTTAAGGCGCATCTGGGATATCTTCCTGAAGGGGCGCCAGCATATGCAGATATGACACCGGACGGTTTCCTGAAATTTATTGCCGAAATACGCGGTATTAAAGGGGCTGAAAGACGTCGCGCAGTCGATAGTGCAGCAGAGCGAGCACGCATTACTAATGTGATGTACCAACCAATCGAAACTCTATCTAAAGGTTATAAACGTCGTGTTGGGCTGGCACAGTCTATTTTGCATAATCCACCAGTGTTGATTCTTGATGAACCAACTGATGGTTTGGATCCAAACCAAAAGCATGAAGTCAGAACATTAATCAACGAAATGGCAGAAGATAAAGCCATCATTATTTCTACCCATATCCTCGAAGAAGTACACGCTTTATGTACCCGCAATGTCGTGATTGCCAACGGTAAAGTGAAGTTTGATGGTACCCCGCAAGAACTTGAATCGAAATCACGATATTACAATGCTGTTGTGGTCAATGTGGCCAATGTCGAGCAAAAAGCATTTGAAACCTTCTTGAATTCATTAGCCTTTGTTGAACGTGTTGAACCCATCGAAGGGGCAGGCTTTAGAGTCTATCCAAAACAGGGTCAACAAATTACCGCGGAATTATCAGAAAAAATTCGTGAGAACGGATGGAGTATTGATGCCCTTCATGCGGAAGCAGGTCGTTTGGACGAAGTTTTCCGTAGTATCACTATGCCTAATACGGGAGCCAAAAACTGATGAATATTCGTAATATCTGGTTCATTATGAAACGTGAGTTCAATGGCTATTTTGCTACTCCAGTAGCTTATGTTTTCATTATCATTTTTTTGTTATTAACTGGTTTCTCAACATTCTATGTTGGTAACTTTTTCGAGCGTGGTGAAGCCGACCTCTATCCTTTCTTTTCCATGCATCCTTGGCTCTATATCTTGCTTATTCCTGCAATATCAATGCGTTTATGGGCGGAAGAACGTAAGAGTGGCTCAATTGAGTTATTAATGACTTTACCTGTCTCCGTATTTGAAGCTGTTATTGGTAAGTTCCTGGCGGCATGGGCGTTTACTGGTTTAGCGTTATTTTTGAACTTCCCGTTATGGATTACTGTGAATTATCTTGGTAATCCTGATAACGGCGTTATTGTGGCAAGTTTCCTGGGTAGTCTTCTAATGGCTGGAGGATTTTTGGCGATTGGTTCGTGTATTTCAGCGATTACCAAAAATCAAGTGATTGCTTTTGTTATTAGTTTGATTATCAGCTTGGTATTTGTACTGAGTGGTTACGGCATTGTTATTGACTTTTTCAGCGGCTGGGCACCAAAGACATTGGTGGAAACAGTCAGCTCATTTAGTTTCTTGACCCATTTTGACGCTATTAGCAAAGGTGTAATTGATATACGAGATATGATGTATTTCACCTCATTAATCGTTATCTGGTTATTTGCTAATGCCCTTATCGTCAATGCTCGTAAGGCTGACTAGGAGAGAATTGCGACGATGAATAAACAACTTTTATCTGTAACTGGCCTGATACTGGCCATCATTCTGTTTGTCTCTTTCAATATTGTAGTCAATGGTAACTTCAAATCTGCTCGTGTTGATTTGACTGAAGATAATCTTTACACCTTATCCGACGGCACAATTAATATTCTTCAATCGATGAAAGAGCCGATTAGCCTACGCTTTTACTACACAGAAAAAGCAGCTCAGGCATTACCTAGTTTGAAATCCTATGCGCAACGCGTACAGGAATTATTGCTGGAATATCAGCGTGCTTCGAATGGCAAGATTCGTCTGTTTCTGATGAATCCTGAACCTTTCTCGACAGATGAGCAGCGTGCTGATCAATATGGTTTACAGTCAGTACCTATAGACGGGGAATCGGATCCTTTATATTTCGGTTTAGCCGGTACTAATGAGATTGATGGTGTAGAAACCATCCCTTTCTTTCAGCCCGAAAAGGAAGACAGGCTTGAATATGAGCTGACAAAACTGATCTACAAGCTGTCTAATACCGACAAAAAAACGGTAGGTGTTATTAGCTCACTTGAAGTTGATGGCGAACAGTATGATCCCTTAAAGGGAGAGGTTGCTTCAGCTGATGGTGCGAAGCCATGGGCAATGATGGAACAACTGCGCCAAATGTTTAATGTGTCTGTGCTACCTACTGACATTCGTCGCATTCCTTCGAGCATGGATTCATTAGTGGTTATTCATCCTAAAGAACTGCCTGAAAGCACGCTCTATGCAATTGATCAATATGTTTTGGCTGGCGGTAAATTGATTGCTTTTGTTGATCCTTATGCAGAAGTGGATATACCGGAAAAGGATCCGGATAATCCAATGAGTGCGATGTTGGCGCCTCGTAGCTCAAATATGGATGAGTTATTCACAACTTGGGGCTTTAAACGTTCAAACACCGATGTCGTGGCCGATCGTAAAACAGCAACGAAAGTCGACTTTGGTGCTAAAACGGATTATCAACCGATTGACTATGTGCTTTGGCAGAAGTTGACCAAAGATAACTTTAATAAAGACGAACGTATTACCTCAGCTTTACGTCAATTGAATGTAGCAACTCCTGGTCGTTTTGAAATTCTGGACGATCACTCTACAAAAATAACACCTCTATTCTCATCCAGTGATGAGGCCATGCTGGTGGATAAGCGAGTAGTGCAGTTCCGTAATGACCCCGTTGCTCTGTTGACCAAATATCAAGCAGGTACGATCAACTATCCAATGGCCGTTCGCGCTCAGGGGGAGGTGAATACAACATTTCCAGATGGTGCGAAAACAGCCTCTGGTGAGCGTAAGAAAATGCCAGGTCATTTAGATAAGGCAAAAAAAGCAATTGATGTTATCGCCATTGCTGATGTCGATATGCTTAATGACCGTTTCTGGGTAGAAACACAAGACTTTTATGGTAAACAATTGGCGTTTAATACTTCAAATAATATTGATTTCTTGATCAATGCTATTGAAGATATGACGGGTAGCGATGGCTTGATCAGTATTCGTTCACGAGCTGGTTTTTCCAGACCGTTCTACAAGGTCATTGCGCTGCAACGTGATGCTGAAAAACGCTTCCGTACTAAAGAACGTGAATTGCAGAATAAACTGAAAAAAACGCAACAACGTATTGCTCGTATGCAAGTTCAGCGTAGCGGTTCAGGGAAACAAATTTTATCTCCTGAGCAACAAAAGGAAATTGCCGAGTTCCGCCTGACAGCAAATAAAACTCAACAGCAGTTACGCGATGTACAGGCTAATTTACGTAAAGATATCGATAAATTGGATGCTCAGCTGAAGTTTTTCAATATTGGCTTAGTACCGATACTGGTCGGATTATTAGCAGTATTCACTGGTTGGATGCGAATTCGTAAACGTAATAAAGCGCGAAGCCAGCAATAACGCTACAGTTTTAGTCGACTCGATAATAGGTTTAAAACATGACAAAAAAATTCAACAGTTTGACTATTCTTTTCATTGTCACAGTAGTGATGGTGCTATTGATGCTGGTGACTATTTATCGAACTCATGATAATGACGATAATTATGGTTTGTTGTTTCCTGATTTATTCAGTGAATTAAGTCAGGTAGATACCATCCAGTTCAGCAGTGGAGAAGGCCAGTTTTCATTGCAGAAAAAAGGGGAAGATTGGTTTCTTCCTGATCACTATAACTACCCGGCTAACTTTGATGAAGTAAAACGGATGTTAATCGATCTGTCAGAAGCTAAATTGATGGAGAAAAAGACTAGCAACCCTGAGCAATACGCTATTCTGGGGGTGGATGGAACAAAACCAGAAACGCCTGATGGTGGTTCAATCAAAGTGATGCTTAATCAGGGGGATGAACAGATTGCTGGTCTGTTATTAGGTAAACAAAGAGACGTCACTGTTGCGAGTGCAGGACCAAAACAATTTTACGTCAGACGCATAGGTGATAAACAAAGCTGGTTAGCAGAAGGTTATTTGTTAATTAGTCCTGTTATGCTGAACTGGATTGATACCCAAGTTATTGATATCGATCGTGAACGTATTGCTAGAGTAGAAATCATTCAACCGAATGGTGACATTGCTACTCTAGTTAATTTAGGTAAAAAAGATAAGTTCGGCACGCCTGAATCTGGTGAGAAAACTGTATTTAAATATCCTCAATTAGGCTATGACATTGCCGGGTCATTGCATCAGTTACGTATGGAAGATGTGTTACCAAAAACTGACTTCAATAGAGGTGATGCTGATGTCGTGATAGCCCGTTTTATCACGTTTGGTGGTTTGGTTATAACAACCAAAACCTCGTTTATTGATGGGTTTTATTACACGACGTTATCTGCTGATTATCAGCCAGAACTAGTTAGTGAGCCATCTGATGACATCAAAGAGCTCGATGTCGTGAAGTCTCAGGAACAAGTGGAAGCTGAAGTTGAAAAATTAAATAAGAAGCTTTCTGACTGGGTATATCGTGTGAGTGGCTTTACAGGTACTAACCTGATGAGAGCCAAGGCCGATATCGTGACAGAAAAAAATAATGTTATTCCGATGCCGCCAGATTTAAATGGCTTTGGTCCAATGCAATAAAATGAATAAAGGCTCCGAAACAAAGGAGCCTTTTTTATTTCAGCATGGACTGTACAGCCGAGGCGAGCTCATCAGCAGAAAATTTAGGTATAAACTTATCAGCACCTACTTTAGAGACCAGTGCTTCATTAAATGTCCCACTCATTGAGGTATGTAACAGAATCGGTAAGCTTTGCATTGCAGGATCATTTCTGACCTCTGAAGTCAGGGTATAACCATCCATTTCTGGCATTTCGATATCCGATATCATTAAGGCGATTTTTTCATAGATATCTTCACCATCCGCTTTCCAGGCTTTGAGCATATCGAGCGCTTCTTTACCATTTTTAGCTATGGTTATTTCTAAACCAATTTGTTCTAAGGTGCGCTTAATTTGATTTCTGGCAACACTGGAATCATCTACAACCAGGATATGCTGTGGTATTTCCTGATTATGCGCAGTGTAATCGTTGACTAATTCAGATGAAACATCAGCTTGAATTCCTGTGACTTCAGCTAACACCTGCTCAACGTCAATAATCTGCACTAGCTTGTCTTCAAATTTAGTAATGGCTGTCAGGTAGCTGCTTGCCCCAGATGCAGCAGGTGGTGGTAATACATCAGACCAACTAATATTGATAATCCGCTCTACAGATGTCACTAGAAAGCCCTGCACAGAACGGTTGTATTCAGTCAGGATAACGAAGCTTTCAGGCAGATCTTGTAAAGGACGTCTGCCAATGCTTTGAGAGAGATCGACAATACTCACTGTTTGCCCACGAATAGATGCCATACCTTTAATATTAGGATGTGATTGTGGGAGTTTTGTTAAGGTCGGGCAGGCAATAGCTTCACGTACTTTAAATACATTTATGCCGTAGAGTTGGGCTGTACCCAGACGAAATAACAATAACTCTAGCCGATTGGTCCCAGCAAGGTTAGTACGTTGGTCTACACCATCTATAATACTGCTCATGTTGACTCCTGTATGCTTAATGATGCTATCGGCAAAGTCTAAACGGTCTTGAGTTTTTGATCTCAGTTCTAGGCATATAACTTGCAACAATAATAGTTACAAAGCTTTTTTGCCACTATACACAAGGTGACATCCCGTGATTATTAGACTTTTTTTATCATGTTTAAGTGTCGTTTTATTGACACCTTCGGTATATGCGAACTCATTACAATCCATAGCCGGTATTGAGCAAGCCGCCTATGTTTTTGCTATGAATGATGCACAAGCACACTATGACAACCCACAAGTTATCGTTGATGCTATGGATAAACGTTTGCGGCTGCAGGCATGCGCCGGACAACTCAGTGCTTTTTCAACGTCAAATGCTGATACCACTGGTAAAAGGACAATAGGTATACGTTGTAATGCCCCGACTGAGTGGACAGTTTATGTGTCTGTCAAAGTCAAAGTATTGCGGCCAGTTGTTGTGGCAGGAAGAGCTCTTTCTGCTAACCAAACCTTGAAAACATCTGATGTTAAAATAGTGATGCAGGATATCAGCGATTTACGACAAGGCTTTATCTTATCTACCGATAAAGTTATCGGCCAGCAGCTAAAATATTCTGTTGCAATGGGAACAGCATTAACACCACGTAGTCTTAAACAGCAGAAAATTGTACAGCGTGGTGAACAAGTTATATTGGTTGCTCATGCTGGGGCAATGGAAGTCAGAATGAATGGTATGGCAATGGAAGATGCTATTCTTGGTGATAAAATTAAGGTAAGAAATAGTTCTTCAAATAGGGTTGTGGAAGGTATTGTGCAGGCACCGGGCGTTGTTCAGGTGACAATGTAAAAAATACTCAACTTTCATTATTTGCTGCCGATACATGCAATACAAGATAAATGGAGACAGATTATATGTCTGAAATTAATAGCATTAAGCCACCATCGCAGGCTGAATACAGCCCGACTCGAAACGTTGGTGAGCGAAAAGAGACTGCTGAAACTACGCCGTCAGTCACGACTTCGGGTCCCAACACTGAAAGCGATAAAGTGAGTTTAAGTGATACGCTGACGCAAGTAGAAAAGAAATTAGCTGATGTACCTACAGTCAATCAGGCTAAAGTTGAGTCTATCAAAGCGGCAATTGATAATGGATCATATCAAGTCGATAGCCAAGAGTTGGCACGAAAAATGATTGATTTTGAGGGTGACTTTTAATATTAGGACATCCTCATGTCAATGAATGCCATGCAACAACTGAGTACGATTCTCCAGTCTGAGATCAGTAGTAGTACTGCGCTTGCTACGCTTCTAACCCAAGAGCGGGATGCATTGAAAAGCTCAGATGTCGATAAGGTGGCAGAAATAACTAAACAAAAGCAGCCTTATCTCCTCAAGCTAGAGCAATTGGCTAGGCAACGTGAACAGTTGCTGACATCGGTTGGTTTTCCTGCAGGCAAGTCTGGTTTAGAGGCTTTTATTGCTAATCAAGAAGAATCTGATGCATCGCGAATGTCGGCCCAAGTAAAGCGGCTACGAGAAGTGGCAAAAACTTGCCGCGAATTTAATCAGATAAACGGTGGCATTATCAATGTAAACCGGCAATATTTGACCAGAGCTTTATCTATTCTACGTGGCCGTGACCCTGAAACGGGTGCCTATGGTCCAGGTGGTGAATACACCAGTCAAATTGTCAGACAACCCTTGATTGGTCGGGTTTAGTTCTGACACCACTCGGCTAATACATTGACCCAAGCCGGGTGGTCATTCATACAAGGAATCAACGTCAATTTTTCGCCACCTGCTTCCTTAAATACTTCTTCACCTCTTATAGCAATTTCTTCAAGTGTTTCCAAACAGTCAGTGACAAATGCTGGGCATAGAACCATAACATGCTTAGCGCCTTGCTGAGCCAATTCACGTAGTCTATCTTCCGTATTCGGTCCAAGCCATTTGGCACGACCTAAACGAGATTGAAAGGCAACAGAGTATTGCTCACTGGCTAAACCCGCTTGTGAAGCAAAACACTGTGTCGTTCTCATCACTTGATGGCGGTAGCACGTATTATGGGCTGGATGGCTCCCTTGGCAACAGTTATCCTGCTTCAAACAGTGTGAGCCAGAGCTATCGAGCTTTGTGATATGTGATTCAGGCAAACCGTGATAACTAAATAGTATGTGATCATAGTCTTGTTCCAGATAGGGTTGGGTACTGGTAACTAAGGCGTTTATATACTCCGGATTGTCAAAAAAAGGTGGGATAACGTTCAGCTTGATAGCCAGCTTATGTTTGCTGATAACACGCTTAGCTTCTTCTATAGATGTCGTCACTGTACTATCCGCATAATGTGGATAGAGTGGAATATATAGAACTTCATCTATCGACTTATCTGCGCTTATTTTTAGTAGTTGCTGCTCAATACTGGGATTGCCATAACGCATTGCCATTTCTACTGGAAGTGTGAGTTTGGCTTGGACTGCTTTTGTCAATTTATCTGATAAAGCAATTAACGGAGAACCTTCATCAGTCCAGACACTTTGGTAAGCATGAGCTGATGCTTTTGGACGTGTTGGAAGCACAAATAGACTGACAATCATTCGTCTGAGAGGCCAGGGTAATTGAATGACGTAGGGATCCATTAAGAACTGATTGAGATAGCGACGAACAGCTGGTGTTGTCGGTGCGTCGGGAGAGCCGAGGTTTGCTAGTAAGATGGCACGTTTTGTCATAGATAATTTTTACGATTGATTGAGAAGATTATTCAAAGCCTGATTGAGCTCAGTATATTGGAATTGAAAGCCAGTTGCCTGTGCTTTTTCAGGGTACGCCCGTTGTCCGCCAAGTAATAATTGAGACATTTCACCTAAAATAAATCTCAATATCCAAGCGGGTGCTTTCAGTAAAGCCGGACGGTGTAAGTGACTCGCTAATGCTTGGGTGAATTCTTTATTAATGACGGGGCGGGGAGCAGTCGCGTTAAAGATACCTTTTGCTGACGGTGTTTGACTGATGAAAATAATGAGGTTGACGATATCGGTGATATGAATCCATGGCATAAACTGTTGTCCACTTCCGAGCGTACAACCACCGCCAAGTTTGAAGGGCAGAAGCATACGCTGCAAAACACCACCTCGGGAGCTAAGAACAAGACCTGTGCGAATGATACAGACTCTGACTTCATCTGAAGCAGTTAAGGCAGCACTTTCCCATCTATCACAGAGTTCATGAGCATAATCGTGTTGATATTCGCTCGTCTCAGTTAGAGGTTTATCTCCTTGATCACCATACCAGCCAACAGCTGATCCACTAATTAAAGAATCAGGCTTATACTGTCGTTTTTGTATCCAGTGAACTAATTCTTCAGTTAAATCAATCCGACTTTTTTCCAGAATGGTTTTTTGTTGCCTGCTCCATCTCTTATCAGCAATAGGCTCACCAGCGAGATTAATTACTACATCTATCTTTTTCTCGGGATGAATTTCATCAAGAGATTTTATCGCTGTTGCTTCAAAACCACATTTTTCGATGACTTTTTGTTTGTTTCGGCTCAATACAGTAATTTCATGACCTGTTGCCAGCAGTTGTTGACATAGTGCTCTACCAATAAGTCCAGTACCACCAGTGATTAAATAATGCATATTGATATCCTCAATGATCTGGGTGTTTACCTTCACATTTTTTAGCCGTTTGATTGGTAAGATAGGTTGTAGAGCATGAGATGGATGTGAAGAAATGAAAATTAAAGTCGGTATCAGTAGTTGTTTATTAGGACATGAAGTTCGCTATGATGGCACACATAAACATTTGCGTTTGGCCACAGAAAGCTTAGCGCGTTACTTTGATTTCGTTGCGGAGTGTCCTGAGGTGGGTGTTGGAATGAGCATCCCACGGAAACCTATTCGCTTAGTTGGTGATCCCGAAAAACCTGAAGCGGTTGCTGTCCATGATGAAAGCATCAATTACAGCCAAGCGTTAACTGAGTTTGGTGAAAAAAAAGCAAAACAATTTCATGATCTGTCTGGCTACATTTTCATGAAAAATTCACCAAGCTGTGGGCTTTTTCGCGTCAAAGTCTATCAGGAAAATGGCTATCCATCTCAGACACCGGGACGAGGTTTATATGCTAGAGCTTTAACGGATGCTTATCCACTATTACCTGTTGAAGAATCAGGTCGGCTATGTGACCCCTTGTTAAGAGAAAATTTTGTGACCCGGGTGTTTGCCTATGCAGATTGGCAAGACATGATAAAAAAAGGCTTAACTGTGAAAGCGATTTTAGATTTCCATGTACGCTATAAATACACACTAATGGCTCACTCACCTTCAAAGTATGCAGAGCTTGGAAGGATGTTAGCTGATGCGGGCAATCATGAACCCGAAATCTTGGGGGAGCACTACTTTTCCGAACTGATGACAACACTAAAAACACTAGCCTCAAGAAAAACACACACAAATGTGTTGATGCATTTACAAGGCTATCTTAAGAAAAAAATCTCTAGCCAAGAGAAAAATGAACTAGCCAATATTATTGAGCAATACAGAACAGCACAAATACCTCTTATCGTTCCAATCACGCTATTGAGACATCATTTTAACAATCACCCTGATCCCTATATTAATAAACAAGCTTACTTGCAGCCTTATCCTGATGATCTTAGTTTGAGAAATGCCATATAATTTTTGATGGTTATTTCTAGGTGATTGTTGCCATAACAGGTGGCATAACTCAGGTCATGTACAAATCAGAGTAATGGTAAAGCGAGTTCTATAAATGATATTCTCAGCGCTTGATGACGCTAGAGACAGCTATAATAATGAACACGGATGATCACGTTATATTAGGCAAGCAAGCCGATCGTTTATTCGATGAGGTATTGTTTTCAAATCTTACGGTCATTGGGGTGGCGATTTTAATTGTTACCGTTCTATTTGACTCCATACCCTCCCACTCAACACTGTTACTGAGCTGGGGGGTAGCAATTTGTTTATTATCAACAACCAGATTAATCGTCTTATATTTATATAAACAACATAATGCTATTTTTGGATTCACAGCCAAAGACTGGATTAACGTCTATACCATTCTTACAGGCTGTGTAGGTACAGTCTGGGGGCTTGCCAGTATTTTCTATGTCATCATCGATGATGTTCAGATCAATACTTTGTTCTATGTGTTAATCAGTACCGTCATAGCAGCAGCTGTACCAGCATTAAGCGCCTGGTTTCTGACTTTTCTTGCCTATACTGTTCCTCAATTAGTATTGCTGACAGGTATGTCAATCTATCAAATTCAAATGGTCAGTGTAGATAAACTTGTCTATATTTTGATGGTGGGCTTTATTGCTTATTACTTATTGATGCTTTCGATGGCAAGGCGATCTAATCAGAACCTGATTAAGAGTTTTCAGTTGCAGGAGAATAACAAGCATTTATTAGAACAACTAAATGATGAAATGCTGAAACGTGAAGAGCTGATTAAAGAGCGAACAAAAGCATTACGTTTGAGTAATGAAAAGCTCAAAGCCAGTCAGGAGCATATGCTCAAGTTATCCCGGGCTGTTGAGTCTAGTCCCAATCCAATTTTAATAACAGATGCAAAGGGAACTATCGAGTACGTTAATAAACGTTGTGAAAAGTTATCAGGTTATCCCGCCTCTGAAATGGTGGGGCAAAGGTTAGAGACCTATAAATCAAATAAGATGCCATCTGCTTTTTTTGATGAAGTATGGCAACAGACAATAGCTGATGGCCAGTGGTCTGGTGAAATTGAGAATTGTCGTAAAGATGGTAGTCATTACTGGGTGAAACTCTATCTTGCAGCTGTTTATGATGAAGAAAATAAAATTAATCATTATGTTGCAATCTATGAAGATATTACAGAGTCAAGAAAACTCTCAAAAAAATTATCTTATCAGGCAACACACGATGATTTGACAGGATTAATTAATCGTACGGAATTTGAACGTCGTTTATCCATGCTGGTGAATGATGCACATCGCATTGGCACTGAACATGCGTTATGTTTTCTCGATTTAGATCAGTTTAAAGTGATTAACGATACCTGCGGCCACATTGCCGGTGATGAGTTACTCCGACAATTGGGCAGCCTGCTGGGTAGCTCAACTCGTAGGAGCGATACCTTGGCACGTCTAGGTGGAGATGAGTTTGCCATATTGGTAGAAGATTGTGCCTTAGCGAAGGCTGAGTTTATTGCCAATGAAATCAAAGAACTTGTTTGTCAGTTTCAGTTTGTTTGGGAGAGCCAGGTTTTTTCTATCGGTGTCAGTATCGGGGTCGCGATGATTACTTCCCATACTAAGAACCGGACTGAAGCTCTGAAGCAAGCGGATAGTGCCTGTTATGCAGCCAAGAATTCAGGCAGAAACCGTGTTTATCTATATCAGGAGCAAGATCAGCAGCTAACGGCCCAAAAAGGAGAATTCAAATGGGTCAATGAAATAAAAGAGGCTCTCAAGGAAAATCGATTTGAATTGTATGCACAACCTATCGTCAGTACACAAACAGGTTCCATAGAGATATACGAAATACTGGTGCGGTTAAGAAATAAGACTGGCCGATTATTTCCACCGGGAGCCTTTTTGCCTTCTGCTGAGCGTTACAATCTATCTGATAGAATTGACAAGTGGGTCGTCAGTCATGTCTTTAAATGGTTGGATGAGCACCACTATTCATTACCTCATCTGAAATACTTAGCGATCAATCTCTCAGGAACAAGTTTAGCGGATGAAGAGATGCTGATATTTATCAAGAAACAGCTATCAGCATGTTCCTTTAGTAAAGAAATGATTAAATTTGAAATTACTGAAACAGCGGCCATTGGTAACTTAAAACACGCTCATCACTTTATTAATAGCTTATTAGCCCTGGGCTGTGAATTCTCGCTAGATGACTTTGGTAGTGGTTTGTCTTCATTTGCATATCTTAAGAGTTTGCCTGTACAAAGCATCAAAATCGATGGGATGTTTGTAAAGGATATGAACATTGATCCTCTTGATTATGAAATGGTTAAATCGATCAATGATATTGGCCATGTAATGGGATTAAAAACAATTGCCGAGTTTGTTGAAGATGAGCTTATCTGGCAAAAATTAAAAGCCATTGGCGTCAATTACGGTCAAGGCTATCATTTAGGTAAACCTCAGCCTATCGATCATATTCTGCAGAGTGTTGACGATAGTGTTCCAGCAGTACAGTAAGCAAAGGCGACGAAAGCTATTTCTTTTGTAAATCGAGTCAGATATTTGACAGTTTGTTAAATATTTATCATCAATATGCCTTCTACATGCGCATGAAATATAAAGAATATGCGTTTTTATATTTTTGGGCATATTTCCTGCAATAGCCTACTCATCAAGACAAATTTACTTTTTGATGTTTAAGTCTGTATAGGAGATGATTTATGAATGCCTTGGCAAAAATGGATGACGCCGCTCGATTACAACAGGAGCAAAAGCAATTTTCACAACTCTCGACGTATTACGATAAGAAATACCGTACAGGCTGGTTCAGAATGCATGGTGAACCAAGACCTTGCTTTACTCCCACATTATTAAGTGAAATCGCGACATATTTTTCAAGTGTCAAACAAGACATGCGTCTGACACAAGGAGATAAGTACGATTATCTTGTTTTAGCATCAGATGTAGATGGTGTTTTTAATTTGGGGGGCGATTTAGGGTTGTTTGCTCAACTTATCGAGCAGCAGGATGCTGATGGCTTACTTGACTATGCCGTGAGTTGCATTGATGTTCTCCACGCCAATATGTCTCACCTTGAGAGTGACTTGACCACCATAGCATTAGTGAAAGGCGATGCTTTGGGAGGCGGGTTTGAATCAGCGCTTTCCAGTAATGTTTTAATTGCAGAAAAAGGTGCCAAGCTAGGGCTACCTGAAGTGCTGTTTAATTTGTTTCCAGGTATGGGGGCATTCTCATTATTATCAAGAAAAATCGGTGCATCAAAAGCTGAAAAAATGATTCTGGCTGGCAAGCTCTATTCGGCTGAAGAACTCTATGAAATGGGTGTTGTAGATATTCTTGCTGAAAAGGGACAAGGTGACTGGGAAGTCTACCGCTATATAGAAAAAGCCAATAAAAATGCCAATAGTCAACGAGCAATGAGACAAGTTAAAGATGCTTGTAATGCGGTTAGCTATGACGAACTATTGACTGTTACTAAGATTTGGGTCGAGTCCGCTTTAAAACTGCAGCCACGTGATTTAAGAATGATGCAGCGCTTAGTTCAGCGCCAGTCTAATAAAGTGGAAGTGGCAGCTTCAGCTAATGCTTAGTCTCATAGTGATGACTGATTAAGGTCTTTTTAAGGGCGCTTAAAGCATCATCAAATGCTTGGTGAATGGCACGTGCGAGTTGCTTAATTTCTTCGCTGTTAATTTGCTCTGGTTTGATATTTTCTGCTCGACGGGCGAGCTCCGCCAGTTTTATTGCGCCCATTTCTGTTGAAGAGCCTTTAAGTGCATGCAAGCTTTCACGGAATTGGTAATAATCATCAAAAACAGCCTGGTTTATGATGTCTACGTGTTTTTTGCCATCATATTCAAAGCCATTTACCAGGTTTTTAAGGAATTGTTCACCGCCACCTAATTGCTCCAGTTCACTAATGAGCTGGAGATCTAGAATCTGCCCATCATTCTTCCTGGAAAAGGATGACCCATCTTCTTGGCCCGTCGCTGGTAGGGATGATGATTGTTTCTCGATTTTTGCAACTTCGGATAACAAGACTTTTGAATTGATGGGTTTAGTCAGAAAAACATCGGCACCAGCGTCGACACAGTTTTGTCTGGCTTCAGGCGTCGCATCAGCAGTGAGAATCATTGAGGGGATTTTTCTTGATGTATCAATGAATTGTGCTGCTTTAATAATATCAACACCAGAATATCCCGGCATATTCATATCCAACACCATTAAATCGATATCATTAAACTGAGCGCTGATCAGACTCATGGCTTCTTCGCCAGTATTGGCAATGAGCAATTTATGCCCTAGTTGTCCTAATAGACCAGCAAGCACGCGTTGATTAACAATATTATCTTCTGCTATCAAGATAGTTAATCTTGCCTGGTTTGATGCTTCAGACTGATAAAAATCATTGAGTTTAATGACTTTATCTGCGCTATGAAAAGTTGACTCAGCTGAGTGAAGGGCATTGAATAAAGCCCGTTTATCAGTTACATCGCGAACCGCAGAACGATAGAACTGGTTGAGCTCTTCGTCTTCCAGGACATTGCCTTCATGATTCACCAATACTAATGATAAATGCTGAAGCGTTTCTTCTTGCCCTAACAATTGAGCATATTGAACAGGACTGATACCAGCCATACAGTCATTATCAATCACTAAGGTGGAATAGGGTGCTTGTTCGTCCGCAGCAGTCATTAAAGACGACATGGCCTGAGCTGATGAGTGAACACATAGATAATTGATATTCCAGGTGTCAATGCTTTGACGTAGTGATGAGGCAGTGGCTTCTGTTGCCAGAATGAGTACTTTCTGTTCGTTTAATTCCAAGTCATATTCAGAGTGGGTGTCAAAAGGCAGTTGAAACCAGAATGTCGTCCCTGCGCCTAACTCACTTTTTACACCAATCTCTCCTCCCATCAATTCTACGAGCTGTTTTGAAATTGTGGTCCCAAGCCCTGTGCCCTGATATTTCGAGGTATTAGATGTGTTGGCTTGAGTGAAGTTTTCAAAGATCTTATCTAGATATTCTTCAGCGATACCGATACCTGTATCGCGCACTTCAAAACGTATTATGGTTTTTTTGTTTATTGTATCAGTCGCTACCTGTTGTAACAGTAATTTTACAGAGCCGCTCTCAGTAAATTTGATGGCGTTACCAAGTAAATTAATCAGTATCTGTCTTAAATGCTGGGGGTCACCAACCAGTCGATAGTCGATACGTGAATCGATGTGGTAACTTACACGGAGCGCTTTTGATTCGCCCATGATGGCTTGTAATTCAATAACATTGTTAATGAGTGAGTGTAAGTCGAAACTATCTTTAGCGATGTGAATTTTGCCGGCTTCAATTTTTGAGATATCCAGAACATTTTCAATCAGCCCCGATAAGGTTTGTGCTGAGTTTCGCATGATATTTACGAATTCATATTGTTGTGGACTTAGTTTTGTTTCCCCTAATAAATCAGCAATACCAATAACACCGTTAAGTGGTGTACGAAGTTCGTGGGACATATTGGCTAGGAAGCGACTTTTTGCTTCATTAGCAAGTTTTGCTGTTTTAATGGCGACGTGCAGTTTATTAATCAAAAAAGCCGAATATAAGGGGATAACCACTAATAACAACAACAAGCTAAAGCCGATCGGCTTATGTTGCAGATCCTGCCAATAAGGGCCATATATCACCGCAATACTAAAGCCGATGAGCCCGACAGATAAGGAGAGGAAAAGGTATTTGGTACCATAACGAAAACCATTTCCAAGAATGACCCAAAGATAAAGAATAAATAGAAATACGCTTTCATTCCCAGAATAAAACATCAGGATTGATAAAGAGCCTAAATCTAAAAGGATGCCGGCAAACCGTCTTATTGGTGATGGGCGGGGATTACGAATAAGAGCCACTGCAATCGCCATGGCACCTGCGTAGTATGCCAAGGTCACGAGTGTTGGGTGGGACAGTAAGGTCTCTTGTAGTTGCTCTCCATCATTCCATGGCAAAGCAAAATAAAAGAGTATGCCGAGACCAATGGTTAAGCGTACTTTAATTGCCTGTTCAGGCTCGCTGTCTCCGGTCTTACCTAGGATCGTTCGCAGTCGTTCAATGGTTGTTGAAAATAGCCATTTTTTTTCTGGCTTTGTGTTACTTGAATCGATCATATGGTTCATCTGCATATTCAGCCTGAATAACTTTTATCCTATCAAGACTTTTGATAAAAGCATCAACGCAATCGGGGTCAAAATGACTACCGGACTGCTGCTGAATGTATTCAATAGCATCTTTGAAATTCCATGCAACTTTATATGGCCTGGCAGAAACAAGCGCATCAAATACATCGGCGACAGCAACCACACGAGCAATAAGTGGGATTTCATTTCCTTTTAGGCCATTTGGATATCCTTTACCATCAACTCTTTCATGATGGTTTAAGGCTATGACAGCGCCAATTTGCATATAGCGTGACTGGCTGTCAGACAGGATGGCATGTCCAATCGTTGTATGGGTTTGCATGATTTCCCATTCATATTCACTCAGTGGGCCGCTTTTTAACAAAATACCATCAGGAATACCGATTTTGCCGATATCATGCATAGGAGCCGTGTATTCTAACTCTTCACATTCCTGCTCAGTAAATACATTCAGTGACTCGGCAATCACACGTGCATATTTCGCCATTCGGATAACATGATTTCCGGTGCCTTCATCGCGATACTCACCCGCTCGTGCTAGTCTTAACAGTGTTTCTTTTTCACGATCGACGACTTTTTTGGTGGCAATTTCAACCTGTCTGGCCAACCAGTCTGCACGATCCTGAATAATAAGATGTTGTTCCTGCATTTGTAGAAGGTTACGACATGTTGTCCGACACTCTATTTGATCAACTGGTCTTGTCAGAAAAGCGGTAGTACCTGCCTCAAGAGCCTCATAACGAACAGATTTCTCACTCACTACAGTGATCATCACGATAGGTACTGTTTGACAGTGAGGTAGTGCTCTAATCTTTTTTATAAATTCAACACCATTAATATTTGGCATACGGTAGTCAGTGATGACTAGATCAGGTTCATGATCGTTGAGCCATATGAGGCCTTCTTCAGGGCTGCTTAACGATGTGACGATAATATTGTCTGCGACCTGCTGTATAACGCGCTCAAGAATTGTACGTCCTGTCGATTGATCATCAATGATCAATACTTGTTTAGATTTGTTCAGAATGCTTTGCCTCCTGGCCTTTGCATAGAGACTATGAGTGATGAGATTTTCTTCGTGGGTCAAAATGACTTACCTGATATGAAATGCTTTTTAACGCATCCTGCAATAAAGCCATTTAAAAACAGCCTACGGAACCTGTAAGCTGACAGATGGATATCAAAATGTCTCTATATAAACGTAGTTTCAATACTTAAAGTGAACCATTATGCGTATAAGCTTTTTTTTAGTCTAGTCGATAATGTTAGCTGCATCACGAAACGTGAGGTTATATCTTAATTGGCCTGTTAATGGGTGATGTGCAAGTTTAATGGCTTGTATGCCATGAAAACGCAAGCGGTCAATACCACCCCAAATAACAACATCGCCATGCTTGAGTAAATGGTAACTGACTTTATCATTGCGTTTATAACCGCCAAATTGAAATATAGCTGGTACACCTAGCGACAGAGAAACAATAGGCTGAGATAAGTCTTTTTCATCTTTATCTTGATGTAATCCCATACCAACTTTAGGACTGTATTGATTAATTAGGCAGACATTAGGTTGAAAATGATCAAACCCAGCTGATGCCGCTAACTCTCCGGCCAGTGTTTTAAATAAAGCAGGCATTGTAGGCCAGGGCTTATGCGTCAATGGATCAAGCGTTGTGTAACGATAGCCTCTGTTGTCACTGACCCAACCATAGTCGCCGCAATTTGTCATCTTGGCACCGACGTAATGGCCTCCTTTAGTCTGCATTTGTCTTAATGGAGATTGCTCAGTGATGTCTGTAATTTCTCTTAATACGCTTTCTGCAATAGCGTCTATTGCACCTTTAAGTAGATAGCTTTGTTCAGCAATTTTGATCATAGATTTAGGCATAAGTTTGAGATGACGTTAATTTATATAAAGAAGGTGTATCGCTAACAATTGCAAACTAATGACAGTATTAAATAAGTCATCTCACAGAAGATAAATAAAATCGAAGTAGTCAATTTATTCTATAACAGATAAAATGCTGCCATCGTCTTGGGGGAGTAGTCTACTCACCTACCGGTGTTTGAAACTGTCAACATAATTGAACCCTCAAGGTTCATGGCTGTTTCGTACCAGCTTGCTGGTATTGACAAGACCTAAGACAAATAATGATCCCTCAGGCGGGAGGTCGTTGTTTGTCTTGGTTTGTTATCCCGCCGGAGTCTCTAAATGGATGCTTTTTTTACCTCAGTTCTGACTGTTTCACTCGCTGAAATAGGAGATAAAACCCAGCTTTTATCTCTAATGCTAGCAGCACGGTTTAGTCATAAATCAGCCATCGTGGCCGGTATTCTCGTTGCAACCCTATTAAATCATGCTCTGTCAGCCTGGCTAGGCTCATGGCTTGGTCACTTCATTCTAGGTCCGGAAGGGCAGTGGATATTAGGCCTGAGTTTTATTGTCATGGCTGCTTGGTTATTAATACCTGACAAGGAAGACGATGATGCTGTTAAATACGTAAAATACGGCGCTTTTATTGTCACGACAGTACTATTCTTTATCGCTGAGATAGGCGATAAAACACAAGTCGCAACGATTGCTCTGGCAGCAAATTATCAAAACATTGTCATGGTCACATTAGGGACAACTATTGGAATGCTACTTGCCAATGTGCCGGTAATCTATGCTGGAGAGGCCATGTTAAGAGTCATTCCACTTAAAGTGGCAAGATGGATGGCGAGTTTGGTTTTTGTGATTATTGGTTTAACTATCATTCCGTGGTAATGGCGTTACATAAATGAAAACAAAGAAGATAGAACCGTATAGAGCTATACAGTTCTATCTTTGAATCAAAGTTACTAACGCAGGTTGGAGAAGTTTTCTACAACTTCAACCACTCTTTGAGCACCGCTTCTAATCTGGCTGATGGTACTGCCTGCATTATTAGCTAGGTCGACGCCCGACTCTACACCAGACATGCTGCCGGACATGCTTTTAATAACAGAATCGCTTTTTGACTGAATTTTATTAATCATGGTCGCTATTTCAGCAGTGGACTGTGATGTACGTGTGGCGAGTGAACGCACTTCATCAGCAACAACGGCAAATCCTCGGCCGCTATCACCAGCTCTAGCTGCCTCTATGGCTGCATTCAAAGCGAGTAAATTTGTTTGCTCAGTGATGTCACTAATGGTTTTCACGATAAATGATATTTGAGCTGTCTCAGCACCAAGTTGTTCCAGTTCGATTGAAGAGTGACTAAACTGTTGTTTGAGATCCTGAAGTTTATCAATGGTTTTAAAGATAATATCTTCACCTTCAGACGATAATTTCTCTGTTTCCAGTGAGACGGTATACGCGGTATTCGCTGCTGTTTTCTCTTCTTCAGAGCGGAGTACTTTTTCTGTGATATCAGTAGCAAACTTAATGACACGATAAGGTTTGCCATCTGCATTAAAGACAGGGTTATAAGAAGCTTCCAACCAAACAGGTGATTGGTATTTATTTATGCGTTTAAAGTTGTCTGCAATGAACCGACCTTCGTTCAATTGTTCCCATAAGTGAGTATATTCGGGGCTTTTCACATACTCTGACTCACAAAAAATTCGGTGATGCTGCCCTTTGATTTCCTCCAGTGTATAGCCCATGAGGCTGAGAAAATTTTGGTTTGCATGAGTAACATGACCTTGCATATCAAATTCAATCACCGCCATTGAACGATTAATAGCTGATAGCAAATTCTCATTACTACGAGAGTGTTTTACCCGTTCGGTAACGTCGTTAGCAATTTTGATAACTTTAGTGACTTTATTATCTGTATTTTTTACAGGAAAGTAATTGGCTTCTAACCAGAGCTCATTGCCATTTTTATCCCTACGTAATACTTCACCATTAAAGTATTCACCCTGATTTAATTTTTTCCAAAAATCTTTATATTGAGGTGAGCTGACATCAGCATCATCACACAAAATTTGGTGATGCTTACCTATTAATTCTGACGCGGAATAACCAGTAACATGAGAAAAATTGTCGTTAATATTGGTGATTACACCATCTGGTGTGAATTCAATGATTGATAGCGATGTCTGCATCGCTGAAAACAATTCCAGTAAAGGCTGCAACTCTTTTTCCAGTCCTGCTTTTTCTGCCAATAACTGCTTCGTTTTTCCAAACATCTCTTTTCTTCCTCTTTGAAGGTTGCGTGCAACAATGTTGCATGCATTCTGTATCGGCGGGGAAAAGAAATGATTAAATATTTATGAAGAAAATATGAGATGTATCACGTTATGGCGAAAAGTTATTGTTTTTAAATGGTTATAGTTTCTAAGTGAAACTTTTGAGATATCCCTATCCATGCTCTGTCAAAGTGAAAATCTGTTTCAGTGCATAAGCGAAGTAATGTTTATTATTTATCAAGCAAATGTGGAGATCACAGTAATGAGAGCGAGTGTTATGTAAAAGATTTATCCGAATAGGCTTCTTTTCTTTCTAATAGAAATTCCATTACAAGGAAATGAGGGAGATAAATATTCAAAGCCATCATGAAGTGACGATTTTTTATGGCTAATTATCAGTTGATTGGCACAAGTAAAAATCATTCAGCAATGTATTTAGTGTTTTTAGACTGAACTCTAGTCGAGCTATATAGATGCATCAAAATCATCCCTGAATATTCTGCTGAGTCACAGTTTATTTGGAATAATAAGTCGTTTTTTTGAGAAAAATCCTACTTTAGGACGATATTTTTTTTCATTCGAGTTAAGTAATCTGTAAATAACAGAATTTTATGAATATTTATCTGTTAAGAGTTACTGAAAGTTAACTTTTTATTAACTTTATCCAATACATTAACGCCAAACCTGATGAGAGTCAGGGACGGAAAACCTACAGCTGTGCATTTAATTGGTATCAGGGCTGGGCTGCATTAGATGGAAATTTCTTATGAAAAAAAAATTGTGGATGCTATTAAGCCTCGTTTTATTGACACTATCCCACAACTCTTGGGCTGCAACTGTTGTTAAAGCTAATTTTATTGCCGGATGGGCCCCCACGGGGAGTCCTGAAGTTATTAAGTTTAAAGGGAGTTTTGTTGGCGAAGATCTGAATGAGGATGGGAAGTTATCTTTTGGTGAATTTTCTGTTTTTAATGCGGAGACTCCGAATGATGACGGTACCATTACTTTCTATACTTTATCAGACCTGTTTGATACGGGGGATATTAATATTGGTACGCAAAAATGGTTGGCTAATGGTATAAGTTGGGTGGGAAGTGAGCAGTTAGCTTATATAACTTGGGACCCTTCGGATGACGTGCGACAATCAGTAAATCTCAACATTTCAAGCTTTCCGGGTGTAGTTCACTTTACCTCTTTCGAGGTTTCAGCTGTTCCACTTCCTCCAGCAGCCTTGCTATTTGCCCCTGCGCTACTTGGTTTCATGGGCTTACGTCGTAAAGCAAAACAAGCTGCCTAGTTAACTAACAGCATTTCAAAAGTTTAAAGCCGTCATAAACTGACGGCTTTTTTGTTTTCAGCGTTACCGTTTAACCGCCGATTCTATGACAATTGATCAGCAAACAATATTCAGTTTTCGAGCTTCAGGCTTATCACTGTTATAATGCCCATCCATTGTCCCCGTAGCTCAGCTGGATAGAGCGTCCCCCTCCTAAGGGGAAGGTCGCAGGTTCGACTCCTGCCGGGGACGCCATAACTGTTATTGCTCATGGAAAAAGCTGCACTCAGACAAGCTTTTTGTGAGACGCTCTAGTTGATGTCACCAGCAAATACGCGTTTTTCAATGACGCCATGAACTCCCCAATTACCGTCCACTACTTGCGTTATACCAAAGTCAGCTGATACCGACATCAGTGAAATTGCTTCATCTTCACTGAGTCCTTTTGCCGTCATCAGGAAGTGGCGCATTTTTCTAAATGCATCGCGCATGGCGTTATCAATTGACGATTTTGAGTAAATTTCACTCTGGGCTTTTTCGCCAAGTGCTTCAAGATAGTTAGGGTAACTAAAGCCGTGAACAACCCATTCAGTATCTGTTTCCAATAGAGGATAATCTAAACCTTCGAGAACGGTATCTTGAAGTTCATTTTGTTTATGGAGGATCACTTGAACGACGCCAGTCATTGATGTTTCAATGGCGGTTCCAGCAAGTTCGGAGTCACCTTGTGCAGCATGAGGATCGCCTGCACTGAGTAAGGCGCCTTCAACCGCAACCGGATAGTACATGGTCCCACCTTTACCAATACGCCAGTCATCGATGTTACCGCCAAAGTAACCAGGTGGAATAGAGTCAACATAATCGGTTTCAACTGGGGCTACTCCCATTGTTCCAAAGTGTAATCTGACAGGAACGCGAATATTCTCAAGTACTTTTGTGTTTTTAGTGATTTTGCTGTGATCAACAGGAACACCGGGATAGTCAATTTTTTCATGGACAACACCATTGGGATCAGTCTGTGGAACCCATTGATAGTTGTAAATAGCTTTTGCCCAGTCTTTTTCGCCTGTTGCATCAAGCTCAAAAATAGTGATGACTTCACGCGGTTTAGGGTCTTCGATCATATCGTTGTAGTGATATCCCCACCATGCAGCAGCATTAACGCCATATGTTTTGCCAGCATACTTAGGGTTACCAGAAGGGCGTGGGTACATATCCAGAATCCTGACTTCAAGAACATCACCAGGCTCAGCACCACAGACATAAACTGGACCGGTTAATACATGAACGCCAAATCCCTCTCCAGCTCCACGACCATAAACCGACGCGTCCATGGGGCCTGCCCCCCGCCTATCTACGCCTTTATCATTCTTTTCCCATTTGAAAACGCTCTCAGCACCAGGATCACCCTTTACCATTCTTTCCGCGTCGTCATTAGCGTGATGAGTAAGGGTTTCCAGAGTGACAAAATCACCAGAATGAACAACTGCCTGTGGTGTTTTGTTTTTACTAAAGTAGCCCCAATGAACCGTTTTATTGTTAGCAGGAATGTAATGATGTTGAGAATCTGTTGATGCTGAGTCACAGCTTATTTCTGCAAATACTGGGCTGCTTAACATGGTGGCTAAGATAGAACTGGCAATGAAACCTGAGTGCTTGAATGGGCTGATTTTGATCATTAACAACTGCTCCGTATTATTTAAAACGAAAAACTATTTTAAAAACAAGCAGATAAGGTGCCATCTTTCGCGATCGGAGCGAAAAAGTGGTTAGTTATTGTTTTTTCTGAATTTTATTTAGATGTAGGTGTCATTCTGCGCTATCTTTTTCGGCATTGCGGTGGATCATCTTAGAGCATATGCGCGATATTGATGCGGTTAGATCTTGTGACGTAAAGACAAAAATATTGATTAAGCCTTCTCTAGAACAAAATGATATTTATCGTCGACTTCAGATGTATCTATCAATTGATTCCCTGTCATTTTACAAAATGCTGGAATATCTTTATTGGCACCTTTGTCAGTGGCAATTAGCAAAAGCCGCTGACCAGCAGTCATATCTGCCAGTGCTTTTCGAGCTTTTAATACAGGAAGCGGGCAATTCAGACCGGATGTATCAATTTCTTTGTGAAATTCTGACATACTACTTATCCAATATATTTTGAAAATGGCGTAATGATAAACGGATTTATATTCAGTGTCTCGCTGGAACCGTATAGCAGAGTGGTGGGTCTATTTGGCTTATGAGAACACTATTTCACATCGTAAGTTTACTTTTTTTCTGTCATCTGAGCACAGGTTGGGCGCTAGATATTGCCTTACCTGAAATGGGAGATAGTGCGGGTGCATTGATTTCACCGAGGGAAGAGCGAGAGATTGGCCAGGCCTTTTTTTGGCGTTTACAACAAAGTACGGATTTGGTTGAAGACCCGGAAGTGAATAGCTATATCCAGTCACTAGGTTACCGACTAGCTTCTAATAGTAATGAACCTAATTTGAGTTACACTTTTTTTGTCGTGCCTGATGGGACAGTGAATGCGTTCGCGACGCCTGGAGGCTATGTAGGCGTCAATTCCGGTTTGATTTTGACCGCTGACAATGAAGACGAATTAGCTTCAGTTATGTCGCATGAGATTGCCCATATTACCCAACGCCATATATTAAGAAGTTTTGAAAACTCAAAACGGATGACGATTCCCAGAACTGCCGCGATGATTGCTGCTGCATTATTAGGTGCTGCAGATCCAAAAGCCGGTTCGGCAGCGATTATGGCAGTTCAAGCTGGGAGTATTCAAAGTCAGATTGATTATACAAGAGCAAATGAAGCTGAGGCCGACAATCTGGGGATGCAGACCTTGGTGAGATCCGGCTTTAATCCTGAAGCAATGCCGAGTTTTTTTGAGAAACTACAAAAAGCCAGTCGGTTTTATGGTGGGGATGCCATTCCTGAGTTTTTACGAACTCACCCAGTTACCACTTCGCGTATAGCTGATGCCAGAGGACGAGCAGAACAATTAAAGGTTAAACCCAGATTATCTGATCATGAGCAGTTCTACTTAATAAAGGAAAAACTACGTGTCATGATGGCTCAGGACCGTCAGGATTTGATTAAATATTATCAACATCAATTGTCCGAAGACACTCGTGGAAATAAAGATTCGGTGAAATATGGTTATGTGTTGGCTTTGATGAAAAATGCACAATATACCTCAGCCCGTCAGCAATTAATGGAACTGGTTAAAAAAGAACCTGACCGGCTCGCATACCAGCTAGCTTTGGCAGATATTGAGTTAGCTGTTGGCCGAGTACAAGCAGCGCTCGATATATATGAAGATAATCAGCGTTTATACCCGGATGATCGTGCTTTGACATTGAATCAAGTGCGTGCGCTATTAACCACAGCAAGACCGTCACAAGCTGCCAAACTATTGCAAACTCAAATTGAACTAGGTGAGGGTGGTCGCCAAATCTATAAGCTAATGGCACAGGCAAAAGGTGACATGGGGCAAAAGAGCGAGTCACATGCGTGGCTTGCAGAGTATTATTACGAGTCAGGTCTACTCAAAGCAGCAGCAGATCAGCTACATTTGGCTGCAGAGGCTGCAGGCCGTAATGAGTATCAATTGGCAAAAATCGCCTCACGATTGAGAGAGGTTGAAAATGCCATGAGTGAAATGGAAAACTAAATAATGACGGAGAATTCTGACAAAAATCGACGACATTTTCTTAAGCGTGCTATCTCAGCCTCTACTTTGGCGTTGGTTGCCAGCTCAGGCTTGTTAGCCCCTAAGCGTGTTTTAGCTCATTGGCCCTCAGATGCTTTCACGGCTGAAACAGTGGAAGATGCATTACTGGCTCTGTTGGGACAAGCTCAAGATATTCCTGAAGAGAAAGTCAGTTTTAAAGTAGGCTCGCCTCCCAGTTATGCTGTCAATGGAGCATCTGTTCCTTTTGAAGTGACATCATCACTGGAGAATATTGATCGTATTGCTATTCTTGCCGATAAAAATCCCAATCCCTTAGCAATGAGTATTGAGCTGACAGCAGATGTGAAGCTGCCATTTAAAAGTATGATTAAAGTCGCTGAGGATTCAAAAATTATTGCTGTCATACATGCTGATGGTAAATTGTATATGACCTCACGCGATATTTCTGTGGATATCGGAGGATGTGCCTGATGGCCATAACTGCCAGAGATCGAATTCGTGCAAAACTAAAAGAGGGTGATACAACGGTACGTGTTTTACTTGCTCACCCGATGTATACCGGAAGAGGAAAAGATGAAAACGGTGATTTGATCCCTGCTCAGTTTATTCAGGATATTCGTTGCTGGCGGAATGGAAGTGAAGTAATGGCAATTAAGTGTGGCACTGCAACTGCTCGTAACCCATATTTTTCCTTTCAATTAGCTGGTGGTGCTATCGGCGATAAAATTATGATCCGCTGGGTGGATAACCTAGGCGCAAAAGGCGTGACAGAAACTGAGTTACGATGAGTCTGAAATTAAAAGTTAATCTTTTTTTTACCGCATTATTATTCCTCTCATTATTGGCGAGCACGGGTGTGCTTATTTCTAATGCACGTAAATCGGTGCAAATTGAAGTAGAAGATACCATGACAGCTGCTGCTCAGCTCATCACTCTGACTTTAGCCGATAAACCTCTTAACCGTGATTATGGTATTAACAAGCAAATCCATGAAATGGTCAAAGCACTGAGTCAGATAAGAAGTCTACATATTCTGATGTTTGATTCGCAGGGGCTGCTTTTTGAAGGCGAACCGGATGAAACACTTAAAGTGGAGCCGCCCGAGTGGTTTGTTAAAGTGCTGTTCCCAGAAGTAACCCCTCTGTCTAAACGCTTTGGAACCGGTCACATGGTGATTTATGCTGCACCAATGCAGGAGATTAGTGACCGCTGGCTGGATATCCGGGGCATTCTGGCGCTGGGCTTGGTTGTTTTTGTCTTTGTCAGTATTTTCCTTTACTGGGGGGTAGACTGGTTTTTACGCCCACTGCAACGACTTTTACAGGTGTTATCAGCATTTGAAAAAGGCGATTTGCATTTACGCTTACCTGATTTCAGTCTTGAGGAAATGAATCAGATTAGTCAGACATTTAATCGGATGGGACAGGCGCTTGAATTAAGTATGGCTGAGAATCAGCGCTTAGCCATGTTGGTCAGACAGTCTGGTGATGCCATTTTGTCATTAGACCATGCCGGAAATATTACGTTTTGTAACTCTACCGCAGAGCGCCTATTTGCAAAGCAAACCAAGATGTTAAAAGGGGAAGCGCTTGCTAACCTTGGATTTGAACAATCTCATCAGGAAATCGCCTCCATTCTGGAAAACTGTGAAACCACAGAAAATATGGAAACGACACTACTGAGACCCGAAGGCGAAAAAGTATCATTGCTGATGTCTACCGTGCCATTGTTCGATAAAGAACAACAGGTAATTGGTCTGATTTGTACACTGCGTGATATCACTGAACTGAAACAGGCTGAGGCAGCCAGAACACAACTCAGAGAGACGCGTTTACTGACTCAGCATATGGATGAAGTACAAGAAGCTGAGCGGCGTCATTTAGCCAGAGAACTTCATGACGAGCTGGGACAATGTCTGACAGCGATAAAAACGGATGCAGTATTAATTCGGAACCGTACTGAGCAAAGTGAGCCACGCGTTTTTAATAGTGCCAAGGCTATCATTGATACAACAAGCCATATATATGATGTGGTGCATAATATGATTACGCGCTTACGACCGAGTCCACTCGATGATTTAGGGTTAGTCCCGACTCTTGAGCAAGCTATTACTAGCTGGCAGGAGCGTGAGCCAGATATTAATTTTGATATTCAAGTCTCAGGTCGACTGGATAATTTGAATGAAATGATGAATATGACCGTTTTTCGTGTTGTGCAGGAAGCGATCACAAATGCAGTCAGGCATGCTGAAGCAAGTCAGATTAATGTGCTTGTAAAAACACACAAAGCCAGTAATAGTGACATTGATAATCTCATTATTGAAATTAGTGATGATGGTAAAGGTATGGTAGTTAAAGATCTGCATTCTGACGTCGATTTTGGATTGTTGGGTATGCGTGAGCGCGCGCACAGTCTTGGTGGTGAGTTTCAACTTATCAGTGAGCCAGGTAAAGGTGTCAGGATAAGCGTGATTATTCCTCTTAAAACGGACAGATTATTATGAGTCTGGATAAAAAAACGATATTGTTGGTTGATGATCACGAATTAGTCAGAGCAGGATTTCGCCGACTTTTGGAAGATGGTGAAAAATTCACTGTTATTGCAGAAGCAGGAAGTGGAGAGCAGGCTGTCCAAGATTTTAGTAAGTACCAGCCAGATGTTGTTGTAATGGATATATCCATGCCTGGAATCGGTGGCGTAGGCGCCATTGAAAGAATTATTGCGAGAGAATCGACGGCAAAAATACTTGTACTGAGTGTGCATGAAGATAGTGTATTCACTACCCGAGCTATGCAGGCTGGTGCTTTAGGGTTTATCCCCAAACGAAGTGCACCAGAAGAAATGCTGCGAGCCGTGGATATGGTCGCGCAGGGAAAAACCTGTATTGCTCCAGAAATTGCCCAACAATTAGCGATGCAGAAACTAACAGGATCTGAGAATCCGGTTGATGTATTGAGTCAACGTGAATTTGAAGTTTTTCGCTTGCTGGCTGAAGGGAAAACAGTGAATGAAATTGCTGATATTTTGAATTTAAGTCCTAAAACTGTCGGCACTCACCACACCAATATTAAGCAGAAACTGAATGTTTCAAACTCAGCTGAATTAGCTCGACTGGCGATTCGCTGTGGCCTTGTGGATGCATAAAAGTTTTACCCTTGAAATCTATTATTCAGAAAAATCCTGAGTCCTAACGAGTAAAAAACTCTGCGAATTATTTACACAACTGCGTAAAGTGTGAACCATGGAATTCAGCCAATAGTGACTGAATAAATTAAGAGGTATTTACTATGTGGACTAAACCAGAATATTCAGACATGCGTTTCGGTTTCGAAGTAACAATGTACATCTGCAACCGCTAAACGCTTTTCTCTTACAGAGAAATATAAAAGCCCCGACAATCGGGGCTTTTTTTTGTCTGTCCCTTTTGTAAAAGGGAATTTCTCCTATCTCCAAGATACTACGGCAATACTAGAATGCTTATTTATTTCACATAGTCGTAGTGTATGAATCTCAGATACAGACTCAACCTGATCGTTACAGCAGTACTCTTAATTATTTTAGTGATTGGCGCTGTAAAAGCGATTCATAATGCCCGTGAGGATGTAAGAGCTGAAGTCGATTCCACGATGGACTTCGCATTACACATGCTTAATGCAGAACTAAGTCATTTTCGATTCAAAGATAAAGTACTCAATGATGAATCAGAGACACCTTTCATGCTTAATAAGCTGGCTGGCGTCAGACATTTAAGAATTGAATTTTATGGCCTCAATAATCAGCTCATTGAGAGTAATGAAGATGACAATAGCAATGACCACAAGCCTTATCCGGATTGGTTTGGTCACGAAATGTACTCCGCACTTGATGATTTAAAGCCTGAGAAGCTACCTGTTTACGTCAATTCACGAAAAATTGGTGAGTTGGTTATAAAGCCAAAACCGGATAATGAAATTGCAGAAGCTTGGGGAGAGACTAAAACCTTATTGACCATGATTTCACTATTCTTTGTATTTGTGAATATTCTGGTTTATTTGGTAGTGGCGCGTGCATTAAAACCTATTGATCAGATTATTTCTGCGTTGACGGATATTGAAACTGGAAATTTGGATAGCCGATTACCTATTTTTGAGCTGCCTGAAATGGCCAGCATCAGTCATAAATTTAATATGATGGCCTCCACCTTACAAAGTAGTATCCGTAATAACCATCGTCTTACACAACAAATTATTCGTTTACAGGAAGCTGAACGAAAAAGTCTTGCTCATGAACTTCATGATGAAATTGGTCAGCATCTCACGGCGATTCATGTTGATGCTTCTGTCATTAAGTCCAGCGATGATTTGGCTGCTGCTAAAAAAAGTGCTTCAGCCATTGATGAAGTGGTGGGCCTAATGATGGATATTTTGCGGACTATGTTACAGCGCCTAAGACCGGGCGGACTGGATGAGTTAGGGTTTATCGCTGCAATGCAGGAGCTCGTTGATAGCTGGCGTGAAAGGCATCCTAATATTGATGTGCAATATCAGTTTGAAGGTGAGTTTTCATCTCTGGAAGAAAATGCCCAATTAACACTTTATCGCGTTATACAAGAATGCCTGACGAATATTAGTCGTCACTCAAAAGCCAAGCAGGCTTGGATCATTCTGAAAGAAGAAAAGCAGGCTATTCATTTGAAAGTGAGCGATAACGGGAAAGGCTTTGATCCTACACAACATACACAACGCTTTGGTCTCGCCGGTATGAAAGAGCGATTAGACAGCGTGGGTGGCACTTTTAATATTTCATCTAATTTAAATCAAGGCGTCACTATCGATGTGACGGTTCCTAAACAAGGAGATAATGCGTGAGCCAGTTAATAAAAGTTATGCTGACCGATGACCATGCTGTAGTCAGATCAGGTTTATGTCGATTACTCGAACAAAATGCCGAAATAAAAGTGATTGCTGAAGCTGAAAGTGGAGAACAAGCTTATCAAACTTACCCTGAGCATAAACCTGATGTATTAGTGATGGATATGTCTATGCCCGGAATGGGGGGCTTAGAAGCCTTGCGTCGTATTCTTCATCGTTGGTCTGATGCGCGAGTCATTATGTTTTCTATGCATGAAAATGCTACCTATGCCATTCAATCTCTTACTGCTGGAGCGATGGGCTATGTTGCAAAGTCCGGTAATGCAGAAGATCTGGTTAAAGCCGTAAAAGAAGTCGCGTCCGGAAAAAGCTTTTTGAGTGCGGATATGGCACAGAAAGTCGCTTTACAAAGTTTGACTGGCGACGATAACCCAACGCAAAGATTGACCTCAAGAGAGTTTGAAGTGTTTCGTCTATTGGCCGAGGGTAAGTTAGTAGAAGATATTGCTGGCCGTCTCAATATTGGTCATAAAACCGTTGCTAACTACCAAACCAGCCTGAAACAGAAGCTTGATATCCATTCTCCCGTTGAATTAGTCAGACTGGCAATGAAATATGGAGTTATTACAGAGCAGTAATTTTTACTGAAATAATAATTATTTCATTAGTTTAGGTTTTAATTCCTTAATGCTTGTTTATTTGTTCCCGGGAAAATCGGGAATCATTGGTAATGATTCTTGGGCATAACGAGCATAAAGTGTGGGAACCGTGTCGTTGTAATTCCTCTCGACATGTTCTGTAATCAAAAACTTAGGGATTAAAAATGAAGCTGAAAACTTTGTCATTAGCAATGATGACATTGGCAGTGCCAGGCTTGGCTGCTGCTGATGAGTTGCTGGAAATGCAAAAAGATCCAAATAACTGGGTTATGCCAGCAGGTAACTATAACAACCAACGTTACTCTGAACTAACAGAAATCAACAAAGACAATGTTAAAGATTTAAACATGGCATGGTCTTTCTCAACCGGTGTTTTACGTGGCCACGAAGGTAACTCTCTGGTTATCGGTGACACGATGTATGTTCACACACCGTTTCCTAACATCGTTTACGCGTTGGACTTAAACAACGACGGTGCGATGAAGTGGAAATATGAACCTAAACAAAACTACGATGAAACAGTACCCGTTATGTGCTGTGATACCGTTAACCGTGGTTTAAGCTATGGTGACGGCAAAATCTTCCTGAACCAAGCGGATACCACATTAGTAGCACTTGATGCTGAAAACGGGAAAGTTGTTTGGTCTGACAAACGTGGCGATCCTAAAAAAGGTGAAACCAGTACAGGTGCTGCATTTGTTGTTAAAGACAAAGTCTTAGTCGGTATTTCAGGTGGTGAGTTCGGTGTACGTGGTTATATCAAAGCTTACAGCCTGGACGGTAAAGAACAGTACACTGCATATAGCACCGGTCCTGACAATGAAATGTTAGTTGACCCTAACAAAACTACATCTATGCTGAAACCTGTTGGCAAAGATTCATCTTTGAAAACCTGGCAAGGTGACCAATGGAAAATTGGTGGTGGTACAACATGGGGTTGGATTTCTTACGATCCTGAGCTGAACATGTACTACTACGGTTCAGGTAACCCTTCTACCTGGAACCCGGTTCAACGTCCTGGTGACAACAAATGGTCAATGTCTCTATGGGGTCGTGACTTAGACACCGGTATGGCGAAATGGGTTTACCAAATGACACCACATGATGAGTGGGATTACGATGGTGTTAACGAAGTTATCCTTGCTGATCAAAAAGTGAAAGGCAAAATGCGTAAAACCGCTGTTCACTTTGACCGTAACGGCTTTGGCTACACCATGGACCGCGTATCAGGTGAATTACTGGTCGCTGAAAAATATGATCCAGCGGTTAACTGGGCGACTGGCGTTAATATGGAAACCGGTCTACCTGAGCGTACTGCGAAATACTCAACAGCAGCAAATGGTGAAGACGTTAACACAACAGGTATTTGTCCTGCTGCGTTAGGTTCTAAAGACCAACAGCCAGCAGCATTTTCACCGCGTACTGGTTTGTACTATGTGCCAACCAACCACGTTTGCATGGACTATGAACCATTTGAAGTGGAATACGTAGCGGGTCAACCCTATGTTGGTGCAACTCTGAATATGTTCCCAGCACCGGGTGGTACTCATATGGGTAACTTCATCGCTTGGGATGCACGTGAAGGTAAGATCGTATGGTCAAACCCAGAACGTTTCTCAGTTTGGTCTGGTGCATTAGCAACAGCAACTGATGTGGTGTTCTACGGTACACTAGAAGGTTACCTGAAAGCGGTTGATGCACAAACAGGTCGTGAACTATGGCGCTTCAAAACAGCGTCTGGTGTTATCGGTAACGTCAACACATATACACATGATGGTAAACAGTATGTTTCTGTACTGTCAGGTGTTGGTGGTTGGGCCGGTATCGGTATGGCGATTCCTGACTTAGAAAACAGCTCAGATGGTCTTGGTGCAGTCGGTGCTTATAAAGCACTGTCTAGCTGGACTAACCTGGGTGGTGTTCTGAGCGTATTCAGCCTGTAAGACCCCAGATGATGTAGATGACATCGTCATCTTAGTCTGAATAAAAGGCCCGGCATCTTTTGATGTCGGGTCTTTTTTTTATTTGGCTTTTTGAGATAGCGTTAATTGAACAACGCTATAATATTTAGTTAAACAACATCACTCGTCGCTAGTAATCAGCAAAACTTTTTGTTTGGCTAACCGCCAGACAGTGAGGATATTTTTCAGAGCTGGAAATAGCGTTTGGTCTGATGATTAAGTGATCAAATGAGGAGATAATGACGGGATCAGTAGCACAGAAAGTTACTTTAACTATTGCGGGACTGATTTGTTTTCTGATCTTCCTGGAAATAATTGCGTTGGTTCAAATCTACTTTGTTAATCACCGTGAAACTGTTCAGGAGGCTGAATTAGTTTCCAGCATGATTCATGAAAAGATTGAAGACTTGAATATTGTAGAATCAACTATCAATCAGGCGCCAATCTTCGAACTTCAACAGTGGCGAAATTTAGACCGGCTCAATATTACATTTATAGCAAATGACGGCAGCATTATTGAAAGCAACCATCAATATAGAGAGGAAAAACATGGTGTGCTGACAACAATCATAAAAGTGCTTTTGAATAGCTTTCATCAAAAGTCAGTGTTTATTCAAGAGCCTGTGGTGATTGATTCGAAAGAGATCGGTAAGGTCATTATTCGCAATGATTTATTTCATGAGTTGAAATATGTAGGTATCAGTATTGCCGAGTTGCTAGTACCCATTTTTATCACTTTTATTCTCTCCAGTTTTCTCGTGGTGTTTTTATTTTCACTGCTCCTGGAACGTATAGATGGTCAGCTCAGTTTTCCAAAAACGGAGGAAAGTAAACCTGGCCGCTTACGTTATTTATCCGTGTTAAACATCAAACGGGTTTTCTTACGTATTGTTGAATCAAGTGAAAGCTTAAAGCGTCTATTTCATGTACAAAAACGGAAAGCCGTAGAGTTACAAGAACTCGAGAGAAAACGTATTGCTGCTGAGCTTCATGATGAACTGGGGCAATTATTAACCACAATGCGTATTGAGCTGGATAAGTTTTATCAGTCTGACGATCCGGATACTAAAGAAACAACGATAGCGAATCTTAAACAACGAAGTGAAAGAATGTCTACGATTCTTCGATCAAATCTTAAGCAACTGCGTCCCCCTAATCTGTCTGAGTTTGGTTTGGGATATTGCTTAGATGAGTTGGTGAATGACTGGATTTATAATCATCCGCAGCACCGATTGGAGTTTTCAATAAATTGTAATTTGAGATCACTTCAAGAGCATAGGCAATTGAGCTGTTATCGTATTATTCAGGAAGGCTTAACGAATATCAGTCGCCATGCGGGTGAACATGTTGATGCTAAAATTCATCTTTATAAAAAAGAACAGAACATTATTATCGAAATTGCTGACAACGGTCAGGGGTGTGACTTACTGCAACTTCAGCAAGGTTATGGGCTATTAGGTATGCAAGAACGTACAGAAACATTAGCGGGCAAAATCCATATTGAAAGTCGCCCTGGACATGGGATGAAAATTGAAGTCACATTTCCTTGTAATGCCGGAGAACTAGATGGCAAAAATTAAGATTTTATTGGCTGATGATCATGAAATTGTGCGTTCCGGTTTGGCGAGTATGCTGAATGGTTACGATGAGTTTGAAGTGGTAAGAGAGATTCCAAGTGGGGAAAAGGCATACCAAGCTTATACTGAGTTATTGCCTGATATTCTTATTACAGATATGTCAATGCCCGGTATTGGTGGATTAGAAGCGGTAAGAAGGATCTGTGGTAAGTTTAGAAATGCGCGCATAATTGTCTTTTCAATGCATGAGAACGTGACACTTGCAATGCAGGCGATGAGTGCAGGTGCAAAAGGTTATGTGACTAAATCAGGAGATAGTCAGGATCTTATTGAGGCTATTCGCCAGGTAATGAGTGGCAAGAATTACTTAAGTGCAGAAATGGCACAGAAAATTGCTATGCAGAGTGTCTCAGGATCTGATGATCCTACGCAGAGATTAAGCACCCGAGAGTTTGAAGTATTCAGGTTACTTTCTGAAGGACTTACCATTAATCAGGTCGCCTCTCAATTAAATCTTGAAGCGAAAACGATAGCTAACTATCAAACCATGCTGAAACATAAGTTAGGGTTCAATTCGTCGGCAGAGATGGTTCGACTTGCTATCAAGTATGACGTTATCAGCCATTAACCCTATTTTTTTAAGAGATTTCAGGAAGCTTTTTCACATTGATGGGGAAAGCATTCCGGCGAAGTCGGGAATATATCCCGGTATGCAGGTGATTATTCCCTAGTGAAAAGAAGGTAAAAGCCGAATAGAGTTCCCCTTGAGCGGCCAGTGTTGCCGTGATGTTGAATAACAATTAATAGAGGTCACTCTAATGAAGCTGAAAACTTTATCAATCGCAATGATGACATTGGCAGTACCAGGCTTGGCTGCTGCTGATGAGTTGCTGGAAATGCAAAAAGATCCAAATAACTGGGTTATGCCGGCAGGTAACTACAACAATCAACGTTACTCTGAACTAACTCAAATCAACAAAGACAATGTTAAAGATTTAAACATGGCATGGTCTTTCTCAACGGGTGTTTTACGTGGTCACGAAGGTAACGCTTTGGTTATCGATGGCACAATGTATGTTCACACCCCATTCCCTAATATCGTATTTGCGTTGGACTTAAACAACGACGGTGCGATCAAATGGAAATATGAACCTAAACAAAACTACGATGAAACAGTCCCTGTTATGTGCTGTGATACCGTTAACCGTGGTTTAAGTTATGGCGATGGCAAAATCTTCCTGAACCAAGCGGATACCACCTTAGTGGCACTTGATGCTGAAAACGGGAAAGTTGTTTGGTCTGATAAGCGTGATGATGCGAAACGTGGTGCAACTAGCACGGGTGCAGCATTTGTATTTAAAGATAAAGTCTTAGTGGGTATTTCAGGTGGTGAGTTCGGTGTACGTGGTTACGTTCAAGCTTATGACTTAGACGGTAACGTGAAATACAAAGCGTATAGCACCGGTCCTGATGAAGAAATGTTAGTTGACCCTAACAAAACTACATCTATGCTGAAACCTGTTGGCAAAGATTCATCTTTGAAAACCTGGCAAGGTGACCAATGGAAAATTGGTGGTGGTACAACATGGGGTTGGTATTCATATGATCCTGATTTGAACATGTTCTACTATGGTTCAGGTAACCCTTCTACCTGGAACCCGGTTCAACGTCCTGGTGACAACAAATGGTCAATGTCTCTATGGGGTCGTGACTTAGACACCGGTATGGCAAAATGGGTTTACCAAATGACACCACATGATGAGTGGGATTATGACGGTATCAACGAAGTTGTTCTTGTTGACCAAAAAGTGAAAGGCAAAATGCATAAAACGGCTGTTCACTTTGACCGTAACGGCTTTGGTTACACCATGGACCGCGTATCAGGTGAATTACTGGTCGCAGAAAAATATGATCCAGCGGTTAACTGGTCAAATGGCGTGAACCTGAAAACCGGTTTACATGATCGTGTAGCGAAATACTCTACTGCACGTAATGGTGAAGATGTGAATACATCTGGCATCTGTCCTGCTGCGTTAGGTTCTAAAGATGAGCAACCATCTGCGTACTCTCCACGTACTGGTCTGTTCTACGTGCCAACCAACCACGTATGTATGGACTATGAACCATTTGAAGTGGAATACGTAGCGGGTCAACCCTATGTTGGTGCGACATTAAGCATGTACCCAGCACCAGGTGGTACTCACTTAGGTAACTTCATCGCTTGGGATGCACGTGAAGGTAAGATCGTATGGTCAAACCCAGAGCGTTTCTCAGTTTGGTCTGGTGCATTAGCAACAGCTTCTGATGTGGTGTTCTACGGCACACTGGAAGGTTACCTGAAAGCGGTTGATGCACAAACAGGTCGTGAACTATGGCGCTTCAAAACAGCGTCTGGTGTTATCGGTAACGTCAACACATACAAGCATGACGGTAAACAGTATATCTCTGTACTGTCAGGTGTTGGTGGTTGGGCCGGTATCGGTATGGCGATCCCAAGCTTAGAAAATGAAACAGATGGTCTCGGCGCAGTCGGTGCATACAAATCACTGTCTAGCTGGACTAACCTGGGTGGTATTCTGAGCGTATTCAGCCTGTAAGACTCCAGATGATGTAGATGACATCGTCATCTTAGTCTGAATAAAAGGCCCGGCATCTTTTGATGTCGGGCCTTTTTTATTCAGGCAAGGTTCACTTATATGATGTCAATATACTTGAGCTGGTGAAATCGGGAAGATTTACCGGTGATTCATTCGTTTTTTAGGCATAAAGTGTGGTAACCCAAATGCTCTGAAAACATATTTTTAATGAATAAACTGAGTAATATGACATTTCTAAGATTTTTAATAGTCTCTACAATCAGTGCTCAAGCCTGCGTTAGCCAAGCTGATGAGTTACAAAAACTTCAAAATGATCCAGCAAATTGGGTCATGCCAGCTGGAAATTACAATAACCAACGCTACTCATCACTGAGTGAAATCAATAAAGACAATATCAATAATCTGAATATGGCCTGGTCCTTTTCCACAGGTGTTTTACGTGGTCATGAAGGTAATTCTCTGGTTCTTGGTGATACTTTATATATACATACACCGTTCCCAAATATTGTTTATGCACTGGATCTTAATCACGACGGTGCAATTAAATGGAAATATGAGCCTAAGCAAAGTTACGATGAAACTGTTCCGGTTATGTGCTGTGACACGGTTAATCGTGGATTATCTTATGGGGATGGCAAAATATTTCTTAATCAAGCCGACACCACTTTGGTTGCCTTGGATATGAATAGCGGAAAAGTCGTCTGGTCTGATAAACGTGATGATCCCACGACAGGTGCTACTAGTACTGGCGCCGCTTTTGTTTTTAACGATACTGTCTTAGTTGGAATTTCAGGTAGCGAATTTGGTATTCGTGGTTATGTGCAAGCTTATGATTTAGATGGCCAGGTAAAATATAAAGCATATACGACAGGTCCAGATGATGAGATGTTGGTGGATCCTATAAAAACAACATCCATGTTGAAACCGATTGGTAAAGATTCATCTCTGAAAACCTGGCAAGGGGAGCAGTGGAAGATCGGTGGTGGTGTTACCTGGGGCTGGTTTTCATATGATCCGGATGTAAATTTGTATTATTACGGTACAGCTAATCCTTCTACCTGGAATCCAATACAACGTCCCGGTGATAACAAGTGGACCATGTCATTGTTTGCCAGAGACCTGGATACAGGTATGGCGAAATGGATTTATCAGATGACACCACATGATGAGTGGGACTATGACGGTGTTAATGAAATCATTCTCACCGATCAAAAAATAAAGAATAAACAACGAAAAACAGCGGTTCATTTTGATCGTAATGGCTTTGCCTACACGCTAGATAGAAAAAGTGGTGAACTTTTAGTCGCAAAGAAGTTTGATCCTTCCGTGAACTGGTCTAAAGGTGTCAATCTAAAGACAGGAATGCACGAACGCGTGCAGGAATATTCACCAGATTATAATGGTGAAGACGTGAATACGACGGGGATTTGTCCAGCGGCATTGGGCAGCAAAGATCAACAACCTGCAGCCTACTCACCCCGTACAGGTTTGTTCTATGTGCCAACCAACCATGTCTGTATGGATTATGAGCCCTTTGAGGTGGAGTATGTCGCTGGTCAACCGTATGTTGGAGCCAGTATTTCAATGTATCCGGTAGGAGATAATATTAACCTGGGCAACTTCATCGCCTGGGATGCCCGTAAAGGCAGAATAGTTTGGTCTAATCCTGAGCGATTCTCAGTCTGGTCAGGTGCCTTAGCAACAGCATCTGATGTAGTGTTCTACGGCACTCTTGAAGGTTATTTGAAAGCGGTCGATGCACAAACTGGTCGTGAACTTTGGCGCTTCAAGACGGCATCGGGAATTATTGGTAACGTGAACAGCTATCAACACAATGGTAAGCAATATATATCAGTGTTATCAGGACTTGGAGGCTGGGCTGGAATCGGTATGGCAATGGGCTTAACAAATGATGCTGATGGCGATGGCGCGGTAGGTTTATATAAATCGCTTTCTAGCTGGACAAATCTCGGTGGTGTCTTAAGTGTATTCAGTCTTTAGATGTTCATCTATTCAGTGACCTGGTCAGCCCATAAAACTCGTAAAACGATAATACAAGGTATCTACATTTAATGATCACCGTCATGCTATTTGATGAACGCCATGTCGTACGCGCTGGAGTTAAACGTCTAATTGAAGAGCAAGCTGACATGTTGGTTATAGCGGAGACAAACCAGAGTGAACGGTTGCCTGATTTATATGCGCAGTATCAACCTGATGTATTAATCATGGATATGAATACAGCCTATGAAACAACATTAAACACCATCAATCAACTTACATTGAAATATCCTGATACCCGTATCTTGATATTCTCAAACCTATCAGATTCATTTTTTGCTAATGAAGCCATTAATGCTGGAGCTAAAGCCTATATAAGGACAACAAGTACTATCGAAGAACTATTATTAGCTATCAGAAATGTGGCGGCTGGGAAAAACTATCTGAGTGTTGATATTGCTGAGGAGTTGGCTTTAAAAAATATCTGTAATGAGCATCATCCGACAGCATTATTGACGCCTCGAGAGTTTGAAATTTTTCGTTTACTTGCAGAAGGTACAGAAGTAGAATCTATCGAAAAAGAATTGAAAATTAGCCGTAAAACGATGGCTAATTACCAAACCCAATTGAAGCAGAAGTTGAATGTATCGACCCCCATCCAGCTTGTTCGATTAGCTCTTAAACATCATATTATTAGCTTAAGTTAAATATTCCCCTTTTACTTGTAGTATTAAGTTAATCCCGAGTTGACTATGATTTGTTCCTGTCTATATAGGGAGTCACTCCTAGTGTGCTAGGGGAAAAATAAGAATAAAGTATTCAGCAGTGGTTATTTATAGATTAGCCACCTATAAAAACAAACCTTCAATACTAGAGGTATATAAAATGAAGCTGAAAACTTTATCAATCGCAATGATGACATTAGCTGTGCCAGGCTTGGCAGTAGCTGATGAATTATTGGAAATGCAAAAAGATGAAAACAACTGGGTTATGCCAGCAGGTGACTATGCAAACACTCGTTACTCTGAACTAACTCAAATCAACAAAGACAATGTTAAAGATTTAAACATGGCATGGTCTTTCTCAACGGGTGTTTTACGTGGTCACGAAGGTAACGCTTTGGTTATCGACGGCACAATGTATGTTCACACCCCATTCCCTAATATCGTATTTGCGTTGGACTTAAATAACGACGGTGCGATCAAATGGAAATATGAACCTAAACAAAACTACGATGAAACAGTACCCGTTATGTGCTGTGATACCGTTAACCGTGGTTTAAGTTATGGTGATGGCAAAATCTTCCTAAACCAAGCGGATACCACATTAGTGGCTCTGAACGCCGCTGATGGTAGCGTCGTCTGGTCTGATAAGCGTGATGATGCGAAACGCGGTGCAACCAGCACAGCCGCAGCTCATGTATTTAAAGACAAAGTCTTAGTGGGTATCTCAGGTGGTGAGTTCGGTGTACGTGGTTACATCCAAGCTTATGACTTAGACGGTAACGTGAAATACAAAGCGTATAGCACCGGTCCTGATGATGAAATGTTAGTTGATCCTGAAAAAACCATGTCTATGCTGAAACCTGTTGGCAAAGATTCATCTTTGAAAACTTGGCAGGGTGACCAATGGAAAATTGGTGGTGGTACAACATGGGGTTGGTATTCATATGATCCTGATTTGAACATGTTCTACTACGGTAACGGTAATCCTTCTACCTGGAACCCGGTTCAACGTCCTGGTGACAACAAATGGACAATGTCAATGTGGGGTCGTGACTTAGACACCGGTATGGCAAAATGGGTTTACCAAATGACACCACATGATGAGTGGGATTATGACGGTGTGAATGAAATGATTCTTGCTGAGCAAAAAGTGAAAGGCAAAATGCGTAAAACCGCTGTTCACTTTGACCGTAACGGCTTTGGTTACACCATGGACCGCGTCACTGGTGAATTACTGGTCGCTGAAAAATATGATCCAGCGGTTAACTGGTCAAATGGGGTGAACCTGAAAACCGGTCGTCATGATCGTGTAGCGAAATACTCTACTGCACGTAATGGTGAAGACGTTAACACAACAGGTATTTGTCCTGCTGCGTTAGGTTCTAAAGATCAACAGCCAGCAGCATTTTCACCGCGTACTGGTTTGTACTATGTGCCAACCAACCACGTATGTATGGACTATGAACCATTTGAAGTGGAATACGTAGCGGGTCAACCCTATGTTGGTGCGACATTAAGCATGTACCCAGCACCAGGTGGTACTCACTTAGGTAACTTCATCGCTTGGGATGCACGTGAAGGTAAGATCGTATGGTCAAACCCAGAGCGTTTCTCAGTTTGGTCTGGTGCATTAGCAACAGCAACTGATGTGGTGTTCTACGGCACACTGGAAGGTTACCTGAAAGCGGTTGATGCACAAACAGGTCGTGAACTATGGCGTTTCAAAACAGCGTCTGGTGTTATCGGTAACGTCAACACATACAAACATGACGGTAAACAGTATATCTCTGTACTGTCAGGTGTTGGTGGTTGGGCCGGTATCGGTATGGCGATCCCAAGCCTAGAAAATGAAACAGATGGTCTTGGCGCAGTCGGTGCATACAAATCACTGTCTAGCTGGACTAACCTGGGTGGTATTCTGAGCGTATTCAGCCTGTAAGACCCCTGATGATGTAGATTACCTCATCATCTTAGTCTGAATAAAAGGCCCGGCATCTTTTGATGTCGGGTCTTTTTTTTAGCAAAAAAAAACCAGGCAAATAGCCTGGTTAAAAATGAAATATAGGTAATGCAATATTGTGGTAAACCACAAAAAATTAAAGAAGCTGAAAACTCTTTAATGTGTATATTCTATCGATAGTAGCAATTCGAGTCGTGAGCACAAATGCACTTTTATTTGGGTGTTTTTTACCTGAGTGGTGTAAGAAGATCTTCCTGTAGAGATTCACTATATTATGGATTTTTGACTTCATTTAAATGCTGCAAACTCAAGTATGAAGCTTTGTTCGAGCATTTTCTTTAATCAGGAAAATCCTGAATGGCAAGGCGGGGAATCCTGACGTAACAACTTAATCTGCTGTGTACTATCTAACCGTCATTCAAATGTCTGAGTGACATTAATATAAAACAATTTAGAGAGGATATAGTTATGTGGACTAAACCTGAATATTCAGATATGCGTTTTGGTTTTGAAGTAACCATGTACATCTGCAACCGTTAATAACGGTCTGATGTATGCTCGGAGCTGTTAATGCTCCGAGCAACGTTAAACCAGATAAAATTTGTTAGAGTTGAATCTGGTTTAACGCAAGACTCTAAGGAATATTATGTTTGTACATGTTTTAGGATCAGGAGCCGGTGGTGGTTTTCCTCAATGGAACTGTAATTGCAAAAATTGTAAAGGCGTTAGGGAGGGTACTGTTAAAGCGACTCCGCGTACACAATCGTCCATTGCTATCAGTGCAGACGGGAAAGACTGGGTTTTATTTAATGCTTCACCAGATATTAAAAAGCAATTAGATAATTTCCCTGCTATACAGCCAGCCAGAGAAGTCAGAGACACTGCCATCACGGCCATAGTGATTACTGATGCGCAAATCGACCATGTCACTGGTATGTTGACATTGAGAGAGCATAATAAACCTTGGGATGTATATACCACACAAGCCGTATATGAGGATCTGACTACAGGATTCCCAGTTTTTAATATTCTGGGACATTTTCGTGGTATCAATCATCATGAAATTGCAACAGATCAATCAAGTTTTACTATCCCTACTGCAGAAGGCTTGGTATTTACAGCTGTACCCCTAAAAAGTGAAGCACCACCTTATTCACCGCATCGTCATAACACGGTGCCTGGTGACAATATTGGAATGCGTATAGAAGATACGCGTACAGGCAAAAATTTATTCTATGCACCAGGATTAGGTGTAGCAGAACCGCATGTTATGGAATATATGGCGAATGCTGATATGGTTCTTGTCGACGGTACCGTTTGGACTGATGATGAGATGTCACACGAAGGCATTAGTAATAAACGTGCGCAGGAAATGGGTCATCTGGACCAGTCGAGTAAAGGCGGCATCATGGAGATCCTCAGTGGTATGGAAAAACCACGTAAATTCCTGATACATATTAATAATACTAATCCAATACTCAACGAGGAATCACCCCAGCGTAAGACGCTGGAAGCGGCTGGAATTGACGTGTCGTATGACGGCATGGAGATCGAGCTTTAACAGTCTAAGATGATTCTAGAGGAATAAGAAATGTCAGAAAAACCAGCACCATGGACACGCGAAGAATTTGAACAAACATTACGTGATAAAGAGTCGCTGTATCATATCAATCATCCTTTCCATAAACTGATGCATGCTGGCAAGCTGGATCAAAAGCAAGTACAAGGATGGGTAGCAAATCGCTTTTATTACCAAACAGCGATTCCAATTAAAGATGCAGCCATTATGGCAAATTGTGAAGATGCTTCTGTACGCAAACACTGGGTACAACGTATTCTGGATCATGATGGCTATGGTGGAGAAGAAGGTGGCATTGAAGCTTGGTTGCAACTGGGTGAGGCTGTTGGTTTAACAAGAGAAGAACTGGAATCACACCAGCATGTATTACCAGGTGTTCGGTTTGCCGTTGATGCGTATGTAAACTTCGCGCGTCGAGCTAATTGGCAGGAAGCTGCAGGATCTTCATTAACAGAATTATTTGCACCTAAGATTCATCAGGCGAGATTAGATAACTGGCCTGATTTATACCCATGGATCGACGAACGTGGTTATCGTTATTTCCGTAAACGTTTAAGTGAAGCGCGTCGTGACGTTGATCATGGTTTACAGATTACGCTTGATTACTGTGATACGCGTGAGAAACAACAACGCGCTGTTGATTTATTACAATTCAAGCTTGATATCTTGTGGACCATGTTAGATGCGATGTGGATGGCGTATATTGAAGGACGTCCTCCTTATTATATGGAAGTTGAAAAATGACCGATCGCATTTTTAATGCAGACACGATTCCTGTGCTGGCTCTGGGTTACCGTTTCCAATGGGAGCCAGCTCAGGACTGTTATGTGTTGCTTTATCCTGAAGGCATGGTGAAATTAAATCCAGCTGCAGGTGAAATTCTGAAACGGGTAAGTGAAAAAAAGCAAACTGTAGGCGAGCTTATCGCCGAACTTAAAGAAGCCTTTAATGGCGCTGACTTAGACGATGACGTCTATCAGTTTTTGGAGGAAGCTCATGACAACGACTGGATCAGACCAGAATAAAGCACCAGGAAGTACTGGTGGTGCTATAGGTATGAATGTCCGTGATAGCATTCGTCAGCCTTTATGGTTATTGGCCGAGTTGACATACGCATGTCCGCTGCAGTGTCCATATTGTTCTAACCCTATGGATTTTGCCAGCGTTAAAAAAGAGCTGACGACAGAAGAGTGGATCAATGTTTTTCGTCAGGCAAGAGAAATGGGGGCGACTCAGTTAGGCTTATCAGGTGGTGAGCCCTTAACTCGTCCCGATCTGATTGAACTTATTCGCGAAGCCAGAAACCTAGGCTTTTATACTAATTTGATTACATCGGGTGTAGGTCTAAACGCTGATAAAGCGAAAGAGTTTAAAGAAGCTGGCCTAGATCATATCCAGGTTAGTTTTCAGGCGAGCTCAGAAGATTTAAATAATCTTATTGCTGGTACTGATGCATTTCAACATAAGATTGAGATGGCAAAAGCGGTGAAAGCCGCTGGTTATCCAATGGTTTTGTGTTTTGTCACACATCGTCAGAATATTGATAAGATTGATGAGATTTTGGATTTGGCAATTAATCTTGATGCGGATTATGTTGAGCTTGCTACTACTCAATATTACGGTTGGGCGATGCATAACCGTGACCAATTATTACCGATGAAAGAACAATTGGTGCGTGCAGAAGCAATTGCGCACGAATATCAGGAGAAGCAAAAAGGCAATATGAAGATCTATTATGTTGTTCCTGACTATTATGAAGATAGACCCAAAGCCTGTATGAATGGCTGGGGAAATGTCTTTCTGACAGTGACGCCAGACGGCACAGCCTTACCTTGCCATGCTGCTCGTGAATTGCCGGGCATGGAGTTACCCAATGTCAAAGAGCTCAGTATAAAAGAAATTTGGGAAGGTTCGAATGACTTTAATCGTTTCCGTGGTTTTGACTGGATGAAAGAGCCTTGCCGCAGTTGTGATGAAAAAGAAAAAGATTTTGGTGGTTGCCGTTGTCAGGCCTATATGCTGACAGGTGATCCGGCTATGGCTGATCCTGTTTGTACAAAATCACCAGATCATCATTTGATTTTGGAAGCGATTGAAAAAGGCAGACAAGAAGCGGATAAACCGTTAGAGATAGCTAAACCGCTCGTTTTCCGTAACCCGAAAAATTCAAAAGAAATTTGTGGATTATAAACACCAATACGCAATTCTCACCAAGGGCCTGACCAAGCAATATGATCAGGCCCTTGCTGTTAATGGGCTTGATCTGCATATCGAAGCTGGACAGTTTTATGGCTTGCTTGGCCCAAATGGTGCGGGGAAAAGTACAACCATTCATATGCTAACGACCATGACGTCTGCTTCATCTGGTCAAGCATGGATTGCTGGACTGGATGTTAGTAAAAACGCAGTTCAAACCCGAGCTGCCGTTGGCTTAGTGTTTCAGGATTCAGCGCTTGATCGGATGATGACGGTGAATGAAAACTTACAATTTGCCGCCGCTTTATATAATTTGAATAAACAGCAGGCGGAACAACGTATTGCTGAGTTACTGTCGGTATTCGGCATAGAAAAAAAACGTCATCAGAAATTAGTATCCCTATCTGGTGGGCAGCGTCGCGCCGTAGATATTGCTCGTGGTGTCTTGCATAAACCTCAGGTTTTATTTCTGGATGAACCAACGATTGGTTTGGATTTGCCTAACCGTCGCGCCATTTGGCGATTTATTGAACAACTTCGAAAAGATGAGGGTATGACGGTCTTTTTGACCACACACTATCTCGAAGAAGCCGAAGCTTGCGACCATGTTGATTTCATTCAAAAAGGGCAACTGCAGAAAGGTGGTTCTCCTAAAAAGCTGATTAAAAATCTAGCCGCGTATATGCTAGAAATTGATTGTGCCGATACTGAAGCGGTTAGTCAGCAGATGCGTTCAGAATTTGGTGAGCCTTTATGGGAGGATCAGCATCTGACTTATCGTATTCAAGATAAAGAAACCGATTTTTATCAGTTACAAAAAACGCTTGGTAATGCGGTCAATGCAATGCAATGGCGTAAACCTAATCTTAATGACGTGTATCTATGGACGGTGTGCCCACCTGACTATGGGGTGGTAATATGACATATATGCTTGCAGTGAAAGCGGTTGTTGGCCGAGAGTTAACCAAAGTTTTTCGCCAACGGGCAAGACTGATTAGTGCCATGGTTAGGCCGATGATTTGGTTGTTAGTGATTGGTTCTGGTGTTGGCAGTATGTTGCAAGGTGAACAACAAGCTGGTTATCTGAGCTTTTTGGTGCCCGGTATTGTGGCAATGACCTTATTGTTTGCCGCCTTATTATCGGCATTAACGCTTGTTTATGATAAAGAGTTTGGAGTGATGCGGATGATGTTGATCGCTCCCATTCCTCATCATTTAATCGTTATTGCTAAATTGATTGCTGCAGCTATCACGGCCATGGTGCAAGCCATTCTTTTATTAGTCATTCTGAATCTGATTGGCTTACTAGATGTGCAGGTGGCGCTTTGGCTATTGTTACCAGCACTAGCTACAGCAGTATGTTGTGCTGCAATAGGCGGTTTAATTGCTGCCTGGTCTAAAACATTAGATAACTTTGCAGTGATTATGAATTTTTTTATCTTCCCGGTATTTTTCTTGAGTGGAGCCTTGTATCCAGTCAGTCAGTTACCAGAAATGTTGAAATATGTCGTATTGATAAACCCCTTTAGCTATGGTGTTGACTTGATGAAACATGCGGTGCCCGGTGCTAATAGTGATTTTTCTATTTTGACTGATATGGTGGTACTGGTAGGGTTTTCTATTGTTGCAATTAGTATTGCTTGCTGGCGCTTTTCTCGCGAGTCAGTTCATGAGCCGCTCTTCCACCGTGTAACAGGGAAAAAATAAGGCTGCTTCTAGCAAGCCAGTTTGATTTTGGTTTCTATAATCAGCTGACTTTTATGCTTTGAAATAAAGATGAAGGCCAGCTCACTATTTCCCTGATTCTTCTATGGTTGCACCTATATAAGAAAGCACTTATCCTTATCTTTCTAACTAGCTATAGCTTAATTATAGGGACAATGATGTGTCGCTGCTAAATCACGCTCATACCAATATGGTCATTCAACAAGTCCGTCCCAGTGCAGTGCTTGATGATGATGTCCTCGAAATGATGTCGAGTGTTGCTAGAGCCGATTTTGTTGATGATAGTTTAGCCATGATGGCTTATGCCGATACGATGTTGCCTCTTGCCCATGAGCAGACAATGTTATCTCCTACATTAGAAGGCCGTTTTTTGCAGGCATTGGATTTAAGCCCCGAAAAAACGGTTCTGGAAATTGGAACTGGATCAGGGTATTTCACCGCGCTATTAGCTAAACTGTCTCGACATGTTATTTCCGTTGAGTATTATTCTGATCTGTCTGAATCTGCTGCTAATCGACTGTCAAAGGCTGGAATCAATAATGTTACCTTAACGGTAGGTGATGCCAGTGAGGGATGGTCACTGGTTGAGCGAGTCGACACTATTGTTCTGACAGCGGCCTGTGCTGAGATACCAGATGACTATCTACAAAGTCTGAAAGTGGGAGGTAACTTGCTCATAGTGACAGGTACTGCACCAGCAATGTCGGTTCAGTTAATAACACGAATGAATGAAAGAGAGTGGCAATCAAACTTTCTATTTGAGACCGTTATTCCTTACCTGATTAATGCTGAGCCGAGCCAACAATTTGAATTTTAAAGCCAGAGTAAAAATATGAAACAAATGACCGCCACTGAATTTAGCACGTTACTATTAAGTGATACACAGCCAGTCATGATTGATGTACGAGAAAGCCATGAACTAGTTCATGGAATGATAGAAGGTGCCATGCACATTCCGATGAATGAAATTCCATCACGTCTTGAGGAGTTGGGACAATATCAAGATAGACCCGTGGCGATTATTTGTCGTAGTGGCAAACGTAGTGCTCAGGTGGGTCAGTTTTTAGAGCATGTTGGCTTTAATGATGTGATTAACCTTGAAGGTGGTATGAATAGCTGGGCTGTGGATGTTGATAATACTATGTCGACATACTAGTGAAGTTTATACCATTAACTGAATGACTCCTGAGGAAGGAAAATGAAAAAAATTGCGTTAAGCGCATTGATTGCTTCAGTTTTATTTACAAGCTCAGCTTGGGCTGAAGATTTATTAGACGTATATAAATTATCACTAAATAGTGACCCACAGCTTTTAGCGGAAGCAGCATCTCGCCAGGCTGTTGGTGAACTGGATGATCAAGCCATTGCTAACTTTTTACCTCAGGTTGGATTATCGGCAAATCAAAGTAAAACCTGGTTAGATTCTTCATCTCGTCTGTATGCAGGCAACACAGACTATACCAGTCATGGCTATACTTTGAGCCTCACTCAGTCAGTCTATAAACGCGAGAATTTTGTCCAGAAAACCCAGGCTGAGATTGCCATGAAGGGAGCTGATGCTAGCTATATTGTTGCTGAACAATCGCTGACATTACGTGTTGCTGAACGTTATTTTGGTGTACTGGGTGCGCAGGATGACCTGACGTTTGCTCTGGCAGAGCGAGAAGCAATTGCCAAACAGTTAGAACAAATGCAGCAGCGCTTTGATGTCGGAATGGCTACAATCACTGATATTACTGAGTCACAAGCAGCTTATGACTTAGCGAATGCTAGAGTGATTCAGGCACAAAATGATCTGGCTAATGCTCAAGAGCAACTTCGTGAAACAGCTGGTAGATATGTTGACGAGCTAGTCGGTTTATATGGCGAATCACCACTGGTCAAACCCGAACCTGCCAGTATTGATGCTTGGAGTGAAACGGCGATTTCACAGAACCCATCATTATTACTTGCCAATATTAATGTTGAAGCTGCAAAACAAACCATTGAACTGCAACGTAGTGGTCACTACCCTTCATTAGGAATTGTGGCACAGAAGAATTATAACTCTGACAGTGATGGTATTAATGGTCGCAGTAATGCAAGTAATGAAACGATAGGTCTTGAGTTTAATCTACCCATCTATTCTGGTGGTGCAGTTTCTTCCAGAACGCGTGAAGCAGGTCATCGTCTAGATGAGACTATGCAAGTTGAAGAACAGCAGCGTCGAGCGGTGACCCGTCAAACTCGTGAGTCTTACAACGGAGTAATGTCGGGAATCAGTCGTGTTAAAGCGCTTAAACAAGCGGTGGTCTCTAATGAAAAAGCTCTGGAGTCAACCGAAGCCGGATACGATGTTGGTACTCGAACAACGGTAGATGTATTGAATGCTCGTCGTAATCTATTCAGCGCAAAACGTGATTATGCTCGTTCTCGCTATGACTACATTTTAGATACGCTACGCCTAAAACAAGCTGCAGGCATTTTGAGCGTGAATGATTTAGTAGATATAAATAACTGGCTGGGAAAAGGGACTTCTTAAGTGAGTCAAAAACTATCTATAGCCAATGCAGAAAAAGGCATGCTGGTAGTGGTCGATATTCAAGACCGACTACTGTCAGCTATGCCACAAGAGCAACAGGAACACATTCAGAAATCCGTGATGACCTTGCTCAAAGTCGCTGATGCATTAACGCTGCCTGTCGTTGTGACCGAACAGTATCCGAAAGGTTTAGGCCACACAAACTCCGATATACAAGCACTGTTACCTGACAGCACACCAGTCCATGAGAAAACAGCATTCTCAGCCTGGCAAGATGAGGCATTCGTTCAAACCCTAAAAAACTCGCAATGCCAGCAAGTATTTTTAACCGGTATGGAAACCCATATTTGTATTCTGCAAACGGCACTGGATTTATTAAAACAAGGCTATGAAGTCTTTGTGATAGAAGAGGCTGTATGCTCACGTCATAAGCAGAATTATCATAATGCCATACACCGGCTGCGTGAGGCTGGGGCGATTATCACTAATGTTGAGTCACTGTTGTTTGAGTGCCTCGGTGATGCCAGACATCCACACTTTAAAACGCTATCTAAACTGATTATTTAGCTTTTCTTTTTTTGTGCTAAGCGTAATTGTCTACGTTGTTGACAGCGTTCTAGCGTTTGTTGTCTTTCCTCATTACTCATGGCTGTCCAGCCAGTGATTTCATCAATTTTACGATAGCAACCTAAACAGACATCTCTTTCATCTAAGCAGCACTTACGTAAGCAGGGGCTGGAGATGGCTTGTGTTGAAGAGTTTGATAGCTTAGTCATAGTAAGAGTTAGTTAAGTATAAGTCACTATCGCTTTAGCGTAATGGGCAAGATTTGGCATTCATGCATGATACCGCTGACGTTTATTGGCGACGCCTGCTTTGGCTGGTCTGTTGAGACTAGGTAAGTTTTCATAATCAGGAATACCCTTTACCCCAGCGCGTGCATAATCAAGCTTTAGCTGATTTTTTACTGTGTCCTCATTCATTGCCAAATCGTCAGTGAGTACGACAAATAACAATTCAAATAAGCGTTTGAGTGCAATTTTCCATGTACTGCCACTGATTTCAAAAAGCCTATCCGAGACAAACATAAATCGAGTAAACGCGTTATCAGCAAGAATGAGTGGCATGGTGTTAATAAAACGACCAGAGTTACCAATCATATCCCAGAAGCGTGCAAAACGATTGACACGTTGCATCGTCATAAAGTCTACAGTACTGGTAGATAAAATATTATATGGTGCTTGCGGATTATAGTTTAAAGCAAAGTTATCATTATGGCGGTTGAGTGGTGCACCACGTAAACGTTTCAGAATGCCTAACTGAATTTCATGTGGGTTTAAGGCGACCAGCTGATTAAAACTGTCAGCAAAATTATCCAATGTGTCGCTTGGCAGACCAAATATCAGATCCGTATGCAAATGCGCGCCAGTATGCTCTCGCAGCCAATGAATATTTTCCCGTGTTTTATCATTGTTTTGTTTACGGCTGATCAGTGTTTGGATATCACTATCAAACGTCTGAATACCTATTTCAAATTGTAAGCTTTGTGGGGGGAAGCGTTTTAATACCTCTTTTAATTTATCTGGAAGGTTATCAGGCACCACTTCAAAGTGCAGGTATAAATCATCAGTCATCCTTTCCAGAAAAAACTCTAGAATGCGAATGCTGGTAGAAACCTTGAGATTGAATGTGCGATCGATAAATTTAAAATTACGTACGCCACGTTGCCATAACGCATCCATTTCTGTCAGAAAGGATTCCAGTGGAAAGGCTGTTGCTGTTTTGTCTAAAGCTGATAAGCAAAACTCACATTTAAAAGGACAGCCCCGAGAAGCTTCGACATAAATGAGCCTATTACGAATATCTTCCTCATTGTAGAGATGGTAAGGCAGGGTGAGTTCAGTTAAATCTGTGGCAATACCATCAATATATTTCGTTTGTGGCTGTGAATGAGCCAATATTTGACGACACAAATCACGAAAGCTTTTTTCGCCTGGGCCACTTACCACAAAATCAGCTAAGTCACAGACAGCAGGAATATCCGGGTAATGGCCAACTTCAGGTCCACCCAGGACAATCACAGTGTCTGGGGAAATTTGTTTTATCACGGTGACGATGTCAGTGATTTCGCGGATATTCCAGATATAAACACTAAAGCCAATAATTTTGGGTTGGTACTTTAATAACTGTTCAGCAATATTGAGTGTTTGTTCCTGAATAGTGAATTCAATCACTTTTGCCTTAGGCGTTAGCTCTTCCAGATTGGCAAGTAAATAGCGTAGCCCGAATGCCGAATGCATATAGCGGGCGTTAAGCGTGGTAAGCAGGATATCGTATTGCTGAGTCATGTTATTTTGAGTAGCCAAGTTCAGTCGCTAATTGCTTAGCATAAGCGGTTAAGTCGGCGAGAACTTTTTGTTGTTTTTCTGACATAGGTTGTTGCTTAGCCTCTGCCAGAGCAGAATAAAAGTCTGAAAAACTCAGGATGGGATTGGCTGTGTCATCTGCTAAACGTTGCTGCCGGTATTGAAGCCACTGATCCTGTTCATCATCTGTTAATGATTCGGGCCAGTTGCGTGCTCGATAACGGAATAACATTTCTGACAACCGTGCATCCTCAAATGGAATTGATAGTGTCGTTAACATATCCGGCTCAGCTGAACGGATTAGTTCCATTTTGCGTTTGTCATTGTCACTGAAAAAGCCACCGCTATACAAGCTTGCATCGGGATCAGAGACGGGAGCAAATTCTTTTGGTGTGAATATTTGCGAAAGCTTTTCTGTTAAATCACCAGCTGCATTTAACATATCAAGATGGTGTTGATGTTGAGCACGATCAATATGCAGGCGTTGAGCAGCAGCGTCATTTAACGTGGCTGCTGGTACCACGACCGGGCATTTATTGATATGTATCGTTTTCAGTGCAGGACGCTCCACGCCGTCAGCCAACTCAGCCGAAGGTGTGAATAAACGCTGTTGCAATGTCTCGGCATCAAGTGTGATTAAATCACTGGGATCATAGCGGCAGTCATAGACAATCACACCATTAGGATTAGTCGGATCTTTTGCTAAGGGCACAACCAGAGCGGTGCCGCAATATTCACTTGGATACATCCTTGATACATGAATGATCGGTGTTCGATCACGAATATTCAATAAGGGGGCAATCGCGTTTTTACGACGATTTTGATAAACATAATCAAATAATTTAGGTTGTGCATTTTTGATGAGTTTAGCGATTTCTATGGTGGCATACACATCGACTAAGGCATCGTGAGCACCAACTTGTTCAATATTATTGGCCGCGGTTAAATGCTCTAAACGAAAACTCGGCTTGCCGTCTTCGCGATCAGGCCAGTTAATACCTTCTGGCCTCAAGGCTCGAGTGAGTCTGAGCATGTCGATAATATCCCAGCGAGAATTACCGTTCTGCCATTCACGGGCATAAGCATCATAAAAATTACGAAACAAACTAAAGCGCGTGAACTCATCATCAAACCGTAAACTGTTATAACCGACGCCACAGGTACCTGGTTCAGCCAGTTCGGCATGAATTTGTGCCATAAACTCGGCTTCAGTTAAGCCTTCTTTTTCCGCTTTTTGTGGCGTAATACCTGTGATTAGAGAGGCTTGTGGATGAGGCAAAAAATCGTGGGCAGGTTTGCAGTAGATCATTAGCGGTTCGCCAATGATATTAAGATCTTCATCAGTACGAATGCCGGCAAACTGTAGAGGTCTGTCATAACGGGGATCCGTGCCAGAAGTTTCATAGTCGTGCCAGTAAAGCGTATTCATAATTAATTCAATATCTTAGATTTGTATAGAAGGTATACATACCATCTTAACGTACAAAGCCATACATCAGCGAAGGATGTATGGCTTTGTACTGGTAATGTTGATTTATAAAGCGGCGAAAGCAGCTTTTGCGGCCGATAAGGTATGATCTATTTCTTGCTCACCATGTGCTGCAGACACGAAACCTGCTTCAAATGCCGATGGCGCCAGATACACACCGTTATCAAGCATTAAATGGAAGAAGTGTTTAAAACGCTCTTGATCACAGGCTACTACTTGTTCGTAAAAATTCACCTGTTTTTCTTCAGTGAAGAATAGGCCAAACATACCGCCGACTTGATTCGTCGTCATTGGAATGCCAGCATTATTAGCCAGCTCCTGTAATCCCGAGACTAATGTTGCTGTGGTTTTTGTTAATGCGTCATGAAATCCAGGCGCTTGAATCAGTTTTAATGTTGTCAGGCCCGCGGCCATGGCAATAGGATTACCTGATAATGTCCCCGCCTGATAAACAGGCCCCAGCGGTGCGATATGTTCCATAATTTTGCGTTTACCGCCGAATGCACCAACAGGTAAACCACCACCAATAATTTTGCCAAAAGTTGTTAGGTCTGGTGTGATGTTGTAATGCGCTTGTGCACCACCGAGTGCTACACGGAATCCCGTCATCACTTCATCAAAAATCAATACAGCACCGTACTCATCACAGATCGCGCGCAGTCCTTCAAGGAATCCAGGCTCGGGAGGGATACAGTTCATATTGCCTGCAACTGGTTCAATGATAATGCAGGCAATCTGATCGCCCGCTTCTTTAAAACAGGCTTTGACAGACTCAAGGTCGTTATAGCGCAAGGTCAGCGTATGTTCTGCTAATGAGGCGGGTACGCCTGCTGAAGAGGGCACACCTAAAGTTAATGCGCCAGAGCCAGCTTTCACCAATAATGAGTCGGCATGACCATGATAACAGCCTTCAAACTTGACGATTTTATCACGACCAGTATAACCACGGGCTAAGCGAATGGCACTCATGGTTGCCTCAGTACCTGAGCTGACCATGCGGACCAACTCCATAGAAGGCACTAGCTCACAAACGAGGTCAGCCATTGTTGTTTCGATTTCTGTCGGCGCGCCAAAGCCTAAACCATGGTTGACGGCCTCTTTGACAGCATCAATGACATCCTGGTGTGCGTGACCGACAATCATCGGCCCCCAAGAACCAATGTAATCAACATAGTTTTTACCTGTCGCATCTGTCAGCCATGCGCCTTTTCCTTCACGGAAAAATACGGGATCACCGCCAACACCTTTGAATGCGCGAACGGGCGAATTAACGCCACCTGGGATATGTTTTTGGGCATTTTGGAATAAGTCGTGGTTATTTTGCATGCTGTTTCCTAATCGTCTCCGTTGTAACTGTGCGATAATTCTAAGCTTATCTCATCTATTGTACTGATGATCATGAGTTTAAAACTACGATTACTAATTATAGTCAGCATTATTTTGCTGATTAACTTCGCTGCTGCCGGTTATTTTATGGTGCAAAACGCTAGATTAGCACTTGCTCAGGAAATGGCTTCCAGTACGCAACTGGCTAAAGGTTTGTTGGTAAATGCGCTACCAACCTTACGTTTTTCGAATGATTTGAGTGAAAGGTTGACACTGATTGTCGACAGTGTGAGACACACCCGTCATATCCGCGCATGGTTTGAAGATATGCATGGCGAACCCTTAATTGGGCAGGAGGATCAAACCGGCTTCTTTAATAAACCTGATGCACCCGACTGGTTTATTCGTATGATGGAACCGGAGGCCGTAGCCTTTCGACGACTGATTACCAAAGGCAGTAAATCCTATGGTTATTTGGTTGTTGAAGCTGATCCCAGCGATGAAGTGACGGAAGTCTGGCAAGATATACAAACCTTATTCTGGCTGGGTGTATTCTTTTTATTATTGATCTTGAGTCTGATCTATCTAGCGCTGCGACAGGGCTTAAGACCGTTATCTCAATTGTCAGATGCCTTGGGTCATCTTGAACAGGGTGATTTTACAGCTCGTGTTGATACTTCAGCGGTGAAAGAGTTAAATCCAATCCAGATTCGTTTTAACCATATGGCCAGCGTGTTAGAAAAGACCATGGTTGAGAATCATGCGCTCGCCGGGAATATGCTGAGTTTGCAGGAATCACAACAGCGCGATCTAGCGAGAGAGTTGCATGATGAGTTGGCGCCATGTTTATTCGGCATTCGTGTCGACTTGGGTGAAATTGAACGTATTGCTGGAGAAAATCATCTAATTGAGATTGAAGAAAAAGTGGGGTCAGTCAAGACCATCACTAATCATATTCAATCTCTTGTGAGAAAAATGCTAAGTCGGTTGCGTCCTATGACATTGGATGATTTGGGGCTAACTGAAGCATTAAGAGATATGTTGCATAACTGGCGTGAACGCCAGCCAGAAATTGACTGGGAATGGGATTTCGTTGGTGATTTTGAGTCTTTACCTGATACCTTACAGGTCACGATTTATCGACTGGTACAGGAATGTACTACCAACTGTGTCAGACACGCCCACGCCAGTCATGTAAAAGTTGAAGTACGCCGTGAAGCAGAAACTATTAAAGTTGCCGTGACAGACGATGGTAAAGGGTTGGATGCTCATTTGGTGAAAGGGTTTGGTTTAATTGGTATGCGAGAAAGGGTGTCAGCACTCGGTGGTCGTATAGCGTTTGATACGGAAGAAGGACGTGGTTTACAGGTCCGAGTGTTGATTCCATTAAAGGGTGAAACAAAAAATGAAACAGGCATTAACAATTTTGGTGGTGGACGATCATCCGATAGTCAGAGCAGGTTGCCGTCAACTGATTCAACAAATTCCATCGGCTACAGTCCTAGAAGCTGAAACAGGTGAAGAGGGGTATCGTCTATTTCAGGAATCTCAACCTGATATGGTGTTGCTGGATATTACGCTACCAGGGGTAGGTGGACTGGAAGTATTAAGACGTATCAGAGCCAATCGTGAAGACGCTAAAGTGTTGATGTTCAGCATGCATGAGGATCCCGTATTTGCTTCTCGTGCCATGCAGTCAGGTGCCAGAGGTTACATTACTAAAAATAATGCGGCAGATCACTTAGTCGAAGCCGTAAGCAAAGTGCTCGATGGCAAAATTTACTTAAGTCCAGATATGGCGCAACAATTAGCCATGTTAAATATTGATGCTGGCACCAGTGCATTAAGTGATTTGTCGCGACGTGAGTTGGAAATTTTACGATTACTGGGCGAAGGCAAGAGTATGACTGAGATTTCTGAAGTGTTAGGCATCAGTTACAAAACGGTTGCAAACAATCTGACACAAATAAAAAGCAAGCTGGACATCAGTAAAACCGCCGAGTTGATGCGCTTTGCAATAAGCCATGGTATTTCATCGTAAATAATTGATATTGAAGGAAAGAGGAATAGGAATAAATTCCCGAGTTATCAGGATAAGTCGCTCATTTGCAAATGTAGAGCGGTTTGTATTATGTATCTCAAGTTTATAGAAATTTCAGCTTCTATAGTCTTATATTTCTCTCTCCTTCTATGAAGGTTTCGCCAGATACCATTTGTATCTGGCTTTTTTTTTGCCTGAAATTCTACGTAAAGCTTTCCTCGCTTTCCATTCTCTTGTTAAGATGCCTTTTTCTTTTACTGCCGTCACGACGGCAAATATGGGATTTGGAATCTATGTACCTCAAGCAAACCATCAAGCGTGGTTGGCAGTTGAGTATTTTCTTTGTATTGCCTTTATTGGCTAATGCAGGCGCCCTGGATGAGGCGATTGATACTCAGGTCAATACCGACATCGCTGCTCAGAAGTCTCAAGAAAAAATTGATAATCTGTCGGATCAAACCACCGATATGGTGGCTGAATATCGTGATGTTCTAAGACAGACACAAAGTCTCAAATCCTATAATGACCAGCTACAGTCTCTGGTCAACTCTCAGCAAGATGAAATGGCATCTATTTCACAGCAACTCAAGAACATCGAAACAACACAACATGACATTGTGCCGCTCATGCTCAACATGATTGATGTGCTCAAGCAATTTGTCTCATTAGATGTGCCTTTTCTCAAACAAGAAAGGCAAGCACGTCTAGAGGCTTTGAATGCGATGATGGAGCGTGCTGATGTGTCATTAGCAGAAAAATATCGTCGCATCATGGAAGCCTATCAGGTCGAAACAGAATATGGCCGAACAATTGAAGCTTATCAGTCAGATTTGGAAAATGGCGAAACGAAAAAGACAGTCGACTTCTTAAGAATAGGCCGCGTCAGTTTGTATTACCTCTCCTTGGATGGAAAAGAAGCTGGTATGTGGGATAACGATAAGAAGCAATGGGTGACTTTATCCAATGATTATATTCAAGCTATCACTGATGGTTTGAAAGTGGCGAAAAAACAATTACCGCCAGATCTGATGGTCTTACCCGTTAAAACCGTAGGAGAGAAATAATGACAAAACTGATTTCTCTTCTTTGTTTACTGAGCCTTGGTTTGCCTGTTTTTGCTGCTGATAAGCCGGCTAACCTCGACCAGTTACTGGAACAAGTCAAACGTGAACGAGTGATTGAGCAACAGCAAAATCAGCAACGTGAAGCCGAGTTTGCTAAAGCACATGATCAACAAGCTAACCTCTTGGCTCAGGCTAAAAAAGAATTAGCTGCTCAAGAAGAACGTACAAAACAGCTCAATACACTTTTTAACGAATTAGAACAACGCCTTGCGGAACAACAAGGTCTGTTGGACGATAAGTCAGGTTCTTTAGGAGAACTGTTTGGCACGGTAAGACAAGTTGCAAACGATAGTCGCGCTGTACTGGAAAGTTCGATGACGAATGTTCAGAATCCTGAAAGAGTTGATTTCCTGAATAACCTGAGTGAGAGCAAACAGCAACCCACCATAGAAGAATTGCGTCAGCTATGGCTAACACTACAGGAAGAAATGACGGCTTCAGGCAAAGTGGAAACGTTTACGACACCAGTTATTACCACAACTGGTGATGTCGAAGATAAACAGGTGACCCGGATCGGTGTGTTTACAGCATTTACTGATAGTCTCTTTCTGCGTTATCTGCCTGAAACTGGAAATCTGGTAGAGCTGGCGAGACAGCCTGTGGATCGTTACAGAAACGTTATCACGGCGTTTGAAGAGGCAGAGTCTGGCGAGTTGATGCCGACGGTTGTTGATCCGACGCGTGGTGCAATTATGGCTTTGTTAGTACAAACGCCAACCTTGAAAGAACGTATTGAACAAGGTGGTTGGATTGGTTACATCATCTTAGTCCTCGGTGCTATTGGTTTAATTATCGCCCTTATTCAGTTCTTATCATTGACCAAAGATGGTCATGGCATTGCTAAACAGCAAAAACAAGAAGAAGTGAGTCAGAAAAACCCGCTGGGTCGAATCCTATCTGTATACAATGACCGTCTAGCGCATGACGTAGAAACCTTATCGTTAAAACTTGACGAGGCCATTTTGAGAGAAATGCCAAAGCTGGAGAGAGGCTTAATCACCTTGGCTATACTGGCGGCTATTGCTCCCATGCTTGGTTTGTTAGGTACGGTGTCAGGCATGATTGAAACATTCCAGTCGATCACCTTATTCGGTACCGGTGACCCTAAGTTAATGTCCGGTGGTATATCTCAAGCCCTGGTCACGACAGAGCTAGGTTTGGCTGTGGCGATTCCTTTATTACTGATTCATAGTGGTTTATCGAGTAAGTCGAATCGTTTAGTGCAAATTCTTGATGAAGAAAGTGCGGCTATCGTTGCTCGTAATGCGGAAAAACAGTATGACCAGCCTGTCTGACGGACTCTTTCAGATTGAATTACTGATGGAAAGCGGAGGCACCGTTTTGTGGCTTATCCTGTTTTCGTCAGTGTTAATGTGGAGTTTGATTATCGAGCGTTATTTGTTTGTGGTATTTACACATCCCAAACAAGTGAAAAAGTGGATCCATGAGTGGCAACAACGTAAGGACAGAAACAGTTGGTTTGCTGTTCAAATACGTCAAGGCATGATTACGGAGAGCCGAATTTCCTTACAACGTTATTTGATGACCATTCGTACTTTGACAATGGCATTGCCTATGCTTGGATTATTGGGAACAGTAGGCGGTATGATTCAGACATTTGATGTGATGACGGTGTTTGGGACTGGTAATGCCAGAGGTATGGCTGGTGGTATCTCCGTTGCCTTAATTACTACTATGGGTGGTCTATTGACAGCATTATCAGGTTTATATTTCAGTACACAGTTAACCCAACGTACAGAACGTGAAGTGGATAAAGTGGCTGATGCCTTGCGTAGAGAGTAAAGGATAGAAATGAGAAACCGACATTCCCGACGCCAGAGTGGTGGTATCGCTGAAATAAATATGACGCCACTGATTGATATGGTGTTTATTTTATTAATTTTCTTTATCGTTACCAGCTCTTTTGTTAAAGAAACAGGGGTTGATGTAAATCGGCCTTCAGCAAAAACGGCGGTGAAAAAAGAGCGAGCGAATATCCTGATATCGATTCGTCCTAATGGCGAAATTTGGATGGATAAACGTCAGATTGATCGCCGTGCAGTCAGAGCTAACGTTGAACGGATGCATGCTGAAAATCCTGAAGGTTCAGTCATTATTTTGGCAGATGAAGAAGCCAAAACGGGTCTGTTAATTGAAGTGATGGATCAGGCTCGATTAGCTGGTGTAGCTAACGTTTCCATTGCTGCTGAACGCGACTAACGGCGGGTTTGATGAGATTAGTTGTTGGTATACTGCTCGCATTACTGGTTAACTTCGGGTTGTTCTATTTAATGGAGCATATGACCAACAGTAGTAGTGTAGATAAACGTAAGATTGAAGAGATTCAGATCCTCGATTTTGTTCGTTTAAAGAAAGAAGAAGCACAGCCTGAAACCAAAAAGCGAGAACTACCTAAGAAGCCGCCGCCACCTGACGAACCGCCTCCACCTCCAGAACCTGCAGCAGCTCAGCCGAATAAGCCTGATGCACCTACTCCCAAAATGGATATTCCGGCGATTGATGTGCCGATGAATATCACGGGTGGACCGTATTTGGGGGATTTTGCAGCTGCGCCAAAAGCGGCACCAGCTCCAGCTCCGAACAGTGCCCCGATGCTGGATAATGAGGTCGTTCCGCTGGTGCGTATTCCACCTAAATACCCACGTGTTGCCTCGCGGCGTGGTATAGAGGGAGTGGTTACGGTGACATTTATCATTACTAAAGATGGCAGAGTGCGTGATCCAAAAGTCATTAAAGCTGAACCGGCCAGTGTATTTAACGACGCTGCCTTAAAAGCTATCCTTAAGTGGAAGTTCAAACCTAAATACGTGGATGGACAAGCTGTCGAGCGTCAGGCCACTCAGGAAATAGAGTTTAAATTGTCACGATGAGAAAGCCATTATTAAAGATTTGTTTTCTTATGCTCGCCTTGCTATTACAGGGGAGTGTATTTGCAGCTGATGCCAACGATGAGCAATTTTTACTCAGTGAGGCTACTTACAAAGCGCTGAACAAGGCTCAGGAGTTGATGGAAAATGAAAACTATCAACAGGCAAAGCAACAGCTCAATACCTTGTTAAAAGAGGTTGAAAAAGGCAGTTATGAGGAAGCTGTTGTTTTACAAACACTCGGTTTTCTCTATTCATCTACAGATCAATATAAAAAAGCCACTGAGACATTTCAGAAGGCCTTGGAACTGAATGCTTTGCCGGAAGATGTGACGCATAATCTGCGTTATAACTTGGCGCAGCTATTCATTGCTGACGGCCAGTATAAAAAAGGTATTCCCCTGATGGAGCGCTGGTTGGCTGCTGAAAAAAAACCAGAGAATCGGGTGTATGTACTTTTAGCCAGTGCCTATTATCAGACGAATAATTTTTCCAAAGCTGCTGACCGAATAAAAATCGCTATTAAAAATGCCAAAGCGCCTAAAGAAGATTGGTACCGTTTATTACTGTCTTCTTATTTGTCTTTAAAACACTATAAATCTGCTATTAATGTGTTGGAATTATTGATTACCCGCTATCCTGATAAAAAAATGTATTGGGACCAGTTGGCAGCCTTGTACATGCAGCAAAACAAAGAATTCACTTCGCTTGCAGTAAGAATGTTAGCGAAACGTTTGGATCTCACTGAGCCTAAAACGCTGGTTAACTTGGCGGATATGTATCGCTATCTGAGAGTCCCATATAAGGCTGCAGTATTACTTGAAAAGGGAATGAAACAAAAGGTCATTTCTAGTAATTTCGATAATCTGAGTAAACTGACGGACAGCTGGCTTGCTGCCAGAGAAAATCAGCGTGCAGTAGAAACATTAAAACGAATGCTGCCTATGGATGATAGTGGTGATACTGAATTAAAACTCGGCCAAATTTATATCAGTATGGAACAGTGGGGGAATGCCATTGATGCGTTATCTGGTGCATTGAAGCATTTAAAAGGCAAAAAGCTCGGTCAAACTTATATGATGCTGGGGACGGCGTATTATCATCAAGATAACTTGGAGAAGGCAAAGGCCCAGTTTACCAAGGCTGCCGCTTTTGATGCACAGAAAAAACAAGCTGGGCAATGGTTACAACACATTAACAGTTTGCTAGAGAAAAACGATGAGCCAGTCACCTGATTTACTGGAGCAGAAACAACTATTAGTTCAACATTATAAATGGTTGCGACAATATGGTTGTAATGACTCCCACAGTGGTAATGCCTCTTTTCGCTGGCATGATGATATCTGGGTGACGCCAACAGGGTGTTGTGCAGATACGCTAAGCACTGCTGATTTGATACTTTGTCATATCGATGGACGTTGTGGTGTGGGAGCTTCGTTGGATGCGCCTTTGCATGTAGCTGTATATCAACAAAATGAACACGCACGAGCACTATTTCATAGTCATGGTCCATATACCGTAGCCATGACTTTAAAAGCGGAATGCTTCACGCCGATCGACTTTGAAGGGCAGTATTATTTTCCGCAAGTCCCTATCATTCACATAAATTATGCTCAGTATGTTGAATTAGCCCCAGCAGCGGTTGCGCAGACCTTAAAAAATTATAAGGTGACAGTGGTTGCTGGGCATGGTGTATATGCCTGTGCCGATTCGATAAATTTAGCCTACAAATGGACATGTTCATTAGAGCTATCGGCAAAAACTGCATGGATAGCTAAACAAACCTGAAGTCTATGACTTATTTTCGCAACAAATTCACAGTTCATTAGTCATAACGACACAATAAAAATACAGAGATGGGGTAGTAATATGACTGCTGACAATACATTGAAGAAATATGCCTCAATGGAAAGCGCTTATTTAAGAACACCTGTGCTAGATAGAGGTGACCCTACTGATAAACGGCAGGAAATTGCAGATTATTTTAATTTTACCTTTGAACGCTATGAGTCTCTGTTTGATACCTTAACGGATGAGCAAGCCTATCTTCAAAAATCTATCCCACTACGTCACCCACTGATTTTCTATTTCGGTCATACCGCCACATTTTTTGTTAATAAAATGCTGTTAGCAGGATTGATCGATAAACGTATTGACCCTAAATTTGAGTCAATGTTTGCTGTAGGCGTCGACGAAATGAGCTGGGATGATCTCAATGAAGATCATTACGAATGGCCAGCAGTGGACGAGGTCAAAGCTTACCGTAAAAAAGTGCAGGCGATGGTGAATAAGGTTATTCGTCAGGCTCCTCTTAAGTTGCCTATCGACTGGGAAAACCCGTGGTGGTCGATCATGATGGGGATTGAGCATGAACAGATTCATCTTGAAACATCTTCAGTATTGATTCGTCAGCAACGCCTGGAATGGGTTAAACCTCATCCAGCTTGGCAACCATTCAAAGAGAGCAAGCAAGCACCGGAAAATAGTCTGGTTGATATCCCCGCAGGTAGTGTGAGCTTAGGTAAAGCCAACTCCGATCCTATTTACGGTTGGGATAATGAATACGGTACACATGAAGCTGAAGTTGAGGCATTTCAAGCGGCCAAATTTTTGGTCAGTAATCAGGAGTTTCTAGAGTTTGTTGAAGACGGTGGTTATGAAACAGACGAATTCTGGACAGAAGATGGCTTGCAGTGGCGTCAATTTACCAAGGTAACGCATCCGACATTTTGGCTAAAAACCAAACAAGGCTGGCAATGTCGCTTGATGACTGAAGTCATTGATATGCCCTGGGACTGGCCAGTTGATGTCAATTATCATGAAGCCAAAGCCTTTTGTAACTGGAAAGCAAAACATACAGGTCAATCCGTACGATTGCCGACAGAAGATGAATGGTATCGACTCTACGATGTAGCTGGACTTAGTGAATTAAGTTCAGATTTGGCATCGGCAAATATTCATCTTGATTATGCTGCCTCATCTTGTCCTGTGAACTTCTTCAAACACGGTGACTTATACGATGTGATTGGTAATGTCTGGCAATGGACTGAAACACCGATTTATCCATTTGATGCGTTTAAAGTACACCCCATCTATGATGACTTTACAACCCCGACCTTTGATGGCCGACACAACCTGATTAAAGGTGGTTCGTGGATATCCTCGGGTAATGAAAGTCGCAAAGCATCGCGTTATGCTTTTCGTAAACATTTTTTCCAGCACGCAGGATTCCGTTATGTCGTGTCTGAAGCAGAGCTGGAAGAATACAGTTCTAACTACGAAACAGACACCATGCTTTCGCAATACGCTGAGGTTCATTATGGTGATGAATATTTCAATGTAGCTAATTTCCCTAAAGTTCTAGCTGAGCTTGCTATTGAGATGATGGCTGGCAAAAATATGAACAAAGCGCTGGATTTGGGATGTTCAGTGGGACGTGCCAGTTTTGAATTAGCTAAGCATTTTGACCAGGTAACGGGGATTGATTTCTCAGCAAGACTGATCAATTTGGGTACACAAATGGCTGAACAGGGAGTTGTTCGTTATACCATAGCTGATGAAGGTGAGCTGGTTCATTATAATGAGCGACGTTTAGAGCAGTTCGGACTGGAAGACACAGCCTCTAAAGTGGAGTTTTTGCAAGGTGATGCCTGTAATCTTAAACCGATATTCAAAGGTTATGATCTTATTCTGGCTGCTAACCTGATTGATCGGCTTTATAAACCTGCACAGTTTTTGACAAGTGTGCATGAGCGACTTAATGAGGGTGGTATATTAGTTCTTGCTTCACCATATACTTGGCTGGAAGAACATACAGAGAAAGCGCATTGGTTAGGCGGCTTTAAAAAAGATGGTGAAAGCTTTACGACATTGGATGGTTTGAAAGCAATATTGGAACCCCATTTTGAACTTATACGTGAGCCACAAGAAATTCCTTTTGTTATTCGTGAAACCAGTCGTAAATTCCAGCATACATTATCTGAAGTCACGGTATGGAAACGTCAATAATGACGGTAGATTTCGATCAGAAAATAGATCGAAGCTTTAGTCATAGTCTGAAATTTGATGCCAGAACAGCCTATTTTGGCCGTAGCGACGTTATCCCTATGTGGGTGGCAGACATGGACTTCGCTGCGCCTGAAGCGGTGACAAAGGCGCTTGTCGAGCGTGCTAAGCATCCTATTTATGGCTATACCATGCATCCTGACTCGATGTATGAAGCACTGATTGAGTGGAGTGCGAAACGTTATCACTGGCAGATTAAGCAAAGCGATATCATTATGTGTCCGGGCGTTGTACCTTCGATCAATGCCACCATCGAAGCGATTACCGAGCCAGGTGATAAAGTCATTGTTCAGTCTCCGGTTTATTTCCCCTTTTTTTCATCGGTTGAGAAAACAGGACGAGAGTTAGTTCTAAACCCACTTTATTTAGACAACAACCGTTACTATATCGATTTTGAGCATTTGGAAAAGTGTGCAAAGCAAGGCGCTAAAACTTTACTTTTTTGCTCGCCACACAATCCTGTTGGTCGTGTCTGGACTCGTGAAGAGTTACAGCAGGTAGTGGAACTGGCTGAACGCTATCAGATAACGATTATTTCTGATGAAATTCATGCCGATCTTATCTTTCCTGAGCAGCAGCATATTAGTTTGGCGACCCTGAGTAACACTAACAATGTCATTACAACTTTAGCTCCCAGTAAGACATTTAATATCGCCGGGATGGGCTTGTCGGCATTGATCGTTAGTGATGTACAGCAGCGTAAAGCGATTAAAGCCGTGTTTGAACAATGGCATATTAGTCCCTCTAACCCTTTTAGTATCACTGCGTTTGAAGCCGCTTATCGCTATGGCGAAGAATGGTTAGAACAACTGAATATTTATATTTACAAAAATAAAAAATGGGTAGAAGATTTTCTTCAAACGCGTTGCCCTATGCTCACATTGATTGAGTCTGAAGGAACGTATTTGTTGTGGCTCGATTGCCGTGCTTTAGATATGGATAATGAGACACTTAAGCGATTTTTCATTGAAAAGGCTGGGGTTGGCATGAACCCGGGGTATGTTTTTGGTGACAATGGCTCAGGATTTATGCGACTGAATATCGGAACACGTCTCGAGATTGTGCAGCAGGCAATGGAGAGAATTGCTGATGCTCTCGAAGGCCTTAAACATATTAATTAATAGTATTTAGCCTGGGGTACTAAAAAGCTTGTTATTGCTATTAATACGCATTTTTCTTGATAGCAGCTTGCTTGAACATAGCGCTTTTTAAGCGATCACTGTTTATGAATGAAACGGAGTTTATAATCTTGATAAATGATGAAGTTGGCGAGGCGGCAGGGCGAGTTTGGCAATATCTCAATACCAATGGAGAGAGCTCGGTGACACGGATATGTAAAGATACCAAGCTCGAAGCCAAGCTGTGTCAGCGTGCTATTGGCTGGTTGGTGAAAGAGGAAAAATTGCAGGTCAGACAGCAGGGGCGTACAGAATTTATCAGTTTGCGTTAAGTTTGGAATAGCTACGCTTAACTGAAAACGCGCCACGTATATCACCCATTTTGTAGCCAGTCGCCATATCGTTGGGATAGTTTTTGTCTATCATCTTTTGAACAGGTAAGGCAATTTGACTACCATGGCATGAGAGACAGAGTTTATCAGTCGGAATTGCTTTCATATAACGCCAGTCATATCCCAGATCTGATTCTACTTTTTTTATGAAAGTAAGAGACTGGATAGCTTCACCAGTTTTTAAACGGGTCTCAAACTTTTGTAAAACACCGGTTTCCCAGATGTCAGCTTCATTATCAAGGTTACGAACACGTAAACTAGTTCGGTGAATATCAAGGCTGTATTTTTTCGACATTTCATCTGCGATGGTCGGTGCAACCAGCTTACAGACAGAGATCGCTTCTGTCGGTCCTCCATCTTGCATTGCTGACATTAATGCTTTTTTTAGATGAGTTGATAATCCCTTGATAGCAGCTTGTGCATCACGTTCAAATGCTGCTTGTTCTGCATCTTTAGCAACAGCCTGTATATTAAAACTTAATGCAATAATGAATGGGATAATACGGTGAAGTTTCATAATTAGTTCATAGCCATATGAAAGCAGCCATAGAACATGATAGGCCAGCATATATATGGACTAAGTAAAATATGCCATACCATTTTCTTTGGTGCGAAACCGACACCATGAATAAAGCCAATACATATGCCGAATAACAGCAGCATGAGTAGATCATGGTCTGATTTACCATTCTCCATCAGCAGACGGTTAGGGAAAATTAATATAGCAATAGATAAGCCTATAGCCGTTAATAGACTGACTAAACGGACTAAAGACTTATCTATCCACGAATTAGTCATCCAATGTATCCAGCGGACAGTTTTCTAACCACATGACATTAATAATACCTAATGCCACAGCTAATAAAATTCCAAGTATCCAGGCAAAATACCACATAACAGATTCCTAATAGGTTGAATGTTGGTTGCCGCGAATAAAATTCACGTCCAGTCTTCGCCACATTCGGCGATAGGTCCAGAAGCTGTAACAGATAATAATGGGTACCATGACAATAGCAACCCAAAACATGATTTCTAATGTTAACAGACTTGAGGTCGCATCCCACATAGTCAAACTATGGTTCAGAACATCACTTGATGGCATGACAAATGGGAACATAGAAAATCCAGCAGTCAGGATGATTCCTGTCAACGTAACGGAACTGCTAATGAAGGCCATGCCTGGGCGAGATAGGTGAGAGAACAGATACACGCCAATCATCCCAATGAACGCAAATAAAGGGGCCAGAATCATCCATGGATATTGCTGATAGTTCAATAACCAGCCCCCAGCTTGTGTCGTTACTTGTTTCATATCAGGTGTGAAGCTTGTGTTTGCCGCAGGCATAGAACTGACGACATAGCCATCTATTCCAAATGCAACCCATAGGCCGGCAATAGCAAAGGCGATCAATAAAGCTACAGAACTAGCTTTAGCAACTTGTGTTGCTCGCCATTCAAGACTATCCAGTGTACGGATTTGTATCCATACAGAACCATGCATGATAATCATCAGCAAGCTAACTACCCCAGAAAGCAAGGCAAAGGGATTAAGCAGTTGCAGAAATCCACCGGTGTATTCCGGACGCATCATATCGTCAAAGGAAAAGGGCACACCGAGTAATAAATTACCAAAAGCGACACCAAAAATAACCGGAGGCACAAAACTACCTACAAATAGTCCCCAGTCCCAGCTTGAACGCCATTTTGTATTATCAAGTTTACTCCGGTAATCAAAGCCCACCGGTCTTAGAAAAAGGGCGAACAAGGTCAGCATCATGGCTAAGTAGAAGCCTGAAAATGCCATGGCATAAACCAGTGGCCATGCAGCAAATAAAGCGCCACCTGCTGTGACTAACCAAACCTGATTGCCTTCCCAGTGTGGACCAACGGTGTTGATCATAATACGGCGTTCTTCGTCTGTATGACCAATCAACGGAAGCAAAATACCTACGCCCATATCAAAGCCATCGGTGAGAGCAAATCCAATGAGTAGGATACCCATCAGCAGCCACCAGATTAATTTCAATGTTTCGTAATCAAGAACCATGGCTTAGCTCCTCGCTGCTGGTGTTTCGTGGTGATAACGGCCTGTATGTAAGCTGCTCGGTCCTTGCCTGATAAAGCGAATCATCAGGTAAAGCTCAACGATTAACAGCAAGGTATAGAACACAACTAAGGCGATCAAACTGTTCTGAACATCACTGGCAGATAAGGTTGATGTTGAGATATGTGTGGGTAATATGCCACTGATTGTCCAAGGTTGGCGGCCAAACTCAGCAACAAACCAGCCTGTTTCTGCAGCTATCCAGGGTAATGGCAAGCCAAGCATGGCAAGCCGTAACAGCCATTTCTTTTTGTATTCTTGTCGCTTCGCACAATGGTAGAAAGACAGAAAGAAGATAATCAGCATGGCAAATCCAGATGCTACCATGATCCTGAACGCCCAAAACATAGGGGCAACAGGTGGAACAGTATCATGCGCTGCTGCTTTAATTTGTTCATCAGTCGCATCAGTGACGTTATTGGTATATTTTTTCAGTAATAAGCCATAACCCAAATCATCTTTGACTTTATCAAACTCAGCTTTGGCTTCTTCTGTGACAGGGCCGTCACGTAATTGTTTTAACAATGCATAGGCTTTCATACCGTTACGAACACGATCTTCGTGTTCTGCCCTTAGGTCTTTAATACCTGTCACCGGTTCAGTGACTGAACGGGTAGCAATTATGCCTAACAAATATGGAATCTTAACGGCGTAGTCTGTTTCCATTGTTTCGTCATTCGGCCAGCCGAACAAGGTAAAGGCTGCTGGTGGCTCTGCTGTTTCCCACTCGGCTTCAATTGCTGCTAATTTGGTTTTTTGTACGTCACCTACTTCATAACCACTTTCGTCACCCAGTAAGATAACTGAGCATATTGCTGCTACGCCAAAACCCGCTGCAACGGCAAAACTGCGACGGGCGAAACCAATGTCACGTCTTCTTAATAAGTAGTATGCGCTGACACTCAATACGAACATAGCACCAGTCACATAACCAGCTGCGACGGTGTGAATAAATTTCACTTGGGCCACTGGGTTGAAAAAGACCTCAGCAAAGCTGGTCAATTCCATGCGCATTGTTTCGTAGTTAAAATGAGCACCTACTGGATTTTGCATCCAGGCATTGGCGACCAGAATCCATAAGGCGGAAAGGTTTGAGCCTAAAGCAACAAGAAAGGTTGTGGTTAAATGCTGTCTTTTACTGAGTCTATCCCAGCCTAGGAAAAACATACCAACGAAGGTGGATTCAAGCATGAAAGCCATTAAGCCTTCGATAGCAAGTGGCGCACCAAAAATATCGCCAACATAATGTGAGTAGTAAGCCCAGTTAGTACCAAACTGGAACTCCATTGTCAGACCGGTGGTAACACCAAGAGCGAAGTTAATCCCAAACAACTTACCCCAGAACTTTGTCATGTCACGGTATATTTCTTTACCTGTCATGACATAGACTGATTCCATGATAACTAAGATCCATGACAGCCCGAGTGTTAGAGGTACGAATAAAAAGTGATACAGTGCCGTTATCGCAAACTGTAGGCGGGATAAGTCGACTAAGTGTTCAGAAATCAAGGTGAATCTCCATCTGAAGAGTGATTGATAATCACGTCAGCGACGGCGTCATGGTTAATGTCGTCGGGGGCGCTACTAAAAAATAAATGCCAAATAAGAAAAAGTAATAACAGCTTGCAGACCAACATAATGCTAAGCTCAATTATCAATTTCTTATCAGTGAAAATTTTCTTTGCCACTATTTCACCATAACCTTAGTTAAGAAAACATGATCTTAGTCAATTTAAGTTAAGTCAGGGTTGCAAGCTCGTCTAAAATCGAACTCACGAATAATACGCCAGTTGCTCTAAAAATCAGTGTTAAGAGTTTTTTATTTACAAAACTTTACAAAATTGTCACCTTTATTGCGAGGGAATAAATACCTGTATTTGATTTAAATCGTGTTTTTTTCACAGATATATTGCTTCTGTGTTGTCTGTTAGGCTTTTATCCTGCTAACCTTCGGTGGGAATAATTTTAGGTAAATACTCAACAATGACGAATACATACAATGCATCTGCCATTGAGGTCTTGACGGGGCTTGAGCCTGTTCGAAAACGACCAGGCATGTATACCGATACTGCTCGTCCAAACCATCTTGCTCAAGAGGTCATTGATAATAGTGTTGATGAGGCTGTTGCCGGTCATGCTAAACAAATTCAGGTTACTCTCCATAAAGATAATTCACTGGAAGTGAGTGATGACGGTCGAGGTATGCCCGTCGATATTCACCCTGAAGAGGGGGTTCCCGGTGTTGAAGTTATCCTAACCCGGCTCCATGCTGGAGGTAAGTTCTCAAATAAAAACTACCGTTTTTCTGGTGGTTTACATGGTGTAGGGGTTTCAGTTGTTAATGCACTGTCATCTCGCCTTGAAGTTAAAATCCGACGAAATGCTACCGAATATCAGATTGCTTTTGAGAACGGTGCTTTGGTTGAAGCGTTGAACGAAATCGGCACTGTTGGTAAACGGAATACGGGTACAACGGTTCGGTTCTGGCCTGAAGACCCATTTTTTGACTCACCTAAGTTCTCAGTTCCCAGATTACGTCACGTATTACGAGCCAAAGCTGTGCTTTGCCCAGGATTGGTAGTCACATTTACTGATCTTTCTGGAAAGGAAAAAGTCGAAGATCGCTGGTGTTATGAAGATGGCTTAAATTCATATCTGTCGACAGCGATGACCGATGCGCCCTGTGTACCAGCAGTTCCATTTGTCGGCCACATGAATGAAGAGTCACAAGAAGTTGATTGGGCACTTATGTGGCAGCTTGAAGCAGGCGAAGAGTTGGCTGAGAGTTATGTCAATCTGATTCCAACTGCACAGGGCGGAACCCATGTTAATGGCTTGCGTAGTGGTGTACTGGAAGCGCTTCGAGAGTTTTGTGAATTTCGTAATTTACTGCCGAGAGGCGTGAAGTTAGCACCAGAAGATGTCTGGGACCGTTGTTGTTATGTGTTATCTGTCAAGTTAGAAGATCCTCAATTTTCAGGACAGACTAAAGAACGTTTATCTTCTCGCCAATGTGCCGGATTCGTGTCTGGTGTGGTGAAAGATGCGTTTAGTTTGTGGTTGAACCACCACGTGGAAGATGGTGAAAAAATTGCTGATTTGGCAATTAATAATGCGCAATCCCGATTGAAACAAGCTAAGAAAGTTGTACGAAAACGAGTACAGTCTGGGCCCGCTCTTCCTGGTAAATTAGCAGATTGTGCTTCCCATGATCCATCCCGTTCGGAGTTATTCCTAGTAGAAGGTGACTCGGCTGGTGGGAGCGCCAAGCAAGGTAGAAATAGAGAGTTTCAGGCTATCATGCCTTTGCGGGGTAAAATTCTAAATACTTGGGAAGTTGAGCCGGGGCAGGTGCTTGCATCGCAGGAAGTTCATGATATCGCTGTTGCTATTGGCGTGGATCCAGGTTCTGATGACTTGTCTGCTTTACGCTACGGCAAAATTTGTATTTTAGCCGATGCCGATTCAGATGGGGCTCATATTGCTACCTTATTATGTGCGTTATTCGTCAGACATTTTCGTCCTTTAGTTGAAGCAGGCCATATTTGTGTAGCCATGCCACCTTTATATCGTATCGATGTCGGTAAACAAGTGTTCTACGCCTTAGATGATGAAGAACGTAATATTATTCTGGCTCGAATTGAAAAAGAAAAAATTAAAGGTAAAGTCAGTACGCAGCGCTTTAAAGGCTTGGGGGAAATGAACCCTATGCAGTTGCGTGAAACAACCATGGCCCCTGATACTCGTCGTTTAATTCGACTGACCATTAATGCTGAAGACGATACCATGATGACCTTGGATAAACTGCTCGCCAAAAAACGAGCTGGTGACCGTAAGTCCTGGCTTGAGCAACATGGTGACTTAGCGGATTTGGCTGCGCTATAAATGATTAAGAGATATAACTCATGACTACTTTCGTCGATGACTTGGAGAATATGCCACTACGCGATTTCACAGAAAAAGCGTATCTGGATTATTCGATGTATGTCATTCTGGACAGGGCGTTGCCGCATATTGGTGATGGTTTAAAACCTGTTCAGCGTCGAATTATCTATGCGATGTCTGAGCTTGGATTGAGTGCCTTATCCAAACATAAAAAGTCAGCTAGAACAGTGGGTGATGTATTAGGTAAATACCATCCGCATGGTGATTCTGCCTGTTATGAAGCCATGGTGTTAATGGCTCAGCCATTTTCTTATCGTTACCCTTTAGTGGATGGACAAGGTAACTGGGGCTCGATTGATGATCCTAAATCTTTTGCTGCAATGCGTTATACCGAAGCTCGTCTTGCGGCTTATTCACAGGTTTTATTAAGTGAACTTGGACAAGGCACAGCGGACTGGGTGCCTAATTTTGACGGCACCATGGATGAGCCAGCATTATTGCCAGCCCGATTACCTAATTTATTATTAAACGGTACGACGGGCATCGCCGTAGGTATGGCGACTGATGTGCCACCTCATAACCTGCGTGAAGTGGTTAATGCTTGTTTACGCTTGTTAAAAACGCCTAAAAGTACGCTGGAAGATTTGCTTGAAGATATTCAGGGTCCTGATTTTCCAACAGGGGCTGAGATCGTTTCCAACCGAGATGAAATCAATAAAATTTATGCCACAGGTCATGGTTCAATAAAACAGCGGGCATGCTATAGAAAAGAAGAGGGTGAGATCATTATTCATGAATTGCCCTACCAGGTTTCCGGGGCAAAAGTCTTAGAGCAGATCGCTGCTCAAATGCAAGCAAAAAAATTGCCGATGGTAGCCGATTTACGTGATGAGTCGGATCATGAAAACCCAGTAAGACTGGTTGTCATGCCGCGTTCAAACAGGGTGGATATTGATAGCTTAATGTCGCATTTGTTTGCGACCACCGATCTGGAGCGTAGTTATCGCGTCAACATGAATATGATTGGCATGGATGGTCGTCCTCAGGTGAAGAACCTCTTGGACATGCTGCAGGAGTGGCTGACTTATCGTGTAGAAACCGTTCGCCGCCGTTTGCAGTATCGTCTTGATAAAGTGCTGGATCGCATGCATGTGTTGGAAGGCTTGTTGGTGGCCTACCTTAATATTGATGAAGTGATTGCAATCATCCGTACTGAAGATCATCCTAAAGCGGTCATGATGGAGCGGTTTGGCATCAGTGATCGGCAGGCCGAAGCCATATTAGAGTTACGTTTACGCCATTTAGCCAAACTGGAAGAGATGAAAATCCGTGGTGAAATGGATGAACTTAGTAAAGAGCGAAAAAAGTTAGAATTATTATTAGGTTCAGATACTCGCTTAAAAACCCTCATCCGCAAAGAACTTACTGCGGATGCTGAAAAATATGGTGACGATCGTCGTTCACGTATTATCCAACGAGAAGCGGCAAAAGCACTGAATGCCACTGAGTTATTACCAACAGAGCCATTAACTATTGTCTTATCCGAAAGTGGTTGGGTGCGAGCAGCTAAAGGCCATGATGTTGATCCTGCTTCGTTAAACTTTCGCACCGGTGACCGTTATTTTGCTTCGGTTAAAGCTAGAAGCAATCAACAGATAGTCTTTCTTGATGATAGTGGACGCAGCTATTCTCTTGGGGCACATACATTACCTTCAGCAAGAGGCCAGGGCGAACCGTTAAGCGGCCGTTTACAATCTCCTCCTGAGGCCCGGTTTGTTGCTGTTTTGACGGTTGAAGCTGAACAATCAGTGTTACTGACAAATACTGCCGGCTATGGATTTATAACAACCCTTGATAATTTATTGGCTAAAAATAAAGCTGGCAAGGCTATTTTTAATATTCCGAAAGGGGCTAATTTACTACCCCCATTATTTATTGACAGTAAAGATACACAAGTGGCTGTAGCTTCTGGAGATGGGCGCTTATTGGTTTTTCCTGCCGAGGATATTCCGGAAATGAATAAAGGCAAAGGCGTTCGTCTGATCAATATTCCTCAGGCCAAATTCACTTCTGGTCAAGAATGGATGCAAGCTGTCGTTATAGTACCAAATGGACATGGTCTGACTTTACATGCTGGCAGACGTCATTTAACGCTGAAACCGGCTGACCTGGCGCATTATGAAGGTAGCCGAGGTAAAAGAGGACATAAACTGCCTCGTGGTTTACAAAAAGTCAGTGGAATGGAAGTCGCCGACTAGATTTCATTATTGTGACAACGATGTCACATTAACTCGATAGTGTAGAAGAAGGTATAAATGCATTTCTTCGGCTGCACGGCTGCTTAGCCTGAATTAATAACGATCTCCGCTCAATCTTGATAAGATATGAGCGCTTAAATAACAAGAGCTTAAAGACCAAACAATCTAATGAAAATCCTGATAAGCAATGATGATGGCTATATGTCGAAAGGCATCCGCACACTAGCAAAAGCGATGGCAGAACTGGGAGAGATAACTGTTGTCGCGCCAGATAGAAACCGCAGTGGTGCTAGCAACTCACTAACACTGGAAAATCCGCTTAGACTTGAGAAACAAGAAGATGGTGTCTACAGAGTAGAGGGTACACCAACGGACTGTGTGCATCTGGCTATTACCGGGCTGTTGGATGATGAACCTGATATGGTGGTGTCAGGCATTAATTCCGGCGCTAACCTTGGTGATGATGTGTTGTATTCCGGTACAGTGGCAGCAGCGATGGAAGGACGCTTCCTCGGGTTGCCTGCAATTGCCATATCACTGACATCTCATAATGGCACACATTACGAAACGGCTGCTTGGGTGGCAAAAAAACTAGTCGCTCAGCTTAAATTATCAGCTTTACCGGCAGACACTATCCTTAATGTGAATGTACCGGATCTACCGATTGATGAAATTACAGGTATTGAAAGCACTAGGCTTGGTCATCGCCATAAAGCCGAACCAGTGATTAAAGAAACGGATCCTCGTGGTCGCATGATGTATTGGATTGGTCCTGCAGGTGAAGAGGAAGATGCTGGTCCAGGTACGGACTTTGATGCTATTCGTCGGGGAGCGGTGTCTGTGACACCACTACAAATTGATTTAACACGCTACGATGCTATTGATGGCGTTGCCAACTGGTTGAAAGATATTTGAGATGAAAACCGACTACCGAGGCATCGGCATGACCTCACAGCGAACACGCGATCGACTGGTGACTCGATTGCAGGAGCGTGGGATAAAAAATAATGAAGTACTTTCTGTCATTCGCGAGATGCCACGACATGTATTTGTGGACGAAGCCTTAGCGAGTAGAGCATATGAAAATACGGCCTTACCCATAGGCTACGGTCAAACTATCTCCCAGCCATATATAGTCGCTAAAATGACTGAAATCTTATTAGAAGGTGGTCCTCGTCAGAAAATTCTAGAGGTCGGTACTGGCTCGGGCTATCAGACAGCTGTTTTATCTAAATTGGTTGAACGTGTATACAGTGTCGAGCGAATTTCGCCATTACAGAACCAAGCGCGTGAACGTTTTTATCAATTGAAACTCAATAATATTAAACTTAAGCACAGTGATGGAAACTGGGGCTGGGAATGGTATGCACCGTACGACGCTATTATTGTTACCTGTGCACCTGAACATATTCCTTTAGAGTTACTTAAACAACTTGCTCCGGGGGGACGCTTAGTTATCCCTGTTGGAGGCAGTCAGGGACAATCATTACGAGTGATTGACCGTGAAGGTGATAGATATGAAGAAACAGAGCTGGATCCGGTCAGTTTTGTCCCCTTATTGAGTGGTCAGATTTAATGCGTTTATTTTCAGGTTTATATGCACAAGTGATGATCTGGGCTCGACATAAGTATGCGACCTACTGGTTAGCATTAGTCAGTTTTACAGAGTCTTCCTGTTTTCTTGTCCCACCGGATGTCATGCTGGCGCCGATGACATTAGCTAGACCTGAGCGAGCATGGTTTTTGGCAACTCTGACAACATTAACCTCTGTTTTAGGTGGACTACTCGGATATTTTATTGGCCTATTTGCTTTTAATATGGCTGAGCCTTTGTTGGTCTCTTTAGGGTATATGGACGCTTATATCCATGCCTCAGCCTGGTTTGATCAATGGGGTATATGGGCGATATTTCTGGCAGGATTTACGCCGATTCCATTCAAAATATTCACCATTGCTGCCGGTGCTGCCAATATGGCATTAATCCCCTTTTTATTTGGGGCATTGGTTGGTCGTGGAATGCGGTTCTTTTTGGTGGCCGGACTGATGCGATGGGGCGGGCCTGAATTAGAGTCTAAGCTTCACTTATGGATAGACCGAATTGGTTGGTTCACTATCCTGGCATTGGTGATAGGTTATTTTATATTCGTATAAACATATGCAATGGATTTGGCCACTACTACTGATTTTTTTATTAACCTCATGTGGTGGTGGTCGGGCATTAGCGCCGGTTGGTTCATATGGATATGATAGTAAACAGCGGAAAATAGCATCACCACCCTATTCCTATACCGTCAAAAGAGGCGATACTCTATATTCCATTAGTTGGCGTTATGGTATGGATTACAAAGAAGTGGCGCGTATCAATGGTATCCGATCTCCCTATACCATCTACGTTGGTCAGAAGCTTAAGTTTAAACGTTCAAGTACCAGCAACAGGACGGCTTCCAGTTCCAGTAAGCAGAAGTCGGTGACCAAACCAAGTACGCCGACAAGCAAACCTAGTACTACAAAACAAACGTCGAAACCGGTTAAGAGTTCACCAACCACATCAAGCTATACTGGAAATCAAAATTTAAAATGGCGCTGGCCGACCAATGGCATCGTGATTGCGGCTTATTCCAGTAGCAGTTCAGGTGGTAAAGGGATAGATATATCAGGTAAAGCTGGCCAACCTGTTGTGGCGGCGGCCTCTGGTAAAGTCGTCTACAGCGGTAATAGTCTGCCAAGATATGGCAACCTTTTGATTATAAAACATAATGATGTTTATTTAAGTGCATATGCGCATAATGAAAGACTGTTAGTGAAAGAGGGACAAGTCGTGAAGTCAGGTCAGAAAATTGCGACCTTGGGACGGACAGGCACCCAGCGATATCAATTGCATTTTGAAATTCGCCGTAATGGCAAACCTGTCGATCCACAACGTTTTCTGCCAAAACAATAAACGTTGAACACGCAACTTTTATAACAAATCAGCTACAATATGTGGTTTGCCGGATTCGCCGGTAGTTCAATCAAATATACTAGAGGTTACCTTTGGAACTAGGCGCAACGATGCAGCGAATCAAAGACCTACGGGATCGCAGTGACGATCTTAGGGGGTATCTTTGACTATGATGAGAAAGCTGAACGATTAATTGAAGTAACACGTGAATTGGAGTCGCCCAGTGTCTGGGAAGATCCAGAAACTGCTCAAAAATTAGGGCAGGAACGTGCAAGTTTGGAAAAAATTGTCACCACATTGTCCGATCATCGCGAAATGTTAGATGATGCAAAAGAGTTGCTTGAGCTGGCCGTTGAAGATAAAGATCAGGCGACGTTTGATGCGATACAGACCGATCTTGATGAACTAGAAAAAGGCCTGGAAAAGTTAGAGTTCCAGCGTATGTTTTCGGGTAAGCTGGATAAAAATAATGCTTATCTCGATATCCAGTCAGGCTCTGGTGGAACCGAAGCTCAGGACTGGGCAAATATGATTTTGCGAATGTATCTCCGTTGGGGCGAATCGCAAGACTATAAAGTTGAACTGATGGAAGTGTCTGCAGGCGAAGTAGCGGGTGTTAAAAGTGCCACGATTCGTTTTGAAGGTGAATATGCCTTTGGTATGTTACGTACTGAAACAGGTGTTCATCGGTTGGTGCGTAAGTCGCCATTTGATTCAGGTGCTCGTCGACACACCTCATTTGCATCGGTATTTGTTTACCCTGAAGTGGATGACACCATAGAAATTGATATCAACCCTGCGGATCTGAGAACGGATACATACCGTTCTAGTGGTGCTGGTGGTCAGCACGTTAATACTACTGACTCGGCTGTTCGTATTACTCACGTACCTACCAATACGGTCGTGCAGTGTCAGACTGAACGCTCACAGCATCAGAATAGAGATCGCGCTATGAACCAGTTACGTGCCAAACTGTACGAGCTGGAGTTAATGAAACAAAACGAAGTGAAACAGGCTGCTGAAGAGTCGAAGTCAGACATTGGTTGGGGCAGTCAGATACGTTCATATGTACTTGATCAGTCCCGCATCAAGGACTTGCGTACAGGCGTCGAAACTGGCAATACACAAGCCGTCTTAGACGGTGACTTGGACCAATTTATTGAAGCCTCACTCAAATCAGGATTATAAGCTGGAAACCCGAATGACAAATGAAACAGAACTGGACGAAAACCGATTAATTGCCCAACGTCGTGAAAAACTGGCGGACTTAAGAGAGCAGGGTAATGCCTTTCCTAATGACTTCCGTCGCAATGTCATGAATGCCGAATTACAGGCTGAGTATGCAGAGTGGGATGCTGAAAAATTAAAAGCTAATCCACTGCGAGTGAAGGTTGCTGGTCGCATGATGACCAAACGTGTTATGGGTAAAGCAAGTTTTGCCACCATTCGTGATATGTCAGGCAATATTCAGTTGTATGTCGCGCGTGATGAATTACCTGAAGGTGTTTATCCACAATTTAAAAGTTGGGATTTAGGCGATATTATTGGCGCTGAAGGTACGCTCTTCCGCACTCAGAAAGGTGAGCTGTCGGTGCATGTTGATAGTATTCAGCTATTAACGAAGTCACTCAGACCGCTACCAGAAAAATTTCACGGATTATCGGATCAGGAAACACGTTACCGTCAGCGTTATGTCGATCTGATTATGAATGAAGCCAGTCGTGATGTCTTCCGCTTACGTACTAAAATCGTTGATGGTGTACGTCGTTACTTGATGGCGAAAGATTATCTTGAAGTTGAAACACCGATGATGCAGGCGATTCCTGGCGGTGCGACAGCGCGTCCATTTACCACCCATCACAATGCACTGGATATGGGCTTATATTTACGCATTGCCCCAGAGTTGTATCTGAAACGCCTCGTCGTGGGTGGTTTCGAGCGTGTGTTTGAAATCAATCGTAACTTCCGTAATGAAGGTTTATCGACTCGTCATAATCCAGAATTCACTATGGTTGAGTTTTATCAGGCCTATGCTGACTATCATGAGTTAATGGATCTGACAGAAGATATGCTGCGCACTGTTACTCAAGATGTTTTGGGCTCAACGCAGGTTCACTATCAAGGGCTTGATATCGATTTTGCTAAGCCATTTACACGTATGACCGTTAAAGAATCGATTCTGCACTTTAATCCTGAATTAAAATCTGAACAATTGGATGATATCGAGTCGGCACGTGACATTGCTAAATCATTAGATATTCCATTGAAAGACACATATGGTCTGGGTAAAGTCCAAATCGAAATATTTGAGAAAACGGTGGAACACCGTTTGATGGATCCGACATTCATCACGGCTTACCCAACGGAAGTCTCACCACTAGCTCGCCGTAATGATGATGATCCGTTCGTGACTGACCGTTTTGAGTTTTTTGTTGGCGGTCGTGAGATTGCTAACGGTTTCTCAGAGCTTAACGATGCTGAAGATCAAGCGGAACGCTTTAAAGCCCAGGTAGAAGAAAAAGACGCCGGTGATGATGAAGCGATGCATTATGATGCTGATTATATTCGTGCGCTTGAATATGGTATGCCACCAACGGCGGGTGAAGGTATCGGTATTGATCGATTGGTGATGTTGTTGACTGACTCACCATCTATCCGTGATGTACTGTTATTTCCGCATATGCGTCCGGAATAATGTAGCGATAACGGATTAAATAAAAAAGGCGAGTTTTTTTACTCGCCTTTTTTGTTTCTAACTCTGGTGATTTACTCTAGGAAGCTTATCCCTGACAATTGTTACTGAGCCGTTGGGCAAGCTCCAACGCGTTTTGCAGTAAATTGCATTTTCATTACCATAGTGCCCATTGGGCTATTCATCTCACTACTCATTTGACCATCCATATGATCACCACGAAAATTGGTGTGGCCGATAAAGTGATTTTTTATTCCCTGTATATCGCAGTCAACAGCAAAGTCAGCGGTATCTCGTAAGACGTTGACATTTTGAACACTACACTGCTTTGGTATTTCCAACATATCCACACCTTTATCAATTTGTGCTTGTGTCAGACATTCCTGATTAGTCGATGTTTGAGGTTCTAGTGTCATAGGGCCTTCGATTGTCGTTGTCGTAGTATGAGCCCACATTCCAGGTTGTAAGTTAGGTTTTTCAGCATGTGCTGGTAGGCAGATTGCTAAAAGCCCAAGGCATGACAATGTTAAGCAAGTGCGTTCAAACATGATGTGTTCTCCTTGAGGGGGGACTTGTAACTTAATAAATTCGGCCCATATTGCCGTGAGTTTATCGAGATCGCAATGACTCTATGGTGAAATGGTAGTAACCGGTTTGACACGAATAGCCTGCCAAAAATAGCGTGACCAATAGCTGTTATGCATACTGGAGATAGTGACACCTACTTTGGTAGAGACATGAAGAAACTTATCCTCCTCCAGATAAATGCCAACATGACTACCTTTGCGGAAAAAAACCAAGTCACCTGATTTAAGTTCAGATCGTTTTATAGGATGTCCTTGCAAAATTTGTTGTGACGTTGTTCGTGGCATAGGGATACCAAATAAATTTTGATATGTCAGTTGTACAAAACTGGAACAGTCCAAGCCTGAGTGACTATTACCCCCAAACCGATATGGTGTGCCATTCCATTGTTGATATTGGCGATAGAGTAGGTTGAGTGTTTGTTGCTGATCAATCGTACCAACTGGCTGGGGTGGACTATATCTGGGTGGACTAGTCTGACAGGCACTAACAACAGACAGTAAATACAGAAGTAATAGTCGCCATAAATAGTGGTTTAACTGAACATTCTTTATACGCATAACACTGTTCTGTCATTTCTATTGGGAATAAGACACTCTACTTGATTAAGTGTCATGTGCCTCCCTAGTTCCGAATAAATAATAAAGGGCAGTAGATGACTGCCCTTTATGCATTTTTCAGTTTTATGGTTTGATGTTAAATAAAGCTAATGCTTCTAAGTATTCTTCACTATCTTCGTCAATTTCGTAGACAGTTAAGCCTGTATCTGCACCCACTTTTTCAAAAGAGATAACTTTATTTAATGTCAGTGGGTCAAGTGCTTTTTCAGTATCAAATAGGCTTTGCAGATAGGCAACCTGTACCACATCAACTAAATCAGGGCCGGATGGACCACTATTACGATTCAGATTTTTATGTTCGGCAGCGACTTCAACTAAACTTTGTGGAAATTCCCATTTGCGTAGGATTTCTGCGCCAATTCGTGGGTAGAGATTGTCGATAATCTGATCTAGTCGTTTTGGATCGTCCAATAAATCACCCTCGTTTTCGGCTTGCATAAGAATAGGCAGAGTACCAATAGAGTGAATTAAGCCCGCTAGCATTGCTTCATCTGTATTCATTTTTGGAATTTTGCTGGCGAGCACCTGACTTTGCGCAGAAACCTTAGTGCTATGCTGCCAAAGTGTTTTCAGACGTTTTTCCAAACGCTTATTTGAGGTATTAAACATTTGCTCCATCATCAGACTGGTGACGATGTTGCGCACCATTGTCAGTCCTAGTCTTGGCACTGCCATGTGGATGCTTTCGATTGGAACACGGCCACGATAAAGAGGACTGTTAGCAACTTTTAATAGGCGCGCTGACAAGGCAGGATCGGTTACAATAATGTCAGCCAGTTGTACTGCAGTGGCATTCGGATCATCGACAACTTCCCTCACCTTCAAAGCCACTTCTGGCAATGTTGGAAGAAGAAGTTTACCGTCCTCAAGATCTTTCAGGATTTTGTTATAAAATAGGTCTTGCTGGCTCATAGTAATCGCTTCTGATAAATGAATTTGAAGTGTTTATTAATTTCAGTTATTTTGCTTAGTTTGCCGACAGTTTTAGCTTATCGCAGGTATTCAGTTGAACGACGAATTTCCAAGAATTAAACGCCTTCCGCCCTACGTTTTCAACATTGTAAATGATTTGAAAGCAAAAGCACGCGCGCGTGGTGAGGATATCATTGATTTTGGTATGGGTAACCCCGATCGCCCGGCGCCCGCGCATATTGTAGAAAAACTCGTTGAGGCGGCACAACGACCAGATACACATCGTTATTCCGTTTCGCGCGGCATTCCTCGGCTACGTAAAGCCTGTGCTGGTTGGTATAAACGTAAATTTGATGTCGATCTTGATCCGGAAACCGAATGTATTGTTACCATCGGTTCAAAGGAAGGTTTGGCGCATTTAGCTCTAGCGACGGTAGGACCTGGTGATGCGGTATTAGTGCCGAATCCAGCTTATCCTATCCACCCGTACGGATTTGTCATCGCTGGTGCGGATATTCGTCATGTACCGTTGACGCCGGATGTGGATTTCTTTGCTGAGCTGGAAAAGTCGGTTAAAGATTCCTGGCCTAAGCCTAAGATGCTGGTTTTAAACTTTCCAGGTAACCCAACAACACAATGTGTGGATTTGGATTTTTTCCAGAAAGTAGTTGATTTTGCCCGCGAGCATAAAATCTGGGTAATTCATGATTTAGCTTATGGCGAAATTGTGTTTGATGGCTATAAAGCACCATCAATCTTACAAGTACCAGGTGCAAAAGAAGTGGCCGTTGAATTCTATACACTGTCAAAAAGCTACAATATGCCAGGGTGGCGAGTTGGCTTTATGTCAGGTAACCCAACGTTAGTCGCTGCGTTAGCTCGAATGAAGTCCTATCTCGACTACGGGATGTTTACACCTATTCAGGTCGCAGCAATAACCGCACTGGAAGGCCCGCAAGATTGTGTTGATGAAATTGTGGAAACATATAGAAGTCGCCGAGATGTTTTATGTGATGGTTTAAATGCGATTGGTTGGCAGGTAGAAAAACCGAAAGCGACCATGTTTGTCTGGGCGAAAATTCCTGAGGAATATCGTGAGCTTGGCTCATTAGAATTTAGTAAAAAATTATTAAAAGAAGCGAAAGTGGCTGTATCACCTGGTATTGGTTTTGGTGAGTATGGCGATGATTACGTTCGTTTCGGACTAATAGAAAATGAACACCGTACACGTCAGGCGATCCGTGGGATCCGTGACATGATGAGAAAACCTTAGGGGGCAGAGTGCAATCAGTAAAAATCGGAATTCTGGGATTAGGAACGGTTGGTAGCGGTACAGTCAATGTTTTGACCCGGAACTCGAGAGAAATCAGTCGTCGTGCTGGCCGTGATATTGAAATATATCGTGCTGCTGACCGTGATCTTGATAAACCTAAAGGCTGTGACACATCTGCCATCAATGTGACGGATGATGCTTTCGATATTATCAATGATCCTGAGATTCAGATTGTTGTTGAGTTGATTGGCGGCACTGGTATCGCAAAAGAACTGGTGATTAAAGCCATTGAAAGCGGCAAGCATGTTGTCACTGCAAATAAAGCGCTAATTGCCATGTATGGTAATGAGTTATTTGAGCTTGCTCAGGAAAAAGGGGTGACCATCTCTTTTGAGGCGGCAGTGGCTGGTGGTATTCCTATCATTAAAGCCATGCGTGAAGGTTTAGCTGGTAACCGCATTGAATGGTTAGCGGGCATCATCAATGGCACAGGTAACTTTATCCTGACTGAAATGCGTGAAAAAGGGCGTGATTTTGCTGATGTGTTAGCAGAAGCTCAAGCATTGGGTTATGCCGAGGCCGATCCTACATTTGATATCGAAGGTATCGATGCAGCGCATAAACTGACTATTATGGCGTCCATCGCTTTTGGTATCCCTTTGCAGTTTGATAAATGCTACACCGAAGGTATCAGTCGTATTGCTCAGGAAGACGTGTTAAACGCAAATGAGCTCGGCTATCGTATTAAACATCTTGGTATTGCGAAAAAAACAACAACGGGTGTTGAACTGAGAGTGCATCCAACGTTGATTCCGCAGCGTCGTTTATTAGCTAATGTTAATGGTGTGATGAACGCGGTTGTAGTGAAGGGTGATGCGGTTGGACCGACACTTTATTACGGTGCAGGTGCTGGCTCAGAAGCGACAGCTTCAGCCGTGGTAGCAGATATCGTGGATATCGTTCGTGCATTGACCACGGATCCTGAAAATCGCGTACCCCATTTGGCTTTCCAACCGGATTCATTGAAAGACACACCTATTCTGCCTATGTCGGAAGTGGTGACGTCTTATTATTTACGCATTCATACGTTAGATAAACCGGGTGTTTTAGCCGACATAACACGAATTTTGAGCAACGAAGGCATCAATATTGAAGCTATCTTGCAAAAACAGCCAGAGGAGCATGAAGGTATTGTACCGATTATTATGCTGACACAGGCTGTGGTAGAAAAAAATATGGACCAGGCCATTGCGCAGATTGAAGCGTTGGATACTGTACCGGATACTATCATGCGTATTCGCATGGAATCTCTTGGTGGTTAAGCCTGTATAAAGAATTCATTTAGAGGAAATTATTATGTCATTTCGACCACGTTACACTGGCTTAATAGAGCGCTATCGCGACCGTTTACCAGTCAATGACGATACCCGCCTGATCAGTCTAGGTGAAGGCAACACTCCGCTCATTAAGCTCAATCATATTACAAAAGAGCTGGGTAAGGATGTCGATATTTATGTCAAATATGAAGGTCTGAATCCTACCGGCTCTTTCAAAGATCGCGGTATGACGATGGCTGTGACAAAAGCGGTAGAAGAGGGCAGCAAAGCCATTATCTGTGCGTCTACCGGTAATACGTCAGCGGCTGCTGCTGCCTATGCAGCACGAGCTGGAATCGCAGCCTTTGTTCTGATTCCAGATGGCAAAATTGCTCAAGGTAAATTGGCTCAAGCGATGATGCATGGTGCAACGGTTATTCAAATTAAAGGTAACTTTGACCAAGGTATGCAGTTAGTGAAAGATGTTGCTGAGCATGCGCCGGTTACCATTGTTAACTCAATTAATCCATATCGTTTACAAGGTCAGAAAACAGCCGCGTTTGAAATTGTAGAAGAACTCGGTCGTGCGCCTGACTATCACTGTTTGCCAGTTGGTAATGCCGGGAATATCACTGCTCACTGGATTGGCTATTGTGAGTATTCATGTAATTCAGGAGATCATGTTACTGATTCATGCGCTTATTGTGGCGGTAACTGTAAATATGCTGGTGGTGCCATTGTTGGTAATCGTCCTAAGATGATTGGCTATCAGGCTGCTGGTAGTGCGCCTTTCATGCGTGGGCATATGGTGGATGACCCTGAAACAGTCGCAACAGCGATTCGTATCGGTCACCCACAAAGCTGGGATAAAGCCTGGCAGGTGAAAGAAGAATCGGGTGGTTGGTTTGACGAATGCTCTGATGAAGAAATTCTTGCTGCACAGAAGTTATTGGCTGAAAAAGAAGGCGTGTTCTGCGAGCCAGCATCAGCCACTTCTTTAGCAGGTGCATTACGTGATGTTAAATCAGGCAAAATTCCAGAAGGCAGCACGATTGTTTGTACATTAACGGGTCATGGTTTAAAAGATCCGGATACAGCTATCAAACAAAGCACTTCTGCTGTTGTAACAGTTAATGCTGAGCTTGAAGCTGTTCGTGAAGCCATTTTGAATAATATGGCGTAATGAAATGACTTATTACGCGGATCCTACCGAAAAGGAAATCGCTCGCGCCAAGTTGCCTCATGATATTTTTCTGAGCAACCTGATTGGTAACCATATTTTAATGTTTACCGCGATTTCTACGTTTGGTCCGACGTATATGAAGTATTTATTCCTGGTGCCATTAATTTCATTTTTGGCACTGGGATATACTTACTGGCGCTCCAACAAGGTAAAGCGTGAAGACAGTGAATTTGTCTGGGCGCATTGGCAAGTAGCACGCCGCTGGAGTCGTTTCTTTATGATGATTCTTGTTTTGCTGGTGAGCGTGTCGACCTTAGGTGTTCTTGGTCATATGTATCTTGGCATGATGAAAGAAGCCGTTTATGCCATGATCGGCGGACTTGGGATTCTGCCAACGCTGGTGAGTGTGTTGGTGTTGATTGTTATTGAGTCTGATTCCCTACATCATGCAAGGATGGGAACACTACCGAAATGGGCATTAAAACGTTTCCTGAATATTGAACCTGAGCCGAGTCAGGACGATTAAATTTTCTGTTGTTGAGTTGTCTTAGTTCTTATCTAATGACAACTGAATGAATCACATTGTCGTATTCAAACACCACTTCAAACTTTGCATATTCCCAACGTGTAATAGGTGGTTGACCCACTGCCGGATGAGTTGTCTCTGGTTCTCCAAATTGTTGTTTAACCTGAGCCATTGTCATTCCTCTTGTTGGCCGGACTATGCCTGAAGGATCATTTGCCACTTCATAGCTGGGATCGGTAATGGAGATTACTTCAGCCTGACACAAGTTCATAAAAGATAATAATGCTGTGCCAATGATAAGCAGAGAACGGGGCGACATAGACGTTTCCTTATATATGTATGCTGAAGGATACTATGCCTCTATAAATAGCTCAATGAGACTATTCAGGTAGCGCTGGCCTTTTTCTGTGGGGCGGATTTTCGCGATCGTATGCTCTAATAATTCCAACTGTTCGGCTTTTTGCATAGCTTGTTTTATCGTCGAAATCGGTACGCCAGTATATTGTTGGAAAAGAGGGGTAGGCACACCATCCAACAAACGCATCGCATTAAGCATAAATTCAAATCCAACCTCGTCGGTGCTGACATAGGTTTGCTCGACCAATCCAGCCTCTGTACCCGCTGTCTCCATATATTTTTGTGGCTGTTTTTGTTTTACGCGCCGTTGGATTTGTTGTGGGGAAGCACTACTGATTTTGCCATGTGCACCTGCACCGATGCCGATGTAATCGCCAAAATGCCAGTAATTCACATTGTGGCGGCATTGATGACCTTGTTGCGCATAGGCAGAAGTTTCATATTGCATATAACCCGCTTCAGCGAGTCTTGCCTGATTAGCTAGCTGCCAGTCATAAATAGGATCATCATCCGGAAGAGTCGGTGGTTGAGCATAAAACAGCGTATTGGGTTCTATCGTTAATTGATAATAAGAGATATGCGGTGGTGCCAGAGCGATAGCCGTTTCAACATCATGTCGGGCTTTATTTTCGTCCTGTCCGGGTAAGCCAAACATCAGATCCAGATTAAAACTATCGAACCCTGCCTGATGGGCATACTCGACAGCTTTGATGGCTTGCTGACCATCATGGATACGTCCCAGAGACTGCAGTGCATCCTCATCAAAACTCTGAATACCGATACTCAGCCGATTGATGCCGACATCACGGTATTCACCAAAGCGACCTGCTTCCAACGTACCTGGATTAGCTTCTAAAGTGATTTCAGCATCATGATGTAGCGGTAGTAATGCCCTAATTGAAGAAAAAAGTCGATCATAGGCTTCTGCTGAAAATAGACTAGGCGTACCTCCACCGATAAATACGGTATTAATCGTGCGTCCCCAGATTAAGGGTAATTCTTGTTCCAGATCACGTATCAATGCATCAATATAAGCATCTTCTTGCAATGATTGATGATTATCATGCGAATTAAAGTCACAGTAGGGGCATTTACGCACACACCATGGCACATGGATGTAGAGACTGAGTGGCGGTAAAGACGTAAAGTTAAACATTAGTTTGATTCCGGTTCCCAGCCTGACATCCATTCATCTAACGGGATAATGGCTGGCGCTTTTCCATTCGCATAAAACCATGAGTCTACGGCATATCGGGTCTGTGTTTGTGTATCAATTATTGTGGCCGTGTTATGTGGTGCCTGCCCCCGAAAAATACCGCGTGATGTGCGTGAAGCGGCAGTATGCCACTTTAAAATACCTGCGTTTTCAAGCATACGCAGATAGACACTGGTATTGGTGGCTTCATCTACACAGTCCAACTGACCATAACGATTGGAAGTAATTTGATTACGTGCTAAATCATGCTGGCTACCAACCTGTTTACCGATAAGGATTTCCAGTCTGGCAATGGCTTGTTGAATAATATGTCGCTCTTCTCCTGCACTCTTTGTATGTGTAAATAACTCAAGCACTTCCTGCCAGTCTTTTTTATCCAAACTCAGTTCACTGATTTTGTAACAGCTCATGCTGTGACAAACAGAAAACCGTTTGGGTGTAGGCTGGCCAATAAAAAAACGATAATCATTGTCCCAGATATCATTCAGCCGCTCAGTACTACGAATAGGTTTGATAGGCTGTTCAGAATAGGGTGATGTACAAGCAGATAAAGTGAAAACTACAGCGATCACTAAATATAGATATCGACACAGCATCAGACAACAACTATTCGATATGCAGAAGTATTAGAACTGATGACGACTATAGGGGAATTCTTCTAAAAACCTATGCATGGCCTGACCTCGGTGGCTGATCGCGTGTTTTTGTTCAGAACTCAGTTCTGCTGCACTGCAGTCTGTTTCAGGTACAAAAAAGATGGGGTCGTATCCAAAGCCAGCTTCACCTGCCATCTCTGTCATAATCTGACCTTGCCAACTTCCTTGAAAAATTAAGGGTGTTGGATCCTCAGCATGACGCATAAAAACAATGACACATTGAAAACGCGCGCCGCGCTCAGAAAGTGGAACGTCTTTCAGCGCGTTTAGCAGTGCTGCGATATTGTCTTCATCACTGGCAGATTCACCAGCATAACGAGAAGAATAAATGCCCGGCGCACCGCGCAGGGCATCAACTTCAATACCAGAGTCATCAGCAATGGCTGCTAAACCTGTCTGTTCACAAGCATTACGCGCCTTGATAATGGCATTTTCGACAAAGCTTAAACCGGTTTCCTCAGCCTCTGTTACCTCGAGTTCTGCTTGAGAGACAATATCGATTTTGAGAGGGGCGAGGAGTTGAGCAAACTCTTGAAGTTTGCCTTTATTGCCGGTAGCTAAGACGATTTTTTTCATGATACTGCCAAAACTTCGCGTTGTTTTTCCATCAACTGAGTAATGCCATGGCTAGCCAGATCCAGCATAGACTGTAATTCTTCAGCTCTGAATGCATGGCCTTCGGCTGTACCTTGTAATTCGATATAGGCACCAGCATCATTCATGACCACATTCATATCCGTTTCTGCAGATGAGTCTTCGTCGTAGTCTAGATCTAATACCGGTGTACCGTTGTAGATACCCACTGATATTGATGCGACCTGACCATGTAGTGGGCTAGATTTCAGTTTCTTGATATTGATCAAATGACTAATTGCATCGTGTAAAGCGACATATGCACCAGTAATTGATGCGGTACGCGTGCCACCATCAGCCTGAATAACATCACAATCAATAGTGATACTGCGTTCGCCTAATGATTTCAGATCAATCGCTGCACGAAGTGAACGTCCGATAAGACGCTGGATTTCCATCGTGCGACCGCCTTGTTTTCCTCTGGCAGCTTCGCGTTGCATACGGCTACCAGTAGAGCGGGGAAGCATGCCATATTCAGCAGTGACCCAACCTTCACCAGTACCACGTAAGAATTGCGGAATACGTTCTTCAACGGTGGCAGTACAAAGTACCTTGGTGTCACCAAATTCTACCAGCACGGAGCCTTCAGCATGTTTGGTGTAGTTACGGGTGATATTAACCAGTCTTAGTTCATTGGCTTGACGACCACTTGGACGCATATTCGCTTTTCCTCAGTCAAATTCAATCTATTATACCTGCCATAAATTGCTACCGCAGATGCTTTTTAACGATGGTTTTCTGTAAGATGTCAGATTAATTCAGAAATAGGACATGATTGTGACACGAAGTATGACCGCCTTTGCCCGCCATGAGGAGCAAACTGAGCTTGGCAGCTTGAGTTGGGAAATTCGCTCAGTAAATCATCGTTATCTGGAAGTTTCTTTCCGTTTAGAGGAAAGTTTTCGCCCATTTGAAATGGCAATGCGCAAACTAATCAGCGACACATTGAGTCGCGGTAAGGTTGAGGTAGCCTTACGCTACCGTGCGCCTGAGCAAACACAGACTTCATTACAAATGAATGAAGGTTTGGCGAAAACCGTCATGGAAAACTATCAGCAGCTCGCTTCGTTTACAGACAATGCCGCGCCGATTGATATTTTACGTGTGATGCAATGGCCTGGTGTTATTCAAACAGAAAGCCTGGACCAAGATGCGCTAGAAGCAACTGTGCTGAATTCTTTAAAACAGGCCTTGGCAGATTTAGTCGCCACACGCGAGCGTGAAGGTGCGGCGCTTGAGCAAATGATTATTCAGCGTTGTGCGCAAATAAACGATATTGCCGAACAAACTAAAGTCCGTCTGCCAGAAATACTTGCCAGCCATCGACAAAAATTATCAGACCGGATTGCTGAGCTTGAGGTGAATCTGGAGCCAGAACGGCTTGAACAGGAAATGGTGCTGTTAGCACAAAAAGCCGATGTCGCTGAAGAAATCGACCGTTTACAGAATCATGTGAATGAAGTGAAACATACTCTACAGCGTGATGAACCAATCGGCCGCCGCCTGGATTTTCTGATGCAGGAATTGAATCGTGAAGCCAACACCTTGGGTTCTAAATCGATTGATACCGATACCACACGTTATTCAGTTGATCTGAAAGTGTTAATCGAACAAATGCGTGAGCAGATTCAAAATATTGAGTGATGAAAAATCAGTTTATTCAGACATAAAAAAACGCGGCTCTTGACCGCGTTTTTTTTGAGCTTTGGTGGCAAAATTACTTAATCACTGATTGTCTTCTACGCAAACCAACCAAACCAAGTAATGCTGGAGCAAACAGCCATAATGCAGCAGGTACGGGCACTGCTGAAATGTTAGCTGTGTTGAATAGGGCAAAATGCGAGATGCCTTGTTGGATGAATGTTTTGAAATACAATTCAGAAATTGCATCGCTGAATAATGCGACAAGGGTAGTATTTCCAGACTTGATCATAATACCTTCGAACGTCAGATCCAGTGACGTTGTATTCACATAACCAGTTGAAAAGACATCTGAGGTGAAAAAGTCAGTGCTTTCTGTCGCAGCAGGGTAGGAACCCGTACTGTAAAAATTCAATACATCGTAACCAATCAGTTCAGAATATTTACCTGAAGCGGCAGCGGTATCAAAAGCAGTATTGAGCTGATCTTGTTTGACAGCATTCGTTGTCGCTTTGGGGTTAAGCTGATAAGCATAATCAGGCCCTGTACCCGCAGTGAAACTACCATCTGTGCTGACATACTGATAAGCACCGGCAAAGTGCTGAATAGTGCTTTCTTTTTTATTCTTGGTTGCGTAAATAACTTCGTCGCTTAAATGTGCTGCAGATGCTGCGCCAGCAATGAAGAATGATAAAGCTATGCCTGTAAATCTCTTAAATTTTTTCATTTTTTGTATCCAGTACAAGATGAAGTGATGCTAAATCAATGTAAACCATATAAACACTGGTTTTTGATGGTCATCAGACCTCTCTAAATTGATGGTATACAGATCATGTCTATTTGAATATTGTACTTTGGTACTAGTGTGTGTAACTTTGTTGTGTGCAATTAGAATAGTCATGCCATCAGTTTGTTGGCGTGCTCTACAAAATATATCTAAACCTAGGCTCTTTTTTTATCTGGATATGAGAAAACTTGTTTAGAGCGTGAGATCCTTCGTGGTGAAACAGAGGGCTTTTTGTCATAATTACCCAATTATTCCTAATAGTGTTCTGAATTTTATGATGGGTAATCTTTTTATTGTGGCTGCACCTTCGGGTGCGGGCAAAACGAGTTTGGTGAATGCGCTTATCGCGCAGCATGATGAAATTAAACTATCAGTTTCACATACAACTCGTCCTCCTCGTGAAGGTGAGATTGATGGTAAGGATTACCATTTTGTTGATCAGAAAACGTTTTCTGCCATGCGTGATGCCGGTGAGTTTCTGGAGTCTGCCACGGTTTTTGATAATAGCTATGGCACATCATCCGATAAGGTGAACACATTATTAGCAGAAGGCTATGATGTCATTCTGGAAATTGATTGGCAGGGCGCACAACAGGTCAGAAATAATTTTCAGCAGGCAATAGGCATTTTTATTCTCCCGCCATCAAAAGTAACGTTGGAACAACGTTTACGTCATCGTGGTCAGGATAATGAGGACGTTATCTCCAGACGTATGCGCGATGCAGAGAATGAAATTTCGCACTATGTTGAGTTTGACTACATAATCGTTAATGACGATTTTGAGCAGGCATTGAACAGTTTGTCATCTATCATCGTTGCACAGCGTCATTCCTTGGCTATTCAAAAAAATAGTCAAGCGGACTTAATCGTTGAATTACTAGCTCAACGCTAAGATATTTCGTAAAATTGATTCTTTAAATTTTAACTGGGAAAAACCATGGCTCGTACTACTGTTGAAGATTGTTTAGAAAATGTTGATAACCGTTTCCAATTAGTGCTGGTTGCTTCAAAACGTGCACGTGAAATCGCCATGGGTGATGACGCTATGGTCAGCCTAGATAACGATAAACCTACCGTTTTAGCGTTACGCGAGATTGCTGCTGGTTTGGTTGGTCGTGAAATTCTCGAAAAAACGAATGCTCGTGAACATGCTGCTGAAAGCATTGTCAGCGACGAAGAATTACAATCGGAAGACTAAGATACTGTGAGTGCCAAGCCATCCGTTGCTTCTGAGCTGGACTTTATCCAAGAGTCAGAACCAAAATTGACAATTGATGACTTGTGCTATGCGACGGCAAATTACCTCGAGTCCGGACAGGTTGATGCTATTCGAAGAGCCTATCATTTTGCGGACCACGCACATGAAGGCCAGACTCGCCGAAGTGGCGAGCGCTACATTACTCACCCATTAGCTGTCGCCCATGTTCTAGCCATGATGCATATGGATTATGAATGCATTATGGCTGGTTTACTTCATGATGTGATCGAAGACACAGCACTGACTAAAGCTGACCTTGCAGCTGAATTTGGCGAAGAGGTTGGTGAGTTAGTTGAAGGTGTTACCAAATTAGCTAAAGCCGCTTTTGAAACGCAAAAGCATGCTCAGGCTGAAAATTTAAGAAAAATGCTACTGGCGATGTCACGTGATATCCGTGTCATCATCGTCAAGCTGGCTGATCGTCTCCATAATATGCGTACGCTGGGGCATTTACGCCCTGAAAAGCGCCGTCGTATTGCTAATGAAACCCTGGACATCTATGCTCCGATTGCCCAACGCTTAGGCATGAACCTGATGCGCTGTGAGTTAGAAGATCTGGGCTTCCATGTTTTATACCCCATTCGTTATCGTGTTCTACAGGATGCCGTTCGTAAATCGCGGGGTAACCGCAAAGAAATTGTTACCCAGATTACGGCGTCTATTCTAAATCGAATGGAACAGGAAGGTTTAAGCGCTGATATTCAGGGACGCGAGAAAAATCTCTATAGCTTGTACAAAAAAATGGTCAGCAAGCAACTGTCCTTCTCCGAAGTGATGGATGTTTATGCTTTCCGTATCATCGTCGATGATGTGGATGCCTGCTACCGAATGCTGGGCGTTGTACATAATTTATACAAACCAGTACAAGGTAAATTTAAAGACTATATTGCTATTCCTAAAGCGAATGGCTACCAGTCATTACATACGGTGTTGTTTGGTCCGTATGGTGTACCGATTGAGGTTCAGCTTCGTTCTCGTGATATGGATCATATGGCTGAGGCCGGTGTAGCAGCACATTGGCTCTATAAAACGGGTGAGTCAGTGGGTAATAATCTGGCTCATCGCAAGGCACGGCAGTGGTTGCAGGGAATTCTGGAAATGCAGAAAGGCTCGGGGGACTCTATGGAGTTTCTGGAGAATCTGCGAATTGATTTATTCCCAGATGAAATCTACGTTTCTACACCTAAAGGTGAAATTCTTACATTACCAAGAGGTGCCACTGCGGTGGACTTTGCCTATGCTGTTCACAGTGATGTTGGTAATAACTGTGTTGCCGCTCGTGTTGGTCGACATCTGGTACCACTGAGTAGTCAACTTGAGACAGGTGAGTCCGTTGAGATCATTACCTCACCGGCGTCACACCCTAACCCTGCTTGGTTGAACTTTGTAGTAACGGCGAAAGCACGTACCAATATCCGTAATTATTTACGTCACTTACAGACCGAAGAAGCGGTACTGCTTGGGCGTCGTTTGTTAAACAAACATCTGACAGCATTTTCTACCAACTTGGATGAAGTTCCGGTTGAACGATTTAATGAGCTGATTAATGAGTTTGAACTGAAACAGTTTGATGATTTGTTAGAAGATATCGGTTTAGGTAATCATTCTGCATTATTAATTGCACAGAAACTGGTTCATGAGTCGACCCCGGACACTGAAGCACAGGCATTGATGATTGCCGGTACGGAAGGAATGGTGGTGAGCTTTGCCCGCTGCTGTCATCCGATTCCAGGTGATCCGATCCACGGTTATGTCAGTAGTGGACGTGGCATCATTATTCACCAACGTGGCTGTAAAAATACTTCGCATCTACGTGTGCAGAATGAAAAATGGTTGGATGTCGCCTGGTCACCTGATGTTTCACGTGATTTCCCTGTCGACATCATGATTCATGTGAAAAACCAACGAGGTGTGCTGGCAACTATTGCCGCTGTTGTTTCGGAATCGGATTCGAATATCGACAATGTAGTTGTGGATGAACGTGACGGTGGTTACTCCGATTTACGCTTAACCATTGAAGTGGCTAATCGTCAGCATTTAGCACGTCTTATCCGCCGTTTACGCCGTCTCGAGATGGTAGAAAGAATTACTCGTATTAATTAAAACCAGACTTTGATGGAGAAATGAATGTCTCGCGAAATTATTCATACTGCGGATGCACCTGAAGCAATTGGCCCATACTCACAAGCTGTGAAAGTAGGGGATGTTGTCTACCTTTCAGGACAGATTCCGTTAGTACCAGAAACTATGACCGTGATTGAAGGTGACTTCAATACGCAAGTAAGACGTGTTTTTGATAATTTATCTGCCGTAGCGAAAGCCTCAGGCGGTAGTTTGCAAGACGTAGTGAAATTAAATATCTTTCTGACTGACTTAAGCTACTTCGGTGCAGTTAATGACATTATGACTGAATATTTCGAGCAGCCTTACCCTGCTCGTGCAGCGATTGGTGTCGCTTCTCTGCCAAAAGATGTGCCTGTGGAAATGGATGCGATTTTGCATCTGAATGCATAATTATTAAGCAGTAGGAGTTCAGGGTTGTGGTGGCGGATAATGGATTATCACAACCCGTGACTTCATTAAAAGGCGTGGGTGGAAAAGTTGCCGAACGTCTTGTCAAAATTGGTGTACAGCAGGTTCAAGATCTGCTGTTTCATCTTCCTCTCAGGTATCAGGATCGCACCCGTTTGATGCCGCTGGGCGCACTCAGATTGCAACAGGAAGTGCTGATTGAAGGCACCATTCAACTCTCACAAGTGAAGTTTGGCCGTCGACGTTCATTGTTATGTCATATCTCTGATGGAACAGGATCATTAGTCCTGCGTTTTTTTCATTTTTCCAAAGCTCAACAACTACAGTTAGAAAAAGGCCGAAAGATTCGTTGTTTTGGTGAAGTACGTAACGGGCCCTCTAGTTTTGAGATGGTACACCCTGAATATCAGCTTATTGATGGCAATAGTGTTGTGCCAGTAGATTCGGAGCTGACTCCCGTTTATCCCACCACCGAAGGGCTTCATCAACTTTCTTTGCGAAAGCTCATCAAGCAGGCATTACGTTTCCTGGAAAATGGCTTGATGCCAGAGCTTGTTATACCCGAAGCACGTTGTCACAACGTGGCCGAGTTTTCGCTGACGGAAGCCTTAAAATTCGTACATCAACCGCCACCGGATGCGCCTGTTCAACAACTGATAGACAGGCAACATCCAGCACAAAAACGACTGGCTTATGAGGAATTACTGGCACAACAGCTGACGATGAAAAAGCTGCGTCAACAGACACAACATCATCGTGCGCCTGTATTAACGCCTGATCCAACACAGCGAGATGCGTTATTAAGTCAATTACCATTTCCGTTAACTGCTGCTCAACAGCGAGTGTTGACCGAAATTGAAGCAGATATGACTAAGTCATTTCCCATGCAGCGATTAGTTCAAGGCGATGTTGGTTCTGGCAAAACAGTTGTGGCTGCTTTGGCGGCTATAGATGCAGTCAGTGCTGGCTCACAAGCGGTGATGATGGCACCAACAGAACTATTGGCTGAGCAACATTTCAGAACGTTTACCCAATGGCTGACACCTCTGGGAATGAAAGTCGGCTGGTGTGCAGGAAAACAGACAGCTTCAGAACGTCGGCAAGTATTAGAACAGTTAAAATCTGGAGAGATTAAAGTGGCTGTTGGCACCCATGCCTTGTTCCAAGATGAAGTCGTATTTAACCACCTTGGTTTAGTGATTATTGATGAACAACATCGTTTTGGTGTACATCAACGGCTGGCCCTGCGTGATAAAGGCCGTGATGTTGATACCATGCCACATCAGTTAGTGATGACGGCGACGCCAATTCCCCGTACGTTGGCAATGACGGCTTATGCGGATTTAAGTGTTTCTGTAATTGATGAGTTACCACCTGGCCGAACACCAGTTACTACCGTTGTGGTATCCGATGGCCGCCGCCAGGATGTGATTGAGCGCGTACACGCAGCTTGTCAGCAACAGCGCCAAGTCTACTGGGTATGTACTCTGATCGAAGAGTCTGAACATTTACAGTGTCAGGCCGCAGAAGATACAGCCACTACACTTCAAGACTGCTTACCAGATTTAAAAATTGGTCTGGTCCATGGCCGTATGAAATCAGCTGAAAAAGAGCGGGTAATGACAGCATTCAAATCTGCTGAGCTGGATATGCTGGTCGCGACGACTGTGATTGAGGTTGGTGTTGATGTACCTAATGCCAGCTTGATGGTGATTGAAAATGCAGAGCGACTTGGCTTAGCGCAGCTACATCAGTTACGTGGACGAGTAGGTCGAGGCCAGGTCGAGAGTCATTGTGTTTTGATGTACCATGCGCCACTGTCTGAAAATGGTCAGGCCAGATTAAAGTGTTTACGTGAGAGCAATGATGGTTTTGTGATTGCTCAGCGTGATCTGGAAATTCGTGGGCCTGGTGAAGTCTTAGGTACCCGACAGACAGGTCTGCCACAATTTCGAGTCGCCAACCTGCTTGAGGATCAAGAATTATTAGCGGTGATGGAACAGGCCGCTAATACAATGTTGAAATTGGCACCTGAGAAAGCTGAAGCATTGGTGACCCGTTGGTTTGCTCACAAACTTGATTTCGGTCATGTTTAATTTGTTGGATTTTGAATGAAGCATTGGACAAACTGGCTGCCAGCCCGAAAACAATCACTACCCCATGACTTGCGTGAATGGCTGACTGATAGCGGATCACTTACTAAGCGTCTGCAATCTGTGAGTGAGCAGTCCGTTAATGTCGAATTATTACATTACGATTGGTACACCGTACTACCAGAAGAAAGTTTGTTTCTTCAGCAGCCATTACAACGTATTCAGTTAGGCCGTGAGGTTTTATTGTGTGATGGCAATAAACCTGAAATCTATGCCAGAACAATTATTCCTCAATCTACCTATCAAGTCTTGCCATCACGGTTCGATAACCTAGGTACAAAACCATTAGGTCAGATGTTATTTGATGAGCCGTCTTTGAGTCGAAGTGAGATTCAGGTGGCATGTTTAACTCCGCAGCATTGGTTATATCAATTAGCGGCTGAGGGTTTGAATATTCGTCCAGATATTTTGTGGGCAAGACGTTCATGTTTTTATTTGAAAGGGCAGCCAGTCTTGGTGTGTGAGATATTTTTGCCGTCAGAAAAATGGAGTCATGTGTGAAAGAGGTTCAGCGTAGTGTTATGCCTTATATCCAGTTAATGCGACTGGATAGACCTATTGGCATATTACTTTTGTTATGGCCAACATTATCTGCTTTGTGGATAGCCGCTGAAGGTCTACCTGATATTAGCGTACTCGTAGTCTTCATCTTAGGCGTTATCTTAATGCGTTCTGCAGGCTGCGCTATTAATGATTTTGCAGATAGAGAAATTGATGGCAGTGTTTGGCGAACACAAAACCGCCCACTGGCCACTGGCGAGCTTACTGCAAGGCAAGCCGTTTATGTCTTTATCGGCATGGCGTTGTTAGCGTTTATTCTGGTTTCTTTGCTGAATAGCTTTACCGTCTGGTTATCACTTGGTGGTGTATTTCTGGCTGCGACATATCCCTTTATGAAGCGTTACACTTATTTTCCACAGATTTATCTGGGCATGGCATTTGGTTGGGCGATCCCCATGGCATTTGCAGCACAAACGAATACAGTCCCGGTGATGGCATGGTTACTTTTTCTAGCCAATATTATCTGGACAACGATGTACGACACTTTTTATGCGATGGCAGATAGGGAAGATGATCTGCTAGCCGGAGTGAAATCCACAGCGGTATTATTTGGTGATGATGACCTGGTTATCCAAGGCATTATGCAGTGCGCTTATATACTAGTGATGGTATTAGTCGGTCTGCAATTAGAAATGAGTTTTATATTTTATCTAGGGTTATGCTTGGCTAGTGGCTTATTTGCTTATCAACAATTTTTGGCAAAAGACCGTCAGCCCCAGCGTTGTTTACAGGCTTTTTTAAATAATAATTGGGTTGGTTTTATTATCTTTATCAGTCTGGTTATTCATTACAGTACTCTGTCGGTGGGCAAATGAACGCAATATCAGAACTATCTTCTTCGAGTTTAGAGCAACAAGTAGATGCGTTGGGAAAAGCAATGGATGATCTTAATCCGATGTTAAAGAAAATGCGTTTACTGGCATCAAATGCAGTGAGTGCGGCTGCCCGAGCCGGTTCAGAAGGAGATGCATTTCGTGTGCTGACTCAAGGTATTCAAGAGTTAGGTGGGGAAATTAGACATGAAATTGATCATTGCAAAGAGTTATTAGTAGCACTGGCTGATAGCCAGACAATTGCGGAAAAGAAAAAACTCTTATTTCAAATCCAGTCAACATTACAAGAGTTGCCAGCTTCAGTAGCTAAAGGTGATTATTTAGCGATTTATTGTTCGGTGGAAGCGGCACATGCAGAGAGTCATGCCACGCGCTTTAACTCCGTTGCTCAAATGTTGAAATCATTGATTGCTGATCTAAGAGAAGAAATCATCAAGCAGAAAACACTGATAAATAATATGCTTGAAGAATAGCTATGACCACTATCGTTATTCATGGAGGAATACGATGCGAATGCTCCTGCTGTTTATCAGCTCCATCATATCGGCGGTTTGTTATGCCACATCTGTTTATCAATCAGAAAATGAGCAGGGACAAACGCTTTTTTCTGATCAGCCATCTGAAAATGCCACATTAATCTCAGTTAAATCCACGCCATATCGTTATCGCGTGAGTGTTAAACGTGTTATTGACGGTGATACACTCGAGCTAAAATCCGGGCAAATCATTCGCTTACTGGGTATGAATACGCCTGAAGTTCAAAACCGTTATCGGGAGGGTGAGGCTGGTGGTGAAACAGCGAAGCAGTGGTTAACGAAGAAATTAGGTCAGCAAGAGATTTTCATTGAATATGATCAACAGCAGCGAGATAAATACGATCGTGCTTTAGTACATTGTTTTTTAGCTGATGGACATTACTTGAATGCAATGTTAGTTGAAGAGGGGCTTGCCTCGCTGACACTGACTCCACCTAATTTGCGATACAGCGATAAGCTCATCACTGCACAAAGCAAAGCGGAACAAGCCAAAAAAGGCATATGGTCATTGTCTGATTATCAGGTGAAACAATTATCTGATTTCAAGACAGGAAGATCTTACCGTGGTTGGCAGCGGATCAAGTTAAAACTCAAAACAATAAAACTAGGGAAAAAGACAGTTTATCTGGAAGCTAATAGCCATTTCAGGTTAGCGATTAAAAAGAAAGACAGCGTTTATTTTGATGATTGGAAGCATTACCTGAATCAAACGGTTGAAGTTCGTGGCTGGCTTCATCGACAGGGTAAACAGTTTTATATGAATGTCAGACATCCCTCAGCCATAAAAAGCCAATAATTATTAGCGTTTTGGCCAGTATTTTTGCATCTCCAGGAATACAAAAGAGGCCGACCAGGTAATCATCACTAAACCTGTCAAAGATTCCAATCCGGTTAAAAAACGAATATATCCAGTTGGTTCGATATCGCCAAATCCCAGCGTGGTATAGGTGGTGAAAGAAAAGTAGCTGCAATCCAGCAAGCTGGAATCAATATTACCCATTAATGTGCCAAAACCATCGGCATGCAACATGAGGTAATAGCCTATGGCAAATAGCCAAATCTCCACGATGTGCGCCACCATCACCACCATTACAGCCAGTAAAACCCGATAGCGATGAATAATATGTAATGCCGGAAGTCGTTTAGCTAATTGGTATAGCGTTTCATAGTGGATCAATATAGTGGTGACAAAAATAAACGTATTAATGACAAATGTCGTAAGTAACATTTAACGTGCCTGTTTGATTTGATTGCGACCTGATAATTTTGCTGCATAGACGGCTTGATCGGCAGCAGCAATCAGAGATTTTGTATCGTGAATGTTGTTGTGTTGACCAAGTGTAGCGGATCCAATGGAGAGTGTGGCGTGTATGCTTTTACCGGAAGGGATAAGAAAGTCGGTTTTCTCGACGCGTCGACGAATCTGCTCAGCTATTAATACGGCATCTTCCGCATTGGTATCAGCCAATAAAATGACAAACTCTTCGCCGCCATAACGGGCGAGCACATCACTGTTACGCAAACGATCATTCAAAAGTTGTGATACCTGTTTAAGCACCGCATCACCTGCTTGATGGCCATAATGATCATTAATACGTTTAAAAAAATCCAGATCAATAAATAGGCACGATAAGGGACTATTTATACGCTTAGCCCGACTGACTTCTTCGCTGATACGTTGGTCGAAGAAACGACGGTTATTGATACCTGTTAGTGGATCACGTAAGCCCACTAATTTTATATGTTCATGTAAGCGGGCATTTTCCAGACAGGCTGACATCACCGCTGCCAGATGTTCCAGAAACTGAGTACCGATATGGCTTTCAAAACGGTGAGGGTTACGACTGCCTAGATTCAGACTGCCGATTAATACTTTATGTCTGATTAGTGGCAGTAATGCGATGGAGCCAAGTTCGGCTTGATCAGGAAATAAAAAAGCATGTTGATGGGGTGAGTATGGAATCAGTCGTGTTTTTCGTAAGGGGCTGAAGTATTGATTAAGTAAATGTGCTGATTCAGTAAATATAAGCTTGTCGAACCACGAGGATGTGATGGGTTGTGCATCTATCAATCGCTGGAATTCGTATTCAGGATCATGCAGCAACAACGTCACATCGGTCAGTTGGAAGCGTTCTTTATGCTCTTCAAGCACAATTTCCAGTAGCTCATGGAGATTATTACTGGCAAGTAATGCGAGTTCATACTCTTGGAAATTGGTCTGTTTTCGCTCATTGCTTTTCGCGATGCGGAGTAATTCGTCCAGACGAGCTTGTAAGGTGGCGATATCTTGCATCCAAGCGCCTTATGAGCCTTAGTGTGATTTAGTTAACACTAATAATGGCTTATTGCGCGGGCAATTGTCCACACTTCTATCACTTTTACGCCTGAGCGCTTTAATATTCGTGCAGCTTCATATGTGGTAGCGCCTGATGTCATGACATCATCAATAATGGCGACATGTTCTGGCACTACCTTTGAGCGAAACTGAAACGCCTGACGCATATTTTTATGACGCTGTTTAGCATTAAGCTGTGTTTGGGTTGTTGTTTTTTTGATGCGTTTGAGCATGTCTGGTCGACAGGGAATGTTTAATAACGCTGACAGTTTTTCAGCAAAGATCCGTGATTGATTATAACCACGCTGTCGGAGCCTACTTGGATGCAGTGGTATAGGTATCAGTACCTCGGGGAGTCTGTTTAGTGAGTTGTGCGCAATAAACTCTTTTGCACACAGATCGGCTAGTTGAATTTGCCGATGATATTTCAGTGCTGAGATGACTCTGGGTATAGCTTTTTCATAACGGTAGAGGCTTAGGCTGGTATCTTGAATTGGCGGCTTTTGTATACATCGTCCGCAAATTTCCCCTTTTATTAATGGTATCGCGCAATAAATACATTTTTGCTGAATGATAGGCAATTCACCGATACAGCCATCACAAAGGGCGTGTTGCTCGGCTGGCAGTCCACAGAGTAAACACGGAATTGGAAATACTTTCCTGTATAATTGTCTGAATTGTTGTGTCAGTGAGAGCAGATTTGCCATGACATGACCTAATTTAATCCTTTAAATCAGTAAAGAGTCATCATGCCTGAGAATGTAGCAGAAACCCAAGCAACAATCCGCAACGACTGGAGCCAGCAAGAGGTTGAAGCCTTATTTGCTATGCCCTTTAACGACCTGATGTTTAAAGCACAAACCGTTCATCGTGCTAACTTTGATGCCAATGCGGTGCAGATTAGTACCTTATTAAGTATCAAAACCGGTGGTTGTGCCGAAGACTGTGGTTATTGCCCACAAAGTGCACACCATGAATCAGCCGTCAAAGCAGAACCTTTGATGCCGCTTGATGAAGTCATGAAATCTGCCAACGAAGCGAAAGAGGCGGGTGCGAATCGTTTCTGTATGGGCGCAGCATGGCGTAGCCTGAAAGACCGTGACTTGGAACGCGTTGCAGAAATGGTCGAAGGCGTGAAGAGCTTAGGTTTGGAAACTTGCGTCACACTGGGCATGCTGGAAGAGCATCAAGCCAAGCGCTTAAAAGATGCGGGATTGGATTACTACAACCACAACCTGGATACCTCACCTGAATTTTACGGTGAAATTATTACTACCCGCACCTATGAAGACCGCCTGAATACCTTAAGCCATGTCCGTGATGCCGGTATTAACGTATGCAGTGGCGGTATTGTAGGTATGGGCGAAGGTCGCAATGACCGTGCTGGTTTATTAATCAGCCTGGCAAATCTGCCCACTCAACCACAAAGTGTACCTATCAATTTATTAGTTCAAGTCGAAGGTACGCCATTAGATGGTGTGGATAATCTGGATCCGATCGAGTTTGTTCGTACCATTGCTGTTGCCCGTATCATGATGCCGAAATCATTTGTGCGTTTATCAGCGGGTCGTGAGCATATGACCGATGAGTTACAAGCCATGTGTTTCTTAGCCGGTGCTAACTCAATTTTCTATGGTGAAAAATTATTAACTACTGACAACCCAGATACCAACCATGATCAGCAATTGTTCAAACGTTTAGGTATAACGCCTTGGGTTGGTGAAGAAAAAACAGAAGAACGTAGCTGTTCTTCAGCAGCCTAACGACTCCAGTTTCGAGTGGCCAAACTCCCTTGGCATAATGAACTGACCGCCGCTTTAGCTGAACGCAAAGCGGCGGGGCGTTATCGACAAAACCGACAGCGTGTCGGTGAGCAAGGTGTGCATATTCACCTTGGCAACAAATCCATTCTGTCATTTTGTAGCAATGATTATCTCGGATTAGCTGCCCATCCTGATATTAAACAAGCGTTCAAAGATGCAGTTGATAAAGAAGGTGTCGGTAGTGGCGCCGCGCATCTATTAACTGGTCATAGTTATTACCATCAGGCATTAGAAGAAAAGCTGGCGGATTTTACGGGTCAACAACGCGTACTGCTTTTTTCCACTGGCTATATGGCCAATCTCGGCGTGATTGATGGTCTGCTTAATCGCGGTGATGCGGTAATTCAGGATAAATGGAATCATGCTTCTTTATTAGACGGTGGCCGTCTGACAGATGCCGACCAATTACGTTACCCGCACGCCGATATGGGCCTATTACACAAACGCTTACATAATGTCGCCACAGCAAAACATCGGCTGATAGTCAGTGATGGTGTATTCAGTATGGATGGTGATATCGCCCCCCTACCTGAAATTATGGCCTTATCCGAACAACACCATGCTGCCGTTCTGATTGATGATGCCCATGGCTTTGGTGTGATAGGTGAGGGTGGCAGAGGTACAGTTTCACATTATCAACTTGCCGCTGATAAAGCCCCGATTGTGGTGGGGACCTTAGGCAAAGCCATTGGTACTGGCGGTGCTTTTGTCGCTGCGGATGAGCTGGTAATTGAAACGCTGATTCAACAAGCGCGTAGTTATGTTTATACCACAGCACAACCACCGGCGATTGCGGCAGCGACGCTGGTCAGTCTGGATTTGGTTGAAAAAGAACAGTGGCGACGAGACCAACTTCAGCAATTAATTCAGCAATTCAGACAAGGTGCTGAACAACTCGGCTTGGAGCTGATGTCTTCAGAAACGCCAATACAACCCGTCATTATCGGTGAAGATAAAAAGGCGCTGGAAATAGGGGCAAAACTAGAAGAGCAAGGTATTCTGGTCGGTGTTATCCGTCCACCCACCGTGCCTAAAAATACGGCTAGATTGAGAATTACTTTCTCTGCTGCCCATACAGAACAGGATGTAGACAGACTGCTTATTGCTCTGGAGCAGGCGTATGCACATTAACAGCATAGGTCAGGGACCAGACTTAGTATTGGTTCACGGCTGGAGTATGCATAGCGGTGTTTGGTCGCCCTTGCTTGAATTACTCTCTGAACACTTTCGCTGTCATCTGGTCGATTTACCCGGACATGGTCAAAGTGACTGGCACGCAGGTGATTTTGAATTAAGCACCTTATTAGCCAAGCTAGCAGAAGCTTTACCAGAAAAGGCCATTTGGCTTGGCTGGTCATTAGGCGGACAGGTGTCGTTAGCTATGGCTAAACATTATCCTGATAACGTAAAAAAACTGATTATGCTGGCTGCCAACCCCTGTTTTGTACAAAAAGAAGATTGGCCTTGTGCGATGCCACCAGAAGTCTTTGAAACATTTTCAGCCAGCTTAGCTGATGATCAACAACAGACCTTGCAACGGTTTATTATGCTGCAGGCAAAAGGCGCAAATCAGCCACGGCAAGTGATTAAACAATTAAGTGAACAACTGGCTCAACAGCATGTACCAGAACCAGAGGCATTAGAGGCAGGCTTAAAATGTCTGGCTGAGTGGGATTTACGAGATGCGCTTACCACCGTAAATTGCCCCACACAAATGATCCTGGCAGAAAATGATCATCTCGTTCCCGCGTCCTTAGCAAATTATGCAGTTGAGTTACAGCCAAAACTTCGCATTGATGTCATGCCGGGATTAGGACATGCGCCTTTTATTTCCCAGCCTCAGCAATGCCAATTAGTGATAGAACAATTTATCCATGAGTGAATATCGTCCCGATAAGAAAAGAGTGGCACAGTCATTTTCTGCCGCCGCTGAGCATTATGATGATGTGGCTGTTTTGCAAAGACAAACAGCCGATGAATTATTAGATCGCCTGTCATATATCACTATTGAACCGCAGACCATACTGGATTTGGGAGCGGGCACCGGACGTAATTTATCGTTATTACAAAAGCGCTATCCTCATGCCCAATTAGTCGCTGTCGATATCGCACCACAGATGTTAAAGCAGGCTGAAAAGCGTTATCGGCATGACCAAGGCATTAAACGCTGGTTACCAAACCAGCCACGTTTACAGGTATTGGCGGGTGATGCTGAAGCCATTCCACTGGCCGATAACAGCGTCGATCTTATCTATGCCAATCTGGCATTACAGTGGTGTGATCCTAAACGTTGTTTCAGTGAAATCTTTCGGGTGTTGAAACCTCAAGGGCTATTGATGTTTACCAGTCTGGGGCCGGATACATTAACGGAGTTGCGTCAGGCTTGGGCTGAAGTCGATAGCTATCCTCATGTGAATTTATTTTACGATATGCATGATGTGGGTGATGCCATGACAGCGAGCGGCTTAGCAGATTGTGTGCTGGATATGGAACCTTACACATTAAGTTATAACGATGCGATGAGTGTGATGCGTGATCTGAAAATCCTTGGTGCACGTAATGTCAATGAAGGCCGCCGTCGCGGACTGACTGGAAAGCAACTGATGCAAAAAGTGATTTCCTCGTATGAAACATTTCGCCAAGCTGACGGTTTACCTGCCAGCTATGAAGTCATTTTTGGTCATGCATGGAAATTAGCTCAATCAGGCCAATGCCGAACGGATGATGACAGTGTTTATATTCCGATCAGTGAGATCAAACGATTATGACCAGTACACATTTTTTTATAACAGGTACCGATACTGAAGTAGGGAAGACTTTCATCAGTGTGGGCTTGGTATCTCTACTGCAACAACAAGGCTATAAAACAGTTGGCATGAAGCCGATTGCCAGCGGTTGTGAGTGGTTAGATGGACAGTGGAAAAATGAGGATGCACTCGCATTAATCAAACAAAGTCAGACGGATTTAGCCTATTCACTGATCAATCCTTATGCCTTTGAACCAGCTATTGCGCCCCATATTGCGGCGGAGCGAGAGGGGGTAACACTTTCTATTGCCAACATTAAAGCCAACTATGAATTGATCGCTGAGCAGGCTGACGCAGTCATTGTGGAGGGTGCCGGAGGCTGGTATGTACCACTAAACTCAGAAAGCACCATGGCGGATCTTGCTGCTGAACTTCAATTACCGGTGATTTTGGTGGTGGCTATCAAGCTAGGTTGTATTAATCATGCCTTATTAACCGTGGCCGCTATTGAACAACAAGGTCTCAAACTGGCTGGCTGGGTGGCGAATCATGTGGCTGAACAATCAGAATCAACTGAAATGATAGAGACCTTAACCAGCCGCATTGATACCCCCTGCTTGGGAGTGGTACCTCATCTGAACAGTCATGAGTCGGCGGCCAGTTTCCTGCGACTACCTGAATAAAATCATCAAATTACTTTATACAATCTCCTTTCCAAAATAAAAAATGTCAGGCACTATTTTTCATTGCTAATTCAAAAAATTGACCTCATAATTCAAAACCACGAAATCAAAATTGATTAATAATCAATTTGTTATATTTTTTGAAAATGAATTATAAGGCCGCCTTTTAATATTTATTATGAGGCCAGCGGCCTCATAAAACAGACTGTTAGCTGTCTGGAGACTTTGGCAATGAGTGAGCCGGTAAAGTGGAATGAACAGGGCTGTGCGCAGTGCAGGAGGGCTTGGGAGTCGGGAGATCGCTCAGCACTGTCTTTCGTGGGAGTCAGCTATACATTACATACTCGTCTGTACCATTGTCCGGCCTGTAAATCATTCTGGGAAGAGCTGGAGCGGTATGCCCATGAAATCTCAAGCGAAGAGGCGGAGGCATTGCAGCGAGATGCTTCCTTCGAGAATCATGCATAGCCAGCTAACAAGCAGCTGCTGCCGGACTGGCAAAAGCTCCGGCTTCGACTCCACTTTTGCCAGCCGCAGAGCTGGGCGTTATGCATATTAAATAAGAAGTGAGCAATGGATATATTTACTGAGGAAGAAGAAATTAATAAAACGGACTTTGGCCGTCCTCATTGTTTCTTGTTGGGTGCTGGAGCTAGCCTTGCTGCATTTCCTAATGGTGATAAAAATGGAAAGAAGCTTCCTGTTATGGCCAACTTTATTGAAGTACTAGGTTTAGAATCATTACTGGAAAAAGCTGGATATAAACCACCATTCGGAAATTTCGAAGAAATTTATGCCGAGCTGTCATCTAAACCAGAGCACGAAGAAATCGTAACAGAACTTGAGACTGAAATTTATGAGTATTTTGAAAGCCTTGAGCTCCCAGATGAACCGACATTATACGACCACCTAATATTATCTCTCCGGGAAAAAGATGTAATAGCTACATTCAATTGGGATCCATTTCTATTCCAAGCTGCTGCAAGAAACAATCACATAAAAAAAGCCACCTAAGCTATTTTTTCTTCATGGCTCTGTAGCTATTGGCGTATGTCATGATTGCGGCCTAAAAATAAATGCATATGCCCTATGCCCACAATGTGGAGAGAGAACACAGCAATCAAGAATCCTGTATCCAGTTACTGAAAAGAATTATACAAGCGACCCATTTATAAATAATGAATGGGGTGCTTTTAGGCACTATCTTACACAAGGCTACATTTTTACAATATTTGGCTATGGCGCACCAGTCTCTGATGTCGAGGCAGTAAGGCTGCTTAGTGATGCATGGGGAGCCCCTGAAGATAAGAGCCTAGAGGAAATTGAAATAATTGATGTGTTACCAAAAGAAGAATTAGGAAAAAGATGGGATAAATTCATTCATACACATCACTATAGAGCCCCTGCTAATTTCTATGTAAGTATGGCATCTAGGCACCCAAGAAGGACATGTGAGGCATTATGGGAATGTCTTATGATGTGTAAACCATCAGATGAAAAAGTAGAAATACCACAAGAAGTTGGGTTCCCAGAATTATATGAATTTATCACACCACGTGTTGAGGCTGAAAATGCATAACAAGTGGGTCAAGTTCGCTTCGCTTGGACGCGCAAACAGCGCGCGCCACTTACCCTAATCGTTATGTGAAATCAGTAAATCAATAGGGTCAGAGTGTTTGATTTTAAATAAAGGGATTAAATCAATTCGATAGTTATTCAAGCAAGGATTGCTTATGGCACGTTTACCAAGATTGTTTATCAAAGGTTGTCCCCAGCATCTCATTCAACGGGGTAACAATCGTCAAGCTATTTTCTTTTCTGATGAAGATTACACCGTCTATTTAGCTAAACTCAAAGACTTCTCCGAGCAGTATGAAGTTAAAGTACATGCCTATGTGTTAATGACAAATCATGTTCATTTATTAGTTTCGACCGAACATGAGAGTGCCATCAGTAAGATGATGCAATCGATAGGACGTTATTATGTTTTATACATTAATAAAAATTATCAACGAACAGGCACTTTGTGGGAAGGACGGTATAGATCAACAATTGTCGATAGTGATAATTATTTATTAACTGTAATGCGGTATATTGAGATGAATCCTGTGAGAGCAGGCATGGTAGAGCATCCAGCAGAATACCCTTGGTCGAGTTATCAAGCTAATGGAGTTGGGAAAGTTATCGAGTTGCTCACGCCACATGAACGATACATAAAATTAGGTGAAAGCAATACTAAAAGGCTTCAACGGTATGTTAGATTGTTTGATGACTATCTCTCAGACAACACATTAGAGTTGATTAGAACGGCAACGAATAAAGCATGGGTTTTGGGTAGTGAGCGTTTCAAGCGAGAAATTGAAACTCAGGTTAATAGACGAATAGAGCCAACTAATCGTGGTGGTGACAGAAAATCGGAGAAATTTCGTGAGCAGGCCAAAATCAAACACTCTGACCCTATTGATACAAAATAAATAATGTCAGGCACTATTTTTCATTGCTAGTTCAAAAAGTTGGCCTCATAATTCAAAAGAACGAAATAAAAATTGATTAATAATCAATTTGTTATATTTTTTGAAAATGAATTATAAGGCCGCCTGTTTAATATTTATTATGAGGCCAGTGGCCTCATAAAACAGACTGTTAGAGCCGGAGGGTAGACCTCGGTGATTTATCACATTCCTAAGAAATTGCCTACGAGCTTTTTGGACAAACTCAATCTCGGGCCTGTGATTCAGGTGCCGATTGAACCTATGGCCTCGGGCAGGCGGATATACTGCCTCGATAACGTGAAGAGCTATTTGGCCTCCTACCCGGGCTCGATTCAGTACGGATGGATTTTCTCGGCGCTTGGGTCGGTGATTATTAAGTTGCATGGGCACGTAGTGGTCAAAGATGAAAACGGAGAACTTTTGTGCGTTACCCCTCCCGAAGCCGCACTCGATTATCATAATTTTGTGGCAGACGATTCGGTTGCTGATTTAGTGGTAAATCAACAGTTACCGACCAGAGCAGTTGCGGTGGTTGAAGACAAGGTCGTTTGCAACATGGTTGATTTAGAGAACCGATCTGATCAGGCTCGTTTAAACGGTGACCAACTCGGCCTTGATAAAGTCCATCTCGAGAAGCAGAGGCTCGCGATGGAATTCATTCGGTCCATTAAAAAGCACACAGGCCGAAATGACCCTTGTTACTGCGGGTCTGGTAGAAAAAATAAGCAGTGTTGCCAATGATTGCTCTAACCAGTGCAGGCACGGCGACGCCCATTACATTGCGCCTTCGGCTCCATTCCATGGGCGCGCATGCTGCAAGCGTTATACATTTTGGCTGAGTAACGAGGCAGTGTCGAGAGTGATTAGGGTTGGATTAACTCAATAAATTTTTGGCGAACAAAAGATGGAGTGCGCTTTTGAGATAGTGGACCAAGTACATGGGCATTGAATAAGCTAGTATCAATATCATCACCTGTTGAATCAAAGAATTCTTTATAAGTCATAAATTCAATGCAAATATTTACACCACCAATTTCAAATTCATCAGGGCACTCGGCATTGAATTCATGAGCAATGAAAATTACCTTTACGCTCCATAATTCAGGATTTGAGAAGGTTGACCATTCAGCCACTCTAGGTGCAATTGAATTTGGAAGAGTTCTTATATGTTCATCCAAATAGGTTTGAGTGAGAATACCGCCATGCGCTTCATACGCGATGGCTATATGCTCCTGTATTTTTTGGAAATCACAATCCCCAAGTTTCTTTTTGCTAGTATTAGATGCATTAACTGGGTCTCCAATCCCTCTAGCCACCCAATTGTCGTTGGCTGTATGTAGTACCAATCCTATGGCGTCTACAATTCTTTGCTCAATAATCCCTCTAGTTTCGGTATTTTTTTGTGCAGTATTAGTCAATAGTCGATAATATTGAGCCTGCTCAAGATTCTCAGGAATAGGGGTTTCTAATGGGATAGCGAAAGCCATAAACCTATGAATAAAACATCGAATCCATAGGGCCAATTCCTGCCTAGCGGCATACCCCATCTCATCAAGCCCATCTAAAATAGTAAATAAAGCCGCCGCTCCTGGGAATTCATTATTCTTTTTAGCTGCCGCCCACGGAAAATTAATCTGACCTACAGACTTTGCATTGTTCAAAAAAGGATTTCCCGCCCTCTGCATTGGTTCTGGATAGCGATTAAAAAGTGTAGTTGCAGCCTGTCCTCTTGGGGAAAACTCATAAAAATCTTTAGGGGTATGATCAAATAGCTCTAATATTGCACACTGATAGTGAAGTATTTGTAGGTATGGCGTGAATTTTGAAACATCAGTTTCATCAATCAGCTTTAGAAGATCTGCGCCGATAGCTGTCTTGTATCCTAGTCGAGTTCCTAAAGTCGTTATAGATTGGGCACATTCTGATAGCGATGAATCACCAAACTCCCTTTCTGATAATACGTGATCTGATGCGAGTATTGCTTCAATGTCATTAGTAGTAATAACTGGAGCCATTTTCATTTTCTTTAGTATAGCTTCAACAGATCTTCTACCAAAACCAGCTGAAGGATTCATGGCATCTAGTATTTTAGAAATTTGAGCAGATGACATCTTTTCTTCATCCCTAAGTCGAGTAATCAATATTAAGTGACTTAGAAATGAACGGGCTTGCTCAGGTGAAACGAGTTGATTCTCCACTAATTCTTTATGTGCAAGAAGGTAGTTAGTGGAGATAATCTCACCATAATCTCCTGCACCTTCAAGAAGAACTTGTGAGATGATGTTGGAGAGTTCGTTTGTAGGAGTTGCTGATTGATGCCACTCTGTTAATTGGCTTTCAATCCATTCAAAGTGTTCTTCAGTGCTATCGCCAAGAATACCAGTTAACAATAACTCAAGCTTGTCTACACATTCACCCTCTTTATTCAGATTGATAGGGAGCAGCATAGAGCGTAAGAGTCTACGATGATCGGTTATGGGCATTATTCGTCTTCCTTGAAAAATACTTCTGGCGATTCATTGAGGGCTATTGCAAGTTTGTAAATATTTTCGAGGCCTATGTTTCTTAGACCCCGCTCACACCCACTAACATAAGTTCTGTCTAAGCCAGCACTCATGGCCAAAGACTCTTGGGATAAGCCTTTCTGTTGTCTAATTTTCTTTAGACGACTGCCAAATAATCGCTTGTGGTAAGAATTGATATTTTTAGTCATGTGAGGCATCATAAGCTTGTGTTGACTATGAGACTACGGACTATGAGTCACATTTCGTCAGGAGTGACAAATTCGATTTTTTTGTGATGGGACCATCTGTGAATAAACACTTTTCTGCTGTATCACTTTTTAGCGGTGCTGGAGGTATGGATGTTGGGTTTGAAGACGCTGGGTATGATGTTGTACTAGCTAATGATATTGATCCCGCTGCTTGTGCCACTTACGACCTGAATCACAAAATTGATAGTATTTGTGGAGACCTTAGAAACCATCGCTTAGAGATTTCCAAGCATAAAGGGGTAGACTTGATATTTGGCGGCCCACCTTGCCAAGGATTTTCTGTTGCAGGCAAGATGGACCCCGATGATGAGCGAAGCCAACTCATTTGGAACTACCTTGATAAGGTTGAACTGCTGAAGCCATCTGCTTTTGTTTGTGAAAACGTCAAGGCTCTAGCGGTAAACAATCGTTGGACTCGTGTTAGAAATGGTTTGATAGAACGATCTAATGAATTAGGCTATGTAACAGCTTTACTTGTGTTGAAAGCATCTAATTTCGGTGTCCCACAAGCTAGGGAAAGGATGTTTCTTGTTGGTGCAAAAAGAACACGCAAGAAGGTTACAGATGAAATGTTCCAAGTAGCGCTCTATAGCTGCCTAGAAAAGAAGAAAGTTGCTCCGCCTACTATTTCCACTGTAATTAAGAGTCTTGGTCCAGCAGGTTCGAAAGGGAATGAGAGAGTTTGTTCTGCAATTATTACATATGCCAAAAATCCAGTATTAAGAAAAAGCCCATATGCTGGCATGCTTTTTAATGGTGCGGGAAGACCTATTAATCCTAAAGGGGTTGCTTTAACACTTCCTGCATCAATGGGAGGAAATAAAACTCCTATTGTGGATGAAGATGAAATCTTTTTGGGTTCGAGTAGTTATGTTGAGAAATATCATGCAGATCTATTGGGTGGTGCGAGAGTTCGTTCAGGGCTAGCACCCAAAAGACTTCGCCGAATTACTATAGATGAAGCTTTAGCAATACAAACTTTCCCAACTACATACAAACTATCAGGCAGTCAAAGTGCAATGTATCGTCAAATCGGAAACGCAGTGCCTTGTGATCTGGCTAAAGTTATTGCTGAATCAGTTAACGAAATATTGTCGACCGATTTACATTCCTTTATTGCCAAGTATACAACCTAGCATGCTTAATATATGTCGATCGTTAGTAGTCTTTTGACTTCTGAAAATCTACACTTAGCTATTCTATGAAAGCTCACTTCGGTGAGATAAAGGTTACTTTGAGAGGCGTATAACAAGTTGCTGCACACGGAAAAGTTACTCGCTTCGCTCCTAATTTTCCGGTGAGCAAAGCGTTATACGAAATATTGAATATGATAGCTCTACTCGGAAAAGCCTTCATCGGCGACAACTAACCTAACGAAGATAAAATAATGATTTGGTGTTTATTGGCGATTAAAAAAACGCTTTTAAACCGTTTTCGTTTTTAAATATTATTTAATAAAAACAGGCTAGTTTTTGTAACTATCGTCTTCAAAGTCATCAAGACTGTCGTAATAAATGATGGCTAGGTATTGAATCGGCATTTGCAGTTTGGTTTCTGGTCGATGTGGCTGTTCTGCGTGGAAAGTTAGAGAGTCACCTGGCTCCAAAACAAAACGTTCATCACCTACGGTATATTCCAATTTTCCTTCCAACATATAAATGAATTCAGTACCGGCGTGTTCAAACGGATCAAACACTTCACTTTCTTCATTTAAGGTAATCAAAAACGGTTCAAACAGTTTTTTCGGGCCAGTGTCATACGCTAGTAATTGATAGGTATGACCACTCTTGGTACCGCGACGGACCACTTCCATTCCCTCACCATTTTTCACATATTGCGCACCGCCCATAGGGGTGTCGTAATCATGGAATAAACGCGAGAGTTTGACGCCTAAGGCATTCGCTAAATGTTCAAGTTTTTCGAGACTGGGAGAAGTGAGACCATTTTCAATCTTACTTAACATACCTCGACTCACGTTGGCACGCATGGCTACTTCAGCAATGGTTAACCCATTCTCAGTGCGAATATGACGCAAGGTGTTTCCCAGATGTTTATCTAACGAGTGATGCGCAGCCGTGTCAGTCGTTATGATCGTTTCCTGTTTGCTCACAGCAAAAATACTCCATCATTTAAAGCTTGTAATTCCGATTATACCTGAGGTTTTTTTATTTATCCGACCTAAATGTTTCCTAATAGGAAAAAAAGTTTACAAATCTATTGACATGATTTTTTCAGCATGAGTAAATAGAACCATTGTTTCACCAGATGAATTTTTGTTTACTCAAAAGGTGGTAGATCCAACTACCCCTTTAGTAGTAGTTGAGTGTTAATAGTGGAGGTTAAGAATGCCATTAGGACTATTAAAATATGGTCTGAGTAGTGAACACCCGGCACCACGCTTTTTTAGGGACTGTACTGAACCTAAAAAATCCTACGATGCCGTGATTATCGGTGGCGGCGGACATGGTTTGGCGGCGGCGTATTACTTAGCCAAAGACTATGGCATTACCAATGTAGCGGTATTAGAAAAAGGCTATATCGGTGGTGGTAATACGGGCCGTAATACTACTATCGTTCGTTCTAATTATCTGACGCCGGAAGGGGTTAACTTCTATGATGCCAGCGTCAAAATGTATGAAGACCTCTCTGAAGAATTAGACCTGAACCTGTTTTATTCCACACGTGGTCACTTCACTTTAGCCCATACAGAATCAGCGATGAGAACCATGCGCTGGCGTGCAGAAGTGAATAAACATGTTGGCGTTGAAAGTTATGTCGTCGGTCCTGAGGAGATATCCAAAGCCTGTCCGCAGTTGGATATCTCCTGCAGTGGCCAAGCACCTATACAGGGTGCTCTTTATCACGCGCCAGGTTCAGTTGCTCGTCATGATGCAGTGGCATGGGGATATGCCAAAGAAGCAGATCGCATGGGCGTTGAAATTTTCCAAATGACGGAAGTCACCGGTATTGATACCAAAGGTGGCAAAGTCGTTGGTGTCAATACAAGTAAGGGGTATATCAGTACTAACCGTGTGTTATCAGCAGTGGCTGGTTTTACGCCTCGTATTACTGAAATGGTGGACTTACAAACGCCGATTGTTATTCATCCTCTCCAGGCATGTGTGTCTGAACCGATGAAACCGTGGCTCGATACGATTCTGGTATCAGGCAGCTTACACGTCTATGTCAGTCAGTCGTCTCGTGGCGAGCTTGTTATGGGGTCCTCTCTGGATCCTTATGAAATGCACTCAACGCGGTCATCACTCGATTTTGTGGAAGGGTTAACGACACATATCACTGATATGTTCCCGTTTTTATCGAATGTAAAAGTGGTACGTCAATGGGGTGGGATGGCAGACATTACGCCAGACTTCGCTCCGATTATGGGTAAAACACCCATTGAAGGATTTTATCTCGACGCCGGATGGGGGACATGGGGATTTAAAGCCACACCAATCAGTGGCAAAACCATGGCCGAGACAATAGCCAAAGATATGGCTCCTGATCTTATTAAATCATTCCGTTTATCACGTTTTGAAGACTATGAGCTGACCGGTGAAAAAGGTGCGGCTTCTGTTGGTCACTAAGTTAAGAGTAAGGCTATGAAACTACTTGAATGTCCTATTAATGGTATCAGGCCGATAAGTGAATTCACCTACGGCGGAGAATATCGAAATATGCCCAACCCAGCCACCTGTTCTGATACTGAATGGGCAGCCTATGTGCACTATCGCAATGGTGCGCCAGGGTTGAAAAAAGAATGGTGGTATCACTCTCCCAGCGGTACCTGGTTTATTGCTGAACGTAACACGATGACTGACATCGTCAGTCGTACTTATCTTCTGGGTCAGGAGGAAGCTAAATGACCAGCCGTATTGCTAAAAAACGAGGTGAGTGGATCAACCGTGACAAGCCACTGACTTTTCAATATGAAGGTCAGACTGTTCAGGGATACGAAGGCGATACTATTACCAGTGCGCTATGGGCAGCGGGTATTAATGTGTTGGGTCGAAGCTTTAAATATCATCGTGCACGTGGTGTTTTGAGCTTTGCTAATCATGATGTCAACGCGATGGTGACTGATGGTATGGATACTAATATCCGTGCAGATGTCTGGCCTGTCGCAGATGGAATGGATATCAAAGCCGTCAATACTAGCGGCGGGGTATTAAAAGATAAAAACAAATATATCGATTATTTGTCACCTTTTTTACCCGTCGGTTTCTATTACAAAACATTTTATAAGCCAAAAAGCCTGTTTCCATTCTGGGAAGATAAAATCCGTAAGGCAGCGGGGCTGGGTGAAGTCAATTTTAATTACCCACGTATTGTTAAGCCAAAGAAATTTGCTCATTGTGATGTATTAATCATTGGTGCTGGTCTGTCTGGTTTATCGGCGGCAATCAAAGCTGCTGAGCAAGGTCTGGATGTGATCGTTGTTGACGAAAACAAGCAGGCAGGTGGCAGTCTGACGTATGACTATGCAGGTGACCAAGCCACTGCAGATACGCTGGCAAGCCTTTTAGGTAGTGTTGAATCAAACCCGAACATTCGTTTAATCACCGATGCTTATGCTGGCGGTTTTTATGGCGATAAATTGGTGCCATTAGTCGGTAAAGAAGGTATTACCAAAGTCTGGGCAAAAGCTGTAATTGTGGCTGCCGGTGCCTTTGAGCAACCTCCTGTATTTCGCTACAACGACTTACCGGGCGTGATGATGGGATCAGCTGCACAACGTTTGATTCATCGCTATGCAGTTAAACCATTTGAGAAAGGTGTCGTGGTCACCGCCAATGACTATGGCTACCGAACGGCACTCGATTTAGCGTCTATTGGTGTTGAGGTCGTGGCTGTTATTGATATGCGTAGAAACGGTGCGCCACGTCAACTGGCACAAAAAGTCAGAGACAAAGGTATTCCTGTTCATATCTCCAGCTGTATCTATGAAGTCATCCCTACCTCAAATAAATTAGGTGTTAAAGCGGTAGTAATGAGTCCATATGACGACATTAGTGCCGGTGCAGATAGTGGTTACACGGTTCGCTTGGCGTGTGATGGTGTAGCGATGTGTGCCGGTTGGGCGCCAGCCGCAGCTTTGCTGTATCAAGCTGGTTCAAAAATGCGTTATGACTATGACGTAGAGCAATTTGTCCCAGATGCCTTACCTGATGGGGTGTTTGCTGCGGGTAAAGTCAATGGTGTGTTTGATTTCAAAGCACGCCAACTAGACGGTCAACGGGCAGCAGCCGAAGCGGCCGCATTCCTTGGTAAAACTGTCGATGTGGTTGCTGTACCTAAAGTTGAGATGGCATCACCTAGCCACCCTTATCCAGTAGTCGAACATCCCAAAGGTAAAAACTTTGTCGATTTTGACGAAGACATTCAAGTGAAGGATTTCATCAATGCTGCCAAAGAAGGTTTTGACAATATTGAGTTGATGAAACGCTTTACCACGGTAGGTATGGGCCCAAGTCAGGGTAAACATTCCAATATGAATGCTATCCGTATTCTAGCTCGAGTTCGTCAGTTACCCGTTGAGAAAATTGGTACTACCACTGCACGTCCATTTTTCCACCCAACACCGATTGGTCATCTGGGCGGACGTGGTTTCCATCCTCATCGTTATACCGCGATGCACGAATGGCATGTTGATAACGGTGGCGTGATGATGGAAGCCGGTGTTTGGATGCGTCCTGCCTATTATCAATACCGTGGTCGAACCATGTCAGCAATGGAAGCTGTGCAGGAAGAAGCCTTAGCGGTTAGACAGCAAGCGGGCATGATCGATGGCAGTACTCTCGGCAAAATTGAAGTATTTGGTGCCGATGCGACCGAATTTCTGGAACGCTTTTACACCGGTAAGTTCAGCAAACAAAAAATTGGTGAAAGCCGCATTGCAATGCTGTTAGATGAAGCTGGTGTGATGCTGGATGATGGGCTTGCTGTTCGCGTTGAAGCTGAAAAATTCTATGTGTCTACCAACTCTTCGAATGCGGCGACAGTTTACCGTGAGATGCAACGCAATGTGCAGCTTTGGGGTTTACAAGTCACCTTAGTTAATCTGACTGGTGCAATGGCTGCGATGACTCTGGCCGGGCCAAAATCTCGTGAGATTTTAAGTGCACTGACACAAGCTGATATCACTGAAGCTTCATTACCTGACGGACATATGATCCAAACCGAGATCGCTGGGGTAGAAGCCAAAGTCCTGCGAGTGAGCTTTGTTGCTGATTTGGCCTTTGAAATTCATGTGCCATATAAAGCTGGCTTACACGTTTGGAAGCAGATCATGGCGGCAGGAGAGTCACAAGGTATTCGCCCATTTGGTACTGATGCTCAGCGTCTGCTTCGTCTGGAAATGGGCCATCATCTGATCAGTCATGATACCGATGGCCTGACTAATCCATTTGAAGCGCATTCTGAATCCTTAGTGAAAATGGATAAATCATTCTTTATCGGGCAACGCAGCCTCCAGATCATTGCTAAGAAAACACTGAACAAAAAATTAGTGAATTTTGTACTTGAAAAAGGCTTTGATGGCGAAATGCCAAATGAATGCAATCTGGTCATTGAGGACGGCAATATCAAAGGGCGTATTACCAGTATTGCCTACAGCAAATACCTCAACAGAGTGATTGGTTTTGCGTTTGTTGCACCAAAACAGAGCAGTCCTGGCTCAACGTTTTTCATTCGTAACGATAGCGGTGCAATGGTTGAAGCGACAGTCGTCAAAGCGCCTTTTTTTCACCTACTTGATAACGACGGAGAATAAGCATGCAAAACGACATTTTTAAAAGCCCGGTCGCTTTTGCTCAAGCCCCTTTGAAACCAGTTAATGGGATCGTAAATGGCATGGAGACTGCAATAGCTATGGCTGACAAGGCTATTGAAGCATCACGCCACGAGTTATTAAGTATTTGTGATGTGAGTGCATTAAATCGCTTTGGCGTGAAAGGACCGAATGCAGCGGAGTGGTTAAGCTCTGCAAGCCTGACACTGCCAGAAGCAAAAAACAGTTGGACACTACAAGGTAAACGTGAGTTGGTCTTGCGTTTGGGGGGAAGTGAATTTCTGGTTGAAGAGCCACTGAATTCACACTTGGTTGAGCAGTTGAACGCTTTGCCTCTAAACAAGGCCGGTGTCCACAAGGTAATTCGCAACGATGCGTCATTTATTGTCAGTGGCAAGCTGGCAACAAAGTTATTTTCTGAAGTCTGTGCTATCGACCTGTCAGGCGATGCACTCAAAGACAATTGTCTTGTCATGACTATCATCGCCGGTGTATCGGTAACGGTGCTGAGACAGATGCTGAATGGCCAATCTGTTTATCGCATTTGGTGTGATGGTACGTATGGACCCTATTTGTGGAAAACACTATTAGGCATCACCGAAGAATATGGTGGCGGTGCCGTTGGGTTCAGTTTTTATCACGATATCAATTAATACAACCAAGTGTTGATGATTAGAACAGAGGATATGTTATGAAGTATGAATTCGACCCTAAGGCTTCGCAAGCAGATCAATTAGCTTATGCGCAGAAGTTTCTGACAGAAAACAATGTGAAATATGTCTTAGCTCAGTTTGTCGATATCCACGGTGTGGCTAAAGTCAAATCTGTACCAGCAGATCACCTGGAAGATATCGTTAAAACTGGTGCTGGGTTTGCTGGTGGTGCTATTTGGGGGATGGGAATTAAACCCAACGGTCCAGATTACATGGCAATGGGCGACTTAAGCACATTGAGTTTATTGCCATGGCAACCTGGATATGCACGCCTGATTTGTGATGGTCATGTTAATGGTGAGCCATACAGCCATGACAGTCGTGTTGTACTGAAAAAACAAATTTCCCGTCTGACTGAAAAAGGCTGGATTTTATATACAGGGCTAGAGCCTGAATTTTCTTTATTGAAAAAAGACGAGTTCGGTCATCTACATCCTTTTGACCCAACTGATACGCTAGAAAAACCATGCTATGACTATAAAGGCATTACACGTCAGAGCGGTTTCCTCGAAAAACTTACCGAGTCTTTAATTGATGTCGGTTTGGATATTTATCAAATTGATCATGAAGATGCGAATGGTCAGTTTGAAATCAACTACACATATGCTGATGCACTAAAAAGTGCAGATGACTATGTCATGTTTAAAATGGCGGCCAGCGAAATTGCTAATGAAATGGGCATGGTGTGTTCATTTATGTCGAAGCCTTTCAGTAATCGCCCTGGTAACGGCATGCATATGCATATGTCGATTGGTGATGGTGAGAAAAGCTTATTCCATGATGACAGTGATGAAACCGGTCATGGTTTATCGAAACTGGCTTATCACTTTATGGCAGGCATCCTGGCTCATGCTCCTGCGTTATCAGCAATTGCTGCGCCTACCGTGAACTCATACAAACGTTTAGTGGTGGGTCGTTCATTATCTGGTGCGACTTGGGCACCGGCTTATATCTCGTACGGTAATAACAACCGTTCGACCATGGTACGTATCCCTTATGGTCGTATCGAACTACGCCTGCCAGATGGCACTTGTAACCCATATCTTACTGCGGCAGCTGCGATTGCTGCGGGTATGGATGGCGTAGAACGTCAACTTGAGGCCGGTCCAGGTTATGACATTAATTTATATGACTTAAGCCCAGAAGAGCTGGAAGAAAAAGGCATTGGCATCCTGCCACAAAATCTTCATGAAGCTTTGATCGCGTTAGAAAAAGATGACGTGATTAAAGGGGCATTAGGCGATGAGTTTGTTAAAGAGTTCTTAGAACTCAAACACATGGAATGGGTTGAATACATGCGTCATGTATCAGATTGGGAAATCAATCGTTACGTTGAATTTTATTAAAAGTCCCTAGGGAATGTTGTTAGGAGAATAGTTATGTGTGGAATCGTTGGCCTGTATTTGAAAAACGATAAATACGAAGACCGTCTGGGTGAACTGTTTGCACCAATGTTAATTGCGATGACAGAACGTGGCCCCGACAGTGCTGGGTTTGCTGTCTATGGTGATGAAGTTGACCAAGGTGTGAAGTTGACGCTTCGTAATGAAGATGAGAACTACGATTGGGAAGCTTTGGCAAAAGAAATTGAAGCCAAACTGAATACAAAAGTCGACTGGTTCCAAAACAGCAAAGTCGCGGTATTTAAAGTCGATATTGATGCTGAAACCGTTGAGAACTACCTGATGGAAAACCATCAGGACGTGCTGATCATGAGCTCAGGCAAGTCTATCGAAATCCTGAAAGAAGTCGGTTTACCAGAGCGTATTGTTAATCTGTTCCATCTGGAAAACATGAAAGGCAGTCACATTATCGGTCATACCCGTATGGCGACTGAGTCTGCAGTGACTATGGCGGGTAGCCATCCTTTCTCAACAGGAATGGATCTGTGCCTGGTACATAACGGTTCTTTGTCTAATCACAACCGTCTTCGTCAGGAACTGAAACGTGAAGGCATTCACTTCGAAACTGAAAATGACTCAGAAGTCGCTGCAGGTTACCTGACCTATCGCTTACAACAAGGCGATAGTCTGAATGAAGCGTTGACTCATGCCTTAGACGACCTGGATGGTTTCTTCACATTCACCATCGGTACCAAAGATGGCTTTGCTGTCGTGCGTGACCCAATTGCCTGTAAACCTGCGGTAATTGCAGAAACTGATGATTACGTGGCCATGGCTTCTGAATATCAGGCGCTAACAACATTACCTGGTATCGAAAACGCCAAAGTTTGGGAACCAGAGCCTTCAAAAGTTTATGTTTGGGAACGTACCACGCACTAAGCAATGGTGTATGAGGAGAATTTAAATGAGTACTAAATCTGTAGCAGAATCAGTGACCACATCTGGCGGAAAACACACCGTGGATCTGGCACAACAAACAGTTCGTGATTTGAACCAGGCTTTACATGATCAAAAAAATGAACTGACCATTGCTGAATGGGAAGTATTAAACCCGAAAGGGGAGCATAACCTGGCTGCCGGTCTTGACCAGAAGCTGAAAGTCGATATCCATGGCCCGGTTGGTTACTACTGTGCGGGTATGAACAAAGAAGCCGACGTCACCATTCATGGCCATGCGGGACAAGGTGTCGCTGAAAACATGATGTCAGGCAGTGTACGTGTTAAAGGCAACGCTTCATCAGCCGCTGGTGCCACAGCACATGGTGGTTTATTAGTCATTGAAGGTGATGCTGGTTCACGTTGTGGTATTTCGATGAAAGGTATCGACATTGTCGTGAAAGGCAATGTGGGTCACATGAGCTGCTTTATGGGGCAAGCCGGTGCACTAGTCGTCTGTGGTGACGCGGGTGATGCATTAGGTGACTCGCTGTACGAAGTGCATATCTATGTGAAAGGCAATGTGAAATCACTGGGCGCTGACTGCATCGAAAAAGAAATGCGTCAGGAACATCTGGATGAGCTGTCTGCTTTACTAGAAAAAGCAGGCGTGGATGAGGATCCAAAAGCCTTCAAACGTTATGGTTCAGCTCGTCAGTTGTACAACTTCAAAGTTGATAACGCGAGTGCTTATTAATTGCTGATATTGCGAGGAAATTGAAATGACTGAAAAAACAAAATACATGACCGTACCGCGCGAGTCAGCGACATTTGACAGTTCGACCATGGCTGAAATCCGTCGTGCTGCCGATACCGGTATTTATGATATCCGAGGTGGCGGTGCTAAGCGCACACTGCCTCATTTCGACGATCTGCTGTTCTTGGGTGCCAGTATGTCTCGTTACCCATTAGAAGGTTATCGTGAAAAATGTAATACCTCAGTGACTTTAGGTACCCGTTTTGCGAAAAAACCTATCACTATTGAAACCCCTGTCACGATTGCCGGTATGAGCTTCGGTGCTTTATCTGCCTATGCAAAAGAAGCGTTAGGCCGTGGTGCCTCTGCCGTAGGTACATCTACCACAACAGGTGATGGTGGTATGACACCGGAAGAACGTGGCCAGTCAAGCAAACTGGTTTACCAGTACCTGCCATCACGTTATGGCATGAATCCAGATGACTTACGTAAAGCGGATGCGATTGAAGTGGTTCTGGGTCAAGGGGCAAAACCAGGTGGTGGTGGTATGTTACTGGGTCAGAAGATCACTGACCGTGTTGCTAAAATGCGTACCTTACCGATGGGGGTTGACCAACGTTCAGCATGTCGTCACCCAGACTGGACCGGTCCTGACGATCTGGAAATCAAGATCAAAGAACTGCGTGAAATCACTGACTGGCAAGTGCCTATTTATATCAAAGTCGGTGCAACCCGTACTTACTATGATGTGAAACTAGCGGTTAAAGCGGGTGCTGACGTTATCGTAGTTGACGGTATGCAAGGTGGTACCGCGGCAACGCAAGACGTATTTATCGAACACGTTGGTATACCAACTATGGCAGCGATTCCTCAAGCTGTTCAAGCTTTACAGGAAATGGGCATGCACCGTAAGGTTCAGCTGATTGTCTCTGGTGGTATCCGTAATGGTGCTGACGTCGCGAAATGTATGGCTTTGGGTGCTGATGCGGTAGCTATCGGTACGGCTGCATTAGTGGCACTGGGCGATAACGATCCTAAATGGGAAGAAGAGTACCAAAAACTGGGTTCGACAGCCGGTGCCTATGATGACTGGCATGAAGGTCGTGACCCAGCCGGTATTTCTACCCAGGATCCTGAGTTGATGAAACGCTTTGATCCAGTAGAGGGTGGCCGTCGTCTGGCTAATTACCTGCGTGTTCTGACACTGGAAGCACAAACATTAGCGCGTGCTTGTGGTAAGAACGATCTGCGTCATCTGGAACCAGAAGACTTAGTGGCATTAACCGTGGAAGCAGCAGCGATGGCTCGTGTGCCATTAGCGGGTACAAGCTGGGTGCCAGGCACACATACATTCTAAAAAAATGTTGTTCCGCCATGGATAGTTAAAAACTGGTGTTACGAAGATAACGTGGCTTATTGCGATCCTTACCCCGTCAATATAAGTCACTTTATCTGAGTAACATTAGTTTTATAACTAAGATTTTATTCATTAAACCGCTGTTTTGTGTATCTAAGCGACGCTTTAAATATAACTAGGGGTAATGCACTAATCCCAAGGTAGTATCTCTTCTTTGGCATTTTTTTTCCCTTTGAGCTAAGTGATACTGAAACTGAATTTTAGTTGAGCCTTTTCTCAGTTGATTCAACCGATGTGTGAATCAAAAAAACTAAGGATACATAATGAACCTGCCTTTAACACATCGACTTGAAGATGTTCAAAATACGCCAGATAAACGCCAACTCATTATTGATAAAGTCGGTATAAAGTCTCTGCGTTACCCGGTTTTATTTCAGTCAACGACAGAAACTCCTATTCGTGTTGTGGCTGAATTTAATATGTATGTACATCTGGCTGCTGATGTGAAAGGCACGCATATGTCACGTTTCATCGAGCTGTTGGAGCGTCCTGACGCCATATTCAGCCTGAGTAATATGCCTGCATTTATGACCGATATGCTGGAATTATTAGGTGCACAACAAGGCTACGTCAGCTTACGATTTCCGTATTTTATCAGTAAGGCAGCACCAGTTTCTGGCGTGAAAAGTGTCATGGATTATGACATCACGCTGACCGCAGATTACACCGATAAACTGGAATTGACTGTGAAAGCTGAGATCCCCGTGACCAGCCTTTGCCCGTGTTCCAAAAAGATTTCAGATTACGGAGCCCATAATCAACGTTCTCTGGTCACCGTTGAAGCACGCATCAGTGAAAGCATGACACTGGATGCGTTAATTCAGCTGATTGAACAGCAAGCGTCCAGTCAGCTGTATGGTTTATTGAAACGACCTGATGAAAAATATGTCACCGAATTTGCTTATGACAATCCCAAATTTGTCGAGGATTTAGTCAGAGATATTGCTGTCGTATTAGCACAGCAGGAAACCGTGTCAGGTTTTCGTGTGGAATGTGAGAACTTTGAATCCATCCATAATCACTCTGCTTACGCCGTTATTGATCAGTTATAAGGAGCTTTATCCTCATGCCACAATCTAAGTTGAAGTCTTATTCTCAGCCAGCACAAATCGCCAGTGCAGAAGCGATTATTGAGGATATTCGACAAGGCAAAATGGTTGTCTTAATGGATGATGAAAACCGTGAAAATGAAGGTGACCTGATTATGGCAGCCAGTCATGTCACTGCCGAAGCGGTGAACTTTATGGCGATGCATGCACGCGGCCTGATTTGCCTGACACTCACTGAGCAACGTTGTGAACAATTAAACTTATCCTTGATGGTTAAGCAAAATAAAGCGGGCTTTGAAACCAACTTTACGCTGTCGATTGAAGCCGCTGAAGGCGTCACTACCGGTATTTCCACACAAGATCGTGCTGTGACTATTCAGGCGGCGGTGGCGGCTAATGCCAGACCAGAAGATATTGTTAGTCCCGGTCATATTTTCCCTGTGATGGCTCGGGCGGGTGGTGTATTAACTCGTGCAGGACATACCGAAGCTGGCTGTGATTTGGCAGCATTAGCAGGGCAGGAGCCTGCGGCTGTTATCTGTGAAATCATGAATGAAGATGGCACGATGGCGCGATTACCTGAGCTGCTCAAATTTGCCAAACAGCATGATCTAAAAGTTGGCACCATTGCTGATCTTATCGCTTACCGTCACCAGCATGAGCAAAATGTGGTTCGCCTGCATGAACGTGAAATGCAAACTATGCTGGGTTCATTCCGTCGCCATGATTATTTAGATAAAACCACTGGTAAGAAACATCTGGCACTGGTTTACGGCACACCCGCCGCTGGTGAAGAAACACTGGTCAGAGTACATGCACCGTTTAACAGTATGGATTTATTGGATTATGAGCGACACGGACATACCTGGAGTGTGGCGGAAGCAATGCAACATATTCAGCAACAAGGATCGGGCGTACTGGTCTTGCTTCATGGTGATGAAGAGGAATGGCACAGACTGATTCAGTCTGATCGTAATTATGCTGATGAGTTTGTGCTTAAACACTATGGGATTGGTGCTCAGATTTTAAGAGATCTGGGTGTCACTGACATGCGTTTGATGACCTGGCCGAGAAAGCTACCATCAATGAGTGGCTTTGGCTTGAGTGTCACCGACTATGTGTTACCGGATGACTTAGCAGAAAAACTCGCTGCATCAGCCGTTGTATAAACGCTGTTATTAGCAGCTTAGGTATCACTTAATGATTAATAAAAAGGGCTAATATGGCTTGGGTAGCATTAGTAGTAGCGGGATTACTGGAAGTCGTCTGGGCGGCAGGGCTGAAATATTCAGAAGGTCTCACTAAGTTAGGCCCCAGCCTACTGGCACTGGTTACCGTTGCCTTGAGTTTATGGCTATTAGGTGTGGCAATGAAAACGTTACCACTAGGCACAGCCTATGGTGTCTGGGTAGGCATAGGTGCGATTGGCACCGTGATTTTTGGTATCGTATTTCTATCTGAGCCAGCCACTATTGGGCGTCTGTTCAGTATCTTATTAATTCTATCGGGTATCATCGGGCTGAAAATGTCTCACTAAAATGGGACCGATGGCCTTTTCGAGTCTGTATTCCTGGTTGGTAGTATTCAGTTTGTCATAAGCTCAATACTGGATTGAACCAGGTAGGGTATAAATAGAGCAGTTAAGGTGAGGCTGTGAGTTCAGTATTAGTTATCACGCTTATCGGCTACGGTTTCATCATGGAAAAGTGGTGCGATAGATGTATTGTCGATGTGACCGAATGAAATTTTCCATTGCTGAGTATTAAATGCACGAACATAACGAGCATGAGAAACCTCTAGTGCCTTTACGGCGTATACCAATGAATTATGTGCATGACTAATATTGATTTTTTCCTTAGATATAATAAGGCTACCATCGCCTTGACTCCCATCATGGCTGATATCGATATTACCACTGCTGATAACGATGTTATGACTACTATGTGAAATTTCTAGATCACCATTTGAGATGATGATGTAATTCGAAGCCATTGGAATCGTAGTGTCATCTTCTACAACAAAAAGATCACCATCAAGTAATAATATTTTGCCTGAATGATGTCTTTGATAAATATTTTTGGGGGAAATACGCTCGAATCTTGCTCTGTCTTGTGGTGATAGCCCAAGACTGGCAATAATCTCTGATACATCACTTTTAGCCATAGTGAGCAGTTTAGCTTCATCAACCGTGTTTAACTTGGTGGTGAGTTGAAGTGCCTCATCGCCAGAGTAGCTGGTGCATCCAGTGAATAAAGCGAAAATCAAAAGCGTGGCTAAAACGCGTATTGAACTATACATATCTTCCTTGATGACCTCTATCTAATGCAACTTATAATAGTAACTGTTTCTTCAAGCCAGTCTTGCCCCGTTGGGTAGAGGCATATCGACTGAGGATAAAACAACCGAACCATCCGGGCGGTGTAAACCGGTCACCAGACATTCCGACATAAATGGGCCAATTTGTTTCGGTGGAAAGTTCACGACAGCTAAGACTTGTTTACCGAGAAGCTCGTCTTTTGAATATAAGTCGGTAATTTGAGCGCTGGATTTTTTCACGCCCAACTCAGGGCCAAAATCGACTTTCAATTTATACGCTGGCCGACGGGCTTCTGGGAAATCATCAACCTCAATGATAGTGCCGACACGAATATCGATTTTTTGAAAGTCACTCCAGTCAATTTGATCCATTTTTTTCTCTACCGTAAGTCCGATTTCTTATAATCAAGTTGGCTGACCCCTTGAAGAGTACCTGAGTATAAATGACAAGCAGTCAAGGACATGCCCTCACAAATACAATTATTCTTGCTAAGTTTGTCATTGGGTAATTTCAATTTTAATTTCTGATAGATAAGTTAATAGAGTCAGATTATTTGATTTGAAGGTCAGCAAGTTTGATTCTTTTTAAGAGGCACATAAATCAATAGAGATGGAGCGTTTGATTACTGCTCCCATTGATTCGCACCTGATCAGATTGGGGTGGTGATTACGTCCATTTAGTGAGGGTTATAACATATTCCAAACCCATGACCCGATTAAAGCCAGAATGACGATTGTTATCAAATATGAAAGCAATGTTCGTATTTGTTTTTGTAGTAACCCCACTATCAAGCCAGCTATAACCGAACTGAATATAATGACGATAAATCTTAGCCATTTGGGAATCTCAAAAGTATCGAGTCCCTTGTACGTGAAATAACCTGATGCAAGGGCAGTAATAAGAAATAAGATACCAAACCACTGGGCATCTTCTTCTTCCCTGAATTCTTTTTCTGATAGATATCGATCACCTTTTCTATACCTTGTCATGATCAGTTTTTTCTCTCTTCTATTTTTTACTATTTGATTATTCTTAGAATGTATTGATGAATATGAGCCAATTTTTTGATGAAGAAGTAAGCTCTTCAAGTGGAAAATAGTCTATCGTTTATACTTTCACTTTTTGGTGATCAAGTTAACATCTTGATTTCAATTAGCACGAAAGTCTGTATCGCCTAGGTTAGCAAGTTTGCCGCCCCCCTTTATTTTTAAAGCTCGGCAATATATTTCCTACATCGTTCAAGTTTTTGGCATTATAATTTCAAGGTTTGAAATTAATTTATTTTATAGTCAATATGTTATGGTTGCCAAAAATGAATCATGTGGCCGCTGGTTTAATATTTATTATGAGGCCAGTGGCCTTATAAAACACACTGTTAAGTGCCAAGGAGAGTCATGAGTTCAGATAAGCATCTCCATTCCAGACTTACCATGGCTTTTGATGATCTATTAATGTGTAAGTCTTACGCTATAAAAATGCTTGAGTTACCTATTGGAAAAGCATTTTCTGAAGAAAGAACAGTTTATGAAGCTCTTTTTGTAGCTTTAATCGTTAGTTACGGTCGTGTATTTAGGTCGTCACGCACAACGGACGAAGAGTTTATGGATGTTGTCAGTAATTCTTTTGGCGAGTTTCGTTCCAATATAATAAAAAATTTAGAAGTAAACGAGCAAAACCTTCACCATAGACTTATAGAAAAACGTGATACTGCAACCGCTCACTCAGATGCTAACTCGCGAAACTACCAGTACTACAATGATTCACCTATAGGTATTGGACATAACTCTTATTATCCATTCGAACATGAAGAAGTCAGAAGTGTTCTAGCGTTAGTAGAAAGAATGATTAGTGAAGTTGGCTTTAGGCAAAGTGAAAATGCTAAAACAACATTCAAGAACTAATTGTTTCAGCCTATAGAAAAAGGCGCTTAACAAATTACTCAAAAGGACGCAAAACGCTTGGTTTGCACTCTTTCGTCACTATTTTTAGCCAAGGAATCAATAGGGTCAGAGTGTTTGATTATGATGTTGCCTCATTCCCTTGGTTTATCCTTCAAATTAAAAAGGGATGATAGCCTGTCTATCACCTTTTCACTCATCATTACAACTTTTATCAAATTAATCAATTCTTTAAATAACTATCAGAGTGTTTCATTAGCCGGGTATATAGACCAGCACAAACACATTCCCAAAGTATCAAGGCCAGGCTTATCGTTGACTATATACTCCCCTAAAAACCAGCTCCTTCTGAGACTCGTACTATCTAGGAAGTAAGTCCTCTTAGTAATTGTTGAGAGGGTCTGTTTAGCTGAAAATAGCGTTGCCAGTACGCATAAAGTAGGTAGCAAAATGATGGCTTGTGATCTTAGTAGCAAGATGATTTTTTATGCTTTCATCTGATTGTCTATTCAGGTTTGTTGCCAACATCACCTCGGGTAGGGCAATCTGGCAATCAAATGGGCGCTTGTTAATACTTTTCAGTGCTGAGGATTTCCGGCTCAATCCTGTATATAGTCAGGAATGAAACATGTGCCAAGTATGCTGACATATCGCTTTGATAGTGAATAAGCATTGCGCATAGACTTCGAATAACGTTATTTTATCCAGCATCGAGTGGGTGTTTGATTGCCCCGATGCTATTTATTTATATGAGGAAACAGATTTGGCAGATATACATGGGGCAGGTGTACGTGACGATATCGATGGTAAAGGCTTTCGGGTAGGTATCGTTGTCTCGCGGTTTAATTCTGAGATTTGCACGGCGCTGTTGAATGCCTGCGTGGATCAGTTAAAAGCTAGTAACGTTCAGGAGCAGGACATTCAGGTATTGTCGGTGCCGGGTGCATTGGAAATCCCAATGGTGCTGCATGAGTTGGCGTTAAAAGGTAACTGTGACGGACTGGTGGCATTAGGTTGTATCATTCGTGGTGATACCTATCATTTTGAAATAGTGGCGAATGAGTCAGCGCGTGCTTGCACAGATATTCAGATCGGCACTGGCATTCCTTTAGCCAATGCTATTTTGACGACGGATACTGAGCAACAAGCAGAAGACCGTATGCACATCAAAGGTCGTGAAGCGGCATTAGTGATTATTGAAATGATTCAAACATTAAAGTCTTTACATTCAGAGTAGTATTTTTTAATAAATTTATTTTTTTCATGAGGTGAAGGTATTGATATAGGTGCTTTAGTGGTTTTACCCACTATGGAGTACCTCATCATGAGAATTTTTCTGTCAGCCTGATTTCGGTAAGTTTTTTACATTGAATTCGTTCTATGTAACCGGAGTTAGTCCATGAACAATCCCTTACCGAAAGAAAAAATCACACGGAACTCTGTGCTCAATGTTCGTCATAAAGAACTTGGGTCAACACTGGATGGCGAAATATGGAATGGCATGCCCATTCCATGGAGCTACCATACCGATGTGAATGATGAGGTCGTTGCTGTCCGTACGCGGGCGGGTTTGTATGATGTGTCTGGTCTTAACATTGTGAATGTGACTGGACCCGCCGCATTAAAAATTCTCGACAAATTAGTGACTACTGATGTCACTAAACTGGAGCCTGGTACTTCTCGACTCGCCGGTGAGGTCAATGAAGAAGGGGCGCTTGTCGATGACATCATGGTTATCTGTGATGATAAAGAACATTACCGTTTATCGCATGGCAGCGGAGCCACTCAGCAAACATTAGCTGAACTTGCCAAAGGCGAAGATGTGACGGTTGAGCAGGATTATGATGTACATATCCTGTCACTCCAAGGCCCACGTTCTATCGATATTCTCGATCCTGAGCTGGATTTCAATCTGGCCGAATTACCGTATTTCAAACATATCAAAACCACCTTATTTGGTCGTGAAGTGATTCTCGCTCGCGGTGGTTACTCCGGTGAGCGTGGTTACGAAGTCTACTGTTCTGCTGCTGATGCCGTGTATCTGTGGGACATGATTCTGGAAAAAGGTCAGCCTTTCGGTGCTATCCCGGCATCATGGGATTCTCTCGATCTGACCCGCGTTGAAGCTGCCTTACTTTTCTTCCCGTTTGATATGCCAGAAGGTGACACCACTCCGTGGGAAGTCAATATGGACTGGTGTGTGGATTTAGACAAACCCGGTGATTACATCGGTAAAGAGGCCGTGGTGAAGTTGAAAGGCAGAGAGCGTTTCAAACAAATCGGTTTGGAATGCCGGGCAAAACAGGCGGTAGAAGTCGGTTCCAAATTATTCATCGATGGCAAAGAAGTAGGTGTAGTGACTAGTTCAAGCTACAGCCAATATTTGATGAAGTCATTGGCAATGGCTCATATCAAACCCGAATACAGCCAGCTTGGCACCACGGTGACAGTGGCTGATACAGACGAAGTTAAAGCGACCATCGTCAAAATGCCATTTTATGATCCTATGCGTGTTCGCACCCACCCTGAGTAAATTGAGGAATAGATGATGGAAAAAGGTTACTCAATTACAACTAAACCTATTTACGGCACCTTAGTTTGGCAGAAACAAGCGACACATCATGTAGTGATTGTCGGTGGCGAAGGTGGCGGTAAAGCCTTGCTGAAATTATTTCAGCAAATGGTGCCAAAACAACCGGTGTCTGTGTTCTATCTAGCTGATGATGCTGAAAGCAAAAAATATGTGAGCATCGTAGAAGAGATGACGGGTGAATCGATCACTGTCTGTGACTCTCTGGAAGCCTTAACGGCAGCAATGAAAACGAAGCTAGAAAATTGCTATATGGGCACACAATTCTATGTCGCTGGTGAAGAAAAACTGATCTGGCCAGTCTCCAAGCTGCTGGCTGAATATGGCGTCGATGACCGTAATATTTTCAAAGAGCAGACGGGGTCGTTAGCTCGACGCGTTTTCTGCGTACATTGCGAAACGATCAATGAAGATGTGCACCACAATATTCATCAATGTGTGAATTGTGGCCTGAACTTGTTGGTTCGTGATCATTTTTCCCGACATTGGGGCGCCTATATGGGCTTTATGGTCGATGGTGAGACCCCCGGCGAGATTCCAGCAGCACAGGAGGTTTATCCATGAGTGCGTTAAAAGTCAAAGTCACTTCTGTTGAACAAGTGGCTGAACAAATCAAGCATTTTACAATGATGGCTGAAGATGGCAGCCCATTACCGTATTTTTCTGGTGGCAGCCACGTGGTAGTTTCCATGGATATCGATGGCCGGACTCATCGTAATGCTTATTCATTAATGGGCCCGACGAATGATAACAGTGCCTATCAGATTGCGGTGCGTAAGCAGGAAAAATCACGTGGTGGATCGGTGTTTATGCATGAGAAAGTCGAGCCTGGCACCTTGTTAGAAATATCAATGCCTACCAATTTATTTTCCATTCACCGTCTGGCGAGAAAACACATTCTGGTGGCTGGTGGTATTGGTATTACACCTTTCTTGTCACAGATTACGGATTTGAATCGTATCGGCCATGACTATGAACTGCACTATGCTTACCGCAGTGCAGAACATGCGGCTTTCCGTGAGGAAATTGAGAAGTTATGTGGCGATAAAGCGTTTTTCTATCCTGAAAATGAAACTGGTCGCCTCAATGTTACAGAACTATTGAGCAAACAACCTCTGGGTTCACATGTGTATGTCTGTGGTCCTGATCCGATGGTGAATGGTCTGGAATTAATTGCTTCAGAGCTAGGCTGGCCTGAAACGTCTGTACATAGCGAGAAATTCTTAGCGCCAGCGAGTGGTGCACCCTTCACTGTCAGCTTATTGCAATCCAATACTGAGGTCGTTGTGCCTAGTGACCTCAGCATGTTGGAAGCGATGGAAGAAGCTGGTATCGATGCGCCCTATATGTGCCGTGGTGGTGCCTGTGGTCGCTGTGAGGTGGAAGTCGTTGAATGTGATGGTGAGTTAGTTCATCACGATGAATACCTGTCCGATCATGAGCGTGTCTCTGCTAAGAAAATTTTACCTTGTGTCTCGCGTGCCAACTGCTCACGCATGGTCATCAATTTGTGAGGAATGAACGATGAATATGGCATTTAATGAAGAAACATTTCGTGGTGATTTCACGTTTAGAAACTCGCCAGAATCAGTAAGACGTTTTCCTTATCCGTTTGAAGAAGACGAGTATATGTACAGCGTCAATATTGAACAGCACACCTCAGGTGAGCCTGGTTCTGTATTTGAACACCCGATTGATGTTGACGAACACTATGTGGCTGAGTGTAAAGAACGTGCCATTGTGTTAAGTGAAGACCACACTCGCTGCGTGGCTTTACCTCACATGATGGATGCTCAGTGGGATACGCTGGAATTGGTGATGACATCACTTTCAGAAAGTTATCCGTCCGAGTTTCAGTTAACCATTGATGGTGACAACTGGCACTGGGTGAATAAACCACTAGGTATTGAAGACCACTTTGTATTTGGTGATGTGTCTACCTTACCGATGGAACCATTTGAATATGTGATGCGTCAGGTTCAGGGTGACTGGGTGGTCATGGATCAACGTGATAATGATCTCTATGCTGACTTAGGTATGGTCACAGGTCAGGCCGACTGGTCAGTGGCATTTGACGCTGGCATGTCATTTAAAGAATGGCATGCACCTGTGCCTCATGCGCCAGAGATGGGGATTTTTGATCGCGCACTGAAATATTTATTACACCTGCAATATGGTAGCCCGGTTCGTCGTACTAACTGGCGTATGTGTGTGAATCCACGACTGGATACTTCATCTGAAACCTATGATGTCTGGGGTACAGATAACGTCTCAGCAACCAAAGAAAATGCTGGTGACAAAGTCTTTTTACGGGTAGAGCTGCAAGCTTTGTTCAGACTGCCACGTAGTAATGCCATTGCTTTCAGTATTCGTACTTATATGGTGAGCCTTGCTGACTTAGCGACCTATCCACGTTGGGCAAAACGTTTGAACCGTGTTTTACGTAGTTTGCACCCAGATTTGGCGGAATACAAAGGTTTGAACAGTTTTAAACAGCCGGTACTGGATTGGCTCGAACCACTGGATGACGGTGTTCCTCTAGAGAAAGGTGTGCACCCGGAGTAACACATAGCTCCTGATGTAAGCATTTCTTACTTGTTTCATAAGCGGCAGCAGAGAATCATGGATGACTCTCTGTTATTGCTTTAAAAGCCCAGACTTCGTTACCGGTTTGATCTTATGGTTTCATATCTGGATACAGCTATTTTGACCATTTTTTTTATCATGTTATCTATTCTGAAAAGAATCAGAGCTATGTATCTTTTAGATGAAGAGGGGTGATTGGTCTGGATAAAGTTTATTGTTTCTAGGATTTGGATATATCACTTGAGCTAGAAGCAAAATAAGTTTATTCATTTCGCCTGGCTCGTTAGAGCTTTTAGTGGCTTACTCTTCTCAGTTAGCCACTTTTTTCTATCTTTGGGGTGAGGGTAAACATAGAAGAAATCGTCAAATAACACTTTTATGTAAGTAGTGTTGGCTCAGTAGGGGAGTTAAAGAAATATACCCTGTCAAATTTTGAGCTGATGGGAGTTTTTATATTCACTCCAGCATAACTGTTTGCTATCGAAGGTAGGATAGGCGGTGGAGATGACCTAGGTGTTGGAAATAGTGGAGGGACTTGCCCAGATACTATTACGAGCCAATGTTCGTCACAAGCTTGGTAACCTATGAGTGCTTTATGTTTTTTCTTTAGGATTGGTAATAGCTCTTCTTCTGTAAAGTATTCTAAAATTGTACCTCTTGAACCGGTTACTACTGTTTCTTTATGGCCATCATTCAATAATCCAATTCGTTGAATAAATTCAGGAATTTCATTGCAAATTTTTTTTATTAATGATTTGGAAGAGTGGTGAGGCATATCCTCAGACATTTTATTTATAAGAGGTATTAGAACTTCTAAAGCAATATCTGAAGATTTCTTTTCAACTGGAATATCATCCTCAAATGCTAGGTGAATTTCTAGCGGTAATTTCGGATTGATCCCTTTATGTAATCTTAAAGCGAAGTCATCCTGAGCAGATTCTATCTGATGTAATGAGAATTTTGTTGAAGACTTTCGTTCAGCAAGTGTAATTTCAATACCAATTTTTTGTGATTTAGTGTGAATTATAAAATCTGGTTTTTCTGTAATAGTAATATTCTCGTAAATTATTTTTTCAGCTATAGTAAACCAGTGAAAAGCTGATATTTCATCACGCTTTTTAGGGGGGGATTTGAGTAGAGCAGGTAGATCAATCATAGCTTTCTCACTGTAATCACAAAGGGTATCGTAATACGAGATAGTTTTAATAAAACGATTCGTTCATTTATCTTGTCTAGCTGATAATTAGTGATTGATCAGACTCCCTAGTATCAATAACCTTTTACTCAGTTTAGGGAAATAAGACTGTTGGCTGCTCAGCATGCCACTGTTCGTATTTCAGCATCACACTGGCAAAGAGATCACTGTGTAAAAATTCACTCAACCAGTCTCTGACCAGTGGATAGGGTGATTGCTCGAACCAGTCCATATCAACAAAGGCAAACTGACGAATAAAGGGCAATAGAGCAATATCTGCCATCGTCCATTTTTCAGTGAGCAGGCAACCATTTTTTGCTAATAAGGATTCCAATTTTTGTAAGGTCGCCTCACCTTGCTCACGGTAATACAGTTCAGGGTATTCTGGGTAACGATCGGCATATTTATAGCGATCGAGATAATACTTAAACTCACCATCATTATTGGCAATCAGCTCATCACAGTACTGCTTTTGTTGGTGAGTGAGCGTTTGATACCACTCCTCGGGATCACGCTTTTCCAGTGCCCAACGCATAATGTCGATACTTTCGTCGATAACTTTTCCTGTTTCAGTCTGTAGAACGGGGACTGTCCCTTTTGGTGAAATAGCTAATAATTCTGCGGGCTTATCTTTTAATACCACTTCGCGAAGTTCGGTTTTGATGCCGCTGGCGGCAAGTGCCAGACGCGCTCGCATGGCGTAAGGACAACGACGGAAACTGTATAAAGTCGGATACCTCATTGAGTATGAATTCCAGTTTGAAGAAAGTCTCAGTATAGACAATCAAAGCAGATGACTGTAAATTAGCAAATGCTAATATAGGTATTGAGAACACTATGGAACAGTCATTATTAAGATGGACCGCTTTTATAACATTGCTGTTGTCAGCCAGTTTTAATGTTAACGCGGAGGGGCTGCCTCATACTGAAGCGGTTTACAAAAATTACGCTCGTCAGTGGACTTATGATGGCAATGTTGAAGCCGTCAATCAGGCAACTGTCTCATCGCGTGTTTCTGCTCAAGTGGCTGAGATTTTTTATGACGTTAACGACCGGGTCGAAAAGGGCGCGCTGATTTTACGGTTTAACGACGAAGAAATTAAAACCCGTTTATGGCAAGCAGAAGCGAACCTGCTGGCCGAACAAGCCCAGTTAAAAGAAGTACAGGCGAGATATACGGAAGCTGCAGCAGAAGCCAAACGAATCAGTGATTTATACCAACGTAAACAAGTGACACGCTCCGCGCTGGATAAAGCCGAAGCAGATAAAGCAGCGACAGCGGCGCGGGTCAATGTATTAAATGCCCAAATCAAAGCCCGCCAAGCGGAAGTGGAGCAAGCTAAAGTGGAGCTTTCCTATACCGAAGTGCGGGCTCCTTATGCCGGTGTGATGACTAAGCGTTGGATTGAAGTGGGCGAAATGGCAACACCGGGCCAGCGCTTAATGTCAGGCCTGTCACTGGATGATTTACGCGTGGTTTTTTCAGTGCCACAGAATCAGTTAAACGATGTGATGGCTGCTAAACTGAAGGTGATATTACCTTCAGGCAAACATCTATCGCATTTGAAGAAAACCCTGATCCCGGCGGCAGATAGGCTGTCACACAGTTTTATTATTCGCTTGGATCTGCCACAAAAGCTCGATGCTGTTTATCCCGGAATGACAACAAAAGTCACTGTATTTGGCCGTGAACAATCGCTACTGGTTATTCCGAAACAGGCGTTGGTCAGACGTGCAGAAGTCGATGGCGTTTATATTTTTAGCCAAGAAAACGTACAGTTCAGACAAGTCAGAATCGGCGAGGAATTTGGGGATGGCTGGGTAGAAGTATTATCGGGTATCGATGCTGGTGAGCAGGTGATAACGGAACCTGATATGGCATTACCTTATTTAAAGAAACAGCATGATGCATCCTGACACATTAGGTTTATCGGGTCGTATTGCCGGGTTCTTTCAGGATAATGCTCTAACTCCGTTAATTGCGCTGTTAGCGCTGTTATTGGGATTGTTTGCGCTGATGGTCACCCCGCGTGAAGAGGAACCGCAGATTGATGTAACGATGGCAGATATTTATATTGCCTATCCTGGTGCATCAGCGAAAGAAATAGAAAACTTGATCTCGACGCCGGCAGAGCAGGTTGTCAGTGAAATTTCTGGATTGAAGCACGTGTATTCGGTGTCCAAACCGGGACTCGCTATTATCACTGCACAGTTTGATGTGGGCGAGAACCGTACAGACGCGATTGTGCGTTTATACAATAAAATCTATTCCAATATGGATTGGCTGCCAAAAAACTTAGGTGTGTCCCAACCCATTATTAAACCCAAAGGCATCGATGATGTGCCGATTCTGACACTGACTTTATGGCGTGAAGGCCAGCAGGATTCCAGTCAGTTAAAACAACTAGCACAGTCCCTGGAAGTTGAACTGAAGCGGATTCAGGGAACGCGGGATATTTATACTGTAGGCGGCGCTGATACGGTGGTTAATATCACCTTAGATCCTGAGGCAATGGCGGCCTATCATATGGATAGTCATAGCCTGGGTTTGGCATTGCAAGCGGCTAACCAATCTGCTGAATCTGGTGTAACAGTCAAAAATAATCAAACAACAGAGATTCAGGCTGGTGAGTTTATCGTAGACGTAGATACGCTGAAGTCGCTGATAGTCAGTGTGTTTGATCAAAAACCAGTGTACTTAAGTGATGTTGCTACTATTTCACTCGGGCCTGAACAACCGCGTCAATATGTCTGGTTTGGCACTGGGCCAGCGGCTGCAGACAAACAACTTAATACACAAGGTGAGTATGATGCAGTAACGCTCGCCATTGCCAAGCAGCCCGGAACCAATGCGGCCGATATCTCTGATGCGGTTTTAACACAGGTGGATGCTCTGAAAGGGGTGATGATTCCGCATGATGTAAATGTAACGGTGACACGGAATTATGGCGAAACGGCTAATCAGAAAGCCGATACGCTGATCCACAAACTGATTTTTGTCACGGTAGCTGTTGTGTTGCTGGTGTTATTTGCACTGGGCTGGCGTGAAGCTCTTATTGTTGGCACTGCCGTTATTATTACCTTATTACTGATGTTGTTTGCCTCATGGGCGTGGGGTTTTACCTTAAACCGGGTGTCGCTGTTTGCCTTAATTTTTTCTATTGGCATTTTGGTCGATGATGCGATTGTGGTGGTGGAGAATATCCATCGCCATATTCAGAAGGGGAAGTTGACTTTAAAACAGGCTATTCCACTTGCAGTAGATGAGGTCGGTCAGCCAACCATATTGGCAACACTGGCGGTGATTGCTGCCTTATTACCAATGGCCTTTGTCAGTGGCTTAATGGGCCCTTATATTAGCCCGATTCCCATCAATGCCAGTATGGGCATGCTGCTGTCATTATTAGTGGCTTATATCGTGACCCCGTGGATGGTGTTGAAAATACTCTCAGACTCACGTTCGACCAAGCATGAGCATGCTGCAGAATCACGGTATCTCAGTTTTTTTCAGAGGGTATTGGGGCCATTTTTATTAAATGAACAGGCTGCTTGTCGTCGAAAATTGCTATGGGCTGCGCTTATTTTACTGGTCATCCTTTCTGTTGGTCTCGCTGCAATGAAACTGGTCATTCTGAAGATGCTGCCCTTTGATAATAAATCTGAAGTGCAGATTGTGATTGATATGCCAGAAGGCTCGCCATTAGAAAAAACGGCGGCGGTAACGCGGGCATTAACAAATTACCTCGCCAGCGTGCCGGATGTCACTGATTATCAGGCATATGTAGGCACAGCTTCACCGATAAATTTTAATGGGCTGGTCAGGCAATATTATTTACGTGAAGGCTGGTATCAGGCAGATATTCAAATCAATCTCAGAGATAAACATCTACGAAACCAACATAGCCATGAGATAGCCTTGCAGTTACGTGAGCCACTGACAGCGATTGCTGAGAAATGGCATGCACGTATTAAGGTGGTTGAAGTGCCTGCTGGGCCACCAGTGTTATCCCCTATTGTGGCCGAACTCTATGGTATGAGTGAGTCACAGCGACAGGATCTGGCTAGACAAATGATGGATGTATTGCAGCAAACTGATGGTATCGTTGATATCGATAGCAGCGTTGAGGCCAAAGCCGCCAGACAGATCATGACGGTAGATAGAAATAAAGCCATGCTGTTTGGTCTGAACCAGCAACAAATTGTTGATGCTATTCAGTTGGCCTTGGCTGGTCAGGATGTGACGTATCTGCATGATGAGCAGGTGAAATATGCCATACCACTGCGTCTGCAATGGCCAATCAAGGATAAAGCCAATCTTGATGCTTTATTGAATATCAAACTGACCAACCAACAGGGCACGATGATTCCTTTAGCTGATGTGGTCACTGTCGTTAACTCAGAGCATCAGCAAACCCTTTACCACAAAGATTTACAGGCGGTGACATATGTGACCGCAGATATGGCAGGGAAGGTGGATAGTCCCTTGTACGGGATGTTTTCAGCTTACCAGCAATTAGCATCGGTGCCGGTGCAGCAATATTTGATTTCAGCCCCCCGGTTAGCCACCGAGGATTCAGTGAAATGGGATGGAGAATGGCAAATCACTTACGAAACATTTCGTGATATGGGCTTAGCTTATGCGGTGGGGATTATTCTGATCTATCTGCTTATCGTGGCGCAGTTTCGATCTTATTTGCTGCCATTAATCATTATGGTGCCGATTCCATTAACGGTGATTGGTGTTATGCCAGGACATGCTCTATTTGGTGCGCCATTCACAGCAACATCAATGATTGGCATGATTGCGATGGCGGGTATTATCGTGCGTAATTCTATTTTATTGGTCGACTTTATTCATCATGCGATGGCTGGGGGAATGTCTGCAGAAAATGCGGTGATAGCCGCTGCCGCAACCCGGGCAAAACCTATTCTGCTAACAGCACTTGCAGCGATGGTGGGCGCAGTATTTATTCTGGATGATCCAATATTTAATGGTTTAGCTATTGCCTTGTTATTCGGTATTCTGGTGTCGACTTTATTGACCTTGCTGGTTATTCCATTGCTGTATTACAGCTATATCAAGACTCGATAAGTGTCATGGCACCCGTCAGTTCACCCTCACGTAAACGTTCGGCCTGACGTTTTAATGTATGGCGAATAAGTGTATTTCGATCCATTTCATCCATATGGGTGAATGCCATACGTAGTAAATAAGGTGTATCAGTGGGAGCTTGTTCGATTTTGTCACAACCAATGACGGTTGCCAGCGTATGAATGGTGCTGGCGGATGGCACTAATTGCATAAAGAGTTCGACATAATCTCGAGGCTTAATGGGAGTGGCGACCAATAAGGCAATGCCACCCCCACTTAGGTTAACGTCGGTTAGCTTTTCTGGGTTGATAGGATTGTTGTGACGTTCGATACGCTGTGCAATCAGGTTGACCTTATCATCTAACAAGCGCAGTGCTCGCGCGATTTCACGATCATGCTGGCTGATTTGATCCAGTAGATGCGAAAACACGTTTTGCATGGTACGAAGCTGGGCGCGTTCAGAATCTCCGTCATTGTCTGAAGATTGTGAAATACGTTTTGCGACTTCACCAACGTGTGCTTTTTCCACAGATTTATATTCAATCACTACCGAGTCATTGATTCGGAAAAATTCACGTCTGTCTGAACCTGAATGCTGCATCACTCTCTACCATTATCCTTAAACGCTTAATGACTCTTAATCGGCCTCAATATAGCTTTCTTTATATCATGTTCCAAATAAGTTGCCAGCATCATAGGTTTTCAGAGGCGTAATCAGCGAGTCTCGAACGCTCACCTCGTAAAAGAGTGATGTGACCACTATGCTGCCAATACTTAAAGTGATCAACGACATAGGTCAGGCCTGACGTTGTCTCACTCAAGTAAGGAGTGTCAATTTGAGCGATGTTACCCAAACAGACAATTTTAGTTCCTGGACCTGCACGTGTAATCAGAGTTTTCATCTGTTTAGACGTTAAGTTCTGCGCTTCATCAATAATTAAGAAGCGATTCAGGAAAGTACGACCACGCATAAAGTTGAGTGAACGAATTTTGATCCAGCGTTGTAATAGATCATTGGTGGCCTGACGACCCCATTCCCCACCTTCAGTTTTATTTAACACCTCAAGGTTATCCATTAAGGCACCCATCCAAGGTGTCATTTTTTCCTCTTCCGTACCCGGCAAGAAACCAATATCTTCACCCACTGGTACGGTAACGCGAGTCATTATGATTTCATTGTAGCGTTTGTGTTCAACGGTTTGAGTTAAGGCTGCCGCTAGGGTGAGTAAGGTTTTACCTGTACCGGCCTGACCCAGTAAGCTGACAAAATCAACTTCAGGATCCATTAACAAATTAAGTGCGAAATTTTGTTCACGATTACGTGCAGTAATCCCCCAGATAGCATGGTTATCTTTACGGTAATCATTGATTAGCTGAATATCTGCACTGGTTTCAGTGACTGATCTGACGACAGCCTCAATATTATGATCTTCTCCAGGGGAATAAATCAGCTGGTTGGGATACCAATCTTTGACCACATCGCCCTCAACTTCATAGAAGGTTTGTCCATCGGCTGTCCAAGATTCCAGACGATTCAAGTCATCCCAAAAATCCGCATTAAGCTCACTGGCACCGCGGTAGAGCAGGTCCACATCGTCCAGCACTTTATCGTTGTAATAATCTTCAGCACAGATGCCTAATACGGTGGCTTTGATGCGTAAGTTAATATCTTTTGAGACCAGAATGATGGTGTGATCATCAATTGCTTCCTGTAAGGCAATAGCCACACTTAAAATAGCATTATCACCTTGATGACTCGGTAATTCTTTAGGTAACTCCTGCTCCATTTGTGTGGTTTGGAAAAACAGGCGGCCGCTGGCATTCGGCATATCACCACTATTCACACTGGGTAGTGGTATGCCCTTGGTAATGGCTTCATTATCTTCAGCCTGCAACAATAAATCATCAAGGAACCGACTGACCTGTCTTACATTGCGAGAGACTTCTGATAAGCCTTTTTTGCCACGATCGAGTTCTTCCAATACAACCATGGGCAAATAGATATCATGCTCATCAAAACGGAATAGGGCCGTTGGGTCATGCATCAACACATTAGTGTCCAGAATAAACAGACGTTTACCTTCGGCGGGACGTTTGATCATTGGTTCGAGATCCTCTTTTGTTAGTTGGAGACCTGAGGTTGATTATGGTGCAAGAAATCATTACTGCAAAGGGTGAACAACAATTATTTTCTTACTCTGGTTTATATAAATTTCTAAGCCCTTCACAAGTGGAAATTTAGTGTTAATATGAAAAGCCTTCCCCAAAAAAATAGCCCTCTTAATCTTTAGTTGTAATTTTGCTTTAACGCGCAGGTATCTCGTTAGTGGTTTCTCTTTAAGTTATTGCTGAATAAAGATAATTATCTCCTTTTTTTAAGATATGAATGGCTGGCTTAACTAATAATGATTGACCGCTTTTCTCTGATTTTTAGACTATTTTTTCCCTGTTAAAACGTCGTTAAAATTTTTCGTTTACGCAGTAGGCTTTGATTAAAAAAGAGACTTTTGCGATATCAATACATTACTGATCTAGGAGTCAGTCACAATTATTACTAGGACATCTTGTTCTACCTTCCTAGCAAGATTAGTGTTGTCGGACGAATTAGGTGGGTGTTATGAATCATGTTTGAAAAATGAATCCTCCTATATCTATTTGGACGTCTAAGGAGGTAGATCCCCATGAAATTAAAATCAATGTTGTATGCCGTGTTGGCTGGTTTATCCGTATCAAGTGTGGCTGTTGCAGATGTGACATTCGATGATTTAATTGGCACCTGGTATGCCGAAACCCAACATGATGGCGAAACCATGAAATGGTTAGTCAAACGTGAGCCTGATCAAAGTTATGCGGCATTATTTCTAGTCTGTGATGGCGAAAATCTGTCATGGGTTCAAAAAGAGCGTGGTCAATGGAAGATGGAAGGGGACGAAATGCACACGGTCATTGCTGCTTTTCAGGATATGAATGGGGGTACTTCCGATCAGATTGGTAAGCAAATTCATTATGAGAATCTCGAATTAGCTGATGACGAGCTGAACTATGAACAGAAAGGTAACGACAATACATACAGCTTTAATCGCGTGAAAGATGGCTATCAAGTCAGCTGTCAATAATCGAAAACAGCTCAGCCTGAATTAGGTTGACCTGTTTAAGTTATTCATATTACGGTTGTCAGTATCGACGAAGACGTATCAAGCCGATCAAACCAGACAGTAATAACCAGAATGTAGTTGGTATAGGGACCGCAGAGATATTAGCGCCATAAAGATATTGAATACCGGCGATATCATCAGCTTGAAGGCCGGTAAGTGAAGGATTATAAAAAGGTCCCATTACTGATTTAGATGACTCGGAGTGTCCCAGTCCAAGTGAGTGACCAATTTCATGTAAGGCTACCCAGAAAATATTGATACCGTCGATGAGGTTCTCAATAGCCCATTTTTCTGATGTATCAAAATGTAAATCGCCACCGGCAGAAAAATACCAATTTGTGTCCGGGTAAAATGCATGAGCCAATACCCCACTTGGTCCATCAATTTTTTCACCAGCTATTCGGATATCGCCTGATGTCGTGAGAGTATTGAAGTTAGCACCATCGTCTGCCACTTCAATAAAATTCAGGTTGGCCACACTACTCCAAGCATTAAAAGCTTTTTTGATTTCCTGTTGAAAGCCTGAGGGCATAAAACTCTCGAGAGAGGAGCACACAGATTTGTCACAATCTTCGCCACCAGTCATAAAGCTATAACTAATCGTTGCACCTGTACCCAATGTCGGATCGCCCCATTTTTTTATAGGATTCGGTGATAGGGTGTAAGCATGTGCGGTTGAAAAGAAAAATAAACAAAGTATAAAAGAAAGTATTTTCACTGAAGCCATCCTTGTCTTAAGTTATTTATTACATTAGCTTGGTTAGCCAATGTGAAAGTTATCACATTTTTAGTCTTTTAAAGATGTAAAAAAACGGCAAATTAATGAATAAATATCGATAGATATGACCAGCAATGAACTCGATAAAATGATCTGGCAAACTGTCGCTAGTATTCCTTTCGGAAAGGTGATGACTTACGGTCAGATCGCGCTTAATTGTGGTTATCCAGGTTATGCACGATATGTAGGAACTGTGCTGAAGAATTTACCCGCTGACACAGAGCTTCCCTGGCATCGTGTTATCAATGCACAAGGTCGATGTTCTTTTCCTGAAGGGAGTGATAAATATCAGGATCAGTTACAAAAGCTGAGGGCAGAAGCGATTGTGGTGAATAATGGGAAAATAGCCTTATCGATTTATCAGCATCAGTAGTCGCAGACGTCTTATCTGGCGATAGGTATGTCGATATTTATTGATAAGACTATTTATGGTGTGAAGTGTCACTGATACCATATGTGTTTAAATTTCTGAGAACACCATGCAAGGTCTAATCTTAGCCGTTCTGGCTTATACTCTCTGGGGGCTTTTTCCACTCTTCTTCAGCTACCTGAGCCATGTGTCTCCTATTGAAGTCACGGCGCACCGGATTATTTGGTCACTGGTAGCAACGTTGACCGTAGGCCTTGCCTTAAAGCGTGGTAAACATTTATGGGAAGCCTTGCATAACAAAACAACCTTATTATGGCTTGGTGCCTCAGCGGTGTTTATTGCGATTAATTGGCTGGTATATATCTGGGCCGTTGGGCAACACCGTGTGCTCGAGGCCAGTTTAGGCTACTTCATTATGCCTTTGGTCAGCTTGTTGATGGGTAGGCTTTTATTAAAAGAGTCGCTGCACCCATTGCAGGCTATTGCTGGTGGTATTGCCTTCCTGGCAGTGCTTTGGGAGCTATGGTCCTTTGGTAGCTTGCCATGGGTTGGTGTTGTGCTGTCATTTGCCTTTGCTTTCTATGGGCTTATCCGCAAAGTCCATCCGATCGATGGTATTAATGGACTGACAATAGAAGCCTTGTGGTTAATGCCGTTTGTAATATTGTGGATTGGCTGGCAGGCAAATTCCGAGCAGTCAATATTACAATTCGGCCAGGATACAACAACAACTATCTTATTAATTAGCTCGGGTTTTTTGACCGCCTTACCTTTGGTTTTATTTGCCATGGCGACACGGCGTATCAACTTATCAATTGTCGGTTTTATTATGTATCTGAATCCGACCATACAATTTCTGATTGGTGTGTATGTTCTGGATGAACATTTTCCTCAAGAACGCCTAGTCACCTTTATTCTTGTATGGTCAGCAATGCTGTTATTTATGCTTGGCATGTGGCAGCTACAAAAGCAGAAACAATCAGCAATTAAAACTGAGTAGCGCTGGCTTTATCCCATAGTTTTTGCCAATCAGTAGGCACGTTTTGTTGCTCGACTAAACAACCTGCCGTTAAACCAGGATGATAAAGCGCCTCATAAGTCACCGCTGGGGCATCAACCACTCGGTGCTCTATATATTCGGGCGTTAATTCATCCGGTGTGGTTAGTCCCATTGCGGCTGTTAAATCTAAAAATGAGCTAAGAGTAGCGTCATGGTATCGATGAACACGCTCTGCTTTCTCTTCGACATTAATGGCGTTAGAGCGGCGTTCATCCTGTGTCGCAATACCGGTGGGACAATTATTGGTATGGCAGCGGCGTGATTGAATACAACCGATAGCAAACATATATGGACGCGCAGCATGGAAGATATCAGCACCTAAGGCCTTTTTTACAACCATGTCATATCCTACAGCGACTTTTCCGCTGACAATAAGTTTGATGTCATCACGTAAACCCACACCAAGCAAAGCATTATGTACAAAATGCAGCGCTTCATTAATATATAATCCCAGACGATCTGAAAACTCTGTGGGGGCAGCTCCAGTCCCGCCCTCAGCGCCATCAATTGTAATAAAGTCGGGCAGAATCTTTGTTTCCAGCATTGCTTTACAGATGCCTAAAAACTCATGTTTGTAACCAATACAGAGTTTAAAGCCAACTGGCTTACCCCCAGACATTTCACGTAACTGCTGAATAAACTGAAGCAAGCCTTCAGGTGTTGAGAAGGTTTTATGAGCGGGTGGTGAAAGACAATCTTCTCCCATCGGTACATCACGCGTTTCAGCAATTTCTTCAGTGATTTTTGAGGCAGGTAATAAACCACCATGAGCTGGCTTAGCCCCTTGTGATAACTTCAGTTCAATCATTTTTACCTGATCGGACTTAGCTGAATGTTCGAATTTAGCAGCGTCAAAGCCACCATCTTCTGTTCGACAACCAAAATAACCAGTACCAATTTGCCAGATAAGATCTCCACCATGCTGCTTATGGTAAGGACTAATACCACCTTCACCTGTGACTTGTGCAAAACCGCCTTTTTTTGCACCTAAATTAAGTGCTTGAACGGCTTTGCCTGAGATGGCACCAAAACTCATGGAAGAAATATTAAACCGCGATGAATGATATGGCTGACGACATTGCGGTCCGCCGATAGTGGTATAGCGGTAGCTATCATCAACTTGCTTGGGTGATAGCGAGTGGTAACTCAGATCATAGCCAGCATTTTCAATATCATTCATGGTACCAAACGGCATGGCATCACTTACTCCGTCAGCACGTTTATTGATGATCTCTCGTTGTTCACGATTAAAGGGGCGACCACTAGACTCAGACTCAAAGAAGTATTGGCGTAATTCCGGACGGATAAATTCGAGTAAGTAGCGAAGGTGACCGATGACAGGGTAATTATTCAGAACGTTATGACGGCAGTGTAAATCGTAGATCCCAAGGCCTGTAAGCATTACCCATACAACCAGTAGCCAACTGCTTGACGGTATTAACCAACTAAGAAAAATGAAAAAAAATAGACTAAGAGTAACTAACAGAAAGAAATGTCGGCGGTACATAGGACCTCTTCATAAGATTTTTTATTTTGAGTTAATAATGCTTCATTAGTTGCATTAGTCAACAGGCAGTGCTGTGCTTTTAATAGGGGACTTCATGACAAAGGATGTATGAACACCAGTCACACCATCAATACGCGTTAATTTATTAAGCAGAAACTGTTGATAAGCATCCATATCTTTAACGATAACTTTTAACAAGTAATCCGCCGATTGGCCGGTAATAAGATGACATTCGAGTACTTCCGGATAACTTGCGAGAGTGGTTTCTAGTGCCTCAAAGCGTTCAGGTGTGTGTTTATCCATACTGATACCAATAAAAGCCATTAAGGTCAGACCTAATTTTTTTGCATTTAATAAAGCCACATAACCATCAATTAATCCTTTTTCTTCCATCTGTTTGACGCGACGTAAACAGGGGGACGGCGAGAGCTTGATAGCTTCGGCCAATTCCTGATTGGTGATACGACCATCAGTCTGTAATTTTTGCAGGATCATGATGTCGTATTTATCAAGTTGTTCAGACATGGAATATCTCCATAAAATTATATTGTGGTTATATATTTCAATATATATAGATTTTTAGCAATATTATTCTTTATAAAGTGAATTTTATGCAAACTTAGCAATTTAATTCTATGGCGATTTCACTATACTATTTCACATGGCTGGAACTGATAGCTGATGCGTCAAAAGCGCAGCTCGCACGATGTTTACACAGGCGCAAAATGCCTTAAGCGAACATTGAAAAAGTATCAATTAACCCGATTGATATAGTGAGTCAGGCAAGTTTGTTTCAGCACCCCGTATGTTATTTATGTGTATTGTCAGGAGTCAGACATGATTAGTCAGCCCGCCCAAAAATATCGTCGCTTTGATGCTATCCAGTTGCCTGATCGGCAGTGGCCAAATGTGGTACTGGAGAAAGCGCCTATCTGGATGAGTACGGATTTACGCGATGGTAATCAGGCGCTGATCGATCCGATGTCTGTCGACACCAAAATGCGCTTTTTTCTGGCCCTTGTTGAGATGGGGTTTAAAGAAATTGAGGTCGGTTTTCCTTCAGCCTCAGATACGGACTTTAATTTTGTACGTCGTTTGATTGAAGAAAACCGTATTCCTGATGATGTCACCATCGAGGTGTTGACGCAGGCCAGAGAAGACTTAATTGCGCGGACAGTGGAATCTTTAAAAGGGGCTAAACGCGCTATCTTGCATATGTATAACCCGATAGCCCCCGCCTTCCGCGAGATTGTTTATCGTACAGACAAGGCTGGGGTCAAAGAGATTGCAGAACGTGGGACTCGCTGGGTGAAACAGATGACAGCCAAGCAACCGGAAACGGAGTGGGTTTACCAGTATTCACCAGAGACCTTTTCCAGTGCTGAAATAGACTTTGCCAAAGAAGTCTGTGATGCGGTGACAGCCATCTGGCAGCCGACGCCCGAACATAAGATGATCATTAATTTGCCGGCAACGGTGGAAATGGCGACACCGAACACTTATGCAGATCAGGTGGAATGGATGCATCGTCATTTAAGTAAACGTGACAGCATTATTTTGAGTGTACATCCACATAACGACCGTGGCACGGCGGTCGCAGCAGCTGAATTAGCGGTGATGGCTGGTGCTGATCGTGTGGAAGGCTGTTTATTTGGTAACGGTGAACGCACCGGTAATGTGGATTTGATCACCTTGGCGATGAATTTGTATTCGCAGGGAATCGATCCGGGTGTCGATTTCACTCAGATGGATCAGATCCGCCAGTTGTTTGAAGAAGCCACGCAATTGCCTGTGCATCCTCGTCATCCTTATGCGGGTGAATTAGTGTTTACTGCATTTTCAGGCTCTCATCAGGATGCGATTAAAAAAGGCTTGGCTGTACAAAAAGCTGATGACTATTGGGAAGTGCCTTATTTGCCTATTGATCCGGCGGATGTGAACCGTAGTTATGATGCAGTGGTTAGAGTGAATAGTCAGTCGGGTAAAGGTGGTGTAAGTTTCTTGTTACAGCAGCATGCTGGTTTTGAATTGCCACGACGTTTGCAGATTGAATTCAGTAAAGTGGTGCAGAAAGTGAGTGATAGCAGTGGCCGCGAAATCAATGCTGACAATATTGCGACCTTGTTTGATAAAGAATACGTTCAGGTGAATAGTCCATATCAATACATGGGAAGCCATATCGTTGATGAAGAGAGTCATCAGGTATTGAGCCATGTGGTGGTCAAATATCAACAACAACGTATCGAATTAAAAGGGCAGGGAAATGGCCCGTTGGATGCCATGGCAAAAGCAATATCGGAGCACATTGGTGAAACCGTTACCGTTGCTGATTATCACGAGCACGGTATGAGTGCAGGATCAGATGCGACGGCAGTCAGCTATGTTGAAGTTAAGGTGGGTGAACATGCAACAGTGTTTGGTGTTGGTCAGGATAAAAATATTACCACCTCGGCGATAAAAGCGTTGTTGAATGGTGTGAATCGCTTTATTAACGCTGTTAATTGTGAGAGCACTGAAGACAGGGCGGCAAGCTAATCAGTTATTTCCCGATAAACACTTAAGGATTATCTGAGATATTGACCGGGATTGTGCTTGTTCTATTGCGTGATGATTTAGTTATTGATTTTTAACGATAAAATATTTTTTCATAATTTGAATTTTGAACAATAATTCGTTAGGGTAGGAAACAGTCCTGAACACATAGGTATCTGTTCAGGTTCTTCTCACCGATGTTTGATGGAGTCAAACAAAGGAGAAAATCATGTTAAAAAAACAACTAACGACATTATTATCAGTTGTGATGACAGTTTTATTTACCTCAAGCATAGCGTTTGCTAATGAACATGGAACGTCTCATGAGGGAGCAAAACATCCCGCCCATGAAATGGGCCAAGAGATGGATAAGACTAAAGATAAAAAACTTAGCGAAGACTATAAGGACAATATGGAAGAAGCTGAGGATGCAGCTAATTCTCCACATCCGGCACATGAGATGGGTGAGAATGAAGAGCTCCAGAAACGTGGTCAATAAGCTAAGTTTCTGAGTGGACAGTTCGTCCACTAGCTTAATGAGCGCCGTACTTTTTAACAAAAAGTGCGGCGTTTTTATGTGTGGCCTGTCAATTTAATCTGTCTGGTAAGCTTGAATTAAGCTTGTTAGAGCATCATTTGTACTGAGCTAGTCTATTCTAAATCTACATAGGAGCATTTAATGCGACATTTTCGATGGGTCATTCTTTTTATCATGGCTTATACACTAGCAGCATGCGCGACATTGTCTCCTCAGTTTGAACAACCACAGGTCAATATCACCTCATTTAATCTGGCTCCTCAATCAACAACTTCTACACCAACATTCCTTATTGGTTTGCAAGTGATTAATCCCAACCGCAGTGCACTGCCATTAAAAGGGATGACCTATTCTGTTGAGGTTGATGGCTATCGTATTTTAAGTGGTGCTGAACCCGAACTTCCGCGTGTGTCTGGATATGGAACTGAAGAGTTTACGATTAAAGCCGTGCCCGATCTGCTTGGTAGTGCGAAACTAATCAGTCAATTAATGCGTAATAATAAAGAAGCTCTTGAATATCGGTTTAAAGCACGCTTGGATGTTGGCCGTCTTTTACCGTTTATTAATATCGAAGAAACGGGACAGTTAAGTTTAAAAAGTTCGTCATCAGCTCGATAAAGTCACTGTCATGTCGTGCTCTCGTGAGCATTTATTGCTATGTTTATCACATAGCTCATATTTAAAAGCATCCCTATGAATTCGATAAGCATGTTGTTTTTGTTAAGTGGTTCCCTGATTGCTTTAAGCATTCTGGCTAGCCGCTTATCGTCATTATTTGGTCTGCCATTACTGATCATTTTCTTGGTCCTTGGCATGTTAGCGGGTGAAGATGGTGTTTTAGGTATTCAGTTTGATAATTATTCTGTTGCCTTTGTTATTGGCCATCTGGCTTTAGCCATGATTTTGCTTGATGGTGGGATGCGAACACGCCTGAAAACCTTCCGTGTGGGGTTTAAACCCGCTTTATCAATGGCCACCGTCGGTGTGTTTATTACTAGTGGCGTTGTCGGTTTGATAGCCATGTGGATTTTCAATCTCACTTTGGTCGAAGGCTTGCTGATTGGTGCTATTGTCGGCTCTACAGACGCCGCAGCGGTCTTTTCCATGTTGCGTGGACAGGGCATTAATATCAACGAACGGGTTGGGGCGACACTTGAAATAGAGTCGGGAACCAATGACCCAATGGCTATTTTCCTCACCTTGATGTTCATTCAGCTATTGATTAGTGATAACAATACGGTGTTAGGCAATGTACTGTTTTTTCTACAGCAATTTGGCTTTGGTATCAGCATCGGTCTATTGGGTGGTTGGTTAGTCAAACGGTTATTGAGTAAATTAGAACTCGTACCGGGCTTATATTCTTTATTGGCATTGGCTCTTGGGTTCAGTATTTTTGGACTGGCTTCCTGGTTAGGTGGCAGTGGCTTTTTGGCTATATATCTCTGTGGCTTGATGATAGGCAGCGAAAATACGCGTCAATTACAGCATATATTGCCCGTGTATGACGGCTTGGCCTGGTTAAGCCAAATTGGTTTATTCCTAGTATTAGGCATGTTGGTCACTCCGACAGAATTAATGAAATATGCGTTACCTTCCTTAGTCATTGCTTTAGCCCTGATTTTTGTGGCGAGACCATTGGCGGTGGTTCTCTCTGTGAAACCTTTCTTTAAGTTTCGTTGGCGAGAGATCGGCTTTATTTCCTGGGTTGGCTTACGTGGTGCAGTGCCGATTGTATTGGCAATCTTCCCTGTGATTGGCGGGGTAGACAACGCATCAATGTATTTCAATGTGGCCTTCGCCGTGGTGCTGCTATCTCTGCTGATTCAAGGTGGCACATTACTGCCGATGGCAAAATGGATGCGTGTGCAGATTCCTAAAAAAGCCAGCCCTAGACAACGGGGGTCTCTAGGGATATTGCCTGAACGTGATTATGAGATGTTTGTGTACAAAGTAGAAAATCAGCGCTTAGATGATCAGCCTATTCGGTTACTGCGTTTCCCTTCGGGAGCGATGATTTCAGCGTTATTTCGAAATGAAGATATGATCCACCCTAAAGGCAGTACACGTCTGAAACTGGGGGATATTTTATGTGTAATTAGCCGTGAAGAAGATTTAGATAATCTGAATGAATTATTCAATGGTGACAATCAGCTTAACCAAAAACAATTAGCTTTCTTTGGTTCTTTTGTTCTCAATGGGGATGCGATGTTAGTGGATATAGCAAAAGCCTATGGATTGACAATCAGTCCACAAGAAGTTGGGGTTAGTCTGGGCGAATTTATTGCACGACGTGTTGGTGGCCACCCTGTTGTAGGGGATGATATCGATTGGCATGGTATTCACTGGGTAGTCAATGAAGTTGATGGTGACACGGTCAAAAAAGTGGGGATGAGACTCTATTAATAACGATATGTGAAACACTCCATGTTTCCTCTCATTAAACATTGTTTTCCATTTCGTTTTCTGTCATATTTTGCAAAAGTTTTTTTGATTATGACATTACTCATAGAACACATTCTGAAAACTGTTTAACGGAGAATAGTTAACAAAGTGTCTACCTTGAATATACAGGCAAGGTAGCGTTTCAATTTATTTGTCTCTGACAGATACGATGCGGTTTGATTAGTAATCGATTGTGGAGTCAGTATGAATTTATCTATTCAGCAACGTTTCAGTTTTTGGGCAGGATTAAGCCTGTTTTCTGTTGTACTCGTGACAGCATTAGTCGCAATGTATAATTTTGGCAAAATTAATCAATCACTTTCAGAATACAATAGTGAGTTGACAAAAAAACAGGCAGAATCCTACCTTGAACTACTGGCCAGTGATACGAGTGCCAGTTTGCTGGTTCCTCTTGAAAAAGCATTAAATGTTGCCACTTCCACAGCGATGTCTATGCAGTCTCTCGCTGCTGCTTCAAACACCATTGATAAACGTCAACTAGCGTTGGATATTTTAAAAAAGACCTTGAACCTGAGTCCTAATTTCTTAGGAACCTACGTGGCATTTGAACCTAACCAACTCGATTTCTCTGATAGTTCATATTTCTCGACAACTGGCAGTGATGAAAATGGTCGGTTTTTACCTTACGTCATTCGTGGTGAGAATGGTGATTTTGCGATTGAAAATCTGGTTGGACTGGAAGATCAAAGCCGTGATGAAAATGGCGTCAGAGCGGGTGAATATTATTTGTGTCCGAAAGATTCCGGTAAAAGCTGTGTAGTTGATCCTTATATTTACCCAATTAATGGTAAGGATGTTTTATTAACCAGTATGGTTGTGCCCGTTAGTGATAACGGACGATTTATTGGTATGACTGGGGTGGATATTAGTGCTGACTTTTTACAATCTAACGTGGTAGATGTGGACAAACAGCTTTATGAGGGGGCTGGCGAAATACTATTACTGAGTCCAAAAGGTGTAATCGTTGCTGATAGTGAGCATCCAGAATTAGTGGGTAAAAATCTGAAGTCGATCAATGCTGAGCTCGCAGAGAGAATTAAAGCCGTGTCTGTCACAGGTGTAGCTAAAACGTTTGCTGATAATGGTTCGCTGAAAGTATTAAAACCTTTTACATTGGCTCAAGCTGATAGTTCATGGATTGTTTATGTCTCGGTGCCAGAATCTGTGATTTATGCTGATATAAGACAGCAGCAGGCATTCATGGATAATCAACAGTCACGCTTTATCAGTCAAACAACACTACTCGGCATATTATTTGCCATCATTGGTGTACTGGTTGTCTGGTTCGTTGCCAAAAGCAGTGTGAAACCGTTGCATGATATGACGGGCATCGTTGGTAAATTAGCTGGTGGGGAAGGAGATCTGACACAACGTATTAATGTTACACGTCAGGATGAAACCAGTAAGCTAGCAAATTTGTTAAATACCTTTATCGAAAAGTTACAAACGTTAATTAAAAATATGTTGCCTATTGGTAATCGGATCAGCGCCTTATCAGCACAGGGTAAGCAAATCAGCCAGCAAACCAGTGAACAAATGAATGAGCAGAGCAGTTTATTAGATCAGATGGTATCCGCCGTCACAGAGATGTCTGCATCAGCCCAGCAAATAGCTGGTAATGCTGAGCGCACGGCGACACTGGTGAGTGATGCTCACCAATCAACTGAGTCGGGTGCCGATCTTGTCAGTCAAAATGCCCAATCAATTAGTGATGTGAAAAATAGTGTGCAGCTTTCTGAAGCCGCACTGGAACAGCTGGTCAAAAACAGTGGTGCTATCGCAGATATTCTGGTTGAAATTCAGGGTATCGCTGAACAAACGAATTTGTTGGCTTTAAATGCTGCGATTGAAGCTGCCAGAGCGGGTGAAAAGGGACGTGGTTTTGCTGTGGTTGCAGACGAAGTTCGTGCATTGGCTAACCGTTCGCAATCGGCGACGGTCGAGATCCAGAATCGTCTCTCTCTATTGAACGAGGGTAATAAAGAAGCTTCTGCAGCAATGAAGAAAAGTGGTGAGCAAGTAGAGCATAGTGTGGAATTAGCGCACTCTGCAGCCAGTGCATTGATGAAAATCAAAACGGCTATAGATGAAGTATCTGAGATGACACTACAAATTGCCTCCGCGACAGAAGAGCAGAGTAACGTCTGTGAAAATGTCAGTGAGAACCTAACCAGAATCTCAGATTTAGTACAGCAGACAGCTGAAGGTGCAAAAGAATTAAGTCAGGTCGGCAGTGATTTAGACTCAACGGCTAATGAGCTACAAACAGGCTTATCATCTTTCAAGGTATAAAGCGCTAGCCAGCCAGCATTACTGCTGGCTGGACTTCTTTTCTCAGAGTTAAAAAGTCACGATGAGTATCTGGTATAATCGTGCGATTTTATAATCGCTTTACCAGATGGGAAATCTGCTTTAAATGACTGTGCTCCAACAAATTAAATCCATACTTGAACAACGCATTCTTATCCTTGACGGTGGAATGGGAACGTTGATCCAAAGTTATAAGCTGGAAGAAAAAGATTTCCGTGGCGCACGCTTTGCTGATCACCCATGTGATGTAAAAGGCAATAATGATCTTCTATCTTTAACACAGCCTCAGATTATTCGCGATATTCACCGAGCCTATTTTGAAGCCGGTGCGGATATTGTTGAGACGAACACCTTTAATGGTACGTCAATTGCCATGGCTGATTACCAGATGGAAGATCTGGTCTACGAGCTGAATAAGGTGTCAGCTGAGTTAGCTAAAGAAGTGGCTGATGAGTTTACAGCTAAAAATCCAGATAAACCGCGTTATGTAACAGGCGTTTTAGGACCGACCAATCGCACGGCCAGTATTTCTCCTGACGTAAATAACCCCGGTTTCCGCAATGTCAGTTTTGATGAACTTGTTAATGCTTATCTGGAAGCCATTCGTGGTTTGGTGGATGGCGGTGCCGATTTATTACTGGTGGAAACCGTTTTTGACACATTGAATGCTAAAGCCGCCTTGTTTGCCATTGATCAGTTCTGCGAACAAAATGGTGTGCATATTCCGGTCATGATTTCGGGCACGATTACCGATGCTAGTGGTCGGACACTCTCTGGCCAAACGGCCGAAGCTTTCTGGAATTCGCTGGCACATATCCAGCCTCTGAGTATTGGCTTGAACTGCGCATTGGGTGCTGAACAGTTACGTCAGTATGTGGAAGAGTTATCCAATGTGGTCACCTGTCACATCAGTGCTCACCCGAATGCGGGTCTGCCTAATGAGTTTGGTGAATATGATGAATCACCTGAAGTGATGGCCGCACAGATTAAAGAATGGGCTGAGTCCGGATTCCTGAATATCGTTGGTGGTTGTTGTGGTACCGCCCCTGCACACATTAAAGCGATTGCTGATGCCGTAGCCGGAGTTCAACCTCGTCAGCCAAAAACAAATTTACATCACTGCCGTTTAAGTGGCTTAGAACCTCTGAATATCACCCCTGACAGTTTATTCGTGAATGTGGGTGAGCGTACCAATGTCACGGGGTCTGCGCGTTTCGCTAAGCTGATTAAAGAAGGCGACTACGATACGGCGCTGGAAGTTGCGCGTCAGCAAGTTGAGAACGGTGCTCAGATCATCGATATCAATATGGATGAAGGCATGCTGGACTCGCAAGAGGCTATGGTCATCTTCCTCAATTTACTGGCAGCTGAGCCCGATATCAGTCGTGTGCCTATCATGATTGACTCCTCTAAGTGGGAAGTTATTGAGGCGGGTCTGAAATGCATTCAAGGTAAAGGCATTGTTAACTCGATCAGTCTGAAAGAGGGCGAAGAAAAATTTATCGAACAGGCAAAACTCGTTCGTCGCTATGGTGCTGCGGTGATTGTGATGGCATTCGATGAGGTGGGTCAAGCTGATACACGTGAACGTAAGTTAGAAATTTGTAGACGTTCATATGAAGTGCTGACAGAAAAAGTCCATTTCCCACCAGAAGATATTATCTTCGATCCGAATATCTTTGCCGTTGCCACGGGTATCGAAGAGCATAATAACTACGCCGTCGATTTTATTGAGGCTGTGCATGACATTAAACAAAGTCTGCCACATGCACTGATTAGTGGTGGTGTTTCCAATGTCTCGTTCTCATTCCGAGGTAATAATCCGGTTCGCGAAGCGATCCATGCCGTGTTCCTTTATCACGCGATTAAATCGGGTATGGATATGGGGATTGTGAATGCTGGTCAGTTGGCTATCTATGATGATTTGCCTGAAGAATTGCGTGAAGCTGTTGAAGACGTTGTGCAAAATCGCCGTGAAGATTCTACCGATCGATTACTGGAACTGGCAGAAAAATATAAAGGTGAAGGTGGCAGTGTTGCTAAGCAGGAAGATTTAGCCTGGCGGGATTTGCCAGTAGTTAAACGCCTGGAACATGCCTTGGTAAAAGGTATTGCCGATTATGTTGAAGACGATACTGAAGAAGCACGCCAACAATTTGCCAAACCACTGGAAGTGATTGAAGGGCCGTTGATGGACGGTATGAACGTCGTCGGTGACTTGTTTGGTGAAGGTAAGATGTTTTTACCGCAAGTGGTGAAATCAGCTCGCGTCATGAAAAAAGCCGTAGCCTATCTAATGCCTTTCATTGAAGCAGCGAAAGAAGAAGGTGATACCAGCAAAAATAACGGCAAGATTCTGATGGCGACGGTTAAAGGCGACGTACATGATATTGGTAAAAATATCGTCGGCGTTGTATTGCAATGTAATAATTTTGAAGTGATTGATCTCGGTGTGATGGTGCCTGCCCAGAAAATTCTGGATACCGCGCGCGAAGAAAAAGTCGATATTATCGGCTTGTCGGGTCTGATTACGCCATCACTGGATGAAATGGTGCATGTCGCTAAAGAAATGGAGCGACTAGGCATGGAAACACCATTAATGATTGGTGGTGCTACTACATCATTAATTCACACCGCTGTGAAAATCGAACCGAACTATCATGGCTGTAGTATCTATGTAAAAGATGCCTCTCGTGCTGTTGGTGTTGCCCAACGTTTAGTCACCAAAGACACTCGTGATGCCTTTATTGCTGAACTTAAGAAAGATTACGAAGAAAAACGCTCTCGTCATAAAGGCCGTAAGAGTTCTCGTCGTCAGTTAAGTTTGGCTGAAGCACGTGCTAATAAAACCAAGATTGATTGGTCAGCCTACCAACCAACGACACCAGCTAAGTTAGGTTTAGAAGTGTTTGATGATTATCCGTTAGCTGAATTGGTTGAGCGTATTGATTGGACACCTTTTTTCCAATCATGGGAACTGGCTGGTAAATACCCACGTATTCTGACTGATGAAGTCGTCGGTGAACATGCGACACATTTATTTGAAGATGCCCAAAAAATGTTGCAGCAAATCGTGGATGAGAAATGGCTGACGGCGAAAGCGGTGATTGGTCTTTTTGCAGCCAACAGTATTAATGACGATGATATTGAAGTCTATCGCGACGATAAGCGTGATGAAGTGTTGATGACGCTACATAGCTTACGTCAACAAACCGAGCGTCCACCTGGTCGTCCGAATGCCGCTTTAGCCGATTTTATCGCGCCAAAAGATAGTGGTGTTAATGACTATATTGGTGCGTTTGCGGTAACCGCAGGGATTGGTATAGATGAACATGTCGCTCGTTTTGAAGAAGATCATGATGACTATCACAGCATTATGCTGAAAGCGCTGGCGGATCGGCTTGCAGAAGCCTTTGCTGAGCGTATGCATGAACGTGTGCGTAAAGAATTCTGGGGTTATGCCAAACAAGAGCAGTTAGATAATGACGCCTTGATTGATGAAAAGTATCAAGGTATTCGCCCTGCACCTGGGTATCCTGCTTGCCCTGATCACACAGAGAAAGGTTTGTTGTGGGAATTAATTGATCCAGTCACTCATGCCGATATGACCATCACCGAAAGTTATGCCATGTTGCCTACCGCTGCTGTCAGTGGTTTCTATTTTGCCCACCCTGAATCTCGTTATTTTGGTCTGGGTAAAATCGATCAGGATCAGGTGGAAGACTACGCCGAGCGTAAAGGCTGGGATAAACAAACAGCTGAACGTTGGTTAGGTCCCGCTTTGTCTTATGACGGAGATGACTAATGGCTAATGTAGAAGACGATATCATTGATTTACAAACTAAGCTGTCATTCCAAGATGGCTTGCTGGAAGAACTCAATCAGGTCGTGACCGATCAGCAAAAACAGATTGATCGTCTGGAACAGCGTTTGGCTGGGTTCAAAGCCCAAATGGAAAGTATGCAGCAGATACAATTAATGCGACCTGGTGACGAGCCACCGCCACCACATTATTAAGCCATAAAAATGTCTTTGCCACAGCGTCACTGTTGGATAGTACAAGGCGATACCGATTGGCTTAATCAACAGGCGCAATCTGTTTACCATTCCGCTTCACCATCAGACTGTTTCTGGTTAACAGATGCTGAGCCGTCAGCCGAAACGCACCAGGTTAAACAGGCCCATCAGCTTCTGGGGCGAGAGTGTGAATTATTCATCTTTCAGGTATCAACAAAGTTTGATGCTGATGCCTTCGGCGCTGTCCTTGGCTGTGTTAAAGCTGGTGGCACAGTGCTTGTACTGTTAAATACTGCACTGCCTAGCACACGATGGTTAACACGGTTTCTTCGTATTGCCAGCGACTTTACTGCGATTCAGCAGTTTCATCAGCCACAGCCTTTACCTGCTTTAGTTTCTTCAAGTAACACGAATTTAGCCTCTGCTATTGTCCCTACGGCGGAACAGCAACAGGCGATAGCCAGCGTAGTGAAAGTGGTGACGGGACATCGTCGTCGCCCACTGGTATTAACTGCAGATCGTGGTCGGGGAAAAAGTGCATTACTGGGCATGGCCGCTGCGGAGCTTTTGCAAGCAGGAAAGCAACATATCTTGGTGACAGCACCAAGTTCGACCAATATCCAGACTTTACTTTTGCATGCCCATCAGCAATTACCGTCAAGTAAGCTGAATTCAATGTCTGTGACATGGCAGGATGCCATTATTGAGTTTATGGCACCGGATGCTATTTTACAGACACAACCCACTACTGATTTGTTGATCATTGATGAAGCCGCTGCTATCCCAGCTAATATGTTGGAGCAATACCTGAGCCAATATTCGCGCTTGGTGTTTAGTTCAACCATTCATGGTTATGAAGGCACCGGACGTGGTTTTGCTTTACGCTTTTATAAAACACTAGATAAGTTAGCTCCGGACTGGCGAATCCACACCCTAAAACAACCTATTCGCTGGTGTGAAGGTGATATTGTTGAGCAGTTCTGTTTTGCGGCTTTATTGCTGGATGCTGAGCCGATTGATAGGCAAGACATTGATGCTGCAACGTTAAATGAACTGAGCTATGAACCGCTTGATCAAGCGAAGTTATTAAATGATGAAAGTCTGCTCAGACAGGTTTTTGGTTTGATGGCTTTAGCTCATTATCGTACTCGACCCGCCGATTTGCAGATGTTATTGGATCATCCAGCTATATATATAGCTGTTTTACGTTATCAGGACAAAGTGGTGGCAACACTATGGGCTATTGACGAAGCTCAGCTAGATGATTCACTTGCCCAGGCAGTTTATGATGGCCAACGGCGGTTGAAGGGACATTTGCTGCCGCAATCTTTATTAGTACATGCAGGAATCATTGATGCAGCACAGTATGACTATCAACGTATTAGTCGTATAGCGGTACATCCCGAGTTCCAACAGAAAGGTTGGGGACAGTGTTTATTAAATCATGCTGTTTCCGAGATGACTAACAATATCGATGTAGTGGGTGTGAGTTTTGCAATGTCAGATGATTTATTGCACTTCTGGCGCAAAGCTGGGTTTGAGGTTGTACGGCTTGGGCAGCATCGGGATGAGGTGTCCGGTAGTTTATCGGTGATGATGTTAAAAGCGCTAACACCAGCAGGACAGAATCTAGTTGATCAGGCCCGTAAAACATTGTCTTGTCAGTGGCCATTTTTATTAAGCAGGCAATGGGGTGAGCTGGATGCTCAGATGGTGATCTTGATTGGACAGTCCTTACTTTATGATGAGAATTTCAACATAGACCTTTTGCCACAAATACAGAGCTTTGCATACAAGCAGCGACCCTACGAGTCGACTGAATGGGCCTTATCTCAGTGGCTCAGGTATAAGCTGTCCAGCCCAGGCTTTATGCATTTACCAACCATACAGCAGCATTTATTGATTATGCTGATTCTACAAGCCATACCGCTAGATAAGGTAGTTGAACAAGTTAAATTAGCTGGACGTAAACAGATTCTTATGCAATTAAGAGAAGCGGTACAGCAATTACTCCATTTTGAAACACTTAATTGATAAATAGTTTGGCTACCACACCACCGATTAACCAGATAGCGGATAACACAACGAGTGTATTCATCGTTATTTTGCCAAGAGTAAGCGATGTTTGATGATCTGAGTCTGATTGTGACTGTTTCCAGTTATAAAAAAGGTAGGCAGAGATAAGTAAAAAGCCAATGTTTAAAAAGAAATTATAGTTGAGCTTAAAGTGATCCTGCTCGGCAGGTGAAGACCAGTTTTGGGCATTAGGTAACACATCAAATAATTGAAATCCGTAATGGAGTAACAATGATGTGATGACCAGACAGATAAACAGCATGACTAAGATAAACAAGGCCATTTTCCATCCATAATACTTGGCATTAATGCGTAGTACTGGCAGAACGACCATATCGGAAAAAATAAAGGCCATAACACCTGCAAAGGCAACGCCCTGACCATACAAAACTGCAGCTAGGGGGATGTTACCCATGGAGCCAATAAAGGTAAAAAAAGCAGCAATGGGGCCAATTAGCGTCTGTTGAAGTACTGACCAGAAATCAGGGTTTTCAGTACCTGCTCCTACAAATAGCCATTTAAAAAAAGCATCAGGAACAAACGCAGAGATAATACCTGCAACAGTAAAACCAATCAGTACATCTTTCCACACCATTTGCCATTCCATGACATATTTCTGACTGATTTTTTGCCAGATGCCTTTGCTGAATAGCTGAGACCATGGATGACCATCTGATTCTTTTGCCTGCTTGTCTTCAGATTGATTGTTACGAGCCTGTTTTATTAGCCGTTTGGGATTGGTTATTTGTATAAATAGCCATGCAAGTAATATCAGTAAGAAAGCACCAATATATTCACCGATAACAAACTGCCAACCCAGAAAAATCGCAATCACAAAGCCTAACTCAATGACAAGATTGGTTGAGGCAAGCATATAAGCCATGGAGGCGGCAAACGTCGCACCTTTCTGGAACAATGCTCGAGTGGTGGATAATGCGGCAAAACTGCATGAACTTGATATGAAGCCAAATAAGGTGCCGGTAGATATAGATTTAATACCGTCGTCTCCCATCAGATCCCGCATTTCTTTACGGGATATCATGACTTGAATAATACTACTGATGAGATAGCCAAATATGAAGGCCCACAATGCCATCCAGAAAAAACCAAGACTCGTCAGTGAGGCTTCAGACCATTTTTCCAATAATTGCACAATCATCTCCTTCTGGGCGTGCTTATACCGTATCAGGTGTTGGATATTAGGTAAATCTCACCCGTAGGCAGAACATTGATATTCAGCGGTGTTAAACTTTCTCCTCGGCATGGGCCTGAAAAACAGTAGCCATTTTCTAACTGAAATAAGGCGCCATGGGTCGAGCATTGAATATGAGTGCCTTCCAGCGACATAAACTGATCAGGTTGCCAGTTCAATGGAATGCCCAGATGTGGACAAAAATTTAAATAAGCTCGAATCTCGTCATCTTGTTTTAATAGAAAACAATCCAGCGTTTTATCGTCGCCTAATTCAACCTCAAAGCCTCGGGTCTGGTATTCCTTAAGCTCATTTTTATTACAAAGATAAATTTCAGTCATAGTCGTAGTAAATTGTTCAGTCCATCCTGCCCACATTTTTTCCCAGCCAAGCGGCAAGCACGCTCAAGTATTTCTTCATGAGTCAGTTGGTTTACTAATCCAGAAATAATGCCGGCATTAAATGTATCTCCCGCTGCGAGCGTATCAATAACTTGCAGAGGAGGGAAAGCCTGACTGTGGATGATGATATTGTGTTTTTTTAACCAGGCACCTGCTTCGCCCCAAGTACAGGTCATAACACTTGGCATGGATAAACTTCGAAGAAAGCTCTCAGCTGAGTCAAACCCTTGACTAAGAGCATAGGGTTTTGAAAACAGCAAAACATCAGCTAGTGGGAATAGTTTTTCTATATTTTCGCGAGGTTTCTCTATTTCCAGAGAGCAGGGTAATTGTGGGAAATGTGTTTTTAAGAAACGTAACATTTTTTCCAGTTCATCGACATTTCTGCCTTCAAAATGTACCCAGTCAAAGGAGTTCAAATCGAGTTGTGAAAAAAACTCATAATCCAGCTCTGGACAATCCCGATGATGCACAATAGTCCGGCTACCTGTTGCCTCACTGACGGTAATATAGGAGGTGGGTAATTTACCTTGGGGGAGCTGTTTACAATAACCATAGTTAATCTGATGTGTTTCGAGATCGTTTTTAACAATGGTTGCATCGGTCTCGTCTATTAACACTCCAGACCATGCACATTGATGGCCTAACTGACTTAGCACAACTAGTGTATTGGTCGCATTACCACCGCGACGAACGCTTTGACTGAGCGCCCGCACCTCATCATCTTCCTCAGGGTAGGTCTTAACTCGATTGATGATATCAATGGTTGCAATGCCGACAGCTAAAATATATGCCATAAAGAAAAACCGGCCCTGAAGGGCCGGTATTTATGATAATGAGTTAAATGTTATCAAACACAGCACCAACAGCATTGGTGATTTCATCGATATCACCTGTGCCCGGAATGGCGTGGAGTTTGTGCTGTCTCTGATAGTAACCTACTAATGGTGCCGTTTGCTCTTCATATACTTTTAGACGGTTACCAATAGTTTCTTCATTATCGTCTGCACGCTGAAATAATTCGCCGCCACAACTATCACATTGGTCTTCTTTTTTAGGTGGTGACAGGTGAATATTATAAATGGCGCCACAATCTTTACAGGTGCGACGACCTGTTAGACGTTGCATTAACTCTTCAAAAGGCACATCTAGTAAAACAACGCCTTGTAATGGTTGGCCCAATTGCTCAAGCATACTGTCTAAGGCTTCAGCCTGGGCAATATTACGTGGGAAACCATCCAGAATGTAGCCATCTTTAGCATCTTCTTCTGATAAACGCTCACGAATAAGACCGATAACGATATCATCAGATACTAGAGCACCGGCATCCATTGCACTCTTGGCTTGTTTACCTAATTCTGAGCCGGCTTTTACCGCAGCACGCAGTAAGTCGCCAGTTGATATTTGCGGAATATTGAATTTCTTTGATAACACAACACCTTGTGTACCTTTACCGGAGCCTGGTGCACCGAGAAGAACCGTTCTCATTGTTAACCTCTTGAATATATTTGTATTATTTTGAAATTTAATGCTCAGTCATCATGACTGCTTCCAAACGTTCAATTTGTTTGGAGACTTGTCTGAGCAAATCAGGAATCTGGATCTCATTTAAGCCCAGCAAATCCCAAGCTGCAGGGTCTAGTGGAGGAACATGACTGTCGCCACTATGCCCAAAGGGCACGGAAGATACCAATATGTCAGCAATATGTACAATCGCAGCATCAATCATATACTCATCCGCTTCCGAAGGGGAGTGATGGTAGCGTGCCACTTCTTGTAGCGATTTTGGTAGTCGCCAAGCTTTTGTGAGTGCCTCACCAACGTGGGTATGATCAAAACCCATTGCACGTTTTTCGGCTTCAAAAATGATTTCATTACCAAACTCAGCACTATTAATTGCTTCACGGGCTAATTCTGGTACGGTTTGATAAATCACTAAACTGCCAATATTGTGAAGCAGTCCCGCAATAAAAAAACGTTCACTTGAGCGTTGTCCACACTCTTCAGCAAGCAATTTACTGGTGATAGCACTGGCAAAACTATGACGCCAGAATTCATTCATATTAATTAAAGAGGTAGGAATGCCTCTGAATGAATTTAATACCGATGTTGCCAGAATTAAATTAGTCAGCTCACGTGTACCAATGATGGTTATGGCACGTGAAATAGTATTAATCTGAGAGGGAAATCCATAAAAAGGACTATTAACTATCTTTAATAAACGAGTTGCTAATGCAGGATCAGTATTAATAACGGCGCTGATATCATCAATGCTGCTATCTGGATCTTCCATTAACTCATTGAGTTGCGTATAGGTGGTCGGTGGTGAAACTAATTCCAGCGATTTATTCACCAACGACTCAGCCGAGAGGGTCATGGTTGGTTCTCCTGCTCACTCTCTAAATCCAGCTGCATTTCATACAAGGCTTTCATCAGAGGATGAGTCAGATCGACATAACGAAAACGCTCATCACGTTCTCTGCGCTGGTCTTCAGTTAATTCAATGATATCTGCCATATTAGTTCACACTCCATGATGCCTTCTCACTAACAAATTGAGAGATTGATGCGCCGAGCTTTCCTGCAAACTGGTCAAGATAATTTGGACGTGGTGTGTAATCAACAATATCTTCGGCACCCAGAATATCACGTGCTACCGAACTGGTATTAGCTAAACCATCAATCAAGCCCAGATCGACAGCTTGCTCTCCTGACCAAAATAGACCTGAGAATAAATTATCATCCTTAGCCAGTTTGTCGCCACGGCCTTCCTTCACCACATCAATAAATTGTTGATGAATAGTATCTAACATTTGGTGAGCGTGTTTGAGATCCGATTCTTTCATAGGCAGGAATGGATCTAAAAATGCTTTATGTTCACCAGCAGTTAGCGAACGTCTTTCAACACCCACTTTATCAATTAAATCAGTAAAGCCAAAACCATCCATTCTGACCCCAATAGATCCAACAATACTGGCTTTGTCTGCATAAATTTTATCTGCTGCCACCGCAATGTAATAACCACCTGAGGCACAGACATCTTGGATGACGGCATAGACAGGGAAATCAGGACGTGTTTTTTTCAGGCGTTGAATTTCATCATTGACGATACCTGACTGAACAGGACTACCACCCGGCGTATTCATCCTTAAAATTAAGCCTTTTGCAGACTCATCCTCAAAGGCATTACGAATACCGGTAACAATACTATCTGCATTCGCTTCAGCGTCGCTGGCAATAGGACCACTGATTTCTACCATGGCTGTATGTGGGCCAGTAGTAGAAGATAAATTACTTGGTGAGTAGCTCAGAATCAGAAAAGCGATAAGATACAAAAAGATTAGGCCTTTGAAGACATAACCCCAGCGACGTTTATTGCGCTGTTCTCTGATGGCTGCAAAGGCTAAATCTCTCAGAACATTACGTTCCCAACTCTGATCATCCTTATCATTGCTTGTATTTTCCGAATTTTTATTAGGTGGGAAATCGCCGAATGTTGCCATATTTATCTATCCTGAAAAAAACATAAGTATGCCATCATATCAAAACTCTGTGTCAGGACGAGTTAACCAGTTCTCGACTTGATATAGATCATGAACGATGGCTCTTGGTTTGGCTGATTTGAGGGTGGTTTCTGAATGAGCACCATGTGTAATGCCCAGGCTGTCTGCGCCAGCATTATGAGCCATCATCAGGTCAAATTCGGTATCACCAATCATGAGAGTCTGGTCAGACGTGACACCCGTATATTCCATCAACTCCATCAGCATTTGAGGATGGGGTTTTGAGTGACATTCGTCGGCACAACGTGTTGAGATGAATAAGTCGCCTAATCCTGTTTGTTTAAGTGCTCTGTCCAGCCCTCTTCGGCTTTTTCCTGTAGCAACACCTAATAAAATATCTTGTTCATTGAGTTTATTCAGTAGCGTGTTGGCGTTCTCAAAAAGAGGTGTCGATTCTGGTGTGTTTATCCAGGTCTGTCGATAGCAATCTGCTAAGGCGCTCCATGTGACTGTTCCGGCATTAGGATAGAGTGTTTGCACGGCTTCATTTAAACCTAATCCGATGATGTGACTGACTTGGTCATCTGTCAGTGGCTCAAGCGACAAAGTCGAAATAGCCTGATGCATACACTGGGTAATGTGGGCAGTTGAATCCATCAATGTACCGTCCCAATCAAACACGATCAGCTGGTAGTTCATCATGCATGCTCCAATTGTGAAACCACATCCAGCAATTTTTCTGGAAGCGGTGCTTCAAGCTGAAGTGTATTGTTAGTTAGAGGGTGTCTTATCTCCAGACGCCAAGCATGAAGAAATAAACGTTTTAAGCCATAGCTTTTCATTAGCTTATTAAATTCACGATCGCCATATTTATCATCGCCTGCTACCGGTTGACCAGACCATGATGAATGAACACGAATTTGATGTGTTCTGCCGGTAAATAATTTGACTTCGGTCAGTTGAGCCAGACCAAAACCTTGCCTTTTTATAAATAAGGTTTTGGCTTTCTTACCATTAGGATCGACTTTGACCATTCGCTCACCAGAAGTAACAACATTTTTCTGAAGCGGCTGCTCGACATAAAGTTCGTTATCATCCTGCTCACCTTTTAGTAAGGTCAAATAGCGTTTATCGATTTCATCAGACAACATTTGCTGTTGCAGACTTAATAAACAGGCACGGCTTTTAGCTATTAATAAACAACCTGATGTGTCACGATCCAGACGGTGAACTAACTCAATAAACTCCAAATCAGATTTTATCAGCCGAAAAGCTTCAATAACACCCATTTGGATTTGAGTACCAGCATGAACAGCCAGGCCCGAAGGTTTATTTAAAACCAGCAGATCATCATCTTCAAAAATAATACTGCTGATGAGCTGTTGTTTGAGAGCGTCGGTGATTTCAGTGGGTTCGGTTTTTTCAGATACTTGAAGTGGCGGCACTCGGATTGTGTCACCTGCCTGAATTTTATAGGTCTGTTTAATGCGCCCTTTATTTACTCGCACTTCGCCTTTACGGATAGCACGATAAATGCGGCTTTTTGGAACGCCTTTTTCAAGTGTCAGCAAAAAATTATCAATGCGCTGTCCGGCTTGAGAAGGTCTTATTTCAATAAATTGAACTTTTTGTGACTGAGGTTTGTGAGCTGCCATAGATTTAGGTTAAATTTTGAGTTGCTGAGATGGCAATAGACTGCTATATTCGAACGTTGGTCCGTGCGTAAAATGAGGTCAGTATACCTACTTTTGTCCACGATGACTGAATTTTGCGTCGCGCCCTCCAGAAAGAGGTTGATGCGGCGCCCGGTAAACAAATATATCTTCGTTGAACAGGGGTTCAACGGGCGGGCTCATAGGGAGCCCTTGTAAGAATATCAGGTTCCCATGTCTTGATTGCCATCAAAACGAGTAGAAAGACGCATCAGGCAGGACGACAATTAAAGTAATTAATATAAGAAAAACGATTCAGAATAAAAAGCTTAAGTAAGCTGAGAATCCAATGAAAGTTGCAGAACTTTATTGCAACATGATGAAAGAATAAAGAAAGCTCATGCATGCCTTGATGGGGGGGCACATGAAAAAAAAGATAAGATTTACAATTAATTACTGAATAACAGACATCGTCGCTCTGTAAAGCCCGACTGGCTAACGCGTCCGCTACGGTGGTGTGCGGCAGGATATGCGAACCTCAACTTTGAGGTTAGTGCATGAAACGAATTTTAATTAACGCAACCCATGAAGAAGAGTTGCGTGTGGCAATGGTCGATGGCCAGCGCTTATTTGATCTGGACATCGATACACCCTCCAGAGAACAGAAAAAAGGTAATATTTATAAAGGTAAAATTACTCGTGTTGAACCGAGTCTAGAAGCTGTTTTTGTTGATTATGGGGCTGATCGACAAGGTTTCTTACCGTTAAAAGAGGTTTCAAAAACCTACTTTAAAAAACGTGAAGATAATGATGACAGTACTGGTCGATTGAATGTGCAAGATGTACTTTCTGTCGGTCAGGAGTTGGTTGTTCAAATTGAAAAAGAAGAGCGTGGAAATAAAGGCGCTGCTCTAACCACTTTCATCAGCTTAGCTGGTCGCTATTTAGTTTTAATGCCTAATAGCCCACGTGCGGGTGGTATTTCACGCCGTATTGAGGGTGATGACCGAGCTGAACTGCAGGAAGCATTGCGCTCATTAGAAGTGCCAGAAGGTATGGGCATGATTGTTCGTACTGCTGGTGTGGGTAAACAACCTGAAGAACTGCAGTGGGATCTCGAGTATCTTGTTCAGTTATGGACTGCGATTGATGTTGCTGTCAAAGATCGTAATGCACCGTTTCTGGTTTATCAGGAAAGCAATATTATTATTCGTGCTTTACGCGACTATTTACGTAAAGACATCGGTGAGATTCTGGTAGATTCGCCTGAAGTTTATCAAACGGGTTATGACTTCATGCGTATGGTCATGCCTCATGAGCTCAGCAAGTTCAAACTCTATCAGGATAAAGTACCATTATTCACTCGCTATCAGGTTGAAAGCCAGATTGAGAGTGCCTTCCGACATGAGGTTCGCTTACCTTCCGGTGGTGCATTAGTTATTGATCCTACAGAAGCGTTGATTTCTATTGATGTTAACTCAGCTCGTGCAAACAAAGGCGGGGATATTGAGGAAACAGCTCTTAATACCAACCTTGAAGCAGCTGAAGAAATTGCACGCCAATTAAGATTACGAGATCTAGGTGGTCTGGTTGTTATCGACTTTATTGATATGGGGCCTAGCCGTAATCAACGTGAAGTTGAAAACCGATTACGTGAACACCTGAAAGCAGACCGGGCTCGTGTACAGGTCGGTCGTATTTCACGTTTCGGCTTATTGGAAATGTCCCGTCAACGTCTGCGTCCTGCACTGGGTGATGCGCACCAGGAAATCTGTCCACGTTGTGCTGGACTTGGCCATGTACGTGGTGTTGAGTCTTTAGGATTAGCGGTATTACGACTTCTTGAAGAAGAAGCTACGAAAGACAAAGTAACACAGTTAATCGTTCAGTTACCGGTACCTGTGGCTACATTTATCCTTAATGACAAACGCATGCAAGTGGACGTAATTGAAAAACGTCATGCGGTCAAAGTGGTGTTAATCCCTAACCCTCATCTCGATACACCACATTATGATATTGAACGTATTAAAGATGGTGGAGAACGTAATGAAGTCAGTCATCAACTGATTTCTGAACCAGAACAGGATGTGCCGGTTGTATTGCGGGATAAACCAACGATGGAACAGCCTGCGGTGAAGGGGATATCACCTGCTGCACCTGCCCCCGTTATTGTGCGTGAAAAAGAGAAAGAGGCTGAACAAAAACCAAGCCTGCTTAAACGTCTGTTGAATGTATTAACAGGGAAAAGTGAGCCAGAGAAGGAAGAAAAATCCATAGTGGATACTAAAAAAGATAAAAGCTCACAGGAACAACGACCACAAAATCGTCGTGGCCGTGGCCGTTCAAAAAATAATTCAGCAAATACCAAAGATGCTGCTGACAATAATAGTGAACGTAAAAAGCCTCGTCGCAGGAATGATAAAAATGCTGAGAACACTGAGCAAAATAAGGCTGAAACACCAAAGCCAGTAAAAGACAATTCGCCTGCATCAGAGAATAATGACGATAAGCAATCACGTAACAGTAATGGACGACGTTCACGTCGTGGTGGTCGTCGTCGTCGCCCTGCTGCAAGAGCTGAAAATGGCACATCTGAGAATAATTCAGTCACACCAACAGATGTTGAGAAAGGGAATATGGCACCACCACCTCCACCAGAAGTGAATGGTAATGCTATCCCAGAGCCAGAGCCAGAAGTGAATGGCAACGTTATCAAATCGGACAAAGAACCGGAAGTGGACGGTAATAAAGTCCCGGCATCTAAACCTCGTAGACCACGTTCAGCTGGTCCGACTAATAGACGTCGACGTCCTAGTGACAAGGACAGAGCGGAAGCTGCAGCGGCAAATGCTTCTAAAAATGAGCAGTCAGCTAAACCGACATCTAAAGCTGACTCTGTAGAAAAATCGTCGCCAATGGCAGATTCTACAGATAAGGCAAATGAAAAGCCGAATGCAAAAGTCAATGCTACAGATAAACCAGCTGAAAAGCCGACTGCAAAAGTTGATACTGCAGATAAAACAGTCGAAAAGCCGACTGCAAAAGTTGATACTGCAGATAAAACAGTCGAAAAGCCAACTGCAAAAGTTGATACTGTAGATAAACCAGTCGAAAAGCCAACTGTAAAAGTAGATACTACAAATAAACCAGCCGAAAAGCCGACTGTAAAAGTCGATGATACAGATAAGCCTGCTGAAAGGCCGGCTGCAAAAGTCGATGTTTCAGAGAAGACTGTTGGGATATCGGCGAAAAAGACAGTTGAAGAGAAAAAAGCAGTGGTAGAAAAAAGTTCGACTTCGGATGATAATGGCTCTGAAAAGAAAACCAAGGCCAAATCTGAAGCGAGTGAGTCTAATGCCAAGCAAGAGTAATATTCTGCATGAAGAACTGCTGGCCTTAATAGGCCAGCAAGTTTCTTATCAACAACATCGTTGTGAGATTATTGAACTGCTGGACGGCGCTGAATTGATCCTGCAGGTACTTGAATCGGATCATAACATCCAGCCGAATCAATACGGTGAAGGACACAGACCTGTTCCTGTGACCTATACTTTGCCTGTATTTGATGGTGAGGGAAATTTACACGCTGAACTGGTTGCCGCAGGTCTAGATACTTTACTCTGCCAATAATCGTCTGACTTCCAGTAAGTCTGCTTCTGTATCAACACCATGCCCGGCACTGATCAGTGCTTCAGACATATGGATTCTTTTCCCATGGAATAAGACCCGTAATTGTTCTAATGACTCTTCTGTTTCAAGTAAACAAGGTGTCATGTCAGCATAGTTTTTCAGAAAACCCGCTCGATACCCATATAAACCAATATGGCGATAATGAGGAAGTTCTGGTGGTAATTCTGTCTTGTGAAAATGATCGCGCATCCATGGTATGGGAGCACGGCTGAAATATAAGGCGTAGCCTTGACTGTCCATCACCACCTTGACGACATTGGGATCGAACACCTGTTTTTCATGATGTACACGACTAAAGAGTGATGCCATATCCGCATCGTTGTGCTGGGCAAGGTCGGCAGCGACTTGATTAATCAGTAATGCGGGCAAGCATGGCTCATCTCCTTGCACATTAATCACAATATCATCATCGTGAAACTGACGTAGCTGAACAACTTCCGCTAATCTATCTGTCCCTGAGCGATGGTTGTCTGATGTCATACATACATCAGCATCGAAAGCAGTAGCAGCTTCCGCTATACGCTGATCATCCGTCGCGATAATGACCTTGTCTGCATCACTTTCCAGTGCACGCTCATATACGTGCTGAATCATCGGTTTGCCTGCAATATCCAATAATGGTTTGCCTGGTAGGCGGCTTGATGCGAAGCGAGCTGGAATAACAATACTGAAACTCATTTAGACCTCTTCGTCCGCTGGCATTTGTCGTGCTTCTTCTATCAGCATGACTGGAATATCATCTTGGATAGGATAAGCAAGACGACAAGCGTTACAGATTAATTCCTGTGACTCTTTTTTATAATGCAGTTTGCCTTTGCAAGCCGGGCAAGCGAGTATTTCTAAAAGTGCATTATCCATGAGATCGTTCCTTTAATATTTGGTGAATAGCCGGAAATACCGGACTATCAAGCGTGGCTTCAACTGGCAAGAACCACATATTGTTATTAGCAAAAGATTGACATTTTACGGCATCTTTCTCTGTCATTAGAATGGGCAGCTCATCGTAAAAGCTGAGATCTTCGGGTAAATACTGATGATGATCAGCAAAGGGATGAGGGTGAACAATAATATCTGTGGCTGCTAATGAGTCAAAAAAGCGTTTAGGATGACCAATGCCGGCGACAGCATGCACTTCTTTATGACTGAAATGGGTTAACGGCATTGTCACGGTTTCATCATGCACATTAACCCATTGCATGGATTTTAACTGCATCGAAGGATTGTGTTCATCATCGGAGCCATTATAAATAATAAAGTCAACAGAATTCAGACGAGATAATGGCTCTCGCAATGGACCCGTTGGTAGACATTGTTTATTACCAAAACGCCTGCTGCCATCAACAATAATAATCTCTATATCTCGTTGTAATGCATAATGCTGAAGACCATCATCAGAAATTAGCACATCACAATCATATTCATTCAGTAAATGATTAGCTGCTTGTGGACGGTTCGGAGCAACAACAACTGGACAGCTACTTCGTTTAGCAATCAATAAGGGTTCATCACCACATTGTCTGGCATCGCTATTCTTTTGCACTTCCAATGGATACTTTTGGCTTGTACCACCATAGCCACGGCTAATAATGCCAGGTTTATACCCGGCCATAGTCAATTGCTCAGCCAACCAAATTACAAATGGGGTTTTGCCTGTGCCACCGACCGTGATATTACCCACGACAATCACTGGTACAGGCATTTTATGTGTGGTGAATAGGCCTTTACGATAAGCCCATTGGCGGCATAGCACAATAAAGCGATATAACCAGCTTAGCGGTAATAAAAACCAATATTTCGTGGCTGACTGATACCAGCTGTCAGTTAACCAGCGCATGTTGGCTAGTCATCCTGAAATTGCAGACGATATAACTCAGCATAGTGTTTTCCATTCGCCAATAATTCCTGATGTGTACCAGTTTCAAGAATTTCACCATCATGCATGACAATAATTTTATCGGCTTTTTCTATTGTGGATAAACGATGGGCGATGACCAGAGTAGTGCGTTCACGCATCAGTTCTTCAAACGCTGCTTGGATATGGCGTTCAGCTTCAGTGTCAAGTGCTGAGGTAGCTTCATCCAGAATTAATATAGGTGAGTTACGTAATAGTGCACGAGCAATCGCCAGACGTTGTCGTTGGCCACCCGATAGCAGCACGCCATTTTCGCCAACTTCAGTTTGTAGGCCTTGTGGTAATTTCTGAATGAATTCCCAAGCATGCGCCGATTTAGCGGCATCGATGATGGCTTCTTCACTCATCTCACCTGCTTGACCATAACTAATATTGTTAGCGATGGTGTCATTGAATAATACGACCTGCTGATTAACTAGTGATAGTTGTTTACGTAAATCTTTTAGCGCGAGTTGGCTAATATCAACACCATCAATCAGAATTTGTCCTTTTTCAATATTATAAAATCGGGCTAACAGACTGACTAAAGTAGTTTTACCACTACCAGAGTGACCTACAAAGGCGATGGTTTGTCCTGGTGAAGCAGTGAAACAAATATCATTTAATACGCTTCCTTTTCCTTCATCGTAACTGAAGCTGACATGACGATATTCAATCTGACCTTTGGCACGATCCATTGTCAGTGTGCCAGCATCATGCTCTGGATCTTCATCCAGTAAGGTAAAAATACTTTCTGCTGCAGCAATACCTGCCTGAAGTTTTGAGTTGACTTTTGTCAGGCGTTTTAGCGGCGTTAGAAGCATAAACATCGCTGTGATAAAAGAAATAAAGCTACCAACCGTAATAGAATTAAGAACCTCTGGTAAGGTCGCCAGATAGATCACCACAGCAAGGCCTAACACAGTAATCATTTGAATGACTGGCTCACTTGATGCATCCGTGGCAATTTTTTTCATCTGTTGGCCACGATTTTTTCTGTTTATACGATCAAATCGTGCTGTTTCGTAAGCCTGACTGCCAAATGTTTTAACTTCTCGGTGCGCCTCGATAATTTCACCACAGACATGACTAACATTGCCCATAGAACCTTGAATTTCTTTACTTATACGGCGAAAACGAATACTAACGAAGTAAACAAGGACAGCAACAAAAGGAACGGTAACCAATATGATGAGAGACAGAAAACCGTTCAGGTAAATCATCCAGGCAATAAGCCCAATGATAGTTAATGTATCCCTGATTACCGTCAAAATAGCATCGGTAGCGGCCCCTGCGACTTGTTCAACGTCGTAAAGTAACTTCGACATGAGCTGACCGGAGTTATTTTTATCGTAGAAACTGGCTGGTAGCGTAATAAGCTTTTCGAACATTTCTTCACGCAAAGTTTTGATAACATTTCGCGCAATCCAGCCAAGACCATAAGTCGTCAGAAAGTTAGCCACGCCGCGTATCAGAAATAAACCGATCAACATGAGTGGTACATATTTGATGGTGGTGGGATCTTTTTCTACAAAACTTCCATCCAATAGAGGCTTCATTAATGCGGCCATACCGGTTTCTGTACCTGCAAAAGCCACCATGGCAATGATAGAGATTACAAAAGCTAGCCAGTAGGGCTTAACGTAGCTTAATAAACGCTTATATAACTGGACTGCTGTCAGTGTGACAGGTGTTTGACTCATTGATTATTCCGCAGTTGTTTGACGTGTTGCCAGGGTCAATTTGGTGTAGCCCAATTGCTGAGCTGTATCCATCGCTGTAACAATAAGTTGATATTCAGCTTTGGCATCAGCGCTGATGATCACATGAGGATCTTTTTGTTCACCGACAACACGTTTTAATGCTTCGGCTAAAGTGCTAGACGTGACGTTAGTCACAGCCTGATCATTTACCAGTATTTTACCATCTGCTTGTATCACAATATCGATAGGATCTACCTGCTCGGTCATTGCTTCACCTGTGGCCTCCGGCAAGTCCACTTTTAATGAGCTTTCACGAATAAAGCTGGTCGAGACCATAAAAAATAATAATAGAAGAAAAACGACGTCAATCATCGGTGTCAGATTGACATCCGGCTCCTCAGATCGTTTTGGTGATAGATTCACGTCTTGCTTCCTCATCTGGATCATACTGACGATCACCATGCAGAATCTCGATTAACTGCATTGCCTGTTCTTCCATGCCTACAACCAGCATATTAATTTTGCCTCGGAAATAACGATAAAAAATTAAGCTGGGAATGGCGACAGCCAAACCAGTCGCTGTGGTGATCAGGGCTTCAGAAATACCGCCTGCTAAAACTTCAGGGTTGCCAACACCGGCTGTAGTGATCACGGTGAAAACTTTAATCATGCCTAGAACGGTGCCCAATAATCCTAATAGTGGAGAAATAGCAGCGATGGTGCCCAATGTATTAAGATTTCTTTCAAGAGCTACAGTAACGTGCCGACCAATATCTTCAATACTTTCTTTGGTTATTTCACGTGAGCTGTGGCGATTGACCAGTCCTGCGGCAAGAATCTGACCTAAAGGAGAATTATTTTGCAATGCCTTGATACGGCTTTCATCGACTTGATTGAACTTTAACCACTGCCAGATTTGGGTAATTAATTCTTTTGGTGCAATGCGCTTTTTTTGTAAACTCCAAAAACGTTCTGCGATGATGGCAATGGCTATGACCGAGCAAATAAATAGCGGGATCATTAACCAACCGCCTGCTTTAAACAATTCCAGCATGATGTCAGTCTCAGTTGTTTAAGTGAAAATAGCGCTCATGATACGTGAAAATTGTCTTACTCAGTAGCTTTCGACGTCCACAATTGTTCTTCTTGTTGACGCCACAAAATCGGAGGATCGCCTTTGCCGAAGATGATAGCGCCATTAAAGTCCGTACGAACGATCCTGATTTGCCTTTCAGTGTAGCGTCCAACAACGCTTTTGACTGGAAAGTTATAACGATTCCTAAAACCAACAGAAAAAACAGCATACTGCGGAGAAACAGCATCAATAAAATCGGGACTTGAGGATGTTTTGCTTCCATGATGAGGCACTAACAATATATCGGATTTAAGGGCATTCCCATAATATTCTACTAGCTTCTGTTCACTTTGCTTTTCAATATCGCCGGCTAACAATACTGACTGCTTTTTACCTTTTACCTGCAGTACACAAGAACGTTCATTATCAGATCCTTCTTGAGCAGGAAAGGGTTGCAGGATGGTAAAGTCAACATCATCCCAGCGCCAATGCTGACCGGCTGAGCATAAATTGCTATCCCTATTTACCAGAACCTGACTACTCATTATCTGTTTTACTTGTGTATTTTCAGTTATCCCTGTTAAGCCACCAATATGATCATTGTCACCATGACTGACGATAATCATGTCTACGTTATCGATTGCACGGTAACGTAAAAAAGGAACCACAACAGCTTCTCCAGTGTTAAAGCTGCTGCTATATTTTGGGCCTGTATCAAAGACTAAGGTGTAATGTTTTGTTTCTATGACGGAGGCCAAACCTTGCCCGACATCTAAAATACTAAGATAAAAATCGCCAGAGTCCGGACGCTTAGTTTCGTAAAATAGCAGGGGAATTAATAAGACTATCGTCAGATATTTGCCAGGCAAACCTTTGGGTAGCAAAAGTAATAATAGCGCCAGTATAAGCATGACTAAGATTGGCCATGAATAAACTGGCGTTTGCCAACTGGAAAAAGATAAATCACTCAAGTAAGACAGAATGTACCAAAGCGTGTTAAGCAAGAAGTCCGCGGCAGATAAAAGAGGTGAGGCTATGGCTGTATTGATAGGTAATAACACCATTGCCAGAATTATCAATGGTACGACCAATAAACTGATTACGGGTACAGCAATCAGGTTCGCGATAGGTGACACTATAGACACAGCATTAAAGAAAAAAACCAGTAGCGGCAACAATCCCAATGCCATTAAAAAATGGATCCGCAGCCAAGCTAACTTAATGCTTGGGAAGCGTTGTGTAAAACACATCAAAATAATGGCAACTGCACCAAATGATAACCAAAACCCTGCACTCAATACGGCAAAAGGATTGATCAATAAAACCAAAATACAAGCCAGTGACAAAATATGGGATGGATAGACAGCACGTTTCATAAATAAAGCTAGCATGACAAGACTTATCATCATCAAGGCACGCTGTGTGGGAATGGATAAGCCTGCAAGGCAAGCGTAGAAAATCGCTAATAACAGTCCGCCGAGTGCACCGATTCTGTGCGCTGGTATCGCAGATATACGATCTGGCAAAAAACGCCAAAACCAACTGGTCAGGTAAAATCCCAAGGCTGCAGCTAAGCCAATATGTAGGCCTGAAATAGCCATCAAATGACTGGTGCCTGTATCACGTAAGACTTGCCATTGTGCTGGACTGATATCATCTCGCTGTCCTATAGCCAGTCCGAGTATTAATGGTAATTGAGTTGCTGTAGGAATAGTGGAGTGAATTTGTTGTTGAAGCCGAAACCGCCAGTCGTTAATTTGCCAATAGCTTGATGCACTTAATCGCTGATTATTCTGCGCTTTTTTTACATAACCTGTTGCACCAATACCTTGACTGAATAGCCATTTCTCATAGTCAAACCCGCCAGGATTCATCATGCCGTAGGGTGGTTTTAGTTTGACATTGAGTTGCCAGCGCTCTCCGGCTCGAGGTTGATGCTCTGCAGGGAAATACCAGCTCAGCCTTATTTTTTTTGGCAGAGCAGGGGCTTCTGGTAGAAATTCAAAACGAATATAGTCTGACCCTGCTTCAGGAATCGATGCGATAAGTCCTTGTACCAACAGTACTTTTGAAGACTTGTCAGTCGCAAGTTTATTATCAATGGCTAATTGTGCTTGAAATGCACACCATAATAGTCCGACAATAAAACCTAATATCCATATTTGTCGATAACGGATAAATGCCACTAAACACAGTAGTAACAAGGTTGCAGTTACTAAAGGATAGCTTACGTACAGACTAAGTAATGTGCCAAGCAAAAATGCAATGGCAGTTTTATTCATATATCCCTATAATGACGCCCGACTTAGCATGTTACTGAGACGCCATGCCTCGTAAATTCCTAAAACGCATCATGCCAGATCACAACACGATGCGCGAACATCCCCATCTGCGTAAATTTGGTCAGAGGTTAACTGAACCACGTTTATGGCATACCAATCGACGCTCCATTTCAGGTGGGGTGGCGTTAGGACTATTTGTCGGTTTTATGCCGATACCAGGCCAGATGTTTGTTGCCGCCGCTTTAGCTATCCTATTTCGGGTGAATCTACCTGTGGCATCAATGTCAGTATGGATTACTAATCCTTTCACAATGGCACCTATCTTTTTTTATGCCTATAAGCTGGGGACTTGGGTCTTAAGCGAACCAGTAGGGGCGCCCGCGTTTAGTCTGACGTGGGAGTGGTTTTCAAAAGAGTTTGTATCAATCTGGCAGCCATTATTATTAGGTTGTACTATTTGTGGTTTGGTGGCGGCTATCGTTGGAATTCTTTTTGTACGGATAGGTTGGCGGCTGGTTGTGATCCATAGTTGGACACAACGCCGGCGCCAACAAAAAGAAAAATCAGACTCCTGAAGCTAAACAACCATCGATCAAAGTAAGCTGCTGATCCATTTTGGCAGCAAGACCAGTGTCATGTGTAACAATGACCAGTGCGGTGCCAAAATCCTCATTTAATTTCAAAATAAGCTCAAAGATGGCTTGAGCTGTGCGGTGATCTAAATTACCTGTCGGTTCATCTGCAAGCAGACAAGCGGGTTCGGTAATTAATGCTCTGGCTAAAGCTGCACGTTGACGCTCACCACCAGATAATTCACTGGGTTTATGTTGAAACCGGTGTGCCAGCCCTACCTTTTCCAGTAAATCACTGGCACGTTGTTGGGCTGATGAAGGTGACATGCCACCGATCACCAGTGGCATGGCGACATTTTCCACAGCCGTGAATTCTGGCAATAAATGATGGAACTGATAAACAAAGCCTAACTGCTGATTACGCAGCCGACTTGCTGCTTTGTTTTTCATGGCGTGAATATCATTGCCCTGAACCAGCACTTGACCCTCAGTCGGGGAGTCTAATCCACCAAGAATGTGTAATAAGGTACTCTTACCTGAACCAGAACTACCGACAATGGCGATACGGTCAGAATGATTTACTGTTAAGTTAATATTATTAAGGACATCAGTTTTTAACTGACCATCTGTAAATGATTTTGACAATTGGCTGGCAGATAACACTGCTTGATTAGTCATAACGAAGCGCCTCGGCAGGTTTGATCTGTGATGCACGCCATGAAGGATAAAGCGTGGAAAGAATGGATAATACAAAGGCTGTGATCGATATCACACCGACATCACTCCACTCCAATTGTGATGGCAGACTACTGATGTAATACACATCAGCAGGCATGAACTGATAACCGATTAACTTCTCTAAACTGGCAATTAAAGACTCAATATTCCAGGCTAGCAGAACACCTCCAACGACACCCATTGCCGTACCAATCAAGCCTATCAAGGTTCCTTGCACCATAAATATCCCCATGACGCTGCTTGGATTCATGCCTAGCGTACGTAAGATCGCGATGTCTGATTGTTTATCAGTCACCATCATCACTAAGGTAGATACGATATTAAAAGCTGCCACCGCGACGATCAGCATTAAAATGACAAACATCACCGTTTTCTCTGTTTTTAAAGCACGGAAGAAATTGGCGTGTTGAAAGGTCCAGTCAGCAGCGCGGTAATTAACGGGAACATCCTGCATTAACTTGCGTAAGAGTTGTGGAGCTTTAAATACATCGTCAAATTTCAGGCGTAAGCCAGTGACTCGTCCGGGGATTTTGAATAATTTGGCCGCATCGCTAATATTCATTACCGCAAGGCCACTGTCATATTCATACATACCAATTTCGAAAATACCCACAACGGTGAGTCGTTTCAGGCGAGGAATAACACCTGCAGGGGTCGGGCTGACATGCGGGGTAATCATGGTAATTTTATCGCCCGTCGTGACCCCCATTGCTGATGCTAAATCCTTACCGAGGATAATGCCAAAACTACCGTCGGTTAAATCGGCTAAGTTGCCCTGAATAATCTTGTCGCCAATGGTGGATACAGTTTGTTCCATTTTGGCATCTATACCGCGAACTAAGGTACCTCGAACTCGGCTTCCCTGGCTTAACATTGCCTGACCCTCTACAAAGGGGGCTGAGGCGATAACATCGGGATCATGTTTAATCAGATCTTGTAAATCTGGCCAGTCTTTTAGCGTGCCATCTTCCCCAGTGATAAAGGCATGAGAAGTCATTCCGAGAATGCGATCTTTCAACTCTTTTTCAAAACCATTCATAACGGAAAGTACCGTAATTAATGCGGCTACCCCAAGTGCTACACCCAGCATGGAGGTTAATGAAATAAAAGAAATGAAATGATTACGACGTTTGGCGCGTGTATAACGCATGCCGATATAGAGACTTAGCGGTCTGAACATAATGTCGCCAATAATGAGAAAAAAGAAAACTGATCCCGCTGAGCAGGATCAGTCCATGTTTAGCCTTTTATGATTTCGCGAATACGGTTTTGGTCCCCTCTGGTGAACCCAGTAACAGCACATCGGCTGGACGCATCGCAAATAAACCGTTTGTTACCACACCAACGATATCGTTTAGTGTTTTTTCTAATTTGATCGGTTCCATGATATCCATACCGTGAACATCAAGAATCACATTACCATTATCGGTGATAACACCTTCACGATAGACCGGTTGACCACCCAGTTTGACGATTTCACGAGCGACATAACTGCGTGCCATCGGAATCACTTCAACAGGTAGCGGGAATTTACCCAATACATCAACCAGTTTCGAAGCGTCAGCAATACATACAAATTGTTTACTGGCTGCGGCGATGATTTTTTCACGTGTCAGCGCACCACCACCCCCTTTTACCAGTTCCAGTAAGTGATTAGATTCATCTGCGCCATCGACATAGACTTCAATTTCATTGCAGTCATTTAAATCAAATACCTTAATGCCGTTTGCTTCTAATTTTTGTGTTGAAGCTTCTGAGCTTGATACTGCGCCTTCGATACGATCTTTGATAGTCGCTAAGGCATCAATAAAGTGATTCACCGTAGAGCCTGTGCCTACACCTACGATACCATCACCTTTGATGTACTCAAGTGCTGCCCACGCAGCCTGTTTTTTCATTTCATCAGCATTCATATGCAGCTTCCTTTGTTTCAATTCACTTAAAAATTATCCCGGCAATTATAGAGATAAATGACCGTCAATGGTAACGTAAGCGATTGCATAGAAAATGATGATGAGATTTAGTTGTGTATCGCTAGGTCTTTTTTTCAACATAACTGATTGATTTGGGCTGAAATGCTGACTGGATACGTAGAAAAAATTCTTAAAGCTCGCGTTTACGATGTGGCAAACGAGACTCCTTTGGAGGTTATGCCTCGCTTATCGAAAAGACTGAACAACACGATTTTACTCAAGCGAGAAGATCTGCAACCAGTTTTTTCGTTTAAATTACGTGGTGCGTATAACCGTATGAGTCAGTTGTCTGCTGATGAGCGCGCACGTGGTGTTGTCTGTGCTTCCGCGGGTAACCATGCGCAAGGTGTGGCTTTAGCAGCCAGTAAAATGGATATTCCTGCTTTGATTGTGATGCCAAAAACGACACCGCCAATCAAGGTAGAGTCCGTGCGGGCCTATGGTGCTGAAATTAAATTACATGGCAATAGTTATGATGATGCCAGTGCGTATGCTTTATCGGTTGCTGATAAAGATGGCCGTACCTTTATTCACCCTTATGATGATCCCGAAGTTATCGCCGGACAGGGCACGATTGCGATGGAAATTATCCGCCAACATCCCGAGCCCATTCACGCTATTTTTGTTCCTGTTGGTGGTGGTGGTCTGATTTCAGGGGTATCTGCTTATATCAAAGCTTTCTGGCCAGAAATCAAAATTATTGCTGTTGAGCCGGCTGATGCGGCCAGCCTGAAAGCCGCACTGGATGCTGACCAGCGCGTGAAACTGGATCAGGTTGGTTTGTTTGCTGATGGTACGGCTGTTAGACAAATAGGGGTAGAACCTTTCCGAGTCTGTCGTGAAACGGTGGATGAGGTCGTTACTGTCAGTAGTGACGAGCTATGTGCTGCCATTATGGATATCTTCCAGGATACGCGTTCCATTGCTGAGCCTTCTGGTGCTTTGGCTGTGGCTGGAGTGAAAAAATATTTAGCCGCTAATCCAATGGAAAATGAGCAGCTTGTGGCTATTAATAGTGGTGCTAATATTAACTTTGATCGTTTGCGTCATGTTGCTGAGCGTTCCGAGATTGGAGAACGACGGGAAGTATTGTTTGCGACAAAAATTGATGAACAACCGGGCAGCTTCCAGAAATTCTGTAACACATTGGGTGAACGAGGGATTACCGAATTTAACTATCGCTATGCAGATGATAAGCAAGCGCAGGTATTTGTTGGTGTACGCATGAACGGTCAGCAAGAGGAGCGGCAGCAGTTATTTTCACAGCTTGATGAAGCTGGTTATGACTGGGTTGACTTCACTGATAATGAAACAGCCAAATTACATGTTCGTTACATGGTGGGCGGCCACGCACCTCAGGTCGATAATGAGCGGTTAATTCGGTTTGAATTTCCTGAAAGACCCGGCGCTTTACTTCGCTTTTTAACCCGAATTGGTCAGCGCTGGAATATCAGTCTTTTCCATTATCGTAATCATGGTGCTGATTATGGACGTGTTCTTGTAGGTATTCAGGTCGGAGAAGACTATGAGCAGGAGTTCCAAATCTTTTTGGATACTTTGGGATATACCTACTGGGAAGAAACAGATAATCCAGCTTACGCACTCTTTTTGAAATAATAGGATAACCACGGCGGTATTTATGAACCGCCGTGGAGATGACTGATTTACTGATTAAGTTTGATACTGCCGCGAACGTTAACTGAAATTTCGTTACTTCCTCCAGCTAATGCAGCGGGTGCTGCTTTCACTCTCATATCAGCTGACATCATATTGGCGCGTTCCATCATTGGCATTGGATTAAATCCATTACCATCAATTGAGATAGAAACAATTTCATAACCACTGCGATCAAATTCATTGCTGATGAGTTTGGCTTTGTCTTTGAATTTACTGATAGCTTGTTTAAGTAAGTTTGTTTTGACTTTCTCAGCTCGGTCATCTGAGACCATGAATTGCATCGATTGAATATTGGCCAGGGTGTTGATATCAGCAATAAACTGACTCATCTGGTCAAACTGACGTGTTTCTAATGTCAATTGTTGACTCACACGCCAACTGGCAATTTTGCCCTCATCATAGATAGGCTGGGTAGTGTAGTTGGATGTTTCAGCTTTAATAGCACTGAAGTTTTTAACTGCGTCCAGAACTAGCCCGGTTTTTTTGTTGACCATGTCAGTTAATTTTGCGGGATCTTTACCTTGCTCAAAAACCTGTAAACGAGTAATGAGTTCATCATTTTCAACATCCATAGTGGCACTACTATCAAGGGTTACCATACCTAGTTGTAGACCGTCATCAGCAAAACTGAGCGGGCTAATGGCTAAAAGCGAAATGAATGCCAAAGTCTGTTTCATCGGTTCTTCCTTTATTAAATAAAATTACTACGTCTTTTAAGACTAGCTCAAAAGCATTAAGTTTTGATATATCATGCTTGAAATTGATTTGAGAAAAGTGGTGATAAGTTCATCGTTTGTATCTTAATTCATAGTTTAAATAATCAAAAATTGAGGAACACAATGAAAGCAGAACAAAAAATCCTGCCCGATGCGACAAGCTTAATTACTGCTGCCGCAGAACATTTTGTCAGCACAGCTCGATCAGCGATTGCAAAAAGAGGCGTTTTTTATGTGGCATTAGCCGGGGGGTCTACGCCAAAAGGACTATATGAAAAACTTGCCACATCACCTTATATTGAACAAATTGACTGGGCTCGGGTGCATTTGTTTTTTGGTGATGAACGTTGTGTTCCAGCCACACATGATGACAGTAATTTTAAGATGGCACGTCAGGCCATGATCGATTTAATACCGATTCCGATAGAGAATGTACATCGTATGCCTACTGAAAGTGGTGATGCGGCTGATGTGGCTGTCCGTTACGCAGAGACCATGAAATCAGTTATGGATGATGCCCCTTTTGATTTAGTCTTACTAGGACTGGGACCTGACGGTCATATTGCTTCCTTATTCCCAGAAACACCGGCGTTAGACGTCACCGATACATTAACTACAAGCCTTTTTGTAGAAAAATTTGAATCATGGCGGGTGACGGTGACTTACCCTGTTATCAATTCGGCGCGCCAGGTGATTGTGTTTATTGCTGGCGAAGCAAAAGCAGCTATCGTTAGAGATATTACGAGCGATGCTGTATCAGGTTTACCCGTGCAGCGATTGGCCCCTGAGAATGAGTATTACTGGTTTATGGATAAAGCAGCTGCAGGTCAGTAGTTATGTCTAATGTGCTGGCAGTTGATGTAGGTGGTACAAAAACATTGTTTGAGCTATCAGATGCCAATGGCAATGTGATGCACAAGCTTCGCTTAGAAAGCCAGAGTTTTGATAGTTTTGAGGCAATTTTAACCGCTTTCTTCGAGCATGTTCTATCACCGTATATGATTGATTCAGCCTGTATCGCTCTTGCTGGTCCGGTAAGTGGTCAGCATGGACAAGTGACAAAATTACCTTGGAAGTTGGATGCCCGCCTGATTGAAAAACAATTTTCAATCAGGCGGGTCACTCTATGTAATGATTTTGAGGCGGTGGGGTATGGCATTGCTGCTCTAGATGCCAGTGCTTTTGAAACCATACAGGACGGTGTCTCATGCCAAACATCACCTAGGGTTGTATTAGGCGCAGGAACAGGACTCGGGCAGGCTCTGTTGATTCCTGAAGATCATGACTGGCGTATTTTCCCAACAGAGGGAGGGCATGTCGATTTCGCCCCTTTAGATCGTACAGAGCAGCTTTTTCTTGAGCATTTACAACAACGTCATGGTCATGTTTCTTATGATCGTATTGTTTGTGGGAGCGGATTGGTGAGTCTTTACCACTTTTTGCGTGACTATAAACAAATTGATGAAAATAATGCATTACGCCTTGCGATGGTAAATAGTGATGCAGCAGCGGCTATCAGTCAGTTTGCTTTGGATAATAATGACTATTTAGCGAATGAAACCTTGGATATGTTTGTGCGGATTTATGCTGCCCAGGCAGGAAATCTGGCGTTAACTGCATTAGCCAGGGGAGGTGTATATCTGGTAGGTAATATTCTGTTGAAAAATATTACTAAGTTCAGACAGCCTGAATTCATCAGTCGTTTTGTCGATAAAGGTCGAATGACAGCCTTAATGGAGCAGATACCAATCCATCTCGTGCTTGATGATGAAGTAGGTTTGAAAGGTGCTCGCTTGTTAGCACAAAAAGCCATGTATAATTAACGCATGAATGAACAAAATAACGATATTTTAGTTGATGTAGAAACAACCTATCTGGATGAAGAGTCTGATCCGGAAAAAGCGCGCTATCTGTTTGCTTATACCATCACCATAAAAAACCATAGTCAGTCACCTGCTCGACTACTGTCGCGGTATTGGAAGATTACTGGCGGCGATGGTCATGAGCAAGAAGTAGAAGGCGATGGTGTTGTTGGACTTCATCCTTATCTGGCCCCCGATCAGGAGTTTACTTATACCAGTGCGGCGATGTTAGATACACCTGTCGGAATGATGCAAGGTCATTATCAAATGATGGGGGATAATGGTGAGCGATTTGAAGTTAATATTCCGGCATTTACTTTAGCTGTGCCACAGACGCTTCACTAACATAATTGTTCAGCGCGATGCAGGCAGAGAATAATCATGAAAAACTCGTCTGGTTAGTTCTGGTTTCACTTGCACTGATAGTTTCTGCTATCGATCCTGTTGCTGATAGGCTGACTTGGTTTATGGAAACCGTGCCTGTCATGATCGCCATTCCTGTATTGCTTATCACGCATAAACAATTTCCCCTGACAATTATTTCCATTCGAGCAATCAGTCTCTTTGCCTTTATACTGATAATTGGTGGTTATTATACTTATGCAGAAAACCCCTTATTTAACTGGATTCAGCAAGAGTTTGATTTAGCCCGCAACCATTATGATAGGTTGGGACATTTTATTCAGGGCGTTGTGCCTGCTTTGTTAGCCCGGGAAGTTTTGCTGAGAAAATCACCATTACAACGTGGCAAATGGTTATTTTTTCTTGTTTGTTCGGTAAGTCTGGCGATTAGTGCCTGTTATGAGTTTGTGGAATGGGCAGCAGCTGTCATTAATGCTCAGGCGGCTGAGGCATTTCTCGGGACGCAGGGAGATAATTGGGATACGCAGTGGGATATGTTTTTAGCACTGAATGGCAGTATCTTTGCTCAATGGTTTTTTGCTCGAACTCAGGACCGTCAATTAGCCGCTTTATTGCCCTGACTGTTGGCATCTACCTATAGAGTTTGTTTCACACATCACTCCATTTATCCAGATGGCATTATCTAGCTTAACACCATCCAGCGTAGCACCACTGACATTGGCACGCGTTAAATCGGCATAAGATAAATCCGCGTTTGATAAGTCTGCCTCAACCAAGTCAGCTTCTCTTAAGTTAGCGCCTTTCAGATCTGCATCTCTCAATAGGCTGTAACTCAAGTTGGCATTACGCAGATCACTATAAGCTAAATCGGCTCCTGGTAACTCACTATTCATCAGGTTTGCATTGTTGAGGATGCTTGCTCGCATTGAAGCCTTAGATAAGTCCATATTGGATAAGTTTTGACCTGAAAGCTGGCAGTTATCCCAGTTAACTTCGGGGGATGCTGGTGACTGGCAATCTGATTGTGGCATGGGTAATTCTTTTGGAAACAAAAATGCCAGAATACTCACCATGGCGATAAATAGCACAATTGAGACGCTCGGCCAGAATATTTTCTTGTTACGCTGTAGATAGCGATGCATGAGTATTCGCCGCAGATACCGTCTTTTCAGCTCTATTTCTGCTTCTTCCTCACGTCGTTCGCCTTTGCGTTGTTGCAACATGGCCTCGTCGACTTCAGTATTGCTTGTATTGCGTCTATCCAGACCTGTACGCTCATCCAAATAACCTTGTATCGGTTGTTGATTAGACGAGGGGGGGATAGTGAAATCGACAGAGTCTGCAAAGCTGTGCCAATGTCTGCGATCGCGTGATACCTCATCATCTGCAGCAAGCCGACCTACTTTTAAATGATTGCTAATAACGGAGGCAGTAAACGGGCCTGAAATTTTGCCTTGTTTACGGATATACCATAGTCGATTTTTTTGTTTCATTGCCATTGCTCTTAGCAATAACCAGATTGCTATACTAGCATTATGTCGACTTAGATAGTGACTTTATGCAGATAAATAGATCTCAACAGCCGAACACAGAAGTGATTGTGAATGCATCGACTAAATTAGTCGATGCGCTTCCTGCCGGACAAAAAGTAGAGGCGACGGTTATAGGCCGAGTGAATGACGATCAGGTCAAACTCCAGCTCGGTGATAAGGTTGTTCAGGTTAACACGCAGCAGGACTTGTCAGCTGGACAAAAGGTCATATTACAGAAATCTGTGGAGTCTGGTCAGCCTGTGATTCAGTTGACACCATTAGCGTCTACAAAAGCTGATTTAGAATCCATGACATTGGCAACACTACTAAAAGCTGGGCAACTCATTGCTGCCGATGTAGTTAAAGTATTGGCACAAAATCGTCTGTTAGTATCACCCAAATTTATTACCGAACCTACCGCATCCCAACCTCAGACATTGCCAAGCCAGCTCATCCAATTGAATAGCGCATTACCAAAACAGATGGAAATTGACGTCACTAGCATAAATCAAAGCTTTAAAATAGGAGATAAGCTTGCTGTAGAAGTACTAAAAACCTTGCCACTGTCAGTAAAAATCATGCCGGATACTGCAACTAGAGAAGAGCGTGTTGCAAGTTATCAGCGAGAATTATTACCTTTATTGCAGAATCTGATTACGAAGCCAACGAACATTAATTTATCGTCGACTACAACGCAACTTCTGCCTGAACCAGTGCGACAAGCATTAAGCAGTCTGATTCAAAATTTAGTGGATAAAAATACGCTACAGCAACCTGAAAAATTACAACAAACGATCAGTAATAGTGGTGTATTCCTGGAAAGCCAGTTGAAGCGACCGACAGTTCAGCTGGATTTACAACAAAACCTAAAAGGCAATTTATTACGATTGGCGGATGTACTGAGAACGCAACTGCAATCACCCTCATTACCTAAATTACTTGATAGCCCGGAGCTGATAAAACAATTGCCGGTGGAAGTGCAGACGGCTATAAAACAAGTTTTATCCACTCCTCAGGATATGCGACCTCTACCTGCTCAAGTATTACCCGCGCTAGCAAACCGTGGACAGACGCCAACACAGTTATTATTTAGTGTATTGGCCGGGTTAACGACAGCGGCAAATGCCGAGAACACACAACCCCCTCTTAGTTCGACGTCAACAGCTAATTTGCCGGCAGCACCGACAGTTAATATGGCAGCGAATACACAACAAACGGTATCAAGAGCGATAGAGTTTCAAATGATGCGGGATCTCTTACAGGATGTTGAGTCTGTCACTGCTAAAATTCAGTTCAATCAGTTATCGATGGTGCAAGATAATGATCTGAATACCAACGCCAATGTCTGGTTATTTGATTTGCCAGTAAAAGAAAAGCAGCAACTCGATATGTTACAAATGCGTATTGAGCAACAATTTCCCGAGGGCCATAAAGATAAAAGCTCTGTGCTTTGGCAGGTACAACTCAATCTGGAAACGCAGAACTTAGGCCCTATGCAAGCCCGTATTAGTTTACAAGAGCAGAATGTGAGTGTCGTGCTTTTAGCTGAGCGACAACAAAGTGCTGATTTATTAACAGCTTATTTAGATCGCTTACATGGACGATTGGATGAAATGGGATTCATTATCAGTCATTTGAGTTGCCGACAAGCAATTGTCAAACCGGTGACGCCTGTCACAATGGCTGATTTGAAAGAGCATTTGGTGGATATTTCAGTATGAGCGAAAAAGATATTCTACAAGCGATTGCACTGCAATATGATGGAGAAAATGCTCCGATTGTCACTGCCAGCGGTCAAGGGGATATCGCTGAAGAGATTATTAGAATAGCCCGCGAGCACAACATTCCTTTACGTGAGGATGCGCTGCTGACAGAGTTGCTCAGTGAACTTAACCTTGGAGAAGAAATTCCACCTATGCTTTATAGAGTGATAGCCGAGGTAATTGCTTATGCCTACTTAGTATCAGGAAAAGTTCCTGTAAATAAAAGAGAAAATAAAAGTGAAAGCTGAGCAAAATTGTTTTATAGCCAGATTATTTTATTCATAAGCCTTTAAAATCTTTACAATTAGCATTATGAAATTAACATTAAGTGTTGATTTTAATATATATATCCGATATTGTCAGTGCATGTTTAATTTCCGGTCTACGTGATGTAGCTCCCTTATCTGATGAAAAATAAAATCAAGGAATCTTTGATGCGTGACATAGCACTTGATCAGAAATCTGATCTCCCTGCTAGCATAGCCTCAGTCAAAGACCTTCTTGATGCAAAAATCATTATTGGCGGTCAGCATCCTGCTGAGACCGCTTTCACCAAGACTTTACTTGAAATCAGTGGTTTTACTCATATTGAAAGTGCGGCCGATACTGATGCTGTCATGTTATTACTTCAACAGAGTATCCATAATGACTTATCTGATATTGACCTCTTAATACTGGATGAAGACCTACCAGGCATTAACACACAAGATATTCGTCTCGTGATGGATCAGTTTGATGAATGGCGTTTAATTCCGATTATTTCGCTATGCCGGCAATCAAAATGGGACCATGCTCAGGTACTGACTGATTTTGGTCATGGTGTAACGTCATTGCTTTATCATCCGATGACGGCTGAATCACTTCCTCCAGCCATAATGACGGCATTAGCTGTTAAGCGTGAGAGAGATAAAACGTTTAAGCGACAAAGTGAATTAGAAGATGAGCTAGCGAACCTTAAGGTGATGGAGGCTCGTTTACAGTTTTCCGTTAATCATGATGATTTAACCGGGTTGGCCAACAGAAGACGGCTAGAAAATGCGCTTGATATGACATTGAGTCAGGTGCGTAATTTTATGAGCATCAGCGCATTGTTCTATATTGATCTAGATAGCTTTAAAGTACTGAATGATGCAGAGGGACATGAAGCCGGTGATACACTGCTGGTGCAAGTCGCTAATTCTCTGAGGCGCTATTTTAATATCAACGATATTCTGGTTCGAATTGGTTCTGATGAATTTGCTGTTCTGGTTAATAACACGGATAAAGAAACGGCCATAAAGTTGGCGGAAGATCTACGTAATTTGTTTGATGGCTATGATTTTGAGCATCATGGACATCATTACCATTTATCAGCGAGTATCGGCTTGAAGATTATCAATACTGACAACGCTACTACCGTTGGTGAAGTGCTATCGCATTCAAACCAGGCATGCTATACCGCAAAAACGCGAGGTCGTAATAGAGTTCACCTATATAGCCCTGAAGATCGTGAAATGCATACCTTACGGCACAGTGTGGAGTGGGCTCCACGGATTCGTGCTGCACTGAAAGAAGGGTTATTTTTACTAGAGTTTCAGCCAATTTACTCACTTGAATCCGAGCAGGTCTCTCACTACGAGTGCTTGATACGCATGCGTGGTGAAGGTAATGTTATTTTCTATCCAAAAGAATTTATTCCTGTTGCAGAAGCTATGGGATTAATTCATCAGATTGATTTTTGGGTCGTGGCTAAAGTCTTCGAGCTTATTGTGAATATGCCTGAGAATTTGTCGTTTGCTATCAATCTCTCAGGCAATGTCTTTCTTGATGAAAATTTATTTCAACTGGTTCGCGATAAACTTAAGCAGACGAAAATTGATCCAAACCGTATCGTGTTTGAAATCACTGAAACATATGCCATCTCTAATTTTGAACAAACCCGGCGAATGGTCTCTGATTTACGTTCTTTAGGTTGCCGGTTTGCACTTGATGATTTCGGAGCAGGATTTAATTCATACAGCTATTTAAAACATTTCCCTGTTGATATATTAAAAATTGACGGTGGGTTTATTACGGATTTGGATAATGACCCTGTCGATCAACAACTAGTGAAATCAATGATTGATATCGCGCATAGTCTAGGTAAAAAGACGGTAGCTGAATTCGTTGAGAGAAAAAGTACTTTAGAACTATTAAAGCAATATGGTGTGGACATGGTGCAAGGATTTCTCATTGGAAAACCAAATACCAGAATACCTAAGAAAAAACCTTAATGAACGCTGCGCTGCCCATGTAATGTTGTTATCAGGTGGGCTTCTTCATCGCTTAAATTACAGTTATTAATTAGTTGATCAATATCTGCGCCTTTCTTTGCTAAACGAATTGCATGATCATAACCAGGCTGATGATTGGCACTCAAATCAAGACTATGTTGATGATCCTGAAGTTTGCTTAAAGTTTGTTCGAATTTATGAATCCGTTCATCTGTTCCAGCAGCGCCAGAACAGAGTGCAGTGATTTGATTCTGTAGATCATGAATACGTTTTGTTTGTAATTGATGCAGTTTCAACAGGCGCATCGTAGCAAGGCCGATGACCAGAAATACTGCACTCATTACGGTAAATACTACAAAAATAGTCATTGTTTTATCTCCCAGACTTATGGCGTCTGAATTTAAACATACTCATCAATAAACTCGCCCTTATCATCCTCTTTTGGACGTGGTTTTTCTTCTTCAGCTGTCTCTTCTTCGTTTTTCTTACCTTGATCCTGCGAAGCCGGTTTATCCTCATCAGAAACAGGATGGATAACCGGCAAAGGTGTGGTCGGCTGAACAGGATTAATATCATCAGCCATTCACGTTATCCTCTAAAAACCTGAGATATCGGCAATTTCTTCATCATTTAATAATTTATTCACATCGACCAGGATCAATAAATATTTTTCACGTTTACAGACACCTTGAATAAAGCGTGAACTGTCATCACTGACATTAGGAGCCGTATCGATTTCTGACTGACGCAGATAGACAACTTCTGCAACACAATCAACTAGCATACCAATCACATGGCCAGAGACTTCAACTACAATAATTCGCGCTCGATCATCAGGTTCAGTCGCACTTAAACCAAAACGCATTCGGGTATCAATAACCGTAACCACATTCCCACGAAGATTAATGATACCCAGCACATAAGGAGGGGCGCCTGGTACAGGTGCGATCTCTGTCATGCGTAATACTTCCTGTACTTGCATAACATTGATGCCATAGTACTCATCTTCGAGTTGATAGGTGACCCATTGTAAAATGGGATTTTCGTTACTATTATCTTTCTCGCTCATGTTTATGACCTTCTGATATGGCTGTCATTTTTATGACAGCGAGCTGCTAATAAAGTATATGCAGACATCATGCCATTTAATATCATTTTAATGCCTCAATAATGGCAGATATATTTAAAATACTATGCATCGTTTCGCTCACTACCCCAGTAAACCACGGGCGCTGATTAATATCCTGCCGCCAACGGATTTCACTGCTGTTTTTATTGATAATCTGCTCAATCGAGTTACAAGCTATACCTGTACGTCGGTCGTCAGCGAGTAATATATAATTAGCATTGAATGGCGATGACTTGTCAGGCGTGTTTAAAAGCGCTCTGATATCAATGATATTGGTATTTTGACCTTTATCGTTTAAGAGGGCGACTTCCCATGACTGACGTCCAGGAATATAGCTTAAACCCTCACTAGGCCAACGAATAATATTGTCCAGTGCCTCAACTTCAATAGCCACTTTCATACCACCGATATCACATAATAATATTTTCAGAACAGTATTCTGACTATCGGGGATGTTCTCAGGAGGCGCTGCAGTTTCTTCAGTTTGTGTCAGGTCCGCTGACTGAACAAGATTTTCGCTACGATTATCCTTGGCTTGTGTTACATCATCAATAAGAGGTGCTGGAGGTGAAACTAACGCTTTGACTGGAGGAATTTCCTCTTCAGTTTTTTGCTCGATATCTTCAGACGGAAAGAGAATAGTTTGTTTCAATGACGTTTGTGTTTGGGGGACATCTGCTTTAAGGGGGAAAGAAAGCCGTTCCTTTGGTTGAGAAGGGTCAACCAACATTTCATCTAAATAGGCTGACAAAGCATCTTTTTGTTCATAAATATTCGTCTTAGCCATTAGAAACACTCACTTCAGGTTCTTTCAGTTCCATCAATAACTGCTGATAAGCTCTTGTACCTGGGCTATCAGGAGCCATTTCAGGTAGGGGAAGACCAAGTTTACTCGCTTCTCGAAAACCAATATCAACCGGAACAAAGCTGTTCCAGACGTTATCAGCATATCGTTTATGCAGATCAGAAAGGCAATCCATAGCAGCTTTTGTCCGACCGTCATGCATGGTCGGGACGATAAAATAAGGCAGAGCACTTCGTCTGGAATGATTAATCATCGACACCGTATGAAGCATGTGCTCCAAGCCTTTGAGTGATAAAAATTCAGTCTGAACTGGAATGATCAACTTATCGCAGGCTGCTAAAGCATTTATCATCAATACGCCAAGCATTGGAGGGCAGTCAATAAGAACATGCTTAAATCGATCTTTGAAAAAACTTAGTGTCTTACGAATGACTAAGCCTTTTCCCTGCTGCGCGCCTAGCTGTCGATCAAGTGTGGCCATTGCAGTAGATGCTGGTAACAAGAAAATATTATCGTGACGTGTCTTTTTCAGGCTTTTTAAAATGGCTTCTTTCGGCGTATTGTCCAGTTGCTGGAATAGTGTATAGATACTCGTTTCAATAGTGTCAGGGTCGAAACCAAGATAGGTTGTTAATGAGCCATGAGGATCAAGATCAAGCATCAGTACTGGTTCACCTTCCTGGGCGAGTAGGCTGGCAAGTGATACCACTGTAGTGGTTTTTGCTACCCCGCCTTTTTGGTTACATACTGCCCAGACAGCCATGGTTATTGTCCACCTATATTATTTGCGTCTGATTGCTCAGCATTATTATTGGTTTGGGTGACCTGTGGTGATGAATTTATTTTTTCATTATTAAACAAGTTGATATCCCGACGACTCATATCATTACCCAAAACAACCAGTACCACACGGCGATTTTTCTGACGTCCAGCTTCTGTATCATTACTTGCAACCGGTTTGTATTCACCATAGCCGATGGCGGACATTCTGTCAGGTTCTATACCATATCTGTCGAGTAGGTGAACAACACTTGCAGCTCGTGCAGCAGATAGTTCCCAGTTGGAAGGAAAACGGGGTGTATTGATCGGGTTATTATCTGTAAATCCTTCTACCTGAATAGGGTTAGCAGATTTTTGTAAAATATTGGCAATTTCCCCCAGAACCGGGATAGCAGGTCGAGCCAGTCTGGCTTCACCACTCGCATATAAAACCCGGGATTTAATTTCAATTTCTAGCCAGTCTTCTCCTTGTTTGATGGTGACGTCATCAGAGCCTATCCAATCGGATAAGGCTGAGGTGAACTGCTTAGATAGATCGTTGATAGTACGGATATCATTGTCTGTTGCTTTCGGTGGGAACGTAGTTGCAACTTCTTCAGCCACCGGGATTTTTGGTACTACCGGTGCAACTGGTTCAAGGACTATATCGCCTTTACCCCGGCTTATTTCACCAATCTGTATTGGGTCTTTACTTCGAACCGTCTCAGAAAATACTGCTTCCAAGGTATCTGAAAGCACTCGGTATTTCCCTTCATTCACTGAAGATATTGAGTACATGACAACAAAAAAGGCAAACAAAAGCGTAATAAAGTCAGCATAAGAGACTAGCCAACGTTCGTGATTTTCATGTTCTTCATGTCTTTTTCGACGAGCCATAGAGCATCACTTAATTTAAATAGGCCTGAAGACGGCTTTCGATATTTCTTGGATTATCTCCATCTGCCACACCGATCAAGCCTTCAATTAACATCATTTGAATTCGACTACGCTTAATGATTAATGCTTTTAACTTATTGCCTATAGGTAAAAATAATAAGTTCGCCAGACCCACACCATAAATTGTGGCCACAAAAGCGACAGCAATGCCTGAGCCAAGAGAGGCTGGATCCGCCAAGTTACCCATCACATGGATAAGGCCCATTACCGCACCAATGATACCAATAGTGGGTGAGTAGCCTCCCATAGCTTCAAACACTTTTGCTGCTTGAAAATCATCTGCTTCTTGAATATCCAGATCATTTTCTAAGACTTCTCTCAGTACTTCAGGCTCAATACCATCAGCAATTAATTGCAGGCCTTTTTGAGTAAACAGATCACTTTCTTCAATGGCCATTGACTCCAGTCTGATTAATCCTTCTCGACGAGCTACTTGATTCCATTCCAATATTTTTTCTAATTGCTGATTAGCAGATAGTTTCGGTGGTTTAATTATCCATAGAGACATACGCATCGCACGAAGAAAAGTGCTCATAGGTGTTTGCAGCATAACAGCACCTAATGTGCCACCCATTACGATTAATAAGGCGACAGCATTCAGAATGGTGTCGATATGACCCCCTTCCAGATACTGACCTACCAGTATTGCACCGAAACCAATAATCAGGCCAAGAATACTCAAAATGTCCATCAGCTTAGCTCCGCCAATTGACGACCAATTTCATTAATATCGAGAATTTTGTCTGCTAATCCGGCTTTGGCAACTGCCATAGGCATGCCATAGATTGTACTGCTTTGTTGATCCTGAGCCCATATAGTGCCCACTTTTTTCTTGATACTTTCGCAACCATTACGTCCGTCACTACCCATGCCAGTCAAAATAATTGCTAAAGTTTTTGAGCCACAAATCGCGGCAATAGAGTCAAATGTCAGATCAACACAGGGTTTATATGTTTCATTGGTATTACCTGATTCGATACTAATGTAAAGATTGCTTGGGCGGCCTTTCAGTATCATTTGTTCACCGCCAGGTGCTAGATAAGCTGTACCTGGTAATAAATGTTCACCATTTTCAGCTTGTTTTACCCGAATTGCACATTGTGAGTTTAATCGTTCTGCAAAGGAGGGGGTGAAAGTCGCTGGCATATGCTGAACTAGTAAAATAGGGCAGGGAAAACTAGCTGGTAACTGAGTTAATACTTTTTGTAAGGCAACTGGACCGCCCGTTGATGTGCCTATTGCCACTAAGTCTGGTGTGGTATTGATTGACTTCTCTGCCTTGGCTGTTTGATATGAAGGCCTTTTTGCTACTCTGCTGGCGGAGGGGGAGTCAGACTGACTGGCATGAAAACCGCTCGATAGCTGATAAATTCGTTGACATAGCTTGCGCTGTGCCTCAACTTTATCACTGGATAAATCTTCAAACCGTTTGGGTAAAAAGTCAGTTGCACCAGCTTCCAATGCATCTAGCGTTGATTTAGCGCCTTCAGTTGTCCAGGTTGACAACATCAGTACAGGTGTATTTCGTATTGATTTTATTTTCCGTACTGCCGTGATGCCATCCATCACTGGCATTTCCAGATCCATGGTTACTACATCTGGGTGGTGCTGCTGAACTTGTCTGATAGCTTCTTCACCATTGCTAGCCGTGGCAATGACTTCAAGTCGCGGATCGGTAGCTATAATTTCAGCAAGACGTTTACGGAAAAAACTTGAATCGTCAACGATCAGGACCTTAACAGTCACACTTGCTCCTAATATCCACGGTTAGCATGGACTTTCATTAATTCTGGAAAATCCAAAATTAATGCAATGCGGCCGTCACCAGTAATAGTTGCGCCAGCAAAGCCATGTGTGCCTTGTAACAGAGCTCCAAGTGGTTTAATTACAACTTCTTCTTGACCCAGTAAGACATCGACAACAAATCCGACACGCTGAGTTCCAACATTGACGATAACAACATGTTCAATTTCAGGCTTTTTCCCATCTGTCCGACCTTTGGTTAGCCATTTGCTGAGATAGAATAAAGGTAAAGCTTTATTTCTCACCATAATGGTTTGTTGACCATCGACCACATTGGTTTTAGATAGATCGAGATGGAAAATTTCATTCACATTGACTAATGGAAAGGCAAAAATTTGCTCACCAAGCATCACCATCAGTGTAGGCATAATGGCCAGAGTTAATGGCACTTTGATGGATAGAGTTGTGCCGACACCGAGCTCTGATTGAATATCAATAACGCCATTGAGTTTAGATATACTGGTTTTTACTACATCCATACCGACACCACGGCCAGATATATCCGATATCTCTTGTTTCATTGAAAAACCGGGAGAGAAGATCAGAGAGAAACACTCTGATTCAGTTAGGCGTGCGGCTGTGTCCTCGTCCATCATACCTTTCTCAACGGCTTTACGGCGAAGTGTTTCAGGGTTCATACCCGCACCATCATCAGCGATGGTGAGAAGTATATGATCACCTTCCTGAGCAGCGGAGAGGACAACTTTACCCTGGCGAGGTTTACCGGCAGCTTCACGAACATCAGGCATTTCAACGCCATGATCTACAGCGTTTCTAACCAAATGCACAAGAGGATCAGCGAGGGCCTCTACCAAGTTTTTATCCAGATCTGTTTCTTCACCACGGAGTTCAAGATCAATATCTTTTTTCAGACTTCTTGCAATATCACGTACAACACGAGGGAAACGGCCAAACACTTTTTTGATTGGCTGCATACGTGTTTTCATGACAGCTGTCTGCAAGTCACCTGTGACAACACGCAGATTATTGACTGCTTTAGCCATCTCTTCATTTTCAAATGAAGATTCGAGTGTGCTTATACGGTTTCTGACTAATACAAGTTCACCAACCATATTCATAATTTCATCAAGACGACTTGTATCCACACGTACACTAGTATCGGCTTGTTTTGTTGGCGCCGCTTTTGCCTCAACCTTTTCTGCTGGTTTGGCCGGTGCTGATTTTGTGGCGGCAGGTTCAGGAGGCGGTGAAGGAGCTGCTGGCTTCGGAGCCGGTGGAGGTGTTGGCGTGGGCTTTTCCACTTCTGCTTTTTTAGCACCCTGTAATTCGTCCAACAGTGCTTCGAATTCTTCTTCAGTGATATCGTCACTGTTCGATGAAGTCGATGCTGGTTTGGCCGGTACTGGTGGTTGTGATTTGTCTTGTTCTGCGTCTTTAATGCCTGGCGCGGAGTTACCATGCAGCTGATCTAGTAAGGCTTCGAACTCATCATCTGTGATTTCATCATCCGCAGGCGCATCATTTGTAGGTGCGTCATTTTTAGGAGCCTCGGCAGACATTGGAGGAGGGGTAACTTCTTCAACGACCTCAGGTTCAGGAGTGGACTCAGGAGCTGGGGCTGCCGCAGTTGTACCATTGTTGATGTATACAGATAATTGCTCAATGATTTCAGCATCAGCAGGGCTCGGATATTGACCAGATTTGATTTCATCAAACATGGTATTGAGAATATCGAGCACCTTCAGGAAGGTATCCATCATATCAGCATCGACAAAGCGCTCACCTTGTCTTAACAGATTAAATAAATCTTCGCTCTTGTGACAAAGGTTGACCATAGCCTCCAGACTGAGAAATCCAGCACCGCCTTTAATGGTGTGAAAACCACGAAAGATGGAGTTGAGGAGATCAGCATCCTGCGGGCTATTTTCAAGCTCTACAAGCTGTTCATTCAGACCTTCTAATATTTCTTCTGCTTCAACAAGAAAGTCTTGCAGGATTTCATCATCTGTATCCAGCGCCATGAATCATTTCCTCAGAAGCCAAGGCTAGATAACAAGTCATCCACGTCGTCTTGGTTATTCACCACATTCGGATTATCTTGTGCGTTTATCTGCGGACCTTCAGCTTTTATTGGGTCAATTTCTTTTTTATCGGAAGATTGTTGAGGTTTGCCAGCCACTTTGACTAACTGAACTAAACTGTCTTCCACTTCTTCTACCAAGCTAATAACCTGACGAATCACTTGTCCGGTCAAATCCTGGAAGCCCTGAGCTAACATCATTTCAGATAAATTATGATGAACCTGATCGGCATGTTGTTTCACTGTAGGTAAATAGTTTTCAATTCTTTTACTAGTAAGCGAAACTCATCTGCATTCATTTCCTTATTCCGAAAACGGTGCCAGCTCTCATCTATCTTTTCGGCAGTATTTCGGAGTTCTTGAGCCAAAGGTAGTGTGTTATCGATATAACCCAGTGTTTTATGTGCAGCCTCTTCTGTGGTGGTGATGACATAGTTCAGTCGATCCCGTGTATTAGGCATATCGTTCTGTGTTAAATCGACCAGTCTGGCATCGAGATTAAAGTTATTTAATGAGTCATGTAACTCACGTGTCAACTTGCCCACTTCTTTGAATAAATGGCTTTCCTGTGCTTTTGCCAGAATGGTAAGTTGCTTCTCAGCAGCGTCCTCATCATTTTTTTCTAGCGCCTCAACGAGGGCTCTTGCTGCATCCAACTGAGTTGCTTGATTGACTAAAGCCATGAGCTGAGTGCTCCTTATTGTGCGTTAATGCGTTCAAAAATCTTTTCGATTTTTTCCTTAAGCGTTGCAGCTGTGAATGGTTTGACGATATATCCATTAACACCGGCTTGAGCCGCTTCGATAATTTGTTCGCGTTTTGTTTCAGCGGTTACCATTAATACTGGTAATGAAGAAAGTTTTTCATCAGCTCGAACTGTTTTAAGTAAATCAATACCTTGCATTCCCGGCATATTCCAGTCTGTTACCAGAAAATCAATCCCACCTGCTTGAAGTATAGGTAAGGCCGTTAAGCCATCATCAGCTTCTTGTGTATTATTGAATCCTAGATCTCGTAACAGATTTTTTATAATCCGACGCATTGTGGAAAAGTCATCCACAATCAGGATTTTCATATTTTTATCCAAAGCACACCTCCAAAAATTACATAATCCAGTCACGAAGTTTGGCGCGAAGTCGAATCACAGTTTGACTATGAATTTGACTGACTCTGGATTCACTAACCCCCAGAACCTCGCCGATCTCCTTTAAATTTAATTCGTCATTATAATACAGGCTCATTAACAAGCGTTCACGCTCGGGTAGTGTGTCTATGGCTTGTGCCAATGCCTGTTGGAAATCATCATCCTGAACTTCATTATCTGGCCCAGTGGGAGCGACAGAGATTGGTTGCGCGTGGGTTTCATCATTATCTGTAAATTCATCAAGACTGAAAACTTGATAACCACTTGAGTCATGTAACTGCTGATAATATTCGTTAATATCAATACCTAAGGCAGCAGCAACTTCACTATCAGAGGCATTTCGACCTTTTTGTTGTTCAATTTTGTGCATCTGCTCAGCAATTTCACGCGCTTTTCTATGAACGGATCTTGGTGCCCAATCATTACGTCGGATTTCATCCAGCATCGAGCCACGAATGCGAATGCCGGCGTATGTTTCGAAACTTGCACCCTGTGCTGAATTATATTGATGAGATGCGTCGAGTAAGCCAATCATGCCTGCCTGGATTAAATCTTCTACATCAACTGAAGCTGGCAACCTCGCAATCATATGATAGGCGATTCGTTTTACTAGAGGCGCGTGCTGTTCAATCAATTCTGATTTACTTTGGCCGGATGTATACATGACAGCTCTGTTACTCATACCATTTCCATACTTGCCTGAATGAGTCTTTCAACAAAAAATTCCATGTGTCCACGGGGCTGTTTTTGTACTGGCCAATACTCAATCTTCTTTGCTAAATGAGCAAATGCCGTAGCCGCTTTACTACGTGGAAATGCTTCGACAACACTACGTTGTTTTTTCACTGACCGTCTCAAGTCTTCATCAAACGGTACTATACCCATAAAGTCTAATGTGACGTCGAGAAAGCGATCACAGACTAATGAAATTTTATCAAAAAGTTCGCGACCTTCTTGAACACTTCTACACATATTTGTCACGATATGGAAGCGCTCTACCTGATGTTCACGACTGAGTAGTTTAATAAGTGCATAAGCATCAGTAATAGATGCGGGTTCATCACAAACCACCACAATCACTTCCTGAGCAGCTTTACTGAAGCTAATGACACTGTCTGCAATACCGGCAGCGCTATCGATCAGTAGGACATCGATGTGTTGATCCATTTCACTGAAAGCTTGAATCATACCAGCGTGCTCTGCTGTACTGAGTTCGGCCATTTTTTTAACGCCGGAAGCGGCTGGAATAATTTTCAGGCCTGATGGGCCTTCGACGATGATGTCCAGAAGTGTTTTTGTTCCATCTAATACATGGAGCAGGTTATATTGAGGATGAAGTCCCAGCATGACGTCAATATTAGCCAGTCCTAAGTCAGCATCAAGCAATACAACCTCTTTACCCAGTGCAGCTAAGGCGACGCCCAGATTCACTGTGACATTAGTTTTACCAACACCGCCTTTACCACTGGCAATAGCAATGACTTTAACGGGTCTGGTTGCTTGAGCCATTTTGCGAAGGCCAGCTGCTTGATCATGAGGTGTGGTATTTTCAGCCATAAGCGGCAAAGCCTCCATAACTGGATACAGTTTGTGGATCCAGTTGATTCTCATCATTCATTAACTCACTGGCCTGATTCACTAAGGTATTTGGCCGAGCAAGACTTAGATCCTCAGGAACCTGTTGACCATTTGCCACATAAGCCAGAGGTAAACGATGTCGTATTAAGGATGATACGGCACCACCTAAACTGCTGGCTTCGTCTGTTTTAGTGAGAATACAGCCACTCAAGTCTAAGTGAGAATAGGCATGAATAATATCATCCATTGCACTTGCCTGAGTGTTGGCTGACATAGTCAAGTATGTTTTGACACGAGGTGATTGCTGTCTTATCACAGCAAACTTCTCTGTCAATTTTATATCGCGTTGATTCATCCCCGCAGTATCTATCAGGATAAAGCGACGATCAAGCAGGTCATTCAGAGTTTCAGTCAGTTCAGCATGTGTTCTGGCGACCCTGACTGGCACCCCTAAAATTCGTGCATAGGTGCGTAATTGTTCCTGACCTCCAATGCGGTAACAGTCAGTCGTAATGAGGGCAACCTGCCGTGCACCGTGTTTTAAGGCATATCGAGCAGCGAGTTTAGCGATGGTAGTTGTTTTTCCAACGCCTGTAGGACCGACCAAAGCAAAGATGCCACCCTGTGACAAAATATCTTCTTCTGTAAGCTGAATTTGTGATGCTAATATGCCCAGACTGTGGCGCCATGCCGTCTCTAAATCATCAATACCTTGCATTTTTGCGGTAATAGATTTGGCAAGTTCAACATCCACCCCCATCTGCATAAAGCGTTTTAATAATTGAACCTGAGTTGGATTTTGTCGCTCCATATCTTTCCAGGTCAGATCAGATAGCTGATTTTGCAGCATATTACGTAAACCAGCGATTTCTTTACGCATCTGGACTAAGGTTGGCTCTTGAGACCAGATATTTTGTTTTGGCACGGCTGGTTGTGGCTCATAATCATTCCTTTCAGGACTCGGATTGATTTCCACTCGTGGAGGTTCTTGAGGTTGTATAGCGGTAGTTTCAGCCTGTGACTGGCGACGAAACTGCGATTCATCATAGTCAGTAGCGGCGACAATTTCTATGCCGCCATCGACGCGAGTATTAGATAGTATGACGGCATCCGGGCCTAATACATCTCTGACTTCCCGGATAGCTTGACGCACATCAGCTGCTTGGAAACGTTTGATTTTCATACATCAACCTCAAACTCTAATTTATCGACCAATATTGGCCACTATTCTTATTTGTTTGTCATCCGGTATTTCGTTATAGGACAACACATTTAATCCGGGAATAGAGTGGCGAATAAAGCGTGAAATCCAACTTCTCAAACCTGCCTGAACAACAAGAATTGCTGCATCTCCAGTCATTTCTTGTCTTTGTGTCGCTTCTTGCAAGTTCTTGTGCATATTTTCTGCCAGACCTGGTTCAAGACTGGCGCCACCTTCACCGGATGCCTGTAAAGTTTTTAGCAATATCTGTTCCAGTTCTGGATCCAGTGTGATGATTGGCAGATCTGTACGCGTACCATTGATGTGTTGAATAATAGAATGACTAAGTGACATACGTGTCGCTGCAGTAATCGCTTCTGGATCAGGATTACGTCCAGCCTGTTCTGATATCGCTTCGGTAATCGTCCGAATATCACGCACAGGAATATTCTCTTCCAGTAGGTTTTGTAATACTTTTTGTACTGTCCCGAGTGGTACGGTATCTGGGACCAGACCTTCGACCAGTTTAGGTGCTGACTTACCCAGGTTATCCAGTAAATGCTGCACTTCTTCTCTACCAAGCAGATCATGAGCATGATTGTTCAGAATCTTGCTTAAGTGTGTCGCGATGACAGTATCCACATCGACTACGGTATAGCCTTGAGCTTGTGCATATTCACGTTGTCCGGTCTCAATCCAGATAGCTTCTAGGCCAAATGCCGGGTCTTGTGTTTTGATACCTTCAAGATCCCCAAAAACCTGCCCAGGGTTTATCGCCAGCATTCTGTCAGGATGGACTTCCGCTTCACCGAATGTCACTCCAAACAAGGTGATCTGGTAAGCCGTAGGGGCAAGATCGAGATTATCGCGAATATGTACGGGCGGAATTAAAAAGCCCATTTCTTGTGATATTTTCTTACGTATCCCTTTGATCCTATTCATCAACTGACCACCCTGAGTTTTATCGACCAGTGGGATAAGACGATAGCCAACTTCAAGACCAATAGGATCGACAGGGCTCAGATCATCCCAGCTCAGTTCGCGTTGTTCTCTGGCAGCTTCTGAAGTGGGTTGCTGAGCAGCGGCTAATTCATTCTCAGTGGCAACTTTTTGACGCTTATGAATCAAATATGCACTGGTGCCGCCAATTGATGCCAGGATCAAAAATGGGATATTCGGCATACCTGGAATTAAGCCTAGACCACCGATGATGATAGAGGTGACGGCTAATGTTTTAGGGTCACTTAACAGCTGGCTGACAATTTGTTGCCCCATATCTTGCTCTTTTGTCGAGCGTGTAATGAGAAGACCGGCTGCTGATGCCAATAAAAGAGAGGGTAACTGAGCAACCAAACCGTCACCAATCGTTAATAAGGTGTAGTTTTGTGCTGCCTGAGAGAAACTTAAATCATGTTGGGCGACACCGATAATGAAGCCACCTATAATATTGATAAATAATATAAGTATGCCGGCAACAGCATCACCACGAACAAATTTACTGGCACCATCCATTGAGCCGTAGAAATCCGACTCTTGCATGATTTCTTCACGACGACGGCGAGCTTCATCCTGGTCAATAAGTCCGGCATTTAAATCAGCATCTATCGCCATTTGTTTACCTGGCATAGAGTCCAGGGTAAAACGGGCACTCACTTCAGCTATACGTGTGGCACCTTTTGTTACCACTACAAAGTTAATGATGACCAGAATGGCAAATACCACAAAGCCGACAGCATAGTTACCGCCAATAACGAACTCACCAAATGCTTCAATGACATTACCAGCTGCTGCTGCACCTGTATGACCTTCCATTAATATGATTCGAGTTGAAGCCACGTTTAAGGCTAAACGTAATAGGGTTGCTATCAGCAAAATACTCGGGAAGGCTGCAAAGTGGAGTGGCTTGAGCATATAAATACTGGCTAAGACAATCACCAGAGACAACGCTATATTAAAGGTAAATAGCATATCCAGCATAAAGGCTGGTAAAGGCAGGATAACCATAGCCAGCAATGCCACCAGTAGCATTGGCGTGGCTAATTGACCGTTTACAACTGATTTGAAACGGGCAGCCAGTACATTATTTTCCATGTAGCGTTAATCTCGTCTAAATTCTTCAGGTATTGGTAAATCTTCTGCATTTAGATGCGGTTTTTTGCCACCTTGTTTACGGTAACGTCGCAACTGGAATACAAAAGCCAGTACTTGAGCCACTGCAATATATAGACCAGATGGAATTTCATCACCGATTTCTGTTGAATAATAAACGGCTCGAGTTAGTGGAGGTGCAGCTAGAATCGGTACTTCATTGTTTTGTGCTACTAGACGAATTTGTTGCGAAATCAAGTCAGCCCCTTTGGCTACGACGATTGGGGCGCCGGGGCGAGACTGATCATAACGTAAGGCGACGGCATAGTGAGTTGGGTTCGTGATGACAACATCGGCTGATGGAATATCTTGCATCATTCGCTGCTGGGACATCTGAATCTGCATGCGTCTGATTCGGCCTTTAACTTCAGGATTACCATCAGTTTGTTTCATTTCATCTTTAACTTCCTGCTTTGTCATTCGCAGTTGACGGTTATGATTCCATAGTTGAAAGGGCACATCGATTAATGCGATCAAAATCAGACTGGCAGTGATAGCAAGAAACACCCACAACGTTAAATAACCTAAATCAGTCATGGCCACATTTACTTCCTGACTGCCTAGTGTCAATAATTGGTCACGTATACCCCATAAAATGGCAGTAGAAATAGCGCCGATAAGAATAAATTTTCCCAATGCTTTAGCCAGCTCGACCAGACCTTGAGGACCAAATACGCGCTTGAGGCCTTTTATCGGATCCATTTTTTCGGGTTTAAATGCCATGGCTTGAGTTGAAAAATTCCAGCCACCAATTAATGCTGGTGCCGCCAGAGCTGCAATAACTGTAACGGCAAGGAATATCCCCAAATCAAAAGAAATGATTTCAATCATATGCATGAAATGATGCACCATCGCCATCGGGTCAAATATTTGTTTTTGGGTGAGTACAAAGGATTCATTCATCACAGCCGCCAGGTCTTCAATCAAGCTGCTGCCCATAAAAAATAAAGCAATAGCACTGGCTACCAGAACCATCACAGTGGTTAATTCTTTTGAACGCGGGACCTGACCTTTTTGGCGGGCGTCTTCTAAACGCTTACCCGTGGGCTGTTCTGTTTTTTCTTGTCCGGTTTGCTCAGCCATCTTGAACCACCATTAACCTTATGAGCCGTAGGATATGATCCGTCATCTCTAATAAATGATCGGCCACTAAGGGCAGAGTGACAAACATAATGATAAAACCCATCACGATGGTCATCGGAAAACCGATGGAAAATGGACTGATCTGTGGAGCAGCACGCGATAATATGCCAAATGCCAGATTCACCATCATGATAGAACCTATAGCAGGTAACGCAATAATCACGCCAGCAGCAAACATCCAGCTACCTTGAGCAACAATGTCACGCAGATCAGTCGGGGTTAAGCCGCTACTGGAGATGGGCATGGTGACAAAACTCTCAGATAAAACTTTTATCAGAATCAGGTGACCATCGACAGTAATAAAGAGCAAGGTAATAAGAATTAGGTAAAACTGACTGATGACGGGAACAAGGACCCCATTTTGTGGATCAACCATAGAGGCAAACCCTAAACCCATTTGCATCGCGATAATTTGCCCGGCCACAATAAAGGCATTGAATAGAAGCTGCAGCATAAATCCCATGCAAGCACCAATCAAGATTTGTTGAGCAATGATTAAAAAGCCTTCAACACTTAATGGTTCAACACTGGGCATACTGGCAGGAATATTCGGTACAAGAACAATGCTTATAGCTAAGGCGATAATAATTCGGGTACGTGTGCTGAGAAAGTTACTACTAAAAATTGGGGCAACCATGATCATGGCTGCAATACGAATGAAAGGCCACATATAGAGCCCTAGAATACCGGTAATCTCAGCGGTGCTGATTTCCATCATTAACCGATAAGAAACGGTATTTCTTCATACAAACGACGTGTGAAGCCCAGTACCATTTCCAACATCCAAGGTCCTGCCATCACTAGAACCAACAGCGTTATGAATAGTTTAGGAATAAAGCTCAAGGTCTGCTCATTAATGGAAGTTGCTGCCTGAAACATACTAACTAAAAGACCAACCAACAATGCCGGCAGTAGAATGGCAGCAATCAAAATCGATATGATTTGTAAGGTTTGCTGCATGATGGTGAGGACAGTTTCTGGCGTCATAATTACACGTAAAAGCTTGAAGCTAATGTACCCATAAGGAGTGCCCACCCATCAATAAGTACAAAGAGCATTAATTTAAAAGGCAGTGAGATCAGCATTGGCGAGAGCATCATCATACCCATAGCCATCAGAACACTGGCAACGACTAAATCAATAATCAAAAAGGGAATAAATATTAGAAAACCGATTTGAAATGCTGTTTTTAGTTCACTGGTGACGAAGGAGGGGAGTAATAAGCTGTATGGAATATCCTGTGGCGTTTGCATTTCTTCGTAACCACCGATGGAAGCAAACAAAGCAATATCACTTTCCCTGGTCTGAGCTAACATGAATTCTTTGAACGGTTGCCCCGTTTGTTGAATGGCTTGAGTAAACTCGGTGTCGCCATTCATATAAGGTACGACACCATTGTTGTATGCATGATTAAATACCGGATGCATAATAAAAATAGTCAGAAATAATGCCAAGCCAATCAGCACCTGATTGGAGGGAGTCGATTGCACACCTATTGCCTGCCGTAATATGGCTAATACTATAATTATTCGGGTGAAAGAGGTCATCATCATTAATGCTGCGGGCAATAATGTGAGTAAGGTCATCAAAGCCAGTATTTGCAAGGTGACACTATAACTTTGTCCACCCTCACCATCAGTTACTGTCACGGCTGGAATACCTGGTTCAGCAAAACTGATTAACGGGAATGCTAGCAATAATAGACTTAAGAAAAGACGTATCATGCATCACCTCGTTGCATGAGTTGACGCAATTTATTAGCGAATTCATTTGGTGACGACGATTCTGCCTCGGTCAGCGGTGTGTCTAGTTTGTGTAAGGTATTTATTTGCTGTGCTGTTACACCTAAAAGTAGCTGTTCTTCACCGACCTGGACTAGAATCAGACGTTCTCTTGTTCCCAATGGGATACCTGCAATAACTTTTAGTTTGCCATTCGCTGCAGCATGGAAGCGGTTTGTACGTTTTAATAACCAAGCTACTGCGACAATACAGGCCAGAACCAGAACTAAACCGAGTAAGGTTTGTAACAAGTTGACTGCTGATAGCGGTGACTGATGCAGAGTATGAGTGGCACTGTCAGTCGCTGCGTAACTAGTGGCTGAAAAAGCTAAGCCTAAGAATAAAAACCAGCTTTTTTTCATCAGCGCAGTTTCTTGATACGTTCTGAAGTGCTGATGATATCAGTCAATCTAATACCGAATTTATCGTTCACTACGACCACTTCACCATGTGCAATAAGCGTGTCATTAACGAGTACATCCATCGGCTCACCCGCTAATCGATCTAACTCAACAACAGAACCCTGACTGAGCTGTAGCAGGTTACGAATACTGATTTTGGTACGGCCAATTTCCATTGAAATCGTGACCGGAATATCCATCACCATATCCAGATCGACATCTGATTTTGGTTTACCTTCATCATCCAGTTTTGCTACAGGTGCTGGATTAGCTGTTTGACTGGCTTCTGATTCGGCTTGCTCTTCTAGAGCCGCTGCCCAAGGATCTTCACCTCCATCCCCGGCATCATCTTGTTGTTCCAGTGCAGCCGCCCATTCGTCAGCCAATGCCTGATCTTGTGTTTGGGTGTCTTCACTCATAATTTTTTACCTTTTTTCAGGTGGATTGTTGAACTGGTATCGTGAGGATGTTCAATAATTTCCATGATTTTTAATGCAGTTTTTTCATGATGTTCACCAAATGTAGCGCGAAACATGGGGATGTCTTCTACCATCGTGGTGACCTGTTTTGGCATTTCGATAGGGATAATATCGCCAGGTTTAAGTTTCAATATTTGTCCAAGTGATAATGTGGCTTCAGACATATTTGCCCAGAGCTCAACATCAGCCAACATAATTTCTTCGCGCATGGACTTTTCCCAACGTCCATCATCCATACTTCGATCACTTTGTAAGCCAGTATCCAGTAACTCTCTGATGGGTTCGAGCATGGAATAGGGGAAAGTAATATGTATATCGCCACTGCCCCCATCCAGATCGACATGGAAAGTAGAGATAACCACAACTTCACTTGGACTTACGATATTGGCAAATTGAGGGTTCACCTCATGGTTAACAAATTCGAACTCAACGGGCATCACAGGTGACCAGGCTTCTGTCAGATCTTTGAAACACAGATTGAGCACTAAATTGATTACACGAAGCTCAGTAGAGGTAAATTCTCTGCCTTCGATACGTGCCTGAAAACGGCCATCCCCACCAAAGAAATTATCTAAGAATGTAAAGACCAGTTTAGGTTCAAAGACGATTAAGCCAGTTCCTCTGAGAGGGTGCAGATGAATTAAATTTAAGCTGGTCGGCACAAAAAGTGTGTGAATGTATTCAGAGAACTTCATGACTTGTACGCCGCCTACAGAGATTTCTGCGGAGCGACGTAACATATTAAACAGACTGATTCTTAAATAACGCCCAAACCGTTCATTAATCATTTCCAGTGTTGGCATCCGACCACGGATGATGCGTTCTTCATTGCCAAAGTCGTATGGACGCGTACCTACTTTATCGTTATTGTCTGAGGCATCAGTTTCAATATCGCCATCACCCAAGCCATTGAGTAAGGCATCTACTTCATCTTGTGAGAGGATGTCATGAACAGCCATGATTATTGCATGATAAAGCTAGTAAAGTAGACGGCTTCCAATTGTCCATCAATGGAAGACTCATTTTTCAATATCTCATTGATCGTATTCAAACTGGCCTGTTGCAAAGCTTTAGTTCCTTCTACTGTTTGTAGTTCGTCATAATTTTGACTAAAGAACAGCATATTCAGCTCATGCTGAATGGCTGGTAAGTTTAATGTAACAGCATCAATGACGTCCTGGGAGCGTGCTTTTACTTTGAGCTTAATTTGCATATATTTCACTTCGCCTTTGCTTTGCTCAGAGAAATTAACAATGAAAGGCTCTTCGATCGCATAATAAATAGGCGGTTGTTTGACTTCGACTTTGGCTTCATCAGCCTCATCACCGCCACTCATCATAAAAAACGCAGCAACACCACCGCCTATCAACACCAATGCGGCGATGATAATGATCAGTAACTTTTTCTTACCACCTTTGCCTTCAGTGATTTCAACATCTTCGCGTTCTTCTGCCATAGTATTATTTTCCGATTGTTTAGATTTTAATTAGCAAGTAGTGTGCCGTTATTGAATAATAAAACTCGTAAAGTACACTTTCTCGATATCCGGGTTTCCAGTTTCTTGCTCTAAAATATTTCGTACTTTTTCGGTTGCTTGTTTATCTAATTCTTCACGTCCCTGGAGTGTGGTGACTGATTCATAAGATTGCTGAGCAAATAATGTTCTTAATTCATCCTGAATCATTGGTAGATTTAATACCGCTTTGTCGAGTGATTCTTGATCCTTTGCCATTAGAGCCACTTTAACTTGAAGGTAGCGTGCTCTTTTTTGACTTTGATTAACAAAATTAATCGTAAAGGGTTCTTGTATTTTGTAGTAAACAGGAGGTGTTTTCTCATTTTCATCATCAGCAGCATGAGTCGGCGCCACTAACGCATACATGAACAGAAAGATGATTAGCGACAGCGATTTTTTCATTGCTTGGTATACTCCATGTTTTATTTATAAATGGTTTACGCAGAATTATGACAAGCTTAGGCAATTGGTTAAAGAGGCAGGCATGAGTAAAACAGAAAAACACAGACAATCTTCTCGATTTAGTAAACTCTCAGATCTCGTTTTGACGTTGCCACAATACGTGATTCCCCAGCATGCATTATCTGTTCTTATGCATACATTGACGCGAAGTCAGGTGAAATGGTTCAAAAATGCCTTTATCCGCTTTATTACCTGGAAGTTTGACGTTAATCTTGATGAAGCAGCAGTTTCTGATCGTGATTTCTATCCCAGTTTTAATGCGTTTTTTACTCGTGAATTACGTAAAGGTATTCGTCCGATTGCTGATGGTGAAGACTGTGTTGTTTCGCCGGTTGATGGCGCTATAAGTCAACTCGGTCCGATTATTGAGCAAACCATTGTCCAGGCAAAAGGCCGAAGCTACAGTGTGGAAGAGTTACTGGGTGGCAATAAAGCATTAGCTCAGCAATATGACGACGGGCAATTTGCCACAATTTATTTATCTCCCCGTGATTATCATCGCATTCATATGCCAATCGCCGGTAAACTGAAATCAATGCGGTACGTTCCTGGAAAATTATTTTCTGTGAATCCTAGAACAGCGAGAGCGGTTCCTCGACTATTCGCCCGTAATGAGCGCCTCATCTGTGTTTTCGAGACTGAGTTAGGTGATGTCACTCTGGTTCTGGTTGGCGCTATTTTTGTTGGCAGTATGGAAACGGTATGGGCGGGTCAGATTACACCGCCTTATGGGAAAACTATCGAAAACTGGACCTATCAGGGGAGTGACGCACTGTGTTTTGAAAAAGGCCAGGAAATGGGGCGATTCAATATGGGGTCAACTGTAGTGATGTTACTACCTGCTGGTCTGAAGCCATTCAAGCAACAATGGCAAGCTGAAAAGAAAATTCAGTTAGGACAGGCGATGAATTGATGATTGATACTATCTAAATAAAAAAGCCGGCTAAAGCCGGCTTTTTTATGATTCAATCTAGTTAAACATTGTTACGCCATGCATGACATGAATTGTCCTGAATACGACTGACTTCTTCAGGGCCCCATGTACCTGCAGGGTAGGTGTGTACAAAACTTTTATCTTTTGCCCACTTTTCAATGACAGGATCAACGACTTTCCATGCCAGGTTGACTTCATCTGAACGCAGGAATAATGAACGATCACCCAAAATAGCATCCAGAATTAATGCTTCATAGGCGTCTAAACGATGTTTAGTATCTTCAGTTTCAACTGTTTCAAGTGCTACAGTATGGTTGTTTAACTCTAAGCCAGGTTGTTTGGCTTGTAATTCGATACGCAGTGTATTATCTGGCTGCAGACCCATCACAACCCAATTGGCATGGCTATCACCAATGACGGTATCTTTAAATAACTCTTGTGGTGGCTTTTTGAAGCGGATAGCTATCATCGCTTTAGATTCCGGCATGCATTTACCCGTTCTTAAATAGAACGGTACACCGCGCCAGCGCCAGTTATCGATATATAATTTCATCGCTGCGTATGTTTCTGTGACGCTATCGTTCGGTACTTCATCGTCTTCCAGATAACCAGCTTCTTTTTTACCATTGACTTCACCGGCAGCATATTGAGCACGGAAAGCGTGTTCATCAACGATATCTTCAGTAATAGGGCGAATAGCTTTTAAAACTTTTACTTTTTCATCACGTAATGATTCATCACCTAAATCCGCTGGTGGTTCCATTGCTACTAATGCCATCACCTGCATTAAGTGGCTTTGAATCATATCGCGAAGCGCACCTGAGGTATCATAATAACCTGCGCGACCACCTACACCTTGCTGTTCAGCATGGGTAATTTGAACATGGTCGATATAATTACGATTCCATAATGGTTCGAGTAACAAGTTGGCAAAGCGGAATACAAAAATATTCTGCACAGTACCTTTACCCAGATAGTGGTCAATTCGATAGGTTTGTTGCTCAGTGAAATTTTTGCGCAAAATGCCTTCTAATTCTTCTGCACTCTTCTGATCATAACCAAATGGTTTTTCGACTACTAAATGACGCCAACCATTGTCTTCTTTATTAAGACCTACAGCGGCTAATTGGTCACCTACAACGCCGAATAATGCTGGTGCTATAGAGAGGTAGAACACAATATTTTGAGAGAAATTATTCTCTTCTGAGGTAATGAGCTTATTGAGTTCGTGATAACTGAAAGCGTCATTGATATCGCATTTAAAGTAATGAATACGATCTAAAAAAGTGTTGAGAAGTTCATCATTTACACCACCTCGTGCTTTAGGTGTGACAAACTCTGTCACCTGCGCTTTCCAATCTTCTTGACTGGAATCGCGACGACCCATACAAATGATGCGCGTATCCGCCGTTAAGCGTTTTTCCGCATCCAGATGGTATAAAGCAGGCAATAACTTTTTCTTAGATAAGTCGCCTGTGGCGCCAAAAATAACAATGGTACAAGATTGCATGATTTCTCCCGTTGCAGGCTATTACTCAGCCGTTGACCGTATATAATTTGGAGAATTGTACAATTTTTGGGAGATAAGCGTGCGAAAAATTCTTTTTGCCAGTAGTGAAGTCCATCCTTTAATGAAAACAGGGGGACTGGCTGATGTTTCTGCCAGCTTACCAACTGCTCTGGCTGAACATGGACAAGATGTCAGAATTTTTATGCCTGCCTACCGTCAGTGCCTGAAAAAAATTGAAAAAATTCAAACAGTCGCAACACTAAAATTGGATGGCTATCATCTTCCTGTCGAGATAATTGAAGCGCGACTTCCCGGTACTGACGTTTTAATTTGGTTATTAAACTCGCCATATCACTTTGACAGAGATGGGGGACCATACAGTCACCCTGATGGGAATGACTGGGAAGATAATGCGGCAAGGTTTAGTTTGTTTTGTCGTGCAATTGTGGCTTTAGCTTTGGATGAAGCTGGACTTAACTGGAAACCGGATGTTCTACATTGTCATGATTGGCAGACTGGTCTTGCTCCTGCACTTTTATCGATGGAGAAGGACAAGCCTGACACTGTCTTCACCATTCATAATATGGCCTACCAAGGCTTATTTGAGCGTGCTGTTTTTGAAGCATTAGACTTACCAGAAGCGCTGTGGTCGATTGATGGAATAGAGTTTTATGGCTTGATGTCTTTCATGAAGGCTGGTCTGATATTCAGTGATCATATTACGACAGTCAGTCCAACCTATGCTAAAGAGATCTGCCAGGCTGAGTTTGGTTATGGTTTGGAAGGATTATTATCTTATCGTGAGCAGCAGGGACGTTTAAGTGGCATTTTAAATGGTATTGATTATCAGGAATGGAATCCGGCGACGGATCCGTATTTAAATCACCACTATTCGGTAAAAACACCCAACCGCAAAAAGAAAAATAGGCAAGCACTTCAACAACAATTTTATTTACCTCAATCAGAACAGACATTATTTATTGGCTTAATAAGTCGTCTAGTTTCTCAGAAAGGGATCGATCTATCGATTGAGGCCGTGACACGTCTGCTCGAACAAGGACAAGATATTCAGTTGATTTGTCTGGGGAGTGGTGAAACTGATTTTGAACAAGCTTTGCGTGTGCTTCGTGCTCGTTTTCCTGATAAAGTGGCATTAACTATTGGTTATGATGAAAAGCTATCGCATCAGATTGAGGCTGGTGTTGATGTCTTTCTGATGCCATCACGCTTTGAGCCCTGCGGCCTGAATCAGATGTATAGTCTTCGTTATGGTACGCTGCCAATCGTACGAAATACCGGTGGTCTGGCTGACACTGTTATTGATGCGAATGATGAAAATCGCAAATCTGGTAAGGCTAATGGCTTTAGTTTTGAAGAGGCTTCGGCTGACGCTTTATACAAAACACTGGAACGTGCCATTGATTTGTTCCAGCACCCTCGGATATGGCGAAAACTGATGATCACCGCAATGGAGGGGGATTTCAGTTGGGAAAATAGCGCCAATATCTACATCGACCTCTATCACCAAATAAACGAACGTTGAAACTATGACAGATTATGAACCTGTACTAAGTACTGTTGAGCAATTATCTCTGCTTGATGATAAAGAGTTGCGCCAACACGTCAGATTCCTTGGCCATATCCTGGGTGAAGTTATTGATGAACGTGCCGGGCGTGAGGTATACGAGACGGTGGAACGTTTACGTAAGGGCTTTATCAATCTCCGCAAAGACGATAATGCCTTATTGCGCACGGAGTTATTAAGTTATCTGAATACTCTGGATGCAAGAACGCTGCGTGAAGTCATTCGCGCTTTCAATCTATATTTTAGTTTATTAAATACGGCTGAAGAGGCCTTTAATTACCATAACCGCTTAATTCAGTTAAGAAATGGCCGTGACTTATGGCATGGATCTTACTTAGATACTTTGAGCCAGTTCAAACAAGAGGGGGTCACTCTCGAGCAGCTACAGCATATGATGGATACGATGGTGTATATGCCTGTATTTACAGCTCACCCAACTGAGTCGAAGCGTCGTACTTTAATGGAAATTTTGCGTCGTATTTTCTTGTTGGATGAAAAGCTGACTAACGATCCTTTAACTGCATTTGAAGAAGAACGCACACGGTCAGAGATAAAAAAACAAGTACAACTCTTGTGGTCTACAGATGAAGTTCGAGCGGTTAAACCGACAGTTCGTGATGAAATTAAAAATGGTTTGTACTATTTCAATGTGAGCCTATTTGATGCCGTACCTCGAAGTTATCGCAATATGGAGAATGCGATCCGTCGTGTTTATAAAGACGAGATTGATGCAGGTGCCAGCTTCAAGGTGCCAGGCTATATTCAGTTTGGTTCATGGATTGGCGGTGATCGGGATGGTAATCCTTTTGTGACGGCTGAAACGACCGATATGGCAATTCAGTTACAAAAACGCACTGTGATTCGTCGTTATCTGGAAGATGTGACTAAGCTGAGCTATCAACTCACACATTCGCAACCCTTGTGCGACATAAGCGACGAATTAGCTGTAAATATTGATGAGTCTGAGCAACGCTACGCCGGTGCTTTTCTAGCCAAGCCTGATCGCTTTTTGAATGAACCTTATCGTCGCAAACTCTATATGATGCGGCACCGACTGGAAGATAATTTACGGTTATTACAACAATACTTTCGTCCTGATCTTGAACCTACAGCACTGGGGCTTGCCTATCAGAACGAAGATGAATTATTAGAGGATCTACGATTAATTCACCAGTCCTTAGTTTCTCATGGTGATGCTGAGTTGGCAGGCAGTGAACTGACCGACTTAATCCGTTTAGTCGAAACATTTGGATTTTATTTGTATCACCTTGATGTGCGTCAGGAATCTACATTACATACTGAAGCTATGAGTGATGTGCTCAGGCAAACGAGCTTATGTGACGATTATCAGCATTTGGATGAAATACAACGTCAGGACCTGTTGACGGATATTTTGGCTCGCGACGACTTACCCTCATTACCTGAACTAGAGGGCCAAAATAAAGAAATTCTGTCAGTGTTTCAACTCATGACACGACTGCAAAAGGAAGTCAGTGCTAATGCGTTTGGTAGTTATGTAATATCGATGACTCATCAGGCCAGCCATATTCTTGAAGTATTAACACTCGGACGTTTTGCCGGACTGTGTGGTTATCATGACAATGGCGAAGCCTTCTGTCATCTACGCGTCTCACCTTTATTTGAGACCATAGAAGATTTATCACATATCGAACCCGTGATGTCAGCATTACTGGAAAACGAACACTACCGTCGCTTTTTAAGCGCGTCAGGTAATTTACAAGAAGTGATGCTAGGGTACTCAGACTCTTGTAAAGATGGTGGTATTTTGGCGTCAGTATGGAATTTATATCAGGCGCAACAACGAATAAGTCATCTAGCCGAACAGCATGGGGTGAAATGTCGTATGTTCCACGGACGTGGTGGTACGATTGGACGTGGGGGCGGCCCAACCCATGATGCAATTATGTCTCAGCCAGTGGGGACTGTGCAGGGACAGATAAAATTTACTGAGCAGGGCGAAGTACTGTCGTTTAAGTACGGCAATATTGAAACAGCGGCTTATGAATTAGGGATGGGTGTGTCTGGTTTAATGAAGGCGTCACGAAGCCTAGTGGCCGAAACTCGTCATGATGAACCCGCATTTATGGATGTCATGCATCAACTCACCACACTTGGTGAACAGAGTTATCGCAAATTGACAGAAGATACAGCAGGCTTCCTGGATTATTTCTATGAAGTGTGTCCGGTGACTGAAATCGGCATGATGAATATTGGTTCCAGACCATCACATCGTAAGCAGGGTGACCGTTCCAAAGCATCTGTTCGAGCTATCGGTTGGGTCTTTTCCTGGGCACAATCACGTCATACTCTTCCGGCATGGTATGGCATCGGAACAGCCTTGGAACAATGGCATCAGAATGATCCCGAAAAGATCGAAATACTACGTAGAATGGTAAAAGAATGGCGTTTTTTCAATGCCATACTAAGTAATACCCAAATGTCACTATCCAAAGCGGATATGAATATTGCGCGACGCTATGCGGCTTTGTGTGAAGATGCCTTCCAAGGACAGCAAGTCTTTGAGGTGATTTCTGCAGAATATCATCGCACAGTGAAACAGGTGCTACTGTTAGTTAACGAAGAAAAATTAATGTCAGAAACACCGGCATTACGCTCCTCTCTACGTCGACGCGAACCGTATTTGGATCCGATTAATTATATTCAGATTCTTTTATTGCAACGCTATCGTGAGAATGCACTATCTGAAGATGAGAGGAATAAGTGGCTGGATCCTTTGTTAAGAACGATTAGTGCGATTTCAGCAGGGATGCGAAATACAGGCTAATCAGTATGGGCTCGTAATGTGTTTACGGTCAGTTGTGTGGTGAGCATGATCAGCAATACAGCTGCCCCAAACACATACAAGCCTGGATGAATCTGGATACTGGCGATAGCGCCTAGTTTGACAGTAACGATCAACATGGCGACGACCATCACATCAAGCATCGCCCAGCGACCATAATCATGCATAAGGTTTAACAACTTTATTTTGACTGGTGTGGGATGGTTGTCAGCAAATAATAAACGAAACAGCAAACTAATTTTGGCGAAAGGCATGATGATGCTGAAACTACCGATAATAAAAAACAACAGGTATTTTTGAGCTTTCCAGAGTTCAGTGATACCTGAAATGACCGAGAAGTCATCACTAATCACCAGAAATTGGGTGATGGTGAGCATAGGCATGAAAATCCCCGCTATTAATAAGACGCTGCTTATAAATAATAAACAGCGTAACAGCGTGGTTGATTTATTCTTGGGCACGATCTTTTTTAGAAATATATCTGGCTTTGGGTTCTTTTTTGCTTTTCTGTTTATTAGCTTTGCCTTTCGGCGCTAGTCCTTTCATCTTAACAACAGGCAATGTCTGGCCGATATGATGTTGAATACGCTCCAGATTTTTTTGATCGTGTGCTTCGACTAAGTTCAGAGCAATACCTGATTGCCCGGCTCGACCTGTTCTACCAACCCGATGAATATAAATATCACCACGGAATGGCACATCATAGTTAATCACATGGCTGACTTGCGGCAAATCCAGGCCACGAGAAGCTACGTCTGTGGCGACTAAGACCTTGATTTTCCCTTGACGGAATTTGCGAGTACGTTCACGGCGATCTGCCTGAGAGAACTCGCCATGTACCACTTGGGCTGAGATATTTTGTGATTGAAGGTACTCGGCGACTTCATCAGCACGTTCTTTTTTATTACAAAAGACCAATGCGCTTTTACATTCATCTGAGTGAATCATTGCGGTTAACAACGCCTGTTTATGTTCACGATTATCAGCTAGATAAACACGTTGTTCTACCTGTTCGGCATAATGGTTCGAAGCGTTAACATCAACGCGAGTAGCTTCAGGTAACAGGGTGTTAGCAAAAATCTCGACACCCGCACCAGCGAGTGTGGCGGAGAATAAGCAGGTCTGGAAAGCGGTTGTGATGGACGCTAACAATGTTGCGACATCCGGACCTTGCCCCATATCAAGCATACGATCAGCTTCATCAATCACGACAAACTCTATCAGCGATAAATCAGCCTGTTCTTGTTCCACTAAGTTTAATAAACGGCCCGGTGTAGCAATAATAACGTCACAGCCATCATCTAAAAACTTTTGTTGTGCTGCTGGCGCCTGACCGCCAGTGATCATTGCAATATCAATCGGATCTTGTCTACTGAAGGTCTTTATCACATGTTGAATCTGGAAAGCCAACTCACGTGTTGGTGCCAGAATTAAGGCTACAGGTTCATGTGTGCGGTGTTTTCTATCCCATAATTTTTGTAGTAAAGGCAGAACAAAGGCTGCTGTTTTTCCTGTACCGGTTGCTGCACAGGCCAGCACATCCTGACCGGCCAGAATCAGAGGAATAGTCTCTTTTTGGATTGGGGTTGGGGCTGTATAACCATGAGCCGCAACAGCACTCAACAGGCTATCTTCTAACATAAGATCTTCAAATGACATTTAGCGATTTATCCGGAATGCAGTGATGACATTGTCCATCATCATTGGAACAATAACGAGATCTTTTTCTGGCATCACAGTATGATCAGCACTACCTTGATTAAACTCAATCAAGGTCTCGCTTCTACCTTCAGGTGTAATTTTTAATAAACGACCATTCATCCAGTCAGTGACAAGATAATTACCCATACCATCTGCTTCGATACCATCCAGGTTGCCCACGGGGGATTGATCACCCAGACTTTTCATCTGCTGAGTAATGAGGTCAATAACTTTCAAATGGCCGGGGGTTTTTGTTTCAAAACCATTGTTCATATGACCCCAACTGGCAACGATTAAGTTGTTGTGTTCTATTAATAGTCCATTAGGAGATTCTAAGGCGGGATCTTCCATCCAAACCTCAAACTGATCTTCAGATAGACGATAAATACGATCTGTCATCATGTCACTGACATAAACATGACCTTGTTTATCAATAGCAACATCATTGAGAAACTTTGCATCCTTAGCAGGATAACGCTTGATAATGCGTTGTGCGGCAATATCAATGACGACTAATTCGTTGATATCTGATACGTAGAGTTTGTTACCACTCAGAGCCAGGCCCTTTGGTGCATTTAGCCCATCAAGCCAATGCTGTTTCTTAATCTCACCTTTGACAGATAATTGACTGATAAAGCCATTACCATCGACATCAAGCGGGTTGCCATTCACATTAGAAACATATAACAGTTTTGTTATTGGATCATAGATGACAGATTCCGGGTTTTTCAGCTCTGCAGGACTACTCCAAACAGGTGACAGTATGGTGTTAGCAAAAACCTGTACTGACATGAATAAGCCGGTCAGCAATAGTGTTAACCGTTTCATTATATTCTCCATTAACTTTCTGAGTGCATAATAACAGGCGAAGCCTGATCCCGCTCAAGCGTTTAAAACTAATAAACTACCTGCCACCATTACTAGACAAGCTGATAGGCGGCGCCATACATGTTTTTCATTAAAAATACGGTAACCAAGAAACACTTGTAGCACCATACTCAATTGAAATAATGCTAAAGAGTAGGCGACTAATAGCTGTGAAAATACCAGCATTGTCATGTACTGCATAAGAAAAATTAGACTGCCTAAATAAATAAAGGGTCTTAGATTGTCCCGCGCTTTTATGATGTTAGTTTGTATATTGTCACTGATGAAAATCCATTGAGTGATTGCCGCTAAAGGTAAACCAAACAAGCACCAGAACACGGTAGTGGCTAAGGCACCACCATCGATAACGGCTGTTTTTAGCGGGAGGGTGCCAATAGAAAAAAGTAAAATCGATAAGAAACGGTACTGAACACCTTTATCTTTGAATAATGTCCAGATACGGCTTTGCTCAGTTGTTTTTGGTGGAAATAAAAAATAACTGCCACCTACGATGACAGCCACCCCCAAAAAGCCTTGTAAACTTGGAATTTCGCCAATAAATATCATTGCCAGAAGCATTGAAACAACGACTTTATAGGCATTCAACGGTCCAAAAACGGATAAATCCGTTTTTGATAGTGACATGACCAGATATACCGTACCAGCCATATCCAGCAAAGCTGCAAAAAATATATTAATCCAGAAAGTATTTGTTAATGAGAACGGATCAAACAAATAAAGTAGCGGTAGGCAAATAACAGTCAGAACGATATAAGAACTGAACACGATAAACAGCGAGTCAAAACCACGGTGGGTGAGCTGTTTTTGAAAAACATTAGAAAAAGCGGAGAACAGTAATCTGCTCAGCACAACGAGAATTTCCATTATTATTTCTCGGTTGTACTGGCCTGATAATGTTGATTTTTATCAATCTTGTAGGTAGTAAAAATTGTGTACTGTTGATCTTGAGTAAACTCTATTACAGCAAAATCATCTTTACGCGGGCCCATCTCCATGCCGGGCGTGCCAACGGGCATTTGAGGCACCGCGAGGCCTGTAATTGCCGGCTTTTGTGTGAGTAAGCGCATGATGTCATTTGCTGGTACATGCCCCTCAATCACATAATCATCTACCAGCGCTGTGTGGCAGGAGTGCATCGCACTTGGTACACCTAATTTTTCTTTGACGGCATCAAGATTATGGGTGAGTTTGTCTATAACATGAAACCCATTATTTTCAAGATGGCTGATCCATTTGTGACAGCACTGACAATCAGGATTGCGATAAACCGTAATATCGATGGGATGATCCAGACTAATAGTTGAGGAGGACCATTCTGATTCAGCGTATACAGGTAAGCTAAGCCAGCATAAGAATAAAAAAAAGATATTTTTCATTATATATATTCAACATAGATTTCATTGTCACGACTGTTTTTTTCAACGTGACTTAATGCGTTTATTACCGATTTCTCACTTGCCGGATCAGCTTGCTCTGGTAAAAAATAACACTCACAACCTGCCTCGATTAAGTTGGCCAACTCACTGGTTTCTTTTAGATCCGGGTTCAGCCAGACGGTCGCTGTTTCAGCTTGTATTTCTGAGGTAGCTTCAGCTAAACCCTGTGCTGTGAAAATCAAAAAAATCATTGGGCTGGTTCAAGATTCAAGTAAGTTCGCTCAGAGATTCGAGACCAGTCAGCGTCTTTTTCACGAAAGGTCTGATAAGCGTCATATACGCGTTTAAACTTAGGGTTTTTGGCTGCTTCTTCTTTTAATGTTTCTTCAGACATAGCTTTTAAACGTTGTAAGACATCATCAGGGAATGGTGCGATAGTAATATCATCACGTGCTTTCAGAATTTGTAATGCCTCAGCATTTTTATGTTCCATTTCTGATAGCATCGCCAGATTTTCAGCTTGGGCAGCATTGGTGACGATAGCCTGTAAATCCGCTGGTAAACTGTTCCATGCACGTTCATTGACTGTTAACTCCAGAACAGTACCTGGCTCATGCCAGCCAGGATAATAATAATGCTGTGCAGCACGATAAAGGCCTAACCGTTCATCATGGTAAGGACCAATCCATTCAGTTGCATCAATGGTATTACGTTCCAGTGCGCTATAAACTTCACTGCCTGCTAATAAAACAGGGTTGCCACCGGCTTTGGCTAAAACTTTCCCACCCAAGCCCGGTATGCGCATTTTTAAGCCTTGCAGATCATCTACAGAATTGATTTCTTTATTAAACCAGCCACCCATTTGCACGCCAGTATTCCCTAGTGGAAAAGGAATAACATGGAAAGGTTTATAGGCTTCACGCCACAATTCCAGACCACCACCATCATAAAGCCATGAATTCATACCCAGTGCTGTCATACCAAAAGGTACTGTTGAAAAAAACTGTGCTTCTGGGACTTTTCCTGCCCAGTAGTAAGCGCTGCCATGACCCATTTCTACCGTACCTTGCGATACGGCTTCGAAAACTTGTAACGCTGGGATCAATTCACCACCGGCATACACTTTAATAACGAGACGGCCATTTGACATAGCTTTGACATTAGCTGCAAAACGTTCGGCGCCTTCTTGTAAAACAGGAAAGCCTGGCGGCCATGTTGTGACCATTTTCCAGCGGAAACTTTTCTGATAATCACTGTTATCTGTGACCGATTGAGATTGTTCATTTTGTCCACATGAAGCCAGCACAAGGGCGACAAGACCCACAATGAATGAACGTGATAAACAGGATGCCAACATAGATAAATGTCCCTAATTAAAGTATGTCTAATTTAGCATAAGCCAGTACTAACCACTTACTACCAGCATGTTTAAAGTTGACTTGTACGCGCGCATTTTTGCCTGAACCCTCTGTATCCACAACAATACCAGGGCCAAACTTTTGATGATGTACTTGTTGTCCGGTTTTGATACCCGTTTCATTGACTGTTTGATTTTCGCGGCCACGAACACCACTCAGACTCGGTGTAATGTGGTTTTTACGGGCTCGGACTTCTTCGATGCATTCACTGGGTAGCTCACTCAAAAAGCGTGAAGGGCGTTGAATCATTTCCTGGCCATAGAGAAAGCGTGACTCCGTGTACAGCAGATAAAGTGTTTTCCTTGCACGTGTCATACCGACATAACAAAGACGTCTTTCTTCAGCGAGGCGAACAGGATCATCACTGGATTTTTGTCCAGGGAAAAGACCTTCTTCCATGCCCACCATAAACACAATCGGAAACTCTAGTCCTTTAGCGGAGTGTAGGGTCATTAACTGCACACAATCTTCCCATCGGTCTCCTTGATTTTCACCCGCTTCCAGTGCCGCGTGGGCAAGAAAAGCGTCTAAGTCCGACATGTCTTCAGCTTCTTCAGGCTTATGAAACTGTTTGGTAGCAGAGATTAATTCATCAAGGTTATCAATCCGCCCCTGTCCTTTTTCTGTTTTATCTTTTGCAAAGTGGGCTTTTAAACCACTTTCATCGATGACTAGTTGCGTCAATTCGTTTAAAGACATCACCGTTTCTTGTTCTGGCGTTAACGAATCAATCAGAGTGATAAAACCAGCCAGTGCATTGCCAGCCCGTGCTGCAAAGGCTTTGGCATCGAGCATTTCTATGGCGCTATGCCACATGGAAATACCTCGTTCACGAGCGTATTGTCGTAATTGAGTTAATGTTGCTGCACCAATACCTCTGGTTGGGATGTTAACAATACGTTCAAAGGCGGCGTCATCAAGACGGTTTGATATCAAGCGTAAATAAGAGAGAACGTCTTTGATTTCAGCTCGTTCAAAAAAGCGTAAACCACCATAAACACGATATGGCATGGCCGCTTGCAGTAAGGCTTCTTCAATGACACGTGATTGCGCATTCGAGCGATAGAGCACAGCGGCATCACTTCTTTTACCGCCGTTATCCACCCATTTGCGAATTTGCTCTACAAGATAAGAAGCTTCATCACGTTCGTTATAGGCGTTATAAATCTGGATGGGATCGCCATCATCATCCTCTGTCCATAATTCTTTACCTAAGCGTTCACTGTTATTCGCGATAACCGCATTGGCTGCTTTGAGTATATTTCCAGTTGAGCGATAATTTTGTTCCAATCGGATGGTGCTGGCACCTTGATAGTCTGTATCAAACTGTTGGATATTCTCAATACGGGCACCACGCCAGCCATAAATAGACTGATCATCATCGCCGACGATAAACAGGTGACCGCTCTGTCCAGCGAGTAATCTCAACCAAGCATACTGTAGTGTATTTGTATCTTGAAACTCGTCGACTAAAATTTGTTTAAAGCGTTGCTGATATTGCGCAAGGATATCAGGACGTTTTAGCCACAGTTCATGGCTTCTTAACAGAATTTCACCAAAGTCGATGACGCCTGCTCGCTGACAAGCCTGTTCATAGGCCGCATATACGGCCAGCATGTTTTTTGAGTAAGGATCATGACCTGCCTGAATATCTTTAGCTCTAAGGCCTTCGTCCTTCTGTGCATTGATATACCATTGCGCCTGTTTCGGTGGCCACTGCGCTTCATCTAACTCCATCGCGCGAATGATGCGTTTTAGCATGCGCAGCTGATCATCACTATCGAGAATCTGAAAGTTTTGTGGTAAGTCAGCTTCTTTCCAATGTGAGCGGAGTAAACGGTGGGCAAGGCCATGAAAAGTACCCACCCACATTCCACCTGGCGGATAGCCCAAAATCTCTTCAATACGACCACGCATTTCAGCGGCAGCTTTATTGGTGAAGGTAACAGCGAGGATATTGCCGGCCGAGAAGCCTTCAGCTTGAATCAGCCAGGCAATACGGTGGACTAATACCCGTGTCTTACCACTACCAGCGCCAGCCAGTATCCTAGCGTGACCGAGTGGTGCGGCGACAGCTTCACGTTGCGGTTTGTTTAGATCGTTTAAAAGTTCAGAGACATCCATTTTGTGATCATATAGGTGAGAAATAAATAAACCAGCGCATTATCCCATGAGAGGGATACGAACTGGTCGATTGATGTTATGCCATATCAGCCGGGCGGGGGACTGATAAATTACCTGCATAACTCACAGGGTAAAAATAAAACTCCCTGCAGCATGATGCTTGCAGGGAGTTTATTTTTTAAATATTGCTGTCTAAAAATGCAGCTAATTGTGATTTCGTTAAAGCACCTACTTTTGTGGCTTCAACTTCACCATCTTTAAACAGCATTAATGTTGGGATACCACGGATACCGTAACGTGGCGGAGTGTCCTGGTTCTCGTCAATATTCAGTTTACAAACTTTCAATTTACCAGCGTACTCGGTCGCGATTTCATCTAATACGGGGGCGATCATTTTGCACGGACCACACCATTCAGCCCAGTAATCGACCAAAACAGGCAGGTCAGACTGTAGTACTTGGCTATCAAAGTCGCCATCGGTCACGTGGGTGACGTTTTCGCTCATGTTTTATCTCCAGTGGTATATAAAGTATCGTGGGTCTATACTCCCATACGATATAGCCTAACATTTTTTCCTATCATAAAAGGTAATGCAAGTATTCTATGAGTGCACATCTAACCGAGCAGGCCTTCTCATCCTTGCCACTCCACGCTTCACTTAAAGCCGGGCTGGCGAAGGCGGGGTTCGAATTCTGTACACCGATTCAGGCATCTGCGCTGCCTCTATTATTGTCAGGACACGATGTCGCCGGACAAGCGCAAACAGGAACCGGTAAAACGATTGCATTTTTACTTGCTACTTTCCAATGTTTACTGGAAAAAGCCCCTGCAGAGCATTGGGATGGTAAACAACCTCGCGCATTAATTCTGGCTCCTACCCGTGAATTGGCTATCCAAATAGCCAAAGATGCGGAAAAACTCAATATAGAATCTCAATTACGCATTGGCATCGCGCATGGTGGCAAAGATTATCAGCGGCAACGAGATACGATTACAGATGGACTGGATATATTGATCGGTACGCCTGGACGTCTACTCGATTATCAAAAACAACATGTTTTTAGTCTTAAGTTTATTGATGTGGTTGTACTTGATGAAGCAGATCGGATGTTTGATTTGGGCTTTATTAAGGATGTGCGTTATTTCCTGCGTCGGATCCCTAAACCCGAGCATCGTTTAGGCATGTTGTTTTCAGCCACATTAAGCTACAAGGTGAGTGAATTAGCTTACGAACATATGAATAACCCAGAAAAGGTTCAGGTAGAACCTGAAAAAATGATGGGTGATCGTATCGAAGAATGGGTTTATTACCCGGCGAATGATGAAAAAATTCCATTACTCTTAGCATTAATAGCTCGTTTAAATCCAGAACGAGGTATTATTTTTGTCAATACAAAACAAGCTGCAGAAGTGGTGTGGGGATATTTAGAAGGTAACGGTTACAAAGCATCGTTACTCTCTGGTGATGTGCCGCAAAAAAAACGTGAGCGTTTATTACAGCACTTTCAGGATGGGGAGTTTCCTTTTCTTGTCGCCACTGATGTTGCAGCTCGTGGTTTACATATTCCTGAAGTAAGTCATGTGTTTAACTATGATTTACCGCAGGATGTTGAGGACTATGTGCACCGTACTGGGCGAACTGCACGTGCCGGAGCCAGTGGTGTCGCCATCAGTCTAGCTTGTGAAGAATATGTGTTTTCATTACCAGATATTGAAGCTTATATTAAACATAAATTACCATTAGCTTCGACTGCTGATGAACAGTTAGAAACACCTAAACCTCGTGTAAAAAGAGAAAAGGAAGCAACACCACATTGGAAAAAACAGGAACAGAGTAAATCAACAAAACCTAGGCGCCGGCGTCATAAGGCGAAAAAAAGCGTAACAACACATGCAGATAAACAATAATCGACAAGTAAACTTCTATCCGCTGGTTCCTGCCGAATCACGTAATAGTTCACGTTTACCTGTCACTTTTGATTCTGCTATTGAATATTCCGCAACGGTTGTTGATAAAGAGCAAGCTGATACAACAAATGTCGTTACACCCATCGCGTCCACTCAGGACAGTCAGCAAGCCCAGTTTGTTCGTCAGTTTATTGGTAGTGAACGTGAGCCTTCTTCATCTGAACAACAAGCCAATCTATTACCAAAATCAGTGCAACAGTATTTATATATTAAGGATATAAACAACACTAAGCCATCAGGAGGGCAAATAGTGGATGAGATGGTTTAGTGTTTTATGGTTTATCTGCTTTCTGATGGGATGTTCAACAAACGTAAATAATGGAAAATCTGAGCCTGGTGTCTCCCGTCTAGCCAAAAGCGATATTGATGAAGTCATAGAAGTTCATCAGCAAGCGGTAATGCTACATTTGAAACGATTAATGTTTAAGCTTTATAAACGTAACCCGAACTTACGTCACGATAGAGATGTAAGAAGTATTAAGGAAAGTGTGGAGCGAACCTTCTCCAGACAAGTTGATTTTATTTATCCTGACTGGGCTATAGTCAAAAAACCAACTGATATTATTCGACTTGCACTGGATGAACGTTTCCAGGGGGATCGTGTGCTGGCTTATATTGTTGGCTTAAGAAAAATGCTGATGGCCTCTTACGATGATCACAGCGAGTTTTTTTATCTCACCTCTATTGATCAGCAAAAGTTATACAACAGTGCCCGAAATATTGAAATTGCGGCTTGGTTACTGGCAAAAAAACGCGACCGTGATGGTCGTTTACTTATGCTTAGTGATAGTTTATCTGGTGAAATCCGTAACCTAAGTTATCAGCGCTTATTTGGTAAAATGATTGCCACACAGGATAATCTCGCTCAAATCATAGCGCAAAAAAATGGTCGTATGATCAAGACCTTTGTGGTTAGGGCAGCGACGCTGGTTTTCTTGCCTATTTAGGTTTTGAATTGCCTGCAACACCAGCGGTTAAGACAAAACGCATCGCTTGTTCCATTGTCATATCGACCGGTTTTAACATACGTTTTGGCAGGATAACCGGGTATCCACCGATGTTATAACTCATGGGAAAATAGACAAGTACACGTTCCTCATCATCCTGTGTTGGTAAATATTCTGCATTATCAAGCGTGATAAAACCGATCATCTCCATGCCATTATCCAATTTGACTGAAACAACCTGTTCAAATTCTGTTTCTCGGCCCGGCGTAAAATAATGAAAGAAATCATGCATGCTGCCATAAATAGATTTGATCACCGGTAAGTGATAGAGCAGGCTTTCTGCACGTTTGAACAGACGTTTAAAAACATACAGTCTCATTAATATACCGAGCGAGAAAATCAAGGCAATCGCAGCTAAAAAGCCCATACCTGGCCAGTAAATGTAATCAGGCAAAATAAACTTGATGACTTGACTCAATGCTTTTTCAGCGCTGGAAATGATCCAGTAAATTAAATAAACCGTGATAGTGATAGGTAGTATTGTTATCAAGCCTGTCAGAAATTGACGTGTAATAAACCGAAACATAGATCAGGCTCCATGAAATGAAAGAGTGGTCATAGATAATCAAAAACTAGATTAGTAAACCGCTTGATAGAACTAATCACGTTTATGATCATGTTGAGCTAGCTTAGGTGTGGCAAAGGAACGGCTTGCGGCTTGCCTCATGAACAGATTTTTCAACAAACGACTTTTATTAACTTGACGTAAGCCAAATCGACGTAACCACTTCACTGGCATAAAAGAGTGGGTAAAGACACGCTTGAACATATCCATGCTCATTTGCATAAGTAGATTATCAGCATGACGTTGTCTTTGGTATTTTTGTAAAGTATGCAGGTGGGCAATATCCCGGTTTTTTTCCGCGGCATCAATAACGATTTCAGCCAGAGATGCTGCATCCAATAAACCAATATTGACGCCTTGTCCGGCGAGTGGATGGATAGTATGTGCTGCATCACCGACTAATACAATACCTGGCTTGATATACGTCTCAGCATGACGTAACTGTAACGGGAAGGCGTTTCGATGACTTATCTTTGTGACTTTACCCAGCCGCTCTTCAAAAGCCAAATTGAGCTCTTGAATAAATTCTTCATCACTGATTGATAATAAACGATCCGCATTGTCATTTTTTAGGGTCCAGACGATAGAGCATTGATGACTGTCAGCTAACGGTAGGAAGGCCAGCGGCCCTTCAGGTAAAAAGCGTTGCCATGACGTGTGCTGATGAGCCTCTTCAGTAGTCACAATACACACAAGGCCTTTTTGTTCGTATGACCAGCCTTTAGTCTGTATTTTGGCAAGCTCTTTTATGGTTGAATGGGCACCATCAGCCGCAATAATTAATTTTGCTTTCAATATGCGGTCATCATCAAGATGCAGTTGTTGATTTTCGATAGCGAGCGGCTTGGCTGGTGTAATCACATCAATATTGGATTGCTGCTGACATAGACTAAAACTGCTTTGTTGCAGTTGTCGGTTTTCAATAATATGTCCGAGATTGGCTGTACCCATATCAGCGCTATCGAAATGAAGTTCATCATCCACTTTTTCCCAGACTCTCATATCTGAAAATGCCGATAAGCGAGACTCAGGTAATAGTGACCATATTCCCAGCTTTTTTAAAATGATTTCACTGCCTTTGGTAAGTGCGCTTACTCTTATATCAAATGGTGCATCAGCAGGAATAGGTTCAAATATATGAGCTTCAATCAAGGCGATATTAAACTTATCATAGCGAGATAAAGCGAGGGCGAGACAAGAACCAACCATGCCGCCACCGACGATTGCGATGTCATATTGCTGTTTCATGATAAGGGGACACCTCTGGCTAATTTGGGTTGTGCCTGCGCCAATCCCATACTTTTCTTAGCAAGCCAATGCTTCATCATTGGCATATTATCCATCATAGTCAGACCTGCCCCTCGGAGATGACCTAATATCGGTATGTCGTTACTAAATAATCTTACTAACTGATCTGTTGATTTCACCACCTGATCCTGATCTTGCTGACGTTGCTGCTGATAAAGCTGAAGTATCTCAGAGTGACCACAGTCCTGATTATTAAAAATATGTTCGGCGAGAACCGCGACATCCCGTAATCCGAGGTTAAACCCCTGACCGGCAATAGGATGCAGGCTGTGTGCAGCATTTCCGATAAAAACGATTCGTGGCTGTACCGGCATATCGGCTTGCATGAGTATTAATGGATAGCTGTTCCGCTGTCCTACTCGAATAAACCGACCTGCTCGATAACCAAAGTCCTGTTGAAGTCGCTGTAGGAATGAGTCTTCATCAAGTGCAAGCAGATTTTGCTCTTCACCAGACTTGACAGTCCAAACTAAGCTACATCGTTTATCAGTCATTGGCAGCAATGCCATGGGACCTGATGTTGTAAAACGTTCATACGCCCAGCCAGAATGAGGTTTATCAGTGGATATATTGGCAGTGATTGCCACCTGATTATAATCCTGTTCCCATGCACCAATGCTGAGACAATGACGTATAGTTGACTCACGACCATCAGCGGCAACAATCAGTCTGGCTTTGAGTGTGTCATTGTTGTCTAAAGTTACAGTGACGTGTTCTTTCTCCGTTTGCACAGAACTGACCGAGCTGGGGCAGAATAATGTTAAATTATCGAGGCGTTGAAGTTGCACGTTAAGAGCATGCCCCATATGTTTGGCTGTAACCACTTGACCGAGAGCAGGCACGTTTTCCTGTTCAGCTGATAAGCGTGTCACACCAAAGCGGCCACGTTCAGAAACATGAATATATTGTATAGGGCTGGCATACTGCGCGATATGTGACCAGATCCCCATCGTTTCAAAGATACGCTGTGAGCCATAGCTGAGAGCTATACCCCGGTCATCATAGCTAGGCTGTGAATCAGTCTTTAATGATTTGGCTTCGATGAGGCCAATTTTTAGCTGGCTATTTTTTAGAGCGATGGCCAGGCTGGCTCCAGCCATTCCACCACCAACAATTAACACATCAAACAGACTGTCATTCACGTTTTTACATTGCCTCTGCCATTAACGCTTCAATCTCATCGATTTCTTTCGGCGCAGTGTCAGTTAACACTTCGCAACCATCTTTTGTCACTAACACATCATCTTCGATCCGAATACCGATGAAGTGCCATTTTTTATCGACATGATCCTGATCGCGGATATAAAGACCTGGTTCGACAGTTAATACCATTCCAGGTTCTAATAGACGCCACTCTCCACCCACTTTATAGTCGCCCACATCGTGCACATCCAGTCCTAACCAATGACCAGTGCGATGCATATAAAATTCACGATAGGCACCGTCTTCGATGAGTTGAGCCACATCTCCCTTAAGAAGTCCGAGATCCACTAATCCTTGAGTTAGTACTTCAACTGCTGCTTCATGGGGCTGATTCCAATGATTTCCAGGTTTAACAGCAGCAATCGCTGCTTTTTGTGCATTTAATACGACTTGGTACACAGCAGACTGCGCCTGACTAAATTTGCCATTGATTGGGAAAGTGCGTGTAATGTCACCCGCGTAGCATTCAAATTCAGCACCGGCATCAATTAGCAGTAATTCATTATTTTTTAATTTTGCATTATTTTCGATGTAGTGAAGAATACAGCCGTTCTCACCACCACCGACAATCGATGGATAAGCGGGATAGCGACAGCCATGTTTCATAAACTCGTGAATAAGCTCAGCTTCAACCTCATACTCCCACATACCTGGCTTGGTAAACTGCATCGCTCGAATATGAGCCTGGGCGGATACCTTGGCTGCTTGCTTCATAGCTTTGATTTCCTGACTGCTCTTGAATAAACGCAGCTCATTCATGCAATGCTCTAGTTCAATAATTTCTGTCGGCGAATGTTTACCAGAACGTGATGCTTGGCGCAGGTGATTCAACCATGACACCATGTGCTGATCAAAGCTCGGTTGATTACCCATGGTGTAATAGACTTTTTCTTTGTCTTCCAACAGGCCCGGTAAAATATCATCGAGATCACTAATAGGGTATGAATCGTCGGCATCAAAGTCATGTATTGCGCCATTCTGACCAGCACGATATCCATCCCAGATTTCTTTGTCTAAATCGCGTTCACGACAGAATAAAATATATTCGCCATGCTCTCTGCCTGGAATCAGAACCATTACGGATTCAGGTTCATCAAATCCAGTCAGATAATGAAAGCTACTATCACTTCGATAAGGATAATCAACGTCACGATTACGGTTAGCTATTGGCGCATTGGGCAGTACAGCAATCGTGTCTGGTCCCATAATGTCCATAAGGTGCTGACGGCGTTTAGCGAATTCTTTTTTTTGCATTAGTGTTCAGTCGCTTCCTCTGTTGGATCGGCAGGTTGTAATTCCCCGTAAAGTAAAAAAAGTCCCATGCGAATATATTCAACTAGTTCTTCGAAATTGGCACGTTCTTCTTCTGTATCTTCTACATTATCAAAGTTAACCTGACTGATTTTGATGACATCAGTAACGTATTCCTGACAATCATCAGAAAGCTCTGTTTCATTGGTCATACCTGATGTTCCAAGCCCAAAAACGAGTCCCTGACACCAGTCTGCCATCGCAGATAAGCGCGAGACGATTGGTGCACTGTCATCTGGAAGTTCCATCTGAAAGTCAAAGTCAAGACTATTTAGAGACTGGATAGTGTCATCAAATAAATGTGTTAAATCCTGCTTTTCATCCTCAGCGGGAGAAAAATCCTCAAATAACTGGGCATACCAGTTTTTTCGGTCTGCCAGAGAATCCATACAGAGCAAACCACACAGTGCGCCCTGGAGTTCAGCCAGACTGGCTGGACCATCCCCCGTCTGATTATCGGGAGATAAGGATGGAAAATAGAGTTGTGACATAAAGTTAAAACCTGAATAATGACAAAAAAGATATCATGTTCAATGTTATGCATTGGAACACAAATTGTTCCTATTATGACAGTTGTTGACCGAGTCGGCAGCGCACGTCTATAGTTAGGCTTTATTCTCGCACAGCGAAAGAACTCATATTAATGGATAAGAACGCGATACAACAATTGGAACAACAAGTGGATGAGCTACTTCGTACCAGTCGTCGATTGCGGGAAGAGAACATGCTGTTGCGCTCTCAGCAAACAGCGTGGCTTTCAGAACGTTCTCAACTGATCGAAAAGACCGATGTTGCTCGAAGCCGTATTGAGAAGATGGTTAGTCGTTTGAGAGAATTGGATAGCGAATTATGAGTTCACCGGTAACTGTAAATATATTGGGTAAGGAATATCAAATTGCTTGTCCAGAAGAACAAAAAGAAGCACTGATAGCTTCCGCCAAGATGGTCCATGACAATATGGAAAAAATTCGTCAGAGTGGAAAAGTGGTTGGTGTTGATCGTATTGCCGTCATGGCGGCGCTGAACTTAGCGCATGAGTTGCTTGTTTTCAAGCATGATGAAGGTCATGACATGGAAAAAGTAAACAGCAAAATTATACAGTTGAAAGAGCGTGTTAGCGCTTTTCTGGAAGAAGATAGACAGCTCGAACTCTGAAAAAACTTGAACTAAGCATAAGGATTTTGCGTATCATAGGTTATGTCCCTGCGGTGCTCGATAGCGACAAGTGTGTCTTGAGCCGATAAGCAAATGCTTAAGGAAACTGACAATCCGAAGTTGAAAAACAAGCCCGCTTGACGGGAAGTTTGCCATCTTCATGAAGTTTCCCTCTTGAATCTCATGGTTCAAGAACCCCCGTCGCACCGACACTGTGGGGCTCAATTTCCCCCTTCATCCTCACCACGATCTCAATCATAATCAAAGAAGCTGATCTTAGCGGTGGGGATGTTTTTCATTAGTCCTTTATTATGTCTTTTTAAAGCCTCTTTAAGCGCTTTCTACCGCTTTATTTTTTTGATTGTTCCGTCTTGATGAGTAGTTGTGATATGTTGCTGAAAAACATAAAAACTATATCAAGAGAGGAATATTACTGATGTCATTGTTCGATAACATAGCCGCTAGGCTATCCAAGAAGCACATTATCGCCAAACCCGGGTTCAATCGCTGGCTAATTGCGCCGGCATCTGTCGCTATTCATTTATGTATCGGTTCTGTGTATGCCTGGAGTATTTTTAATCCAGCCCTTACAAAACAGTTTGGTGTGGTAGCGAGTGCTGCCGACGATTGGAGTTTTTCATCAGTAGTATGGATTTTTTCTACAGCCATTGTTTTTCTTGGCTTAGCTGCTGCAATAGGTGGTAAATGGTTGGAAGAAGTCGGACCACGAGCCACTGGCTTTCTGGCAGCCTGTTTATGGGGCGGGGGCTTTCTTGTTGGTAGTATCGGTATCGCCACCCATGAATTGTGGCTTATCTATTTAGGCTACGGTGCCATCGGGGGATGTGGGCTAGGATTAGCCTATGTCACCCCTGTGAGTACATTAATCCGTTGGTTCCCTGACCGACGAGGAATGGCCACAGGTATCGCCATCATGGGATTTGGTGGTGGGGCAATGATTGGGGCGCCACTTATCACACACCTTCTAAGCTTGTATTATCAAATGCCGGAGTATCTTGGGAAGGTCGCTGATGTAAAATTAATCACTGAAGCTGGACGACGTTATGCCGAAGTAGCAGGTCAACAGGTCGAAGTTGTTATTGCTTCCGCAGCTGATATGCTAAAAACCCCTATCCCAGGACCTGAAGGGGTTTATGTGGTCGGTACAGGCGATACTGGTGCGACCAGTGTCTTCATTACGTTGGGCATTGTCTACTTTATCGTTATGACCATCGCCGCGTTTAGTTTCCGCGTTCCAGCAAAAGATTGGAAGCCTAACAATTGGACGCCTCCTGTGAAGGATGAGTCTGCAAAAAATCGTCTCATCACAGATAATCATGTTCATATAGATCAAGCTTTAAAAACGCCTCAGTTTTATCAACTATGGATTGTCTTATGCTTTAACGTGACTGCAGGGATAGGCGTCATTGGCGTAGCAAAAACCATGATTACCGATATCTTTAGCCCAAGCTTGCCAAGTATCGTGGATGCCAGTTTTGCTGCCACCTATGTCTTAATGATTAGTGTTTTTAATATGTCAGGACGGTTTTTATGGTCAACAGCTTCAGACTATATTGGCCGTAAGAATACCTATCATTGCTTCTTTATATTGGGTGCCATGCTTTATCTATCTATTCCTTTTATCGCCACTCAAGCAAGTGTAAGTCCAAGTGTGACAGCGTTAGTCATGTTTTATGCGGTGACGATGATTATATTTACAATGTATGGTGGCGGTTTTGCGACTATTCCTGCATACCTGGCTGATATCTTTGGCACAATGCATGTTGGTGGTATTCATGGGCGATTATTAACTGCTTGGAGTACCGCAGGTATTTTAGGGCCATATGTGATCACGCATTTACGCGAACATTCATTAAATAAAGTCCTGCATGACTTAGCTGCTAAAGTCGATCCAGCAGCTTTTTTACAAAAGTTTGGGGCGAGTGTTGATAATCTTGATCAACTTATTGCAGCAAAAACGGTGTCGATTTCTCAGTTAATGGAAATTGCTCCTGCCGGTACGTTGGACCCTACACCAAGCCTGTACAACTCGACTATGTTCGCCATGGCAGGATTGTTGATTGTGGCATTTCTGGCAAATTTATCTATTCGTCCAGTGAAAGATAAACATCATGTACATAATACCCATCCTGAATTGGCGCAAGAACATAAATAGTTATTTTGAATAATGCTATCTGAAAAAATAAAGCCTGCTTCTGCAGGCTTTATTTTTTAGAGTAGGGGATTAGAATTAGGTTGACTGTATCTCGTCCCGGAGTTTTTGCATGACGGAACGAGTATCTGGTCTGATTTTTCGCCATAGATAAAAGGCTTCAGCTGCCTGTTCGACCAGCATGCCTAAACCGTCGATGGCTTTGCTGACATTATACTGTTTAGCCCATTGGATGAAGGCGGTATCGGTTTCTGCATACATCATGTCGTAACAACAGGATTGATTTGCAAAAATGGTCGCGGGCAAATCTGGGATTTCGCCATGCAAGCTTGCCGCTGTGGCATTAATAATGACATCAAATTGGCTTTCTACCTCTGTGAAGCCTCCCCCCCGAATCTGACCTAAATCAGAAAATAGTTCAGCCAGATGACTCGCTTTACTAGCAGTTCTATTAGCAATAAAAAGTTCAGCAGGTTGGTATGCCAATAGCGGAGAAATAACTCCTCGAGCCGCGCCTCCTGCGCCTATTAATAGAACTCGCTTATTTTTTAGAGCAACATCATGATTTTCCAAATCTCGGCATAATCCAATGCCATCGGTATTGTCGCCAGACATCATGCCGTCTTGTTCGAAAATTAAGGTATTAACTGCACCGGCACGCTGAGCGCGATCCGATAAGTTATCGGCGAGTTCCCAGGCTTGTTCTTTAAAAGGAACGGTAATATTAATGCCTTTAATTTTGAGAACATCTCGAAGTTGTTGAAGGCTTGAAGACAGTGTGTCCAGTGGCACTTCAATAGCAGTGTATTCAATATCTTGTTGACACTGCTTAGCAAACTCAGCATGAATCAAGGGCGATTTACTATGTTTAATAGGGTGGCCAATAACGGCATATTTATCAGTCATAAATACAGCTAAACATTACTTTAAATTTAGATTCCAGCTTTGAGTTGCTGGGCGACATCTTTGGCAAAATAGGTCAGGATGCCATCAGCGCCAGCACGTTTGAAAGCAAGAAGACTTTCCATAATCACCGACTCGGCTAACCAGCCATTTTCGATAGCAGCCTTTAACATGGCATACTCACCGCTAACTTGATATACATAGGTTGGTTTTTTGAATGTGTTTTTAACCCGGTATAAGACATCGAGATAGGGCATACCAGGTTTTACCATCACCATATCAGCGCCTTCCTGAATATCCAATGCCACTTCATGTAAGGCTTCATCACTGTTGGCTGGATCCATCTGATAGGTAAATTTATTACCACTTCCTAAGTTACCAGAGCTACCGACAGCATCTCGGAAGGGGCCATAAAAGCTAGATGCATATTTAGCTGAGTAAGCCATGATGCGTGTATGAATGTGGCTGTTGAACTCCAGTGCATCTCGAATGGCACCGATTCTGCCATCCATCATATCGGAGGGTGCGACAATCTGGGCACCGGCTTCGGCATGAGACAAGGCTTGCTTAATCAGCACATCAACGGTTTGATCATTAACGATATATCCGTTGTCATCTAACAAACCATCCTGGCCGTGTGTGGTGAACGGATCTAACGCTACATCAGTCATTATGCCCAACTCAGGAAATTCTTTTCGTAATGCGCGAACAGCTTGTTGAACTAGCCCCTCTGGATTATAAGCTTCACATGCATCTTCTGTTTTTTTCTCAATGGGTGTGACAGGAAATAAGGCCATCACTGGCACGCCGAGTTTATGAATGGTTTCAGCTTCTTTTAATAGCAGGTCGATACTCAATCGTTCTATACCAGGCATAGAACTCACTTGTTGACGTTGATTGGCACCTTCAAGCACGAAGCAAGGGTAAATTAAGTCGTCAACAGTCAGCACATTTTCTCTCATCAGCCGACGTGAAAAATCATCTTTACGCATTCTTCTTGGGCGCTGATTTGGAAAACCACTATTGATAATTGCTTGTGTCATGCCTGACCTCATTGATAAACACTGAACATTTCAATATACCTAAGCATCGCTAATGTCACCAGTGATTTTCTAATGACTCTGCTCGGAGTTTGTACCGACAGTGTTTTTGTTATATTTTGCTATTAATGATTAAGCACACAAAAAGTAAGGTGATGTGATGGTGATAGATGTTGGCATCGTGCAGATGAATTCAACTGAGTGTTTTGAGGATAACCTAACTTTTTCTGAGCAGATGATTGCCGAAGCAGCTGAGCGAAAGCTTAATTTATTAGCTTTTCCTGAAACCTTTCTCTATGTTGGGCGAGATCACTCAGCCAAGCATGTTGTAGCTGAAAAGCTTGAAACAGATATCCTCCCGCGCTTTAGTCAGCTTGCTAGGCAAAGTAATTGTGCTTTATTACTGGGGAGTGTTTATGAGCTAACGGATGAAAGCAGTGGCCGATTGTTTAATACTTCTATTTTTATTGACCGCGACGGCATAGAAAAAGCGCGTTACCAAAAAATTCATATGTGTGATGCAGTGCCTCTGGGTTACATGGAATCTGCAGGTATTAAACCTGGAGACAAAACCGTCGTGATTGATCACGAGCTCGGACGACTCGGGTTTAGTATCTGTTATGACTTACGATTTCCTGACCTGTTTCGGTCTCTGTCAGACAAGGGAGCAGAGATAATTTTTGTTCCAGCAGCTTTTTTTCTTCATACGGGTAAACATCACTGGTTACCATTGCTGATTGCACGAGCGATTGAAAACCAAGTTTATATCGTTGCTCCAAATCAATGGGGGAAGCACTATGATGATAGGATTTCTTATGGTAGTAGTGTCATTATTGATCCATGGGGAAGTATTCTCTGTTGCGCGCCAGAGAGAGTTGGCTTAACCCTGAGTCGGATTGATCTTAAGTACTTACGCCAAGTTCGTTCAAATATGCCGCTGCATACGCATCGCAGACCCGAACTCTATACTTATTAACACACCATAGTCTTCAACAAATTGAAATAGTTGCCACAAGCGCTAAAGGATAATTACTTTTAGCGTGGACTCGAACGGCTGTTATGCGATAAAATTGCAAAGATTTTGTCTGGGGAGAACGTCATGTTTGCCCCATTATTTTTATCTGGTGGAGGTTTCCCTTGCGAACGAGTGCGTTACTTGCTCTTGAAGACGGCACGGTTTATCACGGCGAGTCGATTGGAGCCATTGGCCAGTCAGTCGGTGAAGTTGTTTTTAACACGTCAATGACTGGCTATCAGGAAATCCTGACTGATCCTTCTTATTGTCGACAAATAGTGACATTAACGTATCCTCATATTGGTAATACGGGTGTCAATGTTGAGGATGAAGAATCAGACAATGTTTATGCAAGTGGTCTGATCATCCGTGAAATGTCTCCAGTTGTAAGCAGTTGGAGAAGTGAGGAAGCCTTGGATGCCTATTTGGTCAGACACAATATTGTCGGCCTTGCAGGAATTGATACGCGCTCACTGACACGATTGATTCGCGAGAAAGGGGCAATGAAAGGCTGTATCGTTGCTGGTGATGATATCGATATAGACGCTGCCATCGAAGCAGCTAAAGGGTTTCAAGGGTTGAAAGGGCTCGACCTCGCTAAAGAAGTCAGCACAAAAGAGAGCTATGTTTGGGATGAGGCTTGCTGGCATATAGATGGTCAGTCAAAAGCTGTTGAAGCCAAATATCATGTTGTTGCCTATGACTACGGTGCTAAAAAGAATATTCTCAGAATGCTGGTGGAGCGCGGTTGTAAGCTGACCGTTGTACCTGCTCAAACGCCAATTGAAGATGTATTAGCCCTTAATCCGGATGGTGTATTTTTGTCTAATGGCCCAGGTGATCCTGAACCTTGTGATTACGCGATTAGCTCAATTCAGACTTTACTGGAAAAAAATATACCCACTTTTGGTATTTGCCTTGGTCACCAGCTTCTTGGGTTGGCATGTGGTGCAAAGACAGTAAAAATGAAATTTGGTCACCATGGTGCCAATCATCCCGTGCAAGAGTTACTGGCCGGACTGGTCATGATCACCAGTCAGAATCATGGCTTTGCCGTTGATGAAGAAACATTGCCTGACACATTGGAAGCGACACACCGATCTTTATTTGATGGGACCTTGCAAGGTATTCATCACGTTAGTAAACCAGCATTTAGTTTCCAAGGACATCCGGAAGCGAGTCCTGGCCCCCAAGACGCGGCTCCTCTTTTCGATCACTTCATCGATCTACTTGAACAAGCAACAGGTAAATAACACACGATGGCTAAACGTACTGATATTCAAAGTATTCTGATTCTGGGTGCAGGACCGATTGTTATCGGCCAAGCCTGTGAATTCGACTATTCTGGTGCACAAGCGTGTAAAGCGCTAAGAGAAGAAGGTTATCGTGTCATTTTGGTGAACTCGAATCCTGCCACCATAATGACTGATCCTAATATGGCTGATGCTACTTACATTGAGCCTGTTACTTGGCAAGCGGTTAGTAAAGTCATTGAAGCTGAACGTCCTGATGCCATTTTGCCTACCATGGGCGGTCAAACAGCACTTAACTGTGCATTGGACCTGGAAAAAAATGGCGTTTTAGAACAATTCGGTGTCGAAATGATTGGCGCTGACAGTGAAGCTATCAATAAAGCCGAAGACCGTGATCTATTCCGTGAAGCGATGCATAAAATCGGTCTGGATATGCCGCAGTCTGATATTGCACATACGCTAGACGAAGCTTTACAGGTTCAAGAAAAGTTTGGCTTCCCGGTCATTATCCGTCCATCATTCACCATGGGTGGTAGTGGTGGTGGTATCGCCTATAACAAACAAGATTTTATTGAAATCTGTCAGCGTGGTTTATACCTCAGCCCAACGTCTGAGTTACTGATTGAGGAATCAATCATCGGTTGGAAAGAGTATGAAATGGAAGTGGTACGTGATCGTAAAGATAACGCCATCATTATTTGTTCGATTGAAAACTTGGACCCCATGGGGGTACATACTGGCGATTCAATTACTGTTGCGCCTGCCCAAACACTGACAGATAAAGAATATCAAATCATGCGGAATGCCTCATTAGCGGTATTACGTGAGATTGGTGTAGATACGGGCGGTTCAAACGTTCAGTTTGCTGTTAATCCAGAAACTGGTCGTCTTATCATTATTGAAATGAATCCACGTGTCTCGCGCTCTTCTGCTTTAGCATCTAAAGCAACAGGTTTCCCAATTGCAAAAGTTGCTGCAAAACTGGCAGTCGGTTACACGTTGGACGAGTTACAAAATGAAATTACTGGAAACGCGACACCAGCTTCATTTGAACCTACCATTGATTACGTAGTGACAAAAGTGCCGCGGTTTACGTTCGAAAAATTCCCGCAAGCAGATAACCGTTTAAGTACTCAAATGAAGTCTGTTGGTGAGGTGATGGCTATTGGTCGTAACTTCCAGGAATCATTACAAAAGGCCTTGCGTGGTCTTGAAATAGATCGTGATGGTTTGACGGAAGTGATTGATCTGGCAGAGGAAAATACCGCTGAAACATTACGTCGCGAATTGAGCTTACCTGGTTCAGACCGTTTATGGTTCGTAGCGGATGCATTCCGTTACGGTTTCAGTTTTGATGAAATTCAAAAACTAACTCACATTGATCCATGGTTCCTGATTCAAATTGAAGAGTTAGTGACGCTAGAAAATCAACTTAAAGAACGTTCGCTAAACGATATCGATCAGCAGGAAATGTATGCCTTAAAGCGTAAAGGTTTCTCTGATTCTCGTCTGGCTAAACTGTTACAGAAGACAGAAAAACAAGTTCGCGAATATCGTCAGGCAATGCACGTTCGTCCAGTCTATAAACGTGTAGATACGTGTGGTGCTGAGTTTGCTACTGGCACGGCCTATATGTATTCCACTTACGATATGGAATGTGAAGCCAACCCTAGTGATCGTGACAAGATCATGATTCTAGGCGGTGGTCCTAACCGAATCGGTCAGGGGATTGAGTTTGACTATTGCTGTGTACATGCTGCATTGGCATTGCGTGAGGATGGCTATGAAACCATTATGGTCAACTGTAACCCTGAAACGGTTTCAACAGATTACGACACCTCAGATCGTTTATATTTCGAATCGTTAACCTTAGAAGATGTATTAGAAATCGTCGAGCTTGAAAAACCGAAAGGTGTCATTGTTCAGTTTGGTGGCCAGACGCCATTGAAACTAGCACGTGCACTTGAAGCGGCGGGTGTGCCTATTATCGGCACATCACCAGATGCTATTGATCATGCTGAAGATCGTGAACGCTTCCAGCAAATGGTTGAGAAGTTAAACTTACTACAACCACCAAACAGACTAGCTCATTCAGTGGATACAGCCGTATCGCTTGCTTCTGAGATCGGTTATCCCTTAGTTGTTCGTCCATCCTATGTTCTTGGTGGACGTGCTATGGAAATCGTCTACAACGAAGAAGAATTGCAGCGTTATATGCTTAATGCGGTCAAAGTATCTAATGAGTCACCAGTATTATTAGATCGGTTCCTTGATGATGCTATAGAAGTGGATGTTGATGCTATCTGTGATGGTAAAGATGTACTGATTGGCGGCATTATGGAGCATATTGAACAGGCTGGTGTTCACTCAGGTGATTCAGCATGTGCATTACCGCCATACAGCCTAAGCCATGCAGCGCAAGACCAGTTACGTGAACAGGTTCGTCAAATGGCTATTGAATTGGGTGTTAAAGGCTTAATGAACACGCAGTTTGCCATAAAAGGTGATGAAATATATATTCTTGAAGTCAACCCACGTGCTTCACGTACGGTGCCATATGTCTCGAAATCTATTGGTGTGCCTTTAGCTAAAATTGCTGCCAGAGCTATGGCTGGTCGATCATTAGTAGACCAAGGTGTAACAAAAGAAGTGATTCCTTCGTACTACTCCGTTAAAGAAGCGGTATTTCCATTCATCAAGTTCCAAGGTGTTGATCCAATTCTCGGCCCTGAGATGAAATCAACAGGTGAAGTCATGGGTGTTGGCAGAACCTTTGGTGAAGCCTTTGCAAAATCGCAGTTAGCTGCTTCAGTTGTGTTACCAACAGGTGGTAAAGCCTTTATCAGTGTTCGAGAGGCTGATAAGGTAGCTGTCATACAAATTGCTAAAGATTTATCATCACTTGGTTTTGCCTTGCTAGCAACACGAGGAACACAGCGTGTACTTGAAGAAGCGGGTGTTTCTTGTGAACCTGTTAATAAGGTAGCTGAAGGCCAGCCGCATATTGTCGATATGATTAAGAATGACGAAATTGACTTGATTGTGAATACCACAGAAGGTCGTCAATCTGTCGCTGATTCAAGAGAAATTCGTCGCGCGGCATTACAGCATCAAGTGAATTATACAACAACATTGGCAGCAGCAAGAGCGACTGTTCAAGCATTAAATAGTGAAGATATTGGCTCTGTTAACAGGCTGCAATCTTTGCATGGAGAGTTAAATTAATGGCGGTACCTATTACTTCACGTGGTGCAGAAGCACTTAAGGAAGAATTAAAACATCTAAAAATGGTGGCAAGACCAGAGGTTGTTGCTGCCATATCTGAAGCACGTGCACATGGTGACCTGAAAGAAAATGCGGAATACCATGCAGCAAAAGAACAGCAAAGCTTTATTGAAGGTCGCATTCAGGAGCTGGAATCGGTGCTGTCAAATGCACAGATAATTGACCCAGCCACGCTACCAAGAGAAGGGCGGGTCGTGTTTGGCGTGACAGTTACCTTATTGAATATTGATACTGATCAAGAAGTGAAGTATCAAATTGTTGGTGACTACGAGTCTGATATTAAATTAAATCGTATTTCAGTGTCATCGCCGATTGCTCGTGCATTAATCGGTAAAGAAATAGATGATGTCGCCACCGTTCAAGCACCAGGCGGTAATATTGAATATGAAATTATTGAGATAGGCTACGAGGTGTAGCATGCTGTCAGGCTATACAGGTGAACGATTACTTTTAACCTTATGGATTGGATCTTTATGGTCAATAGGGTACTTAGCCGTTCCAATGGCCTTCGCAAATTTAGAAGTAACAATTGCCGGTGACTATGCCGGCAAATTGTTTTATGCGGTTAATATTATCAGTCTTATCAGTGCGAGTATTTTACTAGTAAGTCGTTTATTTATTTTCGGCGTTACAACGTTTCATCATTACTGGCGTAGCTGGCTTATTTTAGCCATGCTAGTAATGAGCTTTATCTTTTTAGCATTTATTCAGCCAGACATGACTGCGATAAAATTATTAGACTGGCGAGAAGATGCTGTTCTCAGTGATAGATTTAATAATTTACATAAACTAAGTGAAAGTATGTATATGCTAATGAGCTTACTTGGTTTAATGTTAGTGTTAACCACTGATAAACGCTCAGAAGCTGAACGAGTGTCCTGATATGGCAAAAAGTAAATCAAGTCAAAGCTGGTTGAAAGAACATTTTGACGATCAATATGTCAAACAGGCTCAGAAAGAAGGACATCGGTCGCGCGCGACTTTTAAGTTAAAAGAAATTGATGATAAAGATAAACTCATTCGTTACGGGATGAGTGTCGTTGATCTTGGCTCTGCTCCCGGAGGCTGGTCAGATTATGCGCTTGGGAAAGTTGGCGATGCGGGAAAAGTCATTGCTTTGGATATATTAGAAATGACACCATTAACGGGTGTAGATTTTATTCAAGGTGACTTCCGTGAGGACGATGTACTAGAGAAACTGAATAAAGTATTGGATGGTCGCCAAATAGACCTTGTATTATCAGATATGGCCCCCAATATGACAGGTGTAGGATCAATAGATCAGCCTTCAAGTATGCACTTGGTTGAGTTGGCTTTAGATTTTGCAGTGAATAATTTAAGTAAAAGCGGCTGCTTTCTTGTCAAAGTATTTCAAGGCGAAGGATTCGAAGCTTTTTTGAAAGAAATGAGAGACAATTTCACTAAAGTGGTTACCCGTAAGCCGGGGGCCTCGCGTGCGAGAAGTCGTGAAGTTTATTTATTGGGACGAGGTCTCAAGTAACATTTAATGGTAACCAGAGGTACCTTACATTGAATGACATGATGAAAAATATTGTTCTGTGGGTAGTCATCGCTGTTGTGCTGATGTCTGTTTTTAATAATTTTGGACCACAAAGTAATGATTCTGGCAGCATGGATTATTCCAGCTTTATCAGCAATGTGAAAAATGGCGCTGTAGCTAGAGTCGATATCCAAGGCAGAACAATTACAGGTGAACTGACCGATGGTAGTAAGTTCACAACCTATAGTCCTGATTATGACCCAGGCTTGATTGGTGATTTATTGGATAATGGCGTTACCATTAAAGCTGAGCCTGCTGAAAAAACCAGCTTGTTGATGCAAATCTTTATTTCATGGTTCCCGATGCTTCTATTGATTGGTGTCTGGATTTTCTTTATGCGACAAATGCAAGGTGGTGGTGGTAAAAACCCCATGTCATTTGGTAAAAGCAAAGCACGCATGCTTAATGAAGACCAAGTTAAAGTGACCTTCAAAGATGTGGCTGGTGTAGAAGAAGCCAAAGAAGAAGTCGCCGAGCTTGTCGATTTTCTTCGTGACCCAAGCAAATTCCAAAAACTAGGTGGTCGTATTCCACGTGGTATTTTGATGGCTGGTTCACCTGGTACCGGTAAAACATTACTGGCTAAAGCGATTGCTGGTGAAGCCAAAGTCCCATTCTTTTCTATCTCTGGCTCTGACTTCGTTGAAATGTTTGTTGGTGTAGGTGCTTCACGTGTTCGTGATATGTTCGAACAAGCTAAAAAACACGCCCCATGCATTATTTTTATCGATGAAATCGATGCCGTTGGTCGTCACCGTGGTGCCGGTATGGGTGGTGGTAATGATGAACGTGAACAAACACTCAATCAGCTATTGGTAGAAATGGATGGTTTTGAAGGGAATGAAGGCGTCATCGTTATCGCGGCAACCAACCGTCCTGACGTCCTTGATCCTGCTTTGTTGCGTCCTGGTCGTTTTGACCGCCAAGTAGTGGTACCACTCCCTGACATTCGTGGCCGTGAGCAGATCTTAAATGTACATTTACGTAAGGTTCCAGCTTCAGATGATGTCGATTCAAGAGTTATTGCTCGTGGTACACCAGGATTTTCTGGTGCTGATTTAGCTAATCTGGTCAATGAAGCTGCGTTATTTGCTGCTCGTGGTAATAAGCGTTTGGTTGGTATGGAACAGCTGGAGCTAGCAAAAGATAAGATCATGATGGGCGCAGAACGTCGCTCTATGGTGATGAATGAAAAAGAGAAAGAGTTAACCGCCTATCATGAAGCTGGTCATGCGATTATTGGTCGTCTGGTGCCAGGTCATGATCCTGTTTACAAAGTCAGTATTATTCCTAGAGGCAGAGCATTAGGTGTGACCATGTTCTTGCCAACAGAAGATAAATACAGTTACAGCAAGCAAACATTGGAAAGCCAAATCTCAAGCTTGTATGGTGGACGTTTAGCTGAAGAACTTATCTTTGGAGAAGAGGCCGTCACAACTGGCGCGTCAAATGATATCCAGCGTGCAACTGAGCTTGCGCATAATATGGTGACCAAATGGGGGCTTTCAGACAACATGGGACCTTTGTCATATGGTGAAGATGAAGGCGAAGTCTTTTTGGGTCGTAGCGTGACTCAGCATAAAGCGGTATCTGATCTTACCGCTAAACAGATTGACGAAGATGTTAGACGTGTTATCAATCGAAACTACGAACGTGCAAAACAGTTATTAATTGATAATATGGATAAGTTGCACACCATGTCTAAGCTATTGATGAAATATGAAACCATTGATAGTGATCAAATTGATGCCATTATGGAAGGCCGTGAACCAGGTGAACCTAAGGACTGGACAGATCGTTCTTCAACTCCGCCTTCAGGTAACATTGAGCCTGACTCATCAGAAACGCCTTCTGGCAAACCTGCTGATCAGCTACACTAAAAATCAGGAAGTAATTACGTGATTTTTGATTGTGCGGGCAAGTCCTTGGACTTGTCCGTTCCTCGTATTATGGGCATTATAAATATCACACCTGATTCATTTTCTGATGGTGGGAAATTTTTTGATCGTGATGCCGCTTTAAGGCAAGCAGAAAAACTCATCATGGAAGGAGCTGATATCTTAGATATTGGTGGTGAGTCTACACGTCCTGGTTCAGATATTGTGGCTGAGCAAGAAGAAATCGAACGCGTTGCACCGGTGATAGAGTTAATAAGTGCAGAGTTCGATACACCGATATCCATAGACACCATGAAGCCCAATGTTATGAGAGCTGCTGTTGAAGCAGGTGCTGGCTTAATTAATGATGTGAATGCATTACGGACTCAAGGAGCATTAGAAGCCGCTGTAGAGCTGAATGTGCCGGTATGTCTAATGCATATGCAGGGTACACCTCAAACAATGCAACAAGAGCCTCACTACCATGATGTGGTCACTGAGGTAAAAGCTTTCTTATTGGAGCGTATTGATGCCTGTATAAAAGCTGGTATTCGTCATGAGCAAATTATGCTTGATCCTGGTTTTGGCTTTGGCAAACGTGCACGCCACAATCTAAGATTAATGAAACACTTATCCTCTCTGACAGATTTGCCCTATCCCGTTTTAGTGGGAGTATCTCGTAAGTCGATTATCGGTGATATGTTAAAAGTAACTGTAGATGAGCGCTTAGCAGGGAGTCTATCTCTCGCTTCAATTGCAACATGGTTAGGAGCAAAGCTTATTAGGACACATGATGTCAAAGAGACTTATCAAGCCGTAAAACTAAGTCAGGCAGTTATGCAGGTAGAAGATTTTGACTAATCAAAGACGTTATTTTGGGACAGACGGTATTCGAGGTCGTGTTGGTGATGGTGCTGTCACTCCTGACTTTGTACTGAAACTGGGGTGGGCAGTTGGTAGAGTTTTGGCTAAAGAACGAAATAGTCGTGTAATTATCGGCAAAGATACACGCATTTCAGGATATATGTTTGAGTCAGCATTACAGGCTGGTTTATCAGCTGCTGGTGTTGATATTTATCTGTTAGGACCTATGCCTACCCCAGCTGTAGCTTATTTGACGCGTACTTTTCATGCGCAAGCCGGTATCGTAATCAGTGCCTCACATAATCCTTATCATGATAACGGCATCAAATTCTTCTCTGCGCAAGGGACTAAATTACCTGATGCTATTGAGATGGAAATTGAGGCTATGCTGGAGCAACCCTTAAAAACCGTCGATTCCACTCGATTAGGTAAAGCACACCGTATTGGCGATGCAGCAGGTCGGTATATTGAATTTTGTAAAAGCACAATCCCTACTGGGATTGATTTAAGTGGACTAAAAATTGTTGTCGACTGTGCCCATGGTGCTACTTATCATGTCGCACCTGATGTTTTCAAAGAATTAGGCGCGAATGTTATCGTCATGGGGGCTGAGCCCGATGGCTTCAATATTAATTTAAACTGTGGCTCAACAGAACCACGACTATTACAGCAGGCGGTGCTGGAAAATAAAGCTGATCTGGGGCTGGCATTAGATGGCGATGGCGATCGCATAATCATGGTCGATCATCGAGGTGAAATTGTCGATGGTGATGAACTATTATTTATCATCGCCAGAGCAAGGCAACGCATGGGTGATACCATGCCAAACGTCGTTGGTACTCAGATGTCAAACCTTGGCTTAGAACATGCGCTGGCAAAATTCGATATGTCACTTCATCGAGCAAAAGTCGGTGACCGATATGTTATGGAAAAACTACAACAAGTTGGTGGCTCTCTTGGTGGAGAAGCATCTGGCCATATTATTTGTCTTGATAAAACGTCAACTGGCGATGGTATAGTTGCTGCACTTCAAGTCGTTGCTGAAATTCAGCAAACTAATAATAGTCTGCATGAATTACGCTCTGTGGTCACAAAATACCCTCAACATTTAATCAATGTCAGGGTTAATAAAATGATAGACCTTAGCAGTAATGCTGAGATAAATAATGCCATTTCATCTGTAGAGAAAAAGCTCGGTGATGAAGGGCGCGTTCTACTCAGACCTTCTGGAACTGAACCTGTAATCAGGGTTATGGTTGAAGGTATCGATGCCACATTGACTAAACAGTTAGCTGAAGAACTTGCCTCAGTGATAGAGAAGGTTTTAAAAAACTGAATCACATGTACTGAGAATAATTTGTATGGTGTTGATGACTCTTACAGGAGTCTTATTCTTACATTGCATTATTCATAGTGGGTATGTAGTCTGATGTTTCATTTTTATATTGAAAGAGAGAGTCTTAGGTGCGAAAACCTCTAGTTGCTGGTAACTGGAAAATGAACGGCTCTAGTGAGAGCAATAAAGCACTACTTGAGGGAATACTAGCTAAAGCTGATACTTTTTCCGATATAGAAGTTGCTTTGTTTCCTCCTGCAGTCTATCTACAGCAAGTCTTGTCTGCATTGTCTGGAACTGGTTTAGCTTGGGGAACTCAAAATCTATCTCAGTTTGAAAAAGGGGCCTATACTGGAGAAATTTCGGCCAGTATGTTGGTTGATTTTGGTTGTCAGTACGTTTTGATCGGTCACTCTGAAAGGCGCTGTTTGTATGCTGAGTTAGATTTAGATCAGTGTCTTCTTGACCGGATTATTGCAGAGAAATATGAAATGGCTGTCAAAGCGGGCATCACTCCGATTATTTGTATAGGAGAGAGTCCCGATGAACATGCTGTCGGTCGTACAGAAGAAGTAGTGCTAAGATTACTCGATACTGTTATTGCGCATCAAGGCGTTGAGGGCTTAGCTCATACGGTTTTAGCTTATGAGCCTGTCTGGGCTATTGGTACAGGTCGTTCAGCCACGCCAGAGTGGGCGCAAGACGTTCATAGCTTTATGCGTCAACGTATAGCAAAGCACGATAAAGAAATAGCAAAAAACATAAGAATACTTTACGGCGGCAGCATAAAAGGTAATAATGCTGCGCCATTGTTTCTACAACCTGATATTGATGGTGGACTTGTTGGTGGCGGATCGCTCGATTCGGATGAGTTTGTTAAGATATGTCAGGCCGCAGTTTTAAAATTAGGTTAACAACACATGCATGCGATTATTCTCACAGTTCATATTATTGCCTGTCTTTTGCTGATTGGGTTTGTTCTTATTCAGCATGGTAAAGGCGCAGATGCAGGCGCTGCATTTGGTGGTGGGGGCGGTGGTGCCTCAGGTAGCTTGTTTGGAAGTCAAGGTTCTGCTTCATTTTTAAGTCGTGCCAGTGCGGTATTAGCGACGATTTTTTTCATTACAAGCCTAACACTAGCGTATTTTTCTGTTGATACACCAGGACAAGCGACGAGTGTGACTGAGTCTGTGCCAACAACTGAGCAAAAAGTCGATAAAACACCTGCAGATTTACCTGAATTACCGTAGAATACGCAACCTGATTACCCTTGCCGACGTGGTGGAATTGGTAGACACGCTATCTTGAGGGGGTAGTGCCTTCGGGTGTGCCGGTTCGACTCCGGCCGTCGGTACCAAATTAGAAAGCCTGACATTAGTCAGGCTTTTTTTTGTCTTTAGAGTCTGTAAAACAAAGAAATAATAAATTTTTACTTAAATTAGGCTAGGAATAATTGGTGAAGTCGGTAATATCTACTCCAAATATCACTTACTCAGATAAGGAATTTTTTCATTATGGAAAATATCGTCTGGCATAAGCATAAGGTAGAGAAGTTAGAACGATCGAAACAAAAGAAACAAAAACCATGTATTTTATGGTTTACAGGGCTAAGCGGGGCTGGTAAGTCAACTGTCGCTGATGCTGTTGAGCAAAAGCTTTTTGAGCTTGGACACCACACTTATTTACTCGATGGCGATAATGTTAGACATGGTTTAAATAAAGATCTTGGTTTTTCTGATGAAGATCGTATAGAGAACATTAGACGAATAGGTGAAATGGCAAAGTTATTTGCAGATGCAGGTCTCATTGTCATGAGTGCTTTCATATCACCATTTCGTAGTGATAGACAGCTAGTTCGCGATCTCGTTGAAGAAAAAGAATTTGTTGAAGTTTATATCTCAACCCCATTAAGAACCTGTGAAGAACGAGACCCTAAAGGCCTATATAAAAAAGCCAGAAATGGAGAAATAAAGAATTTCACTGGGATCGATTCCGAATATGAAGCTCCTGAAGCAGCAGAAGTCACTTTAAATACAGCTGAACTCAATGTAGATGAATGTGTTGATAGGGTTATTTTTTACTTAAAACAAAACGAGATAATTTGATACGCATGACAAACTTTGATGTTTTTAATGGTGATGCTGATGGTATCTGTGCACTAGTTCAATTGAGATTGGCTAATCCGATAAATGCAGAACTGATTACGGGCGTTAAGAGAGATATAAAATTACTGAGTAGGGTGGATGTAGAAAAAGCATCAAAAGTCACTGTTTTAGATATTTCAATGCAAAAAAATCATGATGCTTTGTTAAATCTACTATCAAATGACATTGATGTATTTTATGCAGATCATCACAACCCTGGTGAGCAAATTATACATCCTCGCTTAGAGGCGCTGATTGATATGCATCCTAATAAATGCACGGCTTTAATTGTCAATGAGCACCTCAATCACGCCTATGAGCTATGGGCAATCACGGCTGCTTTTGGTGATAATCTGTCTAATATTGCCGAGGATTATGCAAAAAGACTACACCTCACTGAAACTGAGACAATCAAGCTCAAAACCATAGGGCAGCATATTAATTACAATGGCTATGGCGCTAGTCTAGATGATTTGTTTTTCACACCTGAAGAGTTGTATACATGTTGTGTTAACTATCACTCACCTCTAGATTTTATTGATGACAATGCTGAGATAATAGAGACTCTCGATATTGGTTTTAACTCCGATCTAGCACAAGCAAAACAACAAAAGCTTAACTATGAGAGTGAAACAGTGGGAGTGCTAACACTTCCAGATGATAAATGGGCAAGGCGAATTAGCGGTACTTACAGTAATTATTTAAGTAATCAATTTCCTTCGCGTGCACATCTCATCCTCACAGAACTTCCAGATTCCTCTGCTTATGTCGTCAGTATCAGAGCGCCAAAAACATATCCGGAAGGAGCAGACTTTATCGCTGGGCAATTTGATACAGGTGGTGGCAGAAAAGCTGCTGCAGGTATTAACTTCTTAAAAGAAGCAGATTTACAACGATTGATAGATACTGTGGAGACGTATTACAAGATCAGAGCGAATTAAGTCCTTATCATTTATACTTGTGAATATTAAACGGATGAATCACTAAGGTAAACAGAAACAAATGGCTCAAGGCAGGATCAGACAATACGACGCAAAAATTAATGCGATATCACGATTGATCGATAGCGGGATTATCCTGCTTACCTTTTTAGCTTTGTTTGATATCTTTAAAGCGGGTTGGGATGTTTTATACATTTGGAGCCTTCTGTTCGCTATTCTATTATTTAATTTTTTCGCTGAGTCACAGGATGCTTATCGATCATGGCGAGGCACTGCACTCAGAGAAGAAGTCTCGGCTGTAATGTTTTCATGGTTTACCAGTGTTTTTATTCTGGTCATGATCGATATCTTCTTTATTCATTCCGGTACATATCTTGATAGCTTTGTTTTTTTGTGGTTTCTGTTAACGCCTATCGAATTAATATCCTGGCATGCAATCGTAAGAACATCATTAGCAATTCTTCGTGCTAGGGGGGTTAATACCAGAAATGTTGCTATTGTAGGAGAGACAACTTTAGGTAAACGATTGGAACGGGCATTTAATGAGATGGACTGGTCTGGATTCAGGTTGGTTGGCTACTATGATGACCGATCACAAAAACGTGTGGAAACAGAAGCCAATTTAGTCGTAACGAATAAAAAAGCTGGTGACTTCAATCAACTCATTGAGGACTGTAAGGCGGGCAAAGTAGACACTGTTTATATTACCCTTGCTATGTCAGCGGAGCATAGAATTAGACACATAACTGAGCTACTGGCAGATAGCACAGCCTCAGTATACTTAGTACCTGACTTGTTCACATTTAATCTTCTTAACTCCCGTTGGGTTGACTATCAAGGTATTACGGCTATTTCAGTATACGAAACACCATTTGCTGGTATCGACTGCATGCTGAAAAGATTAGAAGACATTATCCTCAGCTTTATTATTCTGATGGTTATTGCTATACCAATGCTCATAATTGCAGCGGGGATAAAGTTCACATCTAAAGGTCCTGTTTTTTTCAAACAAACACGTTACGGTGTCGATGGTGAGAAAATTAAAGTATGGAAATTCCGCACGATGACAGTAACAGAGGATGGAGAAACCGTTACGCAGGCACAAAAAAATGATAGCCGCATTACTCCTTTTGGTGGTTTCCTGCGCAGAACTTCACTTGATGAACTTCCACAATTTTTTAATTCTCTGGGTGGCTCAATGTCTATTGTTGGACCTAGGCCTCATGCTGTTGCCCATAATGAACAATATCGAGCACAGATCCAAGGATATATGTTGAGGCATAAAGTTAAACCTGGCATTACTGGGCTTGCTCAGATAAATGGTTTTCGAGGAGAAACAGATACTCTGGATAAGATGCAGGGACGTGTGCATTATGATTTGAAATATATCCAGAACTGGTCTTTATTGTTAGATATTGAGATCGTTTTCTTAACAGTGTTTAAAGGCTTTGTAGGTAAAAATGCTTATTAAACTATTCCTCGGCTAAATTAGTAATATTACTTATTAAAAAACTTGTGACTTAAGTCTAGAAACAGTATTATATGCTCACTATTAAGGTATTGATCTCAAGCATAGAGATCGGATAACACTAGTTATTGTAGATATCTCAATAGCAATCAGAACAATAGACATCAAAGGTGATGGCTTTGTAGCAAGATCATGAATCAATGGTCTTACACAATGTCAGTTATGTTTGATGTTGTGTAATTAAAGCCAAACTCGCTGTGAGGCGGGGTCGGAAAGCCACAGATCTTTAACTATAAAGATGGCTGGGTTGCATTGCTTGTTTTTTCGACTTCTTATGCATAAGGAAATTATTATGAAAAAAGCGATGCTGTTTATCGTAGCTTTATTGTTTTCAGTAAGTGTTAACGCAGCGACGTTATCTCTGTCTGAAGTTGCTTCAACTAATGCAAGTCAAAGTGCTGACGTCACCTCTGGTTCAGTTGTACTGGGTAGTGGTACAGTTTCTTCACCAAGTACTTGGAGTTCAGAGTTTTCACTAACAACTGACACCAATACGCCTGTTGTAATTGAATGGTCATTTAACCCAGCTATTACTGGTGCAACTTTAGTCTTTGGTACAGCGCTTGACACAGTGTCATACGCAATCACTGATGACTTTAGTTTTACCGCTATGTTGACTGCCGGCACAAACTACATCTTAAAAATCATTGATGCCACTTCAGGTGTAGTCAAATATGATGTATCAGTATCTGCAGTACCTGTACCAGCAGCATTATTCTTGTTTGCCCCAGCTTTATTAGGCTTTTTGGGTATGCGTAGAAAATCAGCTGTTGCAGCGTAAGTACCAGCTACACAGAAATAAAAAAGGGAGCCTAGGCTCCCTTTTTTATTGAGATAATATTATCTTCAACTTAGTTGTTATACTAGGCATGAGAATTAATTTCATACATTGTACCAAGGTACAATAGACACGAACTAGATTAGACTTGTAAGATGGATCCATCTGAAATATCAGATAGGTAATTATTAAATTAACAATGGTAATTGATTAAAGCCAAACTCGCCGCGAGGCGGGGTCGGAAAGCCACAGATCTTTGTGTATAAAGATGGCTGGGTTGCATTGCTTGTTTATTAACTTATGCATAAGGAAGTTTATTATGAAAAAAGCGATGCTATTTTTTGTAGCTCTTTTGTTTTCGGTCAGTGTTAACGCTGCAACATTGACTCTTACTGGTGCAGGCTCAAGTGGCGCAACACAGTCAGTTGATGTCGATAATAACAGTACTGTTTTAGCTGGTGGAACAGTTGGTGAAGTGACAAGTTGGTTTTCGCTGTTTGATCTTTCATCAGATGACAACACCGCAGTCAAAGTGGAATGGTCTTTCAACCCGTTCGCAGCTTTAACAGGGGCTACATTAGTATTTGGTGAGTTAGACTTAGGTGGAGATTATTTACCTGGCGCACAAACTTTTGATATTACTGGCGACTTTAGTTTCACAGCATTTTTAACAGCTGGCGTTGTTTATGGTTTAGATATTATTGATGCATCTTCTAACATCCTAAAATATGATGTGTCAGTATCTGCCGTACCAGTACCAGCAGCATTGTTCTTGTTTGCCCCAGCTTTATTAGGTTTCTTAGGGCTTAGGAGAAAATCAGCAGTTGCTGCTTAAGAATTAAGATTTAAGTTAACTGTAACTTAACTGTTATACGTTAAAAGGGAGCAAAAGCTCCCTTTTTTTTTGAAAAATAGAGTGTTAATATCAAATTTGAATGTCATTTATAGATAAGGATTTTCCCTCATGTTAAAACGCTTCATCATCTTCTTTTTTATGCTCACTTCCTTATTTGCTTCAAACGTCTTTGCAGACCAACGATATTTATTAAACTCAGGCGATATCCTTGATATTTCAGTATGGAATGAAGAAGCGTTACAAAAGCAAGCAGTGGTGCTGCCAGACGGTGTTATTACCATCCCACTAGCTGGAGAAATTGTTGCTAAAGATAAGACCGTGGCTGAGGTCGAGGAAGAATTAACAAAAAAATTTAGTGAGTACTTAGCCGACCCTGTAGTTACAGTATCTGTCACGAGTGTTGAAGGTAATAGAGTACATATTCTTGGCAAAGTATTAAATCCAGGATCATTTGTAATGAATCAACCACTAGACGCTATGCAAGCTTTAAGTCTAGCTGGTGGATTATCGCCATATGCGGAAGAAAACAACATTATTGTGTTACGGAGAGATGGAGAAAAACAACAAGTCTTACCGGTTAAATATGCAGAGATAAAAAAAGGTAAAGCACTCAAAACTAACATCACACTAGAAAGCGGTGATGTCATGATTGTACCCTAAGCAGAGTAGCTGAGAAGCGTGTCAATGATAAAATATATTCCGCTACTGTTGCCTATATTGGTAAGCAATACTGTGTCAGCAGCTGAATGGGTATTTAATGCCCAGGCAGACCCTAAATTTAAATACGATGATAATGAACTACTTCGGGAAGATGAATTAGATGATTTCAGCCTGAATATTGATCCAACTCTATCATTGAGTCGCTCATTAGAGAATTCAACAGCTGAGATACGCCTTGGATATAGAATTAGTCGGTATCAAGACTTAAAAGAACTTGATAAAGAAAATCCTTTTGCTAGTTTTAGGACATCTTTTGCTACTGAGAGAAGTACCTACGGCCTTGATTTAAATTATGCTGAACGTGAGTCACGGGATATTGCTGAAGAGGATACAGCTGATTTCAGTAATATTTCTACAACGATTACAAAGAGCATTTCACCTTCATATAGTTATAAGCTGACAGAACTAGATACGATAAGCACGAGTTTATCTTACCAAACGCGTAAACAATCTGATGACTCAAAAAGCAATAACTCAATTTTAGGCTCATCATCTAACCTCACTGATAATGAAACAGCCAGCTTGAATCTTGCTTGGCAGCATCAATACACAGAAAGATTAAATGGTGGCTTGTCTTTTTCCTACGTCAATTATCAAGCTGAATCAGACAGACTGGATAATCAATATAATTCCTATTCATTAGGCTTGACTAGTGAATATCAACTATCTGAATTATGGTCAGTCAATGGTTTGCTTGGTGCGCGCTATCTGGATAGTGAAAATGACCCTGTCATCGGACCACAGACATCTGATCAAAGTACAGGATTGAATTACTTAATTAGAACAACAAGAGAAGATGAGTTAAATAGTTATTCCTTATCTGCAAGCCGGTCACTTTTACCATCAAGTGAAGGCGATGTTAATCAGCAGGATGCTTACATAGCAACTTATCGAAGAAACTTTACAGAAAAGCTGACAGGAAGTTTTTCTGCTAGTTATCGACTCTATAAAAGTGCTGATGACCTCAATAGCCAAGAGACTAAATATCTGGATATTTCTCCAAGCTTGAACTGGAAGCTCGCTCAGGATTGGGCCCTTATATTTTCATACAAATATAGAAAAATTGACGAAACAGATGGTAAAAATGTTGATAGTAACGCGGTTTTTGTCAATATTGACTATAATTGGAACGGTATACGTTTTTCTCGCTAAACACAGCAAAGAGCAATAATAAATGGAAGAAGAAGTAAAGGGCTTAGGGGATTATCTTAATATTCTCTGGCGTAGAAAGTATTGGATTATTATTCCTGCTGTGCTGTTAGCCATAGCAACTATAGTGGTAGTTTTTTCTTTACCCGCTACCTATAAATCTCAAGGCACAATTCTGATTGAGTCACAAGAAATCCCTAATGACTTAGTGCGTTCCACAGTTACCAGCTATGCCGACCAACGTATAGAAGTGATTAAGCAACGATTAATGACTACATCCAGAGTCATGGAGATGATTAGGAAATATAATCTTTATCGAGAGGAAAGACAAAAAGCAACAGCAACGTCAGCTTTGGTTGGGCTTTTTAAGTCTAATGTTAGTGTCGATTTGGTTCAAGCTAATGTGACTGATCCAGTTAGCGGACGAGCAAAACGTGCAAGTATCGCTTTTACTGTTTCATTCATGGATAAATCACCACAAAAAGCACAACAAGTAGCAAATGAACTTGTGACAGAGTTTCTCAATGAAAACGTCAAAGCCCGTACAGACCGAGCAGCAGAAACTAAGGACTTCCTCAAAGAAGAAGGTGACAAGTTTCAAGCTAGAGTACGTGAACTTGAAAAACAAATAGCGGAATTCAAAGATAGGTATAGCCAAAGTCTTCCCGAATTACTGCAGTACAACCTCTCCATGATTCAGAGACTTAGTGATGAACAAAATGCTAATCAAAATGAAATCCTAGTCCTGAAAGATCAGGTAACAACACTAAGCCTACAGCTTTCAACTATACCATCAGCGTTACCAACAAATATCTCGAATGTGAACGAAGTTACTACTTCTCAACAACGACTTGAGCAACTAAGAATTCAATATAGTGACTTATTGTCTAAGTACGAACCCAGCCATCCAGATGTTTTAAGAGCAAAACGTCAAATAGATGCACTTCAAAACGAATTAGGGATAAGTGGAAATAGTCGACAAATTATTGAGGCAGAGTTGGAACAAGCCAATGTTGAGTTAAACACACTTAAAGAAAAGTATGCGGCTAATCATCCAGATATAAAAGCATTGAATAACAAAATATCATCACTTCAGGAAAGGCTTAAGAATGCTAGTGATGATAAAAAAACTACTAATCAATCAAATGAAAATGTTAATCCTGCTTATGTGCAAATACGTGCAAAAATTGCCTCAACTGAAGGTGAGATTGCTCGTCTAAAAAACAGACAAGAAGAAATTAAAGCAAAAATAGCTGACTTTGAAAAAAGGGTGGCTGAAACATATCAAGTTCAGCGTGCTTATAGTGAATTAACAAGGGATCACGATAATACATTAGCAAAATATCGAGAATTGCGTTCTAAACAACTACAGGCTGAGTTAGCGCAGAATTTGGAATCTGAGAATAAAGGCGAGAGCTTTTCTTTGATCGAGCCGCCAAGCGTACCTTCAAAAGCAGAGAAACCCAACAGGCCAAAATTACTCGTTCTTGGCTTAGGCGCATCTGTAGGTGCAGGCTTAGGCTTAGCACTTCTAGTTGAGATGTTTTTTGGTGGGGTAAGAGGCTATACACAAGTTGCTCATATTGTTGGTAAATCACCGCTGGTTGTTATCCCTGTTATTACAACAACACGAGAACTGGCTCGCAGAAAAACATTAAGAAACCGCTGGATTATTATTGCTATTCTGTTAGCTATCGCATCAGTGATAGCAGTACACTTTTACGTCATGAATCTCGAAGTGCTGTGGTATCGGTTAATGCGAAAAGTCAGTTTGCTTTAATTGTCACCTGATTCTCCGAGTAGGAAATAAGAATGGATAGAATTCAAAAAGCCTTAGACAAAGCAAAGCAAAAGCATGCTGGGATCGAGGGTGAGCCAGAAAATACAATTGTGTCTACGGAAAACAATATAAATACCTCTTTTCCTGAAGATCCATTAGCGCCGCCTTTACAGAATATTGAATATACACAAACAAAAGTTGTTAAAACACCACCTAGTGTTCTGGAAAACAACCGGGTTATTGCTGGTCATTACAACAATCCGCAATCTGCAGTATTCCGTATGCTGCGGACACAGGTCCTGCAGAAAATGCGTCAGAATGATTGGCAAACAATTGCCATTACATCGCCAACAGCGGGGGAAGGTAAATCATTGGTGTCAGCTAATCTTGCCGTAGCTATCGCTATGGAACTTAATCAGACGGTACTGTTGGTTGATATGGACTTGAGAAATCCTTCGATCGCCAGCTATTTTGGGTTAAATGTGGAAGCGGGCTTAAAAGAATATCTAGAAGGTGATTTGTATCTTCACCATGTGCTAGTAAACCCAGGCGTAGAGAGGCTGGTGATATTACCAGGCAAAGGAAGAGCAGAAGATTCAGCCGAGTTACTCTCAAGCCCAAAAATGGCATCATTAGTGAAAGATATTAAATCGCAATACAACTCGCGTTTGATTATTTTCGATGTACCGCCTTTATTACAGACGGACGATGTTTTAATGTCCTCCAATTATTTTGACTGTACTTTACTTGTGCTGGAAGACGGAAAAAATAATGAAGAGAACATTAAAAAGTCATTACAGCTATTAGAAGGTTCACATCTTGTCGGGACTGTGCTTAACAAAGCAGAAAGACATCCAACCCATCAGAATTATTAATTCATGTATACAGAACATTTTGGTCTGAATTTCAAGCCGTTTAACCTGGTTCCTGATCCTAAGTTTTTATATCTTAGCCCTGTACATAAAAAAGCCTTAACCATGCTCGAATATGGCTTAATGAGCCAAGCGGGTTTTACTGTCGTTACCGGAGAGATTGGTGCGGGTAAAACAACATTAATTCGGTCTCTGTTAAAAAAACTGGATGATGAATACCTGATTGGATTGATTAATAATACGAGTGAATCGTTCGGCGAATTGATGGAGTGGGTGCTTGATGCACTAGAAATACCATCATCAGCCACTGATAATGCGGGTCGCTATCGTGATTATGTTGATTTTGTTGTTGAACAACATGCGAAAGGTAAAAAAATCGTTCTGATTGTAGATGAAGCTCAGAACTTATCAGTTAAGGCTTTGGAAGAGTTAAGGCTACTTTCAAACGTTAATATTGATGCAGATATCTTTATGCAGTTGGTATTAACTGGGCAGCCTGAACTCAGTGATAAACTAAATTTACCCGAGCTTGAACAGTTTGCTCAACGTATTGGTGTCGAATATCACCTAAAAGCATTGAGCTACCCAGAAACACAAAAATACATTGAACATCGGATGGAAATTGCTGGTGCAGACCAAAAGATTTTCACTAATGAAGCTTGCGCTGCTATATTCTGCTACAGCGAAGGTGTACCGAGACGTATTAATAATCTATGTGACTTCGCCCTAGTTTATGCCTTTGCTGATGATTCGAAAGAGGTCAATGTCAATACTGTAATTGACATGATTAAGGATAAACGGTCATCTACTATTATTAAGACGAAAGACAGTCAAAATCCTGACGTCAAACGCGTTCGTAGTTGGCTTTTAGAACTTTATAACGTCCACTTAGTTTAAGATCATTCAGTGTGTGAAGCAGATCACACACATACAGACATAAGAAATATAAATTATCACTGTTGTTAAAAACTTTCTGCCCCCCAGAAAGTTTTTGGGCCCAGTGGTAACACTGGGCTTTTTTATGAACCATATCTTAATAGATTTGACTAAGTAATTAATGACTCAGGTCGTTATACTGTCTGTAAGTTCACAAAAATGGAAAAAAGTTTTTTTCCATATAAATTGTGTGAAAGAAATCACTAATATATCTGTGAATCAAGCATATCATTAACTCGTGTCATCTAAATTATCACGGGGGGAGATGGACATGAAAAAACTGAGTTTATTTTTTTTAGCTATATCTTTATTTTTTATTTCTTCACTTACTAACGCAAAAAATTATTACGTTTGTGATTCAACCGGCGATGATAATAACGATGGTTTATCTGAATCATCTGCATTCAAATCTTATCCAAAAGCGATTTCTACGTTCAATCAAATGTTTGCTGGTGACAATGTCTTATTTTGTCGAGGCGGAGTATTTCCAATTACTGTTGACGCCAGAATTCATAACACTAAATGTGGAGCATCTCAACCATGCACACTAGGTAGCTATGGCGATGAAAGTCTTCCGAAACCAGTGCTTAGTGCCGTTAATCAAAACGGACTTTATTTTACTGAAGGTGGGAATGCTGATCCTGATGGCGGGTATACGGTTAGAGATTTAAGTATTGTATCGGATGGGTATACTAAAAAAAATGGCCTTGTATTTTACAATGACGTTGATGACGTTACTTTGGATGGGTTGCATGTAGAGGGGTTTAGAATCGGTGTATATAGTGCTGGAGCTAATACTCCTAGTGCAGGGGCTAATGGTAGCAACGATAGATTTGTATTAAAAAACAGTGTAATAATAAATAATTCTTCTCAAGGCTTTCATGGTGGTTGCCAAGACTGTGTCATCGAAAATAACACTTTTGAGAATAATGGCTTTGGTCAGAAAATATTAGATCATAATATCTATCTCGCTTGGTCAAAATCGATAGCTAAAGGGGTAACCATAAAGAATAACACTCTTTATAAATCCACTCGGATTGGCGGTAAGTGTCAGGGGGTATCTCTTGTAGTTCATGGCAAATTTGAAGATCTTGTTATTGAAAATAACACCGTAAAAGAGGATGTAGGAAAAGTTACTGGGTATTGCTGGGGGATTAGTGTCGATCCTGGTTATTCAAAAAAAGAAGAAGCATTTTATAATGTAACAATAAGAAATAATACTCTAATAAATGTGGGCAATGTTGCTATTGGTTGTGCTTCCTGCGAGGGCGTTAATATTGAGAACAATACCATTATTGATGAGGGCAATATGTTGAAATATGGTATTCATGTTCCTGCAAAGCCTGAGGATAGTGTCAAATCAAAAGATGTTGTTATAAGAAATAATAGAATAGTTTATGACAACCCTAATGGGTATGGTGTTGCGGTTGGAGGGGAGCAGCTTTCAAAAATATTACATAATCAGGTTTACCAACCGCATGCATCTACTGTTGATTGTTTTAAAAGAACTGCTAGCAATAGTAATACAGATATTTCAACAAATAAATGTAATCCTCACAATGGTCTAAATCTTATGAATCTGATGACAAATGAACAGTCTATTGTGACTGATGATTTGCTCGATGAAGAAAAGACGCAAGAAGTGGATGAATCTGGTATTCAAGAGGAAATTGTTGATACCAGTAATGATGACACTGAGTCTGAAGCTGTAACTGAGCTAAGAAACTCACAAAAAACGATTCCAGTGAGGAACTCTAAGAATATTACTAGAGCTTCTAAAACAAATATTACCGATGGGCAGAATACAACAAAAAACATTTCTTCAGCTAGGTCAATCAGTAGCTCTTCTTCAGCAGGATATTCTAGTTCAGGTTCTACCTCTTCGAGAGCGAGATTAGGTGATTCATCTGAAACAAATGGGAAGAGTGACTTAACTAATCGTTATTCTAATCAGTCAATAAATCCATCTTTATCAACGATTACTGAAGCTGAGACCCTAGACTTAGACAGTAATAATACACTAGAAGTAACAAAAGAGCCTTATCCAGCCAATGAAAGTTCAATTAAAAGTGTGACTGTTAAAGAAGTGATAAATGCTCAAGAAGATGATGTAAAAGATATAGATCCTACTACATGCAGAGCATATTCCAGAGGTATTTGTTTGATGCGATAGCACTCGTCTGTCTTTACAGATCTCACCATTTTGAGATCTTGTAAGGCAGCTATTTACAGGATGTCTATCATATCTTCTAAAGTAGTTTTACTTTAACTACTTTGTGATAACTGATTAAATCTCTTATCTTGGTGATTTAGGTTATGAACGAGTGATAGGAGATTGCTTCTAAAACCAACTCAATGAATTTATCAGTGGGGGATGGGTGTAGTGTCTTTTGACCATTGTCGAATTAGTGGGAAGTGTTTTTTTATCTTGTTAGTACTTTCTCTCAAATATTAGCTAAGTCACTTCTATATTGTTGAGTAGATATTTGAGATTATAGTTATGTGCTGCATAAGGATAGAACACGCATTCTTTTTCTTGTCTGGCTCAACAAAATACAGATAATCTGCTCTAGCTAAGCCCTTTTATTCTTAACAAAATCAATGATTTTTCTGTGATAAATTGCTTTTTTTCAGGTTGAATAGTAACTAGAGGAATAATTATAATTCTAGTGGTTTTGTGGGTAGAAGTGTTTAGTCGCCCCAAACACCAACATGTACTTTTGATAGATATTCTAACTAAGTTTGTTTTATTGGTGGGCTGATCTTTGCTTGTTTTATCCTTAGATTACTGATGCTTTCATTTGCTTCAATAACATTCAGAGTGTAATTAGGATTCAATTTTTCCTATAAAGAAAATTTTTTTGAACATGTTTAGGCGGGCTGTTTCGTCCTTGTTGTAGCCGTCTGGACTATATATTCATAGTAATTTAGTTCCATATATGATTAAGTATATTAATTTATATAAACTATAAATTAATGATCTGATTGATCAAATTAAAAAGTGAATAACTATCTCTTAGAGGAGATCAATTGGGGATTAGTAACTGAATATCCAAGGAAATTGCAGTTTCACATATATCAGCACAATCAAAATTGCAACTAGGATAAAGGGTATATCAACTTCAGGCTGCCAGATATTAAGCTTTTTAGCAGCAAAGATATTAGCCGGATACAGAAGCCATCCGATCATTGCTAACCCAATTATGATACCGTGTACGCCATTTAGGTAGTATCCAATTAGAATTACACCAATTTGAATAACTAATTGATATAGTAGTAATAAAGAGATGTAAAGTGATTTACCTTTTGCTAGGTATGCATTTTGATAGGTTAAAGACAGTACACCAACAAAAGAGCTAAGTGGTAATATCTGAATCATCCAGACCGCATCTTGATATCTTTCATCGTATAACCAATCAATCATCTGACTACCAAGCATGATCAACACCATCGTTGCAAACCATGATGTTGAGATCATCAAAATCCTACTCTTTTTTAGTGCCTTGTATAAGCGCTGAGGATCACTCTCGCGCACAAGTGTTGAATAGGATGGAAATAATACTTTGGTACCTAATATCTGCACTGCCTTATAGGCTGTTTCTTTAAACATAGCTGCTATTGAATAAATACCCAGTGTAGCAGTACCCACTAAATAACCTAACAAAAGGCGGTCAACCTGAGCAGCAAAAAAAGTGAGTGCCGTACTGACTAAAATCCATCTTCCGAATTTAAATAGATTTGATGCCGCTTCTTTTTCCCAGTGAAATTTATTACTTCTCTCAGCTATCCAGACGTGACTCAATACCATTTTGACTAAAGCATTGGCTAATCCTCCTGCAACCAATCCCCAAACTGTGGGTGATATGTATACCCACACAACCATTACAGTAACTGAAACAGCTTGAGAAATCAGCTCGGCAATGGTGACATTTTTTAATTTTAGATCTCTATTTGCAGTTGCCAATGCTGTGGAGTTAAAGCCTGCTATAACAGCACTTAAACCAGCAATTGGAATCATAGAGATTAATAAGGGTTCGTTGTAAAATAACGAATAAGGATAAGCGCCTATAATGGCTATTCCCCACAAGATAAATCCTCTGATAACCTGCATGGTCCATGCTGTATCAAGAAATTTTGGATCCGAACCACGTTTATTTTGAATGATACTTGGTGTAATACCTATATCAGAAAACATACTGATACCTTGCATAAACACCATTACTAATGTCATCAAACCAAATGCTTCAGGAAATAGGAGCTTAGCCATGATGATATTACTGGCTAATCTAATAGCTTGAGCACATGCATAGCCTCCTGTAGTCCAAACTGAACCACTTAAGACAAGCTTTTTTAGAGAAGTATTATTTTGCATGCTTGCTTGCCATTATTTTATTGCGAGTGAAAGTTTTGAATATGCTTGCTTAGACTCAGTTATCTGTTTAATTGACGCATCTTCTAGGCCATATTTATAATCGTTGGAATTTAACCAGTAAGCATTTAATGCTTCTTTGTAGGTTTGTTCCCAACTGTCACTTTTCAGATCAATCATTTTTAATCCTGAGCCAAACATATCTGCCAGTCCACGAAATTTATCAACGTAATATTCTGACGCTATCAGTGCAATTACGGTTCGTCCATTAGAAAGACCAAAAACAGCCGCATGGTAACTCGTCGTGATAATGATTCTGCACTTATTAATCTGGGATATAAGTCCTTCTATACTTTCGAGATTTTCATTATCTACATTATTAAAGTTTTTAAGGAGTTTGGAGGTTTGTTTGAGATCATTTTCATCTTGATGCCATGAAATTGGGACAGGAATTATCTTTGACCTGACCTCAGCAACATAATTTTCTGCTATTGAGACTATAGTGTTTGCTTTATCTGATGTGATACCCATGTAGCTGGCAAACCGTATGTTCAATCCTAAACAATGACCTTCTGAATCACTTTTTCTTGAACGAGCAATCTCTATGGCATCATCACCTGTAATATGTATGTTGTGGTTATTTACCCCTAATTTTTCTAATAATTCTGGTCCTTTGAGTCTTTCTCTGAGAGCAATAAGCTTGGCTTTTGGTAGGACTAGTTTAGAGAGGTGACTCAAATTCTTTGAAGAGATTGGCCCGATTCCCTGACCAAATAGATAAAAGGGAATATTAAACCGATCAGCTATTACTAGCGTCTCAAGTAATTTAGAAGAATGATTCTCAAAGGAGTCTGTGATATAGCCCCCACCACTTAGAATAATTATATCAAAACTTTTTAATGTTTTTATGAAGCTTTCAACGGCTGACTTTTGTACAGGATCTTTTCGATAACGCCACTTCATAATCCTTAGCGATATAAGAGGATATTTCCTTTTAAATGCTAACTCAGCATCATCAACAAGGCTATCACTAATAGGGAGTAGCTTATGGGCTGGACCAAAAATATTACGAGGTCGAAGCCACAGCGAACGGCCTCTCAGAAAGCTAATTGCTTTTGTTTTATCAGAAAGATTGAGCAATTCTTCTGCTGATTCAGTGACTGTATAAATGTCTGACGTAGGGAATAATTCATGAACGCGCTCGATACATACTTTTAGCATACTTAGATCGCCAGCGTTATGGCAGTCATAAGTTCCATTCTCTATTAAGATTTTCAATGTTTCCTCCGTGCGTTGATTAATATCATCAACTGGTGTGTATTGTACGTGCTCTGTGTGGAGTAAATTTCTAGTGAATTTAGCTTAAGCCATGATATTTTCATGTTAGTTTCAGAGCTTGATGTTATGCTTTGATTAAAAAGTTTACACAGTATTAATAAAGTCTATATTAAATGATGAATGTTCTACCAAAAGTTTCAGTAGTAATGGCGGTTTATAATGGTGGCGAATATCTACGGCTCGCAATAGAAAGTGTTCTCAAACAAACCTATACAGATTTTGAATTTATTATAATCAATGATGGTTCAACAGATAAATCACTCGAGGTATTAAATGAATATGCACTTAAGGATCAACGTTTGCGAATTATCTCACGCGAGAATCGAGGTTTAGTAGCCAGCTTGAATGAGGGAATTACTGAAGCTAAAAGTCCCTTGATTGCCAGAATGGATGCGGATGATATTTGCTTACCAGAAAGACTAGTAGAACAAGTTGAGTTTTTATACAAGTACGAAGACATCGCGTGTGTGGGGACAGCTCAGATAATCATCGATGATGAAGGTGATGAACTGACTACCCTAAATGTCCCAACTGATGACTGTGAAATTCAAGAAAAATTACTCCAGGGACATTGTCCTATTGAACACCCATCAGTTATGTTCAGAGCGAATGTTATAAAAGCCTTAAATGGATATAGAAAAGAGTTTGAAGCAGCTGAAGATTATGATTTATGGCTCAGACTTGGAGAGATAGGGAAGCTAGCAAATATCAATAAGCCATTAATTAAATATCGTTACTTAGGCTCATCGATCAGTGCTGCAAATCAGTCAAAGCAAAGAGAATCGACTAAAAGAGCTTGTCTTGAAGCATGGGAGAGAAGAGGAATCACTGGTCAGTTTAGAGAAAACTCAGAGTGGCGTGCTAGTCAGGATAGAGCCTCCAAGCTTAGCTTTATATTAAAGTTTGGCTGGTGGGCATATAACTATAAAAATAGACATGCAGCAATTAAATACGCTAAACGTGCTATAGCACTAGTTCCATGGTGTATTGAAGCATGGAAACTCTTAGCTTTAAGTTTTTTTAAATTAGAGCAAATTGACCGTTAGTGGCATCTTTGGCCCACTGTTTCACTGTTGTTAAGATAAACAACAACTCTTAACTTAGAAATGATAATGTAATACATGCCTAATTTATTTGCTTATATAGCGCTTCTTTCCTGGCCATTAATCGTTTTTTATTTTTTTCATAAAAAGGGTGAAGTCTCTGGCATTCTTCTTAGTATGCTCGGTGCAGCTATGTTTTTGCCTGCTGGCTTTAATATAGATCCACCTTTATTGCCAGCATTAGATAAGTTCTCCATTACTAGTGTAGCGATTATGGGCTTTTTAGCTTTATATAAAAAGCAAATAGGTTTTTCAGCCTTACCAACAGTTATTAAAGTATTATTTATAGTATTCCTCATATCACCATTCATGACAGCTATGACTAATTCTGAGCGATATTTTTATCTACCAGGATTGTCTCTTTATGATGGTTTATCAGATTCTATAAGTAACTATTTACATATTTTACCTTTCCTTCTTGGAGCAACTTATTTCCGTAGTTATGAAAACCAAAAGAGGTTATTTAAATATTTCAGTATAGGCGCAGCTATATACGCAGTGCTAGCTCTATACGAGATAAGAATGAGTCCACAGTTGAGCCGTGATATATATGGTTTTTTACCAGGATCGTGGCAACAACAGTATCGCGATGGTGGCTTCCGTGCGACTATATTTATGGGTCATGGTCTGTGGGTTGCCTTCTTTTTAGCTGTGGGCCTGGCTGTTACGGCAACTATGTACAAAACTAGAACAAAGATATTTCAGTTTGGACGCAACGGACTTGTCTTTCTTTTGATTCTCGTAACATTAGTTTTATCTAAAAGTCTTGCTTCATTGTTATATGGTGTATCTGCTTTGATAGCATTATATATAGTCCCTAACAGACTAGTTCATCTTGGAGTTGTTGTTATTGCCGTACTATTTATTTCATATCCAGTTTTGAGTTCATTGAAGCTATTTCCACATAATTCACTGGTCAGTTTTGCTGAATCAGTGAGTGAAGAAAGAGCACAGTCCTTAGCTTTTCGCTTTGAAAATGAAAATACACTATTGGCCCATGCTAACAACAAAATGATGTTTGGATGGGGGGGGTGGGGGCGTAATCGTGCTCGTGATGAGATGACCGGCAATGATGTGAGCACCACTGATGGCCAGTGGATAATTACATTAGGAGTTTATGGATGGGTTGGCTATCTATCTAAGTTTATGTTGATTGTGTTACCGCTTTGGTTGGCAAATAAGTATCGAAAATTAATACCCTCAGATAAGGATGATGAGCAAAATTTCTTTGTTTTACATACTGTCATCGTAGGGCTAGTTTTAGTTGACCAAATGCCGAATGCTTCACTCTCACCCCTCTATTGGCTAATTATTGGTGCCTTAGTGGGCCGAATATACGATATTAAACAGAATTTTAAACAGAAAACAGCTATAACATAGTGCAATAGCATTTAGAAATGCTAACTAACGGATGACGGTACAATGAGTTCACTAGTTTCAGTGATTATGCCTGCTAAAAATGCAAGTAAATTTATAAAAGAAAGTATCCAGTCAATACTGAGTCAAAGCTATCAAGATATCGAGTTAATCGTCATAAACGATAAATCTACCGACGATACACTTTCCATCATTAAACAATTTGATGATGAGAGAATCAGCGTAATTGAAGGCAACTCAACAGGGATATCGGATGCATTTAATTTAGGTTTAAAACATGCTCAAGGAGTGTTTTTCTGCCGGTGTGATGCTGATGATATTTATCCTCCTGATCGCATAGAATCACAGGTCGATTGGTTGACACGGAATTCTGACTATATTGCTGTATGCGGAAAATATGCGGCTATAGATAAAAAAAGTCGACATTTAGTTCAATATTTACAAGATATGGAAGACCGAAATATTGATAATGAATTTAAACTACTGAAAACCATTACCCACTTTTGTACGTTTATGACATACACTTCTATTCTAAGAAAAATTGGAGGTTGCAGGCCATTTTTTGTGACAGGCGAAGATATTGATCTACAACTAAGGCTATCGATGGAAGGAAAAATTTTCTTTCTTGCACAAAATTTTTATTATTATAGGTTGCACAATATATCGATTACCCATACTCAGCCAAACTCAAAAAGAGAGTTTTATGAGTCCACAGCAAGGAAATGCCACCAACTGCGCCAAGCTGGAGAAGAAGATTATGTCGCCAGAGGGGAAAAATTAACACCTCCGGAAATTGGTGACAAGCCAAGAAAAAGTCAAAATAAACTCATTAATCAGATGATCTCGCAGTCTTGGTATTGGCATGGAAAGAGTGATCAGATAAGTGCAATCAAGGATGCTTTTCGAGTCGTGAGATTTTTCCCCTTTAGGCTAGAGTCATGGAAAAATTTATTAATGATCATAGTCAAATAAATATGAAAGATAAAAAAAAATTAACGATAACATTTGTAATTCCTTCATTTAACTTGACTGGTGGTATAAGAGTTATTTCAATATATGCAAGTTATTTGGCTAATAAGGGGCATAATGTTTATGTGATATCGCCTCAAAAAAAATCTCCCTCTCTCATTCATAAGCTAAAAACATTTCTTAAAGGTAATGGATGGCCGAAAGCTGTTAGCTCATCAACTGCTTATTTTACTAATCCTAAAGTTAATTTGATGATTTTAGACTCAGATGAAAAAGTTACAGAAGATGATGTGCCAGAAGCAGATGTGATTATCGCTACATTTTGGAGTACTGCGGAGTGGATAGCTTCTTTTTCTAACTCCAAAGGTAAAAAAGTATATTTTTTGCAACATTACGAGCTTCATCCATGGCTACCAATAGATAGGGTGAAAGCGACATTTAGAAATAATTTTAAGAAAATTGTTGTATCAGATTGGATAAAAGAGAGCTTAGAAAAGAGTGAACAATGTAAGGTTGATCATTTAATCTTGAATGGCGTTGATTCTGTGCAATTTAACGCTGAATCACGAAATAAAAATCATCAACTTACTGTTGGATTTATGTACTCACCAAGATCTTATAAAGGTAGCGACATAGCTATTAATGCAATTAGCAAAGTAAAATCTGACATACCTGATCTAAAGTTAATAATTTTTGCCTCTGAATATCCTGATGATGACTTTTTTAAACAGAGTTATATCAGAGTGTACGTTAGACCTGAACAAAACAAGCTCAAAGACATTTACGCACAGTGTGATGCGTGGATTTTTTCAAGTCTGAAAGAGGGGTTCGGATTACCTATTCTTGAAGCAATGGCTTGCCGTACACCTGTAATTGCAACGCCTGCAGGAGCCGCTCCATCGTTAATTAGACCTGAAAATGGTGTTTTACTGAATAGTTTTTCTGTTGATGATCTCGTCACTGCAATTAAGTGTTTTAATGAATTAAATAACGTTGAGTGGCGAGAGTTATCTGAGAATGCTTATCATGTTGCATTACGAAATTCATGGCAAAACTCGAGCCAGAACTTTGAAAGCGCATTAAAGGAATTTGCAGAAGAATGAAAGCACTATACAAGCATCAGCCAAATATATTCTATGGTTTTATTGGATATATGAATTTGGGTGATGAAGCTATATGGCAAGCAACTAACGAATTATTCCAGGCTCTTGCTTTAACTCCATACACTAAACCTCGCTTTAACTATCTCAAGCCGCTGTTAGCGCATAAAACAAAAAAAAGCGCTATCTTAGGTGGTGGAACATTGATTGGGGCAAATAAGCCGGATGGTTCTAATGGCTTTAGAAGTGATTTTCAGATCATATCTAACAAAGCGAAGTATAAAATTGTTTTTGGCACGGGTGTTGGACCATTTTCGTCGGATATACCTGACTGGTTAAAAGCATGGCGTTACATGTTGGAAGGTTGTGATTATGTTGGTGTTAGAGGGCCACGCTCTCAAACTAGACTTAAAAGGATTGGTATTGAATCAGAGATACTAGGCGACATTGCTTGTCAGTGGACCTCAACTCTTGACCGACGATTAAATAAACGGAAAAAATTGGGTGTCAATATTGGTGCAACCAAAGGCTTAATAAGTGAACAAGGGCTGGATAACTATATTGAATTTTTGCGTCAACGGATAAGCGAAAAGTGGGATTTGATATTTTATGTGATTAATCCTGATGATGATGTACTCGCTAAAATGATGATCGACCGGTTAGGTAATGATAGTGAAATTAGGTCGATTTATGAGAATACAAGGCAATACTTATCCAGTTTAAATGATGTGGATTACTTTATTGGTACACGCCTGCACTCAGTTATATTAGCTTTAACAAAACCTATACCTTCCATCATGTTAGGTTATGCTGATAAAGCCTACGACTTTATGGAGTCTATAGGTATGGAATCATTTTGTGTAGATGTGAACACAGTATCCGTAGATAAATTGAATGATGTTTTTGCAAACTTAACATCTAATAATTTTCAACAAGAAATATTTGATGCGATGGCATATTTTAAGGACTTACAGAAAATACAGTCTAAAAATATAATTGCTCAAATAGGTAGATTTTGATGCGTAATCTTGGATTATTTCCTGCTGTTGGTTACTGGGTCGTTGATGGTGAGACTTTTCTTGATAGAAAGTTTTACGATGGACTGTCTTTATACAAAAGATTATGGGGACATGAACTAACTGTCTTTTTAAGACAAAGTCAAAATCCTATCCCGAAATTTGGTATTGTCAAGTACAGAAAAGAAGGTGCTTTATTTAACTTGGTTAAGATCAACACAATAGAAGAAAACCTATTGGTGAACTTAACTACGGTTATGGCGTCGGCAGATGAATTTCGTAATTTGAATTTATCGAAGATGTGTAAAGAGCTAAGAAAGCCTTGCGTATACTATGTCGAATATATTTTAGAAACGCGATTGCAAATTAATTGGTTATCATCGAAAACAGTTTTTGCTAAGTTGAAATCATCAGTCTGGCTGATACTTATTGAAAATTTAAGACGCTCAGCTTTTCGCAAAGCAACCTATCTCCAAACTAATGGAACACCTGCTTACAACAGCTACAAAAAAATTCTTCCCACATTACTTTACTTCGATACAAGATCGACTAAGGAAATGATTATTTCTGAGGCTGGGTTAGACTCAAGATTAAGTAGATTAACTCGTCAAAAAAAAATCAGATTGGCTTTTTCAGGAAGATTAAACAAGATGAAAGGTGTTGAAGATTTAATTTCTTTGGCTCAAAAACTTATTAGTTTAAATCATGACTTTCAATTAGATATTTTTGGTGATGGTGAGCTCTATGAGAGAATTAGAAATAATTTATCTGATGTGTCGGCCTTAGCTGACAAAGTTGTTCTACATGGTGCAGTAGATTTTACTAATGATTTAATGCCTTATATTAAGGAGAATATTGATTTATTTGTTTGCTGTCACAAACAAAGTGATCCCTCATGTACTTATTTAGAAACATATTCGTGTGGTGTACCTATTATCGGATATGACAATAAAGCACATAGCGGCATACTTGAGCTTGCTGACGTAGGTTGGAGTGTACCGATGAATAATATTGAAGCTCTTGCTCAGAAAATCATTGAAATTGATGCGAACCGAGATCTTCTTGCAGAGAAGTCAAGGAATGCTAGACACTTTGCTGAAGAGAATACATTTATGATCTCTTTCCAAAAGAGGATGAATAACTGTTTAAGTGTAGATGATGCTCATGCCTAAGTTAGCAGTTATTATCGTTAATTATAAAACTCCAGATATGGTAATAGATGTTTTGGATTCTCTTATTTTTGAGTTAGAGAACATTGATGCTGAAGTCATTGTTGTTGATAATTATTCTCAGGATGATTCAGTTTCTAAAATCACTAACTGGATGGCGCTAAATAATGGAAAGCATCAATTTAGACTAATTAGTTCTACTAACAACACTGGCTTCTCTGGTGGGAATAATTTGGGAATTAAGAGTATAGAGGCAGAGCACTACTTACTATTAAATAGTGACACTGAAGTCAGAGCAGGGGCTCTTCAGGCATTGTTGACAACAGCAGAGGACAACCCTAATGCTGGGTTGATTGGACCACGACTAGAATGGCCTGATAGAAAACCACAAGAGAGCTGTTTCCACTTCCATACTCCGGTTAGTGAGTTTCTCAAAGCGGCTAGTGTCGGTTTATTTTCTCATCTGCTTAGCCGTTATGTAGTTGCTAGACCGGTTGCTGATACCATTGAACAATATCACTGGGTGAGTTTTGCATGTGTACTCATACGATCTGAAGTGATTAAAGATATTGGGCTGTTAGACGACGAGTTCTTTATGTACTTTGAGGATGTCGAATTTAGTTATCGTGCACGGAAAGCTGGTTGGAAAGTCATTTATCAACCGAATGCTCATGTTGTTCATTTACGTGGCGGTAGTTCGCCACTCAAATCTCAGGCTAAATTGAGAAAAAAATTACCGCGATATTTCTATGAGTCACGGACACGATACTTTTATTTACTCTATGGTTACTGGGGGCTTACTTTCGCTAATATTGCTTGGTCTCTTGGTGCTGCGATTTCTGGGTTAAGACAAAAGCTATCTAAAAACTATCAAAGTAATACTGCAGAAGGGCAATGGCGCGATACTTGGATAAATTTCACTAATCCATTAAAAGCCTATATACATCCGAAAGATTATGACTAAACCAAACTTTATTATTATTGGTGCAATGAAAAGTGCTACAAGCACCTTACATGAGCAACTGGCATTACAGCCAGGCATTTTTATGTCTACACCGAAAGAGCCAAACTTTTTTAGTGATGATGATGTTTATCAGCTAGGTTTAAATTGGTATCAAGAGTTATTTGAAAATGCCGATCTGAATGATATTTGTGGTGAGTCGAGTACGCACTATACAAAACTGCCAGACTATCCAAAAACTCTAAATAGAATGTCTGCATATTTACCTAGACTAAAGTTGATATATGTTATCAGGCATCCGATTGAAAGATTGGTTTCTCATTACATGCATCAATGGAGTCAGAATGTTATTCGGACTGATATTAATACAGCAATTGATACATTCCCCGAGTTAATAAATTACAGTCGTTACTCCATGCAAATAACGCCATACATAGAGCAGTATGGTCGCGAAAATATCTTATTAGTTTTTTCGGAAGCATTCAGAGAGGAGCCGGAGCTGGAGCTCGAACGTGTCGCTCGTTTTATCGGTTACGATGAACCGGTAAAATGGCATGAAACCCTTCCTGAGCAGAATGTTTCTAATCAACGCGTCAGACGTTTTAAAGGCTATAACTTTCTCATTAATAACCCTGTCTTGGCGACAGTTAGACGGAGCTTGATACCCAAAGGTCTACGTAATTTTGTAAAACAGCAACTAGTGATGAAAAAACGTCCAGAACTAACGGTTGAAAGCCAAAGGAAATTGGAAAAGATATTCAACGAGGATTTGAATAGTTTGAGTCAGTTGACTGGTACTGAGATTAATCTTGGCAACTATAAACAGTTAGCAAAAGATAAACATATAAGTCTTATTTAATCAGAGGAAATGAACGTGGTCTCAGCGGATATGCCTGATTGGCAGAGAGAGAAAGTCACTACTTTTTGGCAGCCATCAAAAAAGCTAATAAGAAGCATACGTGATTATCAAAATGTCTCGGTTCAACGCTCATTGGTCTCACAGCTTAAAAAGAAGATTGCTGTTTTACGATATCGTTTTTGGTCTGTAGTAAGCGGTGCTGATATTCCTTTGAACTTAAATATTGGAGGTGGTATTTCGATGCCGCATGCCAATGGTATCGTTATTCATCCCTCTGCTGTTATTGGAGTAAACTGTCTTATTCATCAGCAAGTTACATTAGGAGTGAAGAGGCTCGAGGCAAAGGCTCCTACGCTTTTAGGGCATGTGGACATTGGTGCTGGAGCTAAAATCATTGGGAATATCACCATCGGTAAGCACGCATTAATCGGTGCTAATGCTGTCGTTACTAAAGATGTGCCTGATTATGCAATAGTTGCTGGGGTCCCTGCCAAGGTAATTGGTACCACTCATCTGAGTGATATCAATTTATGAATAAATTTTTTAGTTTTATTACGGCCAAAGAAAAAAAAATAGCCGTTAATAGAGAACAAAACACAGAAGACTATTTCTATGTCCTTGATGGTTGGAGAGGCATTAGCATAATGTTAGTCCTTGCTGCCCACTTACTCCCTCTGGGACCTTCATTTCTGCAACTCAATTTCACATCAGGTGTCATTGGGATGAGTATTTTTTTTATACTTTCTGGTTTTTTGATAACGAATTTTCTAATACATCGTCCTAATGTCCATGATTTTTTTATCAGGCGTATTCTTAGGATTATTCCTCTGGCTTGGTTATATTTGATTATTGCTTTTCCCATATTGAATATCGATATTTCAAAACTTGCTCCACATTTCTTTTTTTATGCTAATTATCCTCCGATGGACCTTGTGCATGGCACGAGTCACTTCTGGAGTTTGTGTGTCGAAATACAGTTCTATCTTACTATAGGTTTGCTGTTTCTTTTTTTTAGAGAGAAGGCATTTATTATCCTAGTGATTGGGTGTTTTTTAATTACAGCCAACAGAATCTTTGATGGGGTTCATGTTGCCATCAACACTTACTATAGGGGGGATGAAATACTGGCAGGCGTAATTCTCTCGCTTGTATACAATGATAAAGGGCTGGGGTTACTTCAAAATTTGCTCCGTGCAGTTAATCCTTATTTTGCATTGTTGGCATTATTCGTCGCTTCTCACCCAGAGGGTGGCTTTGTAAATTATTTTAGACCTTATATTGCTGCAGTATTGGTCGGCTCTACTTTATACAATATTAATAGCTCATTACTGACATATCTGAATGCCCGTGTTTTAGTTTATTTAGCGAGCGTTTCATATGCGCTATATGTTATCCATCCACTTCTTGTCAACACATGGTTTGGGGCTGGAGATACTCTGGAAAAATATCTAAAACGTCCAATACTCTTTGTTGTGTTGTTTGTTCTTGCTCATTTATCGACGTTCTATTACGAAAAATATTGGATTAATTTGGCAAAAAGAATGACAAAAAGAAAGCCGAGTAAACAAAGTTAATTATGATTGGAACAATGCTGTTTTTGTTTAGTAGACAAAGCCGCTGGGATATGGTGAAGTAAAAATGTCTTTATCGAATATTGGTGCTGTCATTATAGGGCGTAATGAGGGAGAACGCCTGATACGTTGTATTAAATCACTCCAAAAGGATATAGCTAATATAATCTATGTTGACTCTGGTTCTACTGATGGTAGTGTCCAAGCAGCAATGGATTTGAGGGTCACTACGATCGAATTGGATTTGCAGAAGCCATTCACCGCTGCCAGAGCCAGAAATGAAGGTGCAAGAGTATTAATCACAGCGCATCCAGAGATTGAGTATATACAATTTGTGGATGGAGATTGTGAGGTAATATCGGGCTGGATTCAAAGAGCACATACATTTCTTCAATCTTCGCCCGATTATGCAATCGCTTGTGGACGAAGGCGTGAACGTTTTCCAGAATACTCCGTATATAACCAGTTATGTGATATCGAGTGGAATACCCCTGTAGGAGATGCTAATGCATGTGGGGGAGATACATTAATACGTGTTTCTGCTTTTCAGAGTGTCAATGGGTATTCAGACTTTTTGATTGCAGGTGAAGAGCCTGAGATGTGCTTCCGTATGCGTCAACAAGGATGGAAAATTATGCGTCTTGATTCTGATATGACATTACATGATGCTGCTATGACAAGATTTACTCAATGGTGGAAACGTCATAAAAGGGCTGGTCATGCTTATGCTGAATCGTTTTATCTTCATGGCCGTTCTGAAGAGCGGTTTAGATACAAAGAAGTCCGGAGTAACATTTTTTGGTCATTCCTTTTACCAATAGTGCTCTTGTCCTCATTATGGAAGCCGTTGATGCTTTGGCTATTGCTTGTATATCCATTACAAATAATGAGGCTGACAGCTCGTGACGGAGAGAAGTATTTTCCTCTTTCACTGTCATTGATGGTTGCCAGTTCAAACGTGCTATCTAAGTTTCCACAGACATTAGGTATCATGACTTTTTATAAAAACTTTTTAACAGGTAAACGACAGAAAATCATTGAATATAAGTAGCCCTTAATTCGACTGAGTTTCCGATTGCTTAAATAAACGAGAACAATTTATGAGTTACTTACTGGTTTCCCCTTGTCGCAACGAATCTGATTACATGCGCATAACACTGGATAGTGTTGTGAATCAGACTATTCAGCCTGATCTATGGGTGATTGTTGATGATGGCTCCACTGATGCAACACCACAAATTCTGGCTGAGTATGCTGAGAAATATCCCTTTATCAAAGTCATCACCCGTGAAAATCGTGGTCACCGTAGTGTTGGCCCTGGCGTGATCGAAGCTTTTTATTACGGTTATGATCAGGTTGATGTCAGTCAGTTTGATTTTATTTGTAAATTTGATTTGGATTTAGATCTACCTTCTCGTTATTTTGAGGTTTTGATTGAGCGTATGAATCAGAATCCCCGAATTGGTACGTGTAGTGGTAAAGCCTATTTTAGAGATAAAAAGTCTGGTGCACTCATCAGTGAAAAATGTGGCGATGAGATGTCGGTTGGGATGACAAAGTTTTATCGCCGAACCTGTTTTGAGGAAATTGGTGGCTTTGTTCGCCAAGTAATGTGGGACGGTATTGATTGCCATAAGTGTCGCCAACTAGGTTGGATTGCGGTTAGCTGGGATGAGCCTGATTTACAGTTTATCCACTTGAGACCTATGGGGTCGAGTCAGAAAGGTATATTCACGGGGCGTATGCGTCATGGCTTTGGACAGTACTTTATGGGGACGGGACTGATTTACATGACGGCGTCATCAGTCTTCCGTATGTTGCACCCGCCATATTTTCTTGGAGGCGCGGCGATGTGGTGGGGCTATGTGAAAAGCATGTTGACACGTCAGCCACGATTTGCTGATAAGTCACTTGTTGCATTTATTCGCCATTACCAATGGCAGTGCCTTGTTAAAGGGAAAGCTGAAGCAACCAAGCAGTTAAATGAACAACAAGCTGTTGTTTGGCAACAATCTCACAGCTAGCAGGAGCAACCTTTGAAACTGGCATATCTGGCACCAGAGATACCCGCATTATCTGCTACTTTTGTGTATAACGAGATTCTGGCTTTGAATGAGTTGGGTCATGAGATCATTCCGTTTTCGGTTCATAAACCGATAATGCCTGCCGCAGATGAACATCTTGAAACGCTTCGGTCAAGAGTGAGTTATCTTTATGCGACGCCAAAGAAGCATGTACTTTTTAGTCACCTCAACTTACTGACAAAAAAAACGGTTCATTATGTAAAAGCTTTTGGTGAGTGCGTGAAGGACATGTTTAAAGTGAACATATTATCCCGAGATGCATTAGGCCTGCTTTATCGGTTTTTTTATGCCGCTAAGCTAGCTCAACAATTAAAAGATAATGCTATTCAACATCTACATGTGCATTTTGCTCATGTGCCTACTGATATTGCTATGTATGCCAGTATGATGTCGGGGATTTCTTTCAGTGTCACCGCACATGCTAACGACATATTTGAGCGCGGTTTATTGTTGGATAAAAAGGTGGGAAGGTCTAGTTTCTTCGCCACAATATCTGATTTTAATCGCCAGTATATTCAGCAGACATATCAAGTTGATCCTGGCAAATTAGAGATTATTCGCTGTGGTGTAGATAGTCGCGTGTTCACTCGCAAGTCTTCAATAGCACTATCAAGCCCAGTACGTATAGGTGTAGTCGGTAGACTGGTAGAGAAAAAAGGCATTGATACGCTTATTTCTGCTTTAGCTATCCTTAAGTCACAATATTCTGACTTTATTGTTGAGATAGCCGGATCAGGACCACTGGAAGAAGATTTAAAGCAGCAAGTTAAGCGACTTGAATTGAACGATAAAGTCATATTTCTGGGACCATTGCCTCATGATCAGGTAGTCAAATTTGTCAGAGAGTTGGATTTGTTTGTCTTACCATGTAAAAAGGATAAACAGGGGGATATGGATGGTATCCCTGTTGTATTGATGGAAGCCATGATGGTGGGGACAGTTGTCATCTCATCTAGAATTTCTGGTATTCCAGAGCTAGTAGTTGATGAAGAAACCGGTAAGTTAATTGAGTCAGATAATAATGAACAATTAGCTGCAGCGATGCTTGAGCTTATAAAGGATGAAAGTTTACGGGAGCAGCTCATTAGTCATGCTGAAAAAAAAGTTCAGCAGGAATTTGCACAAGATATTAATGCTAAGCGTTTAGAGATACTATTTTCTGAATCAGTTGGTAATCTTTAGATGCAGAAACAGGGATGGTTTTTTAGGCGACGCTTTATTCTTGTTCCCACTATATGGTCAGCCATCATTTTTATTTTATTATCACTGGCTATCGTTTTATTTTTTTTTAACAATGTTGCGTTTTTTTTAGCTAAGCAAGCGCCTGTTGAAGCTAATGTTCTGGTTGTCGAGGGCTGGCTTGAGTCAGATGCTCTCCGCCAGGCTTATACAGAATATAAATCTGGCCACTATGATCTAGTGATCACTACAGGTGGTCCTGAAGCGAGAAATTTTACCGATCAGTTTGATTCTTATGCAGAGCAAGCGGCTCATCAGTTAACATTGTTAGGCCTGAGTGAGGATAATCTTCAAATAATTCCAACGCCTGCTTCTGCTCAGGATAGGACCTATCTCAGCGCAGTTATGGTACGAAAGTTTATTGAAGCAGCGCCTTTAATAGATGAGGTGAAAGGGATTAATGTGTTTTCAGCTGATGTGCATGGTCGCAGAACTCATTTTTTGTACAAACAGGCATTTCATGCTTTAGCTATTCCTATCGGTATTATCGGTGCATCTCCTGAAGAATTCAGATTAGCCAATTGGTGGCAAACCAGCGTTGGAGCGAAAACGGTATTAGTTGAATTTATCGGCTGGGTGTATGCACATTGTTGTTTTGATTTACCTGCCAAGGGTTCTCACCAAGAAATGTGGGGATTAACTCGTGATGAGACAAAAAAATGACTAATATTTCCACGTTTTCCTCGACTCATGAGAGAAACAAGCAGCATGTATTGATGGGATTACCATTCGACTTTGTTAGTATTGCTGAATCGGCAAAGCTGATTGAGCAAGCCATTTCATCTAACAGACGTTGTTTTCTCTCCACACCGAATATCAACTTCACGATTGCTGCACAAGAGGATGACGCTTTTTATCAATCTGTTGCTGTGAGCGATTTGTCTGTTATCGATGGCATGCCATTGGTGTGGTTGGCCAAAATGATGGGCTTACCCGTCAAGGAACGCGTAGCTGGCTCTGATTTATTTCAATTTTTGTCTGACACACATCGAGAAAAACCGATTAGGGTGTTTTTTTTCGGTGGCGAACCAGGTGTTGCCGAACAAGCTCATGAGCAACTCAACAGCTATTCTAAAGGTATGGTAAGTGTCGGATTTTATGATCCAGGCTTTGTGAGCATTGAAGATATGAGTCAAGACCACATTATTGAGCAAATTAATGCCTCTCAAGCAGATTTTGTGCTTGTTGCCTTGGGTGCCAAAAAAGGTCAGGCTTGGATTATGAATAATATGACTAATCTGGATGCGCCAGTAATTAGCCATCTTGGGGCTGTGATTAACTTCGTTGCTGGGACAGTAGTACGTGCGCCAGAAAAATGGCGACGACTGGGAATGGAGTGGTTGTGGCGGATTAAACAAGAGCCGAATTTGTGGAAACGCTATTTTAGCGATGGTTGGGGATTGTCTTTGTTTCTATTCACAAAGCAATTTCCTTATTATTTTTTTGATAAAAAATATAAGCAGGATAAAAGCCACGAAAATACAGCTAACTGGCAACCAAATACTCAGACGTTGCTACTGACTGGCTGTTTTCAGTCAACTAACCTTGAAAAACTGGATGCTTTGATAGATTCGACATTATTAGCAAACCGATCTCTATTAAAGATTGATTTAAGTAGTGTCAGCTACATTGATAGTGCATTTATGGCGAGATTATTAATACTTCAAGGTAAGCTTAATTTGTCAGGTGGCGAACTTGTCATTTTGAATCCTGGGCAGAAAATTAAACGATTAATGTCATTAGCTGGCGTTTTAAAACGATTCAAGGTAATCTCAGGTTAATTTATTTTAAGTAAAGGCAAGGAGCGGGCACAGTGTTGAGCTATCAAAAAGCAAGTGTATTTATCGTAACGCTTGTGTTGGCTTTTATCACCTACTGGAGTGGGATTGCTGAAGCGTATACGAGATGGAATACGCAGGAAGAATATAGTCACGGCTTTCTCATCCCATTGGTGAGTCTGTATATATTATGGGAGAAAAAAAATCTGATTCTCTCATCTGTCACCCGACCAATGTGGAGTGGCTATTTTATTGTTTTATTTTCATTACTCATCTACATCTTGGGTCAATTGAGTGCTTTATACATTCTAATTCAATATTCTTTTGTTTTGACTTTGCTTGGTTTATCCATGATTTTCCTTGGCAAAGCTAGTCGATTCACATTAGCTCCAATCTTGTTATTATTATTTGCCATACCTCTACCCTATGTCATTGAAGTGGTACTCACAGCCAAACTGCAATTAGTATCATCATGGTTAGGTGTTCAAGTCATTCGTTTATTTGATATTCCTGTTTATCTTGAGGGTAATATCATTGATCTTGGGGTCTATAAACTCCAGGTAGTGGAAGCCTGTAGTGGCTTACGCTATCTGTTTCCGTTGATGAGTCTAGGCTTCATTGCTGCGTATTTTTACCGTGCTAGCTTTTGGAAAAAAGCCGTGGTTTTTCTCGCAACGATTCCTATCACAATATTGATGAATAGCTTCCGAATTGGCGTGATTGGTGTACTTGTCGATAATTGGGGTATAGCTCAAGCAGAAGGCTTTTTACACGACTTTGAAGGCTGGATCATCTTTATGGCCTGCGCGGGATTGCTTGCCTTATTGATTTGGTTAATGGAAAAACTGACTACAGGCAATTCATTGGCTGAGGTGTTTGGTGTAGAGCAATACTCAAACACTAAACCGATATTCCAGGAAAGTAGTGCTTCTACCTCACGTAATGTGATTATTTTTAGCTTGACGATATTAACCCTCGTTTCAAGCTATGGGATGACACATTATATTGATAATCGCCAAGAGATCATTCCGGAGCATAAAGACTTGGTAAACTTCCCTTTGAAATTAGGTGAGTGGGCAGGCTATCAAATGCCATTGGATAACAGAGTTGAGTCCAAACTGGCAATGACAGATTATTTATTAGCCAATTACCAAAATGAACAGAAACAAACTGTGAATTTTTATGTGGCTTATTATGAGACTCAACGTAAAGGTGAGTCACCACATTCACCTCGAGTCTGTATTCCTGGCGGTGGTTGGGAAATAGCGGCATTTGATCGAATTGAAGCAAATGGCCATCCAGCTAATCGTGTGATTATTAAAAAAGGAACACAAGAACAACTAGTTTATTATTGGTTTCAAGGACATGGACGTATTGTCGCCAATGAGTACATCAATAAATGGTACTTATTACAAGATTCGATCTTTAAAAACAGAACCGATGGTTCATTAGTCAGAATGGTCACGATGGTGGCGGACAATGAAACAGTAGCTCAAGCCGAACAACGTTTGTTGTCATTTATGAATGTCGCTGAGCCAAAGTTAAAACAATATATTGCAGAATAAGGTAGGGATATGAAAGCAAGCAAACGTTTATTGGTCATCTTGATGCTGAGCATCGCAGCAGGTTGTGGTAGCTCTGCAGATACAGCAGCGGACTATGTAGAAAGTGGTAACGAGTTTTTTGATAATGGTAATTATGATAAAGCTCGACTGGAATACAAAAATGCTATTCAGATAGATCCCCGTCAAGCAGAACCTTATTATCGACTCGCTTTATTAGATGAGCACAATAAAAACTGGAAACAAATGTTTGCTAATTTGACGACAGTCGAACAGCTTGATCCAAACCACGTTGATGCTCAGGTAAAACTGGGCCGACTTTATCTACTGGGTGGCAAGTTAGATGAGGCAATGAAAAGAGCAGATAAAGCCTTGTCTTTAAAACCTGAGAGTTTTGATGGCCGAATTTTAAAAGCGTCGATTTTAGCGAAACAACAAAATTTTGATCAAGCATCTGAACTGCTTGCTGAAGTATCAAAAGATTATCCAGATCACAAAGACGTCATGTCTTTAGAGGTTTTAATTTTAAAAGACAAAGGTGAGTTGCCAGCAGCTCTGGCAAAAGCACAAGACGCTATTAAAAAGCATCCTGAAGATATGTCGCTCAGGTTAATCGAGTTAAGCCTTTATAGCGAAATGGAAAATTATAAAGGAATGGCTGACGTATACGAGGATATTCTGGCACGAAAACCAGATGAGCGTGAAGTCGTTATATCCTATGCCAAATTGTTAGTATCAAAGCTGGATAAATATGATGAAGCCTTAGATATTTTGCAGTCATTTCTGGAAAAACACCCAGATGATTCAGAGGCTCAGCAATTTTTATTAGGATTAATTAATCAAAAAAGTCCACAGAAAGCATTATCCAAATTGGATGAAATGATTAAATCTGATCCTGAAAACTATGAACTACGCTTTGCCAGAGCTGCTCTATTAGATAAAAATGGAGACGTAGACGCCTCAGTAAATGAGTTAAACACTATTGTTAAAGAAGACCCCCAGGGTATCAATGGCAATAAAGCACGCGTTATGCTTGCGTCTTACTATGCGTCAAAACAGGATTTCGACAAAGCACGTGAGTTGTCACAGGCTGTTTTGGATGTGGCCCCAGAAGAAAGTGATGCACTATTAGTTAGAGCAAAATTGGATTTACTGGATGGAAAATACGATCAGGCGGTTACCGATTTAAGAACAGTATTGAGAAATTCGCCTGACTCTGATGAAGCTATGATTTTGCTCGCTCAGGCTTATCAGAGACAAGGATCTGATGATTTAGCCGAAGATAGTTTTAGACAGGCTTTAGCAGCTAATCCATATAATGCTACTGCTGCATTAACAGTCGCTGGCATGTTGGTGACTGAAAATAATTATGATAAAGCCGAGCAAGTTTTGGCAACAGCTTTAGAAAAAAATCCTACTAATACAGCCTTATTAGAGCAACTAACCCAAGTAAGAATTCTGAAAAAGGATTGGAAAGCTGGTATTGAGACGGTTGACTTATTAAAAGATCAACAAGGCGATACTTTACTTTCTCACTTACTATCTGGGCAATTGTATGAGGGGCAAGGTGAATATTCACTTGCCAAGGATGAATACGAAGCGGCTCTTGAGTTGAACCCTGATTCGAGTCGTGCAATGCAGGGACTGGCTACCAGTATGGAAGCATTGGGTGAGAATGAACAATTGGAAAACTATTTGAATAGTTTCAACCAAAAATATCCTCAGTCAATGAACGGCTTTGCCACCCTGGCTATTCACTTTTTCCGAGTCGATAAAACTGACGAAGCAATCAATATTATCGAGAAAAAGCTTGCTGAAAATAAAAAATGGACTTTAGGTTACTCACTATTAATTGATTATTACTTACGTAATGACAAACTTACAGAAGCTGCAAATATATTGAAACAAGCCGTCGATAATGTTGACGACAATATCCGTTTCTCACTACAACTCGCATCGATTGAAGAAACACGTGGTAATTATGATGTAGCACGTGACTTATATGATGCGATTCTAACCAAAAATAATAACATTGATGTTGCTGCTAATAATTTAGCAAGTCTATTAACAGACCGTTTTGAGTCGCCAGAAAACTTAAATCGGGCTTTGGAAATTACTAAACGGTTCAAAACTTCAACACAACCTTATTTTCTGGATAGTTACGGTTGGGTGAATGTGAAGCTTAATAACCTTGACGAAGCAAAACCCGTTCTTGAGCAAGCTGTCTCTCTAGAACCTGATGTTGCCGTATTTAATTATCATCTTGGTGTCTTACACGCTAAACAAGGTAATACTGACTTAGCCAAACAATATTTAAATACAGCAAAGCAGCAAGCATCACAAAACAATGATAATGATTTAGTGACTGACATTGATACGGCACTTAGTTCACTGAATAATTCATAGCTGATAATTAGTTAAATCGGGATTTTAAATGATACCTGTTGTAATGTCTGGGGGGAGTGGTACACGTCTATGGCCGCTTTCGCGTAAACATAAACCCAAACAATTTCTAAATTTGTTTGGTGAAGACTCTATGTTTCAACAAACTATTCTAAGATTAAATGGTTTGAATAATGCTTCGCCGATAGTCGTTTGTAATGAAAGTCATCGATTTATGGTGGCAGAGCAATTATTAGAAATTGATATTGATTCTCCTAGTATTATGTTGGAGCCTATGGGCAGAAATACGGCACCAGCAATTGTAAGTGCTGCTTTTCAAGCACTTTCACGTGAAAAAGATCCTATACTGTTAGTGTTGGCTGCTGATCATGTTATTGCAGATATTGAAGCCTTTCATCAGGCAATTAAGCTTGCTGAGCAACAAGCAAAGCTTGGTAAGCTGGTTACCTTCGGCATCGTACCTAGCTGTGCACATACGGGGTATGGATACATTCAGGCGGAAGAAAAAGAGACTATTTCTGCAGTCAGACAATTTGTTGAAAAACCGGATATAAAAACTGCTGAGCACTACCTGTCTTCTGGTGAATATTACTGGAACAGCGGAATGTTTATGTTTAAAGCTTCGGTATTGATTGAAGAAATGAACAGATTCAATCCCGATATCATTGAACAATGTCGTTTAGCCGTAGAAAAAAGTGAACAGGATTTAGATTTTGTTCGCTTGAACAAAGAGGCTTTTGAGGCCTGTCCATCTGATTCTATTGATTATGCCTTGATGGAAAAAACAACAAAAGCGGTTGTTGTCCCTCTTGATGCAGGATGGAATGATGTTGGATCCTGGTCATCGCTATGGGAGTGTTCACAACAGGATGAGAATAATAATGTTCTTAAGGGCGATGTGGAAATACAGAATGTAAAAAATGCTTATATTCATAGTGAACACAGACTTGTATCTGCTATTGGGGTTGAAGACCTGGTGATAGTTGAAACAGCAGATGCTGTAATGGTTGCCAGTAAAGATCAGGCGCAAGACATCAAAGATATCGTTTCCAAACTTAAGGCTCAGTCCCGTCCTGAAGCTGAAAATCATCGTCTATGTTATCGGCCTTGGGGTTATTATGATTCTATTGATCTTGGCGAACGTTTTCAGGTGAAACGTATCAGAGTAAAACCGGGTGCCTCACTGTCTTTGCAAATGCACCATCATCGTGCTGAACATTGGGTGGTAGTCCAAGGTACTGCGGAGGTGACCAGAGAAGATGATGTCTTCTTGTTGTCAGAGAATGAATCCACCTTTATCCCTGTTGGACAAAAGCATCGGTTACATAACCCGGGTCGAGTGCCTTTAGAAATTATCGAAATTCAATCTGGTGGCTATCTCGGTGAAGATGACATTGTGCGCTTCCAAGATAATTACCATCGTAATTAATATCTCTAGATGAAAATTCATATTGAACAATTGATGTCAGATTCTGGCGTCAAATTTGGTACTAGTGGTACTCGTGGTCTTGTCACTGATATGACAGATCGTGTCTGTTTTGCTTATACCACTGCATTTTTACAATATCTCATAACTGATCACCAGATATATAAAGGCGATAAGGTAGGAATTGGTGGTGATTTAAGACAAAGCAGTCCAAGGATTATGAATGCTGTTGCGACAGCCTGTCAGTTTTGTGGACTGCAGCCAGTCAACCTAGGTTTTATACCATCCCCGGCGGTTGCTTTGTATGGTATTCAACAAAAAATGGCGACCATCATGGTAACAGGAAGTCATATTCCCGATGATCGCAACGGCATGAAGTTTAATTTGCCAATTGGTGAAATACTTCAGGCTGATGAGCAAGCCATAAAACAGCAATTTGTTGATTTACCAGATGAGTTGTTTACTAGCGATGGTCAGTTTAATAAACAAGATGATGTCCTGCCGGATGCTCAGTTATTAGCTGAAACGCATTATATTGAACGGTTTACCAATTTTTTCCCTGAAAATTGTCTGGGTGGTATGACCATCGGTATTTATCAGCACTCTGCAGTGGCTAGAAATATGCTGCAGCAGATATTGTCTGCATTGGGTGCAGACACAATCTGTTTAGGCCGGAGTGATACGTTTGTATCCGTGGATACAGAGGCGATTCGTCCTGAAGATATTAAGCTAGCCGAACAGTGGGCAACTGAGCACACACTGGATGCGATTGTGTCGACTGATGGTGATAGTGATCGCCCGTTAATTAGTGATGAAAATGGACGTTGGCTCAGGGGAGATATTGTCGGTTTATTGACCGCGGTCTACCTTGACGCAGAAGTTGTGGTAACGCCTGTCAGTAGTAACTCTTGTGTGAATGTGGACTTTTTTAAACAGGTGATACGCACCCGAATAGGTTCACCTTATGTTATTTCAGCCATGCAGAAAGCAGCTGTAAACTCTGAAAAGAGCGTAGTCGGTTATGAGGCAAATGGCGGTTTTCTACAGGAATCAGCAATTGAATTATCTGGAAAGCGGCTAAGCCCATTACCTACACGTGATGCTGTTATTGTGATTTTAAGTGTCTTGTTATTGGCGAAAAAAAGACAACAAACTGTGTCAGAGCTTAATCATTCTATGCCAGCGATTTACACTAGTAGTGACCGCCTAAAAAACTTTGCACTAGAAAAAAGCCGATTATTACTTGAAACGTTATTACCTAATAATCAACTGAATCGTGAGCAGGTAAAAACCTTATTCCCCTTTATGGGCGAGGTTCATGCAGTTGATACAACTGATGGTGTCAGAATGTCATTTGCTAAAGATGAAATCATTCATATCAGACCCTCTGGGAATGCACCGGAACTACGTTGTTATACTGAAGCGATAAACGAAAATCGTGCTATAGAGCTTAACCAGCAAGCGTTAACAGCCATAAAACAATGGGCTGAATAGTCTCAATTTTACTGATCATTTATCTGTTATTGGTATCGTTTTGTCCAAGAGCTGGTTGATAGTATCTATTAATAAATCGAAATTAAGTGGTTTGGTCAGGTAATGATCAAACCCTGCTTTTAATCCTTTATCAATATCTTCTGGCATGGCGTTTGCGCTCAAGGCAATGGTTTTAATGTCTCGGGTAATGGCTGATTGTTTAAGAGCATGCAAAGCCTGAAAGCCATCTTTACCAGGAAGGTTAATGTCCATCAAAATAATATCTGGTTCAGACTGTCTGGCTAAGTCTAATCCTGTTTCAGCATCAGCTGCAGTAAGTAATTCATAGTGAGCGTATTGTTTGAAAAGACGTTGAAGTAGATTGAGGTTAGTGGGATTATCTTCAATACATAACACTCTGATATGAGCAGACTGTTTATGGTTGAAATATCCGAGTTCATTTTGTTCTGTTGATATCAAAGACAAGTCTCTCGTCGATGAACGTTTCAGTTCTATCCAAAACGTTGAGCCTTCATCCTGCTGACTCTCAAAACCAAAATGGCCATTCATTAACTTAATCAGTTCACGACTAATGACCAGTCCTATTCCGGTGCCTTGTATATCAGAAGTATCCTTATCCAGACGGTCGAAAGGTTCAAATAATCTTTTCTGTAAATCTTCATCAATACCATATCCGGTATCTTTGATAGCGATGCGAACTGATTCTTCACCAGTATTGCTGACAATAATATCTATATGTCCATTAGGTTTATTATATTTTGCAGCATTAGAGAGTAAATTTAACAACACCTGTTTTAATTTGATGTGGTCAGCACGAACAAAGCGTGATGAATTATCTTCAGTATAGTTTTCTTGGATAGTTAAATTCAGTGCGTTAAGCTGCGTTTGAATAAAAGGAATGATGTGATCGATAAGGGGCTTCAATTCAACATCCTCAACTGACACAGACATATGGCCACTTTCTATACGTGACAGGTCGAGTACCTCATTAATTAGAGAGAGTAAATGGTTTCCCGAGCTTTCTATCATACTGACAGATTCTCGCTGATCATCATTTAACTTATCCATCAGTAACAGCTGAGAGAATCCAATGATAGCGTTGAGTGGTGTTCTTAGCTCATGACTCATTTTGGCCAGAAACTCACTTTTGGCCTGATTCGCATGTTCAGCCTGCTTCATTGCCCTAATGAGTTCTTGCTGGTATTGAAAACGTTCAGAAATATCTCGAATAACGCCAATATAGAATTTACGGTGCCCAAATTGCATCGGACTAATATTTAATTCAATCGGGAATTCACTGCCATCTTTCCTGGTTGCAGAAAAAGAGCGGGTTCGATGGACAATTTTAGGTTCATGGATATCCGCTTGTTTCAAATAATCATCATGTTTATCTCGTTGTGCTTCATCAATCAGGACAGAGACAGGTTGACCGATAAGCTCAGCTTCTTTATAGCCAAATAAATGGCAGATAGCAGGATTGACCATAGTGATTTTTCCTTGGTCATCAATCGTGACAAAACCATCATCAGTTTGTTTGATGATGGCATCTCGTTGCTGCAGTGAAGCGATTCGTTGTTGTGTTGAACGGCGATAGAAATAGGTACCAAAAGCCGTCATAAAAATGATAAAGACTATACTGACAATGACACTGAATAATAATGAACGATAGAGTTTATATACTTCGGATACTTCTGTTTCAGTCACAATACCCATATTGAGCTGATCATCCCAGCGCCAACGGCCAATCACTTTGACACCACGATAATCGCGATAGCCTTTCAGATCGACACCACTCTGATGTTGAGTCAGCGACTTAGCCATTAATGTAAACGGCATCGATTTTTTTACTGTTTTATCGGTTGATTCCAGCAGGTTAAATCCTGGATCGCGGACTTCGAGTGCCAACTCACTGATAGGATTGGAGGCATCGATTAAGCCTGCTTTAATTAGCTGATTTGTAAATTTACTTTGGGTTAGCATGCGGCCATGTCCATCAATAGCGTATGCCTGCCCTGTTTGTCCTACCTGATTTTCATGGAAAGCTGGATTAAATACCTTGTCAGGATTAATTTCGAAAGCGAAGAATGCGATTATTTTTCCAGACCAATCGTTTATTTGAGCGATAAATAACATGGTAGGTAAAGGGTATTTATGTCTTAGTGTTGATTGCCATGCTGATGATGGCATAAAGGGATGTGAGGTATAGACAGACTTTTTGGATAATTCAGTCAGTATTTTTGTTGGTAGTTTTATCACCTGATTAGGCTTTGTAAATCCGCTGATACCGGACAAGATCAATTCACCGTTGAGATTAAATAATTTGTAGTCCCGGTAACCATCATTTGTCAGCGTCGCATTCAGACTGCCATTAACTAGTTGATACAAATCCTCTTGCATAGCTCTGTTTTCATGTTTATTGGCTAATAAAGCGATTTGCTGAATAACAGTATTCTCTGCCCAATAAATACTATTACGCTGATGATTAGTGAAAGATTGTTTGACTCTATTAATGGAGGTAACCAATGCGGTATCAAGACGTGATGTTACATCTTTCTGTATCAGTGAGAACAAATACGAAGCTGCAACGCTGGCTGTTATTAAGGCCGCTAATAGTATGACAATGGCTATCACTACAGGTGTATTTAACCACTTATTCTTATTCACCTGAAATGTTACACCTTGTTATTTTTATATCTGAGAAATTGTTTAATGGGTATTGAGTGTTGCTAAACTCAAAGCAACATATATTCGAGCATAATCCATTAAGTTCTGTCTAGTCTGATAAGCCTGCTAAAAATCCTTATTTATCAAATATTGTGACTTCTCATCCGCGTTTTTAGTGTGTAGTATCAAGTTTGATGATTGCAGCACTCATAGCAACAAATGCAATCAGGGGCGTGAGCAGTGACGCAAGTCCCTCACGCTGAATTGTCGAGACATCGTAAGGAAGCGCAGCATGCTGGAGAATTATCTCCCGATATTGTTGTTTATCATTATTGGTATCGGCTTTGGCGTTTTGCCATTGCTGGCTGGTTTTGTATTAGGACCTCGTCATCCGGATACTGAAAAACGTTCAGCGTATGAATGTGGTTTTGAACCATTCGAAGATGCGCACATGAAGTTTGATGTCCGTTATTATCTTGTTGCTATTCTTTTTATTATTTTCGACTTAGAAATTGCCTTTCTTTTCCCTTGGGCAATTGTTCTCGATGAAATTGGTGTTTTTGGACTGCTTGCCATGTTTTTATTCCTGGGCATTCTTGTCGTTGGCTTTATCTATGAATGGAAAAAAGGAGCACTGGAGTGGGAATAGAGGGTGTTCTTGAGAAGGGGGTTGTCACTACCTCTGCGGATAAATTAATCAACTGGGCACGCACCGGCTCATTATGGCCAATGACGTTTGGACTGGCTTGTTGTGCTGTAGAAATGATGCATGCCGGCGCTACACGTTATGACCTAGACCGATTTGGTGTGGTGTTTCGTGGCAGTCCACGACAGTCAGACGTCATGATTGTGGCAGGCACATTAGTAAACAAAATGGCGCCGGCCTTGAGAAAAGTCTATGACCAGATGTCTGAGCCTCGCTGGGTTATTTCAATGGGCTCGTGTGCCAATGGAGGAGGATATTATCACTATTCTTATTCTGTTGTCCGTGGCTGCGATCGGATTGTGCCAGTAGATATCTATGTTCCTGGCTGCCCACCCACGGCTGAGGCGTTACTGTACGGAATATTACAGCTGCAGAAAAAAATACATCGTACTAACACCATAGCCAGACAACCCTGATAGTGATCTGTTTTTTATGACTCAAACGCTTAAAGCCAAACTTGAACAGGATTTTTCAGATGCCTTACTGGATTGCGAACTGGTCCGTGATGAAATCACCTTACATGTAGCAGCTGAACAAATTATCAATGTTTGCACTAAATTACGCGATGATTATCAGTTTGAACAATTGATGGATTTGGCCGGAGTCGATTATTCAGAGTATGGCGGCAGCAGTTGGGAAACTAAGCAGTCGACAGAGTTCGGATTTAGCCGGGCTGTAGATGGGCTGGGCCATGCTGAGCCAGTCACGGACGGCTATCGTTTTGCCGTTGCCTATCAGTTGCAGTCAATTAAACATAATCAACGCTTACGCTTAAAAGTCAGGCTGGCTGCTGAACAGCCAATTGTTGATAGTGTGACATCTGTCTGGGCTAGTGCCGATTGGTATGAACGTGAAGCTTTCGATATGTTCGGTATTCTATTTGATGGCCACCCCGATTTACGGCGAATCTTAACCGACTACGGCTTCGTAGGCCATCCGTTTCGTAAAGACTTTCCGCTTATTGGTAATGTCGAGATGCGTTACGACGAAGACAAGAAACGCGTGGTGTATGAACCAGTGAGTATTGAACCTAGGACGCTGGTGCCAAGGGTGATTCGTGATGATAACCGCTATTTCAGGGATGAGAAATAATGGCGGAGATTAAGAACTTTACACTGAACTTTGGTCCACAACATCCGGCAGCACATGGCGTACTTCGGCTTATTCTGGAAATGGATGGGGAAGTGATTGTCAGAGCTGACCCCCATGTTGGTCTGCTTCATCGGGGCACAGAAAAACTGGCTGAATCCAAGCCATTTAATCAAAGTATTGGTTATATGGACCGTCTCGATTATGTATCAATGATGTGTAATGAACATGCTTATGTGATGGCCATTGAAAAACTAATTGGTATTGATGTACCGATTAGAGCGCAATACATTCGAGTGATGTTCGATGAGATTACCCGTGTTTTAAACCATTTAATGTGGTTGGGAGCTCATGGTCTTGATATTGGTGCGATGACCGTTTTTCTTTATTGCTTTCGTGAGCGTGAGGATTTGATGGATTGTTACGAAGCGGTATCAGGGGCAAGAATGCATGCTACCTATTACCGACCTGGAGGTGTTTATCGTGATTTACCCGATAGCATGCCACAGTATCAGGCCTCCAAATGGCACAATGAAAAAGAGATAAAGAAAAAGAATCAAAACCGTGAAGGTAGCCTGCTCGACTTTATTGAAGACTTTACCCAGCGTTTTCCTCATTGTGTCGATGAGTATGAGACCTTATTAACCGACAACCGTATATGGAAACAACGCACTGTAGGTATCGGTGTTGTGAGCCCTGAGCGAGCACTGCAACTCGGTTTTTCGGGGCCAATGCTAAGAGGTTCAGGGGTTGAGTGGGATTTACGACGTAAGCAACCTTATGAAGTCTATGATCAACTGGCGTTTGATATTCCGGTGGGTAAGGAAGGGGATTGTTACGATCGTTACTTAGTCCGAGTAGCTGAGATGCGTGAGTCTAATCGTATTATCAAGCAATGTGTTGATTGGCTTAGGGCGAATCCTGGGCCAGTGATTGTAGAGGATACTAAAGTCGCTCCGCCTAAACGCAGTACGATGAAAAATGATATGGAAGCCTTAATTCATCACTTCAAGTTATTTACTGAAGGCTACTGTGTGCCTGAAGGCGAAATCTACAGTGCCATTGAACATCCTAAAGGTGAGTTTGGCATCTATATGATTTCAGATGGTGCCAATAAGCCTTATCGCGTCAAAATCAGAGCGCCAGGTTTTCCACATTTGGCGGCTATGGATGAAATGGCTAAAGGTCATATGCTGGCCGATGTTGTTGCCATTATCGGTACGATGGATATTGTGTTTGGTGAGATTGACCGATGACAGAAATGGTATTAACCGGACCTAAACAGACTTTATTTACTGAGCAGCTGCGTTTGGCATTGGATAAATGGATAGCTAAATATCCGATAGGTCGTGCTCAGTCGGCAGTTATTCCATGTTTACATATTCTGCAAGAGGCCAATGGTGGTTGGCTCTCCAGAGCTATTATGGATGCTTTAGCAGAATATTTATCGATGTCAAACATCAGTGTCTACGAGGTTGCTACCTTTTACAGTATGTTTGAGTTGGAGCCGGTTGGTAAACATAAGATTAGTCTATGTACCAATATTTCCTGCATGTTATGTGGTTCTGAAGAAATTCTTGAACATCTACAACAACGTTTAGCTATTAAGCCAGGTGAAACAACGAAAGATGGTCTATTTACGCTAAAAGAAGTGGAATGCCTTGGCGCTTGTGTGGGGGCGCCGATGCTGTTGATGGATAAGCAATATCATGAATATCTCACCAAGGAAAAAATCGATGCATTGATTGATGGAGTGCAGTCATGAAGCTGGATCAAGTGTGTTTTCGTACCAGCCATCTTTCTCCATCATGGACCTTGGATGCCTATCGTCAGGTAGGTGGCTATCAAGTACTTGAAAATATATTGAGTAATAAGCTCAAGCCTGAGTTAATTATTGAGCAGATCAAAAATTCAGCATTACGCGGTCGCGGTGGAGCAGGTTTTCCTACAGGGCTGAAATGGAGTTTCATGCCCAGACGTTTGCCTGGTGATAAATATATCGTGTGTAATTCTGATGAAGGGGAGCCTGGCACCTGTAAAGATCGGGATATCCTTAGATTTAATCCACATCAAGTTATAGAAGGCATGATTATCGCTGGTTATACAATTGGTGCGCAAACTGGGTATAACTACATCCGTGGTGAATTTTACGAACCTATAGAACGTTTTGAGGCAGCACTGGAAGAAGCCAGAGAAGCGGGCTATTTAGGTAAGAATATTCTGGATAGTGGCTTTAATTTTCAGCTGCATACGCATGTCGGCGCTGGCGCTTATATTTGCGGTGAAGAAACCGCCTTACTAGAATCTTTGGAAGGGAAAAAAGGACAGCCACGTTATAAGCCACCTTTTCCTGCTGGTTATGGTTTATACGGACGACCAACGACGATCAACAATACTGAAAGTTTGGCGTCTATCCCAGTGATTTTGCAGCATGGTGCTGACTGGTTTCATGAATTGGGTACACCGAATAATGGTGGCAGCAAGATTTTCTGTATGTCTGGTCACGTCAATAAGCCTGGAAACTATGAAGTGCCGTTAGGAATGCCATTTGCTGAACTATTGGAATTAGCGGGTGGAGTCAGAGATGGACACCGATTAAAAGCGGTGATTCCTGGTGGGTCATCCACACCTGTGGTGCCAGCAGATATTATGATGGGACTCGATATGAGTTATGACGGCATTGCCAAAGCACGGTCGATGCTGGGGGCGGGATCAGTGATTGTCATGGATGACTCAACCTGTATGGTGAAAGCGCTGCAACGTATTGCCTATTTTTATTATGAAGAGTCATGTGGACAGTGTACGCCATGCCGTGAAGGCACAGGTTGGTTATATCGTGTCGTTAAGCGCATTGAAGAGGGGCAAGGGAAACAAGAAGATTTAGACCGACTGGTGGATGTAGCTGAAAATATTAATGGCAATACAATTTGTGCCCTAGGTGATGCCGCGGCCGCACCTGTCGTCAGTTTCATCAAACACTTTCGTGAAGAATTTCAATACCACATCGATCATGGTCGGTGTATGGATAACACAGCGTGAAGGCTGAGTAGACATGGTTAATATCGAAATCGACGGTATTCCGCTGAAAGTGGATTCATCAAAAATGATTATCCAAGCTGCAGATGAAGCTGGTATCGATATTCCACGGTTTTGTTATCACAAAAAACTGTCGATAGCGGCCAATTGCCGGATGTGTCTTGTTGAAGTAGATAAATCCCGTAAAGCACTACCGGCTTGTGCGACGCCTGTCACTGAAGGTATGAAAGTGTTCACCCACTCCAAGGTGGCCATCAATGCTCAGCGAAGCGTCATGGAATTTTTGCTGATTAACCATCCGTTGGATTGCCCAATCTGTGATCAGGGCGGTGAATGCGAGCTGCAGGATCTTTCCATGGGGTATGGTGAAGGTGTCAGTCGCTTTACAGAAGGTAAACGTGTTGTCAAAGACAAAGATATCGGGCCTCTGATTCGCACTGATATGACACGTTGCATTCATTGTACAAGGTGTGTGCGCTTTGGTCAGGAAATTGCTGGTGTTAAAGAATTGGGGGCAACCGGGCGTGGCGAACATATGGAAATTGGTACCTATGTTGAGCATAGTCTGGTTTCTGAGCTATCTGGCAATATTATCGATCTCTGTCCTGTTGGGGCGTTAACCTCAAAACCTTTTCGTTACAAAGCGCGTGCATGGGAGATGAAAGCACATCCTTCTATCGCACCTCATGATGCTATTGGTTCTAATATTGAGCTGCATGTCAGACAGAATGATGTGATGCGTGTGGTGCCGAGAGATAACGAGTCGATCAATGAGGCTTGGTTATCGGATCGAGATAGGTTTTCATACCAAGGTCTGGCACACTCAAAACGACTCACTGAACCGATGATTAAAGTGAATGATGACTGGCAAGTTGTTGACTGGCAAACCGCACTGGAAACAGCAATAAAAGGCTTGCAAACGGTTATCAATAAACATGGTGTCGAAGAAGTGGGTGGCTTGATATCACCTACTACAACCTTGGAAGAGGGGTTTCTTTTTCAGAAATGGTTACGAGGTTTAGGCGTTGAGAATATTGATCATCGCCTCCGGCAACAAGATTTTTCAGATCACCCTGAACAATTTCCTCTGAATAATTGGACATTAGCTGACATCCAAGAGAGTGATGCCATTATTCTGATCGGCAGTCATATTCGCGCTGAGCAACCAATTCTTGCTCATCGTATAAGGCAAGCGGCGATGGCGGGGGCCGCCGTGACCAATATTAATTTTTTCCTGACGGATTTGTTGATGCCGATTGAGTACGAAATGGCTGTTGATATTAATGCCATGCTCACCACATTAGCTGGCATTGCTAAAGCATTATCGTCATTTGCTAATGACAGCGAAAATGATGATGAGTGGCAGGCTTTATATCCTGAGCGTACACCCACTGCATTTGAGCAAAATGTGGCAATGCAGTTATCCAATGCCGTGGCTGCCACACTTGTTGTAGGTGACTTAGCAAACCATCATCCTGATGCCGCAAGAATCCGAGCTCTAGTACATAAAATTGCCGAGTTATCGGGCAGTCGTTGTATTGTGATGCCTTCGGCTAACAGTCATGCTCATGTCATTGCCAACACCTTACCTGGTGATACAGCTATGAATAGCCTAGAAATGTGGCAACAGAGTCTGCGAGCTTATGTACTGATGGGCTTTGATGCTATTCAGGATACTGCAGTACCGGTAATCGCTAAGCAGGCTTTAAAACGCGCCAGTTTTGTAGTCGCTTTACATAGTTTTGATAGTGAGTTTCTAAGACAAACGGCTGATGTGATTTTACCCATGGCTTGTTTTACAGAGACGTCAGGTACATTTGTCGGCCTGGACAAACAATGGCAACAGTTTGCTGGGGCAGTTGCACCTAGAGGAGATAGTCGGCCTGGCTGGAAGATACTACGTGTACTGGGTAACGTTAGTCACCTAGAAGGATTTGACTATATTTCGTCACAAGATGTTGTCGACGAAGTTCGTCAGATGCAAGTTGATAGACAGGATAAGCCAGTTCCGCCTTACATCCCTGATTCACTCACTATCGAGTCAGACTTGATGATGATTTCTGAAGTACCGATGTATCGTACAGATGCTTTATTGCGCCATAGCGAAGCACTTCAGAAAACACCTGAGACTCGGCAAGCACAGTTTGCACGGATTAATAGAAATGAAGCAGAAAAACGAGGCTTAAACCACCAAACACCAGTGACACTAAACCAGCAAGATAGTGTCGTTCGCTTACCCTTAGAAATTGATGACAATATTGCAGATGGCTGTGTATATGTTGCTGCAACTACTGATGCCGCTAACCGCTTAGTTAGCCTGTTTGGTCAAGTCACTGTTTCTCAAAGCGAGGCAGCAACATGATCGATATATTTTTACAGGATATCCTGCCTAATGTGCTGAAGATTTTATTAATTATTGTTCCTTTGATGTTGTCAGTCGCGTATCTGACTTATGCTGAGCGAAAGGTCATTGGTTATATACAAACACGTATTGGCCCTAATAGAGTTGGACCATTAGGATTATTACAACCAATAGCAGATGGTCTGAAGCTGTTACTCAAAGAAGTTATTTTCCCTGCAAAATCCAATCTGTATTTATTTCTGATAGCCCCTGTTCTGGCGATTGGACCGGCATTGGCTGCCTGGGCAGTAATGCCTTTTGATGATGGCATGGTGCTGGCAGATATTGATGCCGGGCTTTTGTATATCTTGGCGATTACGTCGATGAGTGTGTATGGCGTAGTGATAGCCGGTTGGGCGTCTAATTCTCGTTATGCATTTTTAGGTGCATTACGTAGTGCCGCACAAGTAGTGTCATATGAAATTGCCATGGGCTTTGCTCTTGTTGGTGTACTGATTGCGGCTGGTAGTCTGAATCTCGGCGAAATTGTGCTGGGTCAACAAGGTGGTTTCTGGCACTGGTATTTCATACCATTGTTTCCTTTATTTATTGTTTACTTTATTTCCGGGGTAGCTGAAACAAACCGGGCACCGTTCGATATTGCAGAAGGGGAGTCTGAAATCGTTGCCGGTTTCCACGTCGAATATTCAGGGATGGCATTTGCCATTTTTTTCCTGGCTGAATATGCCGACATGATTCTGATATCGATGCTGGCGGCGACCTTATTTATGGGCGGTTGGTTATCGCCATTTGATGGTATACCTGTGTTGGAAAGCTTCTTTTCATGGGTGCCTGGATTAGTTTGGCTGCTGGGTAAAACAGCTATCTTTTTGTTCTTGTATTTATGGTTTCGGGCGACATTTCCTCGTTATCGTTATGACCAGATTATGCGTCTGGGGTGGAAAGTTTTTATACCTGTGACGCTGGTATGGTTGGTGATAGTGTCGACGGCACAGGTATTTGATATTGGACCTTGGTTTACAGAAAGTGCAGTCATTACTGCGGGAGGGGGATGATGTCAGGTCTCCGTCATTTTTTTAAAAGCTTTTTATTGTGGGAGCTGATTCAGGGCTTGCGTTTAACTGGGCGTTATTTATTCGCTGGTAAAGTCACAGTGCAATATCCAGAGGAAAAAACGCCACAGTCACCAAGATTCCGTGGACTTCACGCTTTAAGGCGATATCCGAATGGGGAAGAACGTTGTATTGGTTGTAAGTTATGTGAAGCCGTCTGTCCTGCGCTTGCAATTACCATCGAAACTGAACCCAGAGATGATGGTAGCCGCCGCACCACCCGTTACGATATTGATTTGTTTAAATGTATTTATTGCGGCTTTTGTGAAGAGTCCTGCCCGGTCGATTCGATTGTAGAAACACGTCATTTTGAATTTCATTTTGAAAATCGAGGTGAACAAATCATGACCAAAGATAAATTACTGGCAATAGGGGATAAATATGAGCCAGAGATTGCTGCTGATCGTGCAGCTGATGAACCATATCGCTAAGGTGACTGACTAGTGGAAAGCGTTATTTTTTATATCTTTGCCGCCATTCTGCTGTTTGCCGCGACCATGGTTATAACAGTACGTAATCCTGTACGTGCTGCTTTATTTCTGGTGTTAGCGTTTTTCACCAGTGCCGGCATCTGGTTAATGCTGGAAGCTGAGTTTCTTGCTATTAGCTTGGTGCTGGTCTATGTGGGCGCGGTGTTAGTGCTGTTTTTATTTGTGGTAATGATGTTGGATATTGACTTGGCGCCTTTGAAAGAAGGATTCACGCGTTACTTACCGCTGGGTATTATTGTGGCTGCCTTGATTGTGGTGGAGATGATTGCCGTGTTGAATGCACCACAATTTGATATCAGTAGCTCTGCAGTTACGGACGACAGTAATACTAAAATGTTAGGACGTTTGCTGTATACCGTTTATGTTTATCCATTTGAAATTGCCTCAGTCATCTTAACTGTGGCCATTGTTGCAGCAATTACACTGACTTTGCGTGAGCATCATCGTAAGTTACAGGATCCAGCCAAACAAGTGATGGTGAAATCAGCGGACCGGCTTAGAATGGTTGATCTTCGCAGGAAAAAACAAAACGAAGAGGGCTCTGAATCATGATTGTTTTATCTGACTATCTTATTCTTGCAGCCATACTGTTCAGCTTGTCTTTAGCGGGTATATTTTTAAACCGTAAAAATATCATTATTTTATTGATGTGTATTGAGTTAATGCTGTTAGCAGTTAACCTTAACTTTATTGCTTTTTCACACTTTTTGGGTGACCCAGCCGGTCAAGTCTTTGTGTTTTTTATCCTAACAGTGGCAGCAGCTGAAGCAGCTATTGGTCTTGCCATTCTGGTGGTGTTATTCCGTAACCTCAGCACCATTAATGTGTCTGATCTGGATAGGTTAAAGGGGTAACTGATGCCACAGAGTTTACTGCTAGCTATCGTTATCGCGCCATTGTTTGGCAGTATTGCAGCAGGGTTATTTGGTCGGCATTTGGGACGCTACTGGACGCATCGCATTACGATCTTTTCGGTTGGTGTGGCTTTTTTTCTGTCCGCCTGGGTATTAAAACTGGTGACAGTGGATGGACTGTCCTATAACGGAACGGTCTATCAGTGGTTGCAAGCCGGATCATTACAGCTTGAAGTCGGCTTTATGATTGATGCTTTAAGTGCGGTGATGATGACGGTAGTCACCTTTGTTTCCTTAATGGTCCATATTTATACCATCGGTTATATGCACGATGACGATGGTTATTGTCGTTTCTTTAGTTATATCTCTTTATTTACCTTTGCCATGCTGATGCTAGTGATGGCGAATAACTTCATGCAGTTATTTTTTGGTTGGGAAGCTGTAGGTCTCGTGTCTTACCTGTTGATTGGGTTTTGGTATAAAAAGCCGACGGCGATTTATGCCAATATGAAAGCTTTTTTGGTCAACAGAGTAGGAGATTTTGGTTTTTTATTGGGGATAGCTGCTGTACTGATGTATGCAGGCAGTTTGGATTATCTGGCGGTATTTCAGCAAGCACCGCAAATGGCAGAACAAACGATCAGTATATTTCCTGATACAAGCTGGTCAGTGATGACACTGACCTGCATTTTGTTATTTATCGGTGCTATGGGTAAATCGGCACAGGTGCCGTTACATGTGTGGCTGCCGGACTCAATGGAAGGCCCGACACCTATCTCCGCTTTGATTCATGCTGCCACTATGGTCACGGCGGGGATTTTCATGGTGGCGCGTATGTCACCGTTGTTTGAGCTATCTGAAACGGCATTGTCATTTGTATTGATAATCGGCGCCATTACCGCTTTATTTATGGGGCTGCTCGGCTTGGTTCAAAACGATATCAAGCGTGTTATCGCTTATTCAACCTTATCTCAGCTAGGGTATATGACGGTTGCGTTAGGTGTCTCAGCTTATTCCGCCGGTGTTTTTCATTTGCTGACACATGCCTTTTTCAAAGCTTTACTCTTTTTAGCAGCAGGTTCAGTCATTATTGCCATGCACCACGAGCAAGATATGAGAAAAATGGGGGGGCTTAAAAAGTATATGCCCATCACCTATTGGACAAGTCTAATTGGGTCTTTGGCGCTGATAGGCTTTCCTGGTCTGGCTGGTTTTTTCTCTAAAGATGCCATTATAGAAGCGGTTCATGCTTCTGAGTTAATGGGGCATGGATTTGCCTATTTTTCTGTATTATCAGGTGTACTGATCACGGCTTTATATAGTTTCCGTTTGTTTTTTATGGTGTTTCATGGAGAGCCACGATTCAACACAGATCATGGTCATCAGCCTAAAGAATCGCCATGGGTGGTGACATTACCTCTCATTTTACTGGCAATTCCTTCAGTCATTGCTGGGTATTGGATTGGCAGTGTGGTTTACGGTAACTTTTTTGCTGAAGCTATTTATGTGTCTTCCACACATGATGTGTTGGCGGAGCAGGCAACTGAGTTTCATGGCGTAGTGAGCTTTATACTACATGGCCTGACAGCACCTCCATTCTGGCTGGCTATGGCAGGTATTGTCATTGCCTGGTTTTTATATTTACGGCGACCTGATTTGCCTGCTGTGTTACAGGAAAAAGGGCAGTTTATTTATCGGATCCTTATTAATAAATATGGCTTTGACGATTTTAATCAAACAGTGATTGCTGGTGGCTCGCGATATTTAGGCCAGTTTTTGTGGCGAGTAGGGGATCGCTTTTTGATTGATGGAGCTTTAGTAAATGGTACAGCGAAGACAGTGGCTTTGTGCTCACGATTAGCCAGACAGTTACAAACCGGTTATTTGTATCACTACGCTTTTGCCATGATTATTGGGGTGGGGCTGCTACTCACCTTTTTCGTAGCGTGACAAGGACGGAATAGGACACCATGCTGGCACAACTCCCATTGTTAAGTCTGATTATCTGGTTACCCATTCTGGTAGGGGTGATCAGCATATTCCTGAACGATCGTCCCTGTTTAAGTAAGTGGCTGGCATTAATAACGACGCTTTTGACGTTTTTACTGTCGATCGGACTCTATCTGGGTTTTGATAATGCATCAGCACAAATGCAGTTTGTGGAAAAGTATCCTTGGGTCGAGACGTTCGGTATTTATTATTATCTGGGTATAGATGGTTTTTCACTGCCATTGATGATGCTGACAACGGTATCGACGATATTGGTTGTTGTCGCTGGTTGGCGCATTATCGAATATCGTTTGAATCACTATCTTGCTGCTTTCTTGATTATGGAAGGCCTGATGCTGGCGGTTTTTGCCTCGCTCGATGCTATTTTATTTTATGTGTTTTTTGAAGCGATGCTGATTCCGTTGTTTTTGGTTATTGGCATCTGGGGTGGCCCAAATCGTGTCTATGCCACGATAAAATTCTTTTTGTACACGTTTTTTGGTTCGGTCTTTTTATTGATCGCCTTGCTGTATTTGCATCATGTCGCAGGCAGCTTTTCATTGCTTGATTATCATGCTGTAAATTTGTCTATGGCTGAACAAACCTGGCTGTTTTTTGCTTTTCTCATTGCCTTTGCCGTCAAAGTCCCTATGTGGCCAGTCCATACCTGGTTACCTGATGCTCATGTGGAAGCACCGACTGGTGGTTCCGTTATCCTAGCGGCTATCACTTTAAAAATCGGTGGTTATGGCTTTATTCGTTTTGCTCTGCCTATTGCGCCTGATGCCAGTATGGCATTTGATTGGTTATTAATCAGTTTGTCATTGATTGCCGTAGTGTATATAGGCTTTGTCGCATTGGTACAGTCAGATCTGAAAAAGCTGATTGCCTATTCAAGTATTGCCCATATGGGGTTTGTCACCTTAGGTTTATTTATTGTTTTCAGAATATTCTTTAATTCATCAACAGGCAGTGGAACCGTGTTAGCTGTGGAAGGTGCTATGGTGCAGATGATTTCACATGGCTTTATTTCAGCAGCGATGTTCCTGTCAGTTGGGGTGTTATATGACCGCATGCATACCCGTGAGATTAGCGCCTATGGTGGCGTGATTAACACCATGCCGACGTTTACTGCGTTTGCCGTGTTTTTTGCGATGGCCAATGCGGGGTTACCTGGTACATCGGGGTTTGTCGGTGAGTTTATGGTGATTCTCGCTGCATTTCAGGCAAATTTCTGGTTTGCTTTTTTAGCAGCGACAACCCTCATTCTCGGTGCTGCCTACACTTTGTGGATGGTCAAACGTGTATTTTTTGGGGAAGTCAGCAATCAGCATGTGGCTGAGTTACAAGATATTAATTCACGTGAATTTATGCTGTTAGCCAGTTTAGCTGTCATTATCCTATTGTTAGGCCTATGGCCTGATCCATTATTAGATGTGATGCATGCTTCTGTTGAAAATTTATTGACTCAGGTTGCTCAATCCAAGCTATAGAAGGACAACTGATAATGAATTACCAAGTGCCAAATATGTTGTTTGCATTGCCTGAAATGGTCATGCTGGCAATGGCCTGTGTTGTCTTGTTATTTGTGGCGTTTACCGGAAACAGAAAAATTAAATGGAGCTATGGGCTTAGTCAACTAAGCTTATTTGCTGTGTTGATGACAGTGATTTTCTCATGGGGAGATACTGGAACCACCTTCTCTGCTACCTATATTAAAGACAGCCTTAGCGATATATTAAAAATAGCTATCTGTTTGATTAATATGTGTGTTTTATTATATTCGGTTGAGTATTTACGGGCACGCCAGTTACTGCAGGGTGAATTTTATGTCTTAGCTCTATTCGCTACGCTGGGCATGTTGATTATGGTGTCAGCGAATCATTTCCTAACCTTATATTTAGGCCTTGAGCTGTTATCACTCTGTTTGTATGCGATGGTAGCGATGCATCGGGACTCTGTTATCGCCACAGAAGCGGCAATGAAATATTTTATTCTCGGCGCGATTGCTTCTGGCATGTTGTTATATGGCATGTCGATTATTTATGGCATAACAGGCAGCTTGATGTTGCAAGAGGTCGCCGCCGCGGTGTATTCATCATCCAGTAGTGACACGATTCTGAGCTTTGCTCTTGTGTTTATTATTATTGGTATCGGCTTTAAGTTTGGCGCGGTGCCTTTTCATATGTGGCTGCCAGATGTGTATCACGGTGCGCCGACAGCAATAACATTGTTTATCGCTGCTGCTCCAAAAGTCGCTGCCTTTGCTTTATTGATTCGATTATTAGTGGATGGACTGATAGACTTACAAACCTATTGGCAACCGATGCTGATGTTGATGGCTGTTTTATCGATGATAATCGGTAATGTCGTAGCTATCGCTCAAACCAATATTAAACGCATGTTGGCTTACTCAACCATTTCCCATGTTGGCTTTTTGTTGATGGGGGTATTGTCGGGTACCGAGGCTGGCTATGCGGCTTCTCTGTTTTACACGTTAATATATGCGTTGATGACATTAGCGACTTTTGGTGTGATTTTACTAATGAGTCGTTATGGTTTTGAAGCAGACAATATTGATGACTACAAAGGTCTCAGTTCTCAGCACCCCTGGTTGGCTCTGCTGATGATGATCCTGATGTTTTCAATGGCTGGTATACCACCTTTAGCCGGTTTTTACGCAAAGCTAGGCGTCATTAAAGCGGTCGTTGATGTGGATATGCTGGCTGTGGCTTTAATTGCGGTGGTAATGTCAGTAATAGGTGCTTTTTATTACTTACGGGTGATAAAAGTGATGTATTTCGACAAAACTGAAGAGAAATATGAGTTTACTTATTCAGGCCCTGCAGCCTTTGTATTGAGTTTAAATACATTATTGGTGCTGGCATTGGGGATTTTTCCAGGTTTGTTAATGTCGATTTGTTCAACGGTTTTTTCTTAAGGAATGACATGTCTATTTGGCTGATGTTAGGGTTGTTTTTTATATTGGCAAATTTACCGTGGATTGGTGATCGTGTGTTTTTTGTTTATGCGCTGGAGCGTAAATCAAACTGGATACGACTATTTGAATTAATCGTGTATTTTTTTATCAGTCTCGGCATCGGTATTGCTTTTGAAACTCGATTCTCTGGCGATGTTTATACGCAAGGCTGGGAATTTTTTGTCACAATATTCAGTTTGTTCCTGGTGTTATCAGTCCCTGGTGTCGTTTATCGATATCAGTGGTTACCGATGCAACATAGGTTCAAATAGACCCTGCAGACTCCGCAAACGGTATAACAATAAGCTGGCATAAACAGCATGTAGATTTATCGAATGGCGACATATCGCACTTTGTCGCCTTTTTACTTATAAATGTGTGCATATATAAAGATTCTAGTTTAGAATTGGCGGGTTTAACTCCGTGTAAATGCACGAATTGTTCATTTAAATAATAGAGACAGGATTATGGCTTCTGATTTATCCAAGTACAGAAATATAGGTATCTTCGCCCACGTTGATGCGGGTAAAACCACAACAACTGAGCGTATCCTGAAACTGACCGGTAAAATTCATAAAACTGGTGAGGTTCACGAAGGTGAATCAACTATGGACTTCATGGATCAGGAAGCTGAACGTGGTATTACCATTCAGTCTGCTGCTACCACGTGTGCATGGAAAGGTCACCGTTTAAACGTTATCGATACACCGGGACACGTTGACTTCACTATTGAAGTTTATCGTTCATTAAAAGTACTCGACGGTGGTATTGGTGTTTTCTGTGGTAGTGGTGGTGTTGAGCCTCAATCAGAAACTAACTGGCGTTATGCTAATGACTCAGAAGTCTCTCGTCTGATCTACGTTAACAAACTTGACCGCATGGGTGCTGATTTCTATCGCGTTGTTAAGCAAGTTGAAGATGTGCTTGCTGCTACACCGCTTGTAATGGTGCTGCCAATCGGTATCGAAGACGAGTTTAAAGGTGTTGTTGACCTGTTAACACGTAAAGCGTGGTACTGGCCTGACGAAAAAGATCCTGAAAACTACACTATTGAAGAGCCACCTGCAGAGATGGCTGATCAGATCGAAGAGTGGCGCGAAAAACTCGTTGAAACTGCTGTTGAGCAAGACGACGACTTAATGGAAAAATACCTGGAAGGTGAAGAGCCATCTATCGATGATCTGAAAAAATGCATCCGTAAAGGTACATTAGAATTAGCGTTCTTCCCAACATACTGTGGTAGCTCATTCAAAAATAAAGGTCTTCAATTAATTCTGGATGCCGTTGTTGATTATCTGCCTGATCCAACACAAGTTGATCCACAACCAGAAGTTGATTTGGAAGGTAATGAAACAGGTGAAGTGGCCACTGTTGATATCAATGGTCCATTACGTGCATTGGCATTCAAAATTATGGATGACCGTTTTGGTGCGTTGACATTCGTTCGTGTTTACTCAGGTGAATTACGCAAAGGCGATACTGTCTTGAACACCTTTACAGGAAAAACAGAACGTGTTGGCCGTATGGTGGAAATGCATGCCGATGACCGTAACGAATTAGACTATGCCCATGCGGGTGATATTATCGCTATCGTCGGTATGAAAGACGTTCAGACAGGTCACACACTATGTGATCCTAAAAATGCAGCAACACTTGAACCAATGGTCTTCCCAGATCCCGTTATCTCAATTGCGATTGCACCGAAAGATAAAGGTGCCTCTGAAAAAATGGGTATCGCATTGGGTAAAATGATTAAAGAAGATCCTTCATTCCGTGTTGAAACTGACCAGGATAGTGGCGAAACCATTATGAAAGGTATGGGTGAGCTGCATTTGGATATTAAAGTCGATATCCTGAAGCGTACTCATGGTGTAGACGTTATTGTTGGTGAACCACAAGTGGCTTACCGTGAAACTATCACTCAACGTGTTGAAGACAGTTACACGCATAAGAAACAATCTGGTGGTTCTGGTCAGTTCGGTCGTATTGACTACATCATTGAACCAGGTGAGCCAGGCAGTGGTTTCACATTTGAATCAACTGTAACTGGTGGTACCGTTCCTCGTGAATTCTGGCCAGCAGTTGAAGGTGGTTTCAAGAAGATGATGGGCAAAGGTGTATTAGCTGGCTTCCCATTATTAGATGTTAAAGTGAACTTGTTTGATGGTGCTTTCCATGCCGTTGACTCCTCTGCGATTGCATTCGAATTAGCCGCAATGGGAGCTTATCGTCAATCTATTCCTAAAGCGGGCCCACAACTGTTGGAACCGATTATGAAAGTAGACGTGTTTACACCTGAAGACCATGTTGGTGATGTTATTGGTGATTTAAACCGTCGCCGTGGCATGATCAAGTCTCAAGATGCAGGCCCAACTGGTGTTCGAATCAAGGCTGATGTGCCATTGAGCGAAATGTTTGGTTATATCGGTTCGCTGCGTACCATGACATCAGGTCGTGGTCAGTTCTCGATGGAGTTCTTACAATACAACCCATGCCCACGTAATGTGTCGGATGAAGTTATTAAGGAAGTTCAAGAGCGTGAAGCTGCTAAGAAATAAGCAATTATTTCTATAGAAAATAAAAAAGGGCTGATTTATCAGCCCTTTTTTTATATCTGGAAGTTTAGTTCACCAGACTTTGTATTGGTGATGGTATCCGCCCACCGAGACGAACAAAGCGATTTTCATGGCTACCCATATTGACCGCCATAACGGGACCTTCACCTAATAAACCACCATAAACAACATGATCACCTGCTTTTTTACCTGGTGCAGGAATAAGACGTGCTGCAGTGGTTTTTTTGTTAATAACACCAATGGCCATTTCATCAGAAATAATGGCTGAAATCATCTCTGCAGAAGTATCACCAGGGATGGCCACCATATCTAGACCTACAGAACATACGGCGGTCATGGCTTCCAGTTTTTCCAATGACAAGGTGCCATTCACCGCTGAATCAGCAATGGTCAGATCTTCACAAACTGGAATAAAGGCACCACTGAGTCCACCGACATGTGAGCTGGCAAAGGCACCACCTTTTTTAACAGCATCGTTCAGCATGGATAAAAAGGCGGTACTGCCAGGTGCACCGATCGCAGGAAGGCCAATAGCTTCAAATATTTCGCCCACACTATCATTTTTATTGGGTGTCGGTGCCAGAGACAAATCAACTATACCAAACGGTAAACCTAGTAACTGAGCGACTTCACGTCCAACTAGTTCTCCTGCTCGGGTTAGGCGTGCAGCAGTTTGTTTGATAACATCAGCTGCACGGCTCAAGTCCATGCCAGCTTCTTCTTCAAGTGCACGTTCCAAAGCTGCCTTGACAACGCCCGGACCACTCACACCTACACTGACAACTGCATCAGCTTCGCCGACCCCTAAATAGGCACCAGCCATAAAGGGAACATCTTGTGGAATATTGGCAAACACCACCAATTTTGCTGCAGCGAGACCATCATCATCTGCTGTCATTTCAGCAGCCTGTTTGATGATGACACCCATATCTTTGATGGCATCCATATTAATACCGGCACGTGTGCTTGCAACATTGACCGAAGAACAGACACGTTGACTCTCGGTTAAGGCTTGAGGGATAGCATTGATAAGTGCTCTGTCACCATGTGTCATGCCTTTTTCGACTAATGCTGTAAAACCACCGATAAAGTCGATGCCTAATTCTGTAGCTGCCTTATCAAGAGTTAAGGCTATTTCGACCATTTGATCAGAGTTAAATGGCGCAGCGACAACACCAATAGGACTGATAGAAATACGTTTATTGGCAACTTCAATACCATAGCGTCTTTCTATGCGATTACAGGTACTGACAAGGTCACCAGCGATACGGGTAATCTTGTCATAGATTTTGCGTTTAAATGTGTTTATGTCATCACTGACGCAATCAGCCAGACTGATCCCTACAGTCACAGTACGTAAATCCAGGTTTTCTTCACGTACCATTTGCAAGGTAGAAATAATATCTTTGGGATTAATCATTTTATGTCCTGATATGAACGAGTAAGAATATAACGGCGATTAATTAAGTATATTGCTTACAGAATCGAATATTTTACGATGTTGTACGCTGACTTCTAGATCGAGTCGTTTTGATATGTCTGCAAGTGCATCACGTAAATCATTCATTATCGTGGCCTTAGGTACATCGATTTCAAATACCATCAAATTATCCATTGGATTTTTACCACCTTTAAATATGGCTTGCATATTGGTGATATTGACACCATGTTTAAAAAGTTGGCCAGCCACTTCGGCTACGATACCCTGACGATCAGGGCCGATGACGGTCACTATATATGGTTGAACTTCAGGTTTATTTTGATACCAGTCAGAGGCCTGTTCATTCCACGGGTGCACCCGGATAAACAGTCCCATACTTTTGCAGGCCGATTCCAGGGCAGACTGAAGTTCTTCCGCTTTTTCATCATGAGGAACATCCGCAAGCAGAAGGGCACCAAACACCGAGTTTAAAAGCGTTTGACTCAGGTTTTCGATATTACCATTCCGCTGATTAATCACATCTGCAATCAGAGCCATAATCCCAGGTTGATCACTACCTAGAACAGAAATTAATACTTTATTCATTTTTCACCTTAGAGATGTTGCCAGGGGCTAGCGAAGTTATATGATCGCAACATTATCGCGTATAGACAAATGCAAAAATGCCGGGAGAAGTCCCGGCATCATAGTACCATTCTGATTTTAAAGTTTTATCTTCTTATATGAAGATGATCATTATGGTTTTAACGCTTGGCAATAATCCATACTGCGTGAACAATACCTGGAATATAACCAAGAATAGTCAGCAGAATATTCAGCCAGAAAGCACCGCCAAAGCCGACTTGTAAAAATACACCAAGCGGCGGTAACAGAATAGCAATTAGAATTCGTAGTAAGTCCATAATAACTCCCTTTTTATTGATAGTTTTTTATTAGTGTGATTGAAATAATGCGGTCAAGATTAAGCTAATAATCCAGCCGACAAAGGCCATCGCCAGGCCAATCACTGTAATTAAGATAAGAATTATAGCGATATTTTCCAGCAGTGTTTTACGGTATACCTGCCGGGGCTGTTGCTCATACTCAGTCAGTAGAGCGACATTCTTTTTGTTGGCCTTCCAGACAAAATCAAATACATCACCAACCACTGGTATAGCACCAATAGTCGTATCGATGAGCATGTTGATGACCATTTTTATAAGGATCGTTTTAGGAACCCCTAGCTGGTGGGCCTGATAAATAATCACACTGGAGAATAGGCCACCAAGAAAATCGCCTAATCCTGGAATAAGTCCTAAAAAACCATCAGCACCAATCTTATAGCCACCCGGTAGTGTCAGTGATTCATCTAAGAACCAACTCAGTCGTTTTATAAAGTGTGTTTTTTTGCTCATAAGGGTTTATTTCCAATTGGAATAACAACATTCAAACTATCGCGTTCAAACCGATAGTGTAATGGTGGCTTGAGTTTGATTAATTCTCCATCCACTGCCACAGTTAGCCATTTCTTATGTGAGCGCAGTGTGACATTAATCTCGTCGAGGATGGCGTTATCCACCATCTTCGCTTTCGATAAAGGATCAATACCCATTAACATCGCGCTAAACGCTAGTTTGATCGCCGACCAACTGCTATTAGATCGAATAACAATTAGGTGCAGACCGTCACGTCCATCAGTTTTTGTTTGTCCCATCGCTGGAATTTGTAAATCACGCTCACCTACACCAACAAAAACAAGCGGTGTTTTGATTTTTTTCTCATTCAGAATAATGTTGGCGTATCTGAAATGGTATAGCCTTCTAATGCCTGCCAAGAGACTAGCCATCAGATAACGCATCTTCCGTTCTAAATATTCCCTGGTACGAACAAAGGTTACATAAGCTCCTACAGAGCTTGTATTTAAAAATAAATGTTCATTGACATACCCGACGTGAGTCATTGTCGCATGACCATTTAAAGCGAGTTGAACAGCTGATGATATATCAATGGGACCCAATAAGCGTTTGGCAAAATGGTTGAGTGTACCGCCTGGAATGATGGCGAGCTCAGTCTTACTAGCAATAGTCAAGCCTGCTGCCATGGCTAGTGTACCGTCTCCTCCGGAGACAATAATCCGTTTAGCGCCGTTATCGATTGCATGCTTAATAGCATCCTTTATTTCAGATGCAGAAAGAATATGGAGAGATAAACCTGGATGGTCAGCCATGGCTTTGATAACTTCCCCAGCACTACCAGCATGTTTATTTACAAAAGCAGGTATTTTGAGGAAATCCTCACGCTGATGATCATTGCTCATGCCATATACCATTATGACGATGAAAGGCCTGTGTTTTTGATAGTTCGAACTGACTTTGTTGCCAATGATAATGCGCAATTGTTAATGCTGTTTTATCACCTTGGATCACATTAAAACTGTTTGGGGTGTCGGGTAGAAGACGATCTGAAGTGGTTGTGCCAGCGTGAGAAATGATAATGCCATCAACAACATGGCAATAGTCGGTATGAACATGTCCGCTAAGAATAATGTCGAGTTCCGTATGCTTGAGTGATGCTAATGCCTCATCGCGGCCCCCAATCAAGTGTCTTGCTTCGTATTCTGCAGGTAGCCAGAAAGGGTGATGTGCTACCAGTAACTGTAGCTGTGGTTTGGGTGCATTAACCACATAATTAGTTATTTTCTGTATTTGTGAAGGGCTGATTCGACCTCTGGACCAGTCCATATAAAAACCGGCTTTTCTGGCAGAATTTATGCCAATAAGCTGATAGTGTTTTGTTGATAACTGTGACTCTAACTCAGTCTGAATCCATTTCTTCCATTTTTGCCATGGTCTGAAAAAACGTTCAATAAGGCGAAATGTACTCAGATCATGATTGCCTGGTACAACGAAGTAAGGAATGCTTAGTGCATTTAAAAAATCGGCTGCTTGTTGGTACTCTTTTTCTGTCGCCCGTTGTGTCAGATCACCACTAATGATGATCATTTCTGGCTTTATCGTGCGAATACTTAAATCCAGACCTTCTAAGACATCATTTAAAATACGTCCAAAATGTAAGTCGGATATATGTAAAAACGTCGTCATAGAGATTTCACGATTTGCATATCGGATCAGTCATGGTTACTTACTAGCCCGTGTGTTTTGAGTTGTTTTACTGCTGACTCTTGTGAGAGTAAAGCAATTAGCTCAATCGGTTCCAGTGTTTTTTCCAACTGCTGTAAAGAGGATGCATGCCGAATTTTCCATTCTGCTGTTACTGTTGGTGCATGAAACTCATCAGGTTTAGGTGCATCAATAAGTGGTAATTGTGCCAAATGCCATTTACAGAGTGCGGCATGTTGATCCAGACAAACGAGAGGGGAAGTGACTGGCATCTGTTCTTGTGTAACTTGGATCTGTTCAAGCAAACTTTTAACGATGGGACTAGGACGCTTTTCTTCAGGTGCTCGAAGTAGACCTAATATAGTGAAGGGTTTGGCGCGTTTAGCACCGCCACTAAGCCATGAGAGCGGAATAGACAGCATTAAGCCTCCAGAGATAGGTAATAACCAATAAAACATATTAATACTGAGTGAATATGAGATACCGGCAAGAGCAAGCCCAAATAATGTGTGACCACGATGTGCTCGGGTGACCTGTGCCAAGCTTAAAGCACCATCATCACGAGACTGGGGATTCCAGCCACTGTCTCTACCCATAAGAATGTGGCAGACAACGCCAAACTGCGCAACCATTAATATTGGTGCGTAGAGTGCTGACATGAGTGTTTCAAAAAGTGTACTGAGCGTTAATAAAATTGGTCCACCAAATTGTTTACAACGGCGCCAGTTCACTAGTGCTGCAAACCAACCAAATAATTTGGGGGCCAGGACAATTGCCATAGAGACTACAAACAAGTCCAATGCACGCTCAGCATCAAATACTGGCCAAATAGGGAATAAGGATGGATTCGCGAAATATTCTGGGCGAACGAGTTGCGCCTGAACAGCAATAGCTAAACCAACCATGATTAACGATAACCATAGAACCGCACTGAGATAAGACATCATGCCAGAGAAAATATGTAGTCTGGTTGGGAAAGATAAATCATGTGCAAGGAGAATACGCCCATGTTGTAGGTTACCTTGGCACCAACGCCGGTCACGGACGATGACATCGGTCAAAGATGGAGGCGCTTCTTCATAAGAGTGTTGAATATCTGTATCAAATCTAACTCCCCAGCCTGCACGGCGTAATAAAGCGGCTTCAATAAAGTCGTGACTCAGGATGTGGCCACCAAAAGGTGCTTTCCCTGGAAGTATCGGTAATGAGCATGAATCAGCAAAAGCCCGGGTACGGATAATGGCATTATGTCCCCAGAAGTTGGAAGATAAACCATGCCATGCTGAGAGCCCTTCAGCGTATATGGGGCCAAAGCAGTGATTAGCAAATTGTTGTAACTTACCATAGAGACTGCTGGCGCTAATTAAGGTGGGTAATGTCTGAATTAATCCGATATGAGGTGCTGCTGCTAATCTGCGAGATAATGTCACCATGCTCTGTGCACTCATCAAGCTATCTGCATCCAGTACGATCATTGCCTCATAAGCACCACCCCAGTTGCTGACCCAATGTGCAATATTACCTGCTTTACGCTCCTGATTATTAGCGCGACGACGATAATAAACCGGGCAATCTTCATTTTGTGTTTCGAAGAGTTCAATAAAGGCTTTCTCTTCAGCAAGCCAGGTATCAGCTTGGTTAGTATCGCTTAAAATAAAAAAAGCATATTGGCCTGGTGCTTGTTTCAGCAAATCTTCACGCATGGCTTTGATCGCTGCCACAATTCGACCTGGTTCTTCTTTATAAACAGGAAATAATATGGCGGTTTTAAAACTGGGAGTTGCCTCATCCTTTTTGATAAGTCTAGGTTTAAGATTGATTAAAAAACCGAGTAGGGCTTGAGAAAAGGCAAATGAAATCCAAATAAAATTCAGGCTGAACAAAAATAAAAACACCCACTGTAGTGAGGTGATGCTATTGGTACTCAGTACACCATGCATTTCTTTGATGCCATAGCCGGATAGGCCAACTGTTACCAGTAAAATGAATAATCGAGACAGTGTTGTGCTTAATGAGTAAAAAAATGAGGTTGTGTGTCGACGTAATGCTTGACCACGTTCATTCACTCGGTGACGAGGCATGTCTAGTGGTGCGTGCTCCGGTAAAACTTTATGTGCTTTCATTATTCGCCTGTAAATAGACCTGGCTTAATCCAGCGGTATAGCCAGGTTTCGCTGATAGGGGTGTCATTGTTCATTAGTTGCAACCGTAATTCGGCCACATCAGTATCCTTGGCCTGAAATCTCAGTAATACCCGCGCTCCCTGGATATTAGGATTAGCGATGAGTTTAGTTTGAGTGATTTTCCCATGATTAATCGAGGCATTAATACTGATTGTGTTTAGCAATTTCTCATCGATATGACTGAAATCAATAACCATTTCTCTGCTACCATCATCAAATAACTTCCCTTTAGCACTTCGTACAATCTTTGTTTTTGTTGGCATTGGATTAATATCATTCAGCCAGACCAGACGATAACTGTAGCTGAAAGTTTGACCTTTCTTTAATCCACCTTCTGGTCGCCAGTAAGCGACGATGTTGTCATTGGTATCAGCATTTGACGGGATCTCAAATAGTTGAACCTGTCCTTTCCCCCAGTCTGCTATTGGTTCTACCCATAAAGAAGGGCGAAGTTCATAATGTGCTTGGAGATCCTGATAACTCGCAAACTGACGATCACGCTGAATGAGTCCAAACCCTTTTGTGTGTTCATCCATAAAGCCGCTTATTTGCAACGTATTGGGATTATTCAGGGGACGCCACAAGTGTTCATTATTACCTGTAGTGATGGCGAGTGCTTCTGAGTTATGCACCTCGGGTCGGTAATCTGTTGATTTTTCAGGCACCATTGCACCGTGTAAAAACATGGATGTCAGCGGTGCCAAACCGATATGTGGAATATCAACCCGTGGAAATAAAGTGACTTTGACATCCATATGGGTAGGATCATCAGGATAAATCCCAAATCGGTAGGCTCCTGTTACACTTTTGCTGTCCAGTAGGGCGTGAACCACAATTGCTTTCTGTTCCTTACCTGGTCGTTCTATCCAGAAGTGTCTGAATACGGGGTGCTCTTCACCTTGTGGCTCTGCGACATTAATCGCTAAACCTCTGGCAGAAATCCCATATAGCTGCCCTTTTGATATAGCTTTAAAGTAGCTGGCACCCTGAAAAATAATGAATTCCTTTTTATCCTCAGTATTATTTAGCGGGTAGTGGAGGCGGAACCCGGCATATTTACCAACTTGTGCGAGAGCTTTTGCGATTTCAGGCGTAGGCACTTTGAATGAAGATTCTGTGACATCAATGGGGACATTTTTTCCACTTTCGACTATATCAATATCCACCATGTTTTTATATAAAAATCCAGGTGCAAAAAGCTGGATAGAAAACGGTGTTGGCGAGTTACCCCAGATCGCAGCATGTTGTTGAAAGCGAATCTTTTGATAGGTTTCAGCATCCAGTCTGGTAAGTGATATAGGTGCTTGTTTTGGCAACTTATATGGTTTCTGGGCCCGCTTTTTTGCTAAATCAAGTACTGTCTGATGACTGAATATTTCCCCCTTTTCATTCTGGGGCGCAGCAAAACTAGTCGAGCTGACGAATAATAGGAAGGACAAGATCACCGTTTTGAATAGTATGCATAAATTGAGGTGTAGATGATTAACAGTCATCACGCTGTATTACCTCCATGATTAGATAATCGAATACGTCTAGCGCATAACTGATGTAAGAAATAACGCATCGCTGCGTAGCATTCTCCGCGACGTAGAAATCAATGCAACGTCATAGGTTAAAGTCAGTCAGTTATTTTAGCGTCAATGGCTAAAGCTTCTACTAACTGTTGCATATCATCTGGTAAATCGATTTGCCATGAGACTTCTTCACCGGTTGTCGGATGAATAAAGCCAAGCACACCGGCATGAAGCGCTTGTCTGCGGAAGTTCTGAATAACTTCTCTGCAGTTTTCACTCATCCCTTTGGCTTGTTTGAAGCGGCCGCCATAGACGGGATCACCTAATAAAGGATGCCGAATATGAGCCATATGTACACGGATTTGATGAGTGCGGCCTGTTTCAAGTTTGCATTTGATCAAGGTATGAGCACGATAACGTTGCTCGACACGATAATGCGTTACTGAGGGTTTTCCTGTTGCACTTACCGCCATTCTTTTTCTATCAATATTATGACGACCAATGGCTTCATCAACGGTTCCACCTGCAGTGAAGACACCACATGCTACAGCTTGATATTCACGTTTAACTGTTCGAGCTTGTAGTTGAGAGACCAGTGAATTATGTGCGGTTAAAGTTTTGGCAATCATTAATAAACCGGTAGTCGCTTTATCAATACGATGCACAATTCCAGCACGAGGAATATTGGCTAATTGAGGTGAATGGGCGAGTAGGGCATTGACCAGTGTCCCCTGATGATTGCCAGCACCTGGATGTACAACCATGCCAGCAGGTTTGTTGATAATGATGACATCGTCATCTTCGTAAATAATATCCAGAGCAATGGTTTCTGCCTGCCAGCTTTCATCCTGAACTTGAAGTTCAGTGCCGATAGTGACTTTTTCTCCACCTTCGATACTTTCTTTCGGTTTGAGAAGCTGGCCATTAACCAGAACATCGCCAGCTTTAAGCCATTTTGTCAGCTGTCCGCGTGAATATTCCGGAAACATTTTGGCTAGCGCCTGGTCGATACGCATACCCATTAATTCGTCCGGAATGATATCTTCTAATTGAATTTTTTCTGACATAGAAACTTAGCTGATGATTAAAAAGATATTATAACGTAGGCTTATGTCTGACGTCGTAATATGGAGGCAAAAATGCGACTTTCTCATTTCATAATAGCCGGAATAATATTATTTTTATCTAATGCTGTTCAGGCTGAATCTCGTAATGTGGCATTACTGGCTTCTGCTTGTGCTACTTGTCATGGCACAAATGGCCATAGTCAAGGAGGAACTCCAAGTCTGGCTGGGTTAAATAAAAATTATTTCATTCAACAAATGCTGGCTTTCAAAGATGGACAACGCGTTGGAACAGTTATGCCCCAGCATGCTGCCGGCTACACTGAAGAAGAGATCCGCTTAATGGCGAAATATTTTTCAGAGCAGAAATAATCAGCTGGACTGACATTGACTACAAAAATAAGTCGCTCTTTGTGCTTGTCGGATACTACTGATTGATGTTTGACATCGTAAACAGGATTGACCTTCTCGCCCGTAGACATTGAGTTCTTGCGCAAAATAACCCGGGTTACCATCACTTTTTCTGAAGTCACGTAAGGTTGTGCCTCCGGCAAGCAAGGCTTTTTCCAGTACTTGTTTGATGGCATCGACTAATTCTGACAGCTTTTTCTTGCTGACTTTATTAGCAGGAATACTGGGGTGAATACCTGCCATAAACAGGGCTTCATTTGCATAGATATTACCGACACCAACCACTACTTCACCGTTCATGATAAAGGTTTTTATCGGACTGGTACGACCTTTTGCACGTTGATACAGGTAATTGCTATCAAAAGCATCGGATAAGGGTTCGGGTCCTAAATGGGCAATAAGCGCATGACTTTCATAAGACTCATCCGTCCATAATATTGCGCCAAAACGTCGGGTATCGGTATATCTCAATACGTAACCATTATTAAAAAGGATATCCACATGGTCGTGTTTATTGATGTTGTTATCGCTATCGAGAACGCGTAAACGTCCTGACATACCAAGATGGATAATTAATGTGCCCTTATCACAGTGTAGTAACAAGTATTTTGCACGGCGCTCAATACTATGCACTGTTTGGTGCTGGACAATAGACTCCAAATCTTCAGGAATCGGCCAACGTAGTCCACGATGACGCACCACCATTTTTGTAATGGTCTGATTTTCAATAAAAGGCTGAATACCTCGTCGAGTGGTTTCTACTTCTGGCAGTTCAGGCATGGTCTATTCGTTAATCTGAGTTGGTGTATCTGGTAAAAGCTGGGAGCTCATTGCCATCGGGAAAATATATTCTAAGCCTAAGGCTGGATTAGTCAGCGTGAAGTTATTGCCTGCGGCATGCATGATGTATGAGACCGGCTGTTGCTGTTCTTTTAGCCATAGTGTTATCTGGGGACTAGGCAAAGCCTTTAATGCTTCTGGTGTCAGTTTTTTGACCTGAGTAGCGTAAGCAAATTGCCAGCTATCGATAAGAATCTTTAATTGGTCAGAGGTGAGTTTTTGAGCATCGCTTTGCCATTGTCCATCTTTACTATAAATCTGGACGGGCTTTGAATTATTCAGTGAACGCGGAAGACTCAGTTTTTCAATTTTTTTATCTTCTGCTATCAGCCTATTATCAATAAAGCTATCAGCACTGGCTTTTAATAATGGGGTGACATCATCGTCAATCAAATAAATCATATGCTTATAAAGAACATAACGACGCTTACTGATCGATTCCACATTACCAAAAGCAAAACTCTCATTATTCATGCGAACAATGACGGAGGGCATATTCAACCCAAATTGAGAAAGTGATGAAGTATCCATGGGTTGAAACTCGCCATGAACTGGCGTTTTTAACAAGCTCAAAATCAGGTTGATACGTGTTTGACTGGCAGGAGCAGGATAGGGTGACATAAGTTGCCAGGACTGATTAGTCTGTATCAATTTGATATCGTTTTTTTGTTGTTGCTGGATATCAATGGTGTTGATATCCGCAGAATTTAAAGACGTTAATAATTGAACTGAGTCAGTATCTTGCTTATTAGCATTATGTTGAGAAAACCAAAATAAACCAATCACTAATAACAGTAGGATGAAGTTCGTAAAATAACTGCTTTTCATCGACGTTTTCTCCGCCACCACAATGTCAGTCCGGTTATAAGGAGAAGTAATGGTAAAGCAAATAAAAAGCCAAACCCGATGATGATAGATTGTGTTTTTGATAATGTTAGTTGTGTGCCAATACTGGTTTTTATTGGAATTGTGATAAGGCTATCGTCTTCAGCCAACCAGTTTATAAGGGCTACGCCTAAATCCAGATTTGCAGCATTACCGATATAACTATTGGCCACAAAGTCAGCGTCACCTATAACGGCAACACGTTGTTGTTTTCCATCATCTGTGTCGCTGTCTCGATCTATTAACATACCTAGAGAAAAGGGCCCTGGCACATCTGCGCCTTCGTTATATGTCTGTTGTCTGAAATTTGACGATGTCATCTGAGATGATTCTACCCAGGCATTTGGCTGACTATTCAGTAAGTTGATATAACGCCACTGACTTTCTGCACTATCTTCACGTTTCTGAATAGCACTAGCTTCTGCAAGAATGGTGACACTTTTGGCGGCCTTCCCGACAGGATGATTGGCATAATCAGTAATCAGAACAAACCGTGGATCCTGAACACCCAGCATGCTGGAATTCGGGTCGAGTACAGTGCCTGGAACAAATTCAATACCTAATTCCTCAGCCAACGGTAGCAATGACTCAGTCTGAGTTGGGTCAGCTAACCATAAAAGGTTACCGCCTTTGTCTAAATAATCTCGAACGATATTAATTTCGCCAGGCAGCCATTTTTTTTCAGGGCTGGCAATGATTAGAGCCGCCGTGTTCTCAGCTAGGTCAGGGGTATCCAATAAATTCTGTGAACGAATTTTTATTCCCTGACTTTCTAAATTTTGAGCCAGTGTACTTAGCCCAAAATCACTTTTGTCATAAGGACTGCGTTCGCCATGGCCTTCAATAAACACTAACCAAGGTTGGGACTGTCGGGATACAGTGACTAGAGCATTGCTCAATGACTGTTCGGAGAGATCAAACACATGTTGTTGTTGCTGACCTTGGCCGATCACCATTTCACCTTGCTGTTGGATATTATTTTGTCTGACGATATCAGGTGAGAAACTCGGGTCTATAAATTGAACGTTTATCTTATTGCTATGGTGCTGATAACGTTGTAACAGGTCGACGATAGCAGGGCGATATTCATAATCTGGACTAACAAAAACTTGGATATTAATCTCATCTTTCAGGTTCTTGATAATGTTTAAACTTGTTTCAGACAAGGTATTACGTTGGTTTTGAGTCCAGTCAAATTGTTTATTCGTTGAAATAGATAATTGACTCAATAGGACAACGGCAGCAATGAGTAACACATAGAAGACAACTTGCTGAAAACGAATAAGATGTTGCGCGCGTTTGGTAATTTTCATTAGTCTAAACGCTCTCTATCCAATCGACGAACCGTCAATAATAGAAAAGCCGAGATAATGATGAAAAAGTAACTAATATCTTGCGTATTAATTTGTCCCTGCATCATAGGTTCAAAGTGTCTTAACAGTGATAACCAACTGAGTAAAGAGAACTCAGTTGTACTATGGCTTGCCCAATCAATGATCCAAAATAAAAATAAAATTGCGAAGGTACTGATGGCAGCTATGGTCGGTTGTCTGGTGAGACTGGACATATAAATACCAACGGCGGTAAAGCTTGAGATCAAGAGGATAAGTCCCAGCACACCTGCACTTATTTGATAAAAATCTAAAGTGGTACCAACGGCTAGCGAACAAACCATTAATACAGTGAGTAAGGTCATTAATAGAAAAAAGGACAGGGTACCGAAGAATTTACCAATGACGATATCAAACATGCTTAATGGTGCTGATGATAATAAGGGAAGAGTGTCGTTTCGTCTTTCTTCTGCCAGTGTTCGCATAGTTAATAAGGGACTGATGAGCAAGGCAATAATGGCGGCATTACTCAGTAGGGGCATGGCAATGAGCTCTGTCACTCCAGGCGCACCAGGAATAGCAGAAATACGACTCTGGATGCTATTGAAATAATCCATATGAGTTAAAAACAGATAAGCTACCAATAACTGGCTTAACGCTAAGACGATCCAAGCCAATGGCGATAAAAATAAACGATGTAATTCATTACGAGCAATATTAAACATGGGCATCTTCTTCACGAATAATTTTCATAAAGACTTCTTCTAAAGAATGCTGCTCAGGCATTAATGAGGTTAATGGCCAGCGATTCTCAACCGCATTCTTTAATAGAGCTTGAGTTGGATCATGGTCTGGAAGATAAGAGAGTCTGAAATGCTGACCATCCATTTTCTCTACGTGATTAACACCCTTAATAGCTTTGAGTGAGTCTATATCGATTTTTTGTGAAAACCCGACCAGAATAGCGGTTGACTGCATTTGCTCGGTAAGTGTTTGCAGACTGTCATTAAATAATAACTGTCCTTTTGAAATGATTTGCACCCGATCACATAGCATCTGAACTTCAGGCAGAATATGAGTAGACAGAATGACGCTATGTTCATTAGCAATATCACGAATAAGCTGGCGTATTTCGCGGATCTGAATGGGATCAAGACCTGATGTAGGCTCGTCTAGAATCACCACTGCGGGAGAATGAATAATTGCTTGAGCTATACCAACACGTTGCTGAAAACCTTTCGATAAATTGGCAATTAATCGTTTGCTGACTTCCGTCAGACCACAACGTTCAATTACAGTATCAACAGCTGCTTTTTGCTGCTTTTTTGCGATACCATTTAGCCGGGCACAGAAGTGTAAGAATTCAGTAACAGTATGTTCTTTATATAATGGCGGCGTTTCAGGAAGATAACCAATGCTGGCTTTCGCCTGTTTAGGGTTATCCAACAAATCAATCCCATTAATAATTATTTGACCATTGTCTGGGGCAAGGTTACCAGTCAGCATTCTCATGGTTGTACTTTTTCCTGCACCATTAGGTCCAAGAAAACCGAGTACTTCACCTTGGTTGATATGAAAACTGACATTATTAACAGCCAATGTTTCGCCGAAAAAGCGAGACAGTTCTTTTGCTTCGAGTAAACGTTTAGAATCAGTCATTAAAACTAAATTGTATCAAGAGTCATTTTGGCCCAGTCGTTGGCTTCAATATAGGCACTGCTCAGTTTTTCCATCGAAGGGCCGTCTTCTCCGAGCTCGCTCCAATGACCTTCACAGTAATTGATGATGCAGTTCAATAATTGACCTTTTATACCACCTCGACTAATTAAGGCAAGGTTTGATTCATTGCTGAGCGGGATTGATTTTATAATTTCATCCATAGGTTTTGACAGCATTGTATCAATAGTCGAAAACAGACCAAGTAAGAATCCGGCATCAGTGGCGCAAGCGAATTCTGGTGCTATCTTTTCTGCCATCTTTGCTCTGACCAGAGTCACATGGATTAGTTCTGTTGGACCAGGACTCATTTCACTCATCACAATCAATGTCGTCCAGGTTTTGATGGCTTTTAAGCCTAAAATGACTAACCCTTCACGAAGTGAGTTAATTTGTCTGGGGAAACCTATTGCTGCAGAGTTAAGTAAACGTAATAATTTTAAACTAAGTCCAGGATCCTGACGAATGATAGATTCAATAGTTTTAAACTCAATATCTGGGTCTTGTAATTTGCCTAATAACTCCAGAAGTTTAAACTTATTTTCAGGGATAGGATTGTCTTTAATGATCTCAGGTCGACAGAAAAAGTAACCTTGAAAATAATCGAATCCCAATTCCTTACAGAGTTCGAACTCTGCTTTAGTTTCAACTTTCTCGGCTAATAACTTGACTGGGTACTCACGAAGCAGAGTGACATGATCTTTTAGCTCTAATTCAGACAGGGCCAGAATATCCACTTTGATTATGGAGGCTAATTCAATAAGCGGGCGTAGCGACTCGTGGAAAATAAAATCATCAAGGGCAATGTAATAACCACTCAAGGCCAGCTTTTTTACTGCGTTGATGAGTTCTTCATCAACCACAATATTTTCCAGTATTTCCAATACTACTCGTTCACCACCAAAGGGGATTGGATCATCACTTAATATAAAACTTCGAGTTAGATTGACAAAAGCGATATGGTTGCCGATGACACGTTCTATTCCAAGTTCAAGAAAGCTGTAATTAATGACCCGTGTAGTAGCGATATCACCTGAGCATAGTTCAAGATCGGCTGATTGTTGTGTGTCATTATTGCGAAATAATAATTCATAAGCATGAATATTATATTGACGATCAAAAATAGGTTGTCTGGCAAGTACTATGGGGGATAAATCAGCAACGTCGCTCATGGACTTACAACTTAGATAAATGAATATTTATCATAGAATGAATTCAGATATAAAAAAACCCGCATTAGCGGGTTTTTTTAAAATAATATTGTGAACAATACTATTTGATTTTAGCTTCTTTATACATAACGTGTTTGCGCACAACAGGATCAAACTTTTTGATCTCTAATTTTTCGGGCATTGTACGTTTGTTTTTATCTGTGGTGTAGTAGTGACCAGTACCAGCAGATGAGACTAATTTAATTTTATCGCGCATCTCTTACTCTCCTAAACTTTTTCGCCACGGGCGCGAATGTCAGTAAGAACGGAATCAATACCTCTCTTATCGATAATGCGTAGACCATGGTTGCTGACACGCAGCTTAACCCAGCGATTTTCAGACTCAACCCAAAAACGGTGTGAGTGAAGGTTGGGTAAGAAACGACGTTTTGTTTTGTTATGAGCGTGTGAAACATTGTTACCGCTCATTGGGCGCTTGCCCGTTACCTGACATACTCTGGCCATTTTAAAACCTGCTCCTGATACACTTTTACCACAGGGCGCCGATTTTGGTCCCTGCCTGCATTTACAAAGCCGTACTTTATACCATATAAGACTATAGAAGTGTAGTGTATATATACTACATTCTTTTAGAGGCCCATTGTGGTGAGTTTTTCGCTAAGCATCTCTTTTGAAACACTACCAATTTTGCGCATCACGATATCACCCTCAGCTGAAAATAAAAAGTGGGTTGGGGTAACCCGAACATTATCAAAGGCTTCTGATAATTCACCCGTTTTATCCCAGCTAATGGTGTAGGGAATCTGCTTCTCAATTCGCATTGCAAGCAAGTGCTCAGGTCTGTCATGAGCCAGAGCAACACTGACAACACCTAAACCTTTGGGAGAGTATGCATTGTAAATCGCTTTTAGTTCAGGTAATTCCTGAACACAAGCAGGGCAGTCTGTCGCCCAAAAAATAACTAATAAAGGCTTACCTTTATAATCCTGCCAAGCGTGTGTTTTACCATCCAGATCCGTGAATGTGGTATCTGGTAGCCCTTGTTTGCTCTGCACTGTACTGAAAATCAGCACAGCGATGATTGCCAGTGCAACAATGCCAATGGCGGGTTTTATAAAATGTGTCATGAGTAATCAGATCGTTAAAGTAAGTTGGCCTAGTGCTTCTGTCAATTTGAGATTTTCTCGGTAATCTACTGGACAATCAATCACAGTAACAGTATCCCGGTCTAATGCTTCTTTGAGAATTGGCATAAGCTGTTCTGTTTCCTCCACTTTGACACCAATAGCTCCAAAAGATTGCGCGTACTGAACAAAGTCGGGGTTGGTGAACTGAACATGACTGGTGCGTCCAAATTGGTTTTGCTGTTTCCATTCAATTAAACCATAACTGGCATCATTCCAGACCAGAATCACAATGGCGATATTGAGACGCATAGCGGTCTCGATTTCTTGTGAATTCATTAAGAATCCCGCATCACCTGTTACAGCAACAACTTTACGTTGAGGGTTGGCTAATTTAGCTGCTATAGCGCCAGGCACAGCAATGCCCATACTGGCAAAGCCATTCGAGATAATGCATGTGTTGGGGTATTCGCAACGAAACATCCGTGACATCCACATTTTATGAGCACCCACATCGCAGATCACGATATCCTGCAAATCCATCGCGGTTCGCAAGTCCCAGATAATTTTTTGTGGCTTAACCGGAAACTCCAGATCATCACGATGCATATTCATCTCAGTGATCAAGCTGTCACGTAGAGTACGCATAGCTTTGCCTTGATGTGGCGTTGTTAGGGCAGCAATGCGATTAAGGCTATGTCGAATATTACCGACAACAGCCAGACTAATACTGTAATGTCCATCCACCTCAGCATGGGTAGTATCAATATGGATGATAGTGCGGTCACGTGATGGATGCCATAAATAGGGATGATATTCCACAATATCGTAACCAATACAAATTATGACATCGGCATTTGCAAAACCGCAGTTAGCATAATCATTCGATTGCAGACCAACGCTTCCTAAGGCCATTGGGTGACGGAAGGGCACTACACCTTTTGCCATAAAGGTATTAGCAATGGGAATGCCTAACGTTTCAGAGAATTCAGCAAGCTCATTACAAGCATCAGCACGAATGACGCCATTACCTGCCAAAATAATCGGACTTTTTGCATTTGATATGACTTCTGCTGCACGCTCTATTTCTTCTGCGGCAGGTTCCGGTGCAGAGGCATTTTTGACTCGTAATGGCACATCATCAATTTCCATCTCTGCAATATTTTCTGGAAACTCAATAAAGCAGGCCCCCGTTTTTTCTGTTTGAGCGACTTTAAACGCTTTACGAACCACTTCTGGAATGACTTCAGGGCTGACAATACGTGAGGCGTATTTAGTTATCGGCCGAAACATCGCTTCCAGATCAAGTACTTGATGCGACTCTTTGTGAAGTCGATGTGTTGAGGCTTGCCCAGCAATAGCAATTAAAGGCGCGTGATCCATATTGGCATCAGCGACACCTGTAATAAGGTTAGTTGCCCCTGGCCCTAAAGTGGCAATACAAACACCCGCATTACCAGTGAGCCGCCCATAAACATCTGCCATAAAAGCCGCACCCTGCTCATGGCGAGTAGTAATAAATTGGATATGTGAATCTAGCAATGCATCCATGACATCCAGATTTTCTTCTCCTGGGATGCCAAATATATATTCCACACCTTCATTTTCGAGCGCTTTAACAAATAGCTCTGCTGCCTTCATCGAGCGATTCCCTCATACCCTGTTTGATTTGTGCTGCAAGAATAACAGATATATCGATATCTGCGATGTATACAAAAAAGGGGGCAAGTAGCCCCCTTATAATGTCATTATTTAAACGCGTCTGGAACACGTTGATGCCAATCTGTTTCTTGTTGATAACGATGACCGATATTTAATAATCTTGCTTCATCAAAATAGTTACCAATAATTTGTAAACCGACAGGTAAGTCTTCAACGAAACCCGCCGGAATAGACATACCAGGTAAACCAGCCAGATTGGTATTGATGGTGTAAATATCTTCCAGATACATCGCAACTGGATCGTCCGTTTTCTCACCAAAACGGAAAGCAGGATTGGTGGCCGTTGGTCCCATAATCACATCGACTTCCTTAAATGCTTCCTGAAAATCATTGCTAATAAGACGACGACATTGCTGTGCTTTTAAGTAGTACGCATCGTAGTAACCTGCTGACAGGGCGTAGGTACCAATCATAATGCGACGTTTAACTTCTTCGCCAAAACCTTCACCACGCGAACGGGTGTAGAGATCCATTAAGTCTTTAGGATCTTCGGCACGGTGCCCGAAACGTACACCATCCATTCTTGATAAGTTAGATGAACATTCTGCTGGCGCTACTACGTAGTATGTCGGCACAGCTAAACCTGTGTTAGGTAAGGTGATTTCCTTTAATGTGGCCCCCATTTTTTCATATGTCTTAATGGCAGCTTCTACGGTTGCAGCAACACGAGGATCAAGACCTTCACCAAAATATTCTTTCGGCAGGCCGATGGTTAAACCTTCTAGTGAGTCATTCAAGCTCGCTGTGTAATCTGGCACATCACGATCAACACTTGTGGAGTCTTTCTCATCAAACCCTGACATAACATTCATCAGCCAAGCCGCATCTTCTGCGCTATTTGCCATTGGCCCTGCTTGATCCAGGCTGGAAGCAAAAGCAATCATACCGTAGCGGGATATACGACCATAAGTCGGCTTCAAACCAGTGAGATTACACAAAGAAGAAGGTTGACGAATAGAACCACCTGTATCTGTACCTGTGGCAACAGGAGCCAAACGCGCTGCCATGGCTGCTGCAGAGCCACCTGATGAACCACCTGGAACGCGATCCGTATCCCATGGGTTTTTTACCGGGCCATACCAGCTGGTTTCATTTGACGAACCCATAGCAAATTCGTCCATATTGGTTTTACCCAGGGTGACCATGCCGGCCTGATCAATCTTTTCGACGACAGTGGCGTCATAGGGGGCAATAAATTTATCCAGCATTTTAGATGCGCAGCTGGTGCGGACACCTTTTGTACAGAAAATGTCTTTGTGGGCGAGAGGGATACCTGTTAATACGCCTCCTTTATTCTCTGCCAGTAACTTATCCGCAGCTTTAGCCTGCTCAAGTGCACGCTCTTCAGTCACGGTGATGAAAGCATTCAACGTGCCATTGTGTTGATTGATGCGGTCAAGATAATGCTGAGTAAGTTCAACACTGCTTATTTCACTGTTGTGCAGGGCTGCCGATAATTCTGAAAGTGATTTGTTATGCATGTGTTTGCCTGTGTTGCTTTATTCGATAACTTTAGGAACCAGATAGACACCGGCTTCAGTTTTGGGTGCGATGGACTGGAATGCATCGCGTTGGTTAACTTCCGTGACGGCATCAGGGCGCAAACGTTGATGTGCATCAAGTGGGTGAGCCATAGGAAGTATGTCGTTAGTCTCAGCGGCGCTCAACTGGTCAACTAAGTTGAGAATATTATTTAAATCCCGTGCATAATGAGGGATATCGTCTTCCTGTATCGACAGGCGTGCGAGGTGCGCGATTTTTTCTACATCGTGTTTATCTAAACTCATCGACAGTTCCAAAGGTTAATTGCTTCAACAAAGCAGTAAGTTTAAATGATTAGTTGCTTGCCCAACAGCCCAGAGCATTGCTAAAGTATCTATTTTACCCCTTTCAGGTGTGGTTTCTTCAATGTTTGAACGTTTACGTGGAATTTTCTCCAACGATCTGTCGATCGATCTTGGAACAGCGAATACGCTGATTTATGTGCGCGGCAAAGGTATCGTTTTAGATGAACCTTCTGTTGTTGCTATTCGTCAGGATAAAGGTCCTGGTGGCCCTCGTTCTATAGCTGCGGTCGGTGTCGAAGCCAAGCGCATGCTGGGACGAACGCCAGGCAATATTACTGCCATCAGGCCATTAAAAGATGGTGTTATCGCTGATTTCACTGTAACGGAAAAAATGTTGCAGCATTTTATTCGTAAAGTGCATGAAGGACGTTTTTTAAAGCCAAGCCCGCGCGTTTTAGTCTGTGTGCCATGTGGTTCTACTCAAGTTGAACGTCGCGCTATTCGGGAATCTGCTGCTGGCGCAGGCGCCCGGGATGTGTTTTTGATTGAAGAACCAATGGCCGCTGCAATCGGTGCCGGTATGCCCGTTGATGAAGCCAGTGGTTCGATGGTGTTAGACATCGGTGGTGGTACAACAGAAGTCGCGGTTATTTCTTTAAACGGTATTGTTTATTCCGCTTCTGTTCGTATCGGTGGTGACTTATTCGATGAAGCGATTGTGAACTATGTTCGTCGTAATTACGGCACGTTGATTGGTGAATCAACTGCAGAAAAAATTAAAAAAGAAATCGGTTCAGCTTATCCTGGTAATGAAGTACGTGAAATGGAAGTGCGTGGGCGTAATCTGGCTGAAGGTGTGCCGCGCAGCTTTACATTAAACAGCAATGAAATCCTTGAAGCTTTACAGGATCCATTGTCTGGTATTGTCGCAGCAGTTAAAACCGCATTGGAACAAACACCACCAGAGCTTGGGGCGGATGTCGCTGAGCGTGGTATCGTCTTAACAGGCGGTGGTGCATTATTACGTGATTTAGACCGCTTATTAATCGAAGAAACAGGATTACCAGCCATTATTGCGGAAGATCCACTTACGTGTGTTGCTCGTGGCGGTGGTCGTGCGCTTGAGATGATTGACGAAAAAGGTACTGACGTCTTTACCTTTGAGTAATTGTTGCTAGATGATGAGTAGTAAGACCTTTGCGAGTGTTATACATTTGCGAAGGTCTTTTAGTTTTTGGACTTTGAGTTATTAAACCTTTATTTGCCCATACACCTTCTTTAAACACCCGGATGCTGCTGGCGGTTGTCGCTTCGATCCTCGTGTTTTTCCTGGACGCGCGACTGGATTATTTCAAACCAGTTCGTTCTGCTTTGTCGACCGCTGTTTATCCTATTCAGGCTGCTGCATCAATGCCAACTGATTTGACTGATTGGGTCACTGATTTTTTTCAGGATCGTAAACAGTTACGTGAAAAAATTACGGTGATGGAAGCAAATAATATGCTGCAAAGTATTCGCCTGCAGAAATTGCAGTCCTTAGAGCGAGAAAATATGCGTCTGAAAGAATTGTTGGGCTCTTCATTTCGCTTGCAGGAACGTGTGCAAGTTGCCGAGTTACTCACTATTGATCTCGACCCATTTTCTCAACAGGTAGTCATTGATAAAGGTGAAAACTACGGTGTCTATGTCGGTCAACCAGTATTGGATGCTACGGGTGTTATGGGACAGGTCACCGAAACATCCGAATTTTCAAGTCGAGTAGTGTTATTAACTGACCCAAGTCATAGCATCCCCGTACAGATTAACCGTAATGGTTTACGTGCTGTAGTAACTGGTCGCGGTTTGGGTGAATATTTGCAAATGGACTTTTTGCCACATAATGCTGATGTGCGCAAAGGCGATATATTAGTGACCTCTGGCCTGGGTGGACGTTTTCCTGTCGGTTACCCGGTGGGTAAAGTCGTGTCAGTTGAGTTCCCCCAAGGAAAACCTTTTGCTGATATTAAAGTCGAACCTGCGGCTAAGTTATCTACCAGTCGCGAGGTCATGTTAGTTTTGCCAGGTGAAAAAATTCAGACAGAACGAACCCCGAATAAACCTATAGAAGATACGTCATCAACCACGGAGACAGACAGTGGCGACGACAATTAATACACGCAATGGGTTTGTGATTTTCATCACTTTGATCATCGCTATTATTCTGATGCTGATACCTTTACCCGAACAAGCACGATTTTTTAGACCAGAGTGGGTTGTTATGACCTTGATCTACTGGGCAATGGCTTTACCTCATCGGGTGAGTATTGGGGTCGCCTGGTCGACAGGTTTTATTATGGATATCACGATGGGGGGCACACTGGGGGTGATGGCATTTAGCTATGCTTTAGCTATCTATCTTATTGCTCGGTTCCATTTGCAGCTGCGCCAATATCCACTCTGGCAACAGGCATTAACCATACTCTCTGTTGTGCTTCTGGTCGAGTTTATCGATGTAGTCGCAACTCGTGCAACCTTACATTGGGAAAGCTGGATGCCTGTGTTAACCAGTACACTCTTATGGCCTGTGATGTATGCGATGTTAAGGAAAATTCGTCGCACATTTCAGGTGACGTAAGCCTGATATGGCATCAAAGTTCACCCTTAAAGATCATTTTCGTGAAGGCCGCCTAGTTAACGGACGGTTATTATTTTCTGGTCTGCTTTCAGTTATTATTTTTGGCATTGTTATTTTTCGTTTGGTGTATTTACAAGTGTTTGAATATGAACACTTTGATTATTTATCAAACCGTAACCGTGTTGATATAGAACCGTTACCACCACAACGCGGTCTCATTTATGATCGTAATGGTGTTCTACTGGCTGAAAATATTCCGACATTCAGTTTGGAAATGGTGCCTGAAAAAGTCCCTCATCTCGACGAAACGTTACATGAGTTAAGCCAATTACTATCTTTATCCGATGAAGATATTACGGCTTTTAAGGAGCGCATGAAACGTCAGCGTCGATTTCATCATGTGGTGATTCGGCAAAGGCTAACGGAAGAAGAGGTGGCTAGATTCTCTGCAAACCGCTATCGGTTTCCCGGCGTGGATATTGAAGGTCGTCTTATTCGCCACTATCCTCAAAATAATCTTTTTGCCCATGCAGTTGGTTATGTTGGTCGGATCAATGAGCGTGATATGCAAATCATTGATCAGAAAGATTACAAAGGGACGTCCCAGATCGGTAAAACAGGTATTGAGAAAGAATATGAAGATCTATTGCATGGCAGTGTGGGGTATCGGCAAGTAGAAACCAATGTGCAAGGTCGTATTGTACGGGAACTAATGTCTGTACCCTCACAATCAGGTGAAGATTTATTTCTGAATCTGGATATCAACTTACAGCGTGTCGCAGCTGAATCTCTGGGGGATTATAATGGGTCCATTGTAGCTATAGATCCTCGAAATGGTGGTGTTTTAGCGTTGGTGAGTAAACCAGACTATAACCCGAATTTATTTGTTTCAGGGATTAGTAATAAAGAATATGCTGCATTGAGAGACTCGCCTGAACGCCCCTTATTCGATAGAGCACTTCGTGGCCATTACCCTCCTGGATCCACGCTTAAGCCTTTCGTAGCGCTTGCAGGACTGGAGCTTGGCGTTGTGGACGAACATTCAAAAACCTATTGTCCAGGTTGGTATAGTTTACCTGGCAGTAGTCATCGCTATCGCTGTTGGAAAAGTTACGGACATGGCATGGTCGATATGAAAGATGCCGTGTCACAATCATGTGATGTTTACTTTTACGATCTAGCGCATACATTGGGTATCGATCGTTTACATAACTTCCTTGACTATTTTGGCTTTGGTCATCGTTCTGGGATTGATCTTCCTAATGAAAGTGAAGGTTTATCACCATCCAGTGAATGGAAACGTGCCAGTAGAAATCAAGCCTGGTATCCGGGTGAAACATTGATTTCTGGTATCGGGCAAGGCTTTAATCAAACCACGCCGGTTCAACTTGCTCATGCTACAGCCACATTGTCGATGCGAGGCATCTCTATGGAGCCACAAGTGGTGCGAGCTACACGTGTGGCTGGCCAGACGGATATGAATCTGAGACAAAGTAAGATCATGAATAATTTGCCCATGCAAAATAGCAAAAACTGGGAAAATGTGGTGGATGCTATGGTTGAAGTAGTTCATGGAACTCGTGGTACAGCACGATCTGTTGGCAAAGACATGCCATTTCAGATCGCCGGTAAAACAGGTACGGCTCAGGTTTTTGGTATTGCTCAGGATGAAAAGTACGATGCAAAAACACTGGAGCGTAAGCTGCATGATCATGCCTTGTTTATTGCTTTTGCACCGGCGGATAAACCGGAGTTTGCAGTGGCCGTCGTTGTCGAGAACGGAGGCAGCGGTAGTGGCGTTGCTGCACCCATTGCCAGAAAGTTAATTCAACAACACTTTGGATTAGAAGTCGATGAGTAGCAGCTTACTAAACGATAGAAGAAAACCTCATCAATGGTTGTTTTCTTCCATGTTGAGACGATTTCATATAGACCCATTGTTATTACTTGGACTGCTTGTTTTATTAGGAGCGGGCCTGATGATGTTGTTTAGTGCTGGTGGCCAGGATTTTGGCATTATTATTCGCCAGCTCATCAGGATAGGCATGGCGATAACCGTCATGTTGGTCATTGCCCAAATTGACCCGGACAGGTTGCGTGATAACGCCTATCTCCTCTATGGCTTTGGTTTAATTTTACTTATCGCAGTATTGTTATTTGGTCATGAAGGAAAGGGAGCTCAACGTTGGCTGAATTTAGGCTTCTTTCGCTTTCAACCCTCGGAAATTATTAAGCTTGCTGTACCTATTTTGGTGGCAGCTTATATCGCTGAGCGACCATTACCCCCATCAGCATGGCGCATTGTAGTGGGTCTGATGCTGATTGGTTTGCCTTCTTTTCTGATTGCTAAACAGCCTGATTTGGGGACAGCCATTTTGATTGCCAGTTCTGGTCTGATTGTTTTGTTTTTAGCCGGTATCAGCTGGAAAATTATTATTGGTTTTTTAGTGGCAAGTGCCTCAGCTGCGCCAGTGTTGTGGTATTTCATGCATGACTACCAACGACGTCGAGTACTGACTTTTTTAAACCCTGAAAACGATCCTCTCGGTGCTGGATATCACATTATTCAGTCAAAAATTGCTATTGGTTCTGGCGGTTTACTTGGTCAAGGCTGGCTTCAGGGCACACAGTCACATTTAGAGTTTTTGCCTGAACGATCCACAGATTTCATCTTTGCGGTGATTTCAGAAGAGTTCGGACTTATCGGTGTGGCAATATTATTATTCACATACTTATTAGTTGCCAGCAGAGGGCTATATATCGCCAGTCAGGCGCAAAGCAGTTTTGCTAGATTATTGGCTGGCAGTATTTCTATTACTTTTCTTGTCTATGTGTTCGTTAATGTTGGGATGGTAACTGGATTGTTACCCGTTGTCGGGGTGCCTTTGCCTCTGATCAGTTATGGGGGAACTTCAATGGTGACCCTGCTGGCAGGCTTCGGTATCCTGATGTCTATTCATACTCACCGAAGGATGATGTCACCGTGAAAAAAACGTTATTTAGTTCATTGCTTTTGTTTGCTAGCCTTAATTTACAAGCCAATGATCAACTGCCAGATGTCGAACAGTTCATCGATAAGATGGTGACCAAACATGGTTTTGACCGTGATGAGTTAGAAAATGTATTCGACCAGGTAGAAGTGAAAGATAGCATTCTTAAAGCCATTTCAAGGCCGGCAGAAAGAAGCAAGCCTTGGTATGAGTACCGCAAAATATTTATCACGGACTCACGTATTAATGGTGGTTATCAGTTCTGGCAGGAGCACAAAGAAGCCTTAGAAGCCGCTGAAAAGCAATATGGCGTACCTGTGGAAATCATCATTGCTATATTGGGTGTGGAAACACGTTATGGGCAACACATGGGCGGCTATCGTGTGATTGATGCTTTATCTACCTTGGCTTTCCGTTATCCGCCACGTAGCCCATTTTTTACTAGTGAATTAGAAAAGTTCTTAGTCCTGACACATGAGGAACAAATCTCAGAGCTGGAACCCGTAGGCTCGTATGCAGGAGCAATGGGGCTCGGGCAATTTATGCCAAGTAGTTACCTAGCTTACGCCGTCGACTTTGATGGCGATGGACATCGTGATATCTGGACCAATCCAACAGATGCTATAGGCAGTATTGCTAATTATTTGAAATTGCATGGTTGGGTCGCTGGTCAGTCTATCGTGCATCGGACTCAGTCCAGCAAAGCGCTTCCTGACGCTATGCTAGCTAATGATCTTAAACCTGCTTTTACTCGCAAACAGCTCTCACAAGCCGGTTTCTCGCTTGCTGAGTTACCAGCAGGAGATGATGTGTTATCCGTCATCGGGCTGACACAAAAAGATGGTGAAGAATATTGGCTAGGCAGACAGAATTTCTATGCGATTACTCGTTACAACCACAGTCGTATGTATGCCATGGCGGTATATCAGCTAGCGCAAGCTATTCGAGAAAAAATGGATAATATCAAATGAGGTTAGTAGCACATCGATCAGCCCTGTTATTGCTGATCGGTTTTTTGACTTCTTGTGGCGGTGGTGTTGGAGTTGTTGATCAGGATAGCGCACCGACACGTGTTCCAGATCTGAGCAATGTTCCTGATGCCGTACCTAAAAACGAACCATTAAGTAAATATGGTAATCCTCGTCAATATAAGGTGTTGGGGAAAAACTATTACACTTTAAGTAGTGCCGAAGGCTATCATGAAAAAGGCATTGCTTCCTGGTATGGGACTAAGTTTCACGGACGAAGAACGTCAAGTGGTGAAATTTACGATATGTACAAAATGACGGCGGCTCATAAAACCTTACCTTTGCCTACCTATGCTGAGGTCACTAACCTGGAAAATGGTAAAAAAGTCATTGTGAAAATCAATGACCGCGGTCCATTTCACGAAAACCGCTTGATTGATTTATCATATAGTGCAGCGACAAAACTTGGCATTATCGCAAAAGGAACAGGACTGGTTGAAGTTCGTGCTCTAACAACACCGGGCAAAGCCAGTATCACGCAGCCCGTTAAGGCGCCTTCATCTGAGGTGACAGCTTCGGTAAAGTCAATAAACTCAGCAGATATGTTTCTGCAAGTGGGGGCTTTTAGTAGCCTGAGTCGTGCTGAGCAAATAAAACGAAAATTACAGCATGAAGTTACAGGGGTAATTACAATTACACCTTTTAGTAGTTCGCAGGGAACCCTATATCGTGTGCGTATAGGGCCAATAAGCAACGTTGAACAGGGTGATAGCCTGGCGACGAAATTAGCTAGTCTTGGTTTTCCCAATTCGCACATTGTTATTGATTAAACATTTAGATTCAGAGAGTTTAATATGCTGAAAAACACGAAAGTTGTTTTATTTCTGTCCTTTTTATTTGCATTTACTCAGGTTTATGCCGGCGCTATCACTCCTCAACCTTCCGCGCCGAATGTTGCTGCAAAATCTTATATTTTAATGGATTACGACAGTGGTCGAATTCTTGCTGAAGAGAATGCAGATCAAAAATTACCACCTGCAAGCATTACCAAGCTGATGACTTCTTATGTCGTATCGCATGAACTGCATGCGGGCAATATCAAGTTGGATGATGAGGTTTTGATCAGTGAAAAAGCCTGGCGTATGCAAGGTTCACGAAGCTTTATGGAAGTGAACACCAAGGTCAGCCTGGAATCATTAATGCGCGGTATGATTGTACAGTCAGGTAATGATGCTGCAGTCGCTTTGGCTGAACATATTGCTGGTAGTGAAGAAACCTTTGCACAGATGATGAATCAGTATGCTCAGCAGCTTGGCATGTATAACACAAACTACATGAATGCTACTGGCTTACCAGATCCTGACCACTATACTACTGCGCATGATATTGCCATTTTATCAGCAGCTTTAATTCGTGATTTCCCTGAACATTACGAGTGGTATTCAGAAAAAGAATATACCTACAATGGCATTACACAGCACAACCGTAACAAATTATTATGGCGTGATAACAGTGTAGATGGCTTAAAAACTGGTCATACCGAAGAAGCTGGCTATTGTCTGGCTGCTTCAGCAAAGCGTGGCGATATGCGTTTGATTTCGGTGGTATTAGGTACCCGCAGTGAAAATGCCCGAGCTCAAGAAACGCAAAAATTAATGAATTATGGTTTCCGTTTCTTTGAAACACATCAATTGTATAAAGCCGATACGGGTATTATCGATACGAAAGTATGGAAAGGCTCAACTGACCAGTTATCACTAGGTTTAACGAAACCATTATTTGTGACTGTGCCACGTGGTCAATATGAGCAATTACAAGCAACAACTAATATTCAACAACCTGTTATTGCGCCTGTTAAAGCAGGCACAGCTTTGGGTGAAGTGGAAATTCGTCTCGGTGATGAAGTTGTGGCTAAACAACAATTAGTTGCACTCAATGACGTTGAGCAAGGTAGCTGGTGGCGTCGTTTGATTGATGAAATCATGCTGTGGATTTGGGGTTAGAATATCTATGGCGACTGTTTTCTTAAACGATGAATTTTTGCCTGCTGAGCAGGCAAAAGTATCCGTTTATGACCGTGGGTTTTTATTTGCGGACGGGGTCTATGAAGTGATTCCTGTCTATGGTCGCCAGCCTTTTCGTTTAAAGGCACATTTATCCCGATTACAGAATAGTCTGGATGGCATCCATTTAATTAACCCCTTTGATGACGTGCGTTGGACACAATTAATCACCCAGCTGATTGAGCAGAATGAATGCGATAATCAGGCGGTTTATTTGCAGGTAACACGTGGTGTGGCACCGCGTGAACATGTATTTCCAGAAGGTGTTAAGCCGACCGTATTTATGATGAGCAATCCGCTTAATTCGGTACCGGAATCATATAAACAACAAGGGATTAAAGCGATCACTGTCGATGATATTCGTTGGCAGCGTTGTGATATTAAATCTATAGCCTTGTTACCTAACACAATGTTAAGACAACAGGCACATGAGCTAGGTGCTGGCGAAGCTATTCTGATTCGTGATGGTGTAATGACGGAAGGTTCCGCTAGTAATAGTTATGCTGTTTTTGATGGTGTCATCTATACCGCTGCAAAAGATCATACGGTGTTACCAGGTATCACCCGTGACTTTGTATTAGAGCTGGCAGCGAAGGCTGGTGTTCCTTACAAAGAAGAATCAGTGACTGCAGACAGACTGAGTAAGGCCGACGAGATTTGGATTAGTAGCTCAACACGAGAGTTATTACCGGTGACGACGCTGGATGATAAGCCGGTAGGGCAAGGAATGCCGGGACCTATCTGGCAGCAACTGGATGAACTATACCAACGTGATAAGTTGGAGGCGAATAAATGAGTGAACAAGAGCAGCAAGAAACATTATTAGAATTCCCCTGTGACTTTGCTATCAAAGCCATGGGCGAGACCAGTGAAGAACTTGATAGCATTGTGGTCGAAATTGTCAGACGTCATGTTGAAGATATTGCTGAAGGGGCGGTCAGTCAGAAACAGAGTTCTGGTGGTAAATTCACATCGATTACCGTGATCATAAGAGCAACAAGTAAACCACAACTGGATGCGATCTATCAGGATTTAAGTGATCACCACGCCATCAAATACGTGCTTTAACTTAGATGCAGATTAAGGATCTGGGGCTGGTTGACTATGCGCCAACAGTGGATGCCATGCAGTCTTTTACGCTTGAGAGAGAGGCTGATACAGAAGACGCCTTATGGTTACTTGAGCACAATCCAGTCTTTACCCAAGGGGCAAATGGTGATCCTGCCCATATTTTGATGGACTCAGAGATTCCTGTTGTAACCACAGATCGTGGCGGACAGGTAACCTATCACGGTCCTGGGCAATTGGTCGTGTATATCCTGGTTGATTTACGCCGGGCAGGGGTTGGCGTCAGACAGATGGTCACTTATATTGAGCAGACCGTGGTGAATATGCTCTCGCAGTATGGTGTTGATGCCTATGCCAGACAGGATGCTCCAGGCGTTTATGTCAATGAACGTAAAATTGCATCACTGGGGTTACGGGTCAAACGTGGGGCCTGTTATCACGGCGTCAGTTTAAATATTGATATGGACTTAACACCGTTTAGCTACATTAATCCATGCGGCTATGCTGGCATGGAAGTAATTGATATGAGATCGCTGGGCATTGATATAACAATGACAGAAGCGAAACAGCAATTTGTGTCTGCTTTCCAGCAACAGACACAATTAGGAAATAATGCATGACTGAAACAGTAGACGGAAGACGAGACGTTCGCGCTCTCAAGGGCGAATCAAAGGTCTCCCGTATTCCGATAAAAATTGAGCCAAGCAAGCCAAAACGTAAACCAGAATGGATTCGGGCAAAATCACATGCCGATCCAAAAGTGAAACATATTAAAGATATGCTTCGCGAGCATAAGCTGCACACGGTATGCGAAGAAGCTGCTTGTCCTAATTTGGGCGAATGTTTTTCTCATGGTACGGCGACTTTTCTGATTATGGGAAATATCTGTACCCGTCGCTGCCCGTTTTGTGATGTGGCTCATGGTCGTCCTGATCCACTTGATGAAAATGAGCCAGCACATCTGGCTAAAACCATTGCCGCTATGCAGCTAAAGCACGTTGTCGTCACCTCTGTGGATCGTGATGATTTACGCGATGGTGGTGCGGCACATTTTGTCCGTTGTATCGATGAGATTCGTCAGCAATCACCTCACACCAATATCGAGGTACTGGTGCCAGATTTTCGTGGTCGGATGGATGTGGCGCTGGATATTCTCAAGCAAAGCCCGCCCGACATTTTTAATCATAATCTGGAAAGTATTCCACGCTTATACAAAGCAGTCAGGCCTGGCTCTGACTACCAGTGGTCACTGGATTTAATCAAACGTTTTCAAGAGATGCATCCCGATGTACCGACCAAGTCAGGTTTGATGCTGGGTTTGGGTGAAACCATAGATGAAGTCAAACAAGTGATGCAGGATTTACGAGATCATGGTTGCCGAATGTTGACCTTAGGGCAATACCTGCAACCAAGCATGCATCATTTACCTGTTGAGCGGTTTATCACGCCAGCTGAATTTGACGAACTTGCTGTGGCAGGCAAACAAATGGGCTTTGAGCATGTTGCCAGTGGTCCAATGGTGCGTTCTTCTTATCATGCCGATTTACAGGCACAGGGTGAGCATGTTTCCTGATTAGTGTGGAGAGTGATTATGGCCATTAACCGTCGGCAAGTGATAAAGACTGGGATAACAGCCTCAGCTTTGGCTGCATTCCCTAACATTAGTTCGGCCATAATAACGCCTTCGAAGACATCACAACGTGTTGTGGTGGTCGGGGGTGGTTTTGCTGGTGCCACTGTAGCCAAATATATACGCATGTGGTCACCAGATCTTGAAGTGATTATGATTGAGAAAAAAGCGGCTTTTGTTTCCTGCCCACAAAGTAACCTTGTGTTGAGTGGTCACCGAACACTTCAGGAATTGACCTTTGATTATCACACCCTGAGTTCTCACTACGGTGTAAAGCTGATTCAGGCTAAGGTAAATGCGGTAGATGTTGATAACAAAAATGTGCGGCTTGAGGATGGCACAGTGGTTGATTATGACCGTCTTATCGTTGCTCCCGGCGTTGATTTTATTTATGACCAGCTGAGCATGCTCACACCTGAAATTGTTGAGACAAGAATTCCCCATGCGTGGAAAGCCGGACCGCAGACTCAGTTGCTTCATGAACAATTAAAAGCGATGCCCAAAGGTGGTAGAGTGGTGATGACTATCCCCCAAGCGCCATTTCGTTGTCCTCCCGGTCCGTATGAACGCGCCTGCCAAATCGCTTTATTTTTAAAGCAACATAATCCGACAGCCAAATTAATTATCCTGGATGCCAATGGTGATATTGTCTCAAAAAAAGCCTTGTTTAAAGGTGTATGGGATGATTTGTATGCTGATATTATTGAGTATCAACCAAGTAATGGTGTGGAAAGTGTTGATGTTGACAGCTTAACGGTTGAAAGCGTGTTTGATAGCGTTCAGGCTGATGTTTTGAATGTTATTCCCCCACAACGTGCAGGTAAAGTAGCAGAGCTGGCAGGGGTGATAAATATTGATAAACGCTGGTGTGAGGTCGACTTCAAAACCTATGAGTCAACCGCTATTAAGCATGTTCATGTAATAGGTGATGCGGTGGCATCGACCTTACCTAAATCAGGTCATATTGCAAATGTGCAGGCAAAAGTCTGTGCAGCAGCTGTTATCGCATTATTACAAGAACAAGAAGTCGAACCTGAACCGGTCTTTGGCAATACCTGTTATAGTTTTACAGATGGAGAAAAAGCCGGCCATGTTGCCGCAGTGTTCAGGTATGATCCAAAGACGAAAAAAATGGCAGTGATGCCGGGTGGCGGAATAACACCAACACCAACATTACTCGAAGGCGAGTTTGCTGATGCGTGGGCACATAATATCTGGTCAGATATCCTCAGATAACCTCGTAAAATCAGTAGTTAATAATATCGGTGATGCTGCTGTACCTGCAATGCAGTATAATGCCAGCTTTTCCGATAATCTCCACCATCAAGATAATTATGAGGTTGTAGATGAGTGATTTTTTACCAGGCCTGGAAGGTGTACCCGCAACAAAGTCAGCCATTTCATTTATTGATGGTGAAAAAGGCATACTGAGTTACCGAGGATACCCACTCGAAACTCTTGCAGAAAACAGTACATTCGAAGAGACCACATTACTTTTATTAGATGGTGAGTTACCAACTAAAAAAGCATTAAATGATTTTTCCCAACAGCTAAAAGACAATTACCGCATCAAATATCATATTCGTCAGATGATGCGACATTTTCCTCATACAGGTCATCCGATGGATATGCTGCAAACAGCAGTATCCAGTCTGGGGATGTTCTATCCGGGAACTGAATGTCTGACAGATGCCAATAGCTGTGAAGACTTGGATTACGTGCGTAATATGACGGTGAATATCATCGCGCAGATGGCACCTCTGGTCGCAATGTGGGAACACATTCGCAATGGATGGGATCCGGTCAATCCTAAACACGATCTGTCTGTCGCAGAAAACTTGTTATACATGTTTAACGGTGAAGAGCCCGATCCATTAATGGCAAAAATTATGGACGTGTGTTTGATTCTGCATGCAGAACATACCTTAAACGCTTCAACATTTGCTGCCCTCGTCGCAGGTTCAACATTAGCCACACCCTATAGCGTTATTTCAGCTGCTATCGGTACCTTGTCAGGCCCGTTACATGGCGGAGCTAATCAGCGTGTTGTAGGTATGTTGCAGGAAATTGGCTCACCTAAGAATGTCGAAAGCTGGGTTGATCAGAAACTGAAGAATAAAGAAGTTATCTGGGGCATGGGACACCGCGAGTATAAGGTGAAAGATCCACGAGCGACGATTCTGCATAAATTAGTTGAGCAGTTGGTCGAAGAGCGTGGTGGTCATCTGGATGACATGTTCGATACCGCATTAAAACTGGAAGAAGTGTGTGCTGATCGTTTGGGACATAAAGGTGTTTACCCGAATGTTGATTTCTATTCAGGCATTCTTTATAGCGAAATGGGTATTCCGGAAGATGAATTCACTGCTTTATTTGCCGTAGCTCGTTCAGCAGGTTGGTTAGCGCATTGGCGTGAACAGATTTCTGATAACCGCATTTATAGACCGACACAAATCTATGTCGGTAGTGATATGCGTGACTACACACCTATTGAAGAACGGTAATTAACTAATTACCGTTTTACTGGCTTCACCTTGTTGCTCACGTACCAGACGGGGCACAAGGTAGCCAGGTAATTGATTTCTCAACTCCTCAATCAAATTCACAGCCGTTTTTTCTTCCACATCAAAATGATGAGCACCTGCCACTTTATCCAGTAAATGTAGGTAATAAGGCTGCACATCGACTTCATTCAAGCGTTCACTTAATGTAGCAAGCGCATCTACAGTATCGTTAATCCCTTTTAATAAGACGGTTTGATTTAATAATTGCACACCAGCTTGTCGTAAGGCGTTTAAGACTCTCGCTGCTTCTTCATCAATTTCATTAGCGTGGTTTGCATGAATCACCATCACCACTTTCAAATGGGTATTTTGTAGAGAGGCCAGTAGTGAATCAGTGATACGCTCTGGCAATACCACTGGCAGCCGGGTATGAATTCGCAGCCGTTTTAGCTGAGATATCTGATTAAGATCTTCAATAGCATTTGCCAGTTTCTCATCATTGAGGGATAAGGGGTCTCCGCCGCTGAGAATAACTTCAGTAATGGATATATCAGTGTTTAAAGCATCAAGCGATTGCTGCCATTGACTGGCGAGCGGATTACTTTCTGAATAAGGGAAATGACGACGAAAACAATATCGGCAATGAATAGCACAGGCACCGGTCATCAATAACAGTGCACGCCCTTGATATTTTTGTAAGATGCCAGGCGACTTCATGGCCAAATGATCACCTACCGGATCAGCCTTATATCCATCGACTCTAACTCCCTCGTCAATCAGAGGAAATACCTGACGAAGCAGGGGATCTGATGCATCGCCATAGCGCATTTTTTTGATGTAACTGCGGGGAACGCGCACCGGAAACTGACGTATTTGTGCTTTATCGATTGCAGCTAACTGTCCGGAAAGTCCCAGTAAAGCTAATAATTCATCGGCACTATTTACAGCATTGGCCAATGCGTGTTGCCAGTTTTGTTTTGTCTTTAGACTAGTGGTTTGCGGTATCATAGTGGCTTTTATTTTGAAGCAAGCGAAGATCGTCCCCTAAAAGAGGTTAAGATGGCAAGTTATAGTACAAATGAATTCAAATCCGGCCTGAAATTTATGCTTGATGGTGACCCATGTAGCATCATTGAAAACGAGTTTGTAAAACCAGGTAAAGGCCAAGCATTTAATCGTGTTAAGTTCCGTAACTTGAAAACTGGCCGAGTCAATGAGCGGACATTTAAATCTGGTGATACAGTTGAAAGCGCTGACGTTATCGAAACCGATCTGGAATATTCATATACCGATGGTGAGTTTTGGTATTTCATGGATCCAACTTCGTTTGAACAATATGGCGCCGATGCAAATGCTATCAGTGAAAGTAAAGACTGGTTGAAAGAGCAATATGTCTACACGGTAACACTATGGAATGGCACACCTTTATTGGTGACACCACCTAACTTCGTTAACCTGGCTGTTGTAGAAACTGATCCTGGTTTGCGTGGTGATACTTCAGGTGGTGGTGGTAAACCAGCAACCCTAGAAACAGGTGCCGTTGTTCGTGTTCCTTTATTTATTGAAATTGGTGAAGTTTTAAGAGTAGACACACGTTCATCATCGTATGTTGAACGTGCAAAAGACTAAGATTTAATATGGATGACATAGACTGGCAACCCTCTGCAAGTCTGGAAAACTTAAAGCGACGGGCTCAATTTCTGACTGAGATCCGTCGTTTTTTTTATCAGCGTAATGTGATGGAGATAGAGACGCCTATCCTGTCTCATGCGGCACCGACGGCACCTTATCTGGATAGCTTTAGCACTAATTACATTGCTGCTGGCGGACAAACAGAGTCCTGCTATTTACAGACGTCGCCTGAGTTTGCAATGAAGCGTTTATTAGCTGCAGGTATAGGTGATATCTATCAGATAACAAAAGTATTTCGTAATGGCGAGCAGGGAAGACATCACTCTCCAGAGTTTTCGATGCTTGAATGGTATCGCCCAAGTTTGGACTACCATCAGTTAATGAAAGAGGTAGATGACTTGTTACAAACGGTAGTTGGTTTGCCCGCCGCAATTAAGGTGCCTTATCAAACACTGTTTTCTCAGTACCTGTCTATCGATGTGATGTCTATTAATGCATATGATCTTAAGCAATATGCTCTTTCCAGAATTACTAGTCTTCCTAAGGATTGGTTGGCGGATAAAGATGGTTGGCTTGAGATTTTGATGAGTGAACTGATTGAGCCGCAATTGGCTGTTTTAGAACAGCCATTTATTATTTATGATTTTCCTGCGTCACAGGCACAATTAGCAAAATGCTACCGTAATCAACAAGGTCAACTCGTTGCTGCTAGATTTGAAGTGTATGCACGTGGGCTTGAACTGGCGAATGGTTATGATGAGTGTTTGGATGCAGCAGAGCTGAGCGATCGCTTTACACAGGATAATTTGCTACGTCAGCAACAAGGTAAAAGCACTATGCCAATTGATCGGCATTTAATTGCAGCTATCAACTCCGGTTTACCTGCTTGTACTGGAGTGGCTATTGGTGTCGATAGATTGTTGATGTTAAAGCTGGATGTAAAAGATATTAATGACGTCATCAGTTTTAAGTTTAAACAGAGTTAATGACGTCATCAGTTTTAAGTTTAAACAGAGTTAATGACGTTGAATTTTTTAGATTATGGTCAATGAAGAGTTGTGATAAAAGGATGATCCCGTGGGTGGTAATAGCACTTCTATTTCTCAGGACAACGACGTTTATAAAACACTATTAGAGTCAACTAAGGCGATACCTTGGCGCATTGACTGGAAAACTATGCGCTTTACCTATATTGGGCCACAAATAGAAGCCTTATTAGGATGGACACAGCAAAGTTGGGAAACAGTCAATGAGTGGGCAGAGAGAATGCATCCTGACGATCAGCATTGGGTTGTGGATTTTTGTGTAACACAATCCAAAGCGGGTAATGATCACGAAGCGGATTATCGGGCACTGACAAAAGATGGCAAATATGTCTGGATTCGTGATGTTGTACATGTAGTCAGAGACCAGCAGGGTGAGGTAGAAGCGTTGATTGGCTTTATGTTTGATATTACTGAACGTAAAGAAACTGAACAGAAATTGCTGGATTTGCAAAAAGAACTGGAAGAACTCTCCTTTAAGGATGGTTTGACTGGTGTGCCAAACCGTCGGATGTTAGATAAAGTTATTGACGAAGAATGGGTGACAGCCAGACGACATCAGCAACCGCTTTCCCTACTGGTTATTGATATTGATTTTTTCAAACAGTATAACGATTGCTATGGTCATATTCAGGGAGATGATTGTCTTAAGCAGGTAGCTCAGACACTATCCACAGCAGCCACTCGTTCCAGAGATTTTTTTGCTCGGTTTGGTGGTGAAGAGTTTGTGATGTTATTGCCAGAAACGGATGCCTCTGCTGCGTTATTAATTGCTGAGCGCTGCCAGCAATTAATAACGCAGCTACAAATTAGTCATCAGGATTCTGAGGTTTCAGATATGCTGACGATCAGTATTGGAATAGGTACTACAGTTCCTGAACAAACTGATCAGATTGTCGATTTTATTGAATGTGTGGATCAAGCTTTGTATCGTGCAAAAGAGTCTGGGCGTAACCGTATAGAGGTAGCTTAAACAGGTATGAGATTTTCATTCAAACCTGTTTAAGCTATTCAAAGATAGTTATAACGTTGTCTTGAATGAGAGTGTGATTAAGCGCGGATCACCTGGGTAAATTTTTGTATCTTTGGATCCACCTGTGTAGTAAGTCTCATCAAATAGGTTTTCGATATTTAAAGCAAAGCGATATTGCTTGATATCGTAATAAAACCCTAGATCAACGCGTGTATGACTTGGCAGCTCAACACGGGCTTCTTTATCAGAACTGGTATATTGTGCAGACTGATAGTTCAGTCCTAATGAGGTGCCGACATTACCGCCCCAGACAGGCTTAGGAATATTGTATCGTGTCCAGATAAAGCCATTATGTTTGGGAGCAAAGGCATTTCTATTACCCTCTGTTTTACTATCAAGGCTATGAGAGATGAATGAATCAGTGTTGGCGTAACCTACACGAATCTGCCAGTTTTCGATGGGCAGTGCTTGTATTTCAAACTCTGTGCCTTTGCTTTCCAGTTCACCTACTAATTTGTATTCCTTATTAAAGTCATCTTTTTCAGTAATATTGGTTTTGGTGATTTTAAAGCTGGACGCAGTAAAGTTCAGCCTGTCATCCAACAAGGCGGCCTTAATGCCAAACTCATTTTGTTTACCCAACTCTGGATCAAAACTTTTGCCATCGGTATTTCTTCTTTGAATACTGTTGGGTGTAAATGATTCAGAGTGACTCATATAGAGTGAGATTTCATCTGATGCCCTGAAAACAAGAGCAGCTTGAGGCAAGAATTTTTTGGTATTTTGTTTTTCAAATTTGTCTGGTTTACCTACATCTTTTTCAGTATAGCGTGTTCGCTGTGTATCAAACCGTCCACCCAGCATCACTGATACATAATCATTCAGCTCGACAGTATCCTGTGCATACAGACCTAAATTGTAATCATCGGTAATGCGGTGGGTACTAGGTTTTAGGGCTTTTGGTGTACCGCTGTTAGACAATGGATGAAATACATTAATGTTTGGTTCTATCGCTGAGCCAAAACGTTTTCTGTCAAAATCAGAGCGTTCAAAACCGCCATTGATACCCATCAGCATGTTATGGAATAACTCACCCGTTTCAAATTTATGAGACAGATTGGCATCAAAGAAATGGTATTGGCGTTTATTGACCTGATATCGATCACGTCTTTTCAGTGTTGAATCAGCAATATTGGCGGCATCGATGACGGCATTATTCTCATAAAGTTCGCGGTCATCTTTATGATAGACACTTCTCAGATTGAGGCGGAATAATGTGCTGTTATTAATCTGGTTTTCTAGGTGAGCAAATAACGCCATGCCATCATCGTTACTTGAATCACCATCCCTTTGATAGCGGGTGGAGAGTGAGGCGGTGTGATCTATATCATTATTGGCTGCAACCAGTCCGTCATCGTCATCGCGACGTTCACGAATATATTCCATGCCGATGGTGGCGTTCATATCTGGATTAATCTGATAGGAAAGGGTGGGATACAGATACACATTATTATCATTGACGCCATCACGGAAAGAATCAATATTTTCCACACTGCCAATAAAACGATAGAGTAAATCCTTATCCTCAGTTAATGCTCCGGTAGCGTCATAGGTAAAGGTGCCGCCAACATCCGAACCAAATCCTGAATCACTTGAAGCATAACTACGGCCACTAAAGCTGAGACTGGTTTGAGATTCTGCCTGTGGTTTTTTCGTGACGATATTGATTAGTCCACCCGGTTCCATCAATCCATACAACACAGAGGCTGGACCTTTGAGTACTTCGACGCGTTCGATATTGGCAGTGGAAGGCGACCCAAAGCGTGAAGCAAGACCCGGTAAACCATCAATCTGCACGTTCTGTAAGCTGGAAGATAGCCCACGTAAGGTGAAGCTGTTGGCGATGTTGCCAGATTGACTGAGCCCTACAACATACGGATACACGTCGGCCAGTGTTTCAGCTTGTAAATCCTGAATAAAGTTCTGATTAACAATATTGACACTGAACGGCGTGTCTAATAAATCTTGATCTGTTTTAGTCGCAGTTTCTGAGAGCCGGATATAGGGTGTTTGTTGACCTGTTACCACAAGGGTTGATAAAGAAGCAGAGTTATCTTCGGCCATTGCCGATTGAAAAGAGAATAAGCTACAGCTTAGGCAAAGTAAGGGCGTTATTGGTTTCATTTTTAATCTAAATGTTAATAGTTATTATTAACAATATAGAGTTTTTTATCTACGTTTACAATTTAAAATTAGGCTTAGATGTTTGTAATGATTAGAGGGGCTATAGATCCTGACAGCTGCAGAGAATAGATATGACGAATCTATCTCTGCATTATTCATTATTTGGACATGAGTTCAGGCAGCCACATACTGATTTGCGGAAATGCAATGATTAAACCTAAAACCACCATTTGGATCATGACAAACGGCACAATACCCCGATAGATCGCGTCAAGTTTTAATGTGGGTGGTGCACTGGCTTTTAGGTAAAACAGTGAAAACCCAAAAGGTGGCGTCAGAAATGAAGTTTGTAAGTTCAATGCGATCAATAACGCAAACCACAATGGGTCAATCCCCATATGTATGGCAACAGGCGCGATAACAGGAACAACAATAAAACAAATTTCGATGAAGTCCAGGAAAAATCCTAAGAAGAAGATCAGCAACATACTGACGACTAAAAACGTCCATTTGCCCCCTGGTAAAGCTGTAAATAAGTCGAGAATGAGGTTATCACCCCCCATACCCACAAAGACAAGACCAAATGCAGTCGCACCAATAAATATAATAAACACCATACTGGTTAAGCGGGTAGTACGTTGAAGTGCCTCGCGTAGGTTGCTTATATTCATACGTTTGTGAATGGCTGCAAGTAAGATAGCGCCAAGAGCACCAACTGCTGCAGATTCTGTGGGTGAGGCGATACCAAAGAAAATGGATCCCAATACGGCCAAAATCAGCAATAACGGTGGCAAAAGACTTTTAATCACGCTGAATAGCAGGTTGGCTGGCTGATTATCAATGTCTTTTATCGCCGGTGCCGCATCAGGATTTCGCCATGCAGTCCAAACCACATAGAGTATATAAGCCAGAATCAGCATTGACCCAGGAACAGCCGCCGCCATAAATAATTCGCCTTCTGGCACACCTACCACATCGCCTAATAAAATAAGAATAATACTGGGTGGAATAATCTGACCCAAGGTACCAGAGGCAGCAATCGTACCACTAGCCAGTTCTGGTGAATAACCTCGCTTGAGCATTGATGGTAAGGCGATAACAGTCATGGTGACGACCGAAGCACCCACTACACCGGTAGTCGCTGCAAGCAAAGCCCCGACGACAACGACAGAAATAGCCAGTCCACCACGGAGACTGCCAAATAGCCTGCCCATAGTGTCTAATAACTCTTCGGCTATGCCAGATTTTTCGAGAATAACCCCCATAAACACAAACAAGGGCACGGCAAGCAAAGTAAAGTTAGTCATTACCCCCCAAATACGAAGAGGTAATAGACTAAAAAATTCTATCCCTAAGAATACACTGCCAAAGCCAAGTGCTATTGCGCCTAGAGTGAAAGCGACTGGGTAGCCGATTAATAACAGTAGGAACAGCACCAAAAACATAGCTAGAGCCCAATACTCCATTATTGAGACTCCTTACTGTAAATAAATGTAAGATTTTTCAATATGTCTGCAATACCTTGCAACATGATCAAAACAAATGCGACCAATATGGCGCCTTTTAAGACAAATCGATAGGGCAATCCGCCCGGGTCAGGTGAGCCTTCGTTATAATAAAATGCATTCTCGGCAAATGGCCAAGTAGTCATCACTATCATCATGCTGAAGGGAAATAAAAACAAAATTGTGCCCAGTAAGGAAATCCATGCACGACCTTTATCACTCACATACCGGCTGTGATAAAAAATATCGACTCGAACATGAGCATCATGCCGCAATGTGTAGGCCCCTCCGAGTAAAAAGACGAGTGCAAATAAATGCCATTCAAGTTCTTGTAACGCCACGGAACCGTAATTGAATAAATAGCGCATAGCAACGTCATAACAAATGAGGAGAACCATAGCCAAGATCAGCCATGAGACAGCTCGCCCAGTCAGATCAATAAAGTTTTCAATGCAGTTAATGACGGGCTCTAGGAGTGTCTTCATCTTGATTTAATCTATCTTTGCCACAATCAAATAAGTGTCCCACAAATATCGTTTTAGCTCTAGTTTCTATAGCAAAATGAAATGTGTTTACCTAGAAAAAACTGGAAGTGATAAAGTTAAACTATGACTAAATAGATGGAGGCAAGATATGGATAATGAGCAATTAAAAGAAAATGTCAGTAATAAAAATCAATGGACTCGTATTATTTATATGCTGTTGTTCGCCATTATTTTGTATTTGAGCATGATGGTGGTCTGGCTGGTTGTTTTTGTGCAGTTATTATTTGCTCTGTTTACAGGTAAACCAAATCAGGATATTGCTGATTTCGCAGCAGACTTATCTCGATACGTTTATCGTGTTGTGGCATTTTTAACCTATACCAGTGAACAGCGTCCTTTCCCATTTAATGACTGGAAGGGCAATACTTTTGCAGCTGAGGTGAAATCTCAGCAAGATGATACTAATTAGTTTCGATACCTCATTTACTTTTGGAATTAAGCAGGAAAATTTATGCTGATTGTCATTTCTCCGGCAAAAACGTTGGATTTTGAAACGCCACCAACTACGAAAACTTATTCGCAACCTCGTTTTTTGACACAATCAAAACAACTCATTGATACCTTACGTCAGCTGAGTGCTGCAGATATAGCCAGTCTGATGAAGCTCAGTGATAAATTAGCAGGGTTGAATGTAGCCAGGTACGAATCGTGGAGTACTCCCTTTGATTTGAAGAATGCTAAGCAAGCAGTTTTAGCCTTTAAAGGCGATGTATACACCGGTCTGGAGGCTGAGACTCTGGATGAAAAGCAGCTAGTCTATGCTCAACAACATCTCAGAATATTATCTGGTCTTTATGGAGTATTGAAACCGTTGGACTTGATTCAGCCTTACCGACTTGAAATGGGCACAAAATTAGAAAATGCCGAGGGCAAAGATCTTTATGCTTTTTGGGGAAGTGATATTCGAGAGTCATTAGAATCTGATGAGGCTATGCAAGATAAGGTGTTAATCAACCTGGCTTCGAATGAATATTTCAAAGCTGTCGAAGCTAAAAAATTAACGGCTCGAGTTATTACGCCAGTCTTTAAAGATTGGAAAAATGGTCAATACAAAATTATCAGTTTTTATGCCAAAAAAGCGCGTGGCATGATGAGTCGATACATCATTGAACATCAGTTACAAGATCCTGATAGAATTAAGGATTTTGACGTCGACGGCTATCGTTACAGTGCCGATATGTCAAAAAAAGACGAGTGGGTCTTTATTCGTGATCACGAATAAACCAATGTTTAGGTAGAAGGTAGCGTCAAGGATGATAAAAATGCGCTTGCAGTATGTCTGTTTGCTGGCTTTTTTTGTACTACTGCAAGCGCCAGTCAATGCTCAGACTGAACTTAATTTGACGAAGGCTGAGCATGACTTTCTTAATTCTATAGATGAAATACATCTGTGTACCGATCCTGACTGGATGCCGTATGAGGGGATTGATAAAAACGGCGATTATACGGGTATCATGTCGAGCTTTCACAAGCTCTGGTCAGAGATGACAGGTAAACCTGTCGTGCTAATCAAAACTAAAAGTTGGGATCAATCTCTCGAATTTATAAAAGAAAGAAAATGTGATGTGTTATCCAGTGCTCAGGATATCATTGAAAGACGAGACTATCTGACCGTCACAAATCCTTATATCCAATACTCTCTTGCTCTTGCGACTCACCCCGATGTTCCCTTTATTATCAATCTATTTCAGGTTGATGATAAAAAATTTGTCATGGTAAAAGATTATGCCTCTATTGATTTGATCAGAAACAAGTATCCTGATTTGGATATTGTGGAGGTTGATAACTCAGCTGATGGGTTGAAATTAGTCGAAAGAGGGAAGGCCTTCGCTTTTATTGATACTGTACCTAGTATCAATTATCAGATGCTCACTCATGGTATTTCACACTTGAAAATAGCAGGTGTGCTGGATGAGCACTACAATATGTCGGTGGGTATAAGACGCGATTTGCCTGAATTATTATCAATCTACAATAAGGCCATTGCAGCCACAGATACTGAACAGCGTCAGCAAATCATGAATAAGTGGTTATCGATAACCCTGCAATATGACCCTGACTACAGTTTACTTTGGAAATTATTGGCAGGTTTACTCATCATCTTAGTGCTTTCCTTGTATCGCTATCGCGTCATACATCGTCATAATAATGAGCTTCAAGAAGTGAATAAAAAGCTGACGAAAATGTCACAAAACGATCAGTTAACTGGCTTACCGAATCGTTATTACCTCCATGAAGCATTTGAAAATGCCTTGCAGACATACCGTCGCTATAAGCATCAATTTGCTGTCATCATCCTTGATATTGATTATTTCAAAAAAGTAAATGATACCCATGGTCATGTCGTCGGAGACGAGGTCATCAAAAAAATTGCAGATATGTTGTCTGACAACTTGCGTGATACTGATATTGTGGGTCGTTGGGGGGGGGAAGAATTTTTGATTGTTTGTCCCGAAACTAACAATGCTGGTGCAAAAGCGGTCGCTGAACATATGAGAGAGCTTATTGCTGATGCTGATTTTGGCTTGAATTCAGGGAATGTCACCGCGAGTTTTGGTGTGACAGAATATAATGAAAACGAGCAGGTGGATGAATGTATCAAACGGGCAGATATGGCCTTATATCGTGCAAAAGAGTTGGGAAGAAATAGAACCATTGTGTTTTAAATTCTAATCATGAGACGCGTTTTTTTTGCATTGTGGCCGGATAACGATATACGAACCAGGCTTTCGTCATTGTCTGAGCAATTTGAACAAGTCGGATTAAGGAAGCTAAAACCGTCTAATTTTCACATGACATTGTTTTTTGTGGGTAACGTCGAAGAGCATATTGTCATGACCTTGCTAGATAGAGCCAAAAGCATCAGAGTGCCCGAAATAACGCTTGAGTTTAACGAACTGGATTACTGGCGTAAGCCTAAGGTGTTATGTCTGACCTGTCAGAAACAGCCTTCTTCTTTATATCATCTGGTGAATGCGTTAAATGAGATGATGTCAGATTTACCAATAAGGAGAGAGACTCGTCCATTTCGTGCCCATATCACTTTAGCAAGAAAAGCGACTTACCGACCGAAGGTGATATTTAACCCGATATCGTTATTTGCTGAACGTTTTGTGTTGGTGGAATCAATATCCTCTGCTGACGGCGTTGAGTACCGTGTTTTAGAAAGTTGGCCTCTATGTAGTAAGTAAATTACTTGCTTAACACCGGTTCAGCGTGCCAGGTGGCTGACTCGGTGAACCAGTATTTTTCTTTAACACCAAGTAGGCGATATAGACCTTCAGGGAGATCATTTTTTACTGTCGAGATATCAGGCTGTAGGTGAGCAAAGCTCATGACGCCATGTATGTAGTTGTACATCATTCGACCTAAGCTTTCAGGATCCGTTTTATAATTAAGGTAACCATCAGAAGATAAAGCTTTGACCAGTGCAATATCATAGTTGATAGCAGTTTGTGACAACGAGCGTAAGGCTTCTAATACCTGTTCATCATCAGTTCCAATTTGTGCTCCTGCATTGAAAAAGGGACAACCTGGTATGTGCTTGTTGCGTGTACTAATTTTTGATCTGAAAACAAACTTGATCAGATTTTCAAGTTGTTGCAGTGGGGTATTGATCGGGGAAAAAACCGCATCCAGATCGGTTTTTATCACTTGCCAGTAATAGCCTGCGGCTTCACAGAATAAGGATGCTTTAGAATTAAAGTGATGATAGAAGGCCCCTTTGGTGACGCCTGCCTGACGACAAATATCATTGACGCCGACGCTATTGTAGCTGCTTTGCCAAATCAGCTCCAATGCTGTTGCCAAAAGCTTTTCACGAGTTTCTGTGACAGACATAAATTAATAAACCACCAATTTTAATAACATAGTATAGATACCGCTCGGTTTGTGTGACAAGTTTCTTACTCGAATATATCCATCAAAGATCATATTAAGATAAAGATGACTTACAAAATTTAGGGGTTATATCCTTGTTTTATATATACTTGTATAAAGGTTGACAAATTCTATCAGTTATATTGACTAACATACCGGTCGGTATGTATTCTATTGTGGTTTATCCTGCCAAGGATATTTTTATAAGGACCTGCCAGAGCTATCTGGCTCACGGAGATTTCCATGTCTGAAGTATCATCTAACCGTCATAATCGTGGCTGGTTAAAGCTTATCGTCTTTGCTCTTGTCTGTATTGCAGCCGGCGCAGCATATATGACCTATGCAAAGGAAGATGGGAAGACTGCCCAAGCGGCTACACCCAATACACCACCACCTCCAGTGGTTGAGGTCATCACATTAAAACCTGAAGAAGTCCGTATCTGGACCAATTTTTCCGGGCGACTGAGTGCGGTAGATAAAGCGGATATAAAACCATTAGTTGGTGGCGAACTTCAGAAAGTGTTATTCGAAGATGGCCAATTAGTGGATAAAAATGAACTCCTGTTTGTTATTGACCCTCGTCCATATAAAGCCGCTTTAGCTAGTGCAGAAGCGCAATTGGCTTCTGCAAAGTCCAAAGCCAAATTAGCTAAAGATGAGTTGGCCAGAGCTGAAAAGCTTGTTAGAGATAAATTAGTTTCAGATAGTGTGTTTGATGCTGCGAAGAATGAAAATCAGGTTTCAATCGCAACGATTAGTGAAGCAGAAAGCGCTGTTTCACAGGCAAAACTCAACCTTAACTATTGCTATATCCGTGCCCCGTTTGCTGGCCGTGTCAGTCGTGCTGAATTAACGGTGGGTAATATCATTGAAACAGCACCGAGTGCACCAGTATTAACAACGATTGTAGCGAATGACCGTTTTTATGCAGAGTTTGATATTGATGAACAAACTTATATCAAAATGATGAGAAATAATCAGACTCAGCAAAAAATGCCAGTGGATATGACGCTTGCGGCAGATGAAAGTGTGGTCTATCACGGCCAAATCTATTCTTTAGATAATCAGCTTGATATAGACAGTGGCACCATACGTGCACGTGCCATTTTTGATAATAAAGATGGTGCATTGACACCCGGTATGTATGCCAACATTAAAGTGGGTTCTGCCAATAAGGAACAGGCATTATTAATTCCAAATCGTGCAATAGGTACTAACCAGGACAAGAAGTTTGTATTTGTTATCAATGACGAAAACAAAGCGACATATAGAGGTGTAGTACTAGGTGGGCATCATCAGGGTAAACGCATTGTGCTATCAGGATTAAACGCTGGTGACAGAGTGGTTGTAAATGGTCTTTCTCATATCAGAGCAGATATGGTTGTTTCCCCTAAATCAATGTCTGAAGATGATGATAAAGCTGCTGAAGTATAGCTCTGACAGTGTTAAATCGCTTATAGCGTAACGAAGGAACGCAATGAATATTTCCAAGTTTTTTGTGGACAGGCCCATTTTCGCCGGTGTTTTATCCACACTTATTTTTATTGCCGGTTTATTGTCGATGTTTCAGTTGCCAATTTCCGAGTACCCAGAAGTCTCACCACCTTCTGTTGTCGTCAATGCACAATTTCCAGGGGCCAACCCTAAAGTTATCGCAGAAACGGTTGCCAGACCTCTGGAGGAACAACTGAGTGGTGTAGAAAACATGATTTATATGTTTTCTCAGGCAACCTCTGATGGTCGAATGACACTGACGGTGACATTTAAGATCGGGACTGATCCTGACCTTGCCCAACAAATGGTTCAAAACCGTGTCACTCAAGCGACTCCACGCTTACCTGAAGTGACCCGTCAATTAGGGGTGACAGTGGTAAAAAGTTCACCTGACCTGACGATGGTGGTGCATTTGACCTCTCCAGATAAGCGCTATGATGAGTTGTACTTGCGTAACTACGCTGTGCTTCATGTCAAAGACGAATTAGCCAAAGTTGAAGGGGTAGGACAGGTTCGTCTGTTTGGCTCCGGTGACTACGCAATGCGTATTTGGTTAAATCCTGAAAAAGTCGCTGAACGTGGACTAACGGCCATGGATATTGTAGCGGCTATCAGAGATCAGAATGTCCAGGTTGCTGCCGGTACGATTGGTGGCGCGCCCATGACAGAGCCTGTTGATGTGCAGTTACCAATCAATGCAAAAGGGCGTCTGGAATCACCTGAGGAGTTCAAAAATATCATTATTCGTGCAGGTAGTGATGGTCAGGTTACACGTCTTAAAGATGTCGCTAAGGTAGAACTGCAAGCGGCAGAGTTTAGCCTGAACTCATTGTTAAATAATCAACCTGCTGTGGCTATTCCTATTTTCCAGTCACCTGGTGCGAATGCCATTGAGATTTCAGACAATATTCGCGGCACAATGGCCAAACTGAAAAAGAACTTTCCGGATGGGGTCGACTACAGCGTGGTATATGATCCGACAGTATTCGTTCGTGATTCTATTCATGCGGTTATTAAAACCTTGCTGGAAGCCCTGGTATTAGTTGTCATCGTCGTGGTTGTATTCTTGCAAACATGGCGAGCCTCATTAATTCCACTATTAGCCGTGCCTGTATCGATTATCGGTACATTTGCCTTGATGCATTTGTTTGGGTTTTCTATCAATACCTTGTCTTTATTTGGTCTTGTCCTGGCGATTGGTATCGTGGTGGATGATGCCATTGTGGTGGTGGAAAACGTCGAGCGGAATATTGAAAGTGGTTTATCACCGTTGGATGCCAGCTATCAGGCGATGCGTGAGGTGAGTGGGCCGATCGTGGCTATTTCTCTGACACTGGTGGCAGTATTTGTGCCTATTGCCTTTGTTAGTGGACTCACAGGGCAGTTTTATCAGCAGTTTGCCTTAACGATTGCGATTTCGACCGTAATTTCTGCTGTGAACTCATTGACGCTGAGTCCTGCCTTATCGGCTTTATTATTGAAAGGACATGATGCGCCAAAAGACAGACTCACTAAAGTCATGGATTTTCTGTTTGGTTGGTTCTTTAACATCTTTAATAAAACCTTCAAAAAAGCATCGAATGGCTATTCCAGCTCAGTAGGTGGCTTATTGAAGCATAAATTCTTGATGACATTTATGTACCTTATTTTGTTAGGTATGACGGTGTATGGTCTGAATATCCTGCCAAAAGGCTTTGTGCCCGCGCAGGATAAGCAGTACTTAATCAGTTTTGCTCAATTACCCGATGGTGCATCTTTAGCGCGTACACAAGATGTTATCAAGGAAATGGGCCGTATCGCCTTGAGCGAGCCAGGTGTTCAAAGTGCTGTTCAGTTCCCGGGCTTATCGGTGAATGGTTTCACCAATAGTCCAAGTGCAGGGATAGTCTTTGTGACACTGGATTCGTTTGATAAACGTACCTCACCGAATTTATCTGCGGCAGCAATTGCAGGACGGTTACAAGCTAAATTTGCCCAAGTAGAAGAAGCCTTTATTGCCATTTTCCCTCCACCGCCAGTCCGTGGTTTAGGTACCACTGGTGGGTTTAAATTACAGATTGAGGATCGTGCCGACTTAGGCTATGAAAAGCTGGCTGAAGTAGTGTCTCAAGTCCAGGGACAGGCATGGCAAAGTCCAGCACTGACCAGTGTTTACTCAAACTATAAAATTAATGTGCCACAGCTTTACGCTGATTTAGATCGGACAAAAGCGAAACAGCTTGGACTGAACATTAAAGATATTTTTGACACAATGCAGATCTATCTTGGGTCACTCTATATCAATGATTTTAACCAGTTTGGTCGAACCTATCAGGTTATAGCTCAGGCGGATTCTGATTATCGTAATGCACCAGATGACGCGCTGAACTTAAAAGTGCGTAATAACAAAGGTGAAATGGTGCCACTGGGTAGTGTTCTGAAGATGGAAGAAAGCTATGGCCCTGAAAGTGCTGCTCACTACAATGGTTATCTGGCTGCTGACTTAAATGGTAATGCCGCACCAGGTTATTCAAGTGGTCAGGCTCAGGATGCCATTAGTAAGATTCTTGAAAAAACCTTACCGTCGGGGATGGAATTTGAATGGACAGACTTAACCTATCAACAAGTCATTAGTGGAAATACAGCCTTATTTATTTTCCCATTATGCTTGTTGCTGGTGTTTTTAGTATTAGCAGCACAATACGAAAGTCTTATTCTACCGTTGGTGGTTATTACCATCGTGCCACTATCGATTCTGGCAGCGGTCACTGGTGTCTGGTTGACCGATGGAGATAGTAATATCTTTACTCAGATAAGTTTCTTCGTACTGGCAGGGCTGGCCAGTAAAAATGCTATTTTGATTGTAGAGTTTGCCCGAGAGCTTGAAATTGATGGCATGGAAACAGTAAAAGCGGCAATCAAAGCCAGCCGTATGCGTTTAAGACCAATTTTGATGACATCCTTTGCGTTCATTATGGGGGTTGTACCAATGGTTCTATCCACCGGTGCAGGTTCTGAAATGCGTAATGATATTGGTGTTACCGTTTTCTCAGGCATGCTCGGGGTCACATTCTTCGGCTTGTTCTTTACCCCAGTTTTCTATGTGATGTTAAGAAAGCTGGAAGGTAAACGCCGTTACCATAGTCACAATCATGTGGTAATGAAATAAAGCCCGGCTTTATCAGCGACGGGCGGTAATCGTCCGCCCGTCTGCTGTTTTTAAAATCAAAGCTCCATTAATACTGATATCCAGTGATTCAACATCGGCTAATGTCGTCAAAAATAATTTTTCCTGATTCATAATGGCGACTGGACAGACTTTCTGTGTAGTAATCGCCGAAGCAACATCTAGGCGTTCATTAAACTCATAAGCCGTACTGAACTGGTTACATGAAGTAAATCCTGATAAACGGCCTTCATCATCAAATGACATGGTCAGACGTGAAAAATCGATAATTCCTTGTTGATTTAAGTCCTGAACTATCCATTCCTGTCCTATCAGTAAATCACGACTATGACCACCACAGCCATGGAAATCCAGATTATCCAGACGCACACTAACTTGATAAGGATAGGGGAGTCCTGACATATCATCTCGACACAATGTGGTTAGGGTTTCAACTTTGATATAGCGCGTATCGGAATATGCTTTTAACTCAAAACCAGCGTGATAAATATTGAGCTCGGTTTCGCTCAACACGCTTTGTTTCTGACCGTCGTCCCACGTCATAATGACTTGATCATAGGTAGCAGAGAGTGACCAATTTGGATTATGGCCCTGAGCGCGAAAGGGCAGCTGCTCAACTTGATCCTGATTAACCACCGTACAGTGACTCCAACTCATATCAGCGATGGTCAAAATTCCTTGATGCCCTTTGTTCCAAAAGCTGACTAATTTATCTTTAGATTGATACTTCGCTCCAGATGCCGTCGGGACCTCAAACAGCATATACAAATCATCGTTCATTTTGAGCTGCATGCTGTCATCTTTGATAATGGTTTTTATGGCTTGTTCACCACACTGAAACATCACTGTGTGGCTATCTTCATTCGCTGGCGCTTGAAATTGCACTAGATTAAGAACTCCGAGAGAGACTTTATTGGTATCGATTGGAATCAAGTTGAGCTCGTCAGTCGTCCAGAGTAATTCGCCGGCTTTATTTTGTATGGAGGCGCGCAGCGCATAATTTTCATCTACATTAAGCTGATCTTTAAACACTTGTAGTTGAAAATCGATTGGGACTTGACGATTACCTAGAGAAATCGTCTTTTCAGTGATGGTTTCCCCGTTTTTTTGGGCACTGGTGATATTTTCAAGCTTAACGATGAGCTGAGAGTTTTCAGGGAGTGAGATACGTTCCCGATAACTTATTTTGCCACTGATAGACAGCTGTTGTTGTTGAAGTGTTTGTTCTGACGAGTTTGAATCACAACCAAGTAATGTCAGACTTAAAAAAACAAATATCAACAAGCGGTGCACCAGCATAATAGATCATCCTGAATATGAATCCTGAGTATGCATCATAAATTGAATCTGTATAGTCCTTCCATAACATGAAGCGGTCATCCATGACGCATTGTTAATTCAGACTTTGAACTGAGTTATCAGTTTTTGCAAGTCTGCGGCAAGCCCGGCAAGTCCAAGACTGGTTTCAGTAGTCTGCGATGTACTCTCAGCATTTTCTTCTGCTACTTGAGCGATATGATTTACATTTCGGTTAATATCCTCGGCAACGGCGCTCTGTTCTTCAGCCGCACTCGCAATATGTGTATTCATATCCATAATAGATCTGACTTTGTCTGATATTGTCGTCAGACTGTCACCCGCTGCACCCACTTTTGTTACTGTTGCCTCCACATATTCTTTGCCTTTCATCGTGGCGGTTACACATTGATTGGCTTCATTCTGCAAGCGTTCGATGATGGTTTTAATTTCTTCTGTGGACTCTTTACTTCGTTGGGCCAAAGTTCTCACTTCATCTGCAACAACCGCAAAGCCACGTCCAGATTCACCGGCACGTGCCGCTTCAATAGCAGCATTCAAAGCTAATAGATTAGTTTGCTCAGCAATGCCTTGTATCACTGTTAAGACAGTGCCAATGTTTTCACTTTCTACCTGTAGATTTTTAATAGCATCAGCATTATTTGTACTCTGGATCGCCAGTTCCTTAATAGAATTGATAGTATCTTTAACCAGTAATTGTCCTTGATTGGTTTCACTGTCAGAGCTTTTTGATAAGCTCGCCGCTTCGGCAGCATAACGGGCGACTTCCTGCACAGTTGCGGTCATTTCATTCATGGCCGTGGCCACTTGCTCACTACTGCTTTGTTGATTGATAACCCCTTTTTTGGTCTGCTCAGCAACCACGGATAATTCTTCTGCAGCAGCACTGACCGTTAACGCTGAATTCATAACCTGCTGAATCAGTTTTTGAAATGAGGCCGTCATCAGATTAAATGAGCGTGCCATTTCAGCGATTTCATCCTTGCCAGCATCATCTACACGCAAGCTTAAATCACGGTTCTTTTCGACTTCCTGCATTGTTTCTGACAGTTTGTGAAGAGGAATAATAATACTCTGGCTCAATAATCTAATAAGCCATAAAATTAAGGCAGCTAATGCTAATGCGATGATAAATACAGTGATTTTTGCGTTTTGTACTGCATTAGGTATTTCATTTCTAATGTGTTGCTCAAGTGCATCCAGGGCGCCTTCGCTCTGGTGAATCGTGCCACGTAACTCACCTAATAAGCCTGATTCAGGATTTATTCCACGGGTTTCATAGCCTTTAACCAAGGATAAAAAATCAGTTCGGTAAGATTCAATTTCTGTTCGTATTTGATTTTTTGTCGTGTCGGGTAGATAGCTATTTTCCAAACGAAGCTTAAAGTCTTCAAAGGTCTTTTCAAACTTACTGACATATTTAGTATCTGAACGCAGCATAAAGTCTTTTTCATGACGTCTCAGCATCAACATCGCGGCTAATAAATTATCGTTATTGTAGTTACTTAACGTTTCTTCAACTTGGTGCACAGCCTTGCGTAATTTGCCATAAAGTCCATCTGTTGGTGTCAGGCCGATGGTTTGTTCAATACTCACTATTTGGTCAAATTTATCGCCATATTCAATAAGGACGGAATGAAGCCTATCTTCTGACTCATGTGACTGACCGAATGCCTCAAGACTCTGACGCAGTTGTTCAAGATTACTCAGAAAAATATGATGGGTTTGATGAAACTCATCCTGATATTTCAAATCAAGTCGATTGAGGAAGTCTTTCTCATGTCGGCGTAACATGAGCATGTTTGTTTCTAATTTCAGGGCATTATGAGAGGCGTCTTCCAGGCGAATAATCTTAGAAAGGAATATCTGTCCCAAAATAATCATGACCAGGATTGTCAAGCCAACTAATACTGACAATATGAAGAGTTTCTTTTTTACAGTGAGTTGATTGAGCATGAATATTTTTCCTTAAAAATATATGAGTAGTTCATGTTCGCCGTTAAGTTATCCACGTTAACGGTTCAACTCAGCAGTTCCTTAGTTTTTTTCGATACTTTTTTCCATCATTTTCTTTTGAGTGACAATAAGTTGCCAGTTTTCGAGTGCCCAATCCCAAACAGCAGATACAGTCATCACCGGTGACAGTCCAGATACATCAAACCCTAGAAAAGAAAGTGCATTTATTAGCTGTTCCGATGCATCATTTATAGAGATAGCTGGGGCAGCAGTTTGTTTGCTCAACTTTTCACCCTGGGTATTTTTAACAAGGGGAATATGACAATAATGAGGCGTGATTAGCCCGAGTTGTTGCTGTAGGTAAATCTGACGACTGGTAGAGTTTAATAAATCGGCACCACGGACTATGTGAGTAATACCTTGTTCGGCATCATCGACCACTACCGCTAATTGATAGGCAAAAAGACCGTCAGCACGTTTTAATACAAAGTCACCAAAGTCAGTCTGTAAATGGTGATGGATGTTGCCATATAGCTTATCGGTAAAAACCAGATGATCGTTATCTACTCGAAGACGCCAGGCCACTTGTTGGCGTTCAGATGACAGGCCATGACGACAGTGACCAGGATAAACTGGACCTTCTATTCCTGCATGGGCGATATCGGCAATTTCGCGGCGGCTACAGTTACAGGGATAGACACGTTGTTCCTCTTTAAGCTTTTCAAGATACGCTTGATACAGGTCACTACGTTCATTTTGATAAACAACGTCAACATCCCATTCAAAACCATAACCTTCAAGAGTACGTAATATATCGTCAGCAGCCCCTGGCATTTCTCTAGGTTTATCCAGATCTTCCATGCGCAATAACCATTTGCCAGACTGTGTTTTTGCCTCAAGGTAGCTGGCGACGGCTGTCACGAGTGAGCCAAAATGTAATGGTCCGGTTGGAGAGGGAGCATAACGTCCAATATAGTCAGGCATAGTGGTTTTTTATTGTTGGCGATTGACTATTTTTCCCATTCAGACTCAGGGATACGCTGAAGGTGAATATGCGAGGCTAACCGTAAAGAAGGACGTAATAAAAACTGAAAACTGCCAATGATAAATAACCAAATAGCCGCAGTCTCGTAGCTTGGGAAAAGAAATAAAATACTGCCAAGCAAAAACCAGATAGCGATTAGAAAATCATTGAAAATACTGGCGAGTTCATAGCGTCGACGAATCTGTAATTGTTCGTGTCCTATTGTGAATGTTAATGGATCATCGAGTTTTTTTGAGTCAGACATTTTTTCCTCAGTTAAAGATGGTTTTGTCAGACAACAGTACGACTCATGCGTCTGGAATAGAACATTAAATGAAAATTACTTGTTTACTGCAAGTGTGTTTGGCCTAGAAATACCTGGCAAAGTAGGGCCAGACGATATAGAAGCAGCCTGCAGCGAGCAGACACCACAGTAGGATAATAACCCACATCATCCATGGCTTCGCTGGAAGCTTAATCGGGTTATGTTGTGCTTTTGCCTGACAATCTTGCCAGACTGCATCAGGTATTAATTGAATAGCCAGCCAGCAACCAATTGGTAACAGCAGAAGCTCATCCAACCAGCCTACTACGGGAATAAAGTCAGGAATCAGATCAATCGGGCTGACGGCATACGCAATCACGATACTAATGATAATTTTACTTAACAGGGGCACATCTGGACGCTGATATGCGATGTACAAAGCTGTGAGTTGGTTTTTTAATAACGATGCCCATTTTTTGAGCTTTTCGCTGATAGTCATTTCAACTCAAGGTAAGTCAAAAGCAGCGATAAGTGGTGCATGATCAGAGAGTTGATTCCATGATGAATGAGGCGGTCTGCCGCACAAAGTTGGCTCCATGCCCCGATAATAGATGCGATCCATTTTTAGCATAGGCATCCACGAGGGCCAGGTTCGGGCATACCGATTATGTAGGGTTCGATAGGCTTCTTTCAGGTTTAAACGCTGAGCCAGACGTTTTTCAGCTTGCCCTGTCCAGTCATTAAAATCGCCTGCCACTATGAGAGGTGAATTATCTGGTACGTGAGCCTGAATACGATCACATAACAGACCAAACTGCTTACGTCGTTCTATGCCGGTGAGACCAAGATGAATACAAATAATGTGGAGAACTTCATCCGACCAGGGAAGTTGAACTTCACCATGTAGCAAACTTCGGCTGGCCCAGCTGAAAGGGGACACATTAATATTTTCCCAACTGACTAATGGAAATTTACTGAGAATAGCATTGCCGTGATGACCGACTTCGTAAATGGCATTTTTGCCATACGCATGATGTGGCCAAACATCTTTGGCTAAAAACTCAGAATGTAGACCTTCTGGCCAAGTGTCATGAATCAGACCATGCTTACTGTGTTCACCCTGGATTTCCTGCAGTAGCATGATATCGGCATTGGTCTCCACCAAGGCATCTCGAATGGGATGCAAGGTAAATTGGCGGTTGCCGGTGTTAAAGCCTTTATGCAAATTGTAGGTCAGAATGCGGAGCTGGTTTTTCGACATGTATTAGAATCCAATGCACTTGTGTCAACCGAGCACTATCCGGCTTGAGAAAATATTTCTCTATTATGGTTGTCCTGAAAGAAAAATCCAAGTCACAGTTATTCATCATTTGCTCTTGATTTTAAAAAAGCCGACCCCATCTGCTTTTCATGTTCAAACAAATAGCCATATGGAGGCATTTTTTCAATGAGTGTTGATGCACATAAGGAAACGCTAGGTTTTCAAACTGAAGTCAAACAACTATTGAATCTGATGATTCACTCTTTGTACTCAAATAAAGAGATCTTTTTACGTGAATTAGTTTCAAACGCAGCTGACGCAGCTGATAAATTACGTTTCGAAGCGTTATCAGACGATGCTCTTTATGAAGATGATGCGGAATTAAATATCCGTGTCGAGTTTGATAAAGATAAAAATACCGTCACTATCTCTGATAACGGTATTGGTATGACACGTGAAGAAGTGATCGAAAATATCGGTACCATTGCTCGAAGCGGTACACGTAAGTTTTTTGATAACTTAACCGGTGACCAAACCAAAGACTCACAATTAATCGGCCAGTTCGGTGTCGGTTTCTATTCTGCCTTTATTGTGGCTGACAAAGTCACATTAAAAACACGTCGTGCTGGTTTGACTGCTGAGCATGGTGTGCAGTGGGAATCTGGGGGTGAAGGCGAGTTCACTATTGAAACCATCGAAAAGCCGCAGCGTGGTACAGAAATTACGCTACACCTTCGCGAAGGTGAAGAAGAATTCGCAAATGGTTGGCGCCTACGTAACATCATCACCAAATACTCGGATCACATTAATTTACCGATTCTGATGGCAAAAGAACCTATGCCAAATGAAGAGGGTGAAATTGATGAAGCAGAGCAAGGTGATGAAACTATCAACAAAGCCACCGCGTTATGGACTTTGTCGAAAAACGACATCACTGAAGATCAGTACAAAGAATTCTATAAACAAATTGCTCACGACTACCAAGACCCAATGCTATGGAGTCACAACAAAGTCGAAGGCAACATTGAATATACCTCTCTGCTCTATATCCCATCTAAAGCACCGTTTGACATGTGGGACCGTGATCGCATGCACGGTATCAAGCTTTATGTAAAACGTGTCTTTATCATGGAAGACAGCGAACAACTGATGCCACGTTACCTGCGTTTCGTTCGTGGTGTGATTGATACTAATGATTTACCACTGAATGTGTCACGTGAAATTCTGCAAAGCAGCAAAACAATTGACACCATTCGTGCAGCATCAGTGAAAAAAGTGCTGAGTGAAATCAGCAAACTGGCGAAAAATGAACCTGAGCAATATGCCGAGTTCTGGAAAGAATTTGGTCAGGTATTGAAAGAAGGTCCGGGCGAGGATTTTGCCAATAAAGAAACGCTGGCGAAATTATTCCGTTTTGCTACTACTGAGTCTGGCTCGTCAGACCAAACAGTTTCTCTGGAAGACTACGTCAGCCGGATGAAAGACAAGCAAGAGAAGATTTACTATATCACCGCAGAAAGTTATGCCGCGGCGAAAAACAGCCCACACCTGGAAGTCTTCCGTAAGAAAGGTATTGAAGTTTTATTGCTGACTGATCGTGTCGATGAATGGTTAGTGAATTCTCTGACTGAGTTTGATGAAAAACATCTGCAATCGGTCGCCAAAGGTGATTTAGATCTGGGTGAGTTGGAAGACGAAGAAGAGAAAAAAGCGCAGGAAGAAACAGATAAAAACTTTGAAGACTTAGTCGAAAGAGTGAAAAAATCACTTGATGATAAAGTCAAAGACGTGCGTATCACGCATCGTTTAACTGACTCTCCAGCCTGTTTAGTCGCCGATAACTACGATATGAGTATGAATCTTGAACGTATGTTAAAAGCGGCTGGTCAGGATGTCGCAGGCACTAAACCGATTATGGAACTCAACCCTGAGCATCCAATGGTGGTGAAACTCAAAGAGGAATCAGATGAAAGTCGCTTTACCGACTGGACGTCGATTCTGTTTGATCAAGCCTTACTGGCAGAAGGTGGACAACTGGAAGATCCGGCCACTTATGTCAAACGTATCAACGAAATTTTGTTGAAGATTGCTTAGTTAAAATACGCATATGCGATAGAATAGCCGGGCAAGTAGTTGTCCGGCTTTTTTATTGGGTGAAAGAAATAAGATGATTTCTTATCACCTGATTTGCTACACACGCTCACTCCCAAACTCATAGAAATAGGTATCACAGCAGTGAAATCAGATTGTTTACAACGGTTTATTTTTGATAATGCAGCGATTCGTGGTGAATGGGTCAATTTGCAGGAAAGTTGGCAGGAAGTCCAAAATCGCCGTGACTACCCTCAAGCCTTACGCAATGTCTTAGGTGAAATGATGGGGGCAGCCGCATTGTTAGCGGCGACAGTCAAAATTACTGGCCGATTGGTTTTACAAGTGCGTTCTGAAGGGCCAGTCTCATTAATGATGGTGGAATGCACCAGTAAAAATACTTTACGTGCATTAGCTCAGTGGGACGGCGATATTGCTGAGGATGCCAGCCTGACAGACATGATGGCCGGCGGTACCTTAGCCATTACCATCGAGCAGGAAGGGGCAAAACAACCTTATCAGGGTGTGGTTAGTTTGCACGGTGATAATCTCTCTGAAACATTGGAAAGTTATTTTGAAAACTCTGAGCAATTAGCCACCAAAATCTGGTTATCAGCGAATGCTCACAATGTCGCCGGATTATTTTTACAGCAATTACCGAGTGAAGAAAACCAACAATCGGATGCTGAAGAAGACTGGTTCCGTATCAGCCAATTAGCTGGCACCATTACCGATGAAGAATTGCTGACCCTGGAGTCAGAAACCTTATTACATCGTCTGTTTCACGAAGAACAAGTCAGACTGTTCGAACCGACAGAGTTGCGTTTTTCATGCACCTGCTCACGCCAGCGTGTTGAAGAAACCATCGCTATGTTAGGGCAGGAAGAGGCAGATGACATTATCGCTACCGAAGGTGAAATTGAAGTCGCCTGTGAATTCTGTAACCAGCACTACACCTTCGATAAAGTCGATGTCGCCAAGTTGTTTAATGACACCATCGCTTCAGCAAGCGATCCAAATACCTTGCATTAACAATAACAATTAATAGAAACAAAAGAGGGGAGTTAGCGGATGCTGACTCCCTTTTTTGTTTACACGCCTAGACTCTGTAAAAATACGCTTCCTGATGAAGTATGAAGCCAAACTAAACCCGCAACATTCAAGATGACGGTTAACCAAAACACCATACGAAAAGCTTTCTTTTTGGATTTATGCCGTAATAGCATTTGACCAAGAGTAGCTCCGGGCCAGCCACCAACCAAAGCCAATAAATGCAATGTGTTTTCTTGCGTTCGCCAGCGTCCATTTTCAGCCGCTGACTTATCAATAGCATAAGCGATAAAGGTAATGACACTCATCACGAGATAAACAAGTGGAATAGCTAAAGGCAGCTTTCCTGTTAAAACTGATATCACGAGTCCAATACTAAAAAGTAGTATTAAAACGCCACCATATGATCGGTTTTTTTTGCTAGCGTGTGGTTTGTTTTTTTGTCTTGAGTCACGAGCAAAACGAATATTTTCAGCTCGATAGCGCTTGTCTTTATCTTGCACTAAATCATAGATGATAACGTCACCATTGATTGGTCGGCGTGTTCTGGGGTTAAAAGCTTTGATATGAACAAAGGCGCGTTCTCCGCCGCCATTTGGCTCAACAAAACCAAAGCCTTTATCATCATTCCAGTTTGAAAGTTTTCCTTGAAACTTCATTTTCTTCCTTGAATTCTTGGGTGGCGTTAATACCAAGCTGGTTGGGTTGAGGAACGAAACCCAACGGATAGTTTAAGATAAAAGCTGCCGCAAGGCGTTCATTTATTTTGCTTGCCCAAAATAAACGAACCAAACAAAAGGGCACCCGATATTGCCTTTGATCCAAAAATTAGCCTTGTTTGATGGCGTGGTCGATAACTCCCTTCGGTCAGACACTCGACCACTTAACCCATCAACCAAACCTAATTTTTGGCGGCAATAGACGGGAAAAGGGTAGCTTTTCAAATCCCCATTTGTTCTGATAAGTTCAACTTAGTTGTAATGGTTTTTTAAGATACAAAAGTGTTAACGAAAATTAATTTGTTTACCCACCCCTATTTTCATCAAGTCATGCCCCATGCGTAGTTCACCTTGGTAATCCGCTTTTATCTGGTCAATGACTGTCACATCTTCAACGCCAAACAATAAGACATGCGTCAAGACGGTTGCTCTTGGTTTACTTTCCTGTAAGAGTCGACTCAGCTGTTGTGGTGTAGTGTGGTATTCCAACACTTTTTGTAAGCGCGGGTTTCTTGTTAATAACTCTTCGTCTGCTGCTGCTATCTCATGAATGAGTAAATCAGCATCCTTTGCATATTTAACGACATTATCTGCATAAGTTGTATCCCCTGAAATAATGATGCTTTCTTCGCCATAGTCGATTCGATAACCAAAAGCTGGGTCAACAGGATAGTGATCAACTAAAAATGCCGTAATAGTAATGCCATCTTCTTCATAGACGATTTGATCGTGGCTGATATCCTGACTTTGCAGATAAAAGCTTGCTGTTTCTAAATGGGTATTTTTATGTCGATAGCTATAATCGGCTTGATACGCTTTTTGTAGGTGTTGAGCAAAGTCATTGGTTCCTGTTGGGCCAATTAAAGATATTGGTCTTGGTCGTTGCCAGATCCAGCTGGTTAACCACACATCACTGAACCCTGAAATATGATCCGAGTGTAAGTGTGTGAAAAAAACATGCTCAATTTGATTAAGAGGTATACCGGCTTGTTGCAATCGTATTGTGGTGCCACGGCCTGCATCAAATAAGAAATAACGTCCTTTGACTTCAACTAAGGTGGCTGGGCCAAATCGTTCAGCGTCAGGACGGGGCGTTCCCGTACCTAATAGGGTGACTTCCATATAGGCGAGGCTGGTTTGTGACCACAATAACAAACAGAGACTGACGAGGCGTAGAAATAGAGGTAGTTGGGTCATATCGTGTCTTTATCCTTTGGCTAAGCTATCAATATGTTCGCCATTGACGGAGACTTTTCTGGGTAACATATCTAATACAGGACACTTGCTTTAAGCTGCTTGAGCTTATTTTGCTAGTTCCTGAGAATCAATAGGTTCAGAGTGTTTGATTTGGCTCTTGGTTTCAAGCTTCTGTTTCCCGGTTCTATCTCTATTTCCCCTTAATGACGCATCAGGCTTCTGTGTCGGCGTGTTCCGGTTTAACGTTTTCACTACCTCGTGCCGAAAGAAAAGTACCAAATGCCTGCAATCCTGGAATATGCTCACAAAAGGTGCGAACAGCGACCAATAACGGCACTGCAACCAACATACCCACAATCGACCATAGCCAGGCCCATAATGCGACTGAGAGAAAAATCACTACAGGATTCATTTCTAACCGTCGTCCTACGAAATAGGGTGTGGCAAGTTGTCCTTCGATAATAGTGAGGATCAAATAAGCTAGGGCCGGCAGCAGCGCGGCACCAGTATGGTCAAAGGTAAGCAAACCCACTAAGGCTGTGATCGCAACCCCGACAATAGCGCCAAGGTACGGCACAAAATTAAAGGCGAAAGCTAACACACCAAATAAGGTCGGATTTGGCATGCCCAGCAGCCACATTGATACACCAATCGCTACACCAAGCGCAGCGTTAATAAGGGTAATAGTGAACAAATAATTCGACAACTTGCGTTCGATGTCATAGCTGATTCTGATCGCGTTACGCTTGTCTTTGAACGTCGGCATGATGTGAACAAGCTTTTCGTAAAACATATCACCGGAGGCCAACAGAAAAAACAGCAACACCAGGGTGAACACCACTTGCGCTAGAAGCTCTGGTACCGAGGTGGCGAGTTTTACAAGCACCCCGGGTTCACGAGTTGAGACCTTCTGGACTTTCTCTCCTTCATTTTCTACGGTGGCGATCTGCTCTATCTGTTTACCGGCATCTATAACTGCTTTTGCCGATTTGTTGGCACCACGTAATTTCTGCTCTAATTTAAAGCCAATGGTGGGCGCTTCTTTAATCCAACTCTGTACGGGATCAGCGAGCGTGCTCAAACCTAAACCTATTAGCGTGATCAGTCCACTTACAATAATCATCGCGGAGACAGCAGATGGTAGTTTGCGCCGTTCAAGGAAACGCCGCACCGGACTAAACACCAGTGCTAATAACACGCCAAGTGCTACCGGCACGAGAAAATCGCGTGCGTGAGCAATACTGGCCAGAATGAGCAGTAAAAATATACCCACTACCGCCCAGTGCGAACTTGACTTAAATATAGTGCTGGTAGGGGGATCGTTTGGCAGCAACTCGCGGCTGGCATCTGACTCATTGTGGTTATTTTTTATCTCGTCTGACATGTAAGCTTTGCCTCTAATTAAAATCAATGGGGTGAGCAAAACCAACTGGGTCAGAAGGTTTGATATTTTGTCTAGATTTCATACAACTCTTTATTCTGTTCAATATTTATATTTTTACCTGATATGTAGAATGCCAGACTTTTAAACTTATTTGGAAAAAAGAGACTCAACAATATTGTTTATTAAGTGCTTTGTTTTGTCTGAGTTGCATATCAAGCGACAGACCGTTTGAACTTTTAGAAGGCTGGGTTGAGGTACGAAACCCAACGGATATAGTTTTTTGGTTTAAAACGATACGCTGCCGCGAGGCGTTCATTTATTTTGCATGCCCAAAATAAACGAACCAAACAAAGGCACCTGATATTGCCATTGATCCAAAAATTACCTTTATTTGATGGCCTGGTCGACAACTCCCATCGGTCAGACACTGACGACCAATTAACTCATCAACCAAACCTAATTTTTGGCGGCAATAGACGGGAGAAGGGAAGCTTTCAAATCCCCATTTTTGCTGATAAGTTCAACTTAATTCTAATGACCCTATTGGTTTAAAAAAACACATATTCCAAGCAAAACAAATACATCCTATGAAAGGATGGAGTGACCAAGATCAACCTTTTAAACATTGTAAAAACTAATGACGAAACAAATAGCCAGAATAATATGAGAAATAGTCGAGGTCTGGAAAACACTTACTTCCAACTAAACTGAAAATCACTATCCAAAATAACGACACAAGCAACCATAACAGGCAGCTCAGACTACCCAAATCTATAGCTTTTCTAATAATGACTTTGCATTAAGTATTGCGTCCGCTCCCAATAATGGCCAGCTTTGTACGACCCCCTCATGAATGAGCAACAGTTGTCCTGACTTGCCTTCGTGGCCGGTTTCTTTTTCCATTGCGCTGGCCACTTTTTGTTTGTGCCAGAGATACATGCCTTTTATCCTTTCGCTGCCAGGATGTGACAACACCGCATCATGAAACAAACACCCTTGGGAGTCATTGTCCTGCATCCACCTGCCCACTCTGTCAAACAGGTCAGTTGGCGTTATCTGTGCGTCGATGTTTTCAAACAGAAAGGCGAAGTAGCGGTTATGCCGATGTTTGAGTGCCAGCATAATCATGTCTTCTTTTGACGGACAATATTTATAAAGCGTGCGAAGACTTACCTGCGCTGCATTGCGTAAGCCATCCACACTCATTTCGGTAAACCCGTGTAACGCAAACGCAGCTTCTAGACCGGCAGCGATTTTTTCTTCTGTCTTGTTCATACGTTGACAATGTAAAACGTTCACTCTACCATATCAAGTAGAGTAATCGTTCTACTTTTTGCTGTGAGTTATCTTTACGCGGTGAGTCAGAGTGAAAATGAACCAATACAACACGGTCAGTGACAATGCATGGCCACGCCTCATATAGAAAGGAGCACTATGAACCTACTAACCGTATTCGCACATCCCATCCGCAACAGCTATCCCGGCGCCGTAATGGACGCCTTTCACAAGCCTGCACTGGATGGAGGACATGTGGTAGACATTCTGGATCTTCATGCAGAGAATTTTGACCCACGTTTTACCAAGAAAGATCATGCCTGTTTTTGGGGCGGTGAACTGCCGGCAGATATCTCGCTAATGCATAAACGGGTGGAAAATGCCGACCAGCTGGCGTTCGTGTTTCCGGTTTACTGGTGGAGTATGCCTGCGTTAATGAAAGGCTGGATTGAACGGGTGTTTACAGGTGGCTGGGCGTATCAGTATGGCGACGGAGTGGAAGACCGAGGAAAAGCTGAACTGCACGGGCGATTAACCAACTTGCCGACAATGCTAATAGGCGTGGGGGGATCGAAGAAGGCCACCTACGATAAATACGGTTATGCCAGTGCCATGCAGAAACAACTAGATTTGGGGATATTCGCATACTGTGGCGTAACCGATGTGCAGAGCCACCTGATTTACGATGTGGAGGGTGACCATAATGCTCCCAATCGCGAACAGGGCCTGCGTGCTGCCGAAGACATCGGCAGCGCTTTTATCTCTCCTCATCGGACGCCGGTAAACGCGAAAGACGATTTTTTACGGGCAAAATCTGTCAGCAGCTAGTCGGCTAATTGATAACAGGCAACTCTAGGCTTCGCCACTAACCCAGTAGATAAAGCCCCTTAATGCCTTAATGGCTTCTGGCAGAACGGTAGGAAGAGTAGAGGAACGAAATCTAACGGATAGTTTCTTGGTTTAAAACGATACGCTGTCACGAGGCGTTCATTTAATTGGATTCGTGATATCCCTGTCACTCACCTTACGGGCGTCTCTGGCGCCCAAAATAAACGAACCAAACAAAAAGCCACCCGATATTGCCTTTGATCCAAAAATTAACTTTGTTTGATGGCGTGGTCGACAACTCCCTTCGGTCAGACACTCGACCACTTAACCCATCAACCAAACCTAATTTTTGGCGGCAATAGACGGGAAAAGGGATGCTTTTCAAATCCCTGTTTTTGTTGATAAGTTCGACTTAGTTCTAATGAGCTTTTAAGATACAAGAGCGTATGATTCTTTATGTTGCTAGGTATTTATTCTTTAAAAAATCAAACGCTCTGACCCTATTGATTTTCTAGGTATTTATTCTTCAAAAACCAAATGCTTTGACCTCATTGGTTTGGCTCCACTATTTATTATCAGAACAATAACCTTTTGCTACATTCTGAATAAACAAAGACAGAAGAAAAATTACAAAAAAGGTTGCTCCCATTTTGCTCAAGATGACAAACATGGGTGGAGATGCCCAAATTGCTCCAATGACGCAACCTGCCACTAATACGATAGAAACAATTGCAGATATAGCAGACCAAAATCTAAATTTTTGTGCAGATGTCATTTGATTCCTTGCTATGCATTATGTTCACTTCCTTCCTCAATATGGCAACTGTTTATGACTATAAATTTTTCAGGCTTAAAATCAATCGCCACTCTGATTATCAGAGCAATATCCTTTAGCTAAATTTTGAATGGATAAAGAAAGAAGAAAAATAACAAAAAATGATGCCCCAACTCTGGCGAATACATCAGATAATGGCATAGGTGTCCAAATTGCAGCGATTACAGAAACTGCCATTAAAATGATAGAGACAATCGCAACTAACGTGGACCAATATTTGATCTTTTCTATTGATTTCATCTAAACCCTTGTCATGGAGTGTGTCCATTTTTGTAGCATGCGAGTTTTAAGCCCATGCTAGCCCGATTGGTAACTGAAAGCTACTGTACTCTATATGAACAATACGACGGTGATTTGGGTCTGTACCTTTGCTTGATGAATGCAGTAAATGTGGCCGCATCACTAATAAGTCTCCCGATTTAGCTAAGCATATATATGCTTCTGATTCAGCAACAACACGAGCTTGTTCATTTTTGCTGAGAATGCCCAAGCTATGACTCTTTGGTATGACTTTTAAGCAGCCATTACTCTCATTTGCATCATCTAGATGAATACGGAAAGTTACCATCTCCTCCAAGACATTTAGCTTCGGTTGGACATGGTGAACTCCATCCTTCAAAGTCCAAGGCCCCCAACCATCGATCTCTTTCCTGTCACTAACTGAAATTGTTTTATCTTGATGCCAAGTAACAAGCCAGTTCTTATCTACTGTTTTATCAAAGACAATAACTCGCACTATTTCAGGTTTTCCAGTGAGATAACTCCTGGCCTGTTCTAGAAGTAAGTCTGACTCGACGAGGTTTTTGACAGAGCTAAGTTTCTTCTCAGCGTTACGAATTCCATGTTTCGGGAAGTCTGAATCTAACGCTTCAATCTCAGTAATTATTTCATTAATAGAATCGTTACTTAGAAAGCCAGAGTGAATCTCAAATCCATTTTCTTCGATGCCCAAATTTAACTCCACTCTCAAAGCATTTAACGCCAAGTTAACAGGCGCGTTAGCGCTTCCAAGCGAGGTGCGAGCTTTGTTGAAGTTTTTGTTAGAGTGCATTTTTACGTGCTCTCTTCAATATATTTGCCACTGAATTTGGGGCTTCAATGAAGGTTACCTTTATGATTAGCTCTATTGCTTCCAAAGGAATTGTGCCGGGGTAAGTTGCTTCAACATGCGGTACAACCTGTTGATCTAAATTAGCGTCAAATTCAGCTGATGAATAAGGAATGACATTAGACCAGTAAGCCTCTGTGAGGAGCAAAATTGCTAGCGGCATATCGGCCGATGCATCGCGAGTTGGCAGGCATTTGTATATGTGCTCTTCAATTTTTGACTCAGGTGGGTTGTGGAAATCAAATAGAGATACTCTGCTTCGTACTCTCGCATACGACTTCTTATAGTTTCCAAATGCACCCTCTAGATTGCCACCATCGTTCGGGAATATTCCTCGATCATGAAGGATGCTGGCCAAATTATACTGTGGAGTTACGTGAAAAATATTTCCATCTAACATTGGCTTAATGCTTTTGTATGCACCTGATTGCTCAAGTGTTAATTCTATAATCTCATACATATGCTCACATGCACTCTAACGCCGTGGTCAGTGGACCAGTGAAGCAGAGCATTATTTATGGTAAAAGAGCGTAGCGATACCATAAATAATGCGTAGCGTAACTGGTTCCACTGCACCACCTTGTTAAATCATTTCTTGCACTTATTACGGATATCCTTCGTTAAGGATTTGACTATATCCCTATACATGCCGCCACCTTTATACGGCTCTTCCGAGTATTTAGTCTTTTCCGTAAAGCACTCTACAAAAGTATCAATTTGATCACATAATGACAAAATGATCATAATAGTTCTGTCTTGATGCCATTCGATATTCTTGTGTTTGAGCAAGTTTAGATACTTTCTTGTGAATCCCGCTAATTCTTCAACGTGATGAGCCGCTCGTTCAACATGTCTTACTAAATCGTCTATTTTTCCGATATCAACCAGGTGGGAGGAATATCCATTGGTTGTTTGCATAGCCTTTAAAGCGGGATAAAATGGGTTAGATTGATTGTAAATAAACAATATATTATTTGGCGAAATATTGTTTTGTATTTCTCTTCTTCGATCCCCTATGGATTCTTTGGCATTAGCTATTGACTCAATGCACTCATTATAAGTTTGATGGATGCTATAGCTTACAGAATATTCAACAAGGGCTGCTTGTCGCACCGATAATACTTGTGCGATTGAGTAGCCTATAAATACTATGCCAAAGATTGCCTCAAGTCCGGCAAATACTCTACTGATACCAGCAGGCGAAAAGTCTCCATAACCTAAAGTTGTTATAGATACAACGCTAAAATACAACAACTCCCAAAAGCTCGCCTTTTTTCCGTCATCGTTTACTGCATGGCCTTCAAAGTTGCCCGCAATCCAGTAAGCCACTGCAAACAACACGATAGCGGAGAACAATATCACGCCAAGCTTGATGGACAGTTTTCTTTGCTTGTTTGGCAACTCCTTCACTACGCAAGTGCTCCTTTAAGATTTAACAGTGTCTTTTATGAAGCCTCTGGCTTCATAATACATATTAAAGAAGTCACTCTATAATTCGGGTTTAGATTTCTCAAGTATCTGTTTATTAATGAAAACGCGATTAATTTTTTTGGGAAATAGAGCCAGGAAGGCGGGCTGGACTGGAAAAATTGAGCCAACTTTTTAGTATTCATGAAACCTTCCATTTTTTCTGAATTAAGTTTAACTCTGACTGATTTTGTGTTTTCTGGCAATAGTTTAAAAGCAAATTCAATAGCGTTTGTTGGTGAAGCCAAAGAAAGGGGAGTGTGATGGATTATCGAGGGACATAAAAAAGGGCATCCGGTTGGATGCCCTTGGTTGAAGTCTTTATTGATGATGCCTGTGTCGACAAATATCAGGCCATCAAGTTAATTCAGGTTGGTACTGCATCATATTATTGATATTTTTCAGTGTTTGATTATTGTCACCATCATTTTCCACATAAGCGAGATAACCATCTGGTCTAACCAGTAGCATGGCATAACCAGCAGTGCGACGTAGTTCGAGTCTATCTTGCCATTGGTTGACTAGCTCTTCGGTTTTTTTGACGATAGGGGCTTCCAGTTGATCACCTATTAAAAGAATGTATCGGCTTTTTATGCCTTCTCCACCTCTTAAGGATGAATCAAAGTAATGTTCTCCGGGGCCATCTACGATGGGGCTACGGTCGTATTTGATACCAAGCTCTGACATTGTATCGACCAGGGCATTTTGGAATGGCGTTAGTTTGGAGACTAGCGGTAACATCACATTTCGCATGGACTGCACCAGTTCATTGCGTGAGGCCATGGCACGAGTGAGGAAGTCGGTGATGTGGATGACATGTTTAATGACTGGCATACGTTCTTCGGTGTAACTATCCAGAAGTTCTTCTCCGCCGATGCCACGCAGGTTCAAATCGAGTTTCCAGATAAGATTCCACACATCCTGCAAGCCAGTATTCATGCCTTGACCACCAATAGGGCTGTGCACATGTGCTGCATCACCGGCGATAAAGAATCGACCTTGGCGTAGGGTGCTGACATGGCGATGGTGAATATGGAAATAGCTGCTCCAGATAAGATCGCCCGGTTTGATATCATGAGAAGCGCGCTCAGTTATCAGCCGTTTCACCATATCCAGATCAGGTGTATCGCCTGATGTTTCATTGACGGTTGCCACAACACGACAATGAGAATCACTGATTGGGAAAATCGCCAGTGGTCCGTCTTCGTGTGGACACAATAGTAACTCTTCCTTATTTATACTGCCTTCTACGTGGATGTCGGCAAGCATAAACTGGTCTTTATATTCACCGCCTTCAAAACTTAAACCCAAAAGTTGTCGAACGGTACTGTGTGCACCATCACATCCAACAACGTAAGTGGCGTGTAATTCTTGTTGTACACCGTCCTTTTCAATGGTGACTTTTACGCCATTGGCATCTTCTTCAGCTGCGACAAAGCGGGTGTTAAATTCAATATTCCTACCATAGTTAGAGAGTTTTTGAGCAAGTAATGACTCGGTGATGTTTTGTGGCACCATCGCGATGTAGGGGTAGATGGTAGTTTGTGGCTCAAATGCCATTTGGGCTAACTTGTGTTCATGACTTGTAACGTGTATCGAGGTCACTCGATTAGCTATTTCCACAAAGGGCTCAACTACGCCGGCCATATCAAATATTTCAAGTGTTCGAGGAAAAATAGCCAGTGCTTTGGAGTGAAAAGATAAAGCAGGTTTGCTTTCTACTATTCTGGCCTTGATACCACGCCGTGCACATTCAGTGGCGAGAAACAGTCCTACTGGACCTGCACCAACAATCAGGATATCCGTGTCATTATTATTATCAGTCATAACATTCACCTTTCATTTTATTGCCTAGAATTGATCCTCGTCTCAAAGGTATTAGCGCTAGCTCGAGCCGTTAAATTTGTGAGCGTTTTTATCAATCGAAGTGTATGTTTAGAGCGGCTTTTTTCTATAACGTTCTGTTAAGTTTTGTTAAACATTTTTCTTTTAGGATTATCCATGACTTGGTTACTTTTCAGGGATAGCGATAATGTTTAGCGGTATCAAAAATACGTTTCAGGATTTTAGGTTATTTACTCGATCGAACTAGGATGAGACTAACTATGAAAAAACAAACTGGTGAATGGTGAATGGTTAAGTTCGATAAGAAGTATAAAAAAGGGCACCCAGATTGGATGCCCGGGATTCGCTTTATCGTAAAGTTATTTTTTCAATGACCAGTCCTTACGTATCCAATGGCAGGTATAGCCATTTGGATAATGTTGTAAATAGTCTTGATGTTCTGGTTCGGCCTCGTAAAAAGGACCGGCTTTAGTGACTTCGGTGGTGATAGGGCCGGGTAGAATGCCACTGGCATCGAGTTCTTTTATTAATTCATCAGCGACTTTGGCTTGTTCACTATTTTCCACAAAAATGGCCGAGCGATAACTGTCACCAATGTCATTTCCCTGTCGATTTTTAGTGGTGGAATCATGCACCATAAAGAAAAATTCCAGAATGTCACGGTAGCTGGTTTGTGAAGAATCAAACACGACTTCAATTGCTTCAGCGTGGCCAGTATCACCTTGTTTCACGTCTTTATAAGTCACATCAGGAACATGGCCGCCAGTGTAGCCAACACGGGTATTAATCACCCCTGGTTGATGTCGGAATAGTTCTTCCATTCCCCAGAAGCAACCACCAGCTAAGATAGCTGTTTCGATGGTGTCGGTTTCAGTCGATTCATCATTCTCAAATAAAGGCAAAAAGTCTCCATAACCTTCAGCAGCTAATTGATCTTTAGGGATAAAACGTAAACTGGCTGAGTTAATACAGTAACGCATACCACCATGTTCTTCCGGGCCGTCAGGGAATACATGTCCTAAATGTGAATCACCATATTTTGAACGGACTTCGGTTCTGACCATACCTAAGGTATTGTCACTATGTTCAGTCACATGACTGCCATCAATTGGGCGGGTAAAACTTGGCCAGCCAGACATCGAGTCGTATTTATCTAATGAGGTAAATAAAGGCTCGCCTGAGACAACATCAACATAGATGCCTGGTTCTTTATTATCCCAATAGGCGTTATTAAAGGGTGGTTCGGTGCCACACTGCTGAGTGACGTGATATTGCAGTTGATCAAGCTCAGAAATAGTCGCATCATTTTTCTGGTATATCTTCGTCATATTCGTCCTTTGATTATTTGCTGTAAGTGTATTGACACATAATCGTTGTGAAAGTGGCATAAATCTATAGAACAGACGCTTAAATTCTCTCACTAAATCTGTTTGGCGAAACACGTTTATGAGTAATGAGAGTGCCTTTGATCAGAACGTTTTTCACTTTACGGTGATGGTTTGTCATAATCTGTGGTGATTTTCTGCTAATTGCAGCTTAGTTGCTGCAATTAGCAGACATATACCATTTAGTACCTTTGTTAAAGTGAGTTACTTTTGTTACCTGATTTACGCACCATTGTTCTTGTTTTAGTCATCACTACTTCTATTTCAGCTATCACTTTATTTTTATTTTATCGTCTGTTGAAAGACGTGGAAGGCTTGAAATACGCGGCTATCGGCGCAGGTTTTCAGGCTATAGCCTCCTATTTTTTACTGCTTCGAGATAGTATGGATGTCACTTTATCGATCATGGTGACGAATGTCAGTTATTTCCTCGCCTTACTCTTTTATTATCAAGCCTCAAGACAATTAACCGGGTTAAAGCCTGCCTGGCTTTTTCCTGTCTCGTTGATTATATGTTTATCGCCACTTTTTTGGTGGTATCAAAGCAGCCATTATCTAGCAGAACGTATCATTATTTCAGCAACCGGTGTCGCTATTCTTACACTGATGACAAGCTATGTTTTATGGAAAAATGCTAGAAACCTGCCTGGACGATTAGGTATGTCTCTCACTTTTTTGGTGCTGGGAATGATCAGTCTCTGGCGAATAGCCAATATGCTCTACGCACCTGTAAAAGATATCTCGTTTTTGGATTTCAATGCCGCCTATGTGATTTTCTTGATGGCTATTGTCAGCAGCTTCGTGATCACGGTGGGCTTTATTGTCTTGACCTCAGAAAAGTTACATAACCAATTACGGAATGAGGTGAATAAAGTCATTCAGGCACGTGATATTGCTCATCAATCATTGAAAGAACAACAACATTTTCTTTCCATGTTATCTCATGAATTTAAAGCACCCATCGGTGCGATTAAAGCAAATGCTGATGCCGCTCTTATGTTGCAGCAAGTGAAAACGCCGATCGTCGATGAGAGTTTGCATCGGATAAAGCATGTTTCTGAGAGGCTGAATACCTTGGTCGAGCGTTGTTTAAATGATGAATGGATGGCTCACTCGATTGAGCAGGAGGAGAAGGCTTTATACGATACTTCGCTAAGTCTAGTTCTGGAGAATATAGCCACGGAATATGACATTCCTCTTATTCATTCATTACCTTCAGGGGCTAATGTGCTCGGCGATGAGATGTTCCTCAATGTGTTATTTTCTAATTTGGTCTCAAATGCGCTTAAAAACGCTGGACACAGATCGTCCGTGTATATGGAACTGAAAGAAAATAACGGTGACTACATTATTCAGGTTGTGGATGATGGTCCCGGTATTTCTGCAGAGCATCACCCCTATATATTTGATAAATATTTTCGAGTCGAATCTTCTGACTCGGCGGGCGGTTCAGGTCTGGGATTATATTTTGCTAAGTGTATCTGCGATATGCATCAGGCTGTCATCTCACTCAGTTGTGAACAACACACTGTCTTCAGTGTGCGAATAGCAAAAAATAAGGTGTCTCATGACTAAGCCGAAGATTTTGATTGTTGATGATGATGAAGATTTTCGTGCACCAATTAAAGCCATTTTGACTAGCGAAGGTCTGCTGGTCAATGAAGCTGCTTCAGCACAAGAAATGGATGCCATTCTGAATGATTTTGATGCCGATATGGTGCTGCTTGATGTGAATCTGCCGGATGACAGTGGCCTCAATATTGTTAGTCGTCTAAAGCAAAATCGACGTATTGATGTGGTGATGCTTTCTGCATTAGGGGAGGTTGAGCATCGCGTCAAAGGCCTAAGTTCCGGTGCTGATTATTATTTGGCAAAACCCGTTGATATTCGTGAACTCCTGGCCGTTATCAATAATCGCTTTCAAGCCTTAACAATACATCAACCTAAGCAAACGCATTCCTGGCAACTGGATACGGTGAATTGGTTATTGATAACACCTGACGGTGAACAATACCCACTAAACAATAGTGAGTTGACCATACTTTCACTATTAGCTAAACAGTCCATGCATAAGCAGGCGACCTCACGTGAGGCACTTTATAGTGCACTGGGTAATCCTAACTATTCACCTGAGAGTCGAAGCCTGGATTTACACATCTCACGGATGCGCCAACGTTTTTGTTCTGATGACTTTCAATTACCCATTAAAACCATACGTAACGTCGGATATCAGCTGACTCAGCCCATAACGATTGTCTGAGACTGTTATCAGTTTGTCTTGATACAAATTGATACAAAAATAAGCTTAAAAAAACCATTTCTATTGATTAGTGTTTATCTGTTTTTTTTTACACGCCATAAACTTCGTTTAGTAAGAAACGTTTTTGGTAGACCCTTAATTAAAACAGGAATGGAAAAGTAGTATGAACCTCGCATATCGCATCGTTTGGAATGTCAGTAGGCAAGCATGGATGGTAGCCTCTGAGTTCACATCAGCTAAAGGTAAAACAAAAACACAAAAGACCAACGTTCAGAGCAAAACGGTCGGTCATGCCATTGTGTTATCAGCAGCTCTACTTGCTGCATTACCAATGACTGTATTGGCGACAGATTGGGATAATGAGGCTGGTGATGGTGAATGGTCTACCACCACTAACTGGGTTGGTGACACTTTACCGAGCTCTGAAGCCAATATATCAGACGGTAGTACCGTTTTGATTAGTGATGGTTCAAATCAGAACGTGACTAATTTAAGGCTGGGCGGGACGGCGAGTGGTACGGGTAACCTCACGATATCGAATGGTTCTCTCACAACGAACTGGACTACCGTTGCTGATAAAGCAGGCACAAAGAATACATTACAGATCGATTCAGCCAATGCTGTGCTTAATTCTAATATGTTCACAGTTGGCGGCGCAGGTGATGGTGAGTTAATCATAAAAAATGGTGGTGCTTTAGACACAACATCGATTGATATTGCATACGAAAATGGTTCTACAGGCAAAATTCTGATAACTGGCACCGGCTCTAGCTTTACAGTGGAGCAGGATGTAAAACTCGGTGTTTCAGGGGAAGGGACTTTAAATCTAGCTGGTGGTGCTAATTTCAATATACACAACGGCACTGGCACACTTATTTTAGGTGATCAAGCGACTGGAACCGGCAAACTAAATATTGGTGCCGATCAGAGTGATTCAATTAGTGTTGCAGCGGGTAAATTAAGTGCAGCCACTGTTGAATTTGGTGCTGGCAGTGGCAGCATTAACTTTAATCACTCTAATACTGACTATGTGTTTTCTCAGGAAGTAGTAGACGTCAACGGTAATGGCAAAATTAATTTTCTGTCAGGTACTACACGTTTAACTGGTGACTTAGAAGGTTTTTCAGGTTCAGCTAAGGTTGATGGCGGTACTTTATCCATTGCGGCGGGCGACACCTTAACTTTGGGTCAGGCTGGAGCAACGGCGGACTACACGCAAACGCTGAATGGCCTTCTCAGACTGGGTCTGATCGATGCAAGTCAATACGGTAAGTTAAATGTGACGGGCACAGCCACTTTTGCTGATGGTTCGAAGCTTGATGTAGATGTTAAAGGTGCGCCATCGCTCGCTAATGGGAGCCTTCTCAGCAAGGTGATTAGCGCAGGCACCTTGGATGCAGGCAGCTTTGAAGTGACGGATAATTCATTACTCTATTCATTCGCTGCAGAAAAAGAAGGGAATACTGTCGGCTTACGTGTAACAAGAGACGGTAATACCAGTGTTTTTCAAAGCGTCAACAGTGAAGGCTTTAAATCCGGTCGTGGTGCAGCACGTGTATTAGATGGTTTTGTGAACGGTGGTTCTACAAATACGGATATTGCAAACGTGTCAACAGCATTCGGACGTCTTTCCAATGACCAGGAAATTACAGAAGCGGTCGCTGAAACTCTGCCTTTACTGGTGGGTGGCACCACAAAACTCGCTGCCAATACCTTGCACAGCACCAACCGCGTGATTCAAAGCCGTCAGGCCAATACTCGTGGTTTATCTTCAGGTGATGCATTTTTAACTGATAAAAACATGTGGTTAAAACCGGTGGGTAGCTGGACCCGTCAACAAGAACGTAATGGCGTCAGTGGTTATGATGCCGACTCTTACGGTTTTGTAGTGGGGATGGATGGTGATGTCAACGAATCAAGCCGATTAGGTCTAGCTTTATCGTATATGAACACCCGCGTTGATGGTAATGGTATGTCATCCGGTAACAAAGCTGATATTGATGCCTATCAGTTGATTGCCTACGGTAGCCATGACTTAGCCCAGTTTGAAAATGTGGAACTGAACTGGCAAGCCGATGTAGGTATGAATAAAAATGATAGCAAACGCCAAATCAGTTTTATTGGCCGTACCGCTGAAGCAGATTACGATAGCTACACTGCCCATGTGGGTATGGGTATTGGCAAACGTTTTGAGTTGAATGAACAAAGTACCATAATGCCAAGCCTTCGTGCCGATTATGCGTATATTCGTGATGAAAGTTATACAGAAAAAGGCGCAGGGGCGATTAACCTTGATGTGGATAGCGTTCATTCTGATGAATTTATCTTAATGGTACAAACCGATATCGACCATCAGTTAAATGATAAGACGACTTTACTGGCTAATATCGGCGTGGGCTATGACGTCATCAATGACGATACTAGTCTGACAGCATCTTATACTGGTGGTGGTACTGCCTTTACTACGGATGGGATTGATCCCTCACCATGGTTAGCCCGAGCAGGTGTCGGTGCCACCGTTAATTTAAACGATTACACTGATATCACCGCTCAATATGATGTAGAAGGTCGTGAAGATTTTTTAAACCAAACGGCTTCTGTGAACTTACGTATGTCATTCTAGGCTAAATTTGACCGTCCAAGATAAAAAGCCTCAGCAGATATTGCTGGGGCTTTTTTGTATTTGCTTATTAAATTTGATGCTGATGCTATTGAACTTCTTGTAGTAATTCTGACCAATGCTCTACCCAGCAGCAATGATGGCTCATGCCAGTTATGACTCTGACTTCTGGGAGCTTGGATTCAGGAAAATGTTGTTGATAAGATAGGGCAACTGCTTCAGGCATGATCTTGTCTTCACTGCCGACAAAGTGAATTTGTGGTTTTTCTTGCAAAGCTTTCCACTGTTCAGCAGGGTTCACTGATTCTGTTAAGGGGGATATGTGATGCAGATTTGTCCAGGCCGCTGTATCAAGATTACCTGCCACAGTGACCAGTAGGTCGATATCATCTCGTTCAGCCGCTAACAGAGTGGCAATGGCACCACCACCTGAGTAACCAATCAATCTTAATGATGAGGCCTGAAACTGATTTTTCAGTTCAGTCACAGCTTGGTTCATGGATTGCACCACCTCAGCTGAAAATCGAGCTGAGGTCCAAATGTTTTTATCACAACGGTCCGACTTAACATACTGACACGGTCGTCCCAGATAGACTGCATGTTTATCTTGCACTGCCAGCTTGAGTACGAGCGGATCGACTGGGGTGGGGTCAGAGGATATTTTACGGCGACTCAACCAAGCTAAGCCATCGCCTTCGATATAAATTGTTAGGGTGTTGGATGCTTGGATTGTTTCAGGAATAAAGCTTTGCAACTGAAATGTAGATGTGGTGAGGATTTGTGATTGCCAGCCATGGCTTTTAGCCAAGTTTAATGCGGCATCCGAGCGGTTTTGTGTGGTAGGTATCGATGTACATGCCTGCAACAGCAATAAAAAAGTGAACCAAACAATATGTCGATAATTCAAAACGGGCCTCTTTCTGACACTGAGATAGTGAGTGAGACACTAACATACCTAATTTAGATGGTCGCTGCCTTAACAAGCATTTTTATGACGCCTAAAATAATTCAGGGTCAGTGCATGCACTGACCCTGAACTTTAAAGATTAAGGCTTCTACAGTCTTGATAAACTAAGCTGCTTTAGAGCCTGTCAGACGAGAACGGCCTGCCCACATACCAATCAAGCCAAAAGCAAATAGTGGCAGTGCCGCAGGTAAAGGCACGGCACTTGGGTTAGAGAACTGGCTAGCAAGGTACTCAGTAGAGAACATGCCATCACTACCAAAACCCCATGATGAGAAGTTAGTGAATTTACCTGATAACAGTTCACCACTATCTACACCTAAAGACAGATAAACAAGTGCATCAGAAATTTCAAATGACAAAATATCTGACAATTCGAAATCATTGAAGAAAATACTGTTGATGCCTTCGCCACCGTCAAAAATACCAGTACTCAATAAGCCTGATGTGGACGTCAGTCCCTCGACAATGACTTTATCATCACCGCTACCAAACATTACATTACCTGCAATTTCACTATTGCCAGTCAGTGTCAGGCTGCTATTACCTTGGTTAGGCGCAAATTGGATAGCAGTGCCAGAACGTCCAACTAAGGTGCCACTGTTGGTCACTGTGACTTCTGAAGTACTGGCTTCATCCGAGCCAATCGCGTGAACACCTTCGATGTAACCTTCATTGACAATTGTCAGCGGGCCAGCGACACGATCATCACCTTTGGTCGGTTCGAAGACGGGATCGATGTCGATGCCGTTACCACCATTAAGTGGATCACTTTCAGTGCCGGTTGAAACAATGACGCCTGTAGCATGGTTATGCACTTTACCTTCGTCTATATCAACGCCGTCATCGGTGCCCAAAATAACGGCATAGTTATCTGCGGTGCCGCTGGCAAATTGAACACCATCTTCATCATCAGTCGCGCCTGAGTTTGTCCAGGTTTTTGTGCCTGCATCCCATGACAATCCATTCAGAGCGATAGTGCCGTGATTTTCCAGTGTGAAGTCTTCACGGGCTTCAATCACTTCTTCATCACCACGTAATGTGCCATAGTTGACTACAGTTGTACCTGGTCCTCGGCTCTGAATAGCACGGCCTTTTTCACTTTCAATAACACCATAATTAGTGATGTGTGCATTTTCTAATTCGGCATCGTTATCTAATCTGACTGCCTGTTTCTCGGCATAGATTTTTCCTGTTTCACGGTTAATTAAAGTGAAGTTGTCCGCGTCGTCCTGAAGACGAATGCCACGGCTACCGCCAATAATCATGCCTGAGTTATCAATCTTCAGGTTCGTGCCTTTACCGAGAATCGCATCGTCTTCACCGCTTTCGATAAGGCCATAGTTGACGATAGATTGGTTTGCACCATCCAGTTGCAGTGGACGATCATTGGCATCAACCAGCTCAGCACCATTCTCAACGGTCACAGATAAATTGTCACGGTTGTCATCAATATTATTGTTGTCAGCTGCATTACAGAGCAATGTAGGGGAGCCAGTTGTGCCACCCTCAACACAATCTGCTGCCATAACTGGCGCGTTATAGAGTGCTGCTAGTATCGAAACAACAAGTAGTTTGTGCGTATTTTTCACGTTACCTCCAGGTCATATGATGAATATTGATGGCTAGAGTAGTGATGCATTATGACAATGTTATGAATTTTGAAATTAATGTGAGATATGACACAAATGAGAAGATTTAAATATGCTAATGAATATAAATTTTAAGTGTGTATCAATGACGCTTTTGTCGAAAACAATACGATGAGACCAAGTTAAGCAAAGATTCAGAAAAGCAGTTTGTTTCAACTGCAACATCCCGTAATATGTGGCTTTTGACGTGAAGGAATCCACATGCTGAAGATTGTTTACAGTAATGACAGCAGACAACTTGCTGCCTGGCTTGCTGAACAGCTTCAGTCTGAACCGCTCAGCCCGTTTGAGCAGGAAAATATTATTGTGCAAAGTAACGAGCTGGCTCGCTGGCTGTCGTTATTTATTGCTAATGAGCAGGGCATTGCGGCTAACACGGAGTTTCCTTTTCCTTCCGCCTATATCTGGCGTTTGTTTCGGCAAATCTGGCCCGATATTCCTTTACATTCTCCCTATGCTAAAGCACCGATTAGCTGGCGTTTATTTGCCATGCTGCCTGAATTAGCCAATGAGCCCGAGTTTGAGGCTATTGCCGCGTATTTGGGTGAGCAAGCCGATGAGTTAAAGCGTTTTCAGTTAGCAGAACGGTTGGCCGATACCTATGACCAATATCTGATGTATAGACCGGACTGGATAGCCGAGTGGGAGCAGGGAGAAAGCGCAAACTGGCAAGGGCATCTATGGCAGAAAATAACAGCTGACGATGCTGAACCTATGCATCGCGCCCGGCTGTTAAACCAGCTCAATCAGCTTTTGCAAACAGCCACAGAAAAGCCTGCAGGCCTGCCTGAGCGTCTCAGTATTTTTGGTATTTCATCGCTGCCACCCGTTTATCTACAGACCTTTGCTCTGATGGCGAAGTTTGTCGATATCACGCTGTTTTATTTATCACCCAGTCAGCATTATTGGGGGGATTTGATCGATCCCAAACAGCAGCAACGTCAGCAGTTGGAATTAATGTTGGACGATCCTGAGCCAGAATTGAATGCGGATGTGGGTCATCCCTTATTGGCAAGCTTAGGCAAACAAGGTCAGGAGTTTTTTCGCCAATGCCAGGACTTGCCTCATGAAGCTGAGACCTGTTTTGTTGAGCCGATACCAGACACCATGCTTGGCATGTTAAAAACCGATATGTTTGAGCTGGAGGTTGGTGAGCAGCAAGTGGTGAGTACTGACGATAACTCTATTCTGATTCAGGTCTGTCATAGCCCGATGCGGGAAATGGAAATTCTGCAGGATCAATTGCTGGCTTTATTTGAACAACACCCGGATTTATCACCCACCGATATTGTGGTGATGACGCCGGATATTGATGTGTATGCACCGTGGATTGAAGCTGTGTTCGGAGCCGCTGATCCTGCCCATGCTATTCCTTTTAGTATTGCTGATAGCAGCGGCCAGCAGGAGAGTATTTTACTCAACGCCTGGTTCAGTATTCTGGCTTTGCCACAGTCGCGGTTTGATGTGGAAAGTGTGTTGGCATTACTGGAATGTCCTGCCATCCAGCAACGGGTCCAGCTTGATGAAAATGCCTTGTTATGGCTACGTGAATGGTGTCAGCAAACCCGAATTCGTTGGGGGCATGATGCCAAGGATAAAATGGCATTGGATTTACCCGCTAATGACGCTAACACCTGGCGTGCCGGATTAGACCGTTTGTTACTGGGCTATGCGATGCCGCTGACAGAGCAGGGCGAGCCATGGCGTTTGTTTGATGGCCAACTGGCGATGGATGGCATTAGTGGGGATAAAGCCAGAATTGTTGCGTCTGTTTCGCAGTTTATTGCGGCACTGGATAACTGGCGACAATGGTTAGCTCAGCCTCGTACACCACAGGATTGGCAACAGCAGCTTAATCTGTGTCTGGATAGTTTCTTTGATGCCGAGCACCTGGATGATCCACTGGCAGAACGCGAGCTGATCTCTATTCGTACCCAGCTCGATCGGATGATTGAAAGTACTGAACTGGCCGGATTTGATGAGCCACTTGGCATTGACGTGATCTTAAGCTGGCAGCAATCACACCTGGAACCGCTGGATAACAGCCATCGTTTTATGGGGCATGGCGTTACCTTCTGCGGCATGGTGCCGATGCGGAGCATACCTTTTGATGTGGTCTGTCTGATTGGAATGAACGATGATGTTTTCCCACGCCGCCAACCCAGTTTAGGTTTTGATTTACTGGCACATCATCATCGTGAAGGTGATCGTTCTCGGCGTGATGATGATCGGTATCTGTTCCTCGAAGCCTTATTATCCGCTCAGCAAACACTTTATATCAGTTATATCGGTGCCAGCATTACGGATAATGCTGAGATTCCACCGTCTGTTTTAATTAGTGATTTATTGGATTATCTAGATGAGCGATTTACCGATGAGCAAGGCCAGTCGGTAATAAACCAGCTGGTAACACATCATCCATTACAGGCATTTAGCCGTCGTTATTTTGATCAGCAACATAACAATCTATTTAGTTTTAATGCCTTGCAATGTCCGGTTTCATTTGAAGATAACCAGTCACAATTGTGGTTTGCAGAGCCGTTGCCAGAAGCGGATGACGCATGGCGTGATATCAGTCTGATACAACTTAATCAGTTTTTTATGCATCCGGCTAGATTCCTTTGTCGTGAACGACTGGGTGTCAGATTGGAACTGGATGAAGATGAGCTAAGTAGTCGGGAACCCTTTGAATTAAACGGGCTGGAAGCCTGGCAACTGCGGCAGTGGTTATTAGAAAACAAACTCAGTGATACGCCTGATTTGAATATGTCGGAGCTGGTGCAGGCGACGGGCATGTTACCGCAAGGTGAGTTTGGTGATGAATGGCTGCAACAGGAGAATCAGAAAGTCGAGGCATTTCTTGATACCTTAACGCCATATTTAACTGAACAACGTCTTCCTGCTGTGCCATTTGAATTAGAGGTTGGTAAATTTACGCTGAGTGGTCAGCTCGATAAGCTGAGTCCATCAGGATTATTGCGATACCGTTTATCACGTAAAAAAGGACACGATCTGATTAACGGCTGGTTAGCGCATTTGATTCTTAATATTGTTAAACCCGAAGGCGTCACGCTGGAAACACAACTGGTGTTTGAAGACGAAGAGATCACCTTCACCCCAGTCATCGACGCTCAGTTTTTATTAGAACATTACCTGAACTTATATTGGCAAGGCTGTCAGCAACCGCTGCCTTTGTTTGATAAAACCAGCCTAGCTTATGCCAAACAAGCCTTAAGTGATAAACCAGAAAAAGCCCAGCAAGCTGCTGAACGAACCTGGTCTCCAGCCGGTGAATTTGTGATGGCTGAGCAGGATGATGCTTATTATCAATGCTGTTTTCCTGCTAATCCTCTGGATGAACGCTTTGCCGACATTGCTTTACAAGTGTACGAGCCAATTCAACAACACATTCAGGGAGGGCAATTATGAGCGCCCAATTTGATGTGAATACGGTTCAACTCAATGGTATTAATCTGATTGAAGCCAGTGCTGGCACAGGTAAAACCTTTACGCTTGCAGAACTGTATTGTCGTTTAGTCGTTGAGCAGAAACTGGAAGTCAGCCAGATTCTGGTAGTGACCTATACTCGTGCAGCGACCGAAGAGTTACGAGGACGTTTACGGGCACGGTTAGTGAATGAGCGTAAAGCGCTTAGCCAGCAACAGCAGGCGGACCCTCAGGCGATAAGACGTTTGCAACTGGCGATTCAAAGTTTTGATGAAGCCGCTATCTATACTATTCACGGCTTTTGTCAGCGCGCCCTACAGGATTTTGCATTTGAGAGTGGCCATTTTTTTGATATGGAAATGGTGGCTGACGAACAAGAGCTTCGACAAGCAGTAGCTGATGATTTCTGGCGACGCCATATTAGCTCGGCTGATAAAGCCTTTGCTCGATATTTATTACAAAAACGCCAAAATCCGGAAAGTTTATTGCAGTCGGTGAGCAGTGTGATCGGCAAGCCTTATCTTGAAGTTATCCCACTACCCGAGATGGCGGCTGAACCATTACAAAAATTATTTAATGAGCAATTCGACCATGTTCAGTTGCTATGGTGGCAACAGCGTGATGAGGCTATTGCTGTATTGCAGGACAAAAATTTACTTAACGGTAATAAATATCGTACTGCCAGTGTCAGCAGCTGGATAGCTGAAATGGATAGTCTGATGCAGGCCGGAAAACAGGCGGGCTTGTTTGAGAAGTTTGCCAAGTTTGGTCAGGCTGAACTGAGTCAGGCATTGAAAAAAGGGCAGGAGTTACCTGAACTGAGTTTATGGCGGGCATGTGATGCTTTGCTTGATACGGATCAACAATTGCAAACAGCCCGGTCATTACAGTTGCAACAATTACGTCAGCAGTTGGCGGAATATCTGGCAAGTGAGCTACCTAAACGCAAACAGCAATTAAAACTGCAGGCTTTTGATGATCTGCTACTTAATCTGCAACAGGCGCTTCACGGACCGCAAGCAGATAAGCTGATTGCTAAAATTTGTGAACAGTTTCAAGCAGCATTGATTGATGAGTTTCAGGATACCGATCCGATTCAATACGATTGTTTTCACACGATTTTTGCTAACACCGAGCAGCCTGTTTTTTTTGTCGGCGATCCTAAACAGGCGATTTATAGCTTCCGTGGCGCTGATATTTTCACCTATCTGCAAGCCAAACATGCTGCTGCTAATGAGTTTAACCTGGATACTAACTGGCGATCTCATCCACGTTTGGTGCAGGCCGTTAATCATCTGTTCGAACGTGTGCCGCAGCCTTTTTTATATGAAGACATTCCGTTTCTACCGGTTAAGGCTGCACGTTCTGATGAGGCGTGTTTAACCATCACTGGACAAGCCGTGTCGCCCTTAGCATGGGTATGGATGTCATCTGACAAACCATTTAATGTCAGTGATATGATGCAAAACGCGTCAGATATCACAGCTGATCAGATAGCTGATTTATTGAATCAGTCTGCGGCTGGTGAGGTCATGTTGACCGATAAAGAGGGCAGCCAGCGTCGCCTGAATGGTGGTGATATTGCGATCTTAGTTAGAAGTCACAAACAAGCGACAACGATTCAACAAGCATTACGTGCTCGTGGTGTGAACAGTGTGCAGCAGTCACGTGATAGTGTGTTTGAAACCCCTCAGGCAGTAATGTTGGAGCGGGTGTTAATGGCGATTGCCCAACCGAGCAATGACAGTTTGATTGCCACGGCTTTAGCCACACCATTATTTGCTAAAACGGCATTGGATATCTATCAGTTACAACAAGACGAACAGCTTTGGCTACAACAAACCGATTTCTTTGTTTCTCTGCATGAGCAGTGGCAGCAAGCCGGGTTTATTGTGATGTTTCGTGCATTAATTGCTGCACTGGATGTGCAGCGTCGCTGGTTAGCTTTGGCTGACGGTGAACGACAATTAACTAACTTATTGCATTTAGCCGAACTGATTCAGGCACATGCGACACGACGCAATAATACGATGGAAGCCATTTTGATGTGGCTATCATCACAGCGTCAGGCGGCGGATAAAAGTGGCGATGCTGCTCAGATTCGTCTGGAAAGTGATGAGCAACTGGTCAAAGTCATTACCATCCACACCAGTAAGGGGCTGGAATACCCGATTGTGTTTTGTCCCTTCCTTTGGCATCAGAGTCAGTTCAATCAATCACCAACAGTGATGACCTTTCACCGTGAAGACGATAATCAAGCCTGTGTCGCCTTTGGTGAACCTGGTTTTTCTGAAGCCGAACCGATTGTGGCTGAAGAGCAGCAAGCCGAGGATTTACGTTTACTTTATGTGGCATTGACCCGTGCTCGCGAGCGCTGTGTGATTGTCTGGGCACCAGTGAAAAATGTGCAGCAGAGTGCGTTGTTTCAGCTACTTCATCCCGAGTTAGACAGTGTCGATGCGGGTCAGATGCAGCAAGATTTGCAAGATATGGTCAATGCACAACAAACGAATATGAATAAGGTGAACTGGGATCTGGAAGCAGCGCCTATCGTCAAACAAGCTGAAACGACAGCAGAGACATTACAGGCCCGAGAGTTTCTGGGGCTGATTCAGACACCATGGCATATCGGCAGCTTTACTGGCCTGAGTCATGGCCAGCATATGGAGTTGCCAGACCATGACGCACCCTTGCTGACAGTGGAAACGCCTAATAGTGAACCACGCCAGGATCGTTTTGGTTTTCCGAAAGGCGCTAATGCGGGTACCTGTTTACATAGCTTATTTGAGCACTGGGATTTCCAGCAGCAGAATGAAGAACTCAACGTGATGGTGGATAAAACATTGAGTCAGTTTGGCATTGATACGGAATGGTCAGCCACCGTGTCATCGTGGTTAGAGGCCGTTGTGACCACGTCATTAGATGCACAAAGCGGATTGACCTTACGTGATATTCAGCCACAGCAGCGTTTAGATGAAATGGCATTTTTCTTTCCAGTGACGCATTTAACAACAAAACGTTTAAAAGATGCCTTACTGCCATTTGTGGGTGATTATCCGATTCTCAATCCTATCGTGAAGTCATTACATTTCGCCGATTTGAGTGGCTTTATGAAAGGCTTTATCGATCTGGTGTTTGAGCAGGATGGTCGCTTTTATATTGCCGACTATAAATCCAATTGGTTAGGGACTCGGGCAGAAAATTACCAACAAGCACCGCTGGATGAGGCAATGGTGGCACATAGTTATCCGTTGCAATATCTGATTTACAGCCTGGCTTTGCATCGTTATTTAAAAACACGACTGCCTGACTATGACCCTGAACAGCATTTTGGTGGAGTGTATTACTTATTCATTCGTGGCATGCATCCCGATTGGGGACAAGCGGGTGTGTATTTTGAGCGACCATCCTCTGAGTTACTTGAGACACTTGATCTGTGCATGTCTGAGGTAGGCGATGTCTGATTTGTTGAAGTTATTATACCAGCACGGTTTAAGCGAATTAGCCTGCCAGTTTGCCGCTTATATTGATCGTAAAGAGCAGGGTATGCGGCCAGTGGTGAGTATCACGGCAGCATTATTATCAGAAGCAATTGCTGAAGGTCATGTTTGCCTGAATTTGCAGCAATTACCGACATTTTGTCAGCCACTGAAATCGGTATTGCCAGACAGTGTGGATGACTGGATGGAAATTTTGTCATTAGCCAAAACAGTCGGGCAACCCGGCGATTACACACCGCTGATTTTGACAGAGCAGGGTTTGCTTTACCTTTATCGTTATTATCGTGATGAGCAGGATGTCGCCAGTCTGATTCAACAGCGTTTACAGCCGGTTGATGATATTGATCTTGAACAGCTCAATGAAGATTTAGGCCGATGGACCAGTGTGATTGAAGGGCCAGACTGGCAAAAAGTCGCTGTAGCAGTGGCATTAAGCAGACAGTTTGCCGTGATTTCTGGTGGCCCTGGCACGGGTAAAACCACGATAGTATTAAGCATGCTGAATAGTATGCAGCAGCAATCTCCCGAATTGCATATTGGTTTGGCTGCACCGACAGGTAAAGCGGCTGCCAGATTACAGCAATCCATTAGTACGCAGCATGCTTATGAGGTCAAAACGCTGCACCGTTTATTGGGCATTACCGAACACAACGATCAGGGCCGTTACCATGCTGAACGACCGCTGCCTTTAGATGTGTTAATTATCGATGAAGCCTCAATGATTGATATCAGTTTGATGGCGAAATTAATGCGAGCTTTATCGTCGTCAGCCAGAGTAATTTTATTAGGTGACAGCCAGCAATTAGCCTCAGTTGAGTCAGGTGCGGTGTTGGCGAATTTAAGTGAAGGTAAACAAGGTCAGTTCACCGCTGAATTTAGTGATCAGTTTCCTGATCTAGAGATTCCAGTGACCGAAAAATCAGCATCATCCACCTTGCTTAATAGCTTTGTACGTCTGCAACACAGTTACCGTTTTGATAAAGACAGTACTATCGGACAATTGGCTAAACAGGTGAATGAGGGTGATGTGTTAGCGTCACTGGCTTTATTGAATCCAGAAGCCAATGATATCTGGTATGACACCGATGAAAGCCAGCAACAATCACGATTTATAAGAGGTTACCAAGCCTTTATCGACGCGGTTGAGTCTAAGCAAACTCCGCAAACGGTCGTAAAAGCGTTTGATTCATTCAGAGTTTTGGCCGCCTTAAAACAAGGGCCACAATCGGTGTTATCGGTTAATCGCCTACTGATGCGTTTGTTAGCACAACGCGGCTGGCGAACCAGCTTACCGTTTTATGCTGGCAGACCGATCATGATCACCCAAAACGATTATCGGCAACGGCTGTTTAATGGCGATACCGGCATTATTTTGTATGACGATACCGGTCAGCTCCGCGCCTGTTTTTGTTTTGATGAGGAGGTACGTTGGGTGCCGATTAATCGGCTTCCTGCTCATGAAACCGCGTTTGCCATGACGGTACATAAAAGCCAAGGATCAGAGTTTGATAGTGTCAGTATTTTATTACCAGATGAAATCAGCCCTATTCTTAATCGTGAACTGCTCTACACCGCGATTACCCGAGCCAAACAACAGGTGTTTATTCTGAGTAAAGAAGGTACGCTGCGTCATACCATTCAAACTCGCCATCAGCGCGAGAGTGGTTTGAGCCTGCAATTAAAAACGGATAATTAAATACTAAGGCTTATTCTTTTAGTCCCATTGAGATGAAATGTTGAGATATGCACTGTCAAAACTGGATAAGTTTATTAAGCCATCAAGATCCTTTATCACAATATAACCTTGTTGATTATCGATTAATCCTGAGTCACGTAAATACTTTAAAGTACGACTAACATGCACAGAAGAGATGCCCAGGGCATCACCAATCAAACTTTGATTAATGGGTAGATGGAAGTCACAAGCACATGAGCTTAAGCGCATTTTCATTTCGACGATAAAGTGGGCCAAACGTTCTGGCGCATTTCGTCGTCCAATATTGACGATTCTCTCTATCAACATGGCTTGCTCTCTTGCCATGATACTGAAGAAGACTTTAGTCAATTTTGGTGATTTTTCAAAAATGTTGGTGAGCGATTGTTTTGGAAATGAGTGGGCTTTTATATTCGTTAACGCACGGAATTCTGTAAAAGAGTTTTTCAAGCCAATCTCTTGTAATCCTATGATTTGGCCTGGAATAAAAATATCTAAGACTTGCCTTTGTCCATCTGCCAGTGTTTTTATGGCGCATGCCAAGCCAGACTTGAGTGTGTAAAAATAATTACTGTATTTACCTGTACGTAGCAGTTCTTCACCGACTCGAAATCCACGTTCATTATTTTCTAGTGTCATTAGTAGATTGACTTCGGTATCTGTTAAGTCAGTCAATTGTTCAAATTGGTGAACGATACAACTTAGTGCATTTCTAAAAGCTGGTTCCATTAAAACTCACTGAATAGTAGTAAATCAAAGACTTTCTCCAATTAATTCAATCTGTTGAAGAATATCCGTGATCTCTCATCTCTTACATGGTTTTAAGTGTTTAGATGTGCGATAAAAAACAATTGCAGATCATTAGAAATTCATGTCAATCACGACATAAACAGGCTGATTAATCCCGAGGGGGCTAAAGATAGATTTATTTGAAGGAAACGTCTTTAACAATTGTTAAGTTTTTAGAGAAATGTTGAGTGTTGGTGAAAATGCAATGAATAGCTTGCTATTTCAGCTTTGTGGGGCCGAGATAAAGAATGAAAAATAGCGATCTGAAAATTTATTCAAAGTCAGCGAGTTACCTATATGTAGCTGAACAGAATTTTACTCTGTCTGAGTCTTTGTAATTCAGGTGAGTACTGGTATATAGTTCAAGAGACATATCGATTTGAAATTGGGGCACCCAATGAAGCATTCATCTCTTAGCATATATCGATTTATCTGTTTACCCATTATTTGTTTACTCTTTTCAAGCAGTGTGTATGCTCAGGATTGGATTTATACCGTTGTCGAGGGTGATAACCTCTGGAATTTAAGTGAGCAACATCTCGATAAAGTCACTCGGTTTGAACAGTTGCAAAAACTTAACAATATTGAAAACCCCAGGCATTTACAGCCTGGCACCAGAATACGTGTGCCTTTAGCCTGGATTCGCAGTAACCCTGTGGCTGCTAAAATTGTGTCATTAACCGGGGATGTAGATATTCAGCGAGCTAAAAGCTCAGTGACGGAAAAGGCTCGCATTGGCGTACTTATGCAGCTGGGTGATCAAATAAGCACGGCAGATGACAGTAGTGTTGCCATTCAATTTGCTGATAAATCGATATTATCGCTTTATGAAAACAGCACGATTCATTTTGATCATCTGAGTGCTCATGGTGTTACTGGCATGGTGGATTCCCGGCTAAATCTATTGAAAGGCAGAATAGATACAAAAGTCACGCCTGCAGTTGGACCTGGTTCACGGTTTGAAATTGAAACGCCTTCAGCTATCAGTGCCGTTCGCGGTACGGTTTATCGTGCTTTAGTGATGGAAGATGGCGATGTGTCAAACATAGAAGTGCTTCGTGGAAAAGTGGCTGTTTCTGGTGCTGATACACAGTTGATGGTTGATAAAGGTTACGGAACCCAAGTTGCTGCAGGCAAGCCCCCCTCACCACCACGAGAGCTTCTACCAGCTCCTCGTTTTGAGCCTGTTCCAGACACCGTTACACAAATCAATTGGCGCCTGTCCTGGTCAAAGATTGCGGGTGCGAAAGCCTACCGTGTTGAAGTGGCTGATGATAATAATTTTGACACTATACTATGGGAAGAGTTGATCGCCTATAACCGGGCTGCTTTTCCTGACCTGGCTGATGGTGAGTATGCTGTGCGAGTGCGAGCCGTTGATGCTCTGGGACTTGAAGGACTGAATCAGCAGACGCTTATTCATCTTAATGCTCATCCTCAACCTCCAATTGCATTAAAGCCTGTCGATAATCAGGTTTTCCGTGAGCAGCCACCAAGATTGCAGTGGACTGGTGCTGAAGAGGCTTCAGCCTATCAACTTGAAATCGCTTCTGATAAAAATTTCACACAGTTATTATTGAATAAAAAAGTGACTGACACTCACCTGGATACAACATCTTTAACAACGTTGGGGCAGTATTACTGGCGTCTATCCAGTATCGCCGATGATGGTGAAGTGGGACCCGTCGGCCCAATCCGTTCATATAAAATCAAACCGATTCCAGAAAAAGTAGAAGCATCAGTATCCGCCGAAGAAAGTGGCCAGTTAGTCGCGACGTGGAATGAAGGTGTCGGTAACCCGAACTACCAGGTTCAAATTGCTAATGACAAAAATTTCAACGACATGATTAGTGATGAAGTCGTTAATGAACCTCAATATGCATTTGAACCCTTTAAAGGGGATGAACGCTATCTTCGAGTCAAAAGCATTGAGCAAGATGGTTACGAAGGTCCATGGGGATCAACACAAACTATTGAGCCCCTTCCTAAAGCACCGTTTAATTACTGGCCTTTAGGTCTTTGGACCATCTTCACCATTATCCTGATCTAAGCTAATCGTGCGCCTTTCTGACTATCAGCAGAATTGGGTCATTGGCTTATTTTTAGTTCTCTTTTTAACCTCAGCGGGCTTTTTCCTCTCTGAGAATAAAACACTGCAACGACTGGATTTGCTGGTTTATGACGTCATGTTGCCACTGCATTCGCCAGAAATGAGCGATAAAATTGTGGTTGTGGCTATTGATGATGCAAGCATACAGACATTAGGACGATGGCCTTGGTCTCGTCAAAAACATGCAGCCTTACTTAATCAGTTATATGGGATGTCACCAAAAGCGATCGGCATTGATTTAATTCTTTCTGAACCTGAGACGGGTAGTCATGCTGATCAACTATTAGCTGAAGCGATGCGACGAAATGAACATACTGTACTTGTAGTTGCTCCAATTCAGGAAACGCCAGATTCTTTGATAGCCGAGCGTTTACCAATCCCTTTACTAGCCACATCTGCCGCCGCTATAGGCCATGTTGATGTTGAGCTGGATATCGATGGCATTAATCGTCACTTTTATCTATTTGGTGGTATTGGTAACCCTCATTGGCGAAGTATCGCCTTAGCCATGCTTAATGTGGGAAATCAGCATCCGGTCAGTCTTTATCCCTCCACCTCAAATCAATCTGAAAATTCAACGGGATCAGGTTGGGTTCGTGATCATAAGGTCATGCTTTCCTTTACATCAGTAGATCACCCACCCAAAAAAATTTCCTATAGAGAACTACTCAATGGCCATGTTGAGGCGAGTGATATAAGAGATAAATACGTCTTAATAGGAGCTACATCAGCCGGTATCGGTGACATGATATCGACCCCAGTCAGCCTAGCTCACGAGCGCATGCCAGGAATTGATATTATTGCTCAGGAGTTGAATACGCTTCTTCAAGACGAATTTCTATATGACTTATCTGAATCATTGCAGTTAACCTTAACGACGGTTTTGATTGCATTATGTGTCAGCCTCATCGTTATCGTGCCACAGCGATTCTCATTCATTACTACACTTTCTGCTTTGTTGCTGATTGTTGGGGTTTCGGTTTATTTATGGTTGGGTCAGAAGCTATGGTATGCACCAACTACCGCCATGCTCATGGTCATATTATCCTGGCCTTTATTAATAGCCTGGCGATACAAAGTGTCGGAACGATTTACTCAAAATCTTATTAGTCAGTTAGAAGCCCAATCAAGACAGCATACTGTTACCGGATTGCCGAATCATCATTGTTTGCAAGAGCAGTTATATAAATTAGGCACACTTAATCAGCCAGCCAAATTAGCTGCATTATTCATCATTCATCTGCATAAACCTGAATCAGCAATAAGTGTGATCCATCTCTCCCTTGGTGACTATTTACTGAAGGCGATAGCCGATCGCATCAAGACGGCTGTCAGTGATAATGCGTTTGTCGCTCATTTAGAGGAGGATGATTTTGCTATTTTACTTTTTGAGCAAAAGGATCTGGCGACGATTCAATATTCAGCCCATGCATTATTAGATCACATACAAAAACCGTTTCATTACTTTGACGAAGAAGTCGTTCTCTCGCCCAATATTGGTATTAGTGTTTGGCCTACAGATAGTCGAGATAGCTCGGAGTTACTTCGAAAAGCCTATACGGCTATGTTCAAGTCTCGGATGGATCAGACCTTGCCAATTTGTTTATACACCGCTGATATCGGTATGGAAATACAAGCTCGGGCCGAGCTGGAAAAAGCGATGACCGGTGCTTTAGAGAGAGAGGAGTTCAAAGTTTGCTACCAGCCTCAAGTAGATGCAAACTCAGGAAAAATTATCGGTGCAGAAGCCTTATTACGCTGGTATAGCCCAGAACTTGGTCGTATCTGTCCTGAAACGTTTATACCGGTTGCCGAGCAATCAGGATTGATTAATTCGCTTGGACAGTGGGTTCTCAGTAAAGCCTGCGAAGATCTAAAGTTGATGAAAGAAGAGGGACTTGAGCATATACGAATTTCTGTGAATTTGTCGCCGCTGCAATTTTCGACTATGTCTTTGGCCGATGATATTGCTGAGACGTTACATCATGCGGATATTGAACCATCCAGATTGGAGCTTGAAATCACTGAGAGCACGCTGATGAGAAATATGAACACCGCAGTTGAAACGATGATGAATATCAAGAAACACGGTATGAGTCTGGCGATTGATGATTTTGGTACAGGTTATTCCTCACTCAAGCACTTACAGCTATTTCCTTTGGATTGTTTGAAAATAGATAAGTGTTTTACACGAGATATTGAAGATAAAAGTTCTCTCGAAATTACCTTATCGATTATCGATCTGGCTAAACGGCTCAATCTTCGAATTATTGCAGAAGGAGTTGAGACTCCTGAACAGGCAAATTTTTTCCGTTTACATCGCTGTGATGAATTACAAGGTTATTTATACAGTGAACCTGTTCCATCAAGAGACTTAATTGAACTGATGAAAACCCAGACAAATACCGGCATGGACTCCATCGGTAGATAATGCGTTCCTTATCTTAAGTCGATTTTTTCAATCTTCATGTTTTTCCCTTGAACCATTGGGACTCCTTCCTGTCACTAAACTGATGGTGCGGTTTAATTGACTTTTGCACTATCTAATATCTTGAAAGTTAAGTTGAAAAATGAAAATTATTTAGCTTGGTTTCAAGTTAAGAGAGAAATTTTATTCACAATAACAAGAGGAAGAGTGTTGCATGTCTAATGAAAACAACAAGACTTCACTGCCGCACTGGGCAAGTATCCTCGGTGTCGTCGCGATTATGCTAGGTGTCTTTCTGACAGCTGTGCATAGTAATGAGGCGATGAAACAGGCCGTGGTGACCAGTAATATGCCAGCAGACGGTGTGATGCCGGCAGCTGACTGTCCAGAGGAAGAGCTGGAAGAGGAGGGGATCACAATAGCTGAATGTGAATACCTGATTGAGCATGTCAAAGGCGTAGCTCTAGCAGCGCCTGACTGGTTCCCGAATGTGCAAATGACACTGGCTGGTATTGGGGCTGTGTTGGCATTTATTTCAGTCATCATTGGTGGCGCCTTAGTGAATTACACCCCGTGGGCATCAAAAGCGGCTGTTGCCGTCTTTAGTGGTCTCGCAGCGATTGATTTATTGCAGTTTGCTGCTGTAGTGAATACGGGGCCAACGCTACGTGAAGTGTATTTGGGCGGTATTTTGCTCTGGTTCATTCTGCATTTAATGTTAGTCGTGGGCACATTAGCTGGCAGACACAGTGAAGCCAGTGCCTAATCTCCTACAATTGCAACGAAATATAAACGGAAGCTGTTATGCAAAGACAAGGTTTTAGTAGAACGGCGGTAATCCTGCATTGGTTGCTGGCTGTTTCAATTTTCTTTTTATTTATCTCAAGCTGGTGGATGATGGGCTTACCTTTGCCATCACCCGAATTACAATTTCGGGCATTTCCTTTCCAGCTACATAAAAATATCGGCATCACCCTGGTGATTATCATTCTGATGCTGCTCTATGTACGACTAAGACATCGACCTGCACCGCCAGACTCAACCGATATGGCGCCCTGGATGCACTGGTTAGCCATCGCGGCTCATGTCGCTGTTTATGGTTTGGTATTAGCGGTATGTATTACTGGTTATCTGTCATCAGCCCATACCCGTTGGGATACCGTATTCTGGTGGACGATTGAGTTCCCTCGTATTGCTGCACCTAATGAGGAAATGAATGAGTTTTGGGGTGAGCTACATATGTGGACAGCATGGGCGCTACTCGGCATTATTGCCGTGCACGTCAGTGGTGCCATTTATCATGCCTTCCGTAATGATGGCATCGTCAGACGTATGATGCGTTGGTAAAAGTAGACGTGTTTCAATAAATGAAATGGGGCCTTACTGGCCCCATTTTTATTGTGGTGTTAAAAAGTCCCTTTTAGCCAGACAAAGCCGAGTAAAGCTGTTGCCAGACCTAAAATACCTTTGGCATAACGGAACAGCGTTTCACTGCGGTCATACAACAGTGATTGAGCAAATCCTAATAGTAAACCAAAGCACAACATGCTCAGTAATACCCCGATTGAAAATAAGACGACATATAGAATGCCTAGGCTGGAAGATTTGGCAATCAATGCTGGCAAAACGGCCAGTAATGGGCCACTACCGGCAACCCCATGCACAATGCCAACGGATACTGGCAAGTGAGAGCGGTGAGGTTTAGATACTTCAACAATATGAGTGTGCTTGGTGCCATCGGCATGCTGATGAGTCGTTATCTTCAATCCAGCGTTCGGATGAATAAACCGATAAGCTAAAAATAAACCAACAGAGAGTAAAAGCACGCCAATAAATCGTTCTGCCCATAGACTGGCTTGTTCACTAAGATGCCAGTCAAAAGCGATAAATAAAATGGCGAGTAACATCACGGTTGCCCCATGACCCAGTGCCCAGCGGCCACAAAAGAAGGCTATTTGGCGAGGTGAGGATCGTTTCGCTGAAAGGCTGGTCACAGCCATAATATGATCCGCATCAAAGGCATGTAACATGCCTAAACTGAGGCCGGTAAACATAAGTGTTAGAGTAGAAATATCCATTAATTTTTACCTATGATGTTTGACTAAAATCAAACTGAAATAAGAGAAGCCAGTTAATAGCTGTTTATGTTTTTTCATCTGAAAATGACTGTTTTGCAATAATTTCTTTTGCTAACTCACCTACCGGCATACGTTGTTCCATAGCCTGTTTTCGTAATAATTTATAGGCAGCTTCAAGGCTAATGTTTTGCTTTTCACTGATAAAATGCTTAGCGTTTTCAATATGCTGACTGGCATTGAGCTTGGATTCCAGATTACGAATTGTCTTTAACATAGACCGCGTTTGTTTAAACTCTTGCAAACTCAGTAGTAAATTACTGAGTACACCCAAAGGGTGAAATGGAAGACCAATAATTGCTTGCGCATTCAAACTTAATGAATATTGCAAAACCAATGGATTTTCGTAGTCCACCACCAACACTAAAGCGGCTGGTGGGTTGCTGACATCCCAGTGAAAGTCATAATTATTCTCAATAATAGGGGTAAGCCCCAGCATCACCACCTGATAATTAGATGAAAAGTCCTCAGGTGGTGGCCATTCCGTTTTTAATGGAAAGCCAATGCGTCGAATTTGTTGTTCGATTTTTTTACGATTCTCACCTTCTGGCATGATCAGTAAGATTTCATGCTGACGTAAGTTTTTAACTAAGGTGGAGAGCTCCAGAGGCTGCTGAACAGCGGTTAAGCGCTTACTCATAATGCCTCTCTGCTGGCTGTTTCCAGAGGGCTCGTCGAATATGAGACTAAGTAGGGATCAGGTTTCAACGCCGTGTCGGAAGTCACTAATATATCGAATTGACCTTGCTGATTGACTCGACCTATGCGTGACCATAAAAAACAATGATTATTATCAGGATCAATTTTTACCGGACCCTGTGGTGCCGAATGTCGAATATCGGCTATTTTTTCCATCACCTTATCAGCATGGAATGACTCGGCCAGTTTGACGGCTTTGATAGCCAGATGTACCTGGAAATACGCGGCTTCCCAGCACATTGTCGTCACCTCATCTTGACCATAGGTGGCCTTATATTCCTTGACGATTTCCTGGTTTATCGGGGTTTCAACTGACTGGAAATAAGGCGCGGCGGTGTAGTGTCCAAAACCTGCCTTAATTCCCATCGCCTGAATTTCTGTTTCGGTCGTTGTCAGGCTGGCAATGGGAATAGGTTTATCGACATTTAACTCCAGCATGGCTTGATAAAAATACTCGATGCTTTTGCCGACAAAGTTAGAGAAGACAAACTCGGGATGTTTTGAGCTGACCTGCCTGGCAACCTCATAGACAGCTTCTTTGTTGGTTTCTAATGGCAGAAACATTTCTGATATGACGTCACCATCTGATGTTTCGATGAGTTCACGCATGATGCGGTTAATCTCACGAGGCCAGATATAATCAGAGCCAACCATACAGACGCGTTTACCGACGTTTTGAAGCATGTATTGGGCAAGCTGAACACACCCTTGATTTGGTGCCGCACCGGTATAAACGACATTCGGTGCATACTCAAATCCCTCATATTGCGTTGGGTAAAAAAGTAAAACATCGTAACGACCGATAATTGGTAGCATGGCTTTACGGCTAGCCGAAGTGTAACCACCGAAGATGAGTTTGACGTTATCTTCAACGATTAACTTTTGTGCGAGCGGGCCATAATTTTCTGGAACAGATTGAGGATCAACACAAATAGGATGGAGTTGTTGACCATTGATGCCGCCCTGACGATTGATCCTATCAATAGCCAGCAGGGTTGCCCTGAGCATGGTCTGTTCTGGATTAGCTGTGACACCTGTCTGAGAAAAAATGACACCAACAGGGATTTCAGCGGGGTACGTATTCGACATTAAAAACCTCATGTAATACCAGGCATAGAGCCATAAATGTTATTCATTCTGCGTTTTTGCAGAATCTGTACCCAGAATTCGGGTAGATAAACAGTAATTGATAATGAGTTTCTAAATGTCTATTTCAGTGGACCATACCGCTTTGTTGTTGTCAATTCGCTTCTGAATATAAAACAAACGATTCGGATGACACGCAAAAATGGTGCGATGTTTATGATATTTGCACCATAATTAAGCAATCTTCTTACAAAAATAAAAGCCAAGTTTTATAACTTGTTGTTTACTTTCTAATATTTATCTTTGGCATAATTTGTGCCTGAGCTATGTGTGAGGACTGATAGTTATTCTGCATGAGATAACTGCCCGCAAAAGCGCGTTCAGTTATACATTCATCATCCAGAATCTCCAAAAGCGGAGCATGATTATCTGTCTCTAAATGTCATATTAAAAATTTTTTCGAGCGAAAGGGCTCCCTAATTTATTAGGGGGCCCTTTTTGCGTTTTAAGGGGAAGCATTAATGAAATTACTAAAAAATCTTAAGGCAACTATTGCGGTTGTTGCCTTTAGTTTACCGTTCATCGGGCAAGCGAGTGCGGCCGATGAAATTAAAGTGGGCGTACTTTTTTCACTAACGGGTGGCTTGTCTATTGTAGAAAAGTCTCTGTCTGATGCCACCTTAATGGCAATTGATGAAATCAATGCCAATGGTGGTGTTGACGGTAAGATGATCAAACCCATCGTAGAAGATGGGGCGAGTGATCCTAAAACATTTAATGAAAAAACAAGCAAACTGGTGATTCGTGATCGTGTCGTTACCGTCTTTGGTGGTTACACTTCAGCTAGTCGCAAAGCGATGCTACCTGTTATTGAAAAACGTAAAAATCTATTGTTTTATCCTACTTTTTACGAAGGATATGAGTGCTCAAAAAATGTCATTTATACCGGCTCTGTTCCTAACCAGCAGTTGAATAATTACATTCCTTATTTAGTTAATAAGCTAGGTAAGAAGAAGTTCTTCATTGTTGGCTCTAACTACTTATTTCCAAAAGAAATGGCAAAAGTGGCTAAAAAGTTAATTGAGGAGAATGGTGCTGAATGGGTGGCAGATGAATATCTGGAGTTAGGCCATTCTGAATGGGGCTCAATGGTCAAAAAAATCAAAGACAGCGGTGCTGATGTTGTGCTGTCGAACGTGGTAGGTGACTCTGTCATTTCTTTCTATCGTGAATATTTCAACCAGGGTATTTCACAAAAAGATATTCCTATCGCCTCAACTGTGACCTCTGAAATTGAGGTGGCGGCATTAGGTGGTAAATATGCTGCCGGTAGTTATACCTCATTCCCTTATTTCCAAGCTATTGATACCAAAGAAAATCATGATTTCATCAAACGTTATCGTGCTTATGTTAACGATCCGAATGCTGTCACACACGTCACCATGGTTGCAGCATATGAGAGTGTTTACGAGTGGGCTAAAGCGGTAGAAAAATCGGGTAAAACCAAACCACGAGACATCATGGAAGCGGCAAAAGGGGTATCTATAGATGGACCTATGGGCGTGATGACAGTAAGTCCTGAAAACCTTCATAACTCGATGACGCCTCGTATTGCTCAATGGCAAGAAGATGGTCAGGGCAAAATCGTCGATGAATATGATGTGCCATTACAGCCATTACCTTATTCCGCCTACGGTGAAACAGCTGACAATCTGTTCTGCACAGCGTCCGGTTTGGACAGTTCTAAACTGTAATTATTTATATCCTTACGGCCTGTCACCTCAGGGTGAACAGGCCGGTAAGAGGAGAATTTTAATATGTTAGATACTGTATTCATTGGGCTAAGTATTGGCTCTATCTTGCTATTGGTCGCATTGGGTTTATCCATAGTCTATGGCTCGATGGGGGTCATTAATATGGCTCATGGTGAATTAGTCATGATGGGTGCCTATACCACCGTACTGGCTCAAACCTATTTAGGTTTTAATCTGTTTGCAGCTATTCCTTTAGCTTTTATCGTCTGTGCTGGTTTGGGGTTACTCATCGAAAAGCTGGTGATTCGTCGCTTATATAGCCGGCTGTTTGATACTTTGCTGGCGACATGGGGGGTGGCTATTTTACTACAGCAAGCTATTCGTCTTGAATTTGGTTTGTCTTTTTTCGGCATCCATATCGATGGCCTTGGACCAGGGCTACAGTCTGTGACTCTGCCCGAGATCATGACAGAGTCATTTACTGTAGGTGAGTTTGTTATTCAGCCTTATAGAACATTTATCATTTTAGTGTCAGCACTGTTGGCATTGTTGACGTGGTTTGTGATGTATCGCACCCGAATAGGTCAACAAGTAAGAGCAATCATGCGTAATCCTGATATGGCAGCGGCCTGTGGCATCGATGTCAAAAAAGTGAATGCCTTAACCTTTGCTTATGGTGCCGGATTGGCTGGTGTCGCTGGTGTCATGATGTCTGGGTTTAAAACCGTTATGCCTGATATGGGCAGCTCACTGGTTGTCGATGGCTTTTTAGTGGTTGTTGTTGGCGGTGTTGGCAGCTTAGTGGGGTCGATTGTCGCCTCTGGCATTCTTGGTCAGTTAAACGGCGTGGTTGCTTTCTTTAGTAACGATATTATTGCTAGGGCAGTTGTTTTTGCGGCTGTTATCGCCATCATTATCTGGCGTCCCCGTGGCTTATTTAACTACAAGGGGCGTTAATGATGAAATTGACATATTCACACCTGAAAATAATGGTTTACGCCATATTTATCGCGATCATCCTGTCTCTACCTTTATTTTTAGATGAGTTCTGGCTAAACCGAACATCAAAATATTTAATTTACGGCATGTTAGGTGTCGCTATTTCATTGAGTTGGGGTTATGCCGGCATTTTGAATTTAGGGCAGGGACTGTTCTTTGGCGCTGGGGCATACATGTTAGGCATGAGCCTGAAGTTAGCCAGTCCCACCAGTATGGAACAAGGTGGGCAGACACCCATTCCTGACTTTATGATGTGGAATGCGGAGCCTGATGCGGTGATTGATCTCTGCTGCATCAATGATGTCTCATTCTTATGGATGCCATTTCAATCACAAAGCTTTGGCATCTTTATGGCTATCGCCTTACCTGTCCTTGTTGCCTGGCTGATAGGCACGATCATTTTCCGTAAAGGCATTGCGGGTGTTTTCATTTCGATTATTACATTAGCCATGGTGTTATTGGCTCGCCTGTTAGTTGTTGATGCACAGTCTTTTACTGGCGGTTTTAACGGCTTAACGGATCTGGCCTGGTTTAAGATAAATGGCTATGAGTTTGATCCCTATACGGTCAGTACTTATTACCTGGTTGCCATCTCACTGGTGATTGTCTTGCTTATCACTCGAGTATTAATCAACAGTCGGGCAGGATTGATATTACAAGCCATTCGCGACGATCAGAATCGAGCTAAATACCTGGGTTTTGATGCTGCATCGTATCAGACCTTTTTCTTCTGCGTGTCAGCGGCTATCTCTGGATTTGCAGGGATGTTGTATGTCATTACCGCTGAGTTTGCATCACCTACATTTATGGATTTGTCCTTCAGTATCGCCATTGTGATCTGGGCAGCAGTGGGTGGACGTGCTTCTATCTTAGGTGCCTGTATAGGTGCCATTTCTATCTCGATGTTAGGGGCCTCGGTGAGTGAAAGCGAGCTGTTTGTTGAATCGTGGCAAGCCATTCTGGGGTTATTTTTTGTTTTGGTGGTGTTGTATATGCCAAAAGGCCTGGCGGGTATTGCTCATGGGATTTGTAGAAAACTAACTGTAAACCGGGGGGAAGGCTGATGAAAGCTAAAAATCGTGATCTTTATATCGATGGCTTAGGAGTTAACTTCAGTGGCTTCCAGGCAGTAAATAATTTCAGCATGGTCGTAAAACACGGTGAAATGCGTGTGCTTTTAGGCGCTAATGGTGCGGGTAAAACGACATTGATGGATATGATTTGCGGTAAAACCCAGTCAACGGCGGGCAGAATTTTTCTTGGTGATAAGGAGATCACCAATAAACCACCACATTTAATTGCTCGCTTGGGGATAGGGCGTAAATTTCAGATCCCCAGCGTTTTTAAAGAGCTTTCTGTCTTGCAGAATCTGTCAGTGGCAGCAATGCAGGAAAGTACAGTACTTGCCAATCTAGGCTCAATGAAACGACGAGTTGATCATGAGCGTATGAACGAGGTGATGTCGATGACTAATCTCGAAAACAAAGCACATGAGCTGGCCGAAAATCTCTCCCATGGTGAAACGCAATGGCTTGAACTTGCCATGCTGATTATTCGTAAGCCTCAAGTGATTTTGCTTGATGAGCCTACAGCCGGTATGACAGCCGATGAAACACTTAAAACCTCTCAAATTATGAATAATCTGAAAGGCCAACATACGATTATTGCTGTTGAGCATGATATGGCCTTCGTTCGTGAAATTGCCGACAAAATTACTGTGATGCATCAAGGAGAGTTTTTGGCTGAAGGCCACATCAGCGATATAGAAAATAACCAGGCAGTGAAAGATGCTTACCTGGGAAGTGGGGGCATTCACTAATGTTGACGTTGCAATCAGTAAACAGTTTTTATGGTGGCAGCCATATTCTGCACGATATTAATTTCAGTCTGGAAACAGGCAAGATTTTATCGGTATTAGGCCGTAATGGGGTAGGCAAGAGTACCTTGCTAAAAACACTGATGGGTTTGACCAGCTCCATGACCGGCAGTTTGACACTCAACGAGCTTGAGCTTGGTGATCAGACAACCTTCTATCGGGCACGTTCAGGGATGGGATATGTACCTCAAGGTCGTGAAATCATTCCAGACTTTTCGGTGAAAGAAAATATTTTGATGGGGCGATTTGCTGACCAATCCAGTAAGGCAGAGATTCCGGATATTGTGCCAGAGCTATTCCCTTATTTAATGGATAACCTGGATAGGGCGGGTGGATTGTTATCTGGCGGCCAGCAGCAGCAATTAGCTATTGCCAGAGCCATAGCTACCAATCCTCAGGTGCTATTACTGGACGAGCCTACCGAGGGTATTCAACCCAATATCGTTGAGCAAATAGAAGACTGCATTCTCAGACTGAATAAGGAGCTGGACTTAACTATTATTCTTGTCGAGCAGAATATACGTTTCGCGAAGAGGGCTTCTGATGAGTTTCTTATTCTGGATAACGGGCGCCTTGTTTGTCAGGGAAGCGGTAATGAACTGACCGATGATCTGGCTAATCAGTATTTGACCATCTAAGACGAATATGAGGATAAATATATGCTTGTCTTAAACGACATTATCGGCAGTGTGAACGACGAAGACATTGCTGAGAAACTTCATCATCACGGACATCATGACCGTATTGAATTCATTCGAATGAATGTGGCTGATACCGCACGTAGTCGGCAGAAAGTTGTGACGGATAAAGGCACTGAATATGGTATCGCCCTATCCCGTGACAAGCGCTTATATAACGGTGCTGTATTACTCATGGATGATCAGCGGGCTGTGGTGATACGGGTCAATGAAGAAGAATGGCTTCGATTATCTCCTGTCAGTGCCGATGCCGCATTAGAGCTGGGTTATAACGCAGGTAATTTGCACTGGCGTATACGGTTTGATGGTGCTGATCTGCTGGTGGCTCTGGAAGGACCTGCACAACGTTATATCGACAGGCTTAGCGGGCTGATTGATGCCAATCGTGTGACTGTCGTTCAACCTTGACTACGACTGTACCAGAAGAAATGACCTCTTCAGCATTAGCCATGTTGAGCATGATGCAGTTTGGAGATAGCCAATTTCCAAGTGGCAGCTTTGCTTTCTCAAATGGCCTGGAGACCTTATTCAACGACAATAAGATCAAAGGTCCAGAACAAATATATGACTTGATTACAGTGCAGCTTAAGGGGCGTTGGAATAGTTTGGATCGTGTCGCCTTATGCCATGTCTATCGGCAAGCAGAGAATTTGGATGCTATCAACGCGATTGATAATGAAGTTGAAGCCTTAAGCCTTTCTGCTGGATTAAGAACAGGATCGAAACGAAATGGGGCAGCATTATTAGGTATCCATGCACGTTTAGGCACACCCTTGAGTGCGGAATATCGGCAACGTGTTATGGAAAAAAAAGCACCCGGACATATTCCTGTCGTCCAGGGTTTAATGTTTCGTCATTGTGGATTAACGGAGCTACAGGCACAGATAGCAAGTGCCCATGGCTTATGTAATGACATGCTGGGTGCCTGCATGCGGCTGGGCAAACTAGGTCATATTCATGCTCAGTTGATACGTCAAAAACTGTCTTCTGTTATTGCCTCACTTCTCGAACAGCCTGTTTCAGATGAACAACTTATGCACAGCTATGTGCCATTAACTGAAATTGCGGCAATGCGTCATGAAATCAGTGACCAACGGCTATTTGCCAATTAACTATTTAAGGAGAAATTATGTATTTAACTCCATCAGAACTTGAACGTTTAACCATCTATACCGCAGCAAAACTTGCACAAGAGCGGCGTGAGAGAGGGTTAAAACTGAATTATCCGGAGGCCACAGCATTAATCGTTAATGAAGTGCTTGAAGGTGCCCGGGATGGTCGTACTGTGGCAGAGCTGATTAGTTTTGGCAGCACGATTCTGAGTACCGATGATGTGTTACCAGGGGTCAGTGACATGATGCACATGTTGCAAGTGGAAGGTGTTTTTCCAGATGGTTCTAAATTAGTCACCATACATGATCCTATCCGTTCAGGAGAGCAAGAGGTCCCTGACTATCCTATTCCTGGCGAGCTATTTCCAGCAGAAGGCGAAATTGAACTGAATGCCAAGCGTGAAAAACGCACTCTTCGGGTGGCGAATACCGGTGACAGACCGGTACAGATTGGCAGTCATTACCATTTTTTTGAGGCGAATAAAGCCTTGGAATTCGATCGTGAAGCAGCATTTGGAATGCGTTTGGATATTCCTGCCGGCACAGCAGTAAGGTTTGAGCCAGGCCAGGAAAAAGAATGCATTTTATGTGAGTTTGGTGGCGAAAAAGCACTGTATGGCCTTAATGGACTGACCAATGGTTTAGCTGATGATGAGGCGGTGAAACAAGCGGCACTGAACAAAGCCAAGCAAGAAAATTATTTAGGAGCATAACGATGGCAATAATGAGTCGTAAAGAATATGCAGAAATGTATGGGCCAACCACCGGTGATGGTATTCGCCTTGGTGATACCAATTTAATCGCTGAGGTGGAGTACGATTTTACCGTGTATGGTGATGAGTGCCTTCATGGTGGTGGTAAAACACTGCGAGATGGTATGGGAATGACCTCAGGGCTGGGAAGTGAAGACGGTACATTAGATATGCTGTTATGTAATGCTCTGGTAATCGATCCTGTCATTGGCATTGTGAAAGGCGATGTCGGCATTAAAGATGGCAAGATAGTGGGCATTGGTAAAGCCGGTAATCCAGCCACTATGGATGGAGTAGATCACAACTTATTAGTGGGGCAATCGACCACAGTAAGAGATGCCGAAGGGCTAATTGCCACACCGGGTGGCATTGATGTGCACGTCCATTTTGATAGTGCTCAGTTATGTGACCATGCCATTGCTGCAGGCATTACTACCTTGTTCGGTGGATCGTTGGGACCTATCACCGTAGGGATTGATTGTGGCGGGGTATTTAACGTAGGAAAAATGTTACAGGCGGCCGAAGATTTCCCTGTTAATTTTGGTTTTCTGGGAAGAGGTAACTCATGTAAACCTGAGTCTTTATATGAGCAGATTGAAGGCGGTTGTGTTGGCTTGAAAATCCATGAAGACTGGGGCGCCATGCCTGCTGTTATTGATACCTGTCTTAATGTCGCTGATGAACTGGACTTTCAGGTTCAAATCCACACCGATACCTTGAATGAAAGTGGCTTTTTAGAAAATACATTAGCCTCCATTAAAGGTCGGACCATCCATATGTATCACACTGAAGGCGCTGGCGGAGGTCATGCACCAGATATTATTTCTGTTGCGGGTGAGGCCAATTGTTTGCCTTCATCAACTAACCCAACAAATCCGTTTACCCGTAATACGTTTGATGAGCATTTGGACATGACCATGGTTTGTCATCATCTTAGCCCGGCTATTCCAGAGGATGTCGCCTTTGCCGAAAGTCGGATTCGTGCTCAAACCATTGCTGCTGAGGATATTCTGCATGACATTGGCGCGATATCCATGCTCGGGTCAGATAGTCAGGGGATGGGACGTATTAATGAAGTGATAACCCGAACCTGGCAATTAGCCAGCAAAATGAAAGATCAACGCGGCAGGCTGGAGACAGAAAAATCACGTATTGGTGATAACGAACGCATCAAACGCTATATCGCTAAATATACGATTAATGCAGCGAAAAGCTTTGGTGTGGCTGAGCATATTGGCTCATTGGAGCCAGGCAAAATGGCGGATGTTGTTCTTTGGCGACCAGCCATGTTTGGGGTTAAACCTGAAATCATCGTGAAGGGCGGCTTTATTGCTTATGGTGCAATGGGTGACAGTGCGGCGTCATTAATGACCTGTGAACCAATCATAATGCGTCCTCAATGGGGTGCTTTTGGTGTTGCCAAACAAAAACTGAGTGCCAATTTTGTGAATCCGCTGGCGATTGAAAAAGGATTAGCTGAGAAGCTGGAGTTGAAAAAAACCTTACTGCCGGCCACGGGGACTCGAAATCTCACCAAAAAAGATATGTTACATAACGATGCATGTCCTGAGATGTCTGTTGATCCACAGACTTTTGATGTTCATATCAATGGTGAGCTGGCTTATTGCGAACCCTCTAGCGAACTTCCACTAACACAAAGGTATATCCTGCGATGAACACATCTTTTGACTTAAATTCATTAGCCGGGCCAGCCAGAGTTGGTATTGGTGGTCCGGTTGGTTCTGGTAAAACAGCGTTAATTGAAAAGCTTATTCCAGCATTTCAGCAACGGCAGATTGAAATTGGCATTATTACCAATGATCTGGTGACCAAAGAAGATGCTGAGAGATTGAGAAAAAGTGGTTTGATCGATCCTGAACGGGTCATGGCTGTTGAAGCCGGGGCTTGTCCTCACACGGTCATTCGTGAAGATCCGACGTTAAATATAGAAGCTTCTGAACAGATGACCATTAATTTTCCTGAGATTGAATTAATTCTGATTGAAAGTGGAGGAGATAATCTGGCGTCTACTTTCTCTTTGGATCTGGTTGATCAATGGATGTTTGTGATTGATGTTGCTGGTGGTGATGATATACCGCGTAAAAAAGGGCCTGGCGTTTTACAAAGTGATCTTTTGATTATTAATAAAAAAGATCTGGCGCCCTATGTCGGTGTCGATTTTGATGCTATGTATTCTGAAGCAAAAAATGTTCGTGAAAACAGACCCGTTGTGGCGATTAATAGCCGCTCAGGGGAGGGCGTTGAACAAGTGGTTGATTACATCGTTTCCAGTTTATTGTTTAATAAAGCAACGTCATAGGTAGACACATGCGAAGCGAAGATTTTTCATCTTTCGATAATCCTGCTGTCACGCCGATGGGTATCAATACGATGCAATCACGTAAGGCGCGTGCAGAACTCAGGTTTACAAAAAATACGTCAGGTAACACCTTTATTTCTCATCAGCATGCGGAACATCCTTTCCATATCACGCGGCCTTATCATTACGAACGAGATCCGGAGGGTATGGTGACACTGTATCTGCAGTCATCCTCTGGTGGTATTTATCGAGGTGATGATTTAAGTATGGATGTGCTTTTGGAAGAACAGGCACAGCTTCATCTGACAACACAAGCCAGTACGATTGTGCATAACACGCGAGGTATTAAAGCGAGGCAGTCTGTTGATCTGGTGTTAGGAAAAGGCAGTTATTGTGAGTACATTCCTGATCCCACGGTGTTATTTAGTGGTGCCGCTTTTTGCTCAAATATTCAGATTAAATTAGGAGAAGGTTCAAAAATTCTATTTACCGATAGTTTTATGTGGCATGACCCCAGTTACAAACTCGTCACCGAACAGGGGGAACATGCTTTTGCTGGTTATGATGGCAATATAAAAGTTGTCGATCAGCATATGAATCTATTAGTCCTGGAGCGATTTCGACTGGAAGGAAAAGACGTACTCCAGCATAACTGCGCTATTCACGATTCTTTTCGTGCACAAGGTTCACTTTTTATCATTGACCAGTCGCCGTCATTAAATTGTGTTCTTGGAGCGATACGGGAAGGCTTATCGCATTTTAATGATATCTATGCTGGTGCCTCGGAGTTACCTAATAATAGCGGCATTATTATTCGTTTTTTGGCGAAAGATGGTATCGCTCTTCAAAAAGCATTGAATATGAGTTGGTCCATTTCGCGAGAGCAGTTAACCGGTACTATTCCTAAGTTAAGACGCAAATAGCTTTTAGTATTAATCCTTGTCATATCAATACGATGCTGGCGTTTTGCCTGGCGAGCATCATTTTCAGGCATGAAAAATACGGGGTATAGTGCTTATTACAGATAGACGGTGGATGATGTGAGGCTCTATGAAGATGAGTTCATCAAAAAGTAGCGTTACAGCATGGCATACCTTGAGTGTCGACTCTTCATTTGAAGCATTAACGACTTCAGCAGCAGGACTGGATTCTCAGGAAGCCAGTGAGAGACTCCGTCAGTACGGAAAAAACAGTCTGCCAAAGGCAAAAAAACGCAGTGCTGTTATCCGGTTTCTCAGTCATTTTCATAATATTCTTATCTATGTATTGCTGGGGGCTGCAGTTGTTACTGCCGCTCTTGCCCATTGGATTGATACCGGTGTCATCCTTGCCGTTGTTATGGCTAATGCCATTATTGGCTTTATTCAGGAGGGTAAAGCCGAATCAGCTATGGGGGCGATCCAACAAATGCTGGCACCGGTTGCCCATGTTATTCGTGGTGCTGAACGAGTCAGCATTGAAGGCGAAGAGCTGGTTCCGGGTGATATTGTCTTGATTGAAGCAGGCGATAAAGTCCCTGCGGACTTACGCTTATTTGATGCGCATGGCTTATCTATACAAGAGTCTATTCTGACGGGGGAGTCTGTAGCGGTAGAAAAACTGACCCGTTCAGTTGATGAGCAAGCCGCGCTGGGTGGCCGAAGCTGTATGGCCTTTTCTGGAACACTGGTGGCTTCTGGACAGGGGAAAGGCATTGTTGTTGCTACTGGTGGAAATACTGAGATTGGTCGTATCAGTAGTTTGCTTTCAGAGGTGGAAACGTTAACAACGCCACTTATCAGGCAGATGAATGTGTTTGCTAAATGGTTAACGCTGATTATTTTGGTACTCGCCTCACTACTGCTGGTTTTTGGTTATCTTTTTACTCAGCATGATCTTGCTGTGATGTTTATGTCCGTCGTGGGGTTGTCTGTAGCGGCTATCCCGGAAGGTCTCCCTGCGGTACTGACAATTACTCTGGCAATTGGCGTTCAAGCTATGGCCAGACGCCAGGCCATAGTTCGTCGCTTACCCGCGATTGAAACATTAGGTTCGGTGTCTGTGATTTGTTCTGATAAAACCGGCACATTGACTCGCAATGAAATGATGGTGGCCTCGGTTGTCACTTATCAGCATACGTTTACCTTAGAGGGCGAGGGCTATAATCCTGAAGGTGATTTGAAGTTAAATGATCGGTGTATTTCACCAACAGAGCATGGTGCATTAGAAGAAATGGCTCGTGCGGCCGCGCTATGTAATGACGCTTCGCTAGTAGAAAAGTCGGGTGTCTGGCATAGCGAAGGTGATCCCATGGAGGGCGCTTTACTGTCCTTTGCTGGCAAAATGAATCTCGATGTCAGGCTGGAACAATCTGTATGGAAACGAAGTGATGCGATCCCGTTTGATGCCCGCCACCGTTTCATGGCAACGCTAAGTCATGATCATCAACATCATGCTTGTATTTTTGTTAAAGGTGCGCCGGAGTGCCTATTAGAAATGTGTGGCAGTCAGCGCAGCACTGATGGCAAAGTCGAACCATTAGATATGGCCTATTGGCAGCAACAAATGCTGACTATTGCAGCAAAAGGCCAACGTTTGTTGGCGTTTGCCGTTAAACCCGTTAACACTGACTATACTGTTTTGGAGCAGGATGATCTCAACGAGTCTTTGATAATGGTAGGACTGGTCGGCATGATTGATCCTCCCCGATCAGAAGCCATAAGTGCTGTGGCTGAATGTCACCAGGCGGGTATCCGTGTGAAAATGATTACGGGCGATCATGCCGAAACTGCTGCTGCAATAGGTAAACAAATTGGTCTGAAGAATCCAGATAAAGTGCTGACTGGATTAGATATTGATGGCATGGATGATCAGCAGTTAAAAGCCAATGTTATTGATTGCGATATTTTTGCCCGTACCAGTCCTGAACATAAATTAAGACTTGTTACAGCGATACAGGCACATGATCTGACTGTCGCCATGACTGGAGATGGTGTGAATGATGCCCCTGCACTTAAACGTGCTGATGCTGGTATTGCGATGGGACTTAAAGGTTCTGAAGCAGCAAAAGAAGCGGCTGAACTGGTACTGGCTGATGATAACTTTGCCACGATTGTCTCAGCTGTCCGTGAAGGGCGAACTGTCTATGATAATTTGAAAAAGATTATCAGCTGGACTTTACCGACCAATGCCGGTGAAGCCATGACGATCATTGTCGCTTTGCTGTTTGGTATGACTTTACCTATTACACCGGTTCAGATTCTCTGGGTTAATCTGATAACAGCAGTGACTTTGGGTATTGCTCTGGCTTTTGAACCAACAGAAGAAAATACCATGCGCCGGCCTCCACGATCCCGAAATGAATCGTTATTAAGTGCCGAGTTGTTATGGCATATTGTCTTGGTCTCTTTGCTTTTCTTGGGTGGTGTCTATGGTATTTACGACTATGCTATCAGTCAGGGATATTCGCTTGAACTTGCCCGAACACTGGCCGTCAATACGCTGGTTGTAATGGAAATTTTCCACTTATTTTTTATTCGGAATATTCACGGTACATCGCTTACCTGGAAAGCTATCTGTGGCACAAAAGTCATTTGGCGGGTGGTTTTTGTGATTAGTTGTGCCCAGTTTGCCATTACCTATCATCCGTGGCTTCAGACTATTTTTGGTACCGAAAGTATTTCTTTTTGGGATGGCGTTCTGGTGATAGCTATTGGTGTGATGTTATTTATTGTGATTGAACTGGAAAAGCAGCTGCGTCTTTTTGTGCGGCGTGCCAGAGTATAAGTGATTAAGTATGCTAGTTAATTAAAGAGGAAGTTCAAGAGAAATCAATGTGTGGAGCAAGGAATAAAAAGAAAACCGTTCTTCGAGATGAACGTGACAGGCGGGGACTTCGCTTTCTGAGTGCAGAAATTCAGCACAATGGCGATCTGGTTTTTGAAGGACAAGATCTAGGGCCTGTTGTTGAAGAGTTTTTTGGCTCCTCAGAGTATGAATGGCAGTGGACGATAAAGGCCGAGGATATTCCGAGTTTTCAAAAAGCACTGGGTGAGGATGGACATATCATCAAATTGCTTGAAACGCATTTTAGCGATGAAAAAGCAGCTGGTTTGTTGCCGTTTATGCAAGACCATAACATCCCATTTGAATCCTGGCATCGATATGGCGATTAGCCTTTAACAATGAAGTTCTTAGCTGATTGAGTTGTTGTGGCGTTTTATGCTGAAAAAAAGATGACGAGTGAATAAATAAACTATCACTTCTTAGTGATTGCGCCCATACTGACTATCTATGTACCGACATTGATTGGCGTTAATGTTTCTACCTAGAACATGCCCTCAAATTTGCTAATAAACAGTTGAGGTTAATGCATTCAATTAACAGGTGAATATCATGAGTAAAGGTCAAGATAGTAAAAAGAATCAGAAAAAAGCACCGCTATTAACGGCGAAAGAAAAGAAAGCAGCAAAAAAGGCCAAGCAAGAAGACAAAAACGTTTTTGGCCATTAATAAAAAAGGCTACTCATAAACATTTGAGTAGCCTTTTTTCTGCCATCACTTATAACCGTGTGGGGTAGAACTGTCCTTATTTAGCCTCATCCAATAGTGGCAGCAATGCCGGCTTAATATTCTGTAATACAACAGGCTGACCTTCTTTATTTGGGTGCAAACCATCGGCTTGCATCAGCGCCTTATCGAGTGCGACACCTTTCAGCATAAAGGGCACATAAGCCAATTGATATTGCTCTGCCAACTCTTTGTATAAATTAAAAAACATCTCTGTATAACGTTTACCGTAATTCTGTGGAATCTGGTTGCCCACCAACAGCACTTTGGCGTCAGCTTTATGTGCTTGTTCAATCATGGATTCAAGATTCTGTTTGGTTTGCGTCAGTGGATAGCCTCGTAAGGCATCATTGGCGCCCAATTCCAGAATGACCCAGCTGGGTTTATGTTCTGACAACAGTTGTTTAAAGCGGGCTAAACCGCCCTGCGTGGTTTCCCCACTGACGCTGGCATTCACAATGGTAATTTCCGGATGAGACTCAGATAGTTGATTTTCCAGTAAACTAACCCAACCTAATTCTGGTCGGAGATTATGGGCAGCACTCAGGCTGTCTCCCATAACTAGCAATGTCGATGCTGATACTGCGTTGCTCATCAATAAACTGATGAGTAACACAAACCAATATTGTCTTTTTAAAAACATACAAACCTTTAAGAGTGGAAAACATGGCAGTTACAACTGCAATCAAAGTAACCAATTTAACCCATACGGTATCGGCAAATACAGGCGATTTGACCATATTAAAAGGAATTAGTTTAGATATTCAGGAAGGTGAGTCGGTCGCCATTGTAGGAGCATCTGGTTCAGGTAAGTCGACCTTACTGGGCTTACTGGCAGGTTTAGATGTGAATACATCGGGTGAGATTTATCTTTACGACCATGCTTTCTCAGCCATGGATGAAGAGCAACGTGCCTTACTTCGCGGGCAATATGTTGGCTTTATCTTTCAATCGTTTCATTTGTTACCGAGTTTGCAGGCGGTTGAAAATGTGATGTTACCGGCCGAATTAAAAGGCGATAAAGATGCTCGTCAAAAAGCAGAAGCCTTATTGGAAAAAGTAGGGCTATCGCATCGTTTAACGCATTATCCAAACCAGTTATCCGGTGGTGAGCAACAACGTGTTGCCATTGCCAGAGCGTTTGCCTCCAGTCCGAAAATTCTGTTTGCCGATGAACCTACCGGCAATCTGGATGAGGGTAATGGTCGCATCATTATCGAACAGCTTTTTGAGATGAATAAAGAGCAGGGCACCACACTGGTGATGGTGACGCATGACAACCATCTGGCAGAAAAATGTGATCGTCAACTCGTGATGTCTGCGGCTCAGCTGGTGGAAAAAAACTAATGCAATTTGCCTTACGATTACTGCTGCGTGATATCCGTAGTGGCGACATTCTAACGCTGATTTTTGCGTTGATTATTTCTGTCAGCACAGTCACTGCGATTAGTTTATTTATCGACCGTTTACAGTTGTCATTTGAAAGCGAGTCAGCCAACTTAATGGCGGCAGATCGCTTGATTAGCTCTGATGATGCGATACCTGATAACTGGCAAACAAAAGCCGACGAGCTAGGACTGAAACAGGCTCAACGCACCTCATTCCGTACCATGATATTTGCCGGTGATAATTTACAGCTCAGTCAGGTCAGTGCGGTAACAGCACTTTATCCTCTCAAAGGTGTTTATCTGGTTGACGATACCTTGTTCGGTACCGGGCATGAATATACTCAGCCACCACAGCCGGGGAAAATCTGGCTGTCTTCACGCCTTGCCAGTTTATTAGGCGTCAATATTGGCGACAAGGTTGAGGTGGGGGAGACAAGCTTAACCGTTAGTCACTTTCTGGTCAGAGATCCAAATGCCAGTAGTTCGGCGTTTGCTATATCACCTCGCGCGGTGATTAATATGGCCAATCTGGCGGCAACACAAGTCATTATTCCTGGCAGTCGGGTGCGTTACAGTCTGTTACTGGCAGGTAATAAGAATGCACTAGATCAATATGAATCATGGGTAACGCCACAACTGAATGATGGCCAACGCTGGCGGACGCCAACGCAAAAAGGTGAGCGTATTGGTGACACCATTGGTAAAGCACAATCCTTTTTATTATTAGCTGGAACACTCGCGGTTATCCTGTCTGGGATTGCCATGGCCTTAGCCTCTTCACGGTTTGTGAAACGCCACTTGATGCAGGTCGCCGTATTAAAAACATTAGGCGCGACACCGAAAAAGCTAGTGCAGGTGTTCCTTATTCAGTTTATCGCCCTGTTTGTAATGGGGGCTGGCATTGGTCTGGCTGCTGGCTGGGGATTACAACTGATTATTTCATCGATGCTGGCGGGCCTGATGTCAACCGCCTTGCCTGAGCCTTCATTAAGTCGTTTATGGTTGGGTGTAGCGACAGGGCTGGTTTCCATGCTGGCATTTTGTTTTCCATTAATGCAGCGTCTGATTAAGGTGTCACCGATGTCAGTGTTGCAGCCAGGTTTTAAAGTAGAACAAAACACGGTCATTATTTATGGCATTGGTTTTGTCGGTATGTTTGGTTTGATGTGCCTGTATACAGGCGGCTTAATTCTACCGAGCATTATGATGTTAGCCATTGTTGGTATTGGCGTTTTAGTCGCCTTACTGGGTTATGGTGTATTTAGCTTCGGCCGTTCACTGACCACAGGAGCGACCAGTGGCTGGCAGATAGGTTTTGCTGCTTTATATCGTCGATTGTTTCCCAACTTATTTCAGTTATTAGTGTTTACGCTGATTATTATGCTGGGGCTGATATTAGTCGGCGTGAAATCAAACCTGATTTCAGACTGGCAACAGCAGTTGCCGGCAGATGCACCTAATCACTATTTGTTTAATGTTCAGGCCGATCAGATTGACCAAATCGATAAGGTCACAGACTCGCTGAATATCAAACGCTCTGACTGGTTCCCGATGGTTCGTGGACGAGTCATCAACATCAATGGCACATCAGTACAGACTCTTTACCCTGAAGATAAACCCGAGCCCGAATTGTTTTCACGTGAATTGAATCTGACCTGGTCTGAGGAAATAGGCAAAGGCAGTAAGCTGCTTGAGGGTGACTTTAATGCCGATGGACTCTCTATCGAGCAACGGGTGATGCAGGAAGCAAATCTGAAAATAGGCGACAAACTCACCATTAATATTGGTGGTAATGACATTACCTTACCCATTACCTCTGTGCGAGAGGTCGACTGGGGCTCAATGCAGCCCAATTTCTATCTGATTTTACCCAAACAGGCCTTAGCTGATTATCCCGCTAACTTTGTCAGCAGTGTGTTTATCAGCCAGCAAAACGCACAACCTTTTTATAAGGCTATGTCTCAATTCCCTACGGTATCGATGTTGAATGTCGGTGATTTACTAAAACAAGTGCAAACGGTGATAGGACAATTGTCACAAGCTATTCAGCTAGTGCTGCTGTGCATATTAAGTGCTGGTGCGTTGGTATTACTGGCAAGTGTTCGCTCAACATTAGAAGAGCGCCTGGAAGAGGGGGCTTTATTACGTGTGCTGGGCGCTAAAAAATCCCTGGTACAACAAGCCTTGTTTGTTGAGTTTGGAGCACTGGGATTATTTTCCGGACTGATTGCCGCTGCTGGAGCCGAAGCCTGCCTGTATGGTTTACAGGTATTTGTCTTTAAAGCAGAAGCAAGTTGGCACCCTTTGCTGTGGAGTTTAGGGCCACTAATCGGTGTAGTCGTTATTTCAGCAATCGGTTTATTTGCCAGCAGAAAAGTTTCCAGCGTGCCACCGATGCATTTATTACGGGAAGTGTAATTAAGACCTAAACTAACAAGTTTAAGTGTATAAAACAGTATCTGAAGATACTAAAGGGTTGGCACTATTTTTCGTCAGCAGTTCAAGACTTTGGCCTCATAATTCCATGGGTAAGAAATTACTTCCATTAATAATCAATATGTTAAAGTCATTGAAAAGGAATTATAAGGCGGCCTGTTTAATATTTATTATGAGGCTGGTGGCCTCATAAAACATACTGTTAGCCGAATAATCGAATCGAGCTTATGAATAAGTATCTAAAATCGTCAGAATATATTGATTGGGATCATCCAAAAGTATTAACACATGCTAAATATTTATCGCATGGCAAGTTTGGAAAAGTCGAGATAGCGAAAAAGTGTTTCGAGTTTGTGCGCGACGAAATAAAGCATAGTTGGGACCATAGGCTCGACCCTGTGACATGCAAAGCTTCAGATGTTCTCGCTCATGGCACAGGATACTGCTACGCCAAAAGTCATCTGTTAGCAGCCCTCCTTCGTGCTAACGATATTCCGGCTGGATTGTGCTACCAGCGCTTGACTGTCACCGATGTTCCTCCATTCTGTATCCATGGATTAAATGCGGTCTATCTTGATGGGTTAGGTTGGTATCGCGTTGACGCGAGGGGTAATAAAAAAGGTGTTTCCGCTGAGTTCTCGCCTCCAGATGAGAAACTCGCGTTTCCTATTATTACTCCCGGAGAGGCAGATTTTAAGGAAATATGGTCTGAACCTTTGTCTGTGGTGATAGATGTACTTAAAAGTAGTAAAAGCTATCAAGATGTGGCTGATAATTTACCGGATGTTGAGATAATTGGCTAACAATCGGCAGCACGCGGACCCAGCTACGGCGCACCTATAAGTGGTCGCTACGCTTATACCACTTATTAGCACGCCGTAGCTGGGCCGGTGTGCCGGACGTTATGTGTAAATGGAAGTTCATAAGTGAATTCAAATTTCGATAAATATATTTCTAACCTATTAGCCAACAAAGAAAAAATGCCTAATCAGCTTTTTGAATTCGCTACTAGCCCAGAACGTTATGAGTTGAACCATCCAGGGTCGCTTCACGATACTTGGGTTAATTCTTTAACTATTGCTGAAAATCGAAACAAACAACGACCTTTCAATGCTTCATTATCCATTACTTTAAACTTGCTGGGTCAGCACCATGATCGAGACATTGTATTAACTTACAACAATGTTAAGTCCTATGAATTAATCGGTCATATCAATGAGTTTAATTACAATGATACTTTTCATGGTGATGTGTTAACTCACGAAATATCGTTGGAAAACGAGCATTATCAACATATTACCGAGTTACGTTCTGGCTCTAAATTCAAAGTTATATTTACAGAGTTTAAAGTAACGGAGTGCGTTTACACATAACAAACGCATCAAAATTGACGCCTAACAGTTGGCAGGCGCTCATTCTTCGCTTATTTTAGCCAACTGTTATCCGCAATTTATGCGGGCGTTATATTTCAGAGGCAGTAATGCACACAACTAGCACAAATGCATACTTTGAAGATATAGGATTTCATGTTGTACAAGAGCTTATGAAAGCTAAAGAGTCTGTGAAAATCTGTGTCGCGTGGATAAGTTGGGCTAAATATTCCCCGGTTTTTGATCGACTTACACAAAGAGGGATAAAAGTTGAAGTTATTTACAACGATGATGTTATAAATAGGAATAACTTTAAGCCTCCATCTTCTTTAACAAGCCTATACCCAGTGAAAGCTAGAAGTAATGCCTTAATGCATAACAAATTCTGCATCATAGATGACTCTACTTTAATCACGGGCAGCTTTAACTGGTCCGAAAATGCACGAAGACATTTTGAAAATCTAGTTGTAATCGAAAACGATTTTAAACTTATTAAGAAGTTTCTTTCAGAGTTCCAAGACTTAAAGAACTACTTTAGTGACTTTGCACAAAAAAATAAAATCAGATGTTTATTTCATGAAAATATTAGTCAGTGCAGGGCTGCATCCTATAACTTAGGTGTGTTAGGGCATGAAAGTGGGAAATATGATGATTCTATAATTGGGATATGGAACGTTTGCTTAGGGCATGAGCATGGTACTTTTTTGGGCGAACACCATGAAAACCACCTTCATAGCTACCTGGGTTTGAAAGAAGTGCCTGACGATGACTATGATGCTATATATGATAAGAATGCAATGCTTTCGGAATTAGATAAAGAGTTTAGAAGAATTGCCGATATTCGCAACCACTTTATATCTAGAAATCAATAGGGTCAGAGTGTTTGATTTAACTTCATCAAGGGATTGGTCAGTGGCTGACCCCATGATCTTTAAAACATACTGTTATGTCGTAGAAAGCATATGAACACATCACTTGAAGACTTATTCATAGTTCGTGATCAACAGCTATTTCGAATTAGAAATGGTAAAGAAAAATTAATGTGTATAGCTTATCCAGAGCTTGTAGATATTACTGATGAAGGCAATAAGTCTTCTCCTAAAGCCATTTATCATTTTCATATTCACTCAAACACAGATTCAAACTTCGTGAGCATCTCTCTTCCTGGAAATAAGCTGGTAACTAAAACCCCCTTGTCTAACCTTATGGCCAGCAAAATTCCATTTGCCAAATTTTGGGGCAATCAAAATGATTTTGATAATTTTTTAAGGCAATCTTTTAATGAATACTTTTCAAAAAACAAAGTCACAGAACAAAAAAATTAAGTATGCTCACTATCGTTCGCGGGACTGCGCTATCGCGCAGCCGCTTATTTAGGCGTTATGCAAATTGAATGTCGTGTTCAGATAAAAAGTTTATAGATAGAGTTATATCGATGGAGTTGGTTGAAATTGTATTTTTGTCAGAGATAATGAGGTGCAAATCAAAGGGTCAGCCAACTTGATTTCATGTATTTCAGATTGGTAAAAATCGCTTCCATACAGAAATGGAGCATATTGCCAAAGGTGTGTACTTTTAGCACTATGGTAAAAAGTGGCTTATGAATGTAATTACAAAATCAAGTTAGCTGACCCCTTTATCTCACTGTTATACATAAGGAATACCGAGAATATGCCAGAATTAAATGAAGTATTTGGAGTGAGTCCAAATCAAGTACTTTCTTATATTGAGCGGGATAAAATCGATGAAAAGTTTAGTGAATCACTAACCACTGGAAACCATATCGTCGTATATGGTGCATCAAAGCAGGGTAAAACTGCCTTGGTATCGAGACATTTGCCTTATGATGAAAATATCGTTGTTCGACTCACCCCAAATACAAATATATACGATATTTATTCGAGCATTTTGAGACAAGTGGGAGTGGAGATAGAGGTTACTAATCAAAGTGAAGAATCAGCTACCTATTCTGCTAGTGTAGGCATAAAGGCTAAAGCAAAAATCTTGTTTTTTGGAGAGGGTGAAGTCAACGCAGCAGGCTCGATAGGTGCAGGCGATAAAAAGTCAACAACATATCAAACGGTCCCATTTAACTTGGCTGTAGCGCAAGATATATCTGAGCTTTTGCACAAAATTAATTTTAGCAAAAAGATAATTTTAGAGAATTTCCACTATTTGGATGAAGAAAAGCAAAGGGAGCTTTCATTTGATCTAAGAACGTTCCAGGAAACCGGTATAATATTTATCGTCCTTGGGGTCTGGCGTAAAAAAGATAGGTTGAGAACATTCTGTCCTGACTTGACGGATAGAGTTAATGATATTCCCGTTGAGCCTTGGAGCGAACCTGATTTTAGACGTGTGGTAGAGAAAGGGTGTCAACAACTAAACATTAGTATTAGTGAAAGCATTATTGCCAAATTTATTGCAAACTCATTCGGGAGTATCGGTGTGCTTCAAGAGCTATTAAAGGCTTGCTGTAATTTTGCCGGCATTAATCGAACTCATGACGGCGATAGCCATCATTTGGAAAATGTTTCTTATGCAGATGATGCCTTAGAAGAAAAATGCAATGAATACCGAGAAAACCACCAGCAAGCGTTAGAATTATTGGCGTCTGGAAACGTGACTCATTCTAAAGGTAAAGAAAAAGCCCCCCTTCACCTTCCTTATTATCTAGTAAGAGTTATTGCTCAAAAAGGGTATGACGGTATAGTCGAAGGCTTATCTAGAGCTGATATTACTGATGGAATAAAAGCGATTCATCATCGGGCAGAGGATGTTAGGCCGGGGGATATAAGTAACCTTCTACACAACATATCTCACCTGCAGTTCAAGAAAAAATTGAATCCACCTTTAATTGACTATGACCAAGGGAAAAGGCTTCTTTTTGCGATTGATTCTACATTCTTCTACTTTCTCAAAAATAGTAACCTTGAAGAGTTCGAAGAAGAGTTGCCTTCACCTTTAGAGTAAAAATATATAACAAACGGCTCCACGCAGACGCCCAAACCTACGCGCTTTTGACGACCAATGGGGTCAGACTCGATTGATATGATTGAAATCAAAGGGTCAGCCAACTTGATTTACTTTTTCATCATTGCTGCGTTGTCTCTACAATCTTTGAATACGCCGTCACGCGATTGCGTCCGTTATGCTTAGAGTAATACAGCGCTTCGTCTGCTTGAGCCAATATTGAGTCTACCGTTGGCGTTGCTTGAGTCGCCTCAACCACGCCTAAACTCGCTGTAAACTGAACGATAGCTTGCTCATGTTGCAGTGTGATTTGGCTGATTAATATGCGCAGCGTTTCGGCAATTGTGATGGCGTTTTCTTCGTCAGTATTCGGTAGAAAAACGGCAAATTCTTCGCCACCTAAGCGGCCTAAGATATCGTTATGACGTAGGTTACTTGTAAGGGTATCGGCGAATGTTATGAGCGCTTGATCTCCAAGGGCATGACTATAGTTATCATTCAGTTTTTTGAAGAAGTCGATATCAATCATAATTAAACTCAGGGATGCGCTGTGTTGTGCGGTTTGATTGATTAACTTCTGGCCATACTTAAAAAATGCACGGCGATTATAGAGGTGAGTCAGCGGATCTTTATACGCTAAGAGCTCTGCTTTTTCTTTGGCCAGTTCGAGGTCGTGCGTCCGAGATTTAATTTTTTCATCTAGCTCTTGGTTGAGTTCTAGTAGTTCGAGCTGGTACTTATTCACACTCTCAATCATCTGGTTGTAACTGTCTTTTAAGATGATCAATTCGTTTTTATCTGTCCAATTAATGGCTAGGTCAATCGGTTTAGGGGATTGAGTGTCTTGTTGGTGTATCTTGAAGGTGAACTCTTTTAGAGGCTTGCCAAGGTATTTATTAATAAAGAAATAAATAATAAACCACAGCATAAAGGTTTTGATAATGGAGTTGACCAAAATAAGAATGAAGCCATATTTCAATCGTTCGAAAACCAGTTGGTCATTTGAGTAGAGAGTCACCGTACCTAAGGGAATATTCTGGTCAAATGCAGGACCTTGGTAATAGATCGGAAACTCGTGTTTGAAAAGGGCGTTTGAGCCTAGCCCCGTGAGTATTTGTTCCGTCGGTTGACCCTTTGAGTTGTAATACTCAACCTGATCTTGCTCGTTGAACACCGCACCGATTTTAAAGTCCATTTTCTGATCCAGTGACTCTACTTTGATACCGACCAGGATGGGTAGCTTGTACATACCTTGTAGAATGGATTGCAGCAATTTTTGGTTATAGGTCCAAACTGAATCGGAGATTCCCTTGCCGAACGTAGCGGGCAAGGTTTGAATCTCGTTATAAAATTCTTTTTTGGTGTTGTCGTACTCTTTGTAAAGCTGTATTGCTGTCACCAGTACCGCTACCAAAAAATACACACCAAAGATCACAAGTAGCAGGTGCAGGGCCATAGAGCGACGGTAGTGGTTTAAAAAGGATTTCATGCGAAAGCCCTTCGCTGTTTAGGGGCAACGTTTACTGGACTTGCCAATCTTGAATGCCATAACGTTCTAATAGTTTTGCCAAACGTCCGTCTTTACGCATTTTCAGCGTTTCTTCTGACATTATTTTGGCGTACTCAGCGGATTTAGGATTTTTAGGTGAAAAACTGCTGTAAACATCGATCACCACATCGGTGGTGCCTGATACCTTCAGTTGGTCGGCTTTACCTATTTGCTGGGCTTTGTATTCCAATACGCTTTTGTCTTCAATCACAGCGGTCAGGCGCCCATTGATCAACATTTCAAGTAATCTTTCTAGGGGCTTCTCGCCAGTAATCGCAAGCACATTGTCTGGGTTTTGATTGAAATAATCCATTACTGTTGGGTCAACGTAGTCATATCCTTTGATCATGCCAATCATCTTGGCCTGTTCAAGGGACTCATTGCCTGTGTAGTGCCAGTTTGAGTCTTTATAGCTAAAGAAGGTGCTGTTGCTTTTGCCTAGAGCGAAGTCTGGAAACACAAAGTCGGGCGCGTCTTGACGAATGCAAGCCATTGTACCGTCAAGCTTGCCTTCTCTGACCAATTGCAAACCACGAGAGTAAGACACTTCCACAAACTCTACCGTATGTCCTCTGGCTCCTAAGGTTTCGACCAGCAACTCACCTAAGTAACCTACTTTGCCTTGATTTTGACTGGCGATACAGTCGTAAGGGCACCATTCATCGGTTGCGATTCTAAGCGTATCTGAAAAAACGGAACTGGAAAAAAGTGTGGTAAAACATACTACTAAGAAACTAAAGGTCAGAGATTTTTTAGCTTGGCTTGTTTGTTGATTTTGTAGCAACATTATGACTCCAGCACCATGAGTGCCAAATAAAATATTATATTCATTGCAATAGTAGCGTTTCATCCTAAGTCTTTCTGTGAACAATTGAAAGAATCAGAGGAATTAGGAACCAATAGGGTCAGAGTGTTTGATTTAACTTCATCAAGGGATCCGTCAGTGACTGCCCTAATAGCAAAAATCAAAGGGTCAGCCAACTTGATTTTATTGTGACAAGCATTACGTCACGCCTTCAAACAGTATGATGACCTTGACTGATACGCCCTAAATTTATAACTAGAAGTTACCCCGTATTAGCTAAAAATATCTCTCTTATTTTCTGTATAGCCTGTTCCATTTCACGATCGGTATAGGCGGCAAAGCCAAGGAGAAAACCGGGTTTTTGGGGAGTCGTAATGTAGAGGCTAGATAAGCTAGTTAGGGCGATATCCTGTTGTTTAGCTTGGGTAATAATCAATTCCTCATCAAGTTCGCATGTCAATACACATGGCATTTGCATGCCACCTAATGGCGGAATAGGTTCTAAAAAATCCTTAAGATGAGCACGTACCAGTTTTTCCAATGTTATTAATCGCTTAGCATACAGTTGCCGCATTTGGCGAATATAGGCGCCAAAATGACCATTTTCCATGAAACGTGCCAGAGTCAGTTGTGGCATTGTTGCTGTATGTCCATCTTGCAAAGTGCGTGCTGTAGTCATAGGCGCGACAAGTTGTGCTGGCAAAATCATATAGCCTATACGCACACTCGGAAATAGAGACTTGGTGAAAGTACCAATGTAAATGGTGCGTTGGTAAGGATCTAAACCTTGCACGCAGGTGGTGGGTTTCCCGGCGTAATGAAACTCACTGTCGTAATCATCTTCAATGATCCACGCTTGATTTTGTTCTGCCCATTCAATGAGTTCTAAACGACGCTCAAGCGATAAGGTTGCCCCTGAAGGATATTGATGTGACGGGGTCAAAGACACGGCTTTTGCTTGTTTGGCGTGCTGCTTTAATAGATCAACGCGTATACCGTGCTGATCGACTGGAATAGGCTCGGGGATGAGTCCTGCTGCTTCAAAGGCTTTCCTTGCACCTTGGTACATGGGGTTTTCAGTAAAAATATGACTGCCAGCATCTAATAGATTGAGTGCACATAAGGCGAGAGCTTGCTGCGAGCTGGTTAAAATTAATATACGTTCTGGCGTTGCATGAGCGCCGCGTTCTAAATTTACATAGTTGGCAATAGCACTACGCAGTTCTTTTGTACCTTGCGGATCACTGTGTTGTAAGGCTTTAAATTGATAATCCCGAATCACTTGCCGCTCTAGACGCGCCCATAAAGTTAATGGAAATAGGCGTGTTTCAGGAATGCCTGGTGCAAAAGGGCGAGGCGTTAATGCTTCTCTAACGCCGTCATTATTGAGCATGCTTTGACCACGTTTACTCAGTTGAGAGGTTAGCTGCTCCGTAGGCTGCAAACTGACGTTTCGTTTCGTTTTCCGAAGTTGTGGCACCTCTGCTACAAAACTACCGCTGCCGACTTGGCGCTCAATATAGCCTTCTGCGTGCAACAAGCTATACGCATTTTCGACCGTATCTCGTGAGACATTCAATGATTCAGCCAGCGCACGAGAAGCAGGCAGGGGAGTGTTCGCGGGTAATGCGCCATCTAATATCAGCTGACGTAATGCTCGCTGAATACGTAAATACAGTGGGTATTTTTCGTAATCAGGATGCATCAGCGCTGCTTTTACAGACTCAAGCTGTGAGTGCTTAAACAAATGGTCTGCCTCTCATACAGTAATTGGATGGTTACATCATGCCAAACTCATTATATAAAACAACTCTTTTTAAGCAGAATCTGCTGAATGACTGAGTATTTGAGCATCTATATAAACATTTTCAAACTGAAATTTAGGAGTATAAAAAATGAACGAAAGTCCTTTGCTTGTATCTGTTGAAGCTGTACAAGTTAATGATTTTGAGCAGTGGCTACCATTCTGGCTAAAGTACCAAGAGTTTTATAAGGTTTCTATTCCAGAAGAAACGACACAAGTGACATGGAATCGTTTTTTTGACGATAAGGAAAAGATGTATTGTGCAGTGGCAAGATCTTCTGAGTCCCCTGATACTATTTTAGGGTTTGTGCATTATTTGTATCATGCTTCCACTTGGGCGATTAATGAGTTTTGCTATTTAGAAGATCTGTATGTCACACCTAGTGCAAGAGGGTTACAGGTAGGAAAGCAATTAATTGAATTTGTGCAAGAACAGGCCAGAAAGCAACAATGTGCACGTTTATACTGGCATACACAGGAAACAAATCTGCCAGGACAAAGATTGTATGATTGGGTAGCAGAAAAACCAGGCGTTATTGAATATAGAATGCCATTGTCATGATCAACACCTTGGTCAAACGAGATAAATAGGCCTCAGAGTAAACAAAAAAGAATGCAGCCTACGGCTAAATTAAGGTGAAGTCGTAGGCTGTATTTCAGCTGTGCTATCGTATGCCATGTTCGCTCAGTTGAATGCCAATTGTAGAATCATGACTTCAACTGACCGCTGACGTATCAGCTGATTACAGCGTTAACTGAGTAAAAGGAAAAGTAAGTAGATGAGCGATTTATACACGCAAGTGATTACAGTCTTTGTAGGCTTTTTTGCGATTATGAATCCCATTGCTAATACTGCCGCATTCGCTGGTTTGGTGGGTGACAAAAGTAAAGCAGAGCAACGAAAAGTAGCGACGAAGGCACTTCTGGTGACTTTTTTTATCATCCTGTTTTTTTCTGTTCTTGGGAAAGCTATTTTTCACTTGTTTGGCATTACCATTGATGCTTTGAGAATCACAGGTGGCATTCTTGTTTTTATTGTGGGCTATCACATGCTTAATGGACATGGCTCTAAGCTACATTCTGCAGAGGGTGATGACGACGACTCTGATTTGGCAGTATCGCCTTTAGCTGTGCCACTTTTAGCCGGTCCTGGCACTATCGCCACAGCCATGAATTATTCTGCCTCCGGCGGCATGATGGGCATAATCACCACCGTATCTGTATTTGCCGTTTTATGTTTTATCACTTTTATCTGCTTTATTTTTAGTTCAAGTATTTTGTCAGTGATAGGTAAAAGTGGCTTAAGCATTGTCACTCGGCTGATGGGATTAATTCTTGCTGTTATAGGTACGCAAATGATCATCATTGGACTCATCCCCATCATCAGTAAAATTAGCTAAGGTAGACCGATGATTGATCATCTGAGCACATATTCTGTAGATTACTCGTCGACAAAATCATTCTACGAAGCGGTATTTTCGCCATTAGGTTATTCAGTTCAAGTAGAGTTTGTTGCCGACTGGAATCCTGATTTTCCCACTCAGCGAATGTGTGCTTTTGGCATCGATGGCAAACCGACATACTGGATCATTGAAACCAAAGAAAAATATACGCCCAGGCATATCGCCTTCTCTGCTACTTCTCGCCGTTTAGTGGATCAGTTTTATCAGCTAGCAATGGAAAATGGTGGCAAAGACAATGGTAAGCCTGGCCTACGACCTATGTATCACGAGCATTACTACGGTGCGTTCGTGATTGATCCCGATGGTAATAATGTCGAGGCGGTTTGCCATTTAGCTGAGTAAAAGCCAATTAATCAGTCGTTTTTGCGAGTCTCAAGCATCACTTATTAATGGAATATGTCTAACATTCTTAGAAGCTAAAGCCGTCATCAATCAAGGTCGATAGGGGAGTGCTTTTTCGCTTTGAAATACTCAAAAGAATTAGGACTATCATCGTCAACAAATTTTAATAAGATAGCGATACACTAACACTATTGGTCGTGTGCAATGAATTTGTATTCTGCACGTAATAGAAGGAAAGTGTTTAATGCTTAACGAGCAAGCCAGGGCGGTGATCCCTCATCAATTATTAGTATTGAATCTACTGGTGTTTAATTTGTTGCTTCCAATAGGTTCTTTATTGCTGAGCATGGAAAGGGTGTTGCTACCTATTGCCATCGTCTGCTCGTTATCTGTGATTCTATATATTTGGTATCGGTCAAAACACGTACATCAGACGCCATTGATCAATGCTCATTGGCATATCGTCTGGAAACGTTGTCGTATTGTGCTGATTGCTTACTGCATTTCCATTTCTATTGAATTAGTTAGCAGTCTGATGGCGTCATTTCAAAAAGATCCACAATTACGATCCATCATGATGATTGCGTTTACCCGTATTGCAATTGTGCCGACCTTATTAGTCGTGACGCCGTTACTTATTTCATCAACGATTGCGATGACGAAGGTACGAAAAGGTAAGTTGAAAGTATCAGGTCTTGAACCTGTGAAATGATCGCGTTTAGCGTGAGAAGCGCAAGATAGAACCTTTATATTTCTCAGGAAGGTAATCGGTATGCTCGGGTTTTATATAACTGCTAGTAAAGCCAAAAGTGATCATTTCCCGATCCAGTTTGTTTTTTCTGCCCCTGTCGGGATCGACTAAAATAACGTCACATGTCGGGTTAGCATGGTTATTAATAAAGTTTGCCAGCAGCATGACATGCTCATCTTCGTAAAGCAGATCGCTACCAATAATTAAATCAAACTTACCGAGTTTGCTGATATCGTTTGCCCAGTCTACTTGCTCAAAGCTAATGCTCTTGCCGTTATTGAGATCGGTATTCCGATCTAAAAACAGGTTTGCCTGAGGGTGGTAGTCAGTGGCGGTGATGTCAGCGAGCCGTTCATTAAGTAATAAACTGGATAACGCCATACCACAGCCAATTTCAAGAATACGTTTATTTTTAATGTCGTATTCCAGCATGTGATTGGCCAGTACGATGCTGGATGGCCAAACAACACCAAAGAGGGGCCACGTGGCTGAAGATATCCCCATATCATCAGCTTCACCATCTGGATCACTGAATTGCTGTTTGTCACGCAGGGTGCAAAGGTGAATATCCATGTCACCGACTTCGATTGTCTGGTAACGAACACGAACGGGCTTGGTCATCATGTATCCTGATAAAGCAATAGGAGCTTAGTCAGTTATGTGGGATAAATGACGAAACGAGAGTAAGTCAGAATATAGTATTTATTTATAACTGCAAGTTTCTTATTTTAATTCAGTAATCTAGCAGACGTTTTTGATGTGTGTCAGATGGATTTTGAGACTAAAAGCTGAGTGGAAATCTATATCGTGCAGATAAAAACAAGCCCTATGTCGATGTTACAACCGACCTAGGGCCTAGTTTCATGTATTAATGTTGAGATTCGATAATATGCGATTCAGCATATTCCAGAGCGAGGTCGTAATCGAATTTTGCACCAGCTTCGATGAGAGCATCTAATTGGGATTTAGCATGTTCTTTGTCGACATGGTTAGTATCAATCACAGCAAGATATGCGTAAGTGCCTGCGACTTCTTCTGGCGAGTCACTGTTTGTTCCACCATTATCGATAAGTTGAACAACATCTTCAATTGACTGAGCTTCCTTAATTGCAGTTGAAATCATTTCAACCTCCTTTTTAATTGGCTGACCTTTTAGTGAAACGCGATAGCCTATTTGAGTCAAGGGGCATACTGTATGTTTTACTTATTTCTACTACAGGTTATGTGTGTCAAAATCTGTGGTAATCGTAGTCATGGTCAAGGATGAATACACTGCTTCTCTGGCCAGCTAACACCAGTACGAAAAAACGTTGTTTTCCCATTCGTTAATGTTGATAGATGCCATTAGACGACAGAGTTTAATCTTAGTTTGAACCTTTTAGTTAAAGAGCGATTTGATATGTCTTATTTAGATGATCCAAGAGTATTATTTGCAGCAGAACGTACATTATTAGCCTGGAACCGAACCAGTCTGGCCTTGATTGCCTTTGGCTTCGTTGTTGAAAGGGCAGGGTTATTACTTGCAGTGATGCGAGGCCAGCAAACGCCACACACCTCGTCATCAACGTTTATTCTGGGGTTAGCATTTATTCTTCTTGGGGCTGTTTGTGCACTTATCTCATCCTATCAATATGGTGTAGTGCTTAAACAACTAAGCGAATCAGAAATTCCTCAAGGTTATAAAGCGCGATGGGGTGTATTAGCGAATCTTATTGTGGCTATACTCAGTTTGGCTTTGGCTGTATCTTTATTTAATTTGGCAGGTTAATGAGACATTTCAAGTTTTACAGGCAGAGCAAAGTTATTGGCTTTTTATCACTACTGTTACTCTCTGGCGGTCTGAATGCAGAGAATCTATGCGGTAATGAGGAAACGACATCCTTTAGTTGCGATATTAAGTCTAAATCAGTCTCAGTGTGTGTGACTAAACAGAACACATTAGTTTATCGCTATGGCAAACCTGAGCAGATTGAATTGGAACTTCATGCGCCAGTGCAATTTAGCTCAACCAGCTATAGTGGCGGTGGGGAAGGTCGTTTACGATTTTCAAACGGTCGCTATGACTATATTGTCTATTCCGGCATTACTAATGGGGAATGGCTAGATGCTGAGGCGGGTGTCAGAGAGAAGGTGGAGTTAGGCGGCATTTATGTGGTGAAAGATCAGAATCTTCTGGCTGACCTCAAGTGCACAGCTTATGCAGATAAGCACTATATTCATGATTTACCTGAACATGAAAGCGAGCCTTTTATCTATTTTGACTAATACTGGTCTAAGTTAAGCACGGTACTAACCATTAAATGAGCTGCTTAGAACAAAAAAGCCCTGCTCACTTCAGTGAGCAGGGCTTTTTATTTAACTTCAGCATTAATGCCGACTGGCGATTAAAGTCCGAGTTTTTTGTGTTCACCCATCATTTCTGGATCGACTTTGCCATCGGTAAATAATTTAAATAAGCCTTTAATGCTTGGGTCTGAAAGCCAGACTTCAGCATCATCCAAGTCAAAACGCATCATCAATAATGATGGATCTTCTCGACCTTGTTCATACCAGGATGCAGCCATCTTAGACCAATATTTATCAATCACAGCCTCGTCTGTTTCTGGTGTTAATGTGCCACGAATAGAAGCAAAGACTTTATGATCTTTACTGACAAAACTGGCTTTGGCTGGGCCGCCTTTAGCAATACGATTGGTTTTAGTGGTGTAAAACCAGAACTCACTATCGGCGTTTTCATCTAATTGTGCTGTCATAGGTTCGCTGTGCTGGAGCGTACCATCCAGGCTCACCATCATAAATGGGCTATCACTCATTGCTTCCCACATGGTTTTACGTATGTCTTTACTCATCTGTTATCTCCTTGACTTTGTAAACTACAATTTAAATTCACCATAACAAAGCCAATGTCTTTGTTATGTGAAATGCCTGTTTTGGTTTCAGTGATTAGCTGATTAGCGTAAAAAGTTATCTCTTAATAAGGACACGACTTCATTTGTACGTCCGTTTAGTACGGCTTTAATACCAAATAAGGCTGTTGAAGCGACTTGTCCCGCCTCAATTTTAGGTGGCATGACCAGCTCCATTCGACTTACTCTGACATCCAAAATAGCTGGCTTGTCAGTTGCTAACCATTTTTGCATAGCACTTTCTAATTCACTGATGTGATCAACACGCCATCCTTCCATACCCACGGTGTGGGCGAGAGCAGCGAAATCCGGATTTTTCAGCCCGGTAAAGGCATCCAACAAACCTTCAACACGTTGTTCCATTTCAACAAATCCAAGTGATTCGTTGTTATAGATTAAGAGTTTAACGGGTATGTTTTCTTGTACTAAGGTTAATAAGTCACCCATTAGCATCGTCATGCCACCATCACCACACATCGCTATGACTTGTCGGTCAGGATAGGCTTTAGCAATACCTAAAGCTTGTGGGTAGGCGTTAGCCATGGTGCCATGTAAAAGGCTGGTCAGGAAACGTCTGTCACCTTTAGCACTCAGATGTCTGAGCAGCCAAACCATAGGGGAACCACCGTCGGCAGTAAATATGGCGTCATTATCAGCTAGCTGGTCGAGTTTTTGAGTGACTGACTGAGGGTGAATAAGTGTCTCGTCAGATTTTGCTTCCTCATTGTAATCCTCTTTATCTTTCTGCCATTGATCCAGGGCTTTATCCAGATGCTTTGTAGCGGATTTTTGTTCAACGAGGGGTAATAGCTGATTAAGCGTGTCCTTGACATCACCGACCAGACCTAAATCAATGGGACTGCGTTTACCTAAGTGAGTCGGGTCAATATCCAGTTGAACAATTTTTGCCTTTTCAGGATAGAACTGAGAGTAGGCAAAGTCAGTACCGAGGCAGAGTAATAAATCACATTCTAATACGGCTTCCATGCCAGCACGGTTGCCTAAAATCCCGGTCATGCCAACCTGATAAGCGTTATCGGGTTCGATAAATTCTTTTGAGCGAGAGCTGTGGACAATCGGTGCTTTTAGGCGTTTCGCTAAATCGATAAGTTCATTTTTAGCACCTTTAGCCCCAATACCTGCATAGAGTGTGATGCGATCAGATGCGTTAACCAGGTCGACGAGTTGCGTCATCTCATCAGGATTGGGATGGCTAACTGGAGAGGCTGTATGCACTCGCCATGGCATGGTGTCGCTCACTTTTTCCTGAAACATATCACCGCTGACTTCAATGACGGCAACGCCGTTCTTAGATAATGCGGCTTGAGCAGCCAGTGCCGTAATGCGTCTGGCCTGATCTGGATGAGATATTCGTTCACAGAACACTGAGCATTGCTCATAGATCTTTGTCTGATCAACTTCTTGTGGAAAGTTCAGGCCTTGTTGATGCCTATCTACATTGGATGCTATCAACACCACTGGCGCACCATTACGATGACTTTCAAAAATACCATTAACAAAATGCAGACTACCGGGCCCACAGGTTCCGGCACAGAGGGATAACTCGCCTGTCATATAAGATTCACCACCTGCCGCGAGTCCACCTACTTCTTCATGACGAACATGCACCCAATCGATATCAGAATGATTTATCGCATCTGTAAAATGATTGATGGTGTCACCAACAATGCCATAACACCGTCTCGCACCGGCTTCAGACAAGGTATCTACAATGACTTGGGAAACGGTCTTTTGCATGAAAATCATCCTTTTTGGTTGTGAGCAACTATCTGCACTATTTATAAGGTACAGATTTGTGACAAGTTGCATAACGCATTAATTTGTAAATTTTTGTAAAAGTCTAACTGAGACGTTATCCAAAATAATGGGACTTTAACCCGCTTTAGGTGCGTATCTGATTGATTGTCATACCAAACAGTTTAGCGGGGCCTGTAAATAAATCTCTTCACATAGAAAATACGGACATTTGATTATAGTTAGGCAACGAACTATTTGATGGCTGTGACATCGAAATAATCATCAGCAAAATAAAGGAGGATGTTTATGAATGATTTATTTAGTCCCGTGAAGATGGGAGCAGTGGAGCTAAAAAACCGCGTTTTTATGGCACCACTCACGCGAAACAGAGCACACGATGATACCGATATACCAACGGATCTTGCGATTAGCTATTACTCACAAAGAGCCAGTGCTGGCCTCATCATTGCTGAAGGCACTCAAATCAGCAAAATGGGGAAAGGTTACATCAGAACACCCGGTATCTACTCCGAAGAACAAGTGGCTAAATGGAAAGAAATTACTGATGCCGTTCATGACAAAGGTGGAAAAATTTTCTTGCAACTCTGGCATGTTGGCAGAATCAGTTATAACTCTGTGCTTCCAGAAGGCGAACAGCCTTTGGCACCGTCAGCCATACGCGCTGAAGCGCAAACATTCGTCGATGGGCAAATGGTGGATGTTTCTGAGCCACGAGCTATGACTGCTGATGATATTAATGATCTGATTGAAGAATATAAAACAGCAGCACGTAATGCTGACAAAGCTGGCTTTGATGGCGTAGAAATTCACGCGGCCAACGGATATCTGTTAAATCAGTTCATTTGTGACAGCAGTAATCAGCGTACTGATAACTATGGCGGTTCAGTCGAGAACCGTATTCGTCTGGTTAATCAGGTGGTTGAGGCTGTTCTTGAAGTGATGGATGCTGGACGAGTGGGTATTCGGTTATCGCCAACTGGCACATTTAACGATGTCAGTGATAGTGATCCATTGACTACTTACACTGCGCTTATCAAGCAGCTCAATCAGCATAAGCTGGCATACGTACACATTGTCGAACGTTTCCCTGGTATAGATGTAAGTAATAAAGATTTACATATCGTTGATGAACTGCTCAAGCAATGGCAGGGCTTTTATATTGCTAATGGCGACTACAACCTGCTGACAGCACAAGATGCAGTAAAAAGTGAACGCGCTGATGCCGTGACATTTGGTCGTCAATATATTGCCAATCCAGATTTAATGGAACGTCTTAAAGTCGGTGCGGCTTTAAACATGCCTGACCAAGATACCTTCTATGGTGGCGGCGCTGAGGGTTATACCGATTATCCCTTTATGGAGGATGCTCGTTAATTTTCAATCTGCACGCAAACTGACTTTCTTAAATTACAAAGGATAAACATGACACAAGCAGAATTGAAAAAAACCACTATTTCTCGTCAGACAATTGATACCTATAACCCTGCCACAGAGGAAGTGTATAAAACTTACTATATGCACACGAAGCAGGAAGCTGAAGCTTTAATTGATAACTCTCACGAAGCCTTCAAAAAGTGGAGAAAAACCTCACTTGAAGAACGCTCCAACATCATTAAAAAAATTGCTGAATTGCTACGTCGAGACAAATCAGACTTAGCTCAAATGATGGCAAAACAAATGGGAAAACCCTTAGCACTGGGGGAAGGCGAAGCCGAACAGTGTGCTGCTATTTGTGAATATACAGCTGAGCATGGCATTGACGCTTTAGCTGATGAAGAGCGCGAAATCTCTGCAGGTAAGAAAGGCATTATTACGTATCAGCCGGAAGGCGTGATCTTAGGCATGCAGCCTTGGAACTTCCCTCTTTATCAATGTATTCGTTATAGCATTGCTGTGATTATGGCGGGTAATACTACGGTGTTTAAACATGATGAGTCTTGCTTTGAGACAGCAGAGGCTATTCAAAAAATTTATGAAGAAGCTGGTTTACCTAAGGGCGTTTTTAGCTCTCTGTTTGTTGATGGTGAAACAGCAGATGAACTCATTGCTCATCCACATGTGCGAGGCGTGACGTTTACAGGTAGTGCGAGTATTGGCCGGCTGATTGCCAAAATTTCCGCCGAAAATCTTAAGAAAAATGTACTGGAACTGGGTGGTAGTGATGCCTATATCGTTCTGAAAGATGCCGATATCGATCTGGCAGTCAAAACCTGTGTACAGGGCCGTGTTATGAACAGTGGCCAAACCTGTATTGCAGCAAAACGGTTTATCATCGAAGCGCCCGTCTATGAAGAGTTCAAAGAGAAATATGTTGCGGCCATGAAGCAGGTCACCTATGGCGACCCGACCAATAGTGAGAATGACATGGGGCCATTGGCTCGTGTTGATCTTCGTGACAAACTGCACCAGCAGGTTCAGGATTCGGTGATGAAAGGGGCCACATGCTTATGTGGTGGTGAAGTACCTGATCAAAAAGGTGCCTACTACCCGGCCACGGTGTTGGAAAACATCCAACCTGGTAGCCCGGCGTATGACGATGAGTTATTTGGTCCGGTAGCTGCGTTATTCAAAGTAGCTGATGAAGCCGAGGCAATTGAACTTGCCAATGATCACCGATATGGATTGGGTGGCGGCATTTTCTCTAAAGATGAGGAGCGTGCTACTCGTATTGCGCGTGAAGAACTTGATACGGGTATGGTTAACATTAATGGTTATGCCGGTCCTCAAGCTAATATGCCCTTCGGTGGCGTTAAAGAAAGTGGCTATGGCCGTGAACATGGCGGTTTTGGTATGAAAGAATTTGTGAATGCGAAGTCTTTATTCATCGCCTAAATGTTTCATAGCATCAGAGTAAGATTAAAAATCCCGGGTCAGTATGCTGGTCCGGGATTTTTTATAAATTAATGAATACCAGCAGGGGAGGTTTTGACTTTTGCTTGCTGAGGTTTTTGAATAAATAACACCATCGGTAACATAGCAATAGCAGCGACTCCAGACATAATAAAAGCATCCTGAAACGCTAACATTGATGCTTGAGCCATCACTTCATTGGCCAATACCTTTGCGCCTTGTCCTGTCATGGGCGATAACCCTAAAGGTGATAGGAAGTCGCTAACAGCCGGGTTAAAAGGCGTGATTTGCTCAGTAAGAATGGCGTAATGAAGATTGGTTCTACGCGCTAACTGCCAGCCAATAATCGCAATACCGACTGAAGACCCCAGTGAACGCATCACACTGTATATGCCTGAGGCTTCATCTTGTTTTTCTGAGGTAATATTTTGGAAAGCCAAGGTCGACATGGGCACAAAAAATAGCCCCATGCCTAGACCTGAAACAACGCCAGGCCAGGCAAGCTGCCAAAAACTTACATCCAGGTTAAGGTTGGCCAGCATGAAATTCCCCGTACCTGTGAGAATCAAACCGATGGCTAATAACATCCGTGGATCAAATCGATTAACCAGGTATGAGCCTGTCACAACCATAGAAAAACCAGCAGCAATGCCGCGTGGAATAAAGAGCTGACCAGACTCCAGTACAGGGTAATCTAACAGTCCTTGTACAAATAAAGGCAAAATGGCGATGGCCCCAAACATGGAGACCCCAAAGCCAACAATAGCCACATTACCAGCAGCAAAGCTTCTGTCTTTTAGTAACGAAAAGTCGATGATATTGAGCTTACGTCCCATCCCTCGGACGAAGAAAATGATGCCTGTCAGAGCGGATGTTATCGCGGTGAGTTGAATCAGATGAGAATCAAACCAGTCATGACTTTCGCCTAAATCCAGCGTCATTTGTAAGGCACCAATAGCCGTGACCATGAGCAGTAGACCGACCCAGTCAATATCGACGTGATGTGTGTCTTCTTTTTCCAGTTCGCCACTGACCATTAACAAGGCAATAAACGCGATGGGCATATTGACGTAAAACACCGCCCGCCATGAAAAATGCTCAGTTAAGATGGCACCAAGGGTTGGCCCTAATACAGGGGCGACGATGACGCCTAGACCGAAAATTGCCATGGCCTGACCTCGTTTTTCTCTTGGAAAACTGGTAAATAAAATCGCTTGAGATAGTGGGATTAGAAAGGCACCGAAAAAGCCTTGTCCTAAACGGAAAAACACCAGCATTTCAAAATTTTGTGCCATACCGCCCAATGCAGAAAAAAAGGCAAAACCGACAATGGCAGTAATAATTAAACGTCGGCGACCAAATTTACGAGACAGCAGACCGGTTAACGGCATAACAGCAATAGAGGCAACAATGTAACTGGTCACAATCCATACTGTTTGATCACTGGTAATACCAAATGCTGCCTTAATATGAGGCAAAGCGACATTGACTATAGTGGTATCAAGTACTTCAAGTACGGCGGTGAGTACTACTGCAAATACGATTAACCACTGAACAGGTTGTTTTCCTGCCTCAGTCATTTGAGGTGTCTAACTTAGTGGTATCAACAGTGGCAGTGACACTGGAGCCAGCACGTAACCGCTTTTTTTGCTCTGAACTAGGGTGATAATCTAAATAGATTCGGACTGGAAACCGCTGCGTAACATGCACCCAGTTCCCCGTAGCATTTTCAGGTGGTAACAGTGAAAAAATAGCGCCTGACCCCATACCAAGACTGGCGACTTTTCCAGTTAACTTCATATCTGGATACATATCCACTGAAATAGTCGCTGGCTGACCAGAACGAATACGAGCCAAAGCTGTTTCTTTGAAGTTTGCCGTGACCCACCAGTCATCTTTTTCAACAATTGAAAACAAAGATTGACCGGCTGTAATGACATCACCCGGCCGCAGCGTCAGGTTGGCAACCCAGCCATCAGCCGGCGCATAAACGACAGCATGACTCAGTGCTATCTGAGCACGTTTTAAGGCTGCCCGAGCAGATCGCACCGCCGGATCATCATCGGTTTTTCCACCTAACTGAGTTTGGGCTGTATTTAATGCGGCTCTGGCACTATCTCTGTCAGCTTTAATTTTATCGAGGTTTGCTTGGGTTTTGTCTAAGGTTGATTTAGAAATAATCCGGCGTTCATATAAGGTTTGCTGGCGTTCAAATTCGAGCTCTGCATCACGTAATGTGGCCTGAACAGCATTGAGATTAGCAATCGCTTCACTCACATCGGAACCTGCCATCATATGTTTCTGAATGGTTTTCTCAAGCTCGGATGTAGCTTCGTCAACAGCACTTTGCAAATCACTATCATCAATTTTGAGCAGAACTTCACCCGCTTCGACATAGGCATTTTCAATGACATTGAGTTTGGTCACTCGGCCTGATTCTTGTGGTGACACCGTCAATATATTGGCTTGAACATAAGCATCATCAGTAGAAGGGTAAATTTTTTGGTGGTGCCACCACAGGCCAAGTCCAACAATAATTCCAATAAGGAAAATACCAAGCAATATCAACTTAGCCCATTTCATGCGGTGTCCTTTTTAATTTTTATCTGTTATGCAAACAATTGGGGCTTATAGTGTGAATAGGATGAGCTTAACCATGCCTGAACACTATCATTCTTATAGCGCACGATATGCTATTACATTAAGTTTATGCAAAATGATTTTGCTAAATTAAGATGAATACAGTCACATAGTTCTAATGAATTTCTGTTTTAACCGATAACCTAAGGTATATATTGGCATTCTTACAGTTACCCACTTGAAAGGATAAGCAGGGTTAGTTTCAGCATTTGGCAATAGGGATAATGCAAATGGCAGAGCAAACACAACACCGCCGTCGGTTTCGTCTGACAATACGTATCACGGTGGTGATGACATTTATTATTGCTACAGTGTTAACAGCAATAGCAGCATTAGGATTGCAATATTATTCCATGCAGGAGATGGCGACAGAAGCCGCAACGAGCCGGTTCAATCATCTTGCAGATAATACGAGCGAGCTTCTTAATAGTGTTGATAAACAAGCCGTCGAAACGACGCGGATTTTAGCCAGTTATCCGGGGCTGGTGACGGGTAGTACCGTCAATAATGATGCGAAAGATATCTTTTCATCTCTTATGCTTAACCGACAAATGCTTTATGCCATATATATCGGTATGGCAAATGGCGATTTTTATCAGGTTATCAATCTCAATAGTGGCGAGCAAAACCGTCAGAAATTACAGGCTCTTCCAGAAGATCGATGGGTGGTTATCACAATCCAAGGAGAAGGGGAGGAGCGTACCCGGAAATTTGCCTATTACAACGAAATTTTCGAGCTTAGAGCGACACGCAGTGAACCAAGTAATTACACCTCAACCATACGACCATGGTTCATCCAGGCAGAAAAAGGCAAGGTAAACAAAACAGACCCTTATTTATTCCATAACCTTCAGGCAGCAGGACAAACATATTCGATAAAACTCAATGACGGTGCCGTGATTGGTGTTGATATCGCCCTTAGCTCAATGTCCGATTACTTGGGCCAACATGAGCTGAGTGAGTTTGGTCAGGTATTTTTGTATCGATCTACTGGAGAGCTACTGGCATCAAACCTTACTGAAGATCAGGTAACAGTCATCCCAGAACTGTCAGAACCGTTTGAAATGAGTGATGAAGAAAAAACTCTCATAGCAAATTATCAAACATTAAAAATATCCAATGAGCAGGACTGGGCCCCCATCGACTTTGCCAGTTCAGGCCAGCCCAGAGGCTACAGCATTGACTACCTGTCACTTATCAAAGACATGACAGGCTTGAGGTTTGATTATGTGAATGGTTATTCCTGGCAAGAACTGGTTCAGCAGTATGAGTCAGGACAAATTGACATGCTGCAATCTATTTTTGATACAGGAAATAAACGGTTGCCCGGGCAATTCAGTGAAGCATATGTGTCACTGCCTTATTCTATTGTCACTCAGCAAAATATTGAGCCAGTTTCTGATATGAAGCAACTTGATGACAAAATCATCGCGATTCCTGAAGGCTGGTCTATCATTCAAGTTATTGAGCAGAAATTTCCTAAGATTAAAATTAAAGAGGTGCCATCAACCCGTGCAGTGTTGGAGGCTGTTAGCATAGGAGATGCTTATGCTGGTCTGGACGTCGGTGAGATTCTGCACTATGTCGGCGAGCGATTTTTTTATCATAATCTTCAATACCATGATGATATTTATTTTTCATCCAGTTTACCTAGTGACTTAAAACTTTTATTGGCAGAGAAGCACGCCGCTCTTCTCCCCATCATTAACAGAGCCATCACTCAAGTCAGTGACGAGCAAAAACAAGCGCTTGCTCATAAGTGGTTTTCCAATCAGCAACAAGTTTTATTAAGCGTGCCTTACTCTGAGTTAATTGATTACGCAAAAGAAGAGGGCCATCAACGGCAACTTAAACAAGTTAGTATTAATGATCAGGAAAACTATGTCTTCGTCTCACCTTTTGGCAATGAAAGAGGCCGGAGTGATTACCTTGGCATTGTGATACCTGTTGATCGTGTACTTAGCCCGGCATTGGAACAGGTGAAGTTATCAATGTGGATGTCGATAGGCTTTTTGCTTTTATTGCTACCTGCACCTTGGCTATTTGCCTCGCCTATAGTGTCACCCATAAAGAAACTCGCCGAAGAAAACCAAAAAATTCGTGAACGTCAGTTTGATAAGTTAGACATCCCAGATAGTTACATTGAAGAAATCAATGAGTTAGGCCATTCAATGAAAGACATGGTGTCAGCGATCAAAAAGCATGAGATTAATCAGGATCGTTTGATGGATTCTTTCATTAAATTGATCGCTCAGGCCATTGACGATAAGTCACATTACACAGCAAGTCATTGTGAACGAGTACCAGAATTAGCCTTTATGCTGGTGGAGCAGGCAGAGTCCTCATTAGCACCGGCTTTCCAGGATTTCAGGTTTCATTCTGAGGAAGAGTGGCGTGAATTCAAAGTTGCTGCGTGGTTGCATGACTGTGGCAAGATAACCACGCCAGAACATATTGTTGATAAAGGCACTAAGCTCGAAACCATCTATAACCGTATTCATGAAATACGTACCCGTTTTGAAGTACTGTGGCGTGATGCTGAAATAAGCTATTGGCAGAAAATGACACAGTCACCTGAAAATGAAGTGCAACATCAGGCAGAGCTGGAACAAACTCACCAACAACTCAAAGAAGACTTTGCCTTTGTCGCGGCGATGAACATCGGTGGTGAAGTGCTTAGTGAAGATAAAAAAGCGCGGCTTGACCAAATTGCTCAGATTACTTGGACTCGTCATTTAAGCGATAGATTAGGTTTATCGCCTGCTGATGAAGATCGCTTTACATCAAAAGAAGAAAGTTTGCCCTGTGAAGAGAGATTATTAACTGATAAATCTGAACACATTATCTCTCGTAAGAATGAGGGGATTTTTGATCCTGATCTGGGCATAAAAATGCCTATCCCTGAGCATCTATATAACCAGGGCGAACTCTATAACCTGAAAGTCGAACGAGGCACACTCACTTCTGAAGATCGCTTCAAAATTAACGAGCATATTATTAGTACTATTCGTATGCTCGAAGCTTTACCTTTCCCGAAAGAACTCTCACGAGTGCCACGTTATGCCTCAACCCACCATGAAAAAATGGACGGTACCGGTTACCCCAGAAAACTCAGTAAAGAGCAGCTTTCTGTACCTGAACGTATCATGGTCTTAGCCGATATTTTTGAGGCACTTACCGCAGCGGATAGACCTTATAAAAAAGCTAAGAAGTTAAGCGAAGCCATTGATATTATGGCCAAGATGGTTGATGAACAACACATCGATCCTGACGTGTTTGAGCTATTTCTCACCACCGAAACTTACAAAGTCTATGCCGAAAAATTCCTGGCGCCTGAGCAGATTGATGAAGTGGATGTGGCACGGTATCTGAAAAAGTAGCCTCTAAATGATTTCCACAAAACACAAAATAGGTCAAAGTTAAATCAGGTTCAGAAAAAACGGAAGATTTCATGAATACAAAACAGTTGGCTTTATTTTTCCACCTCAGTTCATGTTTTTGGCTCTATTTCCCAAAAAATTAATCACGTTTTTATTAACAAACAAATACTTGGAAAATATAAATCAGAATTATAAAGTGACTTCTTTAATATTTATTATGAAGCCAACGGCTTCATAAAACACACTGTTAGACATAAAAGGACTTTCAAGCATGAAAGCATTTGTAATTATTTTAGTCACTTCTCTTCTTTCTGGTTGTATATCCTCTATGACTAGAACACCTGAAAATGGTGTTGGTCCAGGACAGATCTACCACTCCTCTCAGGGGTATTTAAAAACCTTGAAATCTCAGCACTTAAAACTTGATGCCTCTGAAAGGTGTTGTAACAGCTTTAAAGAAATTGAGTATAAAAAGTTGAATAGTACAAATGACAAAATTAATTTAACTTTTTCAAGTAGCTCAGATGTTTTTGACTTTTCTACTGGCAAGTCTTATGTTCATGGAATAGAACTACCTGTAAGTCAAACTCCATATAAATTAAAGTTTATTAGCCCTCATGTAACAACGAATATGTTTGTTACTAGCGGAGGCTTTTTTTACCCAGTCATAATTTTATTAGATAAGGACTTTGAGGTATTAGAGCAGTTTTCACCTAATATTTTTAGTTTTTATGCAGATGATTCTTTCGGTTTCCAAACAGATTCAGGGTTAAACGCTTACATAGACATTAACGAGTCACTGATAAAAAGAGCGAAGTATCTAGTTGTTTATACAACAGATGAGCTAATGAAGAAGAATACACATTATCTATTTTCAGGAAGTAGAAAACATATCGCTCCAGAGAGTCAGGATGAAATTAATCGCTTGATAAACACAACTTCACTTTGGCTTGTAATCGCTCCCAACGTTCCAGTTGGTAAAGTCTCAGTTATAGCGGAGCCTATTAAATAATGCCTAACAAGAAAATGAGGTTTGCTCACTATCGTTCACGGGACTGCGCTACCGCGCAGCCCCTTATTTAAGCGTTAGGTGAAGATAGGAGATAGGGATGGTTGCGGAATATGTAGCAGGTTTAAAAGCAGCTTGGGATGTTGCAAAAGCACTAAAGGTTGCAACAGATTCAATCGATGATGCCCATATAAAATTGCAAATGGCTGAATTAATTAGCGCATTAGCTGATGCAAAAATTGAGGCTGCTGAAAGCGCAGAGAAAATTGCTGAATTAGAAGGGCTACTTAAATCAAAACAATCCCTCAAGTTTGTAAATGGAATGTACTACCGTGAACTTGAAGATGGAGAAAAAGACGGACCGTTTTGTGCAACTTGTTATGACTCCACATCTAAAGAAATTCGGTTGCAGCATGTTCCTGGTGCAACATTTGGTGACTGGAGCTGTCGTGTATGTGGCGGTTCATTTCGATGACTGTATCACCTAACAATCACATTAAATTCGCTCACTTCGTTCGCCGGACCTCGCTAACGCTCGGCCCTTTATGTGGGCGTTATCACACAAGGAAGTGCATGAATGAAGCAAACCGGTAGCTGTCTCTGCGGGGGCATTCAATACGAAATCGACGGTCCGCTGACCGATGTTCTGAACTGTCACTGTTCAATGTGTCGCAAGCTGCATGCTTCAGCGTTCAGAACGCGCGCTACGGTGCAGTCCTCGGATTGGAACACCGTCAAAGGTCAGGAGCTTCTGAAGTTCTACGAATCTTCTCCGGGTGAGCACAAAGGCTTCTGTTCAAACTGCGGTTCCAGCCTCTACACGAAATTCGATGCAGTCCCCGAGATTTATGGTTTCGCACACGGAACACTGGATACCGACCTAGGAGTAAAAGCAGAGCGCCACGTGTTCGTGGGTAGTAAAGCTCCCTGGTTCGAGATAACGGACGATCTGCCTCAGAATGCTGAGTATGACTGAGACAGTGATAACAAGCCATGTAAGGCGGACGGCTTCCAGCCGCCGCTTCGCTCAGCGTTAAGCATCTATGAAATTAAGCCGACCAATAAAGATTATTCTAGGGGTTTTAATACTTTCACCTTTGTTGGTTGTAGCTCTATTTTTAGTTGCAATAGTTTGGCCGACCACACCGCTTCCAATTGAAGAGGTTTTTTTGGGGGCTTGTAGTTCAGAGTATAAATCTGAGTATGTTGTGGGCGAGAGGCCGCATTCTTTCTCTATCGCCCCACAAGGAGTCTGGTACGATGAAAGTGGTGAAATTACAGTTCCAAAAGTTTCTGCGTCAAATATATACGATCACTTAGCCGAGAATAATGAATACGAACTGAGCAATAGGTATTTCGAAAAATTTGTTGTAGGTAAGGTTTTAGCAAATTGCCAAGTAAATTTAGAAACTGGGCTAATTAAATACAAGTACGTGCTGTGGTAGCGGCAATGCTTAACAAACAGCTCAATCAGACCTTGACTGCGTTGCTTCGTTCGCGCTTAAACGCAAGGCTCGCGCAAACAAATCAACTCCGTTACGGCGGGTTATAAAGACGTTATAACTAATGGAATAAATGATGAAACAACTACTAATCATACTAGCTATTTTTGGGTTAAGTGGATGCCAAATAAATAAGCCCTTATCTTTAACAACCACGAACCTAGAAAATACTTCCTGTAATATTCCTGTTAGTGAGCTGACAGTAGCTTCCCCCTTGAAAGGTGAGAATGTCTTCAGGTTTGAGGATATTATCAGTTCCGGTGTTGTTACTCCTGCAGCAACAGTCGCTCTTGGTGGTTATAAACGCGCAGATTTTAACTATTTGCTAGAAGAAGACTCAGAAAGCGTAATTAAAGAAACATTTAAAGATTTGTTTCCCAAAACAGGGAACACTCCAGCACTTCTCAATATCAACTTCAATTACTACATTACAGATACTGGAGCAATGTCAAATAAGATAGTTTTGGCTATGACAGCAAAACTAGAACAACCAGGCAATGAGCATATCAAAGCTGTAACTACACTTCATAGTAGCTACTCGACATTTCCACTAACTTATCCTAGTTCTGATTATCTAAACACCTTATTTTCTGAGGGGTTAGTTAAATTAGAAAAAGAAATTTGTAGTAAAGCAAAACTGTTATAACAAGATAATTCAGCTGACCACTAACAAGTCAGCTAATTAAAGCGTTATAAAGCAAAATGAAAAAGCTAATATTAATATTAACCGCTGCATTGTTATCTATCAGTAATACATGCTTAGCTGATGGAAAAGATTTTCAAATCAATAGGATCAGATCGCTTGATTTTACCCAGATAGGTTAAATGACTTTTAAAAGTCATTTAATCAAGGTTGCTCAACGTTATTTGGGTTCAGGTTAAAAACTATTAAGATGAGCCTGACTAAACGAGGCTGAATAGCGAAGAGTGAGCTATTCTTACACTGACCTAAATACCTGAAGTCGAAAGAATGCATTTGAATTAATGGCATTTTTTGACTTTGTGAAAGACGGTCTATCCCCTGACTATTGATTGAAAATAACGTATATGTACTACAGAAGAAAACATGGCACTGGTTTTACCTACATTAATGAACAGAATGAAACGGTAAAAGATAAATCCATAAGAGAGTGGTTTGCCAGTTTGGTCATACCGCCTGCATGGACTGATGTTGAAATATCTGAGGATAAAAAAGCCGATATCTTAGCGACAGGGAGGGATGCTAAAAATAGAAAACAATATATTTACAATCCTGATATTCAAGAAAAACATAACCAAGAAAAATTCGACCGTATCATTCGTTTTGCTGAGCAGTTAGAGCATATGCGGCGTGTTACAGGACAGCATTTACGAAAACGTAAGATGTCGAGAGAAAAAGTCTTATCCACCATGCTACGTCTAATGGATCAGGCGTATTTTCGACCAGGTAGCCCTAGATATACTGAGGAAAATAATACGTATGGTTTAACTACGTTACGAAAAAAACATGTAGAAATTAATGACGACGAAATTATATTTTCGTATCTGGGTAAGTCTGGTCAGGAACAAGAACGTCATGTCGAAGATAAAAAGTTAGCCAATGCTATTAAAAACTTAGATGATATTCCCGGTTATCGCCTGTTCAAATACTATGATGAAAATAACAATAAAAAAGAAGTTGAAGCCAGTGAGCTTAACGAGTTCATTCATGAGTGTATGGGCGAGGAATTTTCAGCGAAAGATTTCAGGACATGGGCAGGCACTATGATCGCTGCATTGGCTTTTGATGAACTCGGCACTGTCAGCAAAGAAGACCAGGCATCGATTGATAAGAATATTAAATCCGTGGTTGTCAGTGTGTCAGAGCAGCTGGGTAATACTCCAGCTGTTGCAAAAAGTGCTTATATTGATCCCAGAGTTATTGATAATTACATTGAAGGTAAAACAGCACATTATTTCTTAGATCAAGTGAAACACTTAATAAAAGACAATCAAAATTTGTCGGAAGAAGAGTTAAGTGTGTTGTGTATGCTAAGAGAGAGTTTAAAGAAAAAGTCCTAACCCATTAGAATCGACGTGATAAGGAATCAATAGCGTCATACTATTTAATATTACCCAGATAGATTAAATTAATTTTAATCGTCATTTAAGCAAGGATTGCTCATGGTCAGATTACCAAGATTATTCAAAAAACATTGTCCACAACATCTCATCTAACGTGACAATTTCCATCAAGCTCTTTTCTTTTCTGATGAAGATGACTCAGTCTATTTAGTTAAGTTCAAAGATTTCTCCGAGCGGTTTGAGGTAAAAATTCATCCTATAAAAATCAAACATTCTGGCCGTGTTGGTTCTTGAATTTCTTCATTAACACTGCAATTCGAAGTAGACCCCATTGCATTTTTCATCAAGGTAATTAAATGCGTTTATTTAAAAATATCTGGCAGCAAATCATGGATATTAATCCATTTAAGGGTGATGTTTTACCGTCACGTGTATATCTATTTGAAAGAGGGCGGTCATGTCTCCCTTTTCCTCATCTCTTAAACTACAAAACGCCTTTGGCACTCTTCGATGCTTTTTATACAAATGCTAAATCACCTGATTTATTTGAGCGTGATAACCGCTACTTATATGTGATGGGTATGCCACCGGTATTCATTACGCGTGATCCAGCCGTCATTAGAGCTGTTCTTCTTGCTACAGGCGATAAGCCCGGGCAATTTGATCGTGATACGACACCAATGACTGGAATTGCCCGTGTCACAGGAGTCAATTCTCTCCTATATGCAAACGGCAAAGTATGGCGAAAACAAAAACAGATGTCAGCGGGGCCTTTTGGAAAAGGCTCTCTGTTCCAACCTGAAGAGTTTCAGGAGTTTGAGAAAACGTTTCGTAAAACGATAGAGAAACGATTAATCGTTTTACGCGATGCGCAGAAAATGAGTAAGAAAAACATTTCTCGTGTCGAAATTGAACAGGAAATTCAACCTATCATGCTGGAAATGTTAGTGAATAATTTCTTTGGTGGGTCGGTTGAATATAAGGAGTTACGCGAACGTTATGTACCTGCGTTACTTTCGTTAATTGATTACATGATTACTAATACAGTGGCGCCTAACCTGTCGGCTATTCATCAATTTATTACGGGTAAAGGAGCTGATCTAAAGCGTTGGAGGGAGGCCCTTGAGGACTTAACTAACATTGCACTTTCAGGCAGAGGCGAAAAGTCAGGACATTGGAAAAACTTCATTGATAAAGTTGAAGATGAAGAGGCATTGCGGAGCAATATCAGAGTATTTTTAGCTGGGGCTTTAGAAGCGACTTCATCGTTTGCTACTTGGACCTTATCTCATTTGTCACGACAACCTGAGTTGCAAGAGAAGATATATAATGATGTAAAAGACATTGATGTTTACGACCCCGAAAGCTTAACCGAAGCAAAATTGCTTAATCAGTGTTTGAATGAAACCTTACGTTTAACTCCTTCACTTTATTTCTTTCCCCGGAAAGCCACGGCCGATACATGGCTTAAATTAGACGATACAAGAAAAATCATGATTCCCAAAAATACCACCATCCGACTGGATATTTGGAATGCAAACCGCAACGAAGCTTTTTGGGGGAAGGATGTTTCTGGATATCCGGCAGACGCTTTTTCACCTTTACGCTGGGATGAGCTGACGCGTCGAGGGATAACGCGTAAAAATTTAACCCATTTTGGATTTGGTTTAGGAGCTCGTGTATGCCCGGGTCAATTTCTTGGTCAATTAGAGGTGGGGCTAGTCGTCGGCGCCTTTATTAAGGTATTCAAATTTAAAGCTGTTAATAATGCATCTGGAGTGCGTGCTGGTGTTACAACCAAACCAGATGATGGGACTTTAATGGATCTCGAACTGCGGTAACGCTTATAGACCACAATGTTGATAAATTAGGATATTTGGGCGCAGGTTAAAAACGTTTAAAAGTAGCCTTACAAAACCGTGGCCGAATGGCGGAAAGTAAGCTATTTCGATCTGACTCGATATCACCATCCTTGTGAGTGGTGTCACAAAACTGCAATATTTGTCCTCTTATGCAGTAGAAATCATTTTTTTGATTTGATTAAATTGATTACGTTGTGCATGGATGCACGCGAAAAAAATTTCTAAACCGTCATGGAGGACAGTCAGAATGAATCAATTTCCTTGTAAATTCCAATTTGATATTTATCGCGTTTAGACGCGATGAAGACAATTATATGCTTGCGACATATCGGTATATGTTGCTTTTCATTGATTTTGTCTTTATTGAGTCTGCCTGTTTTCTCACAAACATTACCTGATATTGATGCAGCTAAAGAGCAGCGGCAACAAAAGCAATTAGAAGCGCTACGCCAGCAGCAGGAACGGAAACCCGACATCAGACTTGAGCGTGATAATGTGGACAGTCCGGGCGATATACCTTTAGATGAAGACCCCTGTTTTATCATTGAACAGATTTCATTAACAGGCGATGAGTCATCGAGATTTCAGTTCGCTATTCAAGATGTCTTGCATCAACATTCAGATATCATTGGCAGATGCTTGGGAATTAAGGCAATTAACCGGATCCGGGCAGAGCTACAAAACAGTGTCATAAAAAAAGGATTTATCACGACACGTGTATTGATAGAACCTCAGGATCTTAACTCTGGCGAGTTGGTATATAGCCTTATTCCTGGACGTATTAGTAATGTCGATCCTGATAATTCGGTGTCCAGGTTAACACTATGGTCAGCTTTACCAAGTAGTGAAGGCGACTTGCTCAATGTGAGAGATCTCGAGCAAGCAATGGAGAATATGAAGCGTATTCCTACTGTGGATACCAATATTGATATCAAACCAGATGATACGGATAACAGTCAGCCTGGTGATAGTCAGCTGATATTTGAATACAAGCAGTCAAAGCCATTCAGGATGACATTGTCATTTGATGATAGTGGTTATGAATCAACAGGGCGTTTTCAGGGTTCCGCCACCTTATCTTTAGATAATGTGCTGGGAATCAATGACCTTATCTACCTTAGTAAAAATAAAGACTTTGGTGGCAAGGGTAATGTCGGCGGCAGTCAGGGTAAGATCGCTCATATTTCTTTTCCTTTTGGTTACTGGTTAGTGGCATTTACAAACAGTGAATATGAATATGATCAACGCGTTGCTGGACTCAACCAGACCTATGTCTACAAAGGAGAGAGCGAGAGGCAGCAGCTTGCTCTAAGCCGAGTGTTATATCGTGATCAGTTATCGAAATTAACCACTTCATTGACCGGCTATCATCGACGTTCAAATAACTTTATTGATGATACTGAAATTGAGGTTCAACGCCGGAAAAGCGCTGGCTGGATTGCCGGTGTGGATTACCGTCGCTATATCGGTACATCCACCATGGATGCAGGTATTTCATATCAGCGAGGAACAGGTGCTTTTCACACTATTGCTGCACCAGAGGAAGCCTTTGGTGAAGGCACTTCCAGACCCAAAATTATTAAAGCCTATTTCAACTGGTTTACGCCAGTTCAATTAACAGATTATCAAATACAGTTGCAGTCAGAGTGGCAGGCTCAATGGAATAAAACGCCATTGGTGCCTCAGGACAGACTCTCAATTGCAGGGCGATACACCGTCAGAGGATTTGATGGTGAGCAATCTTTATCTGCTGAACGTGGCTGGCTTAGCCGTAATACCATCACTTTCCCGATAGAGCGTCAGCAACAGCTTTATTTAGGAGCAGATGTAGGACATGTCAGCGGTTCATCAGCAGAATTTCTATTAGGACAAACGTTGGTGGGCGGCGTGGTCGGATTCAGAGGTCAATGGAAGGGCCTTTTTTATGATGTGTTTGCTGGAAAATCTTTTTCAAGCCCAGATGGTTTTGAGGACGGGCGACATCTTGGATTTAATTTGACTTATCAATACTGAACGGATTCAGGGAGATATGATCATGGAAGATCGTTTCAATAAAAATTATTTAAGCATACTGATTTCAGCTGCTCTTTTTAGTTCATCACTTTGTGGTGCTGGTGTTCTGGCGGCTGGCATTGCTGTCGACCCTTCTGCGCCGGCAAATCAACAGGCCATCATTACGCAAACAGCAAATGGTTTGCCACAAGTTAATATTCAGACGCCCAGTTCAGCAGGAGTATCCAGAAATAAATACAGCCAGTTTGATGTGGAAAAAAGCGGTGTGATTCTTAATAACAGTGCCAATAATGTGCAGACACAATTAGCAGGATGGGTGCAAGGAAACAGTCTGCTTGCAGGTGGTACAGCCCGAATTATTCTGAATGAAGTGAATTCACAAAATCCCAGTTATCTGAATGGACCAATGGAAATTGCAGGAAGCAAAGCACAGCTTGTTATTGCTAATCCTGCTGGTATCAGCTGCGATGGTTGTGGTTTTATTAATGCGGACAGAAGCACTTTAACAAATGGCCGAGCTTTGATGAATGATGGCCAATTGAATGGTTTCCTGGTGGAGGAAGGCAAAATCAGTATTCATGGCACTGGACTAGATGACAGTGGTACAGCCTATACTGACTTGATGGCCAGAGCCGTGTCAGTCAATGCTGATATCTGGGCAAACAATCTCACTGTCACCACAGGCAAAAACCGAGTTAGTGCCACTAACGACATCATAACTAAACTTGATACTGATGATGACCAGCCTAACTTTAGTGTCGATGTCAGTGAGCTCGGCGGTATGTATGCAGGCAAAATCCGTTTAATCGGCACAGAAGAAGGCGTTGGTGTTAAACAGTCTGGAGAGATAATCGCTGAGCAACGTTTAACGCTGACAGCAGATGGACACTTAATAAATTCTGGTGCGATGAGAGCTCAAGGTGCTGGTTCTATCGCAACGACTGAGCTTCAAAATACCGATTCTGGCGAAATTATCTCAGACAATTTACAGATAATGGCTGATTCGATGATAGACAATGAAGGTCTAATCAATGTTGGTCAATTGTTTATAGAGTCTGAGACATTAAACAATCAGTCAGACGCACGTATTTATGCTGATAACGCCACGCTCAATACATCTACACTCAATAATAATTCCATCTTGGCTGCCAGAAAAAATGTGTCGATATCGACCGAAACATTATTCAATAATGAGAATGCTGAAATAGTCAGTCAGGGTAATATACAGATTGCTGGCGTCTCTATCGGTGGTGCATTGACATCGGCTCATCAGGTGATTAATTCAGGTGGGCGGATCGAGGCCTCAGGGGATATAGCGATAAACGCTGATGAGCTACAAAATCTTAATGCTGGAATCACTACTCAGTGGGTGACAGACAGTATTGAGCGAGTCATTGAAGTGCAGCCCGAGGGATGGGCACATAAATATGATGTGAGTCGTTTTCCATTGATTCATAACCATAATATAGAAGGTCAGCCTTTTACCGATGAGAACGGCAATATCATTCGCTACTTCGAAGACTATACCTATTACGACTACACGGCTAAAACACAAAGCACACATATCATCAGTTCTGCACCTGCCAAAATTATTGCGGCAGGTAATATTGAGCTAAAAGGCGATGTACTCAATAGCGATAGCCAAATTGTGGCAGGTCAAAACCTGAATATAATTGCAGGAAGTCTACAGAATAGTGCTACACCAGGACAAAAAAGAGTCAGTTATAACGGCACACGTCAGTTCAGGGACTGGGATGGAAATGATGAAGAACTCGATTTCGGCCACATCGCCCCCTACAGTCCGGCAACTAAAAATACCGAGTTTAATTTAGGAGTGAGTCTGCTGGAGGATAGTCATGCTGATATCAAAAGCCTGACTAAGGTTCAGGATATGATGCTTCCAATCATTAATAGCAGCATGTTTAAACTGCTCGACAATCCGACTCAATTTTATATTGAAACGGATCCACAGTTTTTGGATTACAAAGATTGGTTGAGTTCAGATTATATGTTGCAGCGACTCGCCTTTGATCCAGCTAATACGATGAAACGCTTGGGTGACGGTTTTATTGAGCAACGATTAGTTACTGAACAGATTGCTCAGTTAACCGGGCATCTTTATCTAAGTGAATATAACGACCAGCAAACACAGTTTATGGCATTGATGGATGCAGGTGTGAGCGTGGTAGAAACACTTCAGTTAACACCGGGTGTGGCGATGACAGCCGAACAAATCGCCCAATTAACGACAGACATTGTTTGGTTAGTGAATACAGAGGTGACACTGGATAATGGCGAGGTAATCACTGCTTTGGTACCGAAAGTGTATATCAAGCCTGAAGCAGCTGACTTGGCTGCAGAAAGTGGTCTGCTGGCGGGGAATGAGGTGACCTTTGAGGTGGATGGACAGACATTTAATTCTGCCAGCATCAGAGGTAAAAAGATGGTTTCAGTGTCTAGTGAACATTACCAGCAACGTGGCGGAGATGTTCAAGGTCAATCCATTGCAGTAAATGCGACAGATATCTCCATAGACAGTGGCACATTATCAGCTGATAACTCACTTTCTCTCTCTGCTGATAACGACATAAACATCACCAGCTCAATGACACATAGTGAACAGGATCAAGCTAACAGCCATTTCGAGCGAGACAATATTAAGCGATACGCTAATCTTTATGTGTCTGATGAAACGGGCAAATTACTTGTAAATGCTCAGCGTGATGTTGCCTTAAATGCGGTGAATATCAATTTGTCAGGAGAGCAAAGCCAGACACAGATAGCCGCCGGACAAAATTTAACTCTGGGTACAGTCAAAATGTCAGAAACTAACCTGAGCATATTAAATGCCCGTGATTTTAATAAGATGTCTGAGCAAAAAGATAGAGGCACATCACTTCGTACAAATGGTGATGTCAGTTTGATGGCTGGAAATACTCTGCAAATCACAGCTGCAGATATTAATTCTCAACAAGGTAATCTTGAACTAGCTGCGAAAGAGGTCAATATTGATAATGGTGAAGCGAGTTATCAATCAGATATTGCCACCTATACGAAACGCTCAAGCGGGTTTAGCTCTCGAAAGAAAGAGCAAAGGGATATGTTCAACCAGCAAACGTCAGTTGCCTCTTCATTAACAGCAAAAAATATCTCTGTCGATTCTGCCACGGATATTAATGTGGAAGGGAGCCAGATTCTGGCTGATGAGAGCATTCAATTGAATGCAGCAAAAGATATTAATATCACAGCTGCAAAGCAATTATTTACTGAGTCGCATTATATAAAAGAGAAAAAATCAGGGATTTCAGGTACAGGCGGTGTTGGTATTAGTATCGGCACTCGAAAAATGAACACGCAAACTGACATTAAGCAACTGCTCCATAATAAGTCAACTATTGGTGCTTTAAACGGTGATATTTCAATGGTTGCCGGAGAAACCTTTCATCAAAAAAATAGTGATCTGATTTCAGCTAAAGGTGATATCGATGTTAAGGCAAAGGATATCAACATCACGAGCCTTTATAACAGTAGTGAAACGAAGCAGGTAACGGAATTTTCACAAAGCGGTTTGTCACTATCTCTGAAAGCGCCAGCTATTTCAGTCGCCACCCAGGCCTATCATCATGCTTTGGGAAGTGTTGAAGATGATAAAAAAGAAAATCGTGTCCTGCACGGCATTACCGCCTATGTTCAATCTAAGCAACTCCTTGAAATGGGCGAGAATGCTGTAAATCTGATCAATGAAGGCAAGGCTGATGAAGCCTTATCCTCTTCAGGTTTAAAAATAAGCATCAGTATTGGCAAATCAGAAAGTAAAACCCAAACAGAGACTAGATCACAAACCTCACAGGCGAGCACAATCCGAGCGGGTCAGAATGTGCGTTTAACGGCAACAGATAAGGATGTGGCAGTCACTGGTAGTGATATTTTGGCGGATGGTGATATCACCATTAATGCTGCAAACGATATTAATATTTTAGCCAGTCAAAATATGCAACAGCAAAATACCAAAATGTCATCAAGTAGCGCCAGCATGGGCTTATCTTTGGGCATTGGTGAGAATACAGGTTTGAGCCTTGATATGGCTATGAGCAAGGGAAAAGGCAAAACCGATAGTGATGGTGTGTTTTATCAAAATAGTCACATCTCTGCTGCAAAAGCGTTATCGCTAACGACTGGGAATGACCTTAGTTTGATTGGTGCACAAGCCAAAGGAGAGAAAGTTTCTATTGATGCCGGTAACAACTTAACTTTATCCAGCTTGCAGGACAGTCATTATCTTAAAGGTAAAGAGTCCAATTCGGGGATGGGTGTCGGTATTGGAATAGGAACATCCATGTTTTCATTTAACCTTCATCATAATACGCAAAAATCGAATAGTGACTATCTTAGCGTGAATGAACAAACGGCCATTCTCGCTGGGCAAGAAGGGTTTGATATTCATGTCGGTGCTCACACTGAATTAGATGCTGCCCTTATTGATAGTCAGGCTTCAGCGGACAAAAATCAGATGATTACCGCCACTTTACATACGACAGATAAAGAAAATGCAATGAGTGCTGAAGTGAGTCAACAAGGTTTTAGCGTTAGCTCAGATACCTTCTCTGGAAAATATGGCTTGTTAAAAACGGCATCTCAGAATTTAAGTAATAAAGGCGAAGCCAGTGTGGATGATGCAAGTTCAACATTAAGTGCAATCGCGCCTGCAGAGATCACATTAACCGATCCTGACAAACAACTGGCTGTATATGGCAAAACAGCAGAAGAAACGATCTCGGATATCAATAGAGACACAGACAGTACGCACCGAAAACTGAATATAGCGGATATAGACCTCCTTAAAGATAAAGCCGAAGCAGAGCAGCTTTCTAAACAGCTAGTCTCTGAGGCCGCCACTGCATTTACCGATGAAGCATTTAGAAAAATGTTTCTTACCAAGATCGACTACTACGAAGTGATGCGTGATGAGAATGGTGAAGTGATTAAAGATGAAAATAATGAAGCAATATGGAAAAAATTAACTGATGAGGAAAAGCAAAATTTAAAACCCGGTAAGGATAATAAGGTACATATTTTTAATAACGGTATGTTTAATTCAGTCGATGCGGCAAAAAAACTGGCACTGCAAAATCATCAATCAGACTATTTGATTCATTTCCCATTAACCAATAATGCCTTATCGGAGCTAATGGTTGCCGGTTACCAGAAATTTCTTGAAAGCGAAGGTTTTGGGCTCACGAATGCTGTTAAAGAAAATATTAAGGTGATGGCTAAATATGGTGATAAAGGACTAATAATTGATGCACATAGTCGGGGTGGGATGACTACAGGGAATGCAATAACATTTATAGATAAAAATTCAAACGATAATTCAATTCTTGAGTTTTTAGATATATATACGGTTGGTTCAGCATTTAATAATCAGAAGATGGCTGATATGTTAAATAAAAAGTCTGCTACATCTGGAAAAGTTTATGCCCAAGTTCACAAAGACGATTTTGTTGGTACTTTCATTGGAGGTAACGAGGCTACTGGAGGCACTACTCCTGATGGTAGTACCAGTTTTATTGAAGGACTGAAATCGATCTTTTTTGATGTCACTGTGCATAATAGTTATGGGGAGGGAAAGCCAAATGGTGCCAGTAAGAAATATTGGCAAGATAGTCCCGATGGGAAAGCTAAATTTATCTTAATACCCGCAAGTAATAACAAGGAGTTGTTACAGAAATGACAAAAAAACAACTAGTTATATTAATCTTTTATATATTTTTAACGGCATGTAGCTCTGTATATCAACAACAAGAGTGTGAAAAAGAAGGAAACAATGAATGCCGGAATGGATCGAGCGGATATGTTCTTATAGAACCAAAAATTGATGAAGCTTATGTTAAGAAGTATAAGATTCCTTCTCTTGAATTGTATAAAAACCAAGTAAGTATCATAAATACTAGGAACTGGAGAAAAGGTGATTTAACACGAGATGAACGTCATACGGCACTGTTAGAGTGTGGTTCAAGTGATATCTTGACATCAGAAAACTATGCCTTAATGAAGACATTAACTCCTGACGAATACAACGGTAAGCTGTTATTAATCAAACGCTGCATGCTTGATGATGGCTTTACTTTTCTTGGGGATTTTTCACCATGTGAGAGTGATCCGATACCCGCTTGTGATTTACCCGTGCCTAAACGAGAAACTGAGAGACGACTTAATAGTGAGTACTGCATAAAAAAGGCCTATGTAGATGCATGTCAGCCCCAATCCCGAGAACGCATTTTGAATACAGAAAAGTGTAAACGTTATCCAAAGTTATATTTTTGTGATGTTTGAATATATTCAATTTACCTAGGCAGTTTATTTTCCAAAACCACGATACATGGAGGTATCAAATGATGTATTTTTCTAGATTTATCATCACTATTTTTATTTGCAGTCTGGCTGGTTGTTCTATGTATAAGGTCGTTCCTGACCCTCTCTGGGAAGCCTGGTCTAAACGAGGTAGTGATATAAAAACAACCCAAAAAGACATGAAAGAGTGTGGTTATGGGAAAGACCTAGAGAGAGGAGCGGATTTACCTAATAGCAAGATCGCTCCTCTTCATATCTGCATGGAAGAAAAAGGCTATAAGTTTGATTTTAGTAGTTTTCGTGCTGATAACTGTTATGGCACAAATGCTCCTTATCCTTGTCGTGCTTATTGGGGCGGTGGTAAAGCTCAATGGGAAAAAGTGAGTCCAACGAACTAAGAATAATTGTGTCAGAGCAGAATTATATTTATTAGTAACTTCATAAAGCCAAGTATCAGCTTGGCTTTATGTTTTCTGCGACTCCAATTTGTTTTGCTGGAACAAGCTAAGCAAGCTGAAGGAGTAGGGCACTTAAACAGCTTAACTAATACTGTTAAATGAAAAACCATGAGCGGTCCAGAGATCTACATGATCACGAACCTTTGCTGCCTTCCCTCTATCTGATACTTTGTGCATTCAGTTATTAGTGTGATCACCGAAAAAAACATATAACGGTATCTGCATGATGGAATGTATATAGTCCAATCGCGATTAGAGAAAAACTAGCAGCTCAGCCACGTCCTAATAGAAATTCAGGTATTTACAATCGCCATACTCAGGCGGCAATTAATCTACAATCGACGATAATAAAAGAGTAATAACAATGCACAGCGATACAACATTTGCCCATCCAAAATACCCGTTATCAATGCGATTATTGCACTGGACAAGAGCGGTCCTTATTTTGGGGCTAATACTCAGCGGCTGGTATATGACAGGTCTTCCTGAGGAAACCACACCAATGAAGACTTTCGATTTTTTCTATAGCAATCATAAGCAATTCGGTGTGTTGGTTTGGCTTCTGGCGATTGTTCATCTAGCAATCCGCTGGCAAAACCGCCGTATTTTGCCACATACACCAGAAACCCTAACTCGTTGGGAAAAGTTACTTTCACATGCCGTACATCGCTTAATTATCCTTCTGACTATTGCCACGCCAATACTAGGTTATTCAATGTCGTCGACTTTCAGCGAAAGTGATGGTGTTCCATTTTTCTTTTTTGGACATTTACCTGAGATATTTCCGAAAAATGACGATGTATCCCAATTGCTTGGTACATTACACGCATACAGTGCCTATGTATTGTTAGCACTGATCATCTTACATGTGATTGGGGCTTTTAAACACCGTTTGCAGGATAAAAATGGTCAAACGGATGTTCTGCCAAGAATGCTATAACTCACTGATTAAAAGTAGTTCTTAGCTCTCATAGAGCAGCCCATATTATTGAGCATTCTTAATAGATAAACCTATACCTAGAGCATCTAGCTAGATACTAGATGCTTTTTTTATTCTCTTCAGCGTCTTAATCATCCCTGTCTTTGGTCTAACACCTAAAGACTATTCAATTAGTATCCTAAGCTATTGCCATAAAACACAAAATAAGTCAGAGTTAACCTCGATTCAGAAAAAATGGAATGTTTCATGAATAATAAAAAGTAGCCTCTATTTTTCCACTTCAGTTTATGTTTATGGCTCTATTTTCCAAAAAAATTAATCACGATTTTATTAATAAACAGATACTTGGAAAATATAAATCCGAATTATAAAGCGGCTTCTTTAATATTTATTATTAAGCCACAGGCTTCATAAAAGACACTGTTAGCCGCTCGAGAATTTATCATCATGTCAAAGCAATCTGAAAATTTAAAAATTGGACTTCTGGATAATGGATCTCATTCATTAAAAAGAGGTTTTGAAATGTGGACACAATGGGAAGAAAGCGAAGATGCTTGGCTTTTAAAAGAAGCCGTTATTTGGGTCCATCACGGTATAGAACTGGTTTTAAAACAGCTATTAGTTCAAACAAATGAGTTCTTGGTATTCCAGGATGTAAATAAAGCGGTTGAAAGGCTCGGAATTCTTAGAAATAAACGCGGAATGAAAAATGCGGGTGTTCTGGAGCTATTTGACCATGATGACAAGGTTATGTCAGTAGGTTTTAGAAGCTTAATCGAACGTGCAGCAATAACCTTGTCAATTAGTGAGCTTGAAGAAGGTGGGGTATTAAGATCGAAGATTGATCGTTTGACTCGGTATAGAAACAAAATTGTCCATTTCTCTCTAGAGCTGGATGTGATTGAAGTTTCAAGTTTATTGTCCGATCTTCTTAACCCATTATTGTCTGTACTGGCAAGAGAGATAAATGATCACAATTTCAAGCAAGTAGTTATCCCAGAAATTATGAAACTGGCTCAGCCGATACAGAAGTATCTAGAGTTTGTTAGAAGTAATATTGTGGATAGTGCTATAACTGCTACTAAACAAGCTTTACCTCCAAAGGGTGGTGGTAAAGCTGGGGTGGTGGTTCAAGCAATAGGTAGTGGTTTGAGCATTTCCCTACTCATGTATCTGAAAGAAATAAGAGAGCTGTGTGCGCTTAAAGATTACTCTGTTGTTATTCTAGTTGACAGAAAAATTTTAGAGAGTCAGTTGCTTAAAGCCATTACGGAGAATAGTGATATTTGCCCGATGGTTCCTAGCAGTAAAGGTGAATTAATGGAGTTGCTAAATTCAAATTTATCTAATGTCATAATAACGACAATTCAAAAAGTTGACCCTAATTATTTAGCCGATAAAAATGCCCTCTTCATTGGTTATAACTTGCTTCCCGGAACAGAGAAATTGCTTTCTTTTTCTTCTATTGGTGTTCGTATCTTGTTCACCAATATCCTTTCACCTAAAGCCATTGAGGTTTATGGTGACATCGTAGGTATGTATGATCTTCAGCAAGCAATGCTCGATGATGTGCTTAAACCTATTAAGATTGAAAAAATCGAATTTCCATTAGATCAATTTGATTCTTATAAACAGATCGATCAGGAGATGCACGAACTAAGTGATGGTTTCGATTATATACATAGAAGCTCCCCTTTTTTAAAGACTTGTGCTCTAGAAATTATTCAGCATTTTGAGTTGCGCAAGGAAGTGGTGCACGGAAAGGCCATCATCATTGTGAGAGATCTCGATGCAGCGACTCTATTGCTGGAATGCATATTAGAGTTACGGCCTGATTGGCGAGAAGAAGATATTCGAAATATGGTCGTCAGTACAATATCATCTCGTAATTCATTTGATGAAAGTAACTTTATACTCAATACGTTTCAGGATAAAGATAGCTCTCTTTCACTATTGATTGGAACAGGAAGCTACCTGGTAGGTTATGATAATCGTTATATTAATACGGTGTACGTTACTTGCCCAATTTCCAATCAATTGCAATATAGACTCGTAGGTTTAGCGAGTCGGTATGACGAAGGTAAATCTGAAAGTATAATCGTGGACTTTATTGGTTTAGATTGGTCGATCAAATAAACCGGCTAACAAGTTGCTGCACGCGGATAAATTACTCGCTGCGCTCCAAATTTGCCGCAGAGCGTGGCGTTAGACTTCATTGGAGGGCATAGATGTTTCATGTTGACGTAGAAGCCAAACAGCTTCGAAAACTGATCCCAAAGGGATTCTCTGAGCTTGGCTTAAGGGAGCGCTTTGATATCCAAGAGTGGATCGAGAAGACACCAGAGATTCTAGGTGAAGAATTCTTGATCATAGGGAAAGAAGTCATATTGGCTTCTGGAAAACGCTTGGACCTGTTGGCCATAGACAAAGAAGCGGCGTTGGTTATTGTCGAACTGAAGCGTGATGATTCCGGTGAGGCTGTTGAGTGGCAAGCTATTAAATATGCATCGTACTGCGCAAATTTTCTCCCAGAAGAAATCTACAAACAGTTCGCATCTTACTTGGAAGTGACGGAGAAAGAAGCTCAACAGGCCATCGAGGAATTTATCGATGCTGACGTGGAGAAATTGAACGAATCTCAAAGAATTGTTCTAGCTTCAAGGCAATTCAATTCAGAAGTAATATCTGCGGTCATTTGGCTTCGAGAATTCGGTGTTGATATTCAATGCACAAGGCTTGCGCCGTTCGTAGACTCCGACGGAAGCCTATTTATTACCCCGGAAACAATTATTCCCCTTCCTGAAGCGAAGGATTACATTGAAAGAAAGGAAAAGAAGCAGCGCTCTGGTCCTCAAGAGCATCGAGAATGGACAGGGTATTGGTTCGTAAACGTAGGTGAAGGCTCAACCCGGAATTGGCAGGACAATGTAAAATTTGGGTACATCGGTGCAGGTCAAGGCGTTAGATACTCATCGGCTCTGAAGCGGCTAGGTGTTGGTGACAAGATCTATGCCTATATGAAAGGGTTGGGGTATGTTGGATTAGGCGAAGTCACGTCACCCGCAGTAATGGTCAGGGACTTCATTGTGGAAGGAACCGGGCAGCCTCTCTTGGAGTCTGGTCTTTCGGCGCCGCAGGCTGACGCGAATCGTGACAATGATGAATTGGCGGAATGGGCTGTTGGCATAAGGTGGATTAAAACGGTCGGAAAAAGCCAAGCAAAGACGTTTTCGGGAGCGTTTGCCAATCAAAATGTGGTTTGTAAGCTGCGTGATCCACAGACACTTAGATTCGTTACGGAGGCGTTCGGAGAGTGAAATCTAACAATTCTGTGCCCGACGTTAACGCTCAATAGACCCCGAGACTCACTGAAGAACAGATAGCGTTGTTTCATTCTGACTTGCTGATATCTACTGAACATTTCGTTGCCCATCCTGATTGCTTTCCATCTAGCTTCAAATAGATCGTTTTCCCTTGTTTCAAAGACTTATTCGCTATGTATTCTGAATCTATTGTAAAAGGAAGGAGCTTACCTGTTGTTGCATTGCCTTTTATGCCAGTATTGTAGGTGCTGTTTCTTTCTATTGGTTATTGCATTATGCGGGGATTTATTATGTTAGTTAGCCTGAATTCACTTGAGCTAACAACATTAAAAGAGTAATTAAGCATAATAAATCAAGCAACTATGCAGTTTTAAAACTGCCGGTCTCTTAAAAGCGATATCGCACTTACTTTTTCGGGCCTGTTCACTCAATCGTTTGGCCAGTAAGGAGATTGGAATGAAACGAACAACCAGAACACTTCTTGAGCAAATGCAGATTAGTGAAGTAGAAATTGCTAATCGCAAGGAATTACTCGGCCTTGATATTAATACATTAAATTTGTTGTCTAACAATAAACTATTAATTGAAGAAAATATCGACATCATTGTTAATGAGTTTTATGAAAAACAAACGGAAATTGATGAAATTTCATTACTAATCGGTGACTCAGATACTTTACGTCGTTTAAGGAATGCTCAACGTAATTACGTTATTGATCTATTTTCAGGAACCTATGACACGGAGTACGTTAATAATCGATTAAGAATCGGTATGGTTCATAAGCGAATAGGGGTCGAACCTAAACTGTATCTTTCGGCGGTAAAAACCCTAAAAGAAATTATTTTTAATATCTTAAAGAGAAATATTGATGATGATGAAATTTGCGAGAAGACGTTAAGTGCCTTAGATAATTTGTTTTATTTCGACACTACGCTAGTGTTTGATACCTATATTGATAGTTTGGTGGGTGAAATTGAATCCGCAAAAAGAAAAACAGAAGCCTACGCAAAAAGTCTGGAAGAAAAAGTAGCTGAAAGAACACGACAACTCGAAGAGCAAGCAAAGCTAGATCCTCTGACTAATTTATTCAATCAAAGGGCTATGCAGGATGTACTTCGACGAGAGGTTTCAGTAGCAAGAAGACGTGAATCCACATTATCACTGGCCTATTTAGATATCGACAATTTCAAGATGATTAATGATGTAGCAGGGCATTTAAGAGGTGATGATGTACTTAAAATTGTAGGGCAAGCGTTACTCAATTCTATTAGAGAAGTAGATGTGGCTTGCAGGTATGGTGGGGATGAGTTTTGTTTGATACTTCCAGAATGCGATGTTGAAAACGCAAAAGTGATATGTAATAAAATAATTGATAAATTCTCCGAGAAATTACCAAACTATTCTATAAGTATCGGGATATCAACCACGTCACATGGCAAGGATATTAGCGCTGAGAATCTTATAAAGAATGCCGATAAAAAGATGTATATGGCAAAAAAAGAAAATGGCTCATTTATTTGTATATGATTTGCCTTACATTTAATCCGGCCATGTAGCTTGTGAACTATTGCCGCCATTAGTTTATGGTTTATAAAACTTGGCTGCTTACGCACCGTCAAAAGCTCCGAACCTTTGTTTGCCGCATAGGGCCGGACGTTAACGGCCAATAGAGTCTGATATTTGCTGAAGAACAGACAGTGTTGTCTGAAGTTCTGCTTTGCTTATACCCACTGAGCATTTCGTTGCCCATCCTGATTGCTTTTCATCTAACTTCAAATATATCGTTTTCCCTCGTTCCGAAAGACTTATAAGCCTTGCACGCTTATGGTCTGGATTGTCCTGGAAAAAAAGGAGTTCATCCACATGCATAGCATCGACAAGTCGCTGTACTGCTTGTCGTGTCAGCCCCATGCTTCTGGCTATTTGCGGCACGGTTTGTGGTTCACCAGCCAGAGAAAGCGCCCCCAAAATCTTCCAGCGTGCACTGGTAATGCCATATTCTGAACCCATATGGTCACCTTCACTGACAAGAAGCCCTCCCAACTTAAATACTTTAAGAACAATGTCGGTGAACACCGGGCCTTTCTGAGCTTCGCTCATATGTAATCCTTCTGGTAATTTGACAACATATTGACAACTTAGGCTGCCCTTTAGATAATGACAACATGTTACCAAGTTAACTTTCCAGAGGAAACCATAATGCTCATACTTCATCGACTTGCAGCATCCGCCGCGATCTTGTGTATTGCTACGTTTTTCTCGTCAACGATTTTTGTCGAGCTTTTTGCTAATGAAGAATCCATAGCAACCCTGAAAAGTCTCATTGTATGGCCAGGCTTATTTATTCTTGTCCCTTCCATTGCATTAACGGGGATAAGTGGTTTCGCCTTAGCAAAATCGAGAAGCGGAAAGCTTGTACTACAAAAGAAGAAGAGAATGCCGTTTATTGCTGTCAACGGAGTATTGGTGCTGATTCCGTGTGCAATATTGCTTAACCGCTGGGCATCCGTAGGTGCTTTTGATACTCATTTCTATGTTATACAAGGCATAGAATTGCTAGCTGGTGCAATTAATCTCATTTTGATGGGAATGAATATGAGAGATGGTTTTAGAATGAGTGGTAGATTTAGACGAACAGCCTGAGAATACTGCTGCGAACATGTCTTATAATGATTTATGAACGCAGGTTAACGAAAATATTTAACGAATAGTAAAATTTATCCTCTCCATTATAAAAGTGATAAGTGTGATTTAGTCTTTATTGAGCTACTCATGATAAGTCGAAATGATACGACTACTTCGTCTCCCATTTTTGTAGATCACTTAACTTTTGAGCCTATTCTTAACGCCGGTTAACCCTAAAGCTTACATAAAATGTTAATTTTCTCTCCAAAATAATGTGAACTTTATCTAAAAACTAATTGACTTACATATTAGCTGCTAGTGATGAGTTCTGTCAGGAGAGGCTTATGTATTCCATCACTTACGTGAGTAATGCTACTCATGAATTTTCTCAGTCTGAATTACTGATGCTTCTAGAGCAGTGTCGTCGAAATAATCTCAGAACGAATCTTACTGGTCAGCTTCTATATAAAAACCAAGAGTTTATGCAGGTTTTAGAAGGTGAGGAAGAGGAACTCAAAATGACCTTTGAGAAAATTTTCCTTGATAAGCGGCATAAAAATATTCTCATTTTAAATGAAGGGACTATCGAAAAACGTGAGTTCGAAGACTGGACGATGGGATTTTATAATCTGGATAATGAGTTTCAAATCTCCATGCCGGGTTATAGCCATATCCTGAATTACCCATTGACGGGCAATGAGTTTAGAGCGCAACCGTCTCTGGCTCAGCAATTATTGTTGTCATTTAAATCGCCACCAGAATAAGACAATATTCACACCGTTAAGGTGGTTTCCACTTCCTTTTCATGTGCATTTCACCTGTCTGTGTTAGCTTTAATCTACAGTGATTTTTATGTCTATCTATCTGCGATAAACGAGTGGTTTTATTCAAAAATATGCAGTGTGGTTTTCAAGATAATCTTATAAAAAACTAAGAAGGGAGAAAAAAATGAGCACGAAGGACAATAATGTAACAACCACTGATTCGGGCATGCCAGTTTCCAGTGATGAGCATTCCTTAAGCGTTGGCCCTGATGGCCCGGTTCTGCTTCATGATTTATACCTTATTGAGCAGATGGCTAATTTCAACCGTGAGCGTATTCCAGAAAGACAACCCCATGCTAAAGGGTCTGGTGCCTTTGGTCATTTCAAAGTGACACATGATGTCAGCCAATTTACTAAGGCGGCCGTGTTTCAACCAGGTACTGAAACTGATACTTTGATGCGTTTTTCCACAGTGGCCGGTGAGCGCGGTAGCCCGGATACATGGCGTGATCCACGAGGCTTTTCAATTAAGTTTTATACTAGCGAAGGTAATTATGACATGGTGGGTAATAACACTCCTGTGTTTTTTATCCGTGATCCTTTGAAATTCCAACACTTCATCCGTTCACAAAAACGCCGTGCTGATAATGCTATGCGTGACCATGATATGCAATGGGATTTTTGGACGCTATCACCAGAGTCAGCTCACCAAGTGACATGGTTGATGGGAGACAGAGGTATACCCAAATCATGGCGTAATATGAATGGTTACTCCAGTCACACATATATGTGGGTCAATGATAAGGGTGAACAGTTTTGGGTGAAATATCACTTTAAAACGAATCAGGGCATTGATTTTCTGACCCAGGAGGAAGCTGATAATCTGGCTGGTAAAGATGGTGATTATCATAGACGTGATCTGTTTAATGCTATTAAAGAGGGTAATAACCCTAGCTGGACTATGAATGTTCAGATTATGCCTTTTGAGGACGCAAAAACGTATCGTCTGAATCCATTTGATTTGACTAAGGTCTGGCCTCATGACGATTACCCATTACAAGAAGTGGGACAGTTAACACTAACTCGTAATCCAACTGATTTTCATACTGAGATTGAACAGGCAGCATTTGAGCCAAGTAATTTAGTCCCTGGCATCGGTATCAGTCCTGACAAGATGTTACTGGGCCGTATGTTTTCTTATGCTGATGCTCATCGCCACCGCTTAGGTGTGAACTATAAGCAGATTCCGGTTAATGCGCCGAAATGTCCTGTGAATAGTTACAGTAAAGATGGTGCTATGCGTGTTCAAAATGTGACTGATCCTGTTTATGCGCCAAACTCTAAAGGTGGTCCGAAAGCTGATCCTGTGAACTACCCAGAAGATACGACTTGGGCTGCCAGTGGTGAGTTTACACGTGAGGCTTACACTCTACGTGAAGATGATGATGATTTCGGTCAAGCTGGTATTCTGGTTAGGGAAGTGATGGATGATGCCCAACGAGATCGCTTAGTATCTAATGTGGTTGGTCACGTGAGTGATGGTGTAGAAGAACCTGTATTATCACGCGTTATAGAGTATTGGAAAAATATAGACAGTGATATTGGTGAGCGTATTGCCAAAGGTTTAGGCAAAGCTTAATTAGCCAGTCTATTAAACGAAAAAGCCAGCTTTAAGCTGGCTTTTTTTATAGGTATAAACCTTTTTTTATCGGGTTAAAGCGTCTTCATCACCTTTATGGTTTGGGTGAATGAAGTTAGAGTCTTTTGATGTGTTGATATCTGGTCCATCTAAAAGAGCACCGGCACGATCCGGTAAAACACGTTGGTCTGAAAAGTTACCCAGCTCTTCGTACCCATGAGACAGGTGATCAAATAATTCTTTATATGAACCGGCCATATCTTTGAATGCTTGTGCTGTTTTGTCGTAATGGGCATGGACTTTTTGTTTATAGGCGTCGAGTTCAGCCTGTTTTTCAGCAAGTTGGCGGTCATATGACTCAGCGATTTCTTTCATTTCGTGATCGCTGCCTGGCGCCTGGCGTCGTCCCAGAGCAAAGCCGATTAATGCAGCAATGATAGCGATAACAATCGTGAGTGCCCAGATTTCCGTTGAAGTCATAGTTCGTCCTAAAAAAAGTGAATAATGTCTAGTCTAGCCACTGACTGTCTCCATGACAAACCGTTTTCTTTCTAGTCATTATTTTATGATTTAATAAGTTGTCTATATCACACATTTTAAATGCCGTAGAATAGTTGTTGAGAAATAAGGGGAAGATGATGATTGATACTAAGAAAATTGAAGAAGTCGTGCAAAGCATCAGTAAGGCATTACCACCTGGTTTAGTGCAAATGCAGGAAGATGCTGAAAAGAATATACGTTCAGCCCTCACTGCCACCTTCACTAAGTTAGATTTGGTCACGCGTGAAGAGTTTGATGTACAAGCGCAAGTGCTGTTACGTACTCGTGAAAAGTTAGAGGCTCTGGAACAACGTGTTGCCGAGTTAGAAAACCCAACTAAATAAGAGAAAAAATATGTCTGAATTTACTAATGTCACGGTCACACGTGAAGCAAACGTTTATTTCGATGGTAATGTGACCAGCCGTAAAGTGACATTTGCTGATGGCAGCTACAAAACATTAGGCATTATGATGCCCGGTGAGTTTACCTTTGGTACTGAAAAGGCTGAACTGATGGAAATTCTTGCCGGTAAGCTGACTTATCGTTTGAAAGGTGATGCTCAATGGAATGATGTGAAAGCAGGGGAGTCTTTTAATGTTCCTGCTAACTCATCATTTGATATCCAGATTTTAGAGTTAGTAGATTACTGCTGTACTTATTTGGATTAAATTCTTTTGCATAAATAAAAAAGGCGCCTTCCGGCGCCTTTTTTATTTATCAAACTCAGGACAGGATTAGTCCCAGTCATAAACTAAGTTCATTTGATAAGTTGTGTCTGTACTTTCTGCATCCTGAGCTGGCTGGCTGTTGTACTTGCTGCGGAGGCTAGCACGTAATTTCCAGTCTTCTTTCTCAGTAATTGGCATTTCACCACCTAAGTTTGTCACGATCAGGTAATTTTTACCTGGGCTACTAAATGAGGGGTAATAAGTGAAGTCATGAAACAAACTAAGCTTACTGTTCAACTTGTATTTCACGTCGTAACCTAGCACACCGGTAGGATCTTTTTCATTGGTGCCATCTGAGTAACTTTCAAAACGATAACCAAGACCAGCAAAGCCTTTAAATTTCAGGTCATCCTCACGAATGAAGAATCGCCCTAAACTGGCTGCGGCGATAGCACGTAAATCTAGCTCTTCGAAATCATCAATCTCAAAGTCTGCTGAACCACGAGCAAACCAGGTTTCGTTGATATCACGCTCCAAAGAAAGTCCGGCTAATTTTTGATTTGCTGTTTGTTCGCCATCTTCTTTCTGGAAATTAATTTCCATGTAGATATTCATGCGCTCAGCATCAGTTTCACGGTTTAATTCACCGCGGCCATGCGCACCAAAACGATTCGTATTTCCTGAGGCGCCCGTGATACCCATAGCAATGCTACCGCTCCATGGATCGCGTAAGCGATTACGCTCTTCTCTTAGTGCTGTGATGGCGGTTTCATAGGATGTTTTTAAATCTTCGACTTCTTTTTCTTTGTCAGCTTTAAGAGTGTTAATTTCTTCTTGATATTCTTCTTGTACAGCCAGAACCTGTGGTTTAGCAGCATCCGTGGCCCAAACATTTTTAATATTCTGTGGGTCAATATCGACATTACCAAACGCTGTATTCGTGAGTTGAGCCTGACCATTTTTATCTACACTGAGTTGGCCGACAATTCGGTCACGGCTTTCTAATTCAATGACATATTTTTGATCAGTGGTAATTTGGCTGACGCGAGAATAATCAATGCTGACTTCATCAGCGAAAGCTGTATCCATAAGCAACTGACCGTTTGCGACTTCTTTTACGGTACCTTTAAGTAAGCTTCCATCATCAAGTACGACTTGGTCAGCTATAGCAAATTGACTTAAAGTGCTTGAAATTAGTACAAAAATAGTCCTCAAGCTAGGCTTGTGCATAATAACTCCGGAGTTTGTGTCAGATGGATTGCGCGCTATTAAAATAACATACAGACCTTGTGACGTAAAAAGAAAACAGATAAACGGAGTATTGGTCTCTATAAAGTTCGACAAGTTTCACGACATACAGAAGATGGATAGTTTACTATCCTTTTTTTTCGACACTCACCAAGGATGGGATATGGGGATCGCTAAGGTTTTTAGTCGTGCAGTCACAGGAATTGATGCCGAAGCCGTTACTATTGAAGTGCATCTATCTAATGGTTTACCGAGCTTATCGATTGTCGGTATGGCAGAAACGGCTGTCAAAGAAAGCAAAGATAGAGTACGTTCAGCTATTATCAACTCTCAGTTTAATTTCCCTCAGCAGCGCATTACGATTAGCTTGGCTCCGGCAGATTTACCCAAAGAGGGCGGCCGTTTTGACTTGCCCATTGCTTTAGGTATTCTTGCTGCCTCTGGACAAATTCCAATGTCATCTTTGGCTGATAAAGAATTTATAGGTGAGTTGGGGTTAACAGGGGAGTGCCGCTCTGTTAAAGGTGTGTTACCAACAGCTTTAGCCACCTCGGCAGAAAAACGCGTATTAATTTTGCCTGAGGTGAATATTAGTGAAGCGGCGTTAATTAAGGAATGTGATAGTTTTGGTGCAAACAGTTTATTAGCTGTTTGTGCTCACTTGCATGGTCAGCAGCTTTTAGAACTGGCTGATACTCCTGATTTGACTCAAACGAGCGATTATCCTGATTTAATTGATATCCGCGGTCAGTTGCATGCTAGACGGGCATTAGAAATCGCCGCGGCCGGTTCACACAGCCTGCTTTTTTGTGGCCCTCCGGGAACGGGAAAAACCATGCTGGCAAGTCGTCTCCCCGGTATCCTAACTGAAATGAGCGAACAGGAAGCAGTGCAAACAGCGGCTGTACATTCAATAGCATCCAATGGTTTTGATGTGAGTCAGTGGCGTAAGCGTCCATTCCGGGCACCACACCATACCGCTTCTGCTGTTGCTTTAGTTGGTGGAGGTAGTCACCCCAGACCTGGTGAAATTTCTCTTGCGCATAATGGGGTACTTTTTTTGGACGAGCTGCCCGAGTTTGACCGCCGTGTGTTGGAAGTACTGCGCGAACCGATAGAATCTGGCAAAATCTCAGTTTCAAGAGCGGCACATCAGGCTGAGTTTCCAGCACGCTTTCAACTGGTGGCAGCCATGAATCCTTGCCCATGCGGCTATCTCGGCGAGTCTCGTTGTCGTTGTACAGAAGAGCAGGTTCGTCGCTATCGTGCTAAAGTCTCCGGCCCATTGTTGGACCGAATTGATATGTTAGTTGAAGTCCCCGCTGTGGATAAAAGTTTATTAAGAAATCAAAGTGTCGATGCAACTGCAGAACATTCTGATCAGGTTAGACAACGAGTAGAAAAGGCACGTAGCAGACAGCTAGACAGACAAAATAAAGCCAATAATATGCTAGAAAATAAAGAAATAGAGGATGTTTGTCTGTTAAGTGAAGCTGATTATCAGCTGGTAGAAAAAGCCATTGTCCGCTTGGGACTGTCAGCGCGTGCTTACCATCGTATTTTAAAAGTGGCTAGAACGATTGCTGATCTCGCTGGAAGTCGTCAGATACAGACTGAACATCTTAGCGAAGCCATCAGTTATCGTCGGCTTGATGTAGGTTATTAATGTCCGTATTTTTCACGTTATTTGCTGAGTGGACACACTCAGTGGCTCATATTGTTTTTCAGAGGCGTTAATGCTGAATGATCTCAACCCGCAGCAGCAGGAAGCTGCGCGTCATATCGATGGACCTCTCTTAGTCTTAGCTGGTGCCGGTAGTGGTAAGACACGTGTTATTACCCGAAAGATTGCCTACCTGATTGAGCAATGCGGGATTCCTGCAAAAAACATTGCTGCGGTGACCTTTACCAATAAAGCAGCACGTGAGATGAAAACCCGTGTATCTGAATTAATGGCGAGTCGTCAAAACTCATCAGCAGCACGAGGTTTGATGGTGTCGACCTTTCACACATTAGGACTAAATATTCTGCGTCGTGAATACAAAGCGCTGGGGTATCGCAGTGGTTTTTCTATTTTTGATGCACAAGATAGTCTGGCAGTACTGCGTGATTTGATGGGACGCGATTTTGCGGCTGATAGTGAACATGCAGAACAGGTGCAGTGGCAAATTTCAGAATGGAAAAATCAGCTGATTCTACCTGAGAAAGCGATGCAAATTGCTGAAGCTGGAACGCAAATGGCTGCCGCAAAAGTATATCCACTCTATACCGCTGCATTACAGGCCTATAACGCTGTCGACTTTGATGATTTGATACTCAAACCAGTGGTGTTATTTCGTGAAAATGATGACATATTAAAAAAATGGCAGGCACGTATTCACTATCTATTAGTGGATGAGTATCAGGATACTAATGGCTGTCAGTATGAACTGGTGAAACAACTGGTCGGTATTCGTGAAGCACTGACTGTGGTGGGTGATGATGACCAATCAGTATATTCATGGCGTGGCGCTCGACCTGAAAACCTCGCACAACTACAGACAGACTATCCTCGTTTAAAGCTGATTAAACTGGAACAGAATTATCGTTCCATGAGCCGAATCCTACGTGTGGCTAATACACTGATTCGTAATAACCCTCATGTATTCGAAAAACAATTATGGAGCGCATTGGGGGAGGGCGATCCGATTCGAATTATTGGTTGTCGTGATGATGACCATGAGTCGGAAAAAGTCGTTTCTGAGTTGCTTTATCACAAGCTGAAACATCAGGCGAACTTTAAAGATTATGCGATTCTTTATCGTAGTAACCATCAGTCCAGACCAATTGAGCGTGTATTACGTGAACATAATGTGCCTTACTTTCTCACTGGAGGCACATCGTTTTTCTCACGTATTGAAGTTAAAGATATTATGGCTTATCTACGTTTGCTGGCTAATCAGGATGATGATAATGCCTTTCTTCGGGTCATTAACACCCCGCGCCGAGGTATAGGCTCAAGCACACTACAAGCCTTGGGCAATTATGCCACTGAGCGTAAGACCAGTTTGTTTGGTGCCTGTTTTGAGATGGGGCTGGCAGAAAAGCTGCCTGAAAAAGCCATTATGAATTTGACGCACTTTGCCAATTGGTTAGTGGATATTGCTGATCGGGCCAAACGTGGCGACTTGATGAGTGCGATACGCGATATGGTAGAAGAGATCGAGTATCGTGGCTGGCTGGAAGAAACCAGTGGTGATCCGAACAAAGCGGAACGGCGGATGGATAATGTGCTCGAATTGCTAAGTTGGATTGAGCGAATTATTGAGAACGATACCGAAGAAAAGAGCATTGGTGATATTGCAGCCAGATTGACGCTAATGGATATTCTGGATCGACAGGAAGATGAGAATCAGGCTGATGCAGTGCATTTAATGACTCTACATGCAGCAAAAGGTCTGGAGTTTCCACATGTCTTTATGGTTGGGATGGAAGAAGAAATTCTGCCTCATAGGACCAGTATTGAAGAAGGCACGATTGAGGAAGAACGACGCCTCACTTATGTAGGTATTACCAGAGCACAGCGTAGCTTGGTCATGACAATGGCGAATACGCGTAAACGCTATGGTGAAAAAATGGAGTGCGAGGAAAGTCGTTTTCTTCGTGAACTACCATCGGATGATCTGATTTGGATGTCTGAAAAAACGCAGGCTGATCCGGAAGAACGCAAAGAGCGTGGTAAAGCGCATCTGTCTAATATTCGACAAATGTTGAAATAAAAAAAAGCCCGGTAGTTTTTACCGGGCTTTTTTGTTTTAGACCATACGACGAAGTGTATCGTCTTTACGTATAAAGTGATGATAAAGCGCTGCACCTATATGACCAATCACCAGTATGACAAGAACGAATGCGAGTATTGAATGTAGCTCACCGATGTCTTGTGCCCATTGCACTTTAGCCGCTGGCTTTTCAATAAGGACTTCACCAAATATTTTCACTGGATAGCCGTGTCCATGAATATAGAGTGCGCCAAGTGGTGGCATGGCAATCAGGCAAAAGTACATAATGCTATGTGCCATTTTTACCAGTTTACTATGGGCACCTTCAATTACTGGGCGTTGATTTTTTTGTTTCATGCTCCATAACAAACGCAATATGGCGAGAATCATAATGATTGCACCTATCGATGTATGATAGGGACCGAATGTCTCGCCCAGCCAATGTTTACCATCGTTAATGATGTCAGCAAACTTAAAAAATTGCTGAATAACCAGCACAGCGACCAACCAGTGGAAAAAACGACTAACACTGCCATAACGGTCTATTGAATCATTTATCATTTCTCTCTCCTTTGTGAAAACCATTGATAGGACAGAATGTGCAATACCGATGTTCCGATTATTCGGCTTTTTTTAAAGAGACGACTGAATAATTTTGTCTAGCTGATTGGCAAATTGCATTCTGTCTCGGTGATTAAAGGCATTTTGACCACCTGTATCGACACCACTTGAACGTATGGTGTCCATAAAATTACGCATGGTTAAGCGGGCGGCAATATTACTTTTATCCATTAACTCACCGCGAGGACTGAGACAGATGCCTCCACGGTCGATGACATCATTAGCAAGCGGAATATCGGCAGTAATGACTAAGTCTTTTTTTTGGACGCGGCTGGCTATCTCATTGTCAGCCATATCAAAACCAGAGGCGACTTGAATAAACTGAATCTGATTATCAGCAGGCACTTTTATAGAGTGGTTTGCAATGAATGTCAGAGGCATGAATGTTCGTCTTGAAGCTCGAATCAATATTTCTTTAATCACAGCAGGACAAGCGTCTGCATCTACCCATATATGCATTACTCTTCCTGATCAGATTTATTGAGTGTGCGTTTTTCTTGTCTGACTTTGATATGTAAAGCTGCTTTAGCCATCAAATGAGCACTAACTGGTGCTGTAATAAATAAAAACAAGGTGACGAGCACTTCATGAAGACTGATGTCACCCGTCTTGACACTAAAGTGAATCGCAGAAGCGACCAAAACAGCACCTACGCCCAGTGTGCTAGCTTTTGTGGGGCCATGTAAGCGCATATAAAAATCTGGTAATTTGAACAAACCTAATGAGCCAACCAAAGTGAAAAAGCCACCAAGAATAATCAGAATAGATAATAGAATTTCTAACATGGCTTATTCCATAATGTCGCCACGCAGCAGATATTTGCTGAGAGCGAGTGTTCCCATAAAGCCCATCAGAGCAATCAGTAGAGCAGCTTCATAATATAGGTTACTTCGCAGAAAAATACCCAGCAGGATAAGTAGCGCGATCGAGTTGATATAAAGTGTATCTAGGGCCAGAATTCTATCCGGTACACTTGGGCCGATGAGTAGTCGATAAAGACTCAATAACAGAGCTGTACAGACCATAACGCATGATGTAATGATGGCGATATTCAGCATTAGTTGAAAATCTCCTTTAACGGTTTTTCAAAAAGCTGTTTGATTTCATCAATGGTGGCTTGAGCATCATTGATATCTAAAGCGTGAATCAACAGACTTTTCTGGTCTTTAGATAAGTCACAGGTGACTGTGCCTGGTGTCAGAGAAATCGTATTGGCGAGAATGCTGATAGCCAATGGTGAGGTTAAATCGAGAGGAACTTCGACAAACCCTGGTCTGAGTTTATTTGAAGACATCAGAATCAGACGAGCAACATGAATATTGGCGATGACTATCTGCCAGATCACTGAGCTAATAAATTTAACCAGAAGCCATGGTTTATGCACACTGATACGTTCTTCCCAGAAACCAGCAGTGAACCAAGGAATAAAGATGGCTATCAACGCGCCTAATATCATGTGGCCTGCAGACAGGGTGTTATTGAGCAATAGCCAGATAATCCACAAAGCTAAGGTCAGAAAAGGATGAGGGAAAAATTTACTCCGCATCTTATTTTCCTCCCTGGTAGGCTGACTGGCTCATTACTGCATTGATATAGGCTTGATGATCACTTAACTGTGATGCAACGCTTTGTGTAAACTCTGAAACTGGGCCTGCTGCGATGACTAACACTGGACTTGCCAGCACTAAAATCAATGCCATAGCCATTGCTTTAAGGTTTAACTTCTCGCTATCGTCATCTAAAGTGGTGTCTACCTGATAAAACAAAATAGAACCAGAGCGTGCCATAGCCATAATCATCAATAAACTACCCAATAGAATAACAGCATAAATCCACGCACTGAATGGGCTGGTCATTGCAGCTTCCAAAATCATCACTTTGCCAATAAACCCTGACAGGGGGGGCATGCCAACAATGGCAATCGATGTAATAAAAAAGGCCGAACCTATGAAAATACCATGTTTGATGGGGGCTCCAGCTCGTAATCTATCTGAATAGGAACCTCTTATTCTGGCAATGATATCTGCCAATAGAAATAATCCTGCACCAATAAGAGTGGAATGAATAAGGTAATACAATGTTGCCGCTAAAGATGCTGTTGTATTGATACCAACACCTATTAATATCGTAGCGACAGAAGCGAGAATGAGAAAGGCTGTTTGCTCCTTTAAGGCGCGGGATGCAAACACGCCTAAAACAGCCATCGCCAATGTCACCAGGCCAAGCACCAACACAACATCAGCATGTAAGCCTGACAAGCCACCAGCTTGTTCTGAAAATAACGTGCCGTGAACTCGAATAATGGCGTAGAGCCCAACTTTAGTCATAATGGCAAATAGAGCTGCAACTGCAGCTGAGGTATGGGCATATGCTCCTGGAAGCCATAAATAGAGTGGAAAAATGGCTGCTTTAATACCAAATACAACTAAAAGAAGTAAGCCTGCCGCCGCGACGATACCTTGGTCAGCTTCATTTAACTGGTTAATATGCATCGACATGTCGGCAATATTTAATGTACCCAGAATGCCGTATAGCGTACCGACAGCAAATAAAAATAAGCTGGAGCCGACCAAGTTAATTACGACATAGTGAAGCCCACCTTTGGTACGCAAACGACCACCGCCATGCAGTAATAAACCATATGAGGCTAACAAAAGGACTTCGAAGAAGACAAACAGGTTAAATAAGTCCCCTGTCAGAAACGCCCCATTTAGACCAAAAAGCTGGATTTGATATAGCACATGGAAGTGTCGGCCCTTTTTGTCAGTACCTTGACTGATGGCATAACACAGAGCAACTACGGCCAAAATAGCGGTGAGTAGAATCATTAATGAAGAAAGTCTATCGAGCACCATGACGATGCCAAACGGCGCTGTCCAGTTACCGAGTAAGTAAACAGAGTAGTTGCCATTATTTGCTATGGAGACTGTATAAATACTCAGTAACAGCAGGGCACTAGTAAAAGCCATGCTGAATCCTCGTTGTAAGCCTATGCCTTTTGGACGTGCGAATAGGGTTAAAATACCGCCTAATAAGGGTAAGAGAATAAGCAGAATAGGTAGTTGTGAGAGGGTCATTTTGTGTCTCCCTCAGCGGCTTTCTTCTCATGCTCCTCAGCGACATAGCTCATGCCATCGACATGATCATTGCCCAACTCACTACGGGCTTTTAAAGCCAGCACAATCAAAAAGGCTGTCATACCAAAGGCAATGACAATCGCTGTTAATACCAGCGCTTGGGGTAATGGATCAGTATATTTTGTTGTGTCAGCCGAGATAATAGCGGCTTCGCCGATTTGTAAACGGCCCATGACAAATAAAAATACATTCACTGCATAGGAAATCAGTGTTAATCCAAGTACCAGAGGAAAGGTACGAGCGCGAAGTACAAGATAGACACCACATGATGTCATCACGCCTATAGCGATGGCGACTAACCACTCCATCTATTTTTTCTCCTGTTGAGCTAAACCGTGTGATGCATGACTGAGCTTACCGAGTTCGACCAAAATAAGGACAGTTGCGCCGACGACAACGAGGAATACGCCCAGGTCGAAAATCATGGCACTGGCAATCTCAAACTTACCAACAATCGGCCATTTCAAATAAGTGAAGGTCGTTGTCAGGAAGGGGTAAGAGAGGAACATAGCCCCTAAGCCTGTAACAAAGGCAGCGGTTAAACCCACTGCAATGACTTTATGCATATCCACCCTAATTCTGGCATTAGTCCAGGCAATACCATTAGCAAGGTATTGAGAAATTAAAGCAACGGCGGCTATTAACCCAGCAATGAAGCCACCCCCTGGCAGGTTGTGACCACGCAGGAAAATAAACACGGCAACCATGAGCATTAATGGAAATAATAATCGAGTCAGTGTCTGCATGATGGGGGGATGAGGGTCATGGCTCCACTCTCGACCATCTATATCACGCAAAGGTGCAGGCAGTCTCAGATTTTCTAATAAAGCAAAAATCCCTAAACCAGCAAGTGCCAATACAACGATTTCACCCAATGTATCAAAGCCACGGAAATCGACCAGAATGACATTGACGACGTTGGTACCACCACCTCCGGGCTTACTGTTCTCTAGGAAGAAGCCAGAAATACTGCTGTAGTCACGTGTCATAACAGCCATAGCTAATAACATTACGGTGACACCAGCGGAAATAGATAAGACAAGATCACGGGTCAGACGCTTATGACTTCTTTCCTGGGGACTATGCTGTGGCAAGAAAAACAAGGCTAGTAAAAGAAGCACAATGGTGACAACTTCAACCGATAATTGTGTCAAGGCCAAATCAGGTGCTGAGAATTTCACAAAACCAAGCGAGACGATTAAACCAATAACACCGATAATGATCAGGGCAACTAATCTCTTATGATGCATCACTGCCGTTAGAATGCTCGCCACAATTAGAATGCCGACTTGTATCATGGTGAGCAGGTTGGCATCCAGTAAGGTTCTGTCACCAAATAGTGGACTATCAAACTGTAAAAAACCATACAAGGCCGCAAGGACGGCTGATAACAAGACCCAGCTAATTGCATTTTGTAAGGAACCACGATCAAATAAACGGCTGATTTTACCGCTCAGTACTAATAAGCCATGCGTGACTCTATTAAAAAGTGTTTTGGCGTCCAACCGAGGTAAATTTTCATCATGCCAACGAAATAATTTCTTACGATAGAAATACACAATGGCACCAAACACCAGAGCAATAGAACTCATCAACAGGGGAATATTAAAGCCATGCCAGATAGCCAGACTATAGTCTGGAGGCACACCTTGCAGACTAGCTGCAACCGCCACGGTTAAAATAGGCGCCACAATTAATACAGGGACCATACCGACCCCAAGACACAGTAATACCAGTATATCGACGGGTATTCTCATAAAGCGAGGTGGCTCATGTGGTGTTTTAGTTAATCCTAGAGGCTCACCATTAAAGAAAACGTCATGGATGAAACGAAGTGAGTAGGCGACTGAGAAAACAGCACCGAAGGTCACAATAATGGGAATTGCCCAGCTTAATGGGTGATGATCGGTGGCTGCCAGCGACTGCTGAAAAAACATTTCTTTACTGAGAAAGCCATTTAAAAGTGGTACGCCGGCCATGGCTGACGCAGCAATCATCGCCAATACGGCTGTATGTGGCATGTATTTTAATAAGCCATTTACTTTGCGCATGTCACGAGTGCCACACTCATGATCGATAATACCGGCTACCATGAATAATGACGCTTTAAATGTTGCGTGATTGATAATATGAAAAATGGCAGCTACAGCAGCCAACTTAGTACTAAAGCCAAATAATAGTGTGATTAAGCCCAAATGACTGATGGTCGAATAGGCCAAAAGACCTTTTAAGTCATGTTTAAATAGAGCGGTATAGGCACCTAGGACCATGGTGATCATACCGGCACCACCCACTAGCCAACCCCAGGCTTCTGTGCCTGAAAGCACAGGAAATAGTCGAGCTAGAATAAAAATACCGGCTTTAACCATAGTGGCAGAATGCAAATAAGCTGACACCGGAGTAGGCGCAGCCATCGCATGTGGAAGCCAAAAATGAAAAGGGAACTGAGCCGATTTGGTAAAGACACCGAGTAGGATTAAAACTAATGCCGTTAGATAATGCTCATTTTGACGGATCACATCCCCAGAGGCTAAGACATCGGTAAGATTAAAGCTCCCCACCATATTACCAATCATTAATACACCAGCGAGCATAGCCAAACCACCTGCACCGGTGATCGTAAGAGCCATTCGGGCACCATCTCGTGCATCCTGACTATATTGCCAGTAGCTAATGAGTAAAAATGAGGTAAGTGAGGTTAACTCCCAGAATATGACCAGTTGAATCAAATTTTCTGACAGCACAATGCCTAACATGGAGCCCATAAACATGAGCATGTAGGCAAAAAAGCGCCCCATACAATCCTGAGCCGATAAATAGTAACGTGCATATAAGATGACTAGCAGTCCGATCAATAAGATCAGAAAACTAAACAGCAGAGAGAGGCCATCTAAGCGGAACGCAAAATCTAAGCCCAGATTTGGTAGCCATGACCAACTTTGAATGAGGGTATCGTTATCAAACGGAATATGAACGACTGGCATTAAGGTCAGCAACGATAAAAGAGTGACAATACCTGCCACCCAAGCTGATGCGACACGATTAAATCTTGCTGCCCAAGCGGCAATCGGTGCGCCTAGAAAAGGTATCAGAGCAACTAAAGGTAAGTTGAACGCCAATAAATTCATTGATTTTCCTGTTATCTAACGGATGCTCATATACAGTAGTTATACATGAAAAAGCACTGTAGAGCAGTGCTCTACAGTGCTTTTTTTATTCATTGTGTGCCAAAGATTATTTGGATTGTGACACCATATAATCGACAGCTGCCATGACAGCTTCATTACTTAGATCTGCACGACCACCTTTCGCAGGCATCAAGTTGAAGCCTTCAATAGCATGTTTATGCAAAGTATCCATCCCTTTTTCAATACGGGGCGCCCAATCTCCAGCATTACCAACTTTAGGTGCGCCCATTAACCCGGCTCCATGACAGGCTGAGCAGACTTGAGCAACGATTTGTTTGCCTGCGCCACCGGCGTCATCAGTTTCTTCTTCAGCAGCTGGTGCTTGTACCGCTGGTGGCTCACCAATATTGACTTCTGCAACAGGCTTAATGCGTTCAGCGACAGCTTCTTCATCCATATTCGCTGGAGCGGTGGCATGTTTACCTAAATCGAGTGAATTATTTAGCACGACTAATACTAAAGCATAAAGTATGAGTATGGTGACAATACTACCAATAAAAAACTGACCAGATTTATTCTTCATTACGTGCCTCTGCTTATTGTAAATATTTGCGATGATTATACGATTATCGAGCATTCTGTGCCACGAAAAGCAGCAGAAAGGATTAGTCCTCTATAGCTGTCAGGCTTATTTTTCCAATCGTTCTGCCTGCCAGTAATAATTGGTGCGCCTGTTCAATATTAACAGCAGAAATGGGGCCCAAAGTACGTTTATGAGTACAGGTAAGTGTTTTATTATCAAGCATCTCTGCAATCTTATTAAGTATATTGTGTTGTTCTATCATATCGGCTGTGTGATACATCGGTCTGGCAAACATAAACTCCCAAACGATGCCGGCGCTTTTGTTCTTTAATTTATCGATATTCTGATTTTGCTGACTTGTAACAACAAAACAGATCAATCCTTGTGGCGCCAATAAGTCAGTTAACTCTTCGTAATATGGATCGGTATCACCCAAACATAAAATATAATCGGGAGCGGGTATACCTAGCTTTGCATAACTGTCGCCTAACTGTTGGTGATTGATTACATGATCCGCGCCTAGTGTATAACACCAGTCGGTAGATTCCTGACGAGAAGCCGTAGCGACGACATTAAGTTGACCGATTTTTTTTGCCAGTTGAATGGCAATTGAGCCTACCCCCCCAGCACCACCTACAATCAAAATAGTTTTACCTTTATCGAGATCAGCTCGAATTCGCATTCTTGAGAACAGCGCTTCCCAGGCGGTAATACTAGTCAGCGGCATAGCGGCTGCCTGCTCTGGACTTAATGTTGTAGGTGCTTTGCCAACGATGCGTTCATCGACTAGTTGGTGAGAGGCATAACAACCATCTCGAGTGACATCGCCTGAATAGAAAACTTTATCACCTGATTTAAATAACTCACATTCATCACCTGAATCGATAACTGTGCCACAAGCATCCCAACCAATAATCCTAGCTTTATCTTGAGTGTTTCCTAAGCCTGACTTCACTTTGGTATCAACAGGATTAACAGCGATCGCATCAATTTTAATCAGTAAATCTCGCCCCTGTGCAGCCGGCGTTTCAGATTTGATCAATTGAGCTTGTCCATCGGCTTGAAAAAATCCATATGCTTTCATTCGCTGTTCTCCTCTGAAACTGTTAAAGGTTGATAACCTGAGACATGATCTAAATTGATTTATCGTGATGGAAGTAGCCGTTTTAAAGCTATGAGATAGTCGTCTTCTGAAGGGGGAATGCCATCATGTTGTGCTTGCCATATAAACTCAGCCAGACAGTCCATCATCAAATGATCGCATTGATGTTGATCTTGTTTGATATGGAATAATTGTTGAGAAATTGTACGGATACCCACTGGTCTGTCTGTTTGGATTTGCTCATGTAATGCTAGATGCAACCCCATGTGTAAATAAGGATTAGTGTTGCCTGCCTCTACTAAATAATCTTGATGAATGTTATCTGGTTGACTGAAAAGAGAGTGATATTCCGGGTGCAATTCAATGATATGCGCGATCTGTTTTTCAAGTGCAGATAAGGAGTCTTTGGAATGCATTTTTGCCCAGACATTAAAATAGGCTTGTCTAATTTCTTGTCGGTTTTGGCCAAACATCACTGTACGGATCGTGATTGACGACGTAGCTGGTCACGGTAGTAATCACAGTATTGCGTGACACAGCAGCTTTCACATTTTGGTTTACGTGCCAAGCAGACATAACGACCATGCAGAATCAACCAGTGATGCGCGTCCAACAAATACTCTTTCGGGACGACTTTCATCAGCTTGTCTTCGACAGCCTTAACGGTTTTTCCTTTTGCCAGACCGGTTCTGTTAGATAGGCGGAAAATATGGGTATCAACCGCAATTACGGGATGTTTAAATACAGTATTAAGGATGACATTTGCAGTTTTTCGACCGACGCCTGGTAATGCTTCAAGTGCTTCCCGGTTTTCGGGTACCTCGCTGTCATGCTCTTCAATCAGCATTTTACAGGTTTTGATGACATTTTCTGCTTTGCTATTGAATAAACCAATGGTTTTTATGTATTGCTTTAAGCCATCAACGCCCAGCGCAAGGATCGTTTCAGGTGTATTGGCTACCGGATAGAGTTTATCCGTCGCTTTATTGACGCCAACATCAGTTGCCTGAGCAGACAATATCACAGCAATTAGTAGCTCAAACGGCGAGCTATAATTGAGTTCAGTAGTCGGTGCCGGGTTGTAGTTTTTTAGCGTTTCAAAAAAGTCACGCCGTTGAGCCTGATTCATTTTAGCTACTCGTAGCGACTTCAGCCGTGGCTTCAACTTTGGCTGTTTGTTGTTTGGTCAGTCTGGCATCAATCACATTTTTTAATGCCACAATTAAGCCTAAACCAATAAATGCCCCTGGAGGTAATAAGGCAAGTAAAAAGCCACGATAATTCTCTATTACTGTGATAGTAAAGTTTTTCGCCACATCACCGAACATCAACTCAGCTTGGCTGAAGAGTGTTCCCTGACCAATGAGTTCACGCATTCCACCTAATACAACGAGTACCGCGGTAAAGCCTATGCCCATCATTAATCCATCAAGCAATGCAGGACCGACAGAATTTCTGGCAGCAAAGGCTTCTGCACGGCCAATAATCGAACAGTTAGTGACAATTAATGGAATAAAAATACCTAAGATTAAGTATAAGTCATGAAACCAGGCATTCATTGATAACTCGATAATGGTCACAATCGAAGCAATGATCATGACAAAGACTGGCAGTCTCGCCTCATCAGGAATCTGGTTTCTCAGCAGCGAAATAAATCCATTTGAAGCCACTAAGGTTAAGATTGTTGCTAAGCCTAAGCCCAATCCATTGATTACTGTATTAGTGACAGCGAGAAGAGGGCATAATCCCAGCAGTTGTACCAGAGCAGGATTATTTTTCCATAAGCCTTCTTTTATTATCTGATAATAAGGATTCATGATTTTTCCTCATTCTTTGCAAATAATGCTTCACGATGATTTTTGAAATACTCAAGAGAAGCTTTTACAGCCTTAACTACTGCTCTCGGTGTGATTGTTGCACCGGTAAACTGATCAAAAGCACCGCCATCTTTTTTGACTTTCCACTTCGCAGATGAAGGATTTTCTAATGATAAACCTTCAAACTGTTTAATCCAGTCCGAGCGGCTGGCATCAATCTTATCACCCAAACCAGGTGTTTCTTTATGATTGATCACCCTTACACCAGCGAGTGCGCCATCATAATAAATGCTTACCAGCATTTTAATTCGTCCCGAATAACCATTAGGTGCGACAGCGGTCAGAACGACAGCAACAGGTTCGTTTTGCTTACGAGCCCGAAATACGAGTGTGGGCTCTTCTGTCCCTAATTTTTCTGTTGGTGGTAGAAGCAAGGTATCTTGCAAAATAGCATTATCGTACTGTTCGTGCGGTATTAAAGTATTAATAGCATTTAATAAAGCCTGACGTTCGTTTTCTTTAATTTGCTGGCGTGTATTTTGCTCTGTAAACGCCACCATTGTCGTTGCAACGATAGCAAATAAACCAAGAACCGCACCAACTCTTAGAATATGTTTTTTTAGATCAGCCATTATTTTCTAGCCCCATAAACTTTGGGCTGTGTGTAATAGTCGATGAGTGGTGCCAACATATTCATTAAGATTACAGCAAACGCCACGCCATCTGGATAGCCACCCCATACACGAATGATATAAGTTAAAGCACCGACACCCGCGCCGAAAACTAAACGACCTTTCACTGTGGTTGAACCAGAAACGGGATCAGTGGCAATAAAAAAAGCCCCAATCATAGTGCCGCCGCTCAACAAGTGAAACAGAGGGGAGCCAGTTACTTCAGGTGCAAATAGAGAGGTGACGCCGCATACGACAAACATAGTGCCAAGCATTGCAACAGGAACATGCCAACTGATAACTCGGCGATATAATAAATAGAGTCCACCGACAGCAAACCAGATATTAATCCACTGCCAGCCAAGCCCACCTAAACTGCCAAACAGATTTTGATTCATGATATAGGTAGGTGCAATTGATTGGCCTATTTGAGTTTTCATTGTATCCAGTGGTGTGGCACCAGAGACAGTATCAGCAACCCAGCCAGCATTGGTCTGGCCATAAAAAATTAACTGGAAGGCTGAATGCAAGTCGAGTGGTTTATCAGCGAGTGATTCAACAGGTAACCAAGTCGTCATTTCCAGTGGGAACGAGATCAGCAGTAATACGTAACCTACCATGGCCGGATTGAATGGGTTATAGCCCAGACCACCGTATAAATGTTTGGCAAAGATTATGGCAAATAAAATGCCGGTCACTGTCATCCACCAGGGGGATAATGGCGGAATCGCTACTGCCAACAGAATAGCTGTCACAGCAGCACTACCATCAGTTATAAAAGGTTTAATCGGACGTTTACGAAGCATTAACATAATAGCTTCAGCGATCAGCGAAACGACTAAAGCTAAACTGATATTAATTAAAACCGCTGGTCCGAAGAAATAGACCATGGCGATGATAGCTGGAATCATCGCGAGGATCACTTGTAGCATTTGAAGGGTGACACGGTTAGTGCCGGCCAAAAATGGCGGACTCATTCGAAATATCGCCATTATTCTTCAGTCTCCTTTTTATCCGCTTCGGCGGTAGCAGCCGCTTTTTCTTCTTGTTCTTTTTTTGCCTTGGAAGCGGCTAGTGCTGCTTTACGCTGGCGTTGACGTTCTTCTTTTTCTCTTTGTTCACGCTCTAATCGAGCTTGTCGAGTTTCAAACCGGTCACGAGCAAGGTCAGATTTTTTCCGTTCACGTTCTTGGGTCATAATCTCCGTTTTGGCAAAACGGAAGTAAGATACCAACGGAATCTTGCTTGGGCAGACATAATCACAGCAGCCGCATTCAATACAATCGAATAAGTTGTAATCACGGGTTTGGTCAAAATCCTTGGCACGTGAATGCCAGTAAAGTTGCTGTGGTAAGAGGCTGGCAGGACAAGCAGTGGCACAATCACCACAACGAATGCATGGTAGAGGCTCTTGCGCTGGTGCAGCATCTTCGACACCAGCAAGAATGCAGTTCGCTGTCTTAGTGACGGGGAGGTTATCGCCAGACAGACTAAAGCCCATCATTGGGCCACCTAAGATAAATGCTTCATCAGGTTCACGTGCTGTTTCTGCATAGTCAAGCAGCTCTGAAATGGGGGTGCCAAACAGCGTTTCGAAGTTACCCGCATGTGTCACATCTTTGCCGGTAACCGTTACGATTCTAGAAATTAAAGGTTCACCATGGTGAATCGCTCGACCAACGGCATAAGCCGTCCCCATATTATGACTGACGATACCAATATCAATGGGCAATCCATTACTAGGAACTTCTTTGCCAGTCACCACTTGAATAAGTTGTTTTTCACCGCCAGTAGGGTAACGGGTTGGTACGACGACAAGTCGCGTGTTTTGCATATGAGGGCGAGATGCCAGGGCTAATTCCATTGCTGAAATAGCTTGCGGTTTGTTGTCTTCAATGGCAATGATGACATCGCGAGCGCGAATCGCATAGTGCATGATTTCGATACCATCCAGGATACCGTCTGAACGCTCACGCATCAGCATGTCATCACAGCTGATATAAGGTTCACATTCGGCGCCATTTAACAGTAATGTTTCGACAGTATGATGTACGCCAGGATTGAGCTTGATAAAGCTTGGGAATCCAGCACCGCCAAGACCAACAATACCGGCATCACGTACGATTTGACGAATTTCATGTGCAGAAAGTGAACGATAATCTTTTACCGGATGACGCTCTATCCACCGGTCATCGCCATCTGTTTCGATAGTAATACAAGGCGCTGTTAACCCAGATGGATGAGGAATCGGCTGTTCATCAATAGCGATAACAGTGCCTGAGCTTGGCGCATGAAGACAGACAGAAACATGACCGTCAGCGCGAGCAATTTGTTGACCTTTCAAGACCTTATCACCGACTTCTACAATTGGAATAGCAGAGCTGCCAATATGTTGTCGCAAAGGTAGTGTCAGTCTCTTAGCGAGTGGTGTTTTTCGGATGGGTGTTTGGGTTGAGCGTTTTTTATGGCCGGGCAGTTTCAATCCGCCTGGGAATGACCCTAATGTTTTAGTCATGATCTTTCTCCACGCTCAAGTTGCACATGAGATGGATCTGGCCAGCGCCAGGTATTTGGGTTAGGTGTCATTTCAACCATATCAATACAGTCTACTGGGCAAGGTTCTAAACAAAGTTCACACCCTGTACATTCGTCAGCGATAACGGTATGCATATGTTTTGCTGCACCCAGAATCGCATCAACAGGACAGGCCTGAATACAAAGAGTACAGCCGATACAGCGTTGTTCATCAATCACCGCGAGCATTTTTGGCTTTTCAACGCCGCACTCTTCGTCCAGTGGCTTGGGTTCTACATCAAGTAAATCAGCTAGGGCCTGAATAGTGGACTCGCCACCAGGAGGGCATCGGTTAATATCAACTTCACCTGCTGCGATGGCTTCAGCATAAGGCCGACAGCCAGCAAAACTACATTGTCCACACTGCGTTTGAGGTAGAATTTTATCAATTTGATCCACTATAGGATCGCCTTCAACCTTGAACTTGACTGAAGCAAATCCTAATAACAAACCAAGAATCAACGCTAGAAGCGTTAAAGCAATAACCGCTGTTAACATGGGATTATCCTTTCACCAGTCCGGTAAAACCCATAAAGGCCATTGACATCAGACCTGCGGTGATTAGACCGATAGCAGCTCCCTGAAAAGGGACTGGAACATCAGCCGCAGCAAGCCGTTCACGCATACCCGCAAAAATGATTAATACCATTGAAAAGCCTAGCGCTGCACCAAAGCCATAGAGTGCAGATTCAATAAACCCATGTTTCTCTTGTACATTCAGCAAGGCAACCCCAAGCACGGCACAGTTTGTTGTAATCAGAGGTAAGAAAATACCCAGCACCTGATAAAGCAGAGGACTAGTTTTATGTACGACCATTTCAGTGAACTGAACTACAACAGCAATAACAAAAATGAAACTGATGGTACGTAAAAATTCAATGCCAAAAGGGGCCAGCAGATATTCATTGATAAGATAACTACTGATAGATGACAATGTCAGCACAAATGTGGTGGCGAGGGCCATCCCCATAGCTGTTTCCAATTTACGTGACACACCCATAAAAGGGCAGAGTCCCAGAAATTTGACGAGGACTATATTGTTTACCAGTATTGTACTTATAAGTATGAGGGCATAATCTGCCATTTAATAACCTACTGATTTTCTCAGGAATTAATTGTCATTTCAGCACGGAATCAATTCGGCTGTAAATGGTAATCAACGATTATAGCTTAAAAAGCATCAATATCGAAGCTGAAGCAATGATATTAATGCTTTATCTGTGAGCCACTTAACAGCGAATTTTTATAACGATAATCATTATAGCTGTCGACGTTGCTGAACTGCCTGAGCTAATTCTCTAAGTAAGGTATCTGTATTGTCCCAAGCCATACATGCATCGGTGATGCTTTGACCGTAGACTAATTCTTTCCCTGATTCAGCGTTCTGTCTACCAGCAATCAAATTGCTTTCCAACATGAGGCCGATAACACGTGTCTCGCCTGCTGCAATTTGAGCTGCCACTTCACGGCATACCGTTTCTTGTTGAATATGATTTTTGCCACTATTAGCATGACTACAGTCGATCATGATTCTGACATCTTGGCCTGAGCGGGTAACAACCTCTGCGGCTATATTAATACTGTCACTGTCAAAATTTGGCTCTCGTCCACCACGTAAGATGATATGGCAGTCTGGATTGCCCGTTGTTGAAAAAATAGCGGAACGACCTGCTTTGGTTAATGACATGAAGTGATGAGGTTTTGATGCTGAAAGGCAAGCATCCACGGCAATTTGCACACCGCCGTCGGTCGCATTTTTGAAACCCACTGGGCAGGATAAGCCTGAAGCTAACTCACGGTGAGCTTGGCTCTCTGTCGTTCTCGCTCCAATTGCACCCCATGACACTAAATCAGCAATATATTGCGGGCTGATTAAGTCCAAGTATTCAGTGGCCGAAGGAACGCCCATTTCGGCAAGATCCAGAAGTAACTTGCGCGCAATGTGAAGGCCATCGTTGATTTTGAAGCTACCATCAAGGTATGGGTCGTTGATTAATCCTTTCCAGCCGACCACAGAGCGTGGTTTTTCAAAGTAAACCCGCATGATGATTTGTAAATCATCTTTAAGTTCTTCAATCAAGGGTTGAAGTCTTGTGGCATACTCACGTGCAGCAAGAGGATCATGGATGGAGCATGGACCAACAATGACTGTTAAGCGATCATCATGTTTATGCAGAATATCCTGAGTTGCCTTACGAGCATTAAACACTGTTTCCGATGCCTGGTCGGTAATGGGCAATTCCTCATGGAGTTGTGCCGGTGGGATCACTTCTTGAATGCCAGTGATTCGCAGGTCGTCTGTGCTATAGAGCATGGTATGTTCGTTATCGATAATGAAACAAAGAATTGTAACCGCTGACGCGCTTTTGCGCTATCTCATCCATGTTACAAATTAGGATCTGATCATACAAACGCAGATTTAGATCCTGTGGCACACTATATGCAGAAAAACTTATGACTAGGGAATAAGTCAATAATACGGCGTTCAAGATACGAATAAAGGATCAATTATGCGGCTGGTAGAGTCATTTAAACAGGGCCAAGAGAAACTCGAATCGATTAATTCAGGAATAAAAAGTCGTGTCGGGACAACATTAAAAAGCTGGCCTGAGACCATCAATAAAAAAGTATCCGATATTCGTAATTTTTCTCTACCCTGGACTCAATACTTCCACTTTTTTCATGATAGTGAAGAAGCTGCCGTAAATGATTCAGAACCTGCTATTAAATTAAGTGAAAAATTTGCTGATTTACATCAACGTATTGAATCTGACTTAGGCGTTGAAAATTTCGTTGGCGAGTGGTTTCTTGTTGATCAAGCCTGTATCGATCAGTTTGCACAGGCAACGGGTGATCATCAATGGATTCATACTGATCCTCTCAAGGCTAAAAATGAGTCTCCATTCAAATCAACTATTGCTCATGGCTTTTTAACATTATCGTTGATACCTAAATTAACGGATACGGTTAACCCTGAAAAAAATGATTATCCAGAAGCTAGAATGCTGGTCAATTATGGGATGAATAAAGTTGTTTTTCCTGCACCAGTTAGAGCTGGAAAACGTATCCGAGCTCGTACTCGCATCATTGCTGTAACACCTCTGAGAAGAGGCTTGGAATTAGTTCGTGAAGTTACGATTGAAGTAGAAAATAGTAAACGACCAGCATGTATTGCAGAAATGTTATTACGCTTATATGACTAACAAAAAGGCGGTTTAATGACCGCCTTTTTGTTGAAGTGAAAAGTCTGTTTAATTAGAACATTGCACTGTTCAGCCATAGATGAGCATAAATACTGGCGGCATACCCTAGAGCGATAGCCCAAATCCATTTAATATGGGAAAAGAAGGTATAAATGCCTCGTGCCTGACCCATAACGGCCACACCAGCAGCTGAGCCAATCGATAACAACGAGCCGCCGACACCAGCCGTCAATGTGACTAATAGCCACTGACCCTGACTCATATCAGGATTCATAGAAAGAACTGCAAACATTACAGGGATATTGTCGACAACAGCCGACACAATACCGACTAAAATATTTGCTGTAGTAGGGCCTAAGTCACCGTACATCAATTGTGAACCAAGATTCAGGTAACCAATCGTTCCTAAACCACCGACACATAAAATAATGCCGTAAAAAAACATTAATGTATCCCACTCGGCACGCTCAACCTGTTGAAAAATATTAAAAGGCTGGCGGCGATCTAAGCCTTCTACTTTGACGCCTGCGGAGCCTTCTGAGTCAGATGAGGTATTGATAAAGCTACGTCTATCACGCATTTTTAATGCATAACCATAGAGTTTTAATAAACCCAACCCCGTCATCATGCCAATAACAGGTGGTAGGTGAAGGAAGTTGTGTGCACAAACAGCCATAGCGATAGTCAGTAAGAACAAGCCAACGACTACAATAGCGCCTTCTTTAAGTTCTGCTGCATCGGAATTGGCTTGCGGTTGCCCATTTTTCAACGCAATAGACATTAAGAGTCCAGGGACAATCCAGTTCACTACAGAAGGAATAAATAACTTAAAAAATTCCTGAAATTCAACAACGCCTTTTTGCCAGACCATCAGTGTCGTGATATCACCAAATGGACTGAAAGCACCACCAGCATTAGCAGCAACCACAATATTGATACACGCTAGGGAAACAAATTTGATATTGCTACCACCGACCGCCATGACAACGGTTGCCATCAATAAAGCTGTAGTTAGGTTGTCAGCGACAGGTGAGATGAAGAAGGCTAAAAGACCCGTTATCCAGAAGATGCTGCGTAAGGAAAAACCTTTATTTATTAACCATGCACGTAGACTGTTAAATACACCTCGTTCACCCATAGTGTTGATGTAGGTCATTGCTGCCAGTAAGAACAGTAATAACTCACCATATTCTTCTAGGTTATGGCGAATCATCAGCCCTGCAGTGTGGTGATATTCTGAATCTGGTTGTTGGGCATAAATAAGTGCAATCAATCCCCATATCACACCTGCAGCTACCATCACTGGCTTAGATTTTCGCATATGGATTTCTTCTTCAACGATAACCAAGGCATAGGCAACGACAAATAAGAAGATAGAAACATAACCTACCCAGTGTGAAGTAAGGTCTAACAATTTAGCATTCTCCGCTGCAAAAGCAGATTGCGGTATAGCTACAAGTACAGCTAAGCTAAATAGGAGCCATGGGCGTCCTTGTAAAAATGATTTCACGACAAAAAATCCTTATGAATGACGAGAGCAGGGAATAATACGCCCGTTACTAAGCAGAACAAATGTTTATTAGTTAACGACGCTATCGTGAAATCCTTTAGATGCATCGGCAACTAAATCAAAAACATGGTTAAAACCATTTTGCCCGCCATAATAAGGATCAGGCACATCAGACTCTTCTCTTTGTGGTGCATAGTCTAAAAACATTTTAACTTTGTCTTTATAATCATCCGGGCAAGCATCCATTAAAATTTCATAATTGCTGGTATCCATCGCGAGAATGTAGTCAAACTCTTCGAAATCAGACTGATTAAATTTTCGGGCACGAATGTAGGATAGATCAATGCCTCGTTGCTTAGCTGTTTGTTGGGCGCGACTATCAGGTTCTTCGCCGACGTGGTATGCATGCGTACCAGCTGAGTCGATTAGAAAACGGTCACGTGTGCCCATATCCTCTGTTAATTTTGTAAAGACACCTTCAGCCGTTGGTGAACGACAAATATTACCCATGCAGACAAAAAGTACTTTTATTTGATTCATTTTTTATTTCTTTGCTTGTGTGTTTAAGAACTAAGATTAAATTGTGAGTGACGTCAGTCTATTACCGATTTATATTTCAGAAAGAAGCTGATCTATCATTGACTCAGCCTGACCCATATAGCCACCACCAAATAAATTAAGATGATTCAATATATGATAAAGGTTATATAAGCTTTTACGCGTTGAATAGCCTGAGTCTACAGGATACACAGCGTTATATGCAGTAAAAAAATCCCGGCCAAAACCACCAAATAATTCTGTCATCGCTAAGTCCGTTTCACGATCGCCATAGTAGCAAGCTGGGTCGAAAATGACGGGGTTTCCAAGATCATCAGCGGCTGCATTTCCACCCCATAAATCCCCATGTAGGAGGGATGGCTGAGGCTGGTGATTTTCCAGTAGTTTATCAAGACCATCAAGCAGTTTTTCTCCTAGGGATTGTAGACGTCCTGTATAGCCATTATTAGCAGCAAATTTCAGCTGTTGACCTAAACGTTCATCTCGCCAGAAGACTAACCAATCATGTTTCTGGTCATTGATTTGTGGGGTACTACCGATTGTATTGTCCTTTTGCCAGCCAAAGAAGGGCTGTTTGACCTTATGCATATGGGCAAGCTGTTCACCTAAGGCAATATTGCCATCACTGCGTAAACCTCTAAGGGAAATATATTCCAACACGAGATAACTGTGCTGCTGATTTGAACCTTGACATATAACTTCAGGAACCCGAACGCTCTTAGTTGCCGCTATTTCTTGTAAACCCAGCGCTTCAGCTTCAAACATGAGTGATAATGAAGGTTGATTAACTTTTATAAAATAACTGCGTTGTTCGGCCTTCAGTTGATAAGCGCTGTTGATACAGCCGCCGCCAATACTGCTTAGTTGATATGGCTGAAGACTCAGATTGATAGTAGATTCAATATGTTCAACAATGGAGTCAAGTTGTGCCATTACTGTCCCTTATTCGGTTTGAGAAACACCTTAAGGATATGAGCTAAGCAATGATGCATCAAGTGTCACCTGCAAGATTCACTTCTGTTACCTCAATGTTAATCGCTAATAAAATGTGTCAGAACCATCAACCACAAGGTTTGTCCGTTTTTTTATTGATGATTGCTATGTAAGCTGATTAATATTTATTGATGGCATAAGGAGTTTGTCTATGGCTATTAACCCAAAACAGCGAGTCGCATTACATGCAGCCAACCTAGTTGAACAAGACATGATTGTTGGACTTGGCACGGGGTCGACTGCGAATTTTTTTATCGAGGCCTTGGCAAAACGTTGTAAGACAGAAAAGTTGAATATCCATACTGTTAGTAGCTCTGCTATCAGCGCAATTAAAGCGCGTGAGGCTGGCTTAAGCGTACTATCTATTGCAGAGCTTGATGCGCTTGATATGTATGTGGATGGTGCAGATGAAGTCACACCTGATCTGACTTTGTTGAAAGGGCGCGGTCAGGACCTTGTTAATGAAAAATTGTTAGCCTCGGCTGCCGATCAGTTTTTCGTGTTAGTGGATGAGTCAAAACTGGTCGAACGTATAGGGCAAAATTTTCCGATACCGGTTGAAGTTATGCCTCAGGCCTGGCGATTGGTTTTGACTCAACTTAAACAACAGGGGGGTGAAGGGCAACTTCGAATGAATGCCTCTGGTGATAATGTTGCTATTACAGCAAGTGGAAGTCTTGTTCTAGATATGCGATTTAAAGAAATAGATAGTTTAGAGTTGACCATGATACTAGATACCATTCCTGGTATCGTTCAGCATGGTATTTTCAGCGACACAGCATCTGCCATTTTTATTGGTGGTGAGTCTGAAGTAGAAGAACATTGGCGTTAAAAATAAGGGGGAACACATTTCCCCCTTATTATTATTCTGAATTAGGCTTTTTTTAGTTCTTCTAGAATGGTTTCTGCTTTAGATTTACCAAATTCGCCAGAACCTTCAACGCCAATATACGTCACTTCGCCGTCTTTCAGAATGCAGGCAAAACGATAGCAGCGTACGCCCATACCTCCAGCGGTTAAGTCACGGTCTAAGCCCATAGCCTTGGTTAGTTCCGCACTACCATCAGCCATCATTCTGACTTTACCTTCATTGTTAACTTGTCTGCCCCATGCCCCCATTACAAAGGCATCATTAACGGCCATACACCAGATTTCATCTGCCCCTGCCGCTTTGATTTCGTCAGCAAGTCTAATAAAGCCAGGTAAGTGTTCTTCTGAGCAAAGTGGAGTGAACGCACCAGGTACACCAAAAAGAACAATCGTTTTTCCTTCAGTTAATGGTTGAACGTTCAATGGTTGAGGGTTAACTGGACAACCACTACTTGCTGAAAAATCAACACATTCAGAAAGCGTCGCTGCGGGAATTTTTTGTCCAACTTCTATCGTCATAATTGCTCCTTGATCCGTTATTTTATTTACAGGCCATCTAGCATAAGACAATCACTGGCAGATAAAAACACTATGAAACATGCGGTTTTATCAGTTTGGAATTGTGACGTTGAGTCGCTATGATGTTTATTACTAAATTGAATTAAAGGGATGAATATACATGGCTGACAAACAATTACGCTGGGGAATTCTAGGTGCTGCTCGTGTTAACGAAAAACTACTGCCCGCTATTGTTGAAGCAGCTAATGCTGAGCTCGTAGCTATTGCAAGTCGTCGTCCTGGTGCGGCGGCAGAAGTCTTGCAAAAACTGGCACCAGATCAAACAGCAGTAGAAACGCTCGATAATCCGGAAGCGTTACTTTCTCATCCGAATATTGATGCAATTTATCTACCTATGTCGAATGAAGAGCATGCCGAATGGGCGCTCAAAGCGATTAATCATGGTAAACATGTATTGATCGAAAAACCTATGGCGTTAACAGTGGCGGATATTGATGCGATTGAAGCTGCAGCTAAAGCAAATAATGTCACTGTGATGGAAGGCTTTATGTATATCTTCCATCCTCAACATGAGTATGTAAGACAGTTAATCGATGATGGCAAAATCGGTGAGGTACGAACGGTAAAAACTGCCTTTGCTTTTCCGATGAAACCGGCCCGAATGTACCGTATAGATCGTGACATTAATGATGGTGGCGGTGCAATGTGGGACATAGGTCCATATGCTATCCATACGGCTAGACTGTGGTTTGATGATGAGCCTATTTCAGCAATGGCGATGGCTAAGCTTAACGACAATGGCGCTGATGTCAGCTTAAGTGGTGTGTTTGATTTTTCGGATGGTAAGTTCGCCCATTTTGAAATGAGCTTTGAGCATGCTAGACGCAGCGAATATGAAATTATTGGTACCAAGGGTGGCATCAAATGTCATACCGTTTGGCAACCTGAAACTGAAGAAGCGACGATAAGCTGGTGGAATGATGAGGAACAACAAACGGTATCTATCCCAAAAGCAAATCATTTCAACTTGGAAATAGAACACTTCTCAGATTGCATTCTTCAAGATAAATCGCCCAAACTCACTATGGCTGATGCAAGAAATAATTGTGCTGCGATTTGTGCTGCTCTTGCTTCAGTTCGACAGTCGAAAAAAGTCGATATTAATTAAAACAGTAAGAGTGAGTGGCATGGGTACTGATAATGAATGCATAGCTCTTCAAGCGTTCATATGAGCTTTATGCCCTTTAATTTTAAAACTATCAATGTTAGGGTAAAAAACGACAGCAAACTTTGTTGTTAATAACGAGTTGTACAAGTATGTATGTGCATCTAAGACAACCGTTATGCTCAGCTACTCATATTCTTGAGGAGCTGTGATAGCCAAACTCGTCGCGAGGCGAGGACGGAAAGCTACAGATCTTGACGATAAAACGAGATGGCTGGGCTGCATTGCTTTGTAACAAATCAAGGAGTTTATGATATGAAACAAGCGATGCTATTCGCAATTGCTTTATTTGCCACAGTGTCTGCTAATGCAGCAACGCTGACTATTCAACCCACAGGGGCAACCAATGCTACTCAAACAACATCAGTAGACACTGGAAGTACAGTGTTAGGTAGTGGTACTGTCACTAACGGTGGAGAACCATGGAGTTCTACCTACGATGTGACAACAACAAATGATACCCCAGCAATTATCGAGTGGTCATTTAATCCTGTGGCTGCGCTGACAGAAGCTACCATCTCATTTGATAACGGTATAGATCCGGTTCAATTGTTTGATATTTCGGGTGATTTCAGGTTTACAGGTTTGATTTACGCAGGAACAGTTGCCTCTGTTAACTTGCTTAATGGTAATCAAAATGTCTTTAAATATGACGTATCACTTCAATCAGTATCTGAAGTGCCTGTTCCTGCAGCATTTTTTCTTTTAGCACCAGCGCTGTTAGGGTTCTTTGGTCTGCGTAGAAAAAACGTGCTTTAGTTCGGGAAACTTAAGTTTTCTGAGACTTTTCAATTATCTGACAAGATAGTGATTTTTATAAAAAAGCCGTGGTATAAGGCCACGGCTTTTTTTATTTCTGAACTTTATTTTGCCCTACGGCGCAGGCCAATAAATCCTAATAAAGCAGGCGCAAACATGAAAAATGCTGCAGGAACAGGAACTGCAGATGGTACATCAACCTCTTCAATTCCAGCATAAAGCACACTTTGCTGGCTGTAGTTATAAAATCCAAAAGAGCCATTATTAAATGCACCAGCGATACTTAACTCTTTAATTCCATTAACAAAGACTTCCACTAGAGAAGATGTAAAAGTAATATCAAAGTCATAGGTTTCATTATCTAACCAGCCTGTATTGCCAAGGTTAGTGGCGCGAGCTAATTCGGTCACATTATTGCCTGAGTCATGAGCCCAAGCACCAGAGTTATTACCCAAGATACCGCTAACTTGTGAGACGGCCAGTCCTTTTTTACCAGCACCGTATAAAGGTTGATTTCCCTGTTTCCAATCGATAAGCAGATAATCAGCAGCTGAGTTGGTTAGGTCGTTATTGTTATAACCCAAGACAAACCCGATGTAATCATCGTCAGCAGTGGTCTCTACCGTTATCTGACCTGAGAGTGCTGTTCCCTGACTATTTTTATTGTTATGAAAAACAGTAGGGTTGTTATTCAAGGTCTGTTTAACAGCGTTATTACCTGATTGTAATACCCAGTTACCATTACCATTTGCTTTCCATGAAGACAAGTCAACGGGCTGAGGTGCCGCCATAGCTGTTGTAGATATTGCTCCAAGAATGAAGCTGCCGAAGAGAATGTTTTGTAACGTTTTTTTCATGCCATTTTCCTTATTTGCAAAGTGAAAATGCAACTCAGCCATCTCAACTATCCGCAGACTTGAGATCTGTAGCTTTCCGTGCTTGGCTCACACCAAGGTTGGCTTTCAACGATATGCTGACGAATTCAGCCATCAAATTTTAACCCACTCTGGATAAATGGAAAATAACGTTTTTTGATTTATATTAATAAAGATTAACGTCTTTGCGCGCCAGTGTTGGTGATTTGCCAGGCTCTAATGCACAAAAAATATTCGAACTCACTTGATACAGTTAGAGAGTGACACGGACCTTCTGCAAAGAGCCGACTGAAATTCACAACCAGTTCACAGTTTTATTGTGATACTCATCACGTGTACAAGTAAATGCTGTGAGACATATCCCAAAACTAACAACTCTTAGTGGTTAACTCCCTATGTGATTTGTACTATCGAGCCATCTGAAATGGTTCAGATGGTCACATTAGTTAATAATGTGTTTTTTATAAAGCCAAACTCGTCGTGAGGCGGGGTCGGAAAGCCACGGATCTCTGGTTTGATTGGAGATAGCCGGGTTGCATTGCTTCATATATTAAATAGGAATTTATTATGAAAAAAGCGATGCTATTTGCTGTAGCTCTTTTGTTTTCAGTTGGTGTTAATGCCGCGACGTTAACTTTGACTGGTGTTGGTGTTGATGGTGCTACCCAAGGTGTTGATGTAAACAACAACAGCACTGTTCTTGCGGGTGGTACAGTAGGTGAGTCTAGCAGTTGGTCTTCTTTGTTTGATTTAAGATCAGACACAGATACAAACGTTAAAGTTGAATGGTCTTTTAACCCATTCACAGCTTTAGACAGTGCAGTACTTGTATTCACTGAAATCACAGGTCCATCAGGTGACTACACTGGTAGCGCACAGTACTTCAACATCACTGGCGATTTTAGCTTTACAGCATTTTTGGCTGCAAATGTGTACTATGCTGTTGATATTATCGATGCTACATCTAGTATTCTGAAATATGATGTATCAGTATCTGCAGTTCCAGTACCTGCTGCATTATTTTTATTCGCACCAGCCTTATTAGGATTATTGGGCATGCGTAGAAAAACTGCGGTAGCTGCATAAAACTTGAAATCAAAAATCAAGTTAACAATTGTTAGTTAGATTGAAAGGGGAACTTCGGTTCCCCTTTTTTATGCCTAATAAAGATTCTCTTTTTTAAAACAAACTCATTTGCTTTGTTGGTTGATGAAATAAGTCGGTTCGTAGAACCAATGAAGATTGGTTTATGGGGTATTTCTTGACCGCTACGTTGAATCGTTTATTGATCATATCTGCATAGAACCCTTGACCTTCAAGTCTAAAACCAAATCGTGGGTCATTGGTTTTGCCATTCCTAGAATCCTTAATGCGATTCATGACACGCTCTGCTTTGTCAGGATAGTGAGTGTGTAACCAATCGTTGAATAGGGGACTGACCTCTCTTGGCAATCTCACAAAAATATACTCAATATTATTAGCTCCCGCTTGTGCAGAAGAATCAATAATCGCTTCTAGCTCTGTATCCGTGAGAACCGGAATGACAGGGGCAATAAGTACAGATACAGGGATATCATTATCATTCAATGTGTTAATCGTTTGCAGGCGTCTTTGTGGGCTGCTGGCTCTTGGCTCAAGTTTTCTGGCAAGCGTTTTATCCAAGGTCGTTATAGAGAGTTGCACATGTACCAGTTGTTTTTGTGCAAGTTGTTTAAGTATGTCGATATCGCGTTCTATCATAGATGATTTTGTGACAATATTAACTGGATGGTTAAATTCGAGCATTACCTTGAGTAAGTGTCGTGTAATTTTATGATCACGCTCTATTGGCTGATAGGGATCAGTGTTAGCGCCAAGAGACAGTATTGAGCACTGGTAATTTTTTGCCATCAACTCACGTCGAAGTAAGTCAGCGGCATTGGGTTTTATAGTAAGTTTTGTTTCAAAATCCAGACCTGGAGACAATCCCAGATATGCGTGTGTTGGTCTGGCATAACAGTATATGCAGCCATGCTCACAGCCACGGTATGGGTTAACCGTCTGTTCAAATGGAAGATCGGGTGATTGGTTTCTAGTGATAATACTGCGAGGAGTTTCGACGCTGATTTCAGTATGTAAGGATGCTGGCTTATCATTGAACCAGCCATCATCAATTTCAACTCGTTCAAACTCGTTGTAGCGACTATCAAGCTGCTTAAGTGTCCCTCGACCTTTTTGTGTTTTTCTTGAGTCTGACATTAGTCAGATAGGTAATACTCGATAGTGGAGACCACCCGTACTTTTTTTATTTGTGGATTATTATTGTCACGCGCGCTGATACTAAATTGACCCTGTCTCGCTTTACGAATTTTACCCAGTTTACTATCAGAGTCTTCAGCAAACTTTTTAGCGACTTCCCGGGCTTTCCGTGTCGCTTCTTCAATCATTTGAGGCTTGATCTCATTGAGTCGTGTAAATAAATATTCAGGTTGTGCAGCATAGTTGTTACCAGTTAAAACGATACCTTGTTTTCCTAGTTCGGATAACTGCCCCATTACTTGCCGAACAGTCTCTATAGCCTTTGTATAGACTGTGACGGTTTGAACTGCTGTGTAACGAAACTCTGCACGTTGGTTTCCACCATATTGTTGTGCTGATTTATCTGTAATTGCCGGAGCACTGACACTCACGTCACTTCGTGTAATGCCATGTTTAGTGAGGAAAGCAATAATGGTGTTGGTGTTGGTGTCTACATCATTATAAAGTGCTTGCAAATTATTACTGGCCAGCGTGAACTGGATAGGCCATATCACGACATCAGCGGTAAATTCCCGTTCGGCAAGACCTTTTACTGTGACAGTGCGCTCGTACTCTTTGTATTTAATAGCGGCATTAGAGAGAAACCAGCCTAAACTGCTAAAACCAAGAAATAATGCAATACCTAGAATTAGACTGCTAGTTTTATTGAACGATGACATAAAAGACCCCTTAAAAAAGGAAATGTGTCCCAGCAGTGTAAAACAAACACAGCTTATAATCGACGGGAAAAATGCTCTTTTGAAAATGCGATACGCTGTTCTAGTGTCATTTTTTTCACATTCGTTAATGATTCAATTTTTTTCAGCCGAGGTAATAGGCCTTCACCATTAGCTACTTGAATACTTAAGCCGGGTCTTGCATTTAACTCCAGTAACATCGGTCCTTTTTTTCTATCTAGAACGATGTCGGTTCCAAGATAACCTAGCCCTGACATTTCATAGCATGACGCTGATAAATGCAGTAATTGATCCCAATGAGGAACTTGTAGATCGAGAAGGTTTCTACCTGTATCAGGATGCAGCAGTACTGGACGATCGAATTGAACGGCACGTACAGCACTTCCATTACCAATATCCAGACCCACCCCAACAGCACCTTGATGGAGATTAGCTTTACCATTCGAGTCAGATGTAGATAAGCGCATCATCGCCATAACAGGGAAGCCTTTGAAGACAATAACACGTGTATCAGGGACACCTTCGTATGTGTAACCATTGAAACAATCATCGAACTGAATCAGGCCTTCAATAATGGCAACATCCGTCCGGCCACCAAGTGAGAATAGGCCAGCCAGAATATTTGAGACATGACGCTCCAGATCAGCTAGTTTCACGATTTGACCATTAGCTTTATGGTAGCCAAAATCATCAGAACCCGTGATAACTAAGATGCCTTTACCACCTGAACCATGAGCTGGTTTAATACAAAACCCAGCCGTGCCTTTAATGATGTCGAGCAGATCATCAACTTGATGCTGCTCTGTGATAGTGCCAATCAAATCTGGTGCATTAATACCTGCTTCCAGAACGATTTCTTTCGTCTGTAATTTATCATCAACGAGAGGATAGAGTCGTCTTGGGTTGTAGCGGCTTATATAAGCAATATTCCGTTCGTTCATACCAAGCACACCGATCTTGGCAAGCTTGTTAGGGTGAACGTACCGAGATTTGACGTCTTTCAGCCAATTCAGCACATTCAGACTCATAGGTGATCCTCGGTTAAAGGTTTAAAGCGTTTTAATTCCAGTAGACGATAGCCGGTGTAATTACCAGCCATTAACACCAGTCCCATTAAAATCAACTGTATGCCAAGGAAATTAAAGGTCAAATGGCGAATTAATTCGTTGTTCATTGCTAAGTAGGCAAGAACAGCCACTAACAGAGATCCACCCCCCTGGATGACTACTTGATGTGGACCTTCCTCTTCCCATAAAACCGACATGCGTTCAATGGTCCATGCCAGAATAATCATTGGGAAGAAGGTGATTTTCATACCTTCCGTTAACCCAAGCTTATAGGCAAGAATGGAGAATATTGCAATGATCCCTATTACCATAATAATCACCGCGGATATTCGGGCGACAAGGAGTAGGTTGAGGTAGGATAAATAAGATCTAATTAATAGTCCTGTTCCCACGATCAATAAGAAACCAACAAGACCAGTTACAAGACTTGTCTGAATAAATGCCAAAGCAATCAATACTGGCATAAAGGTCCCTGATGTTTTTAATCCCACCAAGATACGCATCAGCACCACTACCAGAACCCCGACAGGTATTAATAAAATACCTTTAAACAGCGCTTGCTCTTCGAGGGGTAAGGTATAGAGAGAGAAATTGATCAGTTTTTCATCAGCAAATTTTTGATTGAGTGCCACACCAAACGGCAGCTCTTGCTGAATCATTGAGAAAGTGACGTGTGAGTTTGTGCCACCAATCAGTTCAAGTACAGGACCAGAGTGGTATTCCCACAGTAAAAGATTTTCGGGTCGGCCTTGTTCACCTGTTTCCGGGTTGAATAGCTGATAATCATTGCCATCAAATACTTGAATATAAGTGACTAACTCTTGTCTTCTACGACCATCTTCAAGAAATAAAGCGTGAACCTGGCGAGCGGGTACGCCTGCTTGTTGTAATAACTGAACTATCCACTGTGTTTGTGGCTTTAATTGAGCCAACAACTCGGCATTTTGTGATTGGTTTTTGAATTCCTGAATTAATTCTCTAGCTAATGTATAAGGCGTAGAAGAACGTTCTTGAGCGCGGTCGAGTAGTTGGTTAGCCGATGTGGCATAAGGTTCTTTCTCAATATTAACTCTTAGCGCAGGGGGTTGGCTTGGCTCAGGTGGTGCGGCGTAGGGGTCTAGCAGCATATCTACTTTGTAATATAAGGCTTGATCACCATTGGCATGACGGATTGACCATTCAGCTCGATGCCCACCATTTTCACGTTTAGTATAAGCCAGACCATAGCCTGGACTCGCTGTTTGTTGGCTTAGTTGAGTAAATCCAGGCTGTGTTCCTGGAATAGCCAATGAGGCTAAGACTTCTTTATCTTGAGCATCGAATTCTACTTTAGCTTCAATAGACCAGGTTTGGCGCTGCTCACCAGGAAGCCAGGGAATATCAAATGTGTAGTGTCTATGTAAGGTTAAACCCAGGCCTGAGACAATCAGCAAGCCCACCAACAGATAAAATGCTTTACGAGATGTCACAGCCTGGATTCCTTATTTTTTCTTACTTTTGCTGATAGATGGCGCTTGTGGTTGGTTTTTGACAATCTCAGGTTTTGGCTGAACATTGTCCTTAGCTACGTCCACAACAGCGACATCACGTAAAAACTCACGTCCCAGTAAAATTGGGTAGTTCATTTGGGTACGATCATTCAATGTGAATTCCGCCACTTCTGTCATTTTTCCTAGACGTACAGTCAGCGAAGCAACAGCTCTTTTATCTAATGTATCAGCTGAAGCCTGACGAATTTTAACGTACCGGACTAATGGTGCTTCTATCAGATAGCTATCATCACCATCATCGGGTGCTAAACGGAAACGCACCCAGTTTTTACCATCTTTTTCAAATGGTGTGATATCTAAAGCACTAATAGAAGATGTTGTTGCGCCGGTATCGACACGGGCTTCATAAACACGGTTAACGGCTTCTATCCATAACCATTCTGTTTTACCTACGACGAGTTTGTTACCAATATTGTTATTAGTAGATGTTACTTTTGGACAGAGAGGAGGCGCTGCATCACCTTTATGTTGCTTAACAATGACTGTGTCAATTTTGCCTTCAAGCACATCCATGCGTCCACCTAACTGACGCTGTGATTTACTGATTGTTTGCAGCTCATCAGCTTGTGATTTTTCTTGTTTATTCAGGACTTCACAGTGTTGCTGTATCTGCTGGGCTAGGCGCGACTCAGTTTGTTGTAGTGAGTCGGCGAGCTCGGTCGCAGAAACCGGAGGTGTTTGTGGGCCTTGTTGAACACAAGCGCTTAAGAAAAGAGTTGAAGAAGCAATTAGAAGGAATAGTCTAGACATAACAACCTTGTATGAATAATTGATTTATAGTCGTTCAAAAACAGCGGCTATTGTAGCAGACGCTATTGGTTTGATAAGTAATGTATTTGATAATATCTCAGTTTTTTTGCCGTTTTAGTAGTAGGTGGATATAACGACCCATATCTCTATAGACGGGTAGACGGCAATATTTATGTTCGAGCTGAAATAGCACCGATTCATCGCTAGTTTCTTTTGCTTGTTTATCCATGTAATCATTGAATATACGTATGCCGGTATGTGTTGTTATGGTGAATCCTGCGTTGTGAATGACATCGATGATTTCATGAGGAAATTGTGGGTAAGGAGGAGTGAGTTTGTTACCTTTGCCGATATAACTATCATCAAGAATATGTGGCAAGCGCCAACCACCTTTTATTACATTACTGTAAACCATGGCATTTCTGTTATAGAACAGTAATGACAAGTAGCCGTTCGGCTTAACTTTATCCATAATCGTCTTTAAAGACGCTATTGGCTCACTCAACCATTCAAGAACGGCATGACAGAGCACCAGATCATATTGAGGAAGTTGTTTAGCAAGTTGCTGTGCTGCTTCATGGAAAAAGTCGGCCTCAAGCTTGGCGTCTTCAAAATTCAGTTTTGCCGTGTTAAGCATCTTTTCGGAGAGATCACACAATGTCAGTTGATGACCTTGTTGAGCTAACCATAAACTTATTTGCGCTTGGCCACAGCCAGCATCCCATATATTGAGAGGTGACGCGGTAATAAACTGTGCCAGATCCTCTTTTAATAAACGTAGCCGCCATTCACCCTTAACAGTATCGTAGATTTTGCTATCAAACCTATCGAATAAATCATCAAAATTACGATCTTGTTTGATAGTCATGCGCTTTTTGTTAACAAGGCATCTAATAAATTATCAAGAGCGACAATACGATCTTCTGCTTCAGGCATATCCTCAACAAAGCGCAATTTATCCTGACCATCTAATTTAAATTTCTTAGGCTCTTTTTGGATAAGGTTGATAATGGTCATCGGATCCACATTCGGTGACTCTTCAAATAATAAACGTCCGCCTTGATCAAATACATCAATTTTACGAATACCAATTTGTTTCGCTTTAAAACGAAGCTCATGAATAGCAAATAAGGTTTTTACCTGATCGGGTAACAAACCAAAACGATCAATCATTTCGACTTGTAGTTCTTGTAATGCCTCGTTATCAGGAGCTGCAGATATCCGTTTATAAAGCACCAGACGTGTATGCACATCTGGTAAATAATCAGAGGGAATAAGAGCTGGAACGTGAAGATCAATTTCAACAAAATGTCGATCTGATTGATTCAAACTGGGTTCTTTTCCTGATTTCAAGGCCCTGACAGCACGTTCCAGTAGTTCGTTATACAGGTTGAAGCCAATCTCCTGCATCTGACCACTTTGTTCATCACCCAATAATTCACCAGCACCGCGGATTTCCATATCATGTGTTGCTAAAGTGAAGCCAGCACCCAAATCTTCAATAGATTCGATGGCTTCAAGACGTTTGACAGCATCTTTAGTCATCGCTTTTTGTGGTGGTGTGATGAGGTAAGCATAAGCACGGTGATGAGAACGTCCGACACGCCCACGAATTTGATAAAGCTGTGCTAGCCCGAGCTTATCAGCACGATCAATAAAAATTGTATTCGCCGTCGGCACGTCGATACCGGTCTCGATAATGGTTGTGCAGACGAGTACATTAAAGCGCTGATGATAAAAGTCGAGCATTACCTGCTCTAATTCACGCTCACGCATTTGACCATGCGCTACGGCAACTTTAGCTTCAGGTAGAATTGCCTCAATTTCACGGGCAACACGATCAATATCTTCTACCTTGTTATGCAGGAAGTAGACTTGCCCACCGCGTTTGATTTCACGCAGCATACCTTCCCGGATTTTTTCAGCATCCCATTGTAAAACAAAAGTTTTTATAGCCAAGCGACGCGCAGGTGCCGTGGCAATGATGGATAAATCCCGAATACCTGAAATCGACATATTCAAGGTTCGTGGGATGGGTGTTGCTGTTAGCGTCAGCACATCTATATGGGCACGGTATTTTTTTATCTGCTCTTTCTGAGTCACACCAAAACGATGTTCCTCATCCAGAATAAACAGGCCAAGACGTTTTGGATCAATATCTTGCTGGAGCAATTTATGTGTGCCGATAATAATATCGGCATTACCTTCACTAATGCCTGTTTTGACTTTATCCAGTGCTTTTTTGGATTGGAACCTGGATAATACTTCCACCTTCACAGGCCAGTCTGCGAAGCGATCTTTGAAGTTTTCATAATGTTGTTGTGCAAGCAACGTAGTAGGGACTAATACCATCACCTGTTTGCCGGAATGCACAGCCATAAATGCCGCTCGCATCGCTACTTCAGTTTTACCAAAGCCAACATCGCCACAGACTAATCTGTCCATCGGGTGTTCAGACAACATATCGCTAATGACAGCATCAATAGCATCTTGTTGATCTGGTGTCGGTTCAAAAGGAAAGGCGGCTGCAAAAGCAGCGTAATCTTCATCCGGCATACCCATAGGCTGTTTTTTATTTGCAGCACGACGGGCATAGATATCCAGTAACTCTGCTGCCACATCACGTGCTTTTTCTGCTGCACGCTTACGCGCTTTTTCCCATTGGCCGGTACCGAGTTTGTGTAATGGCGCTAATTCAGGTGCGGCGCCAGAATAACGGCTGATTAAGTCCAAGGAAGCGACAGGTACATATAGCTTATCGCCCTTGGCATATTCTAAAGTCACGTACTCTGCTTTGACATCGCCGATATCCAGTGTTTGCAGGCCGAGATAACGGCCAACACCATGATCTTCATGGACGACGGCATCATTAATCGATAACTCAGCGAGATTACGGATAATGGCATCGGTATCACGTTTCTTGCGACTCCGACGTCGACGCTGCATGACCTGCTGACCAAACAACTGCGTCTCAGCAATAACGGTCAGGTTTTCGTTGCCTAATAACAAACCTTGCTCAAGGGGCGCGACAGTAATGGCTAAGGGGGCATCACCATCAATAAAGGCATCCCAATTATTGACCGGCTGACACTTGATATCGTGCTGCCGCAGCATATCCAGCAATGTTTCCCGTCGTCCTGCACTTTCAGCAGCAAATAAAACACGTCCATCAAACTGTGAAATAAATTGTTGTAATGCCTCACAAGGTTTGTCTTTGCGAGCATTCATCGTCAATTGTGGTGGCATACCACTGCCATAATTAATATGACCTGCTTTCTCCTGCTGTTCAAAGCTTTGTAACTGCATTCGCTGATAGGATTTAAAGCGACCAAACAGCTCTTCAACAGGAATGAATACGTGTTGTGGCTCGAGTAAAGGACGTTCTGGATTCACACGATGCTGGCGATAACGCTCACTGATTTCCTGCCAGTATCGGTCGGCACCGACATGTGGGTCTGCAATGCTGACAATCAGTGTATTTTCTGGCAAATAGTCGAGCAGACTATTGGTTTCATCAAAAAATAATGGCAGGTAAAACTCAATACCACCCGGCACATTACCATCACTGACTTCCCGATAAATAAAGCTGCGTTGAGGGTCACCTTCGAAATGGCGACGAAACTGTTGTCGGAATAGCTGGATACCGTCTTCAGTCATTGGAAATTCGCGAGCTGGCAACAGCTGAATATTATCAATGGTATCTATTGAACGCTGTGTTTCCGGATCAAAGGTTCTTAGCGTGTCGATTTCATCATCGAACAAATCAATCCGATAAGGCAGTTTGCTGCCCATCGGATATAAGTCAATAATCGCTCCACGTACGGTAAATTCGCCATGTTCCATTACTTGTGAAACATTGCGGTAGCCCGCTTTTTCAAGCTTTAAACGCCAGCTTTCAATATCAAATTGATCACCGGTTTTGAGTATCAGGGTGTTGCCTTCAAGAAAAGCGCGCGGAGCAATACGCTGCATTAATGTCGCGATAGGCACCATTAACAGACCTTGTTTAAAGTCCGGTAATTGATGCAGTGTTTCTAATCGTTCTGAAACGATATCTTGGTGGGGAGAAAAAGTATCGTATGGCAGCGTTTCCCAGTCTGGGAAATGCAAAACAGGCCGCTTATCGTCACCTAGGAAAAATTTTGCTTCTAATTCCAGCCGGTGTGCGCTATTCATGTCGTCGGTAATGACCAGCAGTGGACCATCATGTTGTTGCGCCGCTTTCGCTAATAACAAACCTTGTGCGCTGCCATAAAGCTGGCCTGCATACAGTATTTCTTTATTAGATGGCGGTAGCTGGGGATTGAGAAGATTAGGCTGAGTATGATTCACTAGTCTGATTCGTTACAAAAACGTCTATTTTCACATAAAACGAAGAAGTCTTGTCACAAAGACCTGAATTAAGACACATTATCCCTTATAATTTATAAGTGATTACATGCTTGAACAAACTAGCAAAGGTGCGGGAGAATAATAATGAAACGAATTGAAAATGTCGTGTTGCTAAAAACCATTGGAAGTGCAGAACTGATAGCAGCTCTAGCGATGTTTTACTTTTTTTATAGTGATATACCTGCTTTGATTGGCGGTTTTATTTTGCTGGGCTTATCAGCAAATAGCTTCTATCAAGCGCACAAATGTTACCAGCGCCAATACGCGCCCAGACAAAACGACCATACTTGAAATGAAACATGGCTGAAGAAGTTAATCAAACAAAGACGAGCGAATTCGATTCAGCCTCATTCCTGAAAAACCTGACTAGCCGTCCCGGCGTCTACCGCATGATCGATGATACCGGGACGGTTATTTACGTTGGTAAAGCCAAAAATCTAAAAAAACGCGTCTCCAGCTATTTTCGCAAAACGGGACTAACATCTAAGACCCGTGTCATGGTTGCTCAGATAGCAACTATCGAAACCACCGTCACTCACACCGAAAACGAAGCGCTAATCCTTGAAAACAACCTCATCAAGGATTTAATGCCACGCTACAATATTTTGCTTCGAGATGATAAAAGCTATCCTTATTTATTAATCTCGGGCGATAAATTTCCCCGGCTGAGTTATCACCGCGGCGCTAAACGTAAAGCTGGTCGCTATTTCGGTCCATATCCGAGTGCCGGTGCTGTCAGGGATAGTCTTAACTTGCTACAGAAACTCTTTCCCGTCAGGCAATGTGAAGACAGCTATTATCAAAACCGCTCCCGACCTTGTCTGCAATATCAGATAAAACGCTGTACCGCGCCCTGTGTCGGTCTGATCAGTGAAGACGAGTACAAGAAAGATGTCGAACACACGATTATGTTTCTGGAAGGCAAAAATAAACAAGTAATGGATGACCTGAGTGCCGAAATGGATGCAGCTTCACAACGACTTGATTTTGAACAGGCAGCAGCTATACGGGATAAAGTGATTGCTTTACGCCGTGTGCAGGAACGTCAATATGTCAGCTCAGACCAGGGCGAGTTTGATGTGCTGGCGGCAATTGTCAAAGATGGTATGGCTGTGGTTGAAGTCTGCTTTATTCGTGGTGGCCGTAATTTGGGGAGTAAAAGCTATTTTCCTAAAGGTTCAGGTGACAGCAGTCCGGAAGAATTATTATCCGCTTTTGTTCCTCAATATTATCTGGGCAAAAATGTGCCCACAGAAATCTTAGTGAGCCACCAACCTGAAGACAGCGATTTATTACAGGACGTCCTACAAACCGAGTCTGGTCATAAAGTCAGCATAAGAAAACCACAGCGTGGTCAGGGTGTTCGCTGGATGCAGATGGCCTCTACGAATGCCGATATCAGCCTGACCCAACGTTTAAGCAGCCGTTCTAATTTATTACAGCGCTTTGAGATGTTGCAGGATGCATTAAATCTGGATGAGTTACCCAAACGTATTGAGTGCTTTGATATTAGTCATACCAGAGGTGAGCGTACAGTTGCATCATGTGTAGTGTTTGGCCTTGAGGGGGCTATCAAGGCGGATTATCGTAAATTTAATATCGAAGGTATTACTGGTGGTGATGATTACGCAGCGATGAATCAGGCGCTAACGCGTCGTTTTACTCGCTTGCAGAAAGGTGAAGGTAAACGACCCGACTTATTATTAATAGATGGTGGTAAAGGCCAAATCAAAGAAGCACAGGAAGTGCTTGAAGAGCTCAACTTATCAGATCTACCTATATTAGGTATCGCTAAAGGCCCAGAGCGTCGACCTGGTGAGGAAACATTATTCCTTGTTGGAAGAGCAGGGGAAGTCACACTGACAGCTGATTCACCAGCTCTACATTTACTTCAGCAAGTGCGGGATGAAGCTCACCGTTTTGCGATTACGGGTCACAGGCAGCGTCGCGCCAAAGCGCGTAAAACTTCCACTCTCGAACATATAGAAGGTTTAGGCCCGAAACGTCGACAAAAACTATTGCAGCAATTTGGTGGCCTTCAGGAAGTGCAACGTGCCGGTGTGGAGGATTTAGCCAAGGTAGACGGCATCAGTAAATCGCTTGCACAAAAAATTTACGATGTCTTTCATGGCGATAATTAGATATGCATAGTGATACCATAAACATGACTTTAATTTTAAGTGACACAAGATGTTGAATTTACCAAATATTTTAAGCTGCCTACGGATTCTGCTCGTACCCGTATTGATCCTGTTTTATTTTTTACCTATGCCATCAGCATCAGTCTGGGCAGCGTTGATATTTGTCATTGCAGCTTTTACCGACTGGCTTGATGGCTATCTAGCCAGAAAGTGGCAACAAACTTCAGCATTTGGTGCGTTTCTTGACCCTGTGGCAGATAAACTTATCGTAGTGATGGCTCTTATTATGGTGCTGTTTAAAAGCCCGGATTGGTATATTTTGATACCTGTTACATTAATCATCGCACGTGAATTAATTGTTTCCGCATTACGAGAATGGATGGCCGAATTAGGCCAGAGAAGTGCCGTTAAGGTATCTCAAATGGGAAAATGGAAAACCACCTTCCAAATGCTGGCAATCGCATGCTTGATTTACTATAAGCCCTTATTTGGATTACCAGTTTTTGAAATTGGTGTAGCACTCCTCTATGCGGCAGCGTGGTTAACGATGCAGTCAATGTACTACTATCTTTTAGCTGCCTGGCCAATGATGCGAAATAAGGGTTGACATAAAAATTTAAGTGCCTATAATGCACGTCTTCCTCAGCGGGAATAGCTCAGCTGGTAGAGCACAACCTTGCCAAGGTTGGGGTCGCGAGTTCGAATCTCGTTTCCCGCTCCAAGAATATAAAAAGCCGCGGTCAGTCAAGTCACTATCGCGGCTTTTTAGTCTTAGACTGAATGTTTAAATGGCTGGGTGGCAGAGTGGTCATGCAGCGGACTGCAACTCCGTTAACGCCGGTTCGATTCCGACCCCAGCCTCCATTATTCACTTATCATAAAATAATCAGCATCAGGCGCTTTTAAGCGCTTTTTTTATGCCTGAAGTTTCACATTCTCGTGGCTAAGCTTAGTCTGTCTCTGCCATTAGCTTTTGACTCATAAAGTGCTTTATCAACGACAAAGAATAAGTCCCTTAGATTAGATATTGAGAAAAGCTCGGTGTGGTATAGGCCGACACTGATAGTGGCGTTGATTTGTTGACCTTCAAAACTAAAATGATGAGAACGGGTTTTGTTGATTAAATCCAATATGATTTCTTGTGTTCTTTCACACGGAATCCGATTTAGTATTACAACAAACTCTTCACCACCCACTCGATAGACTTTATCGGTGTCACGTCCATGAGACTGTAGAATTGCAGCAAATTCTTTCAACACATGATCACCTGCCAGATGACCATAAACATCATTTATCTTTTTGAAGAAATCTATATCGATAAGAGCAATACCAAAAGGGCATTGGTGAGCATGAAAGCCTTTAATCAATGTTTCTATATCGACTTCCAATGTTAAGCGGTTGTTCAAGTTTGTTAAAGGATCTTTACTAGCGAGCTCTTTTAATTTTTTATTGGCAGCTTCAAGCTTATAAGTACGTAACTCAACCTGGTCTTCCAGGCTATTCAGTAAACGTTGCTCTGCATGACGTGATTTGATGACTTCTTTTGCCATGGGTCTGAAAATAAAAATGACTTCAAGTGCCAGAGTGATTAGTGTGATTAACCAAAGTCCAACTTCCAGTTTCTTGATAAAGTTAAGTCTTTCATCCCCTTCAAGTTGGTATTGATTCACAGCAGCATCTAAATCGACCAATAATTTTTCAGATGAATTATTGATCTCATTCATAGTGTTTAAAAATAACTGCTCTCCGTTTATACCGATGAGTTCTATAGCTGTATTCAGGTACTGATTGACGCGATCATAAAGAGCTATATCGCCAAAATAGAGGTTACGGATAGCAGGGGAAAGCTCAATGGCTTGTCCATTATTCAGCTGGCCAGAAGCAAGCTGTTGATTGGCTGATGTCATTTTTTCGACATGTAATCTTAATATTGTCTCGGTTCTGCTTGCATCAGTTTTAGTAACAAAGCGTTGTTGGTATAAACGATGTAGATCTAAAGCAATATGCTGACTCAGCATTCGCTGATTACCTGAGATGTTGACAATGTAAGCTGTGTTATCAGCATCAGATAATGCTGATTTTAATGTGTAGGCAGCAAAGCTGGACAATAAGGCAATAAGTAGCACGGCCAGCATATATCTTCTGGTGATGAGGCCATGTAACGATGAGTGAGTTCTATCTGCCATAGTATTTATTCATTTCATATCCCTCTAGGTGATAAAACTCGTTCATATAGCTGGTTAATTAGATAATGAGTTTTAATTATTAATCAATATATTAAACTATAACCATAAGTTTTCTAAGGATTTAAAATCCCAGTCAGCAGGTTCTTCAGGACCTTCGATAGTATCTTTACAATTTTTGGCTGCCAGATCGATGATCTGTATTGGTATAGGTGCATTGGAGCGGATGGAAAAAAATACCTTTACTTTTGGTGTCAGCAGCGAGTCAGCCCCAGGCTCAATAACTACTGCTAAACGTTGAGAACTCAGACGAACAAGAGCACCAATCGGATAGATCCCCACTGATTTCACAAAAGTATTAAAAATTTGTTTATCAAAATGGCCCTCCCATTTAGCCATTTCACGAATGGTGTTGGCTGGTTCCCATGGTTTTTTATAGGCTCGCTCGGATGTGACCGCATCATAGACATCGCAAATAGCTGCCATGCGTGCAAGTACAGAAATTTTCTCTGAAGGAAGTCGATTAGGATATCCGGCACCATTCATTTTCTCATGATGATTTAAGGCGATATCAATCACCTCTGTTTCTGCACCACCATCCTCAAGTATTTTTGCGCCAACGATAGTGTGCTCTTTCATCACGGCATACTCTTCATCCGTAAGTTTGCCTGGCTTATTCAGAATCTCTAGCGGCATAACTGCTTTTCCCAAATCATGCATTAGTCCACCTATACCTGCTAGCCGTATCTGTTCTTTATCTAATCCCATCTTATTGGCTAGTGACAACATGAGTGCACAAACGGCTACGGAATGCATGTAGGTGTAATCATCGTGTGTTTTTAACCTAGCCACACTGAGTATAGCGGCCGAATTGCGTTCAACCAATGAGTCAATTTCGCTAACCAATGGCAACGTTGTTTGTGGATCAATGGCTTTACCCAGACGGATATCATTGAACATCGACATGATTTGAGGTTTAGCATCTTTACAGAGCTTTCTAGCACGCTCTATTTCGCTCTCCATTGAGCTATTAGTGGAGGACAAGGAGGACTTTGATTCGGGTGTCTTTTTTTCGGCAGATGCCTCGGTCGAAGCTATGCCATTTGGCAGATCTTCAGGGGGGACGTCTTCGGATGAGGCTGGAGAGTGTTCTATATCATGACCTTTTGCGATATCTATCCAAACGTCCTTTATCCCTGCTTCTTTGATACGTTGTATATCATTAATGTCAGTAAGTAAAAAGCTGCTGCGTATAAATGGGTGTTGTATCCAAGAGCCCCCCAGTTTCTGGATGAACATACCAATGCGTAAATCATTGCTGGCAATACGCTTTATCACTGACGCCTCTCCCCCAAATGTATATTTTTATTGTTTTGTATTTTAAACATACCCCTCATTAATACCGGCATCAACAGTTGTTTCATTTATCATTGACAGACATATTTATCGCTATCATTGTTATTGGTTTAGAGAAAAATAATCAGGTTTAATACGTCAAACAAACGCTTTATTGTATTTGTATGGGAACGTTAATAACGCCAAAATAAAGTGTGGTCGATAGCGGCAGCGCATATATGCTTAAGGCGCAGTATTGATGTGGTATCCTCATTGGCAAAAATATCTCCATCACTAATTTAGGAATGAAAGCGTGACAAAAACGCCTATATTAAAAGAAGGTAAAAACTGCTGGCAGAAAAAACAGGCAAAACAAGTTGCTTTATTGATTGATGGGGAGAATTACTTCGGTGCTCTGCACGCTGCCATTCAGAGAGCGAAACACACGGTCTATATTTTGTCGTGGGATATTGACAGCCGAATGCAGTTGATTCGGGATGTTAAACAAACAAGTGATCTGCCCTCAGATCTAGGCGCTTTTATTAGTGAGGTGCTTAAGCGAAATCCTGAATTAGATATTTACATCCTTAATTGGGATTGGGCGATGGTATATACCATGGAGCGAGAATGGTTGCCGATGTATAAACCCGCTTGGAAGTCTCAGCCTAGATTACATTTTAAATTAGATGGTGAATGTCCTTTAGGTGCCTCACAGCATCAAAAAGTGGTGGTAATTGACGATGATATTGCTTTTTCCGGTGGTTTTGATATCGGAAAAAGTCGTTGGGATACTTCAGCACATAAAGCTAAGGAACCAAGACGAATCGATCCTGATGGACATCACTATCCACCATTTCATGATGTACAGATCTTGGTGCAAGGTGATGCGGCGGTTGCTCTGGCAGATTTAGCAAGAGAACGCTGGTATAAAGCGACGGGTGAAAAACTGAAAAAGCCACCCAAGAGAACTGATACTGCATGGCCTGACTACATCGAGCCTTGGTTTAAAAATATCGATGTGGCTATCAGTCGAACTATTCCTCAATATGAGGAGCAGCAAGAAGTACGTGAAGTCGAAGAACTCTATATGGACAGCCTAAAATCGGCAGAGAGTCTGATCTATATGGAAAACCAATATTTTACATCATGGAAAATTGCCGATGTTTTAGCTGAACGTCTACAGGAGCGTGATGGACCGGACATCGTTATCGTTCTGCCCTTAATGACTGGTGGTTGGCTTGAGCAAGCGACTATGGATGTCTTACGCTTTCGAGTGGCGTGTAAGCTGAAAGCGTCAGATACACATAATCGTTTACGAATCTGCTATCCCCATCGTGATGAGCTCGGTAAATCCTATATAAGTGTTCATGGCAAAATTACGGTTATAGATGACTGCTTGTTGCGTGTCGGATCTGCTAACTTGAGTAATCGATCAATGGGGCTCGATAGTGAGTGTGATTTGGTTATTGAAGCAGATACGGAAGAGAATAAAGTTATTGTCAGCCAATTTCGCGAGCGTTTACTGAGTGAACATTTTGGTGTCACCGAAGATGAACTCAGGCAAAACCTATCCCAAGAAAACTCACTTATCCGACTCATTGATGCAAGTCAGGAGAATGCTCATACACTTCGTGAGCTCGATTGCAAAGTATCAGACTATGCTAATCAGATGTTACCTACATCAGCCATTGTAGATCCTGAAAGACCTATAGAAGCTGAGCAACTAACCAAAATGTTTATCCCGGTTGATGAACCAAAGTCGGCCAATAAACAATGGTGGAAAATAATTGCAGTGCTGGTGGTTGTTCTGGCATTAACAGCTATTTGGCGTTGGACACCGTTGAGTGAATGGTTAAATCCAGATACATTACAACACGCCGCTGAAGGAATAAAATCACACCCATTAACACCACTTATTGTGATTGGTATTTTTGCTATTGGCGGTTTAATCGCCTTCCCTGTGACCTTATTGATTATCACTACCGCGCTCACCTTTGGCCCGCTATGGGGAAGTATCTATTCAATAATCGGCACGTTAGTGAGTGGTCTGATGGGCTATGCGGTTGGGCATTATCTAGGGCGAAATACGATTCAAAAACTAGCGGGATCGAGCATTAATAAACTAAGTCGTCGTCTTGCTAAGCATGGTGTTCTTGCAATTATTACCGTAAGAATAATTCCAGTCGCTCCATTTACTGTCATTAATATGGTGGCAGGGGGATCTCACATCAAAACACGTGATTTTATTATTGGAACTGTAATCGGCATGTTACCTGGCATTTTAGGTATTACGGTGTTTGCTGACTCCCTGATGCGGACAATCAAAAACCCAGATCCAACACAGATAGCTATATTTGCGGGGGTGGTTATTGGTGTTGCCGGTATTATGTATGGACTGAAACGATTGATTAATAATAAAGAAGATTCGTAAAACACTGAATGGAAATTACCTTAGCAAGCTATAATATCCACGCCTGTATCGGAACAGATGGGCATTTTGATCCCTTTAGAATAGTGGATGTGATTCGTGAGATGGATGCCGATATTATTGCCCTACAGGAAGTAGAGCATCATATGGTGAATGATATCGATCTGTTAGATTTTATTTCTCAACAAACCGGTATGATAGGAATAGCCGGACCAACGATGTTTCGTGAAAGTCGGCATTATGGGAATGCTGTATTAAGTCGGTTTCCATTAACATCACATGAGTTAATAGATTTAAGTCTGGAGCCACATGAGCCTAGAGGTGCAATTCAAATCAGACTTTCGATAGAAGAGCATGAACTGCTGATTTTTACCACTCACTTTGGCCTAAAGCCAAAGGAGCGTCAGTATCAAGTGGAAAAACTGTTGAGTCGACTTGCAGAGCATGAGGTTGATACGGCTGTTTTGATGGGAGACTTGAATGAATGGTTTTTATGGGGGCGGACATTACGTCGCTTGAAAGCCTACTTTGATACAACGCCATCAAAAAAAAGTTTCCCCAGCTTTTTTCCTGTATTCGCTCTTGATCGGATTTGGGTACATCCACGCAAACACTTACTTTCCTTAAGTGTTCATGGAAGTAGACTTGCAAAAAAAGCCTCTGATCATTTGCCTGTCGTAGCAAAAATCCTGTTTTGATGATTTGAAGTCAGGGCTTCAACTTGTTAGTGTAAGTGGGTCTTACGACGCTTGCATCTGCGTATTTACATTGGTAGATACGTTTCAAACCCATACCAGTAGTCAACTTGGAAAAATCTTATGATGAAACGAAGGGCTATCTTGTCCACAAGAAGCTTGATATTACGTCAATCTATTGCAGCGCTTATGGTAATGGCACCACTTCAACCTACCTTTGCTGGAGAGAAAGAGCCTACTGTAGAACAGTTGCAGTCTCGATTAGAGGCTCTTCAGGCAGAATTAGCATCGACGCAGGCAGCACTTGCAAAAGCTGAAGAGGAAAAGCAGACATCAGAGGCGAAGCTTGAGCAGTTATCTCGAGCTGAACCGACCTTGAAGCCCGATAATAAAATTCGTTTCGGTAACCTTAAAGTCGGCGGAGCAATCCGTGCCAACTACGCTATAGGAGATTACCCTGAGACTGGCCGTGCCTCAAGGTCATTTGATGATGGTGGTAACTTTGCTTTGGATACATTCCGAATTAATCTGGATTATGAAAATGGACCATATCTAGGGAAGTTAGAATATCGCTGGTATAACGGGTATAACTTTTTACATACTGGCTGGCTGGGTTATCAGTTTGATGATAACCGTCAAGTTCAAGTTGGTGTAAACAGAGTCCCTTTCGGTCCTGGACCGTATGGCGTTTCGCAGAGCTGGTTTTTTGATCAGCATTATTATCTTGGTTTATCTGATGATATGGATCTGGGTGTGAAATATCATCAAGCTACTGACAATTGGGATTGGGATATTGCCTATTACGTGTCAGATGAAGGCACATACACTGGGAAATCACACGACAGTGCGCGTTATTCCTATGATGTTGTTAATGAGTCTGATGATGGCTACGAAGAGCGAAACCAGTTTAATCTAAGAGGTATTAGACACTTTGAAGCTGGAGAGTTTAAAACCGATCTTGGTTTCTCTTTGCAGTATTCGCAATTAAAAAGTCGAGGCTCACAAGATGATGGGCACCATTATGCTGCATCAGGTCATATGGTTAACAAATGGCGAGATTTTACTTTAGCTACGCAGCTGACCTACTATCGTTATGATGTGGATAGCGATCAACCATTGGGAACAAGTAAACTAGTTCAAATGGGAGCCTATGATTCTCCAAGTACAGCGGCGGCTGAAGCGTGGCTACCGGCTGTTTCTCTGAGCTATCTTTATAATACTGATCAGTTGACATGGTTAGACTATGTGATGCCATACGTAGAATATAGCGTGTTATTGAAAGATGAAAATAATTTCAATGATAGTGCACTCGCCACAGTTGGTGCAGCGTGGGCTAGTGGTAATTGGTATATCTACACCGATCTTAGTGCATCCAATGGTAATGAATTTATAGGTGGAGATGATCCATTTGGAGATCGTTTGGGAGCCAATCAGGATAATGAATGGCAAACACGGTTTAACATCAACTTTGGCTATTATTTCTAAATCCAATCCTTTTAATTACAATAACAATCACGGAGAGAGTCCGTTATGACCGAACAAGCAAATCTCAACACTAAAAAAGCACGTTTAGCCGAAATTAATCCCCCGGTATTTTTTGGTTCAGCCATTCTCATTATTGCTTTTGTCATTTTTGCCAGTTTTTTTTCTGACACCGCATCTACTGTTTTTACTGCAACACAAAACTGGATCGTACATACATTTGGCTGGTTTTATCTGCTTGCTGTTGGGTTTTTCCTGATCTTCAGTATCGGCCTTGCGATGAGTTCTTATGGTGCCATCAAGCTTGGACCAGATCATTCCGAGCCTGATTATGGCTATATCTCTTGGTTTGCCATGCTGTTTAGTGCTGGTATGGGTATAGGTTTATTATTCTTTGGTGTTGCTGAACCTATCATGCACTTTTCCTCACCACCTGTAGGACAGGGGGGAGATATTGAGGCTGCTAGGGAAGCGATGTCGATTACATTTTTCCACTGGGGCCTTCATGCTTGGGCCATTTATGCCGTGGTGGGGTTGTCATTGGCCTATTTTGGATTTAGACATAATTTGCCTTTAACAATTCGTTCGTCACTTTATCCTTTAATTGGTGAGCGTATTTACGGACCAATCGGACATATTGTCGATATTTTTGCTGTGCTTGGGACGATGTTTGGTGTGGCAACATCACTTGGTCTAGGGGTACTGCAAGTTAACGCCGGTCTGTCATATATGTTTGATTTCCCTGCGGATTCTATTTATTTGCAGATAGCATTAATCGCAGGCATTACTGTCCTAGCAACGGCATCAGTTGTGGCGGGCTTGGATTCAGGTATCAAACGCTTGTCTGAGTTAAATTTAGGTTTAGCTGTTTTATTACTATTGTTTGTTTTATTTGCTGGACCAACATTGTTCCTTCTGCAAACATTGGTACAAAATACCGGTAACTACCTTAGTGAAGTTGTTAATAAAACATTTAATCTGTATGCCTATGACCCTAATGGATGGATTGGCGGTTGGACGCTGTTTTATTGGGGCTGGTGGATTGCCTGGTCACCATTTGTGGGCATGTTTATCGCCAGAGTATCTAGAGGCAGAACGATTCGACAGTTCGTGTTAGGCGTATTGTTTGTTCCTGTTGGTTTTACTTTCATGTGGATGACATTTTTCGGTGGAACGGCTATACATATGGAGCTGGGAGAGCTGACTGGAGTCATATCAAGTGCTGTAAGTGAAAATAGTGCTATCGCAGTATTCTCAATGTTTGAACATATGCCTCTGAGTATGATTTCCTCCGGCCTGGCCACCATACTTGTCGTCACCTTCTTTGTGACATCATCAGACTCTGGATCACTAGTCATTGATATGATCACATCTAATGGTCATCCCAAACCACCGGTTTGGCAGCGTATTTTTTGGGCAGTAACTGAAGGCTGTGTTGCTTCAGCACTCTTAATTGCTGGTGGCCTCAAAGCCTTACAGACGGCATCGATTGCTGGCGCTTTACCCTTTGTTGTCGTCATGCTGCTGATGTGTGTGGGGTTGATGAAAGGGCTCAGAATGGAGGGCATCAAACGTCTGATTATAGGTGTACCACAAACTCCTGTGAGTACTGGTCGACAAGTCAGCTGGAAACAACGCTTAAAGAATTTAAGTGACTATCCTGATAAAGCATCTATGCAGACTTTTCTGGTTGAAGTCGTAAAACCTGCTTTGAAAAAAGTATCTGCTGAATTAAAAGAGACGGGTGTTGATGCTGAAATTGTCACCAAAAAAGATTCGATTGAACTCGCGGTGTCTTATGGGGGTGAAAGAGATTTTGTTTATGGCGTTCACAGTGTAAGACATATCATGCCAAGCTTTGCTTTAGATGCATTAGACGATGATGATGAGACAAAACGTTATTATCGTGGCGAAGTTTACCTTGCCGAAGGTAGTCAACATTATGACATGTACGGATACAACCAAGAGCAAGTCATTGATGACATTCTTATTCAGTATGAAAAACATATGCACTTCCTGCATATTGTTGGCGAGAGTTAAATCAGTGTGAAAAACAGTGAGAAGATTTTCCTGTCAGTTCATGCTATTGTCCCCAAAAAAACATGAGTGGAGAGAGAAAATGCGTTCATTTTGGTTTGGATTGGCTGCACTTGGGCTAAGCTTTTCAGGCTTTGCCCAAGCAGGCAGTAGTCAATATTTAGATAGTTACTCCTGTGGTAAGGCTGCCATAGAAATAGGTATGAAGATCGATCAGATTAAACACCTTTGTGGTCAGTCATGGAAACCAAGTAACGTCGTAAGGTCAGTGAGACCAGCACTAAAAGTCGGAAAAGATGGTGTGCGACTGGAGGATAACTTTGAAAAATGGATGTTTAAAACTTTACGTAATGGCAGCACGCATGTGCTGCTAAAAAACGGGGAAGTTATTCGTATTTTCACTACAAAATAAAACCGCCATTATTCAGCTTGATTTAAGTTTGAATGATTAGACTCATTTTTATTTTAGTCAGATAATTTAATTTAAATTATGGAAAGTCTGATGGCGGTATTAAAATATTCACTGTTTCCTCTGCTCATGCTGGGGCTTGTTTGTGTTGGACAAGCTGATGAGAGCGCCTCTGTTGCCAGACAATTATTGAAAGAGGGTAAAATTATGCCCCTTCAAACAATTCTATCTAAGGCAGCAGAGATAAAGCCTGGACAAGTTATTGAAACTGATCTGGAAAAAGAACATCAACGCTATGTATATGAACTGGAAATTCTGGACAAGAATGGCCAAGTCTGGGAATTGGAGTTAGATGCTCAAACAGGTGAATTTATTGAGTTGGAAAACGAGGAAGATTAATGCGCCTGTTACTGGTTGAAGATGACCCTTTATTAGGACCTAATTTACAGGAAGCATTAAACAAAGCTGGTTTTGCAACAGATTTATCCATTGATGGTATTGATGGTGAAGCGATGGGAGAGATAGAACCCTATGATCTCATTGTTTTGGATCTGGGGTTACCCGGTAAATCTGGATTAGATGTTTTAGAAAGCTGGCGTAGTAACGCCAATGCTGTACCTGTCATCATTTTAACTGCTCGTGATGCGTGGGAAGATAAGGTACTTGGGTTTAAAGCCGGGGCCGATGACTATCTTGCCAAACCCTTCCAGACAGAAGAGCTTATTGTTCGTATCAACGCGGTATTACGCCGTTGCAGTGGCCAGAATCCAGGTCAGCTTAATTACGGCGATTTGTCTTTAGATGAGGCCGGGCAAACGGTGATACTAAATAATGGCGACAAACACAGTCTCACTGGCACTGAATTTAAGCTTCTACGATATTTTATGCTGCATCCTAAGCAGTTACTTTCTAAAACAACCTTAACCGAGCATGTCTATCAACTAGATAGTGATAAAGACAGTAATGTTATGGAAGTGTATGTGAATCGATTAAGACAAAAGATCGGTGCTGATTGGATTATGACTCGGCGTGGTCAGGGGTATATTTTTGGTCAGCCTGACTGATGCGATCGGTCCGTAGTCGTCTATCAATTGGTCTGGCTGTCTTTCTAGCTGTTCTGTTGCTTGGTCAGTGGTTTTGGCTGACTTTCACCATCGATCGATTAATTGAAAAACAAGTGATTACCCGTTTACAGGAAGAAACGGAAACACTACTTGCTCATATTCATATTCAAACAGACGGGGAAATAGTCTTAGATAGTCGTCGTCTTAGCAGTAGCTATCAACGTGCTTTTTCAGGTTTATATTTCTCTATTCAAACGACTCAGCATCAGATTTTTTCACGCTCCTTGTGGGACTTTGATCTGACAACGCCAGCATTAACGGTCGGAACTAAAGCGACACTCTATTTAGAGGGGCCTGGTCAGCAGCCATTGATGGCAGTTTCAGCAGGTTACCTGAAGCAAGGGCAGCTAATAACAATTACGGTGGCAGAAGATATTGCATGGATGCTTGAAGATAAATCTCATTTTCAGTGGGTGTTCACAGTGTTATCGCTGCTTGGTGTTTTGTGTTTATTAGCGCTGCAGTTCTGGATTGTCAGGCATGCATTGAAGCCACTGAATAAAGCCAAGAACGAATTAAAACTACTTGGAAATGGTGACATTGAAAAGATAGATGAACAAGCACCAGATGAAATTCGACCCTTGCTGATTGAATTAAATCGTTTAATGTCGAGTATGGTGATTAAAACACGTCGTTCGAGGCAGTCATTAGGTAATCTCGCTCATCGGTTAAAAACACAGCTAACCCTACTAAATCAGGTTGCTGATAGCGAGCAAATGGCGCCTCATACTGAAGCCAGACAAGCTATTTATAAACAGACGAATGAAATTAAACAAATTATCGACCGTGAGCTAAAGCGTGCTCGAGTTTCTGGTCTTACTCTACCAGGTAGGGGCGTGGATATTAATGAATTAGTGAGTAACCTTGCTGAGACACTTAAACGTATCTATCAGGACAAAAAACTCAGTATTACATGGCGTATTGACAAACGGCTTCGCTTTCATGGAGACAGGGAAGACTTACTGGAGCTACTAGGGAATATTCTTGATAATGCTTGTAAGTGGTGTGAATCCAAACTGGAGCTCGAGATATACAGAGATAATGGTATTCATATAAGAATCATCGATGATGGGCCTGGCTGTGATGATGAAGATCTCTCTGCTCTTTCACAGCGTGGTTTCCGAGCTGATGAATCAACGCCCGGAAGTGGCTTAGGTTTAGCTATCGTATTTGATATTGTAGAAAGCTATGATGGCATAATGAGTTTTTCTCAATCCCAGAAATGGGGAGGACTGCAGGTGGATATCCACCTGCAGTCCTCTGTAGCTGATTAGAACCAGTCTTTCGTAGTTTTACGAACTTCACCAGTCTTGGCATCAACGAGTACTTCCCACTCGCCACCATCAGCGTCAACAATTTCAAACTCATAATCCCAACCTTTATCAAAGGCACGATCTTCCAGATCGGCATCTTCAACAATACCTGGTTTGGCTTCAAGCGCTTTTGCTTGAGCTTCTTCTAATGAGATTAAGCCGAAGCCTTCAGAGATTTTTCTGATTTCACGCATATCATCTGCATCTAAATCAGCATGAGCAACGCCCATTTGCATCATCATTGTTGCCGCACCAATTAAGCCAATTGTTTTTAGGTTTTTCATTTTGTGCTCCTTTTGTTGAGGTACGGTTCACATACTAGAAGTCCTAGCTTAAACGAAGCTGAATTTATTTAAGAGAAAGGTTTACTAAAAATTAGGAAGCTAACTATAATGGCGTATGCTTCAAGTTAAAGACTTGCCAGATAAGGCAATATTAGAAAAATTTGCGTCACGCTACCCCGAAGTGGATATCAATGCAGTTTTGCAGTTTCTCCATTTATTAGGAGTGGCTTCAGAGTTATCTATTGGTCTGGATAAGTTTCTCAGCCGATATAACTTGCTTCAGGGGCGTTGGTGGGTGCTTATTTTACTCATGCGTGAGGATAACTTTATCTCCTCTCCTTCAAGGTTGGCTGAGCAAGCTGGCGTAAGTCGAGCGACCATGACGGGCTTACTTGATAGTTTGGCGAGAGAAAGTCTGATAGAGCGAATTGTTGATGAAAAGGATAAACGACAAACGCAAATTAAACTCACCAAAAAAGGCCTGAAAAAATTAGATGAGGTTATGCCTGACTATTATCAACGTTTGGGAAACCTGATGTCGGTGATAGATAAAGAGGAGGGTGAAATCCTTATGAGGATCCTAGGAAAGCTAAAACAAAATTTAACCATTTTTGATTGAGTCCTATCCGTTACCGTAATCAGTACATTAATTAATGAGGAACGTTTGATGAAGAAGTTTTTAATATTTATGTTTAGTTTATTTTCTATACAATTTTCTGTGATGGCTGAAGAATTATCAGTGAAAAATCAGATTAATATAGCTAATACTCAATGGAATAAAGCGTTTAATGCTGGGGATGTAGATAGTTTGAAACAGCTATATAAAAATGACGCTACATTATCACCTGGTAATGGCGCTATATTAAAAGGCAGAGATGCTATTGCACAGTTATTTCAAAGTTTTGTTGATAATGGCGTAACGAATCATCGAATTGAAACAGCTGATATTTATGTATCTGATGACCAAATAACACAAATCGGTTATTGGCAGGCTGATGGTAAGAATGCTGAAGGTGACGAGATTAGTTTTGGTGGTGTCTTATCATTAGTTTTGGCAAAAACTGAAGATGGATCATGGTACATCCAATCGCATATCTGGAATATGCAACCCTAGAAAAAAAATAGCTATGATAGAAAAGCCCTTCATTTGAAGGGCTTTTTTTTGCCTATTGAAAATGCACCAGAATTGTTCAGCTGAGATATAAATAACACCATTTTGAAGCATTGTGAAAAATTATAACTATTTTAACTTATTGTATTTTATCAACTATTTTCTTGGCATGTGTTATGCAGAATAATCTTTGAGTTAATTACTACAAGGAGCATGTCATGGGATATTTCGTTGACTTAATGATGGTAGTGAAAGAATTAGTGAAGTTAATTTTTATGGTAATGATTTCGCCACTAGGGATTATGGCGGGTTATTTGGCGACCTGGGAATGAACCAGGTTTTTTGAGCTGATTTCACTGGAGAACAAAGATGTATCCATTGATTATTGGTGGCATAGCCGTGACGTGCTTAGTGCTCGTAACTTATACAACTCTGCCAATCCGTCAAAAAATAAAGCATGGGATTCACCTCAGTAATCATCTGAATCTGATTCTTGACCATTGCCAGAGACATTCTGGTGCGACTAATACCTATGTACAAGGTAATGCTAAGTTAATACCTCAATTAATCAGTTTGCAAAGTGATGTTAAGGGTCTTATCAGTTGCGATGAGAGTCTATTATTAAAAGACACAAATTGCTTACTGAGAACATCATGGGGAAAGACTCGACAGCAACAAAATGGGCAACTGAATATAGTCGGCAAACGCTTGCATAAATACGGTCAGTTTGAGCATGAAAGTCATGGGTTTTTCACTCTTTCCTCCCAGGCGATTGATGATGTGCTAAAGATGCTTAATGTGCCTACGCAATATGCCTCCCAACAAAACACACCAACTATATGAGCAATGCTGCTATGAAAACAGTCACAAAAACGATTAACACAGTTGTTATCAGTGAATTTACGGAATTTATGAATACCCTGCAAAAGGTGTTTGAAAATACCGACTATAACGTCATTTTTGAAGCAACGAATTTACAACAGTTACTCAACCTGAAATGGACGATTGAGCCAGACTTAATTATTGCCATTATGAATACTAGTGACAGTCAGCTGTTGAGTAAATTTAAAGTCATAAATGAACGCTTTCCTCTGCCTATCGTTATATTTAGTCATGATGACCGCGATGAAGCCATTGAAGAGGCTATAGAAGCTGGTGTTAGTGCCTACATTGTGGATGGTTTTCATGAAAATCGGATTCATGCCATTTTACGTACTGCCATAGCTCGGTTTAAGCAAGTACAAACTATGCAGAAACAGCTGAAAGATTTAAAAACTTCATTAGCTGATAGGAAGACTATTGATAGGGCGAAAGGATTGATTATGGATCAACGTAAATGCACGGAGAATGAAGCTTACAGTCTTATGAGAACATCAGCTATGAATCAAAATATGCGTTTGGGTCAACTCGCAGAAAATATTTTGGCTGCGGCCAACCTACTTGAACCACAAAAAAATGTTCAATAATCAGTAAGGTAAACATAAATACTGAAGCCACTTCAAAGAAGTGGCTTTTTATTTTTTACGCAAGATAAACTTCAAATTATTACCTGACATCAAACTAAATGTTATGGCTTAAATCCTGCTTATATTTTTGTTCTGTGTAGCTTGAGCTCTTTAAGATGTTTGATTGGCTATTAAGGTTAAGGCAATTGGTAGGTGAACGGATTAGGATTTAAGGTAATGTTAAAAGCACATTGCTCAGAAAAATCAAAGGTACGAGTAGGGATGACTGAATTGTCACTGAATCAACAACATTACGAAGCAATTTATGACTCGTTCAGCCTGACATCGGTTTTTCAGCCCATATTCAGCATCGCTCACCGAAGGGCGGTAGGCTATGAAGGTTTATTGCGTGCTAATGATATCAATGGGAAGGCAGTATCGCCTATTGAGATTATGCTAAAGCCTAACAGCCAGCGTGAACACCTTGAGTTAGATCGGATCTGTCGATTTCTCCATGCCGCAAACTTTTCTCATCAACCAGATAATGATGCCTGGTTGTTTCTAAACCTTAACTCTCAATGCCTAGTGGCTGAACGACCTGACGTGGGGTTTATGCATGATTTGATGCAGAAAACCAAACTACCTGCTGGACGTATTGTGATTGAAATTTTAGAAAGTGAAATTGATGACCGTGATTATCTTTTGGAACTGATTCAACATTTTCGTCGCTTGGGCTGCTTGATTGCGATTGATGATTTTGGTGCTGGTCATTCCAATTTTGATCGTATATGGAATTTGCAGCCTGATATCGTCAAGATTGACCGTAGCCTGGTGAAGAAAGCTGGTCAATCAATGAAGGTAGAAAGAATTTTAACTGGCATTGTGTCATTGATACATGAAGCAGGTAGTTTAGTGATTATTGAAGGCGTTGAATCCGAAAAAGAGGCTCTAGTGGCTATTTCCAGCAATGCAGATATGATCCAAGGATTCTACTTTGCTAAGCCTCAGGCCGATCTACAGCAGAGTGTTGATTTTGGGGAAGCGATGGATGAACTCAGACAACACCACCAGAATGTAAGGAGTCAATACAACCGTAAGCTTCAACAGCACTTTCGCACCTTCCAGTTGGTATTTGAAAAAACAGTGGATGCGTTCAGACAAGGGCAAGCTTTTGATTTATGCGGTAGTGAGATTTTTGAGGACGAGCGGGCCGTACGCACTTATTTACTAGATGAATCTGGCTATCAGATAGGCCAAAGTTTGTATTCAAAGAAATATACTGCAAAGCTTGATATCCGCTTTGCACCATTGCTTTCTGGTGATAATGCTAACTGGTCCCACCGACACTATCATTTCAGAGCATTAAACAACCCAAATACAACACAAATTAGCCGACCATACTTATCAGTAGCTGGCTCACATATGTGTATTACGGTATCTCAAGCAGTTGAAATGAATAATAAGCTGTTTGTATTTTGCTGTGATCTCGACTGGCCCGATGAAGACCAAGTAATAAACTAGATTTATTGCATCTATATTTGCTTCATGTTTATGAATGTCTGTCTTTTTATAGATAAGTTACGATATTTTCTAATAGGATAATAAAACACTGAGAAGATTATGCCTTAACTCTGACAGACATTATCTTAATCTGTGGCTGACTTATCACTGGAATCGACGTATTTAATCGAAGTGTAACTGCCGCTAATGTATCGTTATTCGGTCAAGTTCTGGCTGAAGTGTTCATTTATTCTGTTGATAAGTAATTGCCTGCTTTCATATTACTTACTGCAATAGGCTTATATATCTTCATATCTTATAGAGATAACTTTCTGACTACTGTATACCGCTAAATCATCTGCTATTCATGTGTTTACAGAAATGTCATGTAAAGAGTATGGTTATTGTGAGTTCATTAAAATATCGTATCTGATTGAGAACAGAATGAAAACAAATGAAGGTTTAAAAGAGCAGTGTTTATCTGATTTATTTACACTGAAAAGCATCGATTCAGCATGGCCTTTACTGGATGTTTTACCCTTTCCCGTTACGGTTATAGATGGTAACTATATCGTGGTTAGAGCCAATCAAGAGGCGATTCATGAATATAGTGATATTAATCAGCCCTGTTACAAGATGAGTCATGGCTATGATAGTCCGTGTAATGAAAACGGTGAAACTTGCCCAAAGCTCGATGCACAGACCCTGAAAACAACGATTAGTCATTTACATATCCATCAGACGAATAGCGGCCCCCAGAAATTTAAAGTCATGGCACTGCCATTAGAGAACGGTGGCGCTATGGAAATGCATATTCCACTGGATGATGTAACGTCTCTTGATGGTGTGACCGGGTTGACCAATAGAACGGAAGGGGAGCAGGGGGCTCGACGTCTAGTCGCTCTGATGCAGCGTTTGATTACCCCTTATAGCATCATCATGGTTGATCTAGACTACTTTAAGCAGATTAATGATCAGCATGGTCATCATGTCGGTGATATTGTTTTAAGACGAACAGCAGAGGTTATGGCGGATAGTATCCGTGCTTCAGATATTCTTGTGCGTTGGGGCGGTGAAGAGTTTCTCTTTATCTTGTCAGGTGCGCAAGCTGAGCATGCTGTTAAATTTACAGATAGTGTATTGAATAATATCCGAGACATTCGCATTGAGTTACGCGATCAGACTATTTCTGTTTCTGCTAGTGCTGGTATTCGAACGGTCACTTCTGATGAGTTAGCTATGACGAGTTTTGATACAGCTCTTAAACAGGCTGATACGATGCTTTACGCAGCCAAAAAGGCGGGGAGAGATCAGCTGATGGCTTATCAAAGGACTGTAAGCTAGCCTGTGTAAACACGGATAAAGAAAAGCTAAGGGATATGAAATAAAAAAAGCCTAGTCAGTTAACTGACTAGGCTTTTAATATTCTGGAGCCGGAGATAGGACTTGAACCTACGACCCGCTGATTACAAATCAGCTGCTCTACCAACTGAGCTACACCGGCAATGAAGAAGCGCATTATACGGAGGCATTTTTGACCTTGCAAGCCAAAATTGAGATTAATTTTGAGTTTTTATGCAAGTTATTGTTTCAGAATGATGAAACAGTTCAATTAAAAACAATACGACCGTGACAAAATACGAGATACCTCAGTATTAACGACAAATTTAATCATTCAAAAAGGAGGTTTTTTTAGAAAGGAAGGTGGGGTGAGTGATGGGGCTCGAACCCACGACAACCGGAATCACAATCCGGGACTCTACCAACTGAGCTACACTCACCATTATTCTTGTTTGAGGTGTGGATGACTTAGGATGTCGACCTCAAGAAAGACGATAATTCTACTGTGATTATTTTTCTGGTCAAGGGAAATCTCTGATTAGATGCAAAATAATATTGTGTATCTCGCATCTTTTATAAAGAGAAATGGCCGTTATTGTTTCTCATAACAGCCATTTATATTATTTCGTCTCAACTAATTCCAAATCAATTTTTTTCTCATCGAGGTCAACTCTGGCCACTTTCACTTTCAGTGTATCGCCTAAGCGATACACTTTGCGCGTACGTTCACCAGTCAGGCGATGACCTGTGGGATCAAATTGATAGTAATCATTTTTCAGAGAAGTGACATGCACTAAACCTTCTATGTAGATATCACTTAACTCGACAAAGAGTCCAAATCCAGTGACACCACTTATCACGCCATCATGGACTTCACCTACACGATCACGCATGTATTCACATTTCAACCAGTCACTGACGTCTCTGGTCGCTTCATCGGCCCGACGGCTAGTCATTGAGCAATGTTCGCCGAGTTGAGCCATTTCTTCATAGGAATAACGCCACTTTTTGTCTTTTCTCTGATTGAGGACATGACGAATAGCTCTATGTACCAATAAGTCAGGGTAGCGACGGATCGGTGAGGTGAAATGGGCGTATGCTTCAAGCGCTAGACCAAAGTGTCCAACATTATCCGGGCTGTAAACAGCTTGCTTCATGCTACGTAGCATGACGGTTTGTAATAGGTGACCATCAGGCCTTTTACTTGCAGTCGACAGCAATGATGCGTAATGCCGGGGCTCAGGTTCTTCACCGCCACCTAGAAATAAACCAAGTTCTCCTAAAAAGTCGCGCAAGCCAGAGAGTTTTTCTTCTGATGGTGTTTCATGAATACGATATAGAACCGGAATTTTATTTTCCAGCAGGAATAATGCAGCACTCACATTGGCTGCAATCATAAACTCTTCAATGAGACGATGAGCATCGTTACGTTCACGTGGCTCTATCGATTTGATTTTTCTGTTTTCATCGAAAAGGAATTGTGTTTCTGTCATCTCAAAGTCAATAGCACCACGTTCATGACGGGCTTCGAGCATGACATTATATAAGTCATACATAGTTTCAATAGCAGGTAATACATGCTGGTATTGCTCACGTAAATCAGTATCTTTATCAACTAGCATGGCCGCGACTTTGTCGTATGTTAAGCGCGCTTTTGAGTGCATAACGGCTTCATGAAAACGATAAGAGACGGTTTTACCTTGCTGGTCAATTTCCATTTCACAGACCATACACAATCTATCGACTTCAGGGTTCAGTGAACATAAGCCATTAGATAATGCTTCTGGTAGCATGGGGATGACTTGGCTAGGGAAATAGACAGACGTGCCTCTTTTTTGTGCATCTTGATCCAGTGGGCTATTAGGAAGAACGTAGTGTGACACATCGGCGATAGCAACCCATAAACGCCAGTTGCCCGATTCCAGCTTTTCAGCATAAACAGCATCATCAAAATCTCTGGCATCGGCACCGTCAATCGTAACAAGAGGCATATCACGAAGGTCGAGTCGACCTTCTATGGCATCTTCAGGAATTGTCTCGCCTAGATTGTTTGCCTGATCTTCAGCCTGTGGAGACCACTCATGTGGTAACTCAAAAGCACGTAGAGCGATATCAATTTCCATACCTGGTGCCATATGGTCACCCAGAACATTGACTATTCTGCCTAAAGGGGAACGATGTTTATTAGGCTGCTCAGTAATTTCTGCTTCAACAATTTGATTCTCCTCTGCGTTCATTAAGTCGCTTGGTGGGATCAAAATATCCTGACTGATTCTACGATTATTAGGAATAAGGTAGTAAATTCCAGCATCCTGAACTAGGCGTCCTACGACTCGTTCGTTGCTACGCTTAACCACCTCAACAATGGCACCTTCTTTACGACCTTTTCTATCGGTTCCAGTGATACGGGCTAGGGCACGATCACCATGAAGAACCATTCGCATTTCACGTTCAGTCAGAAATAGGTCATCGCCTCCCTCATCAGGAATAAGAAAGCCGTAACCTTCAGGGTGCCCCATGACGCGGCCACTAATAAGGTTCATCTTCGAAATGACACCATAGGCGCCTTTTCTATTACGAAGGAGTTGGCCATCACGCTCCATTGCACGTAAACGCCGACGAAGTGCTTCGTTAGCATCTTCACCTTTAACATCAATCAGTTTGGCGATGTTTTTGCGCGATAAGGGAGTATTGTTTTGTTTGAGAATATCTAAGATAAATTCACGACTGGGGATTGGGTTGTCGTATTTTTCAGCTTCTCTATCGAAAAAGGGATCGTTTTCGGTTTTATTGGTCATTGACAGTTTTTGTTTCACTCTGTATCTTTGCGCGTCTATTGCCCAGGTGGCGGAATTGGTAGACGCGCTAGCTTCAGGTGCTAGTGTACTTATGTACGTGGGAGTTCGAGTCTCCCCCTGGGCACCATTCCGTAATTTCTCGAATACCACATAATCATCAAGTATTAACTCAAATACAAGCTATGTATAGCTTTATTCTAGTTTGATGATTATTTCTAATCTTATAAACATCACAAAAAATTTGAAAGTAATGAATATTTTTACACTTGTTTGCAGCAAAACTGCACCAAGGATTTGTGAAAATATGGCTACTTGTATGGCTATTTGCGTGTTCTCTAAAAACTAATGGTACACGCAAAAGCAAAACATTTCCTAGTAAATCTCATACGTAACAACCGGTTCCAGCTTGAACGTTTGTAAAGATGGTTCAGTAATAGAAACGTAAGATTTAATTCGTGGTAGGTAAACAATGCTGGAAATGTCTTCCGTGAGTGATTTCATATTGCTAAAGTCAGAGTTTAACTATTGATTACACTCATATAATGGTCAATAGGGTTACACATTTGGACTTTTGCTGATTCCCAATACGCTTATATATTTTTGGATATATTTTGATTTATTAGTTATTTTGTGTTTTTTGAAAATGTATATTAAATAGCAAGAAGTGTGAATCAGGATGAGTCTCATTGAAATGATTAGAAAGAATAGGGTGGTTGCGCTGATCGTCTGTCTGTTTTCACCTTCAATCGTATTGGCAAATATTTCAGATCACAAAAGCTCGCTATATGACTGTAAACACTTAGCTGCTTTTGTCGGAGATGTTATGCAGTACAGGCAAAAATTTGGTGATGAGGGAAAAGCTGACCTTAGTAAAGAAGTTGAAGAAACAGAAAATGTAGATGAAGAAAAATTAGCTTTCTGGAAGGATGTGCTTGAACAAGCATACTCACTTCCGGCACAAGATACTATGGCAGGTCAGCATGCTGTAGTCGTCGATTTTTCACAGTTTTACTATTCCTTATGTAGGATCGCTCACTATAAAAATGGTGGCAAGTATAACGAAAAGTTTAATCTTAGACCGAACCTGCTAGGTGACGATTAAAGTCACTTCACTCCTTAGCTCAATGTAATAAATACCAAAGGGCTACAGACTGACGTCATCAACGAGGCATGTTATCCAGCTCCAAAGCTCATCAAACTATGCTCCTAGTAGGTTCTGATTGAGCATAAAACAGGACTTATTGATAAGTACTAATTAAAAATAAAGACTTCTTTTACTCGAATTAGTTTTTACAGATATTACTCTTAACTTGATGATTTAATAGGTTATAGTTCGGTTTTCGGATAATTTTTATTATATTGTCACTAACTCTGCTCAAGCTTTCGTGCTAATGTCCGCTATTATTTCTAGACATATTAACGTTTATTTATCTGAGTTTTTGCGAGAATTCATATGGCCACTTTTATCGATTCCATTGACGAACGTACCCAGCTAGCTGGAACTAATCATCTTGAAGTTTTGTTATTCAGTCTAGGAACGAGTGATGAAACAGGAAGAAATGAACTGTTTGGTATTAACGTTTTTAAAGTTCGTGAAGTGCTGAATATTCCAGAGATAACAACGGCACCAGAAATGCCAGATGGAGTGGAAGGTTTTGTCAGCTTACGTGGTGATATGGTGCCAATCATCAATCTTCAAAAATTTTGTAAACTTAGCTCCAAAGATAAACCTAGGATACTGATGATCACTGAATACAATACACATGTTCAGGGGTTCTTGGTCAGCTCAGTTGATACTATTCAACGTTTGAATTGGGAACAAGTCAAAGAACCACCTCAATTAATCTCTCAACGAATGGGGGGGCTGGTAACAGCTGTTGCTGAGTTAAGCGATAAACGACTCGTTATGATTATGGACGTTGAGAAAGTTTTGGCTGATGCTGGTGACTTTTATGACGAAAATGTATTTGACGGTATCAAACAAGTTGATAAGAAAGGACATTATCGCTTACTTTTTGCTGATGATTCGAATATCGCTCGTAAACAGATTACAAAAACCTTAGATGTAATGGGTGTCGAGCATATTGGAACAGTTAATGGTGCTGAAGCCTGGAAGATGCTGAATAAAATTGCTGCTCAATGTGAACAAGAAGGACGTGACATCACAACTGAAATTCAAATTGTGCTGACGGACGTTGAAATGCCAGAAATGGATGGTTATGTTTTAACGCAGAAAATTAAATCCGACCCAAGAATGGTTAATTTGCCTGTCATTATGCATTCATCATTGACTGCATCAGCTAATAAGGCAATGGGGGTTGGTGCCGGTGCAGATGATTATGTTTCAAAATTCCAGCCAAGAGATCTTGCCGATACGCTTTTCAAATATCTTGAACTCTAGAGGTATTGTCTTTAATCGTTGATTTGATAATAAAAAAAGTATATTTTGTGTGCTTGTGTAGGGGATTGCCTTACTAAAATATTGAATGATAACGCATAAGCGATCATTTAATTCATAAGCATACAAGGCATGTGGCAATGAATAAGAGCATAAGGATTATAGATAATCTTGCAGAGATTACCAGCTACCATGATCGCCATGTTCTTGAAAAAAGCCTTCTTAAAACACTCAATGAGATGTTTCCTTCTCAAGATCTCCGTTTATTCCGTGTCCGTGAATATAGCGGAACACATGAGCTGAGTCTATTAGCTTTTTGTGTGAACAGCGTCATCGTATCAAGCCAAGAAAATCCACGTCTAATCACAGAAGAGTCTGAATTAGGTGAAGCGATTGCTAGTGCTATTGATAACGAAGATATTGAGCTAATTAAAACCAATAATGGTAAGTCGAACGTTATCTACCCGGCATTCGATGCCCACGGTACTATTTTTGCTGTTTTATTAATATCAACGGATATTGTGCCATCTACTGCTGACCAAAGATTAATCTATGGTCTACTACGAGTTTATTCCAACTATCTTGTTTTAATAGAAAAAACCCAAAAAGATAAGTTAACCGGTTTATATAACCGTGAAACATTGGATAATGAAATTACCAAGATTCTTGTTCGTCAAAGCTCTGATTTCAATGAGCAGATGACCTCTCCAAATGACTCACGCCGGCGTACATTTGCAGTGAAATACTGGCTTGGCGTTATTGATATTGATAACTTTAAAACGATTAATGACAATTTTGGTCATTTATACGGAGATGAAGTCATTATTCTTGTTGCCCGGCTTATGAAGTCAGGGGTGATAAGAGATGACGATCTGATTTATCGCTATGGTGGTGAAGAGTTTGTGGTGGTCTTAAAAGCGGCTGAAGAAAGTGACGCCCTACAAACATTTGAACGTATCAGAGAGATGGTGGCTACTCATGACTTTCCTCAAATAAATCAGGTGACTATCAGTATCGGGTTTGTCGAAGTTTATGAGCAACCTTCACCTTCTGTTGTTATCGGTGAAGCAGATGAAGCGCTTTATTATGCAAAAGGTAATGGCAGAAACCAAGTACAAAGTTATCACCATCTACTTAGCGAGGGTAAAGTTAAACCTTCATCTAAGATAGTACATGGTGATATTGAGTTATTTTAATTTCAGGTAGTGTTTTTATGTCAAAAATCAGGCAGTTAAGTTTATTTGACCGCATTATTATTGAGTTAGATAAGGCAATGACTACTGTTGGTGGACAGCCAGAAACTACTCAACGCAAAACTCCTGGAGCTGATGTCGAAGAAACGGTGGCTCTAACGTCTGCCGAGCAAAGAAACTCTGCTGGTTTAATGAGAGTCAATCACTCAGGTGAGGTTTCAGCTCAAGCTCTGTACCAGGGGCAAGCTTTAACAGCAAAACTTCCAGAAGTACGTGAAGCTATGGAACAAGCTGCACTAGAAGAAAACGATCACTTAGTCTGGTGCGAAGACCGCCTGAAGTCTCTATCTTCTCATCGCAGCGTTCTTAACCCATTCTGGTATGTCGGATCATTTGCAATAGGGGCTATTGCAGGCAAAATTGGTGATAGATGGAGCTTGGGCTTTGTCGCTGAAACGGAAAAACAAGTTGTTAAACATCTTGACGAACATCTAGAAAAGCTCAGTCCTGAGGATATAAAAAGTCGTGCTGTGCTGGAACAAATGCGGGAAGATGAATTGCATCATCGGACAACGGCTTTAGAAGCTGGAGGTGCCGAGCTGCCACTTCCAGTTAAAAACTTGATGAAGATGACTTCTAAAGTAATGACGAAAACCAGTTACTGGATATAATCTTTACTGGCTTTGCTCTATAGAAACAGATATTAGGTATTGCCCCGGTGTTTCTTCATCAGCTACAACCCTTACAACACTTCCTTCAATAGTAAATGGTGAAAACCTGGCATTACCAGTGTCCATCACGATTTTTAATTTGTCGTCTGCTGACGGTGCAAAGTCTGATCTGATGAGTACACCACTTGCACTCAAATTTTTACTGATGCCCTCATGTCTGTCTTGCTCATTACCGTTTAGGGAAAATGTAATTGGTGTATCCACTTTCATCCGATGATATGCACGTTTTTCATCATAATCATTTGGTGACATCTGATTCTCCCTTCATATATTGTCTGTAATATTCGGTCGACTTAAGCCTAAAGTAACTTATTCAAATTGAGAAAACTATGCCTGAGAGCACAAAATTACAAGCCACTGATTTATATCATCACTGTAAGCCTGAACAATGGACTTTTTCTTCTACTGCTGATCTCCAGGCCACTAATGAAGTGATTGGCCAAGAGCGGGCATTAAATGCTATTGAATTTGGAAGTCATATTGATGCTGATGGTTACAACCTGTTTGTTATGGCACCAGCCGGGGCTGGTAAATATACCCTAACCCGTCGGTATCTGGAGCAATATGCTGAACATCTGCCTACCGCTAACGATTGGGCGTATCTCAATAATTTTGATGATTCTCAGCGACCCTATGCCGTCAGCCTGCCTGCAGGGCAAGGCAAGCAATTACGTCAGGATATTGAAGATGTAATGGACTCATTAAAGGATGAATTACCGCAAGCTTTTGACGATGAGTATTATCGCGGACGACTAAGAAGTCTTGATGAAGCAACTCGAAAACACCGGGTCAGACTATTTGGTGTTTTGCAGAAAGAGGCTGATCGTAAAGGTGTTGTTTTACTCAGATTACAAGATGGGAGCTATGCCTTCGCTGCTGAACATAATGGCGATGCAATGACGTCTGAGGAGTTTGAGCAATTACCTGCAAATCAACAAGAGCAAACAGAAAATGCAATTGCAGATTTACAGGAAGAGCTACAAAACACTTTATTAGAACTGAGAGAGTGGGAAAGAAATAATACAAAACAGCTTCAGGCATTAAATGATGAGGTTGCGCTTGAAGTCATCAGTAAGCAGATAAACATACTTAAACATGCTTACCCAAGTTCCACAAAGTTACAACAGTATTTTGATGCCATGTTCAAGGACATTCGCAGCAATGTAGATGCGTTTTTGAAAGAGGAACAATCATCGGAAGATGGAGCATCAGACCTAAATATTCATAAACGCTATCAAATCAATTTAGTTGTTGATAACAGTAAAAAGCATGGTGCCCCAATCGTTTATGAAAACTTGCCCAATCATCAAAGCTTGCTTGGCTGCATTGAAAATATGGCGATGATGGGAGCCCTTGTCACTGACTTTACTCTGATTAAAGCTGGCGCTGTCCATAAAGCCAACGGCGGATTTTTAATCATCGATGCTGAGCAGCTATTAATGCAGCCGTATGGTTGGGAAGGGCTAAAACGTGCTTTGAAATCGCGTGAAGTTAAATTTGATGCTTTAGAACAAATTTACAACCTCGTAGCAACTGTTTCATTGGATCCAGAACCGATTCCTCTTGACCTGAAAGTGGTTTTATTAGGTGATAGGGAATTGTATTACTTATTGTATGAAATGGATCCAGAATTCGCCGGCCTATTTAAAGTCGTTGCTGACTTTGAGGATGAAATGGCGCGTAGTGTTGAAAATGACACCTTATTTGCTCAAATGATGGCGAGCACCATTGAAAAATATAAATTAATGGACTTTGATAAGGGGGCCATCGCACGAGTCATTGAGCATAGTGCCAGAACTATTGAGGATAGCCAGAAAATTTCTTTGCATATGGGGAATATGGCGGATTTGCTGCGTGAAGCTTCCTTTCTAGCCAAAAAGGAAAAACATCAGCTGGTGAACAGAGAACATGTACAAACGGCAATAAGCCTAAGAGAACAGAGACTCGATCGCTTACGCAGTCAGATTTATCAACAAATAGAAAGAAATATTATTGATATTTCAACAGACCATTCTGTTATTGGTCAGATAAATGCTTTATCCGTGTTGGGCATCGGTGGATTCAGTTTTGGTCAGCCCTCTAGAGTGACAGTTTCTGCCCGCTATGGTGATGATAATATTGTTGATATAGAACGAGAGGTGGATCTTGGCGGAGATATTCACTCTAAAGGTGTATTGATATTGAGTGGGTATTTAGGGCGCACATATGCTTCCGACAACCCTTTATCTATGTCAGCGAGTATTGTTTTCGAACAAAACTATGGTGAAGTTGATGGTGACAGTGCCACTGTGGCAGAACTCTGCGCCTTATTATCTTCTATCGCCAATATCCCTATGAAACAGTCTATTGCCATCACAGGTTCAATGAATCAAATGGGGCAAGTGCAGGCAATCGGTGGGGTTAACGAGAAAATTGAGGGTTTTTTTGACATTTGCTGTCTGACCCAGCTAAGTGGTGAGCAAGGTGTAATTATTCCGGCGACCAATGTGCAACACTTAATGCTGCGCAATGACGTTATCGAGGCTGTTAAGGCGGGTAAGTTTCATATTTATAGTATTAGCCATGTTAATCAAGCTTTGGCTTTGTTGTCAGGTATGGATGCGGGTGAATATGATCCCGAGCAGGGATTTCCAGAAAATACATTCAATGCTCGTGTGATGGCGCAAATACAAAAGTGGGGTGATCATAATCGAAATGACAAAGAGTCATCAGTGGAATAATCTGCTACTGAAGAGTCTGACATCTATGACGATAACTAAATATGAGAAACATATTCGCGGAGTGCACATGAAAAGGGTTAGTTTTTTTATATATCTTATCTGTATGGTATTTTCAGTGAATCTATACGCACTGACACTTCCGCCTGTGCCTTCGGAACCGATTTACTTTGAACCACCCGTGGTCCAACCAGAGCAAAAGATGCAGGAGATGAGCTGCTACCAGGTTGATAAAGCCATCAATCAATTACATCCATACAGATATACATACAAACCAAGCTTCTATAAAGATGACGCTAATAAAGCAGCTACCGCACTTGTGATGTTTGACACTATACCAATTGTACAAGGCTGGCTAGGCATAGGTTATTTAGGGTATTCTGCCTTAGTAGAAGAAAAAGAAGATAGACGACAGTTACAAGTAGAGCAACAGATTTCAGCTTTGCAGCGTATAAAAGCTGAAAAGCATTGTTATGAGTAAAACTGATCTCAATCAAATATCATACTGATTTTGTTGTGAACTTAATTAAAAGTCATGTACTATCAGGATACTTAAATGCCCAGAGAGGTAAGAAATATGACCAGTACGTTTGAAATTAAAGCAAAGTGGTACGAAGCTAATCTAAAAACAGCGAGAGAATCTAGAAGCAAGTGGTATGAGGCTAATCTCAAACCATCCATCAATATTGCCAAACCTTGGTATAACGCAAATAAACGTCCTGCCAAAGATGTCGAGATTCCTTGGTACAAAGCGAATCTGGTTGAGCATATTGAAACTAAAAATAAATGGTATGCAGCTAATCTGCAGCAGGCAGTTCAGTCCGTTCGTGCTACCCGTAAATGGTATGAAGCGAATAGAAGTCAATCTGAAGTTGAAAAGCGTTGGCAACATTTCAGTGAAGAAATGTACAGTGATGTAAAAAAAGCTTGGATGCGTGTAAACCTTGATCAGGCGCGCCAAAAACGCATCAAATGGTATGAAGCAAATCTGAACAGCACGCCTTCTGAAAAGCATTGGTATGAATTTAGTGATGAAAAATATTCAGACACTAAAAAGAAATGGTATGAGGCTAATCTGCAAACAGCTCGTATTAATCACAGCAAATGGTATGAAGCAAATGTTCACCCAGATCCACATGCTGAAGTGAAGAAACGTTGGTATGAGTCCAATTTGAGTTTGATTCGTACTCGCCAAGTAAAAACAAAATGGTTTGCAGAAAATGCGGCTATCGCTAGAGAAAACCAGAAATGGTATGAAGCGAATCAGCGACCAGCTAAAGTAACTGATACACCTTGGTATGAAGCTAACATTGCAGCGCATATCCATACGAAGAATAAATGGTATGAAGCTAACCTAAAATCAGCCGTTGAAGCTGTTCGAGCTGAACGTAGTCGTTGGTATGAATCTAATGATAATCAACCAACACAAGCTCATTGGTATGACTTTAAGGAAGCGAATGATACTGAATGGAAGTTAGCATTCCGTGAAGCGAACTTAAAACAAGCGCGTGAAAAACGTATCAAATGGTATGAAGCGAATCTGGATAACACACCAACAGAAAAACATTGGTATGAAATTAGTGATGAACTGACCACTGAAACTCATAAAAAATGGTATGAGGCTAATTTGCAGAAAGCGCGTATTACTCATAACAAATGGTATGAAGCAAATATGCATCCAGATCCACATGCTGATATTAAACAAAAATGGTATGAGGCTAACCTCGACCTAGCGAGAACTCAGAAAGTGAAAAGTGATTGGTTCAAGCAGAATATGATCACAGCACGTGAATCAAGTAAAAAGTGGGATAAGTAAAAAGTAGGGATTACTCTCTATGGTAAGGCGTCAACGGTGATGGATTTTAGATGTTAAAAATCGAATGTATCACCGTTGGCGCCTTTTTTGTGAATACCTATTTGATCATTGACGAAGCAACTAATGAAGCTGCAATTATTGATACCGGTGAGACAAAAGAGCTAGCCGACTATCTTGATGAAAGACGTCAGCAATTTAAGCTGACAAAAATTCTACTTACCCATGGCCATTTAGACCATGCTGGTTCTTTAGTAGAAATTCAGAATCGTTTTGATGCTGAAACATATCTCCCCAGACTGGAAAAGATACTATTTGACACATTACCGGAACAAGGTGACTGGTTTGGTGCTCCCCATATGAATCGTCCTTGCGGAAGGATAGATCGTTTCGTTGGTGATGGTGATGTTATAAACTTAGGTGAAACGACGTTAAGGTTTATATCTACACCAGGACATACACCTGGACAGGGTTGTTATTATACCGATAGTGATATTTTTGTTGGAGATACTCTATTTGCCGGGAGTGTGGGGAGAACAGATTTGCCAATGGGTAATGCTGAGGTAATGCAGCAGAGCTTGAGAGCATTACTGGCTTTACCCGATTCCTTAGTTGTCCATTCAGGTCATGGACAAACCACTACCTTAGCTGATGAAAAGCGCCATAACCCTTTTTTGCAATTTTTGAGATAACAAAAAAAACATGCCTACAACGTATAAATTATTAGAGGGTTTTTCTCGATTTAAAAAAACGTATTTTGGTGATGATAAAGCGCTCTATGACAGTATGAAAACTGGGCAGCCAACTAAAATATTAATGATTGCTTGTTGTGATTCACGCGTAGATCCCGCTATTTTGACAGATTGTGACCCTGGCGATATTTTTACGGTAAGGAACGTTGCTAACTTAGTGCCTCCATGTGAAACAGATAATAACCACCATGGTACAAGTTCGGCTCTAGAGTTTGCAGTGAACTCGCTCAAGGTCGAAAGCATTGTTGTTATGGGACATGGTAATTGTGGCGGTATTCGCGCCCTGTGGCAGAGCGATGGCGTTGAAGATTCAAAATTCATTCATCGTTGGGTCTCCATTGCACAACATGCAAAAGAGTGGGTGAAAGTGAACCATAAACACGAACACGAAAGTGTTCAGTTAAAATTGTGTGAACAAAGAGCTGTTCTTGTTTCGCTACAAAACCTGATGACATTTCAATGCATAAAAGAGCGCGTTGAAGCAGGAAAGCTCAGGCTACATGGCTGGTATTTTGACCTCGATAAAGGGGAGCTTATGTGCTACGACCCTGCAACTGATGAGTTCGAAAAGCCAGTATAAAAAAGGCGCCTTCAGGCGCCTTTTTTTATTGAATATCCCGGTCTAATACTTGTTGTTGATCAACTTCCGGTTTTGCCGGATCTGTTCCGTCGATAACTTCAACATCTTCATCATCACCAAGGCCCACCATACTTTTCAGTTTTGAGAAAAGCCCGGTTTTTTTCTCAGTGAGTGGCACGATAACATTTTTATCCTGACGCTCAACTTGTGGTAAATCAGTTCTAGCTACAGTGCGGATGTCACCATCAATTCGCGCCAGTTTATCTGCATCGTCAAAGTGAAGTGTAACTCTGCGCTGTTCACGCTCTTCTCCGCCAGGTTGGTAACTATAGACATAGTCCCAGCGGTTAGGGTGGAAAGTATCGATTAGCAATGGCGTTCCCATGACATAAGCGACTTGATTTTTCGTCATGCCAGGCTCAAGTTGATTGAGCATTTCTTGAGTAACATCATTGCCTTGCTGTATATCAATGCGGTAAACACCAGGAATTTTATCGGTGCTGCATGCGGATAATGATAAAAGAACTGCCAAGGAAAGGCTGTAAACAACGGAGCTTTTCATTTAGTATTGATTTCTGTAGTTAATTACCAATCTGCGATGATACTCTATTCGCAGCATTTCTACGAGGCAACAATAATAATGGAAAGACAAGATTTACGAAAAGCTGGATTAAAAGTGACGCTACCAAGACTTAAAGTTTTGGAAATTCTGGAAACAGCAGATTTGCGTCATATGAGTGCGGAAGATGTTTATAAGGCACTACTGGACATGGGCGAAGAAATTGGCTTAGCTACCGTTTACCGTGTACTGACACAGTTTGAAGGTGCAGGTTTAGTTTCAAGACTAAGCATAGATGGTGGGCATGCTGTATTTGAATTAAAAGATGGTAGCCATCACGATCATTTACTTTGCGTTCGTTGCGGTATGATCGAAGAGTTTTTTGATGAAGTGATCGAACAGCGTCAAAAAGCGATTGCAAAAGAGAAGGGGTGGGAGATGACGGATCATAGTTTGTATATCTATGGGATATGCAAAACATGTCTAAAAGAAGATTAATATTAAATTAGCGCTGAGCCTGATCTAACATTTCCTCTGCATGAGAACGAGTTTTTGTGGTCAGGTTCACGCCACCCAACATTCTGGCAATCTCTTCAATACGTTGCTGCCGATCCAGTTTATCGACAACAATGTGTGTACTGTCTTTTAAATGCTTCTTACTTACCTGTAACTGATGATGTGCTTGTGCGGCAACTTGGGGTAAGTGAGTAATACAGATAACTTGTTGTGTTGTTGCCAGCTTTCTCAAATGTTGGCCGACCACTTCTGCCACGCTTCCACCAATCCCGACATCAACTTCATCAAAAATCAAGGTGGGCACAGTGCGCTTACCTGCCGTGACGACTTGAATTGCAAGGCTAATTCGCGCTAATTCACCTCCTGAGGCCACTTTTGCTAGCTCACCTGAAGGTTGCCCCGGGTTTGTTCTGACTAAGATACGAATATTATCCATACCGTGTTCTGAAAATTTGTCATCGCTATTAGCTGTTACTTCAATATCAATTTCGCCTGAAGGGATGGCAAGTTGTTTGATAGAAGCTGAAATTTGTTTCGCTAAAGGTTTAGCAGTCTTGACTCTTTTTTCATGTATTTGACGGCTTAATGCGCGACACTTATCTTCTTTAGCGGCTAAAGCCGTTTCTAGTTCAGCTATTTGCACTTCACTATTAGAAAGCCTCTCCAGCTCTGAACTCAATGTCTGATATAGCTCGGGTAATTGTTCAACTTCCACTTGGTGTTTACGAGCAATATCGTGAAGTTGGGATAGTTCATTCTCTATGCTATTTAAACGCTCAGGATCAAGATCGATATGATCCAGATAATGACGTAACTCATTCGCTGTTTCGTCAAGGTTTATAATCGCTGCATTGAGTGTCTCGACAGCACTAGCAAAACGAGGCTCGAAATGTTGCAGCTTTTCAAGTTCAGCTAATGTGTGATTAATTATGTCGTAAGCGCCAGCTTGCTCTTCATCAAAAATGCGATGTAAACCAGTTTCAGCTGTACTTATCAATTGCGTCGCATTGGCGAGTTGACTCTGTTCCTGTAGAAGATTCTGAATATGCGCTTCGGTTAGTTGAAAATTATCAAGCTCTGTTACCTGGTATTGTAATAGTTCTTGTTTAGCACGTTGCTCATCCGCCTGATTTTGCAGTTGTTCGAATTCTTGTTGTGAAGCTAACCAGTCACGGTAAGCAGCTTTTAACTTATCCAACAACGCTTTATTGTCAGACACGATGTCTAAAATTTCCCGTTGAGTTTGTGGACGAATCAAGGATTGATGAGCATGTTGTCCATGGATATCAATACTGCGTTCGCTAACTTCTTTTAATAAGGCTAATGGTACAGTACGACCATTTATATAACCTTTTGAGCGTCCATCACGGCTGATGGTCCTTCTTAAGTGGCATTGCTCTTCTTCATCTAGCTCATGATCTTTTAACCATTTAGCCAGATGGGCATTATTATTCAGGTTAAAGTCTGCTTCAATTTCAGCTCTTTCAGCACCATGTCTAATCATATTTGAGTCTGCGCGGTCACCAAGCACTAAACTTAATGCATCAACTAGCATAGATTTACCTGCGCCTGTTTCACCGGTCAGCGAGGTCATACCCGGTTCAAATGTGAGAGCAAGATCTTCTACAACAGCTAGATTTCGAACACTCAGACTAATTAACATGTCAGCTTTCTTCCCCATTCCAGTTTTGCACGGAGAATAGAATAATGGTCGTGATCTTCCAGATGCAATAGCCTGATTTGACTTTCATGTTTTTCGATACGAACCGTTTCTCCGGGCTGTAAAACCAATCCAGGCCGACCGTCACAAGTCACCATGGCAGTAGTGATATTGTTTTCACTCAACGTAATTTCAATAAGATTGTTTGCTGAGACGACAAGAGGGCGGTTACTGAGAGTGTGTGGACAGACTGAAGCTAATACAACAACATCCAAGTCAACATCTAAGATAGGGCCGCCCGCAGACATCGCATAGGCGGTAGAGCCCGTCGGTGTGGATACCACGATACCATCAGCACGCTGGCTGTTTAGAAAGCGGCCATTGATATGCGTTTCAAACTCTATCATGTGTAAATTCTGATATGAGTGAATGACAACGTCATTCATCGCAATGCTAGGTGCTTTTTTTGACTCTGCAATACTGGCATTTAATAAAAACCGATTGTCATTGCGGTAGTGGCCGCACAGAATCGCATCAAGTTGATGTGATAGGTTAGTTAATGTAACGTCAGCAAGAAAGCCAAGTCTACCTACATTGATACCAACGACCGGCATATTTGTACCAGCCAATGCTCGGGATGCAGACAGCAGAGTTCCATCACCACCAATGGCAATTGTCAGATCGCAATGCGTTTTGAACTCTTTTATAGAGATCACATCAAGAGAGGGTAAAAATGACAACGGCTCATTACAGACAACCGTTAAGTCGCGAGTTGCCAGAAATTCGTTTACCTGTTCAACCGCATTTTCCATAACGGGGTCGTCTTTACGAATAAAAAGTCCGATGCGCTTAAATGCAGATTGGGTAGTCAAAATGGCTTCCTATGGTTACAAAATGGTCATCTGATAGTAATGCTTTTGCATTAAAATCCAAAGTAAAAACAGATTTAACGTGATTTGTTTCACAACATTGATATTAGATGGCTGAGAAATGCTAGAATATCAGGATTTTCTTGACTCAAATTAAATATAGAGGAATAACATGGCGATTGAACGCACTCTTTCTATCATCAAACCTGATGCTGTTGCAAAAAATGTCATCGGTGAAATTTATACACGCTTTGAAAAAGCGGGCTTAAAAATTGTGGCTGCAAAAATGATGCACCTGTCACAAGAGAAAGCGGAAGGCTTTTATGCTGAACATAAAGAACGTCCGTTCTTTAAGGACCTGGTTAGCTTCATGACTTCAGGACCCGTTATCGTTCAGGTGTTAGAAGGTGAAAATGCGGTGTTAACACATCGTGATCTGATGGGTGCAACCAACCCTGCTGATGCTGCTGCAGGTACTATTCGTGCTGATTTCGCGCAAAGCATTGACGAAAATGCTGTACATGGTTCTGACTCTGTTGAGAGTGCAGCACGTGAAGTGTCTTACTTCTTTTCTGATGACGAAGTCTGCGCACGTACACGATAAGAGTATTTTATGACTGAACGCACGAATCTTCTTGGATTAGATCTGAATGGTCTGGAAGCGTTTTTCGTCGAATTAGACGAAAAACCTTTCCGTGCTCGTCAGCTTTTACAGTGGATCCATAAATATCGGATCACAGACTTTGCTGAGATGAGTAATCTGAGCAAAGTGTTAAGAGAAAAATTACAGACAGTAGCAGAAATTAAGCTGCCTGAAGTTATGCATGAGCATGTCTCTCAAGATGGCACGCGTAAATGGATTATCAAGTTATCTTGCGGAAACGCTATCGAGACAGTATTTATACCTGAAGGTGGTCGAGGCACTTTGTGTGTATCATCTCAAGTTGGGTGTGCACTGACCTGTACATTCTGCTCAACTGCACAGCAAGGCTTTAATCGCAATCTGGATGCAGCAGAAATTATTGCTCAGCTATGGATTGCCAATGAAGCTTTAGGTAAAGATCCCAAAGGTAATCGTGTTGTCACCAATGTGGTGATGATGGGAATGGGGGAGCCGCTGGCAAATTATAATAACGTTGTTACAGCAATGAATTTAATGCGTGACGATTTTGGCTACGGTATCTCATGGCGTCGTTTGACATTGAGTACCTCTGGTATGGTGCCAATGATTGATAAACTTCGAGAAGATTGTCATGTAAGTTTGGCTATTTCTTTACATGCTGCTAACGATGAACTTAGAAGTCAAATTATTCCACTTAATCAGAAGTATCCTATCGCTGAGCTATTAGCAGCATGTAAGCGTTATGTTGTAGGTCAACAGCGTCGTCATATCACGGTTGAGTATGTCATGCTGGATGGAATAAATGACTCAATACAGGACGCAAAAGATTTAGCCCGAATTCTAAAAGGCATTCCTAATAAAATTAATTTAATACCTTTTAATCCGTTTCCTGGTACTCATTACAAATGTTCCTCGCGTAATAAGATTGTGAAGTTTCAACAATATTTGATCGACCAAGGCCTAGTTGCAACGGTGAGGAAAACAAGAGGTGATGATATTGTTGCTGCTTGCGGTCAGTTGGCCGGTGAAGTTCAAGATAAATCACGCCGAAATGAACGTATGAAGGCTCAGGAGGTTGTGATTCATCGATGAGTAACCGTGTCAGTTATGCTTTAGTCTTGATAATGGTTTTTGTTCTTACCGCCTGTAATACTTCTGGGGGAACAAGAGAACCATACGTAGCAAAAGATGCAAAAGCTGCTGATATTAATATGCGTCTTGGTTTGAATTACATGCAGCGTGGCGACTACAAAATCGCTCTGGAAAAATTAGAAAAAGCTTTAAAACAAAATCCTAACCTGCCCAGTGCACATAACACTATTGCTCTTCTTTATCAGCGCTTAGGTGAAAATGATAAAGCTGAAAAGCATTTTGAAAAGGCGGTGCAGCAACAGCCTGATTATTCAGAAGCACAAAATAACTACGGTGTTTTTCTATGTCAGCAAGGTCGTTATGATGAAGCTGAAAAACGCTTCTTGAAAGCATTAGAAAATCCACTCTATTCCAGTGCGGCTTTTGCTTATGAAAATGCAGGTCTTTGTACTGAAAAGGGCGGGGCTATCCAACGTGCTGAAGGATATTTCCGTAAAGCATTACAGATGGTTCCAAGCCTGCCAAAGTCTCTCCTGCATATGGCTGATATCAGTTACCAGCAACAGAACTACTTACAAGCTAGAGCGTATATTCAACGCTTTCAGCAAGCTGCTCGCTGGACGCCACAAGCCCTTCTAATGGGGATAAAGATCGAAACTAAACTCGCTGACAAAAATGCTGTGTCAAGCTATAAACTTATTTTGCGATCTCGTTTTCCTGACTCAGACGAGATGCGCATTGTTAACCAAGGTCTTGTTGAGTAATGAGTGATTTGAATGACGATTTTGTGGTGAATTCGAATACCCCAAGTTTAGGGGACCGTCTTCAACAGGCACGTGAAAATAAGAAGCTATCAGTCGGGGAGGTAGCAACACAGTTACGTTTAACAAAAGATATTGTCATTCACCTCGAAACGCAGCAATGGGATAAGCTAAATGGACGAACCTATGCCCGTGGCTATTTTGTTAGTTATGTGAAATTTTTAGGTCTGCCCCAGGAAGAGATGTTGGCCGTCTTCAATGATGAGTATAAACAGATTGATAATGAGCCTCGTCTGGTTAACCAGAAGGTTGATGATGAGCAAAAATCACTACCATGGCTGATGATCATTTTTCTGTTGGTTGGTGCTTTTATTGTTTGGTCTGCTTATCAGCAATGGCAGTCAAACACGACTAATGACGAGTATGTTACCGATGATAATCAGACTAATCTTGATAACAGCACCGATACTGATCTTGAGCACGATTCCTCATTAAGTTCATCTGAGACATTGCCTGAGAATGAAACCGACGCTTTAGTTGAAACGGACAATAGCAATCAGGGTAATGATAGTGCTATTAATTCAGTGGATGCCACGAATAGTGCTGAAGCACAGACCACGTCTGAACCGAAACAAAATGTCCTTGCAATGTCTTTTTCTGGTGATTGTTGGGTCAAGGTGACAGATACAGCAATGAACGTCTTATTAAGTCAAGTTATGAAAGCGAAGCAATCTATCGAATTGAAAAGTGAATTACCGATGAAAGTTTTATTAGGTAAAGCCGATGTTGCTGACATTACATATAACAATGAACCTGTTGACCTGAAGCCGTATATTCATGGCAACGTTGCAAAACTGACTTTGGGAGCTCATTCATAATGGACACGACAACCGTTAACATTCAGCGTAGAAAATCGCGCCAAATCATGGTGGGTAATGTTGCTGTGGGTGGTGATGCGCCTATCGCCGTACAAAGTATGACAAATACAGAAACTACGGATGTTGCAGCTACTGTGGCGCAAATTCAGTCCTTACAGAAAGTTGGGGCTGATATTGTACGTGTTTCTGTGCCAACCATGGATGCGGCAGAAGCCTTTGGTAAAATTAAACAGCAAGTGTCTATCCCATTGGTTGCTGATATTCATTTCGACTATAAGATAGCACTTCGTGTGGCTGAACTCGGTGTAGACTGCCTGCGTATTAACCCAGGTAATATTGGTCGTGAAGAGCGTGTTCGCGCGGTAGTAGATAGTGCACGTGATCATGGAATTCCTATTCGAATTGGCGTTAATGCGGGATCTTTAGAAAAAGAGCTGCAAAAAAAATACGGTGAGCCGACACCAGACGCCTTAGTTGAGTCAGCGTTGAGACATATCGATATACTCGATAGACTGAACTATCCCGATTTTAAAGTCAGTCTAAAAGCGTCTGATGTTTTCATGACAGTGCATGCCTATAGAAAGCTTGCACAACAAATAGAACAACCATTACATCTTGGTATTACTGAAGCAGGTGGTTTGCGTTCGGGGTCTGTCAAATCCGCTATTGGCCTGGGTATGCTCTTATCTGAGGGTATTGGTGACACTATTCGCGTTTCGCTTGCAGCAGATCCGATTGAAGAAATTAAAGTAGGCTTTGATATTCTGAAAAGCTTACGCATTCGTAGTAAGGGTGTGAACTTAATCGCTTGTCCTTCCTGCTCCCGCCAACAGTTTGATGTGATATCAACGGTTAATGCACTTGAAGCCAGACTTGAAGATATTACTGATCCAATGGATGTGGCTGTTATTGGCTGCGTTGTTAACGGCCCTGGCGAAGCAAAAGAAGCTGCCATCGGTCTGACAGGTGGCACACCAAATCTACTTTATGTTGACGGTAAACCAAACCACAAAGTAGAAAATGAAGCTTTGGTAGACGAATTAGAGCAACAAATACGTAAACGTATTGAGATTCAAAAACAACAAAAAAATAATATTAAAACAATTCCCATAAAGGATATTAGTTAGACGTGGCAGAGATTATCCGCTCTATCAGGGGAATGAATGATATTCTTCCTGAAGCAACCCCATACTGGCAAGTTATAGAAACGACTCTAAAAGAAGTGCTTGCCGGTTATGGTTATCAAGAAATTCGCTTTCCAATCGTAGAGAAAACAGAACTTTTTAAACGTTCTATCGGTGAAGTGACCGATATTGTTGAAAAAGAAATGTATACCTTTGATGATCGTAATGGTGATAGTTTGACACTGCGCCCAGAAGGTACTGCAGGCTGTGTGCGTGCAGCAATGGAAAATGGGTTACTTAATCAGACACAACGACTCTGGTATATGGGCCCAATGTTTCGTCATGAACGTCCACAAAAAGGCCGTTATCGTCAGTTCCATCAAATAGGTGTTGAAGCCTATGGTTTTGACGGACCTGATATTGATGCTGAAATGATCATGCTCACAGCTCGCCTGTGGAAAGCCTTGGGCTTGAAAGGGGTAACATTGCAGATAAATTCACTTGGTAATACCGATGCACGATTGGCATACCGTGAAGTCTTAATTGATTACTTTGAACAACATCAATCTGAATTAGATGAAGACAGTCAGCGTCGATTACATTCGAATCCATTACGGATTCTGGATAGCAAAAATCCAGAGATGCAAGCTCTGAACGAGGCTGCACCGAAATTAATTGATCATCTCGATGAGGAATCGAAGCAACATTTTCAACGCTTATGTCAGATACTCGATAGTGTTGGCATTGAGTATGATATTAATCCAAGACTGGTCAGAGGCTTGGATTATTACGGTAAAACGGTATTTGAATGGGTAACAGATCAGCTCGGTTCACAAGGCACTGTCTGTGCTGGTGGCCGTTATGATGGTTTAGTTGCTCAATTGGGTGGTAAAGGAGCGACAGCGATTGGTTTTGCCATTGGCTTGGAGCGACTCGTTGCCTTACTGGAAGCGACTGAAGCCTTACCTGAAATCAAGCAAACAGATGCTTATTTAGTGGCTGTTGGTGAGCAAGCAATCGATCATGCGCCAATCTTAACTGAACAACTACGTGATGAGCTTCCTGACATAAAGTTGATTAGCCACTGTGGTGGTGGTAGTTTTAAAAGCCAATTCAAGCGTGCTGACCGAAGTGGGGCTCGTTGGACACTTATCCTTGGGGATGAGGAAGTGGCTAACCAGTCAATCGGAATTAAAACCATGGCGACAGGGGAGCAGCAGACCATAAAATGGGCTGATCTGCCTTCATTCCTCAGTCAATAATTATAACTAATACAAGAAATCTAAGAACTATGACACCTTTGAATATACCTGAATGGCAGTCGTTGGTCAGACACTATTCTGACCTCAAATTCGTATCCATGCGCGAGCAGTTTGCACTTGACTCAAACCGGTTTGAACGATTTTCTATCAAAAGTGGTGACTTATTACTCGATTATTCCAAAAACCGTGTCACACAGGAAACGGTAGATAAACTAATCCAATTAGCTGAAGCTGTCGAACTGCAGGATTGGATAGAGCGTATGTTCAAAGGTGAAGCAATCAATCACACTGAAGGTCGTGCTGTATTGCATACGGCACTGCGTAACCGAAGTAATACACCAGTGATGGTCGATGGTAAAGATGTCATGCCAACGGTCAATGCTGTGCTTGATAAAATGCGTAACTTTTGTGAGCAGGTTCATACTGGTTCATGGTTGGGCTTTTCCGGTAAAAAGATTACTGATATCGTCAATATCGGCATAGGTGGTTCAGACCTCGGACCCGCGATGATTTGTGATGCTCTTGAACCATACGGTATTGAAGGGATGGGCGTACATTTTGTTTCTAACGTTGATGGCACGGACTTAAGCATCACTCTCGAGAAATTAAATCCTGAAACGACTTTATTTGTTGTCGCATCAAAAACGTTTACGACCCAAGAAACCATCACCAATGCCCACTCAGCTCGGAACTGGTTTTTGAATAAAGGCAAACAGGAAGATGTAGCAAAGCATTTTGTTGCTGTCTCTACCAATGCAACGGAAGTAGCCAAGTTTGGTATTGATACCGCTAATATGTTTGAAATTTGGGACTGGGTTGGTGGACGTTATTCGCTATGGAGTGCTATCGGTTTACCTATTGCTTTATATACGGGTATGGATAATTTCGAGCGTTTGCTTGATGGTGGTCACCAGATGGATCAACATTTCCGTCAACAGCCACTTGCTGAGAATATCCCCGTCATCATGGGTATGTTGGGTATATGGTATATAAACTTTTTTAACTCACAAACTCAAGCGATTGTCCCCTACGATCATTCATTAGCACGTTTCCCGAGCCATATGCAGCAGCTCGATATGGAAAGTAACGGTAAATTTATTAACCGTTCTGGTGCACGTATTAACTATAAAACGGGGCCTGTTATTTGGGGGACTCCTGGTACTAATGGTCAACATGCTTATTTTCAGTTGATTCATCAAGGTACACAGTTGATTCCAGTAGACTTTGTGTTACCTGTGAATAGTCATTACCCAGAGTGTGATCATCAGTCGATTTTATTAGCGAATGGTCTAGCACAAGCTGAAGCGCTCATGAAAGGTAAAACTGCTGAAGAAGTTCGTGCAGAGCTGGTGAAAGAGGGATATGAAGGTAAAGAACTCGAGGCTTTATTACCACATAAGGTCTTCCCGGGTAACAGACCTAGTAATGTTTTGATATTCCCTAAACTTACTCCGGAAATGTTAGGTCAATTAGTGGCTTTATATGAGCATAAAGTTTTTGTGCAAGGTGTTGTCTGGAATATTAATTCCTTTGACCAATGGGGCGTTGAGCTAGGCAAACAGTTAGCTAAAGCCATTGTGCCAGAGTTAAAAGATGATGCTGATATTTCAACCCATGACAGCTCAACAACTCACCTGATTAAGCTCATTCGTGAGTTAAGACAGTAACCCCATTCCTTTCTTAAGCTTACCCCCCTGAATTATCAGGGGGAGTTAGCCTAATTCCAATCTCTCTCTTAATGTTTCTTTTGCAGAATCAGCCCAGACAGCGGCGGTAGATTCAGCTGTATTGAATAAGGTCTGTCAGACCAAGGTGTCTGTTCAGCAGTGATATTTGTAGGGTTATGATAGTTACTACCTGCATAATATTCAGAGTCTGAATTAATAATAATTTCGTATTCACCTAACTCCGGTACGCCGAGACGATAATTATCACGTGGGACAGGTGTGAAATTGAAGATAGCGATGATAAATTCTTCATCATTTTTACGTAGATAACTTAGAATAGAATGCTCGCGATCATTGCAGTCAATCCATTCAAAGCCTTGTGGGTCAAACTCGTGTTTATATAAAGCGGGTAAGCTTTTGTATGCATCATTAAGATCGGCAACTAATTTTTTCAGACCTTGATGGACTGGATAATCTAAAACATACCAATCTAAATCTTTCTCACAATTCCATTCGCTTCCCTGACCAAATTCACACCCCATGAATAAGAGTTTTTTGCCCGGATAACTGAACATAAATGTATAGAGCATGCGAAGGTTTGCAAACCGTTGCCATTCATCTCCAGGCATTTTGTATATCATTGGTCGCTTACCATGAACGACCTCATCATGAGAGAAGGGCAGGACAAAGTTTTCTGTAAACGCGTACAAGAGACCAAATGTGAGATCATCATGGTGATAACGACGATGAATAGGATCTTGCTGCATATACTCTAAGATATCGTGCATCCAGCCCATGTTCCATTTCATCGAGAAGCCTAAGCCACCAATATCTGTTGGTCTGGAGATCATAGGGTAAGAAGTAGATTCCTCAGCTGTAATAATACAGCCAGGATGCTCGCTGTGTAACACGCTATTGACGTGCTTGAAAAATTCGATAACTTCGAGGTTTTCGCGACCACCATACTGGTTGGGCAGCCATTCTCCCTCTTTTCGCGAATAATCGAGATACAGCATTGATGCCACAGCATCGACACGAAGTCCATCAATATGAAATTCTTCTAGCCAGTAAAAGGCACTGGATAATAAAAAGTTAAATACTTCTTTTCTTCCATAATTGAAGATAAGTGTGCCCCAATCCTGATGCTCGCCACGGCGTGGATCTGCATGCTCGTAAAGAGCTGTACCATCAAATTTAGCAAGCCCGTGGGCATCCTTAGGAAAGTGTCCCGGAACCCAGTCTAAAATTACACCTATATCATGGCTGTGACATTGGTCGACAAAATAACGAAAATCATCAGGTGCACCAAACCGACTGGTTGGTGCAAAGTACCCGGTGGTCTGATAACCCCAAGAGATATCAAGCGGGTGCTCAGTGATTGGTAATAATTCAATATGGGTAAATCCCATTTCATTAACGTATGGAACAAGTTCATCAGCTAATTCACGGTAAGTATAAAAACTTCCATCCTGATGACGTTTCCATGAGCCTAAATGTACTTCATAAACTGAATGTGGCGTATGAAGCCAGTTACTACGTTCTCGTGTGGCTAACCATTCTTCATCATGCCATTGGTGTTTAGTTGGAGCTATAATGATGGAGGCGGTACCAGGGCGTAATTCGCATTGCTGTCCATAAGGATCCATCTTTAGATGTAAAGAGCCGCCCTGGCGACTGCGAATCTCAAATTTGTATAGTTCACCAGGCATCAGCTCAGGAATAAAAATTTCCCATACACCTGTTGCGCCCCTCACCCTCATCGGATGCCGACGACCATCCCACTGGTTGAAGTTGCCTACTACACTAACTCGTTCAGCACCGGGCGCCCAAGTAGCGAATAAAGTACCTTTAATGCCATCAATTTCATAATAATGCGCACCAAGAATTTTATATGCGTGCCAATGTTTACCTTCAGCAAATAGGTGGAGATCGTAGTCTGATATTTGCGGCATGATACTGTAAGGGTCATGATAAGCAACTTGCTCACCATTATGGCAGTCTCGATGTATTTTATATGGCCATTGAAGCATTTCCTGAGCGCCTTTCCATACAAAAAAATCACTACCCTCAACGCGTTGCATTGGATATTTACCATCAATTGATGCGGATTCAGTATCAGGTAAAAAAGCACGAATTTCGACTTGACCATCATTTTGATGTAGGCCAAGCACACTAAAGGGGTCATGATGACGAGCTTCTATAATTTTAATGATGTCTTCATTCAAATTGTTGTCAAAAATCATCGTCATAATGTCCTGTAAATTTTAATTGCTGTTCATGGCTTGCTTGTGGCAGGCTAACAATATTACAGCACAAATAATAGGTTTTTTGCCGGAGAATTCATCTATGAGTGAAAACAATAGTACTCGTTTTGTCAGTCGTCTTACCCGTGACACCTTGGCGTTAATTTTAGCTGGTGGGCGTGGATCAAGGCTTAAACAGCTGACAGATTGGCGTGCTAAACCCGCGGTACCATTTGGTGGAAAATTCAGAATTATCGATTTTCCGTTGTCTAACTGTGTGAACTCAGGTATCCGGCGTGTAGGCATTCTTACACAGTACAAAGCTCACTCACTAATTAGGCATGTTCAGCAAGGCTGGGGCTTTATGCGAGGCGCGCTAGGTGAGTTCGTCGAGCTACTGCCAGCATCACAACGTAATGAACGTGGCTGGTACGCGGGTACTGCGGACGCCGTATACCAGAATATTGATATCTTAAGAAATCACGGTCCTGAGTACGTGTTGATTCTTGCTGGTGATCATATTTACAAGATGGATTATGGTGATATGTTAGCTGAACATGTTGCGCAGAATGCAGACATGACGATTGGTTGCATTGAAGTGCCTATTGAAGAAGCTAAATCATTGGGTGTTATGTCTGTAGATGCGAATAGACGTATTGTCGCGTTTAATGAAAAGCCAGATGAGCCAACGCCTATAATTGGTCGTGAAGATGTGGCTCTTGCCTCAATGGGGATCTACGTATTTAATGCGGCATTTTTATATGAACAATTAATTAAAGATGCTGATACGCGAACTTCTAGTCATGACTTCGGTCACGATATTATCCCCAACTTAATTAAAAATTATAAAGTTGTCGCTTTTCCATACAAAGATGTTCAAGGAAATGATCCAGGGTATTGGCGGGATGTGGGTACCATAGATGCATTCTGGTCTGCTAATCTGGAATTGATTGGTGTTACACCGGAATTAAACTTATACGATGATGACTGGCCAATATGGACTCATCAGGCCCAGCAGCCACCGGCAAAATTTGTTTTCGATGATGATGATAGAAGAGGAATGGCTGTTGATTCAATGGTCTCTGGTGGTTGTATCATCTCAGGTTCTACTGTTCGACACTCCGTACTTTTCTCTAATGTTGAAGTTCACAGTTACTCCTTAGTCGAAGATAGCGTTATTTTACCTGATGTGACTATCGGCAGACACGCTGTATTAAAACGTGTCGTTATCGATAAAGGCTGTGTTATCCCTGAAGGTACTGTGATCGGGGAAGATTTAGAACAAGATGCAAAACGTTATTACGTCTCCCCCAATGGCGTAGTTTTAGTGACACCTGAAATGCTAGGACAAAATTATCGCTATGTCAGATAAAATCAAAGTTGTACTCTGTTGGCACATGCATCAACCCCAGTACAGTGAGCCGATGGGAGGACTGTATCAGCTGCCTTGGACGTATCTTCATGCTATTAAAGACTATGTAGATATGGCATGGCATCTAGAGAATGTACCTGGTGCGAAAGCGGTGGTTAATTTTGCACCAACCTTGCTTGAGCAACTTGCCGATTATGATGAGCAGCTTCAGGGTCGGTTCAAAGGTACAGGACGACTTAAAGACCCATTATTGATTGCTTTAGACTCACCTGTTCAGCCTGTTCATGCTGAGGAGCGTAAAACATTAATTAATGCATGTCTGCGAGCCAATGACGAAAAGTTAATTCAACCGTTTCCACATTTTTCCAAATTGGTCAAAATGGCTCGTTGGTTACTTAAGGAACCTGACCGCATTAATTACGTGAATGATCAATTTATGATCGATATGTTAGTTTGGTATCACTTAGTCTGGATGGCAGAGTCAGTTAGAAGAAGTGATGTTCGTATTCAGGCTTTAATGAAAAAAGGTCGCCAATATACCTTTCATGATAGACGCCAATTAATGATTGTCATTGGTGAACTGTTAAAAGACCTATTGCCACGCTACCGTCGTCTAGCAGAAACCGGAAGAGTCGAACTGTCTGTAACGCCTTATGCGCACCCGATCATTCCACTTCTATTAGATATGAACTCAACTCATGAAGCGATGCCTGAGGCGGATCTGCCACTTGAGACACATTACCCTGGTGGTGAGCAACGTGCTCATTGGCATATGGATGAAGGGGTCAAAGTCTTTGAGTCTTTCTTCGGTTTTAAACCGAAGGGCTGCTGGCCATCAGAAGGTGCTGTATCCACAGACACCTTAGCATTGATTGCAAAACATGGTTTTAGCTGGGCGGCAACAGGAGAAAATGTGCTGCGTAATAGTTTAAAACTTTCAGGTATGCCTGATGCGAGCATTCATAAACCCTATCAATTACCTGGCACTTCACCGGTATGTTTCTACAGAGATGATGGGTTATCAGACATGATTGGCTTTACCTATACTAAATGGGGAGCTGATGATGCCGTCAATGATTTTATTCATCATATTCTAAATATTAAGGCCAATACGGAAGGGGATGAAAATCGCGTAATATCTGTAATTCTGGATGGTGAAAATGCTTGGGAATACTATTCTTACAATGGGTATTATTTCTTACAAAGCTTATATAAAAATCTGTCAGAGCACCCAGATATAGAGCTCACAACTTTTAGTGAATGTCTCGAAAATGGTGTGCAAGCAGCAGAATTACCCAAAATGATGGGCGGCAGCTGGGTATATGGAACATACTCCACATGGATTGGTGATAAGGATAAAAATCGTGCTTGGGACCTGCTTAGTGATGCAAAAAAAACCTTTGATGAAGTGTTATCTAAGCAAGAGTTCGAACCTGAGATGAAGCTGGCTCTGGAAAGACAGTTAGCCATATGTGAAGGATCAGATTGGTTCTGGTGGTTTGGGGATTATAACTCTGCAGATAGCGTAAGTGACTTTGAGCGATTATATCGTCTTCATTTATCAAATCTATACCAGATGTTGGGTGAGGTTGTGCCTCAAAAACTGTCAGAAGTTGTTTCTCAAGGTGGCGTCGGAGCAGAACAGGGCGGCACAATGCGACGTGGAAGTTAAATAGTGGCTCAAGCAAAAGTTTTCAATAGACGTCGAAGTGGTATTCTTTTACATATATCAAGTCTGCCTTCAGGTAATTTAGGTGCTGATGCCTTTAAATTTATCGATTTTCTCTGTGCTGCAGGGACTACTGTATGGCAGATGTTACCGCTTGGGCCTACCCATGACGATGGCTCGCCTTATCAATGTCTCTCTGCTCATGCAGGTAATAATCATTTCATTTGTTATGACAGCTTAAAGTCACAAACTTGGGCTGACCCAACTCAATTGAACGAGCCTGAAATATCGTGCCTGTTAACAATTGCGTACCGTCAATTCATCGATAATGCAACGGAACAAGATAGACAATCCTTTAATGAATTTTGTTATGAACAAAAGTATTGGCTGGATGACTATGTTTTGTTTCGTGAGATCCGACATGTCAATCAGGCGCAAGCATGGTTTAACTGGCCCGAAGCGCTAAGAGACAGACAACCTGAAGCATTAAATAAAGTCAGAAAGGAATGTGATGAATCTTTAATGATTCGACGCTTTGAGCAATATATTTTCTTCACTCAGTGGTTTGCCTTACGTGATTACGCTAATAGTAAAGGAATAAAACTATTTGGCGATATGCCTATTTTTGTTGCACATGATAGTGCTGATGTATGGGCTGAACCCAGTTTATTTACGCTTGATGAAAATGGCATATCAACACGTGTCGCAGGTGTGCCACCCGATTATTTTTCGGATACAGGGCAGCGTTGGGGCAATCCATTATATGAATGGGACCACCATATTCAACATGATTTTGATTGGTGGAAACGGCGTTTAAAAACTCAACTCGCATTGTTTGATTTAATACGTATTGATCATTTTCGTGGGTTTGAGTCCTGCTGGGAAATTCCTGCAAGTTGTGAAACGGCAATTGATGGGGAGTGGAAGCTGGCACCAGGTGAGCAGCTATTTGATTCTCTATTAGCTTATTTTGGTGAGCTGCCATTAGTGGCTGAAGATTTAGGCATTATCACAGATGAAGTAACACTGCTTCGTGAGAAATATGGTATGCCTGGCATGAAGATTCTTCAATTTGCTTTTGGTGGGGATGCGACAAATCCTTACCTGCCTCATCATCAATGCGAGGATAGTGTTACCTACACTGGAACGCATGATAATGATACGACGCTTGGTTGGTATCATGAGATTGATGAGCACACTAAATCACATGTTCACGCGTATTTTGGAGAAACCACTGAGCCTATGCCATGGCTACTAATACGCTCTGCGCTTAGATCTGTTTCTGAATTGGCGGTTATTCCATTGCAAGATGTATTATCACTTGATGGTAAACATCGAATGAATGTTCCTGGAACCATGGAAGGCAACTGGCTATGGCAGTTTAACTGGGACATGTTTACTTCGGATATGGCTGATAGATTAAGAGTATTGAATGTGTTGTATGGCAGATGTTAGAGCTTGAACGGTTTTATACTTCAGAGCATGTTTGGGTAAGAGCCGTAGATGGTGCTGATGAGATAGAGCTAGGAATTACTGAGTTCTATCAGGATCTATTGGGTGAAATTACATATGTGAATCTGCCTGAGATTGCGAGAAAGTATCAGGTGAAAGAGAAACTCTTCAGTGTTGAGTCCATGAAATCTGCGACTGAGTTTTCTATACCATTAGCAGCAACTGTCACGAGAATAAATACCCTGCTTGAGCAAACCCCTCAAGAGATTAATCATAATCCCTTTGAAACAGGATGGATTTGTCAATTGAAAATAGCTCCATCTATATCACTGGCAAGACAATTTATGTCTGAGTCAGCCTATGAAACGATGTTAGATGGATAAATAGCTCCAAGTATACTTGGCTTGTGGGCGCCGGTGACAGCAGGGAGGTTACCTGAGGAGTGAGCTAATGTACGCATTGCTAACCAGGCAAATGCGCAAGCTTCCACCCAATCAGGTGCCAGTCCAAGTTTAGATGTCGTCTCAACTTGAATATTGGGTAGATGTTTTTTTAGGGCATTCATCAGCACCTGATTATGACAACCACCCCCACAAACGTATACCGCATCTGTATCTTCTGCGTAGCTCATGATGGCATCAGTCAACGAACGTGCAGTCATTTCCAACAACGTTTTTTGAATATCTTTAGCTGGAATTGGTTTATCAATAGCTTCCAGAATACCGCTTAACCACGTCAGGTTGAAATATTCTCGGCCAGTGCTTTTGGGGATAGACTGACCAAAAAAGGCATCGGTCATCAGAATGTCGAGTAATTGTTCATCAATTACTCCATCACGAGCCCAATCTCCATTGGCGTCATATAAAGCCAGATGATGTTGCTGATACCACTCATCCATCAACACATTGCCAGGCCCTGTATCAAAGCCGGAAACCGCTTTATTTTTATCTTTAGGCAAAATAGTAATGTTACTAATGCCACCAATATTAGCAATAACTCTGTTTTCATCATCAAAATGAAATAAAGCTTGGTGGAAGGCTGGTACAAGTGGGGCGCCTTGTCCGCCTATGACCATGTCTCGTTGACGAAAGTCATTAACTGTTGTGATGCCAGTTTTTTCAGCAATGACATTCCCATTACCTATTTGCATACTGAAAGGGTACTGACTTTCTGGAGCGTGAAAGATAGTCTGTCCATGGCAGCCTATGGCAACGATGTCTTTGGCGGAGACCTGTGTTTCTTCCAGGAGTTGATTTATTGCCTCACTATAGGCATGACCGAGTGCAACATCAATTTGTCCTAGTTGATGTAAATGTGTTCTGGCAGAGGCGATCAACTGATGAAGGTCACTTCTGAGTTGATTACTAAATGGATAAGTTTCTGCCGCGATGAGGTGCATCTGTCCACCACTAAAATCCGCGATTGATACGTCAATACCATCAAGACTGGTGCCTGACATCACACCAATATATAGACTCATAAACGTTTACTACTGATTCATTGCCAAGGTGGGCACTTTTAAAGAGTCAAGCTGTGCAAGTAATGGCTGAGATTGTTGTTTGAACTCGACCATATATTTTGCATTCAATGGTTCTGCTTTTGGTAATGCCACTGTTAGTGGATTACGGTGTACACCATTAACTCGGAATTCATAATGTAGATGCGGTCCAGTGGCTAGACCACTCATACCAACGTACCCGATAACTTGGCCTTGTTTTACACGTTGACCACGTTTTAAGCCCGATTTATATTTTGACATGTGTGCATACAGCGTTGTGTATTTGCCACCATGAGAAAGAATAATCACGCGACCATATCCACCTTTATTTCCAATAAAATTAACTTTACCATCACCGGTCGCTAATATTGGTGTGCCAGTTTTTGCAGCATAATCAACGCCACGATGGGGGCGACTTGTTTTCAGAACTGGGTGCTTTCTATTAGGGTTAAATACAGAACTGATACGACTAAAATGAACAGGAGTGCGTGTGAATGTTTTTCTCATACTTTCACCCTTAGGGGTGTAGTAATGTGTATTACCTTCCTTATCAGTGTAACGAACGGCACGAAAGGTCTTACCTTTATTGGTAAATTCTGCAGCTAATATATCGCCATCATCAAATTTTTCACCATTGAGGTAATCTTCCTCAAAAATAACTTTGAAACTATCACCTTGGCGTAAATCAAGTGCAAAATCGATATCCCAGCCGAACACATGTGCGAGTTCCATTACTAGCTTATCCGAGAGTCCAGCCTTAAGCCCAGAGCCAAACAGTGATGACTCAATTTCACCATATACTTGCTTTTGACGTTTATCTGTTTCTTTAGTGAGTGTTTCTGCTTTATATCCGTCATTAGTGGCGACTAGCTGTAACTTTTTAATAGGACTGAAAATTAACTCAAGCTTTTTCAGTGCTGTCTTACCATCAGTATCCGTACTGAGTCCAAAGCGTAGTTCTTGCCCTGGTTTAAGATTGAGTAAAGGCTTGATTGACTTACCCGTTTGAGCGACATTGTAGACGTCACGTGCTGATAAACCGACTTTAGGAAAAATAATTGATAAATTATCGCCTGACTTTACAGTGACTTCTTTCCAGTCAAGTGCATCGGAACCGTTGCTAAGATCATCATCAGTAGCAAGAGACAACATCTTTTCATCATCGGCTCTATGCAGATTAATCTCTTGGGCCTGGGCTTGTTCAATAGCTATACGTTCCATTGCGGCAGGGTCTGAATTACTCACACCAATTGAATCTGGTACTTCAACTAAGTTGGTTTGAGGGTTATTGCTTATTTTTTCTTCTGGAGTAGCTAGGCTAATTTGAGTGGTTTTTGTTGAAGGTTCTTCTGCTGTTAATGTGTGTTCAGAACCAATCTGACCTGGTAGATTAATTGTTTGTGATTTTGTGTCAGTACTGACCGGGGTACTAGTAGCAAGGACCATGCTAGTGATAAATACACCTACGATACTCGCAATCGATAACGTAATAATATGACGGCGTTTGCCATGGAGTGTCTTCTCACTTGAGAACAATTTTGATTCTGCTCGAGAGTTCAAAAGTCTATTACGTTTCATATGCAAACTCTTGGTAAATTTATAAATTCTTATAATTCTCTCAATAAATGATCTGAATTGGAACCCCTTATTTCATGTATGTTGTGATAATATTGCCGACCTCATAAAACACAAGAACTTGGAGTACTTTAAATGATCCCTGTAGATGAAGCGATGCTTGAAATTCGCCGTGGTGCGGACGAAATTTTAGTTGAAAGCGAGCTTATCGAAAAATTATCCACAGGTAAGCCGCTACGAATCAAAGCAGGCTTTGATCCTACAGCACCTGACTTGCATCTCGGCCACACCGTTTTGATTAATAAATTGCGTCAGTTTCAACAAATGGGACATACCGTGATTTTCCTGATCGGCGATTTTACTGGGCTGATTGGTGATCCCACAGGTAAAAGTGCCACGCGTCCACCCCTTACATCTGAAGAAATTGAACAAAATGCTAAAACATACAAAGAGCAAGTGTTTAAAATTCTAGACCCAGAGAAAACAGAAGTCCGCTTTAACTCTGAATGGTTTAGTACAAAAGGCGCTGACTTTATGATCAAGCTAGCGGGCAAGTTAAGTGTTGCTCGTATGCTAGAACGCGATGACTTTAAAAAACGTTTCAAAGCAAATCAATCAATTTCCATTCATGAGTTTCTTTATCCCTTAGTACAAGGTTATGACTCAGTCGCATTGGAAGCTGATGTCGAGTTAGGTGGAACAGATCAGAAGTTCAACCTTTTAATGGGACGTGAATTACAAAAGGCTGAGGGGCAGGAGTCTCAAGTCGTTATCATGACACCATTATTAGAAGGCTTGGATGGTGTAAAGAAAATGTCTAAATCTTTGGGTAATTATGTGGGTATCACAGAAGCACCCGGCACAATGTTCCAAAAGATTGTATCTATTCCGGATTCATTAATGTGGCGTTGGTATGAGTTACTATCATTTAAAACAATAAAAGAAATAGATAGTCTGAAGGCGAGTGTAGAGCAAGGGACAAATCCGCGTGATATAAAAATTGCATTAGCACGTGAAATAGTTGCTCGTTTTCATGGTGATGAAGCGGCTGCAAATGCACATAAAGGTGCTGGTAATGTCATTACAGAAGGCGAAGTTCCTGAGGGTACACCAGAAATAGAAATTGAGCTGGATGGTCAGGCCGAGTTAGCAATTGGCGCTGTGATAAATAAAGCGAATCTGGTTGCAAATTCAGCACAGGCAAAAGACATGCTTAATAATGGGCGAGTGAAACTAGATTGGGCAGTAGTTGAACCAACA
>OZ223249.1:2585000-3144556 GCA_965140485.1 uncultured Methylophaga sp.
TAACAAAACGGAAAGAAGTAACAAGGCAGAATTGAATACTGTAGTGATACAGCGTGAAATTCTAAGTAAAGAAAAACTTATGTCGCAATAAGATAGACATATAACGTCAAGTTAATTTGGGGTTATATGGTCAAGTGAATAAGCGCACATGGTGGATGCCTTGGCGATAAGAGGCGAAGAAGGACGTAGAAATCTGCGATAAGCGTTGGCGAGTTGATAAACGAGCTGTGACCCAACGATCTCCGAATGGGGCAACCCACTTACCTATGGTAAGTATCCTTAAGTGAATACATAGCTTAAGGAGGCGAACCCGGCGAACTGAAACATCTAAGTAGCCGGAGGAAAAGAAATCAACCGAGATTTCCCTAGTAGCGGCGAGCGAACGGGAAGTAGCCTGCAAGTGATATTTAACGTATTAGTGGAAGAGTCTGGAAAGGCTGGCGATACAGGGTGATAGCCCCGTACACGAAAATGCGTTATTGGTACTAGGCTTGCGACAAGTAGGGCGGGGCACGAGAAACCTTGTCTGAACATGGGGGGACCATCCTCCAAGGCTAAATACTCCTTATCGACCGATAGTGAACCAGTACCGTGAGGGAAAGGCGAAAAGAACCCCGTTGAGGGGAGTGAAATAGAACCTGAAACCGTGTGCGTACAAGCAGTAGGAGCAGACTTGTTCTGTGACTGCGTACCTTTTGTATAATGGGTCAGCGACTTAATTTATGTAGCGAGCTTAACCGAATAGGGGAGGCGTAGGGAAACCGAGTCTTAATAGGGCGACTAGTTGCATGGATTAGACCCGAAACCTGGCGATCTATCCATGGTCAGGATGAAGGTTGGGTAACACTAACTGGAGGTCCGAACTCACGTATGTTGAAAAATGCGGAGATGAACTGTGGATCGGAGTGAAAGGCTAATCAAGCCAGGAGATAGCTGGTTCTCCTCGAAAGCTATTTAGGTAGCGCCTCGTATCTCACTCTCGGGGGTAGAGCACTGTTTGGGCTAGGGGGTCATCCCGACTTACCAACCCCATGCAAACTCCGAATACCGAGAAGTGCAATTACGGGAGACAGACGGCGGGTGATAACGTCCGTCGTCAAAAGGGAAACAACCCAGACCATCAGCTAAGGTCCCAAAATTATGGCTCAGTGGAAAACGATGTGGGAAGGCCCAGACAGCTAGGAGGTTGGCTTAGAAGCAGCCACCCTTTAAAGAAAGCGTAATAGCTCACTAGTCGAGTCGGCCTGCGCGGAAGATGTACCGGGGCTTAAGCCATATACCGAAGCTATGGATGCGTGTTTACACGCATGGTAGAGGAGCGTTGTGTAAGTCTGTGAAGGTGTGTTGAGAAGCATGCTGGAGATATCACAAGTGCGAATGCTGACATGAGTAACGATAAAGGGGGTGAGAGGCCCCCTCGCCGAAAATCCAAGGTTTCCTGCTCAACGTTAATCGGAGCAGGGTGAGTCGGCCCCTAAGGCGAGGCAGAAATGCGTAGTCGATGGGAAACAGGTTAATATTCCTGTACTTGTTATTACTGCGATGGGATGACGGAGAAGGTTAGGTCAGCCAACTGTTGGATATGTTGGTTTAACTGCGTAGGCGTGCTGAATAGGAAAATCCGTTTGGCTTAGCTGAGACAGGACGACGAGTGCCATTAGGCGCGAAGTGATTGATACCCGGCTTCCAGGAAAAGTCTCTAAGCTTCAGGTAATAACAAACCGTACCCCAAACCGACACAGGTGGATGGGATGAGAATTCTAAGGCGCTTGAGAGAACTCTGGTGAAGGAACTAGGCAAAATAGCACCGTAACTTCGGGAGAAGGTGTGCCCCTGTTAGGTGAAGTGACTTGCTCACGGAGCTGAAGGGGGTTGCAATGACCAGGTGGCTGCGACTGTTTATTAAAAACACAGCACTCTGCAAACTCGAAAGAGGACGTATAGGGTGTGACGCCTGCCCGGTGCTGGAAGGTTAATTGATGATGTTAGTTTCGACGAAGCATTTGATCGAAGCCCCAGTAAACGGCGGCCGTAACTATAACGGTCCTAAGGTAGCGAAATTCCTTGTCGGGTAAGTTCCGACCTGCACGAATGGCGTAACGATGGCCACACTGTCTCCACCAGAGACTCAGTGAAATTGAAATTGCGGTTAAGATGCCGTATACCCGCGGCTAGACGGAAAGACCCCGTGAACCTTTACTACAGCTTTGCACTGAACTTTGAACCTACTTGTGTAGGATAGGTGGGAGACGTTGAAGCGATGACGCTAGTTATCGTGGAGTCAACCTTGAAATACCACCCTGGTATGTTTGGAGTTCTAACCTACGCCCATTATCTGGGCGAGGGACAGTGTATGGTGGGTAGTTTGACTGGGGCGGTCTCCTCCCAAATTGTAACGGAGGAGCACGAAGGTACACTAAGCATGGTCGGACATCATGCGGTTAGTGCAATGGCAAAAGTGTGCTTGACTGCGAGACAGACACGTCGAGCAGGTACGAAAGTAGGTCATAGTGATCCGGTGGTTCTGAATGGAAGGGCCATCGCTCAACGGATAAAAGGTACTCCGGGGATAACAGGCTGATACCGCCCAAGAGTTCACATCGACGGCGGTGTTTGGCACCTCGATGTCGGCTCATCACATCCTGGGGCTGTAGCCGGTCCCAAGGGTATGGCTGTTCGCCATTTAAAGTGGTACGCGAGCTGGGTTTAGAACGTCGTGAGACAGTTCGGTCCCTATCTGCCGTGGGCGTTTGAGAATTGAGAGGAGCTGCTCCTAGTACGAGAGGACCGGAGTGGACGTACCCCTGGTGTTCGGGTTGTTGTGCCAACAGCATTGCCCGGTAGCTATGTACGGACGGGATAACCGCTGAAAGCATCTAAGCGGGAAGCCCCCCTCAAGATAAGTTCTCACTGGGATTTAATCCCCTAAAGGGCCGTGGAAGACTACCACGTTGATAGGCTGGGTGTGGAAGTGCAGTAATGTATGGAGCTAACCAGTACTAATTGCCCGTGAGGCTTGACCATATAACCCCAAGGGAACTTGGGGAGTTGCGAACTCTTTACGCAATATCTTGTTACCGATTTCCGAGCGTCAGTAAAGACTGACGACACCAGTTATGCCTGGCGGCCATAGCGAGTTGGCACCACCTGATCCCATCCCGAACTCAGAAGTGAAACGACTTAGCGCCGATGATAGTGTGGGAGTTCCCATGTGAAAGTAGGTCACTGCCAGGCTTAAATAAAATAGAAAAGCCCGATTCGAAAGAGTCGGGCTTTTTTATTGCCTGAGGGTTAGACGCAATCTAGTTGAGCGAGGCGACCGATAACTGCTCCAGGGTTATCGGCATGCATGACATACTTATGAATAAGTAAATAACTGTCAGGCTTAAAGACAAACGATAGCCGCTCCTTATCGTGGTCCGGTTTTTTGTCTATCCGGTGTGCCTTAACTTCCCCTAAACCTGTGAGGATCGGATGTGAGGACAGCGTTGGCACGTGTCATATTGCAGCTATGGTGTTGCACACACGTCATCCTTGGAGATAGACAAAGCGGGATGTCCAAGATAACCAATGGCTGAGATCCTGCAATCGGTATACATATACACTCTATTGAAATTCAAGACGAATCGATCTGATAATAAATATTACTCCATGCATCTATAGATAGTATGCTAGTGTGATCGTGTTGAACTGTATACTAACTTACCTACAGAGCAGACATCACATAGAGTTAGTTTGTGACATTCACTTTATGAGTAGATATTTTTATATAAAGCTAGACGCCGCTGTTTATTACTGCTATGCTTACTTTCATTTTTAAAATCCCCTCCAAAATTTAAGACAATTCAACCCATCAATCGATGTGTTCAAGGCATTTCTATATTAAAATCCCATTCTTAGGTAATACATGAATCTGACAGAACTGAAAAAGCAGTCAGCTGCTGAATTAATGGAATTAGCTCTCTCCATGAATCTTGAGGGCTTAGCAAGAAACCGAAAACAAGAGCTTATATTCGCTATAGTTAAAGCGCATTCAAAGCAAGGCGAAGACGTTATCACAACAGGTGTTTTAGAATTACTACCTGACGGGTTTGGTTTTTTAAGGTCACCAGAAGATTCTTATGTTGCAGGACCTGACGATGTTTATGTATCACCTAGTCAGATTCGCCGTTTTCATTTAAGAACCGGGGATACAATCAAAGGTAAAATTCGACCGCCTAAAGATAGTGAGCGCTATTTTGCTTTAGTTAAAGTTGAAGAAATCAACTACGAAAAACCAGATAAATCCAGAAACAAAGTTCCCTTCGAAAACCTTACTCCACTATTTCCTAATGAGCGTTTTACACTTGAACGTGGAAATGGCAGTACTGAAGACTTAACCGCTCGCGTAATCGATTTAGCCTCTCCACTTGGTAAAGGACAACGTGGTTTAATCGTTGCACCACCAAAATCGGGTAAAACGATGATCATGCAGTCAATTGCTCAATCGATAGCATCGAATTATCCGGACAGTGACTTGATTGTTTTGTTGATCGATGAACGACCTGAAGAAGTTACTGAAATGCAACGTTCAGTAAGAGGTGAAGTAGTTTCCAGTACATTCGATGAACCTGCTTCACGTCATGTGCAAGTGGCTGAAATGGTCATTGAGAAAGCTAAACGTCTGGTTGAGCATAAACATGATGTGGTTATTCTGCTTGACTCAATCACGCGTCTTGCGCGTGCTTACAACACAGTTTCTCCATCTTCAGGTAAAGTCTTAACAGGTGGTGTTGACGCTAACGCACTACAACGTCCAAAACGTTTCTTTGGTGCTGCACGTAATATTGAGGAAGGTGGAAGTTTAACGATTATAGCAACCGCATTGATCGAAACTGGTTCACGCATGGACGAAGTTATCTTCGAAGAGTTCAAGGGTACAGGTAATATGGAAGTATTACTTGAACGCAAATTGGCTGACCGTCGCATGTATCCTGCAATTAATGTTACCCGCTCAGGTACACGCCGTGAAGAGCTGCTGACAACCGAAGAAGATCTACAAAAACTATGGATACTGAGAAAGATTATTGCTCAGATGGAACCAGTAGAAGCAATGGAATTCCTAATGGATAGATTAAAGTCGACAAAAACCAATGTTGAGTTTTTTGATTCGATGAAACAGGGATAAATACGCCCTGTGCTTCCCCCCGCTATATTCATTATGGGGCCAACTGCAGCAGGGAAAACGGATCTTGCTATAGCCCTTGCCAGTAAATATCCGGTTGAGATTATCAGTGTCGACTCTGCACTGGTATACAAAGGAATGGATATTGGTACAGCTAAACCGAGTCCAGATGTTTTAAAACAATATCCACACCACTTGGTTGATATTGCTGAACCTTATCAGCCGTATTCTGCCGGTCAATTCAGAGAAGATGCTCTCTCTTTGATGGCAGATATCACTTCCAGAGGAAAAATCCCTTTACTGGTCGGTGGAACAATGCTGTATTTTAGAAGTCTGCAATATGGACTTGCTGATATGCCTTCGGCAAATACTCAGATTAGAGAAAAGCTCGATATAGAAATGCAGCAACTTGGTGTGCAAGCATTACACGATAGGTTAAAAGAAATAGACCCTATTTCAGCAAAACGTATACATATCAATGATCCACAACGCTTACAGCGTGCACTTGAAGTTTATGAAATTTCTGGAAAAACGCTAACTGAGTTAACGCAAAATAATCAGGAGCAATTAGCATATAATGTCACAAAAATAATCATTGCCCCATTTGAGCGAGCTGTGTTGCATAACAGAATTGCTGAACGATATCAGAAAATGGTTGATAGTGGTTTTATTGAAGAAGTGAAAGCATTATATGAACGCGATGACTGCCATGCGAACTTACCTTCAATTCGTGCAGTCGGTTATCGTCAGGCCTGGTCATATCTTGAAGGTGAGTATGACTATGATGAGTTTATTTATCGTGCGATTGTCGCCACTCGTCAGATGGCTAAACGGCAGTTGACATGGTTACGTGCACAAAATGATGGTGTCTGGTTTGATAGTAGTTTAGGGTTACCTATCAACGATGTAGACCAATATATAACTGACCAAGTACCACAGTTAATGAATAATGCTTGACGATTCTGTTAAGGCTTTTAGAATGAGTTACTCAGGCAGTTAAAAATAATAACAATACGGAGTGAATGATGGCAAAAGCACAGACTCTTCAAGATCCATTCTTGAACGCTTTACGAAAAGAAAATATTCCAGTTTCTATTTATTTAGTTAACGGCATTAAATTACAAGGTCAGATTGACTCCTTCGATCAGTTTGTCATCTTACTCAAAAATTCTGTTAATCAAATGGTTTATAAACACGCGATATCAACCATTGTTCCAGCTCGGAACGTTAACATTAATCACGAAGAATAGGAGCATTTGATTGTTCGACAGACCAGATATTCAAACAGCTTTTGATGATGCATCTGAGAAAGAAGCTGTTGTCTTGGTTCATCTGAATTTTAATGATCCAGACTATGATGATTCACAACAGGAATTCATTGAATTAGTTGGTTCAACAGGTGCAAGGATTGCATCTATCATTCAGGGTAAACGCCATCGCCCGGACCCTAAGTATTTCGCGGGCAGTGGTAAAGCAGACGAAATAGCAGAGCACGTTCAGGCTTCACATGCTGCTTTGGCAATTTTTAATCATGAATTGTCACCTAGTCAGGAAAGGAACCTAGAGCAAAAATTACAATGTCGAGTACTTGGCAGAACCGGCCTGATATTAGATATCTTTGCAAGAAGGGCGCGGTCTCACGAAGGTAAGTTACAAGTCGAACTAGCTCAGCTTCAACACCTATCGACGCGTCTTGTTCGTGGCTGGACTCACCTAGAGAGACAAAAAGGCGGTATAGGCTTGCGTGGGCCTGGTGAAACCCAGCTTGAAACAGATAGACGCTTATTAGGGCAACGTATAAAGTCACTAAAAAAACGCCTTGGAAAAGTTCAGTCTCAGCGCGAGCAGGGACGGCGTTCACGCCAACGTGGCGGCGTGCCAGTTGTTTCACTTGTCGGTTATACCAACATGGGAAAGTCGACATTATTTAACAAAATTACCTCAGCAAAAGTTTACGCAGATGACAGGCTATTTGCTACGCTTGACCCTACTTTACGAAGAGTAAAGTTACAGGATACTGAACTATTAATCATGGCGGACACGGTAGGTTTTATTCGTGACTTGCCGCACGATCTTGTCGAATCATTCAGCTCTACTTTAGAAGAAACACGGGATGCTGAGTTATTACTTCACGTTGTCGATTGTGGAGCCAATGATCGTGATGATCTGATCCACCATGTAAATGAAGTTTTAAAACAAATCGAAGCGGATGAAGTTCGTCAGTTAATTATTTACAACAAGATAGACAAAGTAGAAGGTATTTCACCGCGCGTAGAGCGAGATGACGAGGGGAATATTAATCGTATCTGGCTATCTGCAAAAACTGGCGAAGGTCTGGAACTGTTACGTGATACCTTACAAGAATATTTTCCAGAGGAATCTTTTTCAGAATATGTGGAAGCTTAATTACAGTTTTGGTTGCTTATAGTTACCATGTCCGTAAAATAGGCTTGTTTGAAATAAATTCTCTGTTTTTTCAATTTGGAGAGCTACATGGCTTGGAATGAACCCGGAAACGGTGACAAAGACCCGTGGGGTAATCGTGGCAAAGATGGGCCACCTGATTTAGATGAAGTTATCCGTAATATGCAGCGTAAGCTTGGCGGTATTTTTGGTGGTAACGGCAATAAAAATGACAACAACTCATCAGGAAAAGGCGGCTTTTTCGGTTTTGGGATAATTGCTGTTATTGCTGTTCTTGTGTGGATTGCTTCAGGTATCTATATCGTTGACCCAGCTGAACGCGGTGTTGTTCTTCGGTTCGGTCAATATGCTTCAACAACAATGCCAGGTCCTCATTGGCATCTCCCTAGCCCAATTGAAAAAGTGGAAGTGGTGAATGTTGAAGAAATTCGTACTGCTGAAATTGGATACCGCAGTGGTGGTAGCCGTGGTGGCGGTACAATTCACTCTGAGTCTCTGATGTTGACCAAAGACGAAAATATTATCGATCTAAAGATTGCTGTGCAATACAGAGTTCAGGATGCACCGAAATATTTATTTAATGTGAGAAATCCAGACGTAATTCTACGCCAAATGATGGAAAGTGCTGTACGTGAAACAGTCGGACGTTCTGACATGGATTTTGTGTTAACCGAAGGCCGAAGTGCAATAGCGAATAGCACTGAGCAACTTCTACAAACAATGCTTGATTCTCATGAAATGGGCCTACTGGTCACAAGTGTTAACATGCAGGATGTTCAACCTCCCGAACAAGTTCAAGCTGCATTTGCTGATGTAGTAAAAGCCCGTGAAGATGAAGTGCGTCAAAAGAATCAGGCTGAAGCTTATTCAAATGATATCTTGCCGAAAGCACGTGGTAGAGCTTTCAGAATTGTACAAGAAGCCGAAGCATATAAAAGTCAAATTATTGCTAAAGCGGAAGGTGATGCCAGTCGCTTCACTCAAGTCGTGACTGAATATAACAAAGCGCCAGCTATCACTGCTGAGAGACTTTATCTTGATACAATGGAATCAGTCTATTCTAAAAGCCAAAAAGTTATGGTTGATACAACAGAGGGTAGTAGCAATGTTCTCTATCTACCTTTAGATAGAATGAGACGTAGTAATCCTGCTCAATTAGATTTAGATAGTTTTAATTATCCATCATCTACGTCTACATCTAGTACTTCATCTTCAAATAAAAGTTCATCAAACGATGACGCTCGTAGCAGAGGAGGTCGCTAAATGAGTTCCCGTTTGACACTGATTTTAATTATTCTGGCACTTATTGTTATTACTCTATCATCATCTGTATTTGTAGTAGACGAACGCCAAAAAGTATTATTGCTGCGACTTGGGCAAATTGAAAAAGCGGACTTTAAGCCTGGAATTCACTTCAAAACCCCTTTTGTGACTGAAGTACGCAAATTCGACGGTCGCGAAATGGCGCTTGATGCACAACCTGCTAGATACCTAACAGGTGAGAAAAAGAATGTGATCGTTGATTCTTTTATCATATGGCGTATAAGCGATGTCGCTACTTATTTCAGATCTATGAGTGGTGATGAAGATCGTGCTGCATCTCGATTATCACAGATTATCAAAGATGGTTTACGTGCCGAGTTTGGACGTAAAACAATTCAGGAAGTGGTCTCAGGTGACCGTGTAGCAATGGTTCAAGATATTCTGACAGAAGCAAATAGAGTTGCTGAAGGCTTTGGTATCTCAATTTCTAATGTCCGTATTAAACGTATAGACCTGCCCGCTGAAGTTAGTTCATCAGTTTATACACGGATGGAGGCTGAGCGAGAACGTGTCGCGAAAGAGTTGCGATCACAAGGTGCTGAAGAAGCAGAAAAAATTCGTTCTGATGCAGATCGCCAACGTGCTGTGATCATCGCTGAAGCAAAACGTCAAGCAGAAGAATTACGCGGTAAAGGCGACGCAAAAGCAACCGATATTTATGCAAAAGCTTTTGGTCAAAATGAAGAGTTTTATTCTCTTTACCGTCGTTTATCAGCGTATAAGAACATTTTCAATGCTGATGACATGTTGGTTTTTGAGCCTAAAGGCGATTTTTTCGAGCGCTTCAACGACACTGAATTACCAGAGAAGTGAGCGAAGAGCTCATTCATAGCTTATTTATTGCAACGGCATTAATGCTCATTATTGAGGGCATAATGCCGTTTCTTAGTCCTGCTATGTTTAAACGCGCTTTATTACAAACAGCAAGTATGAGTGATGGCCAGGTGAGGATAACTGGCTTGATATGCATGCTTGCTGGTTTGATTTTTTTGTACTGGATAAATTAACTCATCATGACTATCAAAGAGAGCTGGCTGTTACCCGAAGGTATCGACGAGCTTATGCCCCAAGAAGCAGCACAACTTGAGAAAATGCATCGAATACTCGTCGACTTCATGCGAAGTTGGGGATACCAGTTAGTTGTTCCCCCATTGGTTGAGTATCTGGATTCATTATTAACAGGTACAGCTAAAACACTGGATATACAAACATTCAAATTGACAGACCAAATGTCTGGTCGAATGTTAGGTATTCGCGCTGATATGACTCCTCAAGTCGCTAGAATCGCTTCTCACAAACTACGCAATGAAACAGATATTCTGCGTCTTTGTTATATAGGGAGTGTGCTTCAAACTCTACCAACTGGTTTGGATGGTGCGAGAAACCCGATTCAGCTTGGTGCTGAGATATACGGCCATACCGGACCGGAAAGCGATATTGAAAGTATCGAGCTGATGGTAGAACTGCTGAAAATATCTGGTGCAGTTTCATCTATTGCATTAGATATAGGGCATGTTGGGGTGTATAGAGGTTTAGCTGAGTTTGCTGAATTGACAGATAACCAAGAACAGGAATTATTCTCTGCATTGCAAAGAAAGGCTGCTGCTGAAATAACTTCACTACTAGACAGTTATCATATTGATAATGATGCTAGACAAATGTTGCAAGAGCTGTCTGAGTTGAATGGTGATAAAACTGTTCTAGAGCGTGCAAAAGTCATACTTGAAAAAGCTCCAAAATCAGTTCAGAACGCGTTAAAAACGCTTGACGATATTGCTACGGCTTTGACACAACGCATCCCTGATATAAACATTAACTTTGATCTTGCCGAGTTACGTGGATATCACTATCACACAGGTGTGGTCTTCGCTGCCTATAAACCTGGCTCATCGCATGCCATAGCCCTAGGCGGTCGTTATGATGATATTGGTGAAGCATTCGGCTCAGCTCAGCCAGCGACTGGTTTCAGTCTTGACCTCAAAAAACTGGCAACTGAACTTCCCGCTGCAAAGATGGATCAGCAAAAAATTGGTGTTGAGTGGATTGAAGATGAGAGTCTTCATGCCACTGTTAAAGCATTACGTGAATCCGGTAAAGTTGTGATTTATCAATTTTCTGGTTTTGAGACTCCAACTACGCACACATTGGTAAAACAAAATGGTCACTGGCAAGTGACTGAAACAGGAACACAAACTCGTGGCTAAAAATATAGTTGTAATTGGCTCCCAGTGGGGCGATGAAGGTAAAGGTAAATTAGTAGATTTACTAACAGATAATGTTTCCGCTGTTGTCCGTTTCCAAGGAGGCCACAATGCAGGTCATACCTTGGTAATTGATGGAAAAAAAACGGTCTTGCATTTAATTCCATCTGGCATTCTTCGTGAGAATGTTCAATGCCTTATTGGAAATGGTGTTGTCGTTTGCCCTGAAGCCTTATTAAAAGAAATGGCTGAACTTGAGTCTAATGGTATTCCTGTTCGTGAACGATTAAAAATTAGTGCGGCTTGTCCGTTGATTTTGCCTTATCATATCGCTCTAGATCAGGCACGCGAATTACGCTTAGGTAAAGCTGCTATCGGCACTACTGGCAGAGGTATCGGCCCTGCTTATGAGGATAAAGTTGGCCGCCGTGGTTTACGTGTTGGCGACTTGATGAATGAAAAAGCCTTTGCTGAAAAACTGAAAGAAGTGATTGAATTTCATAATTTCTCACTGGTTAACTATTATCAGGTCGAGCCTGTCGATTATGAAAAGGTATTAAAAGATACGCTGGCGATGCGTGATGTATTAATACCGCTTATTGCTGATATTCCAGCATTATTACAGACATATCATAAAGCTGGTGAGAATGTAATGTTTGAGGGTGCACAGGGTGCATTACTCGATATCGATCATGGCACATACCCCTATGTAACCTCTTCTAATACGACAGCTGGAGGTAGTGCTACTGGTTCTGGTGTTGGTCCTTGTCACATTGACTATGTGCTGGGTATTACAAAAGCCTATGCGACACGCGTTGGTGGCGGTCCTTTCCCGTCAGAACTTTTCGACGATACAGGCAAGTACCTTGCTGACAAAGGTATGGAGAAGGGGGCAACTACTGGCCGTGACCGCCGCTGTGGCTGGCTTGATATGGTTGCGCTAAATCGTGCCTGCTGGATCAATAGCATTACTGGTTTATGTCTGACCAAGCTAGATGTGCTTGACGGAATTGAAACAATTCGCCTTTGCGTCGCTTATGAAAAAAATGGTCAAGCAGTAGATATTTTGCCATTAAGTGCAGATGAATTTGATGGTTGTGAACCAGTTTATATCGATATGCCGGGATGGAAAGAGTCTACCCTCGGCATTACTGAATATGACGAACTGCCTGAAAATGCACGAGCTTATATTGAAAAAGTTGAAAGTCTTGCTGGTGTACCAATTGATATTATTTCAACTGGACCAGATCGTCGAGAAACGATCATTAAACGCGATTTGTTTGAAGTATAAATGTTAAAAAAAAGCCCTCAATCGAGGGCTTTTTTTATTATTATTTTTGGGGCGAAACAGCAGCCATTAGTGCCGAGTAATCGGTGTTATCTAATCCCATATCCAGTGTCTTTTGTAGGAGTGACTCAATACCTTTGAGTGCACTAGTGTCCAAGCCAAGTTCGTTAGCCACAGACAAGAAAAGACGTGTGTCTTTTGCCAGATGTTTGGTTGGGAAGTTAGGTTCAGAGAAATCTCGATCCACCATACGTGTCAGTTTTTTATCAAAAGTCGGTGCATAGAGTGCGCTGTCGCGAACGATTTTCATAAATTGCTCAGTGGCAATGCCTTCTTTTTCAACTAAAGCTAGACTCAATGCAAAACTGGCTGTCAGTCCTGCAATTAACTGATTCATTGCGAGTTTTACAGTAGCACCTTGTCCAATATCACCAATATATTGCGGCTCTTGACCAATTAATTCGAGTAAAGGTAATGCCGTGTCAAAGTCGGCTTTTCTACCAGCAGCCATTAAAATCAATTTCCCACTACCTGCTTCAGGCAGACTGCCCAATACCGGACATTCAAGATAGCGGCCACCTTCAGAGATGACTCTTTCAGCAAGCATACGAGACTCTTCTGGAGCTATGGTGCCCATTTGGATAATTAAGCAGTGCTGAAAAGTATCCTGATTAATATCATCCAGAACAGCGTTAATCGCTTTTGCATCACTTAAGAAGAGTAAACAAATATCGCATTGTTCTACTAATACTTGCGCAGATGTCGCTACTGCGGCCCCTCTGGCTTTTAACTCATCACACTTTTCAATACTGCGATTAAACACCATCAGTGGTTGATTTTCAGCCAATAAGTGATGTGATAAGGCTTGCCCCATCAGGCCTGTTCCTATTAATCCTATTTTCATAAGCTATGATTTAATCCTTATGCGAATAAAACTGTCACTATGCCATAGATGCCAGCGACGTTGTGAGATAGAATAATGTCCCATTTTACAGTAGATACAGGGGAATACTGTGTACAAGAAAAACATGACCATCGCTGGCTTTGACGATGACGTGTTCAATGCAATCACTGCGGAAGATAAACGTCAAGAAGATCATATCGAACTGATCGCTTCAGAAAATTATACGAGCCCTCGTGTAATGGAAGCTCAAGGTTCATCTTTAACCAATAAGTATGCTGAGGGTTATCCTGGCAAACGTTACTATGGTGGTTGCGAGCATGTTGACACAGTAGAAGCTATTGCCATTGAACGTGCTAAAGAGCTCTTTGGTGCTGACTATGCCAATGTTCAGCCTCATTCTGGTTCTCAAGCCAATGCTGCAGTTTATCTCGCTTTATTACAGGCTGGCGATACGATTCTGGGAATGAGTCTTGCGCATGGTGGTCACTTGACTCATGGGGCTAAAGTTAGTGCCTCAGGAAAAATCTATAATTCAGTTTCATATGGTTTAAATCCTGAAACTGGCGAAATTGATTATGACGAAGTCGAGCGTTTAGCCAAAGAGCATCAACCTAAAATGATTGTAGCTGGTTTTTCAGCTTACTCTCGAGTGGTTGACTGGCAGCGTTTTCGCGATATAGCTGATGCTATTGGTGCCTACCTGCTTGTCGATATGGCACACGTTGCAGGTCTGGTGGCTGCAGGTCTATACCCTAATCCAGTGCAGATTGCTGATGTCACTACCACGACAACACATAAAACACTACGTGGCCCACGTGGTGGTTTAATTCTGGCTAAAGCAAATCCAGAAATCGAGAAAAAACTTAACTCTGCTGTATTCCCAGGTTTTCAAGGTGGTCCTCTAATGCATGTAATTGCTGCAAAAGCGATTGCATTCAAAGAAGCGATGTTGCCAGAGTTTAAAACTTACCAAGAACAAGTCATTAAAAATGCACGTGTTATGGCAGATGTATTTATGACACGTGGTTATGATGTTGTATCTAATGGAACTGACGATCATTTATTCTTAGTCAGCTTTATTGAAGCCGGACTGACCGGTAAAGATGTTGATGCATGGTTAGGGGCAGCACATATCACTGTTAATAAAAATGCAGTGCCAAACGACCCTCAGTCACCTTTTGTCACGTCAGGTATTCGTGTCGGCACACCTGCGGTTACCACTCGTGGATTTAAAGAAGAAGAATGTCGCGATCTGGCAAACTGGATGTGTGATGTGATAGATGCCGCTGGTAGCGAACAAGTCATCAATGATGTGAAAAGTAAGGTTCAAGCTGTCTGTGATCGTCTGCCAGTTTATGCTTAGGTAACGAGAACATTATGCGCTGTCCATTTTGTGGTGCAGATGACTCAAAAGTTGTAGATTCACGATTGTCGGCGGAAGGAGATGCCATCCGCCGACGTCGTATGTGTGTGGAGTGTAATGAACGCTTTACCACGTATGAAACAGCTGAGTTGAGTCTGCCAAGATTAGTCAAACGTGATCGATCTCGTGAATTATTTGACGAAAATAAATTACGTGCTGGTTTTATGCGAGCACTGGAAAAAAGGCCCGTTAGTATCGATGCAGTTGACACTGCAGTAAAAACAATTACTCGTCGACTCTGGGCAACAGGCGAGCGAGAAGTCGATAGCCGTCTGGTCGGTGATTGGGTAATGGATGCGCTACGAGAATTAGATGAAGTCGCTTATGTTCGATTTGCCTCTGTTTATCGAAGCTTTCAAGATGTAAATGCCTTTCGGGAAGAAATCGAACGAATGGAAAACAAATCCGATCCTGACGATAAAGGTAAATAATGCTCATCGGCACTGAAATGATTGTTTTTTTGATACTCAGTGCCTTATATCTTGCTATGGTGGATATTGATTTAGACTTATTTCAGGTAAAGAGAACAGATCATGGCTGCTGCTGAATTTTATATGGCAAGAGCCATTGAACTTGCCAGACGTGGGCTTTTTACGACAGACCCTAATCCTCGTGTTGGTTGTGTCATTGTTAACAACGATCAAATTGTCGGTGAAGGTTGGCATCAGCGTGCTGGAGAAGGTCATGCTGAAGTTAATGCTTTACACCAAGCTGGTAACAAAGCGAAAGACGCCGATTGTTATGTGACGCTAGAACCGTGTAGCCATTATGGTCGAACACCTCCCTGTGCTGATGCGTTAGTAAATGCGGAGGTTAAACGCGTATTTATTGCTATGACAGATCCTAATCCTGTTGTTTCAGGTTCCGGAATACACCGTTTGCGAGAGGCTGGTATTGAAGTCCACACCAAGCTGTTAAGTTCAGAGTCTGAGAAGCTTAATCCAGGTTTTTCGCATCGTATGCGCAATGGACGACCATATATAAGAAGTAAAGTCGCTATGAGCCTTGATGGTCGTACAGCAATGGCTTCTGGCGAAAGTAAATGGATAACCGGACCGATGGCAAGACTTGATGTACAAAAAATGCGTGCTCGTAGTTCTGCCATCATGACTGGAATTGGTACGGTATTAGCGGATGATCCGCAGATGAATGTCCGTATTTCTCAAGCTGATGACAGTTGGTATCCAGCCGGTCAAAAAGTCAGACAGCCACTAAAAATTGTTGTGGATAGTGAGGGGCGATTACCCGCTAATTCTCAAATTCTGAAAGATGGGAAGGTGCTGGTTATTACTGCGAAAGATATCCATGTCAGCGATGCAGCGGAATGTCTTATCCTGCCTTCTTCTGATAATAATATTGATTTGAATGCATTGATGGCTGTTTTAGCTCAACGTGAAGTTAATGAGTTAATGGTTGAAGCGGGTGGAGTATTAAATGGTGCTTTATTAAAAGCGGGTTTAATCGACGAATTAGTGATTTATATGGCACCTAAGATCATGGGTGATATGGCCCGAGGTGTATTCAATCTACCCAATATGCTTACCATGGCTCAAAATATTTCTCTGGAAATTGATGATATTCGTGCCGTTGGAAAGGATTGGCGCATTACTGCAAAACCCTTATATAGTGAGGAATCTTAATTCATGTTTACAGGTATTATTGCCGCAATAGGTCAGATAACTTCAATCACTCCAAGTGGTGGAGATATGCGGTTGAAGGTAGCGACACAAAAGTTAGATTTATCTGATGTACTACTTGGCGATAGCATTGCCGTAAATGGAGTCTGTTTAACGGTCATTGAACAGGACGCATCACATGTCAGTTTTGATGTGTCGAATGAGAGCCTTGAACGTACAGCATTATCAGAGATCAATGAGGGCTCATCCGTTAACCTCGAAAAAGCACTTGCTGTTGGAGATCGACTAGGTGGGCATATGGTCAGTGGTCATGTGGATGGTTTAGGTAAGGTCATACAATTAACTCCTTCCGCGCGCTCTGTTCGGTTCCGCATTGAAGTACCTGCCAATCTTGAACGTTATATTGCTGAAAAAGGTTCCATTTCAATTGATGGCGTGAGTTTAACCGTCAATCAGGTAGGTTTGGGCTGGTTTGAAATCAACATTATCCCGCACACAATGCAGGAAACGATTATTAAAGAATATAAAGAAGGCAGTGTTGTGAATTTAGAGGTGGATTTGATTGCACGCTATCTAGAACGCCTTTTACCTGGACAATGCCCAGAAACACTGTCAGAAAACGGCGATAAGTAAGATGCAACTCAACAGTACTGAAGAGATTATTGAAGACCTACGACAAGGAAAAATGGTCATTATCATGGATGATGAGGATCGTGAAAATGAGGGTGACCTCATCATGGCTGCAGAAAAAGTCACACCAGAGGCCATTAATTTCATGGCACGCTTTGGTCGAGGCTTAATTTGTCTGACCTTGACTGAAAACCGTTGTCGAGAATTACGTTTACCTCTAATGGTAAGTGACAATCAAACGCCGTACTCAACTAATTTTACTGTTTCAGTTGAAGCTGCAGAAGGTGTAACAACCGGTATTTCAGCTGCTGATCGAGCATTGACGGTACAAGTAGCTGTAGATCCGGATTCACGTCCTGAAGATCTGGTTCAACCAGGTCATATATTTCCGTTAAAAGCACAACCGGGTGGTGTGTTAACGCGTGCTGGTCATACCGAAGCGGGCTGTGACCTTGCTCATCTTGCTGGTTTATCGCCTGCGGCAGTAATTGTGGAAATATTGAATGATGATGGCAGCATGGCCAGAAGGCCAGATTTGGAAACCTTTGCCGAAAAACATAATTTGAAAATTGGCACCATTGCAGACTTAATAAGTTATCGACTAGAAAATGAGATGACCATAGAGAAGTTATCGCAATGCGAGTTTCCAACTGAATATGGTGATTTCCAGCTCTATAGTTTCCAAGACTCGGTAAACTCTCAAGTTCATTTAGCATTAACTTATGGTGATATTCAGGCTGAAGAGGAAACCCTGGTGCGCGTGCATATGGCGGATCCACTGAGCGATATTTTAGGTTCAGTCAGAGAGCCAAAACATTGGCCAATCCCTCAGGTACTGAAAAAAATACAACAAGCTGGGAAAGGTATTTTAGTTGTATTGCGGTTACCAGCACAAAATAAACAATTAGCTGCCAAAATTGCCCGCTACGAGCAAGAGGATCGTAATGAGAGTCCGTTACCTGTTAAAGGTGGCTGGGACCTGAGAACATTTGGCGTTGGCGCACAAATTTTGTCAGCCTTAGGCGTGAAAAAAATGCGCGTGATGGGGACTCCGACGAAGTTAACGGGTGTCTCAGGGTTTGGACTTGAGTTAGCTGGTTATCTGGAAGCTGACGAGACTGAATAAGCATGCCTGAATTATTTGTGGTGGCCGGCGAAGCTTCTGGTGATGCTCATGCCGGCAGAATGTTAAAAGCCTTAAAACATCACCGGCCTGATATCGTGGTTTCCGGTATCGGTGGTGATACCATGCGCGACGCTGGCGTTGATATTGTCACTGATTTTGCTGAGCTTGCTGTGATGGGGCTGGTCGAGGTCATAAAACGCTATTCTCATATCAAAGCCATCTTTGATAAAACCGTCGAGCATTTAGCTTCAAATAAACCTGATGCCTTAATTTTAGTCGACTATCCGGGGTTTAATCTAAAACTAGCCAAAAAAGCCCATGAGCTAGGTATTCCGGTTATTTACTACATCAGTCCCAAAATCTGGGCATGGCGAGCAGGTCGTATTAAAGCTATAAAGCGCTACGTCGATTTAATGCTGGTTTTATTTCCTTTTGAGCAGTCACTTTATGAAAAAGCCAATGTGGCTGTGAAATGTGTCGGCCACCCTTTAGTCGATGCCGTTCATTCTGACTTAAGTCCGGTTGAGGCGAAGTCCCATTTTTCGCTTAATGCAAAAGCACCCGTATTAGGTTTGTTTCCGGGCAGTCGTCGAAGTGAAGTGGAAGCATTACTTCCGATAATGTTAGCTACTGCTGAGCATATTCAACAGCGAGATAAATCTATCCAGGTAATTTTGCCTTTGGCGCCTGGGCTGGATAAAACGTTGATTGAGCCATTTCTGTCAAAAACGGCAGTAAAAGTAAAAGTTATTTCGGGTGATTTTTATGACTTAGTTCGTAGTTGTGATGCTATCGTCGCTGCATCGGGTACCGTGACTTTAGAAATTGCCTTACTAGGAGTGCCTCATTTAATCACTTACCGCGTTGCTCCAGTGACTTATCATATTCTTAAGCGACTGGTGAAAATTCCTTATGTCGGCTTATGTAATATTGTGACAGGAAAAGCTATCGTTACTGAGTTATTGCAAAAGCAGGTATCGGTGACTGAGTTAGCTCCACGATTACTATATTTTTTAACTGCCGCTGATGCCAAACAACATGCTGAATCTGTTCAGCAACAAGTGCTTGAGGCGCTGGGACCCAGTGGTGGAGCTGACAACGCTGCTAAAGCAGTTATGTCTTTTATCGATTCTAAATAGCTATGACAAACATAATACTTGTTGCTGGTGTGGATGAGGTCGGACGTGGACCCTTAGCGGGGCCGGTAGTGACGGCGGCCGTTATACTTGATCCTGAACATCCGATTATCGGTTTGGCCGATTCAAAAAAGCTGACTGAAAAACGAAGAGAAATGTTGGTTCCTCTTATCAAAGAACAAGCTTTAGCTTGGGCCATGGGGCGAGCTGAACCTGACGAGATTGATGAACTGAATATCTTACAAGCCAGTTTACTCGCTATGAAAAGAGCAGTTGAAGCTTTATCTATAGCCCCTGAACACGTGCTTGTAGATGGCATCCACGCGCCAAAACTAAACTGTCCAATAACGACTATTATCAAAGGGGATCAATCTGAGCCTGCGATCGCTGCCGCCTCAATATTAGCGAAGGTAGCAAGAGACCAAGAAATGGTCGCATTGGAAAATGTCTATCCGGGTTATGGCTTTGCCAAACATAAAGGCTATCCAACGAAACAGCATCAACAAGCGCTTTTGACTCTCGGGGTGACGGATATCCACAGACGCTCGTTTGGCCCCGTTCAAAAGGCGCTAGTATCCTAATGGCATCATATAAATGATAGAAATGCTAATGAGCGTGGTATTATTCAAAACTTATGCTGTCGTTAAATAAAATCTTCAACAAATTGGTTAGAGGCAAGAGCGGTCAAAATCCACAACAAGGGCGAGAACCGTTAGTTGTACCTCGCAGTGAACATACCATTTCACGTAAACAGATTAGTCAACATGCTCTAAAGGTACTTTATACCTTGAAAGAGGGGGGCTATGACGCTTATCTTGTCGGTGGTTGTGTTCGCGATTTATTGCTCGGTTATGAGCCGAAAGACTTTGATGTCGCTACCAATGCGTCACCAGAACAAGTACATGCATTGTTTAAGCGCAGCCAATTGATTGGTCGACGATTTAAGCTGGTTCATGTCAGATTTGGACGAGAAGTCATAGAGGTAGCCACTTTCCGGGCTCCTCCTGAAGCCAAGCAGCATGTCGATACCCAAGGCCGTATCATGCAGGACAATGTGTTTGGCACCTTAGAACAAGATGCCTGGCGACGCGATTTTACGGTTAATGCGCTTTATTACAATATTAAAGATTTTTCTATCATTGATTATACAGGCGGGATGGCTGATCTGAATGCGGGTCTTATCCGCTTAATTGGTGATGTTGAAACACGCTATCGTGAAGATCCGGTGAGGATGTTAAGAGCCTGCCGTTTTCTGGCTAAACTCGGCCTAAAACTTGATAAAGACACAGAACAAGGCATCTTTGACTGGGCCCATCTAATACGCGACATCCCACCTGCACGGTTGTTTGACGAAACACTTAAACTCTACTTGAGTGGGCAGGCAGCCATGACACACGAGCTACTCTGTCATTATGGTTTGTTTGATCATCTCTATCCTCAGACCGCTGCTTTATTGCACGAAGAGCAGGATGGTTATCCAAGAACCATGTTGATGAAAGCATTAGAAAATACAGATATCCGTATTGCCGCTAATAAACCTGTGACACCCGCGTTTTTATTCGCAGCGATTCTATGGGAGCCTGTGAGACAGCGGACTGTATTATTAATGACAAATGGCATGCCAGAAATTCCTGCGATGCAACGCGCATCATCAGAGATTATCGGCGAACAGATTCAGCGAGTTGCTATTCCAAAGCGTTATAGCCTCGTCACACGTGATATATGGACTTTACAACCTCGTTTACTAAAACGTCAGGGTAAAAGAGCATTTAAAACTTTATTACATCCTAAGTTTCGGGCCGGCTATGACTTTTTAGCATTACGGGCAGAGGCTGGAGAGCCCCTGGCAGAAGCTGTCGAGTGGTGGACAAAATTTCAGGCTGAAACCGCGACTCAGCAACAAGCTATGGTCGAAGCATTAGGCAAAGAGGGAAATGTTAAGAAGCCTCGACGTCGACGTCGCAGAAGGCCAGCAGCGAAAAAGTCGGAACAAAATTAATGCAGGTTTATATCGGATTGGGGAGTAATTTAGACGACCCGCAAGCACAAATTCTGACAGCGATTGATGATATACAACAGCTGGATGATACTCGACTGCTCAAACAATCATCGCTTTACCACAGCCCGCCAATGGGGCCACAGGATCAGCCTGATTATATGAATGCTGTTGTCGAAGTGGAAACAGCATTGCCGCCGCATGTATTGCTTGATAACCTGCAACGACTTGAACAGAAACATGGTCGAGTTAAGAAACGACATTGGGGAGAAAGGACGCTGGATCTGGATATCTTGTTGTATTCTGATCACGTTATTGATGATGAAAGACTTAAAGTGCCACACCCAGGTTTAACTGAGCGTGCTTTTGTTGTGTACCCATTAGCTGAAATTGCTGCTGACTTAATTATTCCAGGAAAAGGTGATTTAGCAGTAATCCAGCAAAATTGTCCTTTGGATGGATTAAGAAAAGTGGAAATGGATAAATAATGAATCACTCGCTATCGCATCGTTACATTGTGGTTGAGGGCCCTATAGGTGTTGGCAAAACGCACCTTGTGAAACGTCTCGCTGAGAGTTTTTCAGGTTCAGTTTTACTTGAGCAACCCGAACAAAACCCTTTTCTGGAAAAGTTCTACCTCTATCCAAAACAATCGGCTCTGCCTACCCAGTTAAGTTTTCTTATGCAACGGGTCAAGTTAGGTAAATCGTTAAATCAGGATGATTTATTCAATGATTTGCATATTGCCGATTTTATGGTGGAAAAAGATAAATTATTTGCTCAAATTTCTTTAGATGACGATGAGTTAGCGCTTTATAATATGGTCTATGATAATTTGACTTTACATCATAGAACGCCTGATCTGGTTATCTACCTGCAAGCATCGTTGCCTGTATTAAAATCACGAATTGCTCAACGTGGTATTAGCTATGAGCAACATGTGGAAGAGGGCTACCTGAAGCGCCTGGCCGATACTTATGCAGACTTTTTCCATTACTACGATGCTTCTCCGCTGTTAATTGTGAATGCTGAGCAAATTGATCTGGTGAATGGCGATCAGGACTATCTGCAGTTACTGGAACAAATCTGTAGCATTCAAAGTGGTCGTCATTATTACAATCCCTTGCCCGTTTCAGAGAAGAAATAATCATGAGCCGTATAAGCCTGAAACATCTGCGCCAAATGAAAGTGGCACAGGAAAAAATTGCTGTTTTAACCGCTTACGATGCCAGCTTTAGTTATGCACTTGAGCAAGCCGGTGTGGATGTTCTCTTGGTAGGGGATTCGCTCGGGATGGTGATTCAGGGGCAGGAAAGCACTGTTCCTGTCAGTGTTGACGATATTATTTATCATACTGCAAATGTCATACGAGGCAGCGATAAGCTATTTGTTATCGCCGATATGCCCTTTATGAGTTATGCCAACTCGGCACAAGCGATTCAGAATGCCGCCCGTCTCATGGCTGAAGGTGGTGCTCAAATGGTCAAGCTCGAAGGCGGTGCTGTCATTACTGAGACTGTGAAACAGCTGACTGCGCGCGGTATACCTGTATGTGGACATTTAGGCTTATTACCCCAGTCCGTTCATCGCCTAGGTGGCTATATTGTACAAGGTCGAGAGACAGAAGCAGCCGAAGAGTTGATTACTGATGCCATCAGTCTGCAAGAAGCCGGAGCAGATATGCTGGTATTGGAATGTGTGCCGGCAACCTTGGGCTCAGTGATTTCTAAGCAGCTCGATATTCCCGTTATTGGTATTGGCGCAGGCAGTGACTGTGATGGTCAGGTGCTGGTGGTATATGACATGTTGGGATTAACTCCTGGTAAGCGACCACGATTCAGCCATGACTTTTTAGCTGATTCTGGATCTATACAAGCAGCACTTACCTCTTATGTGCAATCTGTGAAATCCGGTAAATTTCCAAATGCGGAGCAGCAATTCTAATGGCGATTGCAGAAAACCTCGGGGCATTAAAAACTCGTATCAAAAGCTGGCGGCAACAAAATGATGTTATCGCTCTTGTTCCTACCATGGGAAATTTACATGAAGGACATCTTTCTTTAGTTCAAAAGGCACGTGAGTTAGCCGATCGAGTTGTTGTCAGCATTTTTGTTAACCCACTTCAGTTCGATGATAAGCAGGATTTATCTAATTATCCTCGTACATTAAATGATGATGTTCAGCTATTGAGTGAGCTTGATTGTGAGTTGATTTTTACACCGACAGTAGAAATGATATATCCGAGTGGTATGACATCGTTAACAAAAGTTATTGTGCCAGGATTTGACGATAAACTCTGTGGAAAAACACGTCCTGGACATTTCGATGGTGTGGCCACCGTGGTCACTAAATTGTTCAATATGGCGCAGCCTGATATTGCGATTTTTGGTGAGAAAGATTACCAACAATTGATGCTAATCAAAAAGCTGGTAGCGGATTTGAACCTGTCAGTTGATGTAATCGGTGTTCCCACCAAGCGACAAGACAGTGGTTTGGCAATGAGTTCACGCAACACGCTATTAACGCAAAAACAGTTAGTCCAAGCACCGTCTTTATACAAAACCCTTGTCACAATTAAACAAGCGATCCAAGAAGAGGGTGTTACAGATTTCAGTTCATTGTGCACACAAGCGAAACAGCTGTTACAAAAAGCCGGTATGGAACCCGAGTATGTAGACATTCGCCGCGCAGATGACTTAGAACTTGCCAACGTGGATGATAAACAGCTTCGTATTCTTGCGGCTGCCCGACTGGGAAGCGTAAGATTAATAGATAATATTGCCTGTGACCTTGCCTGATTTTTCTTAAAAAGCGATAATGTCGGGCTATTTCATAAGAACATTCTGGCTATGCAACTGACCTTTTTAAAAGCAAAATTACATCGTGCTTGTGTCACTCATTCCGAGTTGGAATATGAAGGCTCGTGTGCAATTGATGGCAAATTACTGGAAGCGGCGGGTATTCACGAATACGAGCAAATTCAGATTTATAATGTCGCTAATGGCGAACGTTTCACAACATATGCCATTCGTGCCGAAGATGGATCAAACATCATCTCTGTTAATGGTGCGGCTGCGCATAAAGCTTCTCCTGGCGATCGTTTAATCATTTGTGCATTTGCCACGCTTGAGGCGAAAGAAGTTGAAAACTTTAAACCAACGCTAGTCTACCTCGACGAAAATAACGATATCACGCATATGCGTCACGCCATTCCTGTTCAGGCTGCATAAACAGACACGAGTTTAATTCCAATGGAAAGATTGTTTGAAAAAGCGCTATGGAATAGTCGCTTTGTTGTTCTGATCGCAGTTATTGCCAGCCTGATAACGGCATTAGCCATGTTTTATATGGCCACAGTTGATGTCTATTATCTTGTCACCCATCTTGGGCATTACATGTCACCTGATTTAATTGGTGAGGCGAGACAGGATTTTCGTGCGGAGACTGTCGCTCATGTGGTTGAAGTGATTGATGGATATTTATTGGCAACAGTGCTCTTTATCTTTTCTCTCGGCTTGTATGAGCTGTTTATCAGCAAAATTGACGAAGCCGAAGAGAGTGAAAATTCAAAAGTATTAGCCATCCATAGTCTGGATGATTTAAAAGCCAGATTAGGTCGGGTGGTGCTGATGATTCTGATCGTCAACTTTTTTGAACATGCTATCAGTATGGATTTCCATGGTCCGCTGGATTTATTGGCGCTAGCCGGTGGCATTGGTTTGATCTCTTTAGCCTTATACTTTTCCCACGCTGACGATCATTAATCGTCACAAAAACGTCATTAAACCGTTATAAAGCTGTCATAACTTCTCTCTATGCTTGCAAGCTATCTGCAAGCATAGAGAGAAAACATGCTCAATATCGAACAAGCTGTTCAACAAAAATTTCCTAAATTCGAACGTTCACGTCCCTGGATAAAAAAATCGACGATAAGTTTTCTGCGTAAAATTACCCATGAGCAGGAAGTGAATCGCTTTCTGGAATTGCATCAGGATTTAAAAGGCTTCGATTTTATCGAGCAAGTACTCGATTATTTCAACTTCAGTTACAGCATCAGTCACCGTGACCGTAATAATATTCCCGCGACAGGACGTGTGATGATAGTGGCTAATCATCCCCTTGGCGCTCTTGATGGTTTGTCATTATTAAAGCTAGTTGGTGAAGTACGTCGTGATGTGAAAATCGTCGCCAATGACATGCTAATGAATTTTAATGCTGTCGACTCCTTATTCTTACCTGTTGATAATTTATCTAAATCCACTCGTAAAAGTAGTATTTCCCGCATTATGGATTGTCTCAACAATGAGGAAGCAGTGATCGTTTTCCCCGCGGGTGAAGTATCTCGTATCCGTCCGAGTGGTGTGCGTGATGGTAAATGGAATAGCGGATTTCTAAATTTTGCCAAGAAAACCAATTCACCTATTTTGCCAATTTATGTCGGTGCCAGAAACTCTTCATTGTTTTACAGTGCATCCATGGTCTACAAGCCACTTTCAGGGATGATGCTGGCGCATGAGATGTTTAATAAAAACTCAAAGAACATTACTATGCGCGTTGGAGAGCCTATTGCTTATAAGCAGGTTGAGCAACTGCCTTTAGTGAAGGCAGAAAAAGCTAAATTGTTACGTCGCCATCTGTATCGTATGGCAAAAGGTAAAAAACCGTTATTTATTACAGAGCAAACTATTGCTCATCCCCAGGACAGACGGAATATCAAACGTGAGTTACAAACAGCCGAGTTATTAGGTCAGACTGCGGATAATAAAAAGATTTATTTGTATGACTATCAACCTGACTCAGCTGTGATGCACGAAGTTGGTCGGCTACGCGAATTTACTTTTAGGCAGGTAGGTGAGGGGACAGGTAAGAGGCGTGATATCGACCGTTATGATCGTGATTATCGGCACCTGATCTTATGGGATGAAAATGAATTAGAGATCGCCGGAGCTTACCGAATAGGCGAAGTGAATCAGATATTATCACAAGCTGGCAGTCGTGGTATTTATAGTCAGGAGTTATTTACATATGACCCTGACACCATGCAACCCTATTTTGAAAAAGGTATTGAATTAGGCAGGAGTTTTGTCAGTCCAAAATATTGGGGACGTCGTAGTCTGGATTATTTATGGTATGGCATTGGCGCTTATCTCAAACGTTACCCTGACATTCGGTATTTGTTTGGCCCTGTGAGTTTGTCAAATAGCTACCCAGATTTCGCTAAAGCATTAATCGTGGCTTATTATCAACATTATTTTCCCGATGATAAATCTCTCGCTAGTGCTAAAAATCCTTATGTTGCAGAACGAAGTCTCCAGCAACAAGTTTTACAGACATATACAGGATTTGACGCAGAGACTGATTTTATTGCCCTGCGCGAGCAGCTTACGCATATGAATGTTACTGTCCCAACCCTATATAAACAGTATGCTGATGTTTGTGAAGACGGCGGTGTTCGCTTTATCGATTTTAATATCGATGCTGATTTTGGCCACTGCATTGATGGTCTGGTGATGGTGGATTTGGATAAATTAAAACCTGCCAAAAGAAAACGTTATCTGTGTGATAATAATTAACCGTGACAACGTTTTAGTTTTTTACCACTGCCGCAGAAACAAGGATCGTTTCTGCCTAGTTTGATCGCGGGCAGAATAATTCCGTCGTGATAGAACCATTCACCACTCTCGCAGGTAAAGCGTGAGCGCTCGTGTAGCTGACCTACCGGGTTGTCTTCATAAAATGCAACAAACTCCACCTCAGCCAGTTCATTTTTTTTCTGGTGGTCCAGTATATTTAGTCCCAACCATTGCGTAGTATTCATTGTATCCTGCAATAGTTTTCGCTCATCTAAGCGTCGTTTTGATGGGTGCAGGGTGGCGATTAAATAATCCACTTCACCTAAATAAAAAGCACTGTAACGCGAGCGCATCAGTTGTTCAGCATTGTCTGCACGTTGTTGTTTTTTATGTAAAGGCTCGCAACAGTCGCCGTATGGAAGCTGGCTGAGACAGGGACATAAGTGATTATTCATAAGCACTAGCTGGAATAGCCATTAAATCTGGATACTGAAATTGATAGGACAATAGCGTTTTAACTTTTTCATTACAGACGATTTTATAGCAAGGCTCATCATCTTGACTAAAGTCTGGAACAGGCTGACTTAATAGTTCAGCGGCATGACGATAAAATTGTTTTTTGCTCGGATGCGTGTCTGCACAACCATTGAAAATTTCTCCCCAGGCTTGCTGCTTCAATACCTGTTCAATGATACCTATGCAGTCATCAAGATAAATTAAATTAACCGGGGCATCTGCTTGTTGCACCTGTTTACCATTCCTGAAGAAACGCCCTGGATGACGTTCTGGGCCTATCAATCCACTAAAGCGAATAATGCTGGTGGTAAACCGCGAAGATTGCCTAAATAGTGATTCTATTTGCCAGAGGATGCTATCTTCATTCTCAAATTGATGTTCTTCTCTAACCCAGTCATTGCTATTTTGGTAAACGGAACTGGAGCTGATAAATAACACGTGTTTGATTGGGCTGTGTTCAATCTGGCTGATCAGCTGCTCAAATGCCGCTTTATTTTTATTGGTGATATTAATAATCAGCGTATCAGCGTTCAGAAACTGACTAAAATCAGCTGGTTTTTCTATATCGATTTGGTAGGCATCAAAACCTTGTTCTATCAATAAAGACTGTTTTTCTGAGTCACGTGTAGAAAGTTTGATGGTGGTATTAGCTGTCTGTAATTGTCTTGCTAATCGTAAACCTAACCAACCACTGCCGAGAATACTGATCGTATTAATGACACACCTCGAATTGAATTATTAAGATGGCGACACCATATCAAGCATTAATCAGATTGTCATGGTTGTTTATACTATGACAACAAACCTAAGAGGAAGAGCAGGGTATGAGTGCACCTGATATATCAAAATTATTTTCCGGCAATATCGTCACGATATTATTCTGGTTGTTTTTAATGGGGTCACTCACCTTATTTTTTAACGGCTATATTCAGAAGCGTGACAATCCAAATCAAGCTTTGTTGACTGCAAATTCAGGTACTGGCGAGGTGACGTTAAAACGGAGTCGCGACGGACATTATCTGGCGCCTGGTTATATCAATGGTCATCCTGTTAATTTTCTACTGGATACTGGCGCTACCAATGTGAGTATTCCTGCTGCTATTGCGGAGGCTGCTGGTTTGAAAAAAGGGACCACATCAATGGTGTCGACAGCGAATGGTGTTGTGCCGGTATTTCAAACTGATGTTGATACTGTCCGTCTTGGTGGTATTACCTTAGAACATGTTGATGCGAGTATTAATCCACATATGAGTGACGGGGTCGTTTTATTAGGAATGAGTTTTATGAAGCATCTTGATATTACTCAGCGTAATGGTGTGATGACATTACGTGTCCCAGTCTCAGGATAGGGCAATCTTAACCACTTTCATATACTCGAAAGTCATGCGGGCAATGACTTCTTTGTCTGGGTAATAAACGATATCTACTCGTGCACCTTTTAGCGATTTATAACGACGTTGGCGTTTGTATTTAAAAGGTACATCCTGTCCTTCTATCGTAATGGTATTTAGCACCCATTCACCTTCATCACGCTGAACATGAGAAGATACTTTTTGCATGGTGGCGTGGATTAAATGGTCATTTTCAGCCAGCCATTTTTTTGTTTTTCTAACTTTCATGTTGATAACGTTGATGCAAAATGCTCACACGTTCTACATAAACCTTAGTCTCTGAATAAGGGGGAATATCGTTATATTTTTTCACGGCATTGGGTCCTGCATTATAAGCAGCTGTGGCTAGGCGAGTATTACCTTTAAATAAAGATAGCAGCTCAGCCAGATATTTAACACCGCCTTCTATGTTTTGTTCGACATTAAAAGGCTTATCTACCCCTAAGTCTTTGGCTGTATCTGGCATTAGCTGCATCAAGCCTTGTGCGCCAGTTCTTGAAATGGCTTTTTGATTAAACGCAGATTCCGCATGAATAACTGCCCTGACTAAGGCAGCATCCACATTATATTTTTTTGCATAACGTTTTATTTCGTCAGCATAGGAGGAAAAATCTAGTTTAATGGTATGCCAGTTAATTCTTGATGATGGGTTACAGGCATAACAACTGTATTTTAGAACCTCAAAATGGCCATGCTCAGGTTTCTGATCTGAGAAAACAAACCCTTCACCGGTTTGTGATTTATAAATGACGGTTTGCGATGTGGCTTGCCGGATATTACTGAACTCAACCGAGCCATCTGGGTTTTGAATACGCTGAATAGTATCTGCTACAGCCAACTGACTCAAAAACATCATCAGGCTCAGCAGGGACGGTTTCATCAGCGTATTCATGATGTCTAGCCCAGCCAGTAACGCCCAGAACTAGCAATAACTGTTGTGATAATGCCTAAAATCAGATTAAGCAGAACGAGTTTGCGTATTTGCGTCAAGGCTGTTGCGCCTGCAATCCAGTCATGTTCTGCTACGGCCCATTTGAGTTTTTTGAATGGGTTAAAAAACACATGCATGAAAATAAGCATCATAAAGATGCCGATCAGTAACATAATGTGAACATGAATGCCGACGCCATCTACACCACCCATTCCTCCTAATAAAGAAATCATCCAAATACCTGTGATAAGTAAGGTAGCGATAGATAACCAAACCCAATTAAAAAACATTTTTAATGAACCCGCCCATAGAGGTAGGCGCTGTTCCTGAGTCAGTAATTCAACGGCTGCGGGTCGGAGTGCCGTATAGGCGAAAAACATACCTCCAACCCAAATTACAACGGCTAACAGGTGTAAAGGTAATGCAATCATCATAAGCAGACTCTCTTTTTATATGTAATATTAATTATTATTTATCGGTATATCGGCAATTTTAATTTTCCATTCACTCGGACCTGTTTTATGTACTGAGTGACCTTCACTATCGACGGCCACAGTGACCGGCATATTTTCTACGTAAAATTCGCGAATCGCTTCCATGCCCAGTTCTTCAAATGCCACCATGCGTGATGACTTAATGGCTTTTGATACTAAATATGCTGCGCCACCAATCGCAATCAGATAGACCGAATGATGTTGTTTGATCGAAGCAATAGTCTCGTCACCACGTTCAGCTTTACCAATCATGCCTAATAAGCCGGTTTGTTCCAGCATCATGTCTGTGAACTTATCCATTCGGGTAGCTGTTGTCGGACCTGCTGGCCCCACAACTTCACCTTTAACCGGATCAACAGGGCCGACGTAATAGATAAAGCGATTCTTGAAATCAAGCCCGTCAGGTAATGACTTACCATTATTCAGTAAATCGGCAATTTTTTTGTGCGCAGCATCACGTCCGGTCAATAAATGTCCTGTCAGTAATAGCGTTTCACCAGGTTGCCATGCTGAAATATCGGCATCTGTTATTTTATCTAAATCGATATGGCGAGTATTTTCTGCTGCTTCCCAGGTAATATCTGGCCAGTCATCCACGGACGGTGGTTCAAACTCAGCCGGACCAGAGCCATCAAGAGTAAAGTGGATATGACGGCTGGCGGCACAGTTTGGAATCATAGCGACAGGTAAAGAAGCCGCATGGGTTGGATAATCACTGATTTTGACATCAAGTACAGTGGTTAAACCACCTAGTCCTTGGGCGCCAATACCCAGTTGATTAACTTTTTCATAAAGTTCGACGCGAAGCTTTTCTGTGGCAGTTTCTGCACCACGATCCATTAATTCCTGTATATCAATCGGGTGCATTAATGACTCTTTCGCCATCAGCATTGCTTTTTCTGCGGTGCCTCCAATACCAATACCTAACATACCTGGCGGACACCAGCCGGCACCCATGGTGGGTACAGTTTTTAAGACCCAATCAACAAGGCTATCACTTGGATTCAAAATGGTGAATTTGGCTTTGTTTTCTGAGCCACCACCTTTTGCCGCAATTAATACCTCAACTTGATCACCGATTACCAGTTCGGTGTTAATAATAGCCGGGGTATTATCGCCTGTATTTTTTCGTTGGCCGATGGGATCGGAAACAATCGAAGCCCGCAACACATTATCTGGATGAAGATAGGCACGACGCACACCCTCATTCACCATATCATTAAGGCTTTTTGAGGTTTGCCACTGCACATCCATGCCGACTTTGATAAAGACATTAACGATGCCAGTGTCCTGACAAATAGGGCGATTGTTTTCGGCACACATCCTGGAATTCACCAGAATCTGTGCGATAGCATCTTTTGCTGCGACGGATTGTTCACGCTCGTAAGCTGCCGTCATTGCCTGAATAAAATCTTTTGGATGATAACAGGCAATAAACTGCAATGCGTCTGCAATGCTGTCGATAAAGTCAGTCTCTTTAATGACTGTCATGCATTCAACCTCAGCTTAATTTTTGTTTGATGATGCTCACTACATCCTCAATCGCAAACTCTTCGCCATCACCGCTGCGACGGTTTTTGTATTCGATCATGCCATTATCAAGGCCACGTTCGCCCAGAATTAAACGATGCGGAATACCAATCAATTCCATATCGGCAAAGGCAACACCAGGACGTAGACCACGATCATCAAGTAATACGTCTACACCAGCAGCAAGCAACTGCTGATAAACTTCTTCAGCTTTTTCTTTAACCCTTACTGATTTATGTGCGTTAACAGGGACTAAAACTACCTGATAAGGCGCAATCGATTCTGGCCAGATGATGCCGCGATCATCATGATTTTGCTCAATTGCTGCAGCGACAACCCGTGATACACCAATACCATAACAGCCCATGGTGACAACTTGTGATTTGCCGGACTCTGTTAAAACAACCGCGTTTAATTTGCTGCTGTAGTTTTCACCAAGCTGGAAGATATGACCCACCTCAATGCCACGTGCAATTTCTAATGTGCCTTCACCATCTGGACTTGGATCACCCGCGATAACTTTGCGTAAGTCTGCGGTTTCAGGTTCAGCTAAATCACGCCCCCAGTTCACACCGGTTAAATGTTTGTCATCCTGATTAGCGCCACAGACAAAGTCGCTGACAAAGGCGGCTGCATGATCCACGATAACTGGGATGGTCAATCCAACAGGCCCGACCGAACCAATATTGGCATGGCTGATTTCAAGTACTTTTTCAGGGGTAACAAACGTCAGTGGTTCAGCGACCAGAGGGTGTTTTTCAGCTTTAATCTCATTAAGTTCATGATCGCCACGAACAACCAGAGCCACAACCGAACCTTCTTCAGCACCTTCAACTAATAGTGTTTTCAGGCATTGTGAAGCGGGTTTATCAAGGTACTGACTGACATCATCAATAGTATGCTGAGCAGGTGTTTCAACTACAGTCATGGTTTCAACTGCCGCTGCACGTTCACCCTGTGGTTTTAAAGCTTCAGCTAATTCAACATTAGCGGCATAATCACTTTTATCACTAAAGGCGATAGCATCTTCACCGGAACTGGCTAATACATGAAACTCATGTGAGGCATTACCACCAATACTACCGGTATCTGCCTGAACAGCACGGAATTCTAAACCAATACGGTTGAAAATACGTGTGTAAGTCGCGTACATATTGTCATAGGTTTCTTGCAAAGAAGCCTGATCCAAATGGAAGGAATAGGCATCTTTCATCAGAAACTCACGGGCACGCATTAAACCAAAGCGTGGACGAATTTCGTCACGGAATTTAGTCTGGATTTGATAAAAATTGACCGGTAATTGTTTATAACTACGAATTTCCTGACGTACCAGATCGGTGATCACTTCTTCGTGAGTTGGCCCATAGCAGAATTCACGATGATGACGATCAGTGATACGTAATAATTCAGGGCCATATTTCTCCCAACGTTGGCTTTCTTGCCACAATTCAGCGGGTTGCACTGAGGGCATTAACACTTCCTGCGCGCCAGCTTTATCCATTTCTTCGCGAACAATGGCTTCCGTTTTCCTGAGTACTTTCAGTCCCATGGGCAACCATGTGTATAAGCCTGATGCCAGACGTCGGATAAGTCCGGCACGGAGCATTAATTGATGGCTAACAATTTCTGCGTCTGCTGGTGTCTCTTTTAAAGTGGAAATAAGCAGGTTAGAGGCGCGCATGTTTTTTTATTTTTCCTGTAATGATAATAAGTTGCCTTGAGGCAATGATTAATTGATAAATGTTAAAAAGTACTGTGATTCCAACCCCAGTTTTGTCGTTCTGAATCAGTCATGCTGATATAGATACGACCACCTTCAACTTTTAGGTTCTCACTGATGAGTGTACATAAGGTATCCGAGAAGGCCTGACGATCACCAGGTAAACCGAGTGCTCGATAATCAAGCATCGCTGCGGGTGCATCACTGCCACCAAATGACATATCGGCGTTGTCATTCAGCACAATCATGACATAACTTTCAGGTTTACCTGACGCTTTAGCAACGGTTTCACTGGTCTTTTTAATAAACTGTGTTTTATCTTTAACTTCTTGATTAGTCGTAATATTAAGGTATGGCATTTTGCTTCTCCTTACTGACAGTGTTGTTTTATATTATTGCTTAATTCTTCTATTTTTTTCTGACGTTCATCTTCTTTTATACGCTGTAAGTCGCCGTCTTCATCATAAAAGCGTCCACCCGGATGATTTTGATAGGCAGTGAGTGCATCTTTAGCATCTTGGCATTGTTTTTCCAGGGCTGCTTCTTGTGCTGCTCGCTGTTCTGCCAGTTGTTTTGCTTGCTGCTTATCTTGTTCAGCGGCTTTCTGTTGTGCAATCAAAGCATCAATTTCTTTTTGTGCTTGAGCAGGATCGACTGATGGTGGTGGTGGGGTTTTAATGAATTCGGCAGGCGCTGATTCAGGGGCTTGCTGGCTATAATGCACTTGTCCCTGGTCATCGACCCATTTATAAATATCAGCGCTGGCGATGCCGGCAAACGTCACAGACAATATAATCAGACTTAATTTGAGATTATCTCTTAACATTACATACACCAAAGCACTAAACTACGTTAATTCTACGCCAAAGCCAGCCATCATAAAATGTCTTATCACACAGACCGTTTTGAAATTCATTTACCTGTTGAAAAATCAGGCACCAATGCTGTCGATTTATTAGCCCAAGCCTGTGACCTTTCTAAACAACAATTAAAACGCATTATGCTTAAAGGAGCTGTTTGGATCAGTGTCGGAAAAAAAACACAACGATTACGCCGAGCTAAGCGATTATTAAAGGTGGGGGAAACATTACATCTCTATTACGATAAAACGGTATTAGAGCGTGAAATGGCTGAGCCAGAACTGATAGCGGATTATGGTCATTATAGTGTTTGGAATAAACCCTATGGCGTATTATCTCAGGGCTCAAAGTGGGGCGACCATTGCACGGTGACTCGTTGGGCAGAACAAGAACTCAAACCTCAGCGTAATGCCTTTGTTGTGCATCGACTTGATCGGGCAGCCAATGGTTTAATCGTGATTGCCCATGAAAAACAGGCAGCAGCGAAATTATCTGCATTATTTCAACAACGGGATATTCAGAAGCGCTATCGAATATGGGTTGAAGGTGAGTTTTCAGCCAAGGCAACTACCGATAAGCCGATCAGTGTTGATGAACCTATTGATGGTAGACATGCCCGTAGTCATTTTGTGTTTATGGAATATGATCCAGTAAAACAACAGACTTTATTAGATGTTTCGATTGAAACAGGGCGTAAACATCAAATTAGACGTCATGCTGCCAGTCTGGGATTTCCGGTGATCGGTGACCGACTTTATGGACAGCGTAAAACCAATGAAAATCTGCAGTTGAGTGCCTACTATTTGGCCTTTACCTGCCCGTTTACACAGCAACACAGAGAATTTAATCTGTTAACTGATTAGTATTATCTTTCTGCAGGTCAATGTCTTTAAATATGCTCGGCAGATAGGCTGCTTGAGATATTGCTCGGGCAATAAACAGCACCATCAACGCCGCCCATAAGCCGTGGTTTTCATACCCCTGCAAAAGATACCAGGCTGGCAGATAGCCGATAAAGACTGAAAATACCATTGCGTTTCTCATTTCTTTACCAAGCGTCGCACCCACAAACAAGCCATCAAATAAATAGGACCAAACGGCGAGTAATGGCGCAATAATTATCCAGATACTGTACTGCTCAGCAAATGTTGCAACAGCTGGGATATCGGTCAGCATACTGATAATGTTTTGGTGAAATAAACTATAAACAAGACTAAATAAAGCGGCGACAGCTAATGCCCATTGACCATTCATAATAAGACTGGCTTTTAGCATAGTTTTATCTTTACGCCCGATAGCCTTACCCGTCATCACTTCCGTGGCATTAGCAAAGCCATCTAAGACATAAGCCATAAAGGTAATAAAATTCAACAGCACCATATTAGCGGCCAGAACCACATCCCCGTGTTGAGCACCCTGATTGGTGAAAAAGGCAAAACTGAAAATTAAGCACAAAGTTCTCAGCATAAAATTGCCGTGTATGGCTAATTGATGCCGTTGTTTTACAAACTGTTGTATGGCCTGTGGGATATGAATATTTCGCCACTGAAAGCCTTGTTTACTCAATAGATAAATGGCAAATATCAAGCCGGTCAACTCAGCAATCACAGAAGCTAATGCCACACCGCTTGCTTTCATTTCCAGACCATTTACAAAGAACAGATCAAACACGATGTTGGTGATATTTATCACAATCGCCATGGCTAAGGCTGAGCGCGAGGCACTACTGCCAATTAACCAACCCATAATTGCATAATTAAGTAATGTAGCCGGTGCGCTCCAGATTCGAACAAAAAAATACTGTTCAGCCTGCATTAGCACATCGGCACTGCCATCTATTAAGCTGAAAGCAATCTTCGCAATTGGCCATTGCAATAACAGCAACACTAAAGCAATAGCAAAAGCCAAAATCGCGGACTGGATTAACACTGACTGCGTTTGCTGTTGGCTGCCATTTTCGCTGACTTGAGATGTCAGACCGGTAGTCACCATACGCAGAAAACCAAAGCCCCAGAAAAGAAAGGTGAATACCATACTGCCGAGTGCTACCGCACCCAGATAAATAGGGGAATTAAGGTGACCCATCACTGCGGTATCAACCAGCCCGAGGATAGGTGTCGATAAATTTGCCAGAATCATAGGGCCGGCAATGGCCCAAATTTGTTGGTGTGAGAGTGTCTTTTTCAATCTTGTATCCAGAAAAATAAAAAGGCCACATCTTGGTGGCCTTTGAGTCGCTCTTGTGAGTCAGGTCAGAGAAGGGGGGCTATCACTAGGCTGACGATGGCCATGACATTGATCAGAATATTCATAGCTGGACCAGAGGTATCTTTCAGTGGGTCGCCTACAGTATCACCAACTACAGCAGCTTTATGGATCTCTGAGCCTTTACCACCGTGATGCCCTTTCTCTATATATTTTTTGGCATTATCCCATGCACCTCCGGCATTAGCCATCATCAGAGCCATCATGACACAACAGATAAGTGCGCCGGCTAACATGCCTCCCAATGCTTGAGCTCCTAAGCCAAAACCAACAACGACAGGGGCTAGTACAGCTAATAAGCCCGGTAAAATCATTTTGTTTAAAGCTGCTTTAGTCGCAATATCCACACAGCGAGCAGTATCAGGTTTAGCCGTTCCTTCTAATAAGCCAGGAATTTCCCTAAACTGACGACGAATTTCATGAATCATATCAAAAGCAGCGTCACCCACGGCTGTCATGGTGAGAGCACTCACCAGAAAAGGGAATACGCCACCCAGAAACATGCCCATCAGTACTAATGGATTGTTTAACAATAAAACAAAGTTGGCGTCACCATGACTGATGGTTTCGATATAGGCACTGATAATGGCTAATGCTGCCAGAGCCGCTGCTCCTATCGCAAAGCCTTTACCAATAGCAGCTGTGGTATTACCTAATTCATCAAGTGAGTCAGTAATGTCACGAGTTTGTTTACCCATTTCTGCCATTTCAGCGATGCCGCCAGCATTATCGGCAACAGGGCCATATGCATCAATAGCCATAGTAATTCCGACCGTTGCCAGCATACCTACTGCGGCTATAGCAACACCATAAAGTCCTGCTGCATAACTGGCAGAAAAGATAATGGCAGCGATGGTGACAACTGGTATAGCAACAGATTGCATACCTAAGGCTAGCCCGGAAATCATGATGGTTGCTGGACCTGTCTCTCCACTTGCTGCCAGTTTCTTTATAGGTGAACCACCCGTGTAATATTCGGTAACCAGACCAATGATAATGCCACCTAAAGCACCTGATAGCACAGCAATCCATAATTCAGTGACGCCTCCCATCAAGCTAATTAGCCCCCAAGCAGTGAATATAAAAAGAATTGAAGCACCAATAGTGCCAATCCTTAAAGCAACGCTAGGTACTTGCTGGGAAAACAGTTTCACACTGAGAATGCCTAATATCGAGCAAATAAGCCCTGTAGAGGCGAGAGCCAGAGGCAGAAACATCAATGTTGATTGTGTGTCTGCGAGTGACTTGATGGCTACTAGACCCATTGTTGAGGCAATGGTGATACTGGCAATGATGGCGCCGCAGTAAGATTCAAAAATATCAGAACCCATACCCGCAACATCCCCCACATTATCTCCTACATTGTCAGCTATAACACCGGGGTTACGAGGATCATCTTCAGGAATACCGGCCTCGACTTTGCCGACTAAGTCCGCTCCAACATCAGCTGATTTGGTGTAGATCCCACCACCGACTCTTGAAAACAAGGCGACCGACGAAGCACCCATGCCGAAGCCATGAATAATATGTGTGGTTTGAGGATCATGGCCGTAGAGTAGGTAGAGAAAACCTAGCCCCAATAACCCCATGGCTGCGACAGTGAGCCCCATGATTGAACCTCCAGAGAACGCAACAGATAAGGCCGCAGAAGTCCCTTGGTTTTGTGCAGCGACTGCTGTTCTGACATTGGCCTTGGTTGAGGCATACATACCGATGAATCCAGCACAGGCGGAGCATATTGATCCTATAAAAAAAGCAAAGGCACTTGGCCATCCCAAATTCGAGAATCCCAGCGCTAAGATAGACAATAAGCAAAAAATCGCTAATCGCGAATACTCTGCTCTCATAAACACCATGGCACCTAGATGAATCTGATCACCAATGTCGAGGACTTTGCCGGCGCCTGCAGGTTTTTTGAGGATAGATAGATAAAGAAATAAAGCACATAGTAAACCGAAAAAACCAAGAATAATTGGAACATAGCTGAGCGATGCCATAGAATTCCCTCTCTTCATTACAAATTGTAGACGTGAAACACGTTTGACATGGTTTATACCTTTTATACGCGCCTGACTTATTCAAGTAAAGTCAAAGACTTACCTTGTTTGGTTTTAAATAAAGAGTACCCCTTATAGTGGAATGGATTGCTTATCTAGTTGCAGGTCTGGTATCCGGTTTGTTAGCGGGTTTGTTTGGTATCGGTGGCGGACTCATCATAGTCCCCATTCTTATGTTGGTCTTTGGCTGGCAAGGGATGTCGAGTGATATTGCTATTCATGTCGCTATTGCTACCTCATTAATGACGATTAGTGTTACCTCACTCTCATCTATGTTGGCTCATCATAAATATGGCACGACACAGTGGCATTTGGTGAAAAAACTGGCACCCAGCCTAGTTTTGGGGAGTTTTGCAGGGGCGTATATTGCCAGTTCTATGCCCAGTCATATTTTAAAGATCTGGTTCGGTGTATTTGCGCTATTGGTGGCGATTAAAATGTGGTTACCTGCACCGAAATCTGTCTCGACTCGGTTTTTGTCAGCACCAGGTATGTTTGCTGCGGGGTCAATCACCGGTATTGTTTCTGCTATGGTGGGGATTGGTGGAGGGTCGCTGGTTGTGCCCTATCTGGTCATGAGTGGAATATCAATGCAACGAGCCGTTGGAACCGCCGCTGCTTGTGGTTTGCCAATAGCGATAAGTGGTGCTATTGCTTATATTTTGATAGGTTCACAACTCGAACATATCGAAGGTCAGTGGCAAAGTGGCTTTGTTCACTGGCAAGCATTTATAGGCATCATTGCAACTAGTATTTGGGTTGCTCCACTAGGGGCTAAACTCGCCAAGATTTTACCGAGTCATATCCTCAGCCGTTTGTTTTCGATCTTTCTTTTCATCTTGGGCGTGGTCTTTTTAGCTCGCTGACTTAGTGATTTTTGTTTTTCGATCTATTTGGATAATGCGCGAGATGTTAGTTGATACTGATGTACTTATATATAAGAATGCCTTTTCCCATGCTGAGAGTTTAACCTGATGGGCTTTTCTTCTATAATCAGCGACTTTGTTTATCTGCTATCTGGAGCATAACTCTATGAATCTCGACCGTGTTGGTTCAGGCAAAAATTTGCCAACAGACATCAATGTCATTATTGAAATCCCTTCACACTCTGACCCTGTGAAATACGAAGTTGATAAAGAAACAGGGGCACTTTTTGTTGACCGTTTCATGAATACTGCGATGTTCTACCCATGCAACTATGGTTATGTACCTCATACTTTGTCTGATGACGGTGACCCGGTTGATGTATTGGTTGTCAGCCCATATGCTCTAATCAGTGGCTCAGTTGTTGGCTGTCGCCCAGTTGGCATGTTAAAAATGACGGATGAATCTGGTGAAGATGCCAAAATCATCGCGGTACCACATGACAAAATGTACGACGATGTCCAGGAGATTAATGATTTACCTGAGCGTCTCTTAAACCAGCTTTCACATTTTTTTGAACATTACAAAGATCTGGAAAAGAACAAATGGGTCAAAGTTGAAGGCTGGGTGGGTAAAGCTGAAGCTGAAACCGAAATTATGGCGAGTGTTGAACGTTTCAAATCAGCACCTGTTAAACCCCAATTTTAAATTTGACTGATTTACAATAATTCGGCGAGCTGAATTTTCAGCTCGCCGTTTTTTTTTCTAGTGCGGATACATCATGACAACACTGGTACTTCAAGGTAATACGCTAACTCGCGAACTGGCAGAGCAGATCGCCCATCAACACTCTGGTGAATTTAATTGGTATAAACATTATGCAACTGTCACACATACAACAAATGTGAATTCTGATGTGATTAGCCAGTTACGTCAGCAATATGACTTTGATATTAACTCAATACCAAAACAGTTTGATCAGCATGCAGCTAAGCTGCTGGTCACTGATATGGATTCCACATTAATCACGATTGAGTGTATTGATGAAATTGCTGACTTTATGAATCTAAAACCAGAAGTGGCAGCGATTACGGAGTCAGCCATGCGAGGGGAAATCGACTTCGAAACTTCACTTCGCAAACGGGTGTCACTACTGAAAGGCTTAGATGTTTCAGTGCTTGAACGTGTATATGAGGAACGATTAAAGTTGAGTCCCGGTGCAGAATTAATGGTATCTACCCTAAAGCAACACGATTATAGTCTTGCGTTGGTATCGGGGGGCTTCACCTTTTTTACCGATAGGTTAAAACAACGATTAGGACTTGATTTTGCACAGGCAAATAAGCTGGCAGAAAAAGATGGCAAGCTGACCGGTGAGGTCGATGGCGATATTTGTGGTGCACAAACAAAAGCGGATTTTCTGTTGGCTTGTTGCGAAAAGATGAATATATCCGCAGATCAAACGATTGCCGTTGGTGATGGTGCCAACGATCTATTAATGATGGCGCCAGCCGGTCTGAGTGTGGCCTATCATGCTAAGCCAAAAGTGCAGCAACAAGCCGCGACAGCAATCAATCATAATGGTTTGGATGCGATTCTTGGCTTATTGCAGCTTGAATATAACTAGCTTAAGCTTGAAATCATAAAAAACATCCCCATCTCAACAATCATAATAAAATTCCAAAACTACGAGGATTAAATAATGGAAGTAATGGAAAAAATTAAACAGGCAATTGAATCAAACTCTGTCATTTTATTTATGAAAGGGACGCCTGAGTTTCCACAATGTGGTTTTTCCAGCCGAGCATCTCAAGCTGTTTCTGCCTGTGGTGCAGAATTTGCTTATGTCAATGTATTGGCTGAACCTGATGTGCGTGAAAATTTACATCGTTATGCTGACTGGCCAACCTTCCCACAGTTGTATATCAATGGGGAATTAGTTGGTGGCTGTGACATCATTATGGAAATGTATGAAAACGGCGACTTGAAAAAAATGATTGATGAAGCGAGCTGAAATAGGGCATGACTCAGGAAAATGATCACGAATGGAACAACGACAATGATTATGCCGTTGCACCAGCCAAGCCAGATTTGAAGCAACCACCGAAGTACCGAGTGATTATGCTAAATGATGACTACACACCAATGGATTTTGTGATTGAAGTCCTGGAAAACCTTTTTGGTATGGGGCGTGAGCGTGCGACACACACCATGCTTCAAGTGCATACCGAAGGTAGTGCTTTATGTGGTATTTTTACCTATGAGATAGCTGAAGCGAAAGTCGAACAGGTCAACAGCTATTCTCAAAGCCACGGTCATCCATTGCAGTGTACGATGGAAGAGGAATGACCTAGTTCGATATCCAACCAATAAGGTGGAACGTAACATGTTAAGTAAAGAGCTCGAACAAACCCTCAGTCAGGCATTTAATTATGCTCGCCAACGTGCTCATGAGTTTCTTACCGTTGAGCATCTCCTGCTAGCCTTACTGGAAAATGGTCAGGCATTGGCTGTATTAAAAGCATGTGAAGTCGATATTACTGCTTTAAGACAGGAATTAAGTGATTTCCTTGCTGATAATCTACCAACACTTGCTGAAGATAGTGAGCGTGAAACGCAGCCAACGTTAGCATTTCAACGTATTCTACAGCGTGCAGTCATGCATGTTCAGTCATCTGGTGGTTCAGAAGTGACTGGAGCGAATGTTCTGGTCTCTATCTTTTCTGAACAACAGTCTCAAGCAGTTTATCTATTACAAAAGCAAGATGTCACACGCTTGGATGTGGTTAACGCCATCAGTCACGGTGAAGTTGAAGATAATGTGTCAGACGCAGAGCCTGAAGCAAAAGTAGACAGTGATGATATTGCTGAGGAAGATAAAAGTCCTTTAACTCTGTATGCGGAAAATCTGAACGCTGCTGCTATCAAAGGTAAAATCGATCCCCTTGTTGGACGTGCTGATGAGTTAGAGCGTACGCTCCAAGTCCTATGTCGTCGCCGTAAAAATAATCCTCTATTTGTAGGTGAAGCAGGGGTGGGTAAAACGGCATTAGCAGAAGGTCTGGCAAGACGAATTGTTCATGGTGATGTGCCTGAAGTCTTAGCAGAAACCACTATCTATTCATTAGATATGGGCGCACTTGTTGCTGGAACGAAATACCGTGGTGATTTTGAAAAACGCCTAAAAGCATTATTACGTGAGTTGAAAAAACAGCCTCACGCGATTTTATTTATCGACGAGATTCATACCATGATTGGGGCAGGGAGTGCTGGTAACAGTACGATGGATGCCGCTAATCTATTAAAGCCGTTATTAGCGAGTGGTGAATTAAAGTGTATTGGTTCGACTACATACCAGGAATACAGAGGTATCTTTGAGCATGATCGCGCTTTAGCTCGTCGCTTCCAGAAAATTGACTTACCTGAGCCAAGTGTTGCTGAAACGATTGAGATTCTTAAAGGCCTCAAACCTGGTCTGGAAGAGCATCATAGTGTGCGTTATTCCAATGCGGCTATTGAACAGGCAGCGGAATTAGCTCATCGTCATATTAATGATCGTTTTCTGCCAGATAAAGCGATTGACGTATTAGATGAGGTTGGTGCCGCCCAACGTATAGCTGTGAAGTCTAAACGTAAAAAATTGATTGGTGTTAATGACGTTCAGGCTATTGTGGCGAAAATTGCCCGTATTCCTGCCAAGACGGTATCAAATGCGGATAAAGATAATCTGCGTAAGCTGGAAGATAATCTCAAGCGCGTTATCTTTGGTCAAAATGAAGCCATCGCTGCATTGGGCTCAGCTATTAAAATGGCGCGTTCAGGTTTAGGACATCCAGAAAAACCGACAGGTGCTTTCTTATTTGCCGGCCCTACTGGGGTAGGTAAAACCGAAGTTACGCGTCAGTTAGCTCATAACTTGGGTGTGGATCTGATTCGTTTTGATATGTCGGAATATATGGAAAGTCATACCGTATCAAGACTGATTGGTGCGCCGCCTGGGTATGTCGGGTTTGATCAGGGCGGATTATTAACTGATGCCATTATCAAGCAACCTCACGCAGTGCTGTTGTTGGATGAAATTGAAAAAGCGCATCCTGATGTGTTTAACCTGTTACTGCAAGTGATGGATCACGGTACATTGACTGATAACAATGGTCGTAAAGCTGATTTCCGTCACGTCGTGTTAGTGATGACCAGTAATGCTGGTGCCTTTGAGATGAGCAAACCTTCCATTGGCTTTACTAAGCAGGACAATCTATCCTCAGATGGCAACGAAGCACTGAAACGGACATTTACGCCAGAGTTTCGTAACCGCCTTGATGGCATTATTCAATTTAAACCTCTGGATAAGGATGCGATTCTTCGTGTAGCTGATAAAGCGGTATTAGAGCTGGAAATGTTACTGGAAGATAAAAATGTCACTATCGAGGTGAATGATGCCGCTCGACAATGGCTGGCTAAGCATGGCTATGATGTGCAAATGGGCGCTCGTCCGATGGCGAGATTAGTTCAGGAGAAAATCAAACGACCACTGGCGGATGAGCTGTTATTTGGTAAATTGAGTAAAGGTGGTGGCCATGTTCGCGTGACATTAAAAGATGAAGATATTCATCTGGAAATGGACAGTGCAGCGGAAGCCGTCAAATCCTGAGTTATTTGTTAATCCATCGAAATAAAAAGAGCCCGGTAGTGAATACTATCGGGCTTTTTCATTTGTACTGGTGATTACTCTATGTCAAGACTTTTCTACAGAGTTATACACTTGTCATTTTTCTGTAATGTCTATATTAAAAAGTTCCCCTAAGCGACTGATTTTTAATGGCACGTTTATAAGTTGTTGATATTTATAAATAAAATTATATGGTTATTTTTTAACCATTTCGAGAAGAGCCCTTGTACGAGAGGCACTTACCGAGTAACTCCAAACTTAATCACAGAGTTATCCACAGAAAATGTGAGTAACTTTACAGAATTATGACAGGGTAAAAAGGCGCTTATAACTCGATCCCTTTCTGAGCCTTTATGCCTGCTCTGAATGCATGTTTCACATCCTCTATGCGACTGACGGTATCGGCTGCCTCTATGATGCTGTCAGGCGCTCCTCGACCGGTAATAATGACATGCTGCATCTCAGGTCGCTGAGCGATGTCATTCAAAACCGTTTCTGCATTGAGATATTTCATTTTTAAAACAATATTTAGTTCATCTAATAACACAACATCAATTTCTGGATCACTAAGCATTGCCTTGCAGATCTCCCAGCCTTTTTCAGCGGAGGCGATATCTTGTTCAAGGTTTTGTGTTTCCCAGGTAAACCCATCCCCGACGACATGATAAGACACTTCTTCAGGAAAGCGGCGAAAGAAGGATTCTTCGCCTGTACTAAATGCGCCTTTAATAAATTGCACAACCCCGACTTTCATATCATGACCCAGCGCACGGGCAACCATCCCAAAGCCTGATGAACTCTTACCTTTACCATTACCAGTAATAACTAATAACAAGCCTTGGTCTTTTTCTGCTTTTTGGATTTTTTCATCGACTACACTTTTATGGCGTTGCATACGTTTTTTATGACGTTCACTTTTTTCAGTATCAGACATGAGTGTTTCCTATAACAGAATTAAAAAGAATAAAAAGCTGATTTCCAGCAACTCAACCATGGCGCCAGCAGTATCACCAGTAAATCCATCAAGGCGATGTTCCATTGCATAGCGAAGTAATAAGAATACGATTAAACCAAGTAATAACGGTGTGAAACCAAGACAGAATAAAGCGATGACAGTAGTGATAAGTAGCATCCACTTCACTTGTGTTTCTGGTAGAGACTGCTTTAAAACTGAACCGATGCCATTGGGTCTGACATAATCAGTGGTCAGAAATAATAATGGCATCGCTGTTCTGGCCAGGATAAGGCTCCAGATTAATGCATACGTTTGACCTGAAGAAATGACTATCTCCAATAAGGCCAGTTTGAGTAACAGTGTTAAAACTAAGACAACAACAGCAATAGGACCTGCTGTAGGATCTTTCATTATATCCAGCGTTCGTTGTTTACTGCCGATACCTCCTAACCAAGCATCTGCTGAGTCAGCAAGACCATCAATATGTAAACCTCCTGTCAGTAAGACCCATGCACCTAGCAGAAGGGCAGCACTGAGCAAACTGTAGGTGATGGGAAGTAACGCGATTACTCCAGATAAGATTAGACCAATGATGAGACCTACCAGAGGGTAGAAAAGTAATGAACGACCGAGTTGCTGATCATTTGCTTGTACATAACTGACAGGGATAATTGTCAGGAATTGAAGTGCTATTTGAAGTGATACCCACATTAGTTATTTCCTTTACTGATATTGGCTTGTTCAAAAGTGGCCATGCCATTGTGTAATAGACAGGCCTGACGAAGAAGAGGTACAGCAGCGGCAGCGCCACTACCTTCACCGAGGCGCATATCGAGATTGAGTAATGGCTCAGCATTTAGGGCGTTTAACACCACCTTGTGCCCAGGCTCAGCACTTTGGTGACTATAAATGAACCATTGCTGACAACCGGGTTGGATTTGCTCAGCGGTATATGCTGCCACAGTACTGATAAATCCATCGATAAGCGCTGGAATGCCAAGCTTCGCACAGGTGAGATAAGCCCCCACCATAGCGGCAATTTCAAAGCCACCCAACGTTTGGAGCGTAATTAATGGATTACTTTCACGTTGTGCGGCATGTAGTTTGAGTGCACGCTGGATAACGGTCAGTTTATGCTGAATACCTTCTTTATCTAGTCCAGTGCCTGGACCGACTAAATCGGTAGGGTCGCAGTTCAGTAAGGCTGAGGCTAGTGCACTGGCGGTGCAGGTATTGCCAATACCCATTTCGCCAGCAATATAGAGTTGTGTGTTGTCCAAATCGCTTAATACATTATCACGGCCGATCAGTATGGCCTGCTGACACTGTTGCTCAGTCATCGCTGGCCCCTGACAGAAATTCGCCGTGCCAGCATCAACTCGCTTGTCGATGACACTCGGAATTTCTTCCAGAATTTCTACTGTGCCCACATTGATAACATCGAGTTTGGCTGTTAGATATTGTGCTAAAACACTAATAGCTGCGCCGCCACTGGCAAAGTTTCTTACCATTGCTGCGGTCACTGATTGAGGGAATGCGGACACATTCTCATCCATCACACCATGATCGGCTGCATAGACGCTGATATGAACGTGAGTTAAATCTGGAATATCACTGCTTTGCATGCTGGCAATTTTGATGGCTAAGCTTTCTAACTTTCCAAGTGAGCCCGGTGGCTTAGTGAGTTGCTGTTGCCGCTCCAGTGCTTTTTTCTCATACGTTTTGTCAACAGGTTTAACAGGCTGTTCGAGCCATTCAGCAAAGCTGTTCATGCAGTTGTCCTTTTAATATATGAGGTAAACCAGCCACAGTTAAAATAACGTTATCACTCAGTTTTGCAATACGTTGATGTAGCAGGCCTGCCTCATCACAATACCGACGTGTTAAGTCACCTAGTGGCATGATGCCCATATTAGTTTCATTACTGACCATAATTATATGTTTATCAATAGTTTGAAGTGTCTGTAATAAAACTGAGAGCTGTTGTTTTAGGAGCGATTCTTCTGCCATTAAAAGATTGGTCAGCCACAAGGTTAAGCAATCCACCAGAATAACTTCTGTAGTTGCTTGTTTTATGGCGTCAGCAAGATAAATCGGCTGTTCGATTGTCGGCCAGCTATCAGGTCGCTGTTGTTGATGATGTTGAATACGCTGTGCCATTTCATCGTCATGGGCCTGGGCTGTGGCGATATAAGTAACAGCTTGTCCAGTGGCTGTAGCCCATTCCTCAGCTAAGCGACTTTTACCTGACTTGGTGCCGCCAAGTATTAAGGTGATATTCATGCTGAGTCCTCAAGTATACATATCAGTTTATCTGTATGGAGATGTGTTGAAATCATATCAGCGAGCTTATCGATATCGTTTTCTCGAAGCTGCCAGTAATCAACCGACTTCACCTCATCAAGCCCTGCCCAGCGAAGCAATGCTTCAGCCGCCTCATTTTGCTCAAAAAGACCATGCAGATAGGTGCCGATAATCTGCCCATCCTCACTGATAGCTCCATCTGGCCCATGCGATAAATGAAGTAGGGGAGATTGCAGTACCTTACCTGAGCTGACACCCGCATGGATTTCATAGCCTGAAACGGGCACGCTAGTGTCATTGATGGTTAATTGACCGTGATTTTGTCGTAAGGTTTTCCGCTCTGCTAATGTGGTTTGCATATCCAGTAAGTCAAGTCCGCGACTACTGCCTGGCTGACTTTCAATACCTTCAGGGTCATGAATAATACTACCAAGCATTTGAAAGCCACCACAGATACCTAATACTTTGCCACCATAACGACAGTGTTTCTGAATCGCTTTCTCCCAGCCTTGATGAATTAGCCAGTCAAGATCTGCTCTGACATGTTTACTGCCGGGCAAAATAATAAGATCGGCTGCCGGAATGGGCTCATCAGGTCCGATAAACTGTAAGTTGACTTGCGGATGAAGTCTCAGTGGGTCGAAATCAGTGTGATTACTGATACGTGGTAATACGGGAACAATAATATTAAGCTGTTTTTCCACCGATGTTATTTGTTGGGTATTTACAGCGTCTTCCGCTTCTAAATGTAAGCCATGTAAATAGGGCAATACACCTAAAACTGGTTTGCCGGTTTTTTCTTCCAGCCAGTCCAGTCCGGGCTGTAATAAACTGATATCACCCCGAAAGCGATTAATAATAAAGCCTTTGATGCGTGCCTGTTCTGATTCAGATAAACACGATAATGTACCGACTAAATGGGCAAACACACCACCGCGATCAATATCAGCAATCAAAATAACTGGGCAATCAACTGCTTCAGCAAAACCCATATTAGCGATATCTCGATCACGTAAATTGATCTCTGCTGGTGAGCCCGCACCCTCCACGACGACCAGATCATAATTCGATTCAAGCCGGTGATGTGAGTCCAAAACCGCTTGCATCGCTACTGGCTTATAGTCATGGTAAAAGCGGGCTTCCATATTGGCGACAGCTTTACCGTGGATAATGACCTGAGCACCGGAATCACTATTAGGTTTAAGTAACACCGGATTCATATCGATATGAGGTGCCAGATGACAGGCTTGAGCTTGTACTGCCTGAGCTCGACCAATCTCACCACCTTCTGCTGTCACCGCACTATTAAGTGCCATATTTTGTGGTTTAAAGGGTGCAACACGATAATTCTGCTGCACAAACCAGCGACACAAGGCCGTGACCAGTGTGCTTTTGCCTGCATCCGATGTGGTGCCCTGAATCATCAATGTTTTATGTTTCATAACACTTCTCTCAAGGATTGCAGGGCTTTTTCCAGTTGTTGCCATTGCTGTTCATTGGCCGGTAAACCAAAACGCAAACTGGCAGGGGAGCTAAATAAGCGGGTTAACACCGCTTGTTTTGCCAGATGGTCATGAATATCGCTGGCGGCTGGGTGTTTAACCCACTGAAATAAGTCAGTACTGCCCGTGGGACTAAGATGATAAACACAGAGCAACTGGGCCAAACGTTGAGACTGGTTTTGCAGTTGTTGAATGGTACGCTGCTGCCAGTCAGTATCCTTGAGTGCTTGTGTGGTGATATAGCGTGATGCAGTAGCGATGGGCCAGGGGCCAAGATACTCTTCGACTTTATCCAGAATCGATTGTTCGGCGATTAAAAAGCCAACACGACAACCTGCCAGACCAAAGAATTTGCCTATCGATCTCAGGATAAGTAGTCCAGGCACGGCCGGCAGGTTACAAAGACTTTTCTCGGGTATTGTGTCAATAAAGGCTTCATCGATAACCAGCCAGCCACCACATTGTTGTAATTGTTGATGCCATTTTAATAGTTGCTCTTTGCTGTATTGCCTGCCACTTGGATTAGTCGGATTGATGATAATTAATACATCCGTGTCAGGAAGCACAGAATCAATATCTTCATGATCAATAGTTTGAACATCATGACCGGCTTTTTGCCAACTATAAGCATGCTCTGCATAACAAGGGGCTATCACTTTTACTCTGGATGGCCCACGTAATTGTGGTAGACATTGGATAGCGGCCTGACTGCCGGGCAAGGCAATTAAAGATGAATTACCGTAATACTCTGCTGCTGAGTTGAGTAAGTCATCATCCTGCTCTGGTAAACGTGTCCAGACAGATTCGGGTAATGCTGGAATGGGCCAGCCATTAGGATTGATTCCCGTTGATAAATCCAGCCAATGCTGGTGGGCGATACCATATTTTTTAATGTACTGATTGAGTTTGCCACCATGCTCAAGCATAGCTGATACCAGTAATGACAGTGATGATGGCTATCCACAGCAACAAGCTATCAGTGACTAGATGTAAGGCGCGAGGGATATCTTGCTCATTGGCTTCACGATTTAACCCAAGCGTTGGACGATCGTGCCAAACACCGTGATAACGCGCCAGACCACCCAGTTCTATTTCCAGCGCCCCAGCACCAGCGGCCATAACTGGGCCAGCATTTGGACTATCCCATTGTTTAGCTTGCTCTCTCCAGCAATGTAGTCCAGAACGGACATTGCCTACCAGAGCATAACTGAGCGCCGTTAATCGTGCTGGAATATAGTTCATCAGATCGTCAATACGTGCGGCAGCACGGCCAAAATAGAGGTAACGTTCTGTTTTATAACCCCACATTGCATCCAAGGTATTACTCAGTCGGTAAATAACGACACCGGGAAGGCCCGCCACAATAAACCAGAACAAGGCTGAAAAAATCGCATCGCCGCCATTTTCTAATACCGACTCAATACTGGCCTTAGGAATATGTAAGGTTTCTCTATCGCGACTGACGATATAGCTGGTCAAGGTTTTTGCCTGCTCAATATCACCTTGTTTTAACGCGCTGATAATCGGTGTCACATGATCGTATAAGCTACGATGACCAATACAAAGGTAGAGTACGATAACGCTGAATATCAGATTAAGTGATGGAATTTCACTGATATAAGAGGTAATAAAAGCAAAAGGGGCGACCAGCACTAACCAGGCAATCAGACCTTTAATAAACTGCTTTTTGATGCCGTCATTAGCGTTGTACAGTCTGTTTTCAATATTTTTGGTGAGCTGACCAAAACCAACCAGTGGGTGACGACGTGTTGGTTCACCGAGTAACCAATCAAGCAGTAGGGCAAGAATAATAAACAGTAAGGTCATAAACTGGCCAGTTTATCCCACTGGTTTTCATATAAAACAGAGTCAAGTTCAATACCCTGACGCCAGTTTTCCATTTGCAACATGGGTTCTGGATAAAATTCCTTAACATGACCTAGGCACAGAATGGCGACGGGGGAGGCTCCTGAAGGTAGTTTGAGTAAGTCTGCCAATGCTTTTGGTTCAAAAATAGATACCCAGCCCATACCCAGCCCTTCGACTCTGGCGGCCAGCCACATGTTTTGAATGGCACAGGAAACAGAGGCTAAATCCATATTCGGCATCGTTCTTCTACCAAAGATATGTTCTTCTCGTTTATCACATAAGGCCACTACCAGGATTTCAGCACAATTATCCATGCCTTCGACTTTTAAACGCATAAACTCATCTTCACGTTCGTTCATGGCTCTAGCCGTCTCTATGCGTTCCTGTTCTACCAACGCTTTTATCTTTTCACGAATAATGGAATCGGTAATTCGAATAATTCGCCAGGGTTGCATCAGACCGACGCTAGGGGCTTGATGCGCTGCCATTAATAAACGTTTGAGCTGTTCCGGTGCAACTGGATCTGGTCGAAAGTGACGCATATCCCGGCGCTCGGCTATTGCTCGATAAACGGCTTCTCGCTCTGCTGTTGAAAATTGATGAGGGGAATCACTCATGGTAATAACCACGCGGCGATAAGGTGAGGGTTAGAGTAAAAGTAAAAATGGATATAGCTGGCGGTCAGACGCTGTTGTTGATAAACCGCTTCACTGACTGACTTGCCATTAGGACACTGTCCACTTATTTCTGATACTAGTTCTGTACTGAGCAAGGAATGATGATAAGTATGGCCTCTAATCGCTTGATTTTTAAAGGTGACTTCCTGTAAGCCAAGTGCGGTTAATCTAGCCTGAAGTTTCGCTTTGGCTGGCAAAATACCACACATTGTTGCTGTCACATCTGCCTTATCTGTCAGCGTTTCACAAAGGTATAACATACCACCACATTCTGCTAGGATAGGTTTATTTGCCTTATAGTGCTGCTGGATAGCCTGTTTTATCGGCGTATTGGCACTTAATTTAGCCAAATGTAATTCAGGATACCCGCCGGGTAAGTACAGACTGTCGATGTCAGGTAGCTCGTTATCATTCACAGGAGAGAAAAAAACAAGCTCAGCACCTAACGCCTTCAGACAATCCAGATTTGCTTGATAGAGAAAAGAAAAAGCCGCATCTTTGGCAATGCCAATTCTTACTCCCTCGAGTAATGATGGCTGGGGTGAAGTATCCATGAATGGAAAATCGATGTTCGGTAAAGGTACTGAATCATCAAAATCAAATGCCTCAAGCGTATGGCTTAAACGTTGTTCTAAATCCTTAATTTCACTGGCTTGTTGTAAACCTAAATATCGACTGGGTAGGGCATGTTCCGTTTGTCGGAATAGAGTAGCAAGACAAGGAAGTGATTGAGGCAAGGCATTTTTAACCATCTCGGCATGACGTTCACTGCCGACTTTATTGGCGATAACCGCCGCCACCTGTGTATCTTGCCGATACTGATCTAAACCTACTGCAATAGCAGCAAAGGTTTGTGCCATGGCACTGGCATCGATAACAGCGAGAATGGGGATACCAAAAGCTGCTGCCAGATCAGCCGTGGACGGTTCACCATCAAACAGTCCCATCACACCTTCAATCAGGATAATGTCTGCCTGAACTGCAGCTTCAGCGAGTAGTTGCTGACTATGTTGTTTGCCAACCATCCAAAGATCAAGCTGATAAACAGGGTGGCCTGATGCCTGCTCTAAAACCATGGGGTCCAGAAAATCTGGACCCACTTTGAATACGCGAACGTGTTTGTTTTGCTGCCGGTAATGTCTTGCTAATACCGCTGTGACCGTCGTTTTACCTTGGCCAGATGCAGGTGCAGCAATGACAACAGCAGCACAAGACTGCGACTGCATGTCTATTAATGCTGCTGATCAGCTCGTTGTGTCGTTGCTGTTATTTGCAGTGACACATGGCAAATCATCGCAACTACCAGGTAGAAACTCATTACAGCGAGATTTTTAGGGAAGTACTGAATAAAGCGTTGTGTATATTCAGTGAATGTTGGATCGGGGTAACGTCCAGAGAAGAAGTAAAAACCACCACCACTAAATAAGGTGGCTGCTGTGCCCGCAACTAAGACACTGCCAACAAGAGGTAATAAGGTAGCAGCATTAAATTGGTATTTCGAGGCATACCAACGGCCAGCCATCCATAAGCTGCCGTAAGCAGGAATTAGAAACCCATAAGCAGGCGATACGCAGAAACTATTGCTCAATTGACCACCACCCAACAATACACTGGCGATATCGAGACCAGCCGCCATCACTAAAAATACGGGAAACCAGGCTGCTGAACTGAGGTAAAGACCAGCCAAGAAAAAGATGGCCCATGATGCACTGGGTAATGCGTCGACAGAAGCAAAATGATGACCTCGGGTCATGAACATTAAAAGTGCTAAAAGACCAGCAATAATAAGTTGCTGAGAACGAGATAAGGTCATGATGTGATTCTCCAGTGTGCCCACCCGCACACAATAGGTTTTGAATTTGCCAATTGGCACGTTTTAGTTTTCAGGCCGGTCTCCGGACTTATGAGTTTTTCCTGATAAACACCTTCCCATACAGCTTTGTACAGTGGCATAAGTTTATCTCATCTCACTTACCGTTGCGGGGGCAGTGTCGGCATTATCATCTCGATGCACCGACTTCCCGTTTACTTGCGTTAGCAACACCTGAAATTGGCGATAGAATAAGGATTAAGGTCATATATTGTCAATTTGACGTACAGGCAAAATGCCGTATTGTCGATATAGTTGGCTAAGCAAGATTGACGTATGGAAGCGTAGCCATTACTATGCGCGGCTCTTCAGGTGCTCAGTTTATACAGAGTTAAACGGGAAGTTGGTGACAAATCCAACACTGCCCCCGCAACGGTAAGCGTTGAAAAACACATCATTAAGCCACTGCGAATGTCGTGGGAAGGCGATGTGTCAGGCGATAGCCACAACGTAAGTCCGGAGACCGGCCTGAGGTTTCATAACAACACAATGTGTTGTGACCCTATTAACCCTGGATCGCGGGTGAGCGTATCCTCAGGAGACAATTATGACCTTGTTTTCAAAGGCTTTGCCTTTGCGTGCTTGCACGCGTCTGTCAGCATTCACGCTGATTTCTTCTTTACTTTCTATGCCTGCCATCGCCAGTGATGAGCTTGATTCCATCACCGTTACTGCTAATCGTATGCCTACGGAAAATGCGTTGGCTCCAACCACCGTGATCACGCATGATGAGATCGAAAAATTGCAAATCGATGATCTTCCAACACTTTTATCAAGAACCCCTGGCATTGATATGACCCAAAACGGCGGTTATGGTAAATCAAGCAGTATTTTTATGCGTGGGACAGGTAGTGGGCATGTCCTTGTTTTAGTTGATGGTGTTAAATGGCAGTCAGCAACTTCGGGGAGTTCTGCACTTCAAGATTTTCCAGTAGACCAAATTGAGCGTATTGAAATTGTTCGTGGGCCGCGGTCAGGTATTTATGGTTCGGAAGCTATTGGCGGTGTTATTCAAATTTTCACTCGACAAGGGAAAGCAGGGAAGACGAAGCCATATTTTTCTGCAGGACTAGGGACTAAAAACACGCAAAAAGCGAATGTAGGTGTTAGCGGGGGAGATCATGATACCCAATACAATCTAGGTTATAGCTATTTAACAACCAATGGCATTGATGCCCACGATGATAACTATCCTGATCACGATGGTTATCATAACAAGAGTCTAAGCTTAACGGTTAACCATAACATCACTGATAATTGGTCTGTCGGAGCCAATTTGTTACGTGCCGAAGGCTATAACGAATATGATGGTGGTGATGATATCTACGGTGACAGCGTTCAACAAATACTTGGCGTGAATACAGATTTTGATATTAATAATATCTGGGGCATGTCTTTTGAGGTAGCTGAAAGTCGTGATCGATTACAGACTGTCAGAGCAAGTGAAGACTATTCGCATTTTAATACTCGTCATCGTAGCGTAAGCTGGATCAACAATCTCAAACTTAGTCAAAACCACCAAGTGAATTTGGGCATTGATTATGATCACGATAGTGTCGAGAGCTCAAGTGATTATCCCGTAACGTCTCGTGACAATAAGGCAGTTTTTGCAAGCTGGCAGGCAAATGTTGGTAAGCATGCTTGGCTGTTGAGTGCTCGCCACGATGATAATGAAGTATTTGGTCACCGTTCTACTGGAACGGCTGATTATGGTTATTGGATTAATGATGAACTAAGAGTTTCTGCAAATATTGGTACAGGTTTTAAAGCTCCCACATTTAATCAGTTGTATTACCCGCTTTCTTTTGGATATGAAGGTAATCCAGATGTTAAGCCTGAAAAGTCAGCTTCTTATGGTGTTGGTATAGAAGCATCACCAGTTTGGGGTACATGGTCTGTCAATGCATATCGAAATAGAATAAGAGATTTGATTGATTGGCAAGCTAATGCTTCTACTGGGACGACTATGCCAACTAATGTCGATGAAGCTGACATTAAAGGTATTGAATTTGCAGTTACAACAACCATAGTCGACTGGCAAGTCTCTGCAGATGCTTCATTTTTACAACCGGAAGATGATAAAACAGGTAATGTTTTACCCAGAAGAGCAAAACGTTTAGCTAATCTTCACCTGGATCGGAATTGGGGGGACTGGTCCACCGGCGCAAGCTGGAAGTTAAGAGGGCATAGCTATGATAAAGCCGATAATGTTAAACGTCTTGGGGGCTACGGACTGTTAGATTTGCGTGTTGCTTATCAAGTTGATCCAGACTGGACTGTCAGATTAACTGGGCAAAATATGTTAAACAAAGATTACCAAACAGCTGATGACTATTACAGTCTAGGTCGTACTGTGATGTTGTCTGTCAGTTATCAACCATAAAACTCTAAAGCTTAAATAAAAATACCCGAACATGCTTCGGGTATTTTTTTGCCCGAAACATCAGTATTCATCTGGTCAGTAGCCGGCTAAAAATATAGAATTGTCACATTCTTTTTATGTTGAACTCCCATGACAGATAAATATGACAATAAAGGCTTTGCTACTAAAGCCGTTCGTGTTGGCCACAGAAGAACCGCTGAGTCAGAACAATCAGAGCCTATCTTTCCGACATCCAGTTTTGTGTTTGATAGTGCAGAGCAAGCTGCTGCCAGATTTGGTGGTGATGAACCTGGTAATATTTATTCACGCTTTACCAATCCAACCGTCCGCACTTTTGAACAGCGTTTAGCTGCTCTTGAAGGTGGTGAAGCCTGTGTTGCTACATCGTCAGGGATGTCGGCTATTTTGTCGACAATGATGGCCTTATTGTCAGCAGGTGATCATATCGTTTCGTCGATGAGTATTTTCGGTACTTCTCGCGTTTTATTTGATAAGTATCTATCGAAGTTTGGTGTTAGTACAAGCTATGTAAAACTCACCGATTTAGAAGACTGGAAAGCGGCCATCACTCCTGAAACAAAAATCTTGTTTTTGGAAACGCCTTCCAACCCAATGAATGAAATTGCTGACTTGGAAGCGCTTTCTAAGCTGGCAAAAGCCAATGGTTGTTTATTGATCGTTGATAACTGTTTCTGCACACCCGCCTTACAAAGACCACTTGAATTTGGCGCGGATATTGTTGTGCATTCAGCGACAAAATATATTGATGGCCAAGGACGTTGTATTGGTGGTGCGGTTGTCGGTGACGCTAAACGTGTTGGTGAAGATGTATTTGGATTCCTGCGTACAGCTGGTCCTACTATGAGTCCATTCAATGCTTGGACCTTCCTCAAAGGTCTGGAGACCTTGGAACTCAGAATGAAAGCGCATTCTGCGTCAGCACTTGAGGTGGCTACGTGGTTAGAATCTCAGCCATTAGTGAAACATGTCTTTTACTCAGGTTTGTCTTCACATCCACAGCATGAATTGGCTAAAAAGCAACAGTCTGCATTTGGCGGCATTATTGCCTTTGAAATCAAAGGTGGAAAGAAAGATGCCTGGGCCTTAATCAATGCCCTAGAGTGGCTTTCTATTACGGCGAATTTAGGCGATAGTAAAACAACGATTACGCATCCCGCAACAACAACCCATGGTCGTTTATCTGAAGAAGCGCGTTCTGCTTCGGGGATTACTGATGGGATGTTGCGACTCTCTATTGGTCTTGAAAGTGTGGATGATATTAAAGCCGATTTAGCACGAGGGTTTGCCGTTATCAAATAACGGCATAAAACCTGCATAGCCTTGCCTACATTGGTGTGGCTGTCAAAAAAATGTCTTTAACCGAGCTAAAGACTGGAGCTGACAGCATAATGAACAAGGTAGATTGCTATGTTAGATTTCTTAAAGATCGCATTGCCCTTGGCTTTATTGGTAATAACGCCAGTAAAGCTAGCTAACGCGGCTGAAACCCCCAGTAGTGATGTTCGTGTTGTAATAGATGTCTCAGGCAGCATGAAAAAAAATGACCCCAAAAACCTCCGTGCCCCGGCATTGAGAATGCTGGTGGGATTAATGCCAGATGACGCTAACTCTGGGGTCTGGACCTTCGCTAAGATGGTTAACATGTTGGTGCCATGGCAAAAAGTCGATGATGACTGGCGCCAAAATGCCATTGAGAAATCCTCAAAAATACATTCACTAGGTTTGTACACAAATATTGAATTAGCACTACAAAAGGCCACCAAAACTGGCATCAAAAATGATCCCAAACAGCGTCAAAGCCTGATTTTATTATCTGATGGATTTGTCGACTTACAGCCAGGGGGAAAAGCCAGTGAAGCTTCGCGCCAACGAATTCTGAATGAGATTGTTCCAAAGCTAAAAGCGGCGAATCTGGCCGTACACACCATTGCCTTGTCAGATAATGCCGATCATGAATTATTAAAAGCCATTTCTATGGAAACCGATGGTTGGTATCAGCAGGCCAACTCAGCGGATGATTTACAGCGTATTTTCTTGCACATGTTTGAAAAAGCGACCCAACCAGATACGGTGCCTCTGACGGATAATCAATTCAAAATCGACACTAGTGTCAATGAAATGACAGTGTTAGCGTTTCGACAAGCAGGCTCAGCAGAGACTCAACTCAAAACACCCGATGGTAAAACCCTTACCGAGCTCGATCAGTCAGAAAAAATGCGTTGGTTGCATGAAGATAGTTTTGATTTGATTACCATCGAAAATCCGGCCACAGGGGAGTGGAGAATTGATGCACAACTTGATCCTGATAATAGGGTGATGGTGGTAACTGATATGAAACTGGAGACCAGCGATTTACCGAATAATGTACTTAAAGGTGAAAAATTTGATTTTCACGCTACATTAACTGATCACGGTAAATCCATTACCCGAAAAGATTTTCTTGAATTAGTCGACGGCTCATTAAAGCAAAACTCAGAGCAAGGTGAGAAACGACTTTCGATGACATTGGATCCTCAAAAAAGTCAGTTTAATGCCAAACTAGGTGAGGACTTTACGGCAGGCCGACAGGATGTGGTAGTCACGCTAAAAAGCGCGACATTTGAACGTCAACGTCGTCAGAGCATTAATGTCATTGCTGCACCTTATTATGTTGAAACAGAACGTTTACCTGGGGACAGTCGAAGTCATCGTATTCAAGTTCAGGTTGAACCAACACTAATTAAACCGGATTCATTGTCGATAAAAGCATTATTAAGGGAAGAAAATGGTAGCGAGTGGCCATACGAAATGCAGAAAACCGATACCAATAATTGGCAACTGACATTAACAGAGCTGACTAAAGATTCAGATTATGAATTATCGCTTCAGCTACGTGGTGAAACGCCTGAAGGCAGACCTGTATTTTTGCAGGCTGAGCCTATTCAATTAAAAGATGAATTAGTGGCTGAAGAACCCATCGACTTATTTGATGAAGAGCTGACACCTATCCTGGATCCGATTACTGGCGAGGACGAGGCTAATATCGATATCATGCCATTAGATGATGAGCTGTTATTAGATGATAGTGATAATGCTTCAGATACATCAATGTCAGATAACACCAAGCTTTTGATAGGTAATGCCATTATCGTATGCTTACTGATTGCTGGTGTTATTTGGTGGCGTAGACAGAATGCAGCAACTATGGCGGTAGGAGATACACTTTGATGAATCTAACCGATCCGATGTTGGACTTTTTGGCTTATGAAATCGCTTTGGTTTTTGCGGTCATTGCTGCGGTTTTACTAATAAGTAATTGGAAAAAACGACGCAAAGTACATACTGCCAGTACAAACGCTGTCAAGAAAATTAAACGCAACCGCGAAATCAGAGAACAGAATCTAAGTCAGGTGCTTCAAGAGAAATATGGCTTGAATGGTGAAGCACTCAAAGCAGAAGTTAATGACTTTTTAGAGCGTGAACGTCGAATTCAAAAAAGCCTCGTAAAAACCTATATCGAACAGGATTCCAGCGCTTTTCTCAATATTCCAGACTTGATTGAACAAGCGGTTGACGCAGCATTAAATATAGAGCCAGTTGGCTCACATGCAACATCATCTGAATCAGCCCAAAGCATATCTTCCGAAGCCGACTTACAGCAGCAAATTGATCATGCTGCGCAGACGATGGAGCGATTACTTAATCAATATCAACAACTCACTGGAGCTACTGCAGCTGCTGCAGCAGTCTTACCAGAAACTCAGGGCAATAATGTTGTTGATGAAGAATCTCCTAGTGTTGACACGGCAGCAGCAACCGAAGAAACGACTGACCAGGTTGATGAACACGTTTCTGATGATGAATCTAATGATCAGATATTCGGTGACCAAGCTGAGATTCCTGCTGCCACTGCAGATGAAGAAGTATTAAATCCTTCAGATTCTGAAGACAATACAGAAACTGAAACCCAGGTGACGTCTGGGTCAGCAACTCAAGAGTCCATATTAAATGATGAGGAACTTGAAGCCTTATTAGAAGGTGATGATTTCGTCCTTGAGGATGAGAACACAGCAGATTCTGCAGTTGTCGACACGCAAGAGATTCCTGAAGATGAGGCTAAGACAGAGCCAGTTGATGTCGTTGAAATTAATGGCAACGCCGATGATTTAACAGATGCAGAACAAGAAGAGCTTTCTGAAGAAGAGCTTAAACGCTTTACCGAAGTAAGTGATGAGATTGAAATACCCGGTGCGGAAGATGATCTTTTAGCATCGTTACAAGAGTCGGATGAGAGTGTTGCAGAATCAAATCCAGCTGAATCAGTAGAACAATTAGATAACGACGATATTGATACTTTACTGGCTGAACAAGAAACTATTGCAGAGCCAGAGCCAGAGCCAGAGCCAGAGCCAGAGCCAGAGCCAGAGCCAGAGCCAGAGCCAGAGCCAGAGCCAGAGCCAGAGCCAGAGCCAGAGCCAGAGCCAGAGCCAGAGCCAGAGCCAGAGCCAGAGCCAGAGCCAGAGCCAGAGCCAGAAAAGATTGATAATTTATCAGTTGATGAATTATTGGCTGATATTGAGCAAACAGACTCAGCTGAAGACACAGTAAAGCCAACAAATAACTTGGATGAGCTTGCTACAGAAGAAACGCCTATCGAGGCTGGGCAGCAGTTTGAGAAAATAGAATCAAACACTACAGAGAATGAGCTTAGTCAGAGTGATGAAACGGATATCAATACTGACTTTGCAGATCAATTGCTTGCAGATGTCAGTGATGATCTTAATGTTAAAACAGAAGAGCCTGTTTCTGATGCATCAACTGATGATATTCGTATTGATATTGAAGAAGATGTAACTGCTCCAACGGAGGTTCCACCTACAACCTCTACTGAGGCAGATGTTAGTGAAACTATGGATGAGATTGATGAGCAGCTAGAGCCTACAGACGTAGAAAATGTTCATGAGTCTGAGTTGGTGGTCGGTGACAATGAGATTAAGGTCGAATCTGAGTTAGAAGGTGATCAAAGTCCAGTAGTTGAAGAGCCTGAAGAAGCTGAAAAATATGAAACCATCGAAAATACAGATTTAGAAGCAGAGTCACTTGAGCCCATAGAGACTGATACTGACAATACAAATATCACTGAACAATCAGCGCGTGAAGATGCCGAAAGCGTTCGCGAATCCGATCCGATGAACAGTGAAAGTGATCTTAGCGCTGAACTTGATTCCAATAACGACGCTCAACGCGACGCTGTTGAAGAGGGTGAAACATCAGAATCAATCGACGACGATGATTTAGCTGTAGAATTAGTTGAGTCACCAGCGACTGAAATAGACAGTGAAACTATCACTGAAGAAGCTGCAAGTGCTCCTGAGTTTGCGCCTTTGGTCAGTGAAACTGAGCATAGTGATGCACTTCAGTCCGATGAAGACGTTCAAACCTCTCCTATTGAAAACACAGACGCGACAGATGATGAGCCTGAGATAACAGAAGATATTGATAGTCAAGCTCAGCAGCCTGAAACCCTAAATGATGAATTTGATGGCGAGAGCATTATTAATGATCCAGCTCCTGAACCAGAACCTATCTCTGAATTTGAATTTCCTGAAGTCACTGAATCAGTTAATGAGCCGACTGAAAATAAGCAAGAAGAAGTTGAAGAAAGCTTAAATGTTGATATAGCTGATGCACCTGAAGATGGTCAGATTACAGAAGCGATAACCGAATTTTCGGCCTTGGAAGAGTCAGCTATCTCGCCTGATAATGATGAACTATCAACGGCTGATTTCTCTATTGATGAAACGGAGCAAGCAGAAAAACTTGCTGATGATGCACCACACCCTGAGCTTGAACCGTTAACAGACGATGTGCTTGAACAGGATATTGATAGTGAGCAGGTCGCTCCTTCAGTACCTGATGAGACGATGGCCGACCCTGATGAAGTCGTGATAATGAGTCCTGAAGATGAAGGTGATGTAACAGAAGTTTTACCGTCCGAATCAGAGCCGTCTCCAAATGACTCAGTGGGGGAAAGCGATCAAGGTCTGGTAGCAGAGCTTGAGACTAAGCTCGATGGTATTGAATCAGTACCAGAGTCTGATAACTCATCAAATGAGCAAATGGATGTTATCGAAGATAATACAACCATGCTTTCTGAGCCTGATTCTGAGGAGTTTGAAAATTCAACGCTAGCTTCTGATGAGCATAGTGACATTGAACAGACAGATAACACGTCAGAACCAGTAGAGATTAGTGAGGAAGAGTTTGAGCAAGTTAGTGAGTTGACCTCCATCGATGCGTCTTATGAAAACACTGATCTTGATGTACCTGCTGACTCGGAAGCAACGGAAACTAAACAACCCAAGGGCTTAAAAGACTACTTAAAAACGGATAGTTTTGATTTTAAATCCACGGTAGCAACAGAAGATAGTCCAGAGACTGACATGTCCTCATCAGTTACTGATGCAGAGCCATCTGAGATTGATGAGCCTGCGTTAATACCTGAACAAAATGAACTGTCAGAAGACGATTTTGGTGGACACACAGATTCAATAGAGGATGCTATTGCAGAGCCAGAGCCAGAGCCAGAGCCAGAGCCAGAGCCAGAGCCAGAGCCAGAGCCAGAGCCAGAGCCAGAGCCAGAGCCAGAGCCAGAGCCAGAGCCAGAGCCAGAGCCAGAGCCAGAGCCAGAGCCAGAGCCAGAGCCAGAGCCAGAGCCAGAGCCAGAGCCAGAGCCAGAGCCAGAGCCAGAGCCAGAGCCAGAGCCAGAGCCAGAGCCAGAGCCAGAGCCAGAGCCAGAGCCAGAGCCAGAGCCAGAGCCAGAGCCAGAGCCAGAGCCAGAGCCAGAGCCAGAGCCAGAGCCAGAGCCAGAGCCAGAGCCAGAGCCAGAGCCAGAGCCAGAGCCAGAGCCAGAGCCAGAGCCAGAGCCAGAGCCAGAGCCAGAGCCAGAGCCAGAGCCAGAGCCAGAGCCAGAGCCAGAGCCAGAGCCAGAGCCAGAGCCAGAGCCAGAGCCAGAGCCAGAGCCAGAGCCAGAGCCAGAGCCAGAGCCAGAGCCAGAGCCAGAGCCAGAGCCAGAGCCAACCTTTCAAACGGAAGCTGAACGCCTACGTCTGCTAATGACAGCTGAGGATGAGGCGCAAGAAGATATTGATACAGAACCTGAATTACAAAGCGATCACGCTGTGGTGGATGATTCTGCTCAAGAATCTACCGAAGAAATTGCTGAGATACGTTCAGAGCTGGATGATTTACGTGAAAAAATTCGAGCAAGAACTGCTCAATTACGAGCTGAAGCAAAAGCACGTAGCCAGAACAATTTGATTGACCCAGAAGCAGCGCCAGAACCAGAAGCAGATCTAGAACCAGAAGCAGCGCTAGAACCAGAAGTAGAGCTGGAACCAGCAGCAGAGCTGGAACCAGAAGCAGAGCTAGAACCAGAAGCAGAGCTGGAACCAGAAGCAGAGCTGGAACCAGGAGCAGAGCTGGAACCAGAAGCAGAGCTGGAACCAGAAGTAGAGCTGGAACCAGAAGTAGAGCTGGAACCAGAAGTAGAGCTGGAACCAGAAGTAGAGCTGGAACCAGAAGTAGAACAAGAGCCCGAAACACAGTCTATTCCAGCCCCAGTGCTTGAAGATGTTAATCCTCTGGCTGGTATAGCTGAAAACATCGATATCACAGCGGATGATGTTGAGTCTGAGGATATTGATCTGGATTTGTCAGTGGCAGAGTTTGAGATTGATTCAGACTTACCAGAAGTACCTGCTGATGAGGTGTTTAGTGAGGAAGATGTTGCCCTGACAGTCGAAGATGAACTGACAGATATTGATCCGACTGAAGAGGAAATAACTTCAGAGGCTGAGTCTTCCCTAAGTTACGACGTCAATATTATTGATGAGCGGAAGCTAGATGAAAAATCAATCGAGTTTTCAGCGATGTATCCATCTTCTTCTGAGGACAAAGATTCACCTTTGGTCAGTGCTGCAGAGCAAGCTACTAATGACGTTGAGCATTATTTTAAAGAAGATGATATCGACATTGGTGAACCGGTTAGTCTGGTCGATCCTAAATCTGCCGTTTCTGATATGTGGCAGGATTTGACTGAAGAACCATTACCTTCAGATGATGATCTCGATGAGATGTTTAAAGAAATAAAGGATCTTGAAAGTACCTCAAATATAGATGAAAGCGATGATGAAACTGAACCTGATGTAGCAACAGATCAACAGGATCGTTTACATTCCATTCTGTCGTCTATTCCTTCTTTTTCACAAATGAATAAGAAAAAAGACGAGGATTAAGTCTTAAAGACAAGAGCAGCGTTCCATCGTTATTTTTGACTGCGATGGAACGCTGATTCTGTTAAAATCGCCCGCAATATTCGCTGGGATAAAAAATGACAGAACAAGTCCATGATGTAGCCATTATCGGTGGTGGCGTGTGCGGTACAGCATTAATGTATCTGCTTACCGAATACACCGACATCCAAGATATCGCTCTGATTGAAAAATATGATCACGTTGCCAAGGTGAACTCTAACGGGCGCAATAACAGCCAGACCCTTCACTGTGGTGATATAGAAACCAACTACACCTTAGAAAAAGCCGCTAAAGTCAAAGCAGCAGCACAGATGATCGTTAACTATGCTGACGAATTAGCTGAGCGAGACGAAATCATTTTTAAATACCCAAAAATGGTAATAGGTGTAGGGGAAAAAGAGTGCACCATGTTGCGTGAACGGTTTGAGCGTTTTCGCACTGTTTTCACTTCAATGCAGTTGTTGGAAAAAGAGCAAATTGCTGAGATTGAACCCAACGTGGTAATGGTTGATGGCAACATGCGTGAAGAACCCTGTGTTGCTCTGGCCGTGTTAGATGAATATTCGGCAGTTGACTACCAGCGTCTCGCAGAAAGTTTTGTCGAACAGGCCCAAAAACGAACAGATAAAGATTTGCATCTATTTCTGAACAGTCATGTTGAAGACATCGTTGAAAAGGATGGTCAGTTTTCTATTGTGACTCAGAATGCCGTTATCAAAGCCAAAACTGTTGTCGTTTCAGCTGGTGGTCATAGTTTATTACTGGCCCAACAAATGGGCTATGGTCTGGAATTTTCATGTTTACCTGTCGCTGGTAGTTTTTATTTCACACCGCCGCTTTTAAACGGAAAGGTTTACACCGTTCAAAACGATAAGCTGCCATTTGCTGCTGTTCATGGTGATCCTGACGTGTTGATTGAGGGTAAGACCCGCTTTGGCCCAACAGCACTGCTGTTACCGATGTTGGAGCGCTACAACAGCAAAACGTTTTTTGAGTTTTTACGTGTCTTGAAGTTAGATTCACGGGTGATGAAAGTGTTCTGGGATCTGTTTAAGGTCAAAGATATTCGTAACTACATCCTCAAAAACTTTCTGTTTGAAGTACCACTGCTGCGTCGCTGGTTGTTTATGAAAGATGCACGAAAAATCGTACCTTCTCTGCAATTAAAAGATGTGACTTTTGCCAAAGGCTTTGGTGGTGTTCGCCCACAATTGATTGATAAAAAATCATCTCAATTGATGTTGGGTGAAGCGAAAATCAATCCGGGTACAGGTATCGTCTTCAATATGACTCCTTCACCAGGAGCGACCAGTTGTTTGGAAAATGCTGAGCTGGATTTACGTTTAGTTTGTGGAAGATTGGGCGCCCAGATTGATGAAGTTCGATTAAGAGCTGATCTGCACTGATAAAAGTAAAATTTGTTTTAGTATCAGAATAAGCAGCCGATATAGCTTTATATAAATATAATCGTTTTTGGATGGAGACAGCGTATGGCACTGCATTCTGCTCAGGCGGCTAATACCAGTAAGGCACCTCAAAAAAAACAGGTCTTCACCTTTTTTATTGAAGATATGATGTTTGGTCTGAATGTCGATTATGTATTGATGTTAGGTCAGGATGTTGATTCAGTCCAAAAAGTCCCGGTAGAAGAACGTGGCCTGAAAGGGGTGATTAAATACCAGGGTATCGTTGTTCCCGTTCTGGATTTTGCTCACAGAGTCGGGGTGACTTCTGGTATTGATACTAAACTGGCTATCATTAATGAGCTAAGAGATTACGAACAAGAATTCAACGACTGGGTAAGTGCCCTTGATAACGCAGTAAAAACCGGCAACGAGTTTGTGTATTCGACAGAGCTAAAGGATTGCAAATTCAGCCAATGGCGGAAGCAGTTTCAAACCAGAGATGAAACATTGATGGACATGCTGGCGTTATTTGATACGACTCAACAGGCACTTTATGAGTCAGCAGATCGTATATTAACAATGCGTGATAGTGGTAATACCGATGAAGCCAATGAATTGCTCCGTCGTGAGCGTGGTGCCTGTATCCAGCGTATGAAAACCTTATTTTCTCGTGTCATAGAACACCTACAAGGCGCTATGCGACAAGTGTTGTTATTCGTGACTGATGACGGCAAAACTCCCAGATTTGCTCTACTGATTGATGAAATTAATGATGTCGTGACCTATGAGGAAAGTGAGTTTCAGTCCAGTACCTCAGGTGCTCTGGCTCAACTCAGTCAAATAGCGAAAATACTGGACGGCATTTATACACGTGAAAATATGCCTGACTGTCTCTATTTTAATATTGAAAGATTGATGGATGAGCCAATCAAGATAGCTTAAAAAGAGTCCATATTTTTCAATGTCATATTGCCCCATTTTCAACGGTTTATAAAATAACGCCCTAAATCAGGGCAGCTTAAACTCATTAATTTCTTTTTCTAAGCTCATGCTTTCTCTCTGTATTCGTCAAAACTCCTTGGTTTTATTAACGAAATAGTTAAGCCTATCTCTTCGTTTGTCTTATATCGGATAGCGGTTCATTTTTTGCTTATACATCATATTATTAGCCACTACTGGTATAAGCATTATGTTCAGTCAATCAGCCGTTTTTGATGATGTGTATCAACATGCCCACTCTCTGCAAAACTGGCCTCAGGAATATGATCAAATAAGTGCGGGACGGTTTGAAGGCTTTCTTGAAGATATTCAACTGGATTCGGTGCGTGTGTTCAGAGAGCGTATGAAACAGAGTGTGGTACAAGATACGCATACACCTCAGGGCAAAATCAGCATGATGATTCCTCATCATGTGGAAGCGAGTGATGCCTCAGAACAAGCACGTCAGATTATGGCGTCAGGTATTACTCTATTACCGTATGAAAGTGACTTTTCCTTTGTCGGGCCAGCTGAGCTCGACTACAGCATTATATCGATTGACCATCAACGTTTACGCGAGCTACTGAGCCACGAGACTTACACACGTTTGATTGGTTTTAAAAAAAGTTACGGTATAAAAACGGCGCCTGCATTTCTGGTGAATTTACGTCAACAGCTTACGGTATTGATGGAGGATTTAAAGACGGTTGAGGTCACTGCTGATAATGCAGAACTGATATCAAAAGCCACGGAAGATAAACTTGTCCAACTGGCACTCACTATTTATGAGGCTGATGATAAAGACAGCAGGCTAAAACGGCTTGGAAACCAACATAACTACATCGTGCAGCGTTGCCATGATTATGTAGCTTCAAGTGAAGGGAGCTGCGCGAGTATTGTTGATATTTGCAAAGCCTTGAGTATTCCACATCGCACTTTAAATTACAGTTTTCACAAAGCGACGGGCACTTCACCGATGCAATATCTGCGAGCAGTTAAGTTAAATGCAGCCAGACGAGAACTGACAAAAAGCCACTTGCCGGTGACTGATGTCGCTGCCAATTATGGCTTTTTCCATATGGGCTACTTTTCTCAGGAATATCGCCGTTTATTTGGAGAAACGCCGAGCATGACGCGTAAACGCTATGCTGATCGAGTTTGACTGCCAGTAAAGGAAACCAGACACAATAAATATCAGGCCACCGGTGAATTGATCCTGAATGGGGGTAAGTTGAAGCCAGGTGGGTAGATTACTCATCATCATATGATGCTGATGATGACTGGTATGTGTGGCGGCATACATTGTGGGAAAGATAAACATCAATAGTCCCCACAGTAATAAGGGCATCACTACCGTGGCATTATTTAATTTCTGCCAATAAGATGATTTTTGATGATGACTGAGCATGGATAAACATAAGGCCAGTCCACTTAATGCCATTAACCATTTCATACCACTATAGATAATGGCACTCTGCATTAACAGCGGATGGAATGACGGTAACATCCATACCCAGGTCAGCACTGCAAAAATGCTCATCAATAACGTAGTAGGCCAATGCGATAAGGTGTTATGTGCTCTGATAGTAGATGACTGTTTATGACGTAAAGCGCCAATCCATAATAATGAGGCAAAAAGTGATGCACCATGACGCTCTGTAAACTGTGCAAGCTAATCGAATAGCGAGCCAAGTCATCAAACCACGGCAGCATGCCAAGCAAAAATACCAGATTACCGCTGAGAAATACGCCCGGTTTCGCCAGTAAGTTTTGCTTAACAGCCCATTGTTGCAGCGTGATGATGACTATCACGCTGCACAATAAATCCACTGAAACTAACCACATCTGACTATTCAGAACAGCAGCTTGAGCCAGACTTCACCGAACCGGTGACGGTATCAACGCTATGGTTATTCCCTTCAGCAGGGACATCCATTGCAGCATTGCCCATAAAGAAGTTATTAGGTTTCAAGGTAAAGCCAACATACTCCACTGGCATGATGGGGAAGTCCTCTGGTTTACAGATATGCGTGTGACCAAAGGTATGCCAGACCACGATATCGGTATTCTCAATCGGGCGATTTTTCTGCACGTAATACGGTAAACCTTCACCTTTATTTTGATTAGGATAAAAGCCTGAGGCATTCATTTCAGCTGGATCATAAGGCGTTACCCATAAATGCTTTTTGGCAAAGCCAGCCCGCTTGGCGACATAACTATTATCGTGGGCCAGCATCACTGGATTGTGTTCAGCAACCAGTTTGTAACCTGTTGGATTACCCACGGCGTTGATACTGTTGGGGTTGATAATCTTCCAGAACCGACCGGTTTGGCCATTGGCTTCACGAGCCGCTTCCAGTTCAGTTTTTAATACGGTGGCTTCTGTATTGAACAGATTACCCCATGGGTTTTCATCTTCATCCATTTCACATGGCGTGAAGTTGGTTTCGACCACCGAATTATTTTCACCATCAAGCATCATATGCAGGCGGGCACTAAAGAAATGCTGATGAGTAGGACCATAGATTTCTGGTGTCACCATGCCACCGAACTTAGGTTTCTCACCGGAAAGCAAAGCACCTGTCTGAATGATACCGGTCAGTTTGGTTTCCTGCTGAATGGTGCCATCCTGATACAAATACCAGTAAAAACCATAGTCATAGTTACCGACCGTACAGAAGAAACTGATAACCAGACGACGAGAGCGACGCATTTCATAGGTTTCACTACGGAATTCGTAATGTTTCCATAAAGTGCCGTAATCTTCCTCATGCATACAGACGGCATTTTTCATCATGAAAGGCACGCCGTTATCATCAACAGCCGGGATATCAAAATAACGAATCGCACCCAGGCAATCACAACCCAGTTCGAGCTGATTAGCTAAACGACCCAGACCATATTCACCACCATCAAATGCACATTTCCAATAGTGGTTCAGATTCGTGTCAGAGTAGGGCACAGCCATATCATTGATACTGGCGCGATAAATAATCGGACGTAAACGATCACCATCCTGATAGCTTAGCTGGTTGAGTACTAAACCTTCCCGAGGGTTATAACCTAAACGGAATTGCCATTTTTGCCAGTTCACTTTCCAGCCATCAACGGTGAAACTCACCCCTTCAGGTTGTGTAATCTGTAAGGGTTTCAAATCTTCACGCGGTTTAGCGAGTGACGGGGTGTCATAGTTGTGTTTGGTTTTGGGGACGGGAATATTCTGACCATCATCTAATAGCTCGATGACCTTGCCTTCATTTAAATCGATAATCGCCACCAGACCATCAATAGGTCTTGCATAGCCATTATCGACAATATCATCACGCACGAAGGCCACACCACGCATTAAGCGTCGACCACGGTATTTTTCTTCATCACCAAAATAACCAAATGACCATGGGTCAATTTGGATGGTCTCAATATCCTTATCGGTTAAGCCACGACGTTTCACCGCTTCAATAAAACCAGGATCGGCCTGAACGATATCGACACAGGTGAAGAACTCTTCCATCATGATCGCGGGTTGACCAGTCACTTCAGGATCAATTTGTTCCCAGCGTGTAATGGTGTTGGTATTTAGATCAATCATCGCTTCATGAATATCGCCCGTGGCTTTATGAAGCACCACAGCAAAAGCTTGGCGTGAAAATGACTGACCTTCTTCAAAGGCTAAGACTTCCGCTTTCGCAGGTTCTTGAAGTTGCACATAAGGAAAACGACACTCAGCCCCCAAGCCTTTTTCTTTTCTGAGCAAATCAGAAGCGATAGCAATTTCTTCTATCGTTAATGGATCAAGTGGATGGCTTGGCGTCACGCCAGGTGTAGTTTCAGGTTTATAGGATGTTTCTAATGCGTGATTCATAGTGACCTCGTAGTATTGTTTTTCTGCTATCAATACTAGTGAGATCTGGATAGACCAATATCACAAAGTGGCAAAATCCGACATCCATGTCGTGGGATGAAAAACCTTTATCGGATTTATTCTAACATATCAATTCCGGGACGATTAAACCCTTTACCTTCCATACAGGATTCAAACCCGGCTAAATTGTCTTTCATTGTTTTATGACAGTCTCTGATGGCTGACTGAAGTTTTGTATCGATCTCTTTAGTGGGTTTTGGTATGGCAGGCGCACTATCATTATTTACTCCTTTTTTTTCCATACACTGATTAAAGGCATCAATACTACCTTTTGCTGATTCTCGGCATGATTTCATTGCAGATTCAAGTTCAGGTGAAGTCAAGTTTTCATCAGCAGCATAGGCTGTTGTCAACATAAACATAGAAATGAGCAGTAATCTTGAACGAAGTTGAGTTGTCATAAAAACTCCTTTTAATAATGCGTTGTGAAGGTTAATAAATTAATTCTATTACTGAGAAGGGTTAATGCGTGTTTAGTTCAGTAAAGTTTTATCAGCGACTATAAATAGCAAAAGCTAAAAGTGCCCCAAAAGTTAACATCGCCAGCACAAACCCAGTGCAATAAAGACCTTCTTCATCTCTACTTTTAAATTATCAGATACAAGGCACACTCTGCTATGTAAGTCATGATAAGGCTTTGATGGCTATTGATATTTATACATACACATTGGCATGTTGTTTGCTGCATTTATGTTATTTATTAATGAAGAGACCGTACAGATGACGATGAAGCTAAAGAATTTCAAAACAGTCTGGGGTCATACCGGTACCATTGAAGAAGCCGTTACCATGGCAAAAGAGGCTGGGTTCTCAGGTCTGGAAGCACCTGCCAAACATGACGAGCCAAACCATTTCCCAGCACTGCAAGCAGCGATTGAAAAACACAATATTGAATGGATTCAAGAAATCTGCACCGCAGGGTCTTATGTACCGAGACGTTGTGCCAGTGTGGAAGAACATCTCGCTGATCTGGAATCACAAATCATTTTAGGTAAATCGCTAAAACCCAAATTTGTCAATGTGATGGGTGGCTGTGATGCCTGGCCAATTCAAACTAGCATCGACTTCTTTAAAGCCGCTATGGATATTGCAGATAAACATGGTGTGTTATGTTCCTTTGAAACGCATCGTGGCCGTAGTTTTTATTGCCCATGGAATACCATGGCGATTTTAGAACACCTGCCTGATATCAAAATTACTTGCGATTTCAGCCACTGGGTGGTGGTCAGTGAACGTTTAATGGATAGCGAATGGGATGCGATAGAACTCGCCGCTCAACATGCTCATCATATTCATAGCCGAGTAGGGTATGACCAAGGGCCACAAGTGCCACATCCTGCAGCACCCGAATATCAAGCGGCTTTAGAAAGTCATCAACGTTGCTGGGAAGCTATCTGGACAGCCCAGCGTGCACGTGGCTATTCGGAAACCACCATGACTCCGGAGTTTGGCCCGGATGGTTATTTACACCATCTGCCATTTACCAATGCTCCCATTGCAGATCTCTGGGAAATTAATAGCTGGATTGGTCATACCGAACAGCAGCATTTTGAACAATGGAAACAAGCGAATACATTAGCTGAGGTGTCTCATGGCTAACGCATTTCAACTTCGTGATCCCGCCGGTGCAAAATACAGTATCGGTGTGTTGGCTTATATCACGGTGACCTATTTTGGTGGCTGGGCAGCGATGTTTGCCAATAACTGGATAATTAATATTCTGGGCATGCTGGCCTGTGCTCACGGCATGATTATCGCGGCTTATTTATTACACGAATGTGGTCATAACGCCTTATTTAAAGATAACAAGGACAACGCCAAATTGGGTAAAGTCCTTAACTGGATTACCGGCAGCTGCTACGGACGCTTTGAAGATATTCGTTATAAACACATGCGTCATCATGTCGATAACTGTGATCCTGTGGTGTGGGATTACCGTAGCTTTTTAAAACGACATCCAGTTATGGAAAAGGTCGTCAAAGCAGCAGAATGGGCTTATATTCCCGCCATTGAAATCATGATGCACACCATGCTGGTGTTTGCGCCATGGGCTATTGAATCAAAGCGTGATCAACGTCGTCGTGTATTGACGGTCGTGCTGATTAGAAGTGCTTTATTGCTGGCGGTATTACTGATCAGTGTCAAAGCCTTTGTATTGTATGCCGTTGCCCAGCTCGTGCTATTTACAGTATTACGCTTTATGGACTGTTATCAGCATAACTATGAAGTGATTTTTAATCTGGATGATCCTGATGCCGTGTTCCCTCATCGTCGTGATTTTGAGTACGAGCAGGCCAATACCTACAGCAATTTATTGTCACACCGTTATCCGTGGCTCAATATGCTGGTGCTGAATTTCTGCTACCACAACGCCCATCATCAAAAGCCGATCCTTAATTGGTATGAGCTGCCAGCCTTACACAAAGAAATGGGTGAAAAAGTCGCACCACAAACACTGACTTTCTGGGTGCAAGCACGCTCTTATCACAAGCATCGTGTCGCTAGAATTTATGCTGAAGAATACGGTGATGATGAAGTAACAACATCACTAAAAGAGGGAAGAGCGGTAGGAGTTGATGCCTTAAGTTTTCTCACTGCCTTTTAATAAAAAAGCCCTCGGTGTTTACTGAGGACTTTGTAATAAACGCACAAACTCAGTCACATAAAATTCGATATTGTCTTCAAGCTGATTAAGCTTGGGATTTACCATCCAACTTTGTGTCACTCCCATCAGATAGCTATACATGGACATGGCAACTAACTGACTATCCGTACTGGCTTTGCTATCTGATTGCTGGCGATAGCGTTCAACAAAACCAGCAAAGGTGGTGATGAGCGACACCGTTAAGGCGCGTTCACGCTCCAGTGATGGCGATACCGATTCTGTGTATTCGGTTTTATTCAGCAAAATTTCAAACGACTGACGGTAATATGCATCATCAAACAATAAACTCAGCCACTGTCGGGCAAAATTACCGGCTGCTTCGATGGGCTCCTGACTGTCATCACATTGAGCAATCAGCTTCTCTAATGGCGCCTGAGAATAGGCGATAATCTCTTCAAACAACTCTTCTTTATTAGCAAAGTGCCAATAAATCGGCCCACGCGAACAACCCGCTTCATCAGCAATCAACCGTAAGGTCGTGCCACTATAACCACGCTGACCAAATAACTTCAACGCTGCATCAATCACTTTCTGCCGGGTTTTCGCTGCGTCTTCTTTACTTCGTTTCATGAGTATTTTTCTTGGAGAAAATCAGATAGTAGCTTGAGGGTGGGAATGCTTCAAATTTAAAGGTGTAGGGTGTCATGAATGGAGTTAATTTATTCCGTTTTATTGCTTAGTATCAAAAATTATGGAATATTCCATTCAATACGGGTTAGTTTTGAGCTAGTTCGATGACTAGCGTTCATCAGAATGAAGGATTTGATTTAACTTAAAAATGGTTGAAAAGTTTAAATCCAAATTAAGAGCCAGTGACTTCACAAATTTAGTTGGTAGCGATTAAACATGAAGATGAAATACCTATCATCATTCTTATTTTTATTCATATTGATTGGGTGCGAAGAAAAGATAGAGTATCCAGCCTCTGAAAGCATAGATTTATTTGATATTGAAGTTGGTAAGCCGTTTCCTATAAAACCACTGTTTGCGGGTGAACATAGGGGAACTTTACCTGTAATTATGTTCAGTGTCCCTTTACCTGAAAACTCATCTATAAAAGCTGTAAATGATTTTAAGGTTCAAATTTCCAGGGATTCAGGTCTGATAAGTCATGTGAGTTTTCAGAGGGCTTACTCCAGTCTCGAATCTTGTAAAAATGAAGTTGACACCCTGTCTTCTCTAGTAAAGTCAAAATTTCAGGTACAAAACGAAAGTTCTAACTATTCAACCTTTGAAGCTTTGTCCGGTGATGTTGAGTTTGACATCTATTGTTCAGTAGCTGAGGGTTCTCCGTACCATGATCTTAGGTTCCTAATGAGTAGTAAAAAGCTACGTTTGAAATATGAAAAACAAATGAAATCTCTAACAAGTAGCTCTTGAGTATCACAGCTAATCAGAAAAAAGGCAGCGAACTTGAGTTACTGATTAGATTGCTCGGGTTGATGCAGATACATGCCGATTCACTGCTAAATGTGTGAAAAGTTGTTCTATGAGTCGGTCACTTAAATGTTTTGGATATTGCTTGCCATTAAAAACTATGAAATATTTAATCCAATACAAATAGGTTTTAACTGTTCGATGACTATAGCGTCTAGTCAGCATGAAGGATTCGATTGAACTTAAAAATGGAGATTTTGCCATGTTAATTGCCTCTTCCTTGAAACAAATTCTTTTCAACGATAACAAAAATTTGGCACTATTTTTCCAACCCAGTTCAAGATTTTGGCCTTATAATTCCGGGTTGTTAAATTAATTCCTTTTATAGTCAATACGTTATGGTTGCAAAAAATGAATTATAAGGCCGCCTATTTAATATTTATTATGAGGCCACTGGCCTCATAAAACACACTGTTAGTTTTCAGGATATGCCCGAGACTATGCCGAATAAAACAAGGCTTGATGAGCTGCTAGAAGAATATAAAGCGCAGCCGGTCGGAAATGGTTACATCGACATAATTGTATCGAGAGAGAACTATAGGTCTTTCGCGAAAGCACTTATCGATAGTGGATTTATTATCGAAGCGATAAGCTGGTGGGAGTATCTTGAAAACATAGACGCCCCAAATTCCTATGGTATGGGTGGGCCTCGCAGCAGGTTTTATTCTGGTTGGTTCGCTGAAACTTGTACTGATACAGATGATGTTCGGCATTCAAACAACACTTTGGCCGCAGTTGTCGAAATAGTTGAGGGAAAGGTTCTTGGTGAGTTTGACGGGGAACAGGTAAGTTTTAAAAAAACGAAATCACTGACACCTGCATTTTGGCTAAACGTCGATGAAAGCTGGGAAAGTAGGTAGTAGCAAATGAAAACTAACAAGTGTGTGATGTTCGCCGCTATCGCGGCTGGGACCTTCACTGCGCTGTCGCTCCGTTCCGGCCCCATACACAAGCGTTATAGGCCTAGGAATGGTCAGATATGATCGAGAAGATAAAAAGAGTAAGTAACCCCTTAACTATCATTGCGATATTCGCTGGACTAGCAGAAATATCAGGAACCGTTGTCCTCCCCATTTTGGAGAAGGAAAGCCAGTTGATTTACCTGTGGTTTTTGATGGGGTTCCCTGTTTTACTAATATGCCTATTCTTCTTGACATTAAACTTCAACTATAAAGTCTTATATGCTCCGTCAGACTTCAAAGACGAAGATAATTTTTTGAAGCTATTTGGGAAGCCAACTTTCGAGGAGAAAATAGAAAAAATCTCCTCAGAGCTCGATGAGTCTGAAGAAGAAGCTAAAGAAATTGAAATTCAGGTTAATGAATTGAAGTATCGAGAATTGATCAGAAAGAATATGACATCAACTCATTATATGGCGGAAGAGCTTGTTATGACCAAGCTTGAGTCAGAATTTGATAGTGTGGACAAGGACGTTATGTTTCGTCCCGGAAAGTTCCAGTTTCTATTCGATGGAATTGCGAAGAAGAAGAACAATGTTTATGCCATTGAAGTGAAATATATAAAAGATGAAACATCGCTTAAAAATATTAGAAGTTCATTGAATAAAATAGGCAAAGCCTTATCTGAACTTTCTGAGAGCGAAAAGATGTCTATAAATGTTCTTCTTGCACTAGCTACTGACTTGCGTGGCGGAGAGTTAGACAGCATCAAAGTAGCGGTATCTGAGCTTTGTAGACAGCAAAGCTTTAGCTGCGACTATCGTTTGTTCAACCTTGAAGAACTAGAAAAGGAATTGCTCGGTGTCGACGGCCTATAACAAAGTGCTGCTAGGGACAAGCCTACACTGCGCTCCGGCTTGCCCCAGCGCACGGCGTTAGCTTTCTAGGAGAGTCATGAGTAAGTACGAAGAATGGATTGATCAAATTATTCCTAAGCAAGAAAGGCTGACGGATGCCGTTGTCACGATAATGGATAATTTGCTGCGAGCAGAAGGAATAGAATATTTGTCTGTTAGTGGCCGTACTAAATCTAAACCCAGTATTTTAGATAAGCTCAAGCGAAAGGGATATAAAGACCCGTCTAGACAGTTAACCGACTTGTCAGGAATTCGGATTATTGTTTATTTCGAGTCAGATATTTCAAAATTAAGCGACCTCATTTCGAGATCTTTTAACATTGATCATGATAATTCGCTTAATCAGGATGAAAGACTTTCCGTAGATCAAATAGGTTACAGGTCTGTACACTTTGTATGTGATCTTGGAAAGGAAAGGGTGAAGCTTCCGGAGTTCTCTGGCCTAGAAGGCTTAAAGTTTGAATTTCAAGTTAGAACTATACTACAACACGCATGGGCTGAACTTGCGCATGATAGAAACTACAAGTTTTCAGGAAAACTTCCGCCAGATATCGAAAGAAATCTGTTCCTTTATGCTGGCATGCTAGAGATAGCTGATAAAGGGTTTGACGAGCTATCTAGAAAAATCGATGCCTACATTGAAACAGTCCATGATCGTGCAGATAAAGGCGAGCTGGACTTTGGTTTAGACTCTATTAGCCTACCTGAGTTTGTAGAGAGCTGGGCTAAAAACCAAGGGATCGCTCTTGAAGACTATCCTCACAAAATCGAATACGCCAAATTACTCGAAGAGCTTAACGCAATTGATATAAGCAAGGCTTCTGAGCTTCAAGAAATTATCCCTAAAAACTACTCAGATATTTATAAATCTGAAAATCATTTAACCACAATATATGGAGTAGTTCGTGATTGGATGCTCATTTCTGACTGGCGGAAATTTTTAGAAAGAGTTAATCCTGATTGGGTAATGACCAAAGAGCATATTTTTGAGCACTTTTTCAAACCTGATGAGCTTGAAGAGTTTTGCAATTCGTTTGAATGGGATGAGTAATGGTTAGAAGAAAGCTAACAAGTCAATGCAGCCGACCGCTAACGCGGCAGCTGATTGAGGCGTTAGGCATATGAAAAAACAAAGACCAACAATTCCTGTATCCGAGTGGAAACTAGCAACTCATCTTGAAGCTACTCGCGATATTCAAAATCAAGAAGGCACTCCAGCTCATGGTTGTGATTGCGAGTGGTGTCTCAATTGGAAGTCTTGTTATAAAGAATTACTCCCTAAAGAGCTTCAGGAGCAATTGCTACGAGTAGGCATACAATTAGAGAACCCAACAGATTTATACCAGTTTGAAAGTAACGAAAATGGTTCATCTATACGTGTCGTTTATCATGCTGTTGGTAAAATCTTAAGCGGACCCAATCAATGGCAAAATAATGAAATTGGTAAAATATTAATGTACCAAACAATTAGAGAGGAACCATATCTTTCATTAGTTGTTTTTCCTCAGAGCCAGTCGTTTGATGCATCGCCAGAATTAAAAGATAAAAATGCAGGTGTGCTAATAAGAATAGACTTTAGGTTAAATGTGCCATCTAGTAATGTTAGCGCAAATAAGGTATCAAAAAATGCCTAACAAGGCGCTCGTTCGGACGCAAATTACGCTGCGCTTCATTTGCGCCGCACAGCTTTAACGTTATGTGTAATTAGCCCGCAAGATAAATGGAATACTCGAAAAAGAAATTGACCTTGTTTTGGATTTTCGGCGGATTTATATTTTCCGTTCTAGGCGTAGTGCCGTCGGTAATTTATTGGTCTTATACAAATCCAGAATGGAAGTTGGAAATTGTTGGCGAGATTATCGGTAGTTCAATTATGCTGCCTGTTGGTTGGCTATTTTGCGCCATAACCCCAATGAGTTTCCCGTCATCTGCTATGTCGTGGGCTTCAATTGGTGCCTTCATTTGGGCGTGTAAGGTTGGTAGATTTAAGCCGCTATACCTAGCTTACGCTGCTTGTGCAGTATTTGGTGTGTTCTGGCCCAATGCTTTCTGGACAACGATGAGTGTCTAATAATGAAACACATAACAAATTGCTCAAGTACACTCCGGCCACAAAAAAACGTGGCCTCCGCAGGACAACCTACACTTCGTTTCGATTGCCCCTTAGTAAGGCGTTATAAATCATAGAGCTAAGCAATGCTTAAAAAACTATTCAGAAAAGAAAAGCCTCGAGTATTTCTAGGTAATCTAGCCGTCGCTCCTAGAACAGGTATAAAAAAACATTTTGATCAATGGGGTGCTTTTGAAAGTGCAGATCTTGATAGTAGTTTAAGCATGAATTTGAAGTCTATATTTTCATTGCCATTGGCCAGTGAAGTTGACTCTCCAAGAAAAACGGATTTAGTTATTGATGTGGTGGTAACCAAATTTCAATCAGGGGATGCAATGGAATGGTCGATGGGAGATATCGACTTTCCTATTATGTGGCGTCCAAAAGTATCTGTAAGTTCTCGTCTTTACTATCTGGTATCTGGTTCAACAAAGTCTACCTTTTCTCAAACACAGAAAATGAAGCTTACCCAATATATAAGTAGGATGCTAAGTTGGCGTGCTTTTTGGCGTTTTCGTCCTGCATTTGATTCAAAAGATCTTGAATATCTTCTATATCAGGCGTGTAGTAAGCTACTGATGAAAATGCAGAAAGAAATATGATTTATAACAAGAAAATGAAGTTTGCTCACTATCGTTCGCGGGACTGCTCTAACGAGCAGCCCCTTAATTTAAGTCGTTAGGTGAAGATAGGAGATAGGGATGGTTGCGGAATATGTAGCAGGTTTAAAAGCAGCTTGGGATGTTGCAAAAGCACTAAAGGTTGCAACAGATTCAATCGATGATGCCCATATAAAATTGCAAATGGCTGAATTAATTAGCGCATTAGCTGATGCAAAAATTGAGGCTGCTGAAAGCGCAGAGAAAATTGCTGAATTAGAAGGGCTACTTAAATCAAAACAATCCCTCAAGTTTGTAAATGGAATGTACTACCGTGAACTTGAAGATGGAGAAAAAGACGGACCGTTTTGTGCAACTTGTTATGACTCCACATCTAAAGAAATTCGGTTGCAGCATGTTCCTGGTGCAACATTTGGTGACTGGAGCTGTCGTGTATGTGGCGGTTCATTTCGATGACTGTATCACCTAACAATCACATTAAATTCGCTCACTTCGTTTGCCGGACCTCGCTAACGCTCGGCCCTTTATGTGGGCGTTAAGAGCATGAAATTACTTTATCTATCAATAATTTTATTTTCGTCGCTGAGTTCTGCTTTTGCTGAAGAGTGCGTAAGTGAAAAGCTATTCATGCCTAAATACATGCTAATGAATGCAGGGGAAGAAGGACTATCTGTAGCTTTCGATTTACTTGATGCTGCTAAAGACAGCAATAAAACTGGTGAAGTTGAATTTTATATGTCTGCAATAAAATATAGACAGCACTTATTATTAGACTCACAAACTTATATGAAACAGTCTCATGAAAAGCACTTCTTTCTATCAAATGCTTTTTACGCCACCGCCTATTACTTTGGCTTATTTGGCTATGATAAAGACGAAAAGAAAATGAATAAATATTTTTCGCAGTTCCTTGAATCAAGTAAGGTCTGTGATTCGATGAGTAAAGAAATGGAACAACCAGAGCAAATATTCTCTGTTATCTTAAAAATATTCCCTGTTCCAAAAGAAACTCTTAACAAAAAGCTCAAACTCACTTCGGCCAAAAAGTGAAATCAATAGGGTCAGAGCGTTTGATTTTAGTCTTTTAAATAGATTCTTAATTGGAATTGTGGAATCTCGAGGAGTCTAAAGCGGGGTCACCAAGCTATAGGCTAAAAATCAAAAATTTTGACTCTAACTGATTGTGTAATAGACCTAGGTATGGAATAGTGTTTGCCGCTTTTCTTACAATCAAAACAGTTATAGGTACACAATGGAATTAGAGTTCTTTTCAGCTTCGTTGATCAACTTAATTATTAATCTTAGCTATTCAATCATTGCGATTGTGGTCAGCGTTTATGCCTTATTCTGGGTTGATAAAAAGTTACTAAAAGAAATAGACATTGAAACAGAACTAAAAAAAGGCAATATTGCTGTCGCTATTTTTGCTTCCTCTATCCTAATGTTCGTTGCCATTGTTATCGCTTTTGGCTTTAAGGGATGAGTTCATTGTTCGCAAAGCTTAAAGCGTTTGCATTTTGGACAAGTTTTCTCATTTTTGTCGTTGCTATCACTAATTTAAAAGAGAATTCACAAGATAGTGATGTACAGCAAAAAATTGACATTGCGCTACATGACCTTGACGATGAATCAAAAGTATTCTCACCTAAAGGCCAATCTCTTCTTGTTTTACCGACAGGTGAGCGATGGTCAGATGATTACATTCAGCAATTATTAAAGCCACTCTACGACAAAAGCGGTGCATTTGCCTTCACTTATAACCACACTAAAACCATTGCCATGTCGGCTCAAGGTGTCAACCGTTCCCAGTTTTTGGTTAATGCCTTTTTAGAAGGATATCAGCCCTTTACGGTTGAGAATGTGATGATGCCACTCTATGTGCTGGCCCAAAGAAAAGCGTATATGCTTGATTCCTTGCAATACAGTGGGCGAGAAGAAGTGTGGCAGTCGAGTCGTGAGGCTTTTTTATTGCCTAGGGGAGATTGTGAAGATCATGCGCTTGCACTTGCTGATTGGTTAATCGAAATGAATGAAGATGCCAGAGTTGTCCTTGGCGATATGGACGGCAATGGTCATGCATGGGTTGTACTATTCAAAAATGGTAAAGAATATTTATTAGAAGCAACTAGAAAAAATAGACTCGAACGAAATAAACCTTACCCCCTTGCTAAGTTATATCCTGACTATCATCCCACTTTTATGTTTAACCGACATGGGTTTTGGATGAATAGTGGCAGTAAATACACGACCGACTACTCTGGGAAACACTGGGAACGGACGAGTGAGTATAGTAATGAAGCTATGCGTGGATTGAGTCCGACAAGTTAACTTCTGTGTAATGGTTTAACTCTCAACAAGGATATTAAAACAGTCTGAGACACAGTAAGAGTGAAATAAAAATTACTGTGCATTGCTCTCAGGCTGCTTTGATGAAAATACGATTTATAGTATTAGAAGAGGAATCAATAAAGGTCTTGCAATAGGTAATAATAAGTTTAAGTAAGAGGGTCAAATGCTGGCAGGTAAAAGCGAAGAGAGGAGGCATTGAAGCATGGTGCCAAAGTGAAAAATAAGTTACTTTTTGACTGACTCTACATATTAAAACTCGTATATTATTGGCATTGGATGCCTTTGCACACCATAATCCTCATAGGGAAGATATTTATAAATGGAATTTAAGTCTTTGATTAGAGTTGTTTGTATTTGTATCGTTATTGGACAACTCTTTGGATGTTCAACCTCAAGAACACTGCCCGCACCACATCAATCTCAACCAATAGCCATAAACGTAAGTAACGACGAATTATCTGGTTGGTCAGATTTACCATCAGGTGTTTATCGAGTTCCTGATAGCCAAGTCATTATTTCTGGTCATCAGTCTAGAGCCATTATTGGTCTTTTATTTGGTCCTCTGGGTATAGCTTTGCAGGACTCGGTTGATTCAAGTCGTGGAAAAAGTGCAATTCAAGATGCTAGTACCATTTTGAAAATAACGCTTACTGATGATGCAAAAAACGTCATTCATGAATATCTGTCTGATAGAAAGTTTAATCACTACTTTACTCAGAAGGAATTAGAGAGCTCCCCTGTATTAAATATAAGAACGGCTATCATTTTGACATTTATAAATGAAACCGAGGTAAAACCTTATGTTTTATTGCAAACTAATTTAGCCGCCTCGGAAACAAAAAAATCAGTATGGAAAAGTCGATATATCTCTTCTTCAAATATCAGTAAACCTCTGACAGGTAATGAGAGCTGGCTATCAGATAATGGAGAAGAGTTAAAAGAAAACCTTTCAATCAATTTGAAAAAAGCCATTGAGCTGATGTTAATAGATATTTCATCACCTTTCAGTAGGAATGAGGATGAGTTAATAATGGTGCAAGGTAACTATCCTCATGTCAGAACAAAACTTCAATCTGTTGGATATAAACTCTTTGAGGACGACGAGTCTATTGCATACCTCCCACTACTTGGTGATGCAGTCGTTTTTTCAGGTGTCAATTTGATGGATAAGTCTGCAATCACTTATAGAGCCGCTCAACCCGATGATGCAAGATTTAAAGCAGTTGATTAAATAAAGCAGCTTAGATGTACTTGATTGAGTTAAAAAATGATTCCAGGAAGAATCAAGGTGGCAGCCAACGTGATTTAGGGTGGCGCTATAGATTACCTATAAGATGAGATCACTGTTAATGCATAACTTACCAATGCAGCCGACCATTAACGTATCGACAAATTGAGGCATTACAAGGTTTATGAAAAGGTACATCGCAATATTCATCTTGATATTTATCGGCTCAGTGCAGGCCGAAGATTTTGGAGCTTGCGGTTATACTCCAAAGAAGACTGAGCAATATCAATATCCAGAATGGGAAGTGTTTGATCGCTGTGCTTCTTATGCCGCTGGTGATCTACGAATATCGCAAGAGCATAGAAAGAGACTTCATATTGGAACTGACGATTTGGCTGTATTTTTTACTTCCGGTCAATATTTCTACGTGAAACCGGATGGCAGGTTTCTACCTGTTATTTTTTATGATAATGGCGCTGACTATTTTCAAGAAGGATTAACTCGATCCCAGAAAAACGGGAAAATCGAATTCTATAATAAAAATTTTGAGTTGGTACTTTCACCTAACTATGATTGGGTATGGCCATTTCATGAAGGTCGGGCCCTTGTCTGTAACGGTTGTGTTGTGACGCCAATGGAAGATGGCCACAAAGCACTCAAAGGTGGCTTATGGGGCTACATAAACAAGGAAGGAAAAGAAGTTGTGCCAGTCAAATACACGTCTTCTGACGTTCCTCGCAAGTGAATGCACAATATACAGAACCAATAAGCGCTTCTCTTATTTTTGCTTGCCAATATTCATCAAGGCCCGATTAACTTCAACAATAATCAGTAAAACCGAATGGAAATAATCCTTATCCTCATTTTGTTGGTGTTTTTGGCTGGAATCCTTTTTCTTACGTTTAAGTTTTGTAAGTGGATTTTGGGAAATAAAATAGCATCAAAAGTATGTTTAGGCATTGTGCTAGTCGGTTCAGTAGGATTGGGGATTCATCACTTCTTTTTCAAACAGATGATACTCATCCAATCTGAAATCTATCCTAGTCTTTATTTAGTTAAGAATTATGAAAATGATGAAAATCAACTCCATTCATTAATCAGAAAACAAATAAAAAATCACCTGAGTCAACAGGTTCCCGTTGGAAAAAAACTGGCCTACCAGAAAGACAACGTCATTTTCTTTTATGCGTATTACAAGGCATTTCCTATCAGTGTGTTTCAAGATGAAGGGACAGCATATTTCTTAGAAAATGAAGAAGACCTCGGTGGATTAGTGACTGAAGACTTGGGGATGTATTTCAGATACAAGTTAGCAGAATTTTCTTATGCTCCCTGCGAATCTGAGCCAACGCTTTATTGTGGTGAAATCAGTTATTTCAACGACGGTGACTTAGTTAAGTCTGAACATCTTACTCACCTTAAGGTATATCAAAGTGTTGAAAAAACAATAGATACCGAGGCGCACATAGATCATCTTCAGTTGGCTTATTCAACACAAAATGAAGAGCAGTTTCTCAATCAATTTCCGTCAGACTTTGAGCAGTTTGTCACTCTTTTTGGCTGGGATGAGCAAGCTGATCGTCCTAATAAACTATATGACGTGAGTGATGCGTATATTACTTATTTCTTCAGGTTAATCGATAATGAAAGGTATCGGGAATTTGACGATAAGATAATTAACATTGCTAAAGGTGGCAGATGGCAAGCAGACGCTGTCAATTATTTTCAAAATAAAGCATTAGCTTATATCAGGGATAAGCGTCGATATTACCTTATCAATGATCTGGACTACAGCGATGCAAAATCGGTTCTGTTTTTCCTTTTTGATGGACCTCATCCTAAGTTTGACAAAAAATTTACTCGCGGTCTCAACAACGAAAAACAGCATATCGTTTATGATTTATTTGCGAATGAGTTTGCAGAATGGGAAGAGCATCTGAACCCAATCAATACAGATTTTTCCTACTACTTGGATAACGAAAATTACTTTATTAGGGATATTGATGTTAACAACGACTATGCAATGGATAAGGTTGTCAGTGCTAAGCCTTACCAAGAAGATGACTTGTTGATATTTATCAATTCAGACGGGGTATATCGATTTGCTTTTAAACGACCAATTTTTCACAAGATGGTGGTCAGCAAATTGTCGATGTGATCGCGGAGAAAAGCGGATTTTACGTTCACACAATGTTTCCGGATCGTGGCCTAAATGAGGCTTATCATCATATTGCTTTTATCGATCGAAAATTGATCCTCACCCATTCCGTAGTCAAGTTCAAAAAAAGTAATGAAGAAGGTGCGCCTATCTATACCTGTGATATTGTTCAAGGTATGGACTTTAGTCATCCCGCCTTACTGGAAAAAATGGAATCGTTGCCAAATGAAGGCGAACGCCAACCGCCCTGTTGATTAGAGCCGCTATGTTAAAACGGATTTTTGAATATGTACTTTGGACGATAGTCGCTTTATTGCTTGGCATGGGGTATATGTGTCTGATCTTCATCCTGACTCTTGGCCAGATACCCGAAGAAACCAGCCTTATATCATTCGTTACTTTGAAACTATTTATTTTTGGTGTGATTTATGTTGGCGCTATCATCGGTGCGATTTTGGCTGCGTTATTTATCTTGCTTGATGTTTTTTATTTAAAAAGAAAATGGCAGCAATCGAAACATTTTTTCCTAAAACGTGTGATTTCCATGTTGTTTTTGTTGGTTAGTGTGGCTGCGTTGCACTATTTTCTCGAAAAAATTGTTGATGTGATATGACGATGAACGCTTTGAAAACTGTCTTTATGATGTCAGTCCTACTGCCTTTTTATGCTTTTGGGGACGAGCTGCTTGATGTGGAGGATGCCGCATCAGAAGTTGAAATCGCAGTTGACGTTGATACAAATCAGAGTACGAAAATCTCACATTTTCAAAATGCACTTAAGTCGATACCTGAGAGAAAAGTGCCATTCATTGATAACACCAACTTTGATCTTTTTATTGAATCAGAAGATTTTAAACCCATTGATGATGGTGCTTTAAATATTGAAGCGGTGTATCCGGATTTTTATCAAGAGACATCTAAGTACCGATCAGTGACGTCTTATAAAGTCAATTTGTCACACAATTTTTATACGGTGGTGGTGACTTACTGGGTGGGTAAGTACGAAATGGAGTCTACCCTCATAAACTATGATAGGCAGGGTAATGTCATTGACTATCAATTAGTTGCTTATGATGAGATTGGTAAAGGTCAAACGATAACAAAGTCAAGAATCAGCGAGCATGCGATAACCAGCCAGCACAGTTCTTGGGGCTTAACAAAAGAGATTGTCGAAGAAGAGTTTGTTATCAATTACGACGGTACTATAGACAAGTTAGAGTCAAAAAATCTGAACGATACCATCGATAATGAGGCATTGGTTTTATATGTTTTAAAAGAGATGGATCTTGTGCCACTCTCGGTTAAAACAGATTTGGTTGTCTCCAAAGCTAATCCTGAAGCATCGCATGAAGTGATCGTGGTTATCCCTGAGATTGTCGATGAAGGAGAGGGCTATTTTGAGTTGAATAGCCATATCGTTATAGCTGATGATCGGTCTGGGAAAGTCATGCACCAGTTTTTTGAAAGTAGCCAAACAAATGGCTGGTATTCGGATGCTATCCAGCTTAGAGAAATTAACTTAGACACGGCGCCATACCGAGTAACAGACGATATTCGGGCTTTTGGTGTTCGGGTACGACATGCTGGCACGTCTAGGGTGACTCAGTATCAAAGTGAAACGTTGAGCTTATATATCAAGTCTGGCGAGAAGCTAGAAAAAATTCTTGATAAATACCCGGTTAAAATCTTGAATGGTCAATGGGATGGTGAGTGTTCTGGTGAATTTACCGATACTGACAGCATCTTGATGATGTCAGAACAACAATCCAATGGTTTTAATAACATCATCCTCAAAACCAAAGTTAAAACCATTACAGACAACGTGAGTGATGATGGGGAATGTAACTCTAACGAAAAGACGGAAACAAAAACATCGGTACTAAAATACAACGGTAAAGAGTATATGTGAATCTGCTGGGATAAAAGATTAAGGTGCCTCAAATCAGGCTATTTTAAAACTGACCCTACATATCGACATGATTATTAAGGATGATATGACTCTTGAAGTTGGGGATAAGTTAATTTTATATCACTCCTAGCCATACAGAATGTGGCTTTTCTTTAACTTTTTTGGTTGAAGATATAGGGGATCTCACCGTGCCGTTGTTAGTGGGCATAGTGTGAATACCAAAAATGCTGGGCTAGTGAATCAGTTTTTTCACTCGATAGTACAACCTTCTCGCTACAAAGATATAACTCAGCTTCATCAATGATATTACGAAGTCACTGGCTAAACCGATGGCCAGATGCCAGGTTTCTATCATCATAATAAAACACCTGAAATTATGCCTGACGCGTCAAAAAGTACTCGAGCTTACTGTATTTATATAGCCGATGACGAATCGTTATGTAAGATATTTTAATGCTTGTCGAAAACGCACCGATATCATTTTAGAGGGGTGTTTCAAATCCTGCTTCGTAGAAAGTAACAGGTAGCTTTTTACACAATACAGATATATTGAAATAAACCCTGTACGTGCTGGAATGGTAGACGTTGAAATCTCCTTCTTGGAGCGCTCAAGGATATATCTATCAGTGCTAGAGGAGGCTGGTTTAACTACTTATTACTAGTTATCTCAAAGTAGCCTACTATTGAATTTACAAATTTTTGTGAGAGTACTCCATAGAAGGAAAGATCATGAAAAAGTATTACCGACTGGTGCTAGGTATCAATATTGTATCTATAGTAGTCGCACTAGTATTCGCGCTAGAAAACCCAATTCTGCTGATTTTGGTTGTTGCGATGGCGGGGGTGTTAGGGTATCTGATAAAACTGGAACAGTTAGGAAGAGAGCAAGTTAACTTTTATGAGCAGGTTCTCGATGCTATCCCAAATCCACTCTCAGTCACTGACATGGATATGAAGTGGACGTTTGTCAATCGAGCGGCTACCGAACCACTAGGAGTAAAACGCAAGGATGTACTCGGACAACACTGTTCAAATTGGGGAGCAAACATCTGTAACACCGAAGGGTGTGGTGTGAATTGTTTAAGAAAAGACAAACCAGTCACTTCCTTTAATCAGTGGGGTAAAGATTTTCGTGTAGATACATGTTACATCCATGGCTTAGATGGCAAGGAGATAGGTCATGTTGAATATGTACAGGAAATATCAGAAAAAGTTGCGCTAAAAGCCGTCTACAAAGATGTGGATGCTATCAGTGCAAACCTCACAACAGGGGCAAGCGAACTTAAAATTGCCAGTAGTGCGCTGACTCAAGGGTCAAATCAGCAAGCAAGTTCTATCAGCCAAATCGGCCAGTCACTCAACGAAATTCTTACTCAGGCTAATGACAATGCCGATCGTGCATCAAGAGCAAGTTTAACTTCGTCTGAAGCGCAGCGAGCAGCGAGCACAGCCTCAGGTGAAATAAAAGAACTTGAGAATGCGATGCATGAAATCAACCTTTCAAGCGAAGCGATAAGAGACATTATTAATGTCATCAATGACATAGCATCTCAAACTAACTTACTTGCACTGAATGCTTCCATTGAGGCTGCTCGGGCAGGTGAAATGGGACGCGGTTTTGCTGTGGTAGCAGATGAAGTAAGGAAGCTTGCTGAACGCAGTACAATAGCCGCTAGCGAGTCGGCGCAGTATATACAGTCATCTGTAGAAAACGTTGAAAAGGGAAATGCAATATCACAAAAATGTGTGAATGCATTAAGCGAGATTGTTAAGCACGTGACAACTGTCTCAAATACCATCGAAGAAATAGATAATGCATCGCAAAGTCAGGCTAGAGGGTTGAGTCAGGTCAATCAGGGTATGTCAGAAATTGATGGGGTAACTCACTCGACAGCAGCATCTGCGGAAGAAACTTCCCTCTCTGCCTCTGAGCTAAGTTCGCTTTCATTAAAACTGCAAGCCCAGCTCGAAAGCATGCGAAAAATTGATGGCTTAATTGATGATGCTAACAAGAAAGACGTTATCCCCATCAAGGTTGAAAATGTGTCATAAGGTATAAACCAAAACTTAAAATGTACCGAGTATTGACCAAGACGAAAAATAAAAAAGCTCACAGAAATGTGAGCTTTTTTATTCATGACCGGAACTGGAGTTGACCCAGTGACGTAGCTTTTAAATATGATGTTTTAGAACCACATATATTTAAGACCAAAGACAACGTCCACTATTTGTCGAGCGAGCGACTCATCACACTAAGCCCGCCATCTCGGCATATTTATCCTTAAGTGGGTCACGGCTAGGTTCATATTCTGTCCAAAGTTCAATCCAAGTGCCCACATCTTCACCATACAAACGTGTGATCAGAGCATGAGTCATATCCATACCTGCTGCTATACCTGATGAGGTGATTATATTGCCGTGGTCTATCCAACGGGCTTGTTTAACCCAGTTCACCTTGGGTCCAGGTGCGGTCGCTTCATTCCATAATAGTTTATTCGTTGTCGCTTCAAGCCCATCAAGAATACCGGCAGCAGCAAGAAGAGATGCACCATTACAAACGGACATGAGTATTTCAACCTTTTCTGCCTGGTCGCGTAGCCAATCCAGTGTGGTGTCATCTTCGACAAGATCAACAGCACCCCAACCGCCTGGCACAATCAAATAGTCCAGCTTAGGTGCATTGTCATAGCCAAAGTCAGCTACGGTCTTCATGCCACCATGGGAGGCAATATCACCAGGATTTGAGGCAATGGTAACGATGTTGACCCCAACCATTTCATTTTTGTCACCCCATAATTGAGCTGGAACAAGGTTAACATTGGACCACATATCCATAGGGCCATAGACGTCAAGCAGCTCAAATCCATGGAAGATCAAAACCCCGAGTGTCTTTTTGGTCGTAGGCTCAACATACACTATGTCTAACTTGTCTGGTCTTAATCCTGCTATTTCCGATAATTTCATCCTGTTTTCCTCATTCTCATAATTGCCCCATTTCGATTGTCGTGCATTGCAAGCTGGGGAGACACTTTTAATCAGAAACGTATTCGGTATTCATTCGGTGTTACGCAGAGTTCACGTTGAAACGCTCGTCGCATTTGTTCTTCACTTTTGAAGCCACATTGGCTGGCGATAGACTTAAGAGAAATGCCTTTATTTTCTAGTAACATGTGGGCCTGAGATATGCGAAGACTCTCAATAAATTTAGCCGGGGTTTCACCCACTTTTTCTTTAAACTGCCGTGTGAAATTTCGTGGGCTCATATTCACTTTGTTTGCCAATGTCACTATAGAAAGCTCGGTTGACAGGTTTTCAATTATCCAATCGATAAGTGCACTAAAGTGAATGTTTGATTGCGATAAAATAAATTCACTGAACTGTTTCTGCCCACCTGGTCGTTTATAAAAAATGACCAGTTTTCGTGCGACACTCATGGCAATTTTTTTACCCATATCCTCTTCGACTAAAGCTAGTGAAAGGTCCATTCCTGCAGTGACACCTGCCGATGTGTATGTATTGCCTTCCTTAATAAATATGGAGTCTGAATCTATGTTTAGTTGAGGGAAAAGTTTTTGCATATCATCACAATAAGCCCAGTGAGTAGTGATATGTTTTCCTTTTAGCAAACCCAGTTTTGCCAATATAAAAGCACCCGTACAGACTGAAACAAGCCTTCTTACCTTGCTAGATTGTTCCTCAATCCATTGTAAAAACTCACCATCTCCCAAAACTTGATTCATATCTTCAGCACCAGGGACAATCAAGGTATCTATATCAACAGGGCAGTTGCTAAAGTCATAAGTAGGCATTATTTGCATCCCTGATGACATCTCCACTTGCTGCAATGTTTTTGAGATCAGAAACACCTCATAGTCTTTCGATGATTCATATATCTCAAGAAAGCAACGTGCTGATGAAAACACCTCATGCGGTCCTGTTATGTCTAGCACCTGAGCCTCAGGGAAAATCACTACACCAATTCTTATTTTTTCTTTATTTTCAGTCATAAGTCTTTACCTGCAATTAAGTTAGCAATTCCATTTATTGTCTACAATGACATGGTTGCAGCAAAAAAAGACAAAGAATCAATAGGGGGAGAAGGTTTAATTTTGTAGCTGTTTAAGCAAGCTTTGCTTATGGCCCAATTGCTTGTTTAAGGACATAGGAGCTAAGTTTTTCAGGAATGCTAATCTGGCAGAATGGGGATGGATTTCTAGCTGTGTCGCATTTCAATAAATGCAGATGTTTAAAGAATGACAGGACTCATACCGTATCAACGACCTGCTGGCAGTATTGCCAGCAGATGCTGTTGGTAAGTGGAGATGTTTACGGTGTTGGATGAATTAATAGCCGACCGTTAGGTACTAAGACGCAGGCGATGATGTGGTGTTTGCAGATAGCAGTCCCTTGGCAATCTCCATCGCTTCCTCGCGTGATGAAGCAAGAATCAACGGGTAGCCCCAGAACTTAGTAAAGAGCACCGAAAATGCCTTAATGCCAAGACGTTTAGCCTGGTTTGGTTCGATCAGTACCATAGCCAGAACCAGCTTACGTAGCTCAGCCTTATTTTTTTTCATCCAAAGCGCGGTGCGTTTTTTATCTTCTGGTGAGTGCTTATGGTCTTCAGTTGGTGCGGTATCGGTCAATAGTACAAAGGGTTCGTTACGTTTCAGATTGTCCTCGAATTCTTCGAAGTCTTTTTCGTTGTCATGTTCCGGATCTTGCGAAAAACTCATCCAAACGTAGGGAAAGTTCGAGCTATTCATCGACATCATATGCTCCTTTATTCTTAAGGTGGCGCCAGGTGACGACAATGGCAAACACGCCTGGCAAGGTAATAAAGAAAACGGCAGAGAAGGCAACGTACCAACCGTCGCGCATGCCATCTGAAATACCGCCAAGGGTATTCAAGGCGACCATCAGACTGCCGAGGACCAGTACAAGCCACTGAGACTTGCGGGTGCCGATCAGAGCGAGGAGCATCGTGACGATCCAACAACCATAGAATGTGGGAAACACCCACAATATGCTGGGTTCAAACGTCATCGTCGGTGTCGTTCCCTGCATTCTCACAAAGTCATTTACGTAAAAGAACAACTGGAAGGTAACAAAAAGCACAGCACCAATGCCGGTGGTCAGCCAGAACAGAGCGATCCTGTGACGCTGGAAGGGATTAGGTTCGGATAACATAGTTTTTTCTCTTATAAGGTTAGGATATTAGAAAGAGTGGGATGTGCCCTGCGGGCACATTCACAACTTATAATCCAGCGTTACCATCAGGTTGCGTGGTGCACCGTAACTCACAGTATCGAAATCACCTTTCTGTAGCGCGTACTTCTTGTCGAATAGGTTGTTGACGTTGACGGTCATGTTGATTTCCTTGGTGATGGCGTAACGCCCCATCAGTGATACCAAAGCATAGGAACCTTGTTCACCGCCCAATGTACTAGTGCCAGTATTGGGTGCCTTGTAGAAACGGCTTTGCCATTTAACACCTCCGCCGAGTGTTAACTGGCTCCACTCTCCAGGTAACTGGTAGGTGTTGAAAAGTTGAGCTGTGGTGCGCGGCAGCTGCGAATTGAGGCGCACGCCATCACCATCTTGTGCTGTGAAGTGGGCGATGCCGGCATAGACGTTCCAGCCAGGTGCTAACTCGCCCTGTAAGTCCAGTTCGATCCCACGTGACTCTGTCCCATCTGAGCCTTTGTAGGCTTGGCTACCAGCTGGTGTATAGGTTCCAGCGACAATCTGGGCCGCGTTATCCAACTCGGTTTTGAATAAGGCTACCGATGCATTCAAACGCCCATCCATATAAGCCCCTTTGAGGCCGACTTCCTGGGTTTTCCCCTTTGATGGCGTCAGCACATTGCCGTTGCTGTCCCGATAGTCAGTTTGCGGATTGAATATACGTGTGTAGCTGACGTAGGCTGAATAGGTCTTGTCGATATCGTAGACCAAGCCAGTATATGGGGTGAATTCACCGCTTTTTTTGTAGTGCAGTGATGCGCCATTGACCTTGTCATCGATTTCGTAATTACTGAAGCGGCCGCCAATAATGAGTTTTAGAGGATCGGCCAGCGAAAACCGGGCTGCACTATAAACACCGCTCTGCTTGATTCGGGTGTTGGTTGACGTCGAAGCCATCGCATCGAAGTCAGGGCGGGGGAATGCTGGCGTCAGGTCATAGACATTGACGGGTGCGATGCCGGCATAGAACGGGGCGATAGCATCCTGGCTGGACTTGTGACGCGAACTCGTTGCTCCCACAACCAGATCATGTTGACGACCCAACAATTTGAATGGACCGCTTGCCATTACGTCGATAGTGTTTTGACGGCTGTGACCATCTGACGCCAGCGCGACTGGATAGGCACCGTTGGGAAAGAAACCCAGTCCTGTAGCACGATCGGGACGACCGGCCAGCCCCATCAGTTCGGCATCGTATTCCGTGCGGTACTGGTTAGCGACGGCTCGGAAGTTCCAGCCGTTGTCGAAGCGATGTTCGATCTCAGCAAATGCCGTCTTGAAGGTGCGGTCCCAGTGGCTCCAGTCCTGTGCGTAGTTCTTTGAGCGTGAATACTCGGCCTCTGTACCATCACTGAACCATAGCGGCATACCGCCCCAAGTCGATCCTTTCGGTGTGATGTCATTATAGTCATAGCCCAGGCTTACTGTTGTGTCATCAGTCAGATCCGCCTCAATAATGCCGTAGAAAGCTTTTCTTTCCGGCTTGTAGCCGTCGATATAGGAATGTCCGTCCTGATATGTGCCCACTACGCGGCCACGAACGCGGCCATCTTCAGTTAATGGCGTCGATATGTCGGCCATACCTTGGTGTGTATCCCAGCTCCCAGCACCGATCGATGCGGCTGCTGAGAAATCACGGGTAGGTCGCTTACGCACCAGATTAATGGCAGCTGAGGGATTGCCGGTGCCAGTCAGTAAGCCAGAGCCACCGCGCACAACCTCGATACGGTCATAAAATGCGGTATCGAGGGAAGATATGCCACTACCATTAACAATATCACCGATGACAGTGGGGATGCCGTCGTACTGAACGTTGTTGATTAAGAAACCACGTGAATAGAAACTGGTGCGTTCGCTATCGGACTGGTACAACGAGATACCTGTGGTGTTTTCTAGGACATCCTGAACGGAATCTAATTGCTGGTCGTCCATGCGCTGACGCGTGATCACTGTTAGCGCCTGTGGTGTTTCATTCAGGGACAGCGGCAGGCGTGTCGACGCTGACGTCTCGCCCGTGGTGTAGGAACCAGTACCTTCGGTGGTAGCTGTATCCTTGCGGTCCGTTACGGTGATAGCTGGCAAGCTTGTTTCTTCTTGAGATATTCCCTCTGCCTTGGTTTGGAGTTGCTCTGACTCAGCAGCAAATGCGTTCTGTGAGCTGATGAGAATTGCAGCTGCAATTGCCGAGCTAAGCACGGTGCGTCGTGCACTTCTGATGCCACTCTTATGAGAATGATCCATATGAGGGTTGATGGCAGATTCTACGGCTCCATCAATTGACCAACGAAATTTTCCACTAGTTATTAAAAAAAACATAAATAATACTCATTTGTATTTAGATGTTTTATTTAATAATAAAATTGCACAGGTCTGATGGCGAAATTGGGTCAGATTGTTATTCATTTAGGCCAAATATATTTGCCTCAAAGTTTTTGGCCGAATTGAAAAATAAAAAGACTTGTTTTCGTAATGTGGAACTCTCTTAGCTCAGGTATTTAGCCTGTTAACGCAGTTTGTGATAATTCAACTCAGCGTGGTTGCTAGGTCGAAAGAGTCAGTGGTTTTTGCTGCTTACTCTTCTAATAATTGAGCTGGCTTTACATAAGCAGTTTTCGTCGCAGATGAATATAAAGATGACTATCTTTATTGCTCCTGCTCGGAAAGCATAATGCCTGGCACTTTAGTCGTCTCTGCATCGGTCATTCGTTCCGAGATGTATCGTGCTGGAGACTTGCCTACTGCCTTACGGAACATGGTGACAAAGCCGCTGGCATTTTCGTAACCCAATTCCAAGGCCACTGTTTGTACGCTTTCACCTTTAGTCAGGCGTTGTAGTGCAAGGATCACATGCAGTTGACGGCGCCAGCGTCCGAAGCTCATGCCGATTTCGTGCAGTAGAAGTCGACTCATGCTTCGCTCGCTCATGCCAATACGGCTAGCCCAATCGGCCTTCAATGTTTTGTCTGTGGGATCGGCTAGTAGCATTTCCGCGAGTCGACGCAATCGTGGGTCATGTGGCATCGGCAGATGCAGATCTTCCACAGGCGCTGCCACCAACTCATCGAGCAATGCTGCAATTAATCTGTCTTCCCGTCCACCCTGCGGGTATAACACAGGAAAACTGGCTACTTTCAGCAGCAATTCACGTAACAGCGGTGATACCGAAATCGTACAGCAGGTTTTTGGCAGATCCGGTGCGGCATCGGGCTCGACGAATAGACAATAACATTCGGTTTCTCCCGATCCCCAGGCCGAGTGGGGCAAGTCTCCCGGTATCCATACAGCACACTGCGGCGGCACGATCCAGACGCCATCTTCAATTTTGCAGTTGAGGATGCCTCGCACTGAGTAAAGCAATTGCGCCTTGTGATGCTGATGACTCGCAAGTTCCCAGTCTTCTGTTACTGTTGTGGCACTCATAGCAACAACGGGTCGGGGGATGTTATCAATATCTTGGTTTATGTCTTGGTCGGTGATTGCATTCTTAGACATGGTAAGTTCTAACCCTGGGATGGAATATGAAATATCTTGGCTGAATTGAAAAATAGTATGGTCAAATTATGTAATCACGTCTAGCTATGCTGAAATCAATGGGACAGTGTTTGTAGTGTTCCTACAAATCATAGTGTTTTAGAGATATAAGCACTGCTCGACATAACTAATGATGGACAAAATGGTGTTAGGGAAAGAAAATCAAAGCATTACAGATAAAATTAAGAGGGGAGGATCTAGGCAATGAGGCTTCCAGAATTGGGATGTTCAAGCAAACCAATAGATCTGCAAAACTACACTCTGATGGGGGATAAAAATGCGGAATATCAACATTAAGTTAGCTGCCTCCTCGATTTTCAAATATGCCGATATCTAAGAAACTTTTGGCAGTATCGCCCCTACACACTGGCCTACTGACATTTATCATTTCCTTGATATTCACACTTTCATTAGCTTGGTACCTGGAAACTGATTATGTAGACGATTTAGAAACACAAGCCCTAACGGATGCGACAAATTACATATATGAGCTTGAGTCAGCGATTATTCACGAGGCATCTATAGCTTACACCTTAGCGACACTAGTCAATTTAGATAACAGTGCTATCAACAACTTTGGTGAAGTAGTCAGCTCATTACTACCTTCATATTCCTATATTACCGATATCATCATTGTCTCTGATGGCAGAGTTCGTCAATTTTATTCAACAAGTGATGAAGCCAATTTGCAGCATAGAATCGGAGCAATAACGGCTCATAATGACAACACCCCAAAAAGATTAACCATTACCGGCCCGTTTCCATTTACCAACAATAAGCAAAAATTAACCGCTCGTTTGCCTGCTTTTACAGGAGAAAATACAGAAAAGGTGAGCTGGGGCTACGTTGAAGTGGGTATCTCACTGACTGACATTCTTCAGTCTCAACCACTTGGAGCAACTAGTTCGTCAAACTATCACTACAAACTATGGCAACAAGATAATGGACAGGTAATTTATGCCTCATCGTCAGAAGCACTTAATGGCGCGATTGAATATCCTGTCAACTTATCGACGAATCAATGGCGGCTCGGCTTAACACCTGTCGATGGTTGGCATGATTGGTCATTGACCGCCATACATTTTATGGTTGCTGTTTTAGTCAGTGCTTTGTTGGCTTATCTTGCGGCCTCAATACATGTTTTACGTCGACAAGACGTCAGTCTGCAAGCCAAAGTGGCAGAGGGTAGTGCTCAAATTGATATGGCACAAATGCAACTTGAAGCGACGTTTAATGCCATACCAGATCCTGTCTGGCTAAAAGATATTAACGGTGTTTATATCAATTGTAATCAGCGTTTTGAAGAGCTTTATGGGCAGCAAAAAAATAATATCGTTGGTCACACTGATTATGATTATGTGCCTCAAAATGTAGCAGATGCCTTTCGGCATCATGATCTTAATGCCATAGAAGCTGGCATATCACTCACCAATGAAGAGTGGCTGTCATTTGCTAAAGACGGCTACAGAGGCTTATTTGAGACGGTGAAAACACCGCTGCGTGATAATAACAATAACATTGTGGGTGTTATCGGCATCGCTCGGGATATTACAGAGCACTATAAACACCTAGAAAACATGCAAGAAAGCGAGATGCGTCTTCAAATAACACTTGAGTCAACCAAGATTGGTATTTGGGAATGGGATGTCGCTGGCGATACCTGGTTTGCTTCTCCAACTTACCACACCATTTTGGGATATCCTCCAGTCTCTGGAATAGGGGATCGAGAAAAAGAACTTGCCAAAGTTCACCCGGATGACCGAGACATGGTCAAAAGCAAAATCGGCAGCATTCTTAACCGATCTGAAACCAACTATTATTATGAAGCACGTATACGGCATGCTGATGGTCATTACCGGTGGGTGGGGGTGCGTGGAAAAGCGGTTGAATTTGATCCGTCGGATAAGCCCAATCGCATTGTTGGCGTTCGTATGGATATTGATGAACGTCGCAGAGCAGAAGAGCAGATGAATTGGTTAGCCTACAATGATGCATTGACGGGGTTGCCCAATCGCATCTCCTTAAAAAAACAATTATCAGCGGCGTTGAATGCTGCAAAAGAAAGTGGCGATCAACTTGCCATTCTGTTTATTGACCTCGATAACTTTAAAAATATTAATGATGCTCTTGGACACAGTGTCGGTGATGCTTTATTACAAATGCTTGCTCAACGTATGCAAGAAGCACTTGAGGACGATGCCATAGTCTCTCGGCAAGGCGGTGATGAATTTATTGCAGTTCTGCCAGATACAGATACAGAGCGTGCAAAAGTCAGAGCAAAAGCCTTGATTGATCTGTTTTCAAAACCTTGTGAAATAGAACATTATGAGCTGATTGTGACACCTTCCATCGGTATCAGTTTATTTCCAGAGGATGGGGAAGATCACGATACCTTACTTAAATGTTCTGATGTTGCTATGTATAGCGCTAAAAATGAAGGTCGCAATAATTTTCAGTTTTACTCGCAGGATTTACAAGCCAATATTGAACGCATAGCGGCTATTGAAGCAGCACTGCGTCGTGCTATTGAGCAAGATGAGTTAAGCGTTGTCTATCAACCTCAAATTGAGTTGAGTGACAACCGTATCATTGGTGTTGAAGCTTTATTACGCTGGCAGCATCCAATACTCGGTAACATTTCTCCCATTGAGTTCATTCCAATTGCTGAGGATTCCGGACAAATCATTACCATTGGTGAGTGGGTGCTCAGAACTGCTGTGAAACAAATGAGACAATGGCTGGATAAAGGCATACCACTATCAGTGCTTGCTGTTAATTTATCGGCATTACAATTTCGTCATCCAAATCTATTATCTCAAATTACTAAGATTCTGGATGAAGAAAGTTTGCCTTCTGAATATTTAGAACTTGAACTCACAGAACGCGTTGCAATGGATAAACCCGAAGAAGCCATTGCCATTATGCAAACACTGAATAAAAAAAATATTCGTTTATCGATTGATGATTTTGGTACAGGCTACTCGTCTCTAAATTATCTAAAACGCTTCCCTATTTCAAAACTCAAAATTGATCGTTCCTTTGTCAGTAATGTGCAAGAAGATAGTGATGACAGGGCCATTATTTCGACGATTATTGATCTCGCTGATAACCTTGGTCTCCTCACTATTGCTGAGGGTGTTGAGAATGAACAACAGTTGGAACTACTTCGTATTCAAGGTTGTAATGAAGTGCAAGGTTACTACTTTAGCCCACCAACGACAGCTGAAGAAATTGAGAAAATGACTCGAAGAGACGAAGACCTACTAAGTTAGTCGACGTTGCTTAGAAAGAAGGGCTCTTAGTTAGTTAAACATCTTGCTTATTGTTGAATGAGGCTAGCGGTAACGATTGGATTATAAGTAAAAAAGAAAACTTCATCAGATGTAAAAAAATATTCAAAACATTGGCTTATCTGTTCTATTTGATTAAAGGCGATCCTGAATATGCCGATAGCTTAATCAACATCTCATCATAGGATTATCTTGATGCGACTAAGCGTTCATCTTTGAGGATTATCGACATGAGTATCAAGCTTAAACTTACCTGGGCATTTGTCGCTATTGCTTGTATTCCAATCCTCTTAGTTGCTGCAGTTGTTATCTATAATCTGCGTGCTCAGGCAGAGTTGAATTTCCTTGATGGTAGCTCTAAAGAAATTCGCCAAGTTGATAATGCCGTCAGCATGTTCTTCAAGGGTATTAGCGAAAATGTTGATTATATAACGAAGCTACCGGAGATCGTTGCTGCACCTGAGTTAAAAAACTATTCTGCGGCAGATGCAGATACGGTGCCACTCCCTCAAAGCAATCAGGAAATAGAGACTATTTTTGATCGCTTTGCTAAGACTCATCCTACTACTGCTTACCTCTCTTATGGTCGGGAGGATGGGGGATATGCTATCTGGCCAGATGATCCTGACTTGAAAAGCTATGACCCTAGAGTACGTCCCTGGTATCAAACTGCCATGAATAACCCCGGTGTGATTCAGCGTACCGCCGCCTATTATTGGCCAGCAGATGATGCAGTATTAGTTGGGACTGTTCGCACTGTTGACGATGCAAGTGGAAATGTAGTGGGTGTGGTCAGTGTGGATGTTTCACTTAAACAACTGACTGATTTAGTGAGACAAATCAAGATAGGCGAAACGGGTTATCTGATGCTTATTGAAGAAAGCGGTAATGTGCTGGTTGACCCTAATAATGCCGAACATAATTTCAAACAGCTAAAAGACCTTGGTGGGGACTATACCAAAATGGTTGATGCCAATGGTTTGGTGGAAGTTGAACTCAACGGCACAAGCTATATGGCTAATATTATGTCCTCACCTCGACTGGGCTGGCGGTTTATCGGTTTGATTGAACGCAGCGAGGTGATGTCCAAGGCTAATACGTTAGCATGGCAAATCGCTATTATCGTGTTGGTGTTGGCTGTGCTCTTTGCTATGTTAGGTAAAGTCTTTGCTAAACTGATTGTTGACCCGATTGTTAGCGTTTCTGATGGCCTTAAAGACATCGCCGAAGGTGAAGGTGATTTAACACAGAATCTCGAAGTGCAGGGTAAGGATGAAACAGCTTCTTTAGCAGGTTGGTTCAATCAGTTTCTCTCAACAATTCGTAGTTTGGTGAAGAGTATTATTGGTGCATCTGAAGCCTTGCAGAGTACATCGCAAGACTCCACACGAGTGGCACAGGAAATGACAGATGTAGCTGAGCGTCAACGTGAAGCTGTCGATATGGTATCCACTGCTTTTCATGAGATGGTGGCTACGGCGAATGAAGTGGCTAGATCGTGCAGTGAAGCAGCGAACTCTGCAGACGATGGCCAGCGTCAGGTTCACACCGGACAAGCACAAATTGTAGATGCAACCGATAGCGTATCGTCATTGAGTGGCAATCTTCAGCAGTCTGCAAATGCCTTGCATATATTAGAGCAAGATAGCCAGAATATTTATGCCATTTTGAATACCATTAGTGCTATTGCTGAACAGACTAATTTACTGGCGTTAAATGCTGCTATTGAGGCTGCACGAGCTGGTGAAGAGGGGCGTGGTTTTGCCGTTGTTGCCGACGAAGTACGTGCTTTAGCCCACCGTACCGCAGAATCTACCAGTGAGATTGATGGCATGCTCGGTACGCTAGCACGTCGTACCCAAGAAGTGTCGAAGCAGATGCAAAGCAGTCTGGAGATGTCACAAGTCAGTGTTGAGCGTATTGGACTGGCAAGTCAAAGCTTTGAAAAAATTCGTGGTGCTGTAGATAATATACGTGATCAAAATACTCAGATAGCAGCGGCAGCTGAAGAGCAGCATCAGGTTGCTGAAGAGATTAATCGTCATATTGTGCAGATTCACACAGATACCCAGCTGGTGGAAGCGCTTGCAAATTCTTCTCACGAAGATTCACAGGAACTGGCTAAGCTTTCTGAACACCTACACGCGCTGGTTGGCCGCTTTAAGGCATAAATTCAGTAAATCAAGCTAATCATGAGTTGATGTGTGAATCTGTGAAAGGCTCGCCCAGACACTATATAGTTGAGCTTGAGATAGAACATCGAGACATGACTTTTCATCGTCATCTTTCCTAATCTGAATTGATACCATCGGGCTATATATCACTGAAATTAAACAGAGCATTAGTCAGCGTTACTAAGAGATATAACTAGAAGAGCATAGAAAAAGTAGGCGTTAAATGAACAATCGATTTGTGGTCACCGGCGGTCCCGGCGGTGGCAAAACTACAGTCCTTAGTGCACTAGCCGATCTTGGGTATCTTGTTATCCCAGAGTCTGCACGTAAAATAATTAAACAACGGTTAGCCGCAGGCTTAACTCCACGACCAAATCCTGTCTCTTTTGGTCAAGAGATATTGCATTTAGATATTGAAAAATATCGGGAAGCTGCTATCCATAACCATACCGTTTTTTTTGATCGTGGAGTGCTAGATGCACTATACATGCTTGATGCTGAAGGTGCTTTAACACAATATGAAATCGAGCAGTACGTTCAACAATTTCCATATCACGATGTTGTGTTTCTGCTTCCTCCATGGGAAGACATATACGCTACAGATTCAGAGCGTGACCAGAGCTTTGAAGAGTCCGTATTAGTTTTTGAAGGTATGAAAAAATGGTATTTGAAATGGGGCTACCAAATACTTGAGGTTCCACGTGATGACATTAATGAACGCGTAGCATTTATTTTGCAGCATATAGGATAGTCGCTAACAGACCACTGTTTTCGCATGAGTTTAGCGTCAGGGAATGTGAAAATGCATGCATCGCTAAAAGATGAAATACTAATCAACAATGAATAGAGAAAGAACAAATCAATGCCCGTCATTGATAGCGGTATAAGATTGCGATAACTTACCTGGCAAATCGCGAAGGCAACAACTTTTCGCTCTGCAGCAACCATCATCTTTAAAGAATGTTAATTGCTACCAATCACCAAGCACATACAAGAAGACTTATATCAATGAAAAAGAGAGTTGCACTAGTGACAGGCTCGACCTCAGGAATTGGAAAAGCTATTGCCAACCGGCTTGCTTTGGAAGGCTTTGCCGTCGTTTTTCATTCGCGTTCATCCGTAGAGGTTGGTCAGCGCCTGGCTGCCCAACACGACAAGGCTTCTTATTTCCAAGCTGACCTATCAAATCAAGATGAAGCAAAAAGCCTGATTGAGCGTATTGCCTCCAAATATGGGCGGCTGGATGTATTAGTCAATAATGCAGCGATGACAGCGCTTATTGATCATTCAGATCTAAAGGCGGCTACACCTGAAATATGGCGAATGCTGCATGAGGTGAATGTGATATCTCCGTGGACACTTATCGCTGAAGCTGAACCTTTGTTGAAAAACGCATCATCTGAAAGTAGCAGCAGTTGTATTCTTAATATTAGTTCACATGCCGGTGTACGTCCCAAAGGTGCATCCATCCCTTATTCTGTTACTAAGGCTGCACTCAACCATATGACAAAGTTGCTGGCTTTAAATTTGGGGCCTGACATTAGGGTAAATGCTATCGCTCCAGGCTTAGTTGATACGCCAATGAGTAAAGACTGGACTGCGGCACGCGAACTTTGGGCAAGCAAAGCACCTATGAAACGTGGAGCTGAGCCAGAGGAAATTGCCTATGTTGCCAGCATGTTAATCAACAGTTCTTATTTAACTGGTGAAGTTGTGCTTTCAGATGGTGGCTTAAATTTAACGTGAAGAAATCATTTAAACAACAACAGGCTCTTTGCGTCTGCGATGCTTTAATCATGTCGCACTGTTCTCAAGGATGGTAGGGAAATTCTATGAATAAACAACAAGCGGTGAGCTTTGCCAAAGAATGGATTGATGCCTGGAATTCTCATGATATCGATAAGATTCTGACACACTACGATGAGTCGTTTGAAATGTCATCACCAGCCATCATTAAACTTACTGGTCAACCAAGTGGTACTCTGCGAGGTAAGGCCGCTGTGGGTGATTATTGGTCAGGGGCGTTAGAGAAATTTCCAGACTTAGAGTTCAAGTTACTGCACACACTTTGTGGAGCAAATAGTGTAGCCCTGATTTATGAGGGGGTTTTAGGCCTTTCAAATGAAGTGTTTCTCTTTGGTAAGAATGGCAAGATTATTCGAGCTTACGCACATTACGATATCTAATAAATCAATCACTAAAGAACGCTGTCCAAGAGACCATTAAACCCCAAATAGAAAATTGAATATTTATCGATACTTGAAGCCTTAGTATCATCAATACGTTTAGGTTGCTAAATATAGCGAATAATGAGTCGTTTAACTGGATGCATTATGTTAGCCGTATTGTTTGCTAAGAGAACCGGCAGAAAAACAACTTGAAACCCTACACGGCAATAAACGAGTCGTCATGATTTAAGAGAGTGAAATGAAACTTGATATTTACCAAATTGATGCCTTTGCTGAACAACAATTTGAAGGAAATCCTGCAGCGGTTGTGCCTCTAGATGACTGGTTACCTGATTCTGTGATGCAGGCCATTGCTGAAGAAAATAATCTTTCTGAAACGGCATTTTTTGTTCCAACAGAAAATGGTTATTACATCCGCTGGTTCACTCCTGCTAATGAAGTAAAGCTATGTGGGCATGCCACATTGGCGACTGCTTATGTGCTGTTTAATATTCTGGGATGCCAAGAAAAGGTATTGTCATTTGATTCGCTTTCTGGCGAGTTAAACGTATCTAAAGCAGGTGATTTATTAACGCTGGATTTTCCAGTTCAATCACCGGAACCATGTCGTACGCCATCATTACTTACAGCAGGCTTAGGTAAAGCACCTTCAGATTGTTTAAAGCATGATGATTATGTTGCTGTCTATGAAAATGAAGCTGATGTAATCAATCTTGCTCCAGATCATGAAGCTCTGAAGCAGCTTGATCTTCGTGGTGTTATCGTAACAGCACCTTCATCTGAGTTTGATTTTATTGCACGTTTTTTTGTGCCCAAACTTGGCATCCTTGAAGATCCTGTTACTGGATCGGCATACACTCAGCTTATGCCATATTGGTCCCATAAATTAGGCAAATCACAACTAAAGGCTAAACAAGTCTCTAATCGTGGAGGCAAGCTTTTGTGTGAGCTAAAAGGTGATAGAGTTTTAATATCAGGTAGTGCTGTTGCCTACATGACTGGCAGTATTGAAATTAAAGACTAACAAGATATTGCTATCGCATCATTGGGCTACACCTAATGATAATGGGTCAAGTGCTAAGCTAACCGTGTGGAGTAAAGCCTTATATTATTTTAGCTTCGTCTTTTAACGAGCAAAAAATAATGTTCGTAAGCAGGGAAGTCGCACACGAGTAGTTACCAATGATGGTGCATCGCTATGCTTTCCAGTATAGAAGTCTGGAATACCTGTGCGTCGAAGGAGTGAGCATTTTTAGCACCTACGTACCTGAACATCTAATAAAATGGCTTGAATAATAGGCGGGGAGGTGAAGATGAAAAGGATTATTTATTTGGCTCTTTTGATACTGCCATTACAGTCATTTTCAGCAGAAAGTGAAGCCTTTATTTCACTGCTAAAAACACCGCCGGAAAAAATTCAAAAAGCCTCAGGCAAACTCAAACAACTGGAAACACTGAAAAAACTGGGCATCATAAAATCTAGTCCAGATATTATTGCCGATTACAATCATATCTACATTGCAAAAAAGCATATACCGCTATTAGGCGGATTCTTTATCGCTTTAGATTATGAATACCTTGATAGCTATATTGGGTGTTGTGTTAACCCAGGGGTTGCCGTAGCACTTCAGATGGGGAAGGAGGCCGCTGACTTATCTACACTTGTGCAGTTTGCTCAGGAAAATGGTTGCGAGCTTACACCTTTTGAACAGTCATTAATGACTGAGGATGTGGATGAGCTTATCCTTCACAACAGGAATAAAGAAGACATCGTTGTACTTTCTTGTAAGCGAAATAGTCTGCACTAGTCAACCACATTCGAGCAAGGTTGAGCTAACTAATTTTCTGCGATTATGTTTTTTTAATATGACTGGATTCTCAGACGTTGCTAATACCTTGCTGAGTCTAGAATTTATCACACTATTTTAAATCTAACACATTGAAATATATTATAAATAACTTGGCTGGTATTTCTGTTGCCTAAAGCTAGCTAAATTCACCTACCTTTGATGTCTCATTTTTTCAAGATTTCCACTGAAGTGCCGCCATTACTTGTATATAACTATTTTCACATCGAAATTAAAGGCTGCCAATATGGCCAAATGGTCACTGCGAAATAAACTATTACTCATCACCATTAGTATATTGATCTTCTCTCAGGGGCTGATAACCCTCGTTGGTGTTTTTTCAATGAAACAGGCGAGTGATGACGCCAGTGCTGCTGTGAAAAGCTATTTGAAGAAGGAGGTAGCCAATTACCTGGAGGTCTCAGCTGAAAACGCCGCTACCAGTGTGTCTTCTTATCTCAATCGTTCTTTCGATATTCCGATTACCCTAGCTAATATACTGAAGGAAAGTAACAAGAACCCGTCTGACTTGGGATTTACCCGTGATCAGATAAAACAAATGATGGGCAGCGCGTTGGAGAGTAATAAGCATATCAGTGCTATATACACACAATTTGAGCCAAATGGTTATGACCAAATGGACGATTTTTACATCGGACGCGGCGATCATACGACGAGTATAGGAACGCTAGAAATTTACTGGGTAAGGGAAGGGGATAAAGTCGTTCACTACGGTGTAGAGGATCCTAACGAAAAGTATCTGGATGAAAAAGATGAGTTTGGTCAACGCGAGTCAGAGTGGTATCTGTGCAGTCATGATACCGGTAAAAATTGTACGATTGAGCCGTATCTTTATGAAATTGAACCCGGCAAGCAAGAGTTAATGACCACCCTCACATCTCCCATTGTTAAAGATAATAAATTCAAAGGGTTAGTTGGTATAGATATCAATTTGCCAGTTATTCAACAACGTATGCAGAAAATTGCTGACTCTCTTTATGATGGTGTTGGTCAGGTACATTTACTGAGTGCGGGTCATCGCCTTATTGCGAGCTCTAAATTTAATGAAAAGTTAACCCGCCCACTCGCTGAAGCTGACGAATCATTGGCAGAAGTAGTGGTCGGTCTGACAGAGCTGAAACAACTGGAGTTGAATAACGATATTGTTGTGTCCATACCGGTTAAAATTAATGCTTCAGATACCCTTTGGCAGTTAGTTATCACTGTGCCAGAAGCGGCCGCTATGTCTGGCCAATATGCTTTAACAAAAGAGCTTGATGAAGGGACAAATACCACGTTAAGTTTAATGATTATATTTGGTCTGATTGCTTCTGTGGTATCAATGTTCCTTATTGTCTGGCTGGTTCGTACTATCGTGACGCCAATGAATGATATGCGAGATAAAATTTTCAATCTTGCCTCGAATGAAGGTGATCTAACGCAACAGTTACATATCGAACACCATAAAGAGTTGATCGATATTGCTACGGGCTTTAACGCCTTTACAGAAAAGTTACGAGACATGATTAAAAAGCTGCAACAGCAATCTACGGCAATGCAGCACCATGCTGATTTACTGGAAGAAAATGCACAAGCAGCAGCCTTGTCGATAGAACATCAGCGTAAAGAAACTGACAGTGTCGCCACCGCAATGGAAGAAATGTCGACAGCGAGTAATGAGGTGACACAGCTGGCTAATAGCAGCGCTCAAGAAGCCGATGCCGCTCATAACTTCCTAAAAGTAACGCAAACAAACTTTGAGCGAAATGTACGTGAGATACAAACTGTTGCTAAAGACATGGAAACAGTCAGTGATCGTATCTATCAAGTATCAGCTCGAAGTGTTGATATTAATAGCATTTTAGAAACAATTGGCGGTATTGCTGAACAGACTAACTTGTTAGCATTGAATGCTGCAATTGAAGCCGCCCGTGCAGGTGAGCAGGGCAGAGGCTTTGCGGTTGTAGCTGATGAAGTACGTAAGCTGGCTGCAAGTACTCAAGAGTCTACGGCTGAAATTAATGGATTGATTGAAGCACTTCAGAATGATGTTAAAACAACGGTTGAGCAAATTGATGTGGATAGGGAGCGAGTGACTAAGGCCTCAGTAGAAACAACAGAAAGTTACGAGCAATTAGTCGACGTCGCTAATCGCATTATGGCCATTGCCAATAACACAACCATGGTAGCTACAGCGGCGGAAGAACAAAGCCAGGTGAGTAAAGAAATCAACCGTAATATCGCTGGTATTGGTGATGCTGCCAGTGAACTCAGTAATCAGTCAGATATGGTGAATAAGATTAGCCATGATCTACATGATGTTGCTTTGGCACTGAATGAGCAGCTGTCTAAATTGAAGTCATAATAATGACCCGACCGTCGCTGGTGAGTGGCGGTCGGGTTTTTTTCTAGTGACTTGGTGTGTTCGCTAAGTTAAATGATTGTTAGTATCAGAAAGGTCAGAATCGTATAGTTACAGCGTTCAAGTTTCTTTGATTTTGACCATTAAATTTCATAACACTTCTCTAAAAAGAACGGCATAATATTGCAGGCCTGAATCTGTTCCAGGCCCTGACTTACAAGTCATTTCGCATTTAACCATTGGAACATCGAATGAAACGCATTGGATGGTTGCTTTGCATTTTATATAGTTCGAACGCACTGTCCGCAGGCGAAGTTGAAATCCCCTTACTGGCTGAAACCTCTCATCTCCAGTCCGCGATAAGTCGTGTGCTTGAATTTGATGAAAATGGCAAAGCGACACTAGGTGAGGACCCGTGCAACCGGGTTGATTTATCCGATATGAAATTGGCAACAGCCGATACTCAACTGTCAGTTGATATGGCAGTGGCGGCTACCACAGGTGTTCGCGTATTTGGCACTTGTCGTGGATTGACGCCATGGCAGGGCCGTCTGGCATTAAAACTGACGCCACAGGTGACGCAATCAGGTCTGGCCATAGAGTTTGTGCCTACAGCAATTGAATTGTCTCGCCCAGATAATAGCCCCGGTATTTTGAGTAAACCTGTGCAGTTGATTGCAGATGCCGTACTGCTACCAAGAATGAAGCGGGTGAAAATTGACCTTGCCGGGCCACTGAATGAGATTGATGGATTAATTGAGCAATTGCTGGGCCCGAATAAAACGCAAGGTATTGAACAGTCCCTGGTGCAACGGACACATATTGCTCGGCTGCAGACTGAAGAAACTGGTGTCAGAGCCTGGTTAGCTTTTCAGGTTCGCGCTTCTGTACCTGGTAATGAAGCACCTGAGCCGGTTTTTGACGCCAACGAAGCAGCACAATGGCAAACGCTGGAAGATGAGTTTGATGGCTTTCTAACAACCATCATTTCGACCTTGGCAGAGTCAACTAATTCTCATGATTTACGAATGGAATTACTCGCCATCTTACTCGATGCGAGATATGCCATTGCCGAGGCGCTAACGGTCGATAATCCTGAGTCAGATCCGGTTCGAACCCTATTCTTAACGACATGGGAACGATTGCGACCACTGATGAGCCAACTGGAAGGCATGGAAACGCCCGGTCTGGAAGTGGATTATCGACTGGCTGCATTTATTGCTGGTGGTGATGCACTTCGAGCACTTGATGCCCTTGGGCCTGAATATGGTTTAGAAATGTCACGTGACGGATTACGTAGACTCGCCCGTTTGTTACTGGCTGGAGCAGCACCTCCAAGTTTTACACCATTACCTTTGGAGATAGATCCGACGTTTCGTGATTTGTTTGGGTTTAACGCTAGTAACGAAACTATATTAATCACAACCGGTTTGACGCAACACATCATGGATAGTTTGGGACTATTTGGTGGCTGGCTTTTACCCGTCGCTCATGCTGCAACCATCTCTCCAGCAGAGGCGTTAAGGGGATTGGTGCCACAACGTAATAATCTCAATGATTATCTTGAACTGGTCGACAGCTTGCTGCAAGAGCAGTCCAGCGAGTGGCTGGCTGAGAATAAGAAGATGCCAGCCAGATTGACCGAGCGGCTCAATCCTTTAGTTCGGGCTACAGCATGGAAAGAATCCTGCTGGCGACAGTTTGTTGGCTCGAGTAAAGATCCTAAAGTGCTACGTTCGCCGGTGGGTGCCGTTGGTATGATGCAGATTAATGGTCGGGTATGGCGAAAAGTCTACGATCTTGACCGTCTCGTTGATGAAGTTGATTACAATGTAAATGCAGGTATCGATATCCTGACGCATTACATGATTGATTATGCGATCCGACGTGGTGAGCATGAACAACCGGGCGGGGATGATAATTTGATCAAAGCAAGCTATGCCGCATATAACGGCGGGCCAGGACAGTTGGCACGTTACCGTCTGGATAACACACCTGCCAGATTGAAGGCCATCGATAATACATTCTGGAGCTACTACACCAGCTTCAGCTCAGGTGAATTACCGGATATCTCAAGTTGTTACGTGGTCGGTAACTAACGGCAAGATAACCCTCCGCTTAGTTGTCATAATCAATACGCTCAGAATTTGTCGTTTTAACTTCCTCACAAACACTTCTCTAAAACAGATCATAAGTAATAAGATGATTAACCAGTAAAGCTTAGGATGCTTCTGGCGTGCAGCCCGTAACTAAAATTATGTGTATATAAGGAGGACTTGTGGCATTTTCTGAGCCAGAAAAACAGGCATTGTTGTCTGTAAAAGGTGTTGGTCCTACTGTTATTAAAAGGTTTGAAGAAATTGGTATCGATACGCTTTCTGAGTTAGCCACTTATCAGGCAGCAGATATCGCAGAAATGGTGGCCTCAATGTTACGGACAAGCTGCTGGAAAAATAGCCCGCAAGCCAAAGCGGCTATCGAGGCTGCCATTGCCAGAGCAAAACAAGGATTGTAGTGAGAGTTTGTACTGTAGGTGATAGGCATTATTTCAAATTTATCAGCAGTCGCCGTAGAGCCCTAACTTATATCGATTATGGTGTGCTGTAGGCTGAGTGATAATGGACATTCAAATTTATACTGAAAATAGAGCGAAGGAAGTCGCTGACTTATTTTATCAAGCTGTTCATGCAATTGATTCCTCAGTTTAAACATCACAGCAAAAGGCAGCCTGGGCACCATTTCCAATAGACTATGCCTTCTGGTCTGAACGACTTAATATAAAAAAGCCATTCATAGCCATAATTGAAAACCGTGTTGTGGGTTTTATGGAATTAGATGCTGATGGTCACATTGACTGCACTTATACTCACCCAGACTTTCAGGGCAAAGGTGTTGCATCCAGCTTGTATGACTATTTACTTATGCAAGCGAAACAAGCCGGTATTAAGCGTTTATATGTGGAGGCATCATTTATCGCCAAGCCGTTTTTTGAGCACCGAGGCTTTTCGGTCGTTAAAAAGAATGAAGTTCAGCGAAAGGGTGTGTCTTTAGTTAATTTTTCAATGGAAAATCCCTTAAGCCAAAATATTCTTTAAAATGGGCAGCATCGAAAAATTTAATGGCCTCAATTAAGTATCAGCATAAGAGTGATAATAAAGAAAGAAGTTGTTTGGAGTACATATTCATAACAATATAGTTAAGTCTAGTGAGTATCCAACCTATAGTCTTTATCTAATGTTTGGTCGATTTTTATGAATAAATTTATTATTTTTGTTGTTGTTCTTTTGTCAGGGTGTGCGGCAATAGATATGTCTGAATCAGAACCAGTAAAAGACCTGATTGGCGCTTGCTATAAGTTTAAACAAGCGGGTGAATTAGTGAGAACTATAGGTTCGGATAAAGAAAGTGTCATGGAATATACGTCTTCTTATCTATTTTAAGCTCAGTAACTGAAAGCCACCATAGGGAAAATAATGGAGGGGCCAAGCTTTTAAAGATATTAGAGCCTGGCAAAAAGTTAAAAATCGTTAAAGTTATTAACTTCCCTTATGGTTCAGCTGGACGGTGCTGGGTAATAAAGGCTGATCTATTGGACGTTGATACCGGAACGGAATTGGTTGAAATACCTTCTTGTTGGGTATGGGATGAACCAATATGGGTTTTACCAAAATCTCCTGAAGCATTAAAGGATAATCAAAAATTAGAGATTAATACCCCTGTCTTAGCACCTGCTTCATGTTCATAAAACAATGAGTTTAGATAAAAGCTTCTGAGAATATGTTTGAGAAAACGCATATTGAAGTCGGTGGGAAGTTCGTCAGAGTCTGTAAGGACCCGATCGGTTAAGACAAGCTAATCAAATAGGCTTGTTAGATACTTCGCGTAAGAATCCTGACATTTGGCATATTACATTGTTTCGGTTGAATAACTCTTGGGCACCAAATATAAGCGTAGTGGGTGAGCTAAGGTCCATAGAGTTAGATGATAACTAGAATAGTTATTACTAGTTTTTAACATGCACTCTCGAAAGTTAAGTCCACGATCCATGTGGACTGTAGCGTTTTTTTAATGTTTACCTTCAGCAAATTCTTCAATGGCTTTGTTACAGAAGGCATCCAGGTCATCTGGTTTTCTACTGGTCACCAGACCATGATCGACTACAACTTCTTCATCTACCCAGTTTCCACCTGCATTTAGGATATCTGTTTTGAGGCTGGGCCATGAAGTGAGTGTTTTACCTTTCAGAATATCTGCCTCAACCAATGTCCATGGAGCATGACAAATCGCTGCTACAGGCTTGTTTTGGGTAAAAAATGCTCGTATAAAATTGACGACATTTTTGTCGGTGCGAAGTGCATCGGGATTGGCTACACCGCCAGGCAATACGAGTCCATCAAAGTCATCGGCTGATGCATCAGAGATAGCTTTGTCTACATCAAAAGTATCTGCTTTGTCGAGATGATTGTAGCCTTGGACTTTACCTTCTTTGAGTGCGACAAGATAAGTATTTGCACCTGCCTGTTTAATTTTCTCCCAAGGGGTAGTTAGTTCTATCTGCTCAAAACCGTCAGTCACAAGAAACGCAATTTTTTTACCATTTAAAATAGTGGTTGAGTTTTGCATTATTTGGCCTCCTAATGTAGATAAATGTTAATTTTGTTATAAATGCACTGGCTGAATTATTTTTCATGTCAAAGCAATAAACATTTAAGATTACAGCGCGCTTTACTCATAGCCGTTTTTATTTATGTTTATTGCATCAATTAATCTTCAAGCCTGTCTGTTTATATTTTTAGCTTATCTGCGTCTTTATTAGATTGAATAAATTCAGCATATCAGTGATGAAGTGAAATTTAAGTATTCAAGTAGTTAATTAAACGAGATGATTAGTGCGTATCACATGGTAATTATGTGAAATAATCAGCCGACAACTAAACTTCAATAATTAGGCATATATAGTAAGGAAACGTTCAACATGTTCAAAGAAACTAACACGCGCTCAATCATTAAAGGCATTACATGGCGTCTTGTCGCAACCACAACGACAGTGATTATTGTTTATGTTTTTTTTGGGCGACTCGATCTTGCTATTGTGGCTGGCTTACTTGAAAGTGTATTGAAAATCGCGCTCTACTGGGGACATGAGCGTGTTTGGCATAAAGTCAGATGGGGTAAAAAGCGTATTGAACCATTTAACCTTTGGTTTACTGGCTTACCAGCCTCAGGAAAAACAGTTATTGCAGATGCTGTTTACGCTGAATTAGAAAAAATGCAAATACCCATCGAACGAATAGACTCTAAAGATATTCGTGACCTGATTCCCAATATCGGCTTTTCAAGAGAAGAACGTAACAGACATTTAAATAGGGTGGGACACTTAATCAAAACGTTACAAAATAACTCCATCTCGACAGTCGCTTCTTTTATTAGTCCATATAAAGAGTCACGTAAAGCATTAAGGAATATGGTCAAAAATAATATCGTTGTCTACGTGAAAACCGATATTGAAACCTGTAAAAAAAGAGACACAACCGGAAGTTATGAAAAAGCCCTTCAAGGAGAGCTTAAAAATTTTACTGGCATTAGCGATGTATACGAAGAACCGGAACATGCTGAAATTGTGATTGAGACAGAGAAACTAAGCATAGAAGAATCAGCACATATCATTACTAATTATATTAAAAAGCACTATATGAAATAATTTATTTGCAAATAAAGCTACAAAAAAAGCCGCTAGAAAAAACTAGCGGCTTTTGTAGATCAGAACTATTCGTCACCGATAACTTCACGAATACGCTGTGCAATGTAGCTAACATGGGTTTCCAGAGCAAAATGGCCGGTCTCTAGTAACTCGACTACAGCATTGGGATTATCTTGTTTAAAGGCTTCTGCGCCTGGTGGGATAAAGAAAGGATCGTGTTTACCCCAGATAATCAGTGATGGAATTTGAGTGTCTCGGAAGAACTGCTGAAACTTGGGATAGATTTTCAGGTTATTTTGGTAGTCAAGAAACAGGTCTAACTGAATCTCTTTATTGCCTTCACGTTCAAATAAAAATGTATCCAGATAATAGGCTTCTGGAGCTAATAATTCCTCATTTTCTACCCCATGAGCATACTGCCAGCGTGTGCCTTCCAGATTAAGAATAGCATCATGAACCACCTGACGATTTTCTGCATTTGGTTCATCCCAGTATGCTTTTACAGGCGCCCAGGCATCACCTAGACCTTCCAGATAGGCATTACCATTTTGTGAGATAAAGCCGGTTACACGTTCCGGATAAGCTAATGCCAGACGCAGACCAGCAGGGGCACCATAGTCAAATACGTACATGGCGTATTTATTCAACTTCAGCGTATCAACAAATTTCACCAATGTATCGCCCAAGCTATCAAAGTTATAAGTATAGTTACGAGTAGCAGGCACTTCAGTGAAGCCAAAACCAGGTAAGTCAGGCGCAATAATATGAAACTTATCAGCTAATAAGGGAATGAGTTCACGGAATTGATGTGATGAGCTTGGAAAACCATGTAGCAATAAGAGTGTGGGTAATTTGTCATCACCGGCTTCACGGTAAAACAACCTCACACCATCAGTCTCTACAAATTTATAACGAATAGGATGATGTCTGTTTTTAGTCATTCTTCTCTCCTTTATTGTGTAACTTCTAAAATGTAACTTTTCGGGTTACATGTGCAGTGCAGTATGTGAGTTTTTATGTAACTAGTCAATTGTAGTTTTAATGGTTACAATATTCTGTGAATAAACTGAGTGAGAAGGTATGACCAACGCTAGAAACATAACCAGAAAGCCTATTGTTATTGCTGATCATCCTGTATTGGATATGTTGAATACAGTGGCTATCGTGAATAAACAGCAGGACGATTTTTGGCAAACGGATGAAGATGTTATTTATTGGTTGGAAACTGTAGCGAATATTAAGCTCACTTCACATAAAACGTTTAAGCAAGGCGAGTTACTCAAGACTGCAAGATTGTTAAGAGAAGTCATTCGTAAGCTGGTGGTAAAAAAGAAAGGGGATTCGCTAGACAGTATTAAGCCTTTAGAACCCTTTCTTGATGCATCGCTGAGCTGGGTCCGTATGCAAAAAAATGCGGAAGGGCAATGGCAGCAACACCGTTGTTATAAGCAGGATACGGTCGAACAAGTTTTTGCTCCGATAACAGAAGCAGCCGCTGCACTATTAGCAGAGGTAGATTTTAATCTGGTCAGAGTATGTGAACACGAGGAGTGTATACTGTGGTTCTTAGATCGCACAAAAACACATAAAAGACGCTGGTGCAGTATGGCCCTGTGCGGCAATAGACATAAAGTGGCTAAATACAGAAAGCAAAAAGTCCAATAAATCTTACAATCATGGCTGGCAGAGTCCACGTAACTCACACGGTTACAAGAGTCTTTTTTCAGTTATCCTCTCCAATATTTCAAAATTCCACTTTTTTCAAAAATCATACTTTTGGCTGATAGTTTTTAATACCAAATGTCTTTATGCTCCATCCGCTAATGAGTTTGTTAATTAAAGATTGCCAAACATCATGTGAATCAAGGCGGAAAACCTCAGGAGCAATGCCTACATGAGCTGGATTACACAGCTAAATCGGATATGAGAAATGCATAGACACTTTCTGCTTTACCTCTATTTACTAAGCCCTTTCGGTGATGTCGTGAATCAGCTCTTGCCGACTCAACATACAAAATCAATCAGACAGGTCTTGCCAAATAGAGTGCCACGCTTGTCACACACAAAGAAAGTTGTTTTTACCTGTAGCTAATTGATTAATAAAGATAATAAATATACTGAAAGCCAAAAAATGTTGAGTGTGACTTTACCAGCACATGAAGACACTTTTAATTAAAAACCACGTTTAAAAATAAATTAAGAAATACGATGAAATCACCGAACCAAAAATTCACAAAATCGCCTCGTAGAAAACTAAAATCACTCACCAAAACTATGTTGCCGTTGATATATTTTGGAATGAGCCAGTATGCCATCGCAGATACCCTTTATTGGGATGGAACAGATACTACCAGCGGTAATGGCTCTCCAGTGGGTGGTTCGGGAAGTTGGAATACGTCTAGCAACTGGACTAATGATGCTTCCGGCACAACTAACCAAGCTTGGGGAGACGGTGATAATGCGGTGTTTGGTGGCACAGGTGGTACGGTAACGTTGGATTCCGCTCAGTCTGTTGGAGACATTACATTTTCTACAGATGGCTACAGATTAACTCGTGCGCCGAATACTCCGGTTTCATTCGCTAATGCTGTCAATTCATACACTGTTACCAACGCTGGGGATACTGCGACCATTGAAGCTGTCGTGGGCATGTCTGGTGGTATATCTCCAAACGCATTAACCAAACTTGGTGATGGCAAGCTAATAATGGCTGGTCCTCAAAACTACTCGGGCATTACTACCATTTCAGCGGGAATACTAGAACTACGCAGTTCTGCACACCGTGGCAATATCATTAACAACAGCATATATATATCAAATTTGGGGGAAGGTAATACCTCAAACTACACCAAAGTTATGAGTGGTAGTGGCGCTTTGGTTAAAACAGGCAACGGAACTCTAGTTTTAACGAATGCCAACACTTATACCGGCACCACCACCATCAACAATGGCGTCATAAATACAGCAAACGCATCAGCGCTGGGCAACAGCAGTGCTGTTACAGTAGCAGGTGGGAAACTTAGACTAAGCAGCAATTTAAATATTGGATCCCTTGCTGGCACAGGCAACACAGACCTAAATACCAACACGCTGACGACCGGTGGAGACAACAGTTCAACAATCTACTCAGGCGTGCTATCCGGTACAGGCGGAGTAACAAAAGGTGGGACTGGCACATTCACCTTATCTGGCAACAACACCTACAGCGGCGGCACCACTATTTCTGATGGCACATTACAGGTCGGTAATGGCGGTACATCAGGCACGCTAGGTAGTGGGGATGTGATCAACAACAGCGCTCTGATCTTTAACCGATCTGATGACTCAAGTTATGCGGGCGTGATCAGCGGTACCGGCATTGTGACTCAAAACGGCACCGGCAACTCTAACCTCACGGGCACTAATACCTACACCGGCGCGACTACAGTCAACGCAGGTATCCTGTCAGTCAATGGCTCAATCAGTAATTCCACGACTAGCGTGAATAGCGGAGGAACGTTAGGTGGTAGTGGTACCGTGGGTGATGTCTTTATCAATGGCGGTACCTTTGCTCCCGGTAATTCCATCGGCACCATCAATGTGTCAGGCAATGTGGATTTTAGTGGCGGCGGTAACTACGATGTAGAAGTGGATGCAGCAGGGAAGAGCGATAAAATCGTTGCAACAGGAAGCGCTACGTTAACCGGCGGTATCGTCAATGTGAAAGCGGCACCAGGCACCTATGCAACTACCACAGACTATACTATTCTTACTGCCACAGGCGGGCTGGGCGGCACCACCTTTAATAGCGTGAATGCGAATCTGGCCTTTTTAACGCCGACCTTGAGTTATGATGCCAATAATGTGTTTCTTAAGTTGACTCGCAATAGTACTAACTTTAGTGATGTGGCCAGCACGCGTAACCAACGAGCAGTGGCAATGGCTATTGATAACAACACTAGCCAGTTAAGTGATTTAGTAAGTCAGATCACACCCTTATCCAGTTTAGCTGCAAGACAAGCCTTTGATAGTTTGAGTGGTGTTCAGCACAGCAATAACCAACTGATCACCCGTTCAGTAACGTCACAATTTAATCAATTATTACTCAATCATGGTAGTCAAAGTGGATCTGGCTCACTGGCCTTTAATAATCAGTTCAACGTTAGTGGTATGAATTCTGGTTCAGCGTCCGGCCTGCCACAACAACGAGGCTGGTGGGCACAGGGCTTTGGCAGTTTTAACGATATTGATGATACCCATAATGCACGCGGTGCTGACTATCAAACCAGCGGTTTGGCATTTGGTATCGATGCTGATTGGCATGAGTTTGTGATGGGGGTTGCAGGCAGTTATGCCCGCACTGATGTTGATCCTTATTCAGGTAACAGCACTATCGATTCATACCAAGCCGCCACGTATGGTAGTTGGCAACAGGAGCAGCTTTACGTTAATGCTAGCCTTGGCTTTGGTCTGCATAAAGTGGATGCTTCACGTACGGTTACCATGGGGTCTTTAGTAAGTACGGCTAAAGCCGACTACGATAGTTTTGACGTCAACAGCACGATTGAAACAGGTAAAGACTTTGCTTTCGGAGCAGATACTACATTGACCCCGTTTGCTGGTGTTTCCTACCTCTACAACTCGCTGGATGGCTTTACTGAGAAGGGTGCTGGTGCGGCTAATCTGAAGGTGGATAAAGAAAACGACGAGAGTTTACTGACTTCGATTGGTGTGCGTTTAAGCCACGATATCCATATGGTGGATAAGCGGATTCTTACCCCTGTCGCCAGTATCGCCTACGTGCATGAACATATGGATAGCGTTTCAACACTGAATGCCAATTTTAAAAACGTGTCGGGGGCAAACTTTTCTATTGACGGTCCGGAGCTGGATAGAGATCGCTTACAGTTAGCGCTTGGTATCACGGGACAACTGACGGGCAGCACGTCTTTGAATGTCGGTTACACAGGGGAGTTTGCTGACTCTCATCAGAATAACGCTTTCACAGCTACACTGGATGTTGCTTTCTAGTTTCTGTTTGGCAGAACAAGGGGGGTGAGCATCAATCATCCTGTGGAGGTTGTTAAAGTTAACGGTTTAATAAATATGTATTTGCTGGTTATACGACACTTAAGCAGTGATGATATGAAGCTCAAGAGAAGCTAAAAACAGAAAGTAAAAAAACAATGGAAAAGGATTTATAAACCTAATCATCTTGGAACATCTGCTGCTAAGCAGAGTCCAGACTAGTGAGTTGCCATCAATCACACAAGGAGATGATATGAAACTCAAATATGCTTTTCTAGCATCCATTTTACTGTCATCGGCGAGCTATGCGGCTGATGATATTACCGTTGATATGACTAACTTGAAAACAGGCAAGATTGCGGGAACAGTGACTATCAGTCATCATCCTTATGGTACTGTTTTTACACCACATTTAAAAAACCTGCCAACAGGCATACATGGTTTCCATGTGCATGAGGTTGCGTCCTGTGATTCCAAGAAAAAAGAAGGTGAGTTAGTGCCCGGCGGTGCAGCTGGCAGTCATTATGATCCTTCCGATACAGACCAACACGCTGAACCATGGAGTTTTGAAGGTCACAAAGGCGATCTGCCAGCGTTATATGTCGATGAGAATGGTGATGCCACCTTACCGGTACTTTCACCAAAACTTAAATTAAAAGAGTTACATAACCGAGCATTGATGATTCATGTAAACGGTGATAATTACTCCGATAATCCCAAACCTTTAGGCGGCGGTGGCGCTCGTCTGGTATGTGGTGTTATCCACTAAACATCTAATCGGAACCCGCAATCTAGCGGGTTCTTTTTATCTATATAAAACATAGTTTACCGCTCGATGGTGATGTCGTTTGGTATAACTCTCGTTGAGTCTTTCATTTTTAACGTAGCAATTTTTTGTTGTGCCGCTTAACATCAAGTTGTGAGCAAGTAATGTATGTAGTTGATATAGTAAATAAATAAGACATTAACGAGGTTCTCATGAGTAATCATCAAATCAATATTATGTTGAAATACATGAGAGCCAGTATGTATAGCTTATTCATACTACTATTTTTTCTGGGTAGTTACTTTCTCTATTTGATGGTGCAGTCATTTCATCACTTGAATGACAATGCGATGTCATCGTCCCGAACTGTTTCCGACAGTGTTTTTTATAATGAGCGTGAAAATTTAGGAAAAGTGGTTTACGACTACAGCTTCTGGAATGATGCAGCAGAGGCGCTTTCTGGCATTAATGAGATATCGTATTACGAAGATAACTTTGATAGTGATTATTTATTTAATACCTTCAATGTTAATCAAGTCCTTGTTTACGAAAGAGATGGCACTCTCAAGGAAACTATCGTAAATGGTGTAAGAGAGGAGGTTAGTAGTTCGATTTATACTGATCCCGCTTTTGATCAGATTTTTGAGCGAGCCATAAAAACCGATTATGAATCGCCTGAGCCTGTCACGTCGTATATCAGTATTGCGGGTCAAATTCATGTTATCGCTGCATCAGTCATTGTGCCAGATAAACCAACAGACAAACTCAAAACAGGTGAGCTTTATGGTGTCTTGATGATGACTCGTCTGTTAGACAATGCACTTCTATCCAAGTGGGAGAGACAGTTTCACTTGCATAACCTGTCAATCCAACCCACTAATGCACTTTTAAAAAAGAACTATATCGCAATAGATATTATAGATAGTAATGGTAAGGCTATTGCCAAGGCTTCATGGAAACCTCATCAGCCTGGTAAGCAGTACATAAGTGAGGTACTACCAATAACAAGTATCATTGTTCTTTGTGTGATCATTATCCTGATAGTGTTTTCTGTCTTTATGAGTAAATGTATCAGACACACTATGCTGGCAGCCAGACAGCTTGAAAAGAACCGGGATGAGCTACAGCAGTTAGCCCATTATGATTCTGTCACTAATTTACCTAATCGGTTGCTAGGTATGGACCGCCTCGAGCAGGCTATTCTGGCTTCCTCACGCTATGGTACTCATACGGCTGTGCTATTTATTGATATCGATGGATTTAAAGAGGTTAATGACACGCTTGGACATGATATTGGAGACCATTTGTTACATGAAATTGGTAAGCGATTAGTTTCTTGTGTGAGAGAGGGGGTAGATACTATCTTTCGTTTGGGGGGGGATGAGTTTATCGTTTGTCTGACCCAGTTACAAAATGAAACTGATGCAATAAGTGTGGCTGAAGATATCTTAGCGCTAATTCAGAAAGATTTACGTATTGGTGATGTCACCATCACTATCTCTGTCAGCATCGGTATTGTCACAAGCCTAGGTAACCGACTTGATGCTAAGCAGATGATCAAACAGGCTGACATAGCGATGTATAAGGCAAAAGTAGCGGGAAAAAATCAGTATGTCGTCGCGGATTAATGGGGCAAGCTAAACGTGTTTTTTTTACACGCTTGCTAGCCTATGAATATGACAATAAGGTGAGTTGATAGAGCAAGGAGCACTTGACACAGCCTGCCTAAAATGAATTTTATTAGTACGAAGTATCACTTATTTCCTGATGAACCCTCAGCTAAAATAGCTCGCATTTCTTGTCCGATAGCTGGTTCCCATTCCTCTAACAATTGTAATAATCGGGCAATGTATTCTTCATTTTCATAATTTGGCACCCCGAGTTTGTGGGCATCAGCTACAGAAAGCATGATTTTTTTCTCGTGCTCATTAAACACATCGATCATTCTTTCGGCTCTGTTTCTTTTTATACCTAGAGCTTCAAATGCTGAACGTCCCATTCGTAAGCTACTGTCATGCGTTTCCCGAATAATATCTTGACAGCCATGTGCATAAAGATCATAAACATGATTATTGTCATGGGCACGACACACGATATGAACATGAGGATAGTTATCAGCAACATATTTGACCAACTTAGAAATTTTGTCGATTTCATCAATAGCGATAATTAGTAGTTTTGCATCATCAATTCCAGCAGCTGTTAATAAGTCTGGTCTTGTCGCGTCGCCAAAATAGGTTTTTAAACGGAACCGTTTGAGAATTTCTAAACGTTCAGAGCTATAGTCAATAACCGTGGTATCAAATCCTGCTGCACGTAAAAGCCGATCAATCATTAAGCCCATACGACCAGAGCCTGCAATGATAATATTGGCATCACTGGTAATTTCATCTGCTTCTCTGGCCTGCGTTTTATTGTATTGTTTAGCGATGACTTTATCGTAAATGATAAATAACAAAGGTGTGACCAACATCGACATAGCCACGACTAGTAATAATAGCTCAGAGATATTTTGTGGAATTACACCGTTATTGACTGTGAATGAAAGCAGAACAAAACCAAATTCACCTGCTTGTGACAGGCCAAGAGCAAATAACCATTTATGTGCACCATGTAGCTTAAAAATAAAGGCTAATAACATCATAACGATAGCTTTTATGGCTATCAGCCCAAGCGTTAAAGCGATGACCAGCAATGCATTATCACTCAGCAAATGGAAGTTGATTCCGGCCCCTACCGTCATAAAAAACAGACCTAACAGCAAACCTTTGAAAGGTGCGATATTGCTTTCGAGTTCATGCTTATAGGCAGAGTTTGCTAACACAACGCCAGCTAAAAATGTGCCTAGAGCTGGGGATAAACCAACTAAAGACATTAATAATGCGATGCCTATAACAAACATCAGTGCGGTTGCTGTGAATAGTTCACGTAGGTTTGCGAGTGAGATAAAACGGAAAATAGGTGAGATCAGATAGTTTCCACCTAATACCACAGTGCCAACAGCAGCTATTGTCGCCAAGGCTACCTGCCAACTATTCAGACCATCAATCAGACTCAAGCTTTGCTGTGTTGTTGATGGAAGCTCACTGGCAGCTTGATTAATATTCTCTAATAATTCCGGCATAGCCAGTAGTGGTAGCAATGCCAGCATTGGAATAACAGCAATGTCTTGCATGAGCAATACAGCTAAAGATGCTTGACCCCCCTCAGACTTTAAGAGACCTCTTTCCGTCATCGTCTGTAAAACAATGGCTGTGGAAGAGAGTGAAAGGATAAGCCCGATAGTGAGTGAAATTGACCATCCCTGACCCAACATCATACCGACCGCTGTTATCGCACCAGTACTTAATACTATCTGACCTCCACCTAAACCAACTAAGCGGCCACGCATAGACCATAATTTTTTCGGTTCCAAGCCTAAGCCAATAAGAAATAACATCATCACCACGCCAAATTCAGCGATGTGTTGTATGGCTGAAACATTCACATTAAAGAGGGTCAGTAGAGGACTAATAATGATGCCCGCGATGAGGTAACCTAATACTGACCCGAGCGAAAAATGAGATGCAATAGGGACAACTAAGACACCAGCAGCCAGAAATATAAACGTCAAAAGCAGAATGTCAGTCATCAGTTAAATCCATTAAATGTACATAGAGGGTAGATTAAGCTGGTCATATTAAGGCTTTATATAATTTGAACGTTCTAAAATAGTCTATACAAACGCTGCCAATAGTTTATTTTTTTTCTTCTTGTTCGATTTTCAGAAGGCTTGCAATCGCTAATATTTGTGTTTAAACGCTAGATAAGAAAATTGGAATCTTTATTTAGGTTAATGGTTTTGAGAAGGATAGCTACCTGTTAAAAAAACAGTGCTGAAATGGTCAGCATTATCCAAAGGAATAACGCTCATCAAAGTGACTCTGAGCCATTAGACGGTCATGTTCTGTTTGTTGGTACTAGCTGTTTTATAGCCTCAAAATTCATTTTAGATGAATAGGCAAGGAGCGAGTTTTATCTTCAGGTGGAAACGTTACTAATTTACGATGCATCCATCATATATGCAGAGTGAGCAATAGATAATGTAGAACAGTTTTGAGTGACTGCCCAAGTGTAGGGCTGATAATGGCTTATGCAAATACTGACGAAAAAAGGTGAGGATTCTACTCGTACTAGAAATTAATCATAAATAATGTGGGTAGATGCTCAGGCAGTTATGCCTCTTTTATGCCAGCCTACGTAAATATGTCATACTATATTTTAGTTTATAAATGTATTGTAATTCATTGTTATGTATGGTTTTAAGTAAATATTTAATCCATTTGAAACGCAGTTGTCAGGTGTTATTCATTTGTTATGCAATCGGTTTTTGATTTACCTGAAGATAAACGAGCGCATCGCTTTATTCCAAGGGAAAAAGAGGACTTCTTTTATCCCGGTGGCAGAAGTAATAACGATAACGTCATAGAAATACATAAGATGTCAGGCAGGCAACCAGACACGTAGAAACAATTAATTAAGTCGCTATTTCCGCTATTTCGTGAGATAGAAGAACAACTCGCTATCTCGCCTACTGATATTGAGATAACCATTCATGAGCAGGCTCCTTATCAGTGGGGATTTAGAGGTATGACTGGAGATGAAGCAAGCGATCTCAAATATAAACTTAATGTGTAAACTAACAGCGTGTCATCATTCATCAAGGTCATAAAGTGAAACATAAAATTGCACTTTACGGTGCGGGAAATGTAGGAGCAACAACGGCGCATTGGCTTGCTCAAAAAGAGTTAGGTGAAATTGTTTTATTTGATATCAACGAAAGCATGGCAGAAGGAAAAGCATTAGATTTAATGCAATCCGGGCCTGCTGCTGAATTTGATTGTTTAGTCACTGGTAGCGATGACCCAGAAATTATTGCTGGTGCTGATATTGTTGTAGTGTCAGCTGGTCTTCCTCGCCGAAAGGATCCTAAAACTGGGAAATATCCAGATCGTGATGAGTTAATCAAAATCAATCAAGCTGTGATTGAGCAAGCCTCTGAACAGATAAAGCGCTTAGCCCCTGATTGTATAGTGATCGTGGTGACGAATCCGATTGAAGCGATGTGTCATGTCGTAAAACAGATTACCGGATTCCCTAGTGAGCGTATTATCGGTCAAGCTGGAGCGCTAGATACCACACGCTACAAGACATTTATCGCCATGGAGCTTGGGATAAGTGTGAAAGATGTTAATGGTATTGTTATCGGTGGTCATGGTGATGCGATGGTGCCATTACCCACACATACTACGATTTCAGGTATCCCTGTTTTAGAACTAATCAATGAAGACCGTCTTGAACAAATTATCCACAGAACAGCACACGGTGGGGGGGAAGTAGTCAGTTTACTTGGTTATAGCAGCTACTATGCACCAGCAGCAGCGACGGCGCTGACGGTTGAGTCTATATTACGAGATCAACGAAGACTTATTCCTAGTGCAGTGTTAACGCAGGGTGAGTATGGTTATAACAATTTATTCATTGGGCTACCCGCTATCTTAGGTAAAAACGGCGTAGAAGCCATTGTTGAACTGAATTTAGCTGATAATGAAAAAGTGAAGCTACAGCACTCTGCAGAGAACGTAAAAGAAGTGGTTAATTTACTAGGCTACTCAGAATAAATACAGAGTTTCACTGTGAGTCTGGCTGAATAGCCATAGCGAATACTGATAGAATCCACTGTTTTTAACTCGAGACTGAATATGGCTTCTTCCCCTTATGTCACTGCCGAAGGTTATGCCTTATTGAATCAAGAACTTACTGCACGCTGGGCGCGACGTCGTGATGTGGTAAAGGCACTATCTGCAGCAGCAGCCGAGGGCGATCGTTCGGAGAATGCTGAATATATCTACAGGAAAAAAGAGTTACGCGAGATTGACCGTCGTATTCGTTATCTGCAAAAACGACTGCCTGATTTAAAAGTGGTGGATCAAGCGCCTGATAATCAATCACATATTTTTTTCGCAGCCTGGGTGACGGTTGAAACAGAAGAGGGCGATGAAAAGGAATATCGCATCGTTGGGCCAGATGAGATTGATGCGTCAAAAGGCTATATCAGCATTGATTCACCATTAGCGCGTCAGTTACTCGGCAAGACGGTAGACGATGAAGTGGTCATAGAAGTGGCTGGCCAAAAGAAAGTGTATTTCGTATTGGCAATACGTTATTAGTTCTATGATGTTGTTTCACAACGTCTGATCTCATTTTTGTTTTTTACGTGTCATTTTCCTTGCATTCGTTATTTTTTATCAATATGATACGATATATCATAAATTAAGGGGTGTGTATGAAAGACAATATTGCGATTGCATGTTCAGGTCTATGTTTAGTGCATTGTGTTGTGACACCGATATTGATGGGCTTAGCCGCATTAGGAGCTATTGGGGCATGGCTTGATTCTCCCTGGATACATCAGGTGATGTTGGTCCCCGTCATTATTTTTGCTTTGTTGAGTTTACCGTTTGCTTATATCAAGCATGGTAATCATGTACCCATGATTTTGGTTGCACTTGGGATTAGCGCAATGGTCTCAACTTTTTTTCTACCGGAGCATTACGAGTTCTTTATCACTATCCCAGCGGCTATTGCGATTATGAGTGGGCATTTTTGGAACCGTCAATTAATTGCAAAAAAAGCTTTAGTGATGGAGCCCAGTAATGGATGAGCAAAGTTTACTGGCAATGGATGAAGCTGATTACATGAATGATGAGCAGTTAGCTTTCTTCGACGCCAGGTTGGTTGAATTAAGGGCTCAGACACTGGATGAAATTGACGCATCAAAGCAGGACATTAGTTATGGACGTGTCAGTGATGTATCAGATCGAGCGACCTTGGAGGAGGAGGCTCAGATAGCATTAAGGTTAGCCGATCGAAAACGACAGCTTATTCCTAAAATTGACAAAGCCCGGCAACGGATACACCAAGGTGAGTATGGCTACTGTTTAGAGAGTGGAGAGCCTATCGGCCTTGCAAGATTATTGATAAGGCCTACAGCTGAATACAGTGCAGATATCAAGAATATAAATGAAAGAAGGGAACGACGTTATGAAGACAAACGATGAACGTTTGCCCGTCACAGTATTGTCAGGGTTTCTCGGCGCAGGGAAAACCACGGTACTCAATCATATTTTGAATAATCGTGAGGGCAGAAAGGTAGCGGTTATTGTGAATGATATGAGCGAAATTAATATTGATGCTCAGCAACTCAATAATGAGGTCGATTTTAATCGTGCAGAAGAAAAGCTAGTTGAAATGAGCAATGGCTGCATCTGCTGTACCTTGCGTGAAGATTTGCTGATTGAAGTCAAACGCCTGGCTGATGAAGGTCGGTTTGATTATTTGGTGATTGAATCGACGGGTATTTCTGAACCGTTACCTGTCGCCGAAACTTTTACCTTTGCTGATGAAGAAGGAGAGAGTTTATCGAAGATTGCGCGTTTAGATACCATGGTTACTGTGGTGGATGCCGTAAACTTTCTAAAAGATTTTCGTGAAGCTGAACTTCTGCAAGATAGAGGAGAGCATCTTGGTGAAGAAGATATGCGAAGTGTTGCTGATCTTTTGATTGAGCAGGTGGAGTTTTGTGATGTCATCCTTGTTAGCAAAACAGACCTTTGCAGTATAGAAGATTTACATGAGTTGATTTCAATACTGAGAAGCTTAAATACCCAAGCTGAGATTATTCCTTTGCAACATGGGCAGGTAGCATTAGAAAAAGTCTTGGCAACGCACAAGTTTGATTTTGATAAAGCTTCTCAAGCACCAGGCTGGTTACAGGAAGCGCGTGGCGAACACATTCCTGAAACTGAAGAGTACGGCATCAGTAGTTTTTCATACACAGCGCGAAAACCTTTCCATCCACAGAAGTTTTATGATTTTCTTCATCAGGATTGGCCTGATGGTAAATTGATACGATCCAAAGGTTATTTCTGGCTAGCAAGTCGTCCTCAGTTTGCTGGACAGTGGAGTCAAGCTGGTGGCATAGCCCATCACGGTTTTGCCGGTATGTTCTGGAAAGCAGTACCTGAAGATCGCTGGCCACAAGATGATGCTTCAATAGAAGTCATAATGGAGAATTGGCAAGAGCCCTTCGGTGATATGCGTCAGGAGTTGGTTTTTATTGGTCAGGATCTTGATAAATCAAATATCAAAAAGCAATTAGATGCCTGTCTGTTAAGTGATGATGAATTACTAGCGGGTAAGTCTATGTGGCAGACCTTACCCGACCCATTTCCAGTGTGGCAGATGCAATGACAGCATTAAAAAAACAAGAATTAAACTTCCCTGAAAACATTAAATATGCATCTGAAGTTTATGATTTATCAGATATATACTCTAAAAATATCAACTTGGCTTTATGGCATAGAAATGTCAGTTCAGATGTGCTTAATGATGTTGAAGGACTACTGAATACACATTCAAGTTTTGCTATGAGAGCTGTTCTAAAGCCTGGTGAAGTCAATGAGTGGTTGAGGGGATCATTGAAGCAACAGGCATTTTCAGCACTGGAAAATGATGTAGCATTTTTGGCTGAAGTATTTGCTGATTTATTTGATTTAACCCATGTCGGTTTACGTCTGGAATTATTAAATAAAACGATGTGTCCACGCTTTCATGTCGATAAGTTATTATCACGATTGGTCACGACCTATTCTGGTAAAACCACTCAGTGGTTAACAGAAGACAATGTCGATAGAGATAAGCTCGGCATGGGGGCTAATGGACTGCCTGATGAATCTTCGGGGATATATCTCAACGAAAGTCGGATTCAGCAAGCCAGTGCTGGTGATGTGCTACTGATGAAGGGACAAGGTTGGCCAGACTCCAATGTTGGAGGGCTTGTCCATCGTTCACCATCAGCCAGTCCTGATGACCGTCGTTTATTACTAGGGATAGATTTTGCTTAGGACTGAATTGCAAAGAAATCTTTAGGATAAGTTCTTATACGGATAGGTTAACTTGTAAAATTCCGTTATCATCAATTATTCATCGAACTGTAAGCGAGTGATGAACGCCAGACCCTGAAGTGAATTTATGGATACACAGAAAGCAATTAACCAAGCTGAAAAAAGTTGTATAGAGCATGGAGGTAAACTGACGCCTAAGCGGAAGTTTGTGCTTGAGTTGCTACTAGAGAACGATCAACCACAATCTGCTTATGAAATTGCTGACTTATATCAACGTAAATCAGGTGAAAAAATCCCTGCAATGTCAATTTATAGAATGCTGGAATTTCTTATAGAACAAGGGCTCGTGCACAAGCTAGCCTCAACCAATAAGTTTCTCGCTTGTTCTCACATTACCTGCAAACACAAACATGAAACTCCACAGTTTTTAATTTGTGATAACTGCCAGTCAGTGAGTGAAGTAGGGGTCGATACTCGACTGGTAGAAGCTCTCGAAAAAAGCATCAAACAAAATCATTTTCAACTGAATAGTCCACAACTGGAGTTACATGGACTATGTAAGGACTGCCAGGATAAATAAAACTGCATCAAACGGGGTTTTATTTCTCTTTATTGTTGATATGATATATCGAAAATATACAATTGATTCTCATTTATAATTAGTGCGGGGAACGCCTAAACTCATGTTAGAAGTCAGCAAACTCAATAAATTTTATGGTCAAAACCATGCCGTCAATGAATTAAATTTCACTGTGGATTCAGGTGAAATTTTATGTCTTTTGGGTGCAAATGGTGCAGGAAAAACTACGACTCTCAATATGTTACTAGGGTTTGTGAAACCAGATTCTGGACATGCAGTGCTTGATGGTATTGATATGTACCACCAACGGGCTGACTGTCGTGAACAGATGATGTATATCCCAGAGAATGTGCATCTCTATCCCAGTTTTACTGCTATAGAAAATATCACTTATCTCGCAAAACTAGCCGGGGTGAAAGCGATTGAGACGGATATCAGAAGTGTTTTACTTCGAACGGGGATTACTGAAGTACAACTTGAACGAAAGGTCGGTAGTTTTTCAAAAGGAATGAGACAAAAAGTTGCTATTGCGTTTGCACTGCTCAAACACGCCAAGCTGGTATTGATGGACGAACCCACCTCAGGTTTAGATCCTGTGGCCACCCAAGAATTTATTGAAGTTGTGAAGACTATTAAGGAACGTGGTACAGCAATTTTGATCGTCACACACGATCTGCTATGTGCACATCAACTAGCGGACCAGATCGGCATAATGAGTCACGGGCAGCTAAAACAACTCATAAAAAATGATGATTTGACGTTACCCAGTTTGACAGAGAAATATTTTGAGCAATTCTCGGCTTAATTTAAGGACTATTTTTGTGAAAAAAACGTTTACCTCATCGCTAGTTGTTTCAACCTTATTTCCAATGGTTGTAATCGCAGATACAGATCAACCTACTGAAATCGCCCCGATGGTTGTCACAAGTCAAGCACCTGATTACGTAAAAGATAATCTCGCTGGTTCAGTGGATGAAATAAGTAAAGAAGAGATACAGATAGAACAAGTCAGTAACGTGATGGAATTGTTTACTCGGGTGCCGGGTGTGTATTTTGCCCGCTATAATCAAGGCATTGTCGACTCTGAAATTGGCATTCGAGGATTTTCAGCTGAAGGAACGACACCTCACGCTGCCACACTTATAGACGGAATCCCTTCGAATACACACACGGGTTTCAGTCAAATGAACCAATTATTTCCTGCCGATATAAGCAAAATCGATGTTTATAAAGGAAACAGTGATCCACGCTATGGCTTATTTAATATCGCTGGTAACTACAATATAGAAACACGCAATGATATTGGTCGTGAGATATCCCTGACGGCCGGTAGTTATAATGAAAAACAAGTCCAAGCTTATGCTGGCGAGCAAACTGGTAATTTAAGACATAACTATTTTATTGGATACCGTGACGCTGATGGCTACCGTGATAATGAAAAAACGGAGAAATATAGTGCTTCAGGTCGTTGGTTCTATGACTTTAATGATAATACTTCGCTTGGCTTTATAGCACGGTTTTCTGGTATTGATGCCGATGCGGCAGGTTTTTTGGATCGCGAAGTAGCAAAAAAACATCCAACAAGATCAGCGGAATATGCAGCTCATGATGGTGGTGAAAAGCATATGAATTCATTTAGTTTGCATTTTGACCACGCTTTTTCAGATAGCGTTGACTGGTCACTAAAATCTTATTTCAATCATTATGATCGTGAACGTTGGGTCAGGTTTAAGCAGGACTCCAATTTACAGAATAGAAACGATGAAGAAGATCATTATGGATTGATTTCCACATTGAGCTGGGAAATCAACCCAGAATGGAAAGTCCAGTGGGGAGCTGATGTTCAAAAGCAAGAGGTATTAGAGCAACGCTTCGGTACTGTCGGATTCCAGCGAGAACGTGATCGCAGTTCTGTGAACCGTGATCGACATTATGACTTTGTGAGCTATGGTAGCTATATACAGGTATCAAACTCTCCCGTTGATTGGCTATTCTGGAATGCAGCTATGCGTGCAGATCGACTACGAGGCGAATACTGGGATAAGGATTTAAATTCAACAAGTAAAAACGAACGCAATATATATGATTTTGGCACCATTATTCAGCCTAAATTAAACGTGTTTATTTATCCGACTCAAGATGTCACGGTATTTTTTAACTATGGTGAAAGCTTTCAGCATCCTGTCGGCAAGAATGCTTATACAGCTGGTAACACTTCAGAGCGTGATGTGTCTATGAATCGTGGTTGGGAGTTAGGAACGAATTGGGCTGCACTCTCATCATTGGAGTTGAGCCTGTCATATTGGGAGCAACGTGCCAGTGATGAATATGTGACCTTGGTTGATGGCTCATCACGTAATGTTGGTAAAACCTTGCGTCAAGGGGTAGATGTAAGCTTCAGCTGGCAAGCCAATTCACAAACAACAGTTTGGGGAAATGTTTCAAAAATAGAGTCAGAAATTCAAACTCCCGGTACGACAAATGGTAATCAGTTAATTGGCGTGCCAGATTATACCGCTTCACTCGGAGTTAATTACTACCTCACTCCAAAGTTAATGTGGCAAACCTCACTTGATTCACAAAGTGGTACTTATTTGAATGAAACAAATCTAGGTGGAAAGTTTGGTAAATATAATCTAGTCAATACCAGTCTGAATTACGACGCTGGCTGGGGGGATATCAACTTCCGCATCAACAATTTATTCAATGAATATTATGAATATGTTTATGACTGGAGCCAGAGGGACGCCTCAGATACCATTCATTCGCCCGGTAATGGTGTAAATGCATCATTATCTGTTTCATACCGCTTTAAGTAGGTCAGCAAAATGATTCTTTCTATTGCTCGGCACGAGCTTAGAGAGCAATGGCGTCATAAAACATTAAAAATTTTACTGCCATTGCTAATTTCTCTCACTGTACTAGTGGCTGTCAGCCACTGGCAGCAACAGCAGGACTATATTGCAGTTCAGCAACAATGGCAGCAAACCAACAATGAAAAATGGGAAGCCCAGCCTGATCGGCATCCACACCGCGCTGCTCATTATGGGGCCATGCTGTTTCGCATCATTTCACCACTGAGTTTTATTGATGCTGGTGTCAACCCATTTGTGGGTAATGTGTTGTTTCTGGAAGCTCACCGGCAAAACAGCAGCCAGTTTAAACAATATCTGAGTAGTCACAGTTATATGCAGCTGGGCTATTTATCAGGATCGACTTTGATATTAGTGGTATGGCCTTTGGTATTGATTGCTCTGGCATATAAGAGTATCAGCGGTGAGCGTCAGCAGGGCACACTGCGTCAGATTATCTCGCTGGGCGTGAGTTTCAGGCAAATGATCCTCGGTAAGGCGCTGGCGTTTTTATTTATTTCCTTACTTTTTCTGGCATTGGTGTTTTCGATAGCTGCCATCTTTTTGGTAATGGCTGGGGTAGAAGCCGATGTCTATGCACGCTTTATTATGTTATTTGTATTGTATTTTCTGTATTGCGTGATATGGGTCAGTCTCATCCTTTTCGTTTCAACACTGTCCCGTGCTAATAATCAAAGCCTCTCAACGTCTTTATTGTTGTGGTTAGTGATGGTTATTGTTTTACCTAAACTGGCCTATGCCGCTGCTGAGTGGCGGTATCCATTACCAGATAAAGCCGTGTTTGATATTCAAACAGCCCAGGCCGTTGCCAAAGTCGGTGATTCACATGATCCAGATGATCCTTATTTCAACGATTTTCGTCAGCAAACATTAAAAAAATACGGTGTTGATCGTGTTGAAGATTTGCTGGTGAACTGGAAGGGCTTGTTGATGCAAGAAGGAGAGCGTATTACCAGTGAAGTCTTTGAACAACAATATGGGCAGCTTTTAGACCAGATAGCTAAGCAAAATGCCTGGGTGTCACGCTGGTCATTGTTATCACCTTTTTTAGTGACTAGTCGATTATCTAATTTGCTTAGTGCGACCAGTTATCAACAAATTCGCCAATATGAAGAAGCAGCAGAAGACTATCGCTATAACTTAATCCAGTCATTGAATGATTTACATATCAATGAAGTGGATATGGATCACGATAATAGTGAACAACGGATCTCTAAATCTCATTGGTCTGAACTTGCAGAGTTTAACTATCAGCCTGCTAAGTTAAATGAGGAATGGACATTCATGTCATCGTCAGCTGCCATGATTGGATTATGGTTAATGGGATTATTGGCCGCGATTATGGCTATTAGACCTAAGGTGACGCTGTCATGAGTCTATTTTCATTTGAACTTAAACTGTTTTGGGCGAATCGGCTAAATAAATGGTTGTTATTGACTTACCTTGTTGCTGGCGTGATTGCCATCGGTTTAACTGAGACAAAAATTGAACGTGAACTTGAGTATTATCAGGTTGCAGAAGCACACTATCAAGATGATCTACAGCATTACCGTGATCAGTTTGATAAAGATCAACTGCGTCCGGGATATATGGGCTATTTCCTGTTTCATCCTGTGTCGCAAACGCCACATGCCTGGTCAGCCATCTTCCGCGGTGAACGTGATGAGTCTGCTAATCATCTGCGAGTGAGGTTATTAGGGCTGCAAGGTCAGGTCAATGCTTCGGCGACAGGTAATGTCGATGCTCAACGGTTTGGACAGTTTGACTTGTCTTTCCTCTGGTTATATCTGATGCCATTACTGATTGCGGCAATGAGTATTAATGTTTTAGCCGATGAGAAAAACACCGGACGTTGGCCAATGCTGGTCGCTCAAGTACCTAAGGGCACACGGCTAATATTCAGAAAAATGGCGGTACCGGCTTTGATGGTGCTGATCGTCAATGTGCTTTTGTTAGTTATCGCCACAGTGCTCACTTCAATTACGCTTGATAGCAATTGGTTTGGCGTGTTAGCTCAGATTATGTTTTATCAGCTGTGCTGGTGGTTAATTTGTGGCTGGATCGTATTTTTGAATAAAGAAGCCAGTTTCAACTATCTGTCGTTTATTAGTATCTGGCTAGTCTTTACCTTTGTCGTGCCGGGCTTAGCTTACCTGTATCAGATCCAACAACAGGATGCTGGCAAAGATGCTGCCATCGTATTTGAACAGCGTCAGTATATGAACGATAGCTGGGATAAAGATAAAAAAGCCGATTTTGCTGCGTATCTCGCTATGTTTCCACAATGGAAACCGACGGCACCGCTGGGTGATGAATTTGATTGGCGTTGGTATTACGGTCAACAACAAATGAGTGATGTAGTCGTAGCTGACTTAGTTAACCAACGAAATCAGACACAGTTAGCAAGTTACCAACAAGGTCAGGCCTTTTCGTGGTTATCGCCCGTCATGAGTCTGCAATATGGTTTTAATCGTTTAGCAAATACAGACATGCTTGCTAAGATCGATTTCAATCAGCAGATTGAACAGTATCATCAAAAAATACGTGATTTCTTCTGGTCAATTTATTTTCCTGACAAAACCTTCGAAGAAGCTGATTTTGAGCAAATTCCGACGTTTAATTACACCAGCAATCTGGAGTCAGGTTTATGGCAAAGCCTGCTGAAATTACTGGTGATGAGCGCTGTGTTTGCTATGTTGATGTGGCGTCAGCTACGTCGTTTTCATGAGCACTAAACCACTGAGAAGTGTACCGACCAATATTATTACCGGCTTTTTGGGCGTGGGTAAAACCACGTCCATTAACCATTTACTGGCAAAAAAGCCAGAGTCTGAACGTTGGGCTGTATTAGTGAATGAATTTGGCCAAGTGGGGCTTGATAAAACATTACTTGAAGCTGAGTCTGCTTCGCCAGGTTTAATCATTAAGGAAGTGCCTGGCGGTTGTATGTGTTGTACTGCTGGCTTGCCTGTGACAGTGGCATTAAACCAAATTTTACGTGAAGTAAAACCTGATAGATTATTGATTGAGCCGAGTGGGCTGGGGCATCCCAAAGAAATATTGGAGATACTTTCTGGCCAGCAATATCAGAACTGGATTGAGTTAGGCGCGACTATCACCTTGGTGGATGCCCGTCATTTCAATGATGAACGTTACACCACTCATGACATCTTTATGCAACAACTAGAGGTAGCGGATCTGATTGTCGTCAATAAATACGATAAACAAAATCCGGCTGACCTGGTTCAGATGCAGAAGGTTCTAGCTCAGAATAATGCTCAGTCCGTTCCCATACAGATGACAGAGTGGGGGCAGTTATCCTCGTCATGGCTCGATATGCCATCCCTATTTAAACGTGCCATCTGGCAAAAAGTCACTCAGTCACAACAGCAGAATGTGATTGAACAGCATTCGGACACTGGCATTGTCATTTATCAATATCAACATGATGACTGGGCGAGTCTTGGATTTCGTTTCGATGAGCGTTATCAATTTGATGAGTCGGCCTTATTGCATTTTTGTCGGCAACTGAGCGCAGAGCGTATTAAAGCGGTTGTAAACACCCAGTTCGGCACACTTTTTATCAATCAGGTGAATACCGAGCTTGATTTTAGCCAGAGTGAAGCGCTGCTGACGGAAAGCCTAATTGAGTTTATCAGCGTTACTGCGTTATCAGCGGAAGCAATCAAAGCTGATCTATCAGACTGCCTTATTCTTAAGCATTAGTGAGGTTTTATGTATTCGTGTATAAAAAATGCCCGAGCCTATGATCCTGTTCAAAACTGGAACGGCGAGATTCGTGATATCTGGTTTAAAGATGACAGAATTTGTGACATACCCACTAGAGAGCAACAGCAAAAAGCGACCATTTATGATGTGAATGGTGACATTGTGATGGCGGGGGGGATTGATATACATAGCCATATTGCGGGTGGCAATGTTAATACAGCCCGATTATTACTGCCTGAGCAGCATCGTAATCATTTGATGCGACAAGCCGCTACACCTTTTTCCAATGCACGTTGGTCTTCGTTTGAAACCGGTTATAAATATACTGAGATGGGATACAGCATGGTGGTAGAGCCTGCCATGCTTCCAGTGAATGCCCCACAAGTGCATGCAGAGTTTGCGGATATTCCTATTATTGATACCGCTGCTTTAGCCATTCTGGGTAGTGATGATTTATTGGTGAATTTAATCAGACAGGGTGCCAGTCAATCACAAATTAATGACTATGTAGCCTGGACCCTGCATAAAACAAAAGCTTTGGGATTAAAGGTGATTAACGCGGGTGGCTCGCAGGCCTTTAAGTTAGGCGCTGAGACCTTTAATCTGGATGATGAGCTGAGTGATTACGGCATTTCATCACGTCAGTTACTACAAACCCTGCAAACAGCAGCTGTGCAGACAGGTTTACCGCATCCCGTTCATGTTCACTGTAATAACTTAGGCACGCCTGGCAATGTTCAGACGATTGTCGACACCATGGAAGCAGCACAAGGTCTGCCGATGCATTTGGCACATGTCCAGTTTTATGGCTATGGCAATGAAGGTAAGTTTGGTTTTTCTTCCGCCGCTGCTCAGTTAATGGCTGCCTTTAACCGTTATCCCAATATCACCATGGATGTGGGGCAGGTGTTATTCGGCCAAACCGTGACCTTGTCAGGTGATGTGATGGCTCAGTTTGCCCGCCGAGGCGATGCCACTCCAAAGAAATGGCATGTCTGGCATGCCGAGAATGAGGGTAGTGGCGGTATTGTGCCTTATCAATACAAACAAACTAGTTTTGTGAATGGTTTGCAATGGGCAATTGGTTTAGAGATCTTTTTATTATCAGAAGATCCATGGCGACTGTTTTTTACCACTGATCATCCAAATGGCGCGCCATTCACGCGTTATCCTGACTTATTACATTTACTGATGAGTTATGAATATCGAATGGCCTGTTTGGAAAATCTGCATCCTGAAATTACTGAGATGACCTTATTAAAAGATCTGAAAAAAGAATTCAGCCTGTATGAAATAGCCATTATGACGCGAGCTGCTCCAGCAAGATTGTTAGGGCAAAAAGACAGGGGATCATTGGAAAACGGGGCGAAGGCAGATATTGCGATTTATCGAGATCAGGAGGATAAAGCGGCGATGTTCCGTTATGCTGAAAAAGTGTTTAAGAACGGTGAGCTTGTACTTAATGATGGTCGGGTGACACAACGCACAAAAGGCAGCACTGTTACTGCTTCTGTAGGTTTTAACCAGGAGATTGAAGAAACGGTGCAAGATTACTTTGATCGTTTTTACACCATGAAACTGAGCCACTATGGCATCACTGATGCCTTTATGGATGAACAGCATAGGGATTATTTAGCCACTAAAGTGGCAGGACAATACTCCGCTTGAAATCAGTAATTAAGGGTATGGTAAAAGCCATGCCCTTTGACAAGCTCAATTAGATCTAAACGCAATCCGGCAAAAACAGTTCTTGGTGCACCGACTGAGATACGATAGATGCCATCTGAGGCTGTGTAATATTTCTCATCAGTAATATTTTTCACACCTAGATCGACTCTTAAAGTGGAACTGCCAATAGGCCGGGAAGTAATACCCAATAAAGGTGTCACGAACAGGCTTTTTCATACTATCCAATAAGGCGTTTTAACTGTCAAACAACGGGCTATAAGTGATATTAGTTATAACTACTTTGTTTTAGGTGTAATGCGGTAGATACTGCCAGCATCAGTACTGATGAGTAATGCGCCATCAGGCGCTTCAATCACATCGCGTATTCTGCTGGATAAGGTATTTAATAAGCGCTGTTCATCAACTGCCTCATTTTTATCGTTCAGAGTGACAATATTCAGGTGTTGCAGACCCAATGCACCGATGATCAGTTTACCAGCCCAGTCTGGATATAATGTGCCCTGATATTGAATAAGACTGCTAGGCGCGATAGACGGAATATAGGTTTTAACCGGTTGTTCCATGCCTTCCTCGTGTGTGCCATGGCCTACGGACAGCGGGGCCCAGTATTCTTTACCATAAGATATTTCTGGCCAGCCATAATTACTGCCAGCTTGTATTAAATTGATTTCGTCACCGCCACGCGGCCCATGTTCAATTTCCCATAACTGATCGGTTTTTTGGTTATAAAACAGCCCTTGAGGATTTCGATGACCATAACTCCAAATTTCCGGTAATGCTTCATTGTCACCAACAAATGGGTTATCAGCTGGTGCTGTTCCATCCATATTAAGGCGTATAATAGTACCAGCATGAGTCATTAAGTTTTGCGCATTTGGGCGCTCGCCACGCTCGCCAACCGATAAGAAAATATGACCCTTGCCATCAAACGTAATGCGTCCGCCATAGTGCACATCGTTGCCAGTACGTGATTGGGTGACAAGGAGTTCCTGCCAGTCGACGAGTGTGTTGTTTTCAATTTTTGCTCTGGCTAGGGTAGTTGCCCCTTCATCATCCACATCTTTGGCATAACTCAGGTAAATCCAACCTGTTTTATCGTAGTCATGAGAACGTTTTACATCGAACAAACCACCTTGGCCCTGAACCAGGATATCGACTGGCAAACCTGTAATTTCCTGTAGTCGTTTTGTTTCTTGATTAAATTGATACAGGTGGCCATCACGCTGGCTGAGCAATAACTCATTATTATCCAGATAATCCATTCCCCAGATCACAGGAATGTCTGACAGTAACTCTTTAATATTCAGATCTTTATCCTGGCTGACATCTGCAGCGACAAATGAACTAAAGATAAGAAAAGCAAAAGCGGAGAGTGTATGAGTTAGTTTCACAGTCATATCCTTTTAACTAATTTATGAACTACATGAGAGCATCGAACAACCCGGTTTGTTTCTGGCCCAGTCAGGACGTTTAGCTGCGTATTGTTCGTATTGTGGTTGCTCATCATAGGGATGACGCATCACATCCAGAAGTTCATCGATCAAACTGGAATCACCTTGTTCTGCCTTATATATAGCAAGTTGAGACAGATAATTTCGCAACACATATTTGGGATTAACAGCGTTCATTCTGGTTTTACGTTTTTCATCGCTAATGCCATCTTCTTCAACGCGGCTCAAATACGCTTTTAGCCATTGTGCAATGTCTTTTTTATCTGCTTGGCTGAGGGCATCAGGTGAGTAAAAAGCCACCATTAATGGTGACAGAAGCTCATCATCAGTTTTGATTTTATCTTCGATGCTAACATCAGACAGGTGTCGATAGAACAGCGTCATATCGGTTTCAGTGAGCAGCATAATGCGATTCATTTCCTGATGTAACTCATCATCACCCGCTTTAAACTCGGCTAAGCCTAGTTTATCAGCGCGCATTTGTTGCCATTTATCTGTGTAGACGGTGACGTAGTCATTCAGAATATTTCTTAAGGCTTCGGCATCTTCTATTAAAGGATAGATCGCATTGGCCATTTGCAATAAATTCCACTGGGCAATTTGTGGTTGGGCACCAAAGCGATAACGTTTTTCGGTTGCATCGGTGGTATTTGGTGTCCAGTTGGGATCATAGTCATCAATCCAGCCATATGGACCGTAGTCGATAGTAAGACCCAATACAGAAGTATTATCGGTATTAAAAACGCCATGGACAAAACCAACCCGCATCCAGTCCACGACCATATCGGCTGTGCGATCACAAACTTCACGGAACCAGTCTAAGTAGGTTTGTTTACCAGGCGTACCTAAGTGAGGGAAAAAGCTATCAATGGTGTAATCAACCAGCGTTTTTAGGGTTTCATTATCGCCACGGGCACTGAATATTTCATAACTGCCTAGACGTAGGAATGATGGGGCAACCCGACAAACGACTGCACCAGGCTCGCTCTGTGGCCGGCCATCATAAAACATATCCCGAATCACATCGTCACCAGTGGTGAGCAGGCTCAATGCCCGGGTTGTTGGCACGCCAAGATGGTACATGGCTTCACTACATAAAAACTCACGTACTGAAGAACGTAACACGGCCAGACCGTCAGCAGAACGTGAATAAGGTGTTTCACCCGAGCCTTTTAGTTGTAAACACCAACGTTGGCCTGAGTCACTGATAATTTCACCGAGGTTTATTGCACGACCATCACCCAGTTGCCCCGCCCAGTTACCAAACTGGTGACCGCCATAACATTGGGCATAAGGTTGCATGCCTTTCAGCTTTTGATTACCGACAAACACTTGTTTGAATAACTCACTCTGACAATCCTGAGCCGTTAGTCCAAGCTCTTCCGCCATTTCTGCGGAGTAGGCTAATAAGCTTGGTGAACTGGCTTTTTTCGGTGTGACATATGAAAAGCATGAACCATGCACTTGACGGCGGAAGTTTCCTGTTTCCGGATCGGCGGGCAAACGCTGAATAAATTGATTATCAAACTGCCAATTCAGCAGGCCATTAGTAAAACTGTTTTTACTTATTTGTGTCATGGCTTCATTACATCAAAATTAGCCGCAACAAAAAACCTGTTAAAAGTGTTGTTAATCTACGAGCAACTCTAATCAGGCTGAGGGCTAAACTCTATAGCTGGATTCCAGATACGCTGCCAGACCCAGCGAATACCTTCCCGACGGTGGTTTTGAGTGGGAAAGCGGTTTGGTGTGACAGGTAGGAAGCGTTGCTGCTCTTTTTCTGCGATGTTGAAGCGGAAAAAATAGCTGGGCTCCATACCCATCCGTAAATCAGATGCGATGACGTGATTACCTTGCAGTTCGAGTTTGAATAAATCGTTAGTGAACCAATTTATGCGTTTGTAGGCTGGGAAGTGTTCTGTTTTATCAATAAGCTCTGCACCACGATGATAGGTTTTAAAAATGATGGGCTGATTACCTTCCAATACGGAATGGAATCCTTCGTAATAATATTCGTCATTAACGGCAATCACCCGCCATAAAAGCGTATTAAAGGCAGTGGCTGATACTTGCATCTGGTCAACTTGAATACCTTGCTGAGTAAAAGCGGTTTCAGCTTCATGTTCAACCCACTTTTGAGCAAGCAGTCCCCATGTCAGATACAAGCAGCTGAAAGTGAAGGTATAGCGTATGAGTTTTTTACTGATGACGTTATCCGGCGCTATCAAAATGGCCATAAAACCAATTAACAAGGGAACCGAGTAGGCTGGATCAATAATAAATACACTGCCACCGGAGACTGGATTTGGCATTAACGGCCAGAACAATTGCGTGCCATAGACCGTGAGTGCGTCAAGAGCTGAATGTGTTACTAAGGCCAACCAGATAAGTAAAAACCAATTGAGGTAGCTAAATGTTTTATCTCGATCAAAACGATGCAACAACAAGGCGAGTATGGGAGTAATCGCCGTCTGCACAAACCAGGAATGTGTCCAGCTGCGGTGTAGCGTCATAGAGGCCAGATCGTTTTCATGAGGAATGAAAATATCTAAGTCGGGTAATACAGCAATTGCCGCTCCCCATAACACCGCTTTGCGCGGAGATTTTTTACCAGCAACGATATATCCTACGGCACCGCCGAGTAATGCTTGTGTTACTGTATCCATCTGATTTATATAACCTTAAAATATGTAAGTCGATTAATGTGAAATTTTACGTTTTTGCTAAGTGTTGCAGGGAAAAAGTCCCTAGGCTACATTCGGTTAACTTAAATTATCTCACTAACCGCTGAATTCAAGACACTGAGCTCAACATGAAAAAGACCGCCCAACAAAGACAAGTATCTCAAGCTGAAATTCAACCCATTGTGAATGCATTAAATTCTGGTCAGTTAGCCGGAGCAGAATCAATGTCAAAGAAATTGCTAAAGCAGTTTCCTAATGCTTTTGTTTTACACAATCTATATGGCAATGCACTTGCCGGCCAAAATAAAACCAAAGAAGCTGTAGATGCTTTTCGTAAGGCGATAAAAATTGATCCCAGCATTGCCGAAATGCATTTTAATGTCGCGGCGCTTCTTACCAATATGAATCGTCATGAAGAAGCTATTCATAGTTATAAAAAAGCCGTCAGTCTTAAACCCAATCTCATCGACGCTTATTATAATATGGGCATTGCTCATCAAGCCTTAAAGCAATATCCACAAGCAAGTCAGAATTATCAAAAAGCGATTGATCTGGAACCAGGCTTTTATGAAGCGATAGTGAATCTTGGCGTCGTTTTGCAAGAGCAGGGCATGCTGGTGGAAGCCATCGATACATACAATAAAGCATTACAGATTCATACTGATGCTCAGATTTATTTCAACCTGGGGACGGCCTACAAAAATCAGGGTAAATTAGGTGAAGCCATTACTGCCTATAATAAGGCATTAGAACTGAATCCTGATTATGCTGATGTACATCGCAGTGTCGGTGAGGTGTTGCGTGATCAAGGCCGCTATGAAGAATCCGTTGCTGCCTATAAACGGGCCTTAGAACTCAATCCTGATTTACCGATGGCAAACTACAGTCTGGCTGTGTATCTCTACGATAGTGGTGATTTGCAGGGTGCCTTGGAGCATTTTCAACGCTCTCAATACGCTGACTGGCAGGAGCGTTCTTTATACTGTCTGTATAAAACAGGGCAGTTTGAGGAATTTAAAAATGGGCTGGATGCATTAAAACGCAATAAAGATAACTCGCCATTTTTAGCCACGCTGGCTGGTCATTATGCTGAAAACTTTGGCACCGAGAATGATTACAACTTCTGTAAAAATCCACTGGATTTTGTGTTTCATACCGAAATCCCGGAGTTGAAAAACAATAGTGAATTTCTGAATCAACTCTTGAATGATATTGATACTTGTGATGTGGATGAAAAGTCGCAGGGAAGACTCTACAATGGTGTGCAATCTTCTGGGAATTTATTTAAACGTCCTGAAGCCTCCTTCCGACAACTGGCTGAATATGTTGCTCAAGCCGTTGAACGATACCGTCAAACATTTGCAGGTGAAAAATGCCAGTTTGTGAAAGGGTTTCCTAAAACCACGGAATTTGCCAGTTCATGGTATGTAAAAATGAAAAGTGGCGGTCACCTCACTTCCCATATTCATGAAGAAGGCTGGGTCAGTGGTTCGCTGTATTTGTCACTACCGAAAAATAAACAGCACGAACATGAAGGCAGCATTGAGCTAAGCACGCACGGTGATGATTACCCGAAAAAACACGACAACTTCCGCACCAAAACCATTGTCCCGGAAGTTGGCGATTTAGTGATGTTTCCCTCATCCTGTTTTCATCGCACCATTCCATTCAGCTCAGATGAAGAACGTATCTGTATTGCGTTTGATTTGAAGCCGATATGACATTAATTGTCACTTTGTGACGTAACTTGTTTTTGGTCTATTTCTTAAAGTTAAAAAAATAATTAAATTCAATCATTTATAATTTGGCACGTTGAGTGCAGTGAAGTGATTAAGCAAAAAAGTTTGCTGTGAACATTCAATAAAACAAGGGATTAAATATGAATAAAGTCCAACAAGGTTTTACATTAATCGAACTGATGATCGTTATTGCTATCATCGGTATTCTGGCTGCGATTGCTTTACCTGCGTACCAAGACTATACGCTCAGAGCTAAACTGGCTGAAGGGCCTGTTTTACTTGGCTCTGGTAAAATGATTGTGGAAGAATATTCAATGACAGAAGGTGGTTTGCCAACCACAGCTGAAGCTAATGCAGCAGGTTTTACAAGCCTATCTGGTAATGAGGTTACTGGTACATCATGGGATGGTAGTGCACTCACGGCCACATTCCCAGACCTTGATGGCAATAATACAGCTGAGACAGTTGTTCTGACTGCAACTAGGGATAATGCCACAGGTGTGATCACATGGGCAGGGACTTGCTCAGGTTTAGCAAGCACATCTGCTTGCCCAGTCAAATAGATTAGATAACTGTAATTGAAAAAGCCCCGCATAGCGGGGCTTTTTTTTGCCTGCAATAATCTCAGAGATTTATTTCACTCTCATTCCCGGCTGAGCACCATCATCTGGGTTCAAGATAAACAAATCCTTTCCACCCGGCCCTGCTGCCAAAACCATACCCTCTGATAGACCAAAACGCATTTTGCGTGGTGCCAAATTAGCGACCATGACGGTTAATTTACCGAGAAGGTCTTCTGGCGAGTAAGCTGATTTAATACCTGCAAATACTTGGCGTTCACCTAGGCCAATGTCTAAAGTGAGTTTAAGTAGCTTATCTGCACCTTCCACATGTTCAGCATTCACAATTTTGGCAATACGTAAATCAATCTTGGCAAAATCATCAAACTGGATTTCATCGGCTATGGGGTCAATATTCATATTGCTTGTAGTTTGTTTCTCTGCTGGTTTTGTTGCAGTCATATTTTCTTTTGACTCTTCAATGATGGCATCGATTTTTTCTTTTTCGATACGTGTCATCAGTGGGGTAAATTTATTAATGGCATGATCTAAAAGTGGTGAAGCGATATCAGCCCAATTTAATGCTTCGATATTGAGGAAGGTTTCAGCTTGTTCAGCCGTTTTTGGCAATACAGGTTTTAAATAAGCGATTAATACACGGAATAAATTAATTCCCATGCTGTAAATAGCTTGAACTTCTTGTTCTTTACCTTCTTCTTTTGCCAGCGCCCACGGCTTCATTTCATCGATATATTGGTTGGCACGATCTGCTAAAGCCATAATTTCGCGCATAGCCTGACCAAACTCACGTTTTTCATAGCGTTCTGCTATCATCTCCGCTTGATTGGTGAAGCTTTCAAACAACGCTACATCAGCCAATGAATCACTTAACTGACCATCACATTTTTTACTCAGATAACCCGCACAGCGACTGGCGATATTGACGACTTTTCCGACTAAGTCGGCATTAATTCGGGTTTGGAAATCTTCCAGGCTCAAGTCGATATCATCGATGCCACTGCCGAGTTTGGCAGCAAAATAATAACGTAGATATTCCGGATCAAGATGGTTCAGGTAAGTACGGGCTTTGATGAAGGTGCCACGTGATTTCGACATTTTTTTGCCATCGACAGTCAGGAAACCATGTGCGTACACATTATCCGGCTGACGGAAACCAGCACCTTCCAGCATGGCCGGCCAGAACAGGGCATGGAAATAAATAATATCTTTACCAATGAAGTGCACCATTTCGGTATCACTACCGGGTTTCATAAAGGCATCAAAGTCAACGCCCGTACGATCACAGAAGTTTTTGAAACTGGCTAGATAACCAATCGGTGCATCCATCCACACATAAAAGAATTTATTATCTGTATCTGGGATTTCAAAACCGAAGTAGGGAGCATCACGTGAAATGTCCCAGTCTTGTAAACCACTATCAAACCACTCACTAAGTTTTCGTGTGACTTCAGGCTGTAGATGGTCGCTATTAGTCCATTCTTTTAATGTTTTTTCAAAGTTACCGAGTTTGAAAAAATAATGCTCTGACTCTTTGGTGATTGGCGTCGCGCCCGAAACCGCTGATACAGGATTTTTGAGCTCAGTGGGTTCATAGGTGGCGCCGCAGACTTCACAGTTATCACCATATTGATCTGCTGCACCACATTTTGGACATTCACCACGAATGAAACGATCCGGCAGAAACATTTCTTTTTCAGGATCGTAGGCCTGGCTGATAGTTCTGGATTCAATATGACCAGCATCACGGTTAGCAAGATAAATTTGGCTGGCTAATGCCTGGTTCTCGTCACTGTGTGTGCTATGAAAGTTATCAAAGCCAATATTGAACTCGGAAAAGTCGGCCTGATGCTCTTTGCTGACATCGCTAATCAGTTGTTCAGGTGTGATACCTTCATTTTGAGCCCGCAGCATAATTGGTGTGCCATGGGCATCATCTGCGCATACGTAATAGCACTGATTGCCACGCATTTTCTGGAAACGTACCCAGACGTCAGTTTGGATGTATTCCACCATATGGCCCAGATGTATTGAACCATTGGCGTAAGGAAGAGCGCTGGTAACCAGAATTTTTCTTTGCATGTGTGAACCGAAATTAACCGTAATAAAAGCCATAAAAGATACCAGAATTAGGGTGTTTACACCATGTAAACATCCGCTTTATCTCTATGTTTGATCGTAATATTGAAATGCATCCGGCTTTGCATTAGATTGGACTGAACATAGCTTGAGATACATCTGCCATCTTGGGGTAATTAATGGAGCTTCACTTACATAATATTCATGCTGATTCGGTAGAACTGGCATTAGAAAAAGCACGCCAATACCGCGCCTTGAATGAGCCCGAGATTGCCGAAAGTATTTGCCTGGATATTCTGCATATCGAGCCAGATAATCAAAAAGCTATTGTGCTATATATTCTGGCTTTAAGTGATCAGCTTCATCATGCGGGTAAAAAAACACAAGTCAAAGCTATTGAAGAAGCTATTGAAAAATTACAAAGTCGCTACCAGCAGTTTTATTACACCGGGCTACTTCATGAACGGCGTGCCCGGTTTATGCTGACTCAGAGCATGGCAAGAGTGTTTGCCTACGACTATTTTATTGAAGCCTTACAGTTTTATCAGAAGGCGGAACAAATTCGTCCCGAGCATAACGATGAAGCTACACTGAGGTGGAACAGTTGTATTCGTACCATTGAAAAAGAAAACCTGAAACCTCGTCCTGATAATAAGGATGCCAGACTGGATATGGAAAGCTGAGCATGACGTTATTACAGATACAAAAACGTACGATGACTATCGCGGGCTCAGTACTCAGTGTTTATCTCATCTTTCATATGCTCTCCAATCTTAGTTTCTTTTTTGGTGACAATTTCAACCAGTTCTATCAAGTTTATAATATTGCCTGGATACGCTGGCCAGTATTAGCTGTCGTGCTAATTTGCTTGTGGATTCATGTCAGGGCGGCCGTGGCCATCCGTCAAAAGAATAGTCAGGCCAGACAGGTGGGTTATAAAAAGCACGACAAATTGCATATACCAGCTACATTGGTCACCTTAAGTATCACGCTATTATTTTTATTTATCATGGTGCACATCCTGCAATCACTATTTGTGGATCCGTTTGATGTCAGAGCGTCGGTGATAACGTGGTTTAGCTCATTACTGATAACCCTGTTTTATCTAATGGGCGTGTTTATATTGATAATGCATTTGCAGCATTCATTGATTAATGTTCTTCAAACCTTGGGAATTTCATCCAAAATGCACCATATTGCTATTCATTCGGCAGTCGCGTTTTTGGCGGTGGGGTTCGTTTCTATTCCTGTTTATGTGTGGTTTGTGTCATGAGCGAGTTTGAATTAGATAGTCATGCACCGAAGGGGCCATTACAGGATAGATGGAAGCAGCATAAATATAATTCTCGCGTTGTCAGCCCGGCTAACCGTAAAAAATATACAGTGATTGTTGTCGGTACAGGGCTGGCTGGCGCATCTGCCTCTGCCTCACTAGGTGAAATGGGCTTTAATGTAAAAACCTTTTGTTTTCAGGATAGCCCGCGCCGTGCCCACAGTATTGCTGCTCAGGGTGGTATTAATGCTGCCAAAAATTATCAGAACGATGGTGATAGTGTCTGGCGTTTGTTTTACGACACGATTAAGGGCGGTGATTTCAGAGCCAGAGAATCTAATGTCTTTCGTTTAGCAGAACTAAGCACCGCCATTATTGATCAGGCGGTAGCACAAGGCGTGCCTTTTGCTCGTGAATATTCAGGGTATCTGGCAAACCGCTCTTTTGGTGGTGCTCAGGTGTCACGTACATTCTATGCCAGAGGACAAACCGGACAGCAGCTCTTACTCGGTGCTTATCAGGCGATGAGTAGACAGATTGCAGAAGGAACGATTACGCATCGTTCACGCTGTGAAATGCAAGAGCTGATCATGGATGGTGACAGGGCTATCGGTATTGTGACTCGTGATCTAGTCACTGGCGAACTGGAAAGTCATATTGCAGACTGTGTTGTGCTTTGTACTGGTGGTTATAGTAACGCCTTTTATTTATCGACTAATGCCAAAGGCTGCAATACCTCTGCTATCTGGCGAGCCCACAAAAAAGGCGCTTTATTCGCTAATCCTTGTTTTACCCAGATTCACCCTACCTGTATTCCTCAGCATGGTGAGTTGCAGTCAAAACTCACATTAATGAGTGAATCTCTCCGTAATGACGGACGTGTATGGGCACCTAAAAATAAAGCGGATTGTTATAAACGACCTGAAGATATTGCAGAAGAGGATCGTGATTATTTTCTAGAACGGATGTATCCCGCATTTGGCAATCTGGTACCAAGGGATATTGCCTCTCGTGCAGTGAAGTTAATCTGTGATGAAGGCAGAGGGGTAGGGTTTGATATTGAAGGTAAAAAGCTGGGGGTATATCTCGATTTTGCTCAGGCAATAAAGAAACAAGGATTAGGTGCTGTTGAAGAAAAGTATGGCAATTTGTTTGAAATGTATCAGCGTATAACGGCTGAAAATCCCTATGAAACCCCCATGCGAATCTACCCAGCGGTGCATTACACTATGGGGGGATTGTGGGTCGACTATAATCTGATGACAAGCATTGATGGTTTGTTTGCTGGAGGCGAAGCAAATTTCTCTGATCACGGGGCAAACAGGTTAGGTGCAAGTGCGTTAATGCAAGGACTGGCAGATGGGTATTTTATTTTGCCCACTACCGTCGCGGATTTTCTCGCGAAACAAAAACCAATTAAAGCCGAGCATTATGCCAGTCAGATTGACGAAGCGATGGCTTCCGCCAAAACTCGCATTGATAGTTTAATGAACGCTCCTGATCCTTCCATTACGCCTGATGAGTTTCATCGGCAGTTAGGACAGATTCTCTGGCATGCCTGCGGCATGGCTCGAACAAAGTCTTCATTGGAACAAGCCATTAAGGAGATACAGAATCTCCGAGAACAATTCTGGCAAAAAGTGAAAATTTCCGGTTCTGAAGAAGGTTTAAACCAGACTTTAGAGCGTGCAGGACGAGTTGCAGACTTTTTTGAGTTAACAGAATTAATGTGTCTTGATGCGCTAGACAGAGAAGAGTCCTGCGGTTGCCATGCACGTGAAGAGCATCTAACTGAAGAGGGTGAAGCGAAAAGGAATGATATGGATTATTCCTATGTTGCCGCCTGGCAATACAGTGGTGATGTTAGTCAACCAAAGCTCTACCGTGAATATCTACATTTTGATTTCGTTAGACCTAGCATAAGAAATTACCAATGATTTTTAAACTGAATATCTGGCGACAATCCGGCCCTGATAAAAAGGGTGATTTCGAAGCGTATGAAATTGATGCAAGTGAGGATTCTTCTTTTTTAGAGATGATGGATGCGCTCAATGAAAAGTTGATTTTACAAGGGGATGACCCGATAGCTTTTGACTTTGATTGTCGCGAGGGTATATGTGGCTCTTGTAATCTTGTCATTAATGGCACACCGCATGGTAAACAGCAGGCGACTACCACCTGTCAGCAATATATGCGTGATTACAAAAATGAAAAAGAATTATGGGTTGAACCATGGAGAGCTACCGCTTTTCCGATAATCAAAGATCTCATTGTCGACAGAAGTGCTTTTGACCGTATTATTCAGGCTGGTGGTTATGTACCTATCCGTACGGGATCCGCTTGTGAGGCAAATAGCTTGCCTATAGATAAACATGTTGCTGATGATGCTTTTGATGCAGCAACCTGTATCGGCTGTGGGGCTTGTGTGGCCGTATGCCCAAATGCGTCTGCGACATTATTTGTGGCGGCAAAAATTTCACATTTATCTGTTTTACCACAAGGGCAAATGGATAAACAGCGTCCAGCTAAACTACTGGAAGCGATGGAACAGGAAGGTTTTGGTAGTTGCAGTAACTATCGCGAGTGTGAGCGTGTCTGTCCAAAAGAAATTAAAGTCAGTGCTATTACGACAATGAATCGTCTTCTTTATCAGAACCGTTGACGCTTTCTGCTCAGTGCTATCATTAACTTTCTTTGCATAAAATACGGCTGATATCTGATGACCGAAGATAATAATAAAGAAGCAATCGTCACCGACTCGATTATTGTGGGATGGCGAGAATGGCTAAGTTTACCTAAACTTGGCCTTAACAGGCTCAAAGCGAAAGTGGATACTGGTGCTAGAACCTCAGCTATCCACGCCTTTTCAGTCGAAGAGTTTGAGCAGGAGCAGCAATTATGGGTTCGGTTTGGCGTACATCCGAATCAGGGCGATACTGATACCATACAATGGTGTGAAGCTTTGGTTATTGATCAGCGCAATGTGACAGACTCCGGTGGGCATACGGAAAAGCGTTATGTGATTCAAACTGAGCTATCACTAGGTAATAAACAATGGCCTATAGAAGTCACTCTGACAAACCGCGATAATATGTTGTTTAGGATGCTGTTAGGTCGAACTGCAATGACCGCCGGTAATCTTATCGTTAACCCAGCTATGTCATTTCTGACTGGCCAAAGTGTTCAGGAGCATGATGAACAACCTGTTAAAGAATTTTTTGATGGAGAAAGCTGATGAAAATCGCCGTTCTTTCTCGTAACCCCAAGTTATATTCAACGCGTCGTTTGGTTGAGGCAGCTGAGGCACGCGGTCATGAAGTGCATGTACTCGATGTACTTCGTTGTTATATGAATATCACGTCGTTAAAACCGGAAGTACATTATAAAGGGGAAATTCTGACAGGCTATGATGCGGTTATTCCGCGGATCGGCGCCTCTGTGACTTTTTACGGTACAGCCGTACTGCGTCAATTTGAAATGATGAGTGTTTATCCACTGAATGAGTCGGTGGCAATCAGTCGATCACGAGATAAGTTACGTGCTCTTCAATTATTATCGCGAAAAGGCATTGGCTTACCTGTCACTGGGTTTGCCCATCGTCCGGATGATGTTGATGATTTGATCAAGATGGTTGGTGGCGCGCCTTTAGTAATTAAGTTGCTGGAAGGCACGCAAGGTATTGGTGTGGTCCTAGCAGAAACAGAACAAGCGGCAGAAAGTGTTATCGAAGCCTTTATGGGTATGAAGGCCAATATTCTGGTTCAGGAATTTATCAAAGAAGCCGGCGGTGCCGATATTCGCTGTTTTGTTGTCGGAGATAAAGTGGTCGCATCAATGAAGCGACAAGGAAAAGAGGGCGAATTTCGCTCTAATCTTCATCGCGGCGGCAGTGCAAACCTAATCCGTATATCGCCTTTAGAGCGTGCCACAGCGGTTCGTGCTGCAAAAACCATGGGCTTGAATGTCTGTGGTGTTGATTTATTGCGTTCTAATCATGGCCCTGTGGTGATGGAAGTAAATTCATCTCCTGGTCTTGAAGGGATTGAAAACGCTACAGGCAAAGATATTGCCCAAATGATCATTGATTTTATTGAAAAAAATGCACGTTCAGGTAAAACCCAAACGCGAGGAAGAGGCTAAGCATGTCTGATGTGCTGGTGTTGGCTGGCGAAGAAATTAGACTAGGCCAAAGTAAAATCATTGATGTCCCTTTGCCTGATCTTTATATGCAAACGGCATTAAGTATGCCCGTACACGTCATCCGTGGGCGTCGCAATGGCCCAGTACTTTTTGTATCAGCGGCTGTTCATGGTGATGAAATCAATGGTGTTGAGATCATTCGCCGCTTGGTGAAAAGTAAGAGTCTAAAAGGTCTTAAAGGCACGATCATCGCCATTCCTGTAGTGAATGTGTATGGTTTTTTAAATCAATCCCGATATTTACCCGACAGACGTGACCTCAATCGGTGTTTTCCCGGTTCGGATGAAGGTTCGCTGGCAGCCAGATTAGCGGACTCTTTTATGAAAGAGGTAGTGAGTCAGTGTACACACGGTATTGATCTACATACTGCAGCTATTCATCGCGATAATTTGCCTCAAATAAGAGCTGATTTGTCGAATCCTGAAGTAGAAATGATGGCACATGCCTTTGATGCACCCGTCGTGGTGAACTCAAGTTTAATTCAAGGGTCATTACGTTATGCCGCCGGAGCATATGATGTCCCTGTTATCGTCTATGAAGCCGGTGAAGCGCTTCGCTTTAACGAAATGGCGATAAGAGCTGGGGTTAAAGGTGTGTTAGCCGTCATGCGAAGTATCGGTATGCTCGCAAGTAAAAAGCATAAGAAAAGACAACATGATCCATTTGTAGCACGAAGCAGTGTCTGGGTTAGAGCCCCTCAAAGTGGCATATTTCGAATGTTGGTTGCGATGGGAGCTAGTGTTAACAAAGGCGATCTATTGGGTATGGTCGCAGCACCCTATGGTAAAGCCGACTCGGAAACTGAGGTTTTGGCCAGCAGTTCTGGCATTGTCATTGGTCGCAGTAATATCCCGCTCGTTAATGAAGGTGAGGCATTATTTCATATCGCGCGCTTCAATAAACCAGATGAAGTGGCGGACAGTGTTTTAGCGTTTCACTCTGATTTGGACCCCGCGACAGATACAGCAGCGCCTGATGAATTACCGATAATCTGATGTGATGTCACTACGATGTCATCTCGGCAAAGCAATAATTAAAATAATTCTTTGCTTTTTCACTGCAAACTAGTGAAAATCGCGCCTTTTAATTAATCAAGACGGGAATAATCGTCAATGCAGAAAACGCCTTTTCCTACTATCGATAACGAGCTGGATTTAAGTACCGAATGGAGTGCTGAACATAGTGCCCGTTTATATGGTGTCAGGGATTGGGGAAGTGACTATTTTGACGTGTCTGAAGATGGTAATGCTGTTGTAAGCGTACAGTTTGGTGAGAAAACTATTCAGGTTCCCATCATCGATATTGTTAATGGTATGCGTGAGCGGGGACTGGATATGCCTGCTGTCTTACGTATTGAAAACCTACTTGATCAGCGTATTACCCAGCTGAACGAAGCCTTTTCACGTGCTATTGAAGAAGCGGATTATAAAAATCATTACCGTGGCGTGTTTCCTATTAAGGTCAATCAGCAATGCCATGTTATTGAAGAAATTGCAGATTATGGTAGTCGTTACCACCATGGTCTGGAAGCGGGAAGTAAAGCCGAGTTAATCATTGCCCTATCTCAGCTTCGCGATCAGGATAGTCTGATTGTCTGTAATGGTTACAAAGACGAAGAGTTTATTGAGCTTGGTCTGTATGCCCGTCAAATGGGAATAAAATGTTTCTTCGTGCTGGAAACAGCCATGGAATTGGATATTATTCTTGAGCGTAGTCGAGCATTAGGGATAGATCCTTTAATAGGTGTCCGAATTCGTCTAGCCTCCATGGTAGAAGGTCACTGGAATGAAGACAGTGGCGACCGATCTATCTTTGGTTTATCAACCAGTGCTCTATTAGGTGTAGTGGATAAACTGAAGCAAGCCAATATGTTGCATTGCTTACAGTTGTTACATAGTCATCTTGGTTCTCAAATCCCTAATATCCGTAATATCCGTACTGGTGTAATGGAAGCATGTCGATTCTATGCTGGTCTTATTGAAGAAGGTGCCCCAATGGGCTATATCGATATGGGCGGTGGTTTGGCTGTTGACTACGAAGGTGCTAGAAGTAACAGTACGCACAGTATGAACTACGGCTTAGATGAATATTGTTACAACATCGTTGAGGCGTTGCAGGAAAGCTTGGATCCGCTAGACATTCCTCATCCAGTGATTATTTCTGAGTCAGGCAGAGCGCTGGTGGCTTACTCTTCAATGTTGCTGTTTAATGTATTGGAAGTGCGAGAACATAAAGCGGAACCACTTCCAGCTGAAGCACCTGAGGATAGCCACGATCACATCATTAATTTATTTAGTGTGCTGGAATATGTGAGTCCTGAAAATTTACAGGAATGTTATAACGATTCTCTGTATTACCGAGATGAAATGCGTGAGTTATTTCACCACGGACAAGCAACGATACGAGAGCGTGCATTAGCAGAAAATTTGGCCTTAGCAATTCTGGAAAAGATTTCTAATTTGCTGCCACAGGCGAGACGGGTATCGCAGGAGCTGGAAGCCTTACCAGAATTACTATCTGATATTTACTACGGTAATTTCAGCTTGTTCCAGTCCTTACCGGACATTTGGGCAATCGATCAGTTATTCCCGATTATGCCAATACATCGGCTTGATGAGGCACCGGTCAGAGACGCTGTGTTAGCTGATATGACTTGTGACTGTGATGGCAAGATCGATAATTTTATTTCACCGACAGGTGTGAAAAAAACGCTACCCTTACATGCACTTAAAGAAGGTGAAGAATATTATCTAAGTGTTTTTCTGGTTGGTGCTTATCAGGAAACGCTGGGTGACTTACATAATCTGTTTGGTGACACCAATGTGGTCAGCGTACACATCAATGAAGAAGGTGGTTTTGATTTCCGCCGCGAGTTCCATGGCGATAGTATTGCCGATGTGCTCAGCTATGTTGAATATGATCCAAAACACATGTTAGAACAATTCCGACGCATAGCAGAAGAGGCTGTGCGTGACGGACGTATTTCGGTGCCTATGCGCCAAAAAATGTTGCATGCTTTCAAAGAAAGTATGCATGGCTATACTTTTTTTGAACGTTAATTGAGACGAGTTAAAGGAATTCAGCAATGTCTAAAGTCCTGATTATTGGTGCCGGCGGTGTCGGTGGCGTAGTCACACATAAATGTGCACAGTTATCAGAAGTATTCTCTGAAATTGTATTGGCAAGCCGAACAGAAGAAAAATGCAAGGCTATCGCGGCTCAATTGGATCGACCAATTAAAACAGCGAAAGTCGATGCTGATAATGTCGCTGAGTTAACGACATTACTAGAACAAGAAAAACCTGACCTGGTGATCAATGTGGCTTTGCCGTACCAGGACCTCACTATCATGGATGCTTGTTTGGCCGCCGGTGTCGATTACCTTGATACGGCTAATTATGAGCCACTGGATACAGCAAAATTTGAATATAAATGGCAATGGGCTTATCAGGATAAGTTCAAAGAAGCCGGTTTAACAGCGCTGCTTGGTAGCGGTTTTGACCCTGGTGCGACCAATGTTTTCACCGCATATATTGCTAAGCATTATTTCGATGAAATCCATGAGTTAGATATTATTGATGTTAATGGTGGCGATCATGGTTATCCCTTTGCGACCAACTTTAATCCCGAAATTAATATTCGCGAAGTCACTGCGGAATGCCGACACTGGGAAAATGGTGCGTTTGTTGAAACACCGGCTATGTCAAAAAAAGCGACATTTACCTGTCCGGAAGACGTCGGGACTTACAATATTTATCGTATGTACCATGAAGAGTTGGAATCATTAACCAAACACTTTCCGACACTAAAGCGTGCACAATTCTGGATGAGCTTCGGTGATAGTTATCTGAAACATCTGGAAGTGTTAGGCAATGTTGGTATGACAGGTATTGAGCCGATTGATTATAACGGCCAGAAAATTGTTCCGATTCAGTTTTTGAAAGCCTTATTACCCGATCCTTCAACGCTGGGACCCAGAACAAAGGGTAAAACCTGTATTGGTTGCGTTGTAAAAGGTATTAAAGACGGTAAAGAAAAAATTGTTTACTTGTATAACATCAAAGATCATCAGGATTGTTATCAGGAAGTCCAATCTCAAGGTATTTCCTACACCACAGGTGTACCAGCCATGGTTGGTGCCAAAATGATGTTAGAAGGTAAGTGGAAACAGCCTGGTGTTTGGAATATCGAACAGTTTGATCCTGATCCGTTTATGGAAGACATGAATAAATATGGCTTGCCATGGAATGTGATTGAACTCGATAACTTTAATCTGGACGACTAATTTCCATGCAGTTTACTGATTTTGGCAAACTGGATTTATCCCGTTTGCCATCACCTTGTTTTGTTGTTGATGAAGTCGCCGTAGAGCGTAATTTACGCATTTTGAATGATGTCGCTGTAGCTAGTGGCGCAAAAGTCCTCGGTGCCTTAAAAGCTTTTTCAATGTGGTCGCTAGGTGATTTAACCAGGCAATATCTTAATGGTACTTGTGCTAGTGGTTTGCACGAAGCGCGCCTGGGTTACGAAGAATACGGTGGTGAAGTGCATGTCTTTGCTGCTGCTTTCAGTCAGGCGGATATTGATGAATTGCTGACTTTTGCTAATCACATTGTGTTTAACTCCTGTAGCCAATGGTTGCGGTTTCGTGAGCAGTGTCTGGCCGTTCAGAAACAACGCCCGGACCTGGAATTTGGGCTGCGGATCAATCCCGAGCATTCTGAAGGTGCCGTGCCAATTTATGATCCATGCTCGCCCGGTTCACGCCTAGGCATTACACTGGCACAGCTTGATGAGCATGCATTGGAAGGGATTAGTGGGCTACATTTTCATACCTTATGTGAACAAGGCTTTGAGCCGTTACAGCGCACAGTGGCGGCCGTGGAATCTAAGTTTGGTCATATTTTACCGCAGATGAAATGGGTCAATTTCGGTGGTGGACATCATATTACCGCTGATGGGTATGACATTAATGGTCTAGTGGAGTTAATACAGGCATTTCAATCACGCCATCAGGTGCAGGTCTATCTGGAACCGGGGGAGGCGATGGCGATTGGTACTGGCATATTAAGCTGTGAAGTACTCGATATCACCTGTAATAAACTGAACCAGGCGATTCTTGATACGTCTGCCACCTGCCATATGCCTGACACCTTAGAAATGCCATATCGTCCCGATATTCGTGGTGCAGGTGAGGCAGATGAGTTTGAATATACCTATCGACTGGGCGGTTTAACTTGTCTGGCTGGGGATGTCATTAATGATTACAGCTTCAAACTACCATTGGAAGTCGGTCAGCGGCTGATTTTTGAAGATATGGCACATTACACCATGGTCAAAACCACCACATTTAATGGCACAAAATTACCAGCCATTGCGTTGTGGAACTCAGAAACCGATGCCTTACGCATTGTGAAAGAGTTCGGCTACGACGATTTTAAACACAGATTATCTTGAGTTGATACAAATGGAAGATTATCCAATTTTTCTCGGTTCAGAAATTGAACAGCCAGAACCAGACAAAGCGATGTTTCATGTATTACCTGTGCCCTATGAAAAGAGCGTTTCATATGGTGGTGGTACGGCTTTAGGTCCTAATGCCATTTTGCACGCCTCATGGCAGCTTGAGGAGTGGGATGGTAAAAGCAAACCCTGCGATGAAGGTATTTATACCTGTGAAGCAGTGGACTGCAGTATCGCCCCTCAGCAAGTGATTGATAATATTGCTAAAGCGACAGCGGATATCATCAAATCTGGTGCTATGCCCGTCGTGCTCGGTGGTGAGCATACGGTGACTTATGGTGTGATTAAAGGCTTGCGTGATGCCGGTATCGATGATTTTGGCATTGTGCAGATTGATGCACATGCTGATTTGCGTCAGGCGTATGAAGGCGATTTTCTTAGTCATGCCTCTGTGATGAAGCGTGCCGTGGATATGGGTATTCCTCTTTACCAACTCGGTATACGTGCTTATTGTGAAGAAGAAATGGCATTTCGTGACGAGTTCGGCGTGTTATATCAGGATGCGGATGAGTTAGTTCCTAACCGAATTCAGTCAATCGAGTTGCCAGAGGATTTTCCACAAAAAGTCTTTTTCACAGTAGATATTGATGGCATGGATCCATCTGTTTTTCCCTCTACAGGAACGCCTGTGCCTGGAGGGCTGGATTGGTATCAAACACTTAACCTGTTTGAGTCTGTAGCCAAACAGCGTGAGATTATCGGATTTGACATCATGGAGTTTGCGCCAATTGAAGGCTTCCATGCCTATGACTTTTCTGCGTCTTTATTAACATATAAATTGATGGGCATCGTACAACGTAACCGGGATTAAGTATCGAGTCTTGCGCGCGAGTTAAAAAGCAGAACAATCAGATAGACTGGATGAAGGCTAAGGATATGAGGCAATTAATAAATTAAGTCTTTTCCTCATTCCACGAAACAGATAAAATTCGGCCTTTTTAAACTTTGGGATTTTTCATCATGAACCAAGCGACAGTAAAACTGTTAGAAGACTACTACAATGCATTTAATCGCGGCGATATGGATGCATTCCTAAATATGCTGACAGACGATGTTATTCATGATGTAAACCAAAGTGGTCGTGAAATCGGTAAAGAAGCATTCAAAACATTCATGGACCGTATGAATGCACATTACAAAGAAAATATTGCTGATATTTCGATCACAACCAATGATGCCGGTGACCGTGCTGCAGTTGAATTCACTGTGTTAGGTGAATATATGTCGACTGATGAGGGGCTACCAGAAGCTGCTGGTCAAACATACCGTCTACCTGCAGGTGCATTTTTTGTGATTCGCGATGGTAAAGTCGCTCGCATCACAAACTATTACAACTTAGAAGACTGGATCGCTCAAGTCACAGGCTAAGAGGTTGCGATGTTAAGACTGGAAAGACTGTCTGGCGATAAGCTTAACCAATACATTCCGGAGCTTGCTGAGCTCCGGATTCGTGTTTTTCGTGACTTTCCTTATCTTTATGACGGGGATCTGACTTACGAAGAAAAATATCTCAAGACGTATATTGAAGCCCCTGATAGCGTAATTGTGCTGGCCTTTGATGGTGAAGACGTTGTCGGCGCCTCAACAGGTATCCCTCTGAAATATGAAACAGAGGAAGTCAAAGCACCCTTTATCGCCGCTGGCTATGACATTGACAAGATTTTTTACTGTGGTGAGTCTGTATTACTGTCTCAATACCGTGGACAAGGGGCTGGTGTAGCATTCTTCGATGAGCGTGAAGCTCATGCTCACGAGACCGGTGGCTTTCAATATAGCTGTTTTTGTGGTGTTCAACGGCCCGATGACCATCCGTTAAGACCTGCAGATTATCAACCACTTGATAATTTTTGGCGTAAACGTGGTTATGAAAAACATCCTGAGTTAAATACAACGTTTAGTTGGAAAGAAGTTGATGAAGTGCTTGAATCACCAAAACCGATGACTTTCTGGATGAAAAAAATCTAATCTACTTGTGTCTAGTTGGCTCAGCTCTATCTGAGTCCATTATGCAATTCCCCGTGGAAAAATAAATGAGCAAAGTAAAAGCAGCGGTAGCCCAATACGATATTGGTTTTTTTGCGCAGTGGTTTGAGTTTGAAGATAAGTTAACACAATGGGTAAGTCTGGCAGCAAAAAATGGCGCCAAATTACTCGTCTTCCCTGAGTACGGCAGTATGGAACTTGCTTCACTTTTTGGTGAGTCTGTCTATAAAGATCTTGGTAAACAACTTCATTCCATGCAGGATATCTATGCTGAGTATGAGGCTTTATATAGCCAGTTAGCCAAACAATTTGATCTAATGATATTGGCTAGTTCCTTTCCTGTACTGCAGTCAGATGGGAGCTTTAGAAATCGTGCGAATTTGTATGGTGTTGATGGACTGATTGATTATCAGGATAAACTCATCATGACGCGCTTTGAGAATGAACAGTGGCTAATTCATGCTGGTCAGGATATTAAAGTGATTGAGACAGATATTGGGCGCCTTGCCATCAATATTTGCTATGACAGTGAATTCCCATTAATTGCCCATCAGCAGGTTCAAGCAGGTGCAGATGTGGTTTTAGTGCCAAGCTGTACTGATACACAAGCGGGTTTTTATCGTGTCAGGATTGGCTGTCAGGCCAGAGCTCTGGAAAATCAATGTTACGTACTTCAGTCACCAACCTTTGGGGATGCGTTGTGGTCAGAAGCGGTCGACGTGAATACTGGACGAGCGAGTATTTATACACCGGTTGATTATGGTTTCCCTGACAATGGCATATTGATTGAAGGTTCTGTTGATACGGTACAATGGGTCTACGCAGATCTGGATCTTAGTGAGATTGCACGTGTCCGTCAGCAGGGACAAGTGTTTAATTATCGTGACTGGCCCTTGCAAAATACCTTACGAGGCCCCAGATTAGATTAGTAATGAACGCCGTCTTAATGATGGCGTTTTTTTTAATTATCAGTTTAGTCAGACTTTGTATGCTAAGCGTATGACAAATCATTAAAAAAATAGAATAGTCGTGAGTTTGTATTGATTGAACGCACTGAACAGACAGGAGTGACCCATGTTAGATAATGCTCAGATAAAACAGATTATTAATGACTTTCAAGATCCATCAACTGAGATAAAACTGGGGGAGACTAATCCAGGGATTATGGTGGCAGAAGAAGCGGGTAAACAAACTGTTTCAGTCGTTCTTCGCTATCCGGTTAAAGGTTATACCGATCAACTCAATGTAGAATTAACATCTGCATTACAGCAAGCAGGTGCTGAGAATGTCAATGTGGTTGTCTCAAGTGAAATCATTAAACACAAGGTTCAGCAGGGTGTTCAGGCTCTAGATAATATCAAAAACATTATTGCTGTTGGCTCTGGCAAAGGCGGTGTGGGTAAATCAACAACGTCAGCCAATCTGGCTCTTGCTCTGGCAGCTGAAGGTGCAACAGTAGGGGTGCTGGATGCCGATATTTACGGGCCAAGTCAACCTCGTATGCTGGGTGCTAATCGCCGCCCGGAATCGCCTGATGGTAAGAGTATGAATCCTGTAGAGAGTTATGGTATTCAAACCATGTCAATCGGTTTCCTCATTGATGAGGAAGAACCCATGATCTGGCGTGGACCAATGGTGACTCAAGCCTTACAACAATTACTCGGTGAAACTAACTGGAAAGATCTGGATTACCTGATTATCGATTTACCACCGGGCACTGGTGATATTCAGTTAACGCTTTCGCAAAAAGTCCCGGTCAGTGGTGCCGTCATTGTCACCACGCCACAAGACATTTCACTGCTTGATGCGCGTAAAGCTTACAAGATGTTTGAAAAGGTCAAAGTACCTGTACTGGGTATTGTCGAAAATATGAGTACACATATTTGTAGCAAATGTGGTCATGAAGAACATATCTTTGGTGACGGTGGTGGTCAGCGCATGGCCGAGCAGTACAGTCTTAATTTGCTGGGCAGTTTACCTTTGGATATCAAAATTCGTGAGGATGCTGATTCAGGTAAGCCAAGTGTTGTCACTGACCCTGATGCTGATATTTCAATGGCTTATCGTCAGATTGCTCGTCGTGTTGGCGCAAGATTGGCGATGCAAAGCAAAGATTATTCAGCTGCATTCCCAAACATTGTGATTCAAAATGATTAATGTTTAGCTAAGACATGATAAAGCCTGTTCAAGATATGTTTTAATAGGCTTATGAATGGACATTTATAAAGGTATAACCAAGCAATTATGATTAAGTCAGATAAATGGATTCGTCGTATGGCGGAGCAAGGAATGATTTCACCTTTTGAGCCTGGGCAGGTTCGATATCGTGATGATAACCGTATTATCTCTTATGGCACCTCAAGCTATGGTTATGACGTTCGTTGTTCAAATGAATTTAAAATATTCACCAATATCAATTCAGCGATAGTTGACCCGAAAAATTTTGATGAAAGTAGTTTTGTCGATGTCACTTCGGATGTTTGCATTATTCCTCCGAATTCATTTGCCTTGGCCAGAACAGTTGAGACCTTCAGAATACCTCGTAATGTGCTGACAGTCTGTCTGGGAAAATCAACCTATGCCCGTTGTGGCATTATCGTGAATGTCACTCCGCTGGAGCCTGAATGGGAAGGTCAGGTGACGTTGGAGTTTTCTAATACAACGCCTTTACCTGCAAAGATTTATGCCAATGAAGGTGTGGCCCAAATGTTGTTCTTCGAGTCTGATGAAGTCTGCGAAACCTCATACGCAGATCGTGGGGGCAAGTATCAAGGCCAAGCTGGTGTAACCTTACCTCGCTCCTGATGCTGATGTCGATTTCTCTCCAGAACATTGTACGCAGCCTGACCACTGTACTTGTGCTTTTAGCCACGACTGCGTGCACAGAAGAAAGAACACCGACAGACTCATGGAAACACAGTGAAAACGGCAGTTATGCATCCAGCTTTTCGCCTGATGGACGTTATGTTCTGGTTGGAGATATAGATTTACCAGCGAAGCTCTGGGATCTTAAAACGAATAAGGTCAAATATACTTGGCAGAATACGCCAAATGATGCCGGCACTACCACAGATGTCGGTTTTTCAGATGATAGTAAAGTGGCCGCCACCGTTGAGTCTAAGGTTATTGTGTTATGGAATATGGAAAACGGCGAGCCGATGATCCGTCTGGAATTACCAGTGACTATCAAAGATATTGCCTTATCACCTAGAGGCGATCATTTACTTTTAGCATTACAGGATCGAACCGCTGTATATTTTGATGTGATCAAAAACCGTGTTGTGCAGATATTCAAGCATGACGGTAAAGCAGTTAATTCTCCTATCGATCAACTCATCAATAGTGTAGATATCTCTCCTAACGGTAAATATGGGCTGACAGGTGGTGACGATCACACAGCAAGAATGTGGAACCTGGAAACTGGACAACAATTACGTATCTGGCAACACGATAATGATGTCAGTTTTGTATCATTTGATCCCAGAGGTGGTTCAGTTATCAGTTCCGCGGGCAATGGTCAGACCCGAATCTGGAATGTGAAAAGTGGTAAGCAGGTGGCTTTATTAACAACATCACCTGTCGATGTTGATGGTATTTGGGGTAACTTCCCAGTTTTTAAAACGACGACGACGGCTATAGCTTATTCATCAGATAATAAATATATCGTGACAGGTCATCCAAACCGCGAAATTTGTGTATGGCGTGCTCAAAATGGACAGGCGTTAGGTTGCTGGTTGACGCCACGTAAAGATGCCTTGAAACCCGGTGTGGTGATACAGGCATTGGCATTCAGTCGCGATGGACACTATGTCTATAGCGAATTAGGCAATGGTCTTGCCCAGAAGTGGCGTATTCGATAAGTTATGGCGGACACCTCATTATTAAAACTGGTTTTTTTTGTCCCAGAATCTCACAAAGAAGTGGTTAAACAAGCTATTTTTGCAGCAGGTGCCGGACAGTATGATGGTTATGACTCATGTTGCTGGGAGTCGCAAGGAATGGGGCAGTTTCGACCATTGGCAGGCAGTCAGCCCTATATCGGACAACAAGGTCACGTCGAATATGTGCCTGAGTTCCGTGTCGAAACTGTTTGTCCTGCTCAAAGTATAAAGCCGATTTTAACTGCATTAATTTCTTCACATCCTTATGAAACCCCAGCGTATGAAGTCTGGTCTGTAAAAACACTAGACGACTTTTAATAGAGATAAATGATGGACCTTTCTAGCACAGAACAATCACCTAAAGTCACCTTATTAGCCAATTATCAAGTACCACGCTATCTGGTTGATGAAGTCTTACTGCATTTTGATCTGGATAAATCAAAAACACGCGTCATCAGCACTTTAAAAATGCGCCTCAACCCAGAATCATCTGCCGGTGATTGTATTCTTGATGGTGAGTCTCTAGATTTGATCAGCATCAAGCTTGATGGAAGAAAACTTGCTGATAATGAGTATGTGCTCAACAGTAATTCCTTGATTATTACGGATGTACCAGAACAGTTTGAATTAGAAATAATCACTGAAACTCACCCAGATAAAAATACGGCATTGGAAGGTCTGTATCATTCTGGCCGACTCTTATGTACTCAGTGTGAAGCGGAAGGTTTCAGGCGGATTACCTATTATCCAGATCGTCCTGATGTGATGTCTGTATTTACTGTGACAATTGTTGCTGATGCTAAGCAGTGGCCAGTGATGTTATCCAATGGTAACTTGGAAGAGCAGGGGCAGTTTAACGATGGTCGCCATTGGGTACGTTGGCATGATCCACACCCTAAACCCAGTTACCTATTTGCTCTGGTTGCAGGGGATTTATATTGTCAGCAGGATCAATTCACCACCGTGAGTGGTAGGGAAGTCTCATTACGCATCTATGTTGATCCAGAAAATAAACATAAATGTGATCATGCTCTGGTGTCATTAAAGCAATCGATGAAGTGGGATGAAGAAGTCTATGGTCGGGAATATGATCTGGATGTATTTATGATCGTTGCCGTCAATGACTTTAATATGGGCGCTATGGAAAACAAGGGCTTGAACATTTTCAATGCGGCTTGTGTCCTAGCCACGCCCGAAACCGCGACAGATGATGATTTTTATACAATACAAAGCATTGTCGCTCATGAATATTTCCATAACTGGTCTGGTAACCGTGTCACTTGCCGGGATTGGTTCCAATTGAGCCTTAAAGAAGGCTTTACAGTAATGCGCGATCAGAGTTTCAGTGCTGACCTCAATTCAGCAGCTGTACAGCGGATTGATGACGTAAATGGCTTACGTAGTATGCAGTTTGCTGAAGATGCTGGACCAATGGCACATCCTGTGCGTCCAGACTCATATATTGAAATCAGCAACTTTTATACCGTAACTATCTACGAAAAAGGTGCAGAAGTGGTGCGGATGATCAAAACATTGGTCGGCGCAGAAGGCTTTAGAAAAGGCACTGATTTGTATTTTGATAGACATGATGGACAGGCTGTTACTACAGATGATTTTGTCAAAGCGATTGAAGATGCAAATAACGTTGATTTGAGTCAATTCAAATGCTGGTATGAACAAGCTGGTACACCAACGCTCTCAGTGTCCACACATTATGACCCAATAAATCAACGTTTTACTGTCACATTAGGTCAATCCTGTCCAGCTACGCCTGGACAAAAAAATAAACTCGACTTTCACATTCCTGTGGCTATCGGTTTATTGGATAGCCATGGTCAGAACATGCCTATGCAGTTATCGGATGAACAAGCCCCATATAATGGTGATACTCGTGTTTTATCACTAACGGAATCTGAGCAGCAGTTTGTATTCATTCATGTTACGGAAGAGCCGGTTGCCTCAGTGTTACGCGGCTTTTCTGCCCCGGTAAAACTCAAATATGATTTGAGTAATGCTGAGTTGGCATTTCTAATGGCACATGACACGGATAGCTTTAATCGGTGGGATGCTGGTCAGCAATTGATGATTAATGTTTTGCTGGAGATTGTAGAGGATATTCAACAGCAAAATAACTTGGCTTTATCTCCATTGCTCTTGTCCCAGTTGGAAGCGGTCTTGGCAGATCAAAAACTCGACCCAGCGCTAATTGCAAAAATGTTGACATTACCAAGTGAGAATTACCTAGCTGCTCAGATGCAAGTTGCTGATGTGGATGCCATTCATCAGGCCAGAGAATTTGTTAAGCAACAGATTGCTGTGTCGTTAAAAGCGATATTTAATGAACGTTATGAAAGCTTAAGTCAGCTTAAATCCTACCAGTTCACAGCGGAGGATATGGCTGCACGTAGTTTGAAAAACTTATGCTTGTCTTATCTTATCGCAAGTAATGATCCATTACAGATCCAACGTTGTCTGCGTCAGATGAAAGTGACTGACAATATGACAGAGTTGTTGGCTGGTTTACGTCTGATGGCTGATCAGAATGGGCCGGAACGCGAACATGCTTTACGTGCATTCTATGAGCAATGGAAACATGATCGACAAGTGGTTGATAAATGGTTATCGGTTCAAGCTGCGTCAACATTACCTGATACCTTGCTTCGAGTTAAAGCCTTAATGAAACATGAGGCCTTCAGTATCAAAAACCCCAATAATGTACGGGCACTAATCGGACAATTCTGCCGTAATAATCCAGTACATTTTCATGCTAAAGATGGCTCAGGTTATCGTTTCCTAGCCGAACAGATTCTTGTATTGGATAAGTTAAATCCTCAAGTTGCTGCCAGAATGCTGGGAGCTTTAAATTCATGGCGTCGTTATGATTTTGAACGTCAACAGCTGATGAAAGCCTCTTTGGAAAATATAGCGTCCCAAAAAGACTTATCAGCTGATGTCTATGAAATTGTGACGAAATACTTGGCAGCATAATCATGTTCACGCTTCATTCGCAACTAGAGCAAGATACAATCAAGGTTGGTCAATTCGACCTTTGTGAAGTTTTATTAATGAATGATGTCCGCTATCCATGGGTAATCCTGGTGCCTAAGCGTGAAAACAAAAGTGAGATTTACCAGCTGACAGAATCTGAACAGCAACAATTATTAGTGGAGTCGAGTTTTCTCTGTCAAACCATGTCAAAACTGTTTTCTGCCGATAAAATGAATATCGCTGCATTGGGCAATATGGTTGAGCAGTTACATGTGCATCATGTTGCCCGATTTAAAACAGATGCCGCATGGCCTAAACCTGTTTGGGGATTAGGTCAGGCAGAATCCTACTCAGAAATAGCAAAAAAGGCCATGTTGTCACAGCTGACACAGGCCTTGAGTGATTATTTATTGTAGAAGATAGCTGTGATGACGCGATTACGTTTTCGAATGAATCTCGATGCTCAACAAGCACTTCGCTATTATCAAGGCATGGCTCGAACAGTTATCGTGACTGCCGAAACAGGACAAAGACTCAGCTTTCCAGCGGAGCATATTCGACAATTTATCGATAGCTCAGGTGTGAATGGTTTGTTTGCAATTGAGTTTGATGCAAATAACAAATTAATCGCTATAAAACGCTTATCTTATTAGCTGAACTTAGGCGGTGTATCAAGTAGTTTAGGTTGCGGTTTACCAATATAATAACCCTGAGCATAATCAACATGCAGTTCCTTGAGTAAAGCCAGGGTCTCAGCATTTTCCACAAACTCAGCAATCGTCTTTTTCCCCATACCCTGGGCAACGGTCACTAACGCTTCAACAAATAATCTATCATCATTATTTTCGGTGATATGCGTGATAAACATGCCATCAATTTTCACCATATCTACTGGTAGCTCACGTAGATAACGGAATGAAGCAAAGCCTGAACCGAAGTCGTCAATAGAAAATCGACAGCCGAGTTCCTGCATTTCGTTCATCAAATGGCGTGCTTGTGTAATATCTCCCACCGCAGCGGTTTCTGTCAGTTCAAACAATAACTGATTGGGATTGGCATTATGGGTATGTAATAAATGTTTGAGTAAAGGGATCAGCTCATTATCCACCATGGCATGCGCTGATAAATTTAGTGACAAAGTAAGATTGCGGTTTTCTTGGGTGAGTTCTGCGAGCTTGATAATGCCTTTTTCCAGTACATAATGATCAATACGATGGATGAGGCCTGTCTGCTCTGCAACCTCAATGAAAATGGCAGGACTGTGAATATTTCCTTCTGCATCCTGCATGCGTAATAGTACCTCATAATGACTTATTGATTGCTCTTCAATATTCATTATGGGTTGGAAATATAAGAGGAAGCGATCATCATCCAATGCATCTTCAATTTTCTGCTTCCATCGCATTCTTTCTTGCAGCTGTGTACGAAGTTCATCATCCGAAGTAAATAAATGCCATGTGTTTTTACCATGAGATTTAGCTTGATACATAGCTAAGTCTGCATTACTGATTAACTTGTCAACACTAAACTCTTCGTGAGGAAAGGTGATGATTCCTATACTACTTGAGATGGTATAGCGTACCTGTTCATGAACAAATTGTAGCGTTCTTAAATTATTGCTTATTTTTTCACATATGGATATTGCTGTATTTAAGTCAGTGTCAGGAAGGATAATGGCAAATTCATCACCCCCTAATCGTGCGAGCACATCATCATCGCGGCAGATTTGTTCAAGTATTCTGCTGACATCTTTCAACAATTGATCGCCCGCACTATGTCCACAAGTATCGTTGATATCTTTGAAATGGTCTAAATCGAGCAGTAATAAAACGCCTTCACTCTGGTTAAAACTTGCTTGTTTGAGAACATGGTCAAATTGAGTTTTAAGTTTTTTCCGGTTATACAGTTCAGTGAGTGGATCATGTGTATCCAACCACAGTAATTGAACTTCATTTTGTTTTTTCTCTGTGATATCAATACCGACGGATAGTGTCACTGCATTATTTTTAGGTAGATGAAAGTTAGAATGTATCCATGAAATTGTATGGTAATGACCCTCAGCGGTGATGATGTCTGATTCCATATGAACAACTTTGTCACCTTTGAAAGGCAGTTCTTTTAATAAGTTTTGGGTGTGGCTCCACATAGATGTATCAAATAACTCTTTAAAAGAATGATGCATTACGTCATCAGCTCGGTAGCCGGTGATACGTTCAGCTAATTCATTAAAACTAATGATGCGATATTCTTTATCAAGTGTAATGATGATGAGCTGTGCTGTACTAATCAGATTGCTGACAAAATCTCTTTCCTGCACAAGCTCCTGTGTGCGCTTATTGAGTGAGTCAGTTTGGTGAGTCATGGAAATTTCCAGCTCTTCTAGCTGCTCTGATAAGACAATGGTAGCTTTTTCAAGGATATCGAGTTCATCGGAACGGTGATGAAGCGATGGTTTTTTTATCGCACTTCTTACGATGTCATATTGCTTTTCAGCGAGTAAGGGCAGTGCTTTTGATACGCTTGCCAGCCTATGAAGAGGCGACGAAAATAACAAAAATAAACTGCCCGCTATGATGATTAAACCGATCAATGACCAGGTGATCGTTTTATAAGTAAGTGCAGTTATTTCATGTTTCTCATCAGTAATGTTATCGATGATAATAATCAAGACATTATCGAGCTGTTTAAGCTTGATAAACTGAAATTCAACAGGTAGCTCACTATCTCGAAGAATATATTTATCTTTATTGATATCGTTGTATGAATAGTGAGCAGCAAGGTAGTGCAGGTAATCAATATTTTCACTATATGACGTCAATATATTGATATAGCGATCCCAGATAGCATTATCATTCTGACGTAGATCCTTCAATCCTTCCTGATCAGAAATAATTGCAATATCTGCACCTGTTTGGCTCTGAAAGTTCAACAGTGATTGGGTGATGTCATACCCCATAACCAGAACATAATTCTTATCAGTATCCGTTAATATGGGTAGTAACTGATATTGTTTACAAACTGTTACACAATTCAGTTCACTGACTGCTAATTCTTTCTCTGCTGTTTGAGCAATATATGTTTTTATATCAGTGGGTATCGGCGGGCCCCAGCCAGCTAATTTGTTCCCCTGATCATCATATAACTGCATTTGTGATACATCCCAATTCAGTTCTAAATCACTACGAAATTGGTATATGCGTTTTTTTATATCGGCCAAATGAGTGGAGAATTGTTTATCCAGGTCATCAACGGTCAGCAATAATTCAGCGAGACGTTGTAATTGATCACGATTTGTAGCTATTTGACCTAAAAGTTTTTGATGATACTGCTCTTGAATTTGTGAACGAAAAAAAGAAAACTTTTGTTGTATATTCCAATAAATTAGAGAGTCGAAAACCAGTAAAAACAACAAAAATAATGAGCCAAAAAACAAGCCTGCTTTCCAGCGGATACTAAAAAATGAGTGTTTATGTTGTTTGGTGAGCATGGTAGCTAAAAACGGTAGGAAAGTAGCATAACGAACATATTCCATCTTCGGGTGGTAAAGGGTACATCATTTTCACGTGGAGATAAGGTAGCGGCTCCATCAACGATATGGTATTCCGTTCGTAGCATGAAATTTTGGTTGATATGCCAGCGGCCACCGACAACCCAGCTTTTTGAGTAATACTCATGTGCTGGAATGGGTGACTGATCAATCCCTACTGTGGCTAACTGCTGACTATTAATTATACTTTGTCGAGCAGCTTTTTCGCCATTCCAGTCATGCTTATTGAGTTGAAATTCTTCATAACGGAGAAAAGCCTGCCAGGCAGGTGTAAAATTATAGTTGGCCTGTAAATAATAACCGAGTGAATTAGCATGAACTTGAGAAACGCTGCCACCGATATCAACATAGTCAACATTTTCAAAAGCAACTTCCCCTGTTAGCTGCCATTTTTCACCATTATATTGAGCAGAGAGGACAGTGTAATCAATATCAATTTGTCCAGAGTTCAGGCCAGGACCAAATGGTAATGGCACACGATCACTGGCTTTAGATTCAAAGTCGAGGCTAACTCTTGTGCCTGTGAGTGAATAAACCCATCTTCCACCATCATATTCATAGAGCAGTTTGCCGAATATACCAAGATTGTTATTATGAATTTTACCGGCCCAGTCATTACCCATATAGGTATATTCCACATTTTCATCAGCCAATGTATACCCGGTTCCTACCGTTAGAAACAAGGTGCCATTTGCCATGTTAATTCTGTTATATAAGTTAATTCCATCAGCTGCCATGATGGTATTTCTTATCTTATCGAAATAGATAACCTGTGGTAAAAAGATAGCACTGCGAGTGTGAGCAACATCGCGTGTGGCGTTGTAGAGACCGATTTCGTTTTTTATTCTCCCTATACGGAGCCCTGATGAAACTCTCTCATCAGAGTAGACTGAGACATCAATTAAGCCGTAATCTAAGCGTGGCGACCCATTATCAAGTCTACCAGCTTGTCTGGATAGTATTTGTGCAGACAGGTTGATCCTTGGAGAGAGTCGTAAGCTCCCATTAAGACCTATCTCTGTAAATTCAAAACTACCTCTATCACTTGGGCCAAAAAAATGATTATCGGTTGTATGTATATAACCTTGTGATGCAAACCCATGTATGGCGATATCCTCATACCATGCTGAATCATCGGCTAGGCTTGTATTTAACACAATCAATAAAAGAGGGAGTAGTAGGAGCCATTTCATAAACCGACCTCAAATTGCTGAACGCCTTCCAGCATGCTATTTGAGATTTCACTGATGTAACCGATTGCCCCTTTGGTTTGCCTGATGGCACGGATCATATCCTTTTCCGTTTCTACTACATTGGGTGAATTACCTGTGCCAGAAAAGACCTGTCTATCCCATATTCGACGAAGTTGATAGGGAAACATTCCCAGAACAGATTTACAGAATTGAATGTGTATAGGATTTTGATCTTCTAAGACGAAGACCTGTATTGGCGTACCGTCAGGCCAGTATGGAACGCGCATTGCAAAGATAGCACGAGCCGTTGTTTTGGATAGGTGCTGTGTTTCAATATGTGCATTGGTAATGATCGTTTGAGCTAATAAATTTTGTGGAACAAATAGCGAGAGTAAAACGATCAACCTGATGCCTATCCATGTCATCAGCCTTTTATCCTTGAGTCATAATTGATAGAGATTTTAATCTGCAAAATGAAAAAAAGCTAATTAAATATATGTCAGTTTTATCAGCTTATTTTTGCACAAGGGTTAAACGCGTTTTTGACGCCTGGCTATACCAGCTTTGATGGTTGTTATTTATCCATTGCCACCAAAAACCTAGCCCCAAACATAACCAGGACAATACCCCCACAATAAAGCGAACGCCTGCCTGCTTCCACGTAACCTGAGATTCGGAGAGAGCCTGAAGCTTTAGTTTCCATGCTCGCATTCCGAGTGTTTGGCCACCATGTGTCCAAAACCAGCCATAAAACAAAAAACTGATAGACAGTAAATAGAGTAAAAAAAAGATATTACCTGGAGCAATTGCATCACCACCATTCAGCGCAACGGGGATAATAGCAGCAAAAAGTAGGGCCGATAATAAGAGAAAAAAGTCATAAATCATAGCCATTATCTGCCGAATTGGCCCCGGCCGCTTGTCAACGATTACACTCATTTTAAATTCCAATGGATTTTATTTGGGCGTTAAACCATACATAAAGTATCATTATCCCTTTAGTTTATCTTGAATTGGGATCCGCATGCTGCAATTGATTGGCCGTCCGGCTTTTTCTGCTTTCCGTTTGGAGAAATTATTAAACAGCATTCAGGCCGAAGTGCCTGTTGTCAAAGCTGTTAGAACTGAATTTCGTTATTTTGTCGAAATTGATGATGAGTGTGTTTTGCCTTCGGCGGAGCATCAGGTTATTGAAACGCTACTAGAAGCAGAAGCGCGAGAAAGTGGGGCAAAGGAAAATGAAACATTTTTCTTAGTAACACCAAGACCGGGCACAATTTCACCTTGGTCGAGTAAAGCGACCGATATTGCTATCAATAGTGGCGTGAAGGATGTCGTACGAGTTGAGCGTGGTGTGGCTTTTTTTGTCGAAGTGACTGAAACATTAAGTCAGCATCAGCAAGCAATTGTCGCCGGTTTATTACACGACAGAATGATTGAAACCGTGTTTGAAAGTGTGGATGAAACAGATCGATTATTCATGCACGGGAAATCACGGGAACTGGTCAGTGTTGATATTCTCAATGGTGGACGTGAAGCTTTGGTGATTGCTAATCAACAAATGGGCTTGGCGCTGGCTGAAGACGAAATTGATTACCTTTTTGAAAACTTTACATTATTAGATCGTAATCCCAACGATATTGAATTAATGATGTTTGCTCAGGCTAACTCAGAGCATTGTCGTCATAAAATTTTCCGCGCCGATTGGATTATCGATGGCAAAACTCAGCCGCATACCTTATTCAATATGATCCGCAATACTCACGACCTTCACCCTGAGGGCGTTGTGAAAGCATACAATGATAATTCATCAGTGATTGAAGGCCCGAGAAGCCATCGTTTCCAAGTGGATATGGCGACTGGTCATTACCATTATGAAGGTGAAATTCAGCATATTCTGATGAAAGTGGAAACACATAATCATCCTACTGCTATATCACCTTTCCCTGGTGCTTCAACCGGTGCCGGTGGTGAGATTCGTGATGAAGGTGCAACAGGACGTGGTTCAAAACCGAAAGCAGGATTAACGGGCTTTTCTGTATCGAATCTGGAAATCCCTGGCTTTGAACAACCATGGGAAACACCTTATGGCAAACCGGCGCGTATGGCGTCTGCTCGTGAAATAATGATAGACGGACCTCTTGGTGGTGCGGCGTTTAACAATGAGTTTGGCCGTCCCAATTTATGCGGCTATTTCCGTACATATGAAGTTCAGGTGCCAACTAATGATGGCTTTGAAGTACGTGGTTATCATAAGCCTATTATGGTGGCCGGTGGCATGGGGTCCATTCGTCCACAGCATGTTGAAAAAGGCATTATGGATCCAGGCGTGCAATTAATCGTCTTGGGTGGTCCCGCCATGTTAATTGGCCTGGGGGGAAGTGCGGCTTCTTCGGTTAATTCCGGTGCTAGCGATGAAGGCTTGGACTTTGCCTCTGTACAGCGTGGTAATCCTGAAATGGAACGTCGTGCTCAAGAAGTTATTGATCGCTGTGTGGCATTAGGTGAGCAAAACCCCATTATTGCGATTCATGATGTTGGGGCAGGTGGTCTATCCAACGCCTTCCCTGAATTAGTTGATGATAGTGGTCGTGGCGGTCGGTTTGAGCTACGAGTCATTCCTAATGACGAACCCAGTATGTCACCAATGGAAATTTGGTGTAATGAGTCCCAAGAGCGCTATGTCTTAGGTGTACACCCAGATCGTATTGATGAATTCAAAGCTATTTGCGAACGTGAACGTTGCCCTTGGGCCGTGGTGGGTGAAACCACTGAAGAAGAGCATCTATTACTCGGCGATGCAGATAATGAAACATCGCCTATTGATATGCCTTTATCATTGTTATTAGGTAAACCACCTAAAATGCTACGTGATGTGAAGCATGCAAAACAGACTTACCCTGAACTTGATTTTAGTGGTGTATCAGCACGTGATGCACTTGAATGTGTACTAAAATTACCCACGGTGGCCAGTAAGAGTTTCTTGATTACCATCGGTGATAGAAGTGTCACAGGTTTAGTCGCACGTGACCAAATGGTAGGTCCATGGCAGGTGCCTGTTGCAGATTGTGCTGTGACATTGGCTGACCATCATGATGTATTAGGTGAAGCGATGTCGATGGGCGAACGGGCACCTATCGCAGTCATTAATGCTCCAGCTTCAGGTCGAATTGCTGTTGGTGAAGCTATTACCAATATTGCTGCAGCTAAAATTGAGAAATTAGGCGATATTAAATTATCGGCTAACTGGATGGCAGCTTGTGGTCATCCAGGTGAAGATGCTTTGTTATACGATACGGTAAAAGCCATTGGTATGGATTTATGTCCTGAGCTTGGTATTGCTATTCCTGTTGGTAAAGACTCTTTGTCTATGAAAACTGTATGGGATGAAAAGGGCCAAACTAAAGCAGTAACGTCACCTTTATCATTAATTATCAGCGCTTTCGCTCCAGTGACTGATGCTAGCGCAACCAGCACACCACAGTTGCGTACTGATTTAGGTGATACGGATTTGATTTATATCGATTTAGGGCAAAACCAAAATCGTTTAGGAGCATCCGCGTTAGCACAAGTATTTAAGCAAGTAGGTAGTACGTCACCAGATATTGATGATGCCGTACATTTAAAGAATTTCTTTAATGCTATCCAACGCCTGAAAAACGAAGACTTGTTATTGGCCTATCATGATAGAGGTGATGGTGGCCTTGTTGTGACTCTGGCTGAAATGGCTTTTGCTGGACATTGTGGACTTGATATTCATCTAAACGGACTGGGCGATGCTCTTTCAGTCTTATTCAATGAAGAGCTAGGTGCCGTTATTCAAGTATCACATGCTGATCTGAATCACGTCATGAATATCCTGAAGGATTACAATTTGACGTCAATGTCATTTGCTATTGGTAAAGTCACAGAGCAGCAACAGATTCGCATTCATGTTGAGCAGGAACTGGTTATTGACGAATCTCGAGTCACATTACAACGATTCTGGTCTGAAACCAGTTATCAAATGCAGGCTCTACGTGATAATCCTGACTGTGCAAAACAAGAGTTTGATGCCTTATTGGATGAAAATGATCCAGGTTTATTTGCTAAGCCCACATTTAACCCGGCAGAAAATATTGCCAGTTCATTGATTGTGAGTGGCCATCGTCCAAAGGTGGCGATTTTACGTGAGCAGGGTGTCAATGGTCAGGTGGAAATGGCTGCGTCATTTGATCATGCAGGCTTTAACGCTATCGATGTACATATGAGTGATGTACTCGAAGGACGTATCGAACTGACTGATTTTGTTGGTCTAGTGGCCTGTGGTGGCTTCTCTTATGGTGACGTTCTCGGTGCTGGTCGCGGTTGGGCAAGTACTATTTTGCATAATAATCGTGCACGCCAGCAGTTTACGGACTTTTTCCACCGTCCGGATACCTTTGCATTGGGCGTTTGTAATGGTTGTCAGATGTTGTCTCAGTTAAAAGAATTGATTCCAGGCAGTGACCACTGGCCGCGTTTCTCACGTAACTTATCTGAACAGTTTGAAGCTCGTTTCTCGCTAGTAGAAATTGTTGATTCGCCATCTGTATTACTGAAAGGTATGGCTGGCTCCGTGATGCCCATTGCCGTTGCTCACGGAGAAGGTCGTGTGGACTACAGTGAAACTGGCTCAGAAGAGCAGGCCATAACGGCGATGCGTTATGTAGATCATTATGGCCAGCCTACTGAAAGTTATCCAATGAACCCGAATGGTTCTGTGGGTGGTGTGACCGCACTAACAACCAATGATGGGCGGGTTACCATTATGATGCCTCACCCTGAGCGTGTTACACGTTCAGTGCAACACTCATGGCATCCTGATGATTGGGGTAAAGATGGTCCTTGGGCTCGATTATTCCAGAATGCGCGGTGCTGGGTAAATTAAGCTTATCTCACGGAATAAAAAAGGGCCTCAAGGCCCTTTTTTTTGATTAGATATCACAAAATTAAGGTGCACATATTAAGCAGATTAAGATATGAATTAACTATCATCAGCTTACAAGTAAAGTCAGGAATAGATTTAAAAATTTGATTTAAGTAGCTTATTTTATTGCCGTAAAGTATTAATACTAGCTGTAAAGTGAAGGTCTAGGATTGACCTACTTTATTATCGGACTGGCATGGATATCTGGCTAATGAATTGAGTTTATTATTTAAACAGTGAGTGAGTAGAGTGATACATGACTTAATTACACATCATCGATATATGACTGTGACTCAATATCTTTTACTGTTTATATTCTTATTAACTCCAATACTATCGTCCCCAGCCTTGGCTAATCACGAGCATGAAAGTGAAGGCATTTCGGATTGGAAATATCGGTGGGGAGATTCCCCGTGGATTAATGGTCATCCAACATGGATTTCTACAGCTGAGAGAGCGAGTGAGCAGTGGAAGGATATAGACGTCCCAGTCAAACCTCCCAATAGGCAGGACCATAACACGGTATGGTTTAAAGCGACTCTACCAGCATCAGGGCATGATTATCTTCATCCTGTACTCTATATCACCAGTATTGATTTGATGGCAGAAGTTTTTATAGACGGTGAAAAAATCTATCAATTCGGTGACTTTGAAAAAAAAGAGAAGAAAACGTTTTATGGTTGGCCATGGCATTCAATAAGTTTGCCTAATGACTATGTCGGGAAAACAATATATTTCAGGGTGTTTTCTAATTATCCAGATATAGGATTATGGGGAGAAGTCAAACTTTTCGAACAGTCTAACTTACTGTTCTATTTGTTAAAAGACACCTATTTTGAAACGTTCGTCGTATTATTTTCATTCTTCGTGACAATGATTACGTTCGCATTTTCTATGATGCAGAAAGGTGAGCGACATTTCTTATATCTATCAGCATTTTCATTAACCTCTGCCCTCATGTTATTAGCTGAAAATGATGCCTTACAATTTGTCTTTAACTACCCATTATTTCGCGTCTATCTTTTAGCTATCTCTTATTATGCCTTGCCAGTTTTTATCTGTTTATTATTGTCCTCATGGTCAAGTGCGTGGCAACAAAACTGGTTAAAAAGGATAGCTTGGTTTCATATTCTGTACCTGCTTACCGCTTTAGCATTATCACTGTCAGGTGTAATAGAGCTGGCTATCACCTTTCCGATTTTTGATGCACTCTTCGTCGTATCCATTCTTATTATTATTGGGTTAGCCGTAAGCATGCAGCTGTCTTCTGGTTCGGACCAGAAGCTAGTGATGCTGTCTTTTATTATTTATGGTTTTTTTCTGTTATTGGACATGGGAATAGCGAATAGTATTCTGCCTTGGATGGATCTGGATGTATCCATCGCTGGATTGTTATTCTCACTGGTTTTGATAATTATTTCTCTTAGGCATTACTCTCATGTACAGAAAGCCTTAAAAGAATTAAATGATCATCTTGAAGTGAAGGTGGCTGAGCGTACTGCTTCACTGCATGCCTATGCTGAAGCTGAACAGGAAAGAGCTGAGCAGTTACACCGTCTTAATTTGCTTGGCGCTAAGTTAGAAGAATTAAACAGTCGTTTACAAGCATGTCAGGATCTTCATGAGGCAAAGAAAATACTCGTTCGAAAACTCCCAGAAGTGTTTATGCCTGTGGAAGTGAGTGTCGTGACTTCATACGATAATAAACGGTTTGATTTACAGCTGGCACAAATAGAATTACAGCACCTGGATGGTTCATACAGTGTGTTTGTTTATATTATGTTGACTAATGCCAGTTCAAAATTACTCATACCGCGTGAAAATCTTGATGATCTGATTAGCAGAGTGAAATTACGTCTTGGCGTGACTCTAAGTAGCATAAAGCTAAGAGAGGAATTACACCGGTTCTCATTTGAAGATGCATTAACAGGTTTGCGTAACCGACGTTACTTTGATGACGCACTTTATCGCGAAACACAATTAGCTAACCGTGAGATGCATACGTTGTCATTATTGATATGTGATATTGATCATTTCAAACGATTTAATGATGAATATGGTCATGAAGTAGGTGATTGTGTACTCAAAACATTAGCTCAATTGATGCAGGAATTTTTCCGTGAAACGGATATTCCATGTCGTTTTGGTGGGGAGGAGTTTGTCGTACTTATGCCAAGTGCCACGCTAACAGATGCAACGCATAAAGCGGAAGCTTTAAGAAAGACGATTGCAAAGAAAAATATTGAGTTTAATGGCGAAGATTTGGGTCATATCACTATTTCAGTTGGTGTCGCGAATATTTCCCCATTCAGCTCTGACTCTCAACAATTGCTGAGTGAAGCCGATAAAGCCTTATATAAAGCTAAACAATCTGGAAGAAACCGCGTAGAAAGTGTTCAATTATAGTCCATGCTCATCGGTATCAGCTTAACGTTTACAGAAATATAAAATTCGCATGATTTTCACATCTAACTTGATGAAATACTAACGGGTATAAAAAGGAGAGGTTATGAAAATGTTGAAAACGGTTTTAATGGGTGTCGCAGCGACAAGTTTACTAATGACAATGAATGCGTTTGCTGCTAATCATACAGTGACTACACAAGGCTTAAAGTTTAGTCCTTTGGTTATTAAGGTTGCTCCAGGTGATAGCGTTAGCTGGACTAATATGAGTACCCACAATGTCGAAATGATTGATGGCTTGATTCCTGACGGGACAGAGGCATTTAAATCAGAGATGAGCCAGGAATTCACTCATACCTTTGATAAAGAGGGGATCTATATATATAAATGCACTCCACATATTGGTGCAGGTATGGGCGGTGCAGTAATCGTCGGCAATCCAGTTAACATAGATGCTATCAAAGCAGAAGATGTATCTGGTGGTGTAGGACGTATTGTGAAAAAAGCAATCAAAGAAGCTGAATCAATGTAATCTTGCATTAGCCTCATCGATAAAAAAAACCGGCATTGCCGGTTTTTTTTTACCTGCTAGAAAAGAATCGTTAATTTAGGCATAACACCTGCATGAAAGAGCAGGTTTTATAGAGGATAATCAGCATGAATAAACTTGATCAGTTTTTCTCATCATTGCCTGAATGGTCAGTGGCTGTTCTTGTTGTCATGAGTTTATTTATACTCATGTTAATTGTGAAGAAGTTTATCCTGCTTAGGATCGCGAAAATCACCGCAAGGACGAGCTTTTATTACGATAAGTTATTGGTCAAAGTTATCAGCTTTCCATTAACGCTCTGTTTGCTGGCATTAACGATAAAAGTATCAGAACATACAGCGAGCTATTTTGATGTAGAAGCAGACTTTACTGTATTCAATTCCGTTGCACGACTATTGCTCGTCGCTGCACTGGTATTGTTCATAGATGGTTTCTTAACAGGCACAGTCGGGCACTATGCAAATAAATCTAACACATTAAAAAGCAGCAGCACCATCGTACAGGGAATTACCCGTGCGTTAATCCTTGGTCTTGGGTTATTAATTATTCTCGGTACTATGGGGATTTCTATTACACCCGTTATTGCCTCTTTGGGTATTACTTCTCTGGCAGTTGCTCTAGCCTTGCAACCGACATTAACCAATTTCTTTTCAGGTGTTCAGCTAGTTATAGATAAACCTATCCGAGTAGGCGACTTTATTGAGATTGAGTCTGGTGAACAAGGATTTGTAGAGAAAATTGGTTGGCGTACAACCTGGATTAGAATGTTACCGAATAACTTTATTATCATTCCGAATAGCGTTTTATCTCAGTCGAAAATTATTAATTATTATTATCCTGAAAAGCAGCTATCCGTACCGGTAGAGGTTGGCGTGCATTATGATTCTGATTTAGAGCATGTAGAGAGAGTCACGCTGGAGGTTGCCCGCAATATTTTAAAAACACACAAATGGGGTGTATCCGATTACCAGACTTTTGTTATTTTCCATACGTTTGATAATTCCAGTATCAACTTTACAGTCATGCTAAGGGCAGAAGAATACTTTAATCGTTTCTTTATTAAATCCGAATTTATCAAAGCCTTACATCAACGTTTTAAAGAAGAGGGAATTACGATTCCTTACCCTATCAGAGCGATTAATTATCAGCAAGAAGCTCCAGATACTTTGACTGAAGAGAAAACAAAAGGATAACTTTCTTTTATTCACCGAAATGTTCAAACTAACTTGCATGCAACTTAACTGAGCTGACTTTTACATTTTGGATATGACATGTCGTCGGATGCACGTGCTTTTTTAGATCAAAAGAATCTTGAGTCATTGAGCAACTATATTGATATGTTGTTAGATGCGATATGTATCGTGGATAAAAAAGGCCATTTCCTGTTTCTGAGCGCTGGTGCAGAAAGAATATTTGGTTACAGCCGTGAGGAGTTATTAGGTAAACAAATGTTGGATATGGTCCATCCTGAGGATCGCGAGGCTACGTTACGCGTTGTCGACGATATTATGAATGGTCAGGATAAAGTCGACTTTGAGAACCGCTACATCCGTAAAGATGGCCGCACTGTTTATTTACTCTGGTCGGCAAAGTGGTCAACAGATGAAGAATTTCGTATAGCTGTTGCCAGAGATATTTCCAGGAGTAAACGCGCTGAAGCTCTGCAGGCTGCTACGTATGCTATTTCTGAAGCGGCACACCATGAAGACAGTTTGCCTGCATTATATAAACGTATTCATGCGGTCATGCAAAAATTATTGCCAATCAAGGATTTTGTTATTGCGCAGTATGAGCAAGAAAGCAATGATCTTATCTTTGTGTACACGACTGTTAATACAGATATAGAGAGACTTTCAGCGCATCTAAGTGTTGATCTGAACACTTGGTTGAATTCAAAAAAGGTGTGTTACGACAGTGAAACAGGCTGGACAAAAGTGCCTTTGTGTTCTGAGGAGCAGGTGATCGGTAGTCTAATTATCAGAATGGGCGAGCAGCAGATAAACAATGACGAAAGCCAGAACCTGCTTGAATATATTTCAACTCAAGTTGCTGCAGCCATTACCAGAAAACAACTACACGATCGTCTACGTTTTCTGGCTATGTATGACAGTCTAACAGGGCTGGCAAATCGAGAATTATTTCATGATCGTCTTCACCTAGCTATTAGTAGAGCAGTGAGACAGGGGGCTGAGCTGGCATTGCTCTACCTTGATTTGGATAATTTTAAACAGGCTAATGATAAATTCGGTCATGATGTCGGTGATGCGGTACTACAACAAATAGCCAAACGTATAGAGGCATGCCTACGTAATTCTGATACCGTTGCTCGTTTAGGTGGTGACGAGTTTGTCGTGCTTTTGGATTCAATCAACGAGCAGGATGATGTAAGGCATATTGCTGAAAAAATACGACAGGCGATAGAGCAGGTCATAATAGTTAACAGCTGTGAAATTCAGTTATCCGCGAGCATTGGGATTGCTAGATTACCTATTCATGGTGATGTTGAAAAAACATTGCTGCATCATGCCGATCAAGCTATGTATAAAGCAAAACGTCTAGGTGGTAATCAGTTCATTCTGTAATTGGGGTGATAATTTTGCTATTAACTCAGCTTATTCAGCAGAAAAAACGTCACTGACAGACTGACTGACTTTGGACAAAATGCTGTTTTTCTCAATTTTAGACCGAGTTGATTCTGAATAATAAATTATCAGTAAATAAGGGTGACCAGTTTCTGGCCAGACTATAGCTACATCATTGTATGCACCATTTGCACCTGAGCCTGTTTTATCACCCACTAGCCATGTTGAAGGGACACCAGCACGGATTTTGTCATCGCCAGTTTGGTTACCTATTAGCCAGTGAATCAGTCGCTGTCTAGATGATTCAGATAAATGATCGCCCAGTAACACGGTTTTTAATGTAGTAAGCATAGCATCAGGTGTTGTGGTATCTCTGATATCACCCGCTAGGTTGCTGTTGAGGTGAGGCTCAATTCTATCTAGTCGAGTGGTGTTATCACCTAAAGTCTGAAAATAATCAGTCAGTCCCTGGGGGCCACCCAGGGTATTCAGTAATAAATTAGCGGCCGTGTTGTCGCTGAGTTGTATTGCGGCTTTACTTAAAGCGGTGACTGTCATTTTGCCCTGATTAAGGTGCTGTTTTGTGACAGGGGCATAATCAAGTATGTCTGATTTATCATAAGTAACCGTGCGAGAGAGATTTTCTTGCTGTTGGTCAACACGATGCAATACATTGGCAACAAGCAAAAGTTTGAACGTACTGCATAAGGCAAAACGTTCATGTTCACGGTAATTGAGCTGCTGATTATTTTCTGAGTTAAAGGCTGATACACCGATCCTGCCACCATATTCTTTTTCTAATTGCATGATCGTGTTTTGCCAATCAGTTTGGTGGATATCTGCAAAGCTTGGCATAGGTAGCACTAATAGCAGACTGAGGAATATGACTTGGTTTAGGAGAAACTTCATTGGAATGGTCAGTTAAAAGTAATAATAGAAGGCGCATATTACCTTATTAAAGCTGATATATGGTCTGTCTTTGAGTTCACACATTCACTTCTTAGATAAAAAGGAATTTAGCTTGGCGGATTTTATCTTTTTTTCTTGATATAGCTGCCAAGTCAATAAATATAAAAGGTGAATGCTTTTTATATACCAGCCTTACGTGCTAGCTGTATGTTGACTAACATAGTCATTAAACTGCTCTGCTGGCATCGGTTTCCCAAATAAGTAACCTTGATAGTTCAAGCAGCCATGTTCAGCTAAAAATACTTCTTGAGCCTCTGTTTCAACCCCTTCAGCGATAACGGTCATTCCCATATGACTACTCATATTGATAACCGTGCGAATAATATGAGCATCATTTGCATTTTCAAGCATGTGATCTACAAAGCTTTTATCAATCTTTATTTCATCTAGCGGAAAACTTCGTAATATCGACAGAGATGAATAGCCTGTGCCAAAGTCATCCAATGATAAAGTAATGCCATGAGACCTTAATTTTTCAATCTTAATCGCCAATTCATTGATGTTTTTCAACATCAGACTTTCAGTAATTTCAAGACGTAAATTTGAGCCAGAACAGTCTGCAGATTCAATACTTGATAACACCGTGTCGACAAAATTCTTTTGCATAAATTGTCTAGCGCTGATGTTGACTGATAAAACCAATTTAGCTGTTGCTGGGGATTGTTGCCAGATGGCTAATTGTTTACAAGCATGCTGAAGAACTTCAGTACCAATACGATTAATAATATCGGAGTCTTCTGCAATGGGAATAAATTCAGCAGGCGAAATCATGCCATGTTTTGCATGTTGCCAACGGAGTAGAATTTCGGCACCAATAAGCTCATGACGATGATTCACTTGAGGCTGGAAGTAGGGGATGATATCGCGATTGAAAATCGCATCTCTTAAATCATGTTCCAGACTGGCTTTGAACTCAATGCTGGGTTGTAGTTTTTCATCAAAAAAGCGGTAGCAACTTCGACCATCTGATTTGGCCTGAAACATCGCGTTGTCAGCGCGTTTGAAAATTTCATTGACGGATAAGCTTTCACCCATAAATGTACAAATGCCGATGCTGCATGAGGTTCGATACTGTACATTACCTATATTATATATATCACTGATACCATTAATGATTTTGTTAGAAATTAACTCTGCTATTTCTTTGCTTTTACCCGGTGTATCACCAATGTTTTGGACCAAAATAACAAATTCATCACCACCAAATCGTGCAATCGTATCTTCGTCTCTCAACAGTGTTTTTAGACGTGATGATACAGATTTGAGCAACATGTCACCCGCTGAATGTCCATGTAAGTCATTAATATTTTTAAAGTTGTCTAAATCAATAAAGAATACAGCGCAATAGGATTTACTACGGCTGCTGGTATGTATGGCATGCGACACCCTATCGGTAAGTAAACGTCGATTAGGTAAATCAGTTAAGGTATCGTAATAAGCAAGATACTGGATTTCATCCTGATTTTTCTTGAATTCTGTTTTGTTCTGGACCAGGGTGGCCAGGCCCACAACTTTATTATTACTATCTCTTAGTGCCGTGTAAGTCCACTCACAGAAAATAATATCGTTATCCTTGGTTAGATTTTCATTTTGACAATGGCTGGAACTTCCCTCAGCGATAAATTGATACATTTTTTGAATTATATGCGCCTCAATTTCAGGGGGTAGTAAGAAATGGGCTGATTGATGAATAGCTTCTTCCTGGCGGTAACCAAAGATCTGTTCAGCTGCAGCATTCCATGAAACAACTCTCAGATCCAAGTCCCACTCAATAACGCCCATGGGTGTATGGTCTAAATGGATACGTTGATGCTGTGATAACTTTTCGATTTGGGCTTGCTGTTTTTTTGCTGCATGGTGAAGCAGTATATTTTCTTGAAGCTTTTTGCCTAGATTAGATGATGCAATGGAAATATAAACAATATAGACAGCCAATAAGACGGCCATTGCCCTAGACAGTTCTGTTCCATTGGTAAAAAAGCCTGGCAGTGACAGCAAATAGATACTGCCGGAGAATAATTTTGATGTGAAACTATCAACAGAGTAAACCACCATAGCACCACCTGTGACGCCTACTATCACTAGCGTAATGAAAGCTTTATGCGCTATTTCATTGGTTTCAGAAAGAAAATAATAACCCGCTAATCCCCATGCCATGCCACAAGCCAATGTCGATAAGCGGAAAATATTTAACCAATAGTCAGGCTCTTTTTGTGATGCTTTTTGATGCTGAAAATAAACGGTGGTATAAAAACGTAAGCCGTAGACAAAGCAAAAAATAACACCCCAAGCAAATAATATCTTGTTACTGACTTGGTCGTATTCAACATAAGCTAATGTTAAAGCAACAAGGCTAGCCACGATAAGTGACTTAAGGTTGCTGCTATAAAGCATATTAATGATATCGACTTTTAATGCCGTTTCTTCATCCTCATGCTCTGTATCAATATTCGAAGCTGTGTTCATATTCAAGCGGAAAATCCTCTCTGCATAACCACTTTCATCAGCATTTTTATCTGTTTTCAATTATCTTGTTGAAAACACTTATTGTTCTAATGGTTTTAGCACAGATAAAAATAGCTGTCTATTTTGTTGCAGGCTGCCTACTTCTTAGCAGCATTACCTGATTCGCCTTGACGACACTGTTTGTTCATTCTTGTAACCAAGTCGTATATAAACTCAGACATTTGAGTGCTTGACGACCAGCGGCAGTGAGCATAGAAAAGGAATGACTTGGCCTAGATACATAGGCAGTATTTGTTCTAATTCACTAATTTCTAGCTAAGCCCGGGCAATTAGGGCGAGTCGTTCGCGATAGCCAATCAGGATAAACAAATGTATAGGAAGGGTGACGTGTTATTCACTTGTAGCCTGCTTTTCATTTCAACCAGCACAAGAAGAGGCTGGGCAATACATTTAAAGACCGCAGTCTGTGTTTGCAGATTTTGTAAATAATAGATTAGGTAATGGTGTCTTAAATCATCTATAGATTCAGCTTTACCATGGTGCTCAGCAGAATCAGCGCTAACGTGGTCAATAAGATTTAACTGCATGAATAGGTGCAAGTGAAACTGAGGTTGCCGATGGAGTTGTACTAGAGAATGCTGAGTTGAATCCCGGTATCTTCAATCACACAACATTATGCAAGATAGCCTTGCCAGACGATATAGCAAATGCACCAGCAATGCAGATGAGTGATCATCGTTCATGGCTTACCGGTCAACGAATTTAAGTGTTGGGCGGTATGTTTTTATAACAGACTCAGTGTCCACCTGTGTTAGAAAACAGGTTAATGACGAGGACACCTGAGATGATTAATCCCATGCCTAGCAGGGCGGGTAAATCGAGTTTTTGTCCATACATTATCCACGAGATGACAGCGATGAGCACAATGCCCAAGCCTGCCCAGATGGCATAAGCAATACCAACAGGAATTACTCTCAACGACAATGTAAGAAAATAAAAGGCAGTCAGATAGCCGGTAACAACAATTATCGTGGGGACAAGACGTGTAAATTCGTGACTGGCTTTCAGCGCTGAGGTCGCAATGACTTCAGCGATAATAGCGACCGCTAAATATATCCAATGTGGCATTGTGTTACCGGCTGAAGGTGTTGATATAAAGTTGTTCGACTTTTTTTCTAGCCCAGTCTGTTCTGCGCAGAAATTTTAAAGAGGATTTAACTGAGGGATCGTTTTTGAAGCAGTTCAAGTTGATTCGCTGAGCAAAGCCATCCCAGCCAAAATGATCAACCAGTTCAGTAACAATGGTTTCAAGAGTGATGCCATGTAATGGGTTGTTGGGTTGCTGAGCCATAATACGATTTTATTGTTTACCTGAAGTTATGTCTTAAGAGTGCGGTCATATATTTTAAAGTGCTCATACAAGACTGCTTTGCAGGTTTTAAGATTAACACTCAAGTGCTAATGCACCCAAAATATCTTTATTAATATTGCAGTGAAAGAGAGGGGTTAATACTGTTATCAGGGCGAGCAGACTACTCTAATATACATAGAGCGCCATTACTCAACCACACGCTTATGTCATTTATTGCTATTTGTGATTAATTAGCACGCTTCGCATGTTGAGCAATTAATGTGATACCTGTGCAGCTTGCTGTTTGAAGCTGAATATCAGAATGAAAATCAGGCTAAGCAATAAGCCTGTTATACCTAAATGACTTAATGCCAGTCCGCCTTCAGCGATCGGTTTGTCTAGGAAGTCACCTACTACCGCACCTAATGGTCGGGTGAAAATAAATGCAGCCCAGAATAAAACCGTATGTGAAATAGCTGTGGTGAAATAAGCAAAGGCAATACTGATAAGTACGACACTAAACAATAATGCACTGATAGCGTAGCCTAACCCTTGTGTATCCGCTACCCAATCGCCTAAAGCAGTGCCTAATGTTTGTGAAAATAAAATAGTAACCCAATAAAACATTTCAGCTTTAGGTGAACGTATCTGTTGGATTGAGACTGAGCCTAGACTTTTGTGCCAGACAAACAATGACAGCATCAATAATGCTAATAAGAGTGTGGAGCCGCCGGCATAACCTATCCCTAACGAGCGGTCTGCAAAATCTGCCATTGTGGTACCCAATGTAGTGGTTGCGATAATGGTCGCCCAGTAGATGAATACATTAAATGATCGGGCATTGATTTGTAGAGAGACCACTGCAAGAAAGACAATGGCGAAAATAATACTACTAATAAGGTAGCCCACATTCAGTGACATTGAGACTAAATCGCCTCCGGTTTCACCCACTGTCGTGGCAAATATTTTGATGACCCAGAATATTAAGGTGATTTCCGGGACCTTGCTGACAATCTGCTGATGTTTTGTTTTCACTGCTGCCTCACTAACGAAAATCTATTAGAGTTAAAAACTCTATTTCGATAAGTGACATACTATTAATACGTCGACAGTCTTATTGTTCTATGGATTACTTAAATATAACTTAAGTAAAGCGGTGTCTATTTATACCAGTGTTGTTTTCGCATAGGCATGGGTGTCAATATCAACAGCCTCGGCCGTGATTGTGATATCTGTCAACGGTAAAGTGGTATATAACCGTTCCACTATTAGATTTGTTAAACGTTTCTTCTGCTCTTCTGAGCGTCCCTGATGAAGCCTGACGGTGACATGTATAAAGTGGGAGTGATGATCACCTAACTGGAATGTTTGGTAAGCAATACTACGAGTTTTGATATGATCAGGCTCAAATAGTAATGAGTCGATAGCGGCTTGATGTACTGTTGATACTAAAGCAGCATCAGGTGTGATGGTGGCAGTCGATGTTGAATGTTCGATAATACAATGTGGCAAAGCGATGACCCCTCTAAGCTATATCAGCAAGAAAAAAGGCCGCAGAAAGCGGCCTTTTTATCGTCGTTAGAATTGCTTACTTTATAAATAACATCTCACGATATTTAGGCAGTGGCCATAAATCGTCGGCAACTTCACCTTCGAGTCTATCGACATGTGAACGTACTTTATCCATCAAGTTACGGATATCATTCGCACAGAAATTCATATGTGCATCAATTGAGTCGAAATCATGTCTTTCCAGTGCCGTTTCCAGTTCAGTGACTGTCGCTAACATGGCGTTAGTTTCTTCAGCTACCACGCTGACAACTGATTTATTCATCTCAATACCCATATCAGCCATACTGGTATGGCTAACAGAAAGTTCTGTTAGATACTGTGCTGCTGATGGGTAAATCAGTGTTTTTGCCATTTCAACAACGAGTTTGGCTTCCACTTCAATAGAGAGAATATACTGTTCAGCATATACCTCAAAACGGCTTTCTAGCTCGATAGGTGTAAAGACACCAGTGCGAGAGAATAACTCACGGATACTTTCATCACGTAGGTAAGGTAACGCATCGGCAGAGGTAGGTAAGTTTTTCAGACCACGTTCTTCAACAGCCGCTTTATGCCATTCATGTGAGTAACCATCGCCTCCAAATACTACATTACCGTGCTCTTCCATCAATTCTTTCAGTACAGCAAGAACGGCGGTAGTTTGATCTTTACCATTATCTAATTGGACCTTGAGTTTCTCAGCAATCCAGTCAAGTGAGTCGGCTAGCAGTGTGTTCATCGCCACTAATGGACCCGATACGGACTGAGATGAACCGACGGCACGAAATTCAAAGCGGTTACCTGTAAAAGCAAAAGGTGAAGTACGGTTACGATCACCAGGATCTCGTTCAAATTTCAGAATTTGTGATAGGCCCAAATCCATTTCGCCACCTTTTTTCGAGGTCGCAATATTGCCATCTTTAATGTCCTGGAAGACTTTTTCTAATTGGTCGCCAAGGTACACAGACAAGATAGCTGGCGGCGCTTCATTAGCACCTAAGCGGTGATCATTAGAAGCAGAGGCGATAACTGCACGAAGTAACGGGCCATATTTGTGTACACCACGAATCACCGCGCCACAGAATAATAAAAAGTTAAGATTGTCATGTGGTGTTTTACCTGGATCAAGTAAATTACCTTGAGTGGCATTACCTACAGACCAGTTAACATGTTTACCTGAACCATTGACACCGGCAAAGGGTTTTTCATGAAGCAGACACATAAAGCCATGTTTTTTGGCTGTGGCTTTCATTAAGGTCATCATTAGTTGCTGATGATCTGCAGCAATATTGGCTGACTCGAAATATGGGGCTATTTCAAATTGCCCTGGCGCTACTTCGTTATGATGAGTCTTGGCTGGAATGCCTAAGCGATATAGTTGATCTTCAAAGTCCTGCATGAAGACTTGAACACGCTCAGGAATAGCACCAAAATAATGGTCATCGAATTGTTGGCCTTTAGCCGGTGGAGCACCAAATAATGTACGACCGGCTAATACTAAATCAGGGCGAGCATAAGCAAAGTTACTATCAACCAGAAAGTACTCTTGTTCGGCACCGCAACTTGAATTAAGCGGAGCTATTTCTGTCTCATCCATCAATGTCAGTACTTTTCTAGCCGCGCTATCCATAGCTGAGATTGAACGCATTAACGGAATTTTTTTATCCAGTGCTTCCCCAGTCCATGACATAAACACACTTGGGATCATTAATGTTGAGCCATTCTCGGTGTGCATAATAAAGGCAGGACTAGTTGGATCCCATGCTGTGTAGCCGCGAGCGGCATTGGTCATACGTAAACTACCATTGGGAAAAGAAGAACCGTCAGGTTCACCTTTAATCAATAAGCTGCCAGAGAATTCTGTAATAGCATTACCTTCAGCATTAGTCACAATAAAACCGTCGTGTTTTTCTGCGGTGATATTGGTCATAGGATAGAAAATATGAGAGAAGAACTTTACACCTTTAGATAAGGCCCAGTTTTTCATTGCTGCGGCTACAACATCGGCAACGGCAGGATCTAATGTTGCACCAGTTTGAACGGTTTGTTTAACGGCTTTAAAGGCAGATTTATTTAATGCTTCTTCCATTTTGGCCATATTGAAAACATCTGTTGCCCAGATTTTATCTAGTGGTTCAGATTTATGAACAACTGTTTTCTGGCGGTTTGTAATGTTTAAAATAGCTTGCAGACGTGATTCATTTCCACTCATTTTTCTATCCCTTAATCGCTGATGATTAATTGTTAATTTGATAAACGTATTCGTCCCTATGGCAAACAATATGATTGCTTGCGCATACACAGGTCCTGTTAGCAACAATGCTAAATAACGATACGAGCATCTAATAGTCTTAATTGCTGTGACACTAAAATAGAGAATAACCATATCAACATATTGATTATCAATATGAAATCATCGGTGATTCGATAAGGCACGACATTCAGCGGAAAAGGTATTCTTGCGTGGTCGATATGCGTCTTTGTTAAACTATTTAATGTGTGACAACCATCAATATAGAGTAAAAAAAATAAGTTATGAAGTCCTGATTTTGTAATAAAAATCATGTAGGGGAAAACAGCACGCTAATAATCACTAAAGAACCACTGCTTCAGGACGATGTGTAATGTAAAGGACGTATTTAACTTAATTATTTGGACATCTATTATGAATGTCGATCTTTCATCGGTTCGCAGCAGCCCAACAAAATCAAAAGGTACTACTGGCACATCGCTTGATTCACGTATTGCTGCATTAAAGAAAAAAATGGTTGAGTTATTTAATAAGCTCAAAGAATTGGGACAGGAACCCAGTGAAGAGTCGGTAAAACAAGCTGAAGCTATTCAGAAACAGATCGAATTACTTCAGGCGCAGATAATGCAATTAGAAGCCTTAAAACGACAACAGGAAAAAGCAGAACAAAAATCTCAAACGGCTGATCTAGTGCCAACAGAGCCAATCTCTATTGCCAATGAAGATACTCGTAGCAAGCTGGGTAATAATATCGATAGCTACGGTTGAGTGAATAAAAGTCGGCCTGCCAGAAGTACAAATACGATAGCAGTTAGGATATGGAGAGTGCTTTGTGCATTGCTTGATCGTATTAACCAATTCCCCAACTTAGCAGCGCTCATTGCCACGACAAAAAATACCACTAGTGCACTTGCCATAAAAATAAGACCTAAGCATAAAATTTGTAGTGACATAGAATCTTTATCGGTATGAACAAATTGCGGTAAGAAAGCCATAAAAAAAATCGCTACTTTAGGATTACTCACATTCATCAAGAATCCGGTTCTGAACAAGGCTATGGAATTATGTGGAGAACGTTTATCAGCTAAAGCAGATATAGGCTGTGCTTTTAATGCTCGCCAGGCTAAATAGAGTAAATAACTGGCGCCGATGATTTTTAATAAAATAAAGGCTAAGGGTGTGGTCTTTAATAACGTTGCTACGCCAATGACTACTGCTATGATATGGACGACAAGACCGCTACATAAGCCTAAGCTAAGAATTACACCGGTTCTGATACCATAAAGAGCAGACTGTGTGAGCACATAAAGGTTATCTGGACCTGGTGCAATAGCGAGCAGAACCGAGGCTAGGATAAAAATAGATACATCACCATTAATAAGCATTATGCTCAGTCTGTATGGCGTGACAATTTTAACCAGCTAAATGACTTTTCTAAAAAAGACACTGCGTGGTCTTCAATAATTAAACCATGTGCCATCACTATTTTTTCTGGTTGCCAGCCGATGATATGTTGCATGTGTTCTCTCGCGACATCTTTGTTAAAACTAAGGCGCCAGTCGATAGGCATTTTGCCCTTGGGGGCAACAATACCACTTATTTTTGCCAGAAAACGTTTTATGGGCGTGAAGGCATCCGGCGAAAAGTTTTCAATTAAATCGGTGACGATAAGTGTTTTACTGTCACGATGGAAAAACACACATTCCTGCATCGCTTTTGAACCAGTAAATAACCGATGTTGTATGTCATTTTCCCAGGGGAGGGTGACAGCAGAACTGAGAATGCCATCAAACTGGATATCTGGTCGTTTTAGCGAGACTTGTTCCGTACCGTAAACTGTTGCCGAAGGGTAATGTTGTTGCCAGTCTTTCAGAAATAAGTGATGTAACTTATTGGGTGCAATTAAAAAACCGACCTGACCAAGTGACTCAACTTGCTTCACTAAGTCTTGCGTCAGCTTAATTGGACTATGAATCCATAAGCGATTATCACTCAAGCGAACAATCACCATGCGTGGTAGTGTAAGGTAGGGTATAAAAAGGAACGCTATCGCCATCAACGTACCAAATATTGTTCCCCAAGCTTTTCATTACAACTCCTTCGTAGAGAAAACATCAAGACAGTTTTACAGCTGATAATTTCTTATCAGCATATACAGATGGGATGTGACAGAATATTACCGTTGCTGATCAATTATAGCTGAGGATAAACAGGTTAATGACACTGCGATCGATTCTACGTAAATGGACGGAACGTTATTTCTCTGATGAAGAAGCCGTCATACTGCTGATTGTACTAGTCATCGGTTTTGCCGTTGTGATCTGGCTGGGCGGTATGCTGGCCCCATTTTTTACAGCGCTGGTTATCGCATTTTTATTACAAGGTGTGGTGAATATGCTGATACGACGGCATGTTCCAAATATGGTGGCGGTCGGCATCGTATTTTTAGGTTTTGTCGGTCTGATGTTAGCGTTGGGCTTTTTATTGATGCCACTATTATGGAATCAGCTGGTGAACTTGGTTCAGGAAACGCCAAAAATGCTATCCAATGGTGAAGACTGGCTAGTGAATTTGCATACCCATTATCCCAACTTAATTAAACCTGATGAGATACAAAACTGGATTTCTAGCACAGCAAAACAGTTTACCGTCTATGGGCAAAGAGCTGTTTCGCTATCGATTGCCTCATTGGGCAATGTGATTGGTTTAATTATTTATCTGGTCTTAGTGCCCATCTTAGTATTTTTTATGCTGAAAGATCGGGAAAAGCTGGTGGCGTTTATACTGTCTTTTATGCCGGAAAAACGTGGTCTGATGAATCGCATATGGAGTGAAATGGATGATCAGATTGCTAATTATGTACGTGGCAAAGTGGTCGAAATTGCGATTGTTGGTACTGTAAGCTATGTCACATTCTCATTCTTTGGACTGCAATACACAGCACTGTTAGCTGTATTGGTTGGTTTTTCTGTTTTAATTCCCTTTATAGGTGCGGCGGTTGCCACGTTACCTGTTGCAGCAGTGGCTGGCTTTCAGTTTGGTCTGACAGAACAGTTTGCCTATATCTTGATTGCATACGGCATTATCCAGGCTTTAGATGGCAATGTATTAGTGCCAATTTTATTTTCCGAAGCAGTTAACTTACATCCCGTCTCGATCATTCTCGCTGTATTGTTTTTTGGTGGAATATGGGGAGTATGGGGCGTTTTCTTTGCTATACCTTTAGCGACGTTATTAAAAGCCTTAGTCACTGCCTGGCCAAGAAGCTTTCATGAAACGTCTGTTCAAGAAATACCCTAGTTTTATCGTTTTCTTCGATTTCTCACTGAGCTATCAATGAGTCAGTTGTTTTCGTCGAATAACATGAGACTTTTGATAGTAAATAGTGGATTTTCAATATGGACGTACATGACTGCATGGTAAAGAGGATATTTTATAAAGATGGATATATCTAAAAAGTAAGACCAATATCTATGCTTATCGTACAAATATTGATCACACAATGGGACAAAAGTCAGCGCACTGACGCGCATAAACAACAGCGCCTCAATCGTCAGGACAAGACATTAGTCAATACCTCATCTGCTAACTGCATAGCCAAGGAACAGCTTGTAATTGATATGCATGGTGATGATGAGGGCAAGCGTATTCAGTTTCATTTAGACGGTGATGATTTTTATATTGATCGTTTTCACTTTTCATTATCCAAACAAATACTGGAATATAAGACAGCACAGTCGTCAGCAATTGAGATCTCTCATTTAAAGGATGGTTGGGTACAATGTCGATATAACTGGCGCCGTCGAGTTGAGCAGGGTGGTTTTATTTATTGGCTTTATGAAGATGTTACGCTAAATGCATGTTTTGTAGATGAATTTCAATCTGAAGTGTTTATGAGTAAAGCGCCAGAGCGGGTATTTACTGATTTAACATTAACTGACGAATAACCTTTTTTAGAATAGTTGGACATCAGCTTCTTCATCCCACAATGTTCTCACCTGTTTTTCAAAGATTGTTTTATTACTATTACTTAACATACACGTTGAACCTGAAGACGTTTCTTCTGAAAGCAGGTTTTCTAGGGTTAGTCGGCGTTTAACTTCGCGGGCAACTGCTTCTTCTGTACTAATGATAGTGATTGATGGGCCAACAACTTCCTGAATGACTGCTTTTAGATGAGTGAAATGTGTACAACCAAGAATGAGAGTATCTGCACCTTTATCGAGTAAAGGTTGTACGTAGCTTTGAATCGTTATGTAGCTTTCCTGATAACTTAAGGCTAATTTTTCCACCAAAGAGACCAGATCTGGGCAGGGCTGGATTTCAAGTTTAGCTCCCTTGGCGACACGGCCTGCTAACTCATGGAAAGACTGGCTCGTTAAAGTTTTTGCTGTGGCTAACACGCCAATAACACCCGTTTTTGTGTTTAATGCGGCTGGCCTTAATCCTGGCTCAACACCGATAAACGGCAGTTCAAAATGTTCACGTAGGGTTTTAATACTGACAAGTGTGGCAGTATTACAGGCAACAACAATCGCTTTCACTTGATGATGTAATAAATGCTCAGTAATACTAAGAGAGCGTTCAAGAATATAGGCTTCGCTTTTTTCTCCATAGGGTGTATGCAGGGTATCTGCCAGATAAATCAAATTCTCAGCTGGCATAAGCGCTCTGATCTGCTTGGCGATGGGCAAACCGCCAATACCAGAGTCGAATATACCTATGGGTCTTATGTCAGCCATGACGATGTCGTTTTACTATATGGTGAAAAAGACGACGATTGTACTGTATCTCTGGGAGTATAGTGGTAATCGCTTATCGATGTAGGGCAACAAACTCACCTTGAAAGAAACCGACGCGTTGTTCCTGATGAGCCAGCGTTGCCACCGCACGAATACGTGCTTTTCCAATGCGTTCATATGTACGTATAAATTTTTCCCAATTTTCAGTAGCTTGAATTTGGGCTGTGGCAGTAAATGTATCTGTTATCGGTTTTTCATATTCCATCTTATTGCGCTGTATTACCAACGTACAGTCAAGGCCGGCTTGGTATATCCGTATGTTTAATAAGGACCATGCTGACAAAATGGCTAATGTCGACGCACTGCCGCCAAAAACAGTGTCATGATAATTAATATTTGGTGTTAAAGGGGCTCGGAGCTTTACCTCATCATAAGTGACATGATCGATAGACACCTGCATAGCAGATGATAAGGGAATATGTTGATAAAGATATTGCTGAAGTTGCTCAGGTGTCATTCGTTGATATCTCGTTAGGATCATCTGATTATAATGTCTTCACTATGGTTGAAAAAGCCTTTAGGCTATCAACATCACTATCAATTAGTTAAAAAGGTTCGCACAATAATGGAAGTCTCGCGAGATATAAAACGGCTGTCGATGTCTGCCTTCCTTTTTTTCTTTGCTTTGTTCGCAACAAAAGTGTTTGCAGATGATGTTCAGCAAGGGATAGCTGCTTATAAACAAAGGGATTTCAAAACTGCTTATCAGGCATGGCATAAAGCGGCACAACAAAATGTTACCGAAGCACAGTGGATGCTCGCTATTCTATTATTAAATGGTCAGGGGGTAGAGCAAGACAAGGCCGCCGCCTATTCATGGTTAACTCTAGCCAGCGAAAAAAAGCATAAGCAAGCCATCATTGATCGTATGGCGATAAGAGATAGATTAAGCTCAGAAGAATTAGCCAGAGCTGAAAGCTTAAGCGAGGCATTCAGAAATAAACAAACAGCAAAAACAGCGATTAAGCAGCAAAAAGAAAAAGCTTTTCACTTGTTTGAAAAGGGCGCAAAACAGGGTGATCCACAGGCCCAATATCAACTAGGGGAGATGTTACTCAATGGTGAAGGTATCAAACAGGATAAAGTTGCGGCTTATGCATGGTTTAGTTTAGCGAGTGAACAAAATCAACCTCAGGCAATTGTGAAACAGGCTCAATTGAAGACTGAGTTAAGTAGTAACCAGATTGAAAAAGCCAATGTCTTAATCTTAGCTAATCGTGATAATCATCTGATTAACGATGCGCCACCGGAATTGCCCGATATCAGTATAAAAACTGATGTTAACGACATTCAGTCAACAGCAGCAATGACGGCAGGATATGCTCTTCAACCAACGCTTGAAAAGGCAAGTGCTCCCACACCAAAAAAATCGACTAAGCCTGATAACGTTAAAAACAAGCAAAAGGTGTCTGATGTTAATGAGCAAGCCGTCACTGTCTATCGTGTTCAGGTGGGCGCATTTAAGTCCAGAGAAAATGTCGATATTGCCTTGGCCCAGCTAACAAAAATATCAGCCACAACAGTACAGAAATATCAAACAACGATTACCGAACCTGTTGAAAATACCATTAAACCAGACTTTTACCGTCTACAACTGGGTAATTTTTCAGCTAAGCCTGAAGCAGCAAAACTGTGTCAGTTTCTAAAGCAGAACAAGCAGCCTTGTTTTGTTGTTTCCAGCCAGCGTTAATGTTTTGAGTATCTAACTCAATCAAATGTGTATAAGTGATCTTCTTTCCTGTGAGTGTTAAAAATGAAATTATTGATTTAATTCAGTGTGTTAGTGTTATTTTCTGGCACCTATAAATCACTGATTTCACTTATTAGGAAGATGATTATGTTAACGCGTTTTTTTAAAGGATTAGTCACTCTCACTCATGCTATTACTTAGTGCACATCTTTATACAGAGTCAAATATAGATAAGGCATTAGAAAACCGTGCAATCGATGCAGTCGACAAACAAGTACAGTGTTTTAACTTGATTGACCTAAAATTACCCAGCCGTGAAAAAGTATCAGGTGCTCGGTAATGTAATGTGGCTTGTCTTAGAATACGTGACAGCGTGAATGTTTATAAAAAATCTAGTTCTTTGAACAAGGATTATGATGAATCAATATTAATTGGAAACCTTCAAGTCTGTGAAACAGCTTATGAGCAGGTCATAGCGCAAATGACACCAGTAGAACAAAAATTACATTATCAAGCGTATCTTGATAAGAAAAATACAAAACTGATATCACCACAGGAAAAATCTCAGGCAAAACTAGAAGCCCCACCAGAAGTGCTTCAAGATAAATCAAAACAACCTGTTCTGGAGAGCTTTCTTCAAAAATGTGCACAAGGCTACTCTGAGGCTCTATGTTTGTGTAAAGCCGATCCGATCATCAAAGAACTGAATGCGGGTGGTTCTGGTATACGTTTGAGCAGAACAGCGCTGTTAAAAAGGGATGTTGATGACAAGGCGCTACTCTTGAAACAGTCTTTTTAGAAGTACATATAACGCGCCCGTACCGCCATCGTCGACAGTCGCGCTACAGAATGCAAGCACAATCTCACTTTGGCGCAGCCAATGGTTCAGTTTGCTTTTTAAGACGGGTTTATTATCCCGTGATCCCCAGCCTTTTCCGTGGATGATGCGTACACAGCGAATTTGTTGTTGCTGACAAAACTCCAGAAACTCAGACAATGACGGTTCGGCTTTGGCAATGGTCATACCATGTAAATCTAATTCGGCTTCAATATGGACTTTGCCGTTACGAAGCTTATTAAACAGTTTGTGCTGTATTCCTGGACCACGGTATTCAAGATATTCTTCATTACCAACCGTCTCTGGAGAAAACATATCCGAGAAGGTTTCTCCCTGATATTCATCATCCATGATTTTTTGGCGAATGGCTTTGGCAACAGGTTTTGGTTTGTTATGAATCAGACGATTTTGGCGTATACGGGTGGCATCGCGCATTTCCTCTCGGAATAATGCGAATTCATCTTCTTCAGAGTCGTCTTTTTTATTGGCCATGAACCTGATGCTGCCTGCGTGTTTGGAGAAAAAATAGTAGACCATTGTGCCAGATGAGGCTTGTGTAAAAAATCCTTTTTGATTTACCATGCGAATCACTTGTCGGGGTGCCCGACCGGAATAATCCGGAAAGGCTGAGATGAAACCCGTTGAACCTGAAGAGGCTAGAACCTCCGTAGGAAACAAGCAGGACACCTGTTTTGCACTCGAGATCCATTTTCGTTTGGTGTCTGTTTTCTTGTTCGCTTTCGCGCAACGCTCTCATCTTCCCCGTCGTGGTTTTCATTTAGGGGAAGAAACGTGTCTACACAATCCAATAAAGTTATTAACATTAAAGACCGTAGCGGCATTACGACTGAGCCTTTGGCGGGGAGTGAGAAGTTTTACATCAAAGGTAGCCGTAATGATTTACTGGTGCCATTTCGTCAGATTCATTTAACTGATACACCTAACGCTAACTCTGAATTAGCGGCCATTCCCAATGAACCCGTTGTTGTATATGACACATCAGGTTTGTATACCGATCCCAAAGCAAGTATTGATATTGAAAAAGGGCTGCCACTCATTCGTCAAAACTGGATCGATGAGCGTGATGATACTGAACAACTAGCTGAGTTCAGTTCAGCCTACACACGTGAGCAAGATGCTCAGGACTTTGATATTCCTTTGTTCGATCATCGTCGCTTACCACGCAAAGCGAGAGCCGGTAAAAACGTCAGCCAAATGCACTATGCACGCCAAGGTATTATCACACCAGAAATGGAATACATTGCCATTCGTGAGAGTATGGGCCGTGAAGCGTTAGCCCAGCGTGGTGAGTTACCCGAGAATATGGAACACTACATTACGGCAGAGTTTGTGCGTAAAGAAGTGGCTGAAGGTCGTGCCATTATCCCAGCCAATATTAATCACCCGGAAACCGAACCGATGATCATCGGCCGTAATTTCCTGGTAAAAATAAATGCCAATATTGGTAACTCAGCGACTACCTCCTCAATTGAGGAAGAAGTCGAAAAAATGGTATGGAGCACCCGCTGGGGTGGTGACACCATTATGGATTTATCGACAGGTAAACATATCCATCAAACCCGTGAGTGGATCATCCGTAACTCACCTGTGCCTGTTGGTACTGTGCCGATTTACCAAGCACTGGAAAAGGTTAATGGTGTGGCTGAAGATCTGACTTGGGAAGTGTTCAGAGATACTTTGATTGAACAAGCTGAGCAGGGCGTCGATTATTTCACAATCCATGCTGGTGTTCGCTTGTCTCATATTCCTCTAACCGTGAATCGCACAACCGGTATCGTCTCTCGGGGTGGTTCGATTATGGCAGCATGGTGTCTGGCTCACCATGAGGAGAGCTTCCTCTACACGCATTTCGAAGATATCTGTGAAATCATGAAAGCCTATGACGTATCATTTTCATTAGGGGATGGTTTACGTCCCGGTTCTCAGGCTGATGCGAATGATGAAGCCCAGCTGGCGGAATTAAAAACCTTAGGTGAATTGACCACGATTGCCTGGAAGCATGATGTACAAGTGATGATCGAAGGTCCGGGTCATGTTCCGATGCATAAGATCAAAGAAAATATGGATCTGCAATTGGAGTGGTGTCATGAAGCACCGTTCTACACCTTGGGTCCATTGGTGACCGATATCGCACCAGGTTATGACCATATTACTTCTGGTATCGGCGCAGCTATGATTGGCTGGTTTGGCACGGCGATGCTGTGTTATGTCACGCCAAAAGAGCATCTCGGTCTGCCAAATAAAGATGACGTCAAAACCGGCATCATTACCTACAAAATTGCAGCCCATGCAGCGGATTTAGGTAAAGGTCATCCGGGTGCACAAATCCGTGATGACGCGATATCAAAAGCCCGTTTTGAATTCCGTTGGGAAGATCAATTTAATTTGGGTCTGGATCCGGATACAGCACGTGAATATCACGATGAAACTTTGCCACAACCTAAAGCAAAAGTGGCTCACTTTTGTTCAATGTGTGGTCCGAAGTTTTGTTCAATGAAAATTTCACATGATGTAAAAGCGGCCTTTGCTGAGAAATCTCAGGAATTCAAGGAAGGCGGCAGCAAAATTTATCGCCAGGTTTGATGAGCCATTATCTCATCATCGGTAGTGGCCTGATCGGACGCCTGACAGCTTGGCGTCTGATTCGGGCAGGCTATCAAGTGACATTGTTATCGAAAGACGACAAAACCGGTAGCGATAGTGCTGGTTTTGTCGCTGCTTCGATGGTTGCACCATTGACTGAAGCGGTGACAGCTGAACCCATAGTTAAAACGATAGGCATGCGTTCTTATCAGCTATGGCCTAAATGGCTCAGCGAGTTAGAAGCGCCGGTGTTTTATCAGAATGAAGGCACTTTAGTCGTAGCACATCAGGGTGATAAAGCCGAAATGGAACGGTTTGATAGACGGGCCAAACATGTATTGGCAGATAGTGATTATGTTCAGCTGGATAAAGTGGCACTGAGTTTACGCGAGCCAGAATTAGCTGAACGCTTCGATCAAGCCATGTGGTTTGAAAAAGAATCATGCATTGATAATCGCCAGCTTTATCAGCAATTGACTTCGTTCCTTGAGTTGCATGCTCAGTGGGTGATAACAGATGAGATCGGTGAGTTGAATTCGACCGAGATTGAAAAGCTGACACAACGTTATCTGCAGTGTTCAGCAGAAGACTTTGATGTGGTATTGGACTGCCGCGGCAATGGCGGTAAAGCAAATTTAGCCGCATTACGCAGTGTGCGAGGCGAAGTGATTCGTGTGTCTGCGCCCGAAGTGAATCTCAAACACGCGATACGTTTGATGCATCCACGTTATCCGTTTTACCTGGCGCCACGACCCAATAATGAGTATGTACTAGGCGCCACTGTAATAGAAAGTGATGATCGCTCTCAGCTGACCGTCAGAAGCGGTTTGGAATTAATGTCGGCCTTATACAGCCTGCATAAAGGGTTTGCTGAAGCACGTATTGTGGAAATGGCGGCACACTGTCGCCCTGGGCTGCCCGATAACCTTCCCACGATAAGACGGACTGACTGGGGTTACGTTATCAATGGTTTTTATCGACATGGCTATTTGTTTGCACCGGCCATTATTGATGATTTATGTCATTTGTTAGTAGGGCAGAGTGAGCAAATACAATTTGGAGCGTTGTATGACGTCTAATGTAATCGTACAGATTCAATTCAATGGTGAGTTGCTTGATATCGATGCAGAACACACCGTGGCACAGTTTGTTGAACGTCAACAAATGCAGGGCCGTTTTGTGATTGTTATTAATGATGAACTGCTACCTAAATCGCGTTGGCAGGATGTAGTGATTCATGATGGAGATCGTATTGATATTGTGTCTCCAATAAGTGGAGGTTGAGATGAAAGCATCTGATTGGCAAGTCTATGGACAAACGCTGAGTAGCCGATTATTTATTGGCACGGCATTATATCCCTCACCTAAGGTGATGATCGATGCCATCAAAGCGTCTCGGGCGGAAGTCATTACCGTCTCACTGCGCCGGCAGACATCAGCAGATAAACAAAGTGGTGATCAATTCTGGCAGATGATTGAACAGCTCAACTGCCACCTTTTACCTAATACAGCAGGTTGTTATAGCGTCAAAGAAGCGGTTAACACCGCACATATGGCCAGAGAATTATTTGATACTGACTGGGTGAAGCTTGAAGTGTTGGGTGATAGTTATAACCTGCAACCGGATCCATTTGCCTTAGTTGAAGCCACTAAAATATTAATCGAAGATGGATTTAAGGTGTTTCCATACTGCACGGATGATCTGGTGTTATGTCAGAAACTGGCAGAGTTGGGGTGTGAGGTATTAATGCCTTGGGGAGCGCCTATCGGCACCGGTCAGGGATTACTCAATCCTTATGCCTTAAAGACATTGCGTGAACGTTTGCCAGAAATGACTTTATTAGTCGATGCGGGCATTGGAAAACCTTCCGATGCTGTCCAAGCACTGGAGCTAGGCTACGATGGAATTCTGTTAAATACAGCGATTGCAGAAGCGCTTGAGCCAGAGACAATGGCTTATGCCTTTGCTGATGCCATCAATGCCGGTCGTTTGGCTTATGAAGCCGGTGTTATGCCTAAACGTGATAATGCTAAACCCAGCACACCCACTTTGGATAAGCCGATATGGCAACAACATGGCTAAATATTGGCGAGAAAGTTAGGTGATGCCAGCGCTTATTTCAAAGCGTGCTCTAAAGAATTATTGACATGAGGTAATACGTGGACGCCACACCGAATCAAAAACCGGCTGTTTTGTTAATTGGAGGATTGGATCCTCAAGGCTGTGCTGGCATGTCAGCAGATATCATGACGGTCCAGAACCACGGTTGTCATCCTCTATCTCTAATCACAGGTTTAACAGAGCAAAGTTCTGATGGATTAACAGAGTTTGGTCAAGTTAGCCCAGCTAAAATGATGGCGCAATACGAGAATTGTCGGACAGACTTCGATATCAAAGCGATAAAGATAGGCCTGATTCCCCATATCGAGATTGCTCAGTGTATCAAAGACATCCTATTGAGTTTTAATGGCCCGGTCATTTTAGATCCCGTATTAGGAAGCACTAGTGGTGGGGTGAGCGTCCCTGATGATGTAAAAACCTACCTATGTGAAGAAATTTTACCTTTAACCACCCTGGTGACCCCAAATCTACCTGAGCTATATGCACTGACCCAGTCTGATATCAATGTAGGTGCAGGTGCAAATATACTTAGGCAAAAGGGTGTCACAAGCTGTCTGGTAAAAGGTGGACACGCTGATCATAGCTTGGCAATAGATTACTTTTCCTCTCCAGATTCTGAGTTTTATCTTTACAAGGAAAAAACAAAAAATCAGGTGAGAGGAACAGGATGCGTTTTGGCTTCAGCACTGGCTTCACAACTTGCTGCTGGGCAGGATATTCGTGATGCGGTTGTACTTGCCAAAGCCTATGTAACACGTGGCATAAGACTTTCAGAAAAAGCTGGACCTTACCGACTTATCAATCACAGTCAGCAGGGTATAGAGTTAGTTGATTTCCCCAAACTTTGTTATCAAGCTGAGCTGATTGGTCAAAAATTTGATTTTCCTGCCTGCCCACAGCTGGGGATTTACCCTGTAGTAGATAATGCTGACTGGATTAAAAAACTTATTGATGAAGGCATTCAAACGATTCAACTAAGAGTTAAAGATTTAGATAGTCAATCGACACAGCAACAAATACAGTCTGCGTTGGACTATTTAAAAGATAAAACCGTGCATTTTTTTGTGAATGATCATTGGGAACAGGCTATTGAATTGGGTGCCTATGGTGTGCATCTTGGGCAGGAAGACTTACATGATGCTAACTTAAAAGTTATTGCTGAGGCAGGCTTGAGATTAGGCGTTTCTACTCATTCTTATTGGGAGCTGGCGAGAGCCCTTGCAGTAAATCCAAGTTATATTGCTTTGGGTCCTATTTATGAAACTACAAGCAAACAAATGCCGTTTTCACCTCAAGGTATAGAGCGTTTACAGCAGTGGGTTGATTTATTAAAGGATCACTATCCAGTGGTGGCTATTGGTGGAATCACCGTCGATAGGGCAGAACAGCTTAAAGTCACTGGCGTGGGATCGGTTGCTATGATTACTGCGATTACCCGAGCAGATAATTATAAAGCTGTTACCCAACAATTGTTAACATTATGGCAATAGTTTAGTCAGCTAATTTCGGTTTCACATCACCCCATTGTGGGCCAATATCGAGTTTATGCTGCTGGCTATATCGGTATTCCTGATACTGAATAGGCTTATCAGCGTTTGATTGCGTTTCGTTATTATCAGTAAAAGAAGGGGTTGCCGGCGCAACATAGTCACTGGCCGTCAGATCTTCACTTTTTAACGATTTGTTTTCATTCGACAACTGTTGGATTTGTTTAATTAATTCATGGTTTGTCGATTTTTGTTTGCTGAGCTGCTGTTGAAGCGCCATCACTTCCTTAAGTAGTTTATCAGGCGAACTTGTATCATTAGTGGCTGCGGCTGTTTTTGTGCTATCAGCAATGTCTGAAGTATCGACACTTGCTGGATCAATGGCAGGTAGGTCTGATTCTGAGGGGGGAGCTGTCTGAGCCATTGACTTATCCATCTCGCCCATAGGATCGATAAGGTTATCCATTGGAATGACATTTCCATTTTCGTCAGTTTGTTTTTTTACAACGGTAGGCAAAGTAACGCTTTCCTCTTCATCACTTTCCATACTAGTATCAATAGACGGTAATAGACTGTCTTCAGCGTTATCTTCAGGTGATGAATTTGTCGCATCTGGTTCAGAAGCAATATCACCGTCTTCCAGAAGCATTGGACTGGCTTCTTCTGAAGTATCATCTGATCCCATCAGAAAAAAAATAGCTAAGCCACTGATAAGTGTAATCACAGCGACACCAATACCAATTTTTATCAACAACGATTTTGATAAGCCAAATAATACTGGCTTATCTTTTGCCTCACTTTTATCCTCTTTATTTTCGCTACGCTCAGATGGCTCCTCAGCAGGGGAGCTATCATTTGTTTCTTCTTCGAGAATGTCGTTGCTATCTTCAGCCATTATGTTGCTCTTATCTTAACTAGCTATTCTTAGTCATATATCGGCTTCAACAGCGAAATCTTTTGTTATGAAGGCAAACGATTTTCATCAAGGCTGCCATCGACTTCCGGTGCGCTCATTTCAGACGGGCTCAGATCGCTCTCATCTTGTACAAGGGCAACAATTGTCCAGCCCATTTCGGGTTGTAAGGACTCAGCAGCAGTAAAAAAACGTAGACGTTTACGCGGATTGAATGCAAACAAAGGGGTAACGCGGCGACCATGCTCGCGTAAGTAATCAGCAAAGCTAAAGTTTTCAGTCAACTTGGTTTGTTTAATTTTGGCACCTTGTGAAATTAAGCTAGCCATTTTGGCGTAGGTAATTTCATTTCCAAATAACACATGTGAGTCGTGACTGATTGCTTTACGTGATTTGACGATACTGCGTTCTTTATCTTTTTCTTTATCTGTGGATAAGAAGTAAACACGGTTGCTGCCAAATTCTGACTTATAACGCATACAGGCCAATGCATTAAGTTCACTTTGTGGTGTGAGGGCGAGAATCTGGCCAAGGCCAATTAAATCCAAGTGACGATCAGCATGCTCTGAAACTGCATTACCATAATAGGTATCCATACCTTTCATTCGAGCTTCTTTGACATTACTCCAGCTACCATCAGTAAGACGTGTTCTGAAGCCATTATCGTTTAATGCCTGAGCTACCACACGAGCCACTGAGTTAGCACCCACAATAAGAAAGCCACTGTCTTCTGGTTCTGCTACGCCAAGGCGTTTGGCAATAAATTTGGCTGTAGCACCTTGTACTAAAACCGTACCAATGATAATGGCAAATGATAACGGTACCAGCAGATCTGCTTTTTCATAACCAATATCTTGTAGACGAAGAGCGAATAAAGCGGTAACAGCCGCCGCCACAATACCACGAGGCCCAATCCAACTTATCATGGCTTTTTCTTGCCATGTTAAGTCTGAACCAATTGAGCACAGAAATACTTTAACTGGACGAACCACAAATTGAATAAATAAGAACAACATTACTGCGCCCATACCTAATTGGGTAAATGAATCCAGATTAAGGCGAGCAGCAAGTAAGATAAATAGACCTGAAATCAAAAAGATGCTGAGATCTTCTTTAAAGTCCAGAATGTTCTCAACCTGGACATTTTTCATATTGGCTAGCCAGATACCCAGTACAGTCACTGTCAGTAAGCCAGACTCTTCCGAGATTTCATTAGAGATAGCAAACGTACCAAACACTAACGCCAGAGCAGCCACATTATGTAAATATTCAGGTAATAAATGCCGACGCAGTAACAGGCCAAAGCTATAACCTGCAACAGCACCAATACTGAGACCTACGACAATAGTTTTTGCGAACATATAGAGGGTATGTCCAACTTCGGCATGACCTTGTAGTTGGATCGATAAGAGTACCTCAAACACTAATACCGCCAGGATGGCACCAAGAGGATCAATGACAATACCTTCCCAACGTAAGACGTTGGAAATTTTGGCATTAGGGCGAACTGTCCGCAGCATAGGGACGATAACCGTCGGACCGGTAACGACCATAATGGCGCCAAATAAAATAGCTAATGCCCAAGGGAAGTCCAATAAAAAATGTGTAGCGATAGCAATGGCAGACCAGGTGATGAACACACCTAAGGTGAGTATGTTTCGAACAACCTTGTGTAAACCTCGTATTTCTTCGAATTTTAGCGTTAGGCTGCCTTCAAAAAGAATAACAGCAACGGCAAGAGAGACAGTAGGGAAGAGCAAGTCGCCAAATAAGCCTTCGGGATCTAACCAGCCAGTAACAGGGCCTAATACAATACCCGCGATTAGCAGCAATACGATGGCGGGGAGTTTAATCCACCAGGCTAACCATTGACATATAATGGCGATAATTCCGATAACTGACAGTGCCATGACTGCTTCGTGATTCATTCTCTTCCTTTAGCTCAGTGGAGCAGTAATAAATGGTTTGTAATGGTGACACTAATTGGCTTGCTCGAAAAGTCTTTTACCTGACTAATTCAATTTCGGCACGACGATTGTAAGCACGTCCCTTAGCGCTTTTATTACTTGCAACCGGGTCATGATCGACAAATGACCGCATGATAATTTTCTCAGTCGGGATTTCGTATTTGCTCACAAATAAGTCGCGTATGGTTTTTGCTCTTGCTTCTGACAGTGGCACATTTAACCGTTTCCGACCAAAGCTATCCGTATGACTAGTGATGATAATTTGACTAATGCTGTCATCGACTTTGACATACTCAGCAACTCGCGCTAATGCATTGGTAGATGCCTTATCTAAATTGGCTTTTTCAGACTCAAAGTAGACGGTGAGTTTTTTGATTTCATCAAAGCTATCAGGATAGAGATTACTAAGACATTGTTGAAATGCCGGTAATGAATCACTGAATTTAACAGTGGATAACTTCACTGTTATTTCATCGTTATAAGATTGTGATTGATAACGAATTATGGGGAAGCGCCCATCCTGCATTTTTGCCAGAGCTTGTTGAGCCATTGTTCCTTCAACCATAAACTCACGTTGGCCAGAGGTTGTGGGTAGTTTTTTCAATGCATCAAACTCTTCAGTGTTCTGCCACGGGGCCGCTGACATTTCAAAAAGTACATTGTCATTTTTTGCGGGTTGACTGTCAGTTATGAATTTAAGTTGTAAGGACTGACCATTACGGCGAAAAAAACCAGCTTTGCCAAAACTGGGGATCGTCTGCATAAGTGAGCATTCGAGCGGTGACTCAATCACTTGCCAATTAGTATCAGTGACCGGGGCCTGAAATTCTTCTGCATACAGTGAACTGCTAAAAAAGAGTGATGCGATAATCAGTTTCAACATGGTCTCAATAACTTATCAGAGTGTGTAGAGGATAGGACGCTAATTTATTACGTCCTTGTAAAAAGCCGAGTTCCATAACAAAGGCACAGGCGACAACTTCACCACCAAGATTTTCAATTAGTTCACAACTCGCCTTTGCTGTTCCGCCTGTTGCCAGCACATCATCAATCACCAGAATCTTGTCACCCTTGTTGACAGCATCAATGTGGGCTTCTAGTGATGCCGTACCATATTCAAGTGCATAGTCTATACGCTGAACATCATAGGGTAATTTACCGGGCTTACGCAGAGGAATAAAGCCGACGCCCAGTTCCCAAGCAGCTAAAGAGCCAAAAATAAAGCCTCTGGCTTCCATACCTGCTACCGCTGTAATTGTTTTTTCTTTAAAAGGTTCAATTAAACCTGCAACACATTCTCTTAGTAGTATTGGGTCTTGTACGAGTGGCGTAATATCCTTGAAAACAATGCCTGGCGTGGGAAAGTCAGCAATATCTCTGATTTTAGCTTTTAGCTTTTGCATAATAATCTCATTGAGCGGAATGGTGATTAGCGTCTATTATATCGGCAGTAATCATCCGGTTTTTAATGACATATCAAAATAATGTCAAAAGGAAGTATGTTGACTGTATATTCACGATTAATTTTTTCTTTATTTATTTTAGCTTCATCTTTTTTACTTAGCTCTTGCTTCAGCTGGGGTGGTGAGGAAAAAGAAGTCGACATGACACCACGCTACTATGTGCTGGATGTCGAACGTGCTGATGTCGCCGCTGACTTCCCTTCAGATCGTGTATTGCGACTTAACCCTGTTCGTGTGGTACCGCATTTTAAAAGTAAAACACTCATATTCCGAATCGGTGAAAATGAGTACAAAGCTATCGAACCTCATCAGTTTCTTGTTGATCCTGAAGTGATGTTTACCAATATATTAAAACGCTGGTTACAGAAAAGTGGTCAATTTAGTCGCGTCGTGACAGATGATTCTGTGCCGGCAGATTTTGTTATGGATTCTGCGATAACTGCGTTCTATGGCGAGAAACGCCCAGCTTATTCCCCACAATCTGTCGTTGAAATGCAATTTTTCATGACACCTGCTGATAATCCAGAAAAAGTACTCTTTCAGACAGGCCTTCGTGTTGATGTGAACATCGAACAAGCCAACCCGAGCAATGTTGTTACTGGCTGGAAACAAGGAACTGAAGAACTTCTAACGACTTTGGAGCAGGATTTAAGCGCATATTTTGCAAAAGTAGATGCTAGGTAGCATCCTGAGTTTAGCGTGCAGGATATGGGCTTTAGTGGTAGGATAAGAGGTTTGGTGGTTTAAACTAATTAACAGCCACGCGGGTGTTAATGTTTTTTTCCAGTAGTAGAAAAGCAAGTTGCTGAAATTTGTGAAGTTATGTCTGGAATTCTTTCGACTAGTTTCGTTTCTGAAACGAGTTGGTAAACCATAATATGTAGAACTGGCTACGCTACACATGTGCTTAGTGAAAATATCTGAGCAGTACTGTTTGTAGTCTTATGCTTTATTTGGACGGTTAATAAATGAGTGAAATTGCCTTAGAACTGGATTCGATAGGTATCGAAACCGAGATGAAGCAGTCGTATCTCGATTACGCTATGAGCGTTATCGTGGGACGGGCGCTACCTGATGTTCGTGATGGTTTAAAACCAGTACATCGCCGTGTTCTCTATGCAATGAGAGAATTGGGCAATAGCTGGAACAGCCCTTACAAAAAATCTGCTCGTATCGTTGGTGACGTTATCGGTAAATATCATCCTCATGGTGATACTGCGGTTTATGACACCATGGTTCGTATGGCTCAGCCGTTTTCAATGCGTTACATGCTGGTTGATGGACAGGGTAACTTTGGTTCAGTGGATGGTGACCCTCCAGCGGCAATGCGTTATACCGAAGTACGCATGGCAAAAATTGCCCATGAAATGCTGGCCGATCTGGAAAAAGAAACGGTTGATTTTGTTCCAAACTATGATGAGTCCGAATCTGAACCTGCCGTTCTGCCAACAAAAATTCCGGCTTTATTAGTTAATGGCTCGTCTGGTATTGCGGTCGGGATGGCAACCAATATTCCGCCACACAACCTCACAGAAATTCTCAATGCCTGCATAGCTATTATTGATAATCCTGATGTCACAACCCATGAATTAATGGAGTATGTGCCAGGACCAGATTTCCCGACCTCCGGCATTATTAACGGTGCTCGTGGCATTGCTGAAGCATATCAAACAGGCCGTGGTCGCGTACACATTCGTGCTCGTGCCGACATAGAGACTAACGAATCCAATGGGCAACAGAGCATTGTTGTTAATGAGTTGCCTTACCAAGTTAACAAAGCACGTCTCTTAGAAAAAATCGCTGAGCTTGTTAAAGATAAAAAAATAGAAGGGATTTCAGCCTTACGCGACGAGTCTGATAAAGACGGTATGCGGATGGTAATTGTGCTTAAACGTGGTGAAGTACCTGAGGTTATACTCAATAACCTGTACCAACAAACACAGATGCAAACCGTATTTGGTATCAATATGGTTGCTATTGTGGATGGTCAGCCACGCACATTAAATCTGAAAGAAATTTTAGATGCCTTCATACGTCACCGTCGTGAAGTGGTGACTCGCCGTTCGATTTATGATCTGAGAAAAGCACGTGAACGAGCCCATGTTTTAGAAGGCTTAGCGACTGCTTTAGCGAATATTGATGAAGTCATAGAGCTAATTAAAGCTTCACCAAACCCAGCTGAAGCTAAAGAAGCGTTGGTATCTAAAGGCTGGGCTTCGGGCATGATCCTGGAAATGCTAGGAGCTGCTGGTGCGGAAGCTTCACGCCCAGAAGATTTAGCGGATCAATATGGCTTAGTTGAAAACCTTTACTATCTGTCTCCTGTTCAGGCACAAGCTATTCTGGATATGCGTTTACACCGCTTAACAGGCCTTGAACAAGACAAAATTCTGCAAGAATATCGTGAAGTACTGGAAGTTATTGCGGAGTTATTAGCTATTTTGAGTGACCCTGACAATCTAATGGCCGTTATTCGTGAAGAACTCGTCGCGATTAATGCAGAATATGGCGACGAACGTCGCACAGAAATCCTGGCAAATCATCTTGATTTGACGCTTGAAGATTTAATCACCGAAGAAGAAATGGTGGTGACTTTGTCACATGCCGGTTATGCCAAAACACAGCAACTTGATACTTATCAGGCACAAAAACGCGGTGGTAAAGGTAAAGCGGCAACTGCAATGAAAGACGAAGACTTTATTGAGCATCTGTTCATTGCTAATACACATGACACCCTACTGTGTTTCTCAAGCGCGGGTAAAGTGTATTGGAAAAAAGTCTATGAACTACCTCAGGGAAGTCGTGCTTCACGTGGCAAACCCATTATCAATCTATTGCCTTTAGAAGAAGGTGAGAAGATTAATGCAGTGATGCCTATCCGTGAGTTTGAAGCCGACAAGTTCATCTTTATGGCTACCGCTTCGGGGACTGTGAAGAAAACACCATTAGTCGATTATTCACGCCCGCGTGCTAACGGCATTATTGCTGTTGATCTGAAAGAGGGCGACCAATTAATAGACGTCGCTGTTACTGATGGTCACTCTGATGTGATGTTATTCAGTAACACCGGTAAGGTGATTCGCTTTGCAGAAACAGATGTGCGTTCTATGGGACGTGTTTCACGTGGTGTACGTGGTATGCGAATAGGCGAAGATGAGAAAATTATTTCTCTGATTATTGCTGAAGAAGAAGGTGCCATCTTAACTGCGACCGAATATGGCTATGGTAAACGTACCAATCTTGCTGAATATCGTGTTCAGGGGCGTGGTGGTCAAGGTATTATTTCAATTCAGACATCAGAACGAAATGGCTGTGTAGTCGGCGCTGTACAAGTGTGTGATGAAAACCAGATTATGCTGATTACAAACGGTGGCACGCTGGTTAGAACACCGGTCAAAGATGTCTCTTTAGTTGGGCGTAATACGCAAGGTGTCAGATTAATTAACCTAAGCAATGGCGAAAAATTAGTCGGCTTGGAACGTGTGATTGAAGATGAAGACCCTGATGTCGATCTTGCCATCGACGATGCTGATGATACTGACGAAACAACAGAAGAATAAATTTGAGAGCTTATAATTTTAGCGCTGGCCCTGCGATGCTGCCAGATGCAGTCATGCAAAAAGCACAGCAGGAAATGCTTGATTGGAACGGCACTGGTATGTCCGCGATGGAGATGAGTCATCGCGGACCGGAATATACAAAAATTGCTGAAAAAGCAGAAGCGGACCTGCGCGATTTAATGGGTATTTCTGATGACTATGCTGTGTTGTTTTTACAAGGCGGGGCATCGCTTCAGTTTCCTATGATTCCGATGAATCTGCTGCGTGGTAAAAACAAAGCTGATTATTTCAAGACGGGGGCATGGTCTACAAAAGCGATAATGGAAGCTAAACAGTTCTGTGATGTGAATGTTGTTACTGATTCAGCGGCAAACCATTTCACTACGATTGCCGATCCCGAACAGTGGTCATTATCTGCTGACGCTGCTTATGTTCATTACACACCTAATGAAACGATTCACGGTCTTGAGTTTGCTGATATTCCGAATGTAGGTGATGTGCCCTTGGTGGCTGATCTGTCATCCACGATTCTGTCACGTCCGCTTGATGTGTCTGAGTTTGGCATGATCTACGCTGGTGCTCAGAAAAACATCGGTCCAGCAGGTTTATGCATCGTTATTATCCGTAAAGACTTGCTTGGGGATGTCTTACCCGGTACACCGACCATGCTCAACTATAAAACCCATGCTGATAATGGCTCTATGTTTAATACACCTGCTACTTATAGCTGGTATCTGGCTGGCCTGGTTTTTGATTGGCTAAAACAGCAAGGTGGTTTAGACGCCATGGCTGCAGTGAATCAGCGTAAAGCGGCGAAGCTGTATGCGGCTATCGATGGAAGTGATTTTTATGCTAACCCTGTTGATGTTCGTTATCGTTCATGGATGAATATTCCATTCACCTTGGCTGATGATAAGCTTGATAAACTGTTTCTTGAGCAAGCTGCAGAGCATAATTTATTGACGCTTAAAGGACATCGTGACTTAGGTGGTATGCGTGCCAGCATATATAATGCTATGCCAGAAGAAGGCGTGGATGCCCTCATCAGTTTTATGAATGAATTTGAGCGTGAAAACGGGTAGTTGTCGCCAATGAATGAAAAACAAGCCTTAGCCAATATTCGACAAAAAATTGATGATATTGATTTGCAAATTCAACAACTGTTGAATGATAGAGCGTCTATGGCTCAGGAAGTGGCGCGAATAAAAATTGATAGTGGTGAACAGGCTGATTTTTATCGCCCAGAACGTGAAGCAATGGTGCTGAGAACAGTAATGGAGCGAAATGATGGCCCGCTTGCTTCAGCTGAAGTGGCACGATTATTCCGCGAAATCATGTCAGCTTGTCTAGCTGCTGAGAAACCTCTACAGGTTGCTTACCTCGGACCTGAAGGGTCATTCACTCAAGCCGCAGCTCAGAAACAATTTGGTGGTAGTGTTGAGTTACATCCTATGAGCACTATTGCGGATGTATTCCATGCTGTTGAAACATCGAATGCCTGTTATGGCGTGGTTCCGGTAGAAAACTCAACAGAAGGCATGGTGTCTCATACTTTAGACCGTTTCATCACATCGCCTTTAAAAATCAATGGTGAAGTTACATTACGTATCCATCATTATTTATTGAGTAAAGAGAAGCAGCTTGAGAATGTCAAAAAAGTCTATGCCCATCCTCAGGCAATAGCACAATGTCGCCAGTGGTTAATTGAGCAGCTGCCAGAGGCCGAGTTAGTGCCACTTAGTAGTAATTCTGAAGCAGCCAAACGTGTTGCAGCAGAGCCAGATAATACAGCCGCCATTGCGGCTAATCGTGCTGCAGATATTTATGGTCTGTCCATATTAGCCAGCAATATTGAAGATGAAGTGGACAACACGACACGTTTTTTAGTGATTGGATCACAAAATGTCGGCCCATCTGGAGTAGATAAAACAGCACTTCTCGTTGCAACAAAAAATAAACCCGGTGCCTTACAAACATTATTAAAGCCGCTAGCTGATTACAGTATTAGTATGACTCGAATTGAGTCCAGGCCATCGAGAAAAGGCATATGGGAATACGTGTTTTTCATTGACATTGAAGGTCACATTGACGAAGCTGAAGTTGCCTCCGCATTAACGTTATTAGAGAACGAGTCATCGATGTTTCGTATATTAGGTTCTTATCCAAAGGCAGTTTTATGAGCAAAGAACTTATCCTTGCCAATCCACGCGGTTTTTGTGCTGGTGTTGATCGGGCAATTGATATCGTTGAGCGTGCACTGGAATTGTTTGGTGCTCCGGTCTATGTGCGTCATGAGGTGGTTCATAACCGCTTTGTGGTGGACGGTCTTAGAAACAAAGGGGCCGTTTTCGTTGAGGAGGTTGATGAAGTACCTGATGGCAACACCCTAATATTCAGTGCTCACGGGGTATCTAAAAAAGTACAGAGTGAAGGCAGAAAGCGCGAGCTTAAAGTGTTTGATGCAACCTGTCCTTTGGTGACTAAAGTCCATATGGAAGTGTCTCGTTATGAAAAACAGAATATGGAATGCATTCTGATTGGTCATGCTGGCCACCCTGAAGTTGAAGGTACTATGGGCCAGTATACCTCTGCAGAAGGTGGGATGTATCTGGTAGAGTCGCCTGAAGATGTCGCTAATTTAAAAGTAAAAAATCCACAACGACTGGCTTTTGTAACTCAAACAACATTGTCTGTTGATGATACATCTGTTGTGATTGATGCATTACGACACAAATTTCCAGACATTATCGGGCCAAGCAAAGATGATATTTGCTATGCGACTCAAAACAGGCAGGATGCAGTAAAAAATCTGGCTAACAGCTGTGACTTGGTTCTGGTTGTCGGATCGGTCAATAGTTCAAACTCTAACCGCTTGCGTGAATTATCTGAAAAGCTGGGTACGCCAGCCTATTTAATAGACAACGCAGAGCAAATAGATCCACAATGGCTAGAAAATAAAAATCGGATTGGCTTGACTGCAGGTGCTTCGGCTCCAGAAATATTAGTTAATCAGGTTGTTGAAAAACTTCGTGACTTAGGTGTTGACTCTTCATATGAAGATGACGGTTTAAAAGAGAATATTGAATTCTCATTACCACGAGAATTAAAGATAGATACATCAAGTCTAAGAAAATAAAACAAGGCTGACCATGTCGTTTTTGCCCGTATTTCTCTGGACAGACATTTTAATCTTTCTGCTCCTTGCTGTGATTGCGGCGGCCATTCTCTATATTAGAAAACAACCTCATTTATGTGAGCCATGGAAGTCGGTGATAAAGCGTAAACGGGGCATGATTTCAGTCATGATTCTCGCTTGTTATGTTGTTATCGGCTTGCTCGATTCACTACATTACCGTCCAGCGCTTGATTCCCTTGAAAACGCTCAAGAAACCTACTATTCCTCAGAAGTATTGAGTGTGTTTGATAGAGTCGTTTTACCGCTCAAACAACAACTCGAAAAAACCTATTCGGCCCCCTTTGCTGACCGATTATTTGTTAAAGAGATCCAGACAATGGAGGACGGGACAATCAATTATGATTATCCCAAGTTGAAATATGGTGCAGCCCATCTTGCAAAAATTGATGATAAAGCAGCTGATATCTACCAAACGATTTTAAGGGCCACTTTGCTGAGCTTGTTATTATTATTTCTGCTCTATATCAGTCATGTTGCTGTAGCATCGAACGGTAAGCCGTCTCAGTTTTTTCCTCAGTTAAAGCGTATCTTCTTTAATCAATCTGAGTACCCACTTCATACTTTCTATTTCACCGCTTTTTGCCTTTCCTTAATTGCTTTCAATCTCGCCTTACTTAGTCAAAACTATCACATATTTGGTACGGATAAGGTCGGACAAGATGTCTTTTATCAATCTTTGAAGAGTGTCCGAACGGGACTAGTGATTGGTACCTTAACCACACTTGTTATGTTGCCAATGGCGATTATGTTGGGTATTGCTGCCGGTTATTTCAGAGGTTGGATAGATGATCTTATTCAGTATATCTACACTACCTTAAACTCAATTCCGGGTGTATTGCTGATTGCCGCAGCTGTTTTAATTCTTCAGGTCTATATGAGTAACCATCCTGAGAACTTTAAAACCATCGCCGAACGTGCAGATATCAGGTTATTGTTTTTATGCATCATCCTTGGTATGACCAGCTGGACAGGTCTATGTCGTATTCTACGCGCTGAAACCCTTAAATTACGTGAGGCAGAATATGTGATGGCCTCACGTGCACTTGGTGCAAATAGCTTTAGTATTTTACGTAAACATATATTACCTAACCTGATGCACTTAGTTTTGATTGCTGTAGTGCTGGATTTTAGTGGCCTGGTTTTAGCTGAGGCCGTTTTGTCCTACGTTGGTGTCGGTGTCGATCCATCGATGATTAGTTGGGGCAATATGATTAATAGTGCGCGTCTGGAAATGGCCCGGGAACCGGTAGTCTGGTGGTCATTAACTGCTGCATTTATTTCTATGTTTGTGCTTGTACTTGCAGCTAATCTATTCGCTGATGTGGTTCGTGATGCTTTTGACCCCAGAATGCAGGGGGCAAAATGAGCATTTTATTAGAAGTAAAAGGTCTAAAAACATGGTTTGGTGATAACAAACAACCATACAAAGCTGTAGATGGTATCGATTTTTGTATTGAAAAAGGGCAGACCTTTGCGCTGCTTGGTGAGTCTGGCTGTGGAAAGTCGATGACAGCATTATCACTTCTTCGTCTGAACCCTTATCCGGCCAGTCATATCGTTTCTGGTGAAGTAAGGTTAGCTGGAGAAGAAATTCTCTCTCTTTCCGAAGCGGATATGGAAAAAATTCGCGGTCGTCGTATTGCTATGATTTTTCAAGAACCTCAAAGTTCGCTTAATCCTGTTTTGACTGTAGGACAACAGATTGCAGAAGTGTTTCATTGGCACTTTAATATTAATAAAGAGACAATCTACACGCGAACAATTGATTTACTTCACTCAGTAGGTATTCCCGATCCTATTGAACGAATAAATGCCTATCCCCATCAGTTGTCTGGCGGGATGAAGCAACGTGTGATGATCGCCATGGCGCTTGCTGGTGAACCCGAGTTACTGATTGCTGACGAGCCTACCACGGCTTTAGATGTCACCATTCAGGCGCAAATACTTGATCTGCTACGCGAGGTTCAGCAAAAAACGGGTATGGCTATTTTGCTGATCACTCATGATTTGGGCGTTGTGGCTCAAATGGCTGATCACGTGGCAGTGATGTATGCCGGACAGATAGTTGAATCGGCTAGTCGCGAACAATTCTTTAATAACACCCAACATCCGTATACACAGAAACTGTTTGAAGCAATTCCCTCTGAGCAGAAGCGGGATGAAAAGCTGACGGTAATTAGAGGCAGTGTGCCAGCATTAAATCGTCAGTTTACGGCTTGTCGCTTTGCTGATCGATGTGATCTGGCTTGGCAATATTGCCAGGAAGTGGAACCAAGATGGATCAATAAGAACACTCATGGTGTTCGTTGCCATTTATATGATCCAGATATAAATATTAAACAGGTTGATCTTAGCCGACAAACACATGGTTCTCGATTATCCGAGGTCGTGCCAGCAGATAAGGCTATTTTGCAAGTTCAGCAACTCAAAGTGCATTTTCCTATCAAGAAAGGACTTCTCCAACGTACTGTCGGTGCAGTGAAGGCGGTTGATGATATTAATCTAGAACTGCGTTCTGCTGAAACGCTAGCGTTAGTGGGGGAGTCAGGCTGTGGTAAGACCACAGTAGGTAAGGGGATTTTGCAACTGGTTCCTGTGACATCAGGTAAGGTGATTTATCAGGGGCAAATCCTCGGGCGCTTGTCGACAGGCTCCTTGCGTTCGGTCAGGGCATCCATGCAGATTATTTTTCAGGATCCATATGCCTCAATGAATCCGAGGATGACGATTAATAACATTATTAAAGAAGGTATGTTGACTTCGAAGATTAAAGATTCAACTGCACAAGAGTCAAAAGTCGATGAGTTATTAATAAGAGTGGGTTTACGAGCAGATATAAAACATCGCTATCCACATGAGTTTTCTGGTGGTCAACGTCAACGTATTTGTATTGCTAGAGCGTTAGCTGCTGAGCCAGAGTTAATTATCTGTGATGAGCCTACCAGTGCATTGGATGTCTCTGTACAGGCACAGATTTTAAATTTATTGCGTGATATTCAACACGAGTTTGGATTATCATTTTTATTTATCACTCATAATATTAGTGTTGTTGATTATTTGGCTCACCGGGTGGCGGTGATGTATCTTGGTCGCATTGTTGAGCAGGGAACCCGTGAGGAAGTATTAAATAGTCCTAAGCATCCTTATACACAGGCATTGCTTGCTGCAGTGCCAAAAATTGCTGCGAGTACACGACTGGCAAAACATAAACTGGAAGGTGAGTTACCTTCACCGGCTAATCCTCCTGAAGGATGTCACTTTCATCAAAGGTGCCCGCATGCCATGCCTGTATGCTTGGAACATTACCCTGATACAACCTTGCTTAGCCCAACACATGAAGTGAAATGTTTTTTATTTGAGGAAAGTTATGGATCAGCAAACACAAACTGAACTGGAAGCAGCAGCATTCAGACGGCTAGTTGAACACCTACGAATTAACAATGATGTACAGAATATTGATTTGATGAACTTGGCAGGGTTTTGTCGAAACTGTCTATCAAAATGGTATCTTGCTGCAGCAGAAGAAAAGCAGGTGGACATGGATTACGATGAGGCTCGTGAGTACGTTTATGGTATGCCATATAGTGAATGGAAGGACAAATATCAGACGGGTACTAAGCAATAAACTATCGAATGCGAGCTTATTTGGATTCTGATTCAGATAATGCTCGTAGCTTTTCTGCCAATGCCTTGGTATCTGTATGACTTTCTTCTGTTGGACGAAGCGTTGAGACAGTATTAATTGTTTGACGAAGTTGTTGTAAATAATTACGACAGCAGCTGCAGACAAGCAGGTGTAAAAACAGACCGAGTCGCTTTCTTAAAGGCAGATCTCGTTCAAGATAGTTACTGGCTTCCTCTGCCACATCTTTACATTGAAACATCTGTTTATTGTCCTCGGTATTCTGCAATTTTGTGATGAATTGTTGTGCGGGCCCTATGCAAAAGCACTCTTGCATTAGACGAACTGATATCAAGAATGTTACAAATCTCAGACATTTCTAATCCTTCCATATCATACATCGTTAATAAGGCACGTTGATTGGCAGGCAATTGACGAAAGCTTGTTTCAATCAGATCTTTTAACTGTTCATTTTCAAGCAAGGCATCCGGGGTATCTTCTTCCCAAGGTAAAACATCATCTATGCGATGTCCCCGTTCATCAAATTTATCTTGTGGTACTGATTCCCAGCCTTCATCTAGAGATTGTTGACGCTGCTCTCGTTTGAAACGTGACTTTGCTGCATTGCTGGTGATTTGAAGTAACCAAGTTTTGAGACTGGAGCGAGCCTCGAAGTTCGGCAATGCTTTGATGGCAGAAAGCCAGGCATCTTGAACAATCTCATCAGCAAAAGCTTCACCAACAATAGCTCTCGATACGGTCAACATTAACCCATGGTACTGTGAGACAACATAGTCAAACGCTTTTGCTTCACCGTTAATCAGCTGTTGAATTAAGGATTGCTCATGAATTTGACTGAGCTTCACATTTTTTTTCATTTAGTTTGTAACAATCCTTTGTGTGCCTCGTCTACTAAACAAGACAGGCAAGAATGCCAGTTTAATTTTTAATAACAATAGAAGGAAGTAATCATCATGGCAACTTTAAATAAATCATCAATCGCTATCGCTACATTAGCTGCAGGTATGGCTATGACACCATCAATGGCAAGTGCAGATAATAATCCATTTGCTTCAACAGAACTTTCAAGTGGTTATATGCAGCTTGCAGACCATCATGCAGAAGAAGGGAAGTGTGGTGAAGCTAAATGTGGTGCTGAGAAAAAAGCGAAAGAAGCTAAATGTGGTGGTGATAAAAAAGCAAAAGAAGCCAAGTGTGGTGGAGAGAAGAAAGCTGAAGAAGGTAAATGTGGTGCAGAGAAAAAAGCACATGAAGCAAGTTGTGGTGGTAATAAATAAAGCAACTGGTCAACGGTTAAATAAGGGCTCGAACGAGCCCTTATTTGCTTTAGGAGATCATTGATGTCTTTTTGTCGTTTTTATCAGTCTGTATCGACTAATTTAAATAAAATGTGTGCCGCCGATTTTATTGCGCCACTTTTACTGAGAGTATACCTAGCACCTGTTTTTTGGGTGGCTGCCAACAACAAATGGAATCCGTTTGATGCTGACAGCTCTCTGAAGAATACGATTGATTGGTTTGCGAACCCGGACTGGGGATTAGGCTTACCTTTTCCAGAGCTACTTGCCTATCTTGCTTGGGGCGCAGAATATTTCGGCGCCATCTTTCTTATTTTCGGGTTTGCTGTCCGCCTTGTCTCTATTCCGTTGATGGTTACCATGATTGTTGCTGCTAGCACCGTGCATTGGAAAAATGGCTGGCAGGCAATACATGACACCATGAGTCCTTTTGCTTCGGCTGATGTCAATGAAGCTATGGAGCGTTTACATAAAGCCAAAGAAATTTTGCAGGAATATGGGAATTACGACTGGTTAACACAACATGGCAGTTTTGTTGTTCTTAACAATGGTATTGAATTTGCTGCCACCTATTTCCTGATGTTACTTGTGCTGTTTTTTATAGGGGCGGGAAACTATCTGAGTATTGACTACTGGTTGAATAGGCGCTGTCAAGCAATAGAGGAGGGTAACTAAATGTTTTTTAAAAAACAAAATTCCTGGGACATCTCAGAGTCAGAAGTAACTGACTTTGAAATCTATCAAAATCGCCGACAGTTTCTGAATACTAGCCTCGCCGTTGGCTTAGTGGGTGCATTGCCGTCAATAGCACTTGCTGCGAGTGATAATCAGCCTAAAGTATTCAAGGACCTGAGCAATAGTCCATTTTCTACTGATGAAGAAAAAACTGACTTTGAGTCCATCGCTACCTATAACAATTTTTATGAATTTGGTACATCAAAGCAAGATCCAGCCATCAACGCAACGGCATTCCCAGATAAGTCTTTACCATGGAAAATAGCCATCGATGGTGAGTGTGACAAGCCGGGTACCTATGACTATGAATCCTTGATTAAACCCTTCACTCTAGAAGAGCGAATATACAGAATGCGCTGTGTTGAAGGCTGGTCAATGGTAATACCGTGGATTGGATTCCCTCTGGCGGAATTATTAAAGAAAGCACAGCCAAATTCAAGAGCAAAATTTGTTGAATTCACTACTCTCTATGATCCTAAGCAAATGCCAGGACAGCGACGGGCAGTCTTGGACTGGCCATACGTAGAAGGTTTACGGATAGATGAAGCAATGAATCCTCTGACACTACTGTCGGTTGGGCTCTATGGTAAAGAGTTATTAGGCCAAAATGGAGCCCCCATACGATTAGTTGTGCCGTGGAAGTATGGTTTTAAAAGTATAAAATCGATTGTTCGAATACGGTTTGTAGAGAAAATGCCTCAGACCGCCTGGATGAAAGCGAATGCTAGAGAGTATGGCTTCTACTCTAACGTCAACCCAAATGTAGACCACCCGCGTTGGAGTCAGGCAAAAGAACGCCGTATAGGTGAGTTTTTGAAGCGTAAAACACTGATGTTTAATGGTTACGGTGAGCAAGTGGCAAATTTATATGCAGACATGGATCTTAAACGTTATTTCTGAGAAACAATTATCGACAAACACCAAAACAAGTGTTTTAAAGGCATTCTTGTTTGTTCTTTGTCTGCTGCCTTTTATTTTTCTGACCTGGGGACTTTTCACAGATAATTTAGGTGCGAACCCCATAGAAACTTTAACCCGCAGTTCTGGTTTATGGGCTTTACGTTTTTTGTTAATCACACTGTTGGTGTCGCCCATTCGCTGGTATACAGGTCTGACAGCTATTGTGAAGTACCGTCGTATGCTGGGGTTATACGTATTTTTTTATGCCAGTGTCCACATGCTATTGTATCTCGGATTGGATCAGTTATTTGATATACAAGATATCTGGAAAGATATTGTTAAAAGGCCATTTATTACGGTGGGATTTATTAGTTTCATATTGCTAATCCCTTTGGTCATTACTTCTACTAACAAAATGATGAAACGACTCGGTGGAAAACGGTGGAAGCAGTTACATCGCTTAACCTACCTGATAGCGACCTTATCCTGTATTCATTTTTTTATGTTAGTGAAAGCCGATATTCGAGAACCGGTAATCTATTCGATGCTACTTATAGCCTTATTTACTGTCAGGTTATTCCATTCATTTAGCAAAAAAAAGCTGGTCAGTCGCTGATTTTTTTCGCAAACTGATAAACTGCACCGTATCGTTGTGGTGTGTAGTAACCATAAGTCAGTAAACAAGTTTCTGTTTAAATTCTGTGTCAAGTGGCATTGTATATAGTGGTTTGAGTCATGAATTCAAACAAAAACTGTTACAATGTTCCGCTGTTATTCATCGCGTTATGATTTGAGAAGGTATTTATGACTGATTTTGTCGATCACGATCCACAGGAAACTCAAGAATGGCTTGATGCCCTTGAGTCTGTAATTGAGGCCGGTGGTGAGGAAAAAGCGCACTTTATCATTGAGAAGCTCATTGATATGGCTCGTCGCACCGGGATCAATCTCCCGTATAGCGCTAACACTGCATACGTCAACACTATTCCTGTTGATCAGCAAGAACGCATCCCTGGTGACCAGGCGATGGAACATAAGCTGAGATCTTATATTCGCTGGAATGCTATGGCGATGGTAGTGAAAGCTAATATGAAACCCGGTTCAGTCGGTGGTCATATTGCCAGCTTTTCATCTGCTGCTACCCTTTATGATGTTGGTTTTAACCACTTCTTTAAAGGTGATGATTATGGCAATGGCGCTGATATGGTTTTTGTTCAAGGCCATTCTTCACCTGGTATCTATGCCCGTTCATTCCTTGAAGGCAGACTGACCGAAAAACAATTAGAAAATTTCCGTTTTGAAGTGGACGGTAAAGGTCTGTCATCTTACCCACACCCTTGGTTAATGCCTGATTACTGGCAGTTCCCAACAGTATCAATGGGCTTGGGACCAATCCTTGCTATCTATCAAGCACGCTTCATGAAATACATGCAGCATCGCGATATTGTTAAAACAGAAGGTCGTCATGTCTGGGCTTATCTGGGTGATGGTGAAATGGATGAGCCAGAATCATTAGGTGCAATCACTCTGGCTGGCCGTGAGAAACTTGATAATCTTATTTATGTTGTCAACTGTAACTTACAGCGTCTTGACGGTCCTGTTCGTGGTAACGGTAAAATCGTTCAAGAACTAGAAGCGTTATTCCGCGGTGCAGGCTGGAACGTCATTAAAGTCTTATGGGGGAGTGGCTGGGATCAGTTATTGGCTCGTGACACAAATGGATTACTGCTTAAGCGTATGGAAGAAGTCGTTGATGGCGAATACCAGAACTATAAAGCAAAAGATGGTGCATACGTACGTAAACATTTCTTCGGTAAGTATCCTGAATTGTTAGAAATGGTTTCTGACATGACAGATGAAGACATCTGGCATTTAAGCCGTGGTGGTCATGATCCGCGAAAGATTTACGCTGCCTATAAGCGTGCTGTAGATCATGTTGGACAGCCTACTGTCATCTTAGCTAAGACCGTTAAAGGTTATGGCATGGGTGAAGCAGGCGAAGGTCAGAACACTACACACCAACAGAAAAAACTGGAAATTGAACAAATGAAACGATTCCGTGATCGTTTCAATATTCCATTGACCGATGAAGAAGTGGATAACGTTCCATTCATCAAACTCAAAGACGATAGTCCCGAGAAGAAATACTTACTTGAACGTCGTAATGAGTTAGGTGGTTTCCTTCCAAAACGTAATAACAGTGCACCTGCACTGAAAATTCCTGAGTTGAAACTGTTTGATGCGGTTCTGAAATCAAGTGGTGATCGTGAGCTGTCAACTACGATGGCATTTGTCCGTGTTTTAACAGCATTAATTCGCGATAAACAAATTGGTAAAAACATTGTGCCAATCGTACCTGACGAAGCTCGTACTTTCGGTATGGAAGGTTTGTTTAGAAGCGTAGGTATATATTCTTCATCTGGTCAACGCTATGAGCCTGAAGATTCAGGCAAAGTCATGTGGTACCGCGAAGATACCAAAGGCCAGATTCTAGAAGAAGGTATTAACGAGGCCGGTTCGATGGCTGAGTGGGTATCTGCAGCAACGGCTTACAGTAACTACAACGTTAATATGGTGCCGTTTTATATCTATTACTCGATGTTCGGTTACCAGCGTGTCGGTGATTTATGGTGGTTAGCCGGTGATATTCAGGCGAAAGGCTTCCTAATCGGTGGTACGGCAGGTCGTACCACATTGAATGGCGAAGGATTACAACATCAAGATGGCCATAACTTATTAATGGCAAATGCGATTCCTAACTGTGTCAGTTATGATCCGACATATGCCTATGAAGTCGCAGTTATCGTGCATGATGGTATGAAACGCATGTATGAGAAGCAGGAAAATGTCTTCTACTACATCACTGCCATGAATGAAAATTACAAACATCCAGAGATGCCTGAAGGTGTAGAAGAAGGCATTATCAAAGGTCTGTATAAACTAACAACTGGCGGCAAACATAAACTGAAAGCACAGCTTATGGGTAGCGGTACGATTCTGCGTGAGGTAGAAGCAGCGGCAGAGTTGCTAGAAAAAGACTGGAAAGTGTCTGCTGATGTGTGGAGCGCGACCAGTATGAACGAGTTGGTTCGAGATGGACAGGAAGTTGAACGTCAAAATCGTCTTAACCCAACCGCACCGAAAAAACGTAGTTACATTTCAGAGTGTTTGGACGATGCCGAAGGCGTTGTTGTAGCGGCGACAGACTACATTCGGTTGTATGCAGAACAAATTCGTCCATGGGTTAAAGCCAGTTATACCGTTTTAGGTACGGATGGATTCGGTCGTAGTGATACTCGTGAAGCATTGCGTAGTTTCTTCGAAGTCGATCGCTATCATGTAGTTGTTGCAACACTACATGCATTAGCTGATGAAGGTCAGATCAAATATGACGTGGTTGCTGAAGCAATCAAGAAATATGAGATCAATGCAGATGCAATCAACCCAGTTAAGGCATAAATAATGGCAGAATTAATTGAGTTAAAAGTTCCTGATATTGGTGACTTTGAGGCTGTTGAAATCATTGAAGTGCTTGTTGCCGTTGGTGATAGCATTGATGAAAATCAAGAAGTCATTACCGTTGAGTCTGATAAAGCGATGATGGAAATCCCAGCATCGCAATCAGGCATCATTAAAGAAATGAAAGTAGCTGTCGGTGATAAAGTGAGCGAAGGTACCGTTATCGCTATGCTTGAAGTAGCTGAAGGTGCTTCTTCTGCAAAAGAAGATGCTAAATCTGAAGAAAAAGCTGAAAAACCAGCCGCGCCTGTATCAGCAGAAAAATCAGATCCGAAGTCAGAGACTAAGGTTGAATCAACTCCGGCACCTGCTGCGTCCCCAGCTGAGGCAATTCCCTACGCACCAGATAATAAAGCAGGTGTTCGTCGTGCACATGCCTCGCCTTCAGTACGTCGGTTTGCTCGTGACTTAGGCGTTGTCCTGACATCAGTCAGTGGCACTGGTCCTAAAGGTCGTATTACTAAGGAAGATGTTCAAAGCTATGTGAAACAGGTTATGACCGCACCTGCTGCCGCACCAGTTCAGAGCGGTAGCGCTATTCCACCTGTGCCTGTTGTCAATTTTGAACAGTTTGGTGAAGTCGAGACGCAAGAGATGTCTCGTATTAAGAAAATCTCGGGTAAACATCTCCATGCATGTTGGTTAAATATTCCACATGTGACCCAGTTTGATGAAGCCGATATCACAGAATTAGATGCCTTCCGTAAAGAAAATAAAGATATGGCGGCGAAGAAAGGTGTGAACTTAACACCTTTAGTTTTCATTATGAAAGCTGTGGTGGCTTGCCTTAAACAATTCCCTGAATTCAATGCATCACTTAGTGAAGACAAAGAAAGCTTGATTCTGAAAAACTATTACAACCTGGGTGTTGCAGTTGATACACCGAATGGCTTGATGGTTCCTGTTATCAAAGATGTTGATAAGAAGGGCTTTTTAGAATTAGCAGGTGAGTTAGGAGATATCAGTGCACGTGCGCGTGAAGGCTCTTTGACTGCAAAAGACTTACAAGGCGGCACTTTCTCTATTTCTAGCCTTGGTGGCATTGGTGGTCAGTTCTTTACACCAATCGTTAATGCACCTGAAGTGGCTATCTTAGGCGTTAGTCGTCACCAGATGAAACCTGTCTGGAATGGAAAAGAATTTGTACCTAGACTGATGCTACCACTCTCAGTGTCTTATGATCATCGTGTTATTGATGGTGCGGCAGGTGCACGCTTTACCGTGATGCTCAGCCAGATGTTGTCTGATATTCGTAAGGTGCTGCTATGAGTGAAATAGAGATAAAAGTCCCGGATATCGGCGATTTTGACTCAGTTGAAATCATTGAAGTGCTGGTCAGCGAAGGCGATGTCGTTGATGAAAATCAAGATATTATCACCTTAGAGTCTGATAAAGCGGCGATGGAAATTCCGAGCACATCTAAGGGTAAAATCGTTAGTTTGAAAGTCGCTGTTGGCGATAAAGTAGCTGAAGGTGATGTCATTCTGACGCTTGAAGCCGAGCAGGCTGAGAGTACAGATACTGATTCTCAAGTAACTGCAACAGAAACTAAAGCTGACGAACCTAAGAAAACAGCGCCGACTCCTGCAGCTGCACCACAAGGTGATGCAGATTTGCATGCTGAAGTGCTTGTTCTTGGTTCTGGCCCTGGTGGCTATACAGCGGCATTTCGAGCTGCAGACCTGGGCAAACAGGTAGTGATGGTTGAACGTCATGAGCGTATTGGTGGTGTGTGCCTGAATGTTGGCTGTATTCCATCTAAAGCCTTATTACACACAGCACAGATTATCAATGAAGCTGAAGAAATGTCGCATCATGGGGTGACATTTAGTAAACCTAAAATCGATATTCGCGAATTAGAAAGCTGGAAAAGTAGTGTTGTTAACCAACTGACTGGCGGATTAAAAGCACTCGCGAAAACCCGTAAAGTATCAATTGTGCAAGGTGAGGGTAACTTTACTAGTCCAAACACTTTAAAAGTAAATGGACCGGATGGTGAAAAAACGATTTCGTTTGATAATTGTATTATTGCTGCCGGCTCGCGTGTCACCAAGATCCCTGTATTTCCACATGATGATCCACGTATGATGGATTCAACTGATGCACTGGAACTGGAAGATGTGCCAGAAAAATTACTAGTCATTGGTGGTGGTATCATCGGACTCGAAATGGCAACAGTTTATGATGCCTTAGGTTCAAAGATTACCGTTGTTGAATTACAAGATAGTCTGATTCCGGGTGCTGACAAAGATATTGTTAAACCGTTACTTAAGCGTGTGCAGGGAAAATATGACAATATTTACCTGAACACAAAAGTCAGCAATATCGAGCCAAAAGATGATGGTTTATTAGTAACCTTCGAAGGTAAAGACGCTCCAGAACAAGCCATGTTTGACAAGATACTGGTTGCTGTTGGACGTTCACCAAATGGTAAGCTGATCAACGCTGAAGCAGCAGGCGTCATAGTGACGGATCATGGCTTTATCGAAACTGATGGTCAAATGCGTACTAATGTACCTCATATCTTTGCTATTGGTGACATTGTAGGCCAGCCCATGCTTGCTCATAAAGCAACACACGAAGGCAAAGTTGCTGCTGAAGTTATTGCCGGTCAGAAATCCGTATTTGAACCGATGACTATTCCTTCTGTTGCTTATACTGACCCTGAAGTTGCATGGATGGGAATGAGTGAAGATGAAGCGAAAAAACAAGGTATTGACTACGTGAAAGGTGCTTTCCCATGGGCAGCCAGTGGTCGAAGCTTGAGCTTGGGACGTGATGAAGGACTGACAAAAGCCTTGTTTGAAAAAGACACAGGTCGTTTGATTGGTGCCGGTATTGTTGGTCCTAATGCGGGTGAATTAATTGCAGAAGCCGTTTTGGCATTGGAAATGGGAGCGGATGCAGAGGATATCGGTTTGACAATTCATCCTCACCCAACCTTATCTGAAACGCTAGGTTTTGCTGCTGAAATGGCTGAAGGGTCGATTACTGATCTGATGCCTCCACGTAAGACACTGCACACTAAGTAAAATGTTTACACTGGCTATAGCCAGTAATGGATGTGGGTATATCTGTGGTTGACACAGATATACCCGTTTTTTTGTCTTTTATTTTTATTTGAGTTAATGACAAGCAAGGGCTATTTTGACGCCACGTTGAAACCACCACTTAAGTGGGCAGGTGGTAAACGCTGGTTACTACCCATTCTCAAACGCTACTGGAAAAAACACCAGCAATCCAGACTGGTGGAACCTTTTTGTGGCGGGCTTTCTGTTGCACTTGGTCTTGCACCTGATAAGGCATTACTCAACGATGTTAATCCAGCATTAATTAATTTTTATCAGCATTTAAGTCTTGGGCTAGAGGTAGATATAAACTTCATTAACGATGAAGTAGCCTATTATCAATGTCGTGATGAGTTTAACCATCTCAATGCCCAACAAATAGATCCTTCGCGTGCCGCACAACTCTTCTATTATTTAAATCGCACTGGTTATAATGGCTTATGTCGCTTTAATAGCCAGGGTGGCTACAATGTGCCATTTGGTCGTTATAAAACTATCAATTATTTAGAGAGTTTTGTTGATTATCAGCCAATTTTGTCGCGCTGGAAATTTACCTGTCAGGATTTCGAAGCGATACCTCTCCAAGATAATGATTTTTTATATGCCGACCCACCCTATGACACACCTTTTCATCAGTATTCGCAAAAAGGTTTTAAGTGGGAAGATCAGGAACGTCTCGCTTATTGGTTAAGCCAATATGATGGTCCTGTTTTATTATCTAACCAAGCAACTGACAGGATTGTGAAACTCTATCGCCAGCTTGGATTCAGACTTCGTTACCTTGATGCTCCTCGATTAATCAGTTGTAAAGGTAATGGTCGTAAAGCCGTGAAAGAAGTGCTTGCAATCCGCGGTTTTTGATACAATACGTGTTCTTTTTTATTCAAGTTAATACCAAAATTGCCGATGTTATAACTATGGTGATTTAGGGATTAAGTCAGTTCATTTTTTACAGGAATAAATATCACCCATGTCTAAAATCAACAAAGTCGTATTAGCCTATTCAGGTGGATTAGATACTTCAGTCATTTTGAAATGGTTACAAGATAAATATGATTGTGAAGTCGTTACTTTCACAGCAGATCTAGGGCAGGGTGAAGAAGTTGAACCAGCCAGAGCAAAAGCGAAATCCTTAGGCATTAAAGAAATTTACATAGAAGACCTACGAGAAGAGTTTGCTCGTGATTATGTCTTTCCAATGTTTCGTGCGAATGCTATTTATGAAGGTGAGTATTTATTAGGTACATCTATTGCTCGTCCACTGATTGCAAAACGTTTGGTCGAGATTGCACAACAAACAGGTGCAGAAGCGGTGTCTCATGGTGCAACAGGTAAAGGTAATGATCAGGTTCGTTTTGAACTTGGTGCTTATGCCCTTAATCCTAATATCAAAGTGATTGCCCCTTGGCGTGAGTGGGATTTACTGTCTCGTCAGAAATTACTGGATTATGCTGAGCAGCATGGTATTCCAGTTGAAATGAAGCAAGGTAAAAAATCCCCCTATTCAATGGATGCCAATTTATTACATATTTCTTATGAAGGTGGGATTCTGGAAGATCCTTGGGCTGAGCCTGAAGAATCTATGTGGCGTTGGTCTGTTTCACCTGAGAATGCACCTGATGAGCCAACTTATCTTGAGTTTACCTATGAACAAGGTGATATCACAGAGATTAATGGTGAAGCTATGTCACCTGCTACGGTAATGACTTATCTGAATAAAGTGGCTGGTGAAAATGGTATCGGTCGACTGGATATCGTGGAAAATCGTTATGTCGGTATGAAATCACGTGGTTGTTATGAAACACCCGCTGGGACAGTGATGTTGAAAGCCCATCGTGCAATTGAATCCTTGACTCTGGATCGTGAAGTCGCCCATCTTAAAGATGAGTTAATGCCGCGTTATGCCCAGTTAATTTATAACGGCTACTGGTGGGCGCCAGAGCGTGTTATGTTGCAGAAAATGATTGATGAATCTCAGAAAACAGTCAATGGCAAAGTTCGCATCAAACTATATAAAGGTAGCGTTTCAGTTGTCGGTCGTGCATCTGAGACAGATAGCTTATTTGATGAGTCTATCGCTACATTTGAAGATGATGCCGGGGCTTATGATCAAAAAGACGCTGAAGGCTTCATTAAATTGAATGCATTACGTCTGAAAATTGCAGGGAAGGCAAAGCGTAAGTTCTGATAGAACTTATAAAAGCTGGAATGACATATGGATTACAACGAATTATCTGATAAAGCCGCAGAATATATGCGGCTTGCGTTGCCGATGATGCGTAAGCATGGGGTGCCTATGACGCCGGATAATTATACGGTTTGGTATGAATACGTGTCAGGCGCTAATGAAGCACTTGCCGTGGCCATTAATACGATGGTTAAAGAAACACCAATTCTAACTCAAAGCCAGTGTGAGAAATTATTCAAAACCTTTTTTAATATTGAAAAAGAGCGTGAAGAAGTCTTCCAGATGCGCCTTGAGCTGGCACGCTTGCTGAAAGAAGTTATTAATTTCATTTATAGCAGTGTTATGCATACGGATAAGACTAATCAGCGTCTCAACGATATGCTAGGCCGGATTAAACGTGATATGTCAGCTGCTGAGATTCATCAGATAGTTGATGAGATTTTGGCAGAAACACGCCAGGCAATGAATAGCGGTGAATTATTGACCGAGCGTTTAAATACGGCAATGTCTGAGTTACAAAAACTCAAAAAAGAATTTGATATGACTAAACAGGAAGCTAAAACGGATACGCTCACCGGATTAGCTAATCGCAAAGCATTTGATGAAGTATTATCAAAAGTCACAGGTGATGCTGACGATTCTGGATTAGATGTCTGTATCATTTTTGCTGATTTGGATTTGTTCAAGAATATCAATGATAAACATGGACATCTGGTCGGTGACCAGGTGTTACGTGTTGTTGCTAACTCTTTAAAGGATAGCGTAAAAGGGCGGGATTTAGTGTGTCGTTATGGCGGCGAAGAGTTTGCGATTGTATTGCTGAATACCAGCCTGCAAAACGCAAAAAACGTTGCAGAAAATATTCGTTTGGAAATAGCTGCAAAACGTATTCAGCGTAAAGATACCAGAGAGTCATTGGGTAGTATCACTATGTCTTTTGGTGTAGCACGGTATGTACCATCAGAAGGGAGTGAGAGTCTTATGCAGCGTGCAGATAGAGCTTTGTACATGTCTAAGCGAAGAGGGCGCAACTGTATCTCAGAAGCGCCACCACCTATTATCTGATTTAGTCAGGAAATTTATTGGTGAAAAATACTTCTTCCAGAGGTATTTGACCCGAACGAGGACGTGCATCCTGTAACTTTTTACCCACGGTAATCATCATCACAATCACGTGATCATGGGGTAAGTTGATAATTCTGGCGACTTTATCAAAGTCAAAACCATCCATCGGACAAGTATCATAGCCCATACCCTTGGCCATTAACATGATAGTTCCAGCTGCAATACCCGCTGAACGAAAGCATTCATCACGTTGCCCTTGATGATGATTAGTGTAATAGCCCTCAATAGCCGGTAACATAAAGTCTTGTACTTCTTTTGGGGCATGCTGCCAGTAGCGTTGGGGATCTTTTTCCCAGGCGTTTAAGTCAGCACAAAGTATTAACAGCATGGATGCATCAGTAACTTGTGCCTGGCCATAACTTGCTTCGCGAATTTCTTGACGTAATGCTTTATCTTCAACATTAATAAAACGCCAATGCTGAATGTTAAATGCTGTTGGAGATAAAATTGCGTGCTCCATCAATGTCTTGATTTCTTCTTCAGACATTTGATGTTCAGGGTCATAATGCTTAACAGAACGACGTGTAAGAATCGCTTCTTTAATATCCATAAATACTCTTGTGATTAATTTGAAGATGTTTCAACTTTTAGATAGATGAATTGTTCTTGCCCTTGATGTGTTTGATATCTTTTCACACCATGTTGTTGTATATGTTGCTCCTCTGAAACCAAGGCAACTTGTATCCATTGACCTAACTCACCATGAATTGTAGTAATAACTTCACTTGAGTTAAGTTCACCCCCATGACTTCTGTCAGAGAAAAATGGCTGAATGTCTACCTTAACTTTATTATCAGATAATAAGAAAGGCACAGCTTTAAAGCCATTTTTCGTTGAGATGTATTGTGTATTACTGGCTAAACCTGTAGTGCCATTGGCGTTGATAAAATAGAGATAATCTTTTTCTGGTCTGGCATTACCTAACTTAATGGTGACGGGTTGACCGGCAATACCTTGAGCTTGATAGTGATTATCTTTATCGTCCTTATCTTTTGTTGACCAAGCCTTAAGTTTTACTGAGGCTTTTGGTTCTTTATTTGAAAGTTCGATATTGGCTTGGCTACCTGATTGATTATTGAGCTGTTTAGATGTTTGCCAGACAGAAATGACAACCGACTTTAAAGGCGTATCCAGTTTCTTAAGAAGTTGTTCAACATTGGCAACAGTAGCACGGTCTGATTTTAAAATCAGCATATTGTCATAGGCTCTTATTGTGGCAGATTTTGGTAAAAAGGGACGAATCTGCTCGACAACTTCACTAGCAAGACGATGTTTTAGAGTCAGCGTATGAATATCTGAATCTGCAAATAATGGTGTGCAGAACAGAAGAACAATTGCCAGGATGGTATTTTTCATAATTGCAAACGCCTCGTATTCAAATCAAATTCACTTTTTGACCACATATCATCGAAGTCTTTTTTTCTATTACTCACCTGACCCGCAGCATCAAAATCAACTATACCTTTGTAACGGTTAGCATTGGGACAATATAAAAATGCTTTATTGTCTATCAATAAGTACATATAGCGTGATTTCTGATCTTGTTTATCTGCAATATGAATCTGAATTTTACTGGATAGCCTTTGTGCTAAAGGAATAAGTAAATGTCTTTGAGATGATGTGTATTTTGTACTGTGTACTAAAAAACGAATACCGCAACGTTGGCTCTGGTTAATAAATGCAATTAATTTATCGATGACAATTTGATTATTGAATAAAACACTATCCAACTCAGGACCAAAAAAACAGATTTCCTGCCTGGCAGACTCGATAAGTTCGATAGTGTATTGGCTAGCATATTCCCGACTGTCGAACGGAATAGTTTGATCGTCAGTCGGGATATTTTCACTCATGCTTAACCGTTTTTGGCTTGTTCTGTCGCGTTACCCAGATAATTAGCAGGTGTCATTGCTTTTAATTTATCTTTGGCTTCTTGAGGCATATCAAGACTATCAATAAACGCTTGCATGATGTCTTTATTAACACGTTGTCCGCGAGTTAAGTCTTTTAGCTTTTCATATGGATTCTCAATGCCATAACGACGCATGACGGTTTGAATTGGCTCGGCTAATAATTCCCAGTTAGCATCCAAGTCAGCCGCCATCACCTCAGGTGCTGGATCAAGTTTACCTATACCTTTTAATGCCGAACTGTAAGACAGTAGTGAATGCGCAAAGCCCACTCCTAAGTTACGTAATACAGTGGAGTCTGTCAGGTCGCGCTGCCATCTGGAAATCGGTAGTTTCAGTGCTAAATGATCGAATACGGCATTGGCTATACCCAGATTACCTTCCGCATTTTCAAAGTCAATTGGATTCACTTTGTGAGGCATAGTTGAAGAACCAATTTCACCTTTAACCGTTTTTTGTTTGAAATAACCAATAGAGATATAGCTCCAAACGTCCCTGCAAAAATCAATCAGCACAGTATTGAAACGAATCATCGCCTGAAATAATTCAGCCATATAGTCATGAGGTTCAATTTGTGTGGTGAATTTATTCCAGCGTAGTCCAAGACCTGTAACAAAGGCATTAGCCATCATTGGCCAGTCAACATCAGGGTAGGCGGCATAGTGTGCATTGTAGTTACCTACAGCACCATTCATTTTTCCGTAAAGTAAAACCGCGGCGACATGAGTACGTTGTAACTCGAGGCGCTGAACCACATTAGCCAATTCTTTACCTAATGTTGTTGGCGAGGCAGGCTGACCGTGGGTGCGAGACATCATAGGCGTGTCAACATGCTGCTGTGCAATTTTACGAATAGCGCCGATGACCGTATCCATTTCAGGCAAGATAACATTATCACGGGCATTTTTTAGCATGATGCCATAAGCGGTATTGTTGATATCTTCGGAAGTACAGGCAAAGTGAACAAATTCACTAACGGCATTCAATTCTGGATTATCTTTAAATTTTCTTTTGATGAAATATTCAACAGCTTTAACATCGTGATTGGTTTCACGCTCAATATCTTTTATTTCCTGAGCATCTTCGACTGAAAAGTTATTGATAATGTTATCTAGAAAATCTTCTGCTTCTTGACTCAGCTTCGGTACTTCCTGAATACTGGCATTATTACCGAGTAAATGTAGCCAGCGAAGTTCTACTTCTACACGGGCGCGCAATAGTCCATACTCACTAAAGAATGGGCGTAGCGCTTCAGTTTTTCCGGCATAGCGGCCATCAACCGGTGAAATCGCGGTTAAAGCGGTTAAATCCATGAATACTCCGATGAAAGATTTAGTTAATAAATTTGTGCGAAATTATAGCAGAGTTCGCTCGTACTAAACGCTTTCAGGTAAAATGTCACCGTTTCATTCTCAAACTTTGGGGTACACATACGTGCTGAAAGAATATCAATCACAAGTTGAAGAACGTGCCAAACTAGGCTTACCACCGTTACCACTTGATGCTGAACAGGTTTCCACTTTAGTCGAACAACTCAAGTCAGGAAGTGATGACAGCGAAGTATTGCTCGAGCTGTTGATTCATAGAGTACCGCCAGGTGTCGACCAAGCGGCCTATGTTAAAGCGGGTTTTCTCACTGATATCGCAAAAGGTGATGTTAAATGTGAATTGATCACGCCAGTAAAAGCGACAGAGTTACTGGGCACAATGATGGGTGGCTACAATGTACAGTCATTGATCCAGTTGCTTGATATCGAAGAAACAGCCGCAACAGCTGAAAAAGCATTATGTAAAACATTGATGGTTTATGATGCGTACCATGATGTTGTAGAAAAAGCGGAGACCAATGATTACGCCAAACGTGTTTTGCAATCATGGGCTGACGCTGAGTGGTTTATTTCACGACCTAAGTTAGCTGAAAAAATTACTCTGACAGTGTTCAAAGTCCCTGGTGAAACCAATACCGATGATTTGTCGCCTGCCACAGAGGCATGGAGTCGTCCTGATATTCCACTGCATGCAAAGGCCATGCTGGTCAGCAAAATGGATGATCCCATTGGCGACATTGAGAAGCTAAAAGAGAAAGGTTATCCCTTGGCATTTGTCGGTGATGTTGTGGGTACGGGTTCATCTAGAAAATCAGCGATTAACTCTGTGTTATGGCATATGGGCCATGATATTCCTTATGTACCGAACAAACGTCAGGGTGGGGTTATTCTCGGTAATAATATTGCTCCAATCTTCTTTAATACTGCGGAAGACTCTGGTGCAATGCCGATTGAATGTGATGTCCAGAATATGGAAACTGGCGATATCATCACCATTCTTCCTTATGAAGGCAAAATATTAAACGAAGCAGGTAATGTCATTAGTGAATTCAGCATGCGTCCAACCACGCTGGCTGATGAGGTGCGTGCCGGCGGTCGTATTCCATTAATTATTGGCCGTGGACTGACTGATAAAGCTCGTGAAACCTTAGGCTTAGAACCCTCGGATATTTTTGTACGCCCAGTCGAACCCGTAGATACCGGTAAAGGCTTTACATTAGCGCAGAAAATGGTCGGCCGTGCTTGTGGTGTAGAAGGTGTTCGCCCTAACAGCTACTGTGAGCCTAAGGTCACCACTGTCGGTTCCCAGGATACAACAGGTGCGATGACACGTGATGAGTTAAAAGAGCTGGCCTGTTTAGGTTTTTCTGCTGATCTTGTTATGCAATCTTTCTGTCATACCGCGGCTTATCCAAAACCGGTGGATATTAAACTACAGCATGAACTACCGGACTTCATCAGTACACGTGGTGGCGTCTCATTACGTCCTGGTGACGGTATTATTCATTCATGGTTAAACCGTATGATTTTGCCTGATACCGTCGGTACCGGTGGTGACTCACATACGCGTTTCCCAATTGGTATCAGTTTCCCTGCTGGCTCTGGTTTAGTAGCCTTTGGTGCAGCTTTAGGTGTGATGCCTTTAGATATGCCCGAGTCCGTACTAGTTAGATTTAAAGGTGAAATGCAACCAGGTATCACATTACGTGACTTAGTTAATGCAATCCCATACGCTGCTATTCAACAAGGATTGCTGACTGTTGAGAAAAAAGGTAAGAAAAATATTTTCAATGGTCGTGTGTTGGAAATTGAAGGTTTACCTGATCTCAAGGTAGAGCAGGCTTTTGAGCTATCTGATGCCTCGGCTGAGCGTAGTGCTAATGGTTGTACCGTGCGTTTGAATAAAGAACCTATCATTGAGTTCTTAAATTCAAATATGGCGCTGATGGAATGGATGATTGCCGAAGGTTACCAAGATGAGCGTACTTTACGTCGCCGTATTGATAGCATGAAATCTTGGTTAGAAGCGCCTGAACTGTTAGAGCCTGATGCCGATGCAGAATATGCAGCCGTAATTGACATTGATCTGAATGAAATCAAAGAGCCGTTATTGGCTTGCCCGAATGATCCAGATGACATTAAGCCGTTGTCAGAGCTTCAAGGTAATAAAATCGATGAGGTGTTTATTGGTTCATGTATGACTAATATTGGACATTATCGAGCTGCAAGCAAAGTATTAGAAAATATGCGTAGCTTACCGGTGAAGTTATGGATTGCTCCACCAACCAAAATGGATAAATTCCAGCTGACCGAAGAGGGGGTATACAGCACCTTTGGTCGTGTAGGTGCTCGTACAGAAACACCCGGTTGTTCTTTATGTATGGGTAACCAGGCACGGGTTGCTGATGGTGCAACGGTCGTTTCTACGTCTACACGTAATTTCCCGAACCGTTTAGGTAACAATGCGGATGTGTATTTATCTTCTGCAGAACTTGCTGCGGTGGTGGCCAGTATCGGACGTCTGCCAAGTGTTGCTGAATACCTTGAAGCGGTTGCAGGTATTAAACCAATGGCGGCAGAAATTTATCGGTATCTTAATTTCCATGAGATGGATGAATATCGACGTGCTGCCAGCTAAACCTTAATGACATGAAACAAAAAAGGCTGTTTTCTTATTAGAAACAGCCTTTTTTATATCTGAGAACATAAATGAATACATCTGTGCAAGTTATTTCAAACTTTCAACTGGCACTGGCATTTATTCCAGTCGTCGTCGTTTTACTGATGATGGTGCATTGGTCGCTAAAAGCCGGTTTTGCTGTGTATGCATTGATTCGGATGCTGATTCAATTATTACTGGTAGGCTATGTTCTAACCACCGTATTTGCTGCCGAAAAATCATGGATTGTTATGCTGGTCATGTTAGTCATGGTGAGTGCAGCCAGTTGGATTGCTCTGAGGACCGTAGAAGGGCAGAGACGATCACTTTATCCCATTGCTTTTCTCAGTATTCTGCTCGGTGGTGGACTCACTTTGATGCTGATTACACAGGGTGTTATTGCTCTTTCTCCCTGGTATGAGCCACGCTATATGATTCCATTAGCAGGGATGATTTTTGCTAACGCAATGAATAGTGTGAGTTTGGCAGCAGAACGTTTATCTGCCGAGTTATCTAGAGATATCGACTTTCTCACTGCCAGATATGAGGCTTTTCAGGCTGCTTTTATTCCAACGATTAACTCGATGTTAGCTGTCGGTTTAGTTTCCTTGCCTGGTATGATGACGGGACAAATTCTGTCTGGGGTGTCTCCAATTACAGCAGCACATTATCAAATTGTGGTGATGTGTATGATTTTTGGTGGTTCAGGCTTATCAATTGTATTTTTCTTATGGCTTTTTAAAATACGAGCCAATTAAATTTCTCGTGATAAGGCTTCGGTTGCGCTCAGGAGTTTCCCACTCTGAAATAGAAATTGCCAGCGTCGCCCACCTTTTTGTTGCCATAACACGGCAGCACGAATACCTGTCAGAAGTAGTGCCCTGACCCGATTAATATTATCAGGCTGTTGTAAAAAACCAGGATCACCATAGACTTGAATGCGTGGTTTTAACTCACTTAAGGTACGTTGATATATATCCGCAAAGCGTGCAATCACCTGCGGAGACATTATGTCACCGAAGTAATCTATCTGAGAAGGCACTTGCTGAATTTCGCGATCTATCAAAGCTAACATTTCGGGCTGTTTTGCCAGTTGACGTTCAAGATGTAGCAGGCTGATCACATAACGTAATAAATTCACATCTTTCTTATCTTTTTTCTTTGACAGTTGCGTATTGAGAGCTGTAATACCTGTTTGCAATTGACTCACAGAGCCATACACTGACTCTGTGTCAGGGGCATTTTCAACCAGCAAACTTTCCAGCATGACTTTCATATCATCATTGTTAACCTGACCAGTTTCAGCCACTTGTTGAACTAGTGATGCCGCTTGAACTACCGCTGTAATGGCAATGGTTCGATCACGTAAACGAGGGTTTATGCTCATGGATGCATACCTGGCGCATCAGTAGAGACAATGATGCCACCACCTAGACAGTCATCATCCAAATAGAAAACAACAGATTGTCCAGGTGTCACTGCACGCTGTTTTTCATCAAACTCAACATGAATATCACCATTGTCACCCTGAGTTATCGTGCAAGCCTGATCGGGTTGACGATAGCGTGTTTTTGCTGCAGCACGACAAGGGAACTCAGGCGGGTGGCCAGCTACCCATGATAGTTCTTCTGCCGTTAGTTTTTGACTCCAGAGCCATGGATGATCACCTTGAACAACGTAAAGAATCTGATTATCCATATCTTTACCAGCAACGAACCAAGGCTCACCAGTACTGTCTTTGCGACCACCAATACCGAGTCCTTGACGTTGACCTAAGGTGTAATACATAAGCCCTGCATGTTGACCTATTTTTTCACCTTCAGGCGTACGCATCTCTCCTGGCTGAGCTGGTATATAGCGGCTTAAAAACTCGCGAAAATGTCGTTCGCCGATAAAACAAATACCTGTACTGTCTTTTTTATCATGATTGATAAAACCGGCTTCTTCAGCAATACGTCTGACTTCCGTTTTTGGTAATTCACCCAGCGGGAAGCGAGTACGTGATAATTGATCCTGACCAAGCGTATATAAAAAGTAGCTTTGATCTTTTTTATGATCTTTGCCTTTTAATAGATGAAATTGTCCATCGCGTTCTTCAACTCGGGCATAGTGGCCAGTGGCAATAATATCACCGCCAAGCTCAATGGCATGATCGAGGAAAGTTTTAAACTTGATCTCACGATTACAAAGAATGTCTGGGTTAGGAGTACGACCAGCACGATACTCATCTAGAAAGTGTTTGAAGACATAATCCCAGTATTCCATAGCAAAATTAGCTTCATGGAAAGCAATACCCACTGTTTCAGCAACAGAGCTAGCATCTTTACGATCTTCTTCAACCGTACATTCACTTTCGTCGGCAAAATCAACCCAATTCTTCATAAACAGCCCTTCGACATCGTCAAATTGCTGTTTTAATAATAATGCAGCTACAGAAGAATCAACGCCTCCGGAGAGTCCGACGACTACTTTATTTTCATTGCTCATATTTAATTACGTAAAATATCCAGAGGATAGCGGTGGCCATCAATATAATCTTGGAAACAATCAGTTACAAGTGTACTGCGGAGATCAGCCTGACGCTGCAAAATCTCATCAAAAGGTAACCATATCGCTTGATAAATATCATCATCCAGCTGTTGCGTTGGATCATGGTCTGTCACTGTTCCTGAGAAACAATAGCGGATATATGTTTCGCCCTTGCGCGGGTGAATCCAGCGATAAATCCCGACAAGTGATTCAGGGTGAAATGTCCAAGCTGTTTCTTCTTGTGTTTCACGAATCACTGCGTCGATGAGACTTTCGTCTGGTTCGAGGTGTCCGGCTGGTTGGTTTAACGTCATTTTGCCGTTGATCTCTTCTTCGACGAGTAGAAATCGGTCGTTCTGTTCGACTACGGCGGCGACTGTTGTTCGAGGCTTCCAAATCATGGCGCCATTTTATCACGTCATCAGCACTTACGGAGAGTGATTGACCAGGTTCAAGATCATTTAATTGCCATGGACCGATTGCAACACGCACAAGACGGAGTGTTGGGTGTCCGATGGCTGCGGTCATACGTCTGACCTGACGATTACGTCCCTCTGTTATTTTGATTTCCAACCACTGAGTCGGAATTGCTTTTCGTTCACGAATAGGCGGGGTTCTATCCCATATTGTCGGTGGTGAAATCAGACGTGCTTTTGCCGGCTGGGTAAGTCCATCCTTTAACTGCACACCGTCAATCAATTGTTGCAATGAGTTAGCATCCGGAATATTTTCTACCTGAACCCAATATGTTTTTTCTAACTTGAATTTGGGATTGGCTATCAGATGTTGTAGCTGACCATTGTCGGTCAACAAAACCAGCCCTTCACTGTCACGATCAAGTCGTCCAGCAGGATAAACATGCTGAATATTGATGTAATCCTTTAATGTCTCTCGACCAGCTTCATCAGTAAATTGTGTGAGCACGTCAAAGGGTTTATTAAAAAGTATCAGCTTAGTCATAATTAGGTGTGTGAACGTATTTAATGATAAAATATCCAACTTTTTTTATCGTAGAATTTATTGTTTAATGCTCTAAAGGATGTGGCGGTAACGCGATGCCGTATTTTACAGCGATGCTTTTAAGCCTTTTCTAGATGATAAAAAATTAAGCTGATGATGGCTTTTGTTAGCGAGCAAGGTATTGATACTATACCAGCGCAAGCTAGTAAAAGTAGGTGAATATCACATCTTAAATTATTAGCGTTACAGTTATTATCTCCATGTTACCCGTGGTATTGATAGCTGATGATGTAACTACTGACGTAAACTGGATATTGAATTTATTCGGTATTTATGTCCATTACATCAATAGGTTGTAGTGATTATGCTGCAGCTGTAATCCAAAACAAGTAAGTGAGGAACGTAAATGAAAGTTGCAGATAATACTGTCGTAGTAATCGACTATACACTGACTGATAATGATGGCAGCGTCATCGATAGCTCTGAAGCAGCAGGCCCACTAGCTTACCTTCACGGTGCAGGTAACATTATCCCTGGTTTAGAAGATGCGCTGAATGGTAAAGAAGCTGGTGATGCTGTGAAAGCGAGTATTGAACCAGCAAAAGCCTACGGCGAAAGACATGAAGAGTTAAAACAAGATGTGCCACGCGAATTATTCAGCGGTGTAGATGATGTTCAGGTTGGTATGCAGTTTCAATCAGAAACTGAGCAGGGACCAGTACTTGTAACCGTTGTAGACATCAAAGATGAAACTGTCACTGTTGATGGTAACCATCCTTTAGCAGGTGTTCATCTGAACTTTGATGTAACGGTTCGCGAAGTACGTGAAGCCAGTGCTGAAGAACTTGAACATGGTCATGTTCATGGTGAAGGCGGTCATCATCACTAATAAGGATTTTTCCTTGTAGTAGATGACTAAACTGTCTATGGAAAGACGGGCGTAAAGCCCGTCTTTTCGTTTGGAATAGTGAATATGCAGGATTTAAACACGCTTAATCGTCTGTTTGGTAAAGAAGCTGAAGTGTGCTTTGTTGAAGGGCAAACCGGTATGCCCATTATTGAAGTAGCAACAAAAAAAGCTTCTGCGACAATTGCCCTTTATGGTGGGCAAATATTGTCGTACAAACCAAATGGGATAGAACATGATCTTTTTTACCTAAGTGAAAAAGCCATTTACCAGCAAGGCAAAGCTATACGTGGCGGTGTTCCCGTTTGCTGGCCATGGTTCGGAGAAGATCCGAGCAACTTAGGTAGACAAGCACATGGTTTCGCACGAAATTTATTATGGAATGTACTGGACTGTCAGTTACATGATGATATTGTTGAAATTAGTCTCGGGCTTGAATCGACCGCGACCAGTAAACAATGGTGGCCAAATGAATTTCGACTTCGTAAAAAAATTCTTATCGGTGAGCAATTAGATATTGCTCTCACTACTGAAAACAGAGGGGAAATACCCTTTAGTATTTCAAAAGCCTTGCATACGTATTTTCAGGTGGGTGATATTTCTAAAACCACAGTGGTAGGTCTAGATGGTGTAGATTATTTAGATAAGACATTAGACTTTTCGAGGAAGACACAAGTAGGGGATATTACTCCCTTTGCTGAGACGGATCGTGTATATCTGGAATCACCTACTCATGTTCATATCATTGATGAGGTTTTGAATCGTCAAATTAATATCGAACAGACCGGAGCCGAAAATATCGTTGTTTGGAATCCCTGGACCCGAGCATCCTTATTAAGTGATATGAATGCCAGTGATTATCAACAGTTTATTTGTGTTGAAACGGCCAATGCTATCGCCAATAGCATTATCATAGCGCCAGGGGAGTCACATCAGATGCAAGTTAAATATAACGTAAGCTCAATCACTTAGGAAACTTGCAAATTTAATGGAAGAGATAATTCATGGCATTTCGAGTAATGAAACATTGCTATGGGCGTTGGGCATCATATCCATAGTCAGTTTTATTGCTTCATTAGTTTTTATTCCTTATTTGATCGTACGGATGCCCGCAGATTATTTCTCGGCTGAAAAAAGGCACAGAACACCATGGGCCGATCAGCACATCATTATCAGAGCATTGCTCATTACCTTAAAGAATTGTTTAGGAATTATTCTAGTCCTAATGGGGCTAGCCATGCTGGTACTACCTGGACAAGGATTGTTGACGATATTTATTGGTCTTATTTGCCTAGATTTTCCAGGCAAATATCGACTGGAAAAATGGTTGATTCAGAAAAAAAGTATCCGACGAACAATCGGCTGGTTACGACAACGTGCAGGCAGTAAACCTCTGGACTATGAATGATTTACTGCCATTTTTCGCGAAGTGAATCTCGGTTGATTTTTAACCACTGAATGGCAATGATGGGGATCGCTGATTTAATGCGACCCATTTCAACCAGATTATATGCTTCATCAAAGCTGACAACGCTGACGGCAATATCCTCATCTTCTTCAGCAAGACCATGTACGCCACCAACTTTGCTGGTATCAACTTTTCCACAGAATAAGGTCAGAGACTCTGATGTACCGCCAGGCGAGGTATAGAATTCATTGATTTTAACTAGCTCGCTTATGTCACAACCAGCTTCTTCCTGAGCTTCTCTAATCGCTACCGCTTCCGGTGTTTCATTCTCTTCAACGGCGCCTGCTACGATCTCTAGCAACCAGGCTTCTGCTTGTTGGTTAGAGAGTATTGCTCCAGCACGAAACTGTTCAATAATGACAAGCTCATCACGAAGTGGGTCATAAAGTAAGACCGCAACACAACTACCGCGATGAAAGACTTCTCTGTCAATTACCTGACTCCAGCCTCCTTGATAGAGCGTGTGTTGTAGTCTGTATGTTTTTACGCTGAAAAAACCTTTGTAAACGGTCTTCTGATTAAGTACTTTAAAAGTCTTTTTAGACATGTGTATTTGTATTGTTATCAGTGAATAAAAGCATGCTGATAGTCCATACCTTTTAGTCGACGAAGGACTGCTGTGAATGTTGTCCCATCTTCTATGTGCTCAAGTTTGACGGGGAGGTAGTTAAGAGCAGGAGCACACCAGAGTGTGGTTTCACGATCATTATCTTTATTTCTGTGGCGGGTTAATTTCACCGCATCAATTTCACCTAGAGGTGTTTTGATGCGTTCCTGACCTAAAATACGAATTTGGTAAGTTTTTAGTTTTCCACCATCAGCAATACGGTAGTTAATCTCATCGCCTTTATGTTGAGCTAAATCACGCATAAGACTAATTTGATAAACCAATTTATCCAGTGTGTTGTGTTCTATTTGAAGTTGCCATGGATGTTCTTGATCATCAATATAAGCGGTCATTTCAGGCCAGTTGAATCGCATTTCCAGACTTTTTTCTTTCTTACCACCTGTTCGAAGGTAACGATAAAATTCTGGCCGTACAGTATTATCCTTTAATTTCCATAAACTGGTTTCTTCAATGACGTCCGGCTTGAAGAAGGAAAATACGCCTTTGGCCTGCGATATCGACGTAAAATGTCTTAGCCCTGTCGAGTCAGTTTCAAGTGTACGCTTTAATTCCCCAGCCTGAATTCCGTTTAATTTAACTGCATAATTGGCTGAAAAGTCAGGTATGTCTGCCGCTATAGACACTTTCGTAATAATTAGCAGCAAAAAGACACTGAACAACTTACGCATTATTGATCCTGTTTTGAGTTCACCAGTTTTTGTATGGCAGCAGGATACAGCTGATGTTCCTGTTCTAATACTCTTTCAGCAAGTGTCTGAGCTGAATCATCTGGCAACACATTGACCTTAGCCTGCATTATGACGGGTCCATCATCTAATTCTGCTGTAACAAAATGGACGCTTGCACCATGCTCTTTTTCACCTGCATCAATTGCTCGTTGGTGTGTATCTAGTCCTTTGAACTTAGGCAGGAGAGAAGGGTGAATATTGACCAGTCTATTCTGATAATGCTCGACAAACTCAGCGGTAAGAATTCGCATAAAGCCAGCTAGAATGACATAGTCAGGTGTGAATTCATCGATTTGTTGAGCTAAGGCTTTATCAAAACTTTCCCTGTCATTAAACGCTTTGTGATCGATAATTTCAGTGGGGATAGATTGACTACTAGCATACTGCAGGCCTGCTGCATCAGGTCGATTGCTGATAACAGCAGCTACATCTGCATCTAGTTGCTGAAGGTTGATCGCTTCAATTATTGAGCGCATATTGCTACCGCGGCCGGAGATTAAAATCACCAGCCGCGTTTTACGTTCATTATTCTTCATGTTTATTGAATTTCGACTATTTCGTCAGTCGTGTTTGCTGATTCAATATGACCAATCAAGCTTGCTTGTTCGCCAGCACTGTTGAGGACGGCCAAAGCTTCAGATACATCATTTTCTGCTACTACGATAACCATACCGATACCATTGTTGAATGTGCGATACATTTCTTTATTTGTCACATTGCCATTTTCTTGCAACCAGTCGAAGACAGCGGGACGCTGCCAACTATCTGCATCAATGACTGCTTTTACACCTTCGGGTAGGACACGAGGAATATTTTCGAGCAGGCCGCCACCTGTAATATGTGATAAAGCATGAATATCGACTTTCTCATTAAGCTGTAAAAGTGATTTCACGTAAATTTTGGTCGGGGCTAATAATTTCTCGCCTAATGTGGCACCGTCAAAGTCATCACTTAAAGACTGTTTACTACGTTCAAGAATTTTACGAATTAATGAGTAGCCATTTGAGTGTGGCCCAGACGCTGCAAGACCAATTAATTTATCACCAGTTGCCACTTTTGAACCATCGATAACTGCTTCTTTTTCAACAACACCAACGCAAAAGCCAGCTAAATCATAATCGCCGTCTTCATACATGCTCGGCATTTCGGCTGTTTCACCACCGACTAAGGCGGCACCGGCCTGTAGGCATCCTTCTGCAATACCAGATACTACAGATTCTGCGATATCAACATCCAGTTTTCCTGTCGCATAATAATCAAGAAAGAATAAAGGCTCGGCACCCAACACAGCAATGTCGTTGACACACATAGCGACGAGATCAATACCGATGGTATTGTGGATACCTGATTCAATAGCCAGACGTAATTTCGTGCCTACGCCATCAGTACCTGAAACTAAAACTGGATGTTTGTATTTGTCGACCGGAAGCTCAAAAAGGCTACCGAAACCACCTAAACCAGCCATGACCCCAGGTCGACGGGTTTTTGCTGCGTGAGGCTTAATGCGATCGACTAAGGCATTGCCAGCTTCGATATCAACGCCGGCATCACGATAACTAAGAGAGGTGCGAGAAGAGTCCACACTGTCGGTCATAATGTATTCCTGAAAATGTTGTGCATCACATGCTTAAAACAGCGTGTTAGAATACCACAATGCACCGATTATTTTATGCCCTAATTTTGCTGTTTCTGAGTTTTAGTAGCCACGCTGCTGAAGTGAACAACCTTTATCAGGCAACTGCTCCGGTTACCACACAACAGCAAAAAGAGCGCGATGTGTTGGCGCCTGAATTACTCAAACAAGTCATCATTAAACTGGTCGGTAATGAAAAACTGGTTAACAAAGCTAATTTAGCTCCGGTGCTTGCGAATTCTAGACAACTTGTCGAACGCTATGAGTATATCCGTAATAATATTGAAGCTGCGGACTTAACCCAGCCTGATCAGCTTTCATTGCGCCTGAGTTTTGACAAAAATGCTGTTAATGAGGCTATTAATAAACTCAACCTGCCACGCTGGGGTAGGGTAAGACCTGATGTGTTGGTATGGTTAGCTACCGATATTAATGGCCAACAAACATTACAAGGTTTGGAAAACATCTCACAAGCTGTTTTTACGCCATTGCAACAGGCAGCGGATGAACGTGGATTGCCTATTCTTATGCCTTTGATGGATCTGGAAGATCAGACTGCACTGCGTTTTTCAGATGTATGGACCGGAGATGATGAGGCTATTAGAGAAGCTTCTCAGCGCTATGGTGCTGATGTCATTCTGATTATAAAAATGACAATTGATAACGATTCTGCACAGATTGTCTGGCAAGCAGGCACAGGTGATAACAGACAACGTTGGACCTCAGAAGGATTTGTTAATGCTTCTATTAAAAAGGGCCTGGATGTATTAGTAGATAGTCTATCCACGGAATATGCTCAATACAGTCAACCAGCCGAAACAAGTAAAACCTTTTCATTACAGATTGATGAAATTAATGATTACGCCGATTTTTCAAGAGTGATGACGTATCTCAATCAAATAGAGAGTATAGAAAATATTCGTGTTAACAATCTCGGTATGAATATTCTTGATTTAGATATTAGCTATAGTGGTGACCTGCAAGTACTGCAACGTACCTTATCTGTTGGACGCCTTTTATCAGAGTTAGCGCCACCTGATGATGTTAACTCCGATAAAAAATATTATCGGTTAACACATTGAGTTTACGTGATATACCCAATCTGATTTCGTTGTTACGAATCTTATTAGTCATACCCGTGATATGGGCACTGGTTCATGAGCGTTACGCATTAGCCTTGATTGTTTCTGCCATCGCCGGCATTTCAGATGGTATTGACGGTTTTCTAGCGAAGCATTTCCACTGGCAATCCAGACTGGGATCGATCCTGGATCCTGTCGCTGACAAATTATTATTGGTGGCCAGTTTTGCTACTTTGGCTTGGATGGGACTGCTTCCCCTGTGGTTACTTTGGTTAGTCTTAGCCCGCGATCTCATCATTGTATGTGGTGGTTTAACTTATCATTACACTATCGGGGAGTTCGAATTACTCCCGTTATGGAGCAGTAAGATAAATACGGCACTACAAATTATTTTGGTGTTAATGGTGATTATTGAGCAACAGTGGCTACCTGAACTGCAATCCGCTGTAACGACTGGCATATGGGCCGTTGCTGTTAGTGTTATATACAGTGGTATTGAATATATTATTATTTGGGGTAATAAGGCATGGAAGCAGAAGAAACAGCAATAATGAGCGATGCGAATAAGTTCTTATTGCTTGTAATATTTGTTCTTGCAGCTTGGTTACTGTTCGAACTCTCTCCCGTTCTTATGCCATTTTTTATTGCGGCACTGTTTGCTTATTTGGGTGATCCGCTTGTAGACAGATTGGAAAGCTGGAATTTATCCAGAACGATGTCAGTCAGTGTTGTGTTTGGAGTCATTTTTATTGTTGTCGCATTGATGCTGTTAGTGATGTTGCCTTTGTTAAGCGCTCAGGTAGCAAAATTATTTACTAATTTGCCCGATTATTTAACACAGACACAAAAATTAATAGAGCCATGGCTGAACTCTGTAGGCTTACCAACAGATGTCTTTAATCTGCAAACGGTTAAACAAGCGCTGAGTAAATACTGGTCAGAATTTGGTCAGGTTGCCGGTGGTGTATTTAACTATATGACTCGCTCCGGCATGGTATTAGTGCAGTGGTTAGGTAATTTATTATTAATTCCCGTGCTCACCTTTTATTTATTGAGAGACTGGGATAATTTAGTTGCTCGTTTTCGAGAGCTGCTACCAAGACGTTACGCAAAAACATTTATTGATATGTCATTGGAATGTGATGATATGTTAGCAGGCTTTATGCGTGGTCAACTGCTGGTCATGTTTTCACTTGCTGTGATATATACACTGGGCCTCAGTTTGATTGGTCTGGAGCTAGCCTTATTACTAGGTGTGATTGCCGGACTGGTAAGCTTTGTGCCTTATTTGGGGCTAATCGTGGGCATTTTACTGGCGGGTTTGGCTGCTTTTTTTCAATTCGGCGACTGGTTACCCGTACTGCAAGTTGCAATTGTATTTGCCGTCGCACAAGCGATTGAAGGGATGGTGCTCACACCACGATTTGTTGGTGAACGTATCGGTTTACATCCGGTAGCCGTTATTTTTGCTGTATTAGCCGGTGGTCAATTATTCGGTTTTACAGGGGTGTTGCTCGCTCTACCTGCTGCGTCAGTTGTTATGGTTTTATTACGCCATGCTCATCAACGCTACCTAGATAGTCATTTATATTCTTAAACTAGTCGTAAAGTCATGTCATTAGCTGAAACACAATTAACGCTTCGATTGTCTCCTCAGGAGATTTACAAGCTTGATAATTTCTTGTTTGCTAAACAGGAAACAAAACAAGCCTTACAGGAGTTCTGTCAGCTAGCTGAGCTGGACTTTCTTTATCTGGCTGGTGACAGTGGCACAGGGAAAACACATCTATTGATTGCCTGTGCCGAATCTGTTCAGCAAATGGGGCATAGGGTCATTTATCTGTCTTTATCTGAGTTAGTAAAGACTGCTGAGCCTGCTGCATTACAAGCCATTGAGCAAGCTGATTTATTGTGTTTAGATGATATCGATGCTATTGCTGGTTTGCCAGAATGGGAAGAGGCCGTGTTTCACTGCTTTAACCGTTTGCACGATGCAAAGGGACATCTTTTGGTGTCAGCACAAAATACGCCCAGCAACACGTTAATTCGTTTACCTGACTTACGCTCAAGGCTGGCGACTGGACTGGTTTATCAACTGGTCATGATGACGGATGAACAGAAACAGCAGGCACTTGTTTTACAGGCACAGTCACGTGGATTAATGATGACAAGTGAAGTAGCACAATATTTACTGCGACATTATGGTCGTGATATGCCGACTCTTATGACTGTTTTACAACAGTTAGATAAAGCATCACTACAGGCGAAACGGAAATTGACCATTCCATTTATTCGACAAGTTTTGGCGAATGGCTAGGCAAGAACTGACGTTAATTATTCCTGACTTTTCAGCCATTGTCGCCAATCCAATAAATCAATCTCTTTTACCTCAGTCTTTAAAAAAATTGATAAAAAGAGCTTCATTTATTGAGTCTGAAGGTAATTTTTTTCAACAGTTAATGTCATTATTTTCTGAAGAAACAAAGGATTGGACTGACTTTCCAATGGCTAGCTTAAGAGGTGGTTCAACATTGAGTCTTTGCGTTGATCCTTGCTATCTACAAGCTGACCGTGATCAACTGTTGCTATTTCATCAAGGTATAGAGATAAGTCAGTCTGAAGCTGAGCAACTTATTAACATGATTGGCTATCTCTTTGATGATTTAGGTGCCTCTTTGAGTGTACAGACACCAAGTCAATGGTTGCTCACTATGCCGCTCGAACCTGATGTTGAGTTTACCCGCTTAGATAAGGTTGACCATCGTGCCGTAACGGACTTTTTACCTAAAGGCGCTGATGGCAGATTATGGATTCGTTTATGGAATGAGATTCAGATGGCATTATTTGACTGTCCTGTGAATCAAATAAGAGAGTCATCAGGAAAAGTCCCCATCAATAGCGTGTGGTTCTGGGGGAAGGGTACATTGCCTAAACAATGGCAGTCATGGATGCATGTGTCTGGCAATTCTAATGAGTTAAAAATACTGAGTCAGTACAGTGAGTCTAAGTGGGAAGAAGATATAGAAACATTGTCTGATATTCAGGCAAAACAAGCGCTTCATGTCGCGCATTTTGAGCCTGAGAGTGATGACTGGACTACACAAATACAAGTACTGGATAAAAACTGGTTTACGCCTATATATAAAGGGTTAAAACGACTGCAGTTGAGGTCCGTCAATATTATTATTCCAGGTTGGGGACATTACCAATTAACACCAGCATCAGTATGGAAAATCTGGTTATGAAGCACTCTGCAGATATTGTCGAACGTACACACAATGGTTGGCAAAAACTACCAGAATCCTGGCCTGACAGTTTGCGTAAGATCATGGCTGCACGAGGTATCACTGAGGCAGAACAGTTATATTTTGAGCTAGCTGACTTACCCAGACCTCAGCAATTATACGGCATGCAATCTGCCGTTGAATTATTGGCAGAAGCGCTGGAAAAACAATGGAAAGTAACCATTGTCGCTGATTTTGATAGTGACGGTGCCACAAGTTGTGCCCTTGCTATACGCGGTTTGCAGTCAATGGGGCTAAAGCAGGTTCACTATATTGTCCCAAATCGCTTTACACATGGATATGGGCTGACGCCCTTGCTGCTGGATGATATACCTGAACATGAACAGCCAGACCTGCTTGTAACAGTGGACAATGGAATTGCTTCAATATCAGGTGTTGAGGCAGCACATCAGCGTGGAATGAAAGTACTGGTTACCGATCACCATCTTGCGGGTGATGTTTTGCCTGCTGCTGATGCTATCGTCAATCCTAATCAGCCTGCTGATACTTTCCCTTATAAAAACTTGGCAGGGGTAGGTGTTTGTTTTTATGTGTTATTAGGACTGAGGCAGCATTTAAGATTAACTGGCTGGTTTGAAGCTACGTCATTGCCTGAACCCAAAGTGGGGGATTGGCTTGATCTTGTTGCTTTAGGTACGGTTGCGGATGTGGTGCCTCTGGATAAGTTGAACCGGACTTTAGTTAATCATGGCTTGCAGCGAATTCGTCGAGGTAAGGGGGCTGCAGGTATACAAGCGCTTATTCACATTGCGGGTCGTGAAAAGCAGAAACTGGTGTCTGCAGATTTAGGCTTTAGTATTGCACCAAGATTAAATGCAGCAGGACGTATGGAAGATATGGGCCTGGGAATTAATCTGTTACTGACTGATGATGCACAATCTGCTCTTCACATTGCCTCACAGCTAGATTCTATCAATCTGGAAAGACGAGCTGTTGAACAGACAATGCAAGTTGATGCGATGAAAATGCTCGATAAGCTTGATATTGAGGAAGATACGTTACGGACGGGGTATTGTTTATTTAATGAAGACTGGCATCAAGGTGTGATTGGTCTTTTGGCTTCTCGCATTAAAGAAAAAACATATCGACCTGTGATTGCTTTTGCGCCTGGTAATGATGATGAGGTTAAAGGTTCTGCGCGATCTATACCGGGAATACACATACGCGACGTACTGGCACGGGTAGCAATAAAACATCCTGATCTTTTGGATCGCTTTGGCGGACATGCAATGGCAGCAGGTTTAACCATCAAAAAAGCGGATTTAACCCGGTTTAGTGAGGCGTTTGAATCAGCACTCAATGAAATGGTGTCATCTGAAACCTATCTACAGCAATTGCCATCAGATGGTCAATTAACTGCAACAGATTGCCAGTTGTCTTTAGCAGAGCTGTTAACTGACGCCGCACCTTGGGGGCAGGGATTTGAAGAACCCAGATTTCATGGTGTCTTTAGAGTCAGTAGTTATCGTCTGGTCGGACAACAACAAAACCATTTACGCATACAACTTGTGATGGAAGACAACAGGCAGATTAATGCCATGGCCTTCAGTCAGGATAAACCAGACTGGCTAGGCGAAAATACGTTAGTTTTAGTACGATATAAATTATCTGTTAACGACTTTCGCGGTCAAAAAACACTACAGTTTTTAGTCGATGAGTTAATGCCGTTTAACTCAGATTTCACTGACTGAACAACCTACGATATCAGGTAGATAAAAATGACAACGCATCAAGTCGCTGTATTTAGTGCCAAATCTTACGATGAACGTTTTTTACTACAAGCTGCTGTACCTACCATTCAGTTTGTCTGTCATGAGATGACATTGAATCCTTCAACGGCATTGATGGCCAACGGTTTTGAATTGGTCAGCGCCTTTGTAAATGATGATTTGAGTCGCGACACATTACAATTATTAGCAGAAGGTGGTACGCGCCTTATTGCTTTAAGATGTGCAGGCTATAATCAGGTTGATTTATTAGCTGCAAAAGAGTTGGGTATCAGTATTGTCAATGTACCTGCTTATTCGCCTTATGCCGTAGCAGAACACACTCTTGCCCTGATGCTCTCACTAAGCCGTAAAATTCCTCGTGCCTATAACCGTGTTCGTGATGGTAATTTTTCTCTGGATGGCTTGTTGGGATTTGATTTTTACCAAAAGAAGGTTGGCATCATTGGTGGTGGCAAAATTGGTTTACTAGTGGCTGAAAGAATGCAGGCATTTGGCTGTGATGTGGTTGTATATGATCCGATTAATCCACAACAGTGTGTAAAGCAAGGCTTTCAGGTGACGGATCTTGATTCTCTTTTTAAAAACGCTGATATCATCAGCCTGCATTGCCCGTTAACGAGTGATACTCGTTATATGATCAATCACGATAGCATCAGCCGCATGAAACCCGGTGTCATGTTAATTAACACCAGTCGTGGAGCGTTGATGGATACACGAGCGCTATTAGACGGATTGAAATCAAAGCAAATCGGTTACCTTGGCATTGATGTTTATGAGCAGGAAGGCAGCCTGTTTTTTGAAGATCATTCTCTTGATATTATTCAAGATGATTTATTTCAACGCTTATTAACTTTTCCAAATGTATTAGTAACAGGGCATCAGGCCTATTTCACTAAAGAAGCCTTACAGCATATAGCCGAAACGACGGTGAGTAATATTCTGGCCTACCTGAATGGTGAAAACCTGAAGCATCGAGTAGGCGTGTGACGGCTGTAAAAACACTCTTTGAGCGCATCGAATTAGCGATGCCTGATTTTAAAGCACGTCCACAACAGGTACAAATGAGTGAGTTTATTGCGCAGTCTATGTTAAAACCACCCCAAAAAAGGGTCGTGGTGGTTGAAGCACCGACTGGTGTCGGTAAAACGTTGGCCTATCTAACAGGCACAATCCAAACTGCACTGTTACAAAAGAAAACACTGGTGATAAGTACTGCCACAGTTAATTTGCAACAGCAACTGATTCAAAAAGATTTACCCCAATTTTCAGCAACGCTTGAAGAGCCCATCCGTTTTGTACAGGTGAAAGGACGTCGTCGCTATGTTTGTCCAAGTAAGTTAAATCAAACTGCCACCACACCCGAGCAACAAACGCTCAATATCGATGTGGATGAAAAGTATCAGCAGGTATTGCATATCGCTCAAGCGAAACAGTTAATGAGTGAGTGGGAGCAAGAGCGCTGGGATGGCGACCGTGATAGCCGACGCGATAAAATTGATGCTGATCTTTGGCTGCAGATATCGACGGATTCAGAAGGGTGTGCCGGAAAAAGCTGTTCTTTTTATATGCGCTGTCCATACTATAAGTTACGTCGTGAAATGACGGTTGCTCAGGTCATTGTGGCAAACCATGACTTAATTTTAAGTGATGCCGATCTTGGCGGTGGTCTGGTCCTTCCCAATCCTGAAGAAATTCTTTTTGTATTTGATGAAGCGCATAATTTGCCACGTAAAGCACTTGATCATGCAGCCAAAGCATTAAACTTTATTCAGCTTTATCAAACCACCGAGACAGCAGACAGTGTCCTGAAGAAAATACCATCGGCTTTAGCCTATCGACAGCATGACTTTGGTTACATGCTATCGGAGTTAAGACGTGATTTGCCTGCAGTCATTAGTCATCTACAACAGATTGAAACTATATTACACAGTGATGGTGTGGTGCAGGACTTATTAGAAAAGCATATTAGTGAACCGCGTATTTTTTGGAATAGTCCATTGGTGAATGCCTTATTGATCCCATGTCAGGGCTTATTGCAACGAGCTAATTCCATTTATAAACATTACTCAGTATTAGCCAAGTGGATAAAAGAAGGACTGGAAAAAACACAGCTATCTAACAAAGTCGGTGAGGCTTTATTACCCCAGGTCGGAACAGTACAAAATATTTTTGGTTACCTGATTGATTTTATGGCGCTATTTCTTGAGCCGGACCAAGAGGATCGTCCACCTAACGTACGTTGGCTCTCAGTAGATACCTTTGCTAAACAACAAACACTGGTTATACATGCCGGTCCAATGACGGCAGCGTATTTTCTGGATCGTAGTTTATGGTCACGAGCTTATGGTGTGGTGTTAACTTCAGCAACTTTGCGCGGACTAGGTTTATTCCATCGATTTAGATTGGATTGTGGTCTGCATCGATTTGATGAACAGCATTTTCTAGCCGTACCATCGCCATTTGACTATCAAAAACAGGCTACCCTGCATATTCCTGATATGCGCTTTCAGCCAAATGAGCAACAGCAGCAGTGGCAACAGGAAGTCGTCAATAAACTCACGGAGATCATTGATGTTAATGAGGCAACCTTGGTGTTATTTACTTCAAAGCTGGTAATGGAGGCGGTGTATCGCCAGTGTCCGGCAGCGATTACTGCATTAACGATGGTGCAAGGGGATAGCTTATCGCCTAAAAATATGGTTCATCGTCATATCCGCCAAATTGAGTCTGGTAAAGGCAGTATTATTTTTGGTTTAGATCGCTTTGCTGAAGGCGTCGATTTACCAGGTCATCTATGCACGCATGTCATTATTACAAAATTACCATTTCCTGTGTTTACCAGACCGATCGAACAAGCAAAACAAGAGTGGATTATTCGTAAGGGTGGGCAACCATTTACCGCATTATCTTTACCTGCAGTCAGCGTAAAACTAATTCAGGCCTGTGGCAGGTTACTAAGAAAGGAAACAGACTCGGGAAGAATCACTATCCTTGATAAACGTTTATTAACAAAGGGTTATGGTAAACAGTTGCTCGCGCACTTACCTGATTATCAATTAAAACAGTCCTAATAGGCAAAGCGACAGGTCACAATTTCCCGCTTAGCAGGAATCGCTTCCTTTATCAAAAGGATTTTATGTCGAGGCGATTGGGAGGTTCTGCTGCATCTATTCCAGCCTCATTACTCTATTCTATTTCCTAAGCTAAATCGTTACTGAGCTACTGAATTTTAATTAAACCTGAGGAAGGAATCCGATAATGAAAAAAACAACATTTGTTGCTTTAACTGCGTTGAGTCTTGTTGTAGCGCCTGCATTTGCTGATATTGAAAACAGAACATTTTCTGAGCAATTACAGTTACAAAAAACACAACTTCGTCCACATGCGTTTAACTTTTTCTCAGATCGCTATCAACAAGTTCAAGCAATGAAAAAACCAGTGACTCTGAGCTTTAAAGAGCAATTGGACAGCCAAAAATCATTATTGCGTAAACAACAGTTTAATCCAATTAGTGATGCTTATTTACAGACGCATGCTCGTCAGTCATAAGACTCTCTAGTTTGAAATAAAAAACCCGGCAAAAGCCGGGTTTTTTTATGCCTATTCAGTACGGCTTGTCACTTCTAATAAGTGATAACCAAACTGTGTTTTTACTGGTCCCTGAACGGTTTTGACGGGGGCAGAAAAAACAACTTTATCAAATTCTGGCACCATCATACCTGGGCCGAACTCACCTAAGTCGCCACCTGAGCGACCAGAAGGGCATGAAGAGTGTTCTTTAGCAACATCAGCAAAATCGGCACCTTGTTCGATTTCACGTTTAAGTTCTAAACAGATTTCTTCACTATCTACCAGGATATGTCTTGCTGTTGCTTTGGCCATGATAACTCTCTTTTTGATATAAAAGCGGCATTATATCAGCTTCAGGCAAACTTACGCAGACGACTCAATAAGGCCTGAGCAGTTACTTCTGATGACTGTGGATTTTGTCCGGTAATTAATAAACCATCCTCACAGCAGAACGGTGCCCAGTCATCCGCTTTGTGATAATAGCCGCCGGCATTTTTTAATTCATCTTCCAGTAAAAATGGAACGACATCGGTAAGCCCCACCGCATCTTCTTCAGAATTTGAAAAGCCGGTCACAGACAGATTTTTAACCAAAGGTTCTTCAGTGAGTGTTTTTACGTTAAGCAACACGGCGGGTGCATGACAGACTGCGGCAACCGGCTTATCCTGAAATACAAATTGTTCAATCAATTCGATCGACTTTTCTGAGACGCTGAGATCCCAAAGAGGTCCATGACCACCAGGATAGAAGACAGCGTCATAATTATCGGCACTGATACTATCTAGCACCTCTGTGTTGGCAAGTGCTGCCTGAGCTTCTTTGTCTTGTTTAAAGCGTTTTGTTGACTCTGTTTGTGAGTCTGGATCATCACTTTTTGGATCTAATGGTGGTTGACCACCTTTAGGACTGGCAAGTGTAATCTCAACGCCGGCATCTTTGAATACATAATAAGGGGAGGCAAACTCTTCTAACCAGAAGCCGGTTTTTTTACCTGTATCACCTAAGGTATCGTGTGATGTCAAAATCATTAAAATTCGCATGTTTCTCCCTTCTTATGTCTGATATTTTGTTACGGAGCAGTACTGACCACGAGCATATGTGTGGCACCTTGCTGGAAATGATAATCTACAGGATATTGTTCGACCGTGTGACCCTGTTGAGTTAATTTTTCTATTATTAAGCCTAGATGAGGTGAAGGGGTATTGTCCAACCCAATCAAGGGATAAACCCTGACTTGTCTGGCAACCCGGCATAATTCAACCATGGATTTGAGGTGAAATTGTGCATCAAAATGGTCGCTATACAGGAATAAAAAGTGCGAACATAAAGCCAGATCAAATTGTTTATTTTCAAAGGGCAAATCAGGTAGCTGTGCATTGATATAAAAGGCTGTATTTGTCTGCTGAGCATAGTCTGTTAAAAAAAGTTTCATGGCATACATACGCTTTTCATATAACTCTTGCGGGTTGGAAAAGAATTGCCAGACAAAACTCTCTTTATGTTGCTCTACCTGTGAGATGACCTCATCTGCGATAGTATCAATCCGTGCATCGATAGCATCAGCGCTGAACTGATATAGCGGATCAACAGAGGTTACATTGATGCCTTTTTGCCGGGCTTCAACATTGAAACTAGCAGGACCATCTGCGCAAGCTAAAATAGAAGTTTTCAAATCAGCTTCGCTGAGCAGGAACATGCGTTGATATTCCTGAAAGCTGCGTCCCCATGGCACAACATTATGTAATTTCATGGTGCAATCACGATGTTTGTCTTCTATTTTCGACGTAGAGATTTTTAATCAATTCTGTCACTAAACGCTAACAGAACAGCGTTGACTTACTCGGTAATAACAAGGGTAATATCCTCAAAACCAATTTCATCACCCGCAACAATTTTTCTACGTTTGCGTGTTTCAAGTTCACCATTCACAGAAACGAGACCCTGTTCAATGAACAGCTTTGCCTCTGCACCGCTTGAAGCGACACCTTCAAATTTCAATACTTTGTATAGCTCAACTGGTGAGCTGGTCAATTCTACTTCAATAGTTTGCGACATAATGCAATCTCTCAAAAAGTGCCATGATAAAGGGTATCTATGACAGGGTGATAACGATTTCTTAGTAAACATGATTTCAATATGGTTCGTAGTGTGAATCAGGTCGCGCACTCATTACTCAGTATCTTTTATATTGAATTAATTAACACGGAGTGTTTACTAATGAAATTACTGGTGAACTTAATACAAATCTTGATTATCGCTGTCATCCTTTATCCGATTTATTATGTATGGGAAACAGATCATATTAGTCAGTTTTGTCGAGAGATCCGCCCAGGAATAACTGATGAGACCTTGATGAGTTTAGCCGAGCAGTATCATCTGAATCTAAGTGGCTTAGATAATGAATATATAGATAAAGGGCCGTGGTTGGCAGAAGTAAGAGCTAAGTCTTCCTTTTCAGATTACCGGTGTGAGATTAGCGGAATAGGGAACAAAGTGGCGCATGCCAAGATTATGGATGAAGAATAGACACCCTATCTGGCTGATAGGGTGTCTATGGATGATTTATGCGCCGACGTAGTTAATTAAAATACCAGCGGCGACAGCTGAACCTATAACGCCCGCTACGTTAGGTCCCATTGCGTGCATCAATAGGAAGTTATGTGGATCAGACTCTAAGCCGAGCTTATTAGATACACGTGCCGCCATTGGTACAGCAGATACACCTGCCGAGCCAATTAACGGATTAATCGGTTCTTTGATAAGTTTATTCAGCACTTTAGCCATAATGACCCCAGATGCTGTACCAATAGCAAATGCCCCCATACCCAGGACTAAAATACCTAAGGTTTGTAAATCCAGGAATTTGTCAGCACTCAATTTTGAGCCTACGGCTAATCCTAAAAAGATGGTGACTGTATTGATAAGAGAGTTTTGTGTGGTATTGCTTAAGCGATCCACTACAGCACATTCTTTCATTAAATTACCAAAACAGAACATACCAAGTAAGGGGGCAGCATCAGGTAATAAGAACGCGACAAGAATTAGCAGCAATAATGGGAATACAATTTTCTCGCGTTGAGAAACGTGGCGTTGTTGTACCATTTTGATTTTGCGTTCTGATTCTGTAGTCAGTGCACGCATGATCGGTGGCTGAATTAATGGTACTAAAGCCATGTATGAATATGAGGCTACCGCGATGGCACCGAGTAAATCCGGGGCCAGTTTACTAGCAACATAGATAGACGTTGGCCCATCTGCACCCCCGATAATACCGATGGCAGCTGCGTCAGCCAGACTGAAGTCAAAGACACCAAAGTGAGCTAACACGACAGCGCCCATTAAGGTAGCAAAGATACCAAACTGTGCAGCTGCTCCCAGGAACAAGGTCTTAGGGTTTGCTAATAAAGGACCGAAGTCGGTCATTGCGCCCACACCCATAAAGATAATTAGTGGGAAGGCACCACTTTCAATACCAACGGCATAGAAAATGTGCAAGATACCATTACCTTCAGCCAATCCAGCGCCTGGAATATTAGCCAGTACACCGCCAAAGCCAATTGGCACTAGCAGTAATGGCTCAAAGTTTTTCTTAATGGCCAGATACAGTAGTAACATACCAATCAAAATCATGACGCCTTGGCCAGGCGTCATTTGGTTAATACCTGTTACTTGCCAGAGATGAAGTAGTTTATCCATGAATTCCCCCAATTAAGCGATAGTTGCCAGTTGATCACCGACTTTGACGGAATCACCTTGTTTAACTGAAATAGATGACACAGTACCGGATTTAGAGGCTACGATTTGTGTTTCCATTTTCATAGCTTCTAAAATCAAAAGCGTGTCACCTTCATTGACGTGCTGACCTACATTGACTTCCACTTTCCAAATATTGCCGGAGAGTGGAGCAGTAACAGGGTCCCCTTCACCTGCAGATGTGTTTTCAGTCGTTACAGCTGAAGACTCTACGTGGCTGATATCACCACCTTCGTTAACTTGAACCACATAACTTTGACCATTGACCTTAATGGTATAGGTTTCTTGTTCATGACTAGATGATGCTGTCGGGGTAGGTGAGGTATCGATTGAAGGGACAGGTTCAAAGGCTTCTGGATTATGACGGTTTTTGAGGAATTTCAGACCAATTTGTGGGAAGAGGGCATAAGTTAAAACGTCATCAACGTGTTGTTCGCCTTCTGCCAGTGCAATCTTTTCCTCATCAGCAACAGCAAGCAGTTCCGTGGTCAGTTTTTCCATTTCTGCTTCAATCAGATCAGCTGGGCGACAAGTAATTGGCTCAGCGCCTTCAAGTACACGGTCTTGTAATTCTTTATTGTAGGGGGCTGGTGCAGCACCGTATTCACCTTTCAGAATACCAGCTGTTTCTGCTGCAATGGTTTTATAGCGTTCACCTGTTAACACATTGATGACTGACTGAGTGCCGACAATTTGTGAAGTGGGAGTGACAAGGGGAATAAAACCCAGATCCTCACGAACACGTGGAATTTCTTTCAGAACCGCATCCATTTTATCCAATGCATTTTGTTCTCGGAGCTGACTTTCCATATTGGTCAGCATGCCGCCTGGTACTTGAGCGACCAGAATTCGCGAATCGACACCACGTAAAGAGCCTTCGAACTGCGCATATTTTTTTCTGATATCGCGGAAGTAGGCTGCTACTTCTTCCAGTAGTTCAATATTTAGGCCAGTATCACGGTCTGTATCTTGAAAAATTGAAACAACGGATTCCGTTGCTGAGTGTCCATAGGTCATCGACATGGATGAAATAGCTGAATCTACATTATCAATACCGGCTTCTACGCATTTCATAATAGTGGCTGTTGATAAGCCTGTTGTAGCGTGTGACTGCATATGAATAGGGATATCAATAGTTTGCTTAAGGCTTTGAACCAGTTCATAAGCCGCATAAGGCTTAAGCAAACCAGCCATATCTTTTATGCATAAAGAGTGGGCACCCATATCTTCGATACGTTTAGCCATGTCTAACCATAAATTCAGGTCATGAACAGGGCTTAATGTATAGGCGATGGTGCCTTGAGCATGGCGGTCATTTTCCAAAACTGCTTTAATTGCAGTTTCAAGGTTACGTGGATCATTCATAGCATCAAACACGCGGAAAACATCAACACCATTGATAGCCGCTCTTTCGACAAACTTTCTGACAACATCATCGGCATAGTGACGATAACCTAGTAAATTTTGTCCGCGTAGCAGCATTTGTTGGCGAGTATTGGGCATCGCTTCTTTCAAGGAGCGAATACGGTGCCAGGGATCTTCACCCAGATAACGAATACATGCATCAAAGGTTGCTCCACCCCAGCTCTCAACAGACCAAAACCCAATTTGGTCGAGCTTGTCGGCGATAGGTAACATGTCATCCAGTCTGAGACGGGTTGCGAATAATGATTGGTGAGCATCACGTAAAACAACATCAGTGATGCCGAGTGGTTTTTTAACTTCGGTCATATTCATGGCCTTATTTATAGGTTCGAAATAGCCTTATATAGGCATTTTATTTATGGCGGGAACGAAACTTGTGTACTGCAGCTGAGAGTACAGTGATGACGTTTTTGTCATCGTTGGCGTGTTGAGATTGATTCATTGCGGGACTGATAACTGCGGTGGGCGAAGAAATACCTTCTTCTGGTAAAACGCCTACATTTTTTTCGTAGCTGGAAATAATGCGTGACATGATAGATGTGGCAAACACCAGCAATGTCAAAAATATAAATACGAACCCCATGCCGACGAGCATCAGGTTTAGACCTTCTGTCATTAAGTTTGATGATGTCATTATTATAATCTCTCTCCAGTGGTTTTCTTAGGTCATTAAATCAATGACTTACAAAAAAGCAGCCGGCAATTATACCATTGTTCAAGCTTGAACGAATTACTGTGCCGGAACTCATTATTTTTAAACGATTAATCCTATGAGTTCATAGTATTGGATACTTATTTTGAGCATAAAAGGCGATGATATTTTCCTATCGGTGGAAACCCTGCCAAACTAGTTGTAATGAAGTGAATCTACAAAAAGGATATCTATGACACCTGATGAGGCTGATTTTTGGTTTTTGCCATTGGGAGGAACCGGTGAAATAGGCATGAACCTTAATCTATACGGCCATGATGGTCGGTGGTTAATGGTCGACTGTGGTGTTACCTTTGAAGCAAAAACCGATATCGATGGTCAGCCAATAGAAGGTGCGCAAGCTCACGTTCAGATGGCTGATCCGCAGTTTATTGTGGATCGCAGAGATCAACTTGATGGCCTGGTAATTACTCATGCCCACGAAGATCATATAGGTGCGGTGCCTTATCTTTGGGAACGGTTTCGTTGTCCAATCTATACAACAGCCTACACAGCTGAAATCTTAAGGCGTAAATTAGCTGAAGCGGGTCTCATCAAAAAAGTGAAAGTGCATATTGTTGAGCCGCATGCATCGAGACAAATAGGTGTCTTTAATGTGCAGTGGATTCAACTTACACATTCTATTCCCGATCCATTTGCCTTATTCATCTCAACACCTGCAGGTAAAGCATTTCATACGGCTGACTGGAAACTTGATTCAGCTCCTGTCGTCGGTGATGCATACAATGAAGATGATTATGCCCGATTAGGTGAGTTGGGCATTGATGCGATGATCTGTGATTCGACTAATGCCGATGTTCCTGGTTGGTCAACGTCTGAAGCAGCTTTATATAAAGGGTTGAAACACCATGTTGATCAAGCGAAAGGACGTGTAGTTGTCACTTGTTTTGGTAGTAATATTGCCCGTTTGAGAACGGTCGCAGATATTGCTAAAGAGACAGGTCGACATCTTGGTCTACTGGGACGATCTTTATTGAATACCTATTCCGCAGCCAAGCGCGTTGGTCTGTGGAATGGCATTGAAACCTTTGTAGACCCGCATCATTTAGGATATCTACCTCGCAATACTGTTTTGTTAGTTGCCACTGGCAGTCAAGGTGAACCTCGAACTGCGTTAAACCGCCTCAGCCAAAATAGTTTCCGTGATATTGAGCTTGAAGCCGGGGACACGGTGATTTTTAGTTCTAAAGTGATTCCGGGTAATGAATTACCGATTGAAGCATTAATTGAACGACTAAAAGCGTTGAATGTGGATGTCATCACTGTTGATAACAGCCGACTGGAAATCCATGCATCAGGTCATCCAGCCATGGAAGAACTTAAGGCAATGTATCGTTGGGTTAAACCCGTTTGTGCTATTCCTGTTCATGGTGAGTTTCAACACTTGAGAGCGAATGCAAGAATAGCTAAGTCAGTGGGTGTACCCGAGCAACTTGAAGGCAAAAATGGTGACTTATATTACATTGCACCCGTAAAAGGGATTCGACGTGGTGCAGTAAAAACAGGACGGTTAGGGCTGGTCCAGGATAAACTGAAAAAATTGTTTTAATCACATCATTATTGAGTAGTGATAAGCGAGCAAAATGATAGAAGAGTTGAGACGGTTTATACGTCACCCAAGTAGTGTACCTATTCAGGTGAAGCGGGGAGAGCAACATCAACAACGATCCTTGAAAGATGTGAGTAAAGGTGGCTTGTGTTTTTGTTCAGCCGAACCCGTGCCTGCAGGTAGTGTGGTTGAGGTCAGTATTCTTGCTTGTAAGCCAGGCTTTACGGCAAAAGGTATTGTCAGTTGGTGCAAACCTGAAGGTAATCAGTACCTAGTTGGTATTATCTTTCAGAGTAAGGCTATGGAATACGCGCTCAGGATGGTTGAGCAGATCTGTCATATAGAAGATTATAGAAAACGTATCAATAGTAAAACTGGGCGAGAACTAAGCAGTGATGAAGCCGCTCTGGAATGGATTCAGAAATACGCAGCTGACTTTCCAGGACTGGATGAGTAGTTCCTATTAGGCTTTTGCTTCAAAACGTTGAGCTCGACGATCAGATGACACACGGCGCTCGATAAAGGGTTTTTGATTACGCTTTCTGCGCTCATAGCGTTGTCTGCGATCTCTATCGATGGCCTGCTTTGTTTGCTGAGTCATAGGACGTGCAGGTTCAACCTGAGTCGGCGGGCTAATAGTTATCATCGTGTTGTGATAAAGCTTAGGTATCTCGTTCATTTTCTTTGAAGAGTTAAAGTTATATATACTCATTATCGGATTAATCTGAATAAGCTTTAGAAATTATTTGCTATCAGATCACACCATCAAAAATTGTCCACTTTCAATGCGTAACTTATTGTGAATAGGATAATTATAGAGATAGGCCCAGGCTGTTAAAATAGTAACATTGGCATCAGCGGGCTGGATATTAATTAACTGACGCTGATACTCATGAGGTTCAGGAAAAGCATTGGAACATTCTTCATAATCATCCAATTGATTCAGAAGCCATCCATGGGATGATAATTTATATAAATCGCCGTGTACTATATCGTTTTTATTCTCAGATAAAATAACGCCAGGATAATAGTCAATCAGATAGAGTTGCCCTTGCATGGATGCACGACAGATAAATTCACTGTGCTTTGCAAGTAGCTTTGCCATTGAGTGATTAGTTTCTTTCATCAATGTGCCATAGACAAATAAATAAGTATTATCTTCAGTCATAACTTTATAAAAATTCTTTATGCTATTGATATTAAATAATAAGTAATAGGTTTTAAATTGAGTGAAAAATTAAAGGTTGGTCTCGCCTTAGGTAGTGGTGCAGCACGAGGTTGGGCACATATTGGCATTATCAGGCAACTAGAAAAACTCGGTATCACACCTGATATTGTAACCGGTACATCAATAGGTGCATTAGTCGGTGCCGCTTATGTTGCAAATAACCTCGATAAACTCAATGACTGGGTGTTGCAACTGGATAAGCTGAAAACAGCTCAATATTTTGCCATTAATCGCTCACTACAAGGTTTTGTCAATAAAAACCGCTTACGCAGTTTTCTCAATGACTATGTGGTGGAACAGAATCTTGATATAGAAGAGCTGCAAACCCGTTTTGCGACGGTCGCGACCGATTTATATAGTGGTCGTGAAATCTGGAACACGCGTGGCAATATTATGGAGGCTGTATGGTCATCTATGTCCTTACCAGGCCTATTTCCAGCGATAAAACACAATAATCGTTGGTTAATTGATGGTGGTTTGGTCAATCCTGTGCCAGTTTCTCTTTGTCGGGCTATGGGCGCTGATGTGGTCATAGCAGTGAATCTGAATAGTGGTATTGTCGGTAAGCACTTTAGAGATGGTATTGATGCTACTGAGACTGAAATCGTATCAGAGCCGCCGACAAGCTGGACAGGTAAAGTGGGTAATATGGTGGCAGATTACACCCACAATTTATTCCCTAAACGACGTGAACAAAAACAGGAAGCACCTGCTTTATTAGATGCCATTGCGGCATCAATTAATATTACACAGGATCGTATTACTCGCAGTCGTATGGCCGGTGATCCTCCCGAAATAATCTTAAATCCTCGTCTGTCGCATATTGGTATTCTTGAGTTTTATCGGGCAAGCGAAGCCATAAATGAGGGTATTGCGTGTGTTAAACGTCAGCAAACTGAACTGAGTTATTATTTATCTATTGATAAATAGTGCGCTATTTGGGATTTCCCAGTCTTTGAGTTGACTGAAATAGTCAGCTAAAAAATCTATTAACATCCTGACTCGATGAGATAAAAACCGAGTTTGTGGATAGATGGCATAAATCCCAATATCTTTGTGAAGTAGTGCATCCTCCAGCACGGTTATCAGCTTGCCTGTTTTAATAGCAGAAATAGCAATAAAATCGGGACTGAGGATTAATCCTTTGCCATCGACACACATATCTCTTAAGTATTCGCCGTTATTTGAAGATAACACTGTAGGTAGATTGACGGCGATAGTCTGACCCGTGTGATCCAATAGTGACCAGCTACTACTGACGTGGGAATACTGTAGTTTTACATGACCGTATAATAAGTCTTCAGTTTTTTCTGGTAAGCCATTCATAGAAAAATAGTCGGGGCTGCCACATATATAGAGTCGGGTAGAAGTCAGTTTACGAGCAATTAAGCTTGAATCCGTCAGGTTGGATATCCGGATAGCCAGATCTAAACCCTCAGCGACTAAATCCTGATGTCTATCGCTAAAATCAATATCAAAAATGATCTCTGGATGTCGGTGATTAAATGCTCTTAAAGCCGGACTTAGATGCATTAAACCAAAGCTTATTGGTGCGCTTAGCCTGATTCGCCCTGATAGTGCCGCCTGTTGATTGCCTAGTGTATTTTCAACTTCATCAATATCATCAAGAATCCGCACACAATGTTGATAATAACTTCGACCAGTATCGGTGAGTGTTTGTTTACGCGTTGTTCTTTTTAGCAAACTGACACCTAAGCGCCTTTCCAAATCTGCTAAGCGTTTGCTGATAGCAGACTTTACTGTATTCATTTGCTCGGCCGCTTTGGTAATACTTCCGGCTTCAACGACACGTACGAAACACTGCATTTCTTCTAATTGACTCATCTTTATTGTTCATTATTTAGTAACAATAAGTTCATTAATACACTGTTTAATAAAAATATGGAAACGATAAACTGTCAATCAACTCACAATAGAAAAAAGGAAAGTGGTTATGAACGCAATTACAGGCATGACGACTGTGACCGGTCGTTTTTTATTGAGCCTGATGTTTATATCAGCAGGTATTGGAAAACTTGGTGCTGGTTACGAAGCGACTCAAGGGTATATGAGCATGATGGGGGTGCCAACAACCCTGTTGCCTTTAGTTATTGCAACTGAAATTTTAGGTGGATTAGCCATTTTAGTTGGATTTAAAACACGTATAGCGGCGTTTTTACTGGCTGGTTTCACGCTGATTGCCGCTGCAATTTTTCACAGTGATTTTGCTGACCAGATGCAGAGTATTTTGTTTATGAAAGATTTAGCGATTGCCGGTGGCCTGATGTTACTGATTGGCAATGGCGCAGGTAATTTAGCTATCGACAATATTAAGTAATACAAGCGAAAACAGGAGAGTAAAAATGAACAGCACAATTTTACATATTAATAGTAGCCAGCGTTATCAGGATTCCGTAACGCGTCAGGTGTCATCTGAATTGGTATCACAATTACAAAAGCAGACAGGCCTTGTTATCAAATCCCATGATTTAGCGAAAGGCGTTCCATTTATCACTGAAGAGTGGATCCAATCTAATTTTACTGACCCTGAACAGCGCACAGAGCAAAACAAACAAGCATTACAGTCATCAGATCAATTGGTTGAAGAGTTACAAGCTGCTGAAATTTTAGTGATCGCATCACCTATTTATAACTTCGGTGTGCCTGCGGTATTAAAAGCCTGGATTGATCAGGTAGCCAGAGCAAGAGTGACATTCCAATATACCGAAAATGGGCCCGAAGGATTACTTAAAGCAAAAAAAGCCTATTTGGTTATGGCTTCAGGTGGTGTGCCACTGGGCAGCGAAGTCGATTTTGCTTCGACCTATTTGAATCAAATCATGAATTTTTTGGGCATTGATGATGTCACTGTGGTTGATGCTGGCAAGCTGATTCAGGAAACGGAAACAATGCCACAAAACATTGCTGATATTGTCAGCTAATATTTTACTAGGAGAATGTGATGACCCAGACAAGGGAAATAAGACAAATCATCAATGGAGACAGAGTCTCTGATGGTGCTGGTGTACAGTTGACTCGTATTATTGGCTCACCACATCTCAATATGCTTGACCCTTTCCTGATGTTCGATGCTTTTGGCTCAGATGAACCTCAGGACTACCTTGCTGGTTTCCCCTCACATCCACACCGTGGCTTTGAGACAGTGACCTATATGTTAGAAGGTCGTATGCGCCATGAAGATAGTGCAGGTAACGCCGGTGTCATTGAAACAGGCGGTGTGCAATGGATGACGGCAGGGAAAGGCATTATTCATTCGGAAATGCCAGAGCAGAAAGAAGGACGTTTAGCCGGATTTCAGCTGTGGGTGAATTTGCCTGCAACTGAGAAGCTAAGCGAGCCAAAGTATCAGGAATTTGATGCTGAGCAGATTCCGGTAGCCAGGCTGGACAACGGTACCGAAATCAAAGTCATTGCTGGTCAAACCGATGGTGGTGTGAAGGGGGTTATTGATAACCCTTTTGTTGAGCCACTTTATCTGCATGTTTTCCTACCTGCAGGTGTCGCGTTTGAGCAAACAGTGAACCAAACTGATAACACGTTCCTGTATTTGATGAAAGGTCAGATACAGGTCGGCGATAAACAGCGACCACTCAATGCTGATCAACTCGCCGTATTGGAGACCGGATCAAAAGTGCGTGTCCTCAGTGATCGTGATACCGAGTTTGTGTTGGTGTCTGGGCAACCATTGAGGGAACCCGTCGCCAGAGGTGGTCCGTTTGTAATGAACACTCGTCAACAGGTTGAACAAGCATTTGATGATTATCATCAAGGTCGTTTTGCTTAGTTGTTGACTACCTAGATAAGAAAAAGCCACTGCTTGGTCAGTGGCTTTTTTGTTTAAGTATTTTTTAATTTATACAGATTAACCTTGGCCGAAATTAATTTGGTCGAGGTTTATCATGCGGCGTGCAATTCCTTCTCAGTATTTAGTCTTAGTCTTCTCTGTTCTTATGATGCTTGCTTATAACAATGGTTTATGGGATGGCATCATTCAGGCAAATCAATTAATTACTAAACACAATCTCTTATTTTTAGCCTCGTGTGCAGTGTTTATGACAGCGTTATTTAATTTGATTTTTAGTCTGGTCTCTTCCCGTTATTTAATAAAACCCATTTTAATCTTCATCATCTTATGTTCCGCAGCTGCAAGCTTTTTTATTGACAACTATGGTGTCCATATTGACAGTTCGATGCTTCAAAATGTATTGGAGACCGATACAGCGGAAACAAAAGAATTATTGAGTAAAGCTTTTGTTCTTCATTTCTTGCTATGGGGTGTGCTACCAGCTGTTTTAATTGCTAAAGTTCGGATTGCTCACGTTCGCTGGACAAAACAGTTATTGATGAGCTCATTTTCTATCACGATGAGTATTTTAGCGATGGGGTTAGTTGCTGCATTTTTCTACCAGGATTATGCTTCGACATTCAGAAATCACCGGGATCTACGCTATTTAATCAATCCCACCAGCTACATTTATGCTGTTACAAAAATTGCGAAACAACAGTTTGCGGAAGCAGATAAACCAATCATCCCCATTTCACAAAATGCTGTGCTGGGTAACATAGCGCATAAAAAAAATCATCGCACGGTGACGGTGATGGTAGTAGGGGAAACCGCCAGGGCAGAATCGTTTCATCTTAATGGCTACGAGCGTGAGACCACACCAGAATTAGAGAAAACGAATAGTTTGTATTTTAATAATGTTTCGTCATGTGGAACGGCCACGGCTACCTCTGTTCCGTGTATGTTCTCACAATTTTCTCGTGACGATTATGATGATGAAAAAGGCCATGGATACGAAAGTGTCCTTGACGCTATTTCTGCTACCGGTGTGCAAGTAAGCTGGCTGGATAATAACAGTGGCTGTAAAGGCGTTTGTGATCGCGTAGAACATCAGAAAGTCACTAACGTCAATCTCACTGATTTATGCCCAGACGGTGAATGCTACGATGAACTTCTATTAAGAAATTTAAAAGCCTTAGTCGCCAAGACGGAAGGTGATCAACTCATTGTCTTGCATCAGAAAGGTAGTCATGGTCCAGCGTATTTCAAACGTATACCGCCTGCATTCAAGAAGTTTACCCCCGTATGTGAGACCGCTGAATTACAAAAATGCTCTAATGAGGAGTTGAGGAATGCGTATGACAACACAATTCTTTATACCGATCATGTACTGGCACAGTTGATTCATTATCTGGATGACCTATCTTCACAATCCATTGATACTGCGATGATCTACGTCTCTGACCATGGTGAGTCTTTAGGCGAACATAATCTCTACCTGCATGGCACGCCGTATTTTGCTGCGCCTAGTCAGCAAACACATGTACCCATGGTGGTATGGCTGTCAGAAAACTATGAACATGACTATCACATCAACCCTATGTGTATGAAAAATGAAACTAGCAAAGCGGTTAGCCATGACAATATTTTTCATTCGTTATTAGGAATGAACAATGTATTACTGCCAGGTAAATATGATCCTGCTTTAGATATCTTTGCCAGCTGTCAGCAAAGTTAGATCCCATATGCGAAATCATTTGGTACGAGTATCGGGGCTCTATATTCTGCTGATCAGCATTATTGCCGCCACAGATTTGGATAAAGTAGTGGCCATGATGTGGTATCAATTAGAAGGCAGACAGTGGCAGCTTAAACATTACTGGCTGACTCAGACCTGGTTGCATGATGGTGGTCATTATCTGGCTATCATTCTATACATCGCCATTTTATTGAGTTATCTGCTGGGTGTCGGGACACGATATTTATCAGCTTATCGCCATGCATTGGCCTATCTTAGCATCAGTATTCCTGCTTCGACATTGACGGTAAGCGCTATAAAAAGACTGACGCAGGTCGATTGTCCGTGGTCAGTCAGTGCCTTTGGTGGAGAACGGGCCTATCAGTTTTGGTTGCAGAGTTTGTGGTCACCTTTGCCAGGAGCTGATCATTGCTTTCCAGCCGGCCATGCCAGCTCGGCGTATATGTTTTTGGGTTTGTATCTTGTGAGTAGGCAATTTTTTCCGCAGCAAGCCAGAAAAGTGTTAATGGCGGTGATCATACTGGGAGTGATTTTCGGTTTAGCTCAACAATTACGTGGAGCGCACTTCATCAGTCATGACATTACCTCAGCATTTATCTGCTGGACAGTATCCTATTTGATATGGCATTTCTGGCCAGTCGAAGCGTTAAAACGTGTTAGATACGATTAAATAGATTGATCTCTATCATTTCAGTTATTTCGCTATTGTGTATTATTAAGGTAGTGTTTATTCCAATCACCCTTTATTAATAAAGACAACACATGCTGCGATTACGAAATTTGATTCTGCTACTGATAGTAATTGCTGTTGCGGCAGCTAGCTATTACTGGAAATCCGAACAAGAGTTGACCTTGCCTAAAGGCTTTGCGGCAGGAAATAGCCGTATTGAAGCGACTGAAGTGGATGTGGCGACGAAAACAGCGGGTAAAATTGAACAAATAGAGGCGAAAGAGGGGGACTGGGTCACTCAAGGTCAAGTCTTGGCCATGATGGATACCGAGCAAGCTACAGCGAATCTGGCAGTAGCCAATGCCAATCTGAATAAGGCCAATGAGTCAAAAAAATATGCTCAAGCCATTCTGGCACAGCGTCGAAGTGAAGTCAGTCTCGCAAAAAAAGAGCTTGAGCGAACGCAATCCTTGGTCAAAAAAGGTCATCTTAGTCAGGAGGTGATGGATCAGAAACAAACTCAAAAGGCGACGGCTCAAGCCGCTATGCAAGCGGCTTCTGTCCAAGTTGCCGAAGCACAAGCTGCAATTGAGGCGGCAAAAGCTGAGGTGACAAAAGCACAGGTGGTGATTAATGATAGTCAACTCAGTGCACCTCGTAACGGACGAGTTCTTTATCGCTTGGCTGAACCTGGTGAAGTACTTCCTGCAGGTGGAAAAGTCATAACACTCATTGATGTCAGCGATGTGTATATGTATATGTTCTTGCCAACAAGCCAAGCAGGACTGACACGTGTTGGTGCTGAGGCTCGTATTGTTTTAGATGCCTACCCTGACGTTTCTATTCCAGCTCATGTGTCTTTTGTCGCTCCACAAGCACAGTTCACACCTAAGTCAGTCGAAACTGAAGAAGAACGTCAAAAGCTGATGTTTCGTATTAAGGTAAAAATCAAAGAAGACATACTAAGAAAATATGCGGAACAAGTGAAAACTGGTGTTCCTGGTGTGGCTTATATCAAGCTGGATGATAATGCGCAGTGGCCAGAAAAAGTGCCACCTCTCATCACGTACTAACTGATTATGTCTGACGGAACAGTCGTAAGCCTAAAAGATCTAAGTCATCTTTACGGTGAAACCCAGGCATTAAAGTCCATTTCACTCGACATACCTTCAGGCCAACGTGTGGGGTTTATTGGTCCTGATGGCGTCGGTAAGTCCACATTATTAGGGCTTATCGCTGGAGTAAAAAAATCACAGAATGGTCAATGTCTGGTGTTCGGCGCTGATATCCAGAATGCAAAGCAACGTAATACGATCTGTTCAAAAATTGCTTATATGCCGCAAGGTCTGGGTAAAAACCTGTATATGACCTTGTCAGTGCATGAAAACCTCATTTTCTTCGCTCGTCTGTTTAATTTAGCAAAAAAAGAACGAGAAGAACGGATAACGCTTTTATTAAAAAGCACTGGACTGAGTGAGTTTCGTGATCGACCAGCTGGCCAATTATCCGGTGGTATGAAACAAAAGCTGGGATTATGTTGCGCATTGATTCATAACCCGGACTTATTAATCCTGGATGAACCCACTACGGGTGTTGACCCTTTATCTCGTCGTCAATTCTGGACATTAATTGATCGGATTCGTAGTCAGCGGCCACAGATGAGTGTCTTGATTGCCACGGCTTATATGGATGAAGCTGCTAATTTTGATTTTTTGGTTGCCATGGATGATGGCGAAGTACTCGCCACTGGAAGCCCTGATGAATTTATTAAACAAACCGGACAAGATAATCTTGATGAGGCCTTTATTGCTTTACTGCCTGAGCAAAAAAGGCAAGGACATAAAACTGTAACGGTACCGCCAAGGCAGCAGTCGGAAAAGGTCGCAATTTCAGCCAAAGACTTATCAAAGACCTTTGGTGACTTTACCGCCGTTGATAAGGTCAGCTTTGAAATAGAACGTGGTGAGATTTTTGGTTTCCTGGGATCGAATGGGTGTGGCAAGACGACCACAATGAAGATGTTGACCGGATTATTGCCGACAAGCTCAGGGGAAGCTCGGCTGTTCGGTGAAATTGTTGATGCCAAAGATATGGCCACTCGTCGACGTGTTGGCTTTATGTCACAAAGCTTTTCTTTATATGAAGAGCTTACGGTGCTTCAAAACTTGTTTTTGCATGCCCGTTTATTTGATCTGGCAAAAGATGCGCAACTTAAACGTGTAGAAAAACTGCTAAAAGACTTTAACCTTGAACGGTATCAGAAACATATTGCTAAGGATCTACCATTAGGTATACGTCAGCGTTTATCGCTAGCAGTGGCCATTATTCACCAACCGGAAATTCTTATTCTTGATGAGCCAACATCGGGTGTTGATCCCATCGCCCGTGATGAGTTCTGGCAGTTATTAATTGGATTATCAAGAGAACAAGGTGTGACTATCTTTGTCTCTACACACTTCATGAATGAAGCTCAGCGTTGTGACAGGATATCTTTAATGCATGCTGGAACAGTCCTTGCGACTGATTCTCCCGATGCACTGTGTCAGAAGAAAGGTTTTGACACACTAGAAGACACATTTATCGCCTACTTGAGTGAACAGCAAGCAGATGAGGGTGATGATCATCTGTTATTAGCTGACAATAATGCAGGGGCCAGTGAACAAAACAACACACAGCAAAGCTATTTTTCACTAACGCGGTTGCTGGCCTATAGTCTACGTGAGAGCTTAGAAATTGCACGAGATCCTGTTCGCTTAGTGTTTGCTTTTTTAGGTACTGTGATTCTGCTGTTTGTCCTGGGGTATGGTATTAGTCTGGATGTGGAAGACATTCCTTTTGCTGTGATGGATCGCGATCAGTCACCAGAGAGTCGAGATTATATCCAGAGTCTCGCAGGTTCGCGCTATTTTGATGAAAAAATGCCACTGTTCAGCGATAAGGAAATGGATAACCGAATGCGAAGTGGTGAACTTGGTGTCGCTATCGAAATACCGCCTGACTATGGCAAGGATATGCGTCATGGCAAACAACCTAAAATCAGTGTTTTTGTTGATGGCTCGATGCCTTATCGTGCTGAAACTATAAAAGGCTATATGCAGGGTTTCCATCTTAGCTATCTATCAGAACTCAGTATCAGGCAGTCAGGCATCCAGCTAACACCCCGTTATCAACTCGTATCACGGTATCGCTATAACCCTCAGGTAGAGAGCTTGATTTCGATGGTTCCGGGTGTCTTGCCTATTTTATTATTGATGATTACATCGATGCTGACTGCTTTATCCATTGTCAGAGAAAAGGAGTTGGGCTCAATTACTAATTTCTATGCCACACCGGTTAACAGGCTTGAGTTTCTATTAGGTAAACAATTGCCATATATCGTCATCGGTATGATGAATTTTCTCATGCTGATGTGGCTGGTATATATGGTATTTGATGTGCCATTAACCGGTAGTTTCTGGGCTTTGCTAGTGGGCACTTTTTTGTATATTGTCGTTGCCACCTGTATGGGGCAGTTTATCTCTGCTTTTACCAAGACCCAGATTGCGGCCATCTTTCTGGCGATGATCACGAGTATTGTGCCGTGTGTAAATTATGCCGGTCTGATTAACCCAATAAATTCTCTGGAAGGGGCGGGGTATATTATCGGACATATTTATCCGGCTTCGTATTATTTGTTAATTTGCCGTGGGGCATTTACTAAAGGGCTGGGCTTTGATGAATTAAATGCATTTTACTGGCCGATGGGGCTGGCAATCATTGTGCTCATGTGCCTGAGTTTTTTACTACTCAAAAAGCAGGATAAATAAGGTGAGTAGTATGAAAAATATTTTTAACCTGGGTGTGAAAGAGTTACGAACTCTGGTACAGGACCCTGTCATGGTGATTGTGATTCTGTTGTCATTCACTGTAATGGTGTACTCAGCAGGTAAAAGTGTATCGACAGAACTGCAGAATACACCTATAGCGATTGTGGATGAAGATCAGTCACCGATATCAATCAATATTGCAGAAGCATTCTACGAACCACATTTCAAACCAGCTGAACAACTGTCTCTTGATCAAATGAATCAATCACTTGATACTGGCTTATACACCTTTGTTTTAGATATCCCACATGATTTTCAAAAAGATTTATTAGCTGGCCGCGAACCGGAAATTCAGCTGGCTATTGATGCCACCATGATGAGTCAGGCATTTATCGGTGCAGGTTATATCAGTGAAATAATCAATAACGAAGTACAGCATTTATTGGAAACCAGACAGACTGCCTCTACACAGCCTGCAGAGCAAGTTATTCGAATGCGGTTTAACCCCAATCTCAATAGCGCCTGGTTCAGTGGTGTCATGGAACTAATCAATATGATTACTCTACTGTCTGTGATACTGACCGGTGCAGCATTAATTCGTGAGCGTGAACACGGTACTCTGGAGCATTTATTGGTGATGCCAATCACACCTTTTCAAATTATGATTGCCAAAATCTGGTCAATGGGCTTAGTGGTATTAATCACCAGTACCTTTTCATTATATGTGGTTATTCAGGGCTGGCTGAATATGAGCATTGCAGGTTCTATTGCTTTATTTCAATTGGGCACAGCCTGCTTTTTATTCTCAACAACATCCTTAGGGATTTTATTAGGTACATTGGCCCGCAGCATGCCCCAACTTGGGTTGCTATTGTTATTACTGATTTTGCCTTTACAAATGTTATCGGGTGGCATGACACCGTTTGATAGTATGCCACCGCTTGTGCAACATATTATGCAGTTCGCCCCGACCTCGCATTTTGTCAGCACTAGTCAGGCAGTGCTTTATCGTGGAGCGGATTTTTCTATTATCTGGCCTGATTTATTAGCAAATGTGGCCATTGGTGCAGTGTTTTTTTTGATTTCATTGGCACTATTTAGAAAGAGTCTGGCTACAGCCTGACTCATCATTTGTTTGGACAAGCAATACGGCGTCATTCATTATGTCGCGAATAAGGTATTACGCTTTAATCAAGGTTATAAAAGATTACGTCATGAAGTGATAGGGTTAATGAGAGGATAACGGTTTTCTGAATAGTTAGTGGCAAATCAGATAGAACCTTATGAAGTAGCCAGATGTAAGAAGGGTAGGTCATGAATTTAGCAGAGAAAATTTGTCAGAGTTGTACAGAAGATAATCAGTTGGATTTCGACTTCACAATGGCTTTTCAACCTATCGTTAATTGCAGTAATGAAAGTATTTATGGTTATGAGGCGTTAGTACGTGGCCTTAATAATGAGTCTGCTTTTTCTGTGATATCCAAGGTGAATGATAAGAATCGTTACTTATTTGATCAGCTGTGCCGTGTCAAAGCTATTTCGCTGGCCTCCAAGCTGAATATCACCTCCATGCTCAGCATTAACTTTCTGCCTAATGCGATATACACGCCAGAGCGTTGTATCAGAACTACTTTTGAAGCAGCAAAACAGTATGATTTTCCTTCTCAGCGAATAATGTTTGAGTTTACCGAAGTAGAAAAAATTGATGATACGTCGCATGTGAAGCGTATTGTTGATTACTATCAATCGCTTGGTTTTAAAACCGCGATGGATGACTTCGGCGCTGGCTATTCTGGGCTTAATCTGCTTGCTGACTTCCAGACGGATATCATCAAACTCGATATGGCTCTTATCAGGAATATTGACTCGAATAAAGTACGCCAAGCCATTGTGAAAAACTGTTTAACCATGTTTAATGAACTGAATATCACTGCATTGGCGGAAGGCATTGAAACTTATGAGGAATATGCCTGGTTGCGCGATGCTGGAATTGAACTTATGCAAGGGTATTATTTCGCCAAACCGGGATTCGAGCGCTTACCTGATATAGAGCATGAACGTTACAAACATGCCATGCTGTAAATCCTTCCCCAGATAAGGTTAATGTTATTACATACTGTCCAGTTCTAATCATTCGTAATCATTTTTCCTTGAAAAGCTACATATAATAAGAACAGACGCATTCATTACAATTAAGAGAGCTTTATTACAATGATTAACTGGTTAGCCAATCTTGGTGATGTTACCCATGCTGTGCAATTGGCACTAACCCCTGCATTTCTGCTTACTGGTATGGCTGGTATTCTGAATGTGATGGCCAATCGCCTAGCCAGAATTATTGATCGAGCCCGAGTCTTGACTGATCAAATGGCATCAGCTGTTGAGCTACCTGATGCGTGGCGAGAAGAAATAGCGGTGCTAGGACTAAGACGACGAGCTGCAAGTAATGCGATTACCATGTGTGTATTATCTGCTTTGTTAATTTGTTCTGTTGTCTCGGTAATGTTTCTCGAAGCCTTGCTTGATTTTAATTTACGCTGGCTTATAGGTGTTTTGTTTATGGGATCTACCATGGCATTAGTCATTGGGCTCGCCTTTTTCCTGCGTGAAGTCCATTTGGCAACCCGGAATAGCTACAAGATGATTCCCTCCCTGCAAAAGAAAAGCAATAGAGATGGTGGTAGGTAATACACTGAAAATTTTGACTAAAAAATCACTGGTGCTGTTTCTATTCAGCACTAATATCGATAGTTTTATTGACGAGAAATAGGAACGATGGAATCAGACTCTTTTGGATTAACGGATACGGTAACTATATTGTCAGCCCAGTTACTTCAGTTATGGGAAGCAACGATTAGGGTCATGCCATCATTTCTTCTTGGCCTGCTTGTTTTTCTTGTCTTCTTTTTTTTAGCAAGACCATTCTCGGCGCTACTTGTTCATCCCATTGCCTATATCAGTAGTAGTAAACTCGTTCAAAATGTTATCCGGCGTGTTATCAGTTTATTTATCATATTAATTGGTTTATATATTTTTCTTAATATTGTTGGGCTTACGCAAGCAGCATTAGCTATCGTCAGTGGTACAGGTTTATTAGGCATTATTATTGGTTTTGCATTTAAGGATATTGCCGAAAACTTTATATCCAGTTTATTACTCAGTGTGCAGCGTCCGTTTTTGATCGGTGATGTGATTGAAGTGCAAGGGTTAAAAGGGGTAGTGAATAAAGTCACTGCTCGAGGCACAACCCTCGTTGATTTTGATGGTAATCATATACAAATCCCCAACGCAACCATTTATAAAAACGTGATCAAGAACTTTTCAGCTAACCCTTGGGTAAGAGGTAGTTTCATTGTGGGTATTGGCTATGACGCCAGTATTCAGCAATCACGTCAGACTATTATGTCGGTGTTGACTGAACAAGATGAAGTGTTAAAAGATCCTGAACCTCAGGTGCTAATTGATTCATTAGGTTCATCCACCATCAATATTTTGATTAACTTTTGGGTCGACGGTCATCAATATGCATTAAATAAGGTTGCTTCAGTATTAATGCACAAAACAGTTAGACGTCTTGAATCGGCTGGAATCAGTATGCCTGATGATGCTCGTGAAGTGATTTTTCCCCAAGGGTTACCTGTTGTACAGATGAATCAGCAAAAGCCAGTCACGACAGAGGAAATGAAAAAGCCTTCTATGCAAAATGATCGTGCTGAAGTGAGCTCACAGCAACTTGCTAGCGATACACAGGATATTATTGACCAGGCAAAAAAATCACGTGATCCAGAGGAAGGCAAAAACATTATATAAGTAGACCCTTAACGGCGTCTTCTTTTTGGTTTTTATAGCTAAGCAAACGATATTTACAGGAGCCCAAAATGGGGCAGGCAACATCATCAAAGCTAAATTTCTGGCAAAAATTACACCATAAAATAGACCATCTTTATAATGGTTCAAGCTTGAGTGCCAGAAGGTTCCGTTGGGGATTATTAGCGTTTGATGCTATTACCATTCTCTATTTTATATTGGCTTCTTTTTATCATCATATTGATGATTTCCATATTCTTGAAGAAGCGATCGGTGTCATCTATCTGGTGGAGTTATTAGCCAGACTCTATATTAGCAAGTCAAAATTACGCTATCTCATTCACCCGGTTGGATTAGCAGATATTATTGTGATTATTTCTTTGCTTGCACCTTCTCTGGCAGAGAATTTTAGTTTCCTAAGAGTTATTCGTACACTCCGTTTGTTACGTTCGTACCATATGTTAAACAACCTCCGTAAGCAGTCACGCTTTGTGCGGATGCATGAAGATGTGATCTTCAGTGTGGTAAATTTATTTGTCTTTATTTTTGTGATTACCGCTGTTGTTTACGTCAGTCAGGTACATATCAATGATGATATTAATGATTATATTGATGCACTGTATTTCACTATCGCGACGTTAACCACAACGGGATTTGGTGATATCACCTTGGTGGGACATGATGGCCATATTCTGGCTGTCCTGATTATGATTTTTGGCATCTCTTTATTTTTACGACTAATCCAAACTATCTTCCGCCCGGGGAAAATACGTTATGAGTGCCCATCATGTGGTTTAAATCGACACGACCACGATGCGGTTCATTGTAAACATTGTGGTGAAGTGATTCATATTACGACCGAAGGTGAGTACTGAACATAGGCAATGTCGAGTTGAAGATTAAATCCGTTCTACGCGGTTTCGACCATTGGATTTAGCCCGATACAACGCATTATCTGCACGGTTAAAGAAGTCAATTGCTGTATCACCAGACTGATAAGACGTCACTCCAATACTGATGGTGAAGTGGGGGAGTGATTCATCTTGATAGGTAGCAATTTTTGTTTGTAAATGCTTAGCAATCAACATGACCTGTTCTTGTTCGGTTTGTTTGATAAGCACAGCAAATTCTTCTCCACCGACGCGAAAAATAGTATCGGTTTCCCTTAGACGGTTTTTTAGGACATCGACCAGCTTTATCAGTACGGCATCACCGATGTCATGTCCATATCTATCATTAACCTTTTTGAAGTGATCAGCGTCAATAAGTAATAAACTTAATTTGGCGCCACGTGATGCCAAATGTAACTGCATTTTTAATTGCTCGTCCCATTTGTGCCGATTATAGGCGCCAGTAAGTTTATCGATGGTGGCTAACTCAATAAGCTGTTGTTCAATTTCATCACGACTAATTAATTCATTGCTAAACTGCTGCAATAAGGACTTTAATTCATATTCAAATTGAGAAAGTTCATCTAAGCTATCCTTATCGTTTTCAATGTTAAAACGAATAATCTCTCGGTTCTCAATAGCATTTTTGAATAAATGAACAGTTTCACGTGTTTTGAGTAGTCTCTGACGAAAATAACGAATAGTGTATATCGTTAAATAGAGCCCAATAAGAAAAGCGCATAGACCTAAAACAGTACTCACATAGATAAAATGAGCTTCATGTTTTTCAGTATATGCAGCGATACTAACGGTTAATTCATTAAGATCATTAAGTAATTTTCCTAATTCATCATCCAGGTTCTTTTCTTGTTGTTCTAAGTGAGTCCAATCAATAATTTCACCAGTCAACATTGCTTGAATACTACTCATAAAACTCTGTTCAAATGCTGTTCTGAGCTTATGAAGTCGGGTCATTGATGCCAATAAGATTTGATGTTCTTTTTGCTTAAAGCGAATTTGACCTCTTTTCAGGCCTTTTTCAATAATGGCTGAAGCTGTGTACATTTGCACTGAGAGATGTTGATTATAGGCAGTCAGTTGCTGATGAATATCTGACGGGGCAATTTCGCTATGTGTAGAGTGATGGTTCTTTTGACGAAATAACTCGATAAGTATGTGTTGGCGAAGTTGGAGTAACTCTATTTCAGAAATAACTTGTGTTAGAGGGTGTCGACTTCAGCTAATTCGGTTATTTCAGATTTAATCTGCTGTAGTCCTACCATTGAGTAGATAAGCACGATTAGAAGAAATGACAATAAAATGGCTGACAGTCCACCAATTTTTCTACTAATAGATGAGTTCAGCCAACGTAACATTGATTTTTTCCTGAATAGCGGTTAACAGTTTAGCAATATATTGTTTATAACATCCGTTCTAATGGCCTTTATATCTCCATTATCGATGGCATGATTTAATCATAATGGCCTATGAGCGTGGGCGAATGTGAATGACTAAAGGTAGTAGAGAATACAGACGGAACTATCGATCTTTGCTAGTCACGATGCGCTTTTTTAAGCATTATCTTGTCTATATCTATGGATAGAGAATGAGTAGTTTAACGAAAATTTGATACTTCTTGTGAGTAGTTACATAAGATAGTCATCACTTAACTCAGATTTAGGCTGAATTAGAGTGGGTGAGTTGGATATTAGGGAATAATAAAAAGTGAGAGATATGATGAGAAGCATTAGAAATATGATCCAGCACAAGTTGGCCCTTTTATGACGCAAGTATTATTTGTGCATGGTATGGGGCGTTCACCTTTGGCTGCATGGCCTATGCTTCGTCGACTCAGGAAACAGGGATTACATACAGAGACGTTTAGCTATTTTGTGTCGTCACAATCATTTAGTCTAATTCAGTCTCGATTGGAAAAACGCATTAGAGAAATAGCGAGTCGAGGCGATTATGTGCTGATTGGTCATTCATTAGGCGGAGTATTATTGCGGGCTTCTCTCGCAAAACTGGGTAATTCAGTTCGTCCACCGGAGCATCTTTTTTTACTGGGCTCTCCTATTAAAGCCTCAAGGTTGGCCTTGTTGTTTAGTCGTTATTGGATTTTTCGGGTATTAACGAAAGACTGTGGTGCTTTACTGTCATCAAGTCTACGAATGCAAGAGATACCAGCAAGTGTTTACCCAACAACAGCCATTATGGGTGTGAAAGGATTCAATGGACCTAAAAGTCCGTTTGGGCATGAATTGAATGATGGAATTGTGTCAGTTTCAGAGGTCAGCGCTGATTGGATTATCGATAAAACTCAGTTGCCAGTGGTCCACAGTTTTTTACCATCAAGCCGGCTAGTGTCAGAAGTGATATTGGCTAAGATAACAGCATAAGTAATAAAAGGGCTCAGGATAACTTTTATCATGAGCCCTGATGTCTTTAGCGGTGGAATTCACCTGCACGTTCAGGTTGATAAATGATTTTATCAACGCGTACATGGATGGTTTTGCCATCTCGGCCTGGCCAGTCAATTTCATCGCCCTCAACTAAGCCCAACATCGCACTTCCCGCTGGTGCCAAAATCGATATTGTGCTGCCATCAGTTGTCATATCTTTTGGGTAAACCAGGGTAAGACAAAAGGTTTGATTGGAGGATGAAACTGAAAACCTTACCGTAGAATTCATAGTCACAACATTGGCTGGAATGGCTGTCGGTTCAACAATGTCAGCACGGTCGAGTTCAGCTTCAAGATACGCAGCGCGTTCAGCCTCGCTAGCAGCTAAGTTATCCAAAATATGTTCAATGCGACTTAAGTCCAGCTCTGAAACAATAATATTCGGTTGTGATAGATTCATTAGTAACCTCTCAACGCAAGATGTAGCTGTACTTCGACAACTTGCAATCAATAAAAAAGGGAATATAAAAAGGCGCGAACATCTCACTGTTCTGTTCATATAATGCCATAAAGAATCTGTGCTGATAAGCCGTTTTCTACATTTATCAATGACGCTTTAAACTGCATATTTAAGTGATTGAATTAATATATAAAACGCTATCAGATAGAGAAGCAGGAGGAAGGCCTTACAGGTAATAAAGAGTGCACACGCTCTTGTTTGTCTAATATAGCGACTCTGACACCGGGAGGAAGAAATTTATTTTTCTGGAATTAACGTTGAGGCAACCTCAACACGATTTCTACCGTTTACTTTTCCCTTATAGAGCGCTAGATCTGCCGCTTTAATGATTTGATTGATATGCTGATACTGTAATTCTGTAGAAGCGATACCAATCGTGACTGTCAGCGTAGAGTCAAGTTCACTTAGGGTCAGTTCTGCTATTGCACCTCTAAGTTTTTCTGCTAAGGGGACAGCTGCCTGATGCGACGTGTTCGGTAGTAACAAAATAAACTCTTCACCGCCAAACCGAGCCAGTACATCCGTTTGGCGAATGTTTAGTTTTAAACAATCAGCTACATACTTCAGACAGATATCACCTATATCATGGCCAAAACGGTCGTTTATGATTTTAAAAAAGTCAATATCAATCAATAATATGCTCATCACCGATGGCTGTCTTTCAATCAAGGCAGCATGATTCTCCAATTGCAAATTAAATCCACGGCGATTGAGTAATGATGTCAGTGGATCATGTAAAGCGAGTCGTTCCAGCTCAGTTGTCAGTTCACGATATCTATTTTGAAAAAAGATGCCGAAATACGTACTCAGAAAGACACTCATCGATAACCAGAAACCGCGAGAGATAGATTTATTTTTATTGAAGTCCTCACCAGTTAAATCCATAAAAAATTTAGCAAAAACAGTGCAAATGACAATAGCGATCAATAAACTCATGCCGATAAAGATTGATTGTTTTTTACTGCCAAATAATGTGGCCATGATCGGATATAAAGGCAGTAAATAAGCAAACTGACTATTTACACCGCCTGAAATAGCAATAAGAGGAATAATTGAGATAAGGGCAACAAAAAATAGTGCTGCCATCTCATAAGATGGATAGCGATGACTGCGTATAAATAAATACACAAAAAATACCAAGATCGTATTGATGCAACCAATGACTGTAAAGTAGCTTGGTAAACTGATAAAAAGCGGTCTGAGAAGCGTGCCTGATGCGACAGTAATTAATGAGACCAGTGTAAATTGTAAAATCAGTTTGTGGTTAAGTTGCGCATTTGATTGACCAGACATAGGTTTTCCCTAACCATGGTAAATGAACTAAGGATAAGATGTTGATTATACGTATTAAATATTATTGTAAGTTAGCATATTTCTGAATGAAATAAATGCTCAACGAGTTGGGTTCCAAATACTGGTTCCGAGTTTATACGCACAATCCAAGTAAAGAAGGATGAAATATTGAGTAGTCAAAAACGTGCATCAGTGACCGCGTTATTTGAGCAAGGCGCGATAACTGAACAGCAAATACCAGCAGCTTTAAGCCAGTTAGGTTTAAAACCTGATAAAGAGCGCTGGCTAAGCCTTTTCGATACGTTATTTCTTTGGCTTGGTAGTTGTGCCATAGCTGTTTCAGTGATCTTTTTTATTGCCTATAACTGGGCAGATATGAGCCGGCTAGGCAAATTCACATTAGTTGAAGCAAGTATCGTTTTATCCGTCATTTTTTATTGGCACTTTTCACACGCCAAGCTTATTGGTCGTCTGGCCTTACTTGTTGCTAGTTTGTTGGTGGGAGCATTAATGGCCTTTTACGGACAAACTTATCAGACAGGTGCTGATAGTTGGCAGCTATTTTTCTATTGGGCTTTGCTTATTACGCCATGGGTGTTTATTTCTCAGTTTTCGACACTATGGCTACTCTGGTTAATGCTATTGAATCTATCGATAGTACTTTACATTGATACGTTTCATTCTTTTTTTTGGCTGACTTTTGATTCTGAAAGCAGCTTATTCTGGTGTTTATTTATCTTCAACACACTGTCATTAGTAATATGGGAATTGTGTAAGCAATATATTGTGAGACTGACTGAGCGTTGGCCACAAAGAGTTATAGCACTGATAGGAGGTTGGGCTATTACTTCGTTAGTGATATATAACACACTGGAGAAACCTGACAATCTGATTGTTCCATTACTGGTGTGGTTTGTCTGGATAGTCAGTTTTATGTGGGGTTACCGTCGAGTGCGTGTTGATTTATTTATGTTAGCTGGGGGCTGTTTATCACTTATTCTCGTGACAATGACGCTTATTGGTAGATATATCCTTGAAACAGGCAATGAAGCCGCATTGCTTTTATTATCCCTATTGATAATGGCAATGGGAGCAGGAGCTGCATACTGGTTGAAACAGGTTCATCAGGAAATAGAAGCATGAGTGAACAGGACACAGTTTGGAATGCATTGAATCAGGCAAACCTGGTTTCAGGAGAGAAACCAGGGAGGGTAATGATAAGTACACCCTGGTATATCAAAACATTACTGGCTATGGCAGGATGGTTCGCGGCATTGTTTTTACTCGCTTTTCTAGCCGCTACTTTTAATCAGTTACTTGAGTCAGCTTTAGCAGACCTTATTATTGGTAGTGGACTGATTTTGTCAGCCTATCAATTACTTAAAAAACAGCACACTGAATTTATTGAGCATTTAGGGCTAGCATTGAGTTTTGCAGGTCAGGCACTAGTTATTTTTGCCATTATTCAGTGGAATTATAATGACGGCTCACTGAATTGGCTGGCAGCCTTTCTATTAAATACAGCCCTGATTTTTTTGATGCCACACTTTGTGCATCGAGTCTTTTCTTCCTTTTTTGCCAGTATCTGCCTTATTGGTGTGATGACTGAGTACGGCTTTATATATTTAAGCTTACCTCTAGTCATGTTTTTCTGTGCATGGTGTTGGCTAAACGAATTCAGATATATGAGATGGTACCGATATCTGACTGCCCTTGGTTATGGTTCTTTATTCGCTCTGCTCTGTATAGAAACAAGTATGTTTTTTCAGTCTAATCTGTTTTTCTGGAGTGACAATTTATTTATTAATCAGAGTCTGCTTTTTTACTGTGGACACATCTTAAGTATTGCTGTGACAATATATGTAACAGTTATGATAATTAAGAATTATCAACCACTAACAGACTTAACTTCATGTTATATATTACTCATGGTAATAGTCTTTTCTGTGCTGACAGTGTTCATTAACGGCGTACATATGGCAGTAATGATTATGGTACTGGGGCTGGCAAGTTCACACAGGGTATTAATTGGTTTAGGTATAGCCTATTTGTTGTTCAGCATATGCCAGTATTACTACTCTCTGGAGACAACGTTGTTGATGAAGTCAATTAGCTTAATGGTACTGGGAATAGTTATTTTTAGCCTGCGTTGGTGTTTACCTAGGTTGTTTGGAGATAAGTATGCAGCAGCGTAGAAACTTTTCAATATTAGCGCTTTTAGTGATTTTAATAGCTGTTAACTGGTCTGTTTATCAACAGGAGAAGATATTAGCTGAAGGAAAAAAAGTACTGTTAAAATTACGTGTAGTCGATCCTCGCTCGCTTATGCAAGGTGATTATATGGCCCTAGATTTTGAACTGGCAGAGCAGATTCGTCAGGTGTTGAAAAAACAAAACACCAGTAAGACCTACTCACTTAGCACTCAGGATGCCTATGTGGTTGTTCATCTTGATGAAAACAATGTGGCAGAATTTGTCAGACTGGATAATGGTCAGCCTCTGGCAGATGATGAGTTACGTTTATTTTTCCGTGTTCGTAATGGCGAAATAAACTTTGCTACCAATGCCTTCTTTTTTGAAGAAGGGACTGCTTCAATGTATGAAAGTGCCACACTGGCTGAATTTCGCGTGGCTGATGATGGCAATCTACTCCTTGTTGGTTTACAGAAGTAGAATTTGCAACCTAGTCCCCATACCAAAGCTATCTATCTTTTAACTTTTTATATAAATCTCTTAACAAGTGCTCCGTGTTATCCCAACTCAGGCAAGGGTCTGTGAGCGATTTGCCATAGATAGGATTATTGCTATCATCTTGTCTTCCGCCTTCCAGGTAACTTTCCAGCATGACCCCTAAAATGCCTGTATTACCAGCAATACGTTGATCGATAACTGCATGTGATATCTCTATTTGTTTTAGGTACTGTTTTGCCGAATTATCATGATTGCAGTCAACTAACACTTTGCCCCGACATTGATTTAATGTGAGTTGGGCAATTGCCTGATCAACTGAGTCCTTATCGTAATTTGTCAGGCCATGGCCACCACGTAAAACCAGATGTGTGTCTCCATTGCCTCTGGTATTGATCATGTCAATTTGCCCGTGGTCATTCATGCCTAATGTGTGATGACTTCGAGATGAAGCATGTATTGCATTTATCGCACTGTTAATTCGGCCGTCAGTACTATTTTTAAATCCCACCGGGCATAATAAATCGCTGACAAGTTCACGGTGTGGTTGTGACTCTGATGTGCGTGCGCCTATAGCCACCCAACTCACAAGATCATTGATGTAATTCATCACAAGTGGGTGTAAGGCTTCAGTAGCGAGAGGCAGACCTAATTCAGTTAATTGCAACAGGATATGTCTTGAACGGTGTAAACCTAACGCCATATTGCCTCGGCCATCACGCATTGAGTCGTAAGCGAGGCCTTTCCAGCCATGTGTCGTCCTGGGCTTTTCAACATAGGCACGCATGACGATAAAGAGTTCGTCGCTAAGATTCGCTGCCAGTTTTGCCAGTCGTTGACCATACTCTAAGGCAGCATCCTCATTATCGATAGAACAAGGCCCTACAACCACCAATATCCTGTCGTCAGTTCCATCTAACAACCCTCGGATCAATTGACGTTGATGAGTCACGTATGATGAAAAATTACTGCTAAGAGGCAGAACGGCTTTAAGTTCGCCTGGTGTCGGCAATTGAATTCTCTCTGAATCACGTTCATGTTGCAGCTTATTAATAGATGCAGTCATGATAGTTGCCCTTTTTTACAGTCAGGACGTGACTGAGTCAATATCATCATATGCTGTTTCTCTTTGCATAAAAAAACCCCGTTGGCTGACTGACCAATCGGGGCTTCCTAGTGGTAGTCAGCGTCATGCCGGACTACCTTTATTAGTGTTAAATACTTAAAGGTGCGCCGGCTTCTGGCTAAAAAAATAGCCATAAGCAAACCACCAATACATCACGACAGCCTGGGTTTGAGACTGAGAGCGTATAGCGTGTTTCGTCAATGCGGTTGATGTATTCATAGTTAATATCATAAGTTAAAAGATCAAATTTGGAAACTCATTGTTTCCTCATAGTCATTATTCAATGACACCAAGGACAAGCGAGAGGTTCTCCGACAAAAATACCTTCTCCTGGTTGTTGAACTGATTTCCAATAGGCCTCGATGAGAGTTTCACCATTGAGGTAACTAGGAATAAGAATGTATGGATTAGGGAATTTCTGTGGGTAGTTACATGGTTCAACGACCGTACCATAACTGCCCGTAGCACCAGCTTCGAGCCAGCGGAAGGCTTTCATCTGCCCCTGATTACCGATACCTGCACCACCAGTAGAGGTGAGATGATCAGCAATGGCCCCTGGTAGGTAATGATTGGTTTCAATATCAGGGACATGGGTGTAACCAGTAAAATAAAACAAGATACTGCTTTTATTTTTTACGCTTGTGCCAGGTAGGCGAAAATGATCATCGATATAATGAATTTTTACTCCTTTTTGTTCTGGCCAGAGATCTGCAAGTTTTTTAAAGCTGCGCCAGCGTGTACTGCGCTGAGCATCCTGAGTCCTAACTAAATAAGCCTCACCCTCTGGTTGACTTTTGTCTGCTCTAACCCCTCTATCTATAAGTTCTTTTGCGTCCTCAAAGCGACGACCACTCAACATCATACTCAGCCGAATTGAGTCTTTTTGCGAGAGTGGCTGGTCATTTGCATTGAAAAAGGGGCTATCAGCTGTGACATGACAGCCTGAGATATTAGTTTTATTGTGACTACAGTATTGATCATCATAGCCGAGACTAAACGCACTGGTGATGGACATACAGCCAACACGATAGGGGGTATGCCATGTCAGTAATAAAACTTTTATCTGGTCAGTGATATAGGGTTTTATTTGTTGCTGAACTGAAGCGAACTGTTTTGCGCTTAGAGAGCTGTGGTCAGTGGTGGGTAGCTTTAGGCTGACAATTTGTGACTGAGGGACTGCACGCTTTTGAGCATAATAGTCAGCAATTTTTTTAGACAAAGGATCATGTTGTTTGAATAAAATGAGTACATTATCGCCAGTGAGCTGTTTTACCTGTTCTGCGGTGCAGGGCAAGATCACTACAAAAACTGAAGCAATAACAAAAACAAGTTTAATTAATAATGACAAGCGATACTACTCATTAAGATGAACTCTTAGTCTAAGCAAGTAAAAGGCCTAAATCAACGAAAGGAAGTTGAATGAACACGCCACAAATCGGCTTACGGTTAATCGCGATAGTTGAAGCAGCAAAGGGCACATTAGCTTTATTGATAAGTTTGGGTGTTCATGCGTTGATGGGGAAAAATTTAGAACAGTTCGCAGAAAGGCTTTTCAGTCATCTCCACCTTAATCCGGCCAGTCATTTTCCGAGTGTTGTTTTATTAGCACTGAAGGACATAAGCAATACGAAATTAATCATAGTGGCATTTGCTGCCTTGCTCTATAGCTTTATCCGGTTTATTGAAGCCTATGGTTTATGGCGTCAGTACAGATGGACGGAATGGTTTGCCATACTTAGTAGCAGCATATATCTACCATTTGAATTATATGAACTCTACCAAAAAATGGATTTGTTAAGCTTGGTGTTATTAAGTGTTAATATTTTAATTCTCGTATATTTAAGTGTTGTTTTATATAGAGCAAAAAATATGACACAACTATAATACTTGTATACAAGCAAAGCTGTGACTAGTATGAGTTAATCAGCTAAAAATCAGGTAAAGGTTATTTTGATGATTCATAAGTCTAAGCAAAAGGCAGCCACAAAGTGGCGTGAGCAATTCATCGAACTCAGCCATGTACTCGAACAACAAAAGACTTACGAACAGCTATTGGAGCGAGGTCTCTCTCGACTAGCGTTGGCAGCTAATGGCATGGATGTCTGTCTTGACCCTCATCTTGACTCACTTAGAAAAAACCTTCGTGCCTCAGTCAGGGATAAAGTCGAGGTTCAACAAATTCTCACGGAGATCGAATCTGCTATCACGGCGATGGATGAAAAAAAAGCATCTAAATCAAAAATTGCTGAGCTGATGATAGCGTTGATGGATAAAGTAAGCTGGCCAAAAACAACAAAAAAACAGTTTGATAAAATCCGTAAACGAGCTGAAAAAAGTTCTGATAAGCAACTACCAGAGATTCTTGATGAAGTTGCTCTTCTTATCGATCAAAGTATTTCGCCAGAAAAAGAAAAGGAACGTAACCGATTTTTTTCTCAATTTCTGCCGCTTAAAAAGAAACCATCTTCTCATCCTATGATAGAGAAAGAGGTTGTCGATCCTGAGAGTGAGGATGATAAGACAGATTTTATTGATAGACCTGACACGGGCGACTTTACTCCACAAATACTATTGATTGAGTTATTGGAGAGACTATCACTACCGACGGAGTTGAGCACTAAAGCATCAGAATTACGATTAAAAATACATGATGGACTTAAAACCGAAGATGTACCGGAAACGATTTCATCCATAGCTGATATGGTCAGTGAGCTCAGCACATCCGTTATGGCAGAAAAAAAAGAATATGAGAAATTTCTGCGTGACTTAACAAAAAAAATTACTTCACTGGATAAATACCTGTACGAAGTTGTTCAAGAAGATCTTTCGGCTTTTGAGCAAAGGCATAAATTAGCCGGTGATGTTGAACAGACTATGGTGGATTTAAGAACTGATGTCGAAGGTGCTGCCGATTTTGATGAAATAAAGTCGGTTCTCAGTCAGCGTTTAGACCATCTCAATGAGCAGATTAGCAATTATCAGCAGGCGGATAATACACGCTTTACTGAGTCTCAAAAACAGATTGAAGCATTAACCCAACGCTTACATGCAATGGAGGCTGAAGCAAACGAACTGCGGCTGGCTACTAGTAAAGCACGGGCCTTAGCAATGAAAGATCCTTTAACAGGCATATGGAACCGCCAGGCTTTAACGGAAGTGTTACAGACAGAATACAGTCGCTGGGTGCGCTATCAGAAACCTCTAACGATGGTGGTGTGGGATGTTGACTACTTCAAAGCGGTCAATGACAAGTTTGGTCATAGTGCTGGGGATGTTGTGTTGAAGACCATTGCTCGTATTTTTAAAGATTCAACACGACAGGCTGATTTTATTGCACGCTTTGGTGGGGAAGAATTTGTTGGTTTGTTTCCAGAGATTTCCCTGGAACAAGGGCTGGAAATGGCAAATAAAGTTCGGCAGACAATCGAAAATACCCAATTCCAACATAATGGCATTTCAGTTCCTATTACTGCTTCAGCTGGATTGGCGTGCTTTGAAAAAGGGGACACCATTGAAGATGTCTTTACGCGAGCGGATAAGGCATTGTACGAAGCAAAAGGGCAGGGACGAAATAATTGTCAGATAGAAAGAAAGTGAATTTCTAGGAACTATCCACCGTCAATCAACTGTCAACTAACTAGATATTCAATAAGACAAGATCGCGTCAACTGGATATTGATAGCGTAAAAATTATCTTTATGTAAACCAAGAAAGGAGAAAGTATGAGTATTGTTAAGACTGGTTCAGCCGTATATAAAAGCCTCGGCAAAAAGGGTGAAGCCAATGTTAGTACGGAAACGCCGGCACTCAATGAGCATCCCTATGGTTTTACTAGTCGATTTGAAGGGGGAAAAGGAACGAATCCTGAAGAACTCCTTGCCGCAGCTCATGCTGCCTGTTTTACTATGGCACTCTCATTTGCACTTGAAGGAGAAGGGTACAAAGACGGTAACCTAAAAACTGACGTCTCAATCTCTCTTGACGAAGATGGTGATGGCTTTCGAATTAGCGAATCAAAATTATCGCTGACCGCCAATGTGAAAGGTATCGATGAAAAAGAGTTTGATCGTATTGCAAATGAAACTAAGTTAGGCTGCCCGGTCAGTAAACTATTCAATGCTGATATTAAGCTGGAATATAGCTTGAATGCTGAATAAATGATGAACTTATAATAAGGAAGGCCTCTCATTCATTAATGAGAGGCCTTTTTTGTGAATGGTCTTTATCAAATCTCATCTGAAACTTTTATGGTTAGACGTTTCAACAGATCGAAGAAGGCCACTGAAGCTGTGTCGCTTGTGTGAATATGATAGACAGGCTTATCACCTGTTATTGCAACACCAGCCTATAACAAGGTAAAAGTGTCATTAAGTATCGTGATGAACCATAACCTGTCAGCAAGATTTTTAACCAGAGTGATTATATGCAACCGAACCGAGTCTCACCAAAGAAAAACATTTATCGTGATTTAATCAACGCCTCTGTGCCAGCGTCCTTGTTTCGGCATGTCATTATTGCTTCTTCCATGGCTATAGGCCTGACTATCAGTCCGTTTAGCCATGCTGTTACCGATCCTGTATCGCCACCGCCAGGCGAGAAATTCAGTTATGCCTGGCTAAAAGGGTATGCCAAAGCATTATCTGAAAAAGCCTATGTCAGTCATAAAGGAGAGTTACCTAAAAGCATTAAAGGTATGAGCTGGGATGACTATCAGCAATTACAGTTTAAAAAAGACAAAGCACTATGGCGAAAAGATGATAGTGAGTTTCGTGCTGAGCTTTTTCATTTAGGTCTTTATTTCGATACACCAGTTCATATTTCTGAATTGAAAGATGGCAAAACAACGCCTATTGAGTATTCATCTAATATGTTCGATTACGGTAAAACTGGGGTCGATGGTGATAAATTACCCGAAGATCTGGGCTATGCTGGCTTTAGAATGCAGTTCCATACCGACTGGAAAAGGGATGTCATCGCTTTTCTTGGGGCTAGCTATTTCCGTGCTGTGGGTAAAGAAATGCAATACGGTTTGTCAGCGCGAGGACTCGCCATTGATACCGCTATGCCAAGACCGGAAGAATTTCCAATGTTTACACATTTCTGGCTGGAGCAACCTAAACCTGGTAGTGATATCACAACCGTATATGCATTATTAGATTCTGAAAGTGTGACTGGCGCTTATCGCTTTGATATTCAACCCGGTGACCGACTCAAAGTTAAAGTGGATGCCGCCTTATACCCTCGTAAAGCGATTGAACGGCTAGGTATTGCTCCCTTAACCAGTATGTATATGGTTGGTGAAAACGATAAACGTACTGACTGGGATTGGCGAGCTGAAATACATGATTCTGATGGTTTATCAATTCATATGGGAAATGGGGAATGGATTTGGCGTCCGCTGACAAACCCACGTAATTTAAGATTTAATGCCTATGCTGATAATAGTCCAAAAGGTTTCGGACTCATGCAACGTGATCGCAAATTTGATCATTATCAGGATGATGGTGTGTTCTATGATCGCAGGCCTAGTCTTTGGATCGAGCCTCAAGGCAACTGGGGAAAAGGCTCAGTACAATTGGTTGAGATTCCTACTATAGATGAAACCTTCGATAATATTGTCGCCTACTGGAATCCGGACAAACCGGTTAATGCCGGTGAAGAATTACTTTACAGCTATAAAATGTATTGGGGTGGAGTGCCTCCGGTCGAACCTGAACGTGGCAAGGTGGTGGACACATTTACTGGTATCGGCGGTGTGATTGGTCAGCATCGAGACTATTACAGTAAACGTTTTGTGATTGATTTTGCCGGTGGCAGCTTGGCAATGTTAGGCCCTGATGTTGAAGTGAAACCCGTTATTACAACGAGCGCAGGTAGAGTAGAAATTACCTCAGCTCGTCCTCAGCATGCGATTGACGGTTATCGAGCGATGTTTGATCTTGTACCACAAGATAATAGTACAGATCCGATTAACCTTCGTGTTTATTTAGAAGCAAATGGCAAGCCTTTGACTGAAACTTGGCTATACCAATGGACACCACCACCGCAAAATGAACGTGATTTACATAATCCGTAAGCTATAAACAAAAAGCGGCCCAATACGGGCCGCTTTTGATTTTTAATGTGATTCACCCGCACGGAGCAATGGCAATAACTCGGTGAGTGGACGTTCTGGTAAATCAATAAAAACGTCTTTTTTGTCAGGCGAATTGCCAAGCATGCTTAAGAGGCCATTTAAGCCATGACAGACTGCATCTGTTCTGACTTTTTGTGTACTGAAGTTGTTGATGAAACCACCGATAGCTTGTTGGGGATTAGCGACATTATAGGTATTGTTTTCATTGTATGTATTTTGGAGTAACCAGCGACTGGTTTTATGCATCGCATCGCGGTATTGATCACAATTCCCCAGTTTTTGTTGTTCACAAAAGGGTACCATTTCTCCCATCACTTCATTGATCCATGCATTACCACTGCTTGTCATAGCATCCAGGTAACGACCGTTATTATAAGCATCATCTTCATGATTTATCTGACGATTCAATAACATATCACCAATTTGTAAAATGGTTTTTGTGTAGACAGGCGTGGGATCGACTCTAGCTAAATCAATCAAGGCCATCATGATCCAGCTGGATGACACCGAATTAGCTGGACGGTATTCATCACTTACCAAAGCGCCATGTAATCCTACTTCACGTATCAATTGGGCTGCTGCTAACTTAGCAGCATCTAAATATTTCGTATCATTCGTGCTGGCATAAAGCCGTGAAAGCGCAGATACAACTTGTCCAGAATAAAGAATTGATTGCTTATCATTGTATGTCCATTTGTCATTGTCACATTCAGCAACCGGTGTGACCTTGCCATCATCCTGTATCATTTTTAATAACCAGTCACCAGCCGATGTAGCAGAGTGTAAATATCTTTCTTCTTCTGGCTTCATTTGATGTAGCAACAATAAAGTAAAGATGGTTTTTGATGTGGTACCAACCACAATACGACATGTTTCCTTATTAGTGGATGGGTCAACACCATAATCAAAGCCACCTGCATTTGGGCCAGAAGTCAGTTGTCTGTCGAGAAGAAACTGTGCCATATCATCAAAATAGGACTGCAGTTCAATATCTTTCTGAAATTGATTTAGACGAATTAAAGTATTAAGTGTGGTTGCTGAGTAAGTCGTTCTCAACAGTTGTTCAGAGGTGTCCTGTTCAGCGTCATAGAATTTGAATACACCTGAATAGTCACTATTAATAGCACGTAATAAATAAGCTTTACTTTCTTTTATTTGCTTTTGAATACGTTCTCTATCGACATGGCGAACAATAACGCGATCACCCTGGACTTCAAGGGCCTTATCATCATTATTCACCATAGCGTAAACATGGTCAGGGTGATAGTCGAAACTGATTTTAAAAAAATAGTCATTCAGATCGGTTTCTGACGTGATGAGTGTGCTGTGAAGAGATGATTTTGTCGCCTTTTTCAGGACTTCTGTCAGTGATGAGCCGCTGGCACTAGCTTTTCCTATTTCTTTGCCTGCATGATAACTGACAATGTGTACTTGCCAGTGCGTTTGTTGGTAGTGGTTATCCCATTCTTTTTCTAATTCCGTCAGTGCTGTTTTTGTCTCACTGTCTTCTGTTTCTATAGCAATACTTCGAACATAGCTCATAATCTCGTGCCGGAAAGTCTGATGATCGATATGTAATGTCTTACTTTCTAATTTTGTACTGCTCACATCAGCATGAACTAGTGGTATAGCTAGAACAGTCAGTAGCAGCGTGACAATAAATCTCATTATAGATGTCTCCTGTTAGAGGTATGATTGAGACATTGGATGGATAAAATCTGAAAACTATCCATAAATAATAAGAATTATTGAAAATCATCAATTCAGGAAAGGATGTGATGGTGTAAGCTAAGCTTTTTTACGTGTTCTGCTATCAATGATCAGTTAATTGATTATTGAGTTTAATTTACGAGAAGTTATATGTTGAAAGGTAGTTGTTTGTGTCAGTCTGTAAAGTATGAGATTGATGGAGAACTTGGGCCTACAATGATCTGTCATTGTGAGAATTGTCGGAAAGCAAGCGGCTCAGCTTATGCCATCAATGCTGCCGTAGACACAAACCGCTTTCACATTAAAACGGGTAAGCAAGCGTTAGCTGAATATGAATCTTCGCCTGGCGTTTTTAGAGTGTTTTGTCAGCATTGTGGCTCACAGCTCTACAGTAAACGCTCTACAATGCCTGAAGTCATTCGACTACGCCTAGGTAGTCTGGATACTGCAGTGGATATCAAGCCACAGGCACATATATTTGTTAACTCAAAAGCATCATGGCATCAAATCCAGGATGACTTGCCACAATTTGCTGAACGACCATAACGCATACATCCCTATGATTTTAAATAGCTCTATCGTATTAATTGCGTTACTTGTGGCGTTATATCTGGCCTTTTCTAAGCGCTTACGACAATCCTCATCATGGAAGGCAACGGTAACACCACTAGCCTCTATTATGGGAAGTGGTTTTCTTATCAGTGCGCCACTACTTGCTAATACGGTGGGTAACTATGCTGTGTTTAGCATGATTGCCTTATTACTCTTAGCTTATGCGGTTGGTGATGCTATCCGCTTTAATATTCGGCATTTTGAACCTGTAGAACATAAAAAGGGGATGGTACAAAATATTGCTTTCATCTCGAGAATTGTCCTGTCTGCCGCATATTTCATTTCGGTAACCTATTATCTGCAATTGCTCGCGGCTTTTGTTCTCAATGCTGTAGGTTTGAGTGGAGAAAGCTATGCCAATATCATTACAACGGCCCTGTTAGTCCTCATTGGTGGTATCGGTATGTGGCGGGGGCTTGGTGAATTGGAGAAAGTTGAGACCTATGCTGTCAGCCTAAATCTAGGCATGATAGTCGGGCTATTACTTGCATTATGTGCATATAACATACATTTACTCTTGGGGGGGCAGTGGCAATTACCTGATATTTCATCAGAGATAGATTTACACGATTTTCGAGTATTGCTTGGCTTATTAATTGTTGTACAGGGGTTTGAGACCTCGCGTTATTTACAGGAAGAGCATTCGGCAGATGAACGAATAAGAACCATGCGACTGGCCCAGATTGCCTCCGCAGTTATCTATGTATTTTTTATCAGCCTGTCGACGGTACTATTTCACTCTGGACTAGATGCAGATGTAACAGCAATTACCAATATAATGTTACCGGTAGCAGTGGTTTTACCAATATTAATTTCCATAGCTGCAGTAGGCAGTCAATTCAGTGCAGCTGTTGCAGATACTTCAGGTGCCGGAGGCTTAGTGCAGGATGTTCTGCAGCATAAACTCCCTATACGTTATGTCTATCTGATCATAATGATTGTCACCGTTTTGCTGACCTGGGCAACTGATGTGAATGAAATTATCGCTTATGCATCACGTGCGTTTGCGTTGTTTTATTTCCTCCAATGCCTGGTTGCCTCGACGCTAGCACATCAGAAAAAAGCTGCTTGGCAGAGTCGTTTTTTTGCACTGATTGCATTGATTTGTTTCAGTGTGTTTGTATTTGGTATACCTTCGGGTGGATAACAAAATGAAGTCATATCGAATAATGACTGATGCGAAGGAGTGAAGCATGGAAAATATTTGGCTACAAGCCGTAAAGCGCATACATGCTATTGCAGAGACAGGCCGCGAATTTAGTCATAATGAATATGATCTGGAACGTTACCGTGATATATCTACTTTAGCTCAGCAACTCTTATCTTCATTGGCCAATACGCCGCTTGAAGCGATTGAAAATTTATTTCGTCCCGATGTTGATGATGGCGGCTATATTACGCCCAAAATTGATGTACGAGGCGTAGTGTTTCAGGATGAACGTGTTTTGCTCGTTAAGGAAAAGATGGACGGATTATGGAGCCTGCCAGGCGGGTATGCTGATTTAGGTTTATCTGCTGCTGAGAATACGGAAAAAGAGGTCTTCGAAGAAGCTGGTATTACAGTTAAAGCCTCGCATTTATATGCCGTAAGACATAAAGCAAAAGGCGATTATACTCCCGATATCAGAGACTTTTATAAGCTTTTTTTCTTATGCGAAGCCTTACCTGAACAAACAATTCAAGCTGGTATGGAAACGGATGATGTAGGCTATTTTGCCTTAGATGATTTACCACCTTTATCACAAGGAAGAGTGATCGCATCTGATATCAAACATGCCTGGGAGTTTTTATGTAACCCAACCCAACCTACACTGTTTGATTAGCACAATATTGATTTACTGCACCTTATGGAGATGAAATGAAATTTATTCAATTATTTATACTGGTACTGTTATTTACGACCAGTCAAGTGACTTTTGCCGATACTAAATCTGAAAAAGAAGCAGCAAAATTAATGGATGCGGTAGGCATGAAGTCAGCATTAGAACAGTCAATGGAGCAGATGCTGGATGTTCAAATTAATAGTAATCCTTCTTTGTCACCATTCCGTTCAGTGATGTTGAAATTCTTCAAAAAATATATGAGCTATGACAGCTTAAAACCGGACATTATTCGAATTTATGCCGATGCATTTACGGCACAAGAATTAACAGACATTCGTGAATTTTACGCCAGTAAAACGGGACAAAAAGCGATTGAACTCATGCCACAACTTATGCGTCAGGGCGGTGAAATAGGGGCTAAACGTGTACAGGCACACATCGGTGAGTTAGAAGATATGATCAAAGCCGAAGCAGAACGCTTGAAAAAAGAAGCAAAATAAGTGAGGTCTAATGAAACCAGTATGGAAGTCTATGCTGGTTTCATTCACTTTTAGTGACTTTGCCTATAATTATTGGCTCGGCTTGACGATATCTGAACCAGATTTTGAATTAAAGATGAATTGTCTTTAACAGCCGATGGCAAAGTCGAGTAGATAGTGTCAGAAAAAACGACATGACTGATAAGCCATGTCGTTTATCTATTTAAAGTGACTTTTTAGCCTCGATGCTTCGTTTGATCAACGGTGCAATTGTTGAGCCCTGAACAACGATTGAGAAAATGACAACGACATAGGTCATCATCAGTAATACAGTGTGATAGTCGACGCCATTTACAAATAAAACATCTTTTGGAATGGAGGCTGCCATCGCCAATGCCAGACCGCCACGAAGTCCGCCCCAAGTTAGAATTTTAATGGCGTGTGCATCGTAAGTTCTGAAGCGTTTAAAGCCAATATAGGGAATAGCAACACTCGTGAAACGCGCCAGAAGTACTAATGGAATCATGACCAGTCCCAAACCAATTTCCTTCCAACTGACTGGCATGATGACTAACATCAAACCAATTAACAAGAAAAGAAGAGCATTCAGGAAAGCGTCGACCGTGTGCCAGAAGTGCGACAAGGTAAACTGACTATGCTCAGAAAAGCCAACGGTGCGCGTGATGTTACCGATAACAATACCACTCACAACCATAGCCAGTGGGCCAGAGACATCAATCACATTGGCTAATGCATAACCAGCACTTGGAATACATAAGGTAATCAGTAATTCAATACTGGAGTCATTACTGCGACAGATACACCAGTGAGCAACAAAAGCCAGCACCGCACCAAAGACGATACCGCCAACGGCATCAACCAAAAATAGCTCTGCGACGCCAGAAAAGGTAGGTTCGGCACCTGAGAAGGCTAAAGCAAAGATAGTAGTAAACACCACTAGACCTACACCATCGTTAAATAGAGATTCACCTTCCACCTGCACAGATATTTTTTCTGGTGCATTCATTTTTTTGATAATGGCCAGAACGGCAATTGGATCCGTCGGGCTAATTAAAGCACCGAATAACATGCAATAAATTAATGGCAAATTCCAACCTAACAGACTCAATACCCAGAAACTGGCATAACCAATTAGCACGGTAGAAAGCAGGGTAGAGAACAAGGCCATGATGGTGATTTCCCAGCGCTGCTGACGTAATAAATGTAAGTCAATCTCTAAAGCACCAGCGAAGAGAAGAAAGCCCAGCATCCCTTTTAATAGTAATAAGTTAAAGTTCAAACCTTGAAATGCTTGACTGATGGATGCGGCCAGATCGTTACCACCAAACTTAATTAATGCCATCAATAGAAGTGACATGGCGACAGAGCCTGTCGTGATAGCTATGGTTGTTTGCAACCGCAGTAAATATTGATTAGCAAAAGCAATAAATACCGACACCGCCGATAAAAAGCAGAGAAAATACCAAGCGTTCATGGGTTGCTCCAAATTTTAAATTTTAAGATCTGTTTTCAGAGCAAAGTTATTAGCATCGCTGTGAAAACAGTACTTAAATTGACCGAATATCTTATGGTGTGTAGAGCTGGAACCTGACAATTGTTCCCGATCACAGCGATTGCCGTGACACAGTATTGTTATCACAGGAGTGATGCCAAATTTGGAATTTGCTAATAGACAAATTGAGGTGTTGAACCTGACTACTTCCGCTCTGAACCTCACCAGCCGTTCAGACAACCGCGATAAGTTTAATGCTATTCCAGCAGCCTGTAAAAACTAATTTCGATAGGGTTAATGACTATCATCGTGAAAGCACAATTTAGAAATGAATAATCGAGTCGGTGGGCTTATAGCCGTGTACTTCGAATATCAAAATAGCCATAAGCCGCGACGATTAAAAAACATCCTGCAGGTACGATATAAGAAATCGCTGTTGTGAAGTTATCCACTAAACCACCTTGTAAAAGTGGCACAATAGCGCCACCTAAGATAGCCATTACCAGACCTGCTGCACCGAACTTTGTGTCGTCTCCCAGCTTTTGCAAAGCGACTCCGTAGATGGTTGGAAACATCAGAGATAAACAAGCAGATAACACCACCACAGCCCAGATCCCTGTTATGTCTGGCACACTGGCGGCATAGAGACAAAGAAGTGAACCAGTTAATGCCAAAATAATCATTAATCTTGAAGGGTTAATCACTGTCATAATGCCTGTCATGGTGAATCGGGCTACTAAAAAGACGATCAAACTATATTGTAAATAACGACTCGCATTCGCTTCGGTTCCACCAATCGCCTCCTGTACATATTGAATGGTATAGGTCCAGATACAGACCTGCGCAGCCACATTAAAAAATTGAGCGATAACACCATAGCGATAATGTTTATTAGTATAGAGACGTTTGAAACAGCCTTGTGTATTCGCCTGTTTATCCTGCGATTCCACCGTGCTGGGTGTTGGGATTTTTATCAAAAGAATAAGTAACCAGATCACAAATAAAACACATGCCATGGCTACATAAGGAAACATAACAGCTTTTAATTCTTCTGCTTGTACCTGGTGCAATGTGTCAAGAGGCATTATGGCGCGGGCAGCGGCATCAGCGACATTGAGATTAGGCAGAATCAGTGTGGCAGCAAGAAAAACGCCAATATTAGTACCTACTGGGTTAAATGCTTGAGCTAGATTTAGTCTTTGTGTTGCATTTTCTTCTGGTCCCAGTGCCATTACAAAGGGGTTAGCAGAGGTTTCTAATATCGATAAACCCGCGGCAAGCATGAATAAGGCGAGTAGAAAAAAATGATAATCCATCACCTGACTTGCTGGGTAAAAAGTAAATGCCCCAATTGTTGCTAATCCTAAGCCTGTCAGTACACCGGTTTTATATGAATACCGGCGGTTAATGAAAGCGGCAGGCAGGGCAAGACAGAAGTAGGCGCCATAATAAGCAAACTGCACTAAAGCAGCTTCCAGCTGGCTCATGACAAATACTTTACTGAATACTTTAACCAGTGGATCGGTCATATTGGCGGCAACGCCCCAGGCAGCAAAGCAGATAATTAATAATAAAAAGATATGGCGTTTATCATGATAAACAAAGGGTTTGAGTTCGGTCATATTCTCTCCGCAGCTTTGCGTGTATTCATTAGTATGATGAATCAAGTAACAAACGATAGTCTCTTAGCTAACTATTGTTTGTCTAGTATCAGAATCCAGTCTTTGCACTTTCCTAATACTAAATGGCTGTTGTATTGTGTTGCCTGTCGTTGATTATTACCAAAGGACTGTGCATGCAAGCACTATTTGCTATTAAGGGATTTCTATTATTCAGTCTGATTGCCTTTTTAAATGCCTTTGTCGATTTAGGGCATAAGATACTGATACAAAATACCATTTTTAAAACTTATGACGGCGATGTGCAGATCATGCTGTCAGCCCTGGTTAATGCTTTAATCCTATTACCATTTATATTGATGATGACGCCTTCATCATTTCTTGCTGATAAATATCCAAAGAATAAAGTGATGCAGTACAGTGCTTTGTCTGCTGTCATTGCGACCGTTCTCATTACCGTTTTTTATTATCTTGGCTGGTTCTGGGCCGCTTTTTTGATGACGCTGGCTTTATCTATTCAAAGCGCCATTTATTCACCGGCCAAATATGGCTATATAAAAGAGCTGGTAGGCGTTAAAAAACTTGCTTCAGGCAATGGTGTTATTCAGGCTGTCACCACTACGGCAATTTTACTGGGGACGCTGGCATTCAGTTTTGGCTTCGAATCATTACTCAGTCATCAGTATTATCGCCAACCCGAGGATATCTTGCCTTTGATTGCCCCTCTGGGCTGGGTTTTAGTGATCTTATCTACGGTAGAGTGGGTAGCAGCATTAAAGCTTGAACAGAAATCAACGATAAGAAAAGAGCAGAAGTTTAATACTAAAGCCTATCTTAGCGGCCAATCAGCGGTTGGTATTATGAAAGACCTAAGTAGCAACCAGGTTATCTTCCGTTCGGTAATTGGTCTGGCCGTATTCTGGTCGCTTTGTCAGGTAATGCTGGCAACATTTCCTGCTTTTGCTAAAGATATTGCTGGTATTGATAATACGGTCATTATTCAAGGCACAATGGCCTTTGCAGGTCTTGGCATCGTGCTCGGTGCTTTTATGGCTGGCAAGGTGTCATCTAACTATATCGAAACGGGGCTTATACCAGTGGGAGCGATGGGGGTTGCATTAACTGTCGCTTTTGTCAGTTTTGCCATTACACCCTTTTTACAGGCAGTGAACTTCTTTTTGCTTGGGGTATTTGGCGGTCTTTATCTGGTGCCACTCAATGCCTTGATTCAATATCATGCTAAATCGGCTCAGATGGGGCGGATACTGGCTGGTAATAATTTTGTACAAAATATCGCCATGTTGTCGTTTTTATTTTTAACGATACTCGCTGCCTATGCGGGCATGAATAGTCTGGGTATTTTTGCCATTTTGTTAGCCGTGGCATTAGTTGGTGCGATTTATACCATTACTCAATTACCACAGTCATTAGCACGTCTAGTTGTCTCGACGGTGTTTTCTATGCGCTACCGCCTTACAGTACTGAATATGGAAAGCATTCCTGCCACGGGTGGGGTATTAATGCTGGGTAATCATATCAGTTGGATTGACTGGGCGATTGTGCAAATGGCGAGCCCACGTCCACTTCGATTTGTGATGGCAAAATCGATATATGAACGTTGGTATCTTCGTTTTATTTTTGAATTCTTTAATATTATCCCTGTTGGCAGTGGTGCCAGTAAACAAGCACTGGATGCTGTTAAGGAAAGTTTAAATAACGGGGAAGTTGTTTGTTTATTTCCAGAAGGTGCCATCAGCCGTAATGGCCATTTAGGTGAATTCCAGCGTGGATTTGAAGTCGCCGCTGCTGATGCCAACGCGGTGATAGTACCGTTCTATCTTCGTGGTTTATGGGGAAGTCGCTTCTCACGCTCCAGTGACCGTCTGAAAACCTTACGCAGTAAGCAATCTTTTTCAGATTTAATCGTTGCTTTTGGCAAGCCTTTACCAATTAACTCAGATCGTTTTTCTGTCAAACAAGCTGTTTTACAACTCTCTGTGGACGCCTGGACAAGCTACACCGAAGGCCTTGAAACATTGCCTGAGGCAATTATTAAAGGTTTAAAACGTCAGGGTAGTGAAATGGCTGCTGCAGACATTATTGGCTCGACTACCAGTGGCCATCGGATGTTAAGTGCAGCCATTTTATTTTCTAAAGCAATACCGGATGACTGCAAGCAAAATATCGGTATTTTAATGCCAAGCTCCAGTGCCGGTGTTATAGCGAATATTGCCAGCTTGTTAAATGGAAAAACATTAGTCAATCTTAACTTTACCGCCACATCAGAGGCGCTTTCTGGCGCCATTCAAAAAGCCGATATAAATACGATTATTACTTCCAGAAAGTTTATTGAGAAACTCAGCAATAAAGGTTTCGATACCAGCCTTATCGAGAAGGCTGAACATGTGCTTTACATGGAGGATATGCGTCAGAACATCAAGAAATGTGACTTTATCTGCATGATGATTTTTGTGCGTCTGATGCCAATAGAACTAATCAAAGCATGTTATATGAAAGCGGTAAAAGCTAACGATCCTGCAGTGATTTTATTTTCCTCCGGTAGTGAAGGAACACCGAAAGGTGTATTACTTTCACACCGAAATGTTATGAGTAATATCAAACAGGTAGCAGATGTTCTTAATACAGAACGTGATGATGTGATTATGTCAGTTTTACCTTTATTCCATGCCTTTGGTTTAACGGTAACTACATTTTTACCACTGGTAGAATCCTTACCAGTGATTTGCCATCCTGACCCAACCGATGTCAGAAATATTGCCAAAGGTGTTGCTACGTTCCGCGGCACTATTCTCTGTGGCACATCGACCTTTTTACGGATGTATGTGCGCAATCGTAAAGTGGAACCCTTAATGCTGGAGTCATTGCGTATCGTCGTATCTGGTGCAGAAAAACTCAATCCGGAAGTACGTGACAGCTTCAAAATTAAGTTTAATAAAACCATTTACGAAGGCTACGGTGCAACAGAAACTACACCAGTAGCCAGCGTCAATATTCCGGATAAATTAGCTCCAGATACCTTAACCACTCAGGTTGGCAGCAAACTAGGTACCGTTGGCATGCCATTACCGGGTACACGTTTTAGAATTGTTAATCCAGAAACCTTTGAAGATTTACCTGCAGGCGAAGATGGCTTGATTCTGATTGGCGGTAATCAGGTGATGATTGCTTATCTTGATGATCCGGAAAAAACGGAGTCTGTTATCACTGAGCAAGATGGTGTGCGTTGGTATCATACCGGTGATAAAGGGCATCTTGATGAAGATGGTTTCCTGGTGATTGTTGATCGTTACTCTCGTTTTGCCAAAGTAGGCGGGGAAATGATTAGTCTGGGTGCTATCGAATCAGCAATCAAACCGCATATCAATGAGGAAGTAGAAATTCTGGCAACTACCGTCGCTGATGATAAAAAAGGCGAAAAAGTGGTATTACTCTACACTCAACAAGAAGCCGAAACAGAGATTAAACAGACCATCAGTCAGCAATTATCACCACTGATGCAGCCCAGCAAACTGCTTTATGTAACGGAAATTCCAAAATTGGGTACGGGTAAAACGGATTTAAGTGCAGCCAAAAAATTGGCTGAACAGGCTGATAAATAATCTGACGAAATGATAATCGTAATGAATAAACAGGTGGATTAAATGACTGATATACGTCAGATGACCGATTTTTTACTGGAATTGGATGCCTTAAAACATATTAATCGCCGTAGTTATATTAGCGGTGGTGAACGTCTGGAAAACTCAGCTGAGCATTCCTGGCATCTTGCTATGGCTTGCTGGAATATTGCCGAGCATTTTCATTTAAATGTCGATATGGCGAAATTACTGCAATATGCACTTGTGCATGATCTAGGTGAAGTTGATGCAGGTGATACGTTTCTTTATTCAACTGAAAGAAAAACGGCTAATGAAGCTGAAAGACAATGCGTAAAGCGGTTTTCAGAACACAAAGGTAATCATATTCAGAATTTACTTAGCGTATGGGATGAGCAGGAGTTTGGTGACAGTACCGAAGCAAAATTAATGAAAGCGGTAGATAGGCTTTTACCTTTTTTATTGAATATTGCCGCTCAAGGTAAAACATGGAAGTTACATCAGATTAAAACTTCTCAGGTAAAAAAAGCTCACGCATTTATTGCTGATGATTTCCCTGAACTCCATCAATGGCTTAGTGAGAATATTAAATTTGCTACTGAGCAGGGTTGGTTATTAGCTGATAATGCGACGGAAGTTGCCAGTGAATAGCCTATACAGGCATACTCCAGTGTTCCAATAACAAGGAGAGAAAAATGACTTTAGCTCTAACCCCACTGATTTCTTTAATTGCCGGGATTTTAATTCTTCTGGTACCACGTCTGTTAAGTTACATTGTTGCTATTTACCTGATTATTATTGGTTTAGTTGGCTTGTTCGGAACTAGTATCAATCTGACCCCATGAGTTAATAACTCTAATCATGAATAAGCCTCGATATGCCATCGGGGCTTTTTTATGTTTATCTTAATTAGCCCGCAATGACATTATCAGACTGTATCGGCTTATATTTAATGCTTGCTGCAATGGCAGCTTTGCCAAGTATAAGCGTGATGCTGGTTGTCTCACGAACCTTATCAGGTGGAATTAAACACGGCGCTATAGTCAGCTTGGGAATTGTGCTGGCAGATTTGCTCTATCTGTTAATAGCGATTTTCGGTCTGACTTTCGTGGCGATATGGCTTGAACAGTATTGGTGGTTATTACAAGTACTGGCAATTATTATTTTAATCATATTCAGCTATCAGCTTTGGCAAAATCGTCAAAGTAATACCATCAATGTAGCATGCAAAGAATACAATATATGGGCAAGCTTTATTGCAGGCTTTAGTTTAACGATAGTCGATACTAAAGCGATTATGTTTTATCTTGGCATATTGCCCATTTATCTGGGTAGTAGCGATATCACATTATCTTCATTACTGATATTGTTAAGTACTACAGCAATTGCGGTAGCTTCGGTAAAATTAGTGTACGTCTTTCTTGCTAAACATGTGCAGCAGCATATAGGCGTTTTGCAAAAAAGTTACCGAATAATGTCGGCTATTTTATTTTTGGCGGCATTGTGGCTATCAGTAAATATGGCTTTAAGTAAAATCAATTAATTAACATCTGGCTTAAACACCAGCATCAGATAAAAGTGAAGGGTAGAAATATGAGTGATGATAGCCAGACGCGTCTGGATGAAATCATTTGTGATTGCAGTGGAACAACCCGAGGCAAAATAGAAACCCTGTTTGAACAGGGTATTGTGGATATTGATACTATTTCTCGTAAAACGGGCGCTGTCTCAGGTTGTGGCTCTTGTGAGTGGGATCTTGAAGCTTTACTTGATGAACTGGTACAGCAACTTTCCTGATCAGGATTTCAAGTTTTCTACATACAACATAGTTGCACCAGCGACGGCAGCTGGAATAACTAAAAAGTTAACAATAGGAATCATGGTCGCGATTAATGTGGCAAAACCAAACCCCAGTGCCAGACTGCGGTGCTGACGAAGTTTCTCACGTTGTTCTTTAAAACCTAATAAATGATTTCCCATCGGGTAATCATGATAATCGAGTGCTAAGGTCCAGCTTGATAAGAAAAACCATAAAACTGGGGCTATTAGGTTCAAGCCGGGAATCCAAGATAACAATAATAAAGGCAGCATCCAACGCAATAAATACGCCGTTTTACGCAGTTCATTCATCACCATTTTTGGCGTATCTTTGATGACTTGTGTCCACGGCATTTCCGGTGGGCTTGCTCCTGATACCTGCTTTTCAACCATTTCAGCGAGAATGCCGTTAAATGGCGCTGCAAGAATATTAGCGATAATGGAAAAAGTAAAAAAGACAATTAAGGCCAGTAAGATCACAAAAAGTGGCCAGATAATCCAGGTTAGAATACTTTCTAACCATGCTGGTAACGAGTCCGGCATTAATGCATCAAGCCAGCCATTAAAATGAGATAAGCCAAACCAGATAGCGCCACTGAATAACAGGGTATTAATCAGCATAGGTAAGTAGGCAAATCGTCTAATGCCGGGCTGATTGATTAAGCTAAATCCCTGAATTAAGTAACGCGCGCCTTGAATCATTTTTCGCATAATTGCCTCATTCAGTGCCGCAAAATGACTTTACGACGATTAGGTGGTTTAGTTATGAGTGACTGAAAAAAGCGACATCAGTAAGGACTGATGCCGCTGGATATTATTTATGGGAGGGTGACTGGCTCAGGTGCAACCCAACCTTCTTTACGATATTCCGCAACCACGGTGGTATAAACACCCCCGCGAACGTTGAATATGCCTGTAATGCGCATAAATCTTGGCTGACATGCAGCAACCAGATCATCAAGAATTGTGTTGGTGACTTTTTCATGAAAAGCGCCTTGGTCACGGTATGACCACATGTACAGTTTAAAAGCTTTTAATTCAACGCATTTTTCATCTGGCACATAATCCAGTTTGATTGTGGCAAAATCTGGTTGTCCGGTCTTGGGACACAGACAGGTAAATTCAGATGTTTCGATGTGAATGGTATAATCGCGCTCCGGTGTTGCATTATCGAAAGTTTCTAATTGTTTGCTTGGCTGTGTAGACATGGATGCTCTCTGAAGTAATAAAATAAACGACTATTATCTCTTAAGTGAAAGATTATATTAAGTGTCAGAAATAATTATCCTCATTATTGTTATCGTCATCGCGTTTGTTGTAGCAAGTTGGTACGCAAACCATAAAAGCCAGCAACGTGCCAGAGAGTTTGAGCGTGAACTTGATCTTCACAATGCTGAAGATGAAGAATTTAATGAACGCTTTGATGCGCTTTTTGAGCAAGAACTGCATGAGCAGACGCCTCGATCTACTTCATCGTTCAGTGAGACTGAGTCGAGTGAAGTCGACATTGATTTATTCGATGAGCCTGTGGCTGAAGATGACAATGACATGCCTGACCCGCCACTTCAGACAAAACAGCAAGAAACACCCGAACAAAAAGCGACGCCAGAGCCCGCAGCTCCCCAAGACTGGGATATGGTGATTGCCTTCACTATTATGGCTGAGACAGGCACGATGTTTTCTGGTAAAGCGGTGAAAGCGGCACTGGAAACACAAGATTTACACTTTGGTGATATGCAGATTTATCATCGTTTTACACCAGGCTCACGTAAGCAAGCATTATTTAGTGTTGCCAATATTATCGATCCCGGCACGCTATTGCCCGATAAATTTGTTTCCATGTCGACACCGGGGTTACTAATTTTTGCGCGACTACCAGCGCCTGTGAATGGCTTGGCATTATTTGATGATCTATTAGATACAGCTAAAAACATGACGCAATCACTGGACGGAGTACTTTGTGATGAAACTCGTCAGCCAGTCAGTGATGAGGCCATAGAGTCGATGCGTACCAAAATATTTGAATACCAGATGTCCGTCCAAGCCGAAAGTGATCAGCAGTCGAATGACTATTTCAATTGATATTACGCAGCGTGCTGCAGAGTTACGCGATCTTCTTAATCAATATAGCTATCAGTACTACGTACTCGATAATCCCGAAGTCCCTGATGCGGAATATGATCGCTTATTTCGTGAACTCCAAGCACTAGAGCGTGATTATCCAGCACTCTTGTCTGCTGATTCCCCCACCCAGCGTGTAGGCGGACAAGCACTGGATAAGTTTGACGAAGTACAACATGTGATACCGATGCTGTCTTTAGATAATGTCTTTGATCAGCAGGAGTTAACGGCTTTCGATAAACGTGTTCGTGATTGGCTAAATACAGATAAAGACCAAACCTATGCTGCTGAGCCTAAACTTGATGGTCTGGCTATCAGTATTCGTTATGAAAACGGCGTATTAGTACAAGCAGCAACACGTGGTGACGGCTCAACAGGGGAGGACGTGACGGTCAATGTTCGCACCATCAACTCTGTGCCATTAAAACTACAAGGTGAGCATATCCCCGCAGTTGTTGAGATCCGTGGTGAGATTTTTATGCCCAAAGCTGGCTTTGAAAAATTGAATCAGGCTCAATTGGCAAATAATAAAAAACCGTTTGTGAATCCACGAAATGCGGCAGCTGGTTCATTAAGACAACTTGATTCGAAGATTACCGCATCCAGACCGTTGGAAATTTATTGTTACGGCATTGGTGTGATTGAAGGTATCCCTCGTCCAGTGAGTCACTCTGCTGCCATGACCCAGATTGCGGAGTGGGGTTGTCGAATTTCGCCTGAGCTTAAAGTATTAAATGGTTTAGAAGCCTGTCAGCAGTATATTGAGGACCTGGCACAACGTCGCGATAGTCTTGAGTATGATATCGATGGTGTTGTCTTTAAGGTCGATGACACCGTATTGCAAGAACGACTTGGCTTTGTTTCGCGAGCGCCACGTTGGGCAATTGCCTATAAATTTCCTGCACAAGAGGAAATGACTGCGGTTGAGGATATTGAGATACAGGTTGGTCGCACAGGTGCTTTGACTCCTGTAGCAAGGCTTAAACCTGTGTTTGTAGGTGGGGTGACAGTGTCCAATGCCACGCTTCACAACGAAGATGAGATTCGTCGTAAAGATGTGCGTGTAGGTGACACGGTTATTGTCCGTCGTGCTGGTGATGTAATTCCTGAAGTCGTGAAAACAATCATCACAAAACGTCCTGATGATGCGCGTGAGTTTGTTATGCCGACTGCTTGTCCTATTTGCGGCTCTGATGTGGAACGCGAAGAAGGTGAGGCGGTATCACGCTGTAGTGGTGGCTTATTCTGTGCAGCTCAACGTAAAGAAGCGATCAAACATTTTGCTTCAAGAAAAGCCTTAGATATCGATGGTCTCGGCGATAAGTTGGTTGAACAACTAGTCGATGCGGGACATATCAAAGATGTTGCTGACTTGTTTTCATTAGATGTTAAAACTATCGCCAATCTGGATCGGATGGGACAAAAATCTGCTGAAAACCTGGTAAATGCATTGAATGCAGCGAAATCAACACGGTTTCAACGCTTTCTCTATGCCCTTGGGATTCGGGAAGTGGGTGAAGCAACAGCTCGTGCCCTGGCATTAACTTATTCCAGTCTGGACGAGCTTATGCAGGCAACATCAGAAAGTCTTATGGAGATTGAAGATGTAGGGCCTGTGGTGGCTCACCATATTGAGACGTTTTTTCAGCAAACGCATAATCGTGAGATCATCCAGCGCCTATTAGATATTGGTATTCACTGGCCAGCTGAAGAGAAAAAACAAACCAATACCGCCTTGAGTGGTAAGACCATTGTCTTAACTGGCACATTACAAACATTATCTCGTAGTGAAGCTAAAGAAAAATTATTAGCTTTAGGTGCAAAAGTCGCTGGCAGTGTGTCGAAAAAAACGGATTATGTGGTTGCCGGTGCCGATGCTGGCTCGAAACTGACAAAAGCTGAATCACTTGGCATCGATGTGGTTGACGAAACAACATTACAGCAATGGCTAACACAGGAATAATAATGACCGCACTCGCAGACGCTATTAAGAAAGTCGCCACCGGACCGCATTTGAGTAAAGATCTCACTGAGCAGGAAGCATTCGATGCGATGATGGAGATTCTCTTAGGTAAGGCTGATCCTGTAAGAGCAGCCATATTCTTTATCGCCATGCGAATGAAACGTGAAACTAATGAAGAAAACTTAGGCATTCTTAAAGCTTGCCAGTCAATTACTGCTAGCCAAACAGTGGCGGTTGAGCAATTATTTATTTTTTCTGATCCATTTAATGGCTTTAACCGTCATTGTCCTATGACAGCCTTCTTACCCGCCGTTTTGGCAGCTTGTGGATTACCAACACTGTCTCAGGGCGTATTTGAAATGGGTCCTAAGTTTGGTGTTACGCATGCTCAGGTATTATCACTTGCTGGCTATGATATTAATAAATCTACAGCGACAGTCGCTGAGAACATTACTGCTGCTGATACTGGATGGGGCTATTTAGATCAGTCGCAAGCCAGTCCAGCATTATATGCACTGCAAGAGCTGCGTACGCAAATGATTAAACGCCCGAGCCTGGCAACTCTGGAAAAAATGATCATGCCACTTAAAGCACAGCAAAGAACCCATTTGGGAATAGGTTTTGTTCATAAAGAATATCCAGCGATCTTGGGCTGGTTAGCCGATGCATTTACTTATGACTCTGCGTTTATTGCAAGAGGTTTGGAAGGGGGATTAGTACCCACTTTACGCGAACCATCTAATAATCATCGATTGCTGAATGGTCGTATAGAACCATGTACTCTAACACCAGAAGAGTTTGGTATTGAACAAGATACCCGAGGTGTGAAGACAGATGATCCAGTAACGGCTCAACGCACACTGGATGAAGGTCTACAAGCACTTACCGGTGTAAAAGGCGCGGCATACGATAGTCTCATTTATGGTGCGGCTATCATCCTTTGGCATTGTGGCCATATTGCTTCTCAACAGGAAGCTGCAGATGACGTTAGAAATGTCATTGATAATGGAAAAGCAAAAGCACATTTTGAAGCAGGATTAGCATAATGGTTTTTCAGCGTACCTTAACATTCAAAAGCTTGGGCCGTGGCACAACGAATATCACACGTGATATACAAGAGTTAGTTGCTGAGTCAGGTATAACAACAGGCACGTGTCATGTGTTTGTCCAACATACCAGTGCCTCATTAATGCTCTGTGAGAATGCTGACCCGGATGTACGTCATGATCTTGAAACCTTTATGCAGCATTTGGTACCTGATGGTGATCCAATGTTCAGACATCAAGATGAAGGGCCTGATGATATGACGGCGCATATTCGTACAGTATTAACTAATCCAGATTTAACTGTACCAGTAAGTGGGATGCAGTGTGACTTGGGTATTTGGCAAGGTATATATTTGTGGGAACATCGTACCCATCAACAGCGCCGTCGCATTATTGTGACGATAATAGGTGAATAAAGTTTATGTCAGATTTTGAAGATAATCAGAATGCAGAGTGGCCAGCTGATTGGGAGTTTGAAAAAAGTAAAACACAAATAAAACAAGAGCTTAATGCTTTAAAAGATCTCGGCCGTTCATTGGTTGCTCTGCCTGCAAAAGATTTGAAAAAATTAGACTTATCTGAAGACCTTTATGATGCAATTATCAGTGCACAATCAATGAGTAAAGGTGCATTAAAACGTCAGGTAGGCTATATCGGTGGATTAATTGCAGACAGTGATCATGAAGCCATCAGCCAGAACTTACAATTATTAAAACAACCTCATCAAGGTCAGGTAAAACAATTCCACCAACTAGAAGAGTGGCGTGATAGATTGCTAGCCGGTGAAAATGAGATTTATGGTGAGTTGATCAATGAATTCGATGAGTTTGATGTTCAGCATGTCAGACAACTTGTCAGAAATGCACAGCGTGAAGCCAAACAAGAAAAACCACCAAAGTCGGCCAGGCAATTATTCCAGTATCTACAATCTCAACAGCAGAGTTAAGCTCGGGGCAGTTCTACAATAAAACTCGCGCCACCTAATCGACTACGCTCGAGATGTATATTGCCTTCGTAGGCCATAATGATGTCACTGACGATGGCAAGACCAATACCTTGACCTTCAGCTTGTGTATCTATTCGATGCCCGCGTTTGATAATGAAACTTTCTGCACGAGCTGGAATGCCTGCACCATCATCTTCTACGCGGATCGTGACCATTTCCCGTGAACTGGTGGCAATGACATGAACCTGTTGGTTGCCGTATTTATATGCATTTTCCAGTAAGTTCCCCAAAAGTTCATACATATCACCTTCATCAGCATGAATATAAGCATCACGTTCAATCTCACATTGTGAGTGTATGTTTTTGTTTTTATATACTTTATCAAGGCTGCCGGTAATTTTATGTATGATTTCACCGAGAGATACAGGTGCTAGGAGACTACTTTTACCTTCAGTTGATGCTCTCTGAAGCTGGTAATCAACCAGAGTACTAATCCGGTCCAGCTGCTCATATCCGGTTTTTTTGAGATTTTCCAGCTCATGGTTATTTGCTAGCTCACCACGGAAAACGGATAAAGGCGTTTTGAGACTGTGGGCAAGATCAGCGAGAGAGTTTTTATAACGTTGACGACGAGACTGTTCATGATCCAAGAGGGCATTAATATTTGTGGTGAGCTGTTTTAACTCTCGAGGATATTCATCATTTAAACGATGATGTTCACCTGTTTCAATAGCATGTAAATCTTTAGCGACATCATGCAGAGGTCGTAAACTCCATTTCAAAATTAGCCATTGTGCTAAGAGCAACATCAGACCGGTTCCACCTAGCCAATACCACAAACTGCGTTGAAAACTGGCGGTTGTCTCCTTAATCGTAGACATGTCTTCAGCGACATTGATGGTGTAGTCAAGTTCTTTACCCGTTTCTGTTTCCCAAACAATACCGAAAGCCAGATTCTGTAATTTCATTCCTGAATCTACATTCACTTCGGTGTAGTGCTCATTAGATGGACCAGGTTGAAAGGGTAGTGATAAAAAATGTCCGATAGCAGAAGGAGATTGCCAGACAATTTTTCCATTCCTGGTTATTTGTGCATAAAGCCCTGAATTTGGGATAGAAAATTTAGGTTCGGCTAGATCGTGAGTCATCCGTAACTCACCTTTATCATTAATCTCTGCTGCAGTCAGAAGAGTATAGACATAATTTTTTAAGCGTTTCTTTTGTTCCAGTTCAGCACTGCTTTTAAACGCATTATTGAGACTGATGGCTGAAATGCCAAGAAATGCTGTTAATACAAGACTGACAGCAATAAGAACTCGGTTTGATAAAGAAAAATTAATGATTTTCACGGGGCAGGTTAAGCCTGTAACCACGGCCACGTAGTGTTTCAATCGGATTGAGTTGTTTCTCGGGATCCAATTTACTACGCAAACGCTTCACAAATACCTCAATGACATTACTGTCACGATCTTGGTCTTGTTCGTATATATGATCGGTGAGTTCAGTTTTTGAAATAACTTCACCAGCGTGTAGCAGTAAATAATGGAGCAGACGATATTCGTATGCTGTGAGCTCAATTAATTGATCATTTTTGGTGACTTCTTGAGTGGATGGATTCAATGTAATGGGGCCACAGCTCATTATCGGATTAGACCAGCCGGATGCACGTCGACTCAGTGCATTGATACGAGCTATTAATTCTTCAAAGTGGAAGGGTTTTACAAGATAGTCATCTGCACCTGATTCAAGTCCTTCCACCTTATCCTGCCAACGACTTCGTGCTGTTAATATCAGTATAGGATAATCAAATCCTTGTTTACGTAAGGATTGAATCAGTTCAATACCAGAAAGTTTTGGTAATCCTAGATCAATAATAGCCACATCATAGGGGTACTCTGTCCCCATAAATAAGCCTTCATCTCCATCGGCAACGGCATCGACCGTAAGATTTTGTTGTTTTAATTGTTGGGTAATTTGTTCACGAAGATGATTTTCATCCTCTACTAATAAAACGCGCATGTAACCTCATGGGACAGAGTGGCCAGAGTCACGGTCAAAGCGGTGAATTTTCACTTTTCCGTCATTATGCAGCACTTTAACACGAAATATTATTTTGTTGCCGTAGTGTTCTTCATCTACAGAGAGGATTTTTCCACCTGTTTCAACCTTAGCGAGTTCAGCCGCTGTGTGGTCGGTAAGAGGTAAAGCAATTTCGTTAATATTGTTACCTGGCTCTTGTTCATAGGGAAGATGGTCATCCGCAATGGTAAGGACGCTTGAAGTAGAGAGTAATAATAGCAAGAAGACTTTATACATGGCTTGGCCTAACTATTCCTTGTGAGTATAAACTCGGCTGATATTGTGTGCTGAGATCTGTCATCATAAGTTGTGTTTTAGTCTAATAACTCAGGTGTTACAGCGCCAAGAGCTCCATCAGCTCTGGCTCTTAAATAACTATAAATTCGGTCTCTATTTTTCATTACACTGCTATTTGATTGCCATGCTGGCATAATGCCCATTCGGCCTTTTTTCCCTCTGGCAACCACTTTAAAGAAGTCATCACGATCTGTATTTTTTAATGTTTTTGTTAAGTTACTGGCTGCCAGACCTTGACCGAATGTACCATGACATCGTGCACACCACGTTCTGTATACTTTGTATCCAATGAATGTGTCAGAATCTACTTTGTTATTGTGTTTGACTGTATAGGGTCTGCCATCAGCAAAGATCGGGATAGACATAAGCAATGTGCTGGTGAATGAAAATAAAATAGCAACAGAAGTCATTGGTCTCATGGTATCTCTCATAATCATGTTGATTACATATAAATATACGGTCAACAGTCTGTTTTTATTATTTGTCTAACTCAAGGTTTAATTATGTTTTTATCGTTTTATATTTAACCCGTTAAAGATGTATAGCTATCATTCACTATACATATCTTCCTTCAAGTTTAATTTACCTGCCATGACTTAAGTCAGTTTGGTGTGTTTTACTTTCACTTCATAGAAGCATAAATGTATAAATCTCTATCTTATATTAGTACTGTTTTGTTTCTCAAAAATTGATAGTAGCAACGTTCCTAGCGAATACTTTGGCAGGACATTAAAGAACAATAACAAACTCAAACTGAACTAGCCCTGAATAAAGCAAGGCCGATAGAGTTATCAATTTTTCGTATTCCCGTGAACTGTCTCACATGAGAATATTATTAATTGTGATTTACTGTGCCAGAATGTGCATTAGTTCTAATATTTAATATTTTACGATCAGGAATTGTGTTGGAAACAGTTATCGAAAGTGATTTAGAGCATAGTGCTCAAACGTTAGAAATAAACAAAATGCGAGTTGGCATGCTGCTGCAGCAAGGCTTCATTGCAAGCATGACTAATTTTGTCATCCTGATTTTGACCTTGCTGGCATTATATTCACCGACAAACGCTAATCTTCTCTTTATCTGGGGAACAGTAACCTTCTCAGTCATTCTTTTCAGAATTTTACTTGTGCGCCATCTAAAAATATATTTTGGCAGACATGAGCAGAGTGAAGCGACAGTAGCACGCTGCGAGAAAGTACATGCTGCTGGAGTTTTTATATCTGGTCTGGCATGGGGAAGTCTAGGCTTTGCTTTCGATGGTGACAATCAGTTCACTCATCAACTAATTATTCCTCTTGTTATTGCAGGCCTCTGCTCAGGCGCTATTTACTCGTTACTTAGTAGTTTTATGAGTTATGTTGCCTACGTCTATCCCATGCTTATTTTTATCATTATAGCGATGTTTTATGTAGGGTTAGATGTTGAAGCGCTCACACTGGTGACTTATATGGTCGCTTGCACCATGCTATACAGAAATTTGCATGAAAAGGTCATAGAAAGTTTACAGTTGCGACAAGAAAATCAACATTTAGTTAAGCATTTAACAAAAGTCAACGATGCACAAACAGAATTAGTAGAGACCTTACAAGATAAAGAAGTATTTCTGACACAAACCTTTGAAAATGCTGGTGTACCTGTTTTTGTAACCAATGCAGACTTGATTATTTTGGATGCAAATAAATCGAGTTGTGAGCTGTTTGGCTATAGTAAAACAGAATTCAAAGGGATTGGCATGAAACAACTGCTACATGATGATGAATGCAGCAAAAACGATAATGATTTTTATAAGCTCATTGAAGGTGATATAGAACAATATCAGATGACTAAAAAATGTCTGACCCGCGATAGAGAATTATTATGGTTATCAGGCACTGTTTCTGCTGTAAGAAATAATAAAAACGATGTTGACTATATTGTCATTCATGCACAGGATATCACCGAACAAAAATTACTTTCTGAAGATCTCCAACACCTTGCGCTACACGATACGCTGACAGGTCTACCTAACCGTTTCGCGATAGAGAAACATTTACAGCTATTACTCCAAGAGCAGCCATCTAACAGTCATGTTTTTTGTTATATCGATCTTGATCAGTTCAAAGTCATTAATGATACCTGTGGTCATAAGGCAGGCGACAAACTGCTAACACAGATAGCGCATATCATTAAATGTGAACTTCAGCCATCTGATGTATTAGCACGATTAAGTGGCGATGAGTTCGCTGCACTTTTAATTGATACCACCCAGGAGCAGGCAGAAGCAAAGCTTAACCGAGTCATGGAAAAAATCCGGCACTTTGAATTTATCGATAATGATTTATCGTTTAATTCATCAATTAGTGTTGGGATGGTCAATATTACTGCCAGTACTACCATGACGGATATATTCAAACATGCAGATAATGCATGCTACGCTGCAAAAGAAGCAGGTAGAGACCGTATACATATCTTTAGCAGTAGTGATCAGGAACTTGTCCAGCGTAGTGGGGAAATGCGTTGGGTTTCACGAATACAGCAAGCGCTGAGTAATGATAGGTTGGTTTTATTCAGTCAACCCATTGTTGCAACACAAAAGAAAAACAGCGCTTTGCCGCATTGTGAACTACTGATTAGGATGCTTGATGATGATGGCAGTATTATTCCGCCAGGCCACTTTCTACCGGCAGCTGAGCGTTATAACTTAGCTGCATCAATCGATATGTGGACGGTCACACATGTCTTAAATCGTTTAGATAGTGCACGTAGTGCAGGTCGCGATATAAGCGGTGTTTATGGCATTAACTTGTCAGGCCAGTCACTTGGAGATACACGCTTTTATGACAAAATTATCTCATTAATTATTTCAGCTGATTTAGTAGAATCGGGTGCGGTGATTTGCTTTGAAATCACAGAAACAGCTGCGATAACGAATATGCATAGTGCGCTTTATTTCATTAATGAATTGAGAAAAGTTGGCTGTTTGTTTGCCCTTGATGATTTTGGTAGTGGTTTATCCTCATTTGCTTATCTAAAACAGTTACCAATCGATTTCCTTAAAATAGATGGCATGTTTGTCAAAGATTGTGTGGAGAACACAGTTAACCTGGAAATTGTAAATTCAATTAATGGTATAGGTCAGGTGTTAGGGCTTAAGACTGTTGCTGAGTTTGTAGAAGATGATAGGACGTTGATTAGCTTGCAGCACATTGGGGTAGATTTTGTGCAGGGCTATAATGTCGGCCGCCCTGCACCCTGGGTTGTTTAAACTCAATCAACATTGTTGCCATTGTTTTTCCAAACGTTTGCCAGAGATCGGGTAGGCTGTTTTAAGCTCTTGAGCAAATACTGAAATTCGATACTCTTCCAGCATCCAACGGTATTCTTTAAAAGCATCAGTTTCGATTTTATTAACCTTATTAGTGAACTTCTGCCAATGCGGCATGACTTCTGCCATACGTTGTTTGTCTTTGTTGGGATCCGTTAACAGACGATCTAAGCGTATACCGGCTGCCTGACAATATACGGGTAAGCGTTTTAATGCTTCATCCGGCGTATCGTGAACAAAGCCCTGATAAATCAGAAACCCCAGCTGCTGCTTGATATCGTTTACTGAGTTAATGGCAGCGAGTGGAATATTACCTGTTAAACGTTTTGCAATGGCATGATACTCAGAGAGTGGTTTGGCAATATTCTGAGCGAGTTTAGCAGCCAGGTTAATCAGATCACTTTTTCTTTCTGTTATACGTTGTTCGAACGCTTTTTTATCAGTGATGGCTGGCTGTTCAAGAATAAAGCAGCGATCGAATGCAACATGAATTAGATCCATTTTCAATTGCTCACATGGCGTCACATCTTTTTGCGTCTTTTCCGTGTACGGCGAAGGAGGCACATTGGCATAATGCAGGCACATTTGTTTAATATCAGGCAGGTTTTTTTGTAAATATTTAACAGCGTCAGCCTGATTTAGCATAAATAGGCGACGTAACCCATCACGGGTCATCTGAACTGCCTGTGCCTTTGTGTCCATTAACGTCAGATCGACGCTGTCACCTCTATCGACAAGCGCTGGATAGGCTGTCACTTGTAAACCATTTTGTTCCAAGGTGATTTGTTCTGGTAATTTGTCAAATGACCAGTCAGTCAGGTCTTTCTTTTCATAGTCACTGTCTGGAATTTGTCTGAAACTGGCAGCAGCTTCACGGGCCCAGTTTTCTTTCAATTTATCCAAATCACGACTTTCATCCAACAGTTCACCTTGTTCATCAACAAGCTTAAAGTTCATCTGCAGGTAGAGCGGAAGCTCATCCGTTCGCCAGTCAGATACATCAATTTCTACACCAGTGAGTTTTCTCAATTGCTCACTTATCGCAGGTAATAATGCGCCTGACTCAGGTGAAATAGAATTGATACATTGATCGGCATATTGAGGGACTGGAATAAAATGGCGACGTAAGGATTTTGGTAGTGCTTTAATCAGGAAAATGACTTTTTCACGCAGTAAGCCTGGTACTAACCATTCATAGCGTTCGTTACTTGTTTGATTTAACAACGATAAAGGAATTGTTTGTGTGATACCGTCTTCAGCTTTTCCTGGTTCAAAATGATACTCAAGAGGCAATGGCACACGGTTTATCAGAATCTGATCTGGGAACTGATCGGCCGTGACTTGTTCAGCTTGGTGCTGCATCAACACTTCTTTGCTGAGCATTAACAAATCAGGATCTTTCTTCTCTGCTTGTTTGCGCCACTTTTCAAAGCCAGCACCATTAATAATATTATCCGGTATTCTGCTACGATAAAAATCAAATAAGGCATCGTCATCAACTAAAACATCACGGCGACGTGACTTTTGTTCAAGTAACTCAATCTCTTCGATAAGATGTCGGTTATGCTGAAAAAATTTGGCTCGACAATGCCAATCTCCCTCAACCAGAGCAGAACGAATAAAAATTTCATTCGACAACGAAGGATCAATAGGACCGTAATGAACACGTCGGCGACTGACAATGGGCAAACCATTCAGAGACACTGATTCAAAAGCAACCACCTGGGCAGGTTTCTTCTCCCAATGCGGATCAGTGTACTGACGTCTTACTAAATCACCCGCAATAGGTTCAATCCATTCCGGTTCGATTTTGGCTACGATTCGAGCATATAATTTGCCAGTTTCAACCAGCTCGGCAGCCATAATCCATTTCGGCCCTTTTTTATGCAATGCTGAACCTGGGAATATATGCAGTTTAAGATTACGACCGCCTGTGTACTCAAACTTATCTGTTTTAGTGGCGATATGACTTAGCAAACCTGAGAGCAGGGCACGATGAATGCTGTCATAGCTCGCTTCCTGTTGATTGAATTTTAAACCCAGTTCAGCCAGTTGCACATGCAGTTGTTGATGAATATCGTGCCATTCACGGAGTCGTAAGAAAGAGAGGAATTGCTCTTTACAGTACTTTCTTAGTTTATTTTGACTAAGGTGCTTTTTCTTATCGTGATAATGGTTCCATAGCTTAATAAAGGCAATGAAATCAGAACGTTCATCTTTATATTTAGAATGTGCCTCATCTGCCGCCTGTTGTTTATCCATCGGTCTTTCACGTGGATCTTGAATACTCAAAGCACTGGCAATAATGAGAACTTCGGTAAGACTATTTTGCTCTGCGCCAGCGAGCAACATTCGGGCAATTTTGGGATCAATGGGAAGCTTAGATAATTGCCTGCCGATCTCAGTGATATTACGTTGTTTATCAACCGCACCAAGTTCATCTAACAAACGATAACCATCATTAATCATTTTTTGCGGCGGGGGATTAATGAAAGGAAATTTGGCCGGGTTACCAAGCTTTAGTGCTGACATTTGCAAAATGACAGAAGCAAGGTTGGTACGTAACACTTCAGGATCAGTAAATGCCGGACGGTTATTAAAGTCGTCTTCATCATAGAGACGAATACACACACCGGCAGCTACACGACCACAGCGACCTGAGCGCTGATTAGCACTGGATTGGGAAATCTTTTCTATCGGCAGACGCTGTACTTTGTTACGTACACTATAACGGCTGATACGTGCATTACCGGGGTCAACCACATAACGAATGCCCGGTACGGTTAACGATGTCTCAGCGACATTGGTAGATAAAATAATACGGCGTTGGCCACCAGTTTTAAAAACACGGTTTTGTTCTGCGGCTGATTGTCTGGCAAATAGTGGCAAAATTTCTGTTTGCGGTGGGTGGTGTTTACGTAGGGCTTCAGATACATCACGGATATCACGTTCACCCGCAAGGAAAATCAGTACATCACCCGGTCCTTCCCGGCAAAGCTCATCCACGGCCATCACGATACCTGACACCATATCGTAGTCAGGAGAATCTTCGTCAGTTGTTAAAAGCGGGCGATATCGAACTTCTACAGGATAAGTACGGCCACTGACTTCGATGACGGGAGCATTTTCAAAATGCTTTGAGAAACGGTCAGTATCAATAGTGGCTGATGTGATAATAACCTTAAGATCAGGCCGCTTAGGTAAAAGCTGTTTGATATAACCAAGCAAAAAATCAATATTGAGACTCCGCTCATGCGCCTCATCAATAATGATGGTGTCGTATTGATTCAAAAAACGATCATTTTGTGTCTCAGCCAGCAAAATCCCATCGGTCATCAGCTTTACATAGCTGTTATCGGCATTTACCTGATCATGAAAACGGACTTTATAACCAACGGTTTGCCCAAGCTCTGAGCCGAGCTCCTCAGCAATGCGTGTTGCGACAGTTCTGGCAGCTATTCTTCTTGGCTGTGTATGACCGATGAGTCCAGTTACTCCACGGCCCAGATCCAGACAAATTTTAGGTAGTTGTGTGGTTTTTCCTGAGCCTGTTTCACCACAGAGAATAATCACCTGATTTTCTTGAATCGCTTTTGCAATCTCATGTCGACGTTCAATTACAGGTAAATCTGCACTGAAATCAGGTGTCGGAATCTGCTTCAGGCGTTGTTGTGCACGCTTAACTGAGCGTAATACGCGCTGCGTAAAATCACTGATTTTTTCCTCATCAGCATGATTCTTCCGTAATTGTTGCCATTGACGTTGAAGACGATATCGGTCGCTCAACATGGAAGACTGGATAAGTTGCGGTAGGTTTTGCTTAGCGTTAGTCACAAGATTTTTTATAGCAAAAGGGGGCTATTCTACAACTTCCAGGCTAATGACACAGTATATTTAAAATCATTCGGGTCGGTATCATCATGAACAGTAGAGTCATATTCATTGGTAATACCCAGTTTCAGTGCAACACCAACGAAACTATTCAAATCGAGAATCCAGTCTAATGAGGTGAGATTACGGTAATCACGATCATTCAGACTAGGGTAATAAGTGTTAGAGAATTCCACGTGCTGATACTGATTCATATCCCACTTGGTTTCAATACCGAGCATAGCCTCAGGAGTAAAGTCTTGCTGTTCACCGCCAAATGTTCTGTTAAAACCTAAACCACTTCTTCCAACAAACAGCCACGAATCTGTATTCACAAATTCGTAACCTAGACCGGCATTCGTATTCGCACGATAATCCCAGTCTTTGAATTTATCCAAGTCGAAACGTCCACCAGCAAATTGAAACCAAGGTGAATCAGGTCTTAACCAGTCACGATTCATTGAGGTGAAAAAGCTTTGTGCTGATAACTCATGATCGGACTCAGCTCTAAAAAAAGCAGTTTTGTGGGATGTACGCATTTTTGTTGATTCGTAATCAGCATTAAAGCCGATGTTAAGCTGATTAGTGCTGGATTTGCCTGCCGTACCACCAAACCCAAGATCCAATCTTCGTTTCCAATTGGTATACAGACCTGTACCGAACAAGCCATTATCCGCCTCGACATGTTTCACTTCGGGCTTGGGTGATGCGGGGGGGGGCGTAGGTGTCATGTCCGTTGATGAAACAAGACTTTTAATGCGCGCTCTGGGAATAACCATCACACCAAGCAGAGGATGGTTTATTTTTAAGGTATCGTCGGTTTCAGCTACAACGTCAGCGGTGAGAGTATCACCATTGATTAACTCTATTTCACTGGGAGTTGCTTGAGAAACTAGTGGTGTTAACAAAATAACTAAAAATAGATATCTAGTATGAATCACTAGCGAATTCCTCCGCGTGCTACATAAAAAAAAGCAGCCTGGTTCAGGCTGCTTGAATATTCTGTGTTGAAAGGGATGTTATTTGCATCCGCTATTATTTATTTCGCCATTTGGCATGATGGTATTACAGTAAGTAACACCACGGAGTTCTGTACCTTCAATATTCGCTCCAGTGAGATCGGCATCAGTGAGGTCGGCAAAAATAAGCTGGCTACCAGAGAGGTTAGTATTTCTTAAGTTGGCACCCGCTAATTCTGTGTAATCCATCAATGCATTGCTGGCGTCAGCCCCCTCCAGAATGGCACCTTGCATCCTGGAGTGGGTAAACCAAACGCCGTGTAATTTAGCATTAGTTAGGTTGATCCCTTTAAGGTTGGCTTCACTCATATCAGCACCTTTGAGATCATGATCTGTTAGATCAGCCTCACTCAAGTTACAAAAGTTACATTGCAAAGATTTTAATAATCTATCCAGGTATACTTGGTCGTAGGCGGATGCACTGGTCGATATCAATAATAGAGCCAATATTGGCAACAGTATTTTCATGGCTTTCTCTCCGATAACATTATTATTTTGCTTTTATAACCATTTATTCAGAAAAAATGTTTGTTCAAGTGGACGACGTTGACGTGGGGATAGTTCCCTTTCTAATTGCTCTTCAGTTAGATTATCTAATGCAGCCTGATGACCAATGGCAATGACTGACCACATGTGGATATCATCAGCAATAGAAAACGCCTCACGAATTTTTTTATCGTCAAAGCCGCCCATTTGATGACTCATTAGTCCCAGAGACGTCGCCTGTAAACATAGGCTGATGCTCGCAGCGCCTGTATCATAACCTGACCAGCGATTGGGTTTATCATTCTGGCTAAATGTCGGGACTGACGCAGCTAAAATTAATACGGGTGCATTTTTTGCCCATTCCTGATTACCTGGAGCCAGTGCGGATAAGAGTTTTTCCCAGGATTCGCGGTCAGTGTTTTTATCGCAAACCAGATAACGCCATGGCTCATCCCCAAAACAAGAGGGCGCCCAACGGGCAGCTTCACAAAGTGCGGTAATTTCTTCTGGAGTAACCATAACAGTGGGATCATATGCTCGACCACTCCAACGTTCTGCCATCACTTTTTCTATAGGTTGAGCTGTGTCAGCCGGTTTTTGAATCATAAAATCACCTTGGTAGTTGAATTAAAGCTTTTTTTGATGGGCGATAAAAACCGCCAATATGTCCGATGACTTGAACTAAATCTGCGCCACTTTCTTCTGCAATTTTGTCTAACATGGCTTTCCTATCTGCGCGTTCTTGCCCACTCACTCGGACCTTAATGAGTTCATGGTGTTCCAGTGCATTATCGATTTCAGCAAGAACAGATTCAGTTAAACCACTGTTACCAATCATAACAACTGGTTTTAATGAGTGGGCAAGCCCTTTGAGATAACGTCTTTGTTTGTCAGTAACTGCCATTAGTGTGCTCACCTGTATTAAAATGTTTTGATTATATCAGGAAGGCAATATGGCTAAACAACACAAGTTTACGGTGACAGCAGCAAGAGGTATGTTGCCACTGCTTGCGGATGAACTAAAACAATTAGGTATCAAAAATACCAAGCAAGATCAGGGAAATATCCGTTTTACCGGTACTTTGGCTGATGCTTATACGGTTTGTCTCTGGTCACGTGTGGCTATCAGAGTGTTATTACCTATAGCTCATATGCAGGCAGAAACACCCGAACAGTTGTACGAAGGGATTAATGCGCTACCCTGGGAAGACCATATAAACGAACTTGATAGCACCATCGCTGTAGATTTCAATAGTTTCCGTTCTAAGATTAAGCACAGCCAATATGGTGCACAACGTGTCAAAGATGGGATTGTTGATCGCTTTCGTACGCTATTTGGCCAACGACCCTCAGTCGATCTTTATCAGCCGGACGTCCGGATCAATGTCTATGTGAAACATAATCAGGCTACTGCCAGTATTGATTTATCTGGTGAAAGCCTGCATAAACGCGGTTACCGAGTCAGTAATACCGCTGCACCATTAAAAGAACATTTAGCAGCAGCCATTTTGCTGAGTGCTGAATGGCCCAGATTAGCAAAACAAGGCTGGGCGTTAATTGATCCCATGTGTGGATCGGGCACATTTCTTATTGAAGCCGCCATGATAGCGGCAGATATCGCTCCCGGTATTCTGCGAGACTATTATGGATTTACTTTCTGGAAACAGCACGATAAAGAAGTCTGGAAACAAATCAAAGCCGATGCTGAGCGTAGAAGACAATCTGGTTTAGCCAGATGTCCTGTCATCGTCGGCGGTGATGCAGATGCAGCGGCCATTGAAGCCGCTAAAAATAACATTGCCGAAGCTGGCTTGAGCGATCGGGTCCAGGTGAATCAACGTGATCTTATCGAGTGGCCAAAACTCGCGGCAGATCTCCCCAAAGCAGGCTTGTTTGTTTGTAACCCACCTTACGGTGAACGGATCGGACGTACAGATGAATTACATTATCTCTATGAAAGCTTGGGTAATATCATTAATGAATCATTTGTCGGCTGGCGTACAGCGCTGATAACAGATAATGCGCAGTTAGGTAAATTTACTGGGCTCACACTATTTGATACGGTCCCATTCGATAATGGTCCCATCGCTTGTGATGTACTGTTTTATCGTGCGCCACGACCTGTACGCTCAAACGAATTAGGCTCATCTCCTACACAATTTGTTGATGAAGAACAAGACGATAAAGAGCAAACTCCTGTTCAGATGACAGAGCAGGGAGCGATGTTTGCGAATCGTTTGAAAAAGAATAAAAAGCACCTGGCTAAATGGGCACGTAAATCAGAGATAAGCTGTTATCGGGTTTATGATGCAGATTTACCTGATTATGCGCTGGCAATTGATGTTTATGATGACCATATTCACGTACAGGAATATGCACCACCTAAACAAATTGATCCTGAGAAAGCCATCGAAAGATTGCAGGAAGCGATGCAGATTATTCCTGAGGTATTCGAGGTACCTGTTACCCATGTAGCCTTGAAAGTCAGGAAGAAGCAGCGAGGAAAAGAACAATACGAAGCACAGGCAGCTAAGAATCAACGATTTGAAGTGCGTGAAAATGGACTGCGTTTCTGGGTTAACCTGACGGACTATTTAGATACAGGCCTGTTTTTAGATCACAGGGATACCAGACAACTTGTGAGAGATTTAGCCAAAGGTAAGGACTTTCTCAATTTGTTCTCCTATACAGGATCAGCTAGTGTCTATGCTGCAGCAGGACAGGCAAAATCAACAAGTAGTGTTGATATGTCTAATACGTATTTAGCCTGGGCTGAGGAAAATATGCAGTTGAACGGCTTTGTAGGTGAACAACATCAGTACATTCGCGCTAACTGCGTTGAATGGTTGGAGCAAGCGAGAGAAGATGAAAAACGGTATGGCCTAATCTTCCTTGATCCGCCGACATTTTCTAACTCCAGTCGTATGGAAGGGGTGTTTGATATACAGCGTGATCACGTTTCGCTTATTAAACAGTCCGCTGCCTTGTTAACCCGAGAGGGTGAGCTTATTTTCTCAACTAACCGCCGTGATTTTGAATTAGATACTGATGCTTTAAATCAATATGTGATTGATGATATCAGTGTGGCGACTATACCGCGTGATTTTGAGCGAAACAAAAAGATCCATCGTTGCTGGCGAATTAAACCAAGCGTGTAATATTAAAACTCAGACAGTGTTTGCTTAATTTCTTGCCATAATTCGGCATAAGCCTTACTGACATTTGATTGTTTATCAAATGCTGGTAGTGGTTGTTGGTGATCTCCCATTCTTTCTACCACGGCTGCATAAGGAATTGCCGTTTTTAAGCCGTTTTTCAGCATTTTAGGTGGATGGGCAAGCATGACACGGTGCATGCTTCTGCGTCTATCTACCATATTGAAAAAGGCATGCAAACGTTTTGGCTTTAATTTATGTTCTTTAAAAAAGTCCCGAGTCTGCTCAAATGTTCGTAGAGACAGATGCGTTGGAATCAAAGGTAAATATAGCGAATCTGCAGTAGCAAAAATCTGTTCTGTCAGTAATGAAAAGCTGGGTGGACAATCTAAAATCATTAGGGCGTATGTTTCGCTGAATGGTTCAACAAGCTTAGCAATTAGATTCTGTTTACCCTGATCGCTTTGTTCACTGAGCTGATGATCCAAATGACGAAAGGAAAAGTCAGCTGGAATAATATCCAGATTCTCAAATTCTGTACTTCTGACTAAATCACCGATAGGGGTTTTGCCTGATAATAATTTTTTGGGTTTTGTTTCAGATTTTGCACTGGTATTCAGCAGCCAACTGGAAGCACCTTGAGGATCTAAGTCCCATAGTAATGTAGGAATACCTTCATTAGCAGCATGCCAGGCAATATTGACGGCAGACGTCGTTTTACCGACGCCGCCTTTCAGATTAAAAAAAGCAATGGTTTCCATAATGTAACTAGAACGATTTCGCCATTTGTTCTAACAATGTGGTTTGTGCCGAGATCTGCGGTGCTGACTCATCTTTATCGACACGGTGGTATCGACCATCAGCATTCAAAATCCAGGCCTGTGAATTGTCTGACAAATAGACTTCTAAATCTTCTAATATACGATTACGTAATTTTTTAGACTCAATGGGGAAGCAGGTTTCCACACGACGTAATAAATTTCGTTTCATTAGATCGGCACTGCCAGCCCAGATTTCAGGTGACCCATCATTTTCAAAGTAGAAAACACGGGTGTGCTCCAGAAAACGACCGATTATACTTCTGACCTGGATATTCTCAGATAAACCTTCAACTCCAGGTTTTAAACAACAAATACCACGTACGATCAAATCGACTTTGACGCCAGCTATCGATGCGCGATAAAAAGCCTGGATCATTTCTTGTTCAACGACAGCATTAACCTTAATAATTATTCTAGCTGGCTTGCCTGCTTTGGCAGCGGTTATTTCTCTTTCAATTTTCGCCAGCAGCCCCTCATGCAAAGTGAACGGTGCATGAAGAAGTTTATGCATTTGTGGAATTTTACCGAGGCTGGTGAGCTGAATGAACAGATTATTCACATCTTCACCAATCTGTTTATCAGAAGTCAGTAAACCGTAATCTGTATAGATGCGTGATGTACTGCGATGGTAGTTACCTGTACCTAAATGAACGTAGCGGCGTAGTTTGCCATTTTCACGTCTAAGTATAAGCAGCATTTTTGCATGAGTTTTGTAACCCACAATGCCATACACCACATGAGCACCAGCTTCCTGTAAGCGTGATGCTAACGCGACGTTGGCTTCTTCATCAAAACGTGCACGTAGCTCTACAACGACCGTCACTTCTTTTCCTGCCTGAGCAGCTGTGACTAACGCATCAACAATGGGCGATTTTGCACCTGTACGATACAAAGTTTGTTTAATCGCAAGCACACTACTATCAGCAGCGGCCTGGCGTATCATATCGATAATAGGGGTAAATGACTGATAGGGATGATGCAGCAGCATATCTTGCTTGCGAAGTGCATCAAAAATGTCCACATCCAGACTTAAGCCGCTTGGACGGCCTTGAGAGAATGGCCTGAATTTTAGATCAGGTCTATCAACCAATGAGCAAACAGTCTGAATGCGACTCAAATTGACTGGTCCGTTAACCAGATAGACATTATCGCGCTCCATCGCACATTCATTACGTAAAAACTCCACCATGTCTTCCGGACAATTGTGAGCAATCTCCAGCCGCACTTCATCACCATAGTTACGTTGAGTGAGTTCATCAGCAATGGTGGCAAGCAAATCACTGGTTTCTTCTGTATCGATTGCCAGATCACTATTACGTGTTACACGGAACTGGAAACAACCTTTTATTTTCATGCCAAAGAAAAGATCTTCAGCAAAGGCATGGATAATGGAGGAGAGGAATACAAATTTATATTCGCCTTCGGCCTGCATTTCAGGTGGCAGTTGAATAACACGGGGAAGCGCACGGGGGGCTTGTAAAATCGCATAGCCACGGTCACGACCAAATGCATCTTTACCGACAAGTGACACAATAAAGTTCAAACTTTTATTGAGTAGACGTGGGAAAGGGTGAGCAGAGTCAAGTCCCATTGGGCTTAGGATCGGCAGGATCTCTTCCTGAAAATATTCTTTTAGCCAGGCATTGTGTTCAGGTGTCCATTGTGAGCGCGGTAAAACCTGAATAGATTCTTGCTCTAGCTCAGGCAATAAAACTTCATTCAGAACACGATACTGTTCTTCTACCAATTCATGTGCGCGAAGATTAATTAATTTCAGACATTCCTGGGCAGTAATTTGATCAGATTCAATATATGGATCGCCGATTTCAATCTGCTGTATCAGACCTGCAACACGCACTTCAAAAAACTCATCCAGATTGGTACTGGAAATACACAGATAATTGAGGCGTTCCAATAAAGGGACATTTGTATCAAGCGCTTGCTGCAAAACGCGCCAGTTGAATTCAAGCAAACTTAATTCACGGTTGATATACAAAGCCGGGTTATTTAAATCTAAAGCGTTTTCTTCAGTCATATTGCCTTTACAGATCGTTATTACATAGATTCTTTTATATTAATGCAGTTTTATGACAATGCGATGAATTACCAGCGGTATTTGTCATACATTTCCGGGTTTGCCCAAAACCGGCTATTCAACCAGTCATGAGTCGGTTGATAGTTCTCTATTGCATAACTGAAGATGCGTAAACCATCTTCTGTACCTGCAATATGCTTAAACCCCATTGCCAGATAGTCAGTGAACTGCCATTGGTTTTGTCGTGCTAACTCAGCATGACTGATGAGAATAACATGTGGCGCATATTGATTCTTGATTGTGCCCAGCCAGGCTTGACCAACTGATTTTTCAAGTGACTCTGTTAGGTGACTGATAATAGCGAGGTCGACAGGCTCAATATTATCGAGTTGTTGCTGTTTAAACGGTGTCGTCAGATGCTGCAATCTAGTATCATTATCGGTTTGCAGACAACTTGCTGCTGTCTCTCCTGCGGTCAAAATCTTTTTAGGATTGAACTGCTTAATGAGAGGGATAAGTAAGCTGGATAGGGCGATTGAATCAGTCATGACTAAGCAGGATAAAACATCTACTGAGTTCTGGAAACATAAACGACTCAGTCAGATGACACACGATGAATGGGAAAGCCTGTGTGATGGCTGTGGACGATGTTGTCTTCATAAGCTGGAAGACGAAGATGATGGGCGAATGTATTACACAAAAGCCGCCTGTTCTTTATTAGATATCAACAGCTGTCGATGCAAAGACTACGATAATCGTCAAACCATCGTCCCTGACTGTATTCAATTAAGTATTGAAAACGCGCATTATTTTGATTGGTTACCGGCGACCTGTGCTTATCGCTTATTGGCGGAAGGCGAAGACTTACCTGAATGGCATCCGCTGATTACTGGTGATCCGGATAGTGTTCATCAAGCAGGTATTTCTGTTCGTGGTATTGCGCAGCCGGAACAAGATGTCGAAGAATTAACTGAAGCTATCATTTCATTGAGTTATGAGGCCGAATAGTTAAATGACACCACAAGAGAGTCGAGAGTTTACTGCCAGATTAGAACAAGCGGCTTTATTACTGCTTGAAATGGAAATCTATCGTAAGCCAGATGATCTTGCTCGTCGATTTGGTCTTCCTGTACCGGTTGTTCGTTACTGGTGGCGGCAAACAGATCAAAAAACGCATGCCGTCGATCAGAGTCAACTCTCTCCCCGCGAAGTTAAGGTGATACGTAAAGCTTCACAAACTTTAGAAGGCTGGGAAAAAGTAAAACGTTATCGGCCCGAATGTGGGGCGCGATTAACCGGTGGCAAACGTTGTAAACGTTCTGTGGCTATCAGACCTCCAGAAGGATGGGGATTGGGCGCTTTGGCTGATCGCTGTCGTTTACATGGTGGTCTATCTAAACGGCCGAGAAAAAAAGTGAAAGATGATGACGAGCTGTTATAAGCTAAACTCATTTAATCACGCTTAGTTATTCAATCAATGATAGATAAGATGGACGTTCTAAAAGAAATTCATTCGTTGTCTGAAGCAGACAAGACGGGGACTTTCTTTATCACTACATCAGACAATCGCGCCTGTCATATTTTAATCATAAACGGTCGTGTTACGGCTTTATCCCATGGACCTCATCGAGGCGAGCAAGTCTTAAAGTGCTGGTCAGATATACAGGTTGAACGTTATTCATTCAAAGAAAATGTAAAAATGCCATTGGCCGGGCGTAGCTTTCTTGATGATGACATTGATATGTTCCGCTTTTTAAATGTGTCATTTGATAAGCGTGATGATTCGTCTCCTACTGTTTCAGCCAGTAAAAAGCGTATCTATCGTGGTCATGAAGTTCAAGAAAGTGAACAGAAGACGGAGCGCCGAAAATCCTCCTCCAATATAAAAAAACCATTACGAATCTACCGTGGTCAGAGGGTAGAAGATTAACATCAGTAACAAGCCAGCCTGAAAATCGGTATCATAAGCCGGTCTTTTATCTCTTCCAGCAAATATGACGTTGACTATGAAAAATACTTCAAGTGATTTTAATCAGGGGTTATGCCAGTTTCTCGATGCTTCACCGACGCCTTATCATGCAGTTGCTTCGATGCAGACGGTATTGGAAGACAAAGGCTTTCAGCAGCTTAACGAAGCAGATAGTTGGGGAGAGCTCAGCTCAGGTAACTACTTTGTCGTTCGTCAGGCATCGATTATTGCCTTCATCATAACAGATGATAAGTTAGTCGATACGGGAATACGAATGATCGGGGCACACACAGACAGTCCGTGCCTGAAAGTGAAACCAAAACCGGAAAAGGTACAACAAAGTCTGTTACAACTGGGTGTCGAAGTTTATGGGGGAGCCTTATTAAATCCCTGGTTTGACCGTGACTTATCGTTGGCAGGCAGGGTCAGCTATGAGAATCAACAAGGGCAGATTGAGCAGGTTATTATTGATTTTAAACAGGCCATAGCCACCATTCCTAGTCTGGCAATTCATCTGGATCGGGAAGCCAATCAAAATCGTAGTATTAACTCGCAATTACACTTACCACCGATTCTGGCACAAATGGATGACGGTGATAGTCTTGATTTTCGTGCTTTATTAGAGCAGCAATGCCGTCAACAGTATCCAGATATCCGTATCGGCCGTGTGCTCGATTATGAAATGTGTTTTTATGACACACAAAAAGCGGCGGTAATAGGCTTGTCTGGTGATTTTATTAGCAGCGCTAGACTTGATAATCTGCTGAGTTGTTATATTGGTTTACAGGCTTTACTGTCATCGGATAACAGTCGACCCGCTTTGCTGGTATGTAATGATCATGAAGAAGTGGGTAGTCAGTCAGTGTCTGGTGCGCAGGGTTCTTTTTTACAGTCTGTTTTGATGCGTCTGGCAGGTGAATACGAATCCTATCAGCGTATGATTGAACATTCGATGATGATTTCAGCTGATAATGCGCATGCTATTCATCCGAATTATGCAGATAAGCATGATGCTGAGCATGGTCCATTATTAAACAAAGGACCAGTGATTAAAACCAATGCCAATCAGCGTTATGCGACCAGCAGTCAGACTAGTGCCACATTTAGACAATTATGTGAGCAGAACAACGTCCCTGTGCAGGATTTTGTGGTCAGAACAGATATGGGCTGTGGCAGTACTATAGGTCCTATAACGGCTTCTCATATCGGTGTTAAAACAATTGATATAGGCTTACCAACCTTTGCCATGCATTCCATTCGTGAATTAGCAGGTAGTCAGGATGCGGTAATGCTCTATAAAGTATTAACCGCTTATTTTAAACAACAATAATTTAAGGAGTTTTATTCTTATGGCTGAAACAGTGGACGAATTAACCGTTGAATATCATGAAGGCGATACGATGACGGTCAAAGAATTAGATAAAGTTGTATTAACAAAAGGTGCCTGGGCAACGGTAATGTTTCGCTATCAGGACCTGGATCGCAAAACAGGTGACTTTGGTCCAGATAAATATACGATTCGTCGTTATCAGAAACGTAATGGTGAGTATAGCCAGCGTTCCAAGTTCAATATTTCCAGTCGAGATCAAGCCTCTCAGATTATCACCGCATTAACTAAATGGACCGATGAATAAGAGTTTAATCACCCATCTAGTAGCGGCAACATTTGTCGCTATCGGATTATTTATAGACTCACCTGCCTCAAAGGCCATTCTAACAACGGGCATGTTTGCACTGGCTGGTAGCCTGACAAACTGGATAGCGATTCATATGCTATTCGAAAAGGTTCCGGGTCTGTATGGTTCAGGTGTTGTTGTTGAACGTTTCTCTGAATTTAAAACCGCTATTCACAATTTAGTCATGCAGCAGTTTTTTAGCAAGGAGAATGTGGATCGTTTTTTAGCAGAATTAGTCGCAGATAATGCACAACATCCACTGGATTTCTCGGATGTAATTGAGCAAACAGATTTGCAACCTGTTTACGACAGTTTAGTGGCTACCATTATGGAGTCATCTTTTGGCAGTATGTTATCCATGTTTGGTGGTAAATCGGCATTAGAACCACTACGTGAGCCGTTCATTAAAAAAATGACACGTTCCCTTGATGATATAGCTCACAGCGACTCATTTCAGCAAAGCGTTCGCTCAAAGCTAAACAGTCATGCGGTGTTTGATGATATTCATGTGCAGATTGAACATATCGTCGAATCACGCCTTGAAGAGCTGACCCCGCAGATGGTGAAAAGCATTGTTCAGAATATGATTCGCACCCATTTAGGCTGGTTAGTTGTCTGGGGTGGCGTTTTCGGCGGTTTGATTGGTTTTGTGACCAGTTTTTTGCCGATCTAGATGAGGACTTCGTGTCCGCTGTGCCAACATCAGGCCAGCGTGTTTTATCAGTTTAAACAGCGTTTGTATCACCAATGTGATTTTTGTTACGGCGTATTTATGGATCCGGTCTTGTGGCCGGATCGTGCAGCAGAGCAGAGCCGTTACCTGGAGCATTTAAATGATGTTGCAGATAAACGCTTCCAGCAGTTTGTTTCTCCAATTGTTCATCAAGTACAACAGTATTATCAGCCTGAGCATCATGGGCTTGATTTTGGCGCGGGGCATGCACCGGTGATTACTCATGTGTTGCAAGAGCTAGGTTTTACGATTACCGCATATGATCCTTTATTTTTTAATGATCCAAGCTTATTAACACAAACATATGACTATATTTGTAGCTGTGAGGTCATTGAACATTTTCATCACCCGGCACAGAGTTTCGCTTTACTGAGGAAGTGTATAAAACCAGGGGGCCGACTTCTTTGTATGACCGAAATCTATCATGAGGGTATCGATTTTCATCGTTGGAATTATAAAAATGATCCTACCCATGTCTTCATGTACCACCGAAACACTATCAGCTATATAGCTGATAAATATAAATTTAAACAAGCGCGTATTGATGGGCGTTTAATCACTTTTGAAGCTAATAGTTTGCAATGAACTGCTGCTCAATAGCCTGTTGATGTTTTGCTGGTAAAACAATCGTGATGACGACTTTATCGGTAAAGTTTTGATCGATAATTTCACCGCGTATTTGTTTGAGCTGGTACTCAAGAAGTTGCAGCTGTGAGTAGTCGATTTCTAATGTCATCTCTGCCATTTCAACCCATTTCACAATATTGGCCTCGGCAATGGCTTGCTTAGCTGCAGCACCATAAGCGCGAGTCAGTCCGCCAGTCCCTAATTTAATACCACCAAAATAGCGAATAACACCCACTACGGTATTAATAAGTGATTGTCCTTCTAAAGGTGCCAGAATCGGTCTGCCAGCGGTGCCGGAGGGTTCGCCTGCATCATGGAATCGTTCCGTCAGAAAACCTTCTGGTTGGCGAATACGCCAGGCAAAAGCCAGATGATTCGCTTGAGGATGTTGTCTAGCTAGCTGACCTAGTTTACGTAGCGCATCATCTTCACTCTGACATGACATAATGACGCCGATAAATCGGGACTTTTTTATTTCATATTCCACTTCTGTGGTGGATTCAACGGTGTAAAATTCAGTGGCCATTCATACTGGGCTATAGGAAAAAACAAGCCAACAATTTACCATATCGTGCCTAACAACATTTTTATCGTTATAAACGAGTGCAAAAATTCGTCGCTAAATGAGCTTCGATTAGAAGGTTATAGAAACGCCTGCACTTTGACTAACAATTCACATTGAACACAATACATAAAAAATTACGGAGCAAAACATCTTGTCAGAAAGTGCATTTATCGTAGGCCAGCGCTGGGTCAGTAATAGTGAAGCAGAACTTGGTCTTGGGATTATTCAGGAAGCTAGTGGACGTCGAATTGAAGTATTCTTCCCTGCCGCAGCAGAGAGCCGTTTTTATGCTGCCGATAATGCCCCATTGAGTCGGGTTATCTATTCTGAAGGTGATAAAGTCAGTACCCGTGAAGAAAAGAGTTTCGTAATCAGTGCTGTTCAACCTTTTAATGGTTGTTATGTCTATCAAGGCGATACGGAAGAGGGTGAACCCGTCAGTATTCATGAAATGGATCTGGATAGTCGAGTACATTTCAATCAACCGCAAGATCGCTTCTTTGCCGGTCAAGTCGATAAAAACAGTCAGTTTGAATTACGCGCGAAAACACTAAATTATCAACATGAACTCCTTAAATCACCTGTGTATGGCTTGTTAGGTGGACGTGTTCAACTATTACCTCATCAGCTTTATATTGCTCAGCAGGTCGCACAACGCTTTGCTCCACGCGTTTTATTAGCTGATGAAGTTGGACTCGGTAAAACGATTGAAGCGGGGTTGATTCTGCATAAACAAGTTCTATCAGGACAAGTTCGGCGAGCACTTATCGTAGTACCCGATGCCTTATTACATCAGTGGCTGGTTGAAATGCTACGTCGTTTTAATTTGGCATTTACCCTTATAGATCATGAGCGTCACGAAGCATTACAGGAACTCGATGAAGGCAATCCTTTTGATAGTGCACAAATGGTGTTATGTGGTTTAAATGATGTATTAGCCAACTCTCAGATGCAGGCTGATATTCTGGCGGCAGAATGGGATATGTTGATTGTCGATGAAGCCCATCATCTGGAGTGGTCACCTGAACAATCAAGTGACGGTTATCAATTGATTGAACGGCTTGCTGCCCAGATCCCTGCGTTGTTGTTATTAACGGCTACACCCGAACAATTAGGTATTGAAAGCCATTTCGCTCGTTTACGTTTATTGGACTCAGATAAGTTTTATGATTTTGATGCATTTGTGCAGCAGGAAGCCGCGTATCAGCCAGTTAGTGAGTTAATTGAACAGCTTGATACAGCTGATACGCTGAATGACTTATCAAAAGACAAGCACTCACAGCTGAAAGACTATATTGATGATAGTCTGCTCGAAGAAATCCGTTCGGAAGATTTGTTCACCACAGCTAAACAGCAGGCTATCCAACAACTGCTGGATAGGCATGGCACTGGACGTGTTCTATATCGTAATACACGTGAGGTGGTGAAAGGTTTCCCCAATCGAATTCTGCATCAATACGAACTGGCATTGCCTGATGCTCTAGCTGGCGTAGATTTGAGTCATATTATCTTGCCTGAACAACATTTCACTGATGTTGATTGGTTAAAACACGATAGCCGTGTCAGTTGGTTGGTCGACTTTCTTAAAGAGCACCGTGATGACAAAATTTTGATCATTTGTGCTGAAGCCGATACTGCACAACAACTGGAGAACTATCTCAATATTAGTCAGGGCGTTCGTTCAGCGGTATTCCATGAAGGTTTAAGCCTGGTTAATCGTGACAGAGCAGCAGCATATTTTGCTGATGATGAAGAGGGGGCACAATGTCTGGTCTGCTCAGAAATTGGTAGTGAAGGACGTAACTTCCAGTTTTCGCATCATCTTGTGTTATTTGATTTGCCAGTGAATCCAGATTTACTGGAACAGCGTATTGGTCGTTTGGATCGCATTGGTCAGCATCATGATGTGCATATTCATGCGCCTTATTATGCAAGTACAGCGCAATCCATATTGTTGCACTGGTACCATCAAGGAATGAATGGGTTTGAACAGGTATTAGCCGCTGGTCAACGTATTGCCGGCGCAACAAAGCAGGCCTTACAAGACGCCATGGCTGAACCAGGTAATCAGGTCTTATTAGAGAGCCTGATAAAGCTGACACAACAAGTGGCTGAACAAACACAGGCAGAGCTTCAATCCGGCCGTCACCGTTTGCTTGAACGTCACTCATATAACGAAGAGCTGGCAGAAACTGTGGTAGCAGATGTCGAGACTTTATCGCGCTCATTAGAACTGGCAGGTTTTATGGATGATGTGTTTGATGCTTTTGGTGTCGATCAGCAGCCACATAGTACCGATAGTATTATTATTGAGCCTGGTACACATATGCAGACACAGTTTCCAGAACTGCCAGACGAGGGACTGACGGCGACTTATCAACGGCATAAAGCTTTAGGTCGTGAAGACATGAGCTTTTTGACATGGGAACATCCCATGGTGCTGGGCGCGATGGATATGGTCTTAAGCAGTGACTTGGGTAATAGCGCGTTTTGCACTTTAGCCACAGATGAAGTGAAAGCAGGTACTCTATTACTGGAAGCGATATTTGTGATGCGTACTGTTTCTGAGCGTGATTTACAGATTCAGCGTTTTATTTCAGAAAGTCATATCAGGTTGGTCATCGATGAACGTGGTAAACAATATCAAACCGTATTCGATGAGCAAGACTTTAATAAAATGGCAGGGCGAATTCCGAGGGCTACCGCTCAGGAGTTGATTCGACACGCACGTGGTCCAGTTGAAAACTTGCTTGGGCAAGCGAAAGGAGCGGTCGAGCATATTGAGCAGACCTTGAAGCAGGAAGCACTGGAAACAATGACTAATGAATTGGAGCAGGAATACCAACGACTCAGTGCTTTAGCCAAAGTGAATCCGAATATTCGCCAACAAGAACTGGATTATTTAAAACAGCGTCAGGATAGACTGCAAAGCGGCATTCAGTCTGCGTCATTATCACTGGATGCGATTCGTGTGGCTATTGTGACTGAGCCCACCAACTAAAAGGGATTTAATGCAGAATGGTCAAGCTAAAAAAATTTGTTATACCACTCATTATTTTTGGCCTGACTGCTCTGATTGTTACAGCGCTGATTGTCAGTAAACCCAAGGCAACAGCAAAAGACACGGAACAGAAAGCTTGGCTGGTTGACGCACAACCAGCCAAACTGAAAACGATTCGCCCGCAAATAACCGTCTATGGCCGTATTGAAACCCCACGTGATGCCAATCTAAAAGCGGCAGTTGAAGCCGATATAGAAGCGGTAATGGTTTTAGAAGGTGAAACAGTCAGTCAGGGAGAGTTACTGCTGCAACTGGATAAAACCGATGTTGAGTTAATCAAACAACAGCGCCAGGCTGATGTGGATGAAATTACCGCATCCATCGCCAATGAGAATGTCCGATATCAACGTGATCGCACATTATTGGATACTCAGAAACAGTTGGTAAATCTGGCGGATAATGCGGTCCAACGCGCCAAAAAGCTTGAACAAAACAAGTTGACTTCACGTTCGACTTTGGATGAGTCTCTGTCTGCCTTCCAGCAGCAAGAGCTGGCTTTGAAACAATTACAAAATGATATTGCTGAGCATCCATCACGCTTAGCCCAATTAGAGGCTTCTAAAAAACGGGCGGAGGCCTTACTTAAACAAAGTGAAGTCAATCTGGAACGAACAGATATTCGTGCGCCTTTTGATAGCCGAGTTGCCACACTCAACGTTGCTATTGGCGACCGCGTCAGACCTGGCGACAGTCTGATTAAAGTCTATGATCTGAATAATCTGGAAGTGCGAGCTCAAATCCCGGGGCGCTATAGCCAGCAAATTCGGCAAATGCTGGAGCAAGGCCAATCGATTATAGCCACTGCGATGATTGATAACGAAAAGGTGGACTTGGAGTTAAAGCGGCTATCAGGTGAGGTCAGACTCGATAGTGGCGGGATTGATGGTTTGTTTCGCTTAGTTAACCATGCCAATAACTTACCATTGGGTACGTTTGTTGAGCTCCAGCTACAGCTCACCAAACAACATAATGTCATTGAGCTACCTTTTAGTGCCTTATATGGACTGGATCGTGTTTATGTCATTGAAGATGGACTGTTGAAAGCCATCACGGTTGAACGGGTAGGGGAAGTCATCACTGATGATGACATTCACCGATTATTGATAAGAAGTGATGAGATACATCCCGGTGAGTTGATTGTCACCACCCAACTTCCTAACGCCATTACTGGTTTAGCGGTAGAGACCTCATTGTGAGCTTACCTGCGCATCGCTCAGATATTATTGGTATTTTTGCTCAACATAAGGTTGCTGCAAATCTATTAATGCTAATGATGCTGATAGGTGGCTTTGTTTCATTAAGTAAGCTCAATACTCAGTTTTTCCCTAACTTTGCTCTGGATGTTATTACTGTCAGTGTCGTCTGGCGTGGTGCCAGTGCCGAAGACGTAGAAGACTCTTTAACCAGTCGCATCGAACAAGAACTTCGTACAATCGATTACGTCGATAAAATGACCTCTACCTCATCCTATGGCTCGTCATTAGTCACGCTTGAGTTTGATGAAGGGACTGAAATGGGGCAAGCGCTTGATCAGGTCAAAGATCATGTCGCACGACTGAGAAATTTACCTAGGGATTCTGAAACTCCCGAAATCAGTATCGTCACACGTTATGACAATGTAGCCAGACTTCTGGTCACCACCGACGGTCATCTGGATGAGCTACGTGGTCTGGTTCATCAAATCGAGCATGAATTACTTGATGCCGGTATTTCTCGGGTAACTATTACCGGGCTACCTGATGAAGAAATGGCTATTAAAGTCAGTACATCAGCACTGGAGTCGTTGGGGTTAAGCTTTGATAACGTCAGTCAGCGAATCGCAGATCAGAGTCAGGATTTACCTGCAGGTGAGATCGGTAATGGCGAAACCACACGACAAATTCGTAGCCTTGATCAACGTCGTGATGCTGATGCTTTTGGTGATATTTCATTAAAAAGTGATTATCAGGGACGTGTGTTATTGATTGACGATGTTGCCAATGTTGAACGTCGGCCGATGCGAGATCAAGTCAAGGTCTATTATCACGGACAACCGGCCGTTGAGATTGAGTTGCAGCGCACTGAAAATGCAGATGCACTGGAATCAGCCAAGATTATGGAAAACTGGCTTGAACAGGCCAGACCGACGTTACCCAAAGGCGTTGATATCAGAGTTTATGATGCCAGTTGGTCACTGATTCAGGAACGTATAAATCTACTTCTGAGTAATGGGTTGAGTGGTCTGTTACTGGTTCTAGCTATTCTGTTCTTATTTTTACATGGCAGAGTCGCGTTTTGGGTGGCTGTCGGTATTCCCGTCTCGTTCATGGCTGCTTTAACAGTGCTCTACATGTTAGGTGGCAGTATCAACATGATCAGCTTGTTTGCCTTGATTATGGCCTTGGGTATTATCGTAGATGATGCCATTGTGGTGGGGGAAGATGCTTTATCCCACTATCAAAGTGGTGAACGGTCATTATTAGCAGCTGAAGGTGGAGCAAGACGCATGCTTGCGCCCGTCATTTCATCCTCATTAACCACTATTGCTGCTTTTCTGCCATTAATGTTAATTAGTGGTGTCATCGGTAATATCTTATTTGATATTCCATTTGTCGTAATTTGTGTGATTATCGCCTCACTTTTTGAAAGTTTTCTTATACTTCCCGGTCACTTACGTCACACATTTCAATCTATACATCATGATAAACCCGGGCGTCTCAGGACATGGTTAGATGAAAAATTTGAGCATTTTCGTGAACAGCTTTTCCGACCGTTAGTGACCCTTGCTGTTAAAAATAGTGTGGTGACTATTAGCCTGACACTAGCAATCTTAATTCTATCTATCAGCTTGCTCGCCAGTGGCAGAATCCTGTTCAACTTCTTTCCGTCACCAGAAGGTACGACGATTACTGCCAATGCACGGTTTGTGGCAGGCACGCCAAAACAAGCTGTTGAGGAATTTTTGCAGCATATTAATCAAGCTTTGGATAAAGCTGAGGCAGATTATGAGCAAAACATCGTTAAAATGGCTGTCACTCGTCTCGGTAGTGCCTCTTCAGCGAATTCCAATGTTAGCAGTAGTCAGGCAGATGAACGGTTTGGCTCATTGCAACTTGAAATGATTTCGCCCGATAAACGTGACATTAGAAACAAAGACTTTATTAATGATTGGCGTCAATACATCAGCTTACCGCCAGGCATTGAAACGTTTACTATCAGTGAAATGCGTGGTGGACCGCCTGGTAGTGATATTGATATTCGTCTCAGTGGAGCCACTGCAGAACAATTGAAAAAAGCGTCCCATGAGGTGGCTGAAAAACTAAAAAACTATACCGGTGTTAGTGCGATTGAAGATGATATGCCCTACGGTCAAGAACAATTAATCTACCGAATTAAAGGCCAGGGTGATGTGCTTGGTCTAACTGTAGAAAACGTTGGTCGTCAGTTACGTGCTGCATTTGATGGTCAATTAGTACAGATTTTTCAGGACGGTGATGATGAAGTTGAGGTCCGCGTCATGTTACCTGACGCTGAGCGTAACACCTTGGCAACCTTAGAAAACTTTATGCTGCGTTTGCCAAATGGCGGCAGTGCACCTTTGTCGAGTGTAGTGACATTTGAGTCTCGTCGTGGCTTTGATGTATTGCGCCATACAGAAAGTCAGCTGGCCATTCATATCACGGCTACTGTTGATGCGGTTGTGAATAATAATAATGCCATTCTGGATGATATGAAGTCCTCATTTTTACCTGAATTATCCGCTAAGTATGGGGTGAAAATTGCTTATGAAGGCAGAGCGGAAGAGCAGGCTGACACTATGGCTGATATGGCACAGGGTACCTTGCTTGCGTTTGTGATGATTTATCTGGTCCTGGCCTGGGTATTTTCTTCCTATGGTTGGCCACTGGTTGTCATGGCAGCCATTCCATTCGGTTTGATTGGCGCCTTGATTGGTCATTGGCTGCTTGGTATTGATCTAACCATTCTGTCTTTGTTTGGTATTTTTGGTTTGTCTGGCATCGTAGTGAACGACTCCATTATTCTGGTGACCTTCTTTAAACAATTAACAGAGTCTGGCATGCCAACACAGCAGGCTATTATTGAAGCTTCCACCCAACGTCTTCGTGCCGTATTACTGACTTCGCTTACGACTATTGCTGGATTGACGCCGCTGTTGTTTGAAACATCATTACAGGCACAATTTTTAATCCCAATGGCGGTGTCTATGTCGTTTGGTCTTATGTTTTCGACTATATTGGTACTACTGGTGATACCCGCTATGCTGGCAGTTTATGAAAAAATGGCTGATAAGTTAATGCCTAAACGAACAGCAATGCAGACTGTTTAAGTCTGATTTAACAATCACTGTGCATGCTGTTTATTTGGATAGTTCAGCATTTATTTAAGGATTTATATGCGACGTTATACATCTATTGTTATGGCAGCTGTAATAAGCTCTTTTAGCCCAGTAACCTCTTTTGCGGAAGAGACAGAGTCAGTGATCAATGTGTCTTATTCTGCTCAACTGGATTTAGCATCGCTTACAGAGAAAGTGTATCAGCGTTTACCCGGCTTGCTGGCAGAAGATAAATACCGTCAGTTGCAGCAAGCGAATGAGACATACAGCAATGCTCTATTTGCAGAGCCAGTCACTGGCAGCCTGAGTCTGTTTAGTGATGAAGTCGGAACCGGGCACGGTTTTCAGGAATGGGAAGGCGGTGTGGATTTACCTCTGTGGTTACCAGGCCAGAAAAAACAACAACAGTCACTGACAGAGAAGATTGCTGCAGAATTACCAGCCTATCAGCGTGCATTGAAATTGGAAGCCTCTGGTGAAGTTCGGCAACAGATCTGGCAAGTCAAATTAGCTGAAGCCCAGTTAGAACAAGCAAAACTGACCTGGCAAACAGCAAAAAAACTACAAAAAGATGTCACTTCAAGAGTAAAAGCAGGTGATCTAGCCTCAACAGAACGATTACTGGCTAGCAGTAACACACTGGAAGCGCATAGCAAAATGGTCAATGCTGAATCGCAGTTGCAGCAACGTTTAAAAATTTATAAGTTAATTACTGGTGAAGATACATTACCAAGGCAGGTGGATGAAAAGGCTATTGTCAGTGCTGAAAATTTGCAGCAACATCCACAACTTATATTGCAGGATCAGTTAATTTCTCGCTTACAGGCTCAGATGGGATTAGCAAAATATGATGGTGCTGTGAATCCTAGTGTCTCACTTGGCTTGAGACGAGAACGAGGTGACAGAGCTGAAGACTATACCAATAGTATGGGAATCGGTTTCAGTATGGCTCTGGATGATAAAGCATATAGACAACCTGCGATTGCTCAGGCCTCAGCTGAATTAGCGGATGCACAGGTTAAACGACAAGCTTTATGGCGCCAATTGAAAACACGACACGTTTCAGTGCAGGAAGAATTAAACAGCAGTCGTCAGCAGTTAAATTTAATTACTGAACAAAATAAAACGACGCAGCAGTATTATCAATTACAAAAGCGTGCATTTGATCTAGGTGAAATAAATCTTATTGATTTGCTGCGCAGTCAGGCATTGGCTAATGATAATGAAAGTAGAAAACGCTTATTGGAAGTGCAGATAAAACAACAAATATCTGAATTAAATCAGTCATCTGGGGTTGTTTTAACTAATAAGTAATAAAACATTATAAGCTTAATTTTTCGTTAAGCTTTCTTTTTTAAGCTAGTTTCCATACCACCTCCAAGGGGATTTTTATGGAAGCTAGGTCGTTTGAACAGTGCACTAATAGCACTCAAAATCAACGGGTTATAGAACGGCAAATTATTCAGCCTGTTTTTCCACTCACATTGGCAAAAGCCAATGAGGTGGGAAGAGTAGACGCTGAGCAATTTATCTACCAACGGTTTGAAAAGCAGCATGGCGCAAAAGTCAGCCATTTCTTGCCATTCATCCTATCAGCCAATTCTACAAACGGTCTGGTCTCAGCGGCCTTAGGTTTTCAACCGGCCAGCTATTCATCTCATCTGTTTCTGGAATATTATCTGGATAACGATATCCAAACGACCTTGAGTATTCTCACTCAAACAGTGGTTCAACGGGATGATATTGTCGAAATCGGCAATCTAGCCTCAGGTCGCCAGCGAGCAACTCAGACTTTATTTTTATTACTGGCTGAGTTGTTCTATCAAGCCGGTTATGAATGGGTGGTATTTACTGCCAGCCCAGTGGTTTTACAGTGGTTAGAAAAATTAAGTATTGAAACTATCGCTATCCGTGTCGCTGATCCAGCAAAACTGCCTGATAAAGGGGCAAGCTGGGGAAGTTATTACGATGATAAACCAGTAGTTGTTGCCAGCAACACTCGTCAAACTATCGACAGATTGTCTACTAACCCCATGATGCAATATCTACGTCAGAGTTATCAGCATCAAATAAGTGAATTTGTAGGAAGTCTGCGTCATGACTAATCTCATGACTTGTTTGCGACAAACGGCTAGTGAACAACCTGACCAGCTAGCCTTGCAGGGACTTCATACAAGTTTGAGTTGGCAGCAGATGTTGGATGAAGTGGATCGTTTGACGGAGTTACTTCTACCATACAAAGACAATGTGGTTGCCTTGTATGCTGATAACAGCACTGATTGGGCCTGTATTGACCTTGCCTGTTATCAGGCAGGTGTCATCAGTTTACCTATTCCGGCTTTTTTCTCAGCAGAACAACAACATCATGCCATTAGTGAAAGTGGGGCATTAGCGATCATCGATCCCAAAGGTATCGCTTTATTTGAAGCACTAAAACTGTTCAGAGGAATTAATCTTGAACTGACAGACAGCTTAACCTTGTATCCACTGCAACAGACCCGCCCAAGTCGGATTCCTCATGGAACACAAAAAATTACCTTTACTTCAGGATCGACAGGTCAACCTAAGGGTGTGTGTTTAAGTACGGATAATCAGTTACGGGTAGCAGATGCCATCATTCGACGAACCGAACTTCAATCTGTACGCCATTTATGTGTGCTACCGCTGACAACCTTATTAGAAAACCTGGCAGGTATTTATTCACCGTTATTGAGTAAAGGGTCTGTAACCTTATTACCTGCCACAGAGCTCGGTTTTAACGGTGGACGAGGTTTTAATATACAAAGATTTTTAAACACTCTAAGCCAGCAGCAGCCTGAAAGTGTGGTGCTATTGCCAGAGCTTTTATTGACCTTGGTCACAGCTGCAGAGCAGGGTTGGCCGGTACCAGACAGTTTGAAATTTATTGCTGTCGGCGGTAGCCGTGTTTCTCAAGACATACTGGCTAAAGCGGATGCTTTGGGTTTACCGGTTTATGAAGGATACGGCCTATCTGAATGTAGCTCTGTTGTGAGTTTGAATAGTCCAAAGCAGCGTCAAATCGGCGCTGTTGGCCAGTGTCTCGATCATGTTGATGTGCGTATTGAGTCTGGCGAAGTGGTTGTCAGAGGCAATGCCTTCTTAGGCTATATCAACCATCCTGAAAGTTGGTATCCCGACAAGATTCAAACAGGCGATTTGGGTTTTATTGACGATGAGCAATATTTACACATCAACGGACGTCGAAAAAACCTGTTAATCACTAGTTTTGGCAGAAACATTAATCCGGAATGGGTTGAGAGTGAGCTATTAGCTAATCCGGTTCTGAGCCACTGCATCGTTATTGGTGATGCCCAGTCTCATTGCAGTGTATTAGTGCAAGCACGGTTTGACAATATCACTGACGAAATGATTAGCCAATGGATTACCCAGGTAAATAAACAACTGCCTGATTACGCCCAATTGGCAGAGTGGCAGCGTTTTGAGTGGCCCCTGAGTGTTGAGAACGGCACATTGACAGCCAATGGACGTCCTGTCAGGCAGCGAATATTAGAAATCTACAGTCATCAAATCAATGATTTATATAAGGAGCAGGCATAAATGCTTTTTTTCGATAGATTACAAGCTGAAACTGCTGCTGCACGTGAGCAGTTATTCAGTGCACCGATTATTAATAAAGCGATCTCGGGTGAGATTACCAAAGAGCTCTATATCAGCTTTTTAACACAGGCGTATCACCATGTTAAACATACAGTACCATTACTGATGAGTGTTGGTGGGGCATTGCCAGAGAAAAAAGAATGGTTACGTAATGCCGTGGCTGAATATATTGAAGAAGAACTGGGACATCAGGAGTGGATTCTAAATGATATCGCGGCCTGTGGTGCCGACAAAGAAGCCGTTAGGAACAGTCAACCTAACCTGCACACAGAAATGATGGTGTCCTATGCCTACGACATGGTTCACCGCATTAATCCATTAGGATTCTTTGGTATGGTACATGTACTGGAAGGCACTAGTATCACTACTGCAGATAAAGCAGCAGACAGTATAAAAAAAGCACTGGGTTTACCCTCAAAGGCCTTTAGCTATCTTACTTCTCACGGGGCTTTGGATCAGGACCATGTTAAATTTTTTGAAGGTTTAATGAATCAAATAACTGATGAGTCAGAACAGGTGCTCATTATTCATAGTGCTCAACGCTTCTATTATCTTTATGGCAATATTTTTCGTAGTCTGACTGAAGAGAAAATGCCATGCACAGTCTGAGAGATGTCACCATTATCATCACTGGGGCTGCTGGCGGTATCGGCCAGATGTTGGCAAAAGCTTTAGATAAGCAGGGAGCGAAACTGGTTCTGACGGATGTTAATGCTGACAGGCTTTCTGAATTAAACGTCAGTCTTGCTGAAAAGCATTATGAGTTTGTGGCTGATGTCAGTCATGCAGAGCAACGTCGTTCATTGGTGAATTATTGTCAGCACTTACCTAATCCTGTGCAAATGCTGATCAACCTGGCAGGTATTAATCGGTTTGCTCCTATTACCAATTATTCTGATGATGATATAGAACGTATGATCACGATTAATCTCACATCACAAATTGCATTAACACGCGATTTGATTCCCTTGTTGCAAAAAAACTCGCCTGCCAGCATCGTTAATGTAGGGTCGATTCTCGGTAGTATCGGTATGCCGGGATACAGTGTCTATTCTGCCACTAAATTTGGCCTCAGAGGCTTCACAGAAGCACTAAATCGTGAGCTACAAGGCTCAGGAATCGATGTACGTTATTTTGCACCCAGGGCAACAAAAACGGCATTAAATGACGACAAAGTAAATGCGATGAATAAGGCTCTGGGCAGTACGATGGACAGTCCTGAGCAAGTCGCTAATGCCATTGTCGACTTCATACTCACTGACAAACGAAGACGGTATTTTGGCTGGCCTGAACAACTATTTGTCAGAATTAACAGTGTTTTTCCTGGCATTGTCGACAAGTCGATTATTAAACAACTTCCCATAATAAGACGTTATTTTTAGTGGAGAAAATGATGAAAGCTTATATATTTTCAATGATTTTAGGCTTGGTGAGCTTACCGGTGAGTGCAGATGTGATGCAAAGTGTCTCTGATTTGCAGCACGACTGGGCTACGGTCAATTACACTTTAACGGGTGAGGCGCAGGAAAAAGCATTTGAAAACCTGATTGAAAAAGCGAATCTAGTAGTCAAGCAGTATCCAGATGCCGCAGAATCGCATATCTGGCGTGGCATTATTGAATCCAGTTATGCCGGTGCTAAGGGGGGCTTAGGTGCATTATCACTGGCCAAAGCCGCAAAAGCGGATTTGGAACAAGCAATGGAGTTAGATGATACTGCACTCGCTGGCTCAGTTTATACCAGTCTTGGTACCTTATATGCCAAAGTACCCGGCTGGCCCATTGGTTTTGGTGATGATGATAAGGCGGAAACTCTGTTGAAAAAAGCCTTGACCATTAATCCAAATGGCATAGATAGTAACTACTTCTACGCACAGTATTTAATAGATAATAATGATTATAAAGATGCAGAAACGTATCTGTTAAAAGCACAAAAAGCACCTGCCAGACCCAGTAGACCGCTTGCAGATAAAGGAAGACAGCAAGAGGTTGAAAAATCATTACAGCAGGTTAGATACAAATTAGGGAATGAACAACATGCAGGTATTACTCGTTGAAGATGACGCTTCACTGGCACAAGGCTTACAAACCAGTCTGAAAAGAGAAGGCTTTATCGTTAATCATTTGAGCGAGGGCAAGCAGGCGATTAACAGTATTGCTTCTGCGGAACCGGATATTGTGGTCTTAGATTTGGGTTTACCTGATATGGATGGTCAGGAAGTGCTAAAAGAAATTCGTCGCCGTAATGCCGAATTACCCGTTTTGATATTGACTGCACGTAACTCAATTGAGGATAAAGTCACCGGATTGGATAGCGGCGCTGATGATTATCTGGCTAAACCATTTGAAATAGATGAGTTACTCGCCCGATTACGCGTATTAGAACGAAGACTAAGCAGTCTTAAACATGCGGATTTAACGGTCGGTAATGTGTCGATTGATACGCGTGCTCAACAAGTTAAAGTCGGCGGTGAAAATGTCGATTTTTTCCGTCGTGAGTACATGTTGTTAAAAATGCTGATGGAAAATGTTGGCCGGGTTCAGACCCGCGATAGCCTGGAAAGTAAGCTGTATAGCTGGGGAGAAGAAATTGCCAGTAATGCAATTGAAGTCCATATTCATCATTTAAGGAAAAAATTACCTGATAACTTCATCACTACCGTTCGTGGTGTGGGTTACACAATCAAAGCCCAATGAAGTCTATTCGTCTGTATTTACTGCTGGCGTTATTGTCCACAATAACGCTGGTGAACTTTGTGTCTTTATTGCACGGTTATCAATCGAGTATGCAAAAAGCACAGACCTTGTTTGATTCACGTTTAGAAAGTACGGCGGTACTGATTGCCTCCGCTAATTCTCGTCAAATTGGACAGGAAACGGTCACCAATCAACAAACACCATTCACCTTTTTTCAGATTATCGATAATAATGGACAGTTATTAACACGGTCTGAAAATGCACCGGCGAAAGTGTTGAGCGTGTTACAGCAAGGTTTTCATATCATTAATTTTGGTAGCTACCGCTGGCGAAATTATGTCTATCGTGACAGTGTTTTGCAACGCTGGGTTGTGGTGGCAGAGCGTATTGATATCCGATATATGCTGGCAGAAGATGTGGTGATGGAGTCGTTATTACCGATCGTAATGGCAATACCGGTGTCGGCATTAATTATCTGGTTGGCTGTGGGGGTTGGCCTGAGACCGTTAAATCTCTTTGCCAGTCGATTAAGTGAAAAACGCGTGGATGATCTGCTCCCAATTGAGATGGAACGCGTCCCCAAAGAACTCACCACGGTAGTAAACAATACAAATAGTCTATTGTTGCGATTAGCTGAAGCCTTTGACCGGGAACAACGTTTTTCTGCTGATGCGGCACATGAGTTACGTACACCAGTCAGTGTTTTGAAAGTGCACCTGCACAATCTGCGTGCAAGACTGGGTAATGATGATGAAGATATCATCTTGCTGCGAGATGGCGTAGAAAGGATGGGACACCTGATAGAGCAAATTCTAGCACTCTACCGTACCTCACCAGACCAGGCTGCTGTTAAGTTTGAGCAAATTGATTTATTCAAAATGGTACAAGAGCTTATCGCTCGAAGTTACGATGCTTTTGAGTCAAAACAGCAAGAAATTGAACTCGACGGTGAATCGCATATGATGGAAGGCAATGCCTTTGCATTGGAGACATTGATAAGTAATTTATTGAATAATGCGAATAAATATACGCCAGAAAAGGGACGTATTCATGTCATTGTCAGACGGCATGAAGAAGGCGTACTACTGAGAGTAGAAGATTCTGGGCCGGGTATTCCGGCAGAACAACATCAACGGGTCTTTGAACGTTTTTATCGCTTACATGGCGATCAGCACAACAGTGGTGTTATTGGTTGTGGATTGGGACTGACTATTGTTAAACATATCGCTAACTTACATCACGCACCTATACAACTAGGTACATCCGTTTGGGGTCATGGATTAAAAGTTGATGTTATTTTTCCTTTGAGAGCAATGAACTATGAATAGAGCAGGCTTATTCTTATTTTTATCATTGATTGTAATGCCTGTTCTGGCCGGCCCACCTGTGATCGAAATTGAAATAAGAAATCATTTATTTTTTCCTGACGAAGTGAAGATTCCGGCGGATACCAAAGTAAAATTGCTAGTGAAAAATACCGATCCGACAGCAGAAGAATTTGAAAGTTATGAATTAAACCGTGAAAAGGTGATTGCTGGTAATAGTCAGGCATTCATTTTTATTGGCCCACTGCCGGCTGGTGTCTATCCGTTTTTTGGTGAGTTCTTTCCGAAAACGGCTCAAGGCAAAGTCATAGCGGAGTAAAAAACAGTGTTATTAAATGCCGTCGTCATTGTGTTGCGTGAGGTCTTGGAAGCGTCACTGATTATTAGTGTGTTTCTGGCTTTAAGCCAAATTTTAAATCGAAGCTTAAAATGGATGTTACTTGCACTGGTACTGGGTCTAAGCAGTGGCTTTATCTACGCTGGTGCGATCAGCAAGGTCTCTATGGCCTTTGGTGGGATTGGGCAGGAAGTGGTCAATGCTACCATTAATATCCTGATTTTCCTGGCATTAATCATCTTTGTCTTCGCTGTACCACATCAAAAGAATAAACATTGCCGAGGCTTAACCATAGTGGCCATTATGAGCACTGTCATTTTAGCGATTATGCGAGAAGGCTCCGAAGTCCTGTTATTTATTACCGGATTTATCGGTGTACCTGATTTATTAAGCCCTGTTCTCATGGGGGGGGCAGTGGGCGCTGGGCTGGGGGTGAGCGTTGGTATATTTATCTATTATTTTATTGTTAACCTGCTGCCTCGACATGGTGTCTGGGTAGGCTATTTATTATTGCTCTTAGTCGCGGGCAGTTTAATGTCTCAGGCAGTGGAGTTCTTAATCCAGGCCGATTTGATGAACTCTGCTCAACCTGTCTGGAATAGTTCGAATATTGTTGATGAACATTCTGTTGCTGGACAACTACTCTTTGCCTTATTGGGGTATGAAGCTACCCCACAATTGAGTCAGGTCATCGCCTATATTTGTAGTATGTCTGCTTTATTATGCGTTGCGATGTTCAGCTTTATGAAACGAGATAGAAATTGATGAAATATCGTGTATTACCAATAACAGCTGTGATATTACTCAATCCTGTCATGGTGCTGGCTGATGGTTCCGCTGTTGATAAAGTCTATCATCCGTATGTACAGCCTTTGGAAAGAGAAGTTGAATGGCGCATGATCACAGCGGAAGGGGATAGTTTACAAAAACTCAGTTATGGCCAGTCTTTGTCGGATAATCTTTATGTTGAAGGCTATCTTACCACCAGTGAAGAAAATGATAATTTTCGCCTGCATAGCTATGAAATTGAAGCAAAGTGGCAGTTAACAGAGCAGGGCGAATATGCCATTGATTGGGGACTGGTAACAGAGCTGGAAAAGTCTAATATTCGTGATCAATGGGAAGCAGCCACTGCACTGCTGATGGAGAAGCAATGGGGTAGATGGGTAGGTACTGCGAATCTATGGTTAGAATATGAGTGGGGCGATGATATCGAGGAAGAGCTTGAAACCGCCTTAAGTATGCAAGCGCGCTATCGTTTATCACCCAGCTTCGAACCTGCTGTCGAATATTATGCGGGTGATGAAACTCGTGCGATTGGTCCTGTTGCATTAGGAGATATTCGTTTTACTGCTGGTAAGAAGCTCCACTGGGAAACCGGCGTATTATTTGGTGTAGGAAAACAATCCCCAGATGCCACCTTACGTTTTTTAGCCGAGTTTGAATTTTAGTTAATGTAAAGTTTTGTTAAATCCTTAAGACTTTGTTAATAAGCCATCACTAATCTATCACTCATCTAATGATGGTAGAGCAGAGTGATGCAAACAGGGAAGATTTTAGAAAAGCATAAGCCAGACCTTATTGATGCACGCCTGCATCAAATTATTCGTATAGCATTTAAACCATCCATTCCGACTAGTGATGAACTGCAGCTCTGTATGTTCACAGGCGCTAGCCAGCGGCTAAATACGTTAGTTGATTATATGCGTCACATGTCTCTGCACCGTTTTATTCCCAGCTTATCTTCAGGACTTGACCATGCTAAGTAATGTATTACGCCCGCTAATTATGACGGTTACTCTCGGCCTATCAATGCCAGCTTTGACACAGACATTGCAATTAGATCAGACGCAAATGCAAAATCTGGGCGTGGTATATCATCCTGCCGTCTCAGTAGCCGAGACCAGGAGCCATCATTATCCTGCACAAGTGACCGTGCCTAATGCGAACCGACATATTGTGCATACCAGCCAGGAAGGTGTGGTCACACAAATGCTTGTAGCTGAAGGTGATGTGGTAAAGACGGGTCAGGTACTGGCAACGATTAATAGCCCAGCCTTATTAACACTGCAAACACACTATCTACAAGCGGTGGGACTGCTCAATCAATTACTTACAGAAATGCAACGTGATAGACAATTATTTAATGAAGGCATTATTGCTGAGCGGCGTTACCTTGATGCTAAAACCCGTTATCAGCAACAAAAAACCTTAGTAGATAGCCAAATTAAAACCCTCCAGTTAGCGGGTATGTCGTTAGAGGAAATCAAGGTATTAAAACAGCAGCAAAAACTTGATAGTCACTTACAAGTTCGTGCGGCTAGCCATGGTGTTGTTATGGCACAAAATGCTGTTATCGGGCAGCGAGTGATGGCATCGGATGTTTTATATGAAGTCGCTGATTTATCGACATTATGGCTGGAAATTCATGTACCACTACCTATCGCCAGTACAGTCGATAAAGGCTCTGAAGTCACGGTCTGTGATAGAGATGTTTCAGCCTCTGTAATGACAGTGGGTAGACAGGTACATAGTATTGACCAAGGTGTGTTAGTGCGTGCTCAAACCTCAGAGCACACCAAGCTGCTAACCCCGGGAGAATTTGTTCAGGTCTGCTTTGTGCAAAATAGTAATTCACTACTTTACGAGATCCCTTATAAAGCCATATTACGTATGGATGGTAGAACACATATATTTTACTTTGATGGTGACTCCATCAGCCTGAAACCGGTTCATATCGTTTCTCAATCAGATAATACTGTCACAGTCTCCGATGCTTTTTTAAGCTCAGGTTATGTTGTTGATGAAGGTGTGTCATCACTTAAATCTGCCTGGCAAGCTGAAGGGGAATAAGCATGGATCGTCTTATCCGTTTTTCATTGACACAGCGTTTGATGATGCTGATCTTGATTGTCGTTTTAGTTGGTTTTGGCTGGAAAGCCTTTAATGACACACCAATCGATGCATTCCCCGATGTTTCTACCACGCAGGTAAAAATTATCCTAAAAGCACCTGGCATGACACCAGAAGAGGTGGAAAGTCGAATTACCGCCTTAGTCGAAGTCGAAATGTTAGGGATCCCCAAGCAACGCATGTTGCGTTCAGTGGTGAAGTACGGACTGACAGATATTACCGTTGATTTCGAAGAGGGGACCGATATTTATTGGGCTCGTCAGCAAGTGGCAGAGCGTTTATCGGCAATCAAGGATACGCTACCAAACGATATTCAAGGTGGTTTAGCTCCATTAACAACACCCTTAGGCGAAATGTTCATGTTTACGGTGAACAGCCCGACGCTAAATTTGATGCAACGTCGTGAGTTACTCGATTGGGTTATCCGTCCTGCATTACGTAGTGTAGAAGGCGTAGCTGATGTCAACTCGCTCGGTGGTTATGTCAAAACTTTTGAAGTCGTACCTGACTTAGCCAGGCTCGCTGCCTTGAATATCAGTCTCTCAGATATTCAGCAGGCGCTTGAAAATAATAATCGTAACGATGGCGCCGGGCGTATTGATGAAGGGGAAGAGGTTTTACTGGTCAGGGCACAGGGAAGTTTACAAAACCTCGAGGATATAAAAAAGTTAGTGGTTAAATCCGATGCGAATGAACCTGTTTTACTGTCACAAGTAGCTGAGTGCCGGATTGGTTCATTGACACGTTATGGTGCTGTTAGTGCCGATGGTCAGGGTGAAGCAGTACAAGGTCTGGTTTTAGGTTTACGTGGTGCTAATGCCAAAAAAGTAGTGGCTGGTATAGAAAAACGACTGGCTGAGTTACAGCCCTCATTACCTGATGATGTGACTATCGATGTATTTTACAACCGTGGTGAATTAGTCGCTGATGCCATTCATGGTGTAAATAAAGCGTTGATTGAAGCCGTGGTGCTTGTTTTGATCTTTTTGCTGTTATTTCTGGGAGATATCAGGGCAGCTATTGTTGTGGCTCTGGTATTACCGCTTTCTGCAATGATTACCTTTATTATGATGCGTCAGTTTGGCTTATCAGCAAACTTGATGAGCCTAGGTGGTTTGACAATTGCCATTGGTATGTTGGTCGATGCTGCCGTGGTTGTCGTGGAAAATATCGTGTCACAGTTAGCCGATAAATCACGGGCAGCGGTGCTGCCAAGACTGCATTTAATTTTTCGTGCTGTGAAAAATGTCTCTGTGCCGGTCACTTCAGGCATTATCATTATTGTTATTGTATTTCTGCCATTACTGACCTTACAGGGACTTGAAGGCAAGTTGTTTATCCCTGTTGCCTTAACCATCGTGTTTGCATTGGCCGGATCCTTGTTATTATCGCTAACCATCATCCCGGTTTTGGCGTCTTTTTTACTCAAACACGTCTCTCACAACGAGCCTTTATTACCTAGACTGCTTAAACGTCTGTATGCACCTGTTTTAGCCTGGTCGTTGGATCATACAAAATCAGTGGTCATGATCGCTGTGTTATTACTGGTGTTTGCTGCTGCTTTATACACACAGGTAGGTAAAGCATTTATGCCCGTCATGGACGAAGGTGATTTGATTGTGCAATTAGAAAAACTAGCTTCTATTACATTAGAGCAGTCGGTCGCATTGGATAAACGTGTACAGCAAGCTCTATTAAATAATATCCCTGAAATCACTGGTGTGGTCGCAAGAACTGGGGCCGATGAGTTAGGTTTGGATCCAATGGGACTGAATGAAACAGATATGTTCCTGATCCTGACACCACGAGAACAATGGCACGTCGCTTCAAAAGAAGCCTTAAAGCTAAAAATAAGACACGTTCTGGAGCAATTTCCTGGCCTAAATTATGGCTTTACACAACCCATTGAAATGCGTGTGTCAGAAATGCTCACAGGGGTCAGAGGGGATCTTGCCATCAAAATATTTGGTGAAGACGGTGAGACACTTAATGCGTTAGCTAAACAGGTTGTGCAGCTTGTTTCCGGTATTCGGGGTGCGGAAGACGTGATCACCAGCCAGAATGAGGGGGCACAGTACTATCAGATTGATCTAAATGCATTAACGCTGGGACGCCTCGGCCTAAGTGTTGAAGAGGTGTTGCCACAACTTCGCATGCTGATTCAAGGTAGTCAGGTAGGCACCATTTACCAGGGGGCCAGACGTTATCCCCTGGTGATAAAAGGCGAGTCAAACTTACAAAAAATGGCTGATCTGTTTGCTCATGCACGATTAAACGTAACAGGTGACAGACAGGTACAAATAGCTGATTTAGCTAGCTTAAAACGGGTAGAAGGACCTGTGTCTATTCGTCGGGAACAAGGACAACGTATGACGGTGGTCGTGGCAAATGTGGCTGATCGTGATCTGGTGAGTTTTGTTGAAGAAGCTCAGGCGGCGGTAGCTAAAGATATAAAGTTGCCTAGTGGGTATCAGTTTTCCTGGGGAGGACAATTCGAAAATCAACAGCGTGCAGCAAAACGCTTAATGGTGGTCATTCCAGTCGCCTTATCATTAATTTTCTTATTATTATTTTCCACCTTCCGATCATTACGCCAAGCGGTACTCGTGATGAGTAATGTTCCTTTTGCGATGGTGGGTGGCGTCACTGCACTTTGGCTGACAGGGGAATATTTATCGGTGCCAGCATCTGTTGGCTTCATTGCTTTGCTGGGTATTGCCGTGTTAAACGGCGTGGTCATGGTCAGTTATTTTAATGAGCTATTAGATACCGGAATGGCAGTAGATGATGTAGTCAGAGAAGGTGCTATGCGTCGATTAAGACCAGTGATGATGACAGCAACGATTGCCGCATTTGGCTTGGTGCCTTTGTTATTTGCAAGTGGTCCTGGTTCAGAAATTCAACGACCATTAGCGATTGTCGTCATTGGTGGTTTAGTCAGTGCAACCTTACTAACCCTAGTGTTACTGCCCTTGTTATTCAGACGGTTTGGAGTCGCAAAATGAAATGTTTATTAGCACTGATTGTGAAGCCCTCGTTGGAGTCCACATTAAGTGATTGGTTGTTATTACATCCTGCGATTGAGGGCTTCACCTCACAATCCGCTTCTGGTCATGGTAGCGGTCATCCAATGACGATAACTGAGCAGGTAGCTGGGCAGCGACAACAAATAATTTACTGGCTAGAACTTGATACAGAAACAGTCAATATGATTTTAACTGGTCTGCACTCAGACTTTTCCGGAGCAGAGATACATTACTGGCAGATACCTGTTTCAGCCAGTGGCATTATTCGCTAGCCGCTTCTTCTGCTTGTCTCTGCATCCGTTTTTCCAGATCCTGCCACAACGACAAACGCGAAGAACCACCAACACGCTGACCTTCTCCTCGTGATTTGGCCAACCATAAGCCGGTACCATTAAAGCTATAAACTGGCGTTAAGTCATTGCGTTGAGAAGCCGGTTTGATATCAATGATTAAATTATCCAATACTAGAGGTACAGATCGTTTTGTTTTGAAGTAGGTTAATACCATATGCGCTTGATTCAGTTCTTTGGCCTTAACATAGGTGATACGCAACTTATCTTCATCGACACCGAGCTCTTTTAGCGTGAAATACTTGGCAATGGAATAATCTTCACAGTCGCCGCCGCCGATAGACAGCATTTCCAGAGGGGTTGCCCAGTAGTCTTTTTTATTCCAGAGATCGATATCATCGATAAACAACACATTGGTATTAAAAAACTTGTTTACCAGTTCCAGCTTTTCAGCTTCTGGTAAGTCCTGATTTTCATCGACTAGTTTCTGCCAATCCTCGACACGCTTGCGAGCAAACTTATTATATTGCGATTCAATATTGTCCAGCACACGTGAACTGATATTGAGGTCGGCGACAAGCGGCAACGACAATAACAGACATGTCAGTATCAACAATAATGACAAGGGGCGTTTTAACAGCATGGTTAGCTCAGACTTTAACGACTGATACCGTAAATGCCAGCTTTTTTAACAATAGTAAAATCATCATCTGCCGTCACTGCCTCAGCTAGTACTTTGATTTCCAGCAAGCGTGAGACTTCATGCATAATTTCAAGAAAGTCTGGTTTGCTGGCATTGCCACTAATGTTTTGCGTCAGGTCACGTGCCAGTCTGACGTAATCCAGATGTAAATGACGTAATTCATCAATAGCAATAATATCTGCAGAATAACGTTTGATCAGACTCTTAGCGCCTAATGACGTCACAAAATGACTAAAATTACTAAACGCTTTCAGGTTTTTTGTAGCCGCATAGGCGGAAACAGAAAATGTCAGCAATCCAGCTGATATTACTGATTGTTCAATACGTGATTCCAACCATTTATGAAAGCTCGCCGAGGCGATGGAATCCATTGTCAGATTGATACTCACTGGGCAGCTAATATGATCTTGCTCCATTTTGAGTAAGACTTTGTTGACGATGCAGCGATCGACGGATTCTGCCAGCCCAAACTCGTGAGCCATAGAGAAAAATGTGCCGACAGACAGTGTTTTACCCGCTTTATCTTTAACAAAACTAAAGGCTTCCTGCATGACTTTAACTGGTTTAGCACCATCATAATTATAGGCCTCAGCAGTAAAATAAATTTCAGGTGTGTCACGATTAACCGCATGAGTAATAGCCGCTTTCCATTCCTGTTCAGATAGGGAACTGATGGAATCATCTTTAATGAAAAAGGCATTTTGACCAATGATACTGGCTTGTTCATAGGCTTCGATTAACGCTGGCATAAGTCGTTCGAATTCACTGGTACGATCAAATTTCACTAAACCGAAGTGGACAAGATCGTCGACTTCATAATGCTCTGCCAACTCTGTAAGTGCTTGTTGCAGATTTTTAGCAAATGACTGGAGGACACTGGTATCAGACTCATCATAGATGATGGCAAATTCAGCACCATAAAGGCGATAAGCATTACCATTACCTGCGATAGCATTGTTGAGTATGCGTGCCATATCCTTGAGTAAGGTATCAGCCAGTTGATTGCCTTTGAGTTTACTAATGGCTGCTAAATCAACAAATTTAATGTAGCTGACATAGCCGGTATGGCTTGTTGAAAGTCGTCGCTTGATGTCGGCTGTAAAAGTCGCCTGATTAAGTAAGCGAGTGAGGTTATCTCGTTTGAGATTGTCATTTAGGGCATCTAGTCGCTGATTCAGTCTGGTTATTGTGTCACCAATTTTGACTGACATGCTGTTCATCGACTGCGCCACGTGACGGACTTCTTTGGTCCACGGCAAGCGATCAATGGTTGTAAACTGACCAGAAGAAATTTCATTTGCTTGTCTTTGTATGGCTTTCAGTGGTTGTAAGGTAAAACGTAACACCAGCATTAATAAGGCAAATGCACCAATGAAAATAATAGCCGAGTAGAGTAAGGTTTCTTTTGCTTGTTTATACAGCTTTAAATAGGCATAGGAAGGATTACTACTGACATAAAGCGTGCCAGATATCGACCAGCCAGAACTGATTTCAGTTGATGCTGTGGTGGATTTCATCGGTAACCAGTCAATCAGCCATTGTGGAACATCCTGCATTTTTACCGGATTTCTAAGGCTAACTAAGGTCTTGCCATCAATGTCTTCCAAACGCATTTCACGGTAATAGCCCATATCAAATATGGCATTCATCATGGTTTGTAATATTGGGTCATTTTCATTTTCCATATGTGGACTGAGAGAAAGACCAAGTGATGTCGCTGTATCCTGCATATGTATTTCAGATTCGACTTCGAGATAATCACGGATACTGCCCATGCTAATCACAAAGCTTGCTGAAAAAACAATCAGAAAAAGTAAGCTGATTAGAATTAACAACTGCTTAGAAAGTGACATATTGATTTCCTTATTACGATTCAGGCCATTTTAAGTACTGCCTGATATATATCGGCTAACTTGATGGAATCTGATGAATTATCACCAAAACGATAACAATACCCTGACCAAGGCCTCTCAGCAAGCATCACCCCTTAAGTCAATAGTGCTTTTGTTTTAATAGATGGATTGCTACGATCAACGTTTCATTTATAGGCGATATCAATGTTATTAGTGTTAGCACAGATGGGGCTATTGATTGCTTGTGGTTTTGCCTGGAAACAATGGGCACCAAGACATATCCCGGCTCTAGCACACCGTCGTGCTTTAACTGATCTGGTTTTCTTTATTCTGCTTCCTGCACTGGTACTTGATGTGATCTGGGGAGCGCCCATTGATCACACATCACTTAAAATTTCTCTTACCGCATTTTCGGGTCTGTTGGTGGCAGCTATTACCATGTGGTGTTTATTGAGATTCATCAAAACCACACCTGAGCAGAAAGGGGCGCTGATGTTAGCAGCGATCTTTCCAAATGTGACCTACCTTGGCTTACCGGTCACTAATCAAGTATTAGGATCGTGGAGCAATGCTATTGTGCTGCAATATGATCTATTTGCCTGTACACCGGCGTTAATGACCTTCGGTATTTTGATGGCACATTTTTATGGTGGTACCGGACAATATAAAGTCCATCCCTTAAAAGAACTGACGAAGGTGCCACCTTTATGGGCCGTCGTCATTGCACTGTCTCTAAATGTTTTGCATGTGCCACGGCCGGAACTGATTCATCATATCCTGACAACATTATCGGGAGGTGTAGTGCCATTGATGCTGATTGCACTGGGCATGAGTATTCGTTGGGATAGTTTGCGATTACGCTATTTACCACTGTTGCTGCCTGTTGCTGTGATCACCTTATTATTGGTTCCAGTTGCCGTATTCTTTACGGGTGGCTGGTTAGGCTTGCCTACAGATATTGCTTTGGCTGTGGTACTTTTAGCCGCCATGCCGACTATGGTGTTTGGTGTGGTAATTTGTGAACGTTATCAATTAGATAGTCCATTATATGCAGCGGCGGTTACCTTAACGACCTTATTAAGTGTTGTCACGCTACCACTATGGTTTCACTATTTACCCGGTGTGTAGTCAGACCAGATAAAACCAGCTGCTTCAACAGCCACAATGACGTGTTGCATCGCTTTTTCTATATCTTCAGCGTCACCACGCAGACTAAACTCAATCTGTGGTTCATCACCGAGTTTAGGCAAACTCGACAATTTTAACTGCGGATATTGGGCGACTATCTCGTTCATGGTTGTCAGTAAATCTGATTCACGTCCTTTGCTGATAGTAATGATTCTTTCAGATTTAGGACGTAAGCCCTGTAAGTGTGGGTAATGCGTATCTAAAATCCATTCCAGCATCGGCCACGACATTTCTGGAAAGCCTGGCATAAAGTGATGGTTATCCAGACTAAACCCAGGTACACGATTAATGCTGTTGGGAATAATGCGGCTACCTTCAGGTAAATGCCCCATCAAGATACGATTTGGGTAAGCCGCTTCGCCATACTGGTCTTCAATTTCCCTGACAGCATCTGGATGTGGAGCAATACCCACACCTTTAACTAACGCGGCAGTCTGCCTTGTGCGGTCATCTGGCGTGGCACCAATACCGCCAAAGCTGAATACCAGATCTGGACTAGACATCGAGAAACGTAAGGCACGCTCTAATTGCTGTGGGTCATCGCCCACAATTAAAGTCCAGCTTAATTCCAGATCGCGTTTGGCCAGTACTGACTGTAAATGCGAGAAATGCTTATCCTGACGTTTACCACTCAGAATTTCATCACCAATGATAAGGGCACCTATATTCATTGTTCACTGGCCTCAGGACGGTTTCTCATAAAATCAGCTGTTTGTACAAATGATGCCATCAACTGTTCTGCAAATAAGGGCTCTAAATCCATTGATTTCAACGCCTGAGCCATACAGTACAGCCATTGATCTCGCTCTTCGATACCAATAGAAAAGGGGAGGTGACGAGCTCTAAGTCTAGGATGACCATACTTATCCGTATATAAAGAAGGGCCGCCCAACCATCCTGTCAAAAACAGATATAACTTTTCTTCACTAATACTGATGTCCTGAGGATGATAATCGCGGATATGTTGTGTTTGTGGCGTATCACACATCACCTCGTAAAAGGTTTTGCATAGTTGCCTGACACCGGCTTCGCCACCGATACGTTCGTAGGGAGTTGCTATTTCAGCCATGATTGAATTCAATAAAAAAGAACTAGTTTAACCTTGTTGAACAAGACGATAAAGTAATCAAGGTTGCGAGCTTGGACGCAGACCGGGATAATTACCTCATCTTTTAGCAATCCAACAGGAGAGTAATCCTATGAGTGATAGAATTGTAATGCGTACAGGTGAAGCACTAGTTGCCGGTGGCCCTGCTTTTACAGCAGCTGAGCCAGAAGTCGTTATCGGCGAATTAGACGGTCCATTTGGTACTGCTTTTGCTAACCTGATGGGCGACCAGGTCCAAGGTCACTCACGCGTATTAGCGCTGATGAACACTGACATGCAAGTTAAACCTGCCACATTAATGGTTAGTAAAGTCACTGTTAAGAAAACGGCTTACACCAACATTCTGATGGGTACAGTTCAAGGCGCTATCGCTAACGGCGTATTAGACGCTGTTCGCAACGGTACTATTCCAAAAGAAAAAGCAAATGATTTAGGTATCATTGTTTCTGTATGGTTAAACCCAAGCATTGTGACTGTTGAAGATTTAGATCACGAAGCTTTATTCAATATTCACCGCGAAGCCACTCGCCGTGCTATCGAAAAAGCCATGAATAACGAGCCAAGCATCGATTATTTATTGGAAAATCAAGATAAATTGGTACATAAGTATTACCAGAAAGAACTTGATGCAAAAAAATAAAAAACTGGAAACTCAATGAGTTAGCTGTGGTCTCCTCTTAAGAGGAGATATTCACAGCCTCAAGTTTTAAACGGTCTGCCTATTTAACTGGACAGACCGTTTTTTTTGCCATGTATAATCAATGGCAATGAAAAAACAATCAAGGTAGATATGGACCTCTATTCCATTGATAAATTAATGCATGAAACCCGTCAGCTTGCAGCGAAATATCGTGAAGCGACAGGGAGCACTCTACCCATTACAGGTGAGATAGCTCGCTTTGATGCTGCTCGGGCACTTAACCTTGCTTTAATTAATGACGCCAATAGTCCAATTGATGCCACTGGAAAAGAAGGGTATCGACAGAACAAGCGTATTATCATCAAAGGACGTGCCATTTTTGATAGCAGTAAAGCTAGCCCGAGGATAGGACAATTAAACCCGGAACAAGATTGGGATCTTGCGGTATTAGTCTTATTTGATGAGCACTATGAAGTCGATGAGATCTATGAAGCAAGCCGTGAAGCTATTGCGGATGCATTGGATAATAAAAAAGACAGTAACCGAAAAAAACGTGGTGCCATGTCGATTGCACAGTTCAAAATTATAGGTGAGCGGGTATGGACTCGTGAAAATGGGCCAGAAACGGAAGTATGGGAAAATCAGGACGATTAATCAGCTGAGGGAAAACAGATGAGTATTACTGGATTTATATTTTGGGCTTTTGTTGCTGTTTCTATCGTCTACCTCATCATTATCTATAACAATCTCGTCAGTCTCAAACACAGTGTCAGCAAAGCTTGGTCAAACATTGATGTATTACTGAAACAACGACACGATGAACTGCCCAAGCTGGTCGAAACCTGTCGCCAATATATGCAGTATGAGCAAGACACACTGGAAAAAGTGATGCAGGCACGTGCTTCCGTTGCCACCGCTCAACAAAAGGGTGATATTTCAGCTTTAGGCTCTGCCGAAGGTGCATTGCGAATGGGGCTCGGCAGTTTATTTGCTATCGCTGAAGCCTATCCAGAACTTAAAGCAGATCAGTCATTCCAGCACTTACAGGCGCGCATTACTGGTTTGGAAAATAGTATCGCTGACCGTCGTGAGTTTTATAACGAAAGTGTCAATATAAATAATGTCCGTATTGAACAATTTCCTGATGTTATTCTGGCACGTTTTTTTGGCTTTAAGGCGTTTACTTTGCTTGAATTCACTTCCGAAGAACTCGTTGATTTGGACATCAAGAGTTTGTTTGAACGCTAAATGCAGGATTGGTTGGCCACGCTCGCTATAGAGGTAAACAAACTCACCGTCACCGAGTTTTATGTCATTGCAATAGTTTTGGCTCTACCCATACTTATTTTGTTTTATCAGATGGTGACACATTACAAATATGCCAGGCTGATTGAAAACGTACCGACCGCTAAAATTCGCTCAGCACCACAGGGTTATGTTGAATTGATTGGTACAGCCCATTTAATGGAGGGTCCTCCCATAGTTTCTCCAATATCGGGGACCCGATGTGTCTGGTTTCGCTATACGATTGAAGAGCAAGTGACTGAGTATGAAGGAAAAGGACGTATAAAATCACGCTGGAAAGTCATCAAGAAACACAGCAGTGACGATATCTTCCTGTTAGATGACACGACGGATCAGTGTGTCATTGATCCGGATGACGCCAATGTAATGACAAAACGGAAAAAAAGCTGGTACAAACGAGATACTTTACCTGCCCGTCGCTATACTGAATGGACTATTCTCGAAGGCGATTATCTGTACGCTCTGGGCGATTTTCAAACTGTCGCAAATATTGAAGATGCCAGTTTGAAAAATGTGATGACGTCCATTCTAAAAGACTGGAAGAATGACCCCAATGATCTTTTGCATCGTTATGATACCAATCGTGATGGGCAACTCAGTCAACAAGAATGGGAGCAGGCGAGACAAGATGCCTACCAGCAGGCCAAAGTAAACGTTGGTGCACTGGCACATGAAAAACCATTGAACATACTTAAATCATCAACTCATCAAGACCAGCCATTTATTTTATCTACTGAACCTGAAGCTGACTTGATAAACCATCATAAAAGAATCGCTTATGCATGTGGCATTGGTTTTTTTGTAGTAGGAATTTGTTTGGTGTGGATGATAAATCAACGAATAGGGATAGCATGATAGAACGTATTGATGAACTATTTGCAGACAATGGTTTGTTATCAAAACACATTTCAGGTTATACCAGCAGAAGCCAACAGTTAGAGATGGCCAGACAAGTGGGTGAGGCTTTAACGCATGGTGATATTCTTATCGCTGAAGCCGGCACCGGTACCGGTAAGACGTTTGCGTACCTTGCACCGGCGATGCTCTCTGGTCAGAAAGTGTTTATCTCAACCGGTACAAAAAATCTGCAAGACCAATTATTTAACAAAGATTTACCGAAACTTCGTGAAGTACTTTCTGTGCCATTAAAAACGGCTTTATTGAAAGGTCGTAGTAATTATCTTTGCCATCATCGTCTTGGATTAGCTGAATCTGAACCCGGCCAACAATATCAGCAACACACTCTGCACACGTTGCGTGATTGGAGCGGTAAAACAACTACAGGTGATTTAAGTGAGACGAATTTATTAGAAGAAAACTCACCTTTATGGCCTAAAGTGACCTCAACCGTTGATAACTGTCTTGGTCAACAATGCCCACAATACGACGAATGTTTTATTGTTGAGGCCAGACGAAAAGCGCAGGAAGCGGATATTGTTGTTGTGAACCATCATTTATTGATGTCAGATATGGCGTTGAAATCGTCTGGACAAGGCGAGGTATTGCCTGATGCCGATGCCTATATTATTGATGAAGCCCACCAACTTCCCGCGATTGCCAGTCAATTCCTCGGCCACCGTGTCAGCAGTCACCAAATTCAGGAATTAAGTCGCGACAGTATTCGTGAAATGGAAGCTGAAGCAACTGATATGAATGATATCCGTAGTGCAGCTGAACAGCTGGATAACCGTTTACATCAATTTAATCTATCACTCGGTGAACATGAGCAGCGTGTTCCCTGGCAACCAGTAATAGATAAATCAGATGATATTATAGAAAAGCTTGATATCTTACTGGAATCATTGGAAAAATTAGAAGTTCAACTTGATGCTGCCGCAGAACGGGGGAGAGGGTTAGAACAATGTCATCAACGCTGCCAGGATCTGATTGAACGTTTGTCTTTGTTTCAGCAAAACACAGAGACAGAACTGGTTTTATGGCTGGATAACCGTAGTTCGAGTTTTATTTTGCATGCCACACCACAAGAAGTCAGCCAGTATTTCCAAACATGGATAAAAGATAAACCACAGTCTTGGATATTCACTTCAGCCACACTTACGGTCGCAGGTAAATTTAATAACTTTACTCACCAATTAGGTTTGGAAGATCCAGTGACAGCCAGTTGGCAAAGTCCATTTGATTACGGCAAACAAAGTTTACTTTATATGCCCTCAATCCCGGTCGAGCCATCAAACCCAAACTACAATAGTCATGTAGCTGAAGTCGCAAAATCCGTCATTGAGCATAGTCAGGGACGAATCTTTTTATTATTCACCAGTTATAGAGCGATGCATGAAGTTGCAGAGGCGTTGAAAGAATCTGATTATCCTGTGCTGGTACAAGGCTCAGGCGCTAAAACACAGCTACTTGAAGAATTCCGCAGCCACGGTAATGCCATATTACTTGGCACCAATAGTTTCTGGGAAGGTGTGGATGTTCGTGGCGAAGCGTTATCCTGCGTGTTGATTGATAAAATCCCTTTTGCTTCACCAGGTGATCCGGTATTGGAAGCACGCATTAATGATTTAAAAGAGCGGGGCGGTAATCCTTTCCGAACGATCCAAATCCCCGCTGCTGTTATTCAGCTAAAACAGGGAATTGGTCGTTTGATTCGCGATACGCATGATTCTGGTGTCTTAGTTTTGTGTGACCCGCGTTTTTTAAGTAAACCCTACGGCAAAGTCTTTATGCGTAGCTTACCGCCCATGCCGATAAGTCAAAATATTGAAGATGTGGAAAGCTTTTTTGCCACTCACGCTTAACTCATGGACTAATTCAAATCAGCTGCATACTCTTTTAAAACTTCAAGCGGAATAACCTCAGTTGCACGCTGATGGGTTGATGCGAGGTGAATTTTGGGAGCCATATCATGTTCATAGGCTTCCAACCAACGTTGAGCACATAAACACCAACGGTCACCGGGTTTTAATCCAGGAAAGCCAAACTCTTTTACTGGTGTGGTCAAGTCATTACCACGAAAACGCGAATATTCCAGAAATGCCTGACTGACTTGTACACATACTGTGTGCTGACCATAGTCAACATCACTCGTATTACAACATCCATCACGATAAAAACCCGTGAGCGGATCTTCACTACAGCTTTCTAATTTTTCACCAAAGACATTCAGAGACTCATCAATATCCATCTAACTTTCCACTAATCATATTTAATGTATTTAAAGCGAGCATCATCTGGTGTACCAACTAAGGCACCATCAACAAGACCAGGCTGCCACATCACCACTTCTTCAAATTTTTTCGCCAGTTCAAAATCTTTATCGGTAATGCCTTTTGCAGCATGGTTGGTCAGCTTGACGATAACAAAGGCATATGACACGGTTAAATCAGGATGGTGAAAACCCGCCTCAGCTAAATGGCCAATAGTATTAACTACCATTAAAGTACTTTTCCAGCCGCTGGTTTTATATTTGCGACGAATCCAGCCGTTCTCTAGATACCAATGTGGAAGCTCTTGTTTTAGACGAGCTTCAACTTCCTCATCTGTATACGTTTTTTCTGTACCATCTTCACGCCAGCCCATATCATTCTCCTTATGGCTTAATTAGTTGATACCAGTTATACAGAAATGAAATCATGAGTCAAAAACAGATGAGGGTTTGTAAGCAAACAAGGTAAGCGTAAGATATACCCATACTAAGCAATAAAAGAGGTTTTTTATGTCAGAACAAACAAGCTTCAAGGATACTGGGTTTCTATCAGAGCAATCACGAACGGGCACGCTCAGTGTAGAAATGCACCAAACTCCACAATACCTTGTTTGTGAAGATTTAAGTCAGCTAGGTCAATCGATTTTAAATCACTGCCGCATTCGTCCTGATGATAAAAGCGAAGTTTATTTAAGTCTCTATTTCCAACGTATGTTGTCTCACTTTCAGTCGGTTCTGCTGATGGCAGAACGAGGCATGATTCATGAAACAGAAATCATGTCACGCTGTTTGCTGGAAACCTTATTTAATCTCGCGGCGTTTTATCGTCATGAAGATTTCCTTGAAGCCATGACTGATGGCGACACCGATCAACGAAGGGAAGTACTGACACGCTTTTATCTGAAACAGCTTGAGATTCATTCACTGACAGAACTCGAAATGAATGATCTGGAACGTATGATCAACAGCGCTGATGAAATTAACCGCGGTGATGTCAGTACTGCGATCAAAGCTGAAATGGCCGGTTTGATGAGCGAATACCGTACTGAATATGCTTTTTTGAGTGAAACGGTTCACTGCCGAATTCACTCTGTCGAACAAGACCTGGAGATGGATGATCATCAGATTATCGTTGGTATTGCCACTCGTGCTGAGGACACAAACCGTTTAGCGAGCTTATTAATGAACGCAGCTGATTATCTGATAGACGGAATCACCATCATGCTTGAGCTACACAAACAGCCAGAACAACACGCACACTTTGAACAAGTAAGACGACAAGTCCAGAAAGTATGGCAAAACACAACCGTTAAGGTAGCTCATCGTTAAAAACAGCATTTTTCAGATTTTAAAATCTACAGGGTAATTACCCGAATTATTATTCAGATTTTAAATTTTGAACGTACAAAGAGAAGGAGGCGTTTATACTCATTAAACGCTCTTTTTTTTATAGTAATAATTTCTTCATTGTTTTTTCTTAGCATCAAATTCTCTCGATAAAGTTTATCTACTAACTGCTGATTGATAGGAAAAGCCAGAATTTCACCATTGGTAAATTTCTCCCCGGAAGGTAACCACCAAAACAATGGTGTCTTCCAATTGTTAACGTCTTGCCATCAAGCAATAACAGACATTCAATAATCACTTTTGGACCACAGTTTGTTTGCTCAAAACGTGCCACAGTTCTTGGTGATAATTACAAATATTCTTCCACTTATTTCTTAGTCATTCTGAAAGCATATCAATCCTGTTTATATGTCATTCTAATCACAAATATCTGAGTTCTAGCTGCCAGAAGAGGATGATTTAAATAAAATCATGTAAATACTCACATCGGATATTTCTATTGCTCTTATCTATTCAATTTAACATAATATATATTATGCGAACTTAAATAGATGTAAAAATGAGAGCCAAATGCCTCGACTTTTAAGATGCTCAGATTATGCTTCGGGATGTTCTTATATTATGCGTTATGACAAATCGATCGCTGTCATTGAGGATGTTTTTTGTGTCGTTTTGCAGGTATTCAAAATTTAAAATCTGACTTTTATTTTGGGTAATCACCCTGCAGACTTTTAAATTCAAAATTCAGTTATGAATACTTTTTTGTCAGCTTGTTTACTTATCAATCTGACAATTATGATTTCGTAAATCTGTTCTCAATTCTGCTTACTTAATCTTTATGCTCATCTTGATTGTTAAATTAGCAAAGTTATTTTTTTTGAATAAAAGTTGATTTCATTTATATACATTCATGAAGTTGTTTCTTATCTACTAGTTCTTGGTATCTGCCACATCAAAATGAGAAATTAACCTTTCTACTTATTGTTTGATTCGTTTCAGGTCTGAAAGTCAGTTTATTAATGACAGATACCGCTAATAATGAATGTTATGAGTCAATATTCTTATCCGCTCACCAATGTATACATAGATTATTTCTTATACAGAATACGAATCCATCAGCGTTAAATTCATAACATATTGTTTGTAAATAAGAAAATCACACGTTTTTGTATCAAAAATCGATCAACAAAACTTTAATGGCCTCATAGTAATAGATGTCATAGATGATTTTGACCAGTTTCCGTACACAGCCTCTCCTTAATAGTAGACTGGCCTCTCGTATACAAGGGAGAGAGAAAAAATGATCCAATCCGTAAAAGGTAATGGTCGAGAGCCTTCTGGCCCGCCAGACCTGTTTGAGTTAATGAAAAAGTTGACTGGTGGTGGCCGAGGTCGTTCACCTAGCAAGTTAGGTGGCGGTTTTATTGCTGTTATCTTAGTCATTCTGCTGGTTTGGGGGGCAATGACCTCTTTTTACACCGTGCAACCAGAGCAACGCGCAGTAGTGAAACGCTTTGGTTCCGTCATAGGTATTACTGATCCGGGTCTGCATTTCAAAATTCCTTTTGGCATTGATCAGATACAGTTGGTTGCTACAGAACGTGTCTTGAAACAAGAGTTTGGTTTTAGCACTCTGAAAACCCGTCAGGGGGAACGCTCAACATATAGTGCTTCTCAATTTGAAGATGAGTCATTAATGCTGACTGGCGATCTGAATATGATCGATGTTGAGTGGGTGGTGCAATACCGTATTGATGACCCTATCAAGTTTTTATACCAAATGCGTGAACCGACCCGTACCCTTCGCGATATTTCCGAGTCAGTGATGCGTCGTATCGTCGGCAATATGCTCGGTTCTGAAGTACTGACTATTGGCCGGGTAGAGATTCAACAAAAAGCGGGTGATGAGATTCAGGAAATACTCGACCAGTACGATGCCGGTATCCGCATCAGCACGGTTGAGATGCAGGACGTGGTGCCGCCACCTGCTGTTCAACCTGCCTTCAACGAGGTCAATGAAGCTCGCCAAGAGCGTGAACGAATGATTAATGAAGCACAAAAACGGGTTAATCAGGAGATTCCAAATGCTGAAGGTGCCGCCCTTCGTACGGTAGCGGAAGCTGAAGGTTATGCCACAGAACGGGTAAACCGTGCCGATGGTGAAAGTACACGTTTTAGTGCTGTTCTGCATGAATACCAACAAGCACCAACCGTGACACGCTCACGTCTGTACCTGGAGACATTAAATGAAATCCTGCCAGATATAGGCCAAATTTTGGTCGTACAGGATGGCCAGATGACACCGCTGCCATTGCTCAATGTTAATCGTAACGCCATTGGAGGTGACAAATGAAAACGTCTTTACTCGCTTTAGTCGCCGTCTTGGTTATTATCATTGGTAACCTAACTCTATACACCATCGATGAGGCTGAACAAGCCATTGTAGTCCAGTTCGGTGAGCCTATCGGTGGCGTGATTAATGAGCCGGGTCTCAAGTTCAAACTGCCTTGGCAGAATGTTCGTTATTTCGACAAACGCCTGCTGGTTTGGGATGGTGATGTAACGCAGATTCCTACACTGGGTCGTGAGTTTATTCTTGTCGATACCACTGCACGCTGGAGAATTACCGATCCCCTACTCTTTTTAACCAGTGTTCGTGATGAAGCTGGTGCACGCACCCGTCTCGACGATATTATCGACTCTGTGGTCAGAGACATGGTCTCATCTACTGAATTGGAAGAGATTGTTCGTTCGAAAGACTGGCAGGTGAATGTTGAAGAACTGGATGATCCTGCCTTGGCAGAACGCAGTGACGTGAACCTGGAGAAACAACCCAAACTAGGTCGTGAACTGCTAGAAGCAGGTATTCTCAAACGGGCTCGTGATTCCATGCCAGCACTCGGAATTGAGCTAGACGATGTACGTATTAAACGGGTTAATTACATTGAATCTGTTCGTCGTCAGGTAGAGAGTCGCATGATTGCAGAACGTCAGTCTATTGCTGAACGTTTCCGTTCTGAAGGTCGTGGCCGTAGCCAGGAAATCCTCGGTAATATGGAACGCGATCTTCGTCGTATTCGTTCTGAAGCGGCGCGTGACGCCGAGAAAATTCGCGGCGAAGCCGATGCCAAAGCAACCCAAATCTATGGTGACGCCTTCGGTGCTGATGCTGAGTTCTATTCCTTCTTCCGTACGCTGGAAAGCTACCGGGCCTTGGGTGCGAATAGTACCCTCATGCTTAAAGCTGACTCTGACTTCTTCCGTTATTTAGAAGAACCACAAGCTCAGTAAACCATTGCCTACCAGAGTGTCATACCCGCTTGGGTGTGGCACTTTGGATAGTGGGCAAAGCCTTAATTCAGAGGCTATTATTTAAATGAGAATATATATTTAATCTATTGATTTATATTAAGTATATGTTTTTTAGTAAATACTTTTAAGTCTATCAATTAACGAATCCAACACGCGATGTTCCAAATGTATTTGGAATTTATCAGCTACCAATTCCTGCAATTTAATTGCTGTTGTTATGTAACTGATTTGCTCATCAATAGAAAATCTTGCCCAGTTTTCATTACTTTTACGAGCATTGTGTGCTCGGAGTAACAACTGCAAATTATCTGGATGATGCTGACCAGACTCTGATGCATTTAATAACGACTTGGCATGATCCACTTCAAAATCCAAACCAAAAAACGCTTTAAGCTGTTTGGCTATATTTTCAAATTCAGTCAATCGATACCGTTCATGCGTCGACATTGTATTAAGTGATTGCTTGATGATGTCATCACGTTTTAATGGCGCAATATCTTCTTCTATTTCTTGTGCCTGGTGTATTTGTCGAAGCGGTTCCGGAACAAAGCGAACACGTTTTGGTTTGTCACTGGTATCGATTTCGACTAAGTCATCATAAGCACCACGACTTAATGTAGAACTAATCCGCGCAGCTATCTCTCTGATGCCTGTGGTGTCATTAAGTTGATTAGCAGCCTCTAACTCGGCCTTTTCTAAGAGATCTGGGTACATTTCACCAAACTTTTTTGCCCAGTCCGAGACAATGACCCAATCATCAAATGTTTTTAATGCTTCTAAATATTTATCAATTATTCTCATTGTATGTCTTTGTTTTTATTATTTATGCAGTCCATGCTTCAGATAAGGCTTCTGCTTGTTTAAGGCATAACTCAACCGCTTCATCAGCCCGATCAGGTGGGTATTTCCATTTGCGTAGTGCACGACGAACTAAATTTCTGAGTTTTGCCCGAACACTGTCCCGTACTTGCCAATCGACAGTTGTACTTTTACGTAGCTGTTCTGTCACATGTTTGGCTAAGGCACGTAATTTATCATCACCCAACTCTCTAACTGCAGATTCGTTTTGAATTAATGCTCGGTAGAAAGCTATCTCATCCGAGTTTAAACCTGAATGTTCAGCAATGTCGGCATCAGCCGCCATATCTTTTGCCATTTGAATAAGCTCTTCAATGACCTGAGCTGTTTGAATAGCCCGATTATGATATTGCCTCATGGTTTCTAGAATTCGGTCTGAGTATTTCTTTTCAGATACAACATCGGTTTTTAATCGTGCTTTGATTTCATCGCGTAACAATCGTTCAAGTAAGTCGACTGCGAGATTTTTTTCTTTGATGTTAGCAACATCTTCCATAAATTCGGCTGATAAAAGACCGATGTTCGGTCTATCTAAACCAACTAAGCTGAATATGTCGTCAACCCCATCTGCAATAATCGCGTTATCAATAATCTGTTTCAACGCTGTATTTTTATCATCATCAATACGTCGTTTATCGGTAACTGACATTTTTGTAATGGCATGACGAACAGCGTCGAAAAAGGCAATTTCTTTAGAAAACTGTTTCGCTTCATCAAGTGTTGAGCAAAGGCTATAGGCCGAACGAATATTCGCCATCACATCTAAAAAGCGTTTTTTACCATCGCGTTCGCCATCTGTGCTGTCTATGGACGATAAATGGTTCATCACTTTTGGTAATAACATCAATGCATCAGTTTGGTATGCCACATAATCACAGCCATGCATCATGCCATGCAATTTATCCATATTTTCAAGTAATAAAGCTAACGCTTCATTTGCATCATGAGTAGGTTTGCCCTTCCCTTGTGAATTTGTATACGTCTTTAATGCTTGCTTTAACTCGTTAGCAATTCCAATATAATCAACAACTAATCCACCTGGTTTATCTTTAAATACGCGATTCACACGTGCTATGGCCTGCATCAGGTTATGCCCTTTCATCGGTTTATCGATATACATAGTGTGACAGCTTGGCGCATCAAACCCAGTTAGCCACATATCACGCACAATCACTAATTGCAGTGGGTCATTGACATCTTTAAAGCGTTTTTCAAATAACTTTTTTGTTTTCTTATTGTAAATATGATCTTGTAACTTAGCTTTATCTGAAGCTGAGCCAGTCATGACAATCTTAATGGCACCTTTATTGGGATCAGCATCATGCCATTCGGGATTAAGAGCAATAATGGCGTTATACATATCTACACAAATCTCACGACTCATGCAGACGATCATGCCTTTGCCAGCCATTGTGGCTGTTCGTTCAGAAAAGTGAGTCACTAAATCCTGAGCAACTTGGTTAATTCTGGGCGCACTACCAACCAGTTTTTCTAACGCCGCCCATTTAGACTTTGTTTTTTCTCTATCACTTTCTTCTTCATCTTCAATGATGTCATCGATATCATCGTTTAATGATTCAATGGCAGCAGCGTTAATATCTAACTTGGATAAGCGTGATTCGTAATAAATGGGTACCGTAGCACCGTCATCAACAGCATCTTGGATATCGTAAATAGAAACATAATCACCAAATACTGCACGGGTATCTTTATCAGCGGCATCAATTGGTGTTCCAGTGAAACCGATAAAAGAAGCTTCAGGTAAGGCATCACGCAAATGTTTGGAATAACCGAAAGTATATTTACCGGTCTTCTTATTTAATTTTGCCTTATCGCCATATTGGCTTCGATGTGCTTCATCACTCACCACCACAATATTGTGACGACGATTTAATACAGGGAAATGTTCTTCGCCTTTTTCCAGAGCAAACTTCTGGATGGTGGTGAAAATAATGCCGCCAGATTGTCGACGTTCTAAAGCATCACGTAAGCGTTCTCTATCAGGCATATTTTTGGGATAACCATCGTTCTCATCCCCTATGCGAATAGGTGTTTGTTTGAGTGTTTCACTCGCCATGCTAAAAGTATCAAATAACTGACCATCCAGATCATTACGGTCAGTAACAACTACAACGGTTGGATTATTCATCTCTGGCTGGGCTAACAGTTTGCCGACATAACAGACCATTGAAATCGACTTACCTGATCCTTGTGTATGCCAAACCACCCCAGCTTTACCCGATCCAGGTTCAACTTTACTGGCATACGTTGCTCTCGGCTCTCCTACATCATGTTGACGCTGAGCAGCAATCACCGTGGCTTTTACCGCTTGTCGCACTGCATGAAACTGGTGATAACCAGCAATTTTTTTAATAATTTCACCATCATCATTTTCGAATAAGACGAAATAATGAATGAAATCAATGAGTAGTTCGGGTTTAAAAAAACCTTTTACCAAGGTTTCCAGATGAAATTCATAATGCGGTTTATCATCTTCATTATTCACCACACGCCAAGGTTGGAAGCGTTCTTTACTGGCTGTTAATGATCCTACACGTGCATCTAAACCATCAGTAACCACCAAGGCTTCATTGAAAATAAATAAATCAGGTGTTTGTTCTTTATAGGTTTGAAGTTGTTGGTAGGCCTGCCAAATATCAGCGTGATGATCGACCGGGTTTTTCAGTTCTACTACCGCGATGGGTAAGCCATTAATAAACACTAAAACATCAGGGCGGCGATTGCCTTTAGTGCCTTTAATCGTAAATTGGTTGACGGCTAAAAACTGATTATTCGTGACATCATCAAAATCAATCAGCTGTACATGATCATGTTTTTCTTCACCCCGGTCTTTATATTCAACTTTCACCCCTTCTAATAAATGGTGGTGAAAGGCTTGATTATTTCTAATCAGAATAGGCGTTTCTGGTTTAGCAATGGTCTGGGCAACTTGCTCTAGTACGTCTACAGGAATATGTGGATTTAAACGTTTTAAACCTGCTACCAAGCGATCATGCAAGATGATTTGTTGATAATCGACACGTTCCGGACTCGGTCCATCTGGAGCAATGTCATAACCATTTACATACTGATAACCGAGTGACTGAAACCAATCTAGGCAAAGTTGTTCGAGTTGGTTTTCAGTTATCACAACATATCCTTTTATTTGAATGGCATCAGCCTGCCAACGCCAAAACTCGTTCGCTGACTTTGGTTTTATTTGACATGGTCAAATGCAGTTCACGTTGAGCACGGGTCATACCCACGTAGAGTAAACGTGCATCTTGCTCTGCTTCTTTATTACCTAATTGCCCCACACCGGTAATGATAACCGATGGGAACTCAAGCCCTTTACTACTTTGAATTGTTAACACGGTAATACGATCAATCGATGGATCATAGTTTTTCTTATAGTCTTTTGTTGCCATCCACAAGTGAGGAATATCCAATTCTTTAAGCTGGTTTGCAATGGCTTTTCCCTGATACCCGTGAATATAGATGACCGCCATATCACGCCACGCAATGCCTTGTTTATGCCAAGCTTGCAGGCAATCCACCGTGTAACGAATTTCACCTTTCCAATCACTTAAGAAGTGGACAGCAGGTTTAGGCCCTGTCACACCAGCCGCTTCAGGTTTGATAATCGGTATATCTTCATCATCAGAATCAGGCTGACCAAAATAATCACTGGCAAAGCGATAGGCAAAATCTAAAATTTCCCGTGTATTTCGGTAATTCAATTTTAAAATAGTGCTACGCCCTTTTGCTTGAATACCAGTGCTAGCTAAACTAAAGCCCAGCCCACTTTTTTTCTTATAAATAGATTGAGCATCATCATAAAGTAGCAGTAATGAGCTGGTTTCAGGGTCAATCATCTGCACAACTAAAGTTAACCATTCCGCCTCAAAGTCATGCCCTTCATCAATCAATACTGCACCATATTGCGCACGTGGAATATGGTTTTTATCCACCCCATCAATCACCGAGCGTACTTGTCTCTCCCAGTACTGATCGTCACCATCTAATACATTCACATGATAGGTTTTTAATTGTGTACCACACCAATCATGAAAATGATGGACCTGAACTTGTTCACTGATACCTTTACTCTCCATAAAGCTACGTAACTTGGCAGCCAGTGTAATGTTAAAACATAGCACCAAAATCGGTTTGCTGGATGTTTGAGCAAGTACCTGAGCACGGTAGCCAAGGATTAGTGTTTTGCCAGAGCCGGCTACACCATGAATCACCCGATGTCCTTCTCCCAGACTACGTGCTAGTTGTTCTTGCTGAATATCCATGATTCGAATAATGTCAGGCACTTTATCAGAGACAGATTCAGAGCCTGAATCAAAGCTAGGCTCTGAATCATCAGCAAATAAACTGGATTGGCTGGGGGCGTTAATACGGACTTCAGGGAAAAGATGCCAGCGAATACGATCAATCTGAGGAAGGGATAACTTCTCTGGAAATTGATAGGAAAACATATCCCACAAGCGTTTCTGAAATTCCTCGGCATCCACCGTTTCGGTCATTTCATCTTTATAGATAACTAAATGATCGGGTAATAAACGTTCACGTTGTTCATCAGGGATAGCTGACTCAATTTGTCGACGTGTGATATTGGTAAACACCACACCACAAGCATAAGGTGCGACCAGTTTACCTTGGTATTTTTCAGCGGTTTGCTGTAATAAGGGATCACCTTCTAATAACTTGATACCTTGATATGCATATTGGCGAACTTGAACGAATGGATTGGGTTGTGTTTTTAAACCATTGTCGGTTAATAACTGAACGCTTTCTTTAGAAATGGACTTTAAGGTTGAGGGTTTCCAGTCCTTCACTTCTAAAAATAGAAGACCCCAGCGAGGATGAAGCAGAATAAAATCAGGATAACGGCGCTGTTTACCAATAGGAATGTCGTACCAGCACAGATAATCCTCTTCCAATAAGTCTTTAAGCCGCTGGGCAAAACGTTTTTCACCCGCCGTCATTCGCTTTAAAACATCACGCGTTAAACCTGGAATAATCTCAGCCAAAATAAGATCCTTTTTCTTGTATTCACAACGAACTCCATCGTTGTTTTTGTTCGCTGTTCAAGTCGTTCTGCATACTCTTACGCTGAAACACGATCATTTTGTAATTCATCTAATTGCTCAGTACCAACCGATAGCTTACCTGAGAGGAGTTTAGGTAGTAAGCTGTCTTTGATTTCATTTAAGGTATTAATTTCTTTGCAATTTTCTTTAACCATACTAAATAGCAGTGTTACCGCCTTATCAAAGGTATCAATTAAGGCTTGTGAAGGGATTAAAACAAGATGACTGCGAAGGATATCTGTTTTTAAGTTAGTAAATACGCTTCCGTTTCCCTGTGCAACAAGTGCTTTTCTAATCTCTAAAAACAAGTGATATAAGTATATATCTGTGAAAAGTTTTTTCTTTGGGAAGTGGAGCCAACCATCATGGATACATGCATCAAGTTCTAAAAACTTAGGTAAACCAGGGGTCGCACTATTGGATAAAATCAAAGTTCCTTTTTTTAGAAGTACAGTTTTTTTTAATCCTTCTTCTCGAATGTATTCCTTTGTTCTAAACAAGAAAGGACTTAATTCTGCCGTAGCATCCGCGATTTTTGTCCAAGGAAGTCCATTTTTAACAATATAATCTTTAATCGGCCTTGGAGAACCACCTCTTTTAATTTCGATATATTGGCCTAAAGCTTGAATACCCCAACCATCTGGAATATCTCCAAATTCAGAATCAGCCAGAGTATTTGGAAAGAATCTAGCAGTCTCAATGAGTTGTTGGGGTAGCCAGTTATGACTTGGCTTGTCATGATTTTGAGCTATCAGTTTGGAATTAATAAGATTGTTTAAAATTAATTGAAGTGATGATGGTTCATTAGATAGTGCATCTATATCTTCAAGAGTAATTGCACCACAAAGTATGGCTTGAGCAGCAAGTGATTGAGTTTCTTCACCCCCACCTTTTTGTTTGGCAATCACTTTGGCGCGGGTCGGTTCAAAGTCCACAAACCAGCTTTTAAATATCGCTTGTGCGATTTGCTCTAGGGTTTGGTTGGTTTGGCGGTTGAGATCGATTTTATTGCTTAGTGTTTTAATATAATGTGCAATTTGAATTTGTTCTTTTTCTGGAGGTATGGGAAGTAAAACTTTACGAAGTTCACTTTGCTTTATCCCTTTGACCGTTGACCCAGAAGCTCTTGATTCAAGCTGATACTGTACATATCTACTTTGGATTGCACACAGCAGAAAGTCGTTATTTAAAATCCCTTTTTTCCCTCGCAAAGTTACAACTCTTTGCGCTAATGCAATATTTGAATTAGTAAGTTGAGCAACTTCACCTAATGGTGCTTCAGAAGTTATCACTACATCACCAACCTCAGGAAGCCCGCGAACCATCCAAGAGTCATACTCTTCTTCTGCTATAAACTCTGCTGGCTCAAGAATGCGCCCGTCCTTAATTATTTTTGCAGTAACCAGCGGAATGCCAAAATCTGTCTTTTTCGGTGTTTTCCCACGATAATCAATAATAGCTTCCATTACACTTTCTAATGGAAGCAACTGCCAATGTTCAGGGAAATCAAATTTCATAACCCAACCCTGCCAAGTTCTTTTTAATCTCAGCTTCTAAACGTTCGGATTCTTCAAACTGGGTTTTTAATTGCACAGTTAAACGTGCCATTTTCTCGGCAAAGGGTTCGCCGTCATCCGCTTCTGCTTCTACACCTACATAGCGGCCTGGGGTGAGTACATAGTCATGCTTTTGAATCTCGTCGAGTTTGACGGATTTACAAAAACCGGCAATATCTTGGTAGGTTGGGTTAGCGGCTTTATCGTGTAACCCAACATCCGCTTTGGTCAGCTCATTAGCGCTTTCTAATGGATCGGCATGTTGGGTTTCGCTTTGCTCTACCCAACCTACGGTTACGTTGTCTATAAAATCAACAGATTGCCATGCGTGGAAGGTTTGGTTGACTTTATCTAAATCCTCTTGGGTAAAGTCACGTAATACCCGATCTTTCATAAAACCTAATTCACGGGCATCGATAAATAATACTTCGCCTGTTCTATCGCGTAATTGTCGACCAGCACTATTGGTGCGTTGATGTTTATTTTTGGTTAAAAACCAGATACAGGCGGGAATGGTGGTATTGGTAAATAATTGACCGGGTAAGGCGACCATGCATTCAACAAGGTCGTTTTCGATTAATGATTTTCGGATATCACCTTCACCACTGGTATTGGAACTCATGGAACCGTTGGCCAGCAATAACCCCATGCTGCCATTAGGCGCTAAGTGATAAAGCATGTGTTGTAGCCATGCGAAGTTAGCGTTACCACTTGGCGGGCGACCATATTGCCAACGTGGATCATCATCACTCACACCAGTATCCCACTCTTTCATATTAAAGGGCGGATTAGCCATCACAAAGTCGGCACGTAGATCCGGGTGTTGATCATTGGTATAAGTATTGGCAGGCTCTTTACCAAAATTAAAATCAAGACCACGAATCGCCATATTCATCGCAGCCAGTTGCCAAGTAGTGTGATTGTATTCCTGCCCATAAATCGAGACTTCACCACGTTTGCCTTGGTGTTCACGAATAAAGTTATCGGATTGTACAAAAAAGCCACCACTGCCCATAGCAGGGTCATAAACACGGCCTTTGAAAGGTTCGAGCATTTGAACTATCAAGCTAACTATGGATTTTGGGGTATAGAACTGCCCACCCTTTTTGCCTTCTGCCAAAGCAAATTGCCCCAACATATATTCATAGACATGGCCGAGGATATCTTTGGCATTTAATGAATGATGATGAAATGGGATGGTGGCAATCAGATCAATCAGCTCACCGAGCTTTGCCTGATCAATTTGTAAACGGGTGTATTGTTTATTTAAAACACCTTTCAGTTTAGGGTTATCTTTCTCAATTGATTCTAATGCATTATCAATGAGTTGGCCTACAGAGCTGATACGTTTGCAAAGACGTTTTTCGGTTTCATCTTTAGGCGGTTCATCTAGAAGCTTGCCTTCTTTATTTAACCAAATAACACCATTAATAACCGTTTTATTTTGATTTTGAATAAAGTCCCATCGTGCAGGCTGTGGCACCCAGAAAACGTTCGCTTCAATATAATAATCACGTTGTTCGAGCTCTATATTGAGCTCTTCGGCATACTCTGCCGAATCAGGACCACCAAAATCAGCTGGATCTAGATAATAGTCATCATCAGGATTAGAAAATTGGGCGATGAGTTGATCTTGGCGAAGTTTGAATGAGTCAGATACATATTTAAGAAACAGTAAGCCTAATACAGCATGTTTATATTGAGAGGCATCCAGCGTTGAGCGTAACTTTTCGGCTGAAGTCCAAAGTGTTTTATCTAAATTATTAAGAAACTGTTGTTCCGTTTGGTCGATCATTATGCATCCGTTTGATGTAACACTGAGTATAAACAAGGAATACTACGTTATATCCCAATATGGCTCAATGCCAGCTTTTACAGGCTGTAGCGCCCTACACTTTTCTATCAGTAGTAATCAGAAATTAGAAAAAATGATACTGATCTAAATGACATTCTAGAATAGGACTTGTTTAGTGATTAAAACGTACTTAATCCTGTTGCCTCCATCGTGCGATATAACAATCTGGGCCAAAGTCTTTCATCCGCATAGTTTTCATAGTCGACACTATAATGTCGGCCATAGAGGTTATACCAACATTCATCAAACCAGCTTTGGCCACGTCGAAAAGGTACTGCGTTAGCTGGGCCTGTTAGGACGACACTGGTTTCAAGGTTGAGGTTATCCAGATTACGTCGTGTGAAGTTGGTTGAACCAAGCAGCATGGTTGTTTTATCTGATCCGCGATGCATCAGCCATTTAGCGTGACATTGTTCGCCGTGGGTATCGCACCAGCGAACGGGAATACCGGCTTGTGTTAATTCATAAGCGACCGGACGATTGGGTATGCCGTTCTTTTCTCGTCCGAAGGCGTCTTTATTCGGGTCCAGTAATACTCTTAATGTTACGCCTCGTTTTTGTGCTGATTTGAGGGCGTCGATAATCTCACGATCAGATAAGTAGAACATCGCCATATCCAGTTTATCGCCAGCTTTGGCTTGGTTAATCGTGGCTAAAGCGGCTTTTTTTACAGCCTGTTCAGTGACGACCTGAGCGGTAAGATTCGTTTCTGTGTTTTCAGAAGGTTGTTCTAGTTCGACTTTAGACAAAGCCTTGCCCGACATTGCCAGCACCGCTTTTTCACTATCGAGTAAATCCCAGGCGGCTTGTCCGTTAAAGCGTAAGGCGACATTATCGTGAGCGCTGCTGCCATCGTGTGGATTGGCTGAGGTGACTAATGCGGTTAATTCTTCTCCATTATCTGCAATGATCAGTTTGCGATGATTGGCTTTGAAATTCATTAGGTTGAGATAACTTCTTGCAGAGACTTCTCCTTCACCAAAAGGATTCGGCAGCCAGCCGCCTTCTTTATTGCCAAATGGTTGAATAAACAAACGCCAGAAACCGGAATAAGCCGGATTGCTATCACGTAATTTGCTCAGATTCGTTTGCGTGACAGGTATGCCAGCCGCTTTAAGTTGAGTGAAATGTTTGGAAGGCAACCCACCGTACACGCTATTAATAGGATCGGAAATGACCTGTATTTGCAGATCAGGATAACGCTTTTTCTGTGCAATCAAAGCTTCGGTCAGTTCATCAGAAAGTGCCCGATGTTGTTCCGAACCTTTGCCTTGATAGTCGTTAAACAAAAACATATCGACCAATACCAGGTGGCGAGCATTAGCAATCATCTTGAATACTTCATCGAAAATCTGCTGCTGTGTTTGACGCTCACTATCGACAGTATAGGTTCTGTCTGCCAGAAACTGTACGTCACTTGCTGTTCGTTGTGGGCCTGAGAAATCAACCCCCGGAGGCAATGGCTTATAAACGTGATAGATGGCGACACCAATTGATATCAAAAGTAATAAGAATAGCCAACGCGATATACCATTTCCCTTTCCATACTTTTTATTGCTGAATAAGGATCTGTGTTGTTGTTTTCTGAATAGCATGTTTTATTAGTCAGTCTGTTGAAGCATGAGATATTTTTATTATTAAGCTTTATATAGCCATTTAATTTAGATGGCGAAATTGATGGTTTATATAAAGTAACATTATTTAATGATGTATTAAGTGATCGTGATGCTTATTGACTTCAGTTATTGGAAAAGCTGAAGGCTCGCCTTTAATTTAATGATGTTTGTGAACGTAGGTGTTCAACCATCCAGTCAATCAACGTTTTTGTTCTGGCTGAGGAATAGCGGCCTTCTCTGTGCACCACATGCACCGGAACGGGCGGATGTTCGTAATCACTCAAAATAACTTTTAAAGCCCCGCTCTCCAGGCTATCTGCCACCTGATAGGAAAGAAATCGAGATATGCCCATATCGGCTAACACGGCTTTTTCAGCCGAGAAGTTATCGCTGACAGATAAAAATGGATCCACTCTGACGTGGATAGTTTTGCCATTATTCATAAACTTAAGTTCATTCGTTGGACTCATGCCTCTGGCCAGAATGATTCTGTGGTCGGATAAATCTTCTGGTTTTTTGGGAAAGCCATGTTCTTTCAGATATGGCGTCGAAGCACATAAGACGCGGCGTATAGTGCCGACTTTAATGGCTTTATATGATGAGTCCTGTAATTCACCGATTCGTATTGCAACATCAACACCCTCGTCCAACATATTGACCACACGATCAACAAATAAGGCATCGACCTGCATTTCTGGGTAGTTTTTTAAATAACTGATAATGCCATCCATCACATACAGCCGCCCGAATAATACTGAGGCGGTAATTCTGACCATTCCTCTAGGTGTAGCATTTCTGCCTCTGACTATGTCATCGGCTTCTTCTGCTAACGCGACAATTTGTTTGGCATCTTTGTAATAACGTTGGCCGGCATCGGTAATTTGCAGGTGGCGTGTTGTTCTGTGCAGCAGCTTTACGCCAAGACGGGTTTCCAGTTCGGACACTGCCCGGCTGACGGCTGGAGGGCTTAATCTAAGTTTACGTGCGGCACTGGCAAAGCCTTCGTTTTCAACCACAGCCACAAAGACAGTCATTAAATGTAGTCGGTCCATTTATTATTCCACTATGCGTAATAGTTAATTAATCATTTAGCCTATTATTCTATTTCTGATAATAGCTAATAATGTACTTGCTGCAAACAAAACAGCATTAGTCACTGACAACAGGAGAACAGACATGAGCAGAATCAAAACTATTACTAACGATATAGCGAACGATGAACAAGCCAAATTGTTTGCCAACATCCAATCGTCATTAGGCGGCGTACCGAATTTACTGCGTGTATTTGCTAACTCACCAGATGCATTGAAAGCGTTTCAGGGATTTCATCACATTGCGAGCCATGGCTCTTTAGATGCCGCCACACGTGAACGTATTGCCTTGGCGTTTGCCCAAAAGAATCAATGTGGCTATTGCTTAGCAGCCCATACTGTCGTTGGCCGTAAGCGAGGATTAAATACCGATGAAATCAATGCCAATCGCCAGGGTGACAGTCAGGATGCTAAAGCAGCCGTTGCTGTGAAGTTTGCACTGAAGCTGGCTGAACAGACCGGTGGGGTTAGCGATGACGAAGTGCAGGAAATGCATGATGCTGGTTTCCCTGATGCGGATATTGTTGAGGTCGTTATGCATGTCAGCATCAATTTATTAACGAATATTCTGAGTAAAGTCAGTCAGGTAGATATCGACTTTCCTAAAGTCGATTTGAATCAGGCGGCTTAAGGGATATTGCCCGGCCTGTATCAGATCGGGCAATTTTTCTAAGGACGTTTATATGGTCAGAGCATTTGCAAAAATCGCGTTTACCAATCATGTAAAACAGCTACAAACGCAAATGGGTAGCCGGACCAGTTATCAGACATTACACCTCGTTATACGCAGGGTGAAAAAGCACAGTTTTTAGTTGATAAGTAGCGTGTAATTAATTGAAAATATAGATTAATCTGATTTCCACAAAAGCGACTTAATGATGATTTTATACACTATTTCAATATCAGGTAACTGCCATAAAGTACGGCTGATGTTAGCCTTTTTAGGCTTGGAATATCAGACCCATAATTTGGATTTAGGCACATCTGAACAGTTAAAAAACGACTACTTAAAGTTAAATCCGTTTGGTCAGGCACCGGTTATTGATGATCAAGGTCTTGTCATTCGTGATAGCCAGGCTATTTTGGTGTATTTAGCTAAAAAATACGGTGAAGATAGGTTTTGGTCGGATGATCCTGCTGAGTTAGCTAATATAACATCATGGTTATCGATAGCAGCCAATGAGCTACAAAATGGCCCGGCCAGATTACGTCTGCATCATAAAATGGGCCGTCCTATCGACCTTAAACACGCTACAGATACAACGACAAAACTGCTGAATATCATTGACCGTCACTTAGCTCATAAACAATGGCTAGTCGTCGACAGACTGAGTCTTGCAGATATCGCTATGTACCCCTATCTGGCTTTAGCACATGAAGGCCAGGTCGATCTTAGTCCCTATCAGAACATCACTGCGTGGCTGACACGGTTTGAAGCTTTACCAAACTATGTATCCATGTCAGGCATTAATTTATAAATCTATTTTGGAGAACAACACTATGACAACCGATATTAAGCCCCCTCTTCCGCCATTTGATGAAGCCTCGGCTGCACAAAAAGTGCGTATGGCTGAAGATGCCTGGAACAGCCGTGACCCGGATCGTGTGGCACAGGTGTATACCGAAGATACTATCTGGCGTAACCGTGCTGAATTTCCTCGTGGCCGCGAACAAGTCAAAGACTTTTTGCAAAAGAAATGGGCAAGAGAACTCGATTACCGTCTAATAAAAGAGCTGTGGGCATTTGAACAAAACCGCATAGCTGTGCGATTTGCATACGAATGGCATGATGATAGTGGCAACTGGTTTCGTTCGTATGGAAATGAAAACTGGGAATTTAATGAGCAAGGTCTGATGCAGCGTCGCTTTGCTTGTATCAATGATTTACCGATTAAAGAAGCTGATCGTTTATTTCATTGGGAATTAGGCAGACGTCCTGATGGTCACCCAAGTTTGAGTGATTTAAACCTGTAAATCACACGGCTCCGGGTGTGGGTATTAACCCGGAGTTATTTTACAGCTTCTAATAACATCGCTTCAGATTGAGTGATAAACGCAGACCAGGTGTCATTGGGTTGCCATGATGGCAGCATTGCTTGCTTGGCTTCATGCTCAGTTAGTTGCTCTATGACACGCAGATAAAGATACAAAAAAGCTGATGCCCGGTAATTCAATGCACAGTGAACCCAGGTTTTTCTATCCGAAAGCCCGGCCATTACATTGAAGAACTGGATTAAGTGGGTCTGCTTAGGCGCATCAAAGGGGACGGGGATATGAACATAAGTCATGCCTAAGCCGCTGACAATATGGCCTTCATTTGCAATAGCTGAACTGGAATCGGGCATCGCCAGATTGATAATGACTTGATAGCCTTGCTCTGCAATTTGTTGAAACTGTTCTGTAGCCGGTTGTCCTGAACTAGCGATGGTTGGGGTTACGCTTAAATAGTTTTTGATACTGGTTTCCACCACATAATGCTCCTTTAGTTAACTAACCGTACAGTTTAGTTCGATGGTGTCCTTAACCATTTATGTAGCTTTTCTGCTAAGACACTCGGGTCAAGAGGTTTTGTCAGGTAATCATCCATTCCTGCATCAAGACATTTTTCTGCCGTACCTTCCATCGCGTCTGCAGTTAAGGCAATGATGGGAGTGGTCCGGTTTTTGTCACCAGCACGACCTGAACGCAGTGCTTTTGCCGCTGAATATCCATCCATCACTGGCATCATACAGTCCATCAAGATAACATCGTATTGATTTGTTTCGAGAAGTGATAAAGCAATTTGACCGTTATCAGCGAGCGTCACGTTCAAGCCAAATTTAGCTAATAACCCCTTGGCAACTTCTTGATTAATCGAATCATCATCCACAAGTAAAATATTACCTGAAAAATGTTTTATAACATCAGTGTCAGCGTCTTGTTTAGTGTCCGAAACAATATCCTCTCCAGCGTATTTCAAGATTGCATTGTATAGCTCAGAGGGGGCAATCGGTTTGACTATCGTCACTTCAGTGTAGGCACTATCTGTGAGTGGTTGTGAAGACGAAAATAAGTCTGTCATCCAGATAACATGAATATTTTTCTCACTCAACAACTGGCTTAAAGCTTGGTGTTTATGCTCAGGAATGACATGCGGATCCGATATTAAAACCGTAGTATCTTTGTTTGTTGAGGAAATGATCGTGTCGATATCATCAACACTATTCACAATAGACGTCTTTATCTGCCAGTCATTAACTAACTCTTCAATGAAGTGTTGATAAACTTCTTCAGAAAAATAAATGAGCACATGACATTGATTGATGGGCGAAAATCTTACCTCAGGTTGCTCAGTTTTTTCTATTTCAAATGGCAGTGTAAATGAGAAAGTTGTTCCTTTATTAATGACGGATTCAACCTTTATTTCACCTCCCATAATTGATATCAACTCTTTTGAAATAGTTAAACCAAGGCCTGTGCCCATCACGGAGCGTGTTAGAGAGTTATCAACTTGCTCAAAGCGATTAAAGATATTTTGCATAATGTCCTGCTCAATACCTATCCCTGTATCCTCAACCACGAAAGTGACATCTACTGATGATTCACTATTGTGCTGAATGAAGGTCGATATAGTTACCTTCCCTTGTCGCGTAAATTTAATCGCATTACCAATTAAGTTAATCAGGATCTGCCTGAGTCGAGAACCATCGCCAATCAACCTTGGGCAGATAATATTCCTGGATGGACACAATAATTCGACAGGTTTGTCACCAATATTCGGCTGTAAAAGCCTGCCAATGCCGACTAAGGTAGATTCAAGATCAAAGGTTTCGGGTTTAAGCTCTATTTTTCCTGACTCAATTTTAGAAATATCCAAAATATCGTTGATAATGGTAAGTAAGGCTTTAGCCGAATAGGAGCCTTGTTCAACCAAATGTGTCTGCTTATTAGTCAGGCCAGTGTCAGACAACAGATTAAACATGCCTAATATGCCATTCATTGGAGTACGGATTTCATGGCTCATATTGGCTAAGAAGTCCGCTTGCGTTTGTCTGGCGATGTTTGCCTGAGCAGCCAGATCAATACTTTGCAGGGCTATCTTGTAGTTTGAATAACTGACATACAGCCCAACCAGATAAATAACCAGCATTGGAATCATTAAAGTATAGATGTAATACGATAGTGATATAGATGTGGCTAATGCTTTCCTGGTATTTTCCAGCTGTAGATTGTATTCACGGTTCAGTTCAATTTTTAGTGAATCGATAGCTTCCAAGGCCCCGGTATCATCAACACGCAGTTGTTTATCACGAGCCTCGATACTGAGGTCTTGATTGACTAACGTTTTCGCTAATCTAATCTTTTCGAAGTATTTGTTAAACGTAGACTCAATTTCATCAATATGAACACTGTATTTAGAGTCAGGTAAATAGCGTCTAAGCGTGGCAATGTCTTGTTTGACTGGTTCAACACTTAATTCAGCCTCGTCGAGATAAATTTTATCTCCTCTCAACACATATTTTTTATATTTATGAATAAACGCACCATAACCTGCGTGTTCGATCAAATTAAACAGGGTTTCTCTCGCCTTTTCATAGTTTGTGTTGTATTCACGCCAATCTTTTTCTAAGTCGACAGCATTGATATTCAGCGTGTAACTGATGAACATGGTGACTATCACCGATATCAGGAAAGCAGCACTAAGTACTAGAACTTTTTTTCTTAAGTTTTTAGATAAGGGCTTTTGTTGTGTGAAATCAGCTGAGGATGTATCAAAAATCTTCATTTTCACACCCATGGTTTTTAATATTCATTTATATAACAAACCAATCTAAGTTATTGACATACTTTATTTATTTATCGACTGGAAACGTAAATAGTTTATAGTTTTCTCTGATGTTATTGTTGTTAAAGCAGACGAAACAGTCTCGTAAAACTTGCTCAGTTCATCACCCTGACTTTCTTTCAAAATCCATCTACAACGAACTAAAGACAATGTAGCCCTGTCTGATGGCTCTTTATAATAAAAATATAGATAACAATGCGGTTAAAAACAGGATTAGCTTTTTCATTACTGCTAACGAGTCAGCTCGTCGCAGCACGTGAATACATCGACGCACATTTACATTACGTCGACTTTTTTCAGGAAACAGATGGCATGCCTGCCTTACTTAAGGTTATGGATGAAAGTGATATTACACAGGCCGTCATCATGGGGATTCCAGTTGCCAAGACCTGGGATGAGAATGAACCCAAAAAACCACGCTATTACGCGGGGGATGATGCCCCGATTTATTGGTATAGCGGCACCGATCTTGAGCTACACGCTGCGATAGAAAATCTCAGTACAGAGCAACAGAAACGCTTTATTCCTTTCTTATCTGGCTTTAACCCAGATGATAAAAATGCTGTGAATCATATACGCCGAATATTGGAGCTTAATCCTGGATTTTGGCAAGGCATTGGTGAAGTGTTTACCCGTCATGATGACCTGACGGCTTTGATTCATGGTAGTGCGCCACGCGCTAATAGTGAAGCGATGATGAAAGTCTATAAACTCGCCGCTGAGTTTGATTTACCTGTTTTACTACATAGCAATATCACATCAAAACGTGAGCGTAACCCCTTGTATTTAGAGGAACTGGAGGATGCCCTAGGTAAGAATCCTGATGTAAAGTTTATCTGGGCACATGCTGGTACCAGTAAAGAACTGCATCGTCATCAGGATGAGCTGGACTTTATCCGACCGCTTCTAGAAGAGCTACTAGAGAAATACGATAATCTGACTATCGATTTATCGTGGACAATGATTGAACCGTATTTACTCAATGAAAAAGGCAAGCCTCGACCGAAATGGCTGGCATTACTCAAGCAGTACCCAACGCGGTTTGTGATTGGCAGTGATGTGGTCGGTAGTTTTGATAATGTTGGTAAAATTATGCATGGTTTTGATCCGGTATTAGATGCACTCCCCGAGGATGTTGCAAAAGCGATTGCTCATGACAACTTTCTCACTCTGTTACCTAACCCGGCTGATACTGACACAATGAAGAACTGAGAAAACCTCCAGCTGATCGTTCTAGATAAAAAAGGAGCCACTAGTGTGGCTCCTCTTCGTTGTTACTCACTCATTTATAGCAAGATTGCTAATAATATAATGATTGGGATAGGAACACCTATTAACCATAAAAGAATAGCTCGCATAGTATTTCTCCTTAAAAAGAAAGCTCGATATTAACGGTATGGTTTAATGAACGATCGCATCACGTTGACGACCACCTATTGTTGCCATCAGACTGCCCATAAATGCACCGATTAATAAGGCAATGAACAACCATAATGACGCAAACGTTGCTGCTGAAAGTGCCTCTTCCATAGCTTCACGTGCCGCCTGCTCTGCCTCATCAGCCGTAGCTAATGCACGCTCAATGACTTCATTGACACGTTGTTCGGCTTGTTGTTGATTCAGGTTAGTGTAGTTAGCCACTATACGAACCACATACTGTTTGTCATTGTCATTCAATTCACCATCCTTTAGTGATTGAACAACAATAGTGCTGAGTTCATTACGTATATCACCATCGGCACGTTCAACCATTTGTTGGCCTGTTTCTGTACGCAAAAGTGCATTGGTAACATAGTCTGATGACTCAGAAATCGCGTTACTGATCACCGGGGTTGCTGAGGCAGCACCAGTTGTTATCGCAGCGCCTGTTTTAGCTGTTCCTGTAATAGCCGCACCCACACTTGAGACAACTAATGTAGCAACTATTAAGGTCGCAACCGCCCAACTGATCAAACCATGAGCGGTGTCACGAAAATAGCTTTCATCAACATGAATATCTACCCAACGTGTTCGTAAGCGTCCTGCTACATAACCACCGAGGCCTGAGGCTAGTATTTGGGTAATGGTTAACCAGACAATGGTTGATACACCGATGGCCTCCATACTTAAGCCTTCACCTTCCCACGGTGAAATAACAGAGAAGCCAAGACCAAAACCCAGGATCAATAAAAGTAAAGTCATCGCGGCTGCGATGGTGGCACCGGCAAAAATTGAGGCCCATGACACACTGCTGTCGTTATTCGTTCTGAGAATGTCCATATTGCGTCCTTTATATTTTTAGAATCAGTATTTATTAAATAAATACTGCATTGTGATTGTTCACCAGCCTCTTAACTGTGACTGACTGACCTCTTGAAAAACGAATACTAAAAATTGAAATGCACAGCTTAATGGTGAATAGTGTTAAGAAAATCAGCTGTTAAGTGATGAACAACAAGTTGATGCTAACAACTTAATTTTGTATTTGGCTTTACCTAGGTTAAGAGAGCGAAAGTCGTCTCAATATATTTAGACTGTGCCAATTTTCTTGCTCCAATGGCGGATGCCATTAAGCACTTTTAGTCATCGTGTGTAATATGAAATAAGTCATTGAAACAGCGCCAAGACAACAGATTGAGTAGCAAGATTGCTATATTTTAACTAAGGGTCATTTTTTCTTCTGTTATTAAATAACTGAATTTAAATGGGATTCACATAGTAGTGTCATTAAGGAGTGGGACATGCAATATCGTCAAATTGACAGTATTCACAGAGGAATTGCGCAAGCCAGTAATAAACAAACGGGGAAGGCACAGCCTATTCTCATTATTGCTATCGCACTTGTAGCTTTACTCGTGGCTACCCAACTGGCACTACCAACATTAGTCAAAAATTACCTCAATAAGAAGCTAGCCAATATGGGTGATTATAGTGCCCATATTGAGGATGTAGATATCGCACTCTGGCGCGGTGCGTATACCTTAAACTCAATTAAGATCGTAAAAACAGATAGAGATATCCCCGTCACCTTCTTTGAGTCGCATAGCATCGATCTCTCAATTAGCTGGTCCGCACTACTCCGTGGTGCAGTTGTAGCCGATGTAGAGCTTATTGAACCTGAATTACATTTTGTTGATGCGAACGATGAGAAGGTGCAAACAGGTGCAGGAACCGATTGGCGAGATATGCTGCAACAACTATTGCCGATCAGGATTGATCGTCTCGCTATTGTGCAAGGGCAGCTTCACTTTCATAACTTTCAATCTGAACCGCCCGTACATCTTGTATTAACCGATTTGAATGGACAGTTTACCGGTCTGAGCAATCGTGATGATGCTAAAGAATCGGCATTATCTTTTAAAGGAACAGTGCTAGAAACGGCTAAGTTATCTATCGATGGAAAGCTGAATCCGCTCGGAAGATTTCGTAATTTTGATATTAAATTAAAAGTAGAAAATGTCGATGCAGTCAAACTCAATGAACTGACCGAAGCCTATGCCAACTTTAATATGGAATCAGGTCAGGGTGAGTTGTTAATGTCCCTAAAAGCGGTGGATGGTCAGTTGGACGGCTATGCCCGCCCCATTTTAGATAATGTCACCATCTTAGATCTCAGTGAAGATAGCGATAAAGGTCTCATTAATGTTGTGTGGGAATCAGTTATGGCCGCATTGGGACAAATTTTCCGTAATCAACCTAAGGACAGGATTGCTGCAGAGATCAAGATCAGTGGCAGCTTGGATCAGGAGAATATTAGTCCATGGCAAGCCTTCTTATCCATTTTGCATAATGCTTTTGTGGAAGCCTACGATAAACAATTTCGGCAGGAATAATCTGTCTGTCTAGTGGTAAATAGCTTAGTCTGCATAGCCACTGCCCAGTGCACGAAATGGCATTTTCAAACCGAGTTCTTTGACTTGTAAGCCCACCCAAGCTGGAAAAGTATTACTGTTAGGTCCTGGAAACAAGGTGTAATCATTTGCCCATGGGTATTGGCGAATTGCTTTTTTTACGTCAGGAATCAGCTCAGCCGCCTTTGACCCTTTTATAGATAATATTTTTTCTGGTCTGGCACCGTACCAATAGGTATCAGGTGTCGTAGTTTGATATTCACGTAAAGCGGGTAGCCCCCGCTTAACACGCCAGCCAACCACTTCATACACAGTATAACTCGTCGCATTCTGTGGCTTTACGGCAATCCAGGTATGCACAGCAAACCAGCCACGCCAACTAAAGGCATCAGCAGCATAGACTTCAATAATCGCTTGTTTCTCTGTAGAAGGATCGGCTGCAATACCGGCTGATTCGCGGCTGGCTGTTCGCCAATCTTTTGTAGTACAGGCGCTCAGTGAGAAGACTGAAATCAATAAGATACAGATAGCTATTAAGCTTTTTATCATCATCATTCTTTAGTTAAAAGTGTGATCTGAGCTCAGCTCATGGCTGGAATATGGCAGTGAAATGTCCACACGTAATCCTGATTTTGTATTGCTGATGGTCAATGTGCCATTCAGGATATCAATCACCGCTTTGGTAATACTTAATCCCAATCCAAAGTTACCTTTTTTCTTGTCATGTACAAAGCGGTTAGTCACATTAGGTAATAACTCAGGGGCAATCCCCCCTGCTTCATCTGTTATCTGCCAAGTGACATAGTCAGGCTGCTCTGTCACCAGAATGGAAACTGACTGCTCGGCTGACGAAAACTGAATAGCATTTTTGATCACGTTTCTAATCGCAACCGCTACTAGTTCCTGTGGTAAAAACAAGTCTTGTTCACTATGAATAATCTTATGAATCTGGATCTGATTTTCTTCAATCATGTCCTGCAATGGCATCAATGCTTTTAATGTAATGTCGCTCGCACTACTGTTAGCCGTAATGGAAGCCATTTGCTCAGCATCCAGTCTTGCGAGCATTAATAATTGATCCAGCAGTTCTGTCAGCTGTTTAACGGCCAGGTTTGCTTGTTTCAGGTTGTTATCAACGGTTGTGCCTTGTTTAAGCATGGCCACTTGGAGCTGTGTTGTAATACCGGCCAGCGGCGTTCTTAACTCATGAGCGGCATCAGCAGTAAAACGTCGTTCACTTTCCAGCACCGCTTTGACTCGGGTGAGTAACGCATTAAACCCTGCAATCACGCCCTTAACTTCACTTGGTACATCGTCGATTTCAATCGGCGTCAGGCTATTACCTGTGTGTTTATCAAAATGAGCTTGCAGCTGTGTCATCGGCTTAAAGACACGCTGGATAATAAAATACAGGGAAATGATTAAGGTAAGTACGGCCAGAATCCACGGAATTAGAACACCAATCAAAACGATGTTAAATAGCTGGCGACGTTTATCCAGCTTTTCTGCTGTTGTCACTGAAATACCATGCTCTGTCAGTTTAAATACGCGCCATATCGTGCCATTGTCACGAATGAAACTATAACCATCTTTAACGGACGTCAGTACATCCTGATTACTGTCTTCTGTACTGATAATTAACTCACCATCGATACGGGTGACATTACAAACAATAATCTCAGTATTATTGTTATTAAGCTCAATCTGTTGTATTAGTTCGTTGGTGAGTGATGATGATGGTTTTTCATTTTTTACATCGTACTGATGCACGATATGAGATAGCATTTTTGCTGATGCGGCCAGGCGGTCATCCAAAATCTGTTTCACATCACTTTTAATGGTGTGATACATAAATGGGCCAATAGCCAGACATAAAATACCTGTCACCAGCAGCACTGAAAGTAATAACTTATTTCTTAAGCTGCCTTTCATTTTTTATCAACTGCTAAAAAGTAGCCTAAGCGACGTTCAGTACTGATTAGATCCGTGCCCAGTTTCTTACGCAAATTATGGATATGTACAGCCACGGCATTACTTGCTACCCCTTCCGCCCAGCCATATAGCCGGTCCTGAAGTTGTTCTGTATTAATGACTTTACCCGGTTGATGCATTAATGCTTCTAACACAATGAGTTCACTTTTAGAGAGTTTGACCGGAAGACCATTGGCTTTCACTTCGCCCTTCGTCGGGTTATAGCTGATATGCCCAAAGGTGATGACATTATCTGCTCGGCCAGCAATACGGCGTGTGATAGATTGCAGTCGAGCAACCAATTCATCAAAATCAAAGGGTTTAGTGAGGTAATCATCAGCCCCGGCGGAGAGGCCAGTGACTCTATCTGGAATAGCATCTCGTGCAGTGAGGATGAGCACGGGGAGTAGTATCTTATTCTGACGCCAGTTGGTCAGTAACGTCATACCATCGTAATCAGGTAATGATAGATCTAGAATCACAACATCATAATCAACGTGTTGAATGGCCTGATTGGCGGTGTTAGCATCAGTGACCCAGTCGGTGCTGTGGCCTAGCGTTTCAAGACCCTGCTTAATGCCATCACCGACAATGTCATTGTCTTCAACCAGTAAAATATACATACATGATTCCCAATAATTACAGACTTATTATGGTTAATAACATTAAGTGAACATTAAGATTAGCCTAATGTAGGGCTAACAATAGCCACTTAGACTTGATACAAATTACACATCATGGTGTATATATTCGCCCTTTATTGCTGAAGCAAACAACCCGACTGAATTTAATTTATAAGAGATGTTTATCATGCGCGCCATTCCTTTAACACTCGTTTCTGCTTTTTCGCTAATGCTAGTTGCCTGCTCAGAGCCAGAAAGTCAGGCTCCGCAGCAGGAAGCCAAGCCAGCTGAAGTCGATGTAGCTATTCCTCTTCAACATAAACTCACGGATTGGGACGAGTTTACAGGACGCTTTGAAGCCATTGATAACGTCAACTTGAGAGCACGTGTTACAGGTTATCTTGTCGAGAAAAAATTTAAAGATGGTCAACAAGTTAAAAAAGGCGATGTGTTGTACGTGATTGACCCACGTCCTTTTCGTTATGAGTTAAACCAGATTAAGGCCCAGTATGAATTAGCAAAAAAGGAGCTTGATCGTGCTCACTTACTTCGAGAGTCCAATGCTATTTCCCAAGAAGAAGTCGATAGACGTTTTCAGGAATTACAAATTACTGAGGCTTCATTAAACAATGCCAAACTACAATTAGCCTTTACAAAAGTCACCTCACCGATTGATGGCAAGATTAGCGACAGCTACGTAGATGTCGGCAATATGGTCGAAGAAAATCAGACGATTTTGACCCGTATCGTCAGCACCAACCCTATTCACTTCCGTTTTGAAGGGTCACAAGGCGATTTATTGAAATACATTCGCCTTGACCGTTCAGGCCAACGGCCTAGCAGTGACTCCAGCCCTAATCCTATCTATATCAAACTGATGGATGAAGATAAGTTCTATCACGAAGGCAGAATGCACTTTGTCGACAACGTGGTTGATGATGCCACAGGCACCATCCAGGCTACGGCTACAGTGAATAATGATGAAGGCATTATTTATCCAGGCCTGTTTGGTCGTGCCCGTTTATTAGGACGTGCTAATTACGATGGCATTTTAGTACCGGAAAATGCGATCAATACCGACCAAGATAAAAAGTTCGTCTATATCGTTGATGAGAATAATGCCATCAAACGCCAGTACGTCACTGTCGGTAATTTACTTGAAAATGATCTGATCGTAGTTAACAAAGGCTTATCCGGTGATGAAAAAGTGGTCATCAATGGCATACAGCGCATAAGAGCGAGCGGTCAGGAAGTAACACCGAATATGCATGAGCTTGAGTGGAAACCACTTAATGTGCTTGGCAAACAAGCCAGCACAGACTCAGAAAAATTGACTGATACAGATAAGGAATAAGCGACTGTGAACTTCCCAAAATTCTTTATTGATAGGCCGATTTTTGCCTCAGTAATGTCCATTATCGTGGTCATTATCGGTTATATGGCCTATCTGAGTTTACCAATTGAGCAATATCCACAAGTTGCACCGCCGACTATACAAGTCTCGGCCACTTACCCTGGCGCGACAGCAGAAACCGTAGCAGAAACCGTAGCGACACCTATTGAACAGGAAGTGAACGGTGTTGAGGGCATGCTATATATGTACTCTCAATCATCTGCCGATGGTTCGATGACACTGAGCATTACCTTTGAGCTTGGGACCGATCTGGATACTGCGCAAGTATTAGTACAAAACCGTGTTGCTATTGCTGAAGCAAAACTGCCAGACAGTGTTCGTGCTTTAGGCGTGACTACTAAGAAAAACTCGCCAGATCTTATGATCGTTATCAATCTATCTTCTCCGGATGGCACCTACGATCAAAACTATCTCGCCAACTATGGTGTGTTGAATATCCGCGATCGTATACGCCGGATTAACGGTGTCGGTGATATCCCGGTTTACGGTGCCTCAGATTATGCGATGCGTATCTGGCTAAAACCTGATTTACTGCAGTCATATGATATAGCTGCGGGTGATGTAATATCGGCTATCCGAACTCAAAACGTTCAGGTCGCCAGCGGTACCTTAAACCGTGCACCACAGCCGGATCAGAACTATTACGAATATATTATTCAGACGCAGGGACGACTAACTACACCAGAAGAGTTTGGTGAAGTTATTGTTAAAGCCAGTGATGATGGACGTATTGTTCGATTACGTGATGTCGCTCGCATTGAATTAGCTGCTCAGGAATACATCACTAAGGGCTATTTAGGTGGAAAACAGGCGGTCGCCTTACCTATTTTCCAACGTCCAGGCACCAATGCGATTGAAACAGCCAAGCAAATCAAAGCTGAAATGAAAGATATCGCTGCCGAATTCCCACCGGGTATGACTTATGAGTTTGCCTATAACCCAACGGACTTCATCGAACAATCTGTTGAGGCAGTGAAGATGACGGTGTATGAAGCCGTATTCCTTGTGGTGATTGTTATCCTGGTGTTCCTGCAAACCTGGCGTGCGGCGATTATCCCAATTGTGGCCATTCCGGTATCGCTTATTGGTACCTTTGCGGTGATGTCTGCCATTGGTTTTTCATTAAATAACCTGACCCTATTTGGGCTGGTATTAGCCATTGGTATCGTGGTCGATGATGCGATTGTTATCGTCGAAAATATGGAACGTAACCTTAGAAATGGTCTGTCTCCACGTGAGTCAGCACGTAAAACCATGGATGAGGTCGGCTCCGCGTTAATCGCTATGGGGCTGGTATTGGTTGCCGTGTTCCTACCTACCCTTTTCCTTGAAGGGATTTCAGGCAAATTTTATCAAGCCTTCGGTATTACCATTGCTGTGGCAACAATGATTTCAGTGGCTGTGTCCCTGACTTTGTCACCGGCATTAGCGGCTATTCTGATGAAATCTCATGATCAGGATAAACCAGAGAAACCCGTTAAATGGTATCGCTCACCGGTTAAAGCGTTCTTTAATGGCTTCAACCGTGGTATGGAAGGTTTGTCTAGCCGCTATGGCTGGTTTGTCGGTAAAACCATTCGTATGGGACTGATTATGCTCGTTATTTATGCGGGATTGATGACCTTAACCGCATTTCAGTTTAACCGAGTGCCAACAGGCTTTATTCCAACACAGGATCAAGGCTCTTTGATCGTGGCCATCACGCTGCCTGATGGGGCCTCATTTAATGCAACGGATAAAGTGGTTCAGGCTGTGACTGAGCAGATGTTAGAGGTACCAGGTGTGAGAAACGCTGTGGGCTTTACTGGCTTTTCGGGTGCAACCAGAACAATTCAATCGAATGCAGCCGTTGTATTTACGCCGCTAGAGCCATTTGAAGATCGCATTGCTAAAGGCATTGATTATCACACTATCCTCAGTGATATGCGTACGATTGCTGCTGGCTTTAAGGAAGCTAAAGTAGCGGTATTTGAACGTCCTCCTGTGCCCGGTATTGGTAGTGCTGGTGGTTTCAAAATGATGCTACAGGATCGTGGTGGTCGTGGCTTAAAAGTATTAGAGCAGGCAGCAGCCGATATGGCAGCTGCAGCTAATAGTCCTGATAGCCCTGCGACAACAGCGGTGTATTCATTCTTTAATACTAATAATCCACAAATTTATCTGGATATTGATCGTAATAAAGCTGAACGTCTGAATGTGCCAGTCGCGGATGTATTTGAAGCTTTAGAAGTCTTTATTGGTTCTGTCTATGTTAATGATTTCAATTACTTAGGACGGACATTTAGAGTGACCGCTCAAGCTGAAGCAGAAGATCGTTTAACCGTAGATGATGCACTCAGAATCCGTGTCAGAAGTACTCATGGTGATATGGTGCCGTTAGGCTCTTTTGCAACAGTGAGGGATACTTCTGGACCTTCTCGTGTACCTCGTTATAACTTATATCCAGCGGCCGGTGTGATGGGTAGTAGTGCTGATGGCTTCAGTAGTGGGCAAACGCTCGATGCTATGGAAGAGTTAGCCGCAAAAATTCTGCCTGATGGTATCGGTTATGAATGGACAGAAATTGCCTATCAAGAGAAATCAACCGGTGATACAGCAGCATTAGCTTTCTTGCTGGCCGTAGTTTTTGTGTTCTTATTGTTGGCAGCACAGTATGAAAGCTGGGCATTACCCTTCTCTATCATCCTGATTGTGCCGATGTGCTTATTATCTGCAATAACCGGTGTGTACTTAGCGAATATGGATAATAATATTCTGACGCAGATAGGCTTGGTTGTTCTGGTGGGGTTAGCATCGAAGAATGCCATTTTGATTGTTGAGTTTGCCAGGGAGTTGGAGCGTCAGGGTCGTTCCGTCTGGGACGCGGCTGTTGAAGCAGCCAGATTACGTTTGCGTCCAATCCTAATGACCTCGTTTGCCTTTATTCTCGGGGTTGTACCAATGGCGATTGCTGAAGGAGCAGGTGCAGAAATGCGTCAGGCGCTCGGTATTGCGGTATTTTCTGGCATGTTGGGTGTCACCTTCTTCGGGCTGATATTTACCCCAGTCTTCTATGTTATTTGTCGCCGTGTTGCGTTACATTTCAAACCTGAACAGACTACTGGAGAAAAATCATGAAAAAGTTGGTGCTATGTACATTAGTTAGTCTGTCTATTTCAGGCTGTGCCCAATTTCGTGATTATCAGTCACCCTCAGCAGACGCGTCAGTAGAAGCCACTCAGCTAACGGCTGCCGATTATCAGTTTGCTACAGCTCAAAAACCGATCGCAGACTGGTGGACCGCTTTTCACGATCCTCAGTTGACTCAATTAGTTGAAGAGGCTTTATCACATAACCTTGATGTACGTATCGCATTAGCAAACTTGCAGGCCGCGCGTGCCTTATCCAGAGCAGTGGGTTCAGACAGATACCCAACGGTCGAGGCTAATGGCGGTTATAGCCGGAATCTGTATTCGGAAGAGGCACAAAACTCAACGACTCGAGCAGCGGATATTTATGAGGCTGGCTTTGATGCGAACTGGGAGTTAGATATTTTCGGGCGTGTCAGCTATGGCATTCAGTCACAGCTAGCTGAGGAAGAAGCTATTGCAGCTGACTTACAACAGATGTATGTCAGTGTGGCAGCTGAAGTTGCCAGACAGTACTTTATATTACGAGGCGCCCAATATCGACTCGATATCGCTCAGCGAAATGCTGAGAATCAAAATGAAACCTATGAATTAACAGAAAAAATACTCAATGCTGGTGGAACAAGTGCACTGGATGTAAGCCGTGCTAGGACACAGTTAAGCCTGACTCGTTCAACCATTCCCCCCCTTAGAGCCCAGATAGAGTCCACCATTAACAGTCTGTCAGTGCTTACCGGGCAGGTACCTGACGCATTAAGAAGTGACCTTGCTCAAACCAAAGCTTTACCCTCATTACCGCTCAGCGTGGCCGTTGGTGATGCTCAACAACTGCTTAATAGACGCCCTGATATTCGTTCTGCCGAGCGTTCATTGGCAGCAAGCGTCGCTGATTACAACCTGACTGTGGCGGATTTATTTCCTAAGGTGAGCATCCTCGGCTCATTAGGGTTTATTTCGACGAACCTTAGCAGCTTTGGAACATCTGCCCTCGCCGGTTCGATTGGGCCCTCTATCAGTTGGCAGGTGTTTGACCGTGACCGCCTGAAAGCCTACGTAGATCGTGCTGATGCTCAAACGGATGCCGCCTTGGCGCGATATGAAAAAACAGTATTATCGGCGCTTGAAGAAATTCAATCTGCCATGAGTAACTTCTCAAATGAAGAACAGCGCCGAGCTGAATTGCAACAAGCCGCTGCTTCGGCAAAACAATCCGCCTCAATGGCCAGAAACCGTTTTGATAGTGGCTATGATAACTTTCTTGATGTGCTAGATGCTGAGAGAACGCTATTAGAAGCAGAAGATACACTGGCCAGTAGTGAAACCAACTCAGGGCTTAACTTAGTGGCAATATATAAAGCACTAGGTGGTGGCTGGCAGCTTAAACAACAACAGCCATAATATAACTGATTAAAGGGAGGTCGGAACTCATTCCCCCTCCCTTTGACTTAATTCAGTGACGTTATTGAGCGCAAGCCAATCAGACAGCGAAAGCGGTTTATAAAAGTAATACCCCTGAATTAAATCACAGGACTTTGCCCGAAGATAATCAGCCTGAATAGCTGTTTCAACACCTTCAGCTACTACTTTCAGCTTCATCGCTTTCGCCATGGTGATCACTGTATCAACGATGGGATATTCGCCATTTTCTGCATCAATTTTATCAATAAATGATTTATCAATTTTTAACTCATCAATGGGTAGTTGGCTCAGATAGCTCAGATTAGATTGTCCAGTACCAAAGTCATCGATAGCAATACCAAAGCCTGCTATTTTCAAGCTATGCATAACAGAGGTTAAAAGGTTGATATTCTCAGCCATGACTGACTCAGTGATTTCGAACATGATTTGTCGTGCAGGAATATTATGTTTTTTGCATATGACTTCAAATCTTTCAACCAAGTTAGGGTCAGCGAGCTGGCGAATACTTAAGTTAACAGATATCTTTTTGTCAAAATCAGGAACGTGTCGTCGAGCTGTTTTGAGCATATCGCATACTTGCTCAAGCACAAAATAACCGACATCTATAATGACGCCAGTGCTTTCAGCTACACCAATAAAATCCAATAAATTCAACGGTGTTTCACTTTGGTTCTGCCAGCGCAATAATGCTTCAGCAGAATCAATTTGATTCACTGCATCGATTTTAGGTTGATAAACGACGCTTAAGTAATTGTTATCCAGACCAGATAACATGGACTGTGCCAGCTCTGCTATTTGTACGGTACGGCTGTAATTGGTATTTTCTACAAAGACCAGCTCACCAGACTTACCCGATAGTTTATAGTTTTTGTGTGCATCTTCCAGCATCGGGACCATCGCCCCGTTTCTCAATATATCACTGGCAAAAAAAGACATGACAGCACTGATGGAAAGCTTATGATCAAGTTGCTCACTCAGTGTATCCATTAACATCGAAAACGCATTCTGTATTTGCTCTTTAACTTTTGTGTAATTCACTTTTTCAATGGGTTGCGTCGATTTAATGATGAATAAATCGCCACCAATTCGATATATTCTCAGTGGTTGGTTTTGCAATAATTGCTTAAGTTCATAGGCAATATTTATGAGTAGCTGATTACAGTGGCTATGACCATAAACCGCATTAAGTTCGTTAAACCGGTCAATATCGAGTAAGCAGCCGACATAACATGCTTTATTGCTTTTATTGCGGTAAGTCTTTTCCAGATCAAGCTCCAGTGCCTCTCTGGAATAAACGCCTGTCAGGGAATCATAAAGGGCGGCTTTTAATAAACGTGCCTGGGTTAATTTTTTCTCGAATTTATCACGAATAACATAGAGAAAATGATAGCCCATCTCGTTTTTATGCAGTGAAACACCTACTTCAACTTCAACGGTTTGACCATTATGTTTTATCAATGACATTTGCCTGAAAATAGGTGTAAATTCATTTCGGTTAATTAATGTAGACACCATATCCTGATGCGCAAGCTGCTTTTCAGGCACGATAAGATTGATATTTTTATCACTCAAGTCATCATAGCCAAATAAAGACTTGCTATAGTCATTTGCCAACTCAATCATTCCCTGAGGGTCAGTAATAATGACGGCCTCTGTGATAATACTTAATAAATGAATAAACTGATTATTAAGCTGTTCAAGCTGAGTTTGAGAATTTGTTTTTACTGTATTAGTGATATTGGCTCGATTAAGCAGAACTGAGCCAATCTTTTTTTCTAAAAGCTGTGGATTGACAGGCTTCCTGATAAAGTCGACAGCACCGATAGATAAAGATTTAAGATGATTATCAAATTCACCATGCGCGGTCACAATGATCACATTGATATGTCTTAAAGACTCGTTATTACTCAGTTCACTTAATACATTAAAGCCATCAATATCAGGCAAACCGATGTCCAGCAGAATAATATCCGGGATAATGTCTTTGGCTGTTGCAATCGCACTTTCACCAGAGTTAGCCACATAAATATCACCCAAATTTTTTAATAATGTGGATAGCTCCAGAATAATGACTGGATCATCATCAACGATTAAAATTTTTCTCTGAGCATTCATGCTTTATTCACTCAATAGTCCCGTGTCGCCGTTTTTTATTCGCTGTTTTATTACTGCTCTGATGAAAAAGTGACGACTTTATAGTTATTTCTGCCGTCATTTTTGACCTCGTAGAGTAAGTTATCCGCTTTTTTTATAAACTCATTAATATTGTGCTTTGTATCTTGTTTATTAATTACCACACAGCCAAAACTCATCGTCACGTTTAAAGATAGGTCGTTGTAGCTATAAGGTGATGAAGAAATGGCCTTGAGCATTCTATTCAATATAAGCTCGGCTTCTTCTTCTGTTGCTTCGCAGTAGATAAGAAATTCCTCTCCACCAAACCTCGCTACCGTTTCGAAGGGACGAATACTGTTTCGCATACGATTAGCCACCTCAATAAGTATACGATCACCAATCAGGTGACCGTAGGTATCATTAATATTCTTGAAAAAATCAATATCAGAAATAATCAGACAGTGACTCAAAGGCAGACTTGTTCGAGATAGACGTGAAAGATGCGTTTCACAAGCTTTAATCGCTGCCCGTCGATTTAATAAGCCGGTGAGTTCATCCGTATGGGCTAGGGAAAGCAGTTTTTTTTGCATCTCAACGATACGCGCCCCCACCCTGAGTCTGGCAATAAATACCGCGCCGTGTATGGGTTTTTCAATGAAATCATCAGCACCAACATCCAGTGCTTTTTGTTCAATTTGTCCAAGAGAATTGGACGTAATCATAATAATATAAGGGGTAATCGTAAGATTAAGCGCTCTAATTTTTTCACATAGCTCTAGACCATTAACATCAGGCATCATCCAATCGACAACGATGATTTCAGGTGTGGTTTCTCTGTTTGAAATTATCTCAAGCGCTTTTGTCGCATTATCAGCCACTAGGACATTCATTTCAGCTTTTTGAACAAAGCTGCTTGTCGTGGTGCTATCTATTTCGTTGTCATCGACAATCAATACGTGCATGTCTGTATCCATGAAGCTAATATTTATTCATAAGTGTCTACTCGTATCGTTTAACTATCAAGTACTAGACTTTATGGTTTTTATATTTTTTACTATTGGCATAGAAATAAAAAACTTTAGGTATTCAAATTAATTGTACTCATGTCGATATAGAGTGAAGATAGTCTCTGTTATCAGGAGTGACCCGTGGATAATCTAAACAATACGACATTGACAAGTAATGACAGCATATCTGACGACAGACGCGCTTTTCTAAAAAAGTCCACTTTACTCGCCGGTGTGACAGCTTTATCCGCTAAAGCTCCCTTCGTTTTTGCCAGAACGAAACCGACGTTACGTGTGATGGGAACACACGTCACTTTGCAAGAAGATATTCGGCAGAAAGCCATGAGTGATTTGGGTATCAATATTGTATTTGAGCCGAGTGGCGAAGCAGAACTCATCCAAAAAGCCTCTACTCAGCCCGGTTCTTTTGATATCTATGAACAATGGACCGACAGTATTCGCCAGCTTTGGCAGGCTTCAGCCATCCAACCGATTGAAACTGAAAGATTACATTATTGGAATGAAATAAACGCCCTGTCAAAAACAGGAAAAGTATCACCAGACGCTCATCTTGGTTTAGGTGATGCGCCACATAAAATTTTGAATGTGCAAACAGATGGCAGTTTAGGTCAAGAATTCACAGGGAAGATAAGTTTTCTGCCTTACGTACATAACGTTGACTCATTCGGCTATAACACTAACAAAGTTACGAAAGGGATCCCATATGAAACCGAAAGCTGGGCCTGGTTACTAGACGAGAAATATCAAGGTAAAGTCGCTATCGTCAATTCGCCAACCATTGGTATCTTTGATTTAGCGCTTGCTGCGAGTAGCAAGGGCTTAATTCAGTTCGATAATATGGCTGATATGACACAAGACGAAATTGATGGATTATTTTCGATTCTCATTGATTATAAAAAACAACACCACTTCGCTGGTTTCTGGAACTCTGTGCCGCAGTCTATTGATTATATGCTTCACGACCGAGTGTATTTAGAAAGCATGTTTTCGCCTGCAGTTTCATCTTTAAATGGTCAGGGTATTCCCGTTACCTACGCCGCCCCAAGAGAAGGTTATCGTGCTTGGCATGGTGTAATGTGCTTGTCCAGTGAGTGCGAAGGTCATGTAAAAGATGTCGCTTATGATTATATGAACTGGTGGTTAAGTGGCTGGGCTGGGGCATTTATTGCGCGTCAAGGCTATTACATATCAACACCAGAAAGGTCCAGGCCGTTGTTAAACGATAATGAGTGGGCCTACTGGTATGAAGGAAAAGAAACAACTACCCCACTTCATGGTACTGATGGTCGTATTTCTATCAAAGCAGGTGAGGTTCGAACTGGTGGTTCCTATACTAAACGCCTGAGCAATATTGCTATATGGAATACAGTGATGCCAAATTACGATTATTCTTTGCAGAAATGGTATGAGTTTTTACTAGCATGAATAAATTCTTTCACTTCAATTTTATGAGTGAACTGTCGATTCGTCAGCGGGTTTTTATCGGTTTTGCCAGCCTGGCATTGATTTCACTATTCATTGTGATTGTGAATTTATTCTCCCTGACAAATGTAGAAAAATTATTTGCCGATTACTCAAAGTCGATTTCATATACGCGTCTGATGTCAGAGGTGGAAGCCGATATCATTGAGCTTAACCGAAAAATACTGGTTTTTCGTATCACCGATAGCCAATCCTCGATTACTGATATCCAAAAACTGTTAAAAAGCTTAAAAACCAGTATAAAAACACTCTCTGAGTCCTCTGAATCCAAACAAGAATCAGATATAACCTACCCTAAACTAACAGCCTCATTAGACAATTTATATGAAAAAACGGCTAAATTAAATGACGATAGAATGGTATTAAAGCAATTGCATATTCAGTTAAGTCAAGGGTTTAACAATGTATATGACATGCTTGACACGATGACTAAACAACATAAAAAAACAGAGGAAGTCATCTTACTCTACGAAATACGCTCTTCTATTGCTTTTGCCCAAAATCAGATCACACAGTATTTTCAAAGTCGTACAAATAAAAACCGTTTGAATTTTATCGAGAAGTTCAACCTTGCTAAGGCTGATATCACACGCTATTCAGAGCTAAAAACCACGCCTGAAAAAGAAAAACAATTACTGGTTAATCTATATAAACAACTTGATAGCATAAAAAAAACGTTCTTTCGTACCGTCCAGGCTGATCGTAATTTTGTGTTCTTAGTCAATGTCGTCATTGCTGGTGAGGCTTCAGAATTAAAAAGTTTGTCAGCTCATTTAAAAGACTATTCAATCGATCAACAGATATCTCTATACACTGACACGAATCACAACCTTAAACTCTATAAGTTAATTGCTTTCATCGGTTCATTCTTATTAATGTTGATCGCTGTTCTGATTTCTCGGCGTGTCAGCCGAGCTATAACAGAGCCGATTTCCGATATTAGCCACACCTTTGAAGATATTAGTAAAGACAGAGAGACACAGTCTATACCAGGCACAGAACGTCATGATGAGATTGGTACGCTGGCGCGCTCTGCTACGCTATTTAAACAAAATGCTGATGATACCAAACGTCTATTGAAAGAAACTAAGGAATTAGCTGAAACCTTAAGTTTGAGGGAAATTGAGCTTGAACAGTCAGCTAAGAAAGCTAACCAGGCAGCCGATACCAAGAGCGCCTTTCTTGCCAATATGAGTCATGAGATCAGAACTCCCATGAATGGTATTTTGGGCATGATCAACTTGCTTCATGACACCGCCTTAACTGAAAAACAGCAACAATTTACTCAGAATATAAAAACAAGTGCCGAAGCATTGATGAGAATTATCAATGATATTTTGGATTACTCAAAAATTGAATCCGGCAAATTATCAATCGAAGAAACAACGTTTAGTTTAGAAAAACTGATTGCCGATGTAGGAAAAGTGGTTGAGCCGAATGCGCATAATAAGGGGCTGCACCTATTATGTCCGGCCAGCGCAATTGAAAATGTATACCTAATCTCTGATTCCGTTCGACTCAGACAAGTACTACTAAACCTGCTATCTAATGCCATTAAGTTTACTGAAAACGGTAGCATCGAGTTGAATGTGGTGATGAGACCTGTAAATGAATCACTTTTGAGTATTGATTTTTCTGTAAACGATACCGGCATTGGTATATCTAAAGATGAGCTGGAAAGCTTATTTGAACGGTTTAGTCAGCTTGACTCTGCGCTTACCAGAAAAGCGGGTGGTACTGGCTTAGGTCTGGCAATTAGTGCTGAACTCGTCAGTATGCTGGGTGGCGAGCTGGAAGTTGAGTCAAATGTCGGGGAAGGCAGTACATTCTACTTTACGCTCGAAGTAAAAAAAGCTGAGGATCCCGTACCTCGTGTATTAACTCCGAGTTATACACAGTTTTTTGCCTATACCAATAATGAGAAATTAGGCCTGTATCTACACAGTTTATTTTCAAAATGGGGAAGTGAATTACATATTACTTCATCGTTATTGTCGATAGAAAGTCACGTTCGTCAGGAAGATACTGACATTGTTTTATTGGTGGATAGTGCAATGCTGAATCACATCAATGAAACAAAGTTAAAGCAACTCAAATCAAACAAAATCAAAATCATCCTCCTGTCATCATTAGCAGATGACTTCGGTCTTTCTGTATTAAATGACTTGTCTGACGAAACAGTTATTAAGCCAGTTGGTGCTTCAGATTTGTTTAATGCCAGTTGCTCATTGACAGAGCAATTAATAGAACATCATAAAAATGAGACTGAAGAACAGTCTCATGCTGCCAGCCAATCCGAGTTTTCATCATCAGTTTTACTCGTTGAAGATGATGACATTAATCAAATGGTAGCAACTGGCATATTAGCAAAATATGGCATAACTGCTGATATTGCTGAAAATGGTGAAGCAGCCTTAGAGAAACTCCGTGAAAAACACTACGATATGGTGCTAATGGATTGCATGATGCCTGTAATGGATGGATTTACGGCAACACAATGCCTTCGTGATGGTCAGGCCGGTAATTTGAATCAATCTGTACCTGTCATTGCATTAACCGCTGATGTAATGGAAGGTGTCAGAGAAAAATGTCTGTCTGTTGGCATGTCTGACTATATAACCAAACCTATCATGCCCGAGACCTTATTGAACATTCTGCATAAGTGGCTTTAACTCAGTTGAGCGCTCTTTCCATTAGTAAACGTAATTGAACGGCTTTAACAGGTTTATGCATTAGTAAAAAGTCGTTTTGTTTAATTTCTTCGACAACACTTTCACTCGTATCACCTGTAACAATAATAGTGGGTATTTTCCCAATTATGTTCTCTAGATGTGATACAAATTCACAGCCATTATAATCACCAGGCATTCTGTAATCGACTAATAAAAACTCTGGCTTTTCACTGTTTTTAATTCCTTTTATAGCCATTTCTGTAGAGGTATATGCGTGGCAGTCACAGCCCCAGCCTTCAAGTAATTCTGTCATTGCCTCAACTATACTGATTTCATTGTCGACAATCACAACGTTAAGGTTTTCCAGTTTGTTTACACGTTGTGACAGTACAGGGGCTTGATGTTTAGGCAGGCTTTCTTCTCCACTCAGTGGTAAACATAAGGTAATGTCAGTACCTTTATTGATTTCTGACTGGATCTCAATTGGGTGTCCAAGTAAGACCATGATCCGCCGTACGATGGCAAGCCCTAGGCCTAATCCTTTTTGTCTGTTTCTTTCCGGATTATGTAGCTGAACAAACTCATCAAAAATATCATTAAGCGAGTCTTTGGGGATACCGATACCGCTATCAGCAATATGTAATTTGATGCTTGCAGGGGCTTTCTCAGAAATAAAAATGCTCACCCCACCCTGCTTCGTATAGCGAATAGCATTCACTAGAAGATTGGTGATCACGCGTTCAAGCAATAAGGGATCACTAAAAACGATATGCCTTGTCTTTTCGATGTTCAGACTGAGCTCATGTTTCATTGCATCCAGTCGGAACTGCGGTTCTATTCTTTCTAACAGACCACCAATATCAAAACTGACTTTATTTGCGTGGACGATATCTGAATCCAGACGAGATATGTCCAGTAATACATCCAATAATTCATTCAAGGACTGTAGGCCCTGCTGAATATTACGTAAATCCTGCTGATGTGAGGGTACTGTCAACTTTTGACTGAGCAATTCAGTAAATAGATTAACCGCATGAAGTGGTTGACGAAGATCATGACTGGCTGAAGCTAAAAAGCGTGATTTATCACGATTGGCCTTATCAGCCAGCTCTTTTTGTTCTTGTAAATCAGTAATGAGATCTAAGTTCTCATATTGTAATCTCAATGATTGCGTGATCACCTTATAAAGATTAAGACAAAAAGCGAATGTGGCCGCCAGGTAGACGATAGCACCAAAGCCCATCCAGTTATAAAAATATCTATCCTGCAATAGCATATTTATGCTGAGCGGAAGCATGATAGGAAGAGAAAAGGCAGCATAGGCGAACGGTCTAGCGGATAGCGATGCCAAGCTACCTGCTAGCATGCAAACATAGGTCAGAATGATGAACGCCAGAGTTGAAATATTATCTGGATCAAAAAATAGGATGCCGGCACTGCCCCAGATACACCCTGATAAACAGGCAAGTAATACTTGTACTTTCCCATAGCGAAAGATGTCTTCAGCTGGTGCTTGTTCTGTGTCTAAGCTCAGATAGTGTTTCCAACGCACAACGATCAACAGACACAATACGCAAAACCAGGTAATAGCAGTCATCGAATACGCTGAATTTTGCATCACCAAGGTGATTGGGATAGCACCTAAGGCATTACCAATTAATGTCGCCGGGCAATTACGATGGGCAATCAGAATTTTTTCAATATCTATTTTTTGTTGATATTGACCAAGATCAGTTGATAAAAATAATTGTCGCAGTTGGCGCATCAATCCAGACCAAGCTGATGGGCTTTTTTACTGGATTCAGCACGACTTTGCGTTCCCAATGCCTGAAAAATAGCACTAATATGCGACTTCACTGTCGGCATACTAACGGATAATTGCTCAGCAATCGCTTGATTAGACAAACCTTGCCTCATGAGCCTTAAGACTTCCAGTTGTCGCTTTGTAATATTGTGCTGTCTTGCCCACTCCTCTGCTGCAGGTTTTAGATCTGAAGCTCCACTGTCAGGAAATACTTTCTGCCCAGACATGACCTTTTCAATCGTGTTCAGAATGGTTTTACCTGAAGAAGATTTAGGAATAAAACTCATCGCGCCTAAGTTAAATGCCAAATCAATATCACTCGGATCAGCTGATGCCGAGACAATAATAATCGGCACCAGACTGGATGAATCCGATAAAGACTTTAATAGTTCAAAACCATCCATTATCGGTAAACGAAGATCAATCAACGCAACGTCATATTGTCCCGACTTTAACTTATCAAAGGCCTCTTTGCCGTTATTGACAGTTTCAATAATATCAATGCTATCGGCTTTGCTAAGTAAGGCTGTTAAGCCATCTAAAAATAACTGATGGTCATCAACCAGTAATAGTTTCACGTCTGATCCTCTGTCTTTTATTATTGTTATTGGTCATTATTCATAAGTTTGAAAAATCAGCCTAGTCTAAATGAAAAAAAGCCGCCATTGATGACGGCTTTTTTCATGCGTTGAATGTTGAATTTAACCTTGACTCATTCGGCGACGTATACCGATGAATCCCAACAGTGCTGGTGCAAATAAGAAGATCGCTGCCGGTACGGGTACCGCACTAACACTTTCAGTAATCACCAAATTGGCAAAGGTATCACCGAAAATAACATCAAAATCGAACCCACTCATCAGCGGCAGAATGATGTTATCAAAACTGCCGGCTAAGCTGCTGAAGGTCATAAAGTTAAAGGTACCTTCTTGCAGTTCAGAACCGATAAAGTCAAAACTCAACACACCCGCCAGTGTCGCCACGCCATTTACAGCAAATACATCCGTACTGTTACCATCAAACTCGATATTCATTACACCGAACTTACCTTGGGTGTAATTGCCATTCACCGTCAGTTTACCGATAGCGTTACCTGGGGTCAGACTGGCATAATCGTCATGGCTAGTCCCATTCACTAACACATTGCTATTAATCACGCCGTGACCGTTCAAGTTACCGCCATTAATCTTGACGTTCTTTTGGTTCATGCTGCCATTTACTGTGGTGCTGCCAGCTGTTTGAATAAACTCACCACTACCAGACACAATGTGGCCATCTGTCGTAATAAATTGACCAGAGTTAGTGATGATGCCGTTATTTTTTAATGTCCCTTGATTGGATAAGACACCTGCATTGTCAATCGTTGCTTGGTTGTTGACCACACCAAAGTTAGTAAAATTACCGCTAGTTTTATTCCTTATCTCTGAGGTATTCGATAGCGAACCAGTGGAGGCATTGGTCAGTTTTCCTTCATTGGAGAGGCTATTTTTATTATACAAAAGCCAGTGATTATTAAACTCACCGGTGTTAGTGATGACACCGGTATTCTCCATGCCAAGATTATTGAACTCACCGGCATTAGCAAATGTGTTGTTGTTATAAAACTCCCCGGTATTATTAAAAAGCGCACCCGTGTTATTCGTTATGCGACCCGCATTAGTGAGTCTATTATCGCTAATGAATCGACCGCTATTATTGATTTGGCCGGATGAAGCCAGATTAAGAGCACCGGAGGCTGAGTTGGTCAGCTGACCGCTATTGTTCAGTAACCCCTCTACGTTGAACTCATCGTTATTATTGAGCACGCCAGTATTATTGATCGTCGCACCGACTTTATTTTTTAAGACAGAGGCATTAGTCAGTGTGCCAGAATTCTCAACGGTGCCGCTATTTACAAACACGCCATTATTGACAATATTGCCTCCAGCCAGGTTTGTCACGGTAGTGAAGTTATTGAACGTACTGGTGTCATTATTATTTATCACTCCAGTATTGGTAATGGTGTTTTCATTATCCAGCAGCCAATAACTTGTCAGCGTACCGGCATTGGCAATAGTTCCTGTATTTTGAAGGCCGACAGAGTTAATTGCCCCTTCACTATTCAAGGTGCCATTGTTTAAAAACTCTTCCGTGTTATTGATTGTGCCGTTAACCGCATTATTGATAACACCATAATTTATCAGCCGAGCCTCATTTGACAGCATTCCCCGATTTGTCATCGTGCCACTACTGGACAGTGTCATCTCAGCCGAACCGGTATTACTGATGTAATTATAGTTAGTTAACTGGCCACTGTTTGAAAATACACCCGTATTATTTATTTGTCGGTTATTAATCAAGGCGCCATTATTCGCTAAGGTACCTGAATTATTCAGCGTGCCATCGTTCGTTAAAGTGCCCGAAGCACTGTTGGTGAGTAAGGTTTCATTATCAAGCTGACTGTAATAGCTCATATTAAACTCACCTTCATTGGTGATGTTCGAGGGTGAATTTTTCTGATTCAGCAATTTACCCTTCAGGTTAAGGGTGCCATCAGATTTATTGATGAGGGTATTAACGTTAGTAAAGTCTGCATAGTCATCAATCAAAAACTGGCTGTAATTATTTACTGTGGCGCTATTAACAAATTTACCCTGATCAATAAATTGGCCGTGATTATTGATATCGCCATAATTTGCCATTGTGGAATATAAAGTGGAGGTAAATTTGCTTTTATTGTTCAGCACACCGCCATTGGCAAACACACCGCTGTTGAGAAATTGCCCGTTTTCGTTGTTATTTAAAGTGCCAGCATTGGCAAATTGACCACTATCTGAGTTAATCAAGCTACCCGCATTATTGAGTGTGCCAGTTGCATTATTTCTCATAATACCCTGATTGGTTAAGGTGCCACCGGCCTGATTGCTGAGTATGCCATTGTTATTCAAACTTGCTGTTGTATGGTTAACAAAACTGGCCATATTAGCGTTGTCGAATCTGCCAGTTTGCTGATTGTTGAAAGTTGCGTGATTGTTTACGATACCATTTGCTTGATTATTGAAGGCAGAAGCGTTGGTAAATTGAGCACCACTGTTATTATTAACTACTCCGTTGTTATTGAACGTGGCATCCTTCTCATTAGACATCGTGGCATTGTTGTTTATTGTGCCAGTATTCTCTAGCTTACCCTTTTTATACTCGTTACCAAGGTAAGTATAGCCAGCTCTATTTACGAAATTGCCATCATTTGTAATCAAACCTGTATTCGTAAATTTATAAAATGTGGTGAATGAATGACTGGTGTTATTGTTTAGTTGACCTGAGTTAAGGAACATACCCTCATTTTCTACGCTAGAGTCATTTTGAAAAACACCTCCATTTTTAAAAGATGAACCGATTCTATTATGAAGAAATCTATTATTCTGAAATATGCCTGAGGCTCTGTTTTCAACTTGGCCATAACTGTTATTAAAAAACAATCCCGTATTTTCGTATAGACCGGCGTTTGTAATCTTTCCGTAATTTTTCATCGTAGGCAGCGATATACCGTTATTTGTTACCACCCCATCTTGGTCAATGAATATATTGCCACTGTTACGATGCTCACCGGTCATTTCCCATCTACCATTGGTAGAGATATAACCGCCACTAGAATTCTCAAGGTAATGAGACTTAAAGACGGAGTTACTGCCATTTTGGATAGCCGCTTTATTCCGAATCTTGCCTCTATAACTATCAAAGGTGGCATTATTCTCGATTAAGTGCACATTGCTTATCCAACCCCGGTTATCGATTGAGCCATTATTAATTACAGTGCCAGAAGTCATATTGACAAAACTATTACCACCACCCGATTTAAATAGATTGCCACCTGCTGTAATAGTTATTTTACTCGCGTTTTTATATCCATCTAAGCCGATATAACCATCGCTGACGGTGATGGGGGATGTGTTTGTACCATAGAGTCCTGTGACAGCATGCACAACTGACGGTGCCAGTAAAAATGAGCTGCACAGCAACGTAGTAGAGAGCGACAGAAACTGTCGTTGTTTATTTATCACCACTCGGATTCCTTGCGTTTGTGCAACCCAGCCACCTTGTTAAACAACAAGGCCTGTGGCTTTCCGTCCCTGATTCACACCAAGTTTGGCCGATTAAATAACACGCTGATCATAATGAAAGGGGGTTATAACGACTATCAGCCAAAAGTATGATTTTGTGAGAAAAATAAAATAAGCAATAAAAAAAGGGAGTCAATGACTCCCTCTTAAATAGCATGTGATAAAAAATTACTTCGCTTTTTTATCTTTGCACGAGCGTTTTTCGTCTTTATATTTTTTATGGGCGGCTTTGGCTTCTTCCTTGGTCACTTGACCATCACCATTGGCATCCATTTTTTCAAATCGTTTTAATGCTGTAGTTGTGGCTTCGTCTTTAGTGATAACGCCATCACCGTTAGTATCAATATGGGCGAAATACCCTTTTTTGTCATGTTTTGCCATTGCATCAGTTGAGGCTGGATCAGCCAATGTGACCGAACTAATAGCCATGGCAGCTAATACTGAGAAAAGTGCTGTTGATAATGTTTTCATCGTGAATCCCTCTTATATTTGATTGGGATTCTTAGACTACGCTGAAGAGAGTTAAGAAATGGTTATCACACTCAAACAAAGCGATATTATTTTTCTATCGCTACTTTTATCTCAGCTACAGCTTGTTTAATTTGTGCTTCATCTGAGAAGCGTCCCAAACTGATGCGTAAAGATGATCCTGCTTCTTCATCTGTCAGCCCAATCGCTTTTAATACATGCGAAAGCAAGACCATTTCACTATTACAGGCTGATCCGGTCGATGCACACACATGGGGTTGGAGTTTTTCTAAGAGCTTATTTGCATCGCAGTTAATGAACTGCACATTGATATTGCCAGGGTGACACTGAGTTTGTGTGCCATTGAGTTTGAATGGAATATTCGCTTCTTCCAGCTGTTGCAGAAACAAACGTTTCAAATGCGTTAATTGTTCACGGTAAGTTTTTGCTTCTTGTTTGGTGATTCGCATGGCTTCAGCAAAACCGACACAAAGTGGCGTTGCCAAGGTGCCAGAACGCATACCAAACTGCTGCCCTCCTCCCTGTATAAAAGGCGGTAACTCTGCTTGGAGATCGTTTTTAATATAAAGCGCGCCGATACCTTTGGGACCATAGACTTTATGAGCAGACAAACTCAGCATATCGACATTCCAGTCTTTCACATCAATGTCTATGGCTTCAGGTGCTTGTGCGGCATCACAATGAAATAAAGCGCCTGATTGATGGGCCATGTCAGCAAACCTTTTTATATCCTGAATAGTGCCTATTTCATTATTGACGGCCATAATACAGACCAATAAGGTTTGTTCAGACAATAAAGACTGATAAGCATCAACATCAATCAGACCCGAGCTATGCACCGGGATTTCTTTAACTTTGTAACCTAATTTAGCCGCGTAAAAATGGGCAGCATTTTTAATACATTTATGTTCGATTTCACTGATAAGAATGTCACGACGATCTGTGGTATTGCTAAATATCACACTGGCAATCGCCTGATTGTTTGACTCTGTCGCACCAGAGGTAAAAATCACTTCTTCAGAAGAGGCATTAATACAGTTTTCAATCGTGCTACGCGCGGCCTCAACCGCGGCCGCTGATTGCTGACCTAACACATGGGCAGTGGAATGTGGATTAGCAAAAATCTCGTGGTTATAGGGTGCCATTGCGCTAACAACGCGAGGCTCTATCGGCGTTGTTGCCTGATAGTCTAGATAAATTGAACTACCGGTTTGCATTGACGGCTCCACTTGTTGAGATCAAAGAATCAAACGACTGAACTAAAGATTGGCCATATAGGATAACGAGAAAAGCTTGCTATTGGCTATTCAAAAAAGTCTCTCAGCCTCATCAGAGCAATAAGTAGTGGAGTAAATAGCAAAAAAAACTGTTACCGGTGAGGAGTGAAACCAGTAACAGTGATAAAAGCGATTATTAACAATTTATTTTTTTGTTTGATCTTGACGTTGATTGAGGACCGTGTGATTTCTTGTCTGCTCTTGACTATCTACAAGGCTGCTAGTCACACTATCGACTTTTTTTGACTCGAAGTCTTTAGTATCGGCAACAGCAATAGAGGCTGAACTGGCAAGACTCAATGCGCTAATAGAGAGAAACGTATTTAATCTGTTCATAGGATGACTCCTTAAATTGAATGAGCTAGTACATAGCTACAGTTAAGTTATAGTCCTACGAGGCTGAATTTTTGCTGAACAGAATTAAGAAATCTTTAAAGATTTAATGAATAAACACATATGGTCGAGACAGGTTAATTATTGTGCAAAGAGATGAAATGGTGAAATACCCGTCCAGCGCTTGAAGGCTCGGCGAAAATTATTCATATCATTAAAACAGAGATATTCAGCAATTTGCTGACTATTCATTTTTTTCACTTCATATAAATAAATAGCTTTGTGCTTTCTGACTAAGTCCAATTGTTGTTGAAAGCTGGTGTGATGTTTTTTTAACTTACGCTTCATTGACGCCGGACTGAGACCAAAAGCAAATGATACTTTATCGAGATTAAGCGGTTCATTAATATGACCCTGCATATAATCATATAGCTGATCAAGAAAACTGTATTGACTATATTCTTCTACTAACTGCTTATTACTTTCTTTTAAAGCGCCGTGAATACCTAGTTTAAAGGCGTTGGGCCAGGCTTTATCCAGAAACTGCTTCGGCAAACGTAAGCGGTTCATCTGCTGGTTAAAGCTGATGTTTTGCCCAAAATTCACCCAATACTGCTCAATATAGTCAGGTTCGGCGTAACTAAACTCGTATTGCCATGGCATTTTTTCACTGGATAGCCATGAGACCATCGACACAAATGCAGAGATCGTGGATTCAATAATAAAAGTATGTTGTTCATGACTACCGCTACAGTCAGTCCAATATAAAAATAGCTCTTCGTCATTTTCATAATAGCGTGGTGTATAAAGTGGTGACAGAATAGCGTGATAATCGCAAAGAATATCAATCGCCTGACGTAAATTAGTCACTTGCTGCAGTGCTTGACTCACCGCTCCATAAAAGCCAGGTAACAAACGTTGTCCATATAAAAAACTGATGTCATCAGCTTCGGTCAGTTTTTGACTGTTTCTGATTAAGCTAAGATATTGATCGGGACTAATTCGCTTATCCGCTAACTCAAAATCATCAAGCTTTAAACGTGTGCCTTTTAATAAGTGATGGTCAGATACATCGCGTGAAAGCGTTAGCTCTACTAATACCGCAGGTTGATAGTGTGGTACCAGGCATGGCGTATCTATTTCATACCCTACTGTTTTAACCAGTTTTGCCATGATTTAACTAGCAACAACCGAACGATGTTTAAGCTCACTCAACTGTAAATTTAAACGTTTGATAAGAGAATCAGAATCATCTGTTTTTGCCATGGTGATAGCACATGTTGCACTCAAATAAATACGTTGATGATGAACTTTTGTGCGATAGGCAAACCCGGCGACGGCATTTTGTAGATCCTGACTTAACTGCTTGGCTTCTTTTTCATTGGTATTATGTAACAACACAATGAAACGATCTCCCGCCAACCGACAGATTAAATCTTCATCACGAAGATTCAACAGTAATAACTGGCAGACTAACTGTAATATATGATCCCCCTCTTCCACACCATACAAACGATTAATGACGTTAAAATCATCCAAATCGATCGCTATCAGGGCTAAAGGTTGCTGTTCTTTTTTACTTTCACTAAGTGACAATTTTAGCTGCTTTTTGAGATAGGCCGCTCCACCGATAGGGATGAGCTTGTCGAATAAACGGTGCTCTCGAAAATAACGCTCTCGTTTTACCATTTGCGCACTGATTGCAATCTCTTCCTGATGCCATTGGTAAATACCAATGCTTAGCAGAATTAAAGCAAATGGAATCGGCATACTCTCCAACCAGTTATGCCAGATAAGTGTGGAAGGCATATGAATAAACTCGTCGAAGAAATCCATAGACCAGGAGAAAACGATAGCACATAACCCCAGCGCCAATAGCTGTGTGACACGGCCCGCTGGTCTGCTACGTAGCAATAAAGCCAACCAGAATAATGCCAGAATCATCATTCCCCCTTCTGACATCACATCGAGCCAATTAATCGCCGCTAAGTCCTTTACATCTCCCCAGCTTCTCATAATTGTGAACCCAGCACTGATGCCCAGAGCCAGACCATAGAAATACGATGTGTGTAAAAAAGGTCTTTTTTTCATAGATTTAACCATTCTAGGAGTCATTCAATTAGTCGAATGTCGGCGACACTACGCGAAAAAAATGACAGTCTCGTGACAATATTTACAGTCAAATCAGCTCATAAAAAAATGCTTTTTTTACCGTTTTTTCTACACCTACACTCCACACCAAATAGGCTTAACATGTTGTTTTTAAATATTTTAGTAAGTCGTGAAGGTATACTGTTACACGTAAGAACAGTTATAAATCCTAAGTCATATAAGCTCACTTACCGTTATAGCGATAAAGTAAGTTATTGATTTTAAATATTTTAAAAGCATACTGTCATCTAACTGTCATTTAGCCTTCATACACTTGCCGCCATCAAACCACTATGACGACAAGGGTAGTTATGAAACCGACAGGAAAAATCATTGAACGACCGAGTTTTAAACTCAGTGTAATTGCACTCGGAATAGCCAGCTGTATCAACAGTGCTTATGCCGATGATATTAATCTCGAAACAGTACGTGTTATTGGTCAAGCAGAGCAGATTGATAAAGCACTGACAGAACAACGCTACTCCAACAGTATTGAAAGTGTTGTACACGCAGATGGTATTGGTCAATTGCCAGATGATAATGCCGCAGAAGCATTAGAACGTTTACCGGGTGTTTCTGTTGAAAATGACCAAGGTGAAGGTCGCTTTGTGACCATTCGTGGTCTGGCACCTGAACTTAATGCCGTCAACATTAATGGTACCAATGTACCGTCACCGGAGAGTGGTACACGTGCGGTAGCGTTAGACGTCTTACCCAGTGAGCTGGTGCAGTCTTTATCTGTAGTCAAAACACTGACATCGGATATGGATGCCAACTCACTCGGCGGCACCATCAACGTTAAAAGCTTATCCGCATTTGATCATGATGGCCTTTTCTATACCCTCACGGCTGAAGGCAGCCATGATGACAATATCGACAAAACCAGTCCGAAAGGCTCTGGTGCAGTGAGTAATATTTTCAGTATTGGTGATGGCGTTGATAATTTCGGCGTGGCCGCCGCATTAAGTTGGCAAAAACGCAAATTTGGTTCAGACAATGTCGAAACTGGTGGCAAATGGGATTTTACAGGTCAGCCACGTCTGGAAGAACTCGAGCAACGTGATTATGAAATTGAACGTGAACGTTTGGGTTTAGGCATAAACTTCGATTACAAAGCTGACATTTATACAAATTATTACTTACGGACTTTATATAGTCGTTTCACCGATACCGAAACTCGTAATGCAGCAGGCATGGAGTTTGATAATCCACAACTACCAAGTGAATCTGGCAATGGGGCAACCGGATATCGTGAATTAAAAGATCGTAAAGAAACACAAGAAATCCAATCCTATGTTTTGGGTGGTGAAAAAACCATTGGTCTATGGACGATTGATGGTCAAATTGGCTATAGCCGTGCAAGTGAGGATACGCCGGGTCACATTGGTGGTGCTAAATTCGAGGGCGACTTCGATAACGTCGGATTCACAGGCACATCAAAGCCAAGATTATTTGCCGGGTCTGATTATTACGATCCCAGCAGTTTCTCACTGGATAAAATCGAATGGGAAGAACAAAAAACGACTGATACTGAGAAAAACGTAAAGTTTGATCTTGCCCGCGATTTCACCTTTCACAGTTATGCATCACAAGTGAAGTTTGGTGGCAAATTATCTCGTCGTGAAAAAGATAATGATACCGATGCCTGGGAGTTTGATAGCTTTGCGCCAAACGATACAAGTTTAGCCGCGTTTGCTGGAAGTCATGTCGATTATTCATTAAATAACTATGGACCAGGTATCAGCAGCTCTGCTGTGAAGAGCTTGCTGTCAAAACTCAATTTTGCAAGCAATGTGAATGCAGAAGAAACCCGCATTAATGACTACGTTATGAATGAAGATATCAATGCGGCCTATATTATGAATACATTAGATCTGGATAACTGGACGCTCATCGCGGGCATGCGGTACGAACAAACTGACTTTAAAGCCAAGGGCACCGGTATTCGTGATGATGTTTTCCAGGAAATATCCAGCCAAAATAGCTACCACCATTGGTTACCAGGCCTCCATGCCCGTTATTACATTGATGATAATACGCAAATAAGAGCTGCCTGGACCAACAGCGTTGTCAGACCAACATTTGAGGCGTTGGCTCCCGGTTTCTCTATCGAAAGTGGTGATAAAGCAAGTTTTGGTGACCCAACTCTCGATCCAATGACAGCTAAAAACATTGATTTAGGCATAGAGCACTATATGGGCCGCGCAGGTGCTATCTCTGCCTATGGTTTCTATAAGGATATTTCTGATTTTGTCTATGAAACGGATATAGCCGGTTCAGGGGCATTCAGTGATTTTAAAGAAGCGAATACATTCAAAAACGGTGATACAGCAAAAGTTTATGGTTTAGAACTGGCCTATAGCCAAAAATTAAGCTGGTTACCTTCACCTTGGAACGGATTATTAGTCGGTGCAAACTTTACCCTGAGTCACTCTGAAGCCGACATCGAAGGTCAGAACACTAAACGCAGCATCGATTTGCCCGGTCAATCAAAACGTGTCGGTAATGTCATGCTGGGCTGGGAAAATGAAAAAATTAGTATGCGTTTGTCCGCTAACTACAAATCGTCTTATCTAAAAGAAGTCGCTGCAGTTAATGATAAGCAACATGATGAGTATGTGGATGATCAAGTCTTTCTTGATTTTAGTAGCAGTTATTTTGTTAGCAAAAATGCACAAATCACATTGGAAGCTAAAAACCTAACTGATGAACACTACTATGTCTACACAGGGAGTAAAGCATACAACAATCAATATGAAGAATACGGACCAAGCATAAAACTTGGATTCACATTAACTAATTTTTAAAACATATTGATAATAATAGATATATACAATGAATAAACAAATATTAAAACCGAGTTTTTTAGCATCATGTTTGATGGCTTTTTTACCCTTATCAGCACTTGCAGATGAGACCTTAAACGCTGTTCAGAATGAAGATAATCGACATATAGAATCAGTAAAACTGCTTAATCAACCAGCGCTAAAGAAAGCTGATCGTCTCGTATCTTATAAACACAAAGGCATAGCCCTTGAGACTCAAAAAGGTTTAACACTTAGTCTATTAAAAGGTAACTATGGCAGCCTTGATGAGCGTCAAGTAGAAAAAGGCATATTACTGGCAACAGTAGATGTCGATCGTCAACAGGCAATGATGGCTTTGTTTGATAAAAACACAGGAAAGTGGACAGCAAAGACGTATTTACCCCAACCCTCTTTTAAGATTGACAGTGTCTGTCTTTATCAAGACGAAGCACAAAATGGGTTCTTGTTTCTGGTTGGTGAACAGGGACAAGGAGAGCAATGGTTGGTGGCTGACGCTGCCTCCCCCATTGCTCTCCCTCAATTAATCCGCCATTTAAGCACACCTCCTGAAAGTGAGTATTGTCAGGTGGATGATGCTTTATCACGTTTATACATCAATGAAGAATCAGTGGGGATTTGGAATTATGATGCGCATGCTGAAGCTGAGTTGAGTCGCTCCCCTGTTGCTATGACCTCACCGTTTGGTGAGTTAAAAGACAGCGCAGCCGATATGGCAGTTGTTCCTGGTGGTTTATTAGTTATCGATGCTAAAGCTAACAGCTTACACATCTATACAGAACAACAAGAACATTGGCAGCTTGAGTCAGCCTTGCCATTACATAAGCTAATAGAACCTGAAGGAATTAGTGCCAGACTAAGTGGCAAACAGTTAGATATTGCTATCAAACACGACAATGGTATCGCTTTCTATACTTTGCCCTGGGCATATAAAACGTCACTGGAATCAGAGTCGATACCTCTAGTTCAGCCAACAGTACAAACAGATCCTGTACCAAGTTTAGGTGATGCAGCAGATGATCCGGCTATTTGGGTGAATGAACAACATCCTGAACAAAGTCTTGTGCTAGGCACGGATAAACAAGGTGGTTTACTTGTTTACGATCTGCAAGGGAAAACCCAGCAGTTTTTACCTGTGGGACGTTTAAATAACGTTGATATCAGATATGGCTTTAGCTTCAAAGGTCAACAAGTTGATATGGCAGTGGCCAGCAACCGTGACCATAACTCACTTCATGTGTTTGCTATTGACCCTGTTAGCAGAAAAGTTACTGAAATGGGAGAAGTGGCCACCCATGCACAGGAGATTTATGGCTTGTGTATGTATAAAAATCAACAAGGCGATATCCATACCATTGTTAATGATAAAGATGGTCGTTTTTTTCAATATCTCATGAAAGATGACAATGGTCATATTGCAGGTATGTTGGTACGTGAATTTAAAGTGGCCACCCAACCTGAAGGCTGTGTCGCTGACGACAAACATGATCGCTTATTTATTGGTGAAGAAAATAGAGCGGTATGGACACTGGATGCCCGCCCCAACAAACAGACTCGAATGAATCAAGTCATGCCGGTTGGTGAACACCTTAAAAGTGATATCGAAGGCATCAGTTTATATCAGAACAAAACACATGATTATTTGGTGATATCCAGTCAGGGTAATGACAGCTATGTGGTACTCGATGCCCGGCCCCCATTCACCTATCGTGGCGTATTTCGCATTGGCTTTAATACAGCTTCCGGTATTGACGGCGTTTCAGAAACGGATGGTCTTGATGTCAGCAGTATGAACTTTGGTCCGTCATGGCAACAAGGCATGCTGGTTGTCCAGGATGGTCGTAATCGTATGCCGATAGCAAACCAAAATTTCAAATATGTGCCCTGGTCTGCCATTGCCGATCAACTTGGTCTTTCTAAAGACAGTAAATAAGGAGTCAATCATGGAAAATGTTGTGCATGAAATGACTATCTGGGGACTGGTGAGTGATGCCAGTGTATTAGTCAAAATTGTAATGTTAATTCTGGTCATAGCATCGATGGTGAGTTGGTACCTCATTCTATGGCGTTCAAATGTATTAAGCCGACTGGATAAACAAAACAGACAGTTTCAACAGCAGTTCAGACAAACAGCTGACATGGCAGCATTACCAGCAGCAAAAACCGATGTGACATTACATAAAGCCATCCCTGCGATTTTTCAGACAGGTTGGCAGGAGTATGAAAAATATCAGCATGTGTCTTCTATGTCTCAAGATGAGAAGGTCGAAAATGTTGAGCGTGCCATGCTGGTCAATATCGGTGAGCAGGAAGCCGAGTTAGAAAAAGGACTGTCCTATCTTGCCACGATTGGTTCAGTCAGCCCGTATATCGGTTTGTTCGGCACTGTCTGGGGCATTATGAATTCCTTTATTGGCTTATCGCAGGTTGAGCAGGCCACATTAAATACCGTTGCACCGGGGATTGCTGAAGCTTTGATCGCTACAGCTATAGGCTTGTTTGCGGCTATTCCTGCCGTTGTGGCATACAATCAATTGAGTAAGCGCGCAGGTGATATCAGTACCCGTTATTATCATTTCGGTAATGAGTTCATCACCCGTTTACAACGGGTGCTCCATCGCACGCCACTGGCAAAGGCAGCGTGAGGTTACCATGCTGAGAAAACCTGTTGCTAAACATGCTTTGAAGGCTGAAATGAATGTGGTGCCTTATATCGATGTCATGCTGGTGTTATTAGTGATTTTTATGGTCACTGCTCCCCTGCTGGTACAAGGCGTGAAACTGGAGTTACCAAAAATCGCGTCAGAAGCGCTGCCGACAGATAGTCAAAAGACAATTTTGACCTTATCGGTAGTCTCCGATGGCAGTTATTATTGGAATGTCGGCCCCGAAGTTGATATTCAATCACGTTCTGATCAGGCGGTCTCATTAGATGAGATGATCAATAAAATAGAACAAATGAAGCTGCAACACGAGGCATTATTATTTTTTATCCGTGGTGATAAAAGTACTGACTATGCTTCAGTTGTGAAAGCCATCGCTGCAATACAAAAAGTGGGGATTAGTGATGTGGGTCTGATTACGGAGTCGCCCGATGCCTGAATTAGCGATGCAGGGAGAGCATTACCTGAGTCAGCCATTTTCCTCGGCTAAAATAAACAAATCAGCTTTATTACAAGCAGCCTTGTTTCATCTGGCAATTGCTGCGTTAATGCTTAGCTCATGGACACCCGCCATGCAACGCGAGTCACTGGTAAAAACAGTAAATATTCAGATGTTTGAACTGCCAAAACAGCAAAAACCCATTGAAGAAAAAGTGCTTGAACGGACGCCTCCACCGGTTGAACCCGAGCCAGTTATTGAACCTAAGCAGGCAGTTAAAAAGGCGGTTGTGAAAGAGGACCTTGCCTTCAAACGAATCGAAAAACCTATAAAAAAACCGGTAGAGAAACCCGCACCTCAAAAAACGGTTCAAAAGAAGATAGAGAAGGTAAAAAAAACCATTGAAAAAAAACCTGTTAAACCAGTCAGTAAAACCGTTAATCAGGAAAAACAGCCAAAGCCCTCCCGCAATAAACAGGCCGTGGCAACGAACACAAGTGCTAATCCAGTGCAAAAAGCACAAATAAGTTCAAATGAGGTAGAAACTGACACATTTTCTGTAGAACACTATAAACCGATAGAAAAACAGGCACCGGATTATCCTAGAGGTGCTTTACGAAAAGGATTGGAAGGTGATTGCACCGTTCGCTATACCGTTAATACTCATGGGCAGGTTGAGTCTCCTGAAGTGTTGAATGATTGCCATCCTTTATTCAAGCGGCCATCATTAGCCGCCGCTAAAACTTTTCGATATACGCCACGAATGGTCAATGGCAAAGCTGTAGCCGTGCCTAATGTTCGTAATACTTTTGAATACCGTATTCACTAATGGAAGATAAACGCTTATGACACACTCAACATCATCAGATTTTCATCAACGTCTGGCGTCATACGATGATGAGGCAATTAATGAGACTCAAGAAAAAAGCCTGAATAACATCGCCATGTCACGTCGCGAGGTATTAAAAGGCAGTTTAAATGCGGCTGCATTAGGTTTTTTAGGTCTTAATTTATCGGGGCGTTTGGCCTTTGCCGGTAATAATGCACTTCCTCCCGTGCCTTATATCACCTTTCAACACATTCAGCCGCGTACCGATCCTTTATTTGACGAAGTTGTGGTAGCTGATGGCTATCAGGCAAGGGCCTTTTTCTCCTGGGGTGACCCTGTTGAAACGGGTGCGACAAAGTGGAAAGCTGATGCCAGTAATACCTGGCAGGAACAATTAAAACAGGCAGGTGACAATCACGATGGCATGCATTTTTTTGCCTTTCCTAACAATAATAACCGTGGCCTGATGGTGATTAATCATGAATACATTAATCCGACACTTCATCAAGACGGACTGAGCTATGATGCTCAAGGGAAACGCCTGCTTGATGATGTCAAAAAAGAACAAGCTGCACATGGCGTCAGTGTTATCGAAGTCAAAAAAGATACTCACGGTGAATGGCAACGTGTCTACCCTTCCCTATATAACCGCCGTATATCAACATTAACGCCAATGAAAGTTAGTGGTCCATTAACTGGCCATGAGTTATTTAAAACAGCGTCAGATCCAAATGCTATTGAAATTATCGGTACATTAAATAATTGCTCAAATGGCTTCACGCCTTGGGGCACGTATCTGGCCTGTGAAGAGAACTGGCATAACTACTTTGTGAATCATGACAAAAAGGATTATCAGTCACGTGTTTCTCATAAGCGTTACGGTATCTCAACAGGTAAAGAAGATAACTATTATGGCTGGAGCACGATTGATGCACGTTTTAATGCCACACCTGACGATTCACTGCCGCATCAAGGTTATGTGAATGAACCTAACCGTTTTGGTTGGGTGGTAGAGATTGATCCTTTTGACCCACAAAGTAAGCCTGTAAAACGCACGGCTTTTGGTCGTTTCTGCCGTGAATGTGTTGCGCCTGCCATCGCTGAAAATGGGCAATTGGCCTTTTATTCAGGCGATGATACCCGCGGGGAATATGTCTATAAATTTGTGCCTTCACAACGTTTTGATAAAGCGGATATGCAGAAGAATCGAGACCTACTGGATGAAGGTACACTGTATGTTGGTCGGTTTAATGATGATGGCACAGGGCGTTGGTTACCTCTGGTACACGGTAATGAAGGTTTAACCGCTGAAAATGGCTTCCCAAGTCAGGCCGAAGTACTGGTTAATGCCCGTGCCGCAGCTGATATATTGGGGGCAACGCCAATGGACAGACCAGAATGGGCGACGGTTAACCCACACAATATGGATGTTTATGTCTCGTTAACGAATAACTATAAACGCGGTAAAGCATTTGAGATCAATGCTGCTAACCCTCGTCCGGATAACCGTCATGGCCAAATTATTAAAATCATGGAAGAACAGGCTGATCCGGCAGCAACCACATTTAACTGGTCATTATTTGTACTGGCGGGTGAAAAAGCGGGTTCTACAGATGCTAAAGGCCAAGCTGTTCCTGCGCATTTAGTCGGCAATATTCAGGGAGATATTTTTTCATCACCGGATGGTTTAGGGTTTGATCGTGATGGCCGCTTATGGATTATGACGGACTATGATGATGAAGATCCCGTTATGGTTAATATGGGGTGCAATCAAGTGTTATGTGCTGACCCACAGACACGTGAAATCAAACGCTTTTTGGTTGGCCCGAGAGGCTGTGAATTGACCGGGATTACATGGAGTCCTGATTACAAAGCCATGTGGGTGAATATTCAGCATCCGGGTTTGAGCTACCCTGCTTCTGATGGACAAACACGCCCCCGCTCAACAACTGTGCTAATCACTAAAAATGATGGCGGTGTTATTGGTACATAGCGACTGAATAAAGAGAACCTTTTGGCATGACAGGTTTTGAATGACCTGTCATGCCTGTTCTTTTAGCCAATCCCTTAGTGTTATTTACCAATAACGGAGTTAAAAACAGGTAATGGCCTTATTTCTCTTTTAATAATTGTTTTTTACAGGCTTGTAACTCAGCACGATGTTCATTACTGACCTGCGGATATTCCATTTTTAATGATTCAAACGTATCAAGAATGATCTGCGAGGTAATTAATCGTGCATTTTTTTTGTCGTCTGCCGGGATCACATACCAGGGCGCTTTCTCACTACTCGTCTCAGTTAAACATTTTTCATAAGCCGTCATATACTCATCCCAATAGCCTCGTTCATTCATATCGGCCGAGGTGAACTTCCAATTTTTTTCTGGCTTGTCGATCCGTGCAATAAAACGCTTACGCTGTTCTTCTTTAGACAAGTGCAAGAAAAACTTAATCACCCGTGTGCCGTTTTGGAACAAATGATTTTCCAAGTCATTAATGGAGTTGTAGCGCTGTTGCCATATCGCCTCATCTTTCAGTAGTTTATCGGGCAGGTTTTGACTATGCAGGATCTCAGGATGGACGCGAACCACTAATACCTCTTCATAATAGGAACGGTTAAATATGCCGATACGGCCACGTTCAGGCAAACATTGGTTAGTGCGCCATAAAAAATCATGTTGCAGCTCTGAATAGCTGGGATGCTTAAAGCTGAACACCTGACAGCCCTGAGGATTAATACCAGACATAATGTGACGAATGGTGCCATCTTTACCGGCGGAGTCCATCGCTTGAAAGATGATTAATACGGAATAACGATTGGACGCATAAAGTCGTCGTTGCAATTCACTTAACTTCGTCACATGTGATTTTAATTGTTTTTTGTAGTCTTTTTTAGAGTCATAGATAGCATTGATTTCAGTAGGCCATTTTTTCAAGTTCACCTTATCTCCTGCATGTACTCGAAATGTATCGCTGTCTATTTTCATTGTCACTATCTCCTGATTAGAGCCCGTGTTATTTGTTAGTCTCGGTATCGTAAAGTGTCCTGTCTTGAATGATATCAGACAACCCTGTATCAAAAATTCTCTGACCTCTAATGTTGATAACGTTTGTGCAAAACGCGTTCACGGTGATAATTGATTTGATGAAATAACATGATCATATTATCCATAACACCAGCTTGTTTCATATCCCGATAGAGCGCTTCACCCTAACAATATATTCAATATCTAGAATTAAGTTACTCGGCTTCTGATGGCAAAACATGCCCATGTGCCACCATGGTTCTGATCAATAAAAATGATGGCAGTGTTGTAGGTACATAACCGAACACAGATGGAACGTTCTGGGTGATGTTAAGTCACTACTGATATATGAGGAAAAGTATTCCCGTTGATAGCGGGGAAAGATATTCACTAGCACAATAATCATGTAGTAATACACATAAAGGCTGTAGAATCAGGCAAGTCTCATAATGCCTTTCCTTCTATAGTATTCTCATCTTAAATTCTTTTACTCAAGGGAGTTTCACCTATGAAAACTGTTGGTTATGCCGCTCATTCTTCAGATACCCCACTTGCTCCATTTCATTTTGAACGAAGAGAATTGCGTGATAATGATGTAGCAATGGAAATTCTTTATTGTGGCGTCTGTCACTCTGATTTGCATGTCGCCAGAAATGATTGGGGAGGCTCTTCTTATCCTGTTGTACCCGGCCATGAAATTGTAGGTCGCGTTACTGCGGTTGGTAAGGATGTCACTAAATATAGCATCGGTGACCATGTGGCTGTCGGTTGTATGGTGGATAGTTGCCAGGAATGCGATGAATGTCATAACGATCATGAGCAATATTGCCGTAATACGTTCACGCTGACCTATGGTTCACCCGACCGTATCACTAATGAAATGACGCAAGGTGGTTACGCCAAACATATCGTCGTACGTGAGGAGTTTATATTACGACTCCCTGAAAATCTGGATTTGGCTAAAGCAGCGCCTCTATTATGTGCTGGTATCACCACCTATTCTCCTTTAAGAGAATGGAATGTCGGTCCAGGCAGTCGGGTTGGCGTAGTTGGCATGGGTGGTCTGGGTCATATGGCCATTAAACTTGCCGTGGGTCTAGGGGCCGATGTGACGGTGATCAGTACGTCACCTAAAAAGGAAGGCGATGCCAGAGAACTCGGTGCGCATAACTTTCTAGTATCAAAAGATGAAGATGCCATGGCTGCCGCAGCTTCTGGTTTTGATATCATTATTGATACCGTTCCCGTCAGTCATGACCTGAATCCATACATTCCTTTATTAGACAATGACGCGACACTGGTTATGGTTGGTCAGATTGGGCCGATTGAAGGTCCCAATACAGCCCCTATGGTTTTCGGTCGTCGTCGTATTGCCGGCTCATTAATTGGTGGTATTAAAGAAACACAGGAAATGCTGGATTTCTGTGGTCGAATGAATATTTTGCCAGAATGTGAAATGATCAAAATGGATGAGATTAATACGGCGTTTGATCGTATGGAACGTTCTGATGTGCGTTACCGCTTTGTTATCGATATGGCCTCATTGGAAGCATAATAAGTATTCGGGCAGTCCGTTTTGGCTGCCCTTTTTTTCATTTTCTAAAAAACATTATGAATACAAAACCTTTGGCTGAATTGCTCAGCCGCTATGCCCCAGACGATGGCCTGTTTGATTTGCCGATTGCAGGTGTCCGCGTTTTGCGTGTGTCACACATTGACGAGGTTGCTGTACGAGGTAATAGTCAGCCTGGTATTTGCATCATTGCTCAAGGAGCAAAACGTGCCATCATCGGCAGTGATGTATATGAGTATGACGATTCCAGAATGGCTGTTTATTCGACAGAAGTGCCTGTCTCTTCGAGGATTATTCAGGCCAGTGAGGATGAACCTTATTTATGTCTTATCATCGATATTGATCAGCAAAAACTGGCTGAAACGGCATTAAAAGTTTTTCCATACGGACTGCCTAAAACGACTGAAAGCAAACCTATTTTTATTGGTCCGGCTAGTCCATACATTATTGACGCCGTGACACGATTGATTGGTTTATCAGCACAAAATGAGCAATCAGATCTACTAGTGCCTTTAGTGATGGAAGAAATTTATATTCGTTTGTTACAAAGCCATATCGGCAAACTGGTGGTACAGATTGCAACCACCGATTCCCATTTACAAAAAGTCTCTGCAGCGATTTCCTGGTTGCGTGAGCACTTTACTGAACCAATGAAAGTAGATGAGCTGGCTGAGCGAGTCAATATGAGCATTTCATCGTTTCATCATCACTTTAAGGCGATAACGTCAATGAGTCCATTACAGTTTCAAAAAGAGTTACGTCTTTATGAAGCGAAACATCTTATGCTGTCAAAAATGATGGATGTCAGTACGGCATGTATGCATGTGGGCTATTCCAGTGTGTCACAATTTAGCCGGGAATACAGTCGCTTTTTTGGCCAGCCACCGAGTAAAGATATTCAGCTCCAATCAATGGTTATCTAAGGCTTATAGCATTGTTAAACTTAGCCTGTGACTGAGCCTTTAGCTACGAATAAAGGGCGGAAAGCACTCACAAGTGGACGACATAAATATATACAAAAAATTGAATGTACTTTTGTGAGTGCTTTCCATTGCGAATGGCAGAGTGTAGATAAAGATCGCCCAAGTCACAATATCTGATCGACGTTAATATGAATTAGAGCACAAAAATCGAATACTAATACCTATCTCATTGATACATCAGGCAGGTTCATGCTCTAGCGAACTTGTCCCGCTTTACTGCAATGAGAAATCCCATACCCACGAACATCACAAAAACAGTTAACCATAATGCAACATGGTAATTGCCATAATGGCTTGCCAGATAGCCCGCTGCTGCAGGTGCAATAATTTGTGCTATGCCGTAACAAATGGTTAAACGGGCCATAGCTTTTGCCGGGTTCTTAGGAAACTTGTGACCAATAAATGTAAGCATCAAGCTGACGATACCTGTAAATGTCCCGCCAAAGATACCAGCCGCAATCAGATTAGCCATCAATGAGTCTGAAAAGACAGGAATCAGAATCGCAACCATCTGTAGCACATAGGTCAGTAGTAAGGTATTGAGCTCCCCTATCTTATTGGCGACTTTATCCCATAAAAAACACGCAGGTGTTGCCGCAAGCCCCAATACGACCCAAATCCAGTCACCTTTGCCAGCTAATTGAGGCATTTCTTCCAGAATTGCCACTATAAAAGTGGCACTGACCACATAGCCAACCCCCGCACAGGCATACGCTAAGATAAGTTTTATCATCCAACTACGCGGAGGTTCAACCAGTATTTGTGTGGCTTTATGTTGTGTTGAAAGTGGTGGTGGAATCCATAACCAGGCAGGGATAAAAAACGCGATACCAAACATCCCCATCAGGATCCATTGACTATCCCAGGCATAAAATTGATTCATTAACACGACAGCCGTACCCGGTATCGCTATACCGAGGCCAAGCCCCATAAAATGTAAGCCAAGCTCAGGCTTGAATTGATGATGTTTCAGCCAGCTTAAGACGAACCCTGATGACAATATGACGCCAGCTGTTCCACTCACCCCAGCAATAAATCGCAAAGCGACCCAGCCATAGAGTTCTGTTGTCATCCCCATGGCTATGGTAGATAGAACAGCAATCACCAGACAACATTGATAAAAGCGAAACTTAAACGCAAGATTATTGGTGAATGAAACGAGTATTACGCCGGCTAAGTAGCCAATGTAATTAAAGGTTGCCAGCCAACCACCGTTCACAATTGTTAAATCCGTCTGATTCAACATGTGTGGCAAAAATGGCGTATAGGAAAAACGTGCAATACCAACTGTTAGAATGACTGCACAGATCCCTGCTGTAATAACTTGTATCCGTTGAGCCTGTGTTGCCGTCTGAAGCTGAGTCATGCATGAACCATTAAGTGTGAAAATCAGTGTGCATGTTATCACTCAGGTGCTAAATAATAAGCAAATATTAAAAGCAATACGCTGGAAAGAGCTACTCTCCAGCGTGAACTCTATGGCGAAACTTTTTTATTGAGCAAAGTCTTTTTGTAACTGGCTTAAACCAGCGTTATAGACGCCTGTTATTGCATCAATCGCTGCTTGGTCATCAGCACCATTGGCGTCAAAGGTTGAGCTCCAGCTAACTGTCGACTTACCTTCGCCGGCACTTGATACAGTGATGGTCGACTCATAGTTTTTTACAGGCAAAGGTGATTCGAGAATAGCGTATGAATAGCTGTTGTCAGCATCAGAATAGGCTGTAAGCTGCTCGAGGATGGTCTCGTTAAAATACGCTCAGCATCAAGCTCATTATTGCTACCTGTTTTGAGATCACTGCCTACTACAACCGGGGGCCAGACATCTAGACCATTAAAGTTACCCACCATTTTCCATACTGTAGCCGTATTGGCATTAATGGTGACTTGTTTGTCAACGGATAAAGCCCCTGCTGCAAAACTGGATAAACTGGTCAATAACATTGCTGTAGTGAATGCCGCTTTTAAAACTGTGCGAGTTGTCATTTTCTCTTCCTTCTTATGTTTTTTTTGAGGAAGTATGATTATTTCAGTCAATACGGTTTAACAGTATTCTCCTGATGAACTAGTCCGATCGGACTAAGTGATGGTATTTCTTAACCACATATACAGCGACTCTGGCTTAACAGGTTTGATAAAGACGTCAACCTTAGCAGTGTCTCTAATCGTTTGTTCCAGTTCCAACGACGCGGTTATCATCACCTAAGAACTCAACACAGCAGGAAGCTTTTGATTTCACGCCTCGCCAGCAAGAAGTATTAGCTATGATGTCAAATGGCGCATCGAACAGACGTATCGCTTTAGATATGGGCCTAAGTGAAAGCACTGTTAAAATTCATGTCCGTGCTATTTTGAGTACACTTCAGGTTTCGAATCGAACAGAAGCCGTGCTCAAAGCTAAGCATTATTTAGATAGACAAAAAAGCCCCACAATTAGTGGGGCTCAAATTCTTAGCTATCCTCAAGTATTGAATAACGCTAATGATAACTAGTCTTTACTATAAAAATCACACTACTACATAACTAATCTTCTGTAATATCTATATCAAATCAAGGCGCGAAAAACACTGCTTTATAGCGGTTACTGATGGCTGAACTGCCCTCACTGGTAGCGATAAAGTGGAATTCATGTAAGCCTGATTCTGTAGTATCAGAAGGTAATCTGACCAAAGCGGTGACCGGCACGACTTTACCTGGTTTTATAGCAACGCCCTGCTCTAAACCATCTACGCTAGCTGATGGCAGACCTTCAATGTGATAGTTCACAACAATTGGCTGATCTGTTTTATTCAGTAGCTTTAAGGTGTATTTATTTTGAATATCACCGTTACTCATTTGGATATATAACGGTCTTCTTTCATGAACCACATTAAATTCGGTGGGGTCAAAATGCGTAAAGCCATACCCTACGCCAATAATTGAAAAAGCCATGATCAGACTGTAAACAATGACTCGAGGGCGCTTAAATAGGCTGACTTCAGCTTGACCTTGATGTAGCTCTTTATGGGACGCGTAACGAATCAGGCCTCTGGGCTCATTGATTTTATCCATAATGCTGTCACAGGCATCGATGCATAAACCACAGGTGATACATCCCTCTTGCTGACCTTTACGGATATCGATACCCGTTGGGCAGACAGCCACACATAATTTACAGTCGATACATGAGCCTTTATTGGCATCTTGTGTACCTGAACGAGATAACTTACCTCTTGGTTCGCCACGTACTGCATCATAAGCTGGTAATACTGTTTCCTGGTCATACATCACGCCCTGTAAACGCGCATAGGGACATAACCAGAAACACACTTGTTCACGCATAAAGCCCGCGAACCAATAAGTGAAGAAAGTAAATATACCCATTGCAACCCAAACCGGTGTCGCAGCTTGAAGAGAAAATATATCGCCCCAGAGCTTGTAAGCATCAGTAAACCAGGCTGAAAAAGAGATACCAGTAAGAATGGCAATAGCTAACCAGACAATATGTTTGCCTAATTTTCTAATCGCTTTATTTGTAGTCATTGGCGCGGTGTTAAATTTACGCTGCTTTTGCGGAGTATTACCTTCAAACTGACTTTCGATAAAGGTAAAAACATCCGTCCATACAGTCTGGAAACAAAAATAACCACAAAATACACGTCCTGCAATGCTGGTCGCTGCAGCTAATAATATAGCGAAGAACAATAGCGTTAGAGACAGCACCCATATATCCTGAGGATATAAGGTCAAAGCAAATAAATGAAATTGCTGCTCTGGAATGTCGAGCAGTACAGCCTGATGACCATCCCAACGTAAATAGGGACCAAGGAAGTAGATTAACCAGACTGACATGCCGAAGTTTTTCAAGGTTCGAAAACGGCCTTTCATACGCTTGGCAATGACATTCTCTCCCTCACCAGTATGGACTTCCCAATCCGCTAAGGCGTCATAAACTTCAACTTTTATGGGTATTTCTGAAAGATTGCTCATCACAGTATCTCCTCTGTGCTTAAATGCTGAAAATGCGAGTTTTTATCTTTATACGATGGTTTTAGAGCGAACTAAGCCTGGTCGGTACAAATCCGATAGCAAGATTAATCCTTGTTTTAATGTTTCATGGTCACTGCTAGCACCGAGTGATATACGTACGGCCTGGCTACGACTCCGAGACATAACAAACGCTGTCGAGGGCACAATAGACACACCAATACGTGTAGCTTGTTCAGAAAAATCCAGTGCTTTATAGCCATGAGGTAGCTTGAGCCAAAGGTGTGGTGAAGCAGGATGTGACGATATATCGCTTTGCTGAAAAATAGACTTGGCTAATGCCTGTCTTATGATATTTTCAGCCTTAATGGCCTGAGTTATCTCATCAATTTTATGGTGTGTGATCCAATACGAGACAACCGCGGTCATTAACGGTGGTGCCATTAAATGACTGATTCGCATTTCTTCGGTGAGTCCTAACGCATCATTAATATCTGGTGATGCAATGTATGCAACACGTAAAGATGGACTGAGACATTTAGATATAGTGGCGACATGCCATGTACGCTGTCTAGCTAGGTTATAGAGTGGCGGTAATCTCTGATCGATAAAATGATAGTAGGGATCATCTTCGATAATAGTAAGGTTATATTCGTCGGCTAACGCTATTAATGATTGTCTTCTTTCTGCAGACAAAGTAGCGGTAGTAGGATTATCAATATTTGGAATAACGTATAAAGCATCAATGGATTGTTTGGCACATTGCAGTTGTAACTGCTCGGGAATAATTCCCTGCTGATCCATACTGACACCCACAACATCCAGTTGTAGCTGATCAGCCATCGCTCTTAATCCAGGATAAGAAAACTCAGGAGCAGCGATCGTTTTTGCCCCTTTACGCTTGAGATAACTTAATAGGCAAAATAAAGCACTGTGAGCACCGCTTGAAATCAGAAGTTGATCTGTATTTAGCCCAGAAAGTTTTGTGGATAACCATTGATGCCCTGCTTCACGATCATCTGGATGACCCGCTGTTTCCTGATAGCAAAGATGATGTGATGCTGAAATACCTGAAAGACTTAGTTCGCTGATTGCGTCTGCAATTTTTTTCTCGAGATTCAATCCGCTTGGAATCGGCGGATTATTCATGCTTAAGTCCAGCGTCTTGCCTTCAATAAGCTGTGATGAGTTGTAGTGAGAAAATGTGGTTTGAGCGATAAAGCAACCATTTCCTCTTTGGGTTTCAACTAACCCCCTTCTGGCAGCTTCATTAATAGCTCGTGTAACAGTTGTGAGATCAATGGAGAGTGCATCAGCAATATGCCTTTGGGCAGGCAAACGATCGCCGGGTTTCAATAAGCGGTTTTTTATATCCGCTTCAATGGCATCCACAATACCGATGTATTTAACCCGGGCATTTGCATCAATTCTTGGTGACCAAATAGACATTGTCTACCCCTTTGTCATTAGCCGTACAATTTGGAGTAGATGCTATGCCTTGCTATCTTTGTATGCAATAAAAACATACAAAACAAGTCATTGTATGGATTGTTATTTTTTTAATTACATACAATAAAGTGTTTTTGAATGGGTAAGAAGAATAAGGTTGCGCAAAAAAGTGTTTGAGTTATTCCCACATAATATCTGCATTAGCTTTCTCAGCTGACTCGAATAACTGAATCAGAGGTAAGGCGCGCTTTTCTATTGAGATTGATGCATTATCTTCGTCATCATTATCGTCATTTTTCTCATCATTCGTTGCAGCCTTATTCACAGCTTCTTGTAGACGGTTTTTGTAATCAGATACATCTTCAGCCTGAATGGCACCAGGCACTGTGCCACTATGTCCCATGAGTTTGAGTAGATGAGTAGCGACATCACCAAACATCGTGATATCGGCATAAGATTTTGTTTTAAATGTGACGATCATAAATTTTCCTAGCATTAAATAAACGGTGAAGCCATCTTACGTTGAAACACACAGAATGACATTAATGAGACGAAAACTTATTATCTATTAAATGACTTACTGATAGATATAACGAATTTCATTTGCTGGTAGAGGAGCACAAAAATAATAGCCTTGAACGACAACTTCATATCCGTTTTCTTTGAAAAAGGCTAACTGCTCTTCAGTTTCAACCCCTTCTACAACGACTTCCAATTTTAATTGTCTTGCCATTGCAATAATGGCTGTAACGATAGCTGAATCATTTTCATCACTGACTAAATCATCGATAAATGATTTATCTATTTTTAACGCATGTATCGGAAATTTTTTTATGTAGCTTAAAGATGAATAGCCTGTTCCGAAGTCATCAATAAAAATTTTTACACCTATATTTTTAAGCCTTTCTAAGATGTCAAAGCTTTCATTAAGGTGATGCATCATCAGGTTTTCTGTAATTTCAACTTCAAGATATTCAGCAGGTAACTGATAACGCCTCAAGCTATCTTCAATGAGTTCAAAAAGTCTGTTAGGTTTCCCTGTATGCAAAAATTGTCTTGCTGATAAATTCACTGAGATGTGTGCAGGAAAACCCGAGTCCAGCCATTGCTTGGCCTGTTTACATGCCTCATCAACTACCCACTCGCCAATGGAAACAATCAGGCCACTTTTTTCTGCAATTGGGATAAAGGTTGAAGGAGAAATTTCACCATGCTCATTATTATTCCAACGTAGCAATGCTTCAAATCCAACGGTATCGCCTGTGACAATATCAATCTTGGGTTGGTAATATAGCTCCAGTTCATTGTTAGGGATAGCACGTCTGAGTCGATTTTCCAGCTCGAAATGATTTTGCACTGAACTATTCATTTCATCGCTAAAAAAATGATACTGATTTTTACCTAAAGCTTTTGCATGTCGTAACGCATTGTCAGCATCAGACAAAGCTTGATCGACACTTTCAATACCATTATTAAAAAACGCGATGCCTATACTAATTGAGACATAAACCTCATGCTCATCGACGACGAAAGGCTGATGAAAACTACTGATAATCTTTTCTGCAATATTGGCAGCATCCACCGGTTCGTTTATTGATGTCATTAATACGACAAATTCATCCCCGGCAAAACGCGTTAAGGTGTCATTTTTACTCAAGCTATCTGGTAATCGTTTAGCCACAGCAGAAAGTAGTGCATCTCCCACCATATGGCCTAATGAGTCATTTACCCTTTTAAAGTCGTCTAGATCTATAAAGAGTAATGCTTGAGAATCTTTTTTGTCATTAGCAACTTTAATGGCTTGTTGAAGCCTATCTGTTAATAAAACACGGTTAGGTAATCCGGTTAATGCATCAAAGTGAGCCAGATAATCAAGATCATGTCTGGCCTTTTCAACCTGCTCTAGCTTCTTGGCATTATCAAGTGCCAGCGATAAAGTATGAGCAAAACTCAATGCAAATAATTCATCATTTTTATCAAACGGATGGCCTGACAGCTTCTCACTCAGCATAATATAGCCGAAGACATAAGAATCACGGCGAATAGGAACTATCAATACTGGCGCTAAGTGACAGCTCTCAGTGACACAATCCTTACACAAGGAGCTCAATAGTTGAGGTGTGTTAAAGACAATATTGTTATGCAGAGTAAAGCAATGATGAAACGAGGCTAGCTGCTCATTGCTAAAGCCAATACTGGTAGTGCGAGTGATCTTTTTATTACCATCAAAAAGTTGAATGGATGCTGAGTGACATTGAACTATATCAGCAAGTGCTTTTATCCCCTGCTGCTTTACTTCTTTATCGGCAGAAATTGAAACAAGACAAGCCAGTAAGTCACGGGAACGGTCGTGCAGCTTTTCTAATCGCGCCGACCACAATAGTAATTGTTGGTATTCATCTTCTATTTGTTCAAGTGATGTATTAGATTCACTGAGAAGATACTGTTTCCTGTTGACGATACGTTCAAAGATACCAGCCCGGGTAATTACACCGGTAAAGCGATTATCATCTATAACGGGTAATAATTCCTGACCATTAATATCCAGCATGGCCAAGCTTTGCTCTACTGGTGTTTCAGATGTGACAAAGATAGTTGATGTGGATTTACAGAGATCAGCAAATATCCAGTCAGGATGTTTGGAGACATCGTGAAGCGTGACAAGACCACAGAATTTGCCATCTTCAGGATTGTCATTAAACACCGCAAAGATTGTGTTCTTGTTAATCTTTCTCGGTCGTTCTTCATCGAGTACATACTCAATCAAATCAGTTTGGACACAATCCCTGACAAATAGCGTGTTCATCTTATTCTGGATAAATGCACATCAATACTAAGTTCGATATGGAGTACTTCATCTGAACCTAATAATGACTTTGTATGAGTTAAAACAAAATCCATTAACTGCTCACGACTAATCCTTCTTAAAAGTGACTGTCGGATAAGGATATCGCCAATAACCTCATCATCCACTTCAATGTGCTCGTAGGGTGTTTTCACCAGCAGATCTAAGGCCCTTTTCATTGCTATACAACCGATAGGTGCGTCTTTACCCATAACAAGCATATCTTTCAGTGGGGGCATTTTATATTCACTGATTCTAGCTGAAATATATGAACCTGACTCTGAGCTTACCGACATTCCTTTCCTCTTCACTGGATAATTGTGATTATGTGCTGACGCTGATGCACCAATACATGGGGCTAAAAGGCTATTAAAAACAGATTTATTTATGAATTGCAAATAATCATAAAACCTAAAATATGTAAAATGCATACACATTTCAAATAGAAAAATATAAAAGCGATTTAAACTATTGAAAGTAATTCTATAGTCCATGGTTTTATTCAGTTATTACATCATTATGTCTTAGACTGCCCCCAACCCAACATGAGATATAAACGCCATCAATCACGCATCATGCTGCGCGTTTTTGTGAAGCAGCCAGATAAAAACATCAAAAGTCTAACGTTAAATATTGAACACTAGTGTTAGGAAAATTTCCTTTCAGCACTAATTATGTGAAACAGTTAGCATTAATTGCTAACTGGCTACATCAAATAGTTGAAATCCACTTGGAATAGCTTCTCAACAGCCATGATGTCGCGTTGATTCGATATGAAAATAATCAGATGATCGTCTGGCTCAATGATTAATGATTTATCCGAGAATAAGACTTCACCATTTCTAAGAATAGCCGCGACAGAAGCACTCGCTGGAAGTTTTATTTGTTCAAGATGTCGCCCCACCACTTTTGAGGTATTGAAATCACCGTGAGCGATTACCTCTATTGCTTCAGCTGCACCTTGTCTTAATGAATGAACGGTTACCACATCACCTTTACGGATATGAGTAAGCAGACTTCCAATTGTGATTTGAGCCGGTGAAATCGCCAAATCAATCGTCGTTCCGCGAACAAGTTCGACATGACTCGCTTTACCAATAATAGAAATGACTTTCCTTGCCCCCATACGTTTAGCAAGCATCGCTGAAAGGATATTCACCTCATCGTCATTGGTCACAGCACAGAACACATCTGTTTTGCTGATATTCTCTTCTTGCAGAAGGTTGGCATCACCTGCATCACCGTGAAGAACCACTGTCTTTTTTAAATCCTCAGCAATAAAGCGAGCGCGTTTAGGACTGGATTCAATAATTTTAATTTTGTGATTAGACTCTATGCGTTTAGCGAGTTGACGACCGATATTGCCTCCACCGGCTATTAATATCCGTTCATATGTTTTGTATGCATGGCGGAAGACTTTGACTAGTTTAGAGATATGTTGTGTCAATGCTAAAAAGAAAATTTCATCGCCCGGTTGTAGAGCCACTTTTCCGGTAGCCTGAACGGCTTCATTATGACGGAATATAGCTGCTACCCGCATTTTCACATCAGGCATTATATCCAGTAATTTACTGATCGGCTGGCCAGCCATTGGGCTTTCATCGCTAACTTCCACCGCCACTAACTGTGCCTTACCGTCAAAAAACTCAACCACTTGCAACACTTCTGGTTGTTCGATTAATCGATGAAGATAGGCTGTCACCAATTGTTCTGGGCTGATAATGACATCAATTGCAAAGGCTTCAGGTGAAAATAATGCGGGGTATTCAACATAGTCAGATGCACGAATTCGTGCCAGTTTTTTAGGTGTCTTGAATAAAGCATTAGCGACTTGGCACGCTACCATATTAATTTCGTCATTTTGGGTAACCGCAATCAACATGTCGGCATCTTCAATCCCTGCCGTCAGCAAGGTTTGTGGTGAAGAAGCATGGCCATTCACGGCACGGATATCTAAACGGTCCTGAATACGTTCGAGTAAATAGCTGTCCGTATCCACGATCGTGACATCATTTCCTTCATTCACCAGACTTTCTGCTGTCGACCCACCGACTTGACCTGCACCTAAAATAATAATTTTCATTCGGCTTCCTCAACTATTCTTAATGTCGCCAGTAAGCAGGGATAAATAAGATTAACAAAGTGAATATTTCCAGGCGCCCAGCCAGCATACCAAATACGCCCAGCCACTTAACAACATCATTCACACTGACAAAGTTAACGGCAACCTCCCCCAGTCCTGGACCGAGTAGATTGATGGTAGCCACTACCGCACCAAAGGCACTTTCCAAATCCAGACCAGCAGCCATCATCGCTACAGTTAAGAACAGCGAGGTGACGATATACAGCACATAAAACCCCCAAACCGAATATAACACCTCTTCAGAAACGGCCCGTTCACCTTGTTTAACCACAACAACCGCTCTAGGGTGAGCCAAGTGAAATAACTGTCTTAAGCCGAGCTTGGCCAATAACATTACCCGCATCACTTTGACACCACCTGCTGTGGAACCAGCACAGCCACCAGTGAATGATAGAATCACCATAATCAATGGGATATGTAATGGCCAGCTAGCAAATGTGGCTGTACCAAACCCAGTACTGGTTAACACGGAAGCCACCTGAAACGCGCCATAGCGTAATGACTCTAATAGCGAACCATACGCATGTGACATATACAGACTAAATGCCACAAACAAGCTACCAAATAAAAACACCAAACCATATGTCCTGACTTCTGGGTCTTTGGCGTAAGGAGAAAGCAATTTTTTTCTGAAAACAATGAAGTGAACAGCGAAGTTGACACCGCCGGCGAGCATAAAAATGATAGCTATTAATTCAATAACGGGGCTGTTATAAAAACCAAGGCTATCATCATGCGTCGAGAAACCGCCCGTTGCTACAGTGGTAAAAGCATGACCCACGGCATCAAACAAACTCATCCCAGCAAAATAATAGGCGATACCACACAAGCATGTCAGTATCAGATAAATTGTCCATAAAGAGCGTGCTGTTTCAGCGATTCTCGGTGTCAGCTTTTCATCTTTTGCTACACCAGATGTTTCTGCACGGTAGAGCTGCATGCCCCCTACGCCCAATAGTGGCATGATAGCTACGGCGAGCACGATAATCCCCATCCCCCCCAGCCACTGGATTTGTTGGCGATGATAAAGGATCGATGGAGGTAATTGATCAAGACCTGTAATAACCGTTGCACCCGTCGTGGTAAAACCGGATATTGATTCAAAAACAGCGTCTGTTATATCTAGATGTAGACCAAAAAGAAACGGTAAAGCCCCTACTAGTCCCAACAAAATCCAGAATAAGGCGACAACTAAAAACCCATCACGTACAGATAACTCTTCTCGTTGCTCACGATTACTCAACCAAAGCAGAAAACCAATGGCGATAACCGATAACATGGATAATAAAAAGACATTCAGCTCACCATCTTCATAGAATAGTGAAACGAAAATGGAGGGCACAAAATTTAAGCTGTAAAACATCAATAAAATGCCAAATAGTCTCAAAATGGCTCGCCAATGCATGAATTAACTATCCTTATTTTGTTGAGGCTGAATCGGGTGTGAAACAGACAACGAAAAAAAACTAAACACAGCTAACAAATTTTTTTACCTGGCATGATGATATGTTTAACGGCATTATGCCTTGCAGAAATAACATGATTGTAAAAATAATATAAAAATCATTAAGCAGCGAGTCACCACGTGTTTCAAATAACAAACAGCTTGTCACGTATAAAAGGATACCTCCTCGCAACCCTGACGATTTTTATCATCAGTTTTATCACCGATTTGCTAACACCGTTACTGCCCCATACAAGCTTATTACTATTATTTATGGCTGGCATTGTATTTATATCAGCCAAAACCGCGCTTGGACCGGCTATTTACGCGAGTGCTCTGAGTTTCATTGTGTTTAATTTCTTTTTTACAGAGCCCTTCTACACATTAGATATTACGCATAGACATGATTTTGCTACGCTGATTTTATTTATATCCGTGAGTTTAATAACAGGTAATTTAGCCTCAAAAATGCGACTAGCCATCGCCAGTTCACGACAAGCACTGGATCGTCAGCAGCGCTTTTTATCATTCAGCCAACACATGACGTCTGCTGCAACCAGTGATGTGGTCTTGAACAAATTATCACTCGCTATTAAACAAATCATAACGAGTCCCTTTTGCATTATTGAAAAACAACAGCAGCAATTTGTTATGACCCCATTAATGTCAGCAGTACCTTCTCATGAGATTATTGACTCTGTCTGGCAAAACGCTGATGTAGATGAGTCATTGATTGAAGGCTCATTTTTTAGTCTGAAAACAGCAGACAAAACACTCGCCCTTATTTATGTATCCACTGATTTAGCAGACAATCAATCTGCGGCACTGCATACCTTGTCAAATCTGGCAGCAGTAGCTTTACAACGAACGCTGCTCGCTGAAGATCTGGAAAAAACCAGGTTAATATCTGAGACTGAGCAATTACGTTCGGCATTACTATCGTCGGTTTCACATGATTTAAGGACCCCGCTATCATCTATTATCGGTTCAGCGTCGAGTTTATTGGAATATCATGAGAAATTATCGCCTGAAGATCAGCAACAGTTACTAGCAGCAATTTTGGATGAGTCACAACGCTTAGATAGGCATATCCAGAATTTATTAGATATGACCCGTTTTGGTCAGGGTAAAGTCACACTAAAAAGAGATTGGGTCGATATTAAGGATATTATTGCTGGAAGCTTATACCGGCTTCGTGATGAATTACATAAATGTCATATTAATGTCTCCATACAGGATAATCTGCCTATTATCTGGGTACATGGTTTATTGGTTGAACAAGCGCTTGTAAATATTATTGATAATGCCGTCAGAGTGACCGTAGCTGACGGGGCAATTGATATTGCCGTCAAGTTAACAAAAGCGTGTCTTGAAATTGATATCACAGACCATGGCCCTGGGATAGCTGATAGTGAAAAAGAAAAAATATTTGATATGTTTTACAGCGTGACACATGGTGACACTCAAACAACCACAGGCACAGGTCTTGGCCTAGCTATATCGAAGGGAATGATCACCGCTCATGGAGGCAATATCGAAGTGTTAGATAATCCTGCAGGCGGTACAGTTATGCATGTGACATTGCCTAAACACCCTGTTATCTATGGTCCTGATTAATGAGTATTTCAACCAAAACTATTCTCATCATTGAAGATGAACCACAAATCAGGCAGTTTCTGAGAATCAGCCTAGAAGCACAGTCTTATCAGGTTACGATTGCTAGCAATGCAAATGATGGCATTGAGCTGGCGAAAAAACAGCCTATTGATCTCATTATTCTTGATTTAGGATTGCCAGATAAAGATGGCTACGAAGTAATTACTGCTATAAGGAAATATGAGCAAACTCCGATTATCGTCTTATCGGTCAGAGCAAGCGAAGATGAGAAAGTCCGAGCACTTGATAATGGAGCCAATGATTATGTCACTAAACCCTTTGGTATCAGTGAGTTAATGGCCAGAGTACGCGCATTGATTCGTCTCAATGATAATCAACCAAGCACACAAGCCACAATAGATATCGATAATCTCACAATTAATACGCAAACTCATGAGGTGTTCTTAGATGGAGACAGTATTCATCTATCTCGTAAAGAGTTTGAATTACTACATCAACTGACAATGACACCTGGTCGTATTTTGACTCATCAGCAGTTACTTAAAACCATCTGGGGTGAACATTTCATCAATGAGACCCATTATTTGCGGATTTTGGTCGGACACCTTAGACAGAAACTGAATGACGATCCGATGCAGCCTCGATTTATTATTACAGTTCAAGGTGTTGGTTACCGCTTTAAATATTAATGCCTACTTTTTCATTAGTGACTTGAAAGTCGATGAGTTCAGCGCCCACAATGGCAAACAAATACTATCAGGATATCTGTATGCACAAAAATTTCGTCAAACTACTTCCCCTGCTTTTTTTGTTTAGTCTCTCTCATCTGCACGCGACAAATCTTACTGTAGATGGACTGGCGAATAAAAATACACCCAAAGCAACGGATGTGGCTTTTCAATTAATTGATATGAAGACAGGTAAAACACTGCTGGCTCAACGTGCAGATCAGTTACAGCCTCCTGCCAGTTTGCAAAAACTAGTGACAGCACTGGCAGCTAAACTTTATTTAAAAGATGACTTCCGTTTTATTACCCAACTTGAACGACATCAAGACGATATTGTGGTTAGGTTTAGTGGCGATCCTACTTTCACATCAAATGACCTGGAGGCTTTGTTTAAAACATTACGTTCCACCCAATCAGTTATAAAAGGTAATGTTTATATCAATGGTTCGGCCTTTGATGATTATGAACGTGCGGTCGGCCTACCTTGGGATAATTTGGGTGTCTGTTACAGTGCGCCATCCAGTAGTATTTCAATGGATAGAAACTGTGCTGCTGGTAACTTATTTATCAAAGCGGGTGCGAGTAAACCACAAGTCTTATTGTCAGCCAAAAAACCGATTTCAATTGATACATCATCATTACAAATTATAAAAGCAAAAGCGACAGATAACGATTACTGCCAGATGAAGTTACTGGCAGATCACCAGAACCATTATCAAATTGGTGGTTGTATTCAAGAGTCATCGTTACCGGTGAGGTTGAAATTCGCACTACAAAATACCACGGCTTATGCACACGCTAGTATTGAAGAAGCATTAACTCAAGCAGGAATACAGCTTAAAGGAAAAATACTACGTGACGATCATAAGACCGGACAGGTCATTACAAAGCACCAATCCGATCGCTTGGATGTACTTATCCGAAGTATGCTTAAACATTCCGATAATCTCATTGCAGACAACGTCTTAAAAACCATTGGTCATGTGTTTTATAAACAATCGGGTAGCTATGAAAACGGTATTGCAGCCATACAACATATATTGAAACAACAGGCTGATATTGATTTAAGCCATGCGATGTTAGTGGATGGTTCAGGTCTATCGAGAAATAATCGGCTATCTGCTGAACAGCTTATTCAAGTTGTTTCTTATATATTCAAACATCCAAAATTAGGCTTGATTAATGATCTGCCCGTGTCTGGTGAAAGTGGCACGCTTGCCTTCAGAAGCAGTGTCAATAAACCACCTTTGAAAGGTCAGATACAAGCCAAAACCGGCACACTCTATGGCACCTATAATCTAGCGGGCAAGATACGAACTAAAAATAATCATGATTTATTGTTTGTACAAATTGTTACAAACTTTCACCCAGCAGATGAGAAACACTCTCGCTGGCCAGTGATGAAATTTGAAAACTCACTTTATGAGTCTATTTATCAACGTTTCTAGTGTCCGGCCCTCTCGCAATTTAGGTCCGAAATAGGTAGAATTTTCGGCTTCTTATCACGTCAAATTCTTGGAAAGTTAACCATGGCTCAGTACGTATATAGTATGAATCGGGTGGGCAAAATTGTTCCGCCAAAACGAGAAATACTGAAAGATATTTCTTTATCCTTTTTCCCCGGTGCAAAAATTGGGGTACTTGGTCTTAATGGCTCTGGTAAGTCAAGCTTGCTTCGTATTATGGCTGGCATCGATCAGGATTATATTGGTGAAGCACGACCTATGCCTGATTTAAATATAGGCTACTTACCTCAAGAGCCAGAACTTGATGACAGTAAGACCGTTCGTGAAGTGGTTGAAGAAGCCGTATCTGACGTGAAAGGCGCTTTAGATGAGCTGGATGCTATTTATGCCGCTTATGCCGATCCAGATGCTGACTTTGATGCATTAGCCAAAAAACAAGCTGAATTGGAAAACCTTATTCAGGCTAAAGATGGTCACAATCTCGATAATGCATTAGAACGTGCAGCTGACGCCTTACGTCTTCCAGCATGGGATACGCCAGTTTCCGTCTTATCGGGTGGTGAACGTCGTCGTGTTGCTTTGTGCCGCTTATTACTCGATCACCCTGATATGTTGCTGCTAGATGAGCCTACCAATCACTTAGATGCTGAATCTATTGCCTGGATTGAGCGTTTCTTGCAAGAATATCCAGGGACTGTTGTTGCGATTACCCATGATCGTTACTTCCTCGATAATGCCGCTGGCTGGATTCTGGAACTGGATCGCGGACGTGGCATTCCTTACGAAGGTAACTATTCTTCATGGCTTGAACAAAAAGATCAGCGTTTGCAGCAAGAAGCCAAAGAAGAAGCCTCTCATCAAAAGGCGATTAAAGCTGAGCTTGAATGGGTGAAACAAGGCGCTAAAGGTCGTCAGACTAAATCAAAAGCACGAATGAAATCGTTTGAAGAAATGAATTCTCGTGAATTCCAGAAGCGTAATGAAACCCAGGAAATCTACATTCCACCTGGTCCACGCCTCGGCGATAAAGTTATTGAGCTCAATAACGTTACGAAGTCTTATGGTGAAAAGCTACTATTTGAAAACTTGAACTTATCGATTCCTGCTGGCGCTATTGTCGGTATTATTGGTGCTAACGGTGCTGGTAAATCAACCTTGTTCCGAATGATTTCTGGTGAAGAACAGCCAGATTCAGGTGAAATTGAAATTGGCAGCACAGTTGAACTGGCGTACGTCAACCAAGATCGTGAGCTGGATGGCAAAAAAACCGTTTTTGAAGAAATTTCAGATGGTGCTGACATTATCACTGTCGGAAACTATCAGACACCTTCACGTGCCTATTGTGGTCGTTTCAACTTTAAGGGTTCTGATCAACAGAAATTCGTTAAAGATCTGTCGGGTGGTGAGCGTAATCGTCTACATATGGCGAAACTGCTTAAGTCAGGTGGCAATGTTTTATTACTTGATGAACCTACCAATGATCTTGATGTAGAAACACTCAGGGCACTTGAAGAAGCCATTCTGGCATTCCCGGGTTCTGCAGTCGTGATATCGCATGATCGCTGGTTCCTCGACAGAATATGTACCCATATTATTGCCTATGAAGGTGATTCATCTGTTGTCTTCTTTGAGGGTAACTACAGTGAATATGCTGAGGACTATGCAAAACGGTTTGGTAAGGATCATCAACCAGAGCGCATTAAATATCGTCGGATTGGTTAGAAACTATGCTGCCTGTTTTCTAACAGGCAGCATTTAGTTCAATTGATTGCTCAAGATCAGAATCTTTTATTGTCATTAGTGTGTCTACGAATTGATGACTAATATGACTGTGATACACCAACCATGAAAAACGCACAAAAAGCCCGATTAAAGCTTCGTTGCCCTATTACCCTCGGTCGTGAACACGAAATCAATATTCCACCTGGTTGGTTCGATCTTGTATTCGATATGTGTGCAGCGATTGAAGATGTAGCACAAAGTATTAATAAAAAGCATCGACAACGCATGTTCTTACCCAGGATTGTTTTTATTGAAGAACATCAGGGCAAAATTCTATGTGATGTTATTAATGGTAGACGTGATATCAGTGACATCATCAAACAAGCTCAAATGAAATCAGTGAAACGCTGTATGACTTGTGGTGATGAAGGTAGTCAATATCGTTTAGGCAGAACTTTGGTAACTCGTTGCAACAAACATCGCTCAAGTGAAATGCATTATTAATCTTGACGATGAGCTAAACAATTATCATAAACCACTCTTTCCACCTGCTCTTCTGACTGTGACTCTGGAAAGGTAAAAGCCAGATTAATTGCCAGATCAATGACTCTAAAAAAAGCTGTATGCATAAATTCTGGTGGTGTGGCCTGTTGCATCTCCCCTTTTGTTTTTCCCTCTAAACGTTGTGCAAAGTAATCCCCGGTCAAACTTGAAATTTGCAGACACTGCTTATCTGGCTCATCATCGGCATAAGTGGAAAACGATAACGATAACGCTAGTAATATAGGCATAACAGAGTGCTTCATAACATCCTCTCTTAGGGATTTATTGCAACTACTTATGTGACTTAAAATAACTGAATTAATTTCTTCACAAAGATTTTTTGTGTGAGATCAGACAATACGCACCATATCAAATACTAAGGATAACAATGAAAGCGTTACTTATCATTGCTCACGGCAGTCGTAGACAAAAATCAAATGATGAAGTCATACAAATTGCTGACAAACTCAGTAAGCAAACAGGGCAAGACTTTGACCTTATTGAATCGGCTTTTTTGGAGTTAGCAGCCCCCCTTATCCCTGATGGGATCGAACAGTGCATTCAAGCCGGTGCTAAAGAAATTATTGTGCTGCCCTACTTTTTAAACTCTGGCAGACATGTCACCGAAGATATCCCCCAAATCATTGCAGAACAAAAAAAACGTTATCCACATACTGAGATTATTTTAAGACCACATATTGGCGCGTCACCTATCATGCTAGAGCTAATTTTACACATGGCAACAGATAAATAAACCGCATTAAAAATCCCCCTTAATCATCACTTTATCGGGAAAATATACTCAGCTAGTATAAGTCACACTATCGTTATATAAATGCTATGACATGAGTTGATTAAAAAAGTTAATCTAATTAATTGCCTACTATAGGTATGGAAATCTCTATATTAAACTTAATGCTCTTTTTACAGCAGTGCGATGATTTAATACTAAATTTCTAAATAACGTTTCCTATTAATAACAGCATCGAATACTCTAACTGTTACAATAAATCCGTACATGACATATGGTTTTATCGCTACCATATGTCATGTGCTTTTTCCCTTCTGAGATAAGGCTGAAAATGAATAAAATTCATGCCTCACTACATAACTACAGTAGTTATTTATTTATTCTTATCGCAGGGATGATGCTAACTGCCTATCTGATGATAGAAGAGATGCGTGAAATTGATATCCAAAGGGAGCAGATAACAAACTCATTCATCGCAAAACATGCCTCTGCTTTGCAAAGTACACTTTCTGAACGTTTATCTAGTCTCGAGTCATTAAATGCCTTTGTCAGTGAGAATGCTCTGACTGATCTAGAAAATAGTTACGATGAACAAGAATTTCAGAAACGATTCAACAGTTTTGCTAATCAGCTACATCAATCAATCGACGGTATTTTAAGTTTACAACTTGCCCCACAAGGCATCATTCGATACGTCACAGGTCCAGAGAATAATAAAAAAGCGATCGGTTATGACTTATTCAAAGATGATTCTCGTAGAGAGCAAATTATCAACGCTATTTATTTATATCAACAAGTCATTAACGGCCCAATAGAACTTGTGCAAGGTGGCAGCGCCATCATTGCGCGAAGAGCCATCTTTAGTAATTTATCTCCAAACTCATCATCCTCTAGACTCATAGATAACCAAATTACCGCAGAAACGAATATTGCGCCTGATGACTTCTGGGGTCTGGCCACCATCCTTTTTACGACGGATAGTCTGCTGGGTGAAGCAGGATTAATAAGCCCTGAGCTGAATGGTTTTAAGCTGGCCCTGCGTGGTAGACATGGTTTGGGTGAGCAAGGCGATGTATTTTGGGGCGATAGTAGTGTTTTTAATTCGCCAGATCACACACATGCCATTTATTTTCGCTCTGGCAGTTGGTCACTTGGTGCAAAAAACGTCACTCCCTATCCGATAGTAAAAGTGATTAACTTTGCCATTCTCGGTATTTTATTGACCATTGCTATGCTACTTGCCGCCTATATGAGACGTAGAAATCGGTCTGCTAAACAACGCGAAACAGCAAAAGACGCATTCCTGGCAATGATAAGTCATGAGTTACGTTCTCCTTTAAATGGCGTTATTGGTTTAACCAGTTTATTGGACAAAACGGCATTAGATAAAGAGCAAAAACAACTCGTTGAATCGCTGTCTATAAGTTCAAAACAGCTCTCATCGATCATTGGCGATATATTGGACTTTTCAAAAATATCTGCAGGAAAGCTAGAGCTTGACTATCAAACAGTTAATCTGAGTACGGTGATTAGAGATTGTGTTCGAATCACTAAGCCACTTGCTGAACAAAAAAACTTACCTATAAATATTGATATAGAGCCGACGTTAGAAAAACAACTCATCGTAACTGATGAGATACGGTTAAAACAGATTCTTCTTAATCTACTAAATAATGCCGTTAAGTTTACCGCTTCTGGTAGTATCAGTCTCAATATAAAAACGGCTGAAAACCTAAATCAACAACGTTTACTGATAAAAATAACGGATACGGGTGTTGGTATGAATTCCAGACAAATGTCGGGACTATTCGAGCACTTTAATCAATTAGATCAAAGCACAACACGTAAATATGGCGGTACCGGTTTAGGACTCGCTATTTCAAAAAGTCTCGCTCTCTTGATGGAAGGTGATATTTACGTTCAAAGCAGTGTCAACAAAGGCTCATCATTTCTTCTAGATTTACCTTTGTCTGTACATGAATCTGCTCATTTAGCGGAACAATCAACGGACACAAATAAGCTCGCAGATAAAATTGATCAGCTGTCTATTCTTATTGTAGATGATCTGGAAATGAATCGATTTATGATGCAAATGATCATAAAAAAACTCGGCGGCGAAGCGGATTTAGCTGAAGATGGTCTTCAAGCTATCAATATGCAACGAGAAAAAAACTATGATGTCATTTTCATGGATTGGCAAATGCCAGAGTGTGATGGTGTAGAAGCCACTAAACGTATACGCAAAGAGTTCGCTATAGATACCCCTTGGATCATTGCTTTAACAGCCAATGCATCTACAACAGATAAGCAAGACGCTATTGATGCTGGAATGAATGACTATCTCCTTAAGCCTATAAGTGTTGAAGACATTCAACGCATATTTCACCACTATTTTCATGCTGACAACACATCAGATACTTAACAATGTTACATTTAAACCTAGCATTGGAATAAAAATATAAAAATGAACAGCCTCAAACAAATATAAGGTATACATAATGGAGAGAGAGAGGTTTGAAATGATATGGGATCGCGATGGTGCCTACAACAGACTCCTTAATGATGAAGCCCTGTTACAGAAAATGCTGGCAATGTTTTTACAAAATGCCGAGCAGGCTCAGGCAGATATAGAAGCAGCAACAGCACAACATGAACTGTCTGTCGTTAAGGCGCTTGCCCATAAACTCAAAGGAAGTGCATCAGCCGTAGGCGCTTTGAAAATTATTGAAGATGCCGTCAATATTGAAACTGCTGCAGGTAACGATGATATCAATCAAGTTAATATAAATATCATCCGATTAAAGTCAGATATCCCAGAAATACATGAAATTATGACCCAATATCTACAAGAAACGACATCATAGCGGCCTCCTGCCTATAGCTATAAATTACCATTATGGACAATAGTAGAAGGCAGTAAGGTTATGAGCGAGCAGCATATGCTGCCCTTTGCTAATCGATCCAGGCGGCTAATTTTTCAGCAATCTTTTTATAGCCAACGGCATTGGGGTGGATAGGATCAGACTTCCAATCTGCTTTTGATTCTACTTCAGCGATAATATCGTTTTCAATGGCAATATCTTTATCTTGTGCAACACGCAAATATACTGGTGAAGCATTTAAAAGTAAGCCAGGCTTGGGGACAGATACTAAAAGTACTTTTGCCCCGCTTTGTTGGATCATATCGATCATCGTACCCAGATTAGCCTCTAATTGTTCAACGTTAAGCTTTCTGAGTAAGTCATTTCCGCCATGGCACAAAATTACCAGCTGAGGGTGATGCTTATTTAATACATCAGGTAAACGTTCGAGTGCTTTTTCTGTCACTTCACCGGGTACGCCCGCATTAATTACTGACTTACCTGTCAATTTGGCAAGCTGAGCAGGATAACTTAACTCAGGGGCTACACCGGTGCCATAAGTGAGGCTATCACCAAATGCCAATATAATCGCTGAGTCAGGAAGTTGAATTTTTTCTTTTTCATCAGAACATGACAGTAAACATAATAGTGTTATTACAAAGAAAAGAAACTTCCATTTTCTATTCATCTACTGCATCTCTGATTAAGCTGCTACTGAAGGAAACAATTGTCTGAAATTTTGGCTGGTAATATTAGCAATATTCTCGACGGTATCGCCTCTAAGCTCAGCTAAAAACTCAGCCACATGCTTAACAAACACAGGCTTATTGGTTTTACCACGATGAGGCACTGGCGCAAGGTACGGAGCATCAGTCTCAATCAATACTCTATCGAGAGGGAGTTTCTTTGCCACTTCTTGCAGTTCTTTAGCACTTTTAAAGGTAACAATGCCTGATAAGGAAATATAGAAACCAATATCTAGGGCTCGTTGAGCTGTTTCCCAGTTTTCAGTAAAACAATGGATGATACCCCCGGCATCACGTGCATTCTCATTTTCAAGAATAGTCATGGTATCTTCACGTGCTTCACGAGTGTGGATGATTAACGGTTTATTAGTGTGTTTTGCAGCCTCAATATGCACACGAAACCGATCACGCTGCCACTCGAGATCACCTTCACTTCGGAAATAATCAAGGCCAGTTTCACCAATAGCGATAACTTTTGGATGATTTGCTTCTGCCACTAGCGCCTCAATAGTGTACTGTTCTTCAGCTTCAACATTAGGATGAATTCCTACGCTGGCACTCACATTGGGATAACTATCCGCAATGTGTTTAACATCTTGTGAGCTTTTTTTATCGATGGCAATACACAGAATATGATCTATTCCCTGACTTTCCGCTTCGTTTACCATGGCAGTAATGCCACCCTCTTCATCTGCAAGCAAATTAAGATGGCAGTGTGAATCAATATACATAAAACAATAACAACTTGATGTTTGAGAAAGGAATCAGACTAAAGAACGATTTACATTGTGTAAGTAGCTTTATCTGACTTAAGTTTATCGACTAAATAATTTTCAATTTTGCCTCTGACGACAGCCGCGCTACCATCGATATCACTAAAATGGACGCCTATTCCTGCAGCCTGATTACCTTGTGCACCTCTTGGTGTTATCCACACGATTGTACCTGCGACAGGTAGTTTTTCTGATTCATCCATCAATGATAAAAGAATAAATACTTCTTCTCCTAGCTGGTAGCTTTTAGTAGTAGGAATAAACAAACCACCATTTTTCACATAAGGCATATATGAGTGGTAAAGCATATTCTGATCGGTAATTTTCAGTGACAATATGCCTTTTCTTGGATTAGAAGCCATTGTATTACCTGCTTATTGTTGATGATGTTGAATCTGACGTGCATGTTGCATAATAGACACCATCAAATCTTCTAAAAGTAATGTTTTGTTTGGATTATTCTGAGAAGATAGTAACTTCATTGTATGGATGATGCAATCTGAAATAGCCCAGTAATGCTTAAGCAGGCTTGATTCTGTATATTCTTTTCCATTCAGTAATGATACCAGCTTAGTTTGTATCATCGCTTGTAACTGGTGTAATACTGAACTGAGATCAAAGCCTTGCCATAGTGAGGTTAATTGCACTGGATTTGCTTCACCACGCATTAATGAGGCCATACCACTGTATACCTGTTTGCTCTGCTCAATTCCTTCTTTGCCTATCTGCAATGCCGATATCGGTGCACCATGTGCCAGTTTTAAAGCTGAGTCGATATCCTGACCGCTCCAGTCACATTGTTTACTTAACCAAGCAGTCGCAATATCTCGATCAGGTGTTGGCACTGAAATCATCTGGCATCGGCTTTTAATAGTAATCGGCAGCTTATGCATCGAGGTCGCCACTAAGATTAGTATTGTATTGTCTTGAGGCTCTTCTAACAGTTTGAGTAAACTGTTAAAAGCATTGGTATTCATGTGATCAGCTTGGTTAATAATAACCGTTTTAGACGATGACACTTTTGGCATTAATGATTGCGAATCTTTTAATTGACGAATTTGAGCCACTTTAATTTGCTTGCCAGCTTCTTCAGGTACCACAACAGTATGATCAGGATGGCTCTGGGCTGCAAACAGCATACAGCTATGACAGGAGTCACAACTGTTAAAATCATCAGTTGGATTTAAGCATAAAAGACTCTTTGTGAGCTTCTCTGCAAGTACATCATTATCTAAACCATACTTACCATGAATCAATATAGCATGGGGAATACGACGGGCTTGATGCAGAGAAACGATATGCTGCCAAGCTGTTTGATGCCATGGATATAGCTGTGATGTCATGCTGTTTCAAGTAATTTATTTAGAAAGACAGACACTTGTTGTTGAATATCCTTAATAGATTTACTGGCATCAACCACCTGAATTCGTTCTGGCTCATGTTCAGCACGAATCAAATAGCATTGACGAATTTTTTCAAAAAAGTCCGTTTTTTCCTGCTCAAAACGATCTTTTTCCAGTAAACGTTGATTCACACGTTGTTGACCGAGTTCTACAGGTAAATCAAATAACAAGGTTAAATCAGTTTTTAAACCAGCCAAAGTCCAATCCGACAATTCAGCAATGCGTTGTTCGTTAATTCCACGACCACCACCTTGGTAAGCAAAAGTCGCATCTACAAATCGATCACAAACTACCCATTTTCCTTTTGACAAAGCAGGTTGGATGACCTGCTTAATATGTTCCGCACGTGCAGCAAACATGAGTAATAATTCAGTATCATCACCCATCCCGTCTTTTCTGGGTGTTAATAATAATTCACGAATTTCTTCAGCAACAGGTGTTCCGCCGGGCTCACGTGTGATTACAACGTCTTGATTAAACTCTTCGAGATAACCTTTAATAAACTGGATTTGTGTTGACTTTCCAGCGCCCTCAATCCCTTCAATACTAATAAATTTACCGGTCATTTTTTATTTAATTGATACTTTCTTACGGCTTTATTGTGGTCGGCCAGATTAGATGAAAAGATATGTCTACCATCAATACCAGTAGCTACAAAATATAGGCTATTACCTTTTGCTGGATGAAGCGCAGCATTGATTGACTCTCTACTAGGCAAACAAATGGGCGTTGGAGGTAGACCACTACGAGTATATGTATTGTATGGCGTATCTGTTGTGAGATCTTTTTTCCGTAAATTACCGTCGAAATTCTGTTTAATTCCATATATGACTGTAGGATCAGTTTGTAGACGCATACCTTTTTCTAGTCTGCGTACAAATACACCAGCAATTTCAGGCCTTTCATCGGCCACGGCAGTCTCTTTTTCAATAATTGAAGCCATAATCAAAGCTTGATATTTAGATTTGTAGGGTAAATCTTTTGCACGGTACTCCCAAGCCTGATCTAATACTTGCTGCATTTGTTTATTGGCACGTGCTAGGAATTGAATGTCCGAAGTGCCCGTTGGGAAATGGTATGTCTCAGGAAGAAACCAACCTTCACCGGCGGCATCAGGTTGGCCTAATGCTGTCATGACTTCACTGAGTTCCGGTTTTTCCAAAGTATGTGTGATTTTAGGATTGGCGGCCACAATATCGATAAGTGTTTGAGCAGTCATGCCTTCAACGATAGTCATCGAGTTCATGATCACTTTACCAGAAACTAATTTGTTTAATACATCAGGTAAGGTATCAGAAGGTAAGAGCTCGTATTCACCTGCCTGGATTTTACTGGCAAGATCATTGGCTCTTCCATAGAGTTGAATATAAATAGGCAATATAGGGGTAATGTGGCGTTCGTAAAGATTATCACTAATACGTTTTAGATTACTTCCAGGCTTTACCACGAATTGCATAGGTTCAGTGATAGTTAACGACGTTGTCATAAAGCGGTTATATTGAATAACAATATAGGTGCAAATAGCAGCAGCCAGCAGCGCGGGCAACAATGTTTTTATTAAGATGTTATTTTTCATATTGAATGTTAGCTGTGCTCAATGCCTTTTGAAGCTTTTTAGTTAGGTCGCCGTGTGGCCATTGTTTGTTGGTGCCATGTAGTAAAGTGACAGGCCATATGCCGATGAGACTATTGCTGATAAAGACCTCATCAGCCTGATACAAATCATCGATATTTAATGAAACCACCTCATGAGGTATATCTAATGTGGAAGCATGCTCTATTATCTGGCGACGCATAATACCTTCAATGCCACTATCACGAAGATCAGGTGTAAACAAACGTGAATCTCTCACCAGAAACACATTACTCATTGTGCCTTCGATTAATTCATCATCGTAGTTTAACATCAAGCCTTCAGCAATCTCCCCAGAGTCCCATTCATTTCTAGCAATTACCTGTTCTAAACGATTTAAATGTTTAATACCAGCTAATAACGGATTTGCTGATAGTCGTGTCGTACAAAGCTGGACTGTCACACCTTGTGAATTATGAACAGGATAATCTGGTAATGGGTAACTGGCTATAATGCGCTGAGGAAAAGTGTCTTTGGGCGGTTTATAACCTCGCCCTCCACTACCACGTGTGATAATAATCTTTATCACTTTGTCTTCTGATGTCTGGGCGCAAAGCATAACGAGTTCACGCTCAAGCGACTCTAAATCAGTAAAATCAATGTGAAGTCGAGCACAGCCTCGAAGCAATCGTTCAATGTGCTCGTTAAGATATTCAAGCTTACCATCCCGAAAAGGTATGGTTTCAAACAGACCGTCGCCATACTGAAGGCCACGGTCTGCTACTGAAAGCGTTGTTTCCGGTTGACCATTTATCAGAATCACCGGTTTACTCAGCTTAACTTAGTTTTTTAAATATAACGGTACCATTAGTACCACCAAAACCAAATGAGTTAGACATACTAACGTCAATTTTCATTTGTCGTGCTGTATTAGGTACATAATCAAGATCACACTTTTCATCCTGATTATCGAGGTTGATCGTAGGTGGAGCGACCTGATCGCGAATAGCAAGTAAGCTGAATACGGCTTCTACACCACCCGCAGCACCTAATAAATGACCAATCATTGATTTGGTCGAGCTAATCGCTACATCATTCGCGGCAGGGCCTAACGCTGTTTTAATCGCCTGTGTCTCAGCTGCATCTCCTGCAGGTGTCGATGTACCATGGGCATTGATATAATCAATCTCTTCAGGGTTGAGTCCTGCGTCTTTAATAGCATTTACCATACAACGAGCAGCGCCTTCACCTCCTTCAGATGGCGAAGTCATGTGATAAGCATCACTACTCATACCAGAACCGACTAACTCTGCATAAATCGTGGCACCACGTTTGACTGCGTGCTCATATTCTTCCAGAACGATAACGCCCGCACCATCGCCCAGAACAAAACCATCACGGTCTTTGTCCCACGGACGACTTGCGCCTGCTGGATCATCATTTCGGGTAGATAAAGCACGTGCAGCAGCAAAGCCACCCAGACCGGTTTTAGACGTTGCCATTTCAGCGCCACCGGCAATCATCACATCTGCATCACCATACTGGATCATTCGACCTGCTGATGAAATGCAATGTGTTCCTGTCGAACAGGCTGTCACGATAGCTGTATTAGGGCCTTTCATACCGTACATGATGGATAAATTACCTGAAATCATGTTGATGATATTACTTGGTACGAAAAATGGAGAAATCTTGCGGGGTCCGCCATTCAAATAGCTGTCGTAACCAGACTCAATACCAGGAAGTCCACCGATACCGGAACCAATCGCTACACCAATTCGTTCCGCATTCTCTTCTGTCACCTCTAAGCCAGAATCTTCGATCGCTTCTTTAGCGGCAGCAATACCATAATGGATAAATGTATCCATTTTTTTAGCATCTTTTTTAGGAATGACTGTAGTGACGTCAAAGTCTTTAACACTCGCGCCAAAGCGAACACTAAACTCTGATACATCAAACAAGGTCAGCGGTGCGACACCACTTTTACCTGCAATAATATTTTCCCAACTTTCTTTTACTGTTAATCCAACTGGAGTAACAGCACCAAGACCAGTAACGACAACGCGTCTTTTAGACATCAGGTTTTCCCCTCAAACCTACAGGTATACATGACATAGCCGCCTAGCATGCTTCCACACACTAGACGGCTATTATAAGCGCTTTTAATTATATTAAGACTGATGTGCGTTAATATAAGAAACGGCTTCTTTAACTGTAGTGATTTTCTCAGCTTCTTCGTCTGGGATTTCACATTCGAAAGCTTCTTCCAAAGCCATAACCAACTCTACTGTATCCAGAGAGTCTGCGCCCAGGTCGTCGATGAATGAAGCATCCGCAGTTACTTCATCAGCGTTGACACCTAATTGTTCAACAACAATTTCTTTTACGCGAGCTTCGATATCACTCATAACTAATATTTCCTTTGGTGGTTAATACATCAAACAATGTGCAGGCATTTTATAGTGCCAGCACCATTGAGACAAGCTAAATGGCACTCACCCAACTTGACTCATTAACAAAATACTTAATTAATAGTCACTTAGTGACTATTAGCTCATATACATGCCACCATTGACATGCAATGTTTCTCCCGTCACATATCCTGCATTTAAACTAGCAAGATAGCTGACTGCTGCTGCAATTTCCTCTGGTGCGCCCAGTCTCTTTGCAGGCACATTTTCAAGTAATGCCGTTTTATGCGCTTCAGGTAAAGAACTCGTCATATCTGTATCAATGAATCCAGGAGCGACTGTATTAACGGTAATACCTCTAGCACCGACTTCGCGCGCTAATGACTTGCTAAACCCAATTACGCCAGCTTTAGCTGCAGCATAGTTAGTCTGACCAGCGTTACCCATGGCACCGACGACAGAGGTAATAGTAATAATTCTTCCCCAACGCGCTTTTGTCATTGCTCTAAGGCAGCGTTTACTTAATTTATAGATAGGTGTGAGGTTAGTATTGATAATATCATCCCACTCTTCATCTTTCATACGCATCAACAAGTTATCTCGGGTGATGCCAGCGTTATTAACCAGAATTTCCGGGGCACCAAACTCAGACTCAATTGTCGAGACAACATCATCAATGGCATCCGCATCAGTGACATTAAGAACAATACCACGGCCTTGGATGTTGGCTGCTTTTAGAAAGTCTGAAATAGTGGCAGCACCATTTTCAGATGTTGCTGTACCGATGACAGTTGCACCCTGCTCACCCAAACTTAACGCAATCGCCTTACCAATACCGCGAGTAGCTCCAGTGACCAGAGCAATTTTTCCATCTAAGCTCATTTTATTCTCCTAATGCTTGTTGTGCTTTCTCAAGCGTGGTCAAATCAAATAATGGCACTGCGTTAACCGATTTATCGATACGCTTAGTCAAGCCTGCTAATACTTTTCCTGGACCACACTCAACAAGTTGACTCACATTTTGTGACGCAAACCACTGCACTGTTTCCACCCAACGAACAGGACTGTATAACTGCTGAGCTAAAAGCGATTTAACAGACGTCACGTCTTCTGCTGCAGTTACGCTCGCATTGTGGATAACGGGAGTTGTTGGCATATGGATCTTGATTTCATCAAGTTTTTGAGCTAATTGCTCAGCCGCAGGACGCATTAATGCACAGTGTGATGGCACACTTACTGGCAGTATTAAGGCGCGCTTTGCACCCTTATCTGTTGCTATCTCAGTGGCTTTTTTTACAGCTGCTGTTGAACCGGCAATGACAACCTGACCAGGCGAGTTAAAATTTACAGCCTCAACAACGCCGATAGCGGATGCTTCGTTACAAACATCGCGCACCACATCATCATCCAAACCAAGGATTGCAGCCATAGCCCCTTCACCAGCAGGCACGGCCTGTTGCATAAATTGACCACGTAATTCAACCAGTTTGACAGCATCGTTAAAGTCGATGGCTTCTGCAGCAACAAGTGCCGTATATTCACCAAGGCTGTGACCGGCAAAATAGTCTGGTTTTATATCCGAAACGGATTGCCATACACGCCACATGGCAATGCCTGCTGTTAACATGGCAGGTTGAGTACGGTCTGTCTGATTTAACGTTTCTTCAGGTCCGTTTGAAACTAAATCCCAAAGATCATAACTAAGTGCATCAGATGCTTGCTGGAATGTTTCTTTAACGACGTCATGTTCAGTTGCTATCTCAGATAACATACCGATTGATTGAGATCCCTGACCGGGAAAGACAAAAGCTGATTTCATTCATTACCTCTGAATATATCAGTATTGGATAAGGGCTGAACCCCATGTAAATCCACCACCAAAGGCTTCAAACAATAAAGTCTCACCACGTTTTATACGACCATCTCGAACTGCTGCATCAAGCGCGAGTGGTATAGATGCTGCTGAGGTATTACCATGTTTATCAACAGTTACGACCACACGATCCATTGACATATTTAATTTACGCGCTGTGGCGGCGATAATCCGGATATTAGCCTGATGTGGTATTAACCAATCAATAGCGCTTTTATCCAGCTGATTTGCTTCAAGCGTTTCATCGACAATGCTACTTAGGGTTTTAACAGCAACCTTGAAAACTTCATTGCCCTGCATCTCAATATAGGCTGACTCATCAGTTACCACAGATCCAGGCCCTGTTGGTACTTGTAATAGGCGACTGAAGCTGCCATCCGAATGAATGTGTGTTGAGATGATACCGGGCTGCTCTGACGCTTGGAGAATTACAGCACCTGCACCGTCACCAAATAAAACACAGGTATTTCTATCTTTCCAATCAATAATCCGTGAGATTGTTTCAGCACCAACGACCAAAACATTTTTCGCGCTTCCAGATTTAATAAACTTATCTGCCACAGTCAGAGCGTAGACAAAACCTGTACATACGGCTTGAACGTCAAAAGCCGGACTGCCTGCTATGTTAAGTTTAGCCTGCAATAATGAGGCTGTACTCGGAAATATTTGTGTAGGCGTAGCTGTAGCTACAATAATGAGATCAATGTCTTCATTATTAATTCCAGCCGCTTCAATTGCTTTAATAGATGCTTGATAAGCTAGATCTGTTGTTGTTTCGTTCGCAGCTGCAATGTGACGTTCTTTTATCCCCGTCCGTTCAACAATCCATTGATCACTGGTTTCAACCATAGATTCTAGATCATGATTGCTGAGTACTTTTTCTGGCAAATAGCTGCCTGTACCCGCTATACGAGAATAAATCACAAGACTTGTCCTTCCAATAACACTTCCAGGTGTTTTGTTATATTTTTAGGTACATCCTGAGCGGCTTCAATAATGGCAATATTGATTGCATTAGCAAAAGCAAACTCGTCAGCGCCACCATGACTCTTAATCACAATGCCTTGTAAACCGATTAAATTGGCACCGTTGTATGCACGTGGGTCCAGTTCATTTCGGAAATGTTTTAATACTGGTGATGCAATTAAACCAGCCAGTTTTGTCAGCCAGTTACGAGAAAATGATTGACGTAGATAATGACGAATCATATGAACCACGCCTTCGCTTGTTTTAAGTGCCACATTACCGACGAAACCATCGCAGACAAGCACATCAGCCTCACCATGGTATAAGCCATCACCTTCAACATAACCGATGTAATTTAGGTCTGTTTGTTCCAGCAACCGTGAGGCTTCTTTTACTCGTTCATTACCTTTGATTTCTTCAGAACCAATATTGAGTAGACCAACCTTTGGTTTTTCTTTGCCATCAACAAGTTCAGCAAGAACTGACCCCATTAATGCAAACTGAACCAAATGAGCTGCACTTGAATCAACATTCGCCCCAAGATCGAGAACATATGTATGTCCCTTCATCGTGGGTAGCGCTGACACAATAGCCGGTCTTTCAATGCCTGGTAACGTTTTTAAAACAAACCTGGCTGTGGCCATCAATGCACCAGTATTGCCGGCACTAACACAAGCTGCGGCACGACCTTCTTTGACTAGATTGATAGCAACACGCATAGAGGAATCTTTCTTACCACGAAGCGCTTGGGAAGGTAATTCGTCCATTTCTACTTGCTGTGAAGCATGGTGGACAACTAATCGCGATTCCTTATCTACACCGCACTTCTGAAGCTGTGAACGTATGGTTTGCTCATCACCTACAAGAATTAATGTGACATCGGGATGTTTTTTTAATGCTGATATGGCAGCGGGGATCACGACTTGAGGTCCGTGATCCCCGCCCATTGCATCAATTGATATCGTCAGGCTCAATTGTTTTTATGCCTTATTCGCTTTTATCCGCAACAACTTTACGTCCACGGTAATAGCCATCAGCTGAGACATGATGACGACGGTGTAATTCACCTGATGTAGAATCAACAGATAATGTTGTTTCTGTTAACGCATCATGTGAACGACGCATTCCACGACGTGATGCACTTTTTTTGTTTTGTTGAACAGCCATGACTAAAACTCCTAAGCCTTTTAAAAATTCAAAATTATTTTTTTGATTTCAGTGCAGATAATACTGCGAACGGTGACGCCTTATTTTCAGGTGCCGCCTCTATCTCTTCATCCCCAGATTGCCAAACGTCTTTCGGCAGACAATCAAAATCATGTTTAGGCACTAGGGGAAGTGCCAAGATTAATTCATCTTCAACAACATCAGCAGGATTCACAAACTCTGATTCATCAATTATCCAAGGCTCATATTGCTCAGATAATCTACTGACCAAGCGTTCATGTTTTACCAAACCTAATAGAGTGTTTATCTCTATTGGGTAGCGCAACTCTTCCATGCAACGCTCACATGTCAGAGATATTGTCGTAACAAAACGTCCCTGCATATAAGGTGTCCCAGTCTGATCAATATCAAATCGCATTTTGACGTTGACTGAGCCCGAGTCACTAAATAAAGATGGCTTTAAACGTGACAATTCTGTCAGTTCAATTTCACCTTCTAGTTCACGCCCATTATGAGCGAAACGAAACGGATCAATTTCTTTTGGTAATTGCTGGCGCATAATCGACGGGATTATATAAGAAATATCGGAAAACAGCAAAGTGGATACATATATACAACAACCATCCTTAATTATTATGTAGTTCGATCACAGCATTACTTTTGTCTGAGCTTTGTTTGCTGAGGTCGTTCCGCATAGCATCGATGTAGTAGAGATAATTTGCATCAATGTCTCCTGTTATGTATTCCCCATCAAAACATGAAGTATCAAAGCGTTCCACATCACTTTTTTTATTGATTGCTGAAACAAGATCTGGAAGGTCTTGGTAAACAAGCCAATCAACGCCAAGCTCTTTAGAAATTTCTTCGACACTTCTGTCATGAGCGACGAATTCATTTGCTGAAGGCATGTCAATACCATACACATTAGGAAATCGCACAGGAGGAGCGGCTGAAGCAAGATACACTTTGTTGGCTCCTGCATCTCTTGCCATTTGCACGATTTGTTGTGATGTTGTTCCACGCACAATTGAATCATCAACCAGAAGAACATTTTTTCCTCTGAACTCCAGATCAATAGCGTTTAGTTTCTGACGTACAGATTTCTTACGCATTGTTTGACCCGGCATTATGAATGTTCGACCGATATAACGGTTTTTTATAAAGCCTTCTCTGTAAACCACGCCAAGATCATATGATAATTGCAGCGCAGCACTTCGACTGGTATCAGGGATAGGAATAACCACATCAATATCATGCTCTGGGAACTCGCGTTTGATTTTCTGGGCTAGTTTTGTCCCCATACGCATACGGCTTTTGTGTACTGAAATACCATCCATCATTGAATCAGGTCTGGCGAAATAAACATATTCAAATATACAAGGTGACTTGATTGGATTTTCTGCACATTGTTGTGAGTAGAAGTTACCTTTCGTATCTATGAAGACACACTCACCGGGTTGAATATCACGCACTAATTCAAAATCAAGAATATCGACTGCAACGCTTTCTGAGGCGACAACATACTCTGTTCCCTGCTCCGTTTCACGCTTGCCAATCACAGCTGGGCGAATACCATAAGGGTCGCGAAAGGCCATAACGCCAACACCAGAGATCATCGCAACTGCAGCATACGCACCTTTACAACGACGATGAACTTGCGCAACAGCATTAAAGATATCTTCAGGTTGTGGCGTTAATTTTGAACTGTTTTGTAACTCATGAGCCAGCACATTTAGAAGTACTTCGGAATCAGAGTCTGTGTTGAGGTGACGACGATCAGTTTGAAATAACTCGTCTTTGAGAACTTTTGTATTCGTCAAATTACCATTATGGGCAAGAGAGATACCAAACGGTGAGTTGACGTAAAATGGCTGTGACTCAGCTGAAGTTGAACAGCCTGCTGTTGGGTAACGGATATGACCAATCCCCATCTTTCCCTTAAGACGAATCATATGACGGGTGTGGAAGACATCTTTAACGAGACCGTTATCCTTACGGAGAAAAAACTTGCCGTCATCATCGCAAGTCATTATTCCAGCAGCATCCTGTCCTCGATGCTGTAAAACGGTCAATCCATCATATAAGGCCTGGTTAACCTCAGAATGACCAACAATACCAATAATTCCGCACATAATTTGCCCTGTCAGGAAGTTAATTGTAGTTGATATGCTGGGCAATATCTGTTGGTAACAGATCGCGTACCCAGACAGCAAGCTTGATAAAATGTTCTAACAAAATCGAGTTTTGCCACCAAGAATCAGCTGGCATGGGTGTGGCACCAGCCGCTAAAACCAAAATAGTGACAATCGCGACGCCACGTATTAATCCGAAGATAATACCCAGAGCACGATCCGTACCTGTTAATCCTGTTTTTTCGACAACTTGTGATATCAAATGATTGACCATCGCACCAAGGATAAGTGTCACTGCGAATAAAACAAAAAAAGCGAGAAATAATCTTATCGATGGTGTGGATATATAGTCTGCTAATAATGTTGAGAGATTAGAGTAAAAAAGTATGGCAACCCAAAAAGCTAAAATCCAGCTACCCAGCGAGAGTACTTCTTTCATAAAGCCACGGACAATACTGATAGCGGCCGACATAAAAATCAGACCAATTATCAGATAGTCAACCCAAACCATAGTTACCCCGCAATAAGCTGCGATCTAAACCGCGAATTTTAACAGATTAACTAACAACAACCCAGAATTTTTACAGTTATATTTCAGTGTTTGCATCTCGCTTAAAAAACCAAATTAGTATTGTAATATTTGGGTTGACAGCTTTAGTTTTTCACTTAGTATTTTGGCGGTTTTTTCTAACTTGGCACGGTCAGAAACAGGTTGTAAACGAACACGATAGATAGGTTTCTCCCCTGTTCTCAGAATTTCAATTAGTGGGTTATAGCCCATAGATTCAAGCTCTCTTGATAGTGCATCAGCATTATCACGCACCCCAAAACTAGCTAATTGCAGAACCCATAATGTCTGATTTTTTGTTTCTGTAGTTTTTTCTGTAGTTTTTTCTGTAGTTTTTTCTGGAGCTGGAGCTGGAGCTGGAGCTGGAGCTGGAGCTGGAGCTGGAGCTGGAGCAGTATCTTGCTTTTCTATCTGTTCTTCATCTTTTTCGGATGTATTTTCAACATCAGACACCGTCGATTTATCGTCAGTATTAATTACCGACTCTTCCCTTTCTGGTTCATCATCAAGTGGTTCGATAATTGAATCGAAAGGTATCGGTTTCTCAACAATATCTTCTATATCGTTTTTCGCCACTGAAGCTAATAGAAGCCAGGCAATGACACCAATAACCACAAGTAATAAGGCGGCGCCAATTAAGCGTTGCTTTTGTACTAATGTCATTGCCTGCTCCTACAATTAATGATGATTAGGTGAGTTTACCTCATGATACTTATTTTTATCAGAGGCAATAACACCAGCGTCATCAGAAGCTGCTGGCATATGCTGCAGTGCAACATCAAGGACTTCATATATCCATTTAACAGGAATAATTGTGAGGCCCTGTTTAACATTTTCAGGAATTTCTTTTAGATCCTTGACGTTATCGTGAGGTATTAAGACTGTATCTATACCGCCACGATGTGCCGCTAACAGTTTTTCTTTCAAGCCACCAATGGCTAATACTTCACCTCGTAGCGTAATTTCACCAGTCATTGCGACATTGGCTTTTACAGGAATCCCTGTTATAGCAGAAACGAGCGCAGTACACATGCCGACACCAGCACTTGGACCATCTTTTGGTGTAGCACCTTCTGGTACGTGAATGTGCAAATCATGTGTTTGTAAAAAGTCATCACTGATGCCCCACTCAGCCGAGCGCGAACGAACAACAGTAGTTGCGGCCTGAATTGACTCCTGCATAACGTCACCTAACTTACCTGTATATGCAGATTTACCTTTACCAGGCATAACAGCTGATTCAATCGTTAACAGCTCACCACCAACCTCAGTCCAAGCTAAGCCAGTTACCTGACCAACACGATCATTTTCTTCTGCAATGCCATATCTATAGTGATAAACGCCAAGATAGGTTTCAATATTTTCAGCCGTTACTACAACTTGCTCTTTAGGCTGCTCGGTAAGAATCTGTTTCACTAATTTGCGACAAATTTTTGAAATCTCACGTTGCAAGTTACGGACACCTGCTTCGCGTGTATAGCGACGAATTATCTCCATCACTGCATCATCGCGAATATCAACTTCTTTCTCTTTCAGACCATTATCTTTAATGGCTTTAGGTAAAAGATATTTCATGGCAATATTGAGTTTTTCATCTTCCGTGTAGCCAGCAAGACGAATAATTTCCATACGGTCACGCAAAGCATCTGGAATATTGAGTGTATTTGCAGTACATACAAACATCACATCAGATAAGTCATATTCGACTTCCAGATAATGATCAGAGAAAGTAGAGTTTTGCTCAGGATCAAGTACTTCGAGTAACGCTGAAGCTGGATCACCTCTGAAGTCTTGTGCCATTTTATCGATTTCGTCTAACAGAAATAAAGGGTTCTTCACTTCTGTTTTACAGATATTCTGTATAACCTTACCTGGCATAGAGCCAATATATGTTCGACGATGACCGCGGATCTCAGCCTCGTCCCTAACCCCACCTAAGGCCATTCTCGTAAACTTGCGATTCGTTGCACGTGCAATCGATTGAGCAATTGATGTTTTACCCACACCAGGAGGTCCGACTAAACAGAGAATTGGGCCTTTAGACTTTTTAACACGTTTTTGGACTGCTAAATATTCAACAATCCGTTCTTTAACTTTTTCAAGACCATAATGATCTTCATCTAAGACAGTTTCCGCCTTATTTAAATCTAATGTGACTTTAGAGCGTTTTTTCCAAGGCACTTCCAGTAGCGATTCAATATAATTTCTAACCACGGTCGCTTCTGCCGACATAGGTGACATCATGCGTAGTTTTTTTAGTTCAGACTCAGCTTTCGCACGTGCTTCTGCAGGCATACCTGCTTTTTCAATATTCGCAGCGAGTTCGTCTGTTTCGTTTCCAGCCTCGTCGATTTCACCCAACTCTTTTTGTACGGCTTTCAGCTGTTCGTTCAGATAGTATTCGCGTTGGCTTTTTTCCATCTGCTTTTTAACACGATTGCGAATTCGTTTTTCAATTTGTTGAATATCGATTTCACCTTCAAGGAAGGCCATTAACTTTTCAACACGTGCTTTGACATCATTCATTTCAAGCAGTGTCTGCTTGTCTTCGAGTTTTAACGTCATGTGAGCTGCAACTGTATCAGACATCCGAGAGACATCTTCGATACTAGAGAGTGATGAAATAACTTCCGGCGGAATTTTTTTATTCAGTTTTACGTATTGCTCAAACTGACCAAGCAAAGTCCGCATCAATACATCTGCTTCTCGGTCATCTTCGACATCATCTACGAAAGGAGCAACTTCAGCTTCAATATGTGTATCGTGATTATTGAAATAAACGACATTAGCTCGTTGAACACCTTCGACTAAAACTTTAACTGTACCATCAGGAAGTTTTAGTAACTGTAAGATATTTGCAAGTGTTCCAGTTTCATACAACCCATCAGTCTCTGGAGCATCCTCTGACGAATCTTTTTGTGCGACCAGTAAAATCTGTTTACTTTCATCTGTTGCCTGCTCAAGCGCCTTGATTGATTTATCTCTGCCGACAAAGAGTGGTATCACCATATAGGGATACACGACAACGTCACGTAAAGGTAAAACGGGAACGACCTTCATGCTGTTATCGTTAGAAGTGGTAGTTAATTCATTTTCCATTAAGGCAAACCTCTTACATGTGTCTGAAGACACCCAATTTATGACATGAATTTAATATGGGGACAGACAATAAAAAATCAAGCATACGATCTACATATGCTTGATTTAGTATGTCGTTACGATGCTGAGATTAACTGATTATTTGTCGCCAGACGCCATATCAGTCGTTTGATCTTCATAAATTAGAATCGGCGAGTTCTCACCAGCAATAACGCTTTCATCAATTACCACTTTTGATACATTATCGTCAGATGGTAGCTCAAACATAGTATCGAGTAGTACATTTTCAATAATGGAACGCAGACCACGTGCGCCGGTTTTACGTTCCATCGCTTTTCTTGCGATAGCGCGAAGCGCATCATCCCTAAACTCAAGTTCAGCATCTTCCATGTTAAACAATTGTTGGTATTGTTTTGTCAGGGCATTTTTTGGTTCAGTTAAAATCTGCACTAAGGCTTGCTCATCCAACTCATCCAGAGTAGCAACAACAGGAAGACGACCAACAAACTCAGGAATAAGACCATACTGAATTAAATCTTCTGGTTCTACTGTTCGCAGAGATTCGCTAAGAGGTCGATTATCATCAACACTTTTTACTTCAGCAGAAAAACCTATTCCCCCTTTTTGAGTGCGGTTTCTGATGACTTTATCTAAGCCAGCAAATGCGCCACCACAAATAAATAGAATTTTACTGGTATCTACTTGTAAAAATTCTTGCTGAGGATGCTTACGTCCACCTTGTGGTGGAACAGAAGCAATGGTGCCTTCAATCAATTTAAGTAATGCTTGCTGAACACCCTCACCACTAACATCACGTGTAATTGAAGGATTGTCAGATTTACGAGATATCTTATCGATTTCGTCGATATAAACGATACCTGTTTCGGCCTTATCGACATCATAGTCACATTTTTGTAAAAGCTTCTGGATGATGTTTTCAACATCTTCACCGACATAACCAGCTTCAGTTAGTGTAGTCGCATCAGCCATTGTAAAAGGCACATTAAGTTGTCTTGCAAGAGTTTCTGCCAGTAATGTTTTACCACTACCTGTAGGACCAATCAGAAGGATATTACTTTTCGACAGCTCAACGTCATTACCTTTTTGAACGGTACGAAGACGCTTATAGTGATTATAAACGGCAACCGAAAGATAACGTTTAGCTCTTTCTTGTCCAATAACATAATTGTCTAATGCGTCATTAATCTCACGTGGCGTAGGAAGTTTAGTCTCGGCTTCTTCAGTAGCCATTTCCTGCATTTCTTCGCGAATGATGTCATTACATAGTTCGACGCACTCATCACATACAAAAACGGATGGACCAGCGATTAACTTTTTAACTTCATGCTGACTTTTTCCACAAAAAGAGCAATAAAGCAATTTATCGTCGTTATTTTTGTCGTCGCTCATATTTTTACTACCTTACGCATCATCTATAAATTTTATCGGCCGATACCACTTATTCTGTAGGACGGCTTGTCAATACTGAGTCAATTAAACCATATTCGACGGCTTGTTCACCGTTCATGAAGTTATCACGGTCAGTATCTTTACGAATAGCTTCTATATCTTGACCTGTATGTTTAGCCAAAATTCCATTTAAACGGTCACGGATGCTTAGAATCTCTTTTGCGTGGATATCAAAATCAGAAGCTTGTCCTTGGAATCCACCTAATGGTTGGTGAACCATGATACGTGAGTTTGGTAGACAGTAACGTTTGCCTTCAGCGCCACCGGCTAATAATACAGCGCCCATACTTGCTGCCTGTCCAATACATAAGGTACTAACATTAGGTTTGATAAACTGCATTGTGTCATAGATAGCAAGACCAGCAGTTACAGCACCACCCGGAGAATTAATATAGAGATGTATATCTTTATCAGGATTTTCTGACTCGAGGAAGAGCAACTGTGCTACAACCAGATTAGCCATTTGATCTTCAACTGGACCCACTAAAAATATGACACGTTCTTTTAATAAACGAGAAAAAATGTCATATGAGCGTTCACCTCGTGAAGTCTGCTCTACAACAATAGGTACCAATGCATTTTGAATCATACTGGTTTCATCACCAGAAAATTTGTTTGTCATAACCATCCTAATTTCAAGGTCCCAATAACAAAACAGCCCATACCCATTTCACATGAGTACGGGCTGCATTCAGTATCAGCGTTGTTAATTAATTAGATACCGCATTAACGACGTCTGAGAATGTTGATGTACTCTCTTCTACTTTAACATGGTCATAAATCCATTCAACAACTATGTCTTCAACAACTGTCATCTGAATTTCAGACAGTCTTTCTTGATTATTCATGTAGAAAGTGACAACTTCTTCTGGATCTTCGTAGCTAGCAGCAATTGCGTCAATAGCATCTTTAACACGATCTTCATCTGGACGAATTTCGTTATCAGAAATAATCTTACCAATCAAAAGACTTAACTTAACACGCTTTTCTGCATTGTCTTTAAAATTATCTGGATTGAAAGGTAAGCCCTCAACATTCACGCCCTGATTGCGGAGATTGTTCTTTGCTTGTTCAACAAGATATTCAGCTTCACGCTGAACTGGAGCTGAAGGTAAAGCAACTTCGTTATGTTCTGCAACAGAATCCATCGCTTTACGCTTATTTAATGTTTTTAAAGCTGACTTAAGTTCACGTTCCATATTGGCACGGACTTCTTTTTTCAGAGCGGCAATGCCTTCTTCAACACCACATAAGGCAGCAAACTCTTTATCAAGCTTAGGTAATTTTTTCTTAGCAACTTGTTTGACGGTGACATCAAACTTGGCTTCTTTACCTTGAAGGTGCTCAGCACGATAATCTTCAGGGAAAGTTAATGTGACTTCAACTTCTTGGTCAGCTTTTTTACCAATAAGTTGTTCTTCAAATTCGGGAAGCATACGACCTTCGCCTAATTCCAAAAGCACATCCTGGCCTTTACCACCTTGGAATTCTTCGCCATCAATCGTTCCGACAAAATCGATCGTGACACCGTCACCTTCTTTAGCACCACGTTTTAATGGATCCCAAGTCATACGTTGCTCACGTAGCGTTTCCAGCATACGGTCAACATCTTCGTCAGTCACTTCGGCAACAGTCTTTTCTAAAGTAATGTCGTCCAGTTTGACGTTTTCTACTTCTGGGAATACTTCATAGTTAAGCGTGTAAATGAAGTTTTCACCCTTTTCATCCATGCTATCAATATGAGGGGGACTTGCTGGGTTAACACCTTCTTGGGTAAAGGCTTCACGCATGCTTTCTTGAACAAGTGAATCAATCACTTCACGACGAGCGGATGGACCGTGAGTTTTCTCGACCATGTTCATCGGTACTTTACCTGGACGGAAACCGGCCATTTTCACATTAGGTCGAATTGACTTAAGGCGTTCCTGTACTGCTTGTTCGATATTGGCATCTTCGACTGTGACGGTCATACGGCGACCAAGTTCGCTCACGTTTTCTACAGTAACTTGCATTCTCTAACCTCAAACATGGGGATTTAGGCATGGCGGTTTCGCCATCCGCCTATTTTGTAGTAATGGTACGAGAGGAGAGACTCGAACTCTCACAGGTTACCCTACTGGAACCTAAATCCAGCGCGTCTACCAATTCCGCCACTCTCGCATAATCATTTATCAGACATGCCTGATGCCTGAAAGAAGTCGGCTATTATAGCGATAACATTTCGATAAAACTAGCCTTGAATTGCTAAAAAACTAATTCCCATGTTCGTTTGTTGGCAAAACTGCTGAAATGCAATGAATTCTTGCTGAGAAATTTCTCGTTTACTTTGACAACGATCTGCCATAAAAACACCAATCACTCTATTTTTAACCACCACAGGCATGACTAAATAAGGCGGTTTTTCTAAACTGTTGAGAGTTTGCCTGGAAATATATTGCTCATCATCTACAGTCAAAAATAAAGACTGCTGTTGTTCAACGACATTTTTAAACGCTGGGTTTAGCGCTAAATCAATACTAAACTTTTGTTTAAGAGTGTCAGCCAGACTTCCCAAAGCAGATTTACAAGTTAATCTACTACGCAGATCATTTAGGATCATAAACATCGCTCTATCCATGCCTAATCCACGAGTCAATCCCTCAAGAGCCATCTCAAGCATAATATTAATCGAGGGTAATGGGACTTCTTGAAGAACCTGTGTCATTTCTTGTGACACACGCATCAGATAATCGAAGTCTGGTTCGATAAAAGGATCTTGTTTGACTGTTAAATCGATATGAGGCTGATTTGGCTCATGCTCCATATAGTCAGGTAAAGCTATCGCTCTACTGATCTGTTCACTGCCATAGAGTAAAGTCAGTTCCTTGGATTTATTGACATTAGATAAAATAAATTTCTTTGCTTTTTCAACGGAAATATCACAAAGCAGAGCAGCTCGTTTGGCAACCGTTTCAATCTCGTCATGTTCCCAACCTTGCTGAGCCGTTGCAGCAACTTCAATGGCTAAGGAAATGGCTTTTGTATTATTTTCTGATAAACGATTGTTGAGGTAGTCATTCAGTAAATCACCAAGTGTCCAGTCATGACATAAGGCTTTTGTTAAATCACTAAGCTTAAATCCTAATACCTTCAACTCTGCTAGAGCGGAATCTTTACCCTGTTCAATCTCACTAAGTAATTTTTGACTTTCTTGCCCAGCAAAAGCCCAGAAAGCCATATATCCAAGGCGCGAAAGCAAGGTCGCGACAAATATATCTTCTGCATCTTTAAGCTTCAAAAACTTTGCAAACTCTTGTGCCTGCGTTGCTGCATGGAAAGAAAAAGCCATTTCTTGAATCAGCTGCGTACGCTGTTCACCCGCTTTTAAGTTATCAATCAGTGCCATTGATAGTGTAATGACTTTTATTTGATCAAAGCCCATCACCATAACGGCACGCGAAACTGTGCTGATACTGTTTTTGGTTGGATTGAAATGTACTGTATTAGCTGCCTTTAACACTCGGCTAGTTAAAGAAGCATCTTGTAGAATGATATTAGCAACATCAGAAGCAGAGCTTTTACCGCTGTTTAATGCTTTCGTGACATTCGCAACCGTTCCAGAAAAGATCGGCATATCTTCTTCACTGAGTTGCTTAATCCAGTTTGATAATGGTGTATTTACCATTCAAGTTCAATCCGAAGTCATTTTTTGGTTTGCTACACCATGTGGTACATGACCTGTAGCCACGTGTTCTAACGCTGACTGACAATGTTTTTCCTGATCATCAAAGAAGATATCAGCCCCAAATGACTTCAAAAATGGACCTTTATTCATCCCTCCAAGGAAAATGGCCTCATCAATGCGGATATCCCAAGCTCTCAATGTTCGTATAACTCGTTCATGTGCCGGAGCAGAACGAGCAGTTACCAGAGCTGTTCTTATCGGGGAAGCATTCTCACCATATTCTGTCTGAATCTGGTTAAGTGCCATTAAAAAATCTTTAAACGGACCGCCAGGTAGAGGTTCACGTGCTGTCTGTTGTTCGTTTTCAGTAAACGCTTTTAACCCCTGTTCTTTAAAAATACGTTCTGAATCGTCGGAAAAAAGTACGGCATCACCGTCGAATGCGATTCTAAGCTGATCACTCTCATTATTATTTCTAATATGTGAAGGCAAGATCGTGGCAGCAGCAATACCAGCTTGAAGGGCCATGCCTACATCTTCCGGACTTGTAGACAAAAATAAATGTGCATTGAATGGTGAAACATAACGATATGGACTACTACCGGAAGTAAATACTGCACGAGTTATAGCAAGTTTGTGGTGCTGAATGGAATTAAATACTCGTAAACCAGTATCAGCACTATTTCGTGATAGAAGGATAATCTCAACTTTCGGTGTATTAGGATTATTATCATTCAATGCTAATAACTTACGTACAAGACTGAAGGCGCCACCAGGAGCGAGTGGGACATCTTCATTTTCAATTTGATATTTGCAATAAGCCTCTGTGCCCTGCTCTTCATAGATTCGGTGACTTTCATCTAAATCAAATAGGGCTCGAGATGAAATAGCAAGAACTAGCGGTTTTGTTTCCATTATCTTTAACCATTCCTCAACAATGATTGACCATCAGTTCGTGCGATTCTGATAATACGTTCCCAGGCAATCTGTCCCAGCTGGCTAACGCCAGGGTTGTCTGAAAGTCCTTTTAAATCATTAACTAATGAATCAATTACAGAAACCTCTTCAGGTTTACCTTTAGGAAAGTTACTGTTTTCAGTGAATACAATACGACAAAAAATAGGGACTTTGGGTGCCAGTATTTGTAATGCGTGTTTAGTGTTATAAATTCTATGCAAAGGATTACTAAATTTGAAACTTCTGCCATCAATGATTTGTGTCCATTGATCTATATGATCAGCACCGAATAAATGTCCCGACATGGGATAAGTTTCAATGATTAATAACCCTTGCTCGATAAGCAATAACCGTTCAATTTCTATCATCCCACCAAGACCATCAGGAATGATAATGGATTTCGCCTCTTCCTTTTTTACAGTCTGTAACGCACGCTCAAGTTTGCGTGCATAGAACGAGTGCTTTCTTTTACGTTTTATCAGGAAGCCTAAACATAGTAAAAATAAAATCGCGACAGCGATGGCGACTTGGATCGATAAATCTAAATTAATAATTGTACTGGCCTCAATATCATTGTGTGCTAATTATACGAAATCATCATCGTATTGTATTCACTTTATGTTAAGGCTTGAGTGGTAAATGCGTGATGGGATCTTCATGAATGATTACCTCGGCATCATCAAACAGACCAGCTATCTGTCTCTCAAGTTTATCGGCAATTTCGTGAGCTTCTCTCAAACTCAGTGTTTCATCTAACTCCAAATGGAGTTGAATAAAGACAGTCGTCCCTGATCGTCTTGTCCTTAGGTCGTGTAATCCACGAGCTTGTGGATGTTTTAGAATAAGTGCACTAATTTTTTCACGCTGCTCATCAGGTAACTCATGGTCCATGAGTAAGTCAATAGATTCTTTAACTATCCCCCAAGCACTATGCAGAATAAATAAAGCAATAACTATGGCAATAAGAGGATCTGATAACGCCCAGCCATTTAGACTCAATACCAATGCTAGAATGACACTGCCATTGACTAATAAATCAGTTTTATAATGTAAAGCATCAGCCTTGATAGCTGTTGAATCAGTTTGTTTAATCACATAGTTTTGGAATGTCATCAATATTAGCGTTGCCACGATAGAAAATAACATGACCCAAATACTCACTGTCATGCCCTGCTCCATGGTTTCAGGTTTAAATAGTCGGTTTATCGCCTGTAGAAGTAATATTCCAGCGGAGCCAGCGATAAACATTGACTGACCAAGTCCTGCTAAAGATTCTGCTTTACCATGACCGAAGCGATGCTCACGATCTGCAGGCTGTAATGCGTGATGAACGGCGATCATATTTAATATTGATGCCAACACATCAAGACTCGAATCAACAAGTGTAGCCAACACACTAACCGAGTCACTGAGAAACCAAGCAAATAACTTAGCTATTATCAATGTGATAGCGGTGACAACAGATGCATACGTCGCCATTCGCATCAAGCGAGCTTTATCAATATGTTGAGGCTTATTCATGGACTTAGTATAGTGGATTACATTCAAATAAAGTGAGTCTAGCAATAATGCAGCTCACGTGTTTCATTTAGGAAAGCTTTATGCCAATTTCGACAATTAATACCACACCATTTGAAGGACAAAAACCAGGTACTTCAGGTTTACGTAAAAAAGTCAGCGTATTCAAGCAACCCCACTATCTGGAAAATTTTATTCAATCTACCTTTGATGCTTTGGGTGATTGCGAAGGCAAAACACTCGTGGTGGGTGGTGATGGTCGTTATTATAATCAGACAGCTATACAGATCATTCTAAAAATGGCATCAGCCAACGGGTTTTCTCATGTCTGGGTTGGACAAAATGGCATACTTTCCACACCCGCTGCCTCATGTATCATCAGAAAAAATAAAGCCTTCGGTGGTTTGATTTTATCGGCTAGCCATAACCCAGCAGGTATTGATGGTGATTTTGGCATTAAATTCAATACTCATAATGGTGGCCCTGCCCCTGAATCAATTACCACCAAAATCTATCAGAAATCGACAGAAATCAGTCAATACACCATATCTAATTCAGCCGATATCGCTTTGCACAAGCTAGGCGAACAAAACTTGGGAGCCATGACGGTCGAAGTTATTGATTCAGTAATTGATTATGCCGAATTAATGCAGTCTATTTTTGATTTTCCAAAAATCAAATCACTATTAACATCACCTAACTTTTCAATGCGATTTGATGCGATGCATGCTGTTACAGGCCCTTATGCCATTGAATTATTAGAAAAGCGATTAGGAGCCCCAGAAGGTACTGTCATTAATGGTATTCCTCTGCCAGATTTTGGCAATGGCCATCCTGATCCTAACCTAACCTATGCAGAAGAGCTTGTGACCGAGTTATTCTCAGATGATGCACCTGATTTTGGCGCAGCTTCAGATGGTGATGGTGACCGTAATATGATCTTGGGTAAGCAATTTTTTGTGACCCCTTCTGACAGTCTCGCTATTCTTGCAGCAAACGCAGAGCTGATTCCTGCTTATAAGGATGGCATCTCAGGTATAGCACGATCAATGCCAACCAGTCAGGCAGCCGATCGAGTAGCTGAAAAACTAGGTATTCAAGCATATGAAACACCTACTGGTTGGAAGTTTTTTGGTAACCTATTAGATGCTGATCGTGTCACGCTCTGTGGTGAAGAAAGCTTTGGCACTGGCTCAAATCATGTCCGTGAAAAAGATGGTTTATGGGCAGTCTTGTTCTGGCTCAATGTTTTAGCCATTAAACAACAATCTGTAGCAGACGTTGTTCATCAACATTGGCAGGAGTTTGGACGTAATTATTATACCCGCCATGATTATGAAGGTATTCCAACCGAACAAGCGGAAGCCTTGATACAACACCTTCAGACTCAGCTCCCAGGCCTGCCCAAACAAACCTTCGGTCACCGCACTGTAAGCTATGCAGATAACTTTAGTTACCGTGATCCTGTCGATGACAGTATTTCCGAAAAACAAGGTGTACGTATCGGCTTTGAGGGTGGTGATAGGATTGTTTATAGATTATCAGGAACAGGAACTGAAGGCGCAACATTACGCGTTTATATTGAATCTTATCAAGACAACCCTGCTCTGCTGCGTGAAGACACTCAAACCACACTCTCTGAACTGATTGAGCTAGCAAATCAACTAGCCGATATCAATGAGCTTACAGGTAGAACAGCCCCTACTGTAATCACGTAACAGAGACATAGTTTTTATATGATGCCTACACTCATTCTTGGTTCCAGTTCGCCATTTAGAGCTGATGTATTGAAAAAACTGGATATTAATTTTATTCAGCACTCACCAGAAATTGATGAATCAACGTTAAATGGTGAATCAGCCCCTTTATTAGTTGAGCGTCTGGCACGGGAAAAAGCGCTTGCTATCGCTAAGAATTACCCAGAAGCTCTCATTATTGGTTCTGATCAGGTTGCAGTTATAGATGGAAATATTTTAGGCAAGCCGGGTACTCATCAAGCAGCTGTCCAACAACTTATGTCGGCCTCGGGTAAGGCTGTTACCTTTTATACTGGCTTGGCACTGTATAACGCAAAGACGCAGACTATGCAGCATCATGTCGAGCCTTTTACCGTTCATTTTAGACAATTATCGGAAAAACAAATTCATTTTTACCTTAAAAAAGAAAAGCCTTATCAATGCGCTGGTAGTTTTAAATCTGAAGGACTAGGTATCAGTTTATTTCAAAAATTAGAAGGTGATGATCCAAATAGTTTGATTGGCTTACCGCTTATAAAACTCATTGAGTTATTGAACAATGAAGGCGTGGATGTTCTCCAACCCAATGAGTGACTACGATTACTGTTTTTCTGATTGCTGTTTCAGTTTTTCAGCGTTAGCCATTGCAGCTGCCTGAGCCGCGTAATTGTTCATAGTTTTTGTCATAAGTTGTCGAGCAGCTTTCGAACGCATTGATTTCGCCATGCCTTCAACTAGACCTTTTTCAACACCATTCGATGTTAAATGTGACTTCAACTCATCTAGATGACTTTCACAACTTTGCATGACTTCTTCAGCTGCTTGTTGTGGTGTTTCAGCTTTATGACTGATTTTTAGATGACCTTGCATCATGCACTTATTATAGTCAGTAAGAATAGAATACATTTTTGTTTGAGCTTCATCTGACATATCAGCAGGTGTAACATATTCCTGAGCGAAGACAACTGACGAAGCACTTAGTAATAAGGCTGAGATTAAGAATTTTTTCATGGCGACTCCATTGTTGCTATAAATATGTTAGGTGATCAAAGTTCATTGACAGAACACTCGGGAAATAATTCCTGATAATACGCGAGAATTCAATAATATTCATGCCTACTTTTCATATAGAAGCATACTGAATTAGCCACATCACATAATTATAAATTAACAAACAGTCACTTATATTTGAGTACAACCATAAATGAATAATGCAATTAATGATATTCGACTTAAACAACTTACTGATTGGGTCAAAAGCCAATTTCCAACAGATAAATTAAACATTACAGTTGCCTCAAGCGACGCCAGCTTCAGAAGATATTTTCGTCTTGAGAAAAATAATGACACAGTTATTTTAATGGATGCGCCCCCAGAGCATGAAGATATCAATAGCTTTATTATCGTTGATGAATTTTTAGCAGACTATAATGTTGCTGTTCCGCATATCTATGCGAAAGATGAAACTCATGGTTTTCTTATATTGAGTGATTTTGGCGATGTATCATTTTTGAAAGCGTTAGCGCATTCTGATGCAGATACGCTTTATCGTGAAGCGATTGATGAATTAGTCAAAATGCAGATGACCAACACAACGACAATATCATTACCTGCATATACTGAAGCTAAGCTACTAGAGGAAATGTCGCTTTTTGCTGACTGGTTTCTAAATAAGCATCTATCAATTCAAGCTCCTGATATTTTGTCATCGGTTTACGATTTCCTTATTAAGGAAATAACTCAGCAACCACTTTGCTTCGTACATCGTGATTATCACAGTCGTAACCTAATGGTCTGTGATAAAAACAAGCTGGGTATTATTGATTTTCAAGACGCAGTTGTAGGACCTATTACATATGATCTGGTGTCCTTATTAAAGGACTGCTACATTCAATGGTCAGATGAGCAACAACAAGCCTGGTTCAACTACTATAAAGAGCAAGCCATTAAGAATGAGTTACTCACCTCCACTGAGAGTAACAACTTGCAACGCTGGTTTGATATGACTGGGTTACAACGTCATCTTAAGGTACTTGGTATTTTCTGCCGCCTAAATTATCGCGATGGTAAAGCTAATTATCTTAATGACTTACCACTCACTCTTCATTATGTTTTAGAAGTTTGTAAGCGCTATGACGAGCTGCTTCCTCTATATCGCTTTTTAAGCAGTACACCCGAAATTATGGCAATAAAATGAAAGCAATGATTCTAGCGGCTGGGCGTGGTGAACGCCTACGACCATTGACAGATCACACACCGAAACCACTTGTACACGCAGGGAAAAAAAGACTCATCGAGTACCTTATAGATAACCTGGTTGCGGCTGGTGTCAAAGAAATTATTATTAATTATGCATACCTTGGCGAACAATTCCCTCAAGTTCTAGGTGATGGTGAAAAGTATGATTGCTGCATTACTTATTCGCCAGAAAATAAAGGTAGTTTAGAAACTGCTGGGGGTATCATTCAGGCAATACCATTAATGGGTGAAGAACCATTTATAGTGGTCAATGGCGATATTTGGACAGATTTTGATTTTTCTACCCTGTCACAGTATTCGCTTAAAGAAAATAGCGACTGCCACTTAATCATGGTGAATAATCCTGACCATAATCCTGATGGCGATTTTGCTATTGATAGAAATGGCTTGGTCACACTCTCTGGTGAATATAAGTTTACTTTTAGCGGGATCGGCCTTTACCATCCTCGACTCTTTCGCAACTTAAAGGTTGAACGGAAAGCACTTAGACCAGTCTTTGAGATGCTTATAAAAGAGAAGCGTTTGACGGCAGAACTCTATGATGGGCGTTGGTCTGATATAGGCACGCTCGACCGTCTTAACGCATTAGAAAAAGAGCTTAGTTAACTAAGCTCTTTCTGCACATAAAAATTCTAATAATGCTTTTTGTGCATGTAGACGGTTTTCTGCTTCGTCCCAGACAACACTTTGTTTGCCATCAATGACTTCAGCAGTGACTTCTTCGCCCCGATGTGCTGGCAGGCAATGCATAAATAAGGCATCTTCTTCTGCTAAACTCATGATGTCTTTATTGACCTGAAACTCAGCGAAAGCTTTTTCTCGTTTACGTTGTTCTTCTTCCTGTCCCATGCTGGCCCAAACATCAGTGACCACAAGATCAGCACCTTTCGCTGCATCTGAGGGGTTATTAAATAATTCAATTTTAGCATCTACAGAAGAGATAATATCGGCATTTGGCTCATAACCAACTGGTGTGGCTATATGCAGTTCAAAACCAAACTGTTGAGCAGCATTAATATAGGAGTGGCACATATTATTACCATCACCAATCCAGACTACTTTTTTACCTTTAATTGAGCCGCGATGTTCTTGATATGTTTGCATATCGGCCAATAATTGGCAGGGATGATAATCATCAGTCAGCGCATTAATCACTGGCACAGAGGAATATTGTGCAAATGTTTCAATTTTGGCATGTTCGAATGTACGAATCATGACAGCATCCACCATGGAGGAGATGACTCTGGCGGAATCTTCTACAGGCTCACCGCGGCCAAGCTGAGTATCATCTGGTGATAAAAAGATTGAGCCACCACCAAACTGTATCATTGCAGACTCAAATGAAACCCGTGTGCGTGTTGATGACTTTTCAAAAATCATCGCGAGCACTTTATTCTTTAAAGGCTGATAGATTTCACCTTCGTGCTGCATAGTTTTAAGTTCTGATGCACGACTAATTAATGCTTGTAATTCCTCGGCACTCAGGTCTTTCAAAGTTAAAAAATGTCTCATTTCTAGGCTACGCTCTCGACCTGTTGTGTAGATAAAAAGTCAAGCACAAGCTTAGAGACTTTATCCACGATAATTGCTGCTTCATCAGCATTAATAATCAAAGGTGGCAATAGACGAATCACTGACTCAGCAGTAACATTGATCAACAATCCTTCGGCTAACGCTTTTTTGACTAATTCTGCACATGGCATGGTTAATTCAATACCAAACATAAATCCGTGTGCACGAATATCTTTTATGCCAGGTTTACCTTCAAGTTTTTGCTTGAAGCCGTTTAACATTTGTTGGCTTAAGTCATTAACATGCCCCAGTAAACCATCCTCTTCAATGGTATCTACAACACTTAAAGCGGCACTGCAGGCAAGTGGGTTTCCACCAAAGGTTGAACCGTGGTTCCCTGCTTGTAAAATCCCCACAGCATTTCCAGCTACCAGACAAGCACCAATAGGCACACCATTGCCCAGACCTTTTGCCAGCGTCATAACATCTGGTACTAGCTCGTCATTATGCTGATAAGCAAACCATTTACCCGTTCTTGCTATACCTGTCTGTACTTCATCAAGCATCATTAACAGCTTACGTTGCGTACAAATAGCTCTAACTCCAGCTAAATATTCACTGTCTGGTATTTTAACGCCGCCCTCACCTTGAACAGGCTCTAACAAGACAGCCACAGCTTCAGGCCAATGACTTATCGCCATTCGTAATGCATCCAAGTCATTGTAAGGAACACGAACAAAGCCAGGGACAAGAGGATCAAAACCGACTTGTACTTTTGCATTCCCAGTGGCAGTCAATGTCGCCATAGTACGACCATGAAAGCTGCCATCCATGACAATAACAACAGGCTTATCAATCCCTTTACTATGACCATACTTACGTGCAATTTTAATTGCAGCTTCATTTGCTTCTGCGCCAGAGTTAGCGAAAAACACCTGCTGCATACCAGACAAGCCAACCAGCTTATCAGCCAATTTTTCCTGTAGTGCAATATGGTACATATTGGATGTATGCACTAATGTTTCTGCCTGATGCTGAATAGCTCGTGTCACGGCCGGATGACAATGCCCCAAATTACATACAGCGATACCACTCAGCGCATCAAGATAACGCTTTCCTTCTGCATCAGTTAACCAAGCGCCTTTACCTTCACGAAAAGAGACTTCAAGACGTCCGTATGTGGGCATGACCGATTCTGTCATGGCTTGTACTCCTTGCCCTGACGGCATTAAATAAAACGGCTTTTTTAAAGCCAATAAACGAAAAATGGCAGTTTCATACGAAACTGCCATTTATCAAAAATCGTGTATTTTATAATGTTATAAAGTAATTAACAAATTTACTCTATATCACGATTTATTAGTTAGCAAAGTTCTCTGCGACGAAGTCCCAGTTGACCAAGCCCCAGAATGCTTCCAGGTATTTAGGACGAGCATTACGGAAATCAATGTAATAGGCATGTTCCCATACATCGACAGTCAGTAGTGGTTTTTCACCATCAGTTAATGGGCAACCCGCATTACTGGTATTCACGATTGCAATGCTACCATCAGCTTTTTTTACTAACCAAGTCCAACCTGAACCAAAGTTGGTAGCCGCTGATTTGCTGAACGCATCTTTAAATTCATCAAAAGAACCAAAAGTGCTATCAATAGCTGCAGCCAAATCACCTGCAGGTGCACCTTTAGCATCTGGCGTCATGCAGTTCCAGTAAAAAGTATGGTTCCAAACTTGTGCAGCATTATTGAAAATACCACCAGAAGCTTTTGTGATAATTTCTTCTAATGACTTACCTTCAAATTCAGTACCCGGTACCAAGTTATTCAAGTTAGTCACATAAGTTTGGTGATGTTTACCATAGTGATATTCAAGTGTTTCCGCTGAAATTGTTGGTTCTAATGCATCCTTAGCATACGGAAGTGGTGGCAATTCATAAGCCATATTTTTATCTCCTAATATGTGAAAAATAACCGAGTAATTGAGTCAATTATTCTAAAAGAGCACTTAAATGATATCAAGTGCTGTAGCTTTGAGTTTACTTATGTATCACCGAAAATCGATAACATAGATAAATCCAAGCCCATCAATATTGCATCCTCTCTACCATTTTCAGCTGGGTAATATGCTCTGCGGACAGACATTTCATTAAAACCTAGCTGTTCATAAAGATTTTGTGCTTTTTTATTTGACTCTCTAACTTCTAAAACCACGATCGAAGCTGATCGTGCTTTAGAAAAATCAATGATATGTTCTAGTATAAATCGACCATATCCCTGTCGTTGCACGTCTGGCCTGACACAAAGATTAAGAAGATGCGCTTCATCTAGGACTAACTGCACAATGGCATAACCTAGAATCACATCATAAGCATCAGAATAGACCCATGCATAATGTCCGGCATCAAGACTATCGGAAAAGTTCTTTAGCGTCCACGGAAACTGATTTGCAGCACACTCAATATTATGAACAAGCTGCAAATCAACATCCCTCATCACCCTGGGTGAAACCATATTTTAATCCGTCAGTGACTGTTTAATGTGGGTTTTAGTACTTGCCAAGCAACGGATTTGAGATGTGCTTGCCTCGCCATCGCAGATAAAGAAGGTATCTGGATGTAATTAATCTCTTCAGAAAAGCTAATATCTGTTTCAGTCATGATAATCATTTTCTTATCCGACATATCTACAGTGCCTATCAGAGACAAATCTACGGTCTCAATTATATGCTGTGGCGTCTTATCCAGCTTTATCGCTTTAAGAATACTCATCAATAGACGCTGTTCAACGGCATCTATTGATTTATTTTCAACAACAATAATTAATCTCGTTTCATCAGGTATATTCAGCGTTAGTGGCTGTATATTATCTGTGACAGTTACTTCATCAGTTCTATCTGAGCTAGTCTCAGTTGTTTCACGTCTCACCCAAACAGGAATACCTATTTCAGATAACACGGAGTATTGATAATCGGATACTGCCATCAGACTTGTGGATGAGCACGGTCAACGGGGGTTAATATTTTATTCAGCGCATTGAGATAGGCTTTTGCAGAAGCCATGACAATATCTGTGTCTGCTCCCTGTCCACTAACTATGCGCCCCCCCTTCTCTAGGCGCACACTAACTTCTCCTTGCGCATCTGTTCCGGTGGTTATGCTATTAACCGAATACAACTGTAACTCGGTTTGACTCTCAACAATGGCTTCTATTGCTTTATAAGCAGCGTCGACTGGACCACCACCGCTCATTTGCTTTTGCACTTCTTTACCATCGACTGACAAAGTCACAGTAGCAAAGGGAGTTTCCCCAGTTTCACTGCAAACTTTCATTGAAATTAAGCTCACGCGCTCATCAGCAGTAGCTACGGTGTCACTTACAAGTGCTTGAATATCCTCATCAAAGACTTCGTGTTTCTTATCAGCTAGTTCTTTAAATCGTGTAAATGCTGCGTTTAAGTCTGTTTCAGAGGCTAACTCAATACCTAACTCCTGAAGGCGATTTCGGAAAGCATTTCTACCTGAGTGTTTTCCAAGTACCATTCTATTGGTATTCCAGCCAACATCTTCTGCACGCATAATTTCATATGTTTCACGATTTTTCAGTACACCATCCTGATGTATGCCTGACTCGTGGGCAAAGGCATTCGCGCCTACAATTGCCTTATTAGGCTGCACAACAAAACCAGTGATGCCAGAGACTAAGCGTGAAGCAGATAAGATATGTTGCGTATCAATAGTAGTGTCACAAGGGAACATGTCCTGACGTGTTCTGACTGCCATTACCACTTCCTCTAGTGCGGCATTACCTGCCCGCTCTCCTAAGCCATTAATCGTACATTCTACTTGCCTTGCACCATTCATCACAGCAGATAAAGAATTGGCGACAGCCAAGCCAAGATCGTTATGACAATGCACGGAAAATATAGCTTTATCCGCATTTGGAATGCGCTCTCGCAATGAGGAAATCAACGAGCCAAACTGATGAGGCAGATTATAGCCAACGGTATCGGGAATATTTAATGTCGATGCACCAGCGTCGATGACGGCTTCAAGAATTCGACAAAGAAAATCTGTTTCACTTCGTCCAGCATCTTCCGGAGAAAACTCCACATCGTCTGTATACTGCCGAGCACGTTTTACAGCACGAACTGCATTTTCAATCACCTGATCAGGCTCCATACGGAGTTTCATTTTCATATGAATCGGCGATGTAGCAATAAAGGTATGAATGCGTGAAGCGTTGGCTAACTTAAGTGCTTCACCTGCTCTGTCAATATCAGCATCTAATGCTCTGGACAAACCACAAATGCGACTATCTTTAACCGCTTTAGCAACTGCTTGAACTGATTCAAAATCCCCAGTGCTAGCAATGGGAAATCCCGCCTCAATAACATCGACACGCATGCGCTCAAGCGCTTTAGCAATGCGAACTTTTTCATCTTTTGTCATTGATGCGCCAGGACTCTGCTCCCCGTCGCGTAAAGTTGTATCAAAAATTATTAGCTTGTCAGTCATATATGTGTGAACCAGATTATCAATGAATGTAATTTTTTATCGTTTTCGTTTTATTCTTCTTTTGCCTGTGCACGTTCAGTGCGGTGTTGGCGAAGCTTCAGTAAAGTGAAAACAGGCCCGGATAAACCGTATAGAAAAAATACGCTAAACAAAATTGTCGGTGGGTCAATTGCCACCAGAGCAAAAATCAGTACAAGAACTAACATCACCACAAAAGGCACTCGGTTTCTTAAATCAAGCTCTTTAAAGCTGTGGTAACGCATCGAGCTGACCATAAGAATAGCAGCTCCGAAAGTAATAGGAATGGTGAAAATATCCACCATACTTGCACTGAAATCATTACTCGATCCAGCCCATACCCAACCAGCAATGATTGCAGCAGCGGCAGGACTTGGCAAGCCCTGGAAATAGCGTTTGTCTTGCGTTCCTATCTGCGTATTAAATCTAGCTAACCGCAAGGCACCACAGGCAGCATATATAAATGCAACCATCCAACCAAACTTACCCATGCCATTAAGTGACCATTGAAAAATAACCAACGCAGGCGCCATGCCAAATGAAACCATGTCGGCCAAACTATCATATTCAGCACCAAATGCACTTTGAGTATTCGTCATACGTGCAATTCGACCATCGAGTCCATCCATAATCATAGCAATAAATATAGCGATTGATGCGGTTTCAAAGTCACCACGTATACCTGCGACAATGGCATAAAATCCTGCAAACAGACCCGCTGTTGTAAATAAATTCGGCAGTAAATAAATACCACGATTTTGAGGCTTTTCGCTATTAATCATAAATAACAGGCTCCTGTTGATTTGAAATAACATTATGACAGTTCAGACGCACAAACAAAACGGGGGGCGGTTGTTTTCACAGCCGCCCCCCGTTTGTGTTTCAAATTATCAAGTGATTAGTTTTTAGACTTATCAACGATTTTTTGAATCCAAGGCATCATTGAACGCAATTTTGCACCAGTCTGTTCGATTGGGTGCTCAGCATTGATACGACGCATCGCTGTCATTTCAGGATAGCCAGTCTGGCCTTCTTGAATAAATTGCTTAGCGTATTTACCTTCCTGAATGTTTTTCAATGCTTCACGCATTGCCCAACGGCTTTCTTCGTTGATAACACGAGGGCCTGTAACATACTCGCCATATTCAGCATTATTCGAGATCGAATAATTCATATTAGCGATACCACCTTCGTACATCAGATCAACAATCAGTTTCAATTCGTGTAGACATTCGAAGTATGCCATTTCAGGTGCATAACCCGCTTCAGTTAATGTTTCAAAACCAGCTTTAACTAATTCAACAGCACCGCCACATAAAACAGCTTGTTCACCAAACAAATCCGTTTCAGTTTCATCACGGAATGTTGTTTCGATAATACCTGTTCGACCACCACCGACACCAGAAGCGTAAGATAAAGCGATATCTTTTGCTCTACCTGATGCATCTTGTTCTACAGCGATTAAGTCAGGAATACCACCGCCTTTAACAAATTCGCTACGTACTGTGTGACCTGGTGCTTTTGGTGCAACCATAATGACGTCAAGATCTTCGCGAGGCAGAATTTGGTTATATAAAATAGCAAAACCATGAGCAAAGGCTAAAACAGCACCTTTTTTCAGATTAGGTTCAACTTCTTGTTTGTATAACTGAGATTGAAACTCGTCAGGAGTCAGAAGCATCACTAAATCAGCACCCTTAACTGCTTCACCTACGTTATCAGAAACAGTCAAGCCAGCGCCTTCTGCTTTCACAATCGACGAAGAACCTGCACGTAACGCAACAGTAACGTCAACACCTGAATCTTTCAGGTTACATGCATGGGCATGGCCTTGTGAACCATAACCAACGATGGTGACTTTCATGCCTTGGATAATAGACAAGTCACAATCTTTATCGTAATAAATGTTCAAACTCATGATTGAATTCCTTAGATTTTCTTAAACGAATATAAATTCAGTTTACAGGTGCAAGCTTTTCTCGCCGCGAGCAATACCTGTGACACCTGAACGGACAGTTTCAATAATTTTATGTTCAGCAAGGGCTTCAATAAATGAATCCAGTTTGCTGACAGCCCCCGTCAATTCAATGGTATACGTTGATGAAGTCACATCTATAATATGACCCCGGAAAATATCGCAAAGACGTTTGACGTCTTCTCTTTGCCCCATGGTTGCTGCTTTCACTTTGATCAGCATCATTTCACGTTCAATATGAGGACCTTCGGTTAAATCCATCAGTTTCACAACATCTATGAGCTTGTTCAGTTGTTTAACAATCTGCTCAATAATGCGATCAGTGCCATTCGTCACAATAGTCATACGCGACAAGGATGGATCTTCTGTTGGCGCTACAGTCAACGACTCAATATTGTATGCACGTGCAGAAAAAAGCCCGGCCACACGAGATAAAGCCCCTGCTTCGTTTTCGATCAGGATAGAAATAATATGGCGCATAATTATGACAGCTCCCTTTCTGAATCTTGTGCAGGTGCACTAAATGGTGACATGTGCATATCATTATGTGCTTTACCCTGAGCAATCATGGGGTATACGTTTTCTGTTTGATCGGTGACGATATCAAAGAATACCAGTCGATCTTTCATTGCAAAACCGCGTTCAAGCTCTGCTCTGAGATCTTCGGGTTTTTCAATCCGAATACCTACATGACCATAACTTTCTGTTAGCTTCACAAAATCTGGTAATGATTCCATATAAGAATGTGAATAACGATTCTCATAGAAGAATTCCTGCCATTGGCGAACCATACCCAGATAGCGATTATTTAAAGCAACAATCTTAACTGGGAGACCATATTGTAAACAGGTAGATAGTTCCTGAATACACATCTGGATACTACCTTCCCCAGTTACACAAACAACAGTATCTTCAGGGAAAGCTAACTGAACACCCATAGCAGCAGGCAAACCAAAGCCCATCGTGCCTAAACCACCTGAGTTAATCCAGCGATTTGGTTCATCAAATCCGTAATACTGTGCCGCCCACATTTGATGTTGACCAACATCGGAGGTGACATACGCATTACCGTTGGTAATTTCGTGAACCATTTCAATAACCGATTGAGGCTTAATTTTGTCGCTGTTACGGTCGTAGCTCATGCATAGTTTAGAGCGCCAGCCAGCAATAATTTTCCACCACTCTTCAATCGCTTTTTTCTGTGGCTTTTTACTGCTGGTAGAAATTAAGTGATTCATTTCCTGAAGTACATCAGGAACGCTACCCACAATAGGGATATCCACAGTAATCGTTTTAGAGATTGATGATGGATCAATATCAATATGTACGATTTTGGCGTGCGGGCAAAACTCCGCAATTTTACCTGTTACCCTGTCATCAAAACGGGCACCAATAGCGATCAGGACGTCACAGTCATGCATCGCCATATTGGCTTCATAAGTTCCATGCATGCCCAGCATGCCCAGGAATTGCTTATCACTGGCAGGATATGCGCCTAAACCCATCAATGTACTAGTAATAGGAAAACCGAGTTGTCGAACAAATTTACGTAACTCATCTGAGCCTTTACCTAATACAACACCACCACCTGTGTAAATCATTGGCTTTTTGGCAGATAACATCAAATCAACGGCACGTTTAATCTGCCCCGTATGACCTTTAACAGTGGGTTGATATGATCGCATTGCTACTTTATCAGGGTAGTGATAAGGCACTTTAATGGCAGGATCAGTAATATCTTTTGGCACATCAACAACAACAGGCCCCGGACGGCCAGTAGAAGCAACATAAAATGCTTTCTTAACTGTTTCAGCAAGATCGTTAATGTCTTTAACTAAAAAGTTATGTTTAACGCAGGGACGTGTGATACCAACAGCATCAACTTCCTGGAAAGCATCACTACCTATAACAGCAGTACTGACCTGACCCGTGATGACAACCATCGGAATAGAGTCCATATAAGCAGTCGCAATACCTGTGACAGCATTTGTAGCGCCAGGACCAGACGTGACTAAGACCACACCAGGTTTACCCGTAGCTCTAGCATAGCCATCAGCAGCATGTGTTGCAGCTTGCTCATGTCGAACCAGAATGTGTTTGACGTCTTCCTGATTGTATAGCGCATCATAGATGTGCAGTACTGCACCACCAGGATACCCGAAAAGGTATTCAACACCTTCGTCTTTGAGACATTGAACTAATATCTCGGCACCACTTAATTCCACGTGTTCCCCTTATATGTATGCCGTTCTTTTTAGTGAGCTAAAAAATTGTAAACGTGTAAAGTTACTTGTAATGCATGATAACGTCAAGAATAAGGTCTGTCGCCTTTCTGCGGAGATAAAGATCTATTTATCCTTAATGCATATGCTGTGGCATAATTTGCCGCTATGACACAATTAAATCAAATCCAAATATCACTTACCCGTCCAGATGACTGGCACTTACACTTGCGCGATGATCTGGCTCTTCAACGTACAGTTTCCGACACAGCCAGAGTATTTAGCAGGGCTATCATTATGCCAAATCTGCGACCTCCGGTTACTACCACAACGATGGCAACTGAGTATAGAGACAGAATAATTCAAAACATACCAACAGGCTGCCAGTTTGAGCCGTTAATGACATTGTATCTCACCGATAACACCTCTGCTGATGAAATTTATCGCGCACAAGAAAGTGGTGTTATTCATGCGGTAAAACTCTATCCTGCAGGAGCAACAACTAACTCAGATGCTGGTGTAACTGATCTAAAACATTGTTATCAAGCCTTAGAAGTCATGCAAAAAATTGGCATGCCATTATTGGTACATGGTGAAGTCACTTCAGCCGAGATAGACGTATTTGATCGTGAGAAAATCTTTATTGAGCAAATATTAATTCCATTGATGAACGACTTTCCTGAGTTGAGAATTGTATTTGAGCATATAACCACATCTAATGCAGCTGAGTTTGTTGCCACTGCCGCAGACAATATTGCTGCGACTATTACCCCGCATCATTTACTACTCAACAGAAATGATCTTCTCGTTGGCGGTATTCATCCTCATCATTACTGCTTGCCGGTATTAAAACGAAATACACATCAACAAGCTCTAATAAAAGCAGCCACCAGTGGTAGCAAGAAATTCTTTTTAGGTACCGATAGTGCCCCTCACCCACGAGCTGGTAAAGAAGCAAGTTGTGGCTGTGCTGGGATATATAGTGCTCATGCAGCTATTGAGTTATATGCAGAAGCATTTGAATTGGCAAATGCATTGGACAAACTAGAGGGCTTTGCGAGTTTCAATGGACCTGATTTTTATCGTTTACCACGAAATAATGATCAGATTAAATTGGTCAAAGAAAGTTGGCGTGTACCTGAAAGCTTACCCTTTTCAGAAACAAGCCTGGTTCCGATGCGAGCAGGCAGCCAGATACATTGGAAAGTCGCTAACTAATTAGCGACTTTTCTTACGTTTATACATAATCTCATCACCTTCAGAAACCAGATCAGCTATAGAATCGTGCTTTTTAGGATCAAAAAGTACGATGCCATATGAAAAAGTGATGTCATATCCCAATTGCTGTTGCTTATTACAGTGCTCGATTTTTTGAGAAAATCGTTTCATCACTTCGTCAACAGCTTTTTTATCAGCATCAACCAGCAAAATGACAAACTCATCGCCCCCCACTCTGGCCACGATATCTGAATCTCTACCAACTTCATCTAGTAAGCTAGCAAAAAGCTGAAGTGCTTTGTCTCCTTCAGCATGACCAAATTTATCATTGATGGGTTTAAATTCATTGAGGTCAAGAAAAACAAGCGCGACTGGTAGCGAACCACGTTTACAAATTTTCAATGACTTTTCTGCTGACATATTAAAACCACGGCGGTTAGATATACCCGTCAGATCATCCAGCGTAGCTAATTCAACAGCCTGAATTTCATGTTCAACAATTGTCGCGAGATCACGAAGTATGAGTCGATCTTCATCAGAGAACTGTCTAGGAATGCTGTCTTTTATGCATAAAGTGCCTAACTTAGTGCCATCCAGGTAACGAATCGGATAACCGGCATAAAAGCGTATATGTTGCTGACCAATCAATAACGGATTATCAACGAAGCGTTCATCGTTGTGTGTATCCTCAACAACAAAAGCACCATCACCTAGAATTGCATGGCCACAAAAAGAAATATGGCGAGGGGTTTGGATCATATCCAGCCCTTGGCAGGATTTAAACCATTGACGATTTTTATCCACAATACTGACCAGAGCGACAGGAACGTTAAATAACTTAACTGCTATTCTCGTCAGTCTGTCAAAACGTTCATCTGGTGCTGAATCCAGAATAGTGAGTGATGTCAGTGTCGCTAACCGCTCATGCTCATCTTCAGGTAAAGCTGGTGTTTTCATTTAAAACTCCAGTTTTATTTAACTAACAATAAACATATATCACACAATTAATTTGTGCGCATGATTAATATTGGTTAATCAAAATAAATTCAACTTTTACTTACATGCATAAAAAAGGTTCATTTTCATCAAAATGAACCTTAATTATTCGAACTATAATACGACGCCAATACGCTGTGCTACTTCTTCGTACGCTTCAATAACACCGCCTAAACCTTGTCTAAAGCGATCTTTATCCAGTTTTTTACGTGTTTCTGCATCCCATAGACGACAACCATCTGGGCTAAACTCATCACCTAAATAGATATCACCTTTAAACAAGCCAAACTCGAGTTTGTAATCCACCAAAATCATACCGGCATCAGCAAACAATTTTTGCAAATGTTCATTAACTTTAAACGTTAACGCCTTCATTTTGCTTATGTCGTCTGCTTTTGCCCAACCGAATGTTTCAATGTGATATTCATTAATCATTGGATCATGAAGTGCATCGTTTTTAAGGAAAAACTCAAACACGGGAGGATTAAGTTCAAGTCCGTCTTCCACACCAAGGCGGCGAACAAGACTACCAGAAGCCACGTTACGTACGACACATTCAACAGGTACCATTTGCATATTTTTAACTAATGATTCCGTGTCGTTTAGTAGCTCTTCAAAATGTGTAGGAATGCCTTTGTCAGAAAGATATTGCATGATGAAAGCATTAAATTTGTTATTGACCATCCCTTTACGGTTTAACTGTTCAACTTTTTCACCATCAAAAGCTGAGGTGTCATCTCGAAAGCTCAATACGACATAGTCTTCATTATCTGTAGCAAAAACACTTTTTGCTTTACCAGAATACAATTCTTGTTTCTTTTGCATCAGCTATCTCTTAGCGGTTAGTTAGTTCACGCCAGTCAAAACCGGCCTCTTGGTCAGCAATGCCAATCCAGTCATGTTCACAGGTCAATGCATCTGATAGCAGTGGCACAACCAAAGACGGACAATTATTTTTTTCAGAAATATGCATTGCCATAATATGCTGCAAGTTTGTGGTGTCAATTTTCTCAAGTAATGACGCGGATTGCACGTTATTTAAATGACCTAGTCTACCACCGACCCGCCGTTTCAGATGATCCGGATATTCACCCTGTTCCAACATCATCATATCGTGATTGGCTTCTAGCAATAGTGCATGACAACCAGATAATGTCTCTTCAATCAAAGGTGTAATAGAACCGACATCTGTTAGCAAGCCTAATCGATGAACCCCATTGCCAAAAACAAATTGGCTTGGTTCTCTTGCATCATGAGGTACAGGAAAAGGTTCTACTTCTAAATCGTTAATGCTAAATGTTTCGTGGCAATTAAACGTTTTAATAAAAGGTCCAACATCTTCCGGTAAGCAACCGGCAGTCCCTGGTGTTGTGAATACAGGCAAACGATATTTACGTGCCATCACGCGGATGCCAGCCATATGATCAGCATGTTCATGTGTGACTAATAAAGCAGATAGTCGATGGGGATCTACACCAAGCTTGTTTAGACGTTTTTCAGCTTCACGAGCAGAAAAACCACAGTCAATCATGACTGTGGTTTCTCCAGCTGTTACCACTGTAGCGTTGCCTCGACTACCACTTCCTAAGGAAGCAAACCGCATTATGGTGCAAGTTGTTCCTGAATCAGATCTAACAAGCGTTTAGCAGACTCATCAGCAGTGCGAACGCCTTCTGAATCTAATACCATTACACGTGTTTGATCTGCATCAGACAACATCTTAATGTAGTAGTATTCTTCTGGTTTTTTCTCGACATCATCACGCCAGAAAGCCAGTTTATCAAGCATGCCTTCGTCATCTTCTTCAGCTTTCTTGAATGGGTCAATATAGCGAACGAAGTATTGTCCTTTGCTACGGTCACGGTCTTCTACTGAAAAACCTTTGCTATCTAATACACGTCCAACACGACCCCAGACAGTTTGGAAATCCTGTTCAATTAATAAACTTTGTTGACCATTGCTGTCATCCATCAGTAAGACACGAGCTGTTTCTTCTGGTGGTGGTGCAGGAGTAGATAATTTATATTGCTCCATATCTTGTTGATACAGAGTGCCTAAATAATCAGCCATCTGACGCAGCATCGCTTCATCTTTTTGGTTGTTGGCTTTCTCATTGTCAGCATTAGTTAAATACACATTTACCATTTTAGACGTGTCACCACGTTCCATTCTGATTCGATAGACATAACCATCTACATCAGCTGTGGTATCCATTAAACCAATACGTTCATCCGCACGTGCGATACCTAAATCTCTGGTCGCCCAGAAATCAATGATACGTTGCCAAGTGACTTCGCGGTCACCAGGGACAACCAAGTGACGGTCACTGCCTTCACCCGAGAGTGCAGGTTTTGACTCAGGGGTAATATTGTATTTTGCGGCTAAAGGATTAGTTGACGCTTCTTCAAATTCTGAGTAAGTCGCTGTATTTGTTTGTTTGCCGGAAATATCATCTTTAATGCGGTTTGTGCTTAAATCGGGTGGCACATCCAGCGGTGGCATAGTTTCAGCTTTACGGTACTTCTGAGTGTTATCAGGAACCACCTCATCTAATGATGAGAAAGCACCACAAGCAGTTAGAGCAGTCGTCATCATGACAACCAGCGATGTTTGTTTAAATAATTTTACGTTCATTTAATACAGTTCACTCACTTGAATTTAGTTTAGAACACCGGCAGTGTTCAATGCATCACGCACAGATTGATGATAATGCTCAGACAATACCGTCATTGGCAATCGAATGCCACTAGAAATAAGTCTCATTTCGTTCAAAGCCCACTTAACGGGTATGGGATTTGACTCTACAAATAAGAACTGGTGCAGTGCGACTAATTTTAAATTGATATCGCGTGCGAGGGGCTCATTGCCAGCCAGCGCGGCTACACACATTTCATGCATCAGTTGTGGTGCGACATTCGCGGTCACTGAAATCACACCCTGACCGCCTGCCAGAATGAAATCGACCGTGTTGGCATCTTCACCTGTGTATAGTTCAAATCCTTCTCGTGATAGCTGTTTAATTTGCTGAACCCGAGAGACATCACCAGTCGCTTCTTTAATACCAATTATATTAGACAACTCAGATAGTCTTCCCACTGTTTCTGGTAATAAATCAGACGCTGTGCGACCAGGCACATTATAGAGAATTTGCGGAATATTAACGGCCTCAGCAATGGCTTTGAAATGCAGATACATTCCCTGCTGAGTTGGCTTATTGTAATAAGGTGCGACCAGTAAAACTGCATCCACACCTAAATCTTTTGCCGATTGAGTCAGTTCAATTGCCTCAGAGGTCGAGTTAGCCCCGGTACCAGCAATAACAGGAATACGACCATTGACTTGTTCTACCACCAGACGAATCACGTCACAGTGTTCTTGTACGCTCAAGGTTGCAGATTCACCGGTCGTACCAACAGCGACAATAGCATCTGTGCCTTGGCTGATATGAAACTCGACCAGCTTTCGCAGGCTGTCAACATCCAAGGCACCATCTGCTTGCATGGGTGTGACAAGAGCTACCATACTGCCGCTAAACATATTTAAATGACTCCGAAAAAATAACAGGCATGGTACTTTGCCTGCCTGTTGATGACAAGATCCGACTGAATTGTGTAAGGTACTTTGCTTTCAAAATCTTTTCAAACAGGATGACTGAGATGACACAAGTAAAACAAGGTGAAGCTGTCCCAGACTTTACATTGCCAAGCACAGGCGAAAAAACATTCCAACTGTCAGCACTAAAAGGTAAACGCGTTTTAATTTACTTCTATCCAAAAGACAGTACCCCAGGCTGTACGCTTGAAGGTCAAAACTTCCGCGATAATATCGACTTCTTCGATGAACATAACACCGTCATTTTTGGTATTTCTCGCGACAGTATCCGTAAACATGAAAACTTCAAAGCAAAACAATCTTTTCCGTTTGACCTATTATCGGATGCTGATGAAAAGGCCTGCAAACTATTTGACGTCATTAAACTTAAAAAGCTCTACGGTAAAGAACACATGGGCATAGTGAGAAGCACATTTTTAATTGATGAAAATGGTGTACTTCAACAGGAATGGCGCAATGTGAAAGTCAAAGAACATCTGGATCAAGTGAAAGAAGCGATACTGAATCTTTAAATGCTCTTTGCTTAATTTTTGCTGTTAGTGAGTCCATATTGGCGCAGCAACAAATTTCGTTCGCACACATTTTGTGCACTTTTTATCAATACTACTTTGTAGGTACACCTAAATAGATAACTTTCGCTTTTGGTCTGCTTTTTGCCTCGCATAAATGAATCACACTGTTAGGGGTAACAATGAATCAATTGCGAAGTACATCCATGAACTTAAGCCACAAAGAAAAAAGGTGGCTTCCTTGGTTTGGCCCGACCGGGAAACTGGCAATGTCCTGGTCATGCCATCTCAATCGACATAATTATGCTGCTATAGAAAAGACTTTTGAGGGAATAGCTGCCACGCGTGTAAAGATTCTTCAACAATGGGTAGAAAACCATTGGAATCAAATGACATTTTTAGCTGAACAATTGGCGGGATGTTATCCAGATCAACCAAAATCTTTATTAGAGGACAGACTACATGCGGCACCGGACTTCTCAGAAGTCTTTATCATCAATACGCAGGGAACGGTGACACAATCAACTTACACTTCACACATTAATAAAGCCGACTTATCTCACAAAGCCGTACAAAATGGCCTTTCAAGCCCTTTTCTACATGGTCCCTATATCGATAAATTAACTCTCGATATCGGCCCTTCAAGTTCTAAGTTTCATGACGAAGTCACACTTATGTTTTACCAGCCAATTATCATCGATAATGAAACTGTCGGTGCTGTGTGTGCTCGTGTGCCCAATGATGTTTTAGGCGACCTTATTCAGCGAGAAGCAGGACATATTTATACCGAGTCAGGTGACAATTACATCTTTATGGTGGAATCAAAGTTTGATTCTGGCTTGCAACAAGGCATTGCTCTCTCTCGCTCTCGGTTTGAGGATGATACCTTTTCCCATGGTGAAAACCTGAAAAGTGGTATTCACACGGGATTTGGTACGGTAAAGATTCAAAGGCATACGGAATTTGAAATTCGCTTTACCGATCCAGCCACAAATGAACTTCACCCAGGCGTTCGCGAAACTATACGTAATGGCGAAAATCTATTTGTCACTTATCCTGGTTATTCAGATTACCGACATATCCCTGTTATCGGTAAAGGTGTCACCTTCCAATTAAAAGGTTCACCAGATCGCTGGGGAATGATGTGTGAAGGTGACCTTGAAGAAGTCTACAGACGTCGTTCAGTCAACGTGAATTTGATGAAAGGATTCATCCTGTCCATGTCTGTATTGCTTGGAACCAATATGGCTTTACATGCGTTCACCAGTTTGCCTGTTATCGGTGTAAATGCAATATCAGTAGTCATGATCGCTGTGATTGCTGTTATGTACAAAAAGCTAACAACCAATCCCCTTGCTGACCGTCTCGAAGAGATGACTAATGTTATTCAAACCATTGCTGAAGGTGAAGGAAATCTTGCTCAAAGATTAGACAACACAAAATTTATTAATGATGAAACAGGTGATATGGGCCGCTGGATAAATAGCTTCATAGACAATCTGGATGGCATTGTTGGTCAGGTCATTAAAACAAGTACCAATGTTAGTCATACGAATGAAGCGATGCTCGAAACCAATCGAGAAGCTTTCCACGCATCTAACGAAGTGGCTACCGCTATAGAAAAAATGTTGCAGCTGCTAGAAGATCAAATCCGTGATATCGGTAATGCATCCACCACAGCTGAAGCAATGAAACAAGCCATGGATGAAGTGGTTCAAGAAGCCAGGCTGCAATATGAATCTGTAAGAAGTGGTACACAGGAAATACGTGATGTAGTGGAAACATCTGCTAAAGCAGTACAGTCCCTCCATAGTCGAACAGCAGAAATCGGCAATATTATTGGTGTTATTACTGAAATCACTAATCAAACCAACCTGCTTGCCCTGAATGCCGCTATTGAAGCTGCACGGGCTGGTGATCATGGACGAGGTTTTTCTGTCGTTGCTGATGAAGTGCGTAACCTGGCACAGAGAACAGCAACATCAGCAGATGAAATTCAACAAATGATTGAAACCATACAGTCCGAAACCTTGGAAGCTTATAAATTCATGGAATCTGGTGTCGAAAATGTGGATCGCAGCTTAAAGAAAACAGAAGAAGCCTCGTCTGAAAATACACAACTGCATCAACTTGTTGAGCAAATGTTCTCAACCATTAAACAACTTGATCAAAATAGTCAGTTACATGGTGACACGGCTAGGAATGTTGGACAGTCAGCCAGTCTGATGACCCAAGCCATTAACGCGTTGCAACATCGATCAGTCATGGTAAAAAATACCGCACAAAAACTCAGCCAGCTGGTTGGTGTTTTCAGCGTCAGTACACGCTAATATCTAAAAAATTTAAGCAGATAGGGATATCTGCTCTCTTTCTACTGTCACCTATATTGTGTTTACCACAAAAGGAGATTGCTTTATGGACACGCAAATCAACCCAGAAAGTAAACCAAGTAAGCTGGCCGCAGTATTTGATAACGAACAAAAAGCGGTCGATGCCAAGCAAAAACTTGTCAATGTTGGTCACTTTAATCAACAAGATATTGAAGTGATTCAACCTAAAGACAGCAACACCAGTAAAAAAATTGAATCCGAACCTAAGGCGATTGCCCGTTTTATTACGCGTTCGCATCTAATATTTGGTGGTATCGGTTTATTAGTTGGTCTCGTTATCGCCAGTGCACTGGCTGCATCAGGCCCAATGATGACACAATCCAGCCCACTCTATACCTATATAGCACTCGCTGTAGTAGGTACATTTATCGGGTTGCTATTTGCCGGTTTACTCTCGCTACGCCCGGATCACGATCCGCTAATCAACGATACGGTCTCCGCAAAGCGTCATAATTTATGGACATTGATTGTGCAGACAGATGGTCGCAAAAATCTGAAAAAAGCACATCAATTAATGAACCAGACTGCTGTATCTGTCACAGAAACATTCTAGTTCTTAAGTGCTTAGCGAAAAGTCTTCTGGTGCTGGTTGAACAAAACAATCAGCACCAGTATGATGCCCCACCCCTCAGGTACAAATACACCGAAATCTGCATTTTTTTCGGTAATAAAAAAAGTTTTTTCAAGCACCAAAAAGTCACAATAGCTGTGATCCCGCATAAGAGCTGACTTAGCCCTAAACCCACAATAAGTTATCCACAAAAAGTGCACAATTTATGTGCAAAATCTCCACTTGCCAAGCATTCAAAAACACACTATCTTGTGGTTCAATCATTTCAAAACCACAACCTCTAGTGGTTTTATGTTTTTTTGATTATTTAAACATTATTGCAGGGATTTCAATTATGGCGAGCGAAACAGCACAACCCGTTTATACCTCATCAGCCTCCGAAAGTGGATACAGCGTTATCCGTCGTAACGGCAAAGTCACCGAGTTTGATAGCAGCAAAATTGCTGTCGCTATCACCAAAGCTTTTTTAGCCGTTGAAGGTGATTCAGCACAAGATAGTCGTCGCATTCACGACACTGTGGCAAAACTGACCAAACAAGTTACTGATAACCTTTTACATCGTATTGATGATGGTGGCACCGTTCACATCGAAGATATTCAAGACCAGGTTGAATTGGCTCTGATGCGTGAAGGCGAATACAAAGTCGCTCGCTCTTACGTTGTGTATCGTGAAAAACAATCAGAAAAACGTGCTGAAGAAGAAAAGAAACACCCACAGCCTGCTAACGAATCTCCCCTGCACGTCACAGCAGCTGACGGTACTCGTCACCCCCTCGACATTGACCGCTTACACAACTTGATTACAGAAGCCTGTGAAGGTTTAGCAGAAGTTAATCGTGATGCGATTTTGCGTGACACACAACGTAACCTGTTTGACGGCGTTAAAGAGGCCGACGTCGAAAAAGCATTGGTCATGGCTGCGCGTACCTTTATCGAAAAAGATCCTGCCTACAGTACACTGGCTGCTCGCCTGCTGATGGATGGTATTCGTCGCGAAGCGCTAAGTTTTGTCTACAAAACACCAAAACAAGCTTCTCAACAAGAAATGGGTGATTTATATAACGATTATTTCAAAACCTACATCACAACAGCCATTGAAAAAGAGCTGATTGATTCTGAATTAGGTTTGTTTGATTTAGATCGTCTGGGTAATGCACTTAAGCCAGAGCTGGACTTTGAATTCACCTATCTGGGTCTGCAAACCTTATATGACCGTTACTTCATTCACTTTGATGGTACACGCTTCGAATTACCACAAGCTTTCTATATGCGTGTGGCTATGGGCTTGGCTATCAATGAGTTAAACCGTGAAGAGCGCGCTATCGAGTTCTATAACTTGTTATCCAGCTTCGACTTTATGAGTTCAACCCCTACCCTGTTTAACTCAGGCACATTACGTCCGCAATTATCTTCTTGCTACCTGACAACCGTACCTGATGATCTAAGCGGTATTTATAATGCGATGCGTGATAACGCTCTGTTATCAAAATATGCCGGTGGTCTGGGTAATGACTGGACTCGCGTTCGTGGTCTGGGTGCACACATCAAAGGCACTAACGGTAAATCACAAGGTGTTGTGCCGTTCCTGAAAGTCGCTAATGACACTGCTGTTGCCGTTAACCAAGGCGGTAAACGTAAAGGCGCTGTCTGTGCTTACTTAGAAACGTGGCACATCGACGTTGAAGAATTCCTCGATTTACGTAAAAACACCGGTGATGACCGTCGTCGTACACACGATATGAATACAGCTAACTGGATTCCAGACTTATTCATGAAACGTGTGGCTGAAGAAGGTCAATGGACTTTATTCTCACCAGAAGAAGTGGATGACTTACACGACTTAACCGGTCTTGATTTTGAAAGAGCCTATGAAGCCTACGAAGAAAAAGCCGCTCGTGGTGAAATTCGTAACTTCAAACAACTGCCTGCGACAGACTTATGGCGCAAAATGTTAGGTATGCTGTTCGAAACAGGCCATCCTTGGATTACCTTCAAAGATCCTTGTAACCTGCGTAGCCCACAACAGCATGTCGGTGTCGTTCACAGCTCTAACCTGTGTACAGAAATCACTCTGAATACATCAGATAAAGAAATTGCTGTCTGTAACTTAGGTAGTGTCAATATGGTGAAACATATTGATGAAAACGGTAAGCTGGACAAAGAAAAACTGCAAAAAACCGTTCGTACTGCGATGCGTATGTTAGATAACGTTATTGAGTACAACTACTACAGCGTACCGCAAGCACGCCACTCAAACTTACAACACCGTCCTGTTGGCTTAGGTCTGATGGGCTTCCAGGATGCACTGTACAAACTGCGTATTCCTTACAGCTCTGACGAAGCCGTTCAATTCGCTGATGAATCAATGGAAGCCATCAGCTACTACGCTATCGATGCTTCATCTGATTTAGCTGCAGAACGTGGTAAATACCAAACCTACGAAGGTAGCTTGTGGAGCAAAGGTATTCTGCCAATCGATTCAATCAAAATCTTGAAAGAAGCACGTGGCGAATATCTGCAACAAGACGAAAGCAAAACCATGGATTGGGATATGCTGCGTGACAAGATCAAACGTCAAGGCATGCGTAACTCAAACACTATGGCGATTGCACCAACAGCGACAATTTCAAACATCTGCGGTGTCAGCCAATCTATTGAGCCGACCTATCAGAACCTGTTCGTGAAATCGAACCTGTCAGGTGAATTCACCGTCATCAACCCATACATGGTTGAAGACTTGAAATCACGTGAGTTGTGGGATGATGTGATGATTAACGATCTGAAATACTTCGATGGCAGTCTGCAAGACATCGACCGTATTCCAGCCGAGTTGAAATCACTCTACACCACCGCATTTGAAATGGATGCACGCTGGTTAATTGAAGCCGCATCACGTCGCCAGAAATGGCTGGACCAAGCACAAAGCCTTAACTTATACATGGCTGAACCATCAGGTAAGAAGATGGACAACCTCTATAAACTGGCTTGGGTTCGTGGCTTGAAAACCACTTATTACCTCCGTTCTATGGGGGCAACAGGTGCAGAGAAAACCAGCACAGCACCAACCACAGCAACTGAAGCGCCTGCACCAAGCAAGCCAACAGCAGTTGCCGCCGCGAGCACGCCAGCGCCGGTTGCCAGCGCGTCATCAAGTATTGACGATTTAGTTCTAGGTGAAGGTATGGAAGCGCCAAAAGCGTGTTCAATTTTAGAACCAGATTGTGAGGCATGTCAGTAATGTTGAATTGGGATGATCCATTCTCAGCGCCGATAGCCGGTACTGCGGAAGCAAAAAAACAAACCGAAGAAAAAGCAGCAGAACTTGCTGCGCCAGCCGCTAATGATCTCAGCGAAGCCCCCGCTTCTGCTGAGGTCAAGCAAATGCCATTATCAAACGCCAAGCCCGTCAATGCAGACGACAAACGCGTTATCAATGGTGAAGCGGATATTAATCAATTAGCGCCGTTCAAATACCCTTGGGCATGGAACTACTTTCTGAATGCCAACAAGAATCACTGGACACCGCTGGATATCAACATGGCGCAAGACGTTCATGACTACCGTCATAAACTGACGCTGGAAGAACGCCATGTCTATGAAAACGTGCTGTCATACCTGACTACCTCAGACATCTTAGCGATGCGTAATATTGGTCTAGCGGTCATGGAAAAAATGACCGCGCCAGAACTGCAAATCTATCAAGCACGCCAAGTGTATGAAGAAGCATTGCACACATGGACATACCAGCACTGTATCGAAACCATTGGTCTTGATCAGTCAGAAATCTACAACCGCTACCGTGTGGTGCCAGAGATTTACCAAAAAATTAAATTGGCCAATGACCGTTTAAACACCGTTATGCGTAGTGATATCGATCTGCATGACCGTGATGAACTAGAAAACTTCGTCATGTCCTATGCCTTCTTCGCGGGCATCTTCGAAGGATCATGGTTCTACAACGGCTTTAGCCCGATCTTTGCTCTGCAACGTCGTGGTCTAATGAAAGGCACCGCAGAACAGCTGCAATACATTATGCGTGATGAAGTCATGCACGCCTCTTTCGGTATTCGCGTCTGTAAGCAAATCATGAAAGAAGAAAACATCACCCTGGACCCGAAAAAAGTCCAACAGATGTTTGAAGAAGCCGATGCTGCCGAAGAAACCTATGCAGGCTATATTCTGCGTGACCCGATTTTGGGTTACTCAAAAGAAGTGCATCACGGTCAGTTCCGTTACACAGCCAACCGTCGTGCAAAACAGCTAGGCTTTGAAGAACCCTTCCCAGGCGCCGAAGCCACCCTGCCCTGGCTTGATGAACAAGCTAATATGCGGAAGGAGAAAAACTTCTTTGAAACCAAAGTCACCGAGTATCAAACCGGTGGTGGTTTGAAATGGGACTGATTGATTTAAAAGCCGACTTTATGTCGGCTTTTTTATTTGTGATATCTCTAATAAAAAAATCTATAAGAACACTGTCAAAGGATAGTTTAATAGCAATATCTGCAATTATTATTTCTCTAATAAGCTTGTATCTCAATGTCTACGAAGTAGATTTAAACAAAAAAGAAATGAAGAAAAGACTTCGGGTTGAAGTTAATAAAGTCTTGAATGATGCTTGGGACGAAATTGGTGGAACAAAAGGAACATTAATAATTAACCCTTTGGAAACTAAGTTATCCCCTCAGAGAGTCTCAAATGCGATGAGACTTTTAAATGAAGCAAAGATATTAGATGAACAGAATCCTCAGATTTATTTTATGCTCGGAATATTGTATGAGATAGATATGGATTTTAACTTAGCAATAAATTCTTATGATAAAGCAATCTCTTTAGGCGATGAAATAACATCGTACCAATCAAAAATTAGGCTCGCACATATATTGGGATTGCTTATTGATAAAAGGTCGCAGCTATATATGCTGGAAGAAATACACAACTCAGGAATATCTAACCAAAATTTATTATTCCATTTTAATCAAGTATTGACTACGACACTAATTGAAAATAATGAGTACGACAAAGCTGAAATAATTGCCACAGATTTAATTGATATGAAACCTTGGAGCTGTTCCAGCCATTCAAGTTTAGGGATAATTTTATTGCGTAAAAAAGAATATGATAATGCAAAAAAACACCTTAAAAATTCAATCGCATTATGTCCAAATAACCAAGTTGCAGAGATGAATCTTGGTGAAGTTTATTTTCAAGAAAAGAATTATTTAGCTGCAATAAAACATTTTAAAAACGCTTCTAAACTAGGTTCAGATAAGTATGATGGTGCATTCTTTAGTCTTGCTGCTGCATATATGTCAATTGGTGATATTTCAAAAACAGAAGAATCTTTGAAAAAGGTTTTGGAGATTAATCCAAAAAACGCACTTGCTCACATACATCTTGGAGAATTGTCACTAAAAAACAATATATATAAACAAGCAAGAATCCATTATTCAAATGCGCTTGATGCAAATAACTATCCTCAGAGTATTAAAGTTTCAGATGAGCTAATATATCGAAATTTAATAGTAATAGAAGCTCAGTTAGGAAACATTGAATTAGCTACTAATTATATGAATCAACTTGAAGAACAATATTCAGAGTCATCTCATTTAAAGGAATTAAAAATATACTTAAATAAAAAGATTTCTGAGTTGAATAATGAACCAAGCCCGCAGGTTGAACTGAGGCACGAAGCCAAAAAATTACAACCATAAATTCTTCTGCATTATTTCAGCTAAAGCATCATAAAAACGGTCCTATTCGTTAGCCCGTAACTTGTAGGTTGGGTTGAAGAATGAAACCCAACAAACATGCCTCAAATATCTAAACATCGCTCATATCATCAAAATGTTGGGTTTCGTTATCACTCTACCCAACCTACAATAATGGTTATTTTTTGTTTCACATGGATGGTGAACAATGCAATATCGACGCAGCTTTGTGCACGGTGGCACCTTTTTCTTTACGGTCACTTTATTGGAACGCCATAAAACGTTATTAACAGATAATATCGTTCTGTTAAAACAATCTTTCCAACACGTTAAACAATCTCATCCATTTAACATCGATGCGGTTGTTATCTTGCCCGATCATTTACATACCATTTGGACTTTGCCTGAAACTGATGCCGATTTTGCGATACGTTGGGGATTAATTAAATCGACATTTTCGAGAGGCTTGCCAAAGGATGAACATATCAACAAAACTCGGCACTCGAAAAATGAACGCGGTATCTGGCAACGTCGATATTGGGAACATTTAATTCGTGACGAAAAAGATTATAGAAATCATGTTAATTATATTCATTACAATCCGGTCAAACATGGTTATGTCGATAAAGCCAGCGATTGGCCTTATTCCAGCATTCATAAATTTGTTCGTGATGGAATAATTGATAAAAACTGGGGATATGATGAGAATGTTGATATGGAAATATTTGGTGAGAGGAATTGAGTTTTATACCGTCCTGGACATGTTGGGTTTCGTTATCACTCTACCCAACCTACAAACAAACATTGATATCTTTCGTAGGTTGGGTTGAAGCATGAAACCCAACAAATGCCCCCTCAAATAACAACAAATCACTTAAATCATAAATTGTTGGGTTTCGCTATCGCTCTACCCAACCTACGAGTACGTTATTTATCTTTTCTAGCTAGATAACTATCTAATAAAGGCCAGACTTCTACTTTATTGTTATATAGAGCGACTTTATTATCATTGGCTGAGATAAGAATGCCTTTTGCAATCACTTGATTATTTTTACTGGTATCGAGCAAATACGTGCAGCGGCCAACTTTTTCTTCACTCTGGCAGCCTGATTCTGCAAATATCTTCATTTGTTTTTCGGCATCATGCTGGCCTCTTTGATAAGGAAAGGCAGTCAATAACCCAATAAAGCAAAGAATCACCAGTGGATAATAGAACCAAGATGAAAGTTCAACATGCATCTCACCTAACTTGCACCAATGCCATTGAGTGATGCCTAGTATTTTTCGACCTTGATTTTCTTTGCTCAATTCTTCAAACAACCAATCTTTACCATTTTCTTTTGCATGCCGTGCAGTAAAAAAAGCAGCTAAACCAATAACAACTAGAAAGATGAAGAAGCTAAGAAAGTATAACCATTTAGAAAATAACCAGCCCACAGCTAATACGCCGATATACCAGCTTTCTACAAGGACATCAGACATATCTTTATTGATGAGCTCGTTACTCAAGCCAAAGGTAAAAATATGACCAATATGGTAACTGAAGCCTGTTAACAAAATACATGGCACAAGTAGTGCCACTGCTGTTGCAGCTAATTTTAATAATCCCTCAAACTTTTCCATACACATCCTTGTTCAGCTCAACACTCTTTTACATATTTGCTAGATAGCCAAGGATAATAAATACAACACCTTTTTGCATATTTAAAACTGCACAATTCAAATTTCGTAGGTTGGGTTGAAGTATGAAACCCAACAAACAGGCTCAAATATCACCCCCACTCAAATCATCAAAATGTTGGATTTCGTTACAGCTATGGTTCTACCGGCTAGGTGATTAATTATGCTGTTCTATAAATCTGCTACAGAACATTATTCAATACTTTTTTTCGATTCCCGATTACCCATAGCTGGGTAGCAAAAATGACAAAAAAGACGGGTGAAAGCATTAATAAATTTAATGATTCCCAGCCTAGTGTAAATAATAGCTTCCCAGCCATTAAAGAACCGATAGCAACCAGAGTGAAGATAATGAGATCATTACTCCCCTGCACTTTGCCTCGCTCAGCTTCTGTGTGCGTTGTTGCTAATAAAGTGCTGCCACCAATAAATAAGAAATTCCAGCCAACGCCCAGTAAGACAAGTGATATTTCAAAATGCGTCAAGGTCTGACCGGTATTGGCTGTCAGTGCAGAGCCTATAAGTAAGAGACTGCCCGTGTGGAGTATTGTCGCTGTCCCAAACCGTTTAATTAGGCTCCCGGTAAAGAATGAAGGCAGGAACATTCCCAGAACATGCCATTGCATAACGTGGGCTATTACCGTCATATCAAAGCCTACATTTTTCATCGCTAATGGTGTTGCAGACATCACCAGAATCATTATCGCGTAGCCGATTGCAGCCGCTATCATTGCCACTTTGACACTGGGTAACTTCACTATCGCTTTTAATGGGCGTGCATAACTTCCAGGCTCCGGTTCACCTGAAGGAGGCACTCTGAGTAGAGAGAGTAAAAAAATGGCTAAAACTGATTGAATCGCCAGTATCAGGTATGGCCCTGCGTAAGGTGTTTTTTCTATTAAGTTAATTAATGCACTCGCATTCCAGGGGCCGAGATAAGCAGCAATAACACCACCGACCATGACCAGAGAAAGTGCACGACTTTTAAAACCGGGACTTGCTACATCAATAGCAGCAAATCGGTAGTACATGGCAAAACCTTGATAGACACCTAATAAGAAATTGCCCAGACAAAAAAGCCAGAACGCATTATGTGATATACCCAGAACGGATAAATACGCACCACCAACACCGCCAAATAAAGCCCCTGTAATGAATCCAACGCGTCTACCCACTTTAGCCATATACAATGACGCAGGCAATGTTGAAATCACCGTTCCAATCATCATAAGTGCGATAGGTAACGTGGCATAGGTAGGGTTTGGACTCATTTTATAGCCAACCACACCACTCAATGTCATCACCGTGATCGCCGCTATAATAAAGAGTGATTGGCAAATAACTAATATGAGGACATTGGCTTTTTCTCTGGTGAATAAAGGCACTTTAAAATCCTACGATAGGTTAATTTTTCATAGTTAAAACCATACGAAACTCAGCCTTACCTGCTTTCATCTTTTGATACGCTTCATTTGCCTTTTCAAGCGGTAATGTCTCAATCTTTGGTCTCGCATTGGTTAAAACACTAAACTTCAGTGCTTTCTCATTTTCATTAGGTGTGCCTGTGATTGAGCCAAACAAACTTCGCTGCCCTCCGACCAACATACCCGGCTTGACACTTAAAGGTTCTTTTCCTAAACCCAAAAGGACAAGACGGCCATCTGGATTCAAACTGGTTAGAAACGTTGATGTGAACTCTGCATTATCAATAGTACTAATGATAGCTTTGACACCACCGAATTGCTGTAACTGTTTTTCATAATCTTTAGCATTGGTGTCGATGTAGGCATGCGCGCCTAAATTTATGGCCATATCAGCAATATCATTTCCTCGACCTACAGCGACTGTTCTATATCCCATTCTACTGGCGTACTGAATAGCCATATGGCCCAAGCCGCCTATTCCCAGAATAACAACGGTGTCTCCAGCTTCTGCTCCACATTTTTTTAGTGCATTAAATGTGGCGATGCCTGCACATAAGATGGGGGCAGCTTCTTCAGAACTTAATTCAGCGGGTATAGAAACTAGTGCTGTCGCGCGTGCAATCATCATTTCTGCATAACCACCATCACACGATGAGCCAATAATGGGCTGATTTTGGCAGAGATTAAACTTTCCCTGAGCACACATTTCGCAGTAATGACAATGACCACCTAAACGGCCAACACCGACACGCATACCCAGCTTCCAAATAGGTGGCGTTCCTTCACCGACCGCTATGATTTTGCCAACAACCTCGTGCCCTGGCACTCTCGGAGTATCATGCTCAGAAACCTCTTTTTCTATATCATTCTTGTCGGCGCCACAAATACCACAAGCCTCAACCTCGATAAGCACATGTCCAGCTTCTGGTTGTTGTAGGTCACGCTCAACCAGCTCTAACTTCCCTGAATTAGCGACTTGCATCGCTCGATATGTCTTTTTCATCTATCTATCCCGGTTCAGAAAATACAAACAGAACGTGAATGGAAATGTGCTTACATCACCAGACTCGTGTGAATGAGTCTATTCACACCTTTAGATGCGGCTTCAATAGCACCCGCCAAATAACCGGGATATATCGTTGCCCACTCACTCGCAATCCCGTTTAGCTTTCCTTGCCATGGACCATCAGATACGGTCATGTCTGGAGCAGGACTGTGGCCACTATGGCTTTGTATATCTAAATCTGTCGCCACAAACGGATCTTGTGCCCAGTCTTTAATAAAATCAGCCTTGGGTGACGCCCCTTCTGGCCCAAATAAATTCACTATCTGTGCTCGGCAATATGATTTTAGCTGCTCCTCAGTGACACTATGTCTAAAGGCTAGAGGTACTCTCAAAAATCCGAACAAGGCACCAACATCATCTGACGCACTTGCATCATGTATTTCCCCCATGACTCCTATGAGGCTTGCCGCATGACCTGAGAATCCCTGATTTCTCCAAAAAGGCCTTTCGTAGACAGCGACATATTTAGCCTGCCCCGCCATCCATGTTCCACTTGAACGCCACTGATGTTTTATTTTCTCTGGTAGTGACGGTATAAATTCAATCGCGTTTTCAGTAAGTCGAGGTGGCAGTGCGAGTAGGATCTTATTCAGTGAGTAGGTCATTTCATTTTGATTTTTGTCCACAGCAAGCAGTTCAATGCTCTCCCCTGTGATGCTTAATCTTTTAACCTGACAATTGGTCACAATGTTGTCTTTATTAAGTTTTGCTGAAAGTGCATCAATAAGTGACGACATACCACCAACTAAGCGATTAGCAATAGGGCTGTGTACATAGCCAGGCATTCTCGATACAGGACGGTTACTCTCTCTTTCGATAAGCATGTCACCGTCATCATACTGCTCGAACGTCTCCAGCTTTAGTTCACTGATTAATTCTGCCATCTGAGGTTGAATTTGAGGCCAGAACCATGTCGGACCGAGATCAAATCGACGAGATGAGGCGGTATTATCATCAACTGCATTGGTCTCACTTATTGATGGCGTAGCTAAAATACGTCCCCCCAGGTATTCTTTCGCTTCTAATAAAACATAATCATCAAAGCCAGCTTGTTCCAGTAGGTAAGCAGCATAAACGCCACTCAATCCGCCACCAATAATGGCTACTTTCTTATTTTTCATTTTCAGATCACTCTACGCGTTTATGCGAGTTCATAGTGTTTAACAAAGAGCTTTGCCCCTTGTTGCCCGATACAAATCTTTAGCGATGAGTCAGCAGGAAATCGAATCCAGCTTCCTTCATCATAATGTTCATCTTCGATGCTGATATCGCCACTCAGCACTAATAACTCTGTCAGCCGCTCTGATGCACAATGCCATACGTGATTTGCAGGGAAACGTTGAACATAAACATCCTCGACATGGTTGGAGAATAATGGGCAACGTTGAGTCCCTTGTGTTTCGATCCAGTTAGCGTGGTTTTCTGTATTCACTCTAATAATGGATTTGTCGTCTGAATGCATCTGCCTCAGCTTTACAAAAATAAGCGCACCTGTTCGGCTAGATGGTTGATGCTCGGAACCAGGCGGATTTCGTAGATAGTAGCCAGCAGGATAATCTTTATCGCCTTCTGAGAAAGTACCGGAGAGTATGAATATTTCTTCTCCGCCGTCATGCGTGTGTCGTGGTTGGATTGAATCTGCTGCAAATCTAACCAGGCTTGTTGCTCTGGCGACTTCTTCACCTATCCTGTCCAGATAGACTCTTTCTATCCCTACTTGCGGCGATGAATGCCATCGATACTCATTGTTTTTCACAGCGGCAAGTTCATTGAAATCATTGTTAATCAGCATGTTTCCCCATCAGCTCAGTATTTGTGAGCGTTTAAACCTTATCTATCCGACCTATTTAATAGTTAAAACTTTTTCTTTCTCACTAAATTTAACTAGGCCTCTAGTATTTTGTATCGCCTGTTACTAATAAGCCTATTTTGATGCTATTCTTCGTTTTAAACCTAATTCGTGCAAACGACTTTTTCTGATATAGATTAAAAGATTTTCTTTACCACTATGACATTACCAATTCATCTCAATGCATTACGTGCTTTTGAAGCAAGCGCCCGGCATAAGAGCTTTTCTGCTGCAGCCAATGAGCTTAATGTGACACCTGCTGCGGTAGGTCAATTAGTTCGTACATTAGAGAGCTGGCTGGGTGTTGCCTTATTTGAAAGAGTCAATAAAGGCCGTTTCCGTCTGATTCCGACTCAAGCAGCTGAGCTTGCACTGCCTGATATTCGAGCTGGCTTTGAGCAAATCACAGCTGGATTAGAAAAACTGAAAGTGGACCCTGCTGAAAAGGCATTGACCGTGACGGTAAGTCCCGCTTTCGCAGCTAAATGGCTGTTACCGCGTATACATCGGTTTCAAAGCAAATGGCCAGAGATGGATGTCCGTCTGGAAACGCACCTTAGGCCTGTGGATTTTGTCGCATTACGAGTAGATATAGGTGTGCGTTATGGTTCGGGAAGCTGGCCAGGACTTATTGCAGAAAAACTCATGGATGAAAGCGTATTTCCAGTGTGCTCGCCAACATTTCTTATGCAGAATCCGACATTAACTTGTCTAAGTGCATTGACTGATAAAACCCTCATCCATGATGACTCAATGGAAAAACAAACAAACTTTCCGAATTGGGACGCCTGGTTCAAAAGTGTCGATGTTGAGTTTGATAGTGCAAGACATGGACTGAGAATCAATAATTCGGCAGCGGTGATTCAGGCCGCTATGGATGATAGAGGCATAGCTTTAGCCCGAAGCGTTATGGTTGAAGATGATCTTAAATCAGGACGTTTGATTAGATTATTTCCAGAAATAAACTATTCATCTTCAATGGCATATTTTATTGTCTATCGAGCTGAAAGCGCCAAGCTCAATAAACTTAGCGCCTTTAGAGATTGGCTAGTGAGTGAAGTCACAGGCTCTATAAGATAGAACTGGTTGCAGAGGTGATCTTCATCAGACTATAAGCAACTAAGATTCAATCACTATCTACTCATCCGCATTCTTTAGACGATTTGGCAAGGTCTTAGATTAAAAGACGTTTTTAAGGTAATAATGTCGTCTAATAAACCAGACCTTGCTATCGGTAATGGCATAAAGGCTTGCAGTTAGAGAAGCCTAAACTGTCATCTATTCTATGATATTGAGATTGCTCCGGGTCTAATTACTTTAAATAAACGCCATTATTGCCTTATTTCCACAGGCACACCTTTATATGCCGGAGTCAGCGAATTTTTTTCGTGATACGACAAAGGAACCAATGGATTCAGTTCCGGATAATATCCCGCTACGGTACCATCAGGCAGATCATAAGGAGTCACTTTCAGCCCGTCTATCTGACGCACATTGCCATCTTCTACCTGACTATACAGGCTAATCAATTGCCCTTCCTGCAAGCCAAGTCGCGCCATTTCTTCACGATTGATCAGCACGATTTCACGACTTCCTTCTAAGCCCCGCAGCCGATCAGAAAAGCCGTAAATCGTGGTGTTGAACTGATCGTTGGAACGTAATGTAATTAACGTAAAACCATTATCGCCATGAGGATGCTGTCCAAGCGATGTCAGTGTTGTTGGCGGAGTGAATTGTGCTTTGCCACTTTCAGTCTTCCATTTTCTTTCACGGGCAGGGTTACCACGATAGAAGCCACCAGGCTGTGTCATTCTTTTATTAAAGTCACTGAAATCATCAGGGAATGTTTCGGCAATCAGATCGCGGATCAAGTCGTAGTTTGCCACCCAGTCATCCCAACACAGCTTAGGGTTGGAGGGCAAGGTGGCTTTCGCTATAGCTGCCACAATTGCTGTCTCGGAGCGGACATGCTCACTGGGTGGCTCTGCAGCACCAATCGAACCATAAATATGACTGAAGGTATCTTCCATCGAAACAGCCTGCGGGCCACTTTGCTGCTGATCGATATCAGTACGGCCAAGACAAGGAAGAATATAGCTAACCTTACCTGGTACCAAGTGTGAGCGATTGGGCTTGGTAGCAATATGAACCGTCAGATCCAGATTTGGCCACCCCTTTTCCAGACGTTCGCGATCAGGTAAAGCTCGTAATAAATTTCCTCCCAGTGAGAGCATGGCTTTGATACTGCCATTCAACACACCTTCACTGGCTTGCACAATATTCTGTCCGTTTTCAGTGGGTGCATCTATGCCAAACTGTTCATGCAGTTTATCAGCGGGCATATGGGATGATTTTTCACCTATACCGACGGTGCGTTGTCCCTGCACATTCGAGTGCCCACGCACAGGCGAGATGCCTGCACCAAGGCGACCGATATTGCCTCGCATTAGTAGTAGGTTGCAGTACATACCCAGGTTGAGCCAACCATCGACATGTTGTGTTAGCCCCATGCCATAGATACCGATAACATTTTTTGCCTGAATATAGATGTCTGCTGCTTCTTCAATCATTTCGCGACTAAGGCCGGATTCTTCTTGAATATCCAGCCAGTCGAACGCTTCTACCTTTTCAACTGTTTCATCAAAACCTGTTGTCTCAGCAGCAATAAACGCCTTATCCAAAATAGTGCCTGGGGCAGCCTCTTCGCGAGCCAGAACATGTTTCATCATGCCTGCAATGACGGCGATATCACCGCCTGGTTTCACCTGATAATATTTGTTGGATATCTCGGTAGGGTTATTGGTAAGCATCTGCACGATGTTCTGTGGCTCGACAAATTCAATCAGTCCCCTTTCACGCACCGGGTTGAAGGTGACAATTTTGCAGCCCCGATCAACGGCATCTTTCAGCGTATGCATGAAGCGTGGTGAGTTAGTACCTGTATTCTGTCCGAAAAAGAAAATAGCGTCGCAATGTTCGAAGTCATCCAGCGTACACGTGCCTACGGGGGTGCCGACAAAGGTCTTCAGATTCACACTGGTTGTTTCATGACACATATTGGATGACTGTGGCAGATTCTGGTGCCCCATTGCTCGTGCAAAAAGTGCATAGAGATAAGACGCTTCTAATCCAGCATGACCACTGGCATAAAAGACGGCTTCCTTAGGATTCATCGCAGCAAGCTTTTCACCAATATCTTGTATTGCAACATCCCAACTGACCGGTACATATCTATCGCGTTCTACGTCATAACGTAAAGGTTCTGATAACCTCCCGGCTTTTTCCAGTTCATGATCGTGCCACGACTTTAATTCAGTCACACTATACTGTTCAAAGAAGTTAGCATCTGCTCGCTTCTCATCCAACTCCCACAAGGTTGCTTTAGCACCATTTTCACAAAACTCAAATGTAGAAGGATTAGCAGGTTTAGCCCATGCACATGAACTGCACATGACTCCCCCGGGCTTATTTAGTCTGGAAAGAATTTTCGCTGCGACAGTAGAGCCGTGAACCTCACCAAAGATTCGAGAGACACCACGAAGTGAGCCCCAGCCTCCGGCCGGTCCTTTGTCAAAATTGGTATTGGGATCTTGCTCTATAGGGGAATGATCATTTTCATTGTTTGAGTTTGTCATGCTTCCTCCTGAGTTATATTGCAATAGGATATTAGTCAGCTAGCTGGACGCTGCTTTTGAACGAAAAAGCAAGATCACCAAACACCAGAAAAACCAGCTCGCATCATTGGATATTTTGTTTGGTTGCTTAGCAAGTAGATAGTTCCAATTGGCTACAAGAGATGAAGGACTGATTGCTGCCTGATGGTTTACTTAAATTTAAAGCCCTTTTTCTCTAGAAAGTCTCTCATATGAGGACGCATAGGCTTACTCATCATCGTTGCTATCTGATGTGTCCATGTTTCATCGCGCGAACCACTAGAACGGTTTTGATAATACGATTTGCACGTTTCGTTATACTGTTCCAGTTCTGTTTCATTTTGCTGATATGTTTCTTCTTTCAAAACCACATCTACGGGCAATCTAGGCTTTTGCTCAGGCTCTGCTGCAGGATGACCAAGACACATACCAAAAACAGGATAAACCTGATCAGGAAGGTTAAGCAGCTCAGACACTTTCTCCGGATTATTGCGGATACCGCCAATAAATACACCACCAAGCCCTAAGGATTCGGCAGCAATCATCGCATTCTGAGCAGCCAGACTCACATCCACTGTCGCAATAATGAACTGCTCGGTGTAACCGGGGACCATCTCTTCATTTTCATAAGCACAGGCAGCTTGATTTCGTTTGAGATCAGCACAAAAAACCAGAAATACTGGACTATTTTCTACCCAACTCTGCGACCCCGCCAGCTCGGCAATCTGATGACGTGTTTGTGGATTTCTGACACGAATAACTGTGTATGCCTGAACAAAATTTGACGTAGCTGACCAACCTGCTGCATCAATAATGTTACGCACAACGTCGTCACTGACAGGTTCCGCTGTGAATTCTCTAATTGAACGATGACTTTTCAGCAGTTTGATTGTTTCATTCATATCACTTGTATCCATTGAAATAAGAAGAGTTGCAGTTGTAAAAACACCGTTGATAAACAGAGTTCGACTCACAATATTTAAGCGTCAACCACTAGATAACATAATCACTCAAACCACCATAACTTGGGTTTAACAATCGCTCAACCCAAGTTATTTAATCACTTATTTATCTTTATTGAATCATATAACTATCTAATATAGGCCAGACTTCAACCTTATTTACCTGTCTGGTTATGCGATAATAACGCGTACACTTAGCTAGCACACAAAGGATAAAAATTACTTCTCATATGAGCGCTGATTACAGTCACCTTACACATATTAAAAGCATAGATGAGCTTGCTCTTTACGAGCTAATTCCTACTGTAGTGTGGATTTTTGATCTCGAAAAACATGGTTGGTGGTGGGGTAATGAAGCAGCCCTCACTTTTTGGGGACTGAACTCAGTTGATGAATTAATAAATAAAGATCTCTCAGGTGACACACAAGGTGCCCGGGATAGAATAATTCAAACCTTTCAGTTAGCAGCTAAAAATGGTCTTAGTATTGACCCGTGGACAACTTACCCTAACGGTAAAGCCAAAACGCTTTATATGTTGCATAGAGCTGTTTTAGTAGGTGATGAACGTCATCGCGCCATCATTGCTTATGTCAATGAACAAGTCGAACTCGGAGAAACTCCTGAGAATTTATTGCTGGTAGAAGCTATGCGCTATACCACTGTGTTGGTCAGCACTTTTACTTTCTCTGGTGACATTGTTATTGAAAACCCGGCAGCGACAGAAGCTTATAAACACATCATTCCACAACAACTTCGTGATGATAAAAATGCTTTTACTGCTCGCTTTGAAAATCTCGAAGAAGGGATTGAACGTCTAAAAGAAGCCACTGAAAAGCGCGTTGGGCGTTGGACTCATATGATGAAAACCAGTGCAGGCTTACGTCAGCATACGCTGGATATTCGTATCACTCGTCACCCGTTAACAGCTGAATTTTTAATATTAGTCACTGAATATGATGTCAGTGAACTACATCAGGCGTTAGAAGCGGCCAATAATGCTCAACTGGAATTGAAAAAACAGGCGCACTTTGACGCTATTACAGGCTTGCCTTCACTGCATTATTTACAGCAACATGCCGGTGATTATTTAGCCAAAGCTAAGCGACAAAACCAACACATTGCCATTATGTTTTTAGACTTAGATGGCTTTAAATCCGTCAATGACACTTGGGGGCACGATGCCGGTGATCAAGTGTTGAAACAAGTGGCAAAACGGTTTACTGCGATCTTGCGCCAATCAGATCAATTAGTGCGTATTGGTGGCGATGAGTTCGTTATCATGATTGATGATCTCAAGGCTCGTGCAGATGTGGAAACTGTTGCTCAAAAACTGATTGATGCACTGAAAGCGCCAATCAACTTTGTCTTGTCAGAAAATGAAACAAGACAAGATACGGTTGGTGTCAGTATAGGTATCGCATTTTTTCCAGAGCATGGCACAAACCTTGAGGAGCTAGTCAAAGTAGCTGACAGAGCGATGTATGATATTAAACGTAACGGCAAGAATAATTATTCTTTGGCGAAGCCTGACTAGAGTAATGTTGTAGTCATTCACTGAATTAGCGAATTTAACCTTATAATTACGAGCCTGGTTTATCTCTTCTTACGTTTCTTTGCTGACTGGATAGCAGAATAAATCTGATAAATCACATAGGGCAGCAAACCCAATATCAGTGCATCGATACCACTCAGTTTCTCGCCTGCCAGTATAAGCACAATGATGAGCAATAATCCTACCGCACCAAGCTTAAGAAACTTCATTGATTCTTTCGCTAAACCCTTCTGCATTTTGCTTCCTTTTTTTCAACAGAAATTGTATTCCGATAACACAGTTATTCAGTAAAAAATATGTCCATTTATGGCTTTTCAAGATTAAATAGTCAAGGAATAAGATAGCTTTAGAAACAGCTATAATATTCAAGTGTCACTCCCCCATTGCCATTTGTTTTACAATTCACCTCACAAAATCTACCAATTGAATCAATTTGCATTGTATGTCGTCACTAAAATATTTATCAGGCTACCCTGTCTCTGTTCTGGACCAAGTCAATGCCGCCATTTCAGCGAAAACACTTGGGCAGTTTCTATTAAAGAAATACCCGGATACACATGACATTAAAACCAATAAAGCCTTGTATGCGTATGTGATGGATATGAAGAACCAGAACCTGCGTCAATCCAGTCCGCTCAGTAAAGTGGTCTATGATGACAAGCTGGATGTACTTCATAATGCCCTGGGATTACACAGTTATGTTTCACGGGTTCAGGGCAGTAAATTAAAAGCCAAAAATGAAATGCGAATTGGCTCGGTGTTTAAAACCGCACCTATCGCATTTTTGAATATGATTGTGGTACATGAACTGGCACATTTAAAAGAGAAAGACCATAACAAAGCGTTTTATAAACTCTGCACACATATGGAACCGGACTATCACCAACTCGAATTTGATGTCCGGCTTTATCTCACGCATTTAGACTTGTTTGGTGACTTGTATTGAGTCTTAAGTCTATACAAAACCTAATCAACCATCGGTAGAAAGGGTCAGTTTCTCCCATTTATCAAGTTGCTGAGCCTGTTCAGTCAGTTTCGCTTTGACGAGTTTAAGCGCGTCACTTCCCAGTAAAATATGTGCAGGCGGATTATCACTATTTATCAACGTCATAATTGCCTCGGCAGCTTTGTCTGGATCACCGAGCTGTTTTCCACTTACTTCTTCGCGGGCATGGCGAATCGGATTAAAAAGATCGTCGTAATCTGCAATCCCGCGTGGTGCTCTCACCATAGAACGGCCTGCCCAATCAGTACGAAATGAACCTGGCGCTACTGCCGTAACTGATATGCCAAAAGATGCGACTTCTTTACTGAGCACATCAGATATCCCCTCTAGAGCAAACTTACTGCCACAATAAAAAGCAATACCGGGCATGGTGATATAGCCGCCCATTGAAGTTATATTGATGATATGTCCACGACGTCTTTTTCGCATGTACGGCAAAACCGCTTTCATCAGTGCCACCGGACCAAACACATTCACATCAAACTGTCTTCGCATATCTTCTAATGAGGACTCTTCCATAATGCCTTCATGACCATAACCGGCATTATTAATTAATACTTCTATTGGTCCATGCTGTGACTCAATGTCAGCAATAATGTCGCTAATCGCATTGGTATCGGTGACATCCAAAAGATAACCATAAGCTTGACCAGATGGATGACTTTCAAACTCGCCTTTATCTTTTTCTTTTCGCAGTGTGCCAACAACACGATGACCAGAATCAAGTGCAAGTTGTGCTATCGCTTGCCCAAAACCACTACTCACACCGGTAATTAAAACCAGTTTTGAATTTGACATATCTTCATCTCCTTAAGGCTGTTTAAACTAGTTGTACAATAGCCTTATAAAATGTATTAAATAAGCCAAAATCATCTTAATTTATTGCCTAATACTCTACTTAAATGTCTAAAAATCAATATACGTCAGTAAACAAGCAAGCCTATATGATTTCTCTTTTGGAGAGTCTGGCTCCTGTCGAAGGGTATAACTTAACAAGCTTAGACAGCGTCAGAATTCTCCGCTCAGACAGACCATTGAGTAGAACGCCCGTACTGTACGATCCGGGCATTGTCATTGTTTGCCAAGGGCAGAAACGTGGTTATTTTGGCAATAAGACCTACATATACGATGCAAACCAGTATCTGGCCGTTTCCGTCCCAGTGCCCTTCACCATGGAAACCGATGCATCTAAAAATGAACCGCTACTGGCGATTTATATGCATCTGGATTTCCAGGTCGTGACTGAACTTATGCTGCTACTTGATGAGTCTGGCATTGTTAATCAAGCATCCCCGCTTAGTATGATGTCGAGTCCGATGAATGAACATATGTACGACTCTGTTATCAGGTTATTAGATGCCCTAAACAAAAAACCAGATGATGTCATTCTGGGACCTGGATTATTGAAAGAAATCTACTACCGGGTATTAATGGGTCCTCAAGGCAGCGAGCTGAGAGCCGCATTGACCATGCAGAAACAAATGGGAAAAGTGGGAAAAGCCATTCAGCTTATTCATCATGCCTATAAAGATCATATTACTATTCAACAACTGGCCAATGCAGCTGGAATGAGCACTGCCGCCCTTCATTATCATTTCAAAGCGATCACATCTGAATCCCCGATACAGTATTTGAAATCGGTCAGATTGCATCAAGCGAGATTGTTCATGGTTCGTAGAGGAATGACAGCTGCTAAAGCCAGTAGTGAAGTGGGCTATGAAAGCCAGTCACAGTTTAACCGTGAATTCAAAAGGCTATTTAATCGAACACCCGCTCAGGAAGCAAAGTACTTAAGAGAAAACTTTTCTCTACCTCCCAAGCATGCTTCTTCAATATACATCTCTTCACATTGATAAAAATCAACGCAGGTAAAGTGAAAATTTACGATCTCAACTCATTTCTCATTTTCAATTGTCCTTACAAATTTAAACCAAACTAAAGCCACTTTTTCCGCTAAATTTCCAGAGTTAGAATTTGTTGACAACCACTCTATTTATATGGTTATTTATCAAAAATAAAAGTATGTGAATTATGTCTAAAAAGACAATTTATCAAAATTGCACATTGAGGGATAAATAGTGCTGAGACATACACTCTCCGATAAGTTCTTTATTTATTTTATTCAATTTAAATACACATCCTCTATCTCTCACGATAAAGAAATCATCTTCTGTAATATCACAAATTCTGTGAGTTAGGTGACTGGGTATTTCGCCAGAGTGCATCTCAAGTGAAATTCTGGCAGGAAAAATATATAGAAAACTTTCAGCTCAGCATCAATATATCGCCTAAACAGCTTCAAAACGAATCTTGTGTTCTGGAAGAATGGATAGATTTTTTAGCACAAAAGGCACTTAGTAATAAGGCCATTTCCCTCGAAATTACTGAAGGGGTGATGATGAATGAAGGCTCGATGACCGAACAAAGATTAGGCATGTTAAAACATGCGGGAATTGAAATTTCACTTGATGATTTTGGTACTGGATATTCCTCACTAGCTTACTTAAAAAAGCTGAATGTTGATTATTTAAAAATTGATCGCACTTTTGTTCAAAGTATTCATGTCAATCTCGATGATCAGGCTATGTGTGAAGCCATTGTTGTGATGGCACATAAGTTGAAGATTAAAGTTATAGCTGAAGGCGTTGAAAACGAAGCACAGTTAAACTTTTTGAAATCGGTTGGCTGCGATTATGCTCAAGGCTACTGGTTTTCCAAACCCATTCCTGACCACGACTTCGAATTATTATTGTCGAAAAATCAAGCTCAAATTCACTAACGCTATCTGATAAACCCTGTTTAACAATAGCTGCATTAGTAATTTGTACGTGCTTCAACGCTAAGTGCTACTTTAAACACCACAAGGCCAGATAAACTTAACAATAAACCGACCCAAACTGGCGCAGTCCATCCCAATTGCTGGCTGAGGACAAAACCACCTAAAAAGGCACCTAAAGCATTTGCGACATTGAATGCCGAATGGTTAAGTGAGGCGGCTAACGCTTGTGACTCACCAGCCACATCAATTAAGCGAATTTGCAAGACACCTGCTAAACCTGTAACTGTAAAGCCGATCAAAAACAGCGCTGCTATTGCTGAATAAAGTTGAGTCATACTAAGACCAGCAATAATGAACGCTACTGATGAACTGACTAAAACGGCAACAATTGTTTTATTCAAATGTTTATCTGCCAACCAGCCTGCCACAAGACCACCGATAACCATACCTGTACCAAATACTGCTAAGGCAATAGGCACGACTTTTATACTAGCACCTGTATATTCCGTCAGAATGGGTGAGGCATAACTGTAGACAGAAAACATACCACCAAAGCCAATCGCCCCTATTGCGAGTGTCAGCCACATATTAATATTTTTAAATCCCGCCAATTCACTACGAAAACTAGCAGAAGGATGGGCATCAATACGTGGCACAAAAAAGCTGATGGCTAAAATGGTCGCCAGTGCAATCATCGCTGAAAACTCAAAGCCGGTTCGCCAGCCGAAAGACTGTCCCAGCCAGGTAGCAAAAGGTACGCCGATTACATTGGCAATGGTTAAGCCCATCATCACTTGAGCAATCGCCGTTGCCCGGCGATGCTGTCCTGCTAAATCAGCCGCAACTAAAGATGCAATACCAAAATAGGCACCATGAGGTAAGCCAGCAATAAAGCGGCTCAGCAACATCGTTATCGGACTATCTGCAAATGCTGTCATCGCATTAGCCAGACCATAAAACACCATCAAACCCAGCAATAAGGTTTTACGAGGTAACTTAGCGCCTAGAATAGCCAAGGCTGGTGCACCGACAGTCACCCCTAAAGCATAAGCTGTAATGAAATGCCCGGCAGACGGAATCGACACCTTAAGATCAGCAGCAATTTCCTGAATCAGTCCCATCGCCACAAATTCTGTGGTGCCAATACAAAAGCCACCAACCGCTAGGGCAAAAATCACCCAAGGCAATGAATAAGAAGGTGATGATGTATCTGTAGAGGTCATGTGCTTGATGGCTTATTGCAAAGGCGCGCAATGTAACATAGGACGAGTTAAATCAACATTAAGATTTTCAGATTACAAGCGCTTAAGATAATTCAGTAAGGCTTCCCGTTGTTCTAAAGACATGTTTATTACCGTCTGCTGACTGGCTTGTGCTTCACCACCATGCCATAGAATGGCTTCAAGCAACGTTCTGGCTCGGCCATCATGTAGATAGTTCGCATGCCTATTCACTATCTTTGATAGCCCTATTGCCCATAGTGGTGCTGTACGCCATTCTCTGCCTGTGGCACCTTCGTCTGGTCTACCATCAGCCAGCCCCTCCCCCATATCATGCAATAAAAAATCACTATAAGGACTGATAGTCGTTGAGGCTAACTGCTGAGGTTTTGTCTCTTTGCTGGTAGTAAATTTGGCATGGTGACAGGCCAGACAATTTGATTTATTAAACATCTGCTGACCAAGTAATAATTGCTCATTATCAATGGGCAAAGGCTTGGGGATTGCCAATAATTGCATATAAGCGGTGACCGCATTGAGCTGCGTTTCTCTGAGTTCTGGTTCGCCTCCACTCAAGGCTTTCAAGCAATCGTTCTGAACTAAAGTACAGTTTTGTTTTGGGTGAATAGATGACGTTATGCCTAAATCACCATGAAAAGCATTAGCGACTTGTGCTTTCAAAGACGCCACATTGGCTTTATAACCAAACCGGCCAATATGAGTTAGCCCTGTCATAGGGTCTTTAATCCAGTTAACTCGTCCCGAAACACCATCGCCATCAAGATCATCAGGATCGGCATTAGCAATAATTTGCTCGGCAGGTATCACATTAATAAACCCCATCCCAATCAATGCTGGGCCAATTCGTGCAGAGGTCAGTACATCAGAAAAATCAGTATATGCAGCTTGAGATAACATCACCTTGGGTTCACGCATCGGCACCGATGTACCATCTTTCAGAGTCACATTAAAATAGCGATATACCATACTCACATGTCCTTCAGCTTTGACACCTGGTATGGCCTTATCCTGTAATTGTTCTCCATAGATGGGATGTGGTGTGATGATATTCCCTTTCTCATCGAGCTGACTCAAGCGCACTAACATCGCATCCAGTTTTTGCTCGGGTTTGTCTGGGGCATGACCACGACCATTTGCTGGATGGCATTGTAAACAAGAGATACTGTTATATAGTGGGCCTAAACCATCTATATCATCATCTAATGACGGCGCAATCACCCACATTTGTTCGAATAAACGTCTTCCTTCACTAAACTCAGCAAATTGGTCAGCCGTCAGTGTCTTCATCGGTTTGCACACGCTCGGTCATAAAAGGTGCGCTTTGGCCAATAAGTTTGCTATTAGCGGCTATTTTCTGCCAAGTAATCCAGCCCTTTTCCCAACCTTCAGCTTGAATTAACTGATCAATAAGCATAGGAGCAAACCCCACTTTTGACGGCACAGGTAAAGCTATTTCCCCTTGCCATGCTGGATCAGTTAAATCAGTCCATGTTTGTGGTATTGCTCGCTTTTCCTTTTCTAGTGACTGTTTATCAACAAACACTCCATAACCTGCAATCTCAAAGGCTAGATATCGCTGATGCGGATCTGAAATTGGCATATGCCCAATAGATTGCGGTAAACCGGTGAGGTCGAGATTTATTGCTTGTAATAATTGATGGTCAGCCAATGCTTTGAATGTGGTGACAGATGGCATCCAAATCACATCAACATCCTCTGCATTATTTTGCAGTAATGTATTCAAGGCATCATCAGGTCGACGCCAGAAAAAAGTTAACTCAACATCAGGATAAGTCTCTTCAAAAGCTTGCTGAAATGCAGATACCACTGGCTGAGGATAACTGGTCATGATATTCAATATGTCAGCGTCGACATGGCTAGCTGGCAAGCATAAGCTTATTAACACACACAGTTTTTTATACATTTTCATACCCATTAGAACTGATAGCTCATATTGGCGTAATACGTTCTACCCGGCTCCGGGAAACCTTCATCATAGCTGTAATATTTATCAAAGATATTTTCCACGCCCAGTCTTGTTGTTATTCCAGATGACGTCTTATATGTCGCTCTTAATCCAGAGACAGTGAAGCCCGCTGATTGACGTGAGGCATCAGTGGCGTTGTAGCGTTCGCTTTCATACTGCGTGGTGACATCAAGACTTAAGGGTTGTGATATTGCCCAGTTGGCATAGATAAACAATTTATGACGGGGTGTATCTAGTAAACGGGCATTTGAGCTTCTGTTATTACGGTCTAAATAACTGTAATTACCACCCAATTCCCACTGGCTAAACCAAAAGTCCGCAGCTATTTCAAGCCCTTTTGCATCCACTTCGCCAATATTGCGATTTTGTGTGGCATCATAATCAAGATCTGGATGAGCAGCTAACTCGGCAGCAGTCAGAGCTTCTGACTGAATTAAATCTTTAATATGACTATAAAAAACCGTCGATTGAATACGACCAAAATCATCCAGTTTATGACTCCAGCCTAACTCCATCGTTGTGGCACGCTCAGGCTTTAAATCTGGATTTGGCAAGCGTGAACCAAAGCTACCACTGTAGCGATCTTTAATCGTGGCAAAACGGGATTTCTGTGACAGTGTCACTCGGGCATCATTTTTCTCATCCAGTTTTGCAAACAAACCAATCTGTGGGTTGAACGCATGATTTTTATCATGACTGAAATATTCAAATCCGCTTAAGTCACTATCATATTTGTAGGCTTCAATAATTTTCCGAGTGTCATAACTCGCACCAAGGACCAGATTTAGTTTGTCAGTCATTTTGATGGTGTCTTCAATGCCGTACGACATTGTTCTATCCCGAAACTTAGCTTCAGGTTCACCTTTATCATGCTCTTTGTGCTCATCAAGTTTGTAATGGGCAGCCAGCTTTACTTGATGACGGCCTATGGTTTTTCCATATTCAATGCTGCCGCCATAAGTGGTGTCATCATAAATGCTATTGAAAGCAGAGCGCCTAGTTTGACTGCTATAGCTATTATCATCATAACTGGAAAGCTGGTTTTTAAAGGTATCGAGATATAAACGTGTTTTGATATAACTACTCTCGGACAACGATGTAGTGCTTAAGAAATAGATACTATCTTTATCCCAATATGGCCATTGCCAATAACGTGGTTTCGAAATTATCGTCGATGGTGGTGTGCCTTTCTGCCCGTCCTGATTTATATAACCAACAGCATACTCATCGGTCTCATTTGGCGTTAGTCCCAGCTTGATGTTTACCTTACTATCTTTACGGTAAGCGTTATCACGAACACCCGAACCTTGGCCTGAGTTATTTTCAGCCCCGTCAAAATCATCGGATACTGAAAAACTGTCTTGCTGCAAATAACTGGCACTTAACTGCCCATACCAAATGCCTTGGTTGCTACCAATATTGATCCAACTACGCTTACCTTCACTATTGGTGTGATCACCGGTGTTATAGCCTGCCCCTACTTCTCCTTCAAGTTCTTCAACTGGACGACGACTAACCAGATTAATAGCTCCTCCCAATGTATTAGCCCCCAGTAACGGTGAACTAAAACTTTTGGACGCATTGATTTCAGATAAATCGAATGTCGTAAAGCGAGCTAAATCGACATAACCATCATAAGGGACATAAACAGGTGTACCGTCTACTAATACAGGCACTTGACGCAAATCAAACCCTCTTACATTGATCATAGCCTCATTTCTGCCACCATTTTGTGAGACAGTGATGCCAGGCAAACGATCCAAGGCTTCATCCACTGTTTCTCGGTTTTGTTCACGCATCACCTTTGCATCTACAGTCGCATCAGCAATACCTGGCAATGGTGATTCTGACACGATCTCGATTTTGCCAAGCCCAAAACTTTCCGCCAGCACTGGGTTAATAGCTAGCAACGTTAACAAACTAGATGCTGATATTGGGAACCACTTTTTCATTCTCTCTCCGATATATACGCATAAATATATCGATAGCTATAAAAATTTGCTATTGCAGCCTGATTGGCTGAACACAAAATAGAAATACCTACCGGAATATCGCAGATAATATCAGATATATTTCTCAAAACATATCGGAATATAAAAACAAACGTTAAGGAAATAGTCTTAATTTGAAAGCAGCTTAGACAGGATTTTTAGCTGTTCCGTTGTCGCTATATCAGCCATTTTTTGCGCTTCACGGTATTGAAGCAAGACGGTTTCGCCCAAGTCAGTCACAACTGCTCCGCCTTTTTGATTGCCACCTTTCGATGTAGTAACAAGCGGCTGTTTGAAACTCTGGTTCATGGTCTGAACCAAATCCCAGGCACGTTTATATGACATTCCCATACTGCGGCCAGCAGCAGATATAGAACCATATTCTTTTATTGCATCAAGCAGATCAGCCTTACCCGGCCCAAACGCGATGTTGTCATGATGATGAAGTCGGATTTTGATGGAGGTATTACTCATGGATTTATTTCGCATCATCAGATAAACAGTAAAGCAAATTGGACCTGCAATGTATTTTACACACAAAAATACTGTATCTGATGATGGTTTTATTCATCCTAAGAAAACGACTCAATTTTGTGTGAATTTGAGTCGAACACTTAGACTCATCTACTGCCAAAGTGCTGACTCAAATATGCAATATAAGAACGACTTGTTTAAATGCAAACCTGACAGTTACGTACTCTAAACTATGCTTAATCGAAATTGATACATCGGGTTAATAGTGTCTTCATGAACTTATTAAGGTTGAATACTTTCACTAATTATGTAAAAAATGACTTAAATGATGATGTTTATCTACTTAGGGTTAGGCGTTGGTTTTCAGCTAACAAGTCGTTTACGCCACAAACCTGCTTGCAGACAGACATAATAGATATCGTCTTATTTTCACCCGCACTCAAAGGTCAGCTATGGAAAACAAAATTCTATCCCCAGGTGCTAAAGCACTCGAAGTGAATCTTGATAATAACCGTTATGGCTCATTTGCAGAAATTGGTGCCGGACAGGAAGTCGTCCGCTGGTTCTTCAGAGTGGGTGGAGCTGCTGGGACTATTGCAAAAAGTATTTCAGCCTATGACATGAAAGTCAGCGATGATATCTACGGTAAAGCCCCCCGCTACGTCTGCCGCGAACGTCTTGAGGATATGCTCGACCTCGAATATAAGTTGAATATTGAACGATTAAGTGAACAGCGAGGAGATACCACCTCATTTTTTGCATTTGCTGATACGGTATCTGCCCGTAACTATCACGGTACCAATGAATGTCACGGCTGGTTGGGAGTGCGTTTTCAAACCGAGCCCCATGCCGCACCCAGCGAGATTATTATTCATGTTCGTATGCTGGATAATGAAAACTCATTACAGCAAGAAGCCCTAGGTATTATCGGTGTGAATCTGGTTTATGGTGCCTTCCACTACTATCAAAGCCCAGACTTATTAGTGAAATCATTGCTTGATAATCTAACGACTGATCGCATTGAAGTAGATATGGTGGATATGCACGGTGACGCATTCTTACATGTGGATAATCGCGTCATCAGTTTACGTCTGGTACAACTAGGTTTAAGCGATGCTGCTATGTTCTCTGCTGACGGTAAGGTACTGCAACCTTCTGAGCATCTGCGTAAGAAAAACGTGCTTGTAGAACGTGGTCGTTTTAGACCGGTTACTCACGTGAATATCGATATGCTCAACTCAGCACGAAAGCAGTTTGATGCAGATAATGAAGCCTCACCCGGAGATACCATTTCTATTATGGAAATCACCATGCATAATTTGCGAGGTGAAAACGACAGTATCGATCTGGAGGACTTTATCAGCCGTGCTGATGTGCTGGAGGCAACTGGTCACACCGTTTTGATTTCCGATTATCCAGAGTATTATCGGTTAGCGACATACCTTTCCCGATATACCGATCGTAGTATCGGCTTAACAATGGGAGCCCATAGTCTGGCCGAATTATTTAATGATAAATATTACAGCCATTTACAAGGCGGTATTCTTGAAGGCTTTGGTCGCCTGTTCAAGCACAATGTCAAACTCTATATCTACCCCTATAAGGATACGCAGACCAACATTCTCTATAAGGTAGATAATCTTGAAGTCAATACTAAACAATCCTACCTCTATGAATATCTGAAACACGGTGAACATGTTCAACAGCTCGATGAATTCAATGAAGCCTATTTACCTATATTTTCACCTGATGTGTTGAAAATGATCATGGATAAACAGCAAGGATGGGAATCAATGGTTCCCAACGTAGTCGCTGAAAAAATAAAACAACAGCATCTTTTTGGCTATAACAACTGATATAACCAAGCTTCTAAATAACACAATGATTATGATGCGGATTAAATAAAATAGTGTTTGTATAGCGAGCAAGCTAAAGCTGAGCTCCTTTAAATATACAGATGCCCCACATTAACTCTCTCGGCATCAGTATGAGGTTCACGCTTTATGCTCGCGTATTTTCAAAATCCAAGACATACACTCCCTGTTCCCTTCTAAGCGCACGATCCGCTTATTTTATTTATTTTTCTTTCATCTAACACCTTGTGGCTTATTAACAACAATTATCAAATCTTTACATTAATTTACACAATGGTTGGAATTAACCACATCATTGGATGTTTATAGCCATCTTCATTTATTCGCAAATTCACTCTATCCACCCGGTAACAGCTTTTATAAATCATAAAGATATCGCAGTGGTTAAATTTAACCACTCACTCCCATCCTCACTATGAAAATGGTTGCTCAGCAAAACCGTCAATCCCAGACCCGAAGGGAGTAACTCCTATATCAGTCACAATCGAGCCATCGCTATAGTCCAGCTTCCACAAGCAGGAGAGAGAGATGGAATTAAGAAAAAAACTGAGTAAAAGCGCGATGTTATCCTCGTTAATAATGGCTTCTTTTAGTGCCCATGCAGAGGACGATACAGACGCTGTTGAAGTACGAAAAATGACAGTCACCGGGATTCTTCCAGATAAACTGGATGCCATTCCAGGCTCATTTAACATTATCAATGAAGATTACCTGGATACACGCCGCCCAGTTTCTAACATAGAAAGATTACGTACTGTTCCTGGTATCAATATCGTACCCGATGGCAGCATGGGGTTTGATACCAATATTGGTATCAGAGGCCAAAACCCACGCCGAAGTGCGAAAGCCATGATCATGGAAGATGGTGTTCACCTACAACTTGCTCCCTATGCGGATCCTGTTGTGCATTACACGCCGCCATCAACAGCATTAAGTCGAATCGAAGTGATCAAAGGCGCTGGTCAAATTTTATATGGGCCACAAACATTAGGTGGTGCTGTAAACTTTGTGACCAAACCTGTTCCCCGCAGTGGCAAGGTTGAGGGAACCATCACCTCAGCATTTGGCAATCAAAATTATCGTCTACTGGATGGTGCTATAGGTTATGGCAAGGATATAGGCGGCTTCACTTTTGGCTTTACCCAAAACAAAGGTGATGGCGTCTATGATCACAGTGAGTTTGATGTAAAAAATTATCGCTTCAAAGGCGAGCTAGACATTACTGACCGCCAGACCTTAGGTTTGAAATTAGTTCATACGCGAGACAGACGTAATTCCACAGAAGCATATTTAACACCCTATGAATATGATCGTGATCCCTACTCCCATCCCTCAATTCAAAATGATGAGTGGGAACAAGATCGTGATGTCGTACAGTTACAACATATTTTCCGTGTTAACGATAAATTCAAATTAACATCACAGGCTTACTACACCGACACATTCCGTAATGGTCTACGCAGTACAGAAGAGAATGAAGGCGATCTCGATAGTAACGGTAATATCGTGTCACTATTCAGAAACTGCCCTGGCCAAGGGGGGGAAGGTGTCTCTGCTACAGACGTCAATGCCAGCTTATGTGCAGGCCGTCACGCACCTCGTCAATATTACACGCGTGGCATAGAAACGCGTGGTGACCTTTCTTATAGTTTGTTCGACTTGGAACACGATACCATTTTTGGTGTGCGTTACCATGAAGAGAATGTACATCGCCAAGAGATTCTAGCGCAGAGTGTTGCTGAGCGTGAGCGTTATAAACTAGCTCTGGCAAATAATCCAGGCGATGTGGAAGAAGCGAAAATTAAAACGCATGCTTTATCCTACTATCTGCAGAATACAACGTATCTAGGAGACTGGTCATTTACACCTGGTTTTCGCGTAGAAGATGTTCGTACCAGCGAAGAGTTCTATGAAGGTGGTGTTCAGAACAACCGTGAATCATTGTCATATACTGAGTTTCTCCCTAGTTTTGGCGTCGCATGGAATGGTATTGCAGGTACCACGGTCTTTGCAGGTGTGCATAAAGGTATAGCACCAGCACGAGCTGATAGGGAATTTACTGAAGACGGCGGCCGCGCTGAGCCAGAAGAAAGTACCTTATATGAAGTCGGCTTCAGAAGTCGTTACTTTAAAGGCATCAATGTTGAAGCTACATTGTTCCATAATGACATTCAAAATACCTTAGTGGACTTTGGAGATACATTCGATAACAGTGGTGATAGTGAACAAACCGGTATCGAACTTTCAGGTCGTATAAATTTTGGTGAGATATTTGAATGGACAAGTAATATCTACCTTTCAGGGGCTTACACAAATTTATGGACTGCTGAATACAAAGATGGACCGGATCCCTCAATCAATGGTAACCGAATGCAGTATGCACCTGAGCATATGTTGAATATGGATCTTGGATATGAACATCAAAGTGGTGTAAATGCCAGAATTGGCGTCCAGCATGTGAGTAAACAATTTGTTGATGACGGTAATACACGCAATGAAGATGTCAGTGGACTTCAAGGCACCATCCCAGGATTCACTATCTGGAATGCCGGTGTAAATTACGCTGTACCCAACTCTGGCATAACAGTCTTTGCCATTGTTGAAAATTTATTCGACAAGGAATATCTGGTCAGTCGAAATGAAGGTAAATTAGTCGGTCGTGAACGCTTGTTCTTTGGAGGTATCACCTACGATTTCTAATCTCAATAGGAAGAAAACAATGGATTGTTTTTCATTCAGAGAAAGCCCGTTTTCAAAGCGGGCTTTTTTTACTTAATATTAGTCCACCATATAACTATTGGCTTTAACCTAGTTAATGCTTTTATATTGAGGAAAATCAGATATCGGTCATAAATTTGTATCTGGCATGATGAATGTTAATGTAAACGATATATAACAACATTTTGATGACACGGACCATAACCATGCAGCAAAAACACTCAATTCATCATCCTTATTCTAAAGAAGATGGCCACAGTCATTTTCTGAATAAACAACGAGACTTAATATTAACGCACCAGGAAGCATTGGCCGGAAGTCCAGATGATATCGCTGCGTGCGGTGAGGAAGATATTGGTGCTGCTCTCGAATTTTTAGTGACAAAAAACGACCACCTAAACTCTCACAAATGACCGTTCAGAAACTATCGTTTACCGCCACTGTCAGGTCTTGTGAACATGTTTCTAGTTTTAATGGAGTGAAATCATGGCGCAAGGCAGTAAAGAGAAATATACAGAGAAACAAAAACGTAAAGCACAACACATAGAAGAAAGTTATAAAGAACAAGGTGTGTCAGACGAGGAAGCTAAAAGTATAGCGTGGGCAACAGTCAATAAAGAGTCTGGCGGTGGTAATAAATCTGGCTCGGGACGAGGCAAAAAAGACAACCACAGTGCCAGTCGAAATGGTGGTAAGAAAAGTCACTAATCATCTGAATTGTCAGTGACTTCTCGCACCCCATGAATATTCGCTCAATATTTGGATAAGCAATAGTAATTGATTCACCGTCACTCTGTTCTTGGTGAAAAGGTTGATTTCAAAATAATCACAGCCCCTTTACCAAAACCATAACTAGTCATCAATAAACTGGCATACAAATAGATATTAAATAAACCTGCTCCAGTTATCTCAGGACTAAATGAGTCATGCAAAGGATCTAATACTGGAAACAAGGCGTACATCAGAAATAAACTAGAGTTAGTAAATGCGCCAACGACCATTGCCCAACGAACATGCCATGGTAGAGGGACTTTGACAGCGTAATACCCTAAAATCAACGCAGTCATAATCAAAAAATCCAGATGCGCTTGTAAGACTCGCTTGGGACTTCCTGGTATTAATTCTGATAAAAACGAAACCTGATTATATAAGCCTACTAATGTCCAAGCCAAAATCAATGCCATGATTATCCATAAGCACGCACCTCTGAGCATAACTATATTGACATTATTATCTGCTTTATTCTGCATACTTCTCTCCTGGAATTTTTAATTTTTTTCTATGTTATTATCCACTTATAAAAACGGACGTCTTGACTCATAAGGCGCTATAACATGACCGATACAGTGATGGTCAATATAAGAGAGAAAAAGATGAATTCTAGCCTTTCCACATTAAATGGACAGCGCTTCTGTACCGATGACCACCCCAAGTCACAAAGATTGGGTTGGTTAAAAGAAATCATCGGCCGCGAGTATGCCAATGTCGACGTCAGTGAATTCAACCATGAGCCCGTATTTAATGATATGGCTATCTATCCTTGGTTATATGATGTGCGTTTTTCATCTATAAGAACGCATTCGCTTCGTATAGAGCGATTATCAAAAGAACCGACAGAAGCCAGTCAAGATTGTTATTTTGCCGTACTGCTCACAGATGGCTGTTACAAACTTGAACAAGATGGTCGTGAGGTCTTTTTGAATAAAGGTGAAATGGCTTTATACGATGCAACAGAATGGCATCGCATCACCATGCCTGAATCAACATCTAAAGTGATTATCTCAATTCCACGTGACTTCCTTAAACAACGACTTAGTCATGTGAGTGAGCTTACGGCGAGAAAAATAGGCATTCAGTCAGGGATTGGTACTATTACTTCCAACACAATTCAGTCTCTTGCGAATCAGTTATCAACTTTGGACATACACGCTTTTCAATCAATGTTTGACCCTCTCATCGATATGCTGACCCTATCATTGAATGAACTTGTCCCGAATTCAGTGGAATTATCACACACGCAAAACTCAACGTTGTTTCATATTAAACGTTATATTGATAGTCACATTCATCACCACAATTTATCTCCGGCCATTATTGCCAACGCTGTTGGTCTTTCAGTTCGGTATATCAATAATTTATTTCATGCCGAACACACCTCATTAATGCGTTACGTCACCCAACAACGTTTGAATAGAGTTTACCGTCAATTACAAAACCAACAGTGTTTGAGTCGCACTATCACAGAGCTTGCTCTGGAAGCAGGTTTTAATGATATAGCTCACTTTAGCAGAGCATTTAAAATGCAGTTTGGTCTGTCACCACGCCAGTTTCGGCAAGAAAACAAAAAGAAAATACTGTTATTTAATTGTGCTCATTAAATAAAATCAAAGACAAGCCCAGGCATTAATTTATGATGGGTAACACATTTCACCTGGAGAGAAATAAATATGATAAAAAAACAGTCAGGCAATACAGCGACTCAATTCTTATTGTGGTTGCTGGTTTTGGTAAATACGGCGGGCATCGCCTATTACTACTACACCACTGAAGTGAAAGCCAAAGAAATTCCAAATCTAGTGGGTACCTGGAGCGGCATTAACGCCACCGTATCAGATGAAAAAGGCTACAAAACCTGGGATGACAAAACTGTCACAATTACCGAACAAAAAGATCGCCGATTCCGTGGCACATTTACCTATGCTGACGGCACCAAAAACTTTTTCGGTGTCATTTACCCTGATAATAAATCGTTCACTTGGGTTTCAACACCAAGCCATGGCTATGTACATGGCCGTATACTGGGCGACAACACTATTGGTACCTGCTATGTCGAAACATGGGAGCATGCCACAGCAGGCTGTGCCACATTAGAAAGACAGTAAGCTTCGCTACATAAGCTATAGGCAAAAAAAAGCCACCTGAAAAGGTGGCTTTTTTATATGACCGACGCTGTTATCTTAGGCAGCAGCTTTCAAAGGATTAGCCTTGCGACGTAAACCTAAAAAGCCCAGTAATGCTGGCGCAAACAAAAATGCAGTTGCTGGCACAGGTACCGCTGATGGTGGAATAAAACCAGAGGGCTGTGAATGAATCTCTGCATTTTGGTTCAGGCTTCTTGCCGCCAGCGTGCCTTCAATATTTCCGCTTGTTTCTACATCGGCACCCAGCGCTAATATGCTACCGCCAAATTGCGATCTGATATAGAGACTGTCAGCACCAGTAAAATTCCATAACAACATATCCGCTAAATCAACCGCTGAGTTCGCCAAAAAGTTTACAGCAATATCATATTCAGAAAGTGCGTCATCAAAGACATTAAATAAAATGCTAGTAGCACTGCCTAGATTAAATGCAAACTCATTAACACTCTCAAAAAAGCTCTCGCCATCACTAATATTAAACACAGCTAGACCATCCGCATTCGGAGTCGCATTAAAAGTCACTTTGCCACTGGAAGAGATAGTGTAGTCACTATTGAAATCCGTACCTGCTAACTGGTTTGAAAACTGGCCTAATGTATTTACTGCATTTGCCGCAGCAGCAGCCGGATCAAATGGTGCTGACACAGGTTGGTTATAAACCTTACCACTGCCGTTAGCAGCAGCAGTTCCTGTGTTAGTGCCACCATATGTCGTGTTACCACCATTAGTACTGACCGTGCCTGAGATATTGCCGATAACGGAGGTTGAGCCTTTGCCGTTAGCATTGTTTTGCACAGTGCCAGAGACAGTCTGTACATAAGCATCACCACCGTCGTTAATATTGAGTGAACCTGACACATTGCCGCCGATATTCACGCCTTTACCTTTTGTTTGCACACCACCATTAAGGTCACCACCAACGGTTAGAGAAGGAACCGTGGCATTGGAGGTTGCATGCATGTTATACATACCGCCAGTGACATTACCACCAATTAATGCGTTACCATCTATTTCAGAGGTACTGATGACATTACCACTGGTAATAAGGTTATATTGATTCAGGAGAGACATTGCATCTATCTCAACAGCATCAGCATGAGCTAGATGGTTAACGCTTAGACTAATCATTCCGACCATGGCAAGTTTCGATAGACGCATTTGTAGCTTCCTTATTAGATAATTCCTAATATGATATCGCTAAAACAAACGAAGTACTATCGTACTAAAGTACTATTTTTTGAATTTTTTATAATTTCTAGCTCAAAAATATGTCAAAAACAAAAATTGGTGGCTGGATCCAGAAATCACAGCAAATCAGCTATGACAATCCATGGATTCAAATCCGACATGAAGAAGTCATCCGACCCAATGGCACCGAAGGCATTTATGGTGTGGTTCATTTCAAGTCTCATGCAATAGGCGTTATTGCTATCGATGCTAATGATGATACCTGGCTGGTCAAACAGAGTCGCTATCCCAACAATGAAACCACTATTGAAATTCCAGAAGGCGGCGGCCCACTGAATGAACAGCCAGTGGAAGCCGCAAAAAGAGAATTAAAAGAAGAAACTGGCTTTACTGCCAACAATTGGCAGCCATTAATGGAACTGCGAACCTCTAACTCCGTAACAGATGAAAAAGCCTATATTTTTCTAGCAACTGAGTTGACCGCTGGTGAACAAGACCTCGAAGATACTGAAGATATCGAGTTGATAAAAGTCCCTGTCGACATAGCCATAGAAATGGCAATGAACGGCGAAATCATTGATGCGATGTCAGTGGCTGCTCTACTTAAATTAGCCGTAATGCGTCAAAAATAATTACCGTTAAAGTGCTAGTTATGCCAGTGACCGTTCTGATAACGTGTTATTTCATTCTCCTCAGACCACTGTAAGATAAATAACCAACCGTTATCGACAAGGTCACGTACTGCTTTATGTTTGGCAATCACCTTTTCGATAGCTTGTTTGGGGGCTGCGATATAGACACTCAGTCTAAGTGGATGGTGACGCCAGTTTTCACCGTCATGAATGGACTGCATCGGTAAACCTATCCGCAAATCCCCTCCATTGCCCTCAAACACACCGACATGCTGATTCACGGCATTGTGTAATAACTTATTACCACTACCAAAAAATTCATTATCACTGACTGATAAGTTGTATTGCATATTGATCCATTGCGTCACAATCATAGGTGCCGTCATGATTTGCTCTAATAGAGCAAAATCACTATCTGCTTGCCAGTTATAATCATGTAAAAAAGTACGGCCATCTAAATCAAGTGCCCGTGTATATTGGCGAGGCGCCACGATAAACGCCGCATTATTGGCTAAGCCCCATTCAGGACGTACTTCTGACCAGTCTTTTGCTCTGTCTTTGAGTGATTGTTCTAGTGTAGTATCATCAAGCTGCTTTAAAGCCGCATCCATTGTTTGAGCACGTTCACGACGAGTATGCTTCGCTGCCTGCTTTAACCAGCTTTCAATATTGTCATTATTTAACGCCTCAAAACAGACAATTTCATCCGTCGTCGTGTTATGCAGCCCGGCAATAAATCGAGTTGCTTGTGGAATATCAATACCTGATTTTTTAAGGTGCTGCCTTACTGCAGTATCATTCAATATGCCTGATAAGACTCGCACATTGACTTCACCGCTTTGCCCACCACATGCACCACAGTCAAGACCTGATGCATGTAGATTATTGCGTGTTTCACTACCGTGACCCAAAAGTAAAATTGTGGGTGCAAAAACCTGGGTCAGCCCCATTCCTGTCAGCACACCTGATGCCATTGACACTTTTTCATCTAGGCTTAATTCAGCGTGATTTCTGCTTAATTGCCAATCCTGATGATGACTAAATTCATTAAGTAATTTTTCTTTCTTTTTACTAAAGAAATTATCTTTAATTAATTTATAGGCATAGCTCCAGCCCATGGTTTCCACCATGGTGAATGATGAAACGGGTGAGCTTGCCCAGTTTTTCCAGGTACTTGCATTACTGACTTTTGTTAGCTTCTTCTGATCCGGCGTCTTTTCACTGACCTGTACCGATGGCGCTATCAAACCCGGCAATTGGGGACGGCTCGCCTGCGTATCAGCGGGTTGGTAACTAATAGGTAATCCAAAAAAACCAGCAAAGCCGATTGTCTGAATGTCCTCGCTTTGCAATTCCAATGCTCTTCTCATACGTTCTGAACGTACATCAATGCAGAATACGGCTTGTAAGGTTGGCGACTCACTGAGCGGTTGGGCTGGTTTAATTAAAGTTGTTTGTAATTGTTGTTGATAAGTGAGTTCTGCAGCATACGCCCAAATCCAATAATGACGTGCGTAGTTATGGTGGGCGGCAATACAGGCGTTTAACGCTTCTTTTTGCATGGACCACTGTTGTTTCAAAGCCTTGAACTCAACTTGGCCAGGCTTACTCTTCAGTTGACGCCAGATAATTAAGTCCCAGGCAATTCTGATTGCGAGCAAAGCTTCAACGCAAGCCGTCTGTTGATTATTGAGTTTGTTCTCCCAACGTTGCCATGCAAAGTAGCTAGCCCAGCCATTAATACACATCAATAATTTATGTGCGTATAACTCCATTGCCTCAGGCGAGAGTTCTAACTCAGCGGCCGCTTCAGCGAACAGGCTTTCAATATTATCAGGTAATTCAGTAAAAGCATGACGTAGCTTCTTCTCCCCCATCAGCAATGACATACCATAATCGTGGCGTGTAAATTCGAGCCATGCCGAGTAAAGCGCATCTAAATTATCTGGCTCCTGATGAACATACTCACCACAAAACTGACTCACTTGATGCACAATCTCATCCTGCCAGCGCATTCTGTGATGGTCACGACTTAAATCAGCGATTTCAGCAATACTTAGAGCAGCATCAGGCTCTCCTTGCAGTAATGTGGCTTTTAACTCATCAACTGAGAGACTAGCACCATAAGCTTTTGCCGACGTTAGTAAGGCTGCTTCAGTTATTTCACCTTGCTCAAGCGAATCTAAATAATACTCCGCTGACATGGTGGTTTTAACTCCTTGTAATGCGCCTACTCTGGCTGAAGCAGCCTCAATAGGTTGGTCACGAAACTCCCATAATGCATTCACAGCAATAAAACGATCCAGTGGCCAGCTTGGAGCAATCAGTGAGCTTGCCCTATTGATAGCAGCAGCATGCTCAACACTCAGATCCGTTAATTTGGCATCGACGTGATTCATGGCGTGGACTCCTTATTAATAAGCGGCTGGTTGTTATTTTTAGTCTGAGGCTCAGGCCTTAAGGTTATCGGCCACAAAAACAATGTCAGTCTCGTCATTAACTCATCTAAATAGAGACCTGAAAACAACCATCGATATAAAATTTGTGTCGCTTTAGCTTGAGGAAAGACGCGTACCTGCACAGCTAAAATAAACAAGGCAAGAAATAAGATAGATAACCAGACATCCATGGCATCAAACATCGTGCTTGCAGGCAATGTTGGCATTACCCAGCTCAGCATAATTTTCCCACCCATGTAAAAACCAATCAGTAATGAAACCGTCAGGCAAGAAGTCAAAAACTGAAGCATAGTGCCATTTCTGACAGCAGACACCAGATACAAGGCTAATGCAGTATTCACTAATAACCAGACACTTAAAGGTCCGTTATAACGGGTGAAATAGACAATACCGGCGGTACTCAGAATAACCAGTAACAAACTCGATATCGCAGAAATGAAAGTGACTTTTTTCTGAGGGGCTAACTGCTTAAGACTATATTCCTGAAGAACATCACCTGCACTGAGGAACATATACGCTTTATAAAGCGAGTGAGAAATCAAGTGAAGCATCGCCAATTCATGCAGCCCTAAGGCACATTCAATGAGCATTAATCCCATCTGAGCACAGGTAGACCAGGCAAGTTTTACTTTGACACTAATGCGGGTCATCATGACTAAGGCGCTGATCAATGTGCTCAGCCCCGCGATAATCAAAATCATCCACTGAGCAGCGGTACTGAATGCAAATAATGGTGCAAAACTGAGTAATAAAAAGCCACCCAGATTAATAATACCGGCATGCAATAAAGCACTGATTGGCGTTGGTGCTTCTACCACCTGAATTAACCAACCATGTAGTGGTAACTGGGCACATTTAACTAATGCTGTGATGGCAAGCATAATCGCCGCAATTTTCTCTGCCAAACTAAGATCGGAAGCTGTCGCCGATGTCAGGTAATAGTGTGTTATCTCGCTCAGGTAAAAAGTACCCAGTTGGGTATAAAGTAAAATAATCGCTATCAGTAGAGCCAGTTCAGCCACTCTGGCTAGAATGAATTTTTTATGCGCAGCAAGAACAGCACGAGGTCTATCAGGATAAAACAATAATAAACGGTGAAAACATAAACTGATTGAGACCCAACCTAACCAGAATATGAAGAGATGGTTGCTCACAATGACGACCGATACAGAAGTTAGAGTCAAAAACAACCAACGCCAGTAACGATGTGTATTTTTTTCAGCAAACAGATAACGCTGGGAAAACTTCACCAGCACAATCGTCATAAAACACACCAGCAATAACACCATCAGGTTCACATTGCTCATAGCCAACAACGCTTGCGGGTTTTCACTTCTCTCAATATGACCAATGCTGATAATGGCCGCAGAGATAATCACAGCCAGTGAAATGAACTTCAGAATAGTCTGCCGGGTACTATCACTGATACGACTCAAGCCGGTGAATAAACCACCTATTGCTAAAGTTAATGGGATAAGCACTGGGAAAACAGCTGTCAGATCAAGGTTCACACATATTCCTCCTTAAGATGGTGAAAGTATGGCAAATGCTTTAACATAAATAAAATAGATATTTATTAACAAACAATTAAGTTTTAATTAAGTATGGCAAAAATCAACTACCATCATCTCTATTATTTCTGGCGCGTTGCCCTGTCTGGCAGTATCACTAAAACGGCTGAAGAGTGTCATGTCTCACAGTCAGCATTATCACAGCAAATCAAGCAACTCGAAACCACGATGAACGTTAGATTGTTTGAGCGTGTAGGCAGGCAATTATTGTTAACCGATATGGGCAAAAAAATTCTGACCTATGCCGATGAGATTTTTACGACGGGCGAAGAATTGCAGTCCTTTATTAGTAAAGGCGGCACAGCCACCCAAAAACACATCAATATTGGTGTGCTGACAACCTTATCCAGAAACTTCACGGAAAGCTTTATCAGCCCGTTACTGCAACAGCCTAATGTCAGCTTCACCCTGACCACCCGCGGTATGACGAATTTGCTAAACGGCCTCACCAGTCATGAACTGGACCTGGTACTGACTAACCGCTCTGTGAGCCAGCAAAATGATGATGCCATCTGGCAGAGTCAGTTAGTCTCCAGACAGTCTGTGTCGATTATTGGACCCGCCCAGCAAAATCCCAAGAATACCTTTCCACAAGGTTATGAAAAATTGAAGTGGGTTTTGCCCACCAAAATCACTGAAATTCGCTCGGCTTTTGATGCCTATTGTGCCACGCTTGGTTATGAGCCTGATATTATTGCAGAAGCTGATGATATGGCGATGTTGCGACTTCTGGTACGTGATACCGGCGCCATTACAGCCCTGCCAGCCGTCGTCGTTAAAGATGAAATCTCCGGTGGTAATTTATCAGAATATCAAGTCTTGCCTAATGTCTATGAACACTTCTATGCCATCAGCATTAAACGAACATTTGTTCCTGAAATCGTCACCGATCTGTTACATAAAAATATCGTGGATTAAACATGCTGAATGGATTTAATAAAACGTTGATTTAGTGAGTAAAACACGCTTTTAACTTTATTGCAGTTTTCTCTGCCATGATTTTATCGCTGACATTGGTAAAGCCAATGATAAGTCCATTGCAAGTCACTTCATTCGCCCAGTTAGATAAGGCCTGAATAGCAAAGCCCTGAGCATTGAATTGCTCTGTAATCTGTTTGTCTGATTGCTGTTTCATCAAATCAGTCACGAAGTGCATACCATTTTTATAAGCACTAACCTGAAGATAGTCACCTAAGATATCCGTCAATGCATTGGCTGTTAGCTCGCGTCGTTCAGCATATAACTCACGCATTTTCTTTAGATGCATTGCAAAGTGCCCTTCCTCTATAAAAGTGGTGACAACTTGTTGTGATGCAAGTGGTAAAGTTTGATAAGACAGAGATGCATATTTTTCAGCAATATCAATCAGTGGCGTGGGCAATACCATATAGCCTAGTCTGAGGGCTGGAAATAACGTTTTACTAAAACTGCCGGCATAAATCACGCGCTCGGCATCATCCAGGCTTTTTAAGGCAGGTAATGGATAACCTGAATAGCGAAACTCACCATCATAATCATCTTCCAGAATCCACGAATCTGTTTGTTTGGCCCACTCTAATAAAGTGACTCGCCTCTCTGGTGACAAAGACATGCCAAGAGGGCTTTGGTGAGATGGCGTCACAATAACGAGATGGGGATTCTCTGTTAACGTCTTCGCTTTATTAATATCCATCCCCTCGTCATCAACGGGGACAGGAACAATATTGACTCCAGAAGAACGTAGTGATGTTGTTGCAAACAGATATCCAGGGTCTTCGATACAGACATCACGTCCAGCCAGTGACAAACTTTTTATCAGTAAATCTAAAGCACCTTGATAGCCTGCGGTGATAATGATGTGTTCCGCTTCACAATTCACACCACGTGACAAACGCAGATAGTTGGCTAAAGCTTGCCGAAGGGGTAAATATCCCATTGCATCAGAATGCGATAACTCTTTGTATGATTGCTGTCTGGCCTGAGATGACACTAGCCTTGTCCAGGTCTTTTTGGGAAAAGCATCATAGGCTGGACAGCCTGGCTGAAACAAAAAAGTGTTTTCTTGTTTTGTAGCCGTTCTTTTAGCGTTATTAATAAAATGCGTTTGCTTTACTGAGGCTGGTTTTACCTTAGCTGAGTTATTAAAAGAAACATTGATAAACGTGCCCGCCTGCCCTTTTGTAATAAGCAAGCCTTCTCCCATTAACAAAGCGTAAGCATTTTCCACTGTCCCTCTGGCAATATTCAGCTGACTGGCTAACACCCGCGTCGATGGCAAGCGTTCGCCATGTTCTAACTGGCCATCTGCGATAGCTTGTTTAAGTCGTTGAGATATCTGAATATGAATCGGTTCAGATGTCAATTTGTCGAGGGTTAAAAAGGGGTTTGATTGAGGGGTCATTTTTATCGGCTGAAGATTATACTCAGATAATGATATTACTCATTTATGGCCTAGGGTAAAACGTCAAATATGGCTCTGTATGCCAACACCATAAGTTGCGATTATTTCTCTGCACTTTACAACAGAGAGAAACCTTATGTCACAACGACTGAACTACCCTGAATTATCTGCTGATTTATTTTCTAAATATATGAATTTCAATTTGTTTCTCAAAGAGAATAAAACAGCAAAAGAATTCAATGACATTGTCACTATCAGAGCCTCACAGCTCAATGGCTGTGCCTTTTGTCTGGATATGCATATTAAACAAGCCAAAATAACGGGTGAGCGAGAGTTAAGACTTCATCACATTGCTATTTGGCATGAATCACCATTATTCAGTGAACGCGAAAAAGCCGCCTTGTTATGGACTGAAGCACTCACCCATCTTGCTGCAAAAGGCGTCCCTGACCAAATCTATCAACAAGTCCAGGAGACTCTTTCCGACAAAGAGATATCGGATCTCAGCTTCCTCATTATTTTAATTAATGGCTGGAACCGCTTAGGTGTAGCCTTTCAAGTTGAACCTGGCTCTGCTGATGCCATTTATGGCTTAAATAAAGCTGGATTAAATTAGTTATGCAGATAAAGTCATTAACAGATAAATCTGATATTCAGCTGGCCTATCCGATCATGAAACAGTTAAGACCGAACTTACCGGATGAAAAACAGTTTATTGAACAAATACATCGCCAGCAGGTGCAGAGCTACGTCTTATTAGCCATGATAGAAGAAGACAAAATTATTGGTCTGGCAGGATATCGAATACAAGAAAACCTGCTTTATGGTCGACATCTTTATGTTGATGATTTAGTGATTACTGAATCGCATCGTTCTTCTGGCTGTGGTGCTCGTTTATTACGTGTAGTAATGGAAATAGCCAAACAGCAGGATTGTGATGAATTTGTTTTAGATACCGGTTTATCTATGGCCCTTGCCCAGAAATTTTATTTTCGTCAGGGATTATTAAGCCAGGCCATACGGTTTAGAAACGAAGTGAGTCAGCTTGTATGAATATCTTACTTATCAGAACCAGCAACAGAGAAGCATCCATCAGCAATCAACTGGCAGATACAATTTTGCATACGTGCAAACATGCACATCACGCAGAAACAAATCTACAAATTTTGAATGCCACTGATTTGCCACATATTGATGCAGATTATGCGGAAAGCTTGCGAGCTCGTCATGATGATAAAACCAAGTCAGCCAGTTGGCTTTTATCCGACACGCTTATTGAGCAATTACGATCAGCCGATACCGTTATCATCGCAACACCTATGCATAACTTTACGGTTCCTTCCTGCCTGAAAGCCTGGATAGATCATATTGTCAGAATAGGTGAAACCTTCATCGCCACACCACAAGGAAAAATAGGCACCGTGGCTGATCGTCCTGTTTATATTGCTGTATCAGCAGGCGGCTTACTTGATGGTAAACAACCTGATTTTTTACAAAATTATCTGCAGACAATATTTAAAACTATAGGCATCACGTCAGTGAATTTTTTTGTTATCCAAGGCAGTGTTATGGATGAAAGCCATCTCAAACAAGAGTGGCTTAATGCCAAGCAAAAAATTAACAGCCACTTTCTACAAACTCGAACTGAATAAAAATCCTTATAGTTTAACCATGGCTTAACTTTCCGATTGTTATAACTCACCATGACATCAGAGCACTATCGCGTTGATAAAAATCAACACTGATGTCTGGCTTTTTCCACGTTAGTAAAAAGTGGATACCAATAATCTGGAGGTAGATATGAAGAGCTTAATAGCTTTACTGCTGGCATCATCATTAATGTCAGGTGCAGCAATGGCTGATAACAATGCGGTCAAAGCAGCCATCGGTGGTACTATTGGCGCGGTCGTAGGTCACGAAATGGGTGGCCGAAATGGCGCTATTATGGGGGCAGCGATTGGTGGCGCATTGGGTTATGTTGTCACCACTAACGTCTCATCAAACCGTTATCGTGATGATCACCACCACTATCATCATAAAAAACACGCCAATAAAAAATACTGGAAATATAAACAAAAAATGGCACGTTTAGAGGCCAAATATCGTAAAGATAAAGCACGTGAATATCGACAATATCGCAGATCAATAGAGCGCGATCATAGAAAAAATCAATACAATCGCCATCACTACTATTATGGCCGTTATTAATAACCTCAAAGGGAAAAACCACTGTCATGCCAGAATTTTTCCGGCATGACAGCTTGGCCACTCTAACAATAACGATTGTTCGAAGGTTTAAAACAGCTTCTTTTTCATGGCTCGGATTGGATTCCAGCCTGATCTGGAATGATGAGGTCATCTATTCTATAAAACAAAAAAAGCCCCAAAACTGGGGCTTTTTTCATTAAAGAACCTGACCTAAGCAAGCTGAGACAAAATCGTATTTAATGTTGCACTTGGACGCATAATCGCATTCATCCTATCGTCATCAGGCATATAATAACCGCCCATATCAACGGCTTTACCCTGTACAGCATTTAATTCATTCACAATCTTGGCTTCGTTTTCTAACAGTGCGTCAGCAATGGACCTAAATACATCTTTTAACTCGGTATTATCTGTCTGTTCTGCCAATGCCTCGGCCCAGTACATCGCTAAATAGAAATGACTACCGCGGTTATCTAACTCACGCGTTTTCTCTTTTGGTGATTTATTTTCCTGCAGCAATTTACCTGTTGCCGCATCCAGTGTGTCAGCTAATACTTTGGCTTTTGCATTATCTTGCACATTTGATAAATGCTCCAGTGAAGCAGCTAGCGCCATTAATTCCCCTAAAGAATCCCAACTCAGGTGATTTTCTTCAATCAGTTGATCCAATAATTTCGGTGCTGTACCACCGGCACCAGTTTCGAATAAACCACCCCCTTGCATTAATGGTACGACGGACAACATTTTTGCCGAGGTGCCCAGCTCCAGAATTGGGAATAAATCGGTGTTGTAATCACGTAAGACATTACCCGTCACAGAAATCGTATCTTTACCAGCACGGATTCTGTCTAATGAAAGTTGTGTAGCGACCTCCGGATTCAAAATGCGAATATCCAGACCGGAAGTATCATGTTCAGGTAAATAGTCATGGACCTTTTTAATCAACTCAGCATCATGTGCCCGCTTTTCATCCAACCAGAAAATAGCTGGAGTATCTGATAAACGCGCACGGCTAACGGCTAATTTGACCCAATCGCGAATCGGCTCATCTTTGGTCTGACACATACGGAAGATATCGCCTGCTTCCACATCAAACTCAAACACGGTTTCAGACTGTTGGTTGGTGACAATAATTTTGCCAGCCGCTGCCGCCTGAAAGGTTTTATCATGCGAACCGTATTCTTCGGCTTTTTGTGCCATCAGTCCCACATTCGGCACAGTCCCCATAGTGACCGGATCCAAAGCCCCTTTTTGTTTACAGTCATCAACCACTGTTTTATAGACACCGGCATAACAGCGATCTGGAATCATCGCCAAGGTATCTTGCTGCTCACCATTTTTATTCCACATTTTGCCACCGGCACGAATCATTGCTGGAATAGATGCATCCACAATCACATCTGATGGCACATGGAAATTGGTAATACCTTTATTCGAGTCCACCATTGCTAAATCGGGCTGGCTGGCATAAACCGCTTCAATATCAGCTTCGACAGCTTGTCGGGTAGCATCATCAACCTTAGCAAGTCGGCTGTATAAGTCCCCTAAACCATTATTAAAGTCGACACCCAGTTCATCAAATAAAGCACTGTGTTTTTCAATTAAATCTTTAAAGAAGACTTTGACGGCAAAACCAAACATCAAAGGATCTGACACTTTCATCATGGTGGCTTTTAAGTGCAAAGATAGCAGTACATTTTCCTGTTTTGCTTTAGCAATGGCATCGGCATAAAACGCTTGCAGAGTTTTTGCACGCATACGCGTCGCATCCACCACTTCACCGGCCAACACGGGAATCGACTTTTTCAGCACTGTTGCATTACCAGCGTTATCAATAAAGCTTACTTTAAAGTCATCAGCCTGTGCGGAAGTCACTGATAATTCACTGCCATAAAAGTCATCAGCATCCATATGGGCAATATCAGTAGCAGAAGTTGCTTTCCACTCCCCCATGCTATGCGGATTTTTGCGTGCATAATTTTTGACCGCAGCCGGTGCCCGGCGATCGGAATTACCTTCACGTAAAACCGGATTCACAGCAGAACCTAACACTTTGGCATACCGTTCTTTAATCGTTTGTTCAGCTGGGCTTTTAGGTACTTCCGGATAATCAGGCAGGTCGTAACCTTTTGATTGTAATTCTTTAATCGCATTTTTTAACTGCGGTATAGAGGCAGAGATATTCGGCAGCTTGATGATGTTGGTGGCCGGGTCCTGAGTTAAAGCGCCCAATTGTGCTAAATGGTCTGGAATTTTTTGTTCGTCGCTTAGATTATCTGGAAAGTTAGCAATGATACGACCTGCAAGTGATATATCCCGGCTTTCGATATCGATATTCGCATTGGCAGTAAAAGCACGAATAATAGGTAATAAGGAGTATGTTGCTGATGCAGGTGATTCATCTACTTTGGTATAAATAATTTTCGACATTCTAAACCCTTAAAAATACGTGATTTTGAATTACAAGCTCATAAACTGATGTGCTCGCATAACCCGCGTCAGGTGGCAAAAGTAAGCATATTGAAATATGAATGACATTTCGACTATTGTGTTAATCAACGACCATCACTAGCATGCTGTTGATTCAAGGACTCTGTAACGCAGGGTTTCCATAATTTGGATGAGACACTTTATCATATCTTCAATGGCGCTATACATCACTATAGCCATGATAAAAACAGGATAAGCAGGTTTAATTCGTTAAACGGAAATTAACGGGAACAACTACGCTAAAAGATTTACCTGATAAGTTACCACGCACAGGTAAGGCCTTTACGGCTTTCTCGACCATGTCATGTGCCGCTTTATCTAATACAGTGTGTCCGCTGCCTTGACCGACAACAGTAATACCAACCATACGCCCTTTTTCAAACTGGACGCTGACCATCACAGTCCCCTCCAGGTGGCGACGGATCGCCAACTGCGGATAGTTTTTATTCTTAGATACCATCGCATACAGTAATTGCCCATACCCTTTCCATGCGGTATTTCGATCTACTTCAGCTGCCCCCCCTTGACCGTCACCATCAGCATTGCCATCGGTGCCCGTTCCTGTGGCATGAGTACTGGTTGAACTTGAGCTACTCGACGAAGCTATTGCTGATGATTCTGCTGCATTATCTGCCGTTGGTCCGTCCACAACTTCTGATGGTGTTTCAATTTGCTCAACTTTTTCAGTCACATCTGGTTTAACTACAGGCTTTTCAGGCGGGGCTTTAGCCACATTTTTAGGTTTCTCAGGCTTAGTGACGGGCTTTTCAAGCTTTTTAAGTTCTGGCTTTGGTTTGGGCTTTTCAACCTTTTTAGGTTCTGGTTTTGGTTTGGGCTTTTCAACCTTTTTAGGCTCTGGTTTTGGTTTGGGCTTTTCATCCTTTTTAGGCTCTGGTTTTGGTTTGGGCTTTTCAACCTTTTTAGGCTCTGGTTTTGGTTTGGGCTTTTCATCCTTTTTAGGCTCTGGTTTTGGTTTGGGCTTTTCAACCTTTTTAGGCTCTGGTTTCGGCGGTTCAGGTTTTATGTCCTCTAGCGGCTCCACTTCCGGCGGCTGTTCAATCACCACCATATCTTCAGGCTCCGGTGGTAAATCATCCTTAGCTACAAGTAATTTTTTAGTAGTGTCTGTTTTTTTTATCGGCGCTACCGGTGTTGGAAGAGGCTCTGGCTCAATGATTTCTTCTTCAATCACAGGTTGCAACTGACTGACCTGTACCGTAATACGCGTTGGCGCAGCCGCTGGAGGTGAATGCTCAAGCGACTGCATAAATATCAAAAGCAATACAAGATGGATCAATACAGCCCATAAAAAACCTGGCAGAAAGCGCTCTGACCCAACAGAACTATTTGATGAAAAATCAGTTACCCAGGTCGTCATATTAAACAGTCACACCACTGTGATTTAATCGCATTAATGTTCAGACTCAGGTTGCATTACGAAGGTGAATTTACTGATACCAGCACGCTGAATAGCGGCCATCACTTTCGCGACGGTGCCATATTCTGCTTTTTCATCAGCAAAAATCTCAACGCTGGTATCCACGTTTTGTGCAGCTTCATTAAGCGCTATATCGAGTTGTTCCTGACTGACTGGATCATCACTGAAATACATTGTGCCATCGGCTGTTACGCTGATACTGATCGACTCAGGTTGAGTGAGCGTTAAGTCCGAGCTGGCTTTAGGTAAATTCACTGGTACGGAATTCATCAATAACGGTGCCGTCACAATAAAAACGGTCAGCAGCACCAACATCACATCCACGAGTGGCGTGACATTAATTTCACTCATCATGTTGTCATCACCGCCGGTATTCATCGCCATAGCAGACTTCCTTTATTAATCATGGGCATCGCTTTCATATCTGACCAATCAGACATGTGCATAAACACGGCTTTTAATCGTGTTTGATACGAGATTTAAGAACCAAAAGATGAAAGGCTGATGCAAAGTTATCCATAGTGGCAGCAGACAATCTGACTTTGCGTAAAAAGTAGTTGTACGCCAGAACGGCAGGTACAGCGGTGGCAATACCAATTGCGGTGGCAATCAACGCTTCCCCTATCGGTCCCGCCACCACATCCAGACTGGCTGAGCCCGATGCCGTAATGCTTTTTAGTGCATTCATAATGCCCCAGACCGTGCCGAATAAACCAATAAAGGGTGCAGTTGAGCCCACACTGGCCAGAATAGACAAGCCATTTTCCATACGCGTTTGTTCAGCATGGGCTTGTTGCTTCAATGAATGCATCAACATTTCACGTTTATCGTCAGGTGCTACAGAGTTTGCCAAATATTGCCATGAAACCAGTTCATCCAAACCAGCCTGACATACTCGGGCAAGGCGTCCTTTTGTTGAGGACATCACCGCCAGCAAATCCTGAATATCACGAGCGTTTGAAAAAACAGCGAGAAACTCCCTGTCAAGACGGCTATTACGATAAAAAGCCAAGTATTTACTAATCCCCACCGACCATATAAGTACAGACAAAATAACAAGAAAGATAAGTACCGCATCAACAATATCTGGAACTGCATCCATAAAAAACGACTTTCCTTAGAATTCAATTTTACAAGCAATGACGGACTAAAAAGATCAGGCGATCATTCACGAATAAGCATTTATTTCTCATGCTCTTACTTTCTATGCCAATCGAAAATAAAAAAGTGACATTTTTTTTACATTTTTTTATCTAATACGCCTGACATTCATACTGAATGACTAGTGTGTATTCTGCTTATATGATGAATGAAAGCGTTCAGCCACGTGTTCAAGATCATCAAACACCAATGTCCCTGCCGCTTTTTTGAAATTCAGATAACTCTGCAAATAGTTATAACGCGCTAGCAGTAAATCAGCCTTGGCTTCAAATAACTGACTTTCGGCATTAAGCACATCGACATTGGTACGAGTGCCGCCTTTGATGCTTTTCTTGGTGGCATGGACGAGCAATTCTGCAGAGTTAACCGCCGTTCTGTAGGCCTTTAACTTACGTTTAGCATTGGATACCAAATTAAACTGCTGCTGTAATTCCAGTGTTATCTTGTTCGCTGTTTCAGCAAATTGCTCTTTTGCTTTGTATAAATTCGCCTGAGCTTGACGAACGCGAGAGGATGTCGCTCCACCAGAGAAAATCGGTACCGTCACTTGTAAACCAACCGAACGGATAGTGGATTCCTGATTATAGGTATTGGTGGTATCTGAGGTATTGTTATTCCAACTGGCTACAGCATCTACTGTAGGTAAATGACCAGCTTGACTACGTTTCAACTCTTGTTGAGCCACCTCAACAGCATAACGCTGAATGGTTAATTCAATATTATTCTGTAATGCAACGACTTCCCACTTTGCTAAATCATCAGTTTGTAGTGGTAAAAGTGTAAAGTTATCTAATAAGGGATCAATGCTTTCTGTGGTGCTTCCCAGAATTTTATTCAAGGCAGCTTGAGCATCACTAACATTATCTCTGGCTTCTACAATATCGGCTTCAGCCAAATCATATCTGGCTTGTGATTCCAAGATATCAGTCTTGGTGCCTTCACCATGTTTATACATGAACAGATTCGCCTGCATCTGTTCTTCATAAGCTGCTCTCTTACGCTGGGAAAGTGACAGCATATCCTGAGCATATAACACAGCCGCATAACGATTAAAAACCCGCAAAATCAATTCCTGATCACGTATAGCAAACTCTTGCTCACTCATAGATGTTTGAGCCAGTCCTTGTTTATAACGTGCATAAGCATCGAAGTTAATTAATGGTTGGCGCAACTGAACCGAGGCGGATTCACTGGCATATTCCCGTTTTTCGGTGCGACTGAACAAACTATTCTGATACTCAATATCGGCGTGATTACGAAACCGTGAATAACTGGCAGTTACCTTTGGTAGTAAATTAGCCCGACCCAGCGTTTTGTACTCCTTACCTGCCTGATAAGCGTGATACGCCGCCTTAAAAGTCGGATCATTTGCCCGAGCCAAGGTATACGCTTCCACCAAATCTATTGCCTGTGCTTGATTGATACACAAAGCGCCTATCACAGCCACGTATACGGTTTTACTCCATAACCTCATCGTTTTACTCTTCCGTCATGGATAGTTTCAGCCGATCAATAAAGGGCTTCAGCAAATAATTCATCATGGTTCGCTCACCGGTTTTGACAAACATTTCCACCGGCATACCCGGTTTTACAGTTAAATCAGGCATCATCTCGATGCCTTCTGACGAAACCTTGGCAATTAGCTGGTAATAAGGCTCACCGGTTATCTCATCAGTTAAACGATCCGCTGAAATCTGTGTGACTTCACCCGGCACGTGAGGCGTGAGATTTCGGTTAAAAGCTGTAAACATTAACTCTACAGGCAAACCAGCACGGACTTTATCAATTAAATGCACCGGCAATTGTCCCTCGACAACCAGTGAATCTTCACTGGGTACGATGTCCATCAATTTAAAACCAGGGGCGACGACAGCCCCCTCAGTAAATATCTTCATGCCAACCACAATGCCTGAAGCCGGCGCCCTGACCAGTACCTTTTCAAGATCATAATCCAGACCAGTTAACTGGCTACCTAAAGCATCTACTTGTTTTTGTACTTCTGAAAGCTGCTCTCTGACTTGCTCTTTATATTCTTGCTGGCGACGTAAGCGACTGAGCTTCAGTTCACTTACCTGACTTTGGGCACGGGCGATATTGCCAATATCTTCCGAAATAGTGGCATTGATTTGTGCCGCCGTTTGTTCCAACTCCAATAGACGATTACGAGCAACATAACCTTCTTTTTCAAGCTCACGAATCCCTTCCAACTGTTCATTAATATAAGTGAGCTGTTCTTCTTTATTTTTACGTGACGCTTTTAAACCTTTGGTTTGTGAAATAAGGCCATTGATGTTTTCACTGATGGCAGATAACTCACTTTGCAAGGTATTTCGTCGAGAGAAAAACACTTCTTTCTGTGTTTCCAGATAACTCATCACTCGTGGGTTATCAGACAACCCCGATAACATTTCTGGAAACGCAATCTGATCTTTATCATCACGCTCGGCAATCAAACGAGCTTCAGTCGCTTTAGCAATGTAATACTGAACCCGGTTGGTTTCTGCATCCGCTTTAGCCTGAACATTATTCATTCTGACCAGCACATCCCCCGCTTTCACCATTGAACCTTCTTTCACCAGAATGGCATCCACCGTACCGCCATCCTGATATTGCACCGCTTTTTTATTGGTGGCGACAGCCACTTTGCCATTTAATGGCACACCTTTATCTAATGGTGCCAATAAAGCCCAGGTTAAAAAGCCACCAAACCCGACCAGTAAGATTATCCAGCCCATTCGGGTATATTTTTTGATATCCGTACTAATGGTCTTACTGACAGCTTCTGGCTGGTGGTCATGATATTCAGACTGTTTTGTACTCATTGTTTCACTCATTATTAAGCCGCCGATGTTGCTTTTGCTGGGGTGGTTTTTCCGTTCTGTTTATTCGCCAGTGCCGCCATCACCTCTTTAGTTGGACCAAATAGTTGTGCTGTGCCATCAACCAACAGTAATAGTTTGCTAGTAACCGCTAAAGCATTGGTACGGTGGGTAATCATGACAATGGTTTTGCCACGCTGTTGAAGCCGTTTTACGGCAGAAACCAGCGCCTTTTCGCCTGTTTCATCTAGATTGGAATTGGGTTCATCCAGTACCAGCAATGACGGATCGTCATAAATGGCCCGAGCCAGACCCAGACGTTGTTTTTGACCGCCAGAAAGCCCAGCACCATCATCACCTAGACGTGTGTCATAACCTTCAGGTAGCCGTAAAATCATGTCATGTACGCCAGCCTGCTGAGCAGCCGAAATCACTTTGTTGGGGTTCACTTCACCAAAGCGGGCAATGTTCTCGCTGACAGTACCAGCAAATAGTTCAATGGTTTGGGGTAAATAACCAATATGCGGACCAAGCTCATGTTTATTCCATTGGAAAATATCGGCTGAGTCGAGACGAACGTGCCCCGCTACTGTGGGTGCAATGCCGACAAGAGCACGTGCTAGTGTCGATTTACCTGCACCGCTAGGGCCAATAATGCCAAGCACATCACCGGGTACAATGGAGAAACTGACATTTCTTAATGTTGGCACCGTACCGCCAGCGGGTATGACAGTAATCGATTCTACCGTCACCAGGCCTTGAGGTTTAGGTAAAGGCATATTCTCATCACGTTCCGGATTTGCTGTCAGTAATTCATTAATTCGTCCATAGGCACTTTTTGCTCCGCTCCAGGTCTTCCAAACACTCATCAATTGCTCTACTGGACTGAGTGCACGTCCCATTAAAATAGAGGCGACAATCATCATGCCGGGAGTGATTTTATCTTCCAGTACTAATAAACCGCCCAGTCCCAGAATTAGTGACTGTAATGACAATCTGACAAACCGGCTGATAGCAGATATGACGCCTGACTTTTCGCTGGCATCGCCCTGCAATAACAAAAATCGACACTGCAGTTTGTACCAACGAGACATCAGATTCGGCAGCATCCCCATTGCTTCAATCACTTCCGCATTACGTAAGTTATTGGTGGCAAGATTATTGGCAGCGATAGACGCTTCATTCGCTTCCGATAATGGCTTTTTAGATAACCGTTCATTGGCAATAGCCAAAGCGATCAGAATCAATGAACCAAACAAGGCAAACAAGCCCAAAGAGGTATCAAACAAAAAGATAATAAACAGATAAATGGGAAACCAAGGCGCATCAAAAAAGGCGAATAAGGCATTTCCACTCATAAACTGACGGATACTGGTGAGGTCCTGCAGGAATTGCCCCGCATTGACACCCGCCCTTTTTAAACTCTGTTCAAACGCCGCGGTATACACCCGTTTATTCAGCATCATATCCAGCTTGGCCGACACACGAATTAAGATAAAACTGCGTACAAACTCCAGACCGCCTAATACCAGATAGGCCACAACCACCATCACCGTTAACATCAATAAAGTCGATTCATTACGACTGGTTAACACTCGATCATAAACCTGCAACATATAGAGTGACGGTGTCAGCATCAGAATATTCAAAATAGCACTGAAGATACCGACAGTAATAAAGACTGATTTAAAGGCGAGCAATGACTCGGCGATTTCATTCCTTGTAGTTTTAAGCTTTTTTTTCACCCTATTCACCTTCATTTTCTTGCATGTAACCAGAGAAATTCTCTCTTATGATCGATAGTCTTCTACGTAAACGAAAAACCATTCCGCGTAATAATCTTTATCTTCAAATTCCTGATAGATAGGTCGAAAATTTTTCTGTTTGAAGGGTTTGTCGCCAGACAGACTATTAATGCCCATTACCCCGCCACTGGGGGCAACGACAATGCCCCAGCCTTCACGTTGCGTCATAGGGTCGATATACAATTTTCTGAGATAGCGTTGTGGTGTCGGAAACCGGTCGTCATATAACAAGGCTTCCAAATTAGGTGGATACTGTTTCACGACACCGGGTGTGGCGTTGTAATAACGGCCAATGGCTTTACGGATGGTGTCGCCCACTTTTAATAACTCCTGTTCCCGCTGGCGTTGAACCACATCACTCCAACGTGTACTTGCCTGCGTTAATGCATAACCAGCTATCACCAGCAAACACAGCATGCCAAGCAAGATAAACCCTTGTTGCTTACCATTCGGCATACGGGGTGCCTTCCGAGGAGATCAATTCCGAACCGCTATACACATTAGCAATCTCGCCTTCGTAATAACTGTCTTTAGGTGGGGTAAACACCCATGTATCACGATGATCCGTGATGGGATCCACTGGGACTTCTCGTAAATAGCGTCCTTCAACTAATTGTTCTAGCGTATCTGGATAGGCATTTCTGTCAGCGACGTACTGATCTATCGCCCTACGCATGACAATCAAATCATGATGCAGCACTTTTTCTTTTGAACGGTCAATAGAGGCAAAATAGCGAGGTGCTACGAGACTTAATAGAATCGCGATAATGGTTAAGACCACCAATATTTCAACTAAGGTAAAGCCTTTATTGGTCTTCATTACCATTCCTTGTATGGTTGTTGATTAATCCCCATACCATTGGATAGTGAATACACGTCGTACACATCCTCACCGGCAGTTTTGTCATCAAACGAACTTTCATAACTGCGTAATCCCCAGGTTTCGGGATTACTTAAACTTGGGTCACTGGCAAATGGATCACGGGGGATTCGCCTGAGAAAATAGATTTTTTTATGTTTTGGATCTTGTGTATCTTCCACGCCATCAACCAATATCTGCAGACTTTCCGGATAGCCCGAGGCGTCATCAGAGAGTTCAATTCGTCCGTCATCCACCGCTTGTTTGTAATCATCAATCGCATCACGGATTTGCCATAAAGCACGTTTCAGTTCCTGTTCTTTATTACGTTGTGCACTGAGTTGTACTAAAGGTGCTGCCGAGCTGACAATCAGCGCCAATAAAGTGAGCGCCACTAACAGCTCAATCAGTGTAAAGCCCTGCTGTTTTCTGCTCTTAGGCATAGTTATTACATGCCTCCGTAGCTATCTTTTTGCAGAATTTGATCAGCAAATTCCTGTGCTGTTTTGGCATTATCACGTTGCTTTTCATCATCTGTAGACACAACAGGTGGTGGCGCTGAAGAATAGGCAGGTTGATACGCTGGCTGCGGTTGGGGCATGCCACCATACTGACCTTGCCCATTTTTCACCGCATGGCTAATCCCAGATGGAAAAGCGGTATACACGGAGTTGGCCGGTACAATGTTATGAAGAATGTGTGGCGTGATTAATAAGACAATCTCATTTTTCTGTCTGTCTTTATTTTTATCGGTGAAGAAACGACCAATAAAGGGTAAGCCCGACAATCCTGGTACTTTGTAGTCGGTATTGGTCTCATCATCTTTGAATAGACCCGCCAGAATCTGCGTTTCCCCATCCTTTAATGACAAGGTAGTATCAGCATTACGGCTACCAATCGAATAAGCTACTACCCCACTGCTGGAGGTGATTTGGTCGATAATATTACTGACTTCCAGTTTGACCTTAATGGAGACCTGATTCTGAATCTGAATGACCGGTTCCACTTCCAGTTTGATACCCACTTCGATATAGCTTACCGATTGGGAAACAAAGCCAGTTGAGTTCGACACACTGGTTAATACCGGCACTTTATCGCCGACATGGATCTTAGCTTTATCACGGTTTTTCACCCGTATTTTCGGATTGGCTAATAGATTGGTATCAGTATCTTTCTGCATCAGGTTCAATGCCAGCACCGGATCGGTCACCGTAAACACGCCCATGCCGGAATTGAATTCTTTCAACTCAGCTAAGGTCAGGCGACCATCAACATCATCTTCACCACGCACGCCCAGTGCAGCGTTGGTTGGATAGCGAATACCAATCTCTTCCAGATTCCGGCGATTGACCTCCATCACCTCCACTTCCAGCATCACTTCTGGTTCAACCAGATCCTGAGAAGCGATCAGTTTTTCAGCATTTTTAATCGATTCCAGATTATCCCGCATCACCAAAGTATTCAGCTTCTCATCAACGTAGACATCTTCCACTTTCAGTACGGTCTGCAACAAAGCCATGGCTTGCTTGGCATCCATATTATTGAGGTAAAAGCTACGTACATATAACTCTTCATACTCCTGACTACGGCTTAAGGGATAAATCAGAATGGTGTTTTCATTGAGGATTTTTTTACCTAGCTGATTCGTGGTCAGAATGGTGTCAATCGCTTCTTTGATAGGCGTATCACGCAGCATAATGCTGGTTTGCATGGCATCGCTGAGTTCGCGATCAAAGGTGAAATTTAAATCGCCTGCCTTGCCTATGTACTCAAAAACCGACTTGATAGGTGCATTATTAAATTCCAGACTGACTGACTTTTTAAAGGCAGATTTGATGTGCGGTATCGTACTGACCTTCTCAATGGCCTGTTCATCGAGTTTTTCAAATAATTGTCTGGCCGCTTCATTAGTCGAATCTTCGGCCAACACTACACGAACCAGGTTACGAGCAGTATCAAAGTCGTCTCTGGCAAACGCCTGCTCAGCACTTTGCATAATGCTTTTATGCTTTTGAGCAATCGCCACTTTTTTCAGGCCATTTAAAGCTCGTTGGTTTTCTGGTGCCATTGCCAGCACTTGATTAAATATCGCTTCAGCCTGTAATGGTTGATGATTATCCAGCGCCGCATGTGCGGATTGAAGTAAACCGGCTATTTTCATCTCCTGCTGGAGTTTTAAGGTATTACGATATTCTGGATTAAGGGGATATTGCGTGGTTAATTGCTTTAATTTGTTAATGCCTTCGTCCACCTGACCGTAGGCAATAAGACGTTTTGCGTCTATAAAATCAGCGTTAGTTTGTTGCTTTTGTTGTGCCGCCGGCATGCTGCTACAACTTTGTAAACATGCCAAAGCCACTAACAAGACCGAACGTCTAATGACTCTTGAACCCCGTTTATCCTTAACTACTCTCAAAGTACTGCTCCAATTTCAACACGAATCTGTGTCTGTGTTGGTAAGTTGAGTAAAATCATTTCTGTTGAATGAATTGCTTTTACCTGCCACACCCCTTCCAGCTTATCGCCTGCTCTGACGACGTAGTTGTCACGTCCATTGGTCAGAAATACACGCATTTCTCCATCTTCAATCAGCTTGCCGACATAGGTGTATGGGTTAACAGGGGGTGCCGGCGCTCTGGGAGCTACTGCGACAGGCTGGCTTTCCTGCTTTGGTTTGGGTAATTCAAATAGATTGACGGGTACTTCAATGATTTTTTTTCTTAACGCAAATTCTGTGCTGTTATCAGTCTTGGCAGTAGCTAGGTTTTTTTGTGGCTGAATAGCCTGTTCCTGGATAGCTTGTATATGAACAGACTGTGTTTGCACATGATCAGGAGCCACCACAACGACATTTGTCTCGCTGTTGTCCGGCTCATCCTGCATTTCCACAAACACCACTAAAAGCAATGTCAGTGCTAAAGCTACCCACACCAGATTATCTTTCAGCTTCTGCATCAGTGTTTACCATCCGCTTTTGTGTAGAGCACAAACTCGATATTGGCCTTCACCTGCTCGCTACGCATATTGTCCCGCTTAAAATTAATATGGTTTAAGGCCATGCTTTGCTGACGATTCATAATCGCCGTCACCACATTACGAATGGCAGGATATGAACCTTCCAACGGAAACTTAATGTGATAAAGCACCATGCTTGATTGGGGTACTTCGCGTGTTGAATAATCTGAACGGTCGAGTCTTAAGCCATGCTGCTCAATCACGTTTAACACATCGGCAATTTTCTGATTAGCGTCTTTTTGAGCTGGTAATGCCTGATAAAAACGTTGTGTAATCTGGGTAGAACGCGGCTCGGGTTGAATATCGACAGGGGTATGTTGAGCCAGATCATCAATCGTTAAGCGCAGTTTTTCTGCCTGCTGATCATTGGCCTCAATCATCAACACCATAACCAGACTCGCCAGTAGTAAAGCGACCGCCAAATGACCTTGCCAGCCCCACTGCCGAAGCTGGTAAAGCAGCCATTGTCCATAATGTTGCATCATGACTTTTTGCATTAGCGTCCCAGTCCTACCATGTCACTAATAATTCAAACTGTGTGGCTTCTTTGCCATTCAGCTGCATCGATTCAGTGGATACCAAACTTACTGAACTCACAATCGCCTGCTGTTTTAGTTTGCTGATATAGGCCAGAATCTCATCCACCGGTGAGGTGATAGCAATAATCTGCAAGGTTTTATTTTTTACATTCGGCTCAATAGCCACCAGTTGAATGCTGTCCAGCCGGGATTCTTCCAATGCAAAAAACAGTTGCGGCCACGGGCGGATAATTTCATTAATCGCTACATTCACGGCATCCAGTTCAGCTTGTTCACGCTCTGTTAATGGCTCTGTTGCTGCCGTCGATTGTGTGGTTTTGGTATAAGCCGCTTTTTCTTTATTTAATTCAGCCAGCCGTGCATTGCTCTGTTGTAAAAAGAACAAACTCAGCAGTACCACCAGAACCGCCACAAACAATAGAAACGTCGCTACGGTTTTTTGTACTGATGGCTGCAGACTGTGATTCAGCTGTATCGTTTTCATGAGGCAATTAACCTCGTGATCTGGGTATCTGGCTGTTCATTGGCAAACAGTTTTGACGATGGCAGACGAATAACCCGATATGTCGATATTTTTATTGCACTGGATGATGAGATATCCGGCCAGTGTAATAACATGGGTTGCTCATAACGTTGTTGTAGTGCTTTATCAAACTCACTATTCAGCAAACGCTCACGCTGTATCAACAGTTCAATCTGGCCAATCACATCACTTTCCTGCTGCACATTTTTAAGCCACAGCCACTGACCTTCTGCCATCAAACCCAGACATAAACGACCATCGCTCACCACGGTCAGCCAGCACAAAGTCTGTAACTGTTGCTCTTTAATGACGCCGATAGCCTCATTCATTACTGACATCAGATACGGCTGAACAGAAACAAGTTTGATGGCCAATGTGGCAAACACTTCATCAATGGTTTGAATAATCGGTGTCGGTATCGCACTGGCAACGGCGGACTGTCCAAACCCAGCCAGGCTCAGGGTTTTATTCCAGCTTTTCACCACATCGCCATACATGCTGACAAACAGATGTTGTAAATAAGCCTGCTTTTCTTCCTTGGTCTTAATTGCTGGATTCCAGGATAGAACGGCATAACGAACAAAACTATTGGCTAAAACAATACGGGCTGTTTTTGCCTGCCAACGATCCTGACTAAGTGTGGTCTGTAAAACCTTGGCAAGATAAGCCACCTCCACATCCATGTGGTCGACAGCCTTTTTCAACATGATTTTCTGTTGATCGATACAACATGTTTTTCCAGCAACACCTTGAAAGCGTCTGATAACAAGACTGTTTGGCCGAATACACACATTCAGCTCGTCGGTCATGATGCTAAGCCAATGTGGTAACACGATTAATCTCCTCCAGTGTCGTTTCACCATTTTTGACCAGTAATAATGCCGCTTCACGCATCGTTCTGGTGCCATTGGCATAGGCAGCTTCTTTGATTTTGCGTACGGGCTCGCGCGTGACGATTAATTCGCGAATTTCATCGTTAAAGCACAATAATTCGGCAATCGCTTTGCGACCTTTGAAACCCAGACCATGGCACTGCCCACAGCCCTGACCTTTTTTAAACTGAAAGTCTTTTATTTGTTCAGGCGTTAAACCAGACTTCTCAACCAGTGCCGCATCGGGTTTATCCTCAGT